>NZ_CP187158.1:0-3570903 GCF_049605515.1 Halorientalis pallida
CCGTGGCGTGTTCGGAGCCGCGGCCGTCGTCGCCGGCAGTGGCGTACTCGTGCTGGCCGTGGCGCTCGCTGCTCGCCGGACTGCCTGAACCGGTAGCTTTCTCCTTCCGGCTCGACGACACGACTGTATGGACGCGCCGGTGCTGGAGCCGACGAGCGGGAACCTGCGGCGGGCCGCCGACTGCGTCGCCGACGGCGGGGTCGTCGTGGCTCCCTCGGACACGAACCTCGCGCTCACCGTCGATCCCTGGCAGGACGAGCCGATCGAGCGCGTCTACGAGATGACCGACCGGCCGGCCGAGAAACCGCTGACCATGTTCGTGCGCGATCCCGGCGAGTGGCGGACGTACGGCACGCACGAGGACCCGACGCTGGTCGAGGAGTTCGTCGAGGCGTTCTGGCCGGGGCCGCTCAACCTCGTCCTGTCGGCGACCGACGCGGTGCCCCACGAGCGGGTCCGGAAAGACGGGACCGTCGCTATCGGCTGTCTCTCGAACCCGACCTGGCGGGACCTGGTGAGTCACCTCGACCGCCCGGTCGCGATGACCTCCGCGAACAGGGCGGGCGAGGCCGACGACCGACTGGTCGACCTGACGTTCGCGCGCGAGCAGGTCGGCGAGCACGTCGACTACCTGATCGAGGGCGGCCCGCGGGGGACCACCGAGTCGAGTACGATCCTGGATCTCTCGGGGGAGCCGTCGGTTCTCAGGAGCGGAGACGTGACTGCGGACGACCTGAACCGGGTCGCGGACGTGATTCCGGTCGGGGACGGCGAGCGGTAACCGACCGGCAAGGAGACGGAGAGTGGACCACCGGTAGCAAAAAGCATATCTCCCGGCGTACCCGAGTGTGCTACATCCCCACAGAGTATGAATGAAGTTCAACTAGAGGTGGCGAAGGCGTACCCGAACGACTCGGGTCGCGGCATCGCCCGCCTCGATCCCGATACGTTGTTGCATCTCAAGCTCTCTCCGGGCGACATCATCGAGATCGAAGGGAGCGACACCACCGCCGCGAAGGTGTGGCGCGCGGACCGACAGGACTGGAACACCGACACCGTCCGCATCGACGGGTTCACGCGCCAGAACGCCGACGTGGGCATCGGCGAACGCGTCACCATCCGCAAAGCCGAGGCACAGAAAGCCGACGAACTCGTGCTGGCACCGCCCGAGGAGGCGTCGGTGCAGTTCGGCTCGGACGCCGCCGGCATGGTCAAACGACAGATCCTCAAGCGGCCGGTCGTCGAGCGCGACATCGTGCCCGTGATGAGCAGCACGAACCACCCGTTCATGCGCTCGCCGGGCCAGGCCATCCCGCTGATCGCCGTCGAGACCGATCCCGAGGGCGTGGTCCTCATCACCGAGGACACCGACGTGGAACTCCGCGAGGAGCCCATCAGCGGCTTCGAGAAGACCGGCGGCGGCATCACCTACGAGGACATCGGCGGCCTGCAAAACGAGATCCAGCGGGTCCGGGAGATGGTCGAACTCCCGATGAAACACCCCCAGATCTTCAAGAAACTGGGCATCGAGCCCCCGCAGGGCGTCCTGCTCCACGGGCCGCCAGGCACCGGGAAGACCCTGCTGGCCAAGGCGGTGGCCAACGAGACCTCCGCGAGTTTCTTCTCCATCGCCGGCCCGGAGATCATCTCGAAGTACTACGGCGAGTCCGAACAGCAGTTACGTGAGATCTTCGAGGACGCCAGCGAGGAGGCCCCGTCGATCATCTTCATCGACGAACTCGACTCCATCGCGCCCAAGCGCGAGGACGTGACCGGCGAGGTCGAACGCCGGGTCGTCGCCCAGCTGCTGACGATGATGGACGGTCTCGAAAGCAGGGGCCAGGTCATCGTCATCGCCGCGACGAACCGCGTCGATTCGGTCGACCCTGCACTCAGGCGGCCGGGTCGGTTCGACCGCGAGATCGAGATCGGCGTCCCCGACGAGGTGGGCCGGGAGGAGATCCTCCAGATCCACACCCGCGGGATGCCCCTGTCCGACGACGTGAACCTCTCGAAACTCGCCGAGGAGACCCACGGCTTCGTCGGCGCAGACATCGAGAGCCTCACCAAGGAGTCCGCGATGAAGGCCCTGCGGCGGTACCTCCCCGAGATCGACTTAGACGAGGAGGACATCCCGCCGAGCCTGATCGACCGGATGATCATCAAACGGGACGACTTCCGGGGGGCGCTGAACGAGGTCTCCCCGAGCGCGATGCGGGAAGTCCTCGTCGAACTCCCGAAGATCAACTGGGACCACGTCGGCGGCCTCAACGACGCCAAAGAGCAGGTCCAGGAGTCCGTCGAGTGGCCGATGAACTCCCCGGAGAAGTTCGAGCGCATGGGCGTGACCCCGCCGTCGGGCGTGTTGCTGTACGGCCCGCCCGGCACCGGGAAGACGCTGATGGCCAAGGCGGTGGCCAACGAGACCGACGCGAACTTCATCTCGGTCCGTGGGCCGCAACTGCTCTCGAAGTGGGTCGGCGAATCGGAGAAGGCGATCCGGCAGACCTTCCGGAAGGCCCGGCAGGTCGCGCCGACGATCATCTTCTTCGACGAACTGGACTCGCTGGCCCCCGGACGGGGCGGCGACGTGGGGTCGAACGTCTCCGAGCGCGTCGTCAACCAGCTCCTGACGGAACTCGACGGGCTGGAGGAAATGGAGGACGTGATGGTCATCGGCGCGACCAACCGGCCGGACATGATCGACCCCGCCCTCATCCGGTCGGGGCGGTTCGACCGGCTCACCTACATCGGCGAACCCGACGTGGAGGGCCGTGAGCAGATCCTCCGCATCCACACGCAGGACACGCCGCTCTCGGCGGACGTGAGCCTCCGGGAACTCGCCGAAATTTCGGAGGGGTACGTCGGCTCCGACCTCGAGAGCATCTGTCGCGAGGCGGCCATCGAGGCCCTGCGCGAGGACGACGACGCCGAAGTCGTCGAGATGCGCCACTTCCGCCAGGCGATGGAGGGCGTGCGCCCCACCGTCGACGAGGACATCCGCGACTACTTCCAGCAGATGGAAGAGGAGTTCAAGGGCGGCGGCGGCCAGGCACAGCGCCGGAGTGGCGGCGGTCGCATCGGCTTCCAGTAACGACTCGACGACCGACCCGTTTTTTCGGTACGTCGATCACCGTCCACATGTGAACCCCTCGCTATCGCGGATGTTATTGTGTCCCATAGACATATTTCAGAATTCGTGAAACGATCTCGTATGTCACAGCAGGTGTACAGAGAGACGGAGGCGTTCACGACGCGATGGGATCCGGAGATCGAATCGGTCGTCCACAAGTGGAAGCAGTACGTCGACGGCGAGTCGTTCCGTGAGGGGGCACGATCGATGCTCGAACTGGCCGAGGAGCGAAACAGCGGGACGATCCTCATCGATCACCGGGACATGACACTCGTCGACCGCGAGGACCAGGAGTATATCATGGAGGAGTGGCTCCCCAAAGCCGTCGAAATCGGCGCGGACTACCACGTCGTGGTCCATCACCAGAGCACTATCGCGGAGATGAATCTGGACGACATCGTCGACATCGAGGAGCACGACCACACGTCCCGGATGACAAGCGACTGGGACGAAGCGCGGGAGTGGATCGCCGAGCAGTAACTCCGCCCAGTCTCGAACGACACCCCCTTTTCGCGGACCCAGCGTCTCGCATCCGGAGCGATAGCGACTGCCCCGAACTGACCGTCCGGGATGCCGCGAACATCTCGACTGGAAGAAAAGGAAATAACACACAAAATACTGCAGTATCTAGGGAAATATTCTCCATATTACTTCCCTTATACCAAAGCTTTATGCCGTATTGTTGGGCAAGTGTTGATCGTAATGTCGAAGGCGCAGAACCCGTCCACCGGGACCGACCTCTCGTACGCACCGTCCGCGAGCTACGCTCCCTGTCGCAACTGTGAGGAGGGGACGCTGGTATGGGACGAAGCGGCTGGCGAGTCACGCTGTCGCTGCTGTGGCGTCGCGGCCTGACAGACTGGTTTCGGACCGGCCGCGAACAGCCGTCGACCGACCTCGGGCATCGTGGGCCGCACTCAGCGGCCCCTGCTTTCTCGTCCGTCGGGGTGGCATACAAGACAGTACGGCCACTAGGGTGGGTATGACCGAGGAGTTGCTCAGTCAGCCCGGTGTCTGTTCGGTACACTGGGACGGAGGGACCGAGACGATCACCGTCGAGTGGGACGGTGACGTGGGGGGCGAGGACTATCGGGACGTGATGGAACGCGTCCTGGACTGGATCGTCGACCGGGACGCGACCAAGTTGCTCGTGGACGCCCGGAAGCAGGGACTGATGAGCGAGGCCGATCAGGACTGGACGGTGGCGGACTGGCAACCGCGGGCCGTCGAGGCCGGACTGACGGACAAGGCAATCGTCTACCCCGAGGATCGGCCAGCCAGAACGACCGTCGACATGTCCGCGCGTAAAAGCCCACAACCCGGCCTCGAACGCCTCTTTACCGAGGACATCGAGGAAGCACGCAACTGGCTCGGGACGACGTAGTCCCGGCCGGCCGGAGTTTCGAGATCCGGAACCGAGGTCCAGTTACAAATACCCGCTGTTCGTAGCCTCCGCCATGCCGTTGGAGTCGTACGACGAGACGGAGGTGTACACGGTTGGGTGGGATCCGGAACTCGACGCCGCAGTCCTCGAGTGGCACACCACACCCGAGGGGGAATCGTTCCGGGCTGGGCAGGAGGCGCTACTCTCGCTCGTCGAAGACCGGACGGCGACGAAAGTCCTCGCCGACTGCCGCGCGTTCGAGTCGTTCCCGGACCAGCGGGAGTGGCTCTACGAGGACTGGGCACCTCGATTCTTCGCGACGAGCGTCGAGTACGGGGCGTACATCTATCCGGAAGACCGGATCGCGCAGTTCGAGCTGGACAAGACTGCCCGCAGGGACACGGAGGTCCCACTGGAACAACTGTTCGCCGAGGATGTGCTGGAAGCACGGGCCTGGCTCCGCACGAAGTGACGCGAGCGAGTTCCTCCGGGGGGCGCCTACAACGCCGAACACGCGCACGGAAAACCGCCGTTGCTTCCCCGGTCGGTCGATCACTACCGGTAGCGTCGAGGTTCGGTCGCGACTCGCCGACGGGTGACGCGGCGAGGTGTCGGCCTACAACTCGCCGAGTTTCCGGAGCAACTGTCCGCGGTACTCCTCGTCGGAACGCACGTCCTTCAGTTCGAGGACGTTGCGTTCGAGTTTGTCCAGCGCCACGTTGAACGACTGTTCCGCGCCGTAGCCTTCGCCGGAGCCGGCGATCTGCCCCTCCGTGGTGCGCAGTCGGATCTGGCACTGGATCAGCGGCGTGCCCCGGAGTTTCTCCTTGTGTTCGTGGAAGCGGACGTGGGCGTGCCGGACCTGCATGTCGCTGTACTTGTCGACGACGCCCTCGATGTCCACGCGCACGTCCTCCCGCGAGATGGTGTCCAGCAACGTGATGTTGGTGATCTGGACGTCCATGTGTTCTTCCTCGGTGTAGGTCAACGCCCGGAGCACGTCGGTCTTCGTGAGGATGCCCACGACCTGACTGTCGTCGTCCTCGGGGGTGACGACCAGGCCGTTGTAGTCGTTTTCGAGCATCCGGCTGACGGCCGATCGGACCGACTCGGCGGTGTCGGTCGTGGCGACGGGACTGGACATCACGTCGTACACCGGGATGTCGAGGATGCGGTCGTTCCCGCCGGCGCGCTCGCCGCGGGTCGTCTTGTCCATGTCACGGACGACCACGTCGACGATGTCGTGGGTGGTGACCATGCCGGAGAGCAGGCCGTCCTCGTCGAGGACGGGCACCCGCGAGATGCCGTGTTCGCGCAGGAGGTTGATCGCCTGCCCGATGTGGGTATCCTCGGCCACCGTGACGACGTTCTCGGTGTAGATGTCTCCGACGGTCAGCGCGTCGAGGTGTTCGAGTACCGCCTCGAGGATCGCGTTGGTCGTGACGATCCCCCACAGCCGGTCGGCCTCGAAGACGGGGGCGATCTTCGTGCCGCCCTCGACGAGGACGCGCGCGACCTCGCGCACGTCGTCGGTTCGCTCGACCTGCGGGGCCGAGACCATCAGGGACTCGGCCTTGGCGTCGTCTTGCACGTGGGACTGGAGGAGTTGCCGCCGGCCGATCACTCCCTCGTAGGCCCCGTCGTTCGTGACGATGATTCCCCGGGGGTTCTTGCGCTCGAAGATAGAGCGGACCTTCGCCAGCCGCTCGGTAGCGTCGACTTCTATATAATCGCTGGTCGCGATATCAGCAATATCCATCGTAATCTCCCGTGTTTGCTTGACTGCCCGGGGTAATCAAACTTAGCGGTGGTTCCCGGCTCCCGGCGATTGCCGGCAGTGATTCCCGACCGGAAACACGCCGCCGGCGCCCCGTTCGCTACCGATACGTTTAGGTGCGAACTCGACGACGGTCCGGATGTAACCGTCTGACAGGGGTCGCGGGACATTATATCGGTACTAGGCGTTCCATGTGGTATTATATCAATTAGAGGAACGCTTTAGGAGCGCGATTCACGATTGTTCGATGGGAGGGGACCCCCATGTCATCGAACACAGACCCAATACGACTCGAACTTTACGTGCGGACGCTCTCTCCACCGGGTGCGCGCACACGACAGGAGCAGGTAATCAAGCGGCTCCAGCGTCTCGAAGACGAGGGCCACGTCGACGACTTCTACGTGAAAGTCTGGGGCCGCCAGATCGACCCGACGACGAAAGCCGCCGAGACCGACCAGGGCGAGTTCATCCTCAACCGGATCGCCGAGTTCAAACAGTGGGCACTGGCCAACAACACCACCCTCGAATCGTTCTACCAGACCCACGAGCAGTCCTCGTCGATCACCGGGCAGGACCACACCACCATCGTCCTGCCGAAGATGGGACTGGCGGAGTACCGCGGCGGTGAACTCGCACAGGTCGCCCCCTGCACCGACGGGGACGACGTCCACAGCGTCGTGAACCACCTCGACGACCTCGAACGCCAGCTGGTCGACCAGCCGACGACCAGCGCGGCCGCGACGGTCGCCGAGGAGTAACTCCGACCGGGTACACGTCTCTCTCGCCGTCTTTCCTGCTCACCCGACAGCCCACGGTCCGCGCTCACCGATCCGCCGTCGTCTGGAACTCGAAGCGCGCGCCGCCGTCCCAGTCGTCGGTGAGGCTGACGTTCCAGCCGTGTGCTGTGGCGATCTGCTCGACGATGGCCAGGCCCACGCCGCTCCCGTCGGACCCGGAGTGGCCGAACTCGAACACGGAGTCGCGCTCGCGTTCCGGAATTCCCGGGCCGTCGTCCGCGACGACGAAGCCACCGGGACGGCCCGCGATCTGGACCGTCACGCTGTCGTCTCCGTCGTCGGTGGAACCGTGTTCCACAGCGTTCCGGAACAGGTTCTCCAGCAACTGCTGGAGCCGGCTCCGATCACAGGCCACGACGAGTTCGTCGTCGACTTCGAGTGACGCGTCACCGGTCCGGACGCTGTCCCAGGCGTCCCTCGCGACCGCCGCCATCTCTACTTCGGTGATGTCCTCGACCGTCTCGCCCACCCGCGCCATCGTCAGTACGTCGTCGATCAGCGTCTCCATCCGGTCGTGGGCGCGTTCGACCTCCGCCAGATGCTCGCTCTCGCAGTCCCGGGCGACGAGGTCGAGGCGCTTCTGTGCGACCCCCAGCGGATTGCGGAGGTCGTGGGAGACGATGGTCGCGAACTGTTCGAGCCGCTCGTTTTGCCGGCCGAGCCGCTCGGTCGCGAGTTTCCGCTCCAGCGCCGACCCGATCCACCGGCCCATGGTGTCGACCAGCGTGATCTCCCACTCGGAGAACGACCGCGTCATCGTCTCCGCGTCGTAGAAACAGAAGGTTCCGTACACGTCCCCGTCGACGGTGACGGGCGTCCCCAGGTAACAGTTGATCCCCCACTCCCTGAAACCCGCGCAGTCGGTCAGCTCCGGGTGATCCGCCGCCACGTCGCCCGTGACGAGTCGCTGTTCGTTCACCACGACTCGCTCGCAGTAGGTCTGCTCCAGATCGATCACGTCCCCCGCCTCCAGGCTATCGTCCGGTGCCTGCACCACCTCGAACACGTACTCGTCGTCCCGGACCCGCGAGAGCGTCCCGTACTCGACACCGAGTTCCCGACACCCGATGGCCAGCAACTCCTCGACGCGCCCCTCGAACGAGAGGTCCTGATCGGAGATGACCTCGTACATCTCCCGGAGCACCGTCTCGCGTTTCTCCAGCTCCCTGCGCCGCTGTCGCCGCTCGGTCACGTCCCGGAAGTACACCGAGAGGCCCGATTCCGAAGGGTAGGCGTTGATCTCGAACCACGCGTCCAGCGGTTCGTACTCGGCCTCGAAGGACACGGGCGACTGTGACGCCATCGCCTCGCGATAGCGCTCCTCGAAGACCGTTCCCGCAAGCTCCGGAATCGTGTCCCACATCGTCCGGCCCTGCAGTTCCTCGACCGTCAGGTCCTCCCCGATGGCCTCGCAGACGACGCGTCGCCCCTGCTCGTTCAGATATGTGAACCGCCACTCGTCGTCCAACCCCAGGAACGCGTCCGTCATCCGGTCCAGCAGGTCCTCGACGCTCTCGGTGTCGACCGGTGGCGCGTCCTCACCTGCCATTCTAGTTCGTACTCGGAAGCCACCTGCAAAAGGGTTCGCGCTGGTTCGAGTCCCGACATTCTCGCCCCCGAATCTTGAACTATTGGCACGGGACGAACCTGGAACGTGATCCCGACGACGGGACCGGCCGTGGCGAGTGGTGAGCCAATCGCGTTCCGCACGAACACAGCGGTGACGGGCAGTGGATAGACAGTACCGTGACGCGGACTTTCTCCGCACCCAGTACGTCGAGAACGGGAAGTCCTCGACCGAAATCGCCGAGATGTGCGCTACGTCGCCCAGTACGATCCGTCGGTGGCTGGCCCGGCACGACATCGACGACGACCGTCCGTATCAGGACCGAGAGTGGCTTCGCGAGCAGTACGTCGAGCAGCGCCGCGATCAACGAGCAATCGCCGACGAGTGCAACGTCTCGGCGACGACCATCTGTCACTGGCTGGCCAGACTCGACATCACGGACGGTGAGTCGCTGGTCACCGGTGAGTGTGCAACCTGCGGCGACTCGTTCCGTTACTACCCGTCAGTCCGGGACGGGATGTTCTGCTCGACCGACTGTGCCGGGAAACCGCGACGGCGGCGAGTCGAACTCACCTGTCCCGGCTGTGGCGAGACGTTCGAGCGGCGACAGTCGCTGGATACCGAGTACTGTTCGATGGCGTGCTGGGGGCAGGACAACGACATCTATATCGAAGATGATGTTTCCACACACTACCGGGACGGCTGGTACCGACAGCGCCGACGAGCCCTCGAACGCGACGACTACCGCTGCACGGTCTGTGGAATCACGAACGAGGAACACGAAGCCCAATTCGGGTTCGGGCTCGACGTTCACCACGTCGTCCCACTGCGACTGTTCGTCAAATGGGGGAAACCCGTGCGCGATGCACACTCACTCAGAAACTTGACAACTGTCTGTCGAACGCACCACCCCGATGCACCCGGTGAGACTGTCGATACCGACCGAATATAGCACAGAAACCTCTCCCGAAACCAATCCTGTAAAAATTTTAATGGGTTCGGACGGATTTGAACCGTCGGCCTCCTCCATGTCAAGGAGGTGTCGTAACCGATCTAGACCACGAACCCGTGCTGCCTGCATCACACCGTAATCCGCAGTGGTAATTGAAGGTTTCGGATTGGAGAAAGCCGTTCCGTCCGGCATTCGTGCCCGTTTCACACGCGCCCGTCGCGCCGCCTCGACCGCCGTGGACCCGATACGCTTAAGTCAATGAACGGATTTGTACATCACAACGCGAATACGTCCATTGGTGTCCACAATGCAGGATTACATCGAACGAGTCACGGAGGGCGAGGATCTGACGGTCGCGGAGGCACGCGAGGCCGCGACGGCGATCTTCGAGGAGGCGACGGAGGCACAGATCGGCGCGTTGCTGGCGGCGTTGCGCGCGAAAGGCGAGACGGAAGACGAGATCGCGGGCTTCGCCCAGGGGATGCGCGAGGCCGCGCGGACGATCTCGCCGGACCGGTCGCCGCTGGTCGACACCTGCGGGACCGGCGGGGACGACTACAACACGATCAACGTCTCGACGACCAGCGCCATCGTCGCCAGCGGGGCGGGCGTACCCATCGCCAAGCACGGCAACTACTCGGTCTCCTCGTCGTCGGGGAGCGCCGACGTGCTGGAGGTCGCCGGCGTGAACGTGGAGGCCGAACCGCCGGCCGTCGAGGCGGCCATCGAGCGCGACGGGATCGGATTCATGCTCGCGCCGGTCTTCCACCCGGCGATGAAGGCGGTCATCGGCCCGCGAAAGGAACTCGGGATGCGGACGATCTTCAACGTCCTCGGGCCACTCACGAACCCGGCCGGCGCGGACGCGCAGGTGCTGGGCGTCTACGACCCCGACCTGGTGCCGCTGATCGCCAACTCCCTGACGCACATGCCCGTCGAGCACGCGATGGTCGTCCACGGGGCCGGGCTGGACGAGATCGCCATCCACGACGAGACGGTCGTCGCGGAGGTGCAGGGCGATTCCGTCGAGGAGTACACGATCACACCCGCCGATCTCGGCCTCGACCGGGCCGACATCGAGGCGGTCGCCGGCGGGTCACCCGAGGAGAACGCCGCGGACCTCCGCGGAATCGTCGAGGGCGAAATCACGGGCCCCAAACGGGACATCATCCTCGCGAACGCAGGGGCGGCGATCTACGTCGCGGGCGAAGCGGACTCCCACCGCGACGGGGTCGAGCGCGCCCGGCAGGCCATCGCCGAGGGCGGACCAACCGAGAAACTCGCGGACCTCTGTGCGGTCGAGCAATGACGCGGACGAAGATCTGTGGGATCACGCGCGAGTCGGACCTCGACGTGGCCGTCGCCGCCGGCGCGGATGCGGTGGGACTCACCGCCGCCGTCAGCGTCGACACGCCTCGTGAGATTCCGGTCGAGCAGGCCGCCGCCCTCGCGGCCGCCGTCCCGCCGTTCGTCACGAGCGTGCTGGTGACGATGCCCGACGGCGTCGACCGGGCCGTCGAACTGGTCGAACGGGTCGAACCGGACGCCGTCCAGTTACACGGGAATCTCGGACCGGACGCCATCGCGGCGGTCCGAGAGCGCGCGCCGGCGAAGGTGATCGCCGCCGTGGACGCGACCGATTCGGACGTGGCGGCGTACGCGGACGCGGCCGACGCGCTGCTGGTCGACTCGGTAGACGAGCAGGGCGGTGGCGGGACCGGCGAGACGCACGACTGGGAGCGCACGGCGGACCTGGTCGCGGACCTCGGGACGCCGGTGATTCTCGCGGGGGGGCTCACCCCGGACAACGTCGCCGAGGCGGTCGAGACCGTCCGGCCCTTCGCCGTCGACGTGGCCAGCGGCGTGGAATCTGCGGGCGGCGTCAAGGACCACGACGCGGTCCGGCAGTTCGTCGAGCGGGCCGAGAGCGCGGTGGTCAGTGCATGATCGACACTAGCCGGGAGGAATTCGTCGAACTGGCAGACACCGACGGCCCGGCGGTCGTCCGCGTCGCCGCGGACCTGCCCGCCGACGTAGAGCCCCTGGCCGCCTACGCCGCGCTGACCGGGCGGACGACCGACGCCGAGCCAGCCCCGTACGCCTTCCTGCTGGAGAGTGCGGAGAAGGTCGCCTCCAGCGACCCGGACGGCGCGTTCGCGCCGACCAAGGAGGAACGCCACGCTCGCTACTCGTTCGTCGGGTACGACCCCGAGGCGGTCGTGACCGTCGACTCGTCGGGCGCAGGCGTCGAGACGTTCGACGACCGCTACGCGGGACTCGTTGCGACCGATGCGAGCGCGGACGCCGACCCGGTGGACCACCTCCGGCACGCGCTCCCGGACGCGACCCTGCGCGGGTTCAACGGCGCGGACCGCCAGCACCTCGACGGCGGGCTCGTGGGCTTTCTCGCCTACGACGCGGTCTACGACATGTGGCTCGACGAGGTGGGGCTCGATCACCCCGAGGGCCGATTGCCCGACGCGCAGTTCGTCCTGAACACGAAGACGCTGGTCTTCGACGACAAGGACGACACCGTCTCGCTGGTGTTCACGCCGCTCGTGACCCCCGACGAGGACGCGGGCGAGCGCTACGACGAACTCGCGGCCGAGGCCGAGCGAGTCGCGGCCCTGCTCGACGCCGACGTGGCCGTCGAGACCGGCGGCTTCAGGCTCGACTCCGAGCGGGCCGACCCGCGGGCCGACTACGAGCAAGCTGTCGAGCGCGCCAAGGAGCACGTCCTCGACGGGGACATCTACCAGGGCGTCATCTCCCGGAAACGCGAACTGGACGGCGACGTGGACCCGCTGGCGTTCTACGAGTCGCTGCGGGCCGTGAACCCCTCGCCGTACATGTACCTGCTGGGCTACGACGGGCTGACCGTCGTCGGCGCGAGCCCGGAGACGCTGATCTCCGTGCGGGACGACCGGATCGTCTCCAACCCCATCGCGGGCACCTGTGACCGCGGGACCTCGCCGGTCGAGGACCGCCGGCTGGCCGGCGAAATGCTCGCGGACGGGAAAGAACGGGCCGAACACACGATGCTGGTCGACCTGGCGCGTAACGACGTGCGCCGGGTGGCCGAGCCGGGAAGCGTCCGCGTCGAGGAGTTCATGAACGTCCTGAAGTACAGCCACGTCCAGCACATCGAATCCACCGTGACGGGCACGCTCGCCGACGACGCCGATCAGTTCGACGCGACCCGGGCCGCCTTCCCCGCGGGGACGCTCTCGGGCGCGCCGAAGATCCGCGCCATGGAGATCATCGACGACCTCGAACCCGAGCCACGCGGGCTCTACGGTGGCGGCGTCGGCTACTACTCCTGGACCGGCGACACCGACTTCGCCATCGTGATCCGGACGGCCACAGTAGAAGACGGGAACGGTCCCTACACCGCCGACCGGGACGACGACCTCGACCGCATCACCGTTCAGGCCGGCGCGGGCATCGTCGCCGACTCCGATCCCGCGAGCGAGTACTACGAGACCGAAAAGAAGATGGACGGCGTGTTGACCGCGCTGGACGCCATCGCCGATCAGCCCGTGGAAGCCGACGCGCACCCCGACTCTGCCGGTGACCGAGAGGGGGCCGAGGAGGTGTCACGATGAGCGCCGCCGAGGACGGAACCGCGGTCGACGAGGATCGCCCGAAGGTGCTGTTCGTGGACAACTTCGACTCGTTCACGTACAACCTCGTCGAGTACGTCAGCGAACACGCAGAGACCGAGGTGTTGCGCAACACCGCGTCGCTCGACGACGTGCGCACGGTCGACCCCGACGCCATCGTCATCAGCCCCGGCCCTGGCCACCCCGCGAACGAACGGGACGTGGGCGTGACCAACGAGGTGTTGCGCGAGGTGAGTCCCGAGGTGCCGACGCTGGGCGTCTGTCTCGGCCTCGAAGCCGCGGCCCACGTCTACGGCGGGACGGTCGGGCGCGCGCCGGAACCGATCCACGGGAAGGCGTTCGCCATCGACCACGACGGCGAGGGCGTGTTCGCCGGGCTGGACCAGGGCTTCCGGGGCGGGCGCTACCACTCGCTGGTCGCGACCGAGGTGCCGGACTGTTTCGACGTGACCGCGACCTGCGAGAACGACGGCGAGGACCTCGTGATGGGGATTCGCCACCGCGAGTACCCCATCGAGTGCGTGCAGTTCCATCCGGAGTCGGTCCTGACCGCCGTGGGCCACGACGTGGTCCGGAACTTCCTCGACTGGGCGGCCGATCAGTAGGGCGCGGTGATCAGCACGTCACCGAGGCTGATCGCACCCAGCACCCACAGCGCCGCCACGACCACGAGTGCGATCACCACCAGTTTCCAGGCGAGGCTCAACAGGATGCGACCGACCACGATCACGGCGGCCAGCGCGAGCAGGCCGAGCAACAGCGCGGGCGGAGACCCCAGCGGACCCAGTTGGACGGGTAACATGGCCGACGGTACCACCGCCCCGCAATAAAACGTACCGGCCAGCCCCCGCTTTTCGTGTCGAGGTTCCGAGGCGCGCGCCCCGCGCGCCCGCCGTTCCGCACTGACCCGCGCATCCCACCGACATCTGTGGATTCCGAGGCGTTTTATTCGGCCCTCGGGCCGAGCGAAGAAATCTCTCCGTTCGGGGTCGCACTCACACCCGAACCCCCTCCAATTTCCACTGGAAACTCCGCCCCCGTCTCTGGATTCCGGCGGTGCCGATTTCACTTTCACTCCGGTCTGCCCAGGCTTAAGAAGTGTCCGTCCCTCGCTATCGAGCGTAGCAATCACGCCCGCGAAGCGGTGCTTGCGGGTACGGAATGACAAGCAAGTTACATCTGTATCGACGCGGAAAACGCCCCAACGACAAGGGTTATTTGCCACCCGAGACAACACGAGTTCCGTTACAAATGACAGGTCAGAGGCCCAGGACCAAGTCGCGAATCGCACGTCAGACAGCGCCGGAAGGGGGGGAGCGGCCGTGAGTCGGCACGACCTCTCGACCGACGAGGTAACGCTGCCCATCAAGCGCACCGAGGGCGACACCCTCGAAGCGCGGTTGACCGGCAACGCCTACCACAACATTCTCCCAGCGCGGTATCTGCGGAAAGACGCCGACGGCGAACTGATCGAGCAACAGGAAGACCTCTTCGAGCGCGTCGGGAAGAACATCGCGCTCGCGGAGGCCGTCTTCGAGGCCGGGAAGCGGGACCTCGAGATCACCGTCACGCCCGACCAGCTCAAACCCGACCACCCTCGCCGGGACGAACTCGCCGCGGAGGTCTTCGGGAAGGGCGTCACGGCCGATTCGGACGCGGAGACGACCCTCTCTATCTACAACGTCAACAAGTTCGCCTACGACACGCTGGTCCCCGAACTCCCCGACCCGGTCCGGGAACACGTCGAGGACACCGCCGAGGAGTTCCAGAACCTGATGGAGCGACTCGCCTTCATGCCCAATTCGCCGACACTCATGAACGCGGGCGACGAACTCCAGCAGCTCTCGGCCTGTTTCGTCGACTCGCCCGAGGACGACATCGACGATATCCACGAGACCGCCAAGGAGGCCGCCCAGGTCTTCCAGTCCGGCGGTGGCATGGGCTACGCCTTCTGGCGGCTCCGTCCCTACGGGGACGCCGTGGGCTCGACCGGCGGCATCGCCTCCGGCCCCATCACGTTCATGCGCACGTACGACCAGATGTGTGAGACCATCGCCCAGGGCGGTGCCCGGCGGGGCGCCCAGATGGGCGTCATGCGCGTCTCCCATCCGGACGTGATCCAGTTCATCCACGCCAAGAACAAGGACGTGAGTCTGGCCGAGACCCTGCGCCTGAACGACCCCGACGACTTCACGCACAACTCCTTCGCCGACGCGCTGGAGGAGGCGCGCGAACTCATCGACGACGACGGCAAGGTGCCCGAACACCTCCGGAACGCCGTCGAGGGCCACCTGTCGAACTTCAACATCTCGGTGGGGATCACGGACGACTTCATGGACGCCGTGAAAGCGGGCGAGGAGTTCACCTTCACCAACCCGCGCACCGACGAACCCCACGTCGCCACGCCCGAGACCAAGGAACTGTACGACATGTTCGGGCTGGGCGAGCACGTCGAGGTCGGCGAAGTCCTCTCGGTGCCCGCCGAGAAGGTCTGGGAACACATCGTCGAGGGTGCCCACGAGAACGGTGAACCCGGCGTGATCTACCTCGAACGCGTCAACAAGGAACACTCCTTCGACGTGGAGGAACACCCCGACCACCAGATCCTCGCGACCAACCCCTGCGGGGAACAGCCCCTCGAGGAGTACGAGGCCTGCAACCTGGGCCACATCAACCTCTCGACGCTGGCCGCCGAGGACGCGCCGGACTGGCGGCTCTGGTCCGAGCAACACCGCGACGAGTACGACAGTCTCGAAGACGCCGTCGACGCCTTCCTCACGGAGGCGCTCGACACCGACGAGTTCGACCACCGCATCGAGATGGGGACCCGCTTCCTGGAGAACGTGGTCACCATGTCGGACTTCCCGGTCGAGAAGATCGAACAGAAGGTCCGGGAGATGCGCAAGATCGGTCTCGGCGTGATGGGGCTGGCCCAGCTGTACGTCCAGCTCGGCATGAAGTACGGCGACGAGGCCTCGAACGAGGTCGCGCGCCAGATCATGCGCCACATCAACCACGGCTCGAAGTGGGCCTCCCACGAACTCGCCGAGGAACGCGGCGCGTTCGACGAGTGGGACAAGTCCAAGTACGCGAACCCGACGGAGTACCGCGAGTGGTTCGAGAAACAGACCGGTCTCGACGCAGACGAGTGGGAAGACGGCTTCCCCATCCGCAACCACAACACGACGACCATCGCGCCGACGGGCACCACGAGTATGGTCGGCAACACCACCGGCGGGTGTGAGCCCATCTACAACGTCGCCTACTACAAGAACGTCTCCGACGACGTGCAGGGCGACGAGATGCTGGTGGAGTTCGACGACTACTTCCTCCGCGTGCTGGAGGAGAACGGCATCGACGTCGACGCCGTCAAGGAGGAGGCCCAGGAGCAGATGGCCGAGAACCGGTTCGACGGCATCGATGGGCTAGAGACCGTGCCGGACGCCATCGGCGAACTGTTCGTCACCACGCAGGACCTGACGGCCAAACAGCACGCCGCGATCCAGACGGCCTGTCAGGAAGGCGTCGACTCGGCCATCTCGAAGACGGTCAACGCGCCCAACGACTCCTCGGTCGCGGACGCCAAGGAAGTGTTCGAGTACATCTACGAACACGGCGGCAAGGGTGTCACCTACTACCGCGACGGCACCCGCTCGAAGCAGGTGCTGACCACGCGGGCGGACAACACCGAGTTCGCCGAGATGGACGAGGACGAGGCCGCCGAAGTCCTCTCCCAGCAGATCGAGGACATCTTCGGGAGCTTCGAGGCCTTCCTCGACCACGAGGACGTGCAGGCCGAACTCGACGTGTCAGCCGAGGACCTGTTCGACCTGGACGCCAGCAAGTACGCCGACAAGCGCTCCCGGCCCGACGCGCTCCGGGGCGTCTCCCAGCGCATCGACACCGGCTACGGGAAGGTGTACGTGACCATCAACGAGGACCCCGAGACGGGCGAACCGTTCGAGCTGTTCGCCAACATCGGCCACTCCGGTGGCTTCACCAACTCCTTCACCGAGGCGCTGGCGAAGGTCATCTCGACGGCCCTGCGGAGCGGCGTCGACCCCATGGAGATCGTCGACGAACTCCAGGGCACCCGGAGCCCGAAGGTCGCCTGGGACAAGGGCGAGCAGATCCAGTCCATCCCGGACGCCATCGGGACGGCCCTGCGTCGCTACCTCGACGACGAGATCGACAAGGGCTACCCCGAACAGAAGACCCTCGACGAGACGGCCGCCGAGACCGAGACCGCCGAGGACCCCAACGCCGAGGCCGTCGCCGACACCGGCGCGGGCGCGCCCGAACCGGACGGTGGCGCGAAGGCCCAGGCAAAGTCCGGCGAGGACGCCACACAGGAACTCATCTCCAGCGGCGAGAGCCCGGAGTGTCCCGACTGTGGCGCGATGACGCTGTACTACTCGGAGGGCTGCAAGACCTGCGAGTCCTGTGGCTGGTCCGAGTGCTGACGACCTGCTGATCTACCCCACTTACACTTGGAGCGTGTGACACTACGGGGAGCGATCGACCGAACGCGGACGCGCCGATTTTCGTTTTCTCACTGCTGGTAGAGGTACCGTTATGTACGCTCCGTCTGAAAGCGAAACGAAATGTATCAGCGCCTCGCGGCAGGGAGACGCACAGTCGACATCGAACTTCGACCGGAGGGACCGGTGTAACCATGCCGGACAAGCACGGTCCCTACCGGAACGTACGGTTCCTGCTGGAGATCGACGGAGTAGCGAAGGCCGGCTTCGCCGAGTGTCGCCAGCCGACCAGCAGTACGGACGTGATCGAGTACCGCGAGGGGACCGACCCACCCACGGTGCGACAGCTAGCGGGGCTGAACCGCTACGGCCGGGTCGTCCTCCGGAGTGGCGTCACGGACGACTCCATCGAACTGTACGAGTGGCGCACGCTGGTCGAGCAGGGGAAGGTCGACGAGGCGCGGCGCACGGCCGCGGTCGTCGTCCTCGACCGCGAGGGCAACGCCGGCGCGCGCTGGGAACTCCGGAACGTGTGGCCGGCGACCTACCAGGCCCCGCGACTCGACGCCACCGGCGAGGACGTGGCCATCGAATCGCTCGAACTCGTCTGTGAGGGGTTCGAGCGCGTCGCATGACCGACACCGGGCCTGCGGGTGACCGGCGGGGGCGAACCGATGGCCGCTGACGAGCCGGCGGACCCGTACCCGAGCCACCGGTTCGTGGTCGACATCGGTACCGACGAGCGACTGGGCTTCGCGGCCGTCCGCGGGCTCTCCGTCCGCGTCGAGGTGGCTCCCGACGAGGCGGAGACCGGTGCTAGCGACACCGGGGACAGCCCCTGGTGGGACTTCGGCGACTGGTTCGACCAGTACCGCGAGTCGCTACCGTCGACCGAGCGCCGCCGCACGCAGTCACCGAACCTGCAACTCCAGCGTGGGGTCGGCGACGACACGACGCTGTGGGACTGGCTCCAGGAGTGGGTGGCGGGGACGGTGAAACCGCGGACGGTCCACGTCATCCTGCTCGACGGGGCCGGTCGGCCGGTCCGGGGCTGGCGGTGTCTCGCGGCGACGCCCGTCGAGTGGAGCGGGCCGGAACTGGTCGCGGATCGGTCCGGCGTCGCGACGGAGGAACTCGAACTCGCCCACGAGGGACTGGAAGCCGTGTCGGACCTCTCGGCGTGGCGCGACGAGGGGGACGGGGACCCGGAGTGAGACACGAACCCGGCGTTACTGCCAGGTGACGTAGGTCAGGAAGGCCAGCGCGATGGTCTCCAGGCCGCGCAGGGCGACGACGAACTGCTGGGCCATCACGTCGCTGGCGTACAGCATGCCCATCGAGAAGAAGAAGTAGATGGCACCGAGGTTCTCGACGAGCATCACGGCCGAGAAGGCCAGCAGGCCGAGGACGAGCGGCGACTTGAACTGCCGGTAGTTGCGTAGCCAGACGAAGCCAAGCGCCGCCAGCAACAGCACGTTCAGTCCGGCGAGTCCGCTCGCGATCGTGATCCAGGTACTCATTGCCATGGGTTACTCCACGTGGTCGATGATTTCCTCGAAGGCGTCGCGGTGGTGTTCGAAGCGATCCGTGAGGAAGTACAGCTGGCCGTAATCGTCCCCGCCCGGTTCGACCACGTCGTGGTCTTCGAGCATGTCGAGGTGGTGCCGGACGGTGTTGTAGTCAACCTCCAGGTGTTCCGCGAGCTGGTTCGCGTTGCGCGGGCGCTCGTCGAGCGTCCGGATGATCCGGGCGCGGTTCTCACCACCCCGTGTGCCGGCCAGCAGGTACCACAGGGCCTTCTCCATCGACAGTTGGTCGCAGTTCTCACGGTTCCCGTTTATGCGTGCTGGTCTCGATCACTGCACTGTCTTGGACACCCAGCCGGTCGCCCCGCTGGGGTAGGAGTCGCTCTCCTCGCGGGGCTGGAGCCGTCCCTCGCCGTCGGTGGCGCGGACGACGACTTCGTGGGACCCGCCCGGCGGATCGTAGCGGTACCGCCACTGTCGCCAGGTGTCGATGCCCTCCAGTGGCTCGGTGAGTTCGGCCTCGTTCCAGGTCGACCCGCCGTCGGTGGACACCTCCACCTGCTGGATGCCCCGGACACCCGCGTAGGCGTGGCCGCCGACCTCCTTGCGCCCGTCGTCGAGGTCGTTGACCGCGTGGAGCTTCGCGACGGTCTCGACGGGGCCGGTCCCGTGCCAGCCCTTCTTCTCCCAGTAGCCCTCGGCGTCCTGGTCGAGGACCTCGATCTCGCTGATCCACTTGACCTGGATCTCGCCCCAGTGGCCCGGGATGAGTGCCCTGACGGGGTAGCCGTGACCGCGCGGGAGAGCGTTGCCGTTCATCCCGTAGGCGAGCAGGCTGTCTTCGAGCGCGTCCATCGGGAACACCTGGTAGTAGCCGTCGGCGGCCCGGAGGCGCACGCAGTCACAGTCGCCGTTCGGGCCGGCCTGTGCGACCAGGTCCTGCAACGGGACGCCGGTCCAGAGCGCGGTGTCCATCTTCTTCCCGTTGAGGTCCTCGCCGACACAGCGCAGCGTCTCGAAGCGGTCGACCGACTCCATCTCCCGCAGCTCCGAGTACCCGAGGGTCACCTCCTCGTCGACCTCGCCGGTGATCGTCAGGTTCCACTCCGATTCGTCGACGGTCGGGTCGACGTTGGCGATGTCGACGGTGTAGAAGTTCTCGCTGACCAGCGGCTCCGCGCCGTCCATCGAGAAGGACTTCTCGGCCGCGTCCTGGAGCAGTCGCTGTTGTTTCGAGTTCCCGGCGAGGGGTTCGCCGCCCAGATCCGGCGTGCGACGCTGGCCGACGGCGTACCCGGCGAGGCTGAAGCCGGCCAGTGCGACCCCGCTCGACAGGAGCTGCCGGCGGCGCGAGTCGACGGGTTCGGGCATCGGGAGCGACGGCGCGGTGACGAACAGCAGGACGACTGCACCCGGCGGGAGCGCCGCGCCGAGCGCGAGCAACGGCTGGCCGGTGGTGAGCGCAACGAACGCCCAGGTGCCGGCCGTCGTCGCGACGACCGGGAGCGCCCGGTTGTTGAGCCGCTGGCCGAGGGCGCGCGAGCCCACGACCAGGGCGGCGACGCCGCCGACGAACAGCGCGACGGCACTCAGAAAGAGCAGCGTCTGGCCGAGACTTCCGAGGTTCTCGATGATCGAGTTGGTGATCACTGCGGGACTCGTCTCGCGGATCCAGTTCGTGACCGGCGTGACGACGAACGACGGGGTGAATCCGGCGGCGGCGTAGGAGCCGACGACGGCGGTGAGCCCGGCGACCAGGCCGACCACGAGCGTCGGCAGTGCGTTCGACACCTGCACACGGAGCCGTGACATACCAGTCCGAAGGCGAGACTCACCTAAACCGATTGTCCGAACTCCGTTCGGGATGGTTCTAGAATTGGGTCGGGATCGACCCACAGAGTCAAGTCCACGCTGCCCTCACTCGGCAAGCATGGACGAGGAGAGCGGCGGCGTCGGCACCGAGGGTCGGGACTCCGATTCGGGGGGCCGCCCCTGTCCGATGTGTGAGCGGCCGATGTACAGCCGCCACTGCAAGTACGTCTGCCCGGAACACGGCGTCGTCTACGACTGCGCGGACACCTTCTACTGAGCGTCGGCGGTGCCCGGTCGCTGTTCTCCGGTGAGATACCGGTAGGTCGGTCCGGCGAGCAACAGGGCCGCCAGGGCCACCAGGCCGACGATCACGTCGAGGCCGACGCTCGCGCCGGAGACGGTGAGGTCGTGCATCGACCGCCCCGCGAGGACGGCGGCGACGATCCAGGGAATCTCCCCGACGGTCGAGCCGAGGACGTAGTGCCGCACGGGCACCTGCGTCAGCCCGGCCGTGTAGGAGACGGCGTCGGAGGGTAGCGGCAGGAGCCGCGCCACCACGACGCTCCGGAACGCCCCGGCCGTGGCGACGAACCGCCCGGCGTGTGCCTCGAAGCGGGCCGCCAGCCGCCCACCCATGTCCGTGTAGCGGGCCAGCAGGAAGACCGGCATGTTGGTCGCGGCCGCCCCGACCATGGCGATGGGGATGCCCGCGAGGCCGTACACGTAGCCGACGAGGACGGAACACACCGCGACCGGCAGGAGCGCGAGCGGGCGAAACAGGTACAGGCCCGCCAGCGCGACGGCGAACAGGGCCGGCTGGCCGGCGAGGCTCTCGGCCCACCGGAGGACCGCGGTCGGTGACCGACCGGCGACCGCGACGGCCGCCACGGCGGCGAGTATCGACCCGACGAGTAACCGCTGGCGCGTCACGCCTCGCATCTACACAAGAGGCGATGCCCGTGCCGTATACCTCTTGTGGTGGGCTCACAACGCTTAATCCGGTCGCCGTCACAGTGTCGGTCGTGCAGGACGTGGACCCGGTCGAACTCGGCCTGGAGCTGCTCGCCAGCCTCGAACACGACTCCCTGTCGGTCGCCGCGGCGCTCGACCGGATCGAGACGATCACGACCGATCCCAACGTCCAGCGCGAGATTCTCGATACCGCCGTCGCCCGCGGCATCGTCGAGCGCGAGGACGGAACCGTCCGCCCGACGAGTCACGACTACGTGAGCTTCGAGACGGACGTGATCACGAAAGAAGGCGAGTTCACCTGTCGGCGCTGTGGAGCCGAGATCTCGACGGGCTACTTCATCACGTTCGACGCCGGCGAACACGGCCCGTTCGGCTCCTCCTGCATCCGAAAAGTCACCGGGCGGGAGAGCTAGCGTCCCTCGCGTAACTCCTCGATCAGCTTCTTGATCGTCCGCTGTTGCTGTTCGAGCAACTCGTTGTGGCGCTCGACCGCGGTCGTCAGCTCCGAAATCTGTGCCTCGACGGCGTCGAGGTCCCGTTGACTCGCCGCCTCGGACCCCTGGCTCCGGGTCGTCGACTCGGTGGTCGTCGACCGACTGCCGCCGGCGTCGGCGGTTCGCTCCTGTCGGCCGGTCGGTTCGGTCGCGGCGTCGCCGTCGTCGTCGCTCCGGGACTGGGACTCCGCCCGTGTGGCGGCCTCGGACGCCCCACCCGCCGTGGGGCCGTCGATGCTCGGACTCCGCTCCTCGTCGTCGGAGACCAGCGGGTCGATGCCGCCGCCGATGTCGATGTCGCTGCCGCCGCCACTGTCTTCGCTCTCCGCCTTCTCGCCCTCCTCGACGCCGATGCTGGCGTTCAACTCCTCCAGACTGCCCACGTCGTAGAAGTCGAAGACGGCGTTCTCGACGACCTGCTGGACCTTCCGCGCCTGCTCGTTGGGGGTCTTGATCCGTTTGGGTCGGCCCTCGATTTCGAGGACGACCTCCGTGGCGACGTTGCCCTGCTCGAAGGAGAGGCCGGTGAGGTCGGAGAACGGGTACTCCTCGTAATCCTCGGTCCAGACCGCCGAGCCGATGTGCCGGACGACTCGCTTGTCGGTGACGATCAACACGAGTTCGCTGAAGCGGAACGCACCGGCGACGGACTCGTCGGGGTCGGTCACGCCGTCGGCACGGAGGATACCGGTCAACAGCAGTTCCAGCACCGCGCCGTCCCTGTTGCTCGGGACGCCGAACTTGCGTGTCCCCTCGACGTATTCGAGGATGAACTTCGTCTTGCGGCGGCCTTCTTTCACGTCCAGCCACTCCACGTCGTGGGGGAACTCCTGGACTTTCTCGTCGCTCAACAGCCCTTCGGCCCGGTACAGGAGCGTCCGGGTCGGCGTGAGACAGACGACGTCTTCGTCACCGAGGTTGACGCCCAACTCGACGTCCTCGCCCCCGAGCGCGTCCCGGACGAGGTCAGGAATCTCCATGGTCGTTGTGTACTTGCCGGGTGGCTTAAATCCGCGGGTGGTGTGGCCCGTCGGCCCCCGCGTCGGGTATCACCGGCTTACCCCCACCCCGGCGAGATAAGCCCGGCTTGTCGCCCGACTACTCCCCGCGTAACAATTTCGCCCCTCGCCGACCCCTCGGTCGTGTCACGTCTCGGCCCCCTGGTCACCGCCCTGTCGGTCCTCGCACTGTGTTCGCTCGGCGTCTCCGCAGCCGTCGCCGTCACCGCCGCGGCCGACGCCCCGTCACCCCTCGCCCTCCAGGCGAACGACACTGGGGCCACGCCCGCACCCGAGCCGGCACCGGACCCCACCCCCGAGGAACCCGACGACCCGGCCACGCCCGACGAGGCGGCGGACACTCCCGCCGACGACCCCGATCCAGCCACCGAAGACTCCCCTGAGACGGACTCCGGGACGCCCGAACCCGATATCGACCCCGAACGACAGTCGACGCCCGCCGACTCGCCGCCGGACGATCCCGGAACGACCGAACAACGGCCGGACGCGACACCCGACCAGGCCACTCCCTCCAGTGCGGACGACGAGTCCACCGATACACCGGCCCCGGAGACCCCGGAAACCGAAGACGCCGCGACTCCAGCCCCGGATTCTGACGACGAGCCGGCGGCGAGTACGCCGGCCGAGTCCACGGAGTCCGAACCGACCGATGGCCCCGAGGAGACCGCCGTCGGCGACGAGACGGACGAGGACGGAGCGGAGACGACCGACGACGAGGACGGAGCGGAGACGACCGACGACGAGACGGAGCGACCACCAGCCGAGACCGAGGAAGACGGGACCGGAGACGGCGGGGAGACCGCCGAGGGTGGGGAGCCGACGGCGGACGAGGACGGACCCGCGGACGACAGTGAAGACGACGACACCGACGGCGAAGACGGCGAGGACGACGAGGACCTGCTCGACCGCATCGAGGACGCGCTCGACGACGAGGAGGACGAACCCGACGAGGAGACGACGGAGCGCCAGCCAGCCGACGACACCCCGGAGCCGACGCCCGACCCGGACGCCGACGATGAGTCGGCCGACGGCGGGTCTCAAGCCCCCGACCAGCCCACGCCACGACCGACGCCCGACGACCCGGGAACGCCCGAGCCGACTCCACCGACGGAGGGACCGGCCGATAGCACGCCCGCGGAGTCGACGCCCGACGGCGGGACACCGGTCGAGCAGGAGACGCCGACCGAAGCGGACACACCAGGTACCCCAGCCGAACCGGACGCGCCGGCCGAGGGGGGTACGGTCACGGCCACCGATCCGGGCACGCCGGGAACGTCGAACCCACCGGCGACGGCCGAACCGACGGCCACCGACACCGTCGAGTCGGAAACGCCACAGCCACAGCAACCGACCGAGTCGGGTGCGTCGGCCGATGGCGGTGACGCGGGCGAGCCGGCCCCCGAGGCCGGGACAGAGGGCGGCGGGCGTACCGATACCGGACCCGAGTCGAACGGTGGTTCTGGTGCGGACGATGACGGTGGAAACGACGCAGGCGGTGGCGGGGACGACGACGGTGACGACGATGGGGACGCGGATATCGGTGGCGGCCTGGGCGATATCGAGGTCGACGACGTGGGCGGTGGAATCTCGATATCCGTTCAGCCGACGCCGGAGCGACCGACGACGGCCACGCAACCGTCGACGACCGACCGGACGCGAGTCGGGACGGCGGTGACGGCGACGGCGGGAGACGCACCAGCGGCGGTCGGAGCCGAAAACGCCACAGCGAGAACGACGGCAGCGACGCCCGAAGGGACCGTCGTCGGGCCCCAGGTCACGGACGCCGAGGGTGCGGGCTTCGGGGTGGTCGTCGGACTCGTCGCGCTGACGCTTCTCGTGTGTGGGATTCGCTTGCAGTGGCGGGGATAGCCGCCGGAGATGGGAAGGTTAAAGACGACCACTCGTTTAGCACCGGGTGCACACTGAGCCCGGGTGGCTTAGCTGGACATAGCGCCGCACTCATAGGGTTTTCGAGACTCGTGCGCGGCGTCGCTCCCGGTCCCGTGAGGCCCGTCAGCCTCGAACCTGGGACATGCGGAGATCGAGGGTTCGGAGCCCTCCCCGGGCATTCTCTCGAACGCCACGAGCCAACGGCGAGTGGCAACGCCGTGAGCATGCCCGGGCCACTCCGAACCCGTAGGGTCCCGCCGAGCGGAGCGAGGCGGGAGCGGGAAAATATCCGATTTTCCGCGGTTCGGAGCCCGCCCCGGGCATTTCCTTCCGTCGCGAACCTCGTGTGAGCGACTGCTCCGAACTGCCCGGCGGTGGGCGGAGAATCCGGCAGGTTGCACGCGAACGCCAGTGAGCGTGCAAGAGGCGATACGCGCCCCGTGCGTCTCGACGCAGTTCTGAGCCCGCCCAGGGCAGTCTCTCGAACGCCGTGAGAAGGCCGAGCAGACGGCTGTTCGCGCTCGCGTCGCCGCGCGACAGCGGGCGCTACCGCGTCACGTCGCTGACGGAGTCGGTCGCGATCCAGGCGTCGGTGTTGCCCGTCTCGGTGAACACCGTCCGGTCCGACGCCCCTGCGATCGTCGTCACGGTCGGGCGTCCCCGCCCGGTCGTGGCACTGCGTTCCCCCTCGCCCCCATCTGTCTTGTCGACGCTGCTCATACCGTCGAGTGGCGGGACTGGTGGGTAGCCGTTGTGCGAACATATTGCGGTCGTTTAATACCCCAGTGTCGGCCTGAAGGCTGAAGCCGGTGGCACCGCTGGCGTCTGTATGGACAAGGAATCCCTCCGTGAGCGCGTGTGGGACGATCTCGACGAGAGCGGGGAGGCCCGATTCCCGTTCCCGCCACACGGGCGCATTCCCAACTTCGCGGGGGCCGACGAGGCCGCCGAGCGACTGGCCGAGACCGACGAGTGGGTCGACGCCGACGTGCTCAAGGCCAATCCGGACGCGCCACAGCTTCCGGTCCGGCGCGCGGCCCTGCGACAGGGGAAGACGGTGTACATGGCCGTGCCGCGACTCCGCGACGAGAAGTGTTTCCTGCGGCTCGACCCCGCAGAGGTCGAGGACATCGACCACGCGACGACGGTCGGTGGGTCGGCCGAAGTCGGCGTCAAGGTCGGTCCCGACGAGATGGAGTCGGTCGATCTGATCGTCTCGGGGAGCGTCGCCGTCACCGCCGACGGCGCACGGGTCGGCAAGGGTGAGGGGTACAGTGACCTGGAGTTCGCGGTGCTGCGGGAACTGGGGCTGGTCGACGGGACGACGCCGGTCGCGACGACGGTCCACGAGCGACAACTGGTCGACGCGGACGTGCCGACCCGGGACCACGACGTGCCGTTAGATCTGGTCGTGACGCCCGAGCGGACGGTTCGGACCGGTGGCGGCGGGAAGCCGGCAGGGATCGACTGGGCCCTGCTCTCCGACGAGCGTCGGGCCGAGATTCCGGTTCTGTCGCGGGTCGCGCCCGAGTGACCCCATCCCGGCGTCGACGTGGGACGCAGCCCGGGGTCGGCGGGGGGATTTTTATGCGTCTGCGGTCCCGAAATGGATTGAATGGAAGTCACCGAATCGATAGCCAGAGCAGCCCTCGATACGCTGTCGAGCCAGATCGCTGTGCTGGACGAGGAGGGACACATTCTGTTCACCAACAGTTCCTGGGGGACTGCGGGTGACGGGACTGCCGGGGCCGAAGCGGACGCGGAGGGGTTCAACTACTTCGATTCGGTCGATCCGACCGAGGACGACTACGCCATCGAGGCGGTCCGGGGGATCAGACGCGTCCTCGACGGCGAGTGCGAGGAGTTCACGCTCGAATACCCCTGCCACACGCCCGAGCAACAGAGCTGGTTCCTGATGCGGGCGACGCCGTTCACCATCGGGGACGGCAACTTCGCGACCGTCGCACACATCGACATCACGGACCGGCGGCTCGCCGAACTGGAGGCCCAGGAGAACGCCCGTCAGGCCCAGCAGGAGCGTCAGAGCCTCGAACACCTCGTCGACCGAATCAACGGCCTCGTCCAGGACATCACCCAGTTGCTCGTCGAGTCGGTCTCCAGAGACGAGATCGAACACGGCGTCTGTGAGCGACTGGCCGACACCGACCCCTACCTGTTCGCCTGGATCGGGAGCGCCGACATCTCGGAGGAGCGATTGCGCGTGCGGGCGGCGGCGGGGCCGGCCGACGTGGACCTCGAGGACGAGTCGGTCGCGCTGGACGCCGACGCACCGACGCCGAGCGCACGGGCGTTCGCGACCGGGAGCGGCCAGATCGTCTCGACGGTCGACAGCGGCTCCGCCGTCGGGCGACGCTACGGCGATGCCGGGATCGAGGCGGTCATCTCGGTCCCCATCGGGAACCGCGAGAGCGAGTACGGCGTCCTCACGGTCTGTGCCGGCCACCCCGACGCCTTCGACGAGCGCGAACAGGTCGTACTGGAGGCGCTCGGTCGCGCCATCGCCAACGCCATCGACGCGCTGGAGAGCAAGCGAACCCTGACGGCCGACCGGATCGTCGAGATGGAGTTCACCGTCGACGATCCGACGCTGTTGCTCAACGCCGCCTCGACCGAACTCGACTGTCAGTTCTCCTACTCCGGGTCTGTCTACGGTTCCAACGGTGCGCTCCGGGAGTTCTACACCGTCGAGGACTGTGAACCCGAGACGGTCCGTGCGTTCGCGACCGAGCAGGACGCCGTCACCGACGTGACGGTGCTGGCCGATCACGACGACGGCTGTCTCCTGCAGTTGACCCTCGAGGGCTCGCTCGTCGAACTCCTCGTCGACAGGGGTGCGGTCACCAAGGAGGTCACCAGCCAGGACGGCGTGACGGCCTTCACCGTCGAACTCTCCCGCGAGGCCGACGCCAGATCCCTCTTCGAGTTGATCGCGGACCGGTACGAGGGCACGGAACTCGCCGGCTATCACGAACACGAACGCCCGGTTCAGACCCGCCAGGAGTTCCGTGCCGGCCTCGAAGAACGACTCACCGACCGACAGCTCACCGCGCTCCGGACGGCGTACTACAGCGGCTTCTTCGACTGGCCGCGCGCCGTCGACGGCGACGAACTCGCCGAGATGATGGATATCTCCCGCTCGACCTTCCACCAGCACCTCCGGGTGGCCGAGCGGAAACTGCTCGACTCCTTCTTCGAGCGTGACCGGCAGTAGCGCCGGACGTGTAATCTGAGAGACTGGATGATTATCAATCCTGACAGTCAGGCAGTCATCGTTTTGTTGCAAGTTGCCTTCCTACCGTCACAATGTCCCGTGAGGCTGGTCTCGACGCTGGGATCGACGACGACATGGAAGACGATATCGAACAGGATATAGACCGTAACGCGGGGTACGACCACGATGCGGCCAGCGAGATCCAGACGTCGATTGCCGAACTCGAGGACTCCTCGGTCGAGATCGCCGAGCGAACCCGGGAGATCTCGGACCTGGCTCGCGAGCAACACCAGGGCATGTCCGAGGTAGCCAACGAGGTGTCGACGCTGTCGGCCTCCGTCGAGGAGATCGCTTCCTCGGCGGAGGAGGTCGCCGCCGCCAGCAAGGAGGCCCGAGACCTGGCGGACGAGGGGCAGGACTCGGCGGAGGAAGTCGTCGACGCGATGGAGGAGATCCAGGCGGCGGCCGACAGCGTCGCCGAGGACGTGCGGACGATTCAGGACAGCGTCCAGGAGATCGACGAGATCGTCGAGATCATCAACGACATCGCCGACCAGACCAACATCCTCGCGCTGAACGCGTCCATCGAGGCCGCCCGCGCCGGGCAGGCCGGCGAGGGGTTCGCCGTCGTCGCCGACGAGATCAAAGACCTCGCAGGCGAGTCACAGACCCAGGCCGGCGAGATCGAGGCCATGATCGACGAGATTCAGGAGAACACCGAGCAGGCCGTCGGTAGCCTCGAACAGAACAACGAGCGCATCGAGGGCGGGATCGAGTCGGTCGACGACGCGATGGACACGCTCGAGGAGATCAGCGAGACCGTCCGGGAAGTCAACAACGGGATCGAGGAGGTCGCGACCGCGACCGACGAGCAGGCCGCCTCGACCGAGGAAGTCGCCAGCATGATCGACGAGTCGACCGAGAACGCCGCAGACATCGTCGACGCCGTCGACGAGATCACGGACGAACTCGACGATCAGACCGACGAGGTGGTCGACATCAACCGGTCCGTCGACGATCTCATCGCGGACGTGCAACGGCAAAGCGCGACCGGGGACTGAGCGGGGACGGGAACCCTCAATACTGTGGGCCGATAGCTTTCGCTATGCCCGGGTCAGCCGATCCGACGGCGATCAACGCGATTGCGGTCGACGCCGAGGACGTAGTCACCGCCCTGGAGGCGGGTCGGCGGAGCGGACAGGACCCCGTCTTGCGCGTGACACCGCCGTTCAGCGGGCGGATGCGCGCTCGAATTCACCGCGACGGGGCCACCGACTACGACGACGAGCCCGCGCCGATCCACGTCGAACCCGACGCCTTCGTCACCGAGTCCGCGCCCGCCTATCCCACACCGGCCGAGACCGAGGACGACCTCCGTGACGATCCGACCGTCGAGTACACCCGCGAGCGCCACCGCGAGCGCCACGCCGAGGCCGTCGCCGCCTGGCGCGAGGCCGTCACCGATCACTTCGCCGACGCCGTCACGCTCGACACCCCGGCCGGCCCCCACGAGGTCTCCGTCAGCGTGCTGGGCTGACGCCACCGTTTTGACCGGTCGTTCCGAACCACCAGTATGACCGACGCCACGCCACAACCGTCGATTTTGAGCCACGGCGAACGCGAGATCGCGGCCATGCTCGACGACGATCACTCCGTCGACGAGATCGCCGCGGAACGTGACGAGTCCGTCGAATCCGTCGAGAAAGCGATCGACCGAATTCGGGAGAAGACCGACCGCGCGCTCGCGACGCTTCTGGCCTCACCGTTCACCGACGATGCGGCCGCCGACCTCGACTCGACGACCCGCGACCGACTGCTCGCCGATCTCGATTCGTGCCGATAGTTACCATGGGTGTGTTAACCAATATCTTACACACTCGGCTTGCGCCACTCCTTCCGGCAAGATGGGTGCGAAATAATGGCGGGCTGTAATTCGACGTTACGGCGTTAGATAGCTATTTAAAATTTATCGAGCGTTCTGCGGCCGTCGTGAAAGGTCCATATGCTGCCGGTAGTCGAGTGAAATGAGCCGAAACGGGTCGAAGGCTCGACCGGTTATAAGGGGTCGGCTGTTCAAGCAGGTAGTAGAACGACACGATGGCCTCGTCAAGTCCCTCCAGTAACGAACGGCAACTGTTCCCGCCAGTGAGCGACGTCCGCCCCGCACTGGCGCAGTACGGGACCGGTCTGAAAGCCGGTGTGACCGGTCTCGCCTTCTGGTCCGCGATCGTCCTCCCTTTCCTCTACCTTCCACTGCTGGCCTACGGTCTCCGCAGTAGCTCCATCGTCGGTGCGTTCGTCGGTCTGGTCGCCCTGAACGTGGTCGCGGCGGTCATCGGTCACCGCTACCACGACTGACGCCGCCCGCGCTACCCCGCCTTCTCCAGTCGCTCGTCGCGGAGCGCCCGCAGTACGTCCTGTCTGGCGATGATGCCGACGACGCGGCCGTCGCCGGACTCCGTCCGGCTGCCAGCGGCGCTTCGCGCCTCGCCGTCCTCGACGACCGGCAAGCGGTTGATGTCCCGGTCGCGGTCGGCCAGGAGATCCAGCACCCGGTCGATGTCGTCGTCGGGCGCGACCGTCACCACGTCGGCGGTCATCACGTCGCTGATCGACTTCCCGGAGTTGCGGACCATGTCCAGTCCCACGTCCAGGTTGTCCCACGAGAGGTCGATCCCGTAGGTCAGACTCTCCAGGAACGGGGGGAAACCGACGGGAATCCACAGCGTCCGGTCGGAGGGCTGGAACAGGTCGACGAGGTCGCCCTGCGTGACGATGCCGACGAGTTCCTCGCCGTCGGTGACGGGGTAGCCGTTGAACGTCGCCTGGGCCAGTTTCGTGAGGACTTCGGCCACGTCGTCGTCGGGCGCGACCGTCTCCACGTCGGTCGTCATGATGTCGCGAGCGGTGAGCATGCCCGGAGGGACGGCCGGCCCGGCCGTAGACCTTCCGGTGGGTGAACCCGCCCGCGGGCGTCCAGTCGTACCCTCGAAAGGCCCATATATTTAAATCATCCCGTCTCCATAGTGGAGATATGGCCGCTTACGGCCGGCCGTCCCTTCGGGACCTGTTCGACGAGTCGCCGACGCCACACATTGCTCACCCCCCTCGCACCCACCATCGGGACTTCTATCTCGCCACAGACGGCTCCTACAGAGGCCGGAGTGGCGCGGTCGGGGGCGGGGACGACCCCGACGGCGGTCTCGGCGTGGTCATCGAGACACGCGACGGGGAACGTGTGGCGCGGCTCTCGGTCGCGGACAGCGCACCCGACAACAACGTCGCCGAGTACCGCGCACTCCACCTGGGGCTGGACGTCCTCGCGGCGCGAGCGCCCGACGACGCTCGCATCGGCGTCCTGATCGACCACGACGACCTGGCTGGCAACGTCAACCAGGCCGTCCTCGACGCCCGTGGCGCGGACTGGAACCCCGCCGTCTCCGTCCCGCGGGCGACGAACCACCACTGGCGGGGCATCCGCGCCCGGATCAACGGGTTCGACGAGATCAGGGCCGCTCGCATCTCCAGTGACGTGAACCCGGCGCATCCGCTGGCGAACGCACCGGACCAGTACGCCCACGTCAACCACGAACCCGACCGCTGTGTCATTCCGGAGGACCCGACCGAGGAACAGGTGCCCCCGCCCTCGCGGTCGGACCGCGGTGCCAGCGACTGATACTGTCGGACAGAACAGTTCGCATTCGACGTGTATCACAGTCGACGGAACTGACGACGGTTCTGCCGCTCCGGATACCCGACGGTTCGGAACTGCTGTCCGACAGTATAGCCGGCAAGATTTATCATGCTGGCCGTTGCCACGATGGGGCAATGGGGAGTGACGGGGGGTTCTGGGAGCCAGTGGCGTCAGTCGCACACGCGGGGGTGCTGACACTCGCGCTGACGATCTACGTCGTCGTCGAGCTGTGGAGTGGTCCGTTTCCGGACGGCCCTGTCGCGCTGTCCCTGGTCAGTCTCGTCGTCGGCGTCGCCGTCGGCGCGGCCTACGCCTACGTCGACACCTCACTGCTGGCCACGGACCCTCTCGACGAGTACGTCTTCCTGGTGACGTTGCTGGCCGTGGGGCTGGCCGTCGCCAGTTTTCTCTCGCCTGTCGGCGTCCCAGGTCCCGTCTCGGTCGTGGTCCTCGCCTTCCTCTGGTCGGGCGTGATCGCCGAGTTCTACTTCGAGACCGAAAAGCGGCTGGCGTCGCTGGGGACGGAGTGAGTGTCGGAGCAGTTCACGGCGGTGCCGTGGGTCCAGCGTCCGCGCGCCGGAGGCGCGCGGTTCACCGTCAGAGCGAAGCTCTGACGAGCCCTCGTTCGTTCCCGACGGTCACTCACGAGAACACCGGAGGCGAGCCGCCGGCTCGCGTCCGGCAGTTTTTCGCCCACGTTTTTGCGAGCCGGGTTCGCGTAGCGAACCCGGCGAAGTAAAAAGGTGGGTGGCTAGTAGTCGTTCTGCTGGGCGTCCACGACGGCGACGCTGGCGAGGTTCACGATGTCCTTCACTTCGTCGCCGCGCTGGAGGACGTGGACGGGCTTGTCCATGCCGACGAGCATCGGGCCGATGGCCTCCGCGCCGCCGAGGCGCTGGAGGAGTTTGTAGCCGATGTTGCCCGCCTCCAGATTCGGGAACACGAGGATGTTCGCGGGTTCGTCGAGGTCGGAGAACTCGTAGGTGCCGTTGAGGATGTCCTCGACGACGGCGGTGTCGGCCTGCATCTCCCCGTCCACGGGGAAGTCGACCTGCGGATCGTCACGGAGGAGGTCGGCGGCCTTCCGGGGCTTGCGGGTCCCCTCGTTGTCGACCGATCCGAAGTTCGAGTACGATAGCATGGCCGCCCGGGGTTCGATGTTGAACCGGCGGGCCAGCTCGGCCGTGTGGCAGGTCACCTCCGAGAGGACCTCGGCGTCGGGGTTCTGGTTGACGGTGGTGTCGACGCAGAACACGACGCGGTTCTTGAAGGTCAGCATGTAGACGCCCGCGGCGTAGTTGGCGTCCTCGGCGGTGCCGACGATCTGGAGCGGTGGCTTCAGCGCCGAGGGGTAGTTGTGCATCAGCCCGGTCAGCATGGCGTCGGCGTCGCCCATCTCGACCATGACGCTCCCGAGGTAGTTGCCGTCCTGCACGAGTTCGCCGGCCTCGCGGCGGGTGATCCCCTTGCGCTGTCGGAGGTCGTACAGTCGCTCGGCGTACGGTTCGAGGCTCCCCTCGCCGGGGTCGACGATCTCGGGGTCGAAATCCAGCGCCAGGGTCTCCATGATCGCCCAGATGCGCTCGCGGTCGCCGATCAGGATGGGGTCGGCGATGCCCTGATCGTCCATCTGGTAGGCCGCGCGGATCATCTTCTCGTCGTCGCCCTCCGCGAGGACGACTCGCTTGGGCTCGTTTTTCGCCTTGTTGAGGACGACCCGCATCATCTCGCGGGACTTGCCGAGCCGGGCCTCCAGTTGCTCGACGTACTCCTCGTGGTCGATCTCGACGCGGGCGGCCCCGCTGTCCATGGCGGCCTCGGCGACGGCCGGCGCGACCTCGAACAGGACGCGGGGATCCAGCGGCTTGGGGATGACGTACTCCGGGCCGTACTGGAGCGGCTGGTCGCCGTAGGCCTTGACGACGGCGTCGGGTACGTCCTGGCGGGCCAGTTCGGCCAGCGCCTCGGCGGCGGCGCGTTTCATCTCCTCGTTGATCTCCGTCGCGCGCACGTCGAGCGCGCCCCGGAAGATGAACGGGAACCCGAGGACGTTGTTGACCTGGTTGGGGTAGTCCGAGCGGCCCGTGGCCATGATGACGGTGTCGTCGCGGGCCTGTTTGGCGTCCTCGTAGGCGATCTCGGGGTCGGGGTTGGCCATCGCGAAGATGATGGGGTCCGATCCCATCGACTGGACCATCTCCTCGGAGACGATGCCGCCGACGGAGAGTCCGACGAACACGTCGGCGTCGACCATCGCGTCCGCGAGGTCGCCCTCGGGCACGTCGCGGGCGAACTCCTTTTTGAAGTCGTTGACGTCGTCGTTCTCGGCGCGGGCCTCGGTGATGATCCCCGAGGAGTCACACATGGTGATGTTCTCGCGGTTCGCGCCCAGAGAGACGTAGAAGCGGGCGGTCGCGATGGCGCTCGCGCCGGCACCGGAGAAGACGATGTCCAGTTCCGAGAGGTCCTTGCCGGCGATGTCGGCGGCGTTGAGCAGCGCGGCCCCGGAGATGATGGCGGTCCCGTGCTGGTCGTCGTGGAAGATGGGGATGTCCATCTCCTCGCGGAGGCGCTGTTCGACCTCGAAACACTCCGGCGCTTTGATGTCTTCGAGGTTGATGCCGCCGAAGGTCGGCTCCATCGAACTGATCGAGCGGATCATCTCCTCGGTGTCGGCGTCCTCGAGTTCGATGTCGAACACGTCGATGTCGGCGAACCGCTTGAACAGGACGCCCTTGCCCTCCATCACGGGTTTCGAGGCCTGTGCGCCGATATCGCCCAGGCCGAGTACCGCGGTCCCGTCGGAGACGACGCCGACGAGGTTCCCCTTCGCGGTGTAGCTGTACGCGTCGTTTGGGTTGTCCCGGATCGCACGGCAGGGGGCGGCGACGCCCGGCGAGTAGGCGAGGCTCAGATCACGCTGGGTGTTGGTTGGCTTCGTCGTCGAGATCTCGATCTTCCCCGGGGGGTCCTCCCGGTGATAGTCGAGCGAATCCTCGTCTAGTCCCATGCACTATGGGGACCTTGCCAGCGTAAAAAGGTAACCGAAAATAATGTTCGACGTTCGTCGATCCCACTGCCCGAGAACGAAAGGCCGAGCATAAGTAGACGCGAGCCTGAGAGGCGAGTATGCGACTGGGCTTTCGCCACCTCGCGGCGGCGACGACCGGGATGACGTTCTCGCTCATCCTGCTCGGCGTCTACACCGGTGCCATCGGTGCGGGACTGTCCTGCGGTGCCCGCTGGCCGCTCTGTAACGGGGCCGTGTTCGGTCTGTTCCCGGCCGACTGGCCGAGTTTCGTCGAGTGGTTCCACCGCTTCGTCGCGATGGTCACCGGCTTCATGATCGTGGGGACGACCTACGCCGCCTGGAAACGCCAGCCCCGGACCGACATCCGCTGGGCTTCGACCGTCGCGCTGGCCGTCCTGCCCGTGCAGGTCCTGCTCGGCGCGAACACCATCTGGTTCTACGGACCCGTCGCGCAGGTCCTCCACCACACCGCCGCGCTGACCATCTTCGCGGCCATGACCGCGACGACCGCCTGGGCGTTCCAGGGGGTCGCCACCACGGCCGACACCGCGACCGACGCGGACGCCGACGCGAGCGCCGAAGGGTCTTCCGGGCCAGTCCGGCTCTGAGAACTGCCTGCGTTTCGACCGCTACATGAACTCGCCGAGTCCCGACTGCTGATCGTCCGCGCTCGCGTCTTCGTCGGCCGACTCCGCCTCGCCGGTGTCGTCGTCGCTCTCGTCGGCCCCGGCGCTCGCAGTGAGCGTCGCCTGGCCGTCGCCGTCGTCGCTCTCGTCACCGTCGTCGCCGTCGGCGGCGTCCTCGCTCGCTTCCTCCTCGCCGACAGCCCCAGCGCGACCGCCCTCGAACGCACCGCCGGAGTGTTCGACGGCGGCTTCCTCCCGGAGTTGCTGCGCATCCGCGACGATGTCCTGGACCTTGTTCGTGTCCTTGCCCGAGCCGGTGACGAAGGCGACGTGTTCGGCCTCCAGATCGTAGCGGGCGGTCATCGCCACGGTGAGTTCGCGGTTCTTGCAGTGGTGGGTCATCGCCGCCAGGTGCGGGATGACTTCCCGGCGGGCGGTGGCCATGCTCACGCCCAGATTCTCGGCGATCTTGCGGGCCACGTAGTCGCGTTTCTCCCGCGTGCCCCGTGAGCGGCCGAGTTTCGACCAGTAACTCGGCGGGCCGTAGCGGGTCCAGCCCCCCTTCTCGCCGTCGCGGGCGGCGGCGACGCCGGCGGTCATGTTGTCGCCGGCGTAGCGCCAGTAGGAGTAGTTCTGGGTCGCCCGCACTCGCCCGAGCCAGCGGTCGGCGTTGGCCAGGAAGTCGTACGCCCGGGCCAGCTCCCGGCCCTCGTAGTCTTTGGGCATGTTGTCCTCGATCCAGTTGATGAGGTCGTCGGGCGTCTCGTCCACGTCGTAGGAGGCTTTCAGCGCCTCCTCGGCGTCGGCTTTCTTGATGACGGTGTCGAGGTAGTCGAAGACGCCGTTGGTCCGGTCGCGTTCGCCGGTCATCACGTCCTCGGCCCGGAGTTCCGTGCGACCCTGGGCGAGGGCCTGCAGGTCGTTGATCGCGCCCCGGAGGTCGCCGCTGTTGGACTCGGCGATGGACTCTAGGGCCTCGTCCTCGAACTCGATGTCCTCCTGGCGGCACACGTCCCGGAGGACGGGAACGATAGAGCGCGCGGAGATGTCGCGGAACTCGATCTCCCGGCAGGCGTTCCGGAGGGTGTTGGACATCTCGTAGAAGTCGTTGGCGATGAGGACGACCGGCTGGCCGGCCTCCTTGACGATAGACGTGACCGCTTTGGAGCCACCGCGGTCGACGTTGCCGTGGAAGTTGTCGGCCTCGTCGACGATGATGAGCTGTTTGCCGGAGCCGCCCAGCGTCGTGTTCTTGGAGGCACGCCCGGCCAGGCGCTCGATGTCGTCTTTGGTCCGGGAGTCGCTGGCGTTGAGTTCGACGGTGTCCCAGCCCATGTCGTTGGCCAGCGCGTGGGCCGCGGAGGTCTTCCCGATCCCGGGACTCCCGTGCAGGATGGCCGCCTCCCCGTGTTCGTCCCAGGTCCGCCCCCACTCCTTCAGGGCGTCGCGGGCCTTGTCGTTGCCCCGGACCTCAGAGAGCGTCGACGGGCGGTATTTCTCGGTCCAGTCACTCATTGTCGGGAGGACGAACGGACCGCGTTTAGGGGTTGCGGAGCGGGGGCTCTCGGATTTGTACGCACTGGCATCTACGGGCCTGCATCCGGCGCGCGAAAAAGGTGGCGCCACAAGGTACTTTCCCTGGACCGACGAGGTGAAAGATATGAGCTCCGATCGGATCGGTGGGCTGCCGCTGGGAACAGGCGCGATAGCCGGCGCGGGCGCGTACCTGCTCGGCTACGTCTTCACGTACCTGCTGGTCGGCAGTGACGTTCGCGAATCGGCCGTGAACCAGGTCTTTCAGGCCCTCGGTGGGGAAGACCTGACCTACCAGGCGGTCGGGTGGGTGTTCTACAACGCCCACTTCGTCTCGACGGTCGTGGACGTGAACATCCCGTTCATCGGCGGGTCCGACACGGTCAACTTCATCGCACAGGTCGACGCGTTCTCCGCGATCCTGTACGTGGTCCCTGTCGTCTTGCTGTTCGGTGCGGGTCTGGCTGTCGGCCGCCGGACGCCGGGTGAACAGGACGTCGGCGACGCGGCCGCGGCCGGTGCCACCGTCGTCGCGGGCTATCTGCCCCTGGCGGTGATCGTGGGCTTCCTGATCCAGGTCCAGACTAACGGTTCCTCGGCGGGTCCGGACCTTCTCCTGGCGGCCGTCCTGGCGGGCTTGATCTACCCTGCTGTCTTCGGTGCGCTGGGAAGTGTCGCCGCCTTCGCCACTCAGTCCTGACTGGCACGGGCCCACAGGACGACGGGGCTCGTCAGCACGAGGAGGAGTTGCCAGCCCGACTGGGCGACGGGGAACACCCGGTCGACGGTTTCGGGCTCCTTTCCGGCGGTCGGGTCGACGCCGCTGTTGACGTGGTAGTTCTCGGTCGTCCCCAGCGCCCGCGTTCCAGTTCCGTCGCCGACCGGATCGGTACCGATCTCGACGAACGTCTGGACCAGCCCGCGCTGGGTGGAGTACTCCAGCGTCCCACCGATGGAGTAGAACTGATCGTGCAGGGGATAGAACGGGTTCGCGCCCCAGTGGGTGAACAGGTCGAGACCCACTGCGGCGAACGTGAACGCGAGCAGTGACACCCAGGCGACGCGTGGTGCCTGCTCGCCGAATCGTCCGGTGAGCCACGGCCGGTCCCGGCGCAGGTCGTAGTACAGCAGGCCGCCGGCGACCGCGGGTAACAGGAGCGTGTGGAATGCCGCACGGTGAGCGCCCGGGACCGCTAACCCGACGAACACGTCCAGATCGGCGAATATCACGACGGCGAACACGACGGCGAGGCTTCGGCGGGAGAAGGCGTCACCGAGTACGGCGGCGGCGAGGATGCCCGCGAAGGCGAGGTGCACCACCGTCGATGGCATAGCGGTGTTCAGGGAGCGTCCGGGCAAATCCCTTCCGGTGGACCTCTCTGCTGTGCCGATACGTTAAAGTCGTCGAGTGCGTCCACTGGCGACATGGGACGTGGGCCACGCCGTGAACTCGCCGAGAAGATCGCCGGCGAGATCACGCTCAGCGACGACCCGGGGGCGACCCTCCGGAAGTGGCGGACCGACTTCGACGTGTCCCAGACCGAACTGGCCGACACGCTGGAGGTCTCCTCCTCCGTGATCTCCGACTACGAGAGCGGCCGCCGGCAGAGCCCCGGCATCGGCGTCGTCGACCGCATCGTCGGCGCGTTGCTGGACATCGACGAGGCCCGCGGCGGCGGGCGCATCCGCCAGCACGCGCGGGTGCTCTCGGCGGGGTTCGACAGCGAGATCGTCCACGACCTCCGGGAGTACCCGGCGACGATCCCGATAGACCGGTACTACGACGCCATCGACGCGACCGAGATCGTCGAGGGTGCGCAGGCGACCGTCGCCGGCCACACCGTCATCGACAGCATCGAGGCGATCACCCGCCTCTCCAGCGAGGAGTTCTACCGGCTCTACGGGCAGTCCACGAACCGGGCGCTGGTCTTCACGAACGTCACGCGCGGGGAGTCACCGCTGGTCGCGATGCGTGTCGTCACACCGACGCCCAACGCCATCGTCCTCCACGGACTGGACGAGGACAGCCTCTGGGAGCACGCGCCGCGACTGGCTCGCATCGACGGGTTCTCGCTGGCCGTGACGACGACGGACCTGCCGACGATGCTCGACGGGATGCGCGAGTTGCCCTGAGAGGACTGATCGGAGACTGCGGTTACGACTCGACGGACGCCCCGACCGCGTCGGCGATCGCCTCGAGGTCGGCCTTCCGGAACGTGGAGTCGTCCGCTACCTCCGGCGACTCCGCGATCCCCACCTGCGCCCGGATTCGTCGGCGCATCCGCGTCGTCGACGGCCGCTCGGCGTCGTCGACGGCGACCCCGAGCGCCGCACAGATCGCCTGCAACTCCTCCTTCGTGAACGACGCGTCGACCTCCCGCTCGAAGCGACCGGTCGCCGCTCGAATCGCGTTCTGGATCTCGTGGACGGTCGGACTCATGGGTGTCCACTCGCCCGTCGGCTCCCTCAAGCTTCCTACTCGGTCGCGATGCAACGGGCAGACGATGCGGCGTGGGTCCGCTCGCCCGTTCCGAGTCGCACGCGCTGGATTCACCATTTCAGGGTTGCCAGCGACGGACTGGTTCCAGTTCGGCGTGTGACAGCGGTAACCCAAATTGCCACCAGCATCCGCGGCGCGAAGGCGTTCGAAAGGCGCGGAGCGCCTTTCGTGATCACGAGAGAGCGTTGCTCTCTCGGACGACGCCGCGGTTCCCCGCGAGCGCCGGAGGCGCTCGCGCTTTTTTCACCACTGACAGAGCAGCGCTCTGTCAAGCTCACGCTCGCCCCCTGCGGTTACTCGCGGGTATCACGGGACTCGCGCGGCGCGCGAGTCCCGCTTTTTCGCCCACGTTTTTGCACCGAGTGGTTCGCGCCCTCGGCGCGAACCCGAGGTGGAAAAAGGTGGGTTAGCAGAGGTTCTGCTGGTAGTACCCCGACCCGGCCAGGCCGTCGTTCAGTTCCGCTCTCGCGGCGTCGGAGAGGAAGGCCTCGTCGGCGTCGACGGTCGGGGAGAGCCAGCCCTCGCTGGTGTGGGTCTTGCCGTCGACTTCGCCGACGACGTTGTGGAGGAGTTCGTGGGTGATGACGTGGACGCGGAAGGGAACGTCGCCGTCGTAGGCGCGGCGTTCGTCGTCGACGACGCCGCCGAAGCCGGGGGCGCTGGCGAAGCCGACCTGACTGCCACCGCGGACCTCACCGACGACGATCTGGTGGTAGCGACAGCGCCGCGGCCCGAGGTTCCGGGCCGTGTAGTACTGGTGGACGTCTTCGACGCGCTCGCCGGAGACCGAGACTTCGGCACCGATGGCGCCGCCGTATCCGTCGTCGCGCTCGTCGTCGATGTGGAGGGTGATACCGGTCGAGCCGTCGGGGTTCCGAACGGGCATGTCCGCCCAGACCTGTTTGAGTGCCTGCCGTTCACGCTGGGAGAGCGGGTGGGTGTAACTGCCGTAGTCGAACTGGACGTACAGGTCCATGCGGTCGGGGTCGGCGTTGGGCAGTTCCGCGCCGCCGGGTGTCTCGCCCGCTCGCTCCCAGCTATCCTTCAGCCGGTCGCCGTCGCTGTCGGGCCGGGGTCGGTCGTAGGCGCGTTCGTCGTCGCTCGCGCCCTCGGCACCGCCCTGGGTCGCAACGTCGCCGGAGAGAACGTCGTTCATGCGGTCGTTGGCGTCTTCGAGCGCGCTCTTGGGGTCGTCCCCGCTGGTGAAGTTGCCGGCGTTGCTGACGGCGCTGTTCTCGCCGAGGTCGCCGATCACGTACGGGAGCGCCCAGACCGAGCCGATGAGAAAGAGGATGGTGAAACAGAAGGCGAAAGCCGCTTTGCCGATCGGTGTGTTCGGCGTGACGAAGCGGACGATGCGTTTCGTCCGGGGCCCGGCCCGCCGGACCGCGGCGTAGCCGACTCTGGCGAACTCGTAGGCGACGACCACGGCGACGATCATCGTCCCGAGGAAGACGGTCAGGATGAACGCCCAGTAGGGGAGCGTCTCGCTGGCCCAGCGGATTCCCTCGACGACGGCTCCGCCCGCCGGCGCGAGCAATCGACCGACCCGCGTCGGGAACGCGATCAGTGCCGTGACCAGGCCGATGATCGCGCCCACGAACGCGCTCTCCGCTGGATGTGCCATACCCCGGAGTTGTCCCCCATCCGATTTGAATCCCTCGTTAATTTTATCGTTATCAATACTTTCGACTGGACGACGAAATTTGATAGAATCTGCCGATAGTGGCGCTCGATTGACGGATTGGCCGTATCAGGTTCGAAAACGACCGCTCGTAACGGTTCGTTACAGCTGTCGCGATACGAGAGCCAACCCGTTCACTCCACGTAGCGATACTTCCGTTCGCCCATGCGGCCCCACCCGTCGAAGACGAACTCCTCGTCGGGCGTCGTGAACTCCTCGGCGTCGGCCTGGGTGTCGGTGTCGTGGTTGTGTACGTCGTGGATGTGTTCGTACTCCTCGAAGGAGATGGAGTACCGCGATTCGAGCTGTTCGTCGACGTTCAGTTCGGCGATTTCGTCCTCCCAGCCGGGCTGGACGGTCTCGGCGTGGATCTCCGCCTGTGCGCCACTGCCGTAAGAGCCGACCAGCAGCCGCTCGCCGGTCAGGTCCTCGCCGGCCTCCAGGGCCTGCTTGAGACCACTGATGCGGGCGACGTGGACCGAGCCGGTGTACCAGTTCCCGACCTGCCGGGAGATGGTGAGCGTGGGTTCGATCACGTCGTCGTACCACTCGGCGTAGGTGTCGGTCTCTTTGAGTTTGTCCGTGTACTCGCTGATGGCGTCCCGGAACGCGTCCTCGTCGTCGAACGCCTCCTGTCGGGGCTGGCGACCGATCTCCCCGGCCAGTTCCTCCTCGATACCCGTGTTCCGGGTCATGTGTCGGAAGCCAAGCAGTGCGGCCTTCCGAACCATCCCCGGGAACGGCGTGTGGAACGGGACGAGCGTGAAGTCACCCGGCTCGATCTCGCCCCAGACCGACTCGAAGTCCTCGACGGCCTCGCGCATCCGCGCGAGGTACACCTGCACCGACCGCTTCCCGTCCACCGAGGGGAACTGCTGGTTGGGTTTCAGGAAGTCCGTCTCGTCGGCACTGCCGAAGCCCTGCTCGGGCGACAGTTCGACCAGATCCGGGTCCTCGCTGATCAACAGCGCGACTGCGCCCGCGCCCTGGGTCGCCTCGCCCGGGTCGCCGCGGGCGTACAGCGCCGTGTCGGTCGCGACGACGATGGCCTTCCGGCCGCGATTCCGGCCCGCGCGAATCCAGTTGTACGCGTCGTCGATGCTCTGGGTGCCCGCCACGCACGCGAACTTCCGTTCGCCCTTGTTGGCGTGGTGGAAGTCGCCGTCGTACACCTGCTCCAGACAGCCCGCGATGTACGTCGAGACCGGTTTGGAGTTGTCGAAGGCGCTCTCGGTGGCCACGTCGATCCGGCCGATGTCGTCGGGTTCGAGCCCCTTGCGCTCCATCAGCCGGTGGGCCGCGTTCGCGCCCATCGTCACGATGTCCTCGTACGTGTCCGGGAACGAACTCGAATGGAGGCCCAGGCCCTTCGTGTACTTCTCCGGCGACTCGCCCTTCGCGGGCGCGAACGTCTCCGCCAGGTCCAGTTCCAGCTTCCCCGTCCTGATCTCCACGGCGTCGATGCCGACCGCTGTCATACCTACATCTCCGTGAACGCCCTATAATATATTGTCGACTAAACTATCGACAGATGTCGAAACCACGGCGGGCGTCGCTCACGGACTCGCGGTCAGATCGGCCCGGTCCAGCGACGGGCTCTCGGTCGGCGAACTCGTCGTGGACTGGACGACGAGTCTGAACGTCCCGCTCGGACTCGACAGCCCGGTCACGTCGTAGGGACCGCCGCTCCCGTCGAGCGTGATCGCGTCGCTGGTCTCCTCGAAGGTTCCGTCGCCGTCGGGGTCGGACTCGACCGTCACGTCGATGCCGGTGCCCGCGGGGAGCGTGGCGGCGACGTTCGTCAACTGGAGATTCGCCGGGTCCCGCGCCGTGGCGAACGTCTTCTGGCCCGTCGTGAGCGATCCGGAACTGCCCGCGGCGTACAGGTCCGAGACGGCCCCGCTGGAGAGGACGCTGTCGTAGACGCGTAGTTCCTCGATCCGGCCGTCGAAGTACTCCGGCGTCCCGCCGGTGTCCTCGATCCGCCCGATGCTGTCGAACGTGTTGGTGATCGTCCCGGTGCGCGACGTGGCCGTGTCGTCGAGGGTGCCGTCGACGTACACCTGAATCTCGCCGGAGGACGACTCCCGCGTCAGGACGACGTGGTGCCAGGTGCCGTCGTTGACCGGCGACGAACTCCGCGCGGTCGCGTCGTTGCCCGTCTGGATGGCGATGTTGCCCGAGCCGTCGATGAAGCCCCAGAAGATGTCGTCGCCGTCGCCGTTGCTCTCGACGCCCGTGATGCCGGGGGCCACCCACGGCGTGTCGTTGCCGCCCTGGGTCGTCCGAATCCACGCCGAGATCGAGGCCGTCTCCCGGAGGGCCGTGATGTCCGTCGCGCCCGAGACGTAGTCGTCGGTCCCGTCGAACTGGATCGCCGTCGTCCCCAGGATACCGCCTTGACCGAGCGTCGCGCCCTGGACCGTCCCGTCGTTCCCGTTGCCCGTCACGTCGGCAACGGTGGACCCGCTGTCCTCGTCGAACGGCCAGAACGCCAGCGGCGCGCCGTCCCAGCGGCTCCCGTCGCCGGGATAGCCCAGTTCCACCGCACCGGCCGTCCGGTCGCCGTACCCCTCGTGGACGACGGCGTTCTCGCTCGTCGCCCCGTCCCAGTCGCTCGCCGTGTCCCAGGACAGGCTCGCGGGACTCGGTGCGTCCCCGATCCGTTCGACCTTGATCGCGCTCGACTTGGCGTTGTCCACGTCCGTGCTGAACTCGATGTTGAGGGTTCCGTCGGTGACCGTCACCGTGCGGGTCAGATCCAGCGCCGCGTCGTGACCCACCTGGCTGTGGATGTCGAGGTTCGAGATTCGCTCCGTGCCCTCCAGAGACACGTCGAACTGGCGCTGGCCGTCGCTGGTCCAGTAGATCTCGGCCAGCTTGAACGTCACCCGATACTCCCCGTCGGAGACGGGCACGTCGTAGCTGAAGTCGCCGTAGCGTTCGGACTGGTAGAGCGTGTCGTCGGTCGTCCCCGAGATCGGGTCGCCGCTGGTGAAGGTACTCCCGCCCGTGAACTGCGTGTCGGCCTGGTACTGCGTGCCGTCGCCGGCGGTGTACGACGGCCCGCCGGAGTTGACCGCGAAGACGACCGGCGTCGTCACGCTGACCGTCCGGTTAGTCACGGCCGTCTTCCCCGCGTCGGTCGTCACCGTCAGCGTGACGTTGTACTCGCCCTCGCTGGCGAAGGAGTGGTCGATGGTCGAACTCCCCGTCGACGTGACGGTCCCGTCGTCGAAGTCCCACTCGTAGCTGGTGATCGTCCCGTTGGGCGCGCGCGACCCGCCCGCGTCGAAGGTCACCGTCTCCCCCGGCTGGGGAGTACCCGGGACGTAGGTGAAGCTGGCCGACGGTTCGCCGGGGTCGGGCACGTTCAGCGCGTCCCGTCCGAGAATGGCGTTGGTCGGCTCGTGAACCAGCAGGACCTCGAACGTCTCGCTCGTCACACCGTGGGCTCGCGTTATCGAGTCCCCGAGCCCGAACTCGTCGTCCCCGCCGCTGAGGTTCGCCGCGTCGACGGTGAACCGGCCGTTCGACCCGCCGCCCCGCACGAGCAGGCGGAGTTCTCCGACCGGAACCGCGTCCCCGCCGACGTGTGTGATCGAGACGTTCTCGGCGGTGGCCTCGAACTGCAGGTCCGCGAGCGGCTCGTCGCCGCCGCCCCCGCCGCCGAGGACGAACACGGTCGCGATCCCGACCAGGATCACCACCACGCCGATCAACAGCGTCACCCCGATGACTTCCGACTGGGCGCGCTGACGGGACGACATCCTGACTTTCCTACTTATCCCCGAGCCAAAGAGGTTCGGTCCGCCTCGGTCGTCGATGCCCGCCGTTCACTGGTGTCTCCATCAGGGTGGGCCGCCACCGCCGGGTGGGCCACCGCCGCCGCCGCCGGGGTTCGTCACCTCGAAGGTCGTACTCCGGGTGTCGGCGTCCTCGCGGCTGAAGCCGACCGTGTAGGTCCCGCGAGCGCCGCTGCCGGACCCGGTCTGGACGCCGGTGAACTCCACGGTGATCGTCGTGCCGGCGCTCACTCCGCTGTCGGGCGTGACGTAGTTCAGCGTCACGTTGTTGGCGTTTTGCTGGTTGAGGTTCACACTGCCGGGGGAGCCGCCGGCCACCGACGCGCCGCCGTTCGTGTAGTCGACCTGCTGGTTCCCGCCGGTCCCGTCCTGGGGATCGCTGAGGTCGATGGTGACGACCTCGTCGCCGTTGAGGTCCGTATCGGGCGTGAACGAAATCGTCTGGGTGGTACTGCTCTCGCCCTGGGTCAGGTCCGACGCACTCAGGCTCCGCAGTTCGGACGTGCCGGTGTCGACGGCCACGTCGAACGGCGTCCCGACGGAGTTCCCGTCGCTCCGACTGATCGAGACGGTGTAGGGGCCGTTCTGGTTCGAGGGCGTCCCCGCGCGGATGCTGGTGATCCGGACGACCGCCGTCTGGCCCTGCGCCAGTCCGCCCGAGGGCGGGGTGTAGACGACCGTCGCGCTGTCGGAGTTCTGCGCGTTGAACCCGGCGCTCCCGCCGCCCTGGCTCACCGACGCCCCGGCGGAGCCGTACTCGACCTGGCGCGGTGAACTCCGCTGGGCCGCACTCAGGTCGACCGTGACCGACTCGCCGCTCGGGAGGTCCGCGTTCGGCGTGAACGCGATCAACTGGACCTGCTCGTTCCCGTAGGGCAGAATCGAGGTCGCGTCGACGCTGCTGAACCCGTTGAACCCGGTGACGTTCAACTGGAGGGCGTCCCCGGCCGCGCCGCTCCAGGTGTACACACGGAGTCCGCCGTTCCTGTCGACCTCCAGGACCGTCTGGTTCCGGCCGTTCGCGTCGGTCTCGCCGGTCGCTCGCTGGACCGTCCCGACGGTCGTGTCGTTGACCGCGTAGCGCACGTCCGCGCCACCGACCGTGGGGTCGGTCGCCATCGTCAGCGTCACCGTCTCGGACTCGGTGCCGTCGATCAGACACTGGTCGGCCGAGCAGGGCTGGTCGACGCCCGGCTGTCCGGACGGGTCCTGCCACTCCACCTGGTAGGGCACGTCCTCGCCGCCGGCGCTCCGCAGCGTGACCGGCACGGAGACGTTCCGTGGCGTCGTCGCGTCGAAGGTCCCGCTGGCCGGATCGACCGCGAAGCTCACGTCCACCGAATCTGTCCCGTCGCTCCCCAGACTGTCGGGTGCCTCGTAGGTGAACGCCGCCCGGCCGTCGGCGTCGCTCGTCGCCGTGGACGACTGCAGTGCCGAGTCGCCCCGGTCGGTCGCCGCCCGGAGCGTCACGCCGCTGACCGGGTTGTCGAACCGGTCGCGCACCTCGACGACGACCCGGGCCGTCTCACCCTCGAACGCCGTCGGCGTCGCGCTCACGTTCGTGAGGTAGGCCGGCCCCGGGTTCTCGACGCCCGAGCCGACGCCGACCCGGGCGAGCCGGAGGTCGTACCCCTGGCCCTTCGCGAGTTCCACCCGGAGCCGGTCGAACCGCCGGTTCGGGACCGCTTCGACCGCGACCTCGGTGACGTGGCCGCCCGAACCGACGCGTTCGGCAGCGAGCAGGTCGTCCCACCGATCCTCCGAGAGCAGGGTCGGGACCGTCACGGTCACGTTGCTGTCGGCGTCGGGGGCCCTCACGTCGACCGTTCGCACCGCCGCGCTCGCCGGCTGGAGATCCACCGTCAGTGCGCCCGTCCGCGACGCACCGAGTGACCCGTTGAGCGTGACGAGCGTGATGCGGTCGTCCCGGACCAGGCGCTGGCCCGACAGCGTCGCATTGCCCTGATCGCGGCTGGCGTACAGCACGCTGTTCTCGTAGATCACTCGCGGGGCCGTGCGATAGCGACTGTAATCCGGGTCGTAGACGAGCGCTCCCGTCGTCAGATTGTGGGTGGTTCCGTTCCAGAAGTCGCCGGTCTCGCCGCCCGTCGTCGCGTTCAGGACCGAGACGTTGATCGCGTCGTCTGTCGTCCCGACCGTCCGGAGCGACCCGACGGCTGGACCGGGATTGATCGCGAACAGCCGACTCGGGTAGCGCACGCCCAACTGGACCGTCGTCGCCCGGTTGCTCCCGTCCAGCCCCGTCGCGAGCAGGTCCGAGCGCAACTCCGACAGCTGATCGGCCACCTGCTTGCTGTGATCGAACTCGACCTCGCGGTTCTCCTGGGGGACGACGAACGCCTGGTAGGTCGCGAGGCTGATGACGATAGCCGCGAGCAGGAGGACCGCCCCGACCTGGATCGCCTGGCCCCGTCTGTCGGCCCGGAACGGGTGGTCGTCGCCGCGGTGGTGCGTGCGCCCGGTCATCTCAGGACCCGTCCACCGACACGTCGTCGAAGTGCCAGAAGTCGTACCCGCTGCCGCTGCCGTCGATCAGGTACCATCTGAGCCGGAAGTCGGCGTGGGCGGCCTGGGGGTCCGTGATCGACTCGCTCACCGTGAACGACTCGCCGTCGGCGTAGTCCTCGGGCTCGTAGAACGCGATGGTGTTCCAGCTGTCGTCGGCGGCCTGGTACTGGAGATAGAGATCCTCGCCCGATTCGGGTGGTTCGCTGAAGCTACCGCCCTTCCGGACCCAGGCCTCCACGGTCACGGAGCTACAGTCGGTCGTGTCGGCCGTCGCCGACCGGACGTAGCCGGCCTCCTGAGAGACGAACGCCGAGTACTGTCCCGAGTTGCTCGTGTCGTCGTTGACGCCACCGTCACCCGGCGACGTGACCTGCGTGTACGTCCACCCCGAGGGGAGGGTCCCGCTCTCGAAGCTCTCGCTCAACACGGGGTTGCAGTCCGGCACCTCGGTCACGGTCAGGGGCAGTTCGTCGCCGCTCCCGCCGCTCGTGGTGAACGCGCTCACGTCGCCCGTCGTCAGTGCGTCGAATCCGACGGTATCCGCGCCGCTGGCGTTGGTCTGCCCGCTCGTGGTGTTGAGCACACCCACAGTGCCGTCGCTCAGCGTGTACTCCACGGCCGCGTCGTCGGCCGTCGGGTTCGTCTCCATCGTCAGCAACACGGTCCCCGACTTCGAGGCGTTCACGTCGCAACTCCCGCCGCTACAGGTCACGCCCTGCTGTCCGCCGGGAGTCCGCCAGCTGACCGTGTACGCGCCGCCGCCCCCACTGCTGGTCCCGCTCCCGTCCGTGTTCCGGACCGTCAGCGCCACGGAGACGTTCTCGGGCGTCGTCGCGTCGAATCCCGTCGTCGCGGCCGGGTCCAGCGCGAGGCTGGCGTTGAGCGCGTCCGCTTTCGGCCCCCCGTTCACGTCGTCGGGCGCGCGGTAGGTGAACACCGCCCGCCCCTCCTCGTCTGTCGTGTCGTTGCGCGGCCGGACCACCGAGTCGTCCCGGCTCGTGTTCGCGTCGACCCGGACCCCGCTGACGGGGTTGTTGAACCGGTCGCGAACCTCGACGACGACCCGCTGGGAGCCCGCCTCGGCCACGCTCTCGCCGTCGCCGGAGACCGTCGTCAGGTAACTGGCCTCGGGCCGCTGGGTACGCGTTCCGACGCCCGCTCGCGCGAGCTGGAGCTGGTAGGTCACGTCCTGCTCCAGCCCGAGTCGCAACTCCCGGAACTCTCCCGGTCCGGACACCACGTCGACGGCCGCGACGTGCCCGCCCTGCGCGACCCGTTCGGGTTCGAGCAACGTCTCCCACGTCGACTGGTTCAGCCGCGTCGGCACGGTGACGACGACCCGTTCACCGGTCGTGTTCGTGACTGCGACGCGACGCGTGCTGGCGCTGAGTGCGCCCACGTCGACCGTGGCCGCCCCCGAGCGCGTCACCGACAGCGAGCCGTTCAGCGCCACCAGGGTCAGCCGGGAACCACTGATCAGCCGCTGGCCGGTCGCGGGCTGGACGCCCTCCCGGTAGCGGCTGTACAGCACGCTGTTCTCGTACCACGTCGTCCCCGCGCTGTCGAGGACGTTGTAGTTGGGTTCGTAGGCGAGCGCTCCCGTGGTCAGATTGCGAGTCGTCCCGTTCCAGAAGTCGCCGGTCTCGCCGCCCGTCGTCGCGTTGGCGATGGACGCGTTCACCCCGTCGTCGGTCGTCCCGACCGTCCGGAGGGTCCCCGTCACCGGACCCGGGTTGACCGCGACGGCTCTGTCGGGATAGGTCGTCCCCAGCGGGATCGTCACGGACCGCCCGTCGCCGTCGCCGGTGATCGAGACGATTCCGTTGCGTAACTCCTGGAGTTGCTGTTGGACCTGCTGGTTGTGTGAGAATTCGACGTTCCGGTTCTGTTCCGGGACGATGAACGCCTGGTAGGATGCAAAGGCCAGGATCAGGGCCCCGAACAGCAACACGGCCCCGATCTGGATGGACTGTGCGCGCTCGTCGTCCCGGACACCCATATCACGCGGACTTTGCGTCCACCGCCCAAATATATAGCGGCCAGGTCAGGTCACAATATCGATGGGTCGACGCCACGCCCCCGTCTGTCCGGCCCGCGTCTCCTCAGTCCTCGTCCTCTTCGACGACTTCGGGGTCGCTCATCGCCGTCTGGAGGCTGTCCAGCCCGTTGACCCACTCGGCCACCAGCCCGAACTCCAGTTCCTCGGCCAGTTCCATCGACAGTTCGTCGCCGTCGATGATCCGGGTGCCGGCCTGCGCGCAGTAGCCGAGCGCCGCGTCGGGGTCCTCCTCGGCCTCGGCGTCGGCGGCCGCGCGGACGTACTCCTCGATGCTCCCGTCGTCGGCGACGCCGCCGGCGACGTACTCCTCTGCCGCGTAGAACACGCAGACGAGGGAGGTCTGGACGCCGTCGACGAGCATCAGCTTCTCCTCGTCGTCCAGCTGGACCTCCGAGAGGACGATCTCCCGGATGTCCGCGAGCTTCTCGCGGGCTTCTTCTTCCTCGATATGCCCGTCCTCGTAGGCCGTGATGATCTTCGCGACCGCGATTGCCGTGTCGTCTTGCAGGTTGAGCAGGAGCCGCGCGGAGTCCTCGTCTTCCGGGTCGATATCTTCCTCGTCGATCCGCTCGATCCAGTTTTGCCACCGCTCCTCGGTGTAAAACGTCCCCGGCGGGTCGCTATCGCTCATACCTGCCCCTATGTACGGCCGGGGTTAAAGACTTCGAGGTCAACACACCCCGCTCGACTCCACCTGGAACGCTCGAATCCGACGAAATCGAGTCTCTCACGCCCCATCACGCAGGAGCCGCTACGAACACCCGCTCACTCCAGCGTCGCCTCGGTGTCGATGCCGTACACCCGTGCCGGCGTCTCGACGTGGGCGTTGCGGATCGCCTCGTCGTGGCCGTCCTCCAGCAGCCAGCGCACGCGGCGGGGCACGGTCTTCGGCCCCAGCACCGCGCCCGGCCGGTCCGGGTCGTCGATGAAGTCCGTCTCCATCATGAACGGCTCGCCGCGCTCGACTGCGACTTCGAGTTCGTCCTTGTCGGCGAGGACGCTCGGGACGGGGCCCTCCATCCGGCCCCCGGAGTAGTGTTTCACCACGCGCTCGCGCGGGAGGCCGCGGTCCTCGGCCCACTCGGCGACCTCGGTGAAGTCCTCGCCGCCCTCCGTGTGCAACTGGACGGCACAGCCGACCTCCCCGCCCAGTTCGAAGGCGTGTTTCATCACGTCGTTCGAGGCCGCCCAGACCGCCTCGTCCACGTCGTAGTGGGGCCGACCGGATTTGATCGCCAGCGCCGGCCCCTCGGCGACGTACTCGGCGGCCACGTCCAGCCCTGCCTGCATCAGGTCGCGGGCCTCGTCGGGCTCGTAGCCCCGATCCAGTAACTGGGAGATCAGTGCCGGGTGAACCCCGAGGACGGGCCAGGCCCGCCCGTCCAGTACCTCGGTGGCGTCCTCGACTGCCTCCACAGTCAGATCGAACACCTCCCGGAAGTCCTCGGCGTCGGAGACCTCGACGCCGAGCCCCCAGGAGGGCTTGTTCAGCACGAGCAGGTGCGTCCCGCCGTGGTCGGCGAACTCCTCGACGGCCTCGGTGTTGCGTCCGTTGACCGGGTCCAGATGCAGGTGATCGTCCAGTACCGGCGTGTCGAGGTCGTCCATACGCTCTCTGGTCGCGCCCGGCGCAAAAACCGTTCGTCTCGGGCAACTGCTCCCCGTGTCAATGTATCGCTCCTGACACCCCCTCCGGAATTCCTTTGTGTCCGCTGGCTGAGATTCAATCCGATGAGCGAGGCCGGCGTCTCACTGGTCGACATCGGGATCATCGTCGTGGCGACGGGTGCCATCTGGATCGGTAGCGGCTGGCTCGAAGACGCCAGCGAGGAACTCTCGACGTACTACGGCCTGCCCCTCGTGGTGCAGGGGGCCATCGTCACCGCCGTCGGGTCCAGTTTCCCGGAACTCGCCTCCGTCGTGTTCGCCGCCATCCTGACCGGCTCCATCGAACTCGGCGTCGGGGCCATCGTCGGGTCGGCCATCTTCAACATCCTCGTGATCCCCGCGCTGTCGGGCATCGCCAAGGACGACCAGATCGAGGCCAACCGGACGCTGGTCTACAAGGAGGCCCAGTTCTACATGCTCGCGGTCTCGGTGCTGGTGATCACGTTCGCGCTGGCGGTGATCTACTACCCCGACAACACGGCGGGTGCGCCGGAACTCGCCGGCTTCGTGACTCGCCCGCTCGCACTGATCCCCATCGGACTCTACGGCCTGTACATCTTCATCCAGATGCAGGACACCGGCGACTACGAGGCCGACACCGACGGGATCGAGGATATCGAAGTTCGCAAGGAGTGGGGCTTTCTGGCGGCCGGGCTCGTGGTGATCCTGATCGCCGTCGAGCGACTGGTCCACTCCGTCGACCTGATCGGGGCCGCGCTGGGTGTCCCGGAGTTCATCATGGGCGTGACGATCATCGCCGCGGCGACGAGTCTCCCCGACGCGCTGGTGAGTATCCGGGCGGCACAGGACGACCGCGGCGTCGCCTCCATCGCGAACGTCCTCGGCTCGAACACCTTCGACCTGCTCGTGGCCATCCCGGTCGGCGTCCTCATCGTCGGGTCGGCGTCGATCAACTTCGCGATGGCCGTCCCGATGTTCGCCGTCCTCACGCTGGCGACCATCCACCTCTTTACCGTCCTCCGGACCGACCTCTCGCTCACACAGCCGGAGTCGTACAGCCTGCTGCTGGCCTACGTCGTCTTCGTCGCCTGGGTCGTCCTCGAATCCGCGGGCGTGATCACGGGCATCCTGCCCGCCGGGTAACGCGCGGCGTCGTCACTCCAGCGTCACGGCGTCGTGGGCCGCGGTGCGGAGCGCGTCGGACCGACCGTACTCGCCGGGCGCGATGGCGAAGGTCTCGACCCCCCGGCGGGCGGCGGCCTCGACGACCGGCTTGAAGTCGGTGTCGCGGGAGGCGATGGCGAGCAGGTCGATGTCGCCCTCGGCGGCCGCGGCGGTCGCGTCGACGGCCAGTTTCACGTCCACGTCGCCGCTGGTCGTGACGACCTCGAAGCCGTTGGCCTCGGCGGCCTGGATCAGGCCTGGCGTCGCGTTCTCGTCGAGGTAGAGCCGCGTGATGGCGAGTCGGCCACGCTCGCCGGCCACGGCGCGGATATCCGCGAGGTCCACGTCGAACTCCGAACGCAGGACGTTCGGGCCGTCGACGAACAGACCCACCCGCACTGGCCCGTCACCGGCTCCCAGCCGATCCAGCAGTCCCATACTGCCCCGAGAGCGGGCCGGCGGTAAACGGTTTTCGAGACGACCGCGACGGGCCCTGTGATCGCCGCGGGAAAACTGGCTCGCGTCGCCCGGACTCACTCCGCCGCCGGTTCGACGATGACGGCGCCCTCGCTGTCGACCGTCACCGACTGTCCGTCCAGCGTGAACGTCACGGTGACCGTTCCGGACCCCGACGCGAGCACGCGGGCCAGCGCGTCCGGGTCGAGGACGTCGTTGAGTAGTTCGGAGAGTTCCATCCCGTCGACGCCGCGCGCTTCGGCGACCGTGTTGACGATGGCGCCGGTCAGCGAGTCCGGATCCTCCGGATTCCACGTCGCCCTGAACGGCCCCCCATCCTCGTCGGTGTCGTTCCCATCAGACCCCATGCATTCGGCTACAGCGACCGGGTAATCAAAGGTTGTGCTTGCGAATCGAGATTCGCTCTACAACCGGCCCGTTCCAGCGGTAGCGGCGAGGCTCTCGGTCCTGCGACGACCGAAAAGAGTCCACCCACCAACTCAGGTGAGGTCGGGCACGAGCGGCGCGTCCGCCTCCGCGGCACGGGCGACGCCCCCGTCGGACGCTACGCGGCCCCCACTGTCGGTCCGGTCGGTCGCGGCTGCGAGTTCGGGCACCATCGGGTCGATTTCGTTGGATCGAGGCCGGGTCATAGTAGCTCCGTCGTCTTCGTTTCACCATGTGACTCCCAGTAGTATAAACCTTCATGATTTATCCTGATACAGCGTTCGGTCACCACAGTCCGGATGTTCGTCGAATCAGAACGAACACGGTGGCGGAATTTTTGTCGAAACGGCCTCTGATTTCGCCCTGAGACGACGAATGTAAAATCTTCTGCGGGGTGTGGGGTCCACGAGGTCGGTTCAACTGAGGAACAGTCGGCGCTCGGCCCGCTCGTGTTCCGCCGACAGCACGTCGACCAGCGGTGCGAACGGGCTCAACTCGTCGACACTCCGGTCCTCGTTCGCCTCCCACGCGGCGACGATGGCGGGGCGGCTCTCGGTGACGATCCGCTGGACATCGGTGTGCCCGATCCGGAGGACGCGCTGGGCCGCCGCCACGAGGTCCGTGACGAACGAGTACCCCTGGACCATGGCCGCCTGGCGCGCGGTCATCCCGGTGCAGGCGGCAACCGCACCGAGGACGGCCGCGTAGTTGCCCGGGGCGTCCCCGGCTTCCACGGTCTCGTCGTAGGCCGCCAGGAACGGGGCGTCCTCGGTCTCGGCCACCAGCGAGAGCAACTGCCCGCCGGTCCGGGTCGAACTCTCGCGGAACTCCGCGGGCAACTGCGCCGCCGAACACCGCCGGTCGACCCGCCGGAGTTCGTCGTGATCGCCGTCGCTCGCCGCGTCGTGGGCCGCCGCGACGACCACCATGTCACAGGGCCCGACCTGCCGGTCGAGGTAGGTCTCGACGAGCGCCTGCAGGTCGTCGGCGTCCGTAATCTCGTCGGCCGCCACGAACTGCTCGACCCCGTAGGAGGTCGTGAACGACCCCGCCGGGAGAAACGAGTCCGCGAACTGCAGCGCCGCGACCGGCGCCTCGTCCACCGCGGACTCCCCGGTCATCCGTCGCCCTCCTCGTCCGGGCGCGCCCCGTCCAGTGTCCGGATGCCCGAGCCGGGTGCGTGATCGTGGGTCCCCGGCCCGTGGGTGTGGCCGTCGCTCCCGTGGTCGTGGGCGTGCCCGTGATCGTGGTCGGGGTCGGTCGCACCAGCGCCGTCGAACAGCGTGGGGTCGACCCGTTCGCGTCGGGTTTCGGTCCCCTCCGGCACCATCGCCGTGACCGTCTCGACGGTCCGGTCGCCGTCCGCTTCGAGCGCGATCAGCACTTCACCGTCTCTGACGGCCAGATCGCGGTGACGGTTGCCGATGGCGTGGCCCAACTCAGCCGCCCGGGCCATCGCCGCGGCGTCGCCACCCTCGAAGGCGACGACGAGCGCCTCGCGGTCGGCGAACTCCACGAGGACGATCCGTTCGTCGTCGTTCACCAGCACGTCTCCCGGTTCGAGACCGCGCTCGTCCTCGACCACGACACCGATCTCGGTGCCCGCGTCCGTCGTCGTCCTGATCCGCGAGCGGCGGCGCTCGCGCTCGTCCAGCACGACCCGCTCGACCTCCTCCTGGGGACGCCCTTCGACCGCCGCCCGCAGGTCGGCGTCGTCCTCGACGTTTCCGAGGACGGATTCGCTGACCAGCATCAGTCCTTCCTCCGTTCGGGTGCCGGGGCCCCGACGAGCGTCCGGCGGGCCGCGTCCCAGGCGGCGTCGAGCGCGCCCGAAACGGCCGCCCGCTCGCCCAGCGCGCGGACCATCACGCCCGCGTCGTTCGGGAGCGCGGTCGCGCCGGCCCGGGCGGTCGTCGCGTCGGCGACGCGCTCGTGCAGCGGATCGGACGCGGCGTCGCCGACGACGTACAGCGTCCCCAGCACGTCGTGGTCACCCATCACGCCGGGCCGCCGCGGGTCGCGCTCTGCCGGGTGCAGGTCGGTCGCGTCCTCGAACAGCAACCCCTCCGGGCCACGTACCTGCAAGCGCGTGTACGCGCGTTCGAACTCGAAGGCCTCGTCCCGGGCCAGCCGTCCCGGCACGACGACCTCGCCGACGATGGCGCTCGCACCGTCGGCCACCGAGAGCGTCGTCTCGCCGCGGTAGCGGGCGTCCGCGTGCAGGATCGTCGGCTCCGGCAGGTACTCCAGATAGCCGTCTTCGGCGACCGAGAGGGCCACGTCCACGCGGCCGTAATTGCGCTCCATGCCGTGGACCTTCGTCGCGTTCCCGGTCGTGACGTGGGCCTGTGCGCCCTCGCCGACCGTCACCGAGAGGTCGTGGCGGTCGCCCTGCGCCACCGCACCGGTCGGCGACTGGAGGTACACCGTCGACAGGTCGGGCATGGCCTCGTCGTGGTCCAGTCCGCCGGTCAGGTGGAAGGGGACGGTCGCGTAGTCCTGTACCAGCCGCGTCTCCCCGCCGACGCTGGCGAAGGTCGCGTCCAGCCGCCCCTCCTTGCCGACCGCCCCGTCGGCCGCCGGGGGGAGTCGCTCGGCCGCGTACGCCTCGAAGGCGTCCTGTGGGCTCGTGGCGGCCATCTCAGGCGAACAACACCTGGCCCTGGATCTCCGCGGCCACCTCGTCGATTCCATCTTCGGCCTTGCAGTTGGTGGTGACCACGGGCCCGTCCCGGACTGCCTCGGCGTCGTCGAGCATCAGGTCCAGGTCGGCCCCGACGTGGGGTGCCAGGTCGGTCTTGTTGATCACCAGCAGGTCGGCCTCCGTGACGCCCGGCCCGCGCTTGCGGGGGATGTCGTCGCCCTCGGCCGTCGAGATGACGTACAGGAAGTAGTCGGCCAGTTCCGGGTTGAACGTGGCCGCGAGGTTGTCTCCGCCGCTCTCCAGCAAGACGAGATCGAGATCGGGTTCGATCTCGAGGAACCGGTCGATCTGTTCCAGGTTCATCGACGGGTCCTCCCGGATGCCGGTGTGGGGACAGGCCCCCGTCTCGACGCCGGCGACCAGTTCCGGCGGGATCAGGCCCGCGAACGAGTCCCGGAGCACGTCCGCGTCCTCCTGTGTGAGGATGTCGTTGGCGATGACGCCGACCTGCAGGCCCTCCTCGCGCAGTCGCGGGACCAGCGCCCGGACCAGCGAGGTCTTTCCGGAGCCGACCGGCCCGCCGATGCCGACGGTGGCGACCTGCCGGCTCATGCGCTCCCCTCACCGTTACCGGCCAGCCCCATCTCCTCTGCCTGCTCGGCCGTCTCGAACCGGATCGGGTCGTGGATGGTCACGAGTTTGGTCCCGTCGGGGAACGTCGGTTCGACCTGCACCGTGTCGATCATCTCGGGGACGCCCTCCATCACGTCCTCCTCGGTGAGCAGGGCCTGTGCCGCCGAGCGAATCTCGGCGACGCCCATCCCCTCGCGGGCGCGTTCACAGGCCCAGTCCGAGATGAGCGCGACGGACTCGGGGTGGTTCAGCTTCACGCCGCGCTCCCGGCGGCGTCGTGCGAGCTCTGCGGCCATGAAGATCGTCAACCGTTCGCGTTCTTTGGGTGTGAGTTTCATGATTAGAGCATGTACCGCTGGGCCAGCGGAATTTCTTCGGCGGGTTCACAGCTGATCACGTCGTCGTCGACGGTCACCTCGAACGTCTCGGGGTCCACGTCGATGTCGTCGGGACAGTAGTCGTTGCGCACCATGTCCGACTTGGCGGCCGTCCGGGTGCCCGAGATCGGGACGACCCGGCTGTCGAGGCCGTACGCCTCGCCGACGCCGCGCTCGGCGGCGGCCTCGCTGACGAAGGAGAGCGAGAGTTCGTGTTTCGCCTTCCCGACGGCCCCCGCCCGCTCGCGCTGGACGATGGGCTCGCAGGTCATCAGCGACCCGTTGGCCTCGCCCATGCTCGACACGACCGGGAAGCCGCTCTTGAACACCATCGAGGGCTTGATGCCGAAAAAGGCGGGGTCCCACAGCGCCACGTCCGCGACTTTCCCGGGTTCCAGCGAGCCGACGTACTCGTCGATACCCGCCGTGATCGCCGGGTTGATGGTGTACTTGGCGAGATAGCGCAGGATGCGGTCGTTGTCGTTGTCGGTCCCCTCGTCGCCGGGCAGGGGGCCGCGCTGGCGTTTCATCTTGTCCGCGGTCTGCCAGGTGCGGGCGATGACTTCGGCCATCCGGCCCATCGCCATCGAGTCGGAGGTCATGATCGAAACAGCACCGAGGTCGTGGAGCACGTCTTCGGCGGCCAGCGTCTCCGCCCGGATGCGCGACTCCGCGAAGGCAACGTCTTCGGGCACGTCGTCGTCGAGGTGGTGACAGACCATCACCATGTCCAGGTGTTCGTCGACGGTGTTCTCCGTGAACGGCATCGAGGGGTTCGTCGACGAGGGGAGCGCGTTGGGTTCCCCGACGAGTTCGATGATGTCCGGGGCGTGGCCGCCGCCGGCCCCCTCGATGTGGAACATGTGCATCGTCCGGCCGTCGATGGCGTCGAACGTGTCCTCGACGAAGCCCGACTCGTTGAGCGTGTCCGTGTGGATCGCCGTCTGCACGTCCATCTCCTCGGCGACCGAGAGGCAGGTGTCGATCACTTCGGGTGTCGAACCCCAGTCCTCGTGCATCTTCAGGCCGACGGCTCCGGCTTCGACCTGCTCGCGGAGCGGTTCGGGGTCGCTCGCGTTGCCCTTCCCGTAGAAGCCGACGTTGACGGGCCACTCGTCGGCCGCCTGCAGGAAGCGCTCGATGTTCGTCGGCCCGGTCGTACACGTGGTCGCGCCGCCGCCGTACCCGCCGCCGATCATCGTCGTGATGCCCGACGTGAGGGCGTGTTCGTACAGGTTCTCCGCGTTGAAGTGGATGTGAATGTCGAGGCCGCCGGGGGTGGCGATCATTCCCTCGGCGTTGTACACGTCCGTCGCGGGACCGACCACCATGTCCACGCCGTCCATCGTGTCCGGGTTGCCCGCCTTCCCGACGCCGGCTATCTCGCCGTCCTTGATCCCCACGTCGGCCGAGACGATGCCGAGCACGGGGTCGATCACGACCGCGTTCGTCAGTACCCAGTCCAGTGCGCCCTCCGCGGCCGTGACGCCGCTGGCCATCCCCATGCCGTCGCGGAGCGTCTTCCCGCCGCCGAAGACCGCCTCGTCGCCGGGCGTCCCGAGGTCGTCGGTGACCTCTGCGAACAACTCGGTGTCTCCCAGTCGAACCCGCGAGCCCTCCGTCGGGCCGTACAGGTCCGTGTACTGGCGTCTGGATACGTCCTTCATTCCGTCGCCTCCCTGTCCGCACCACTCCTGTCGGCGTCGGACTCGGCCCCGGTATCGGCGAAGCCGCGCTCCCGTGCCCGGGTCAGCGCGTCGCCGGCCTCGCCGTCGCTGGTCGCGCCGTCGGTCAGACCGTTGTGGCCGGTGACGCGCTGTTTCCCGCCGTAGGCCACGAGATCGACTTCGCGCTCGTCGCCGGGCTCGAACCGGACAGCGGTGCCCGCCGGCACGTCCAGCCGCATCCCGAACGCCGCCTCGCGGTCGAACGCCAGCGCCCGGTTGACCTCGAAGAAGTGGAAGTGCGAGCCGACCTGCACGGGCCGGTCGCCCGTGTTCGCGACCGACACCGTGGCCGTCTCGCGACCCTCGTTGATTCGTACTGTGCCCTCGCCCGGCTCGACTTCGCCGGGAACCAGGTCACTGCCCATCGCGTCCACCTCTCGAAATCGCCGTTGTCGGATTGTCCATGTTCACTGGTGAATATTTAGAGCAACCACTAATCCTTGCTGGTTACGGCGAACGAAACAACTGAATATCTGGCCAATCGGTGGACGAACGGCGGACAATTTCTGAACGAGCGTCGAAATCCACGTCGTTGCCGGTCCGCCGAGAGTTCCATCTTGCGCGGATCTGTCCCGTTTCCATGTGCGTTTGTGTTCTTCGGGCTGGAAGAACGACGAAACCGTCTGGTTTTCGGCGGGAAAATCGACGAAGATTTTGGGCGGATCGGTGGATTAATCACGCCGGTGGGCCGTCTCCGGACACATGGCAATCACTGCTGCGGCGATCACTGGCGCGGTGGTGGGGCTCCGGCACTCGCTGGAGGCCGACCACCTCGCCGCGATCTCGACGCTCGTCGACGACCGAAAGACGGACCGCCCGGGCGTGGTCGGCGCGTCCTGGGGCGTCGGGCACTCCCTCCCGATCATCGCCGTCGGCCTCGTGTTCGTCTTCCTCAGCGCGTCGCTCCCCGAATCCGTCACGCTGGCGTTCGAGGTACTGGCCGGCCTGATCCTCGTGTATCTCGGCCTCCGGATGTTGCTGGAGGTCGCGGGCCTGCTCACCGTCGAACGCCACGAACACGACGGCCACGAACACGCCCACGTCACCCTCGGGAGCGTCTCCATCGGTTCCTTCCACACGCACGTCGACGGCGAATCCTTCCTCGTCGGCGTCGTCCACGGCCTGGCCGGGAGCGGGGCCATCGTCGTCGCACTCGCCGCGAGCGCGTCGACCGTCCCCTCCTCGTTCTCGCTCCTGCTGTCGTTCTCGATCATCACCGTGGTGACGATGAGCGTCCTGTCGTACCTGTGGGGCTCGGTGTTGACCACCCGCCTCCAGTCGGCACTGAAACTCCTCGCCGGAAGCGCGAGCTTCGTCATCGGCGGCCTGCTCGTCACGAACGAGCTGCTCGGCGTCGGTCCCGTCCTGTTCTAACCCGCCCGCCAGTGGCGGTTTCTCTCCCTCGAACACCCCCTCGTTACCCCTCCTTTCAATCCGGCAACCAGTGTTATCTCATCATTCCCGATTCCTGAATCCATTTTTGACCGATTGTTGTGGTAATTCGGAAATTCAGGAGTATATTGCGACTGTATGGGGCTGATCCTTATACAATATTGCAGTAACTGGAGAGAATTAATACCCATTTGGAAACTGTTATAAGCAAGTGTCAATCACAGTCTCACGTCGAACGATGGTGGACATATATTCGGAAAACTGCGGAAGTATTGGTTACAACACGAACCTATTCGCGTCCGATATGGACGCTCGTCTTTACGGGGGTGTACCGGCGTGACGAAACGCGTCGACCGCCGGAAGTTCCTCGCCGGTGGTGCCAGTATCGCGACGGCGGGGTTGGCCGGGTGTGCCCTGATGGGTGGCGGCAGCAGCGACACGATCAAGCTCGGCATCCTCGAGGACCAGTCGGGTAACTTCGCGCTGGTCGGATCGCCGAAACACAAGGCGAGTCTGCTCGCCATCGAGGAGATCAACAACAACGGCGGGATCAACGGGCAACAGATCGAGTACTTCGACCCCGACCCGCAGTCGAACAACCAGCGGTACCTGGAGCTGACCCGGCGGATGATCAACCAGCGCGACGTCGACGCGCTGTGGGCCGGCTACTCCAGCGCGACCCGGGAGACGATCCGTGAGCCGGCAATCGATCCGAACGATCAGCTGTACTTCTACACGACCCAGTACGAGGGCGGGGTCTGTGACAAGAACGTGTTCGCGGTGGGGCCGACCGCCCGCCAGCAACTCGGGATCGTCCTGCCCTACCTCGTCGAGGAGTACGGGCCCGATATCTACACCATCGCGGCCGACTACAACTTCGGCCAGCTCTCGGCCGACTGGGTGAAGGTCCTGGCCGACGAGAACGACGCCAACGTGATCGGCGAGGAGTTCATCCCGCTGTCGAACTCCGAGTTCTCCTCGACGATCAGCCGGATCCAGGACGCCGACCCCGACTTCGTGATGTCGATGCTCGTCGGGTCGAACCACACCTCCTTCTACAAACAGAAGGCCTCGGCCGGACTGGACATCCCCATCGGGACCTCGACCGCGATGGCCCAGGGGTACGAACACCTGCGGCTCGACCCGCCGGCCATGTCGAACATCTACGCCGGCGTCAACTACATGGAGGAGATTCCGACCAACCGCAACACGAAAGAGGGCGGCTTCGTCGACCGCTACTACGACAAGTTCCCCGACGCGCCCTACCTCAACGAGGAGGCCGAGAACAACTACTTCTCGATCTACATGTACAAGCGGGCGGTCGAACAGGCCGGCACGACCGACCAGGAGGAGGTCAAGGCGGCCCTGGAGTCGGGGATCACCTACCCCGCCCCGGAAGCGCCCGACGGCGAGGAGATCAAACTGGTGCCCGAGACCCACCACGTCAACCACCACATGTGGGTCATGCGGGCCGACGAGGAACACAACGTCGAGGCCGTCGACGACCGGGTCATCGACGAGACCTTCCTCAAGGACACGGTCGGCTGTGACCTCACGAGCAAAGACGAGGAGACCCAGTACACGCCACAGGACTACTACGAGGAGGCGGGGTAGGATGGCCGTCGGCCTGGATCTCCTCGTCCAGTTCTTCCCGAACTTCGCCTCCATCGTGCTGGCGGCGACCGGGCTGGCCATCATCTTCGGGATCATGGGCGTCATCAACCTCGCACACGGCGAGTTCATCATGGTCGGGGCGTTCGCGACCTCCCTGGCCTACAACGGCGGGATTCCGCTCCTGCCCATCGACGCACTGCCCGGACTCGGACGGCTGATCGGCGCGATGCTGTTCGCCGCACTCGTGACGGCGCTGTTCGGCCTGTTGGTCGAACGGACGATCATCTCCGGGGCCATCCCGAACTGGATCGCCGAGCGCACGGTCGGGCATCCGGTCATCACGCCGCTGTACGACCGCCTGCTGGACTCGATGGTCGCGACCTGGGGGCTCAGCCTCATCATGGTCCAGACCTTCCGGAACTACTTCGGGAACTCCCTCAGCGGCGTGCCGATCCCGTTCGGCGAACTCAGTTACGGGAACAGTTCGATCGGCCTCTACCAGGTCCTGCTGGCCGGCGTCGCGGCGCTGGTGCTGGTCGCGCTCTACCTGGTGTTCGTCAGGACCGACTACGGGATGCGTGCCCGGGCGACGATCCAGAACGAGTCCATGGCCCAGTCGCTGGGCGTGAACACCGAACGGACCTACATGACGACGTTCGCGCTCGGGTCGGGCCTCGCCGGCCTGACCGGCGCGCTGTACGCGCCGCTTTTGAGCATCGAGCCCGGCCTCGGGGCGGCGTTCCTGGTCGACGCGTTCGTCGCCGTCGTCGTCGGTGGCTCGTCGGTAGTCGTCGGGACCCTGCTGTCGGGCGGTCTGCTCGGCATCGTCGACACGCTGTTCTCGAACGTCTACGGGACGTTCGCCGGTCGCATCGCGCTGTTGATCGTCGCCATCGTCCTCATCCGGTTTATCCCGGAGGGACTGAGCAGTCTCGTCGAACGGCTGCGCGAACGCCGGCTGGAGGTGGAGTGAGATGGCCGTCGAGAGCGACGACACGGCGTCCCGCGGGCCGCTCGGCCGGCTCGCGGCGGCCCTGCACGGACCGAACACGATGGGCAACTCCCGGCGCTTCTGGTCCCTCTTTGGCGTCGCGGTGTTGCTGTTCGTGTTCTTCCCGCTGTACATGCTCCCGTCGGCGGTCACGAACATGTCCCAGTACCTCTCGCTGGCGTTGCTGGCGTTGAGCCTGGCCGTCGTCTGGGGCTACACCGGCGTGTTGAGCTTCGGCCAGGTCGCCTTCTTCGGCGTGGCCGGCTACACCTACGGCATCGTCGCGATCAACGTCACCGGCCCGCTCGGGACGATGGCCGGACTGGTCGTGGCCGTCGGGATCGCGGCCCTGTTCGCGGCCGTGCTGGGCTACTTCATGTTCTACGGCGGCGTCAGCGACGTGTACGTGACGATCCTGACGCTGGTGGTCGTGCTGGTGCTGAAGACCTTCCTCGACCAGACCGCCGGTGACGAGTGGACCATCGGCGAGGCCGCACTGGGCGGTTTCAACGGGATGCCGGGCATCCCCGACCTGGCGCTCGGTATCGGGGAGCCGTTCCTCGTCTTCGACGACTTCACGCTGTTCTACGCGGCCCTGCTCGCGGTGCTGCTGACGTACCTCGGGCTCCGCGTGTTGCTCAACAGCGACTACGGCCGCGTGATGGTCGCGGTCCGTGAGGACGAGGACCGCACGGAGATGCTGGGCTACGACGTGAAACGCGTCAAGCTCACCGTCTTCACCTTCGGGGGTGCCCTGGCCGGACTGAGCGGCGTCCTCTACGTGACGTACTTCAACTACATCAGCCCCTCGGAGCTGAGCCTGACCGCGGCCTCCCTGCCGGTGATCTGGGTGGCCGTCGGTGGCCGGAAGACGTTGCTGGGCCCCATCGTCGCCACCATCTTCATCGAGCGGCTGGGCCTGTTCCTCTCGGTCAACGTCGGCGACTGGGCGTTCGTGATCAACGGGATCCTGTTGCTCGTGATCGTCCTCCTGTTGCCCGAAGGGCTCGTGCCGGGCCTCCGGGACCTCGTGTCCTGGATCGGTGACCGTCGCGGCGAGGGCGACACCGACGACACGACCGAGCCGACCGGGGAGGTGGTCGAATGAGCGACACCGCCGACGGGATGGACCCCGCGGTCAAACAGACCAGCGCGGAGCTGGCGACGGGTGTCGACACCGACACGATCCTCCAGACCGAGGGGCTGACCAAGCGCTTCGGCGGCCTGACGGCCATCGACGACGTGGATTTCGGCGTCGAGGCCGGCGAGTTGCGCTGTCTCATCGGGCCCAACGGCGCGGGCAAGTCCACTCTGCTGAATCTCATCACCGGTTCGCTGTCCCCGTCCGACGGCGAGGTCTACTTCAAGGGCCACGAGATCACCGGGCTGGACCCCCACGAGCGCATCCGCCACGGGCTCAGTATCAAGTTCCAGGTGCCGAGCGTCTACGAGGACCTCACGGTCCGCGAGAACGTCCGCCTGCCGATCCAGCGGCTGGCATCGGGCTCCGAGCGCGACGAGCGGATCGCCGACGCGCTCGCGGCCTCCGGGCTCTCCGCCAAGGCCGACGTGGCGGCGTCGGCGCTGTCCCACGGCGAACAACAGCAACTGGAGATCGGCATGGCGGCCTCGCTGGACCCCGATCTGCTCTTGCTCGACGAACCCGTCGCGGGACTGTCCGTCGACGAGCGCGAGGAGATCGCCGACCGGATCACCCAGCTCAACGCGGACCGCGACATCGCGTTCGTCGTGATCGAACACGACACGGACTTCGTGGCGGAGATCGCCGACCACGTCACCGTCCTCCACCAGGGCGAGACGTTCCGTGAGGGCTCCATCGAGGAGATCGAAGCCGATCCCGAGGTCCAGCGGATCTACCTCGGAGGTGAGACCGATGCTTGAACTCGACGGGGTCCGGGCGGGCTACGACTCGACCCCGATCCTCCGGAACGTCGACCTCTCCGTCGAGGAGGGCGAGATCGTCGGCGTGATGGGGAAAAACGGCGTCGGGAAGACCACGCTGGTCAAGACCGTCATGGGGCTCGTCGAACCCGACGAGGGGACCGTCCGGTTCGACGGCCGCGACGTGACCGAGACGCCGCCACACGAACGCGCCCGCTCCGGGATGGGCTACATCCCACAGGGGCGGGAGATCTTCCCCGACCTCACCGTCGAGCAGAACCTCCGGATGGGCGAGTCGATCAACGAGGGCTCGTCGGACCTGCTGTACGAGGACGTGTTCGACTACTTCCCGATCCTCGACGAGCGCCGCGACCAGAACGGCGGGACCATGAGCGGCGGCCAGCAACAGATGCTCGCCATCGCGCGGGCGCTGGTCGCCAACCCCGACCTCCTCCTGCTGGACGAACCGAGCGAGGGCATCCAGCCCTCCATCGTCGCCCAGATCAGCGAGGACATGCGCGCGATCAACGAGGACCTGGGCACCACCATCCTCTTCGTCGAACAGAACCTCTCTGTGATCCGCGACATGGCCGACCGCTGTTACGCCATGGAACGGGGCACCATCGTGGACGAACTCGGCGCGACCGACCTCGAAGACGAGGAGACCATCGCCTCGTACCTCGCGGTCTAACCCGCCCCCTTCTCGCCCGCCGCGCTCCCGGCTCCAGCGACGCGTCTGTGCGGTCGGAGCAAGGCTTATCACCTAGTAATATCATCTAGTGGTCGATGCCACCGACGCAGTTGGCCCGCGCTCGCGCCGGCGAGGTCACGCCGGCGATGGAGCGGGTCGCCGACCGGGAGAATCGCGATCCGGAGTTCGTCCGCGAGCAGGTCGCCGAGGGCCAGGCGGTGATCCCCGCCAACCACGGCCACGACGCGCTCGATCCGATGATCATCGGTCGGGAGTTCGCGACGAAGGTCAACGCCAACATCGGCAACAGCGAGACCACGAGCGACCTCGCCGGCGAACTCGAAAAGCTCCACGCCGCCGTCCACTACGGCGCGGACACGGTGATGGACCTCTCGACCGGCTCGAATCTGGACGAGATCCGCGAGGCCAACGTCGCCCACTCGCCCGTGCCCGTCGGGACGGTGCCGATCTACGAGGCCGTCACGCAGGTCGACGAGGTGGCAGACCTCACCCCCGAACTCCTGCTCGACGTGATCGAGAAACAGGCCGAGCAGGGCGTCGATTACCAGACGATCCACGCCGGGGTGCTGGCCGAACACCTCCCGCTGACCGACGGCCGGAAGACCGGCATCGTCTCGCGGGGCGGCTCCATCCTCGCCCAGTGGATGGAGGAGAACGGCGAACAGAATCCACTCTACACCCACTTCGATGACATCTGTGAGATCTTCGCCGAACACGACGTGACCTTCTCGCTGGGGGACGGTCTCCGCCCAGGGTCGCTGGCCGACGCCAGCGACGACGCGCAGTTCGCGGAACTGGACACGCTGGGGGAACTCACGCGGGTCGCGTGGGACCACGACGTGCAGGTCATGGTCGAGGGCCCGGGCCACGTTCCCCTGGACGAGGTGGCCGACAACGTCGAGCGCCAGCAGGCGGTCTGTGACGGCGCGCCCTTCTACCTGCTCGGTCCGCTCGTGACCGACATCGCGCCGGGCTACGATCACATCACGAGCGCCATCGGTGCGACGGAGGCCGCCCGGGCCGGCGCGGCGATGCTGTGTTACGTCACGCCCAAGGAACACCTCGGCCTGCCCGAGGCCGAGGACGTGCGCGACGGGCTGGCGGCCTACCGCATCGCCGCCCACGCCGGCGACGTTGCCGCGGGCAAGCCGGGCGCTCGGGACTGGGACGACGCCCTCTCGGAGGCCAGATACCAGTTCGACTGGCGGCGGCAGTTCGACCTGGCGCTGGACCCCGAACGCGCCCGTGACTTCCACGACCAGACGCTGCCCGGAGACAACTACAAGGAGGCCCGCTTTTGCTCGATGTGTGGCGTCGAGTTCTGCTCGATGCGGATCGACCAGGACGCCCGCGACGCGGACGGCGAGATGGAGGCCATCGACGACGAGACGGACCTGAGCGAGTCCGCGGCGGCCGAGGTGAACCTGCCGCCGACGGGGAGTCACGACACCGGCGACGTGCCGGACCTGCCCGAGGGCGTGGAGCCAGTTCACGAGGACGGGGAGCCGACCGCCGGCGACGACTGACCGAACCGCCGGACGCCGGTGGGTCAGTTCGGTGCCGTGAACAGGAGGCTCCCGTTGGTGCCGCCGAATCCGGCGGCGATGCTCATCGCGGCGTCGACCTCGCAGTCGCGGGGCTCGGTCACCACGGGCACGTCACACGCCGGGTCCTGTGCGTTGAGGTTGAGCGTCGGGTGGATCGTCCCGTCCCGGATGGCGAGGGTCGTCGCCACCGCTTCGACCGCGCCGCTACCGCCCTGTGGATGGCCCAGCACCGACTTCGTACTCGTGACCGGCGGGACGGCGTCGAACACCTGGTTCAGCGCCTGGCACTCGTGTTCGTCGCCGAGTCGTGTCCCCGTACCGTGGGTGTTCACGTGGTCGACCGCCGCGGGGTCGACGCCGGCGTCGGCGAGTGCCCCCTCCATCGCGGCCGTCAACCCCGCGGCCTCGGGATGGGGGCGGAAGACGCCGGCCGCGTCGCCGCTCATCCCGACGCCGGAGATCTCGGCCAGCGGCGTTGCGCCTCGCTGTGTGGCGTGTTCGCGGGCCTCCAGCACGAGGACGCCCGCGCCCTCGCCGATGACGACACCGTCGCGGTCCCGGTCGTAGGGCCGGGCGGCGGCCGCCGGGTCGTCGGTCCGGGTGCTGAGGACACCGAGCGACTCGAAACCCGCCATGACCGTCGGCGTGACGACGGCGTCGGTCCCGCCGGCGATGACCACGTCGGCCCGGCCGGTCCGAACGTCTCTGGCGGCGTCGCCGATGGCGTGGGTCCCGGACGCGCAGGCGGTACAGGGCGCGCGGTTCGGCCCGCGAGCCTCGAACTGGATGCTCACGTTCCCGGCCGCCAGCGACGGCTGGAATACCGCGGGTAACCGGGACGGAACTGCCCCGCGGTCGCGCCGTGACTCGACGGCCTCCTCGAACGCCGGGAGGCCGCCGACGGTGCTGGCGACGCTCACGCCCACGTCGAACGGCTCCCAGTCGTCCCCGCCCGGGTCCAGTCCGGCGTCGGCGACTGCCTCACCGGCCGCGGCGACCGCGAACTGCGTGAACCGTGCCATCTTCTCGGCGTCGACTCGCGGCCGCTCGTCGAAGTCGTCGCCGACCTCACAGGCGAACGTCACCTCGCCCGGGTAGTCGGCCGGGTCGTACCGGGTGATCGGTCCTGCGCCGCTCCGGCCGGCACGGAGCGACCGCCACGTCTCCGGTGCGTCCGTACCGACCGGCGTCACTGCCCCCACTCCAGTAACCACGACATCCCGTGACATGGGTCGGATTCCGTGGCACCGATACATGTAGATTACCGTTCACGTGCGTGGGTCGGCCCCGTCCTCCCGGCGACGTTCGCAGTCCGGGATCGCGTGTGGCAGGGGAAGAATTAGGTCGCTGGGCGGGGCGGGTACTGGTATGACGGGACGCACGCCGCCCCTGCACGCCGTCCACGAGGACAGGGGGGCGAAGTTCACGGACTTCGGCGGGTGGGAGATGCCGGTCGAATTCGAATCGATCCGAACCGAACACCGAGCGGTCCGCGACTCGGCCGGTATCTTCGACGTGTCGCACATGGGTGAGATCGAGGTGTCCGGCCCGGACGCCGAGCGCCTCCTCCAGCGGCTCACGACCAACGACGTGACCGCGCTGGACCCCGGACAGGCACAGTACGCGATGATCACCGACGAGGACGGGACGATCCTCGACGACACGGTGGTCTACGACCTCCCCGCGGATCGGGACGCGGACTACCTGTTCATCCCCAACGCCGGCCACGACGAGCAGCTGTACGACCGCTGGGTCGACCACCGCGACGAGTGGGGACTGGACGCCACCGTCGAGAACCGCACCGACGACTACGCCATGCTCGCGCTCCAGGGACCCGAGGCCGAGGAGCGCCTGCTCGATCCGGTCGCGGAGAGCCAGCGGACGGCGATCTGTGACCTCTCGCGGTTTTCGGCGATCACCGCGTCCGTCGGTGGCGTCGTCTGCCTGATCGCCCGGACCGGCTACACCGGCGAGGACGGGTTCGAGTTGATCGTCCCCACCGAGTCGGTCGAGACCGTCTGGCGCGAGTTCGACTGCCAGCCCTGCGGCCTCGGCGCCCGCGACACCCTGCGGATCGAGATGGGCTTTCTCCTCTCGGGCCAGGACTTCGACCCCGAGGACAACCCCCGCAACCCCTACGAGGCCGGTGTCGGGTTCACGGTCAAACTCGATACGGAGTTCGTCGGCCGGGACGCGCTGGAACGGGTCGACGCCGAGGGCGTCGAGGAGAAGCTGACGGGCTTCCGGCTGGTCGACCGGGGCGTCCCCCGGCAGGGCTACACCGTCCAGGATCTCGACGGCGAGGCCATCGGCACCGTCACGAGCGGGACGATGAGTCCGACCCTCGACAAGCCCATCGGGCTGGCCTATCTCCCGGTGGAGTATCGCAGTCCGGGCGTCAACGTGCAGGTGGTCGTCCGCGGCGAGCCGAAAAAGGCACAAACACAGGCGTTGCCATTTCTGGATAGATGAGCTTCGAGATTCCCGACGACTGCCGGTTTCTGGACTCACACGAGTGGGCGCGCCGCGAGGGGGATACCGTTCGGATCGGCGTCTCAGACTTCGCGCAGGACGAACTCGGCGACGTGGTGTTCGTCGAACTCCCCGCCGAGGGTGACGCGGTGACCAAAGGCGAGGACTTCGGCGTCATCGAGAGCATCAAAGCCGTGTCGGACCTCTATGCCCCCGTCTCGGGCACCGTCGTCGCCGTCAACGACGACCTCGTGGACGCCCCGGAACTGGTCAACGAGGACCCCTACGGTGACGGCTGGATGCTCGACGTGGAAGTAGACGACGAGAGCGAACTCGACGACCTGCTCTCGCCCGACGAGTACGACGACCAGATCGCCTGACGCTCGACTGTTCTTGTTCGCCGTTTTCCGCGCCGTCCCCGGACCGACTCCCAGCGCCGCTGCTCGTCGTCCCCCGTCGATTCGGGGCCGATGCTCTCGAACGAATTAGACGCGTCTAATATTTAGCTTGGAGCAAAACTATTATCTACTTCGACGTACCCCCTAGATTCGTCATGGACGATTCGAACTGCGGTGTCTCGTCTCGGCTCTCGCGGCGGCAGGCGCTGGTTGCGGGGTCGGGGGTACTGACGGCCGGGGTGGCCGGGTGTCTCGGTGACGGGCGTGGCTCGGGTGGCACGACCGCCGTCGCGTCGTTTTTCAGCTTCTACGACTTCGGTCGACAGATCGCCGCGGAGACGCCCGTCGAGGTCGAGAACCTCGTTCCGACCGGCCTCCACGGCCACGGGTGGGAACCGAACTTCGACGTGACCCGGCAGATCATCGAGGCGGACGCGTTCATTCACGTCGGTCCCGACTTCCAGCCGTGGGCCGACCGGGCTATCGAGACGATCAAGGGCGACGGCATCGAGACGGACCTGATCAACGTCCGGGAGGGCGTCGAACTCGTCGATCTGGCCGCCAGCCTCGACCGCGAGGAGGAGGGCGTCGGAGCCAATCAGGGCAAGGACCCACACTTCTGGCTCGACCCACAGCGAGCGAAACAGTCGGTCGACAACATCACCGAGGGGCTGGTCGCCGTTGCGCCGGACCACGAGGACACGCTCCGGGAGAACGCCGAGTCGTACAAGACCGACGTGCTCGACCGGATCGACAGCGACTATCAGGCGATCTTCGACGCGGCCGACCGGAAAGTGGTGCAACTCGCCGCGCACAACGCCTTCCAGTACATCGGCGTCCGATACGGCGTCCAGATGCGCCCGCTCGTCACGAACCTCGCGGCCAGCGGCGACCCGAAGCCACAGGACATCACGAGAGCGAAAGAATTCATCAGGGACAACGACATCCGCTACATCGGCAACGGCGTCTTCGAGGCGCGTCGGCCCGCGAGGCAGTTGCTCGAAGAAACGCAGGTCGAGGCGTACTTCCCGGTGACGCCCTACGCGGGCGTCCGGAAGGAGTGGGTCCGAAACGACTGGGGCTACGAGGAGATCGCGGACAACATCAACATGCCCACCTTCGAGGTCGTCCTCGGGAACAAAGCGCCCGAGGAGGCCGGCCCCGACGGCTGGGCCGAGGAGTGGAGGAACTTCGAATGACCGGTCGCCACGCCGACGCCGCGAGCGACGCCGCGGCGAGAAACGGCGAGTCCCCCGCCGAGCCGGTGATCGACGTGTCCGGCGTCGACTTCGGCTACACCGCGACGCCGGTCGTCGAGAACGTCTCGCTGACGGTCGCGCCGGGCGAGTACGTGGCCGTCGTCGGGCCGAACGGCTCGGGGAAGTCGACGCTGATGAAGCTGATGCTCGGGCTCCTCCAGCCCGACGAGGGGACGGTTCGGCTGTTCGACGAACCGGCCCACGCGTTCGACGACGGCGACCGCATCGGCTACGTCGCCCAGCAGGCCAGCGCCTCGAAGGAGATGCCCATCACGGTCCGGGAGGTGGTGAAGATGGGCCGGTTCCCACACGTCGGGTTCGGCCGGCTCTCGGCCGCTGACTGGGAGATCGTCGACGACGCGCTGGCGACGGTCGGGATGAGCGACTTCGCCGACCGCCGGATCACGAACCTCTCGGGCGGCCAGCGTCAGCGGGCGTTCATCGCCCGGGCGCTGGCGAGCGAGGCGGACCTGCTCGTCCTCGACGAACCGACCGTCGGCGTCGACGCCGAGTCCGTCGAGGCGTTCTACGACCTGCTGGACGCGCTCAACGACCGCGGGATCACGATCCTGCTCATCGAACACGACCTGAGCGCCGTGACCGAACACGCCGACCGGGTGGTCTGTCTCAACCGCGAGGTGTACTTCGACGGCCCGGCCACGGAGTTCGTCGAGAGCGACGCGCTCGCCCGGGCGTTCGGCACCACCGCGTCCATCGTGGGTGATGCCGGATGACTCCCGTCCTGCAGGCCAGCCCGCTCGATCCCCTGCTCGCACCGCTGTACGTCCTGCTCGATCTGTGGTCGGCGTTCCTGTTCCTGCTGTGGGACCTGACGGGACTGGGCCTGCTCCAGTACCAGTTCCTCCACCGGGCGATCCTGGTCGGCCTCTGCATCGGCGTGATGGCACCCCTGATCGGTACCTTCCTCGTGCATCGCCAGCTCGCGCTGATCGGGGACGCGCTCGCCCACACCGCGTTCGCCGGCGTCGCCGTGGGCCTGTTCCTGAACGCGGTGATCGACCTGGGCGTCTCGCCGTACCTGACGGCGGTCGTCGTGGCGATGCTCGCCGCGCTGTTGATCGAGGTCATCTCCGAGACGACCGACGCCTACAACGACGTGTCGATGGCCATCGTCCTCTCGACGGGGTTCGCGCTGGGGACGACGCTCATCAGCATCAACGCCGGCGGGCTGGCGGTCGGGATCAACCAGTACCTGTTCGGGAACCTCTCGACGGTCTCGCCGGAGAACGCCGCCATCCTGCTCGTGCTGTTCGCCGTCATCGTCGGGACGGTCGCGCTCACGCGCAACCAGTTGCTCTACGTCACCTTCGACGAGACGGCCGCCGAGGTGTCCGGGATTCCCGTCACCTGGTACAACCGCGTGATGGTGATGCTGACCGCGCTCGTCGTCGTCGGTGCCATGCAGATCATGGGCGTCATCCTCGTGGCGGCGATGCTCGTCGTCCCCGTCGCCGGCGCGGCACAGATCTCGGGGAGCTTCAACGGATCACTCCTCGTTTCGATCGTCCTCGCGGAACTGGCCGTCCTGCTCGGGATCGGCGTCGCCTACTACGCCGGGGCGACCGCCGGCGGCGTGATCGTGCTGGTCGCCGTCGCGATCTACGTCCTCGCCGTCGTCGCCGGCAAGGTCCAGACGGCGCTGGGCGACGACGAGGCCCCGACCCTCGGTGCGATCGACGCCGGCGAAGAACCGACCTCGGACTGATCGCGTCGGGAGAACTGTTTTGCGCCCATCGCTCGAAGCCCATCTGTGTTTCCGTCGGACAGCCGTTTCGTCCGGAATCCGATCCTGACGGCTACGGCCTTCGGTCTCGGGAGTGCGCTCCTGGCTACCGCCGCGTTCTCGTTCCCGCCCGGCGGCCCGCCGATTCGGGCCATCCTGTCGTTCGCGGTCGCGCTCGGCCTCGCTGTCGGCATCATCACGTACGTGGGCGTGTCGGCACTCTCGTGAGTGGGGCGGGGAGCCGGTCGTGTTCGCCACAAACTGATTAGGCGTGGGTCGAGAACGCTCGCGCATGGACTCCGTCAGTGTCTCCCGGACGGTCGACGCGTCGCCGGAACGCATCCGCGAGGCGATGGCCGACGTACAGCGGTTCATGGCCGCGGCGGGCTTCGACGAGGTGACCGTCGACGGCGACGACATGACCATCGTCAACGGGTTCGGTCTCGCCGCCATCGAACTGGACCTCACCCTGGTCGACCGCCCGGACGCCGAGCTGGCCTACCGACAGGACGAGGGCATCTTCGACGAGATGTGGACGGCCTACGAGGTCACCGCCGCGGACGATGGAACGCGGGTGACGGCGACGACCGAGTTCGCGCTGGACGTGGCCGTCGTGGGTGCCGTCCTCGACGCGACGGTGATCAAACGCCAGCGTCGGAAGGAGTTGAACGCCCAGTTCGACTGGCTCGAATCGGTCACGGACGCATGATACGCGACGGGTAGTGACCGTCGAAAAATGTGACGAGAGGGGTGGTGGGTGGATAGGGCAGGGTGGGATCGGGTGCTATTCGTCGTCGTCACGACCGAGCCGTTTCCGGACAAGCTGTGTCCGAATCCGGTCTGCGATATCGCGGTCGTCTGTCTCGTGGTTCATGGGGGACCAGCCGGCAGCGGGCCGTCGGTCGGCACGGAGCGTGTATCGGGACGGCCACGTTCACTGCCGGCACTGGGTTGGAGGCCCCGGGAGACAAAAAGAGCCGAACCAGTGTTTCAGAGCTCGAAACAGTGCTCCGTCGGTCACGACTACCGACGACGACGTCACTCCCTGCCAATTTGATATAGCGGTTACGAGTTTATACTTCGTAGTTAGACACGTAACCAACCGGAGACCCACCGAGCGGAACACTTTCGACGCTGGCGTGACGGGAATCGAACGACTACGCCGGTGTCCGCTTCGACAGAACTCATCGCGCTCGTCGTCACCGTCGTCGGTGTCGGCGTGGCCGCACAGGTGTTCTCGGACTGGCTGAGCGTGCCGAGCGTCCTGTTCTGGCTGGCGGCCGGCGTCGCCGTGGGGCCCGAGGGGCTGGGGCTGATCACGCCGAGTGCCATCGACGGGGGATCGCTGTCGGCCATCGTCGGGCTCTCTGTCGCGATCATCGTCTTCGAAGGCGCGTTCGCGTTGCGGATCGACCGACTGCGGGAAGCGCCGCGGGAGACGCTGCGGCTGGTGACGGTCGGGGCGATCATCTCCCACCTCGGGACCGCAATCGTGGTCCGGTTCGCGCTGGGGACCTCGTGGGAACTGGCGCTGCTGATCGGCTCCCTGCTGATCGCGACGGGGCCGACGGTCATCACGCCGATCCTGGAGGTCGTTCCCGTGCGCGAGCGCGTGGCGACGACGCTGGAGACCGAGGGCGTCGTCAACGACGTGACCGCCGCCATCCTGGCCATCGTGATGTTCGAGTACCTCCTGCTTGAGGGGGAGGGGCTGCCGACGCTGATCGGGCAGTTCGCCTACCGGCTCGGGGCGGGCGTCCTCGTGGGCGTTGCCGTGGCCGGCGTCGTCTGGCTGTTGCTGGCGCGGCTGGAACTGCCGACCGAGAACGCACCCCGCAACGCGCGGCTGGTGGTGCTGGCGGCGGCCCTGGTCTCATACGGCGTCGCGGAGGCTGGGCTGGGCGTCGCCGAGTCGGGCATCGCCGCCGTCGCCAGCGCCGGATTCCTGCTGGGCAACGTCGATCTGCCCTACCGCGAGCAGATCGAGCAGTTCAAAGGCGACGTGACGCTCGTCGTGTTGACCTTCGTGTTCGTCGTGCTGGCCTCGTTGCTCTCGCTGTCGGACCTGCGGTCGCTCGGCATCGGTGGCATCGTGGTCGTCCTCGTGGTCGCGCTCGTGATCCGGCCGCTGCTGGTCTTTCTCTCGACGGTCGGCGAGCGGTTCACGTTCCGCGAGCGGCTGTTCGTCAGCGCCATCGGGCCACGGGGGATCATCCCCGCCAGCGTCGTGACGCTGTTTGCCCTCCAGCTGGGCGACAGCCAGCCCGAGGTGGCGACGACGCTGGTCGGCACGGTCTTTCTCGTGATCTTCGCGACCGTCGCGTTTCAAGGGGGACTGGCCCGTCACATCGCCCAGGCACTCGACGTGATTCCGATGCGCACCATCATCGTCGGCGGCGGACGAATCGGGCAGGCGCTGGCGGACCGACTCGAGGACCGCGGCGAGGAGGTCACCATCGTCGAACTCGACGAGGACGTGGTCGAATCGCTCCGGGAGGACGGCTACCGCGTCGAACACGGCGACGGGACAGACCGGGAGGTGTTGCGGTCGGCCGGAGCCGAGAACGCGAAGGTGATCGCGGCCGCGACGCCCAGCGACGACGTGAACCTGCTGGTCGGCCAGCTGGCGCGAAACACCTACGACGTGGCGACGGTCGTCGCCCGCGTCAACCAGCCCGACAACGAGGACGCCTTCCAGGACCTCGATATCGAGGCCATCTCGACGGGGATGTCCGTCGCGTGGTCGATGGACAACGTGATCGAGCGGCCGGCCATCGCGCGCTGGATGACCGAACTCGACCGGACCGGCGACGTACAGGAGATCGAGGTCACGGCCGACGCGGCGGCCGGCCGGACCGTGGCCGACCTCGCCGAGGACCTCCCGGAGGGGTGTTACGTCGGCCTGATCAGCCGGGGCGACGAGAACCGGATCCCCCACGCCGAGGACCGCATCGAACACGGCGATCACGTCACGATCATCGGTCGGAAGGAAGCCGTTCGGAACGCCATCGACTTCTGTACGGCGTGACCAACCGGGACACTCTTTTCAGCCCGGCCGTAACAGTCCCCAAGGACACAGGGCGGCCGCGCCGTCCTGCGGTAGCTACCATGACCGACAACGACACACGCGGGAGTCCGTACGCACCCCACACCGAGGCGGAGACGGCGGCCATGCTCGACGCCGTCGGCGTCGACAGCGAGGAGGCGCTGTTCGACATTCCCAGTACCGTGCGGTTCGACGACGCGTTCGGCATCGACCCCGAGGGCGAGCGCGAGGTTCGTCGCGATATCGAGCGCACGCTGTCGCGCAACGAGGACCTCACCGAACTGCTCGGCCGCGGCCACTACGACCACTACGTCCCGTCGCTGGTCGACCACCTGGCCGACCGCTCGGAGTTTCTGACCTCGTACACGCAGTACCAGCCCGAGGTCGCACAGGGCTTCCTCCAGGCCCTCTTCGAGTACCAGTCCGTGCTGGTGGAACTCACGGGCCTGGACGTGGCCAACTGCTCGATGTACGACGCCGCGACCGCGCTCGGCGAGGCCGCGACGCTCGCCCAGCGCGTCCGGTCGGTCTCGGGCGACCGCGTTCTCGTCCCCGCCCACCTCGCGACCGGACGGCGGGCAGTGCTGGAGAACTACGCCGACGGTGCCGACGTGACGGTCGAGGCCTATCCGATGGCCGACGGTGCCGTCGACACCGATGCCCTCGAAGGCACGATGGGCGAGGACGTGGCGATGGTGTACGCCGAGACCCCCACAGTTCGGGGCGTGATCGAGGAGTCACTGTCGACCGTCGGCGATCTCGCCGAGGCTCACGACGCGCTGTTCTGTCTCGGCTCGGACCCGGTGGCGCTCTCCCTGCTGGAGGAACCGGCGAGCGTCGGCGCGGACGTGGTGATCGGTGACGCCAGTACGCTCGGGCTGGGCCGTAGCTACGGGATGGGACTGGGGATGTTCGCCACACGCGAGGACTACCTCCGGCAGGTGCCCGGTCGGCTGGTCGGGGCAGGCGAAGACGACAGCGGGCGTCGAGCCTACACGCTGACCCTCCAGACCCGCGAACAGCACATCCGGAAGGAGCGGGCGACCTCGAACATCTGTACGAACCAGGCGTGGGTGGCGCTCCGGACGGCGATCCACGCGGCCTGGCTCGGCCCGGACGGACTGGTCGAGCTGGCCGAGGACTGCGTGCGCTATCCACAGGATCTGGCCGCACGCCTCGACGAGATCGAGGGCGTGCAGGCACCGGTCCACGACCGGCATCACTTCCGGGAGTTCCTGGCCCGGACGGACCAGCCCGCCACGGCGGTCGCGGCCGACCTCCGCGATCAGGGGTACGCGGTCCACGACGTGGGTGAACACCTCCTGCAGGTCTGCGTGACCGAACGGACGGCGGCGGCCCTCGACGGCTTCGTCGCGGCGATGGCGGAGGTGGCCCCATGAGCGACGACGAATCGGGGACGCTGGGCTACCAGCAGGCCCGCTGGACCGACTCCGGGGACCGGTACGAACCCCTGCTGTCTGAGAAAGACACTACCGAGGTCGACGTGGGCGGTGACGACTCGCCGCTCCCCGACGACCTCACACGGGACTCACTGGAGTTGCCCGCCCTCTCGGAGCCGGAGCTGGCCCGCCACTACACCCGGCTCTCCCAGATGAACTACGGCGTCGAGAGCGGCCCCTTCCCGCTGGGGTCGTGTACGATGAAGTACAACCCCAAGTTCACCGAGGACGTGGCGGCCCTGCCCGACGGCGCGGTCCACCCGGACCGGCCGGACGACTCGATCCAGGGCACGCTGGCCGTCATGGCCGGCCTGCAGGACTACCTCGGTCGGATCGGTGGGATGGACGCGGTGACGCTCCAGCCGCCGGCGGGTGCGGCCGGCGAGTACGCGGGCATCCTGATCGCGAAGGCCTACCACGAGGCCAACGGCGAGGACCGGACGGAGGTGGTCGTCCCCGACAGCGCCCACGGGACCAACTTCGCGAGCGCGGCGCTCGCGGGCTACGACGTGGTGGAACTGCCCAGCGCCGAGGACGGCCGCGTCGATCTGGACGCGCTGGAAGCCGCGGTCGGCGACGACACCGCGGCGCTGATGCTCACCAACCCCAACACGCTCGGCCTCTTCGAGCGCGATATCGAGGAGATCGCCACGGTCGTCCACGACGCCGGCGGTCTGCTCTACTACGACGGCGCGAACCTCAACGCCCTGCTCGGGCGCGCTCGCCCCGGTGACATGGGCTTCGACATCATGCACTACAACGTCCACAAGACGTTCGCGACGCCCCACGGCGGCGGCGGTCCCGGTGCGGGTCCGGTCGGCGTCAACTCCGAATTGGCCCCCTTCCTGCCGAGTCCACACGTCCGGGCACGGCCCGACGGCACCGGGTACGAACGTTACGAGCCCGAACACAGCGTCGGGAAGGTCCACGGCTTCGAGGGTAACTGGCTCGTTTTGATCAAGGCCTACGCCTACATCGCGCGGCTGGGCGATCCCGGACTCGCCGACGCCAGTGCGAAGGCGGTCCTGAACGCCAACTACCTCGCCGAACAGGTCGACTACGAGGTGCCCTTCGGGCCGTTCCACCACGAGTTCGTCGCGAGTGCCGGCGATCAGGACGCCGCCGACGTGGCCAAACGGATGCTCGACTACGGCGTCCACCCGCCGACGACGAAGTGGCCCGAAATCGTCGGCGAGGCACTGATGACCGAACCCACCGAGATCGAGAGCAAACGGACGCTCGATCAACTCGCCGCGGCCTTCGACGCCGTCGCCGGCGAGGCGGATGCGACCCTCGACGCGGCCCCCCACGAGACCAGCGCACGGCGGATCGACCAGGTCGCAGCGGCCCGGAATCCCCGACTGTCCTGGCAGGCACTCGACGACGGGTCGTAGTTCGGGACTTACCAATCCTTAATAGCTGAGCGGCGCTGAGTTAACAGCATGACCGTCGTCAGCGTGTCGATGCCGGACGAACTACTCGACAGAATCGACGAGTTCGCGGACGGCCACGGGTACACGGGCCGCAGCGAAGTCGTCAGGGAGGCCGCGCGCAACCTGCTCGGGGAGTTCGAGGACCGTCGGCTGGAGGACCGGAAACTGATGGGCGTCGTCACCGTCCTGTTCAACTACGAGACCACGAGCGTCGAGGAGCGGATGATGCACCTGCGCCACCAGCACGAGGAACTGGTCCAGTCGAACGTCCACAACCACGTCGGCGACGCCTACTGCATGGAACTGTTCATCCTCGAAGGCTCCCTCGAGGACATCTCTACCTTCGTGGGCAAGATCCGAGCGACCAAGGACACGCTCACGGTCGATTACTCCGTGATTCCGGTCGACGGGCTGAACGAGGCGTTGAGCGGCGGGAACTGACTCAGTCGGCGGGGTCGGGGTTCGTCGGTCCACCGCCGGCGTCGCCCGCGCCGCCGATCTCGTCGAGGAGGCTGCCACCCGCGTCGCCGATATCGATGTTCGTGACGTTGGCGAAGAGGAAGCCGGCGAAGCCGGCGCGGATCAGCAGGTTCATGTACTGGGTCAGGACTGCGCTGACGAAGTTGTCGAACAGTCCGGACAGCGCCAGAACCGCCGAGACGATGATCATCCCGATCAGGAACAACAGCAGGTTCCGCCCTTTCCAGTGCAGGAGGCGCTGTTCGTCCGAGACCGACTGTGCCGCCTCCCAGATCTGGTTCCGGTAGAGATAGAGGAGGACGAGGTGCCCGCCTACGAGGACGGCCAGCATCACCAGCGCGATCAGCCCGCCCGTAGTCGCGGCGATGGTGAAGGAGGCCCGCTGGACGAACGGGAGCGCGATGGTGATCGCGAGCATCCGCCGGCCGACGCCGGCGAGCAGTGCTGCGACCGCCCAGAGCGCGGGGTACGCGATGAGGTCGCCGAGCAGACTCGGGATCGTGATCGGGTACTCGTTGACGACGACGGTGCCGATTCCGGCGGCGTCGAGCGCCACTGCGATCCCGGAGATGACGACGATACCCAGCACCGGGTAGCAGTACTTGTGGTAGGCCTCCGGAATCCGGCGGAGCCAGAGGACCAGTGCCGCGATCACGACGGCGTAGACGCCGGCGCTGGCCGCGTAGACCGTCGCGGCACTAATCATCGTCACCACCCGCGTTGGCCGCCGTGCGATTCATGCCACCCATCCCGTGGTCGGACGTATCGTCCACGTTCCGGGTCTCGAACTCCGCCAGCCGGCGCTGGAGGTCCGCGGTCCGGCTCGCGAGGTCGTCGGCGCGCCCGCGAACGTCCTGCATCGTCTCCGCGGTCTCGTCGGCGGTGTCGGCCAGCGAGTGCGAGCGGTCGGCCACGTCGGTCGCCGCTTCGCGCACGTCGCCGACGGTCGCGGCCACTTCCTCGGTGGCGGCCGCGCCGTCCTCGGTCGCGCGAGCGATCTCGCCCATCGCGCTGTCCACGTCGGTGACGGTGTCGATGAGTTCTTCGAGGGTCTCGCCGGTCTCGGTGACGCTCCCGACGCTCGTGCCGATCCGGTCTCTCGTCGCCGCCATCTCGTCGGTGACGGTGTCCACGTCCGCGCGCGCGGCGACGATGATGTCCTCGATCTCGTCGATGGAGTCCTGGGTCTCCTCGGCGAGTTCCTTGACTTCGTCGGCGACGACGGCGAACCCGTCGCCGGCCTCGCCGGACCGAGCGGCCTCGATGTTGGCGTTGAGCGCGAGGATGTTGGTCTGTTCGGCGATCTCGTCGATCAGGTCCGTCGTCGCCGCCACCTCGTCCATCCGGTCGTCGAGCGCGCCGACCTGTTCGCCCAGGCGTTCGACGGCGTCCTCGACCTCGCGGATGGCCTCGACGGCCTGCTCGGCACGTTCCACGCCCGTCTCGCCGACTTCGGTCGCGTCCGAGGCCTGGCGTGCGACCTCGTCGGTCGTCGAGGCGACTTCCTCGATGGACGCCGAGAGATCGTTGGCCTCGCTGACGGCCGCGTCCAGCCGTTCGGCCTGCGCACCGATGTCCTCGGCGAGATCCCGGATCTCCGTCGCGAGCGTGGCGTTGAGGTCCTCGACCGTCGCGGCGTCGTCGGCGACCGCCTCGCTGGCTTGCTGGACCTCCGCCGCGAAGTCCTGGATGTCGTCGACCGTCACGGAGAGGCCGTCGGCCATCTCCTCGTAGGCGACGAGGATGCGCTCGATGGCCTCCACGTCGGCCTCGTCGTCGAGGTGGCGCGTGAAGTCGCCGTCGGCGGCCGCGGTCATCGCGTCGCCGATCTCGTCGGCCCGGTCGAGCAGCGTCTCGGTCAGTTCTTCGGCCTCCCGTTTGGCCTGCTCGGCCTCCGCGCGGGCCTGTTCGGCCTCCTCGCGAGCCTGATCGGATTCCTCGAACGCCGAATCCAGCGACAGCCGCATGTCGTCGAGGGTCTCGGCCAGCTCGCCGAACTCGTCGGGGCGGTCCGACTCCGGGGTCACGTCGAGGTCGCCGTCCTCGATGGCTTCGGCAACCTCGGTCAGCTGCCGGAGTTCGACGCCGACGTTGCCGCCGAGGACGATGCCCAGCAGACCCAGGTTCAGTACGATGACGAACATGGTGCCGGCCAGTGCCGACACCGCGGCTCCGGTGTTGGCCGCGTGGTAGGTGAAGATAGAGCCCAACACGAGCGTCACGGCCAGCGTCGCGGCCAGCGAGACGCCGACTCGCTGACTGTATCGCGATGCGATTCGATTCGTGAACGATTCGGACATTGGCGTGACCTTTCGTAGTGGTCTGTTTACCGGTTTCGGCGATTTCAACGCTCGATGTACGGGCGAGGAACACGGCCCCCTTCTGACCCGCCGTCGATTTCTCCCGAAACCCCGACTTTTTCACGTGATTCGGCTCGGTAGTCGTCGCCAAGCCACGGAGCGTTTCGTGGAGCCGACATCGTTTTAGGTCGACCTAAAACAGAAACGCTTTTCAAATGTTTAGGCTAGCCTAAAAACATGGCAACGACCGGAGCCATCGCCGACTTCGTACAGGCAGTCGAGTACGACGAGTTCGACGACGACGTGGTCGAGGAGCTGAAAAAACGGGTGTTAGACTCCGTGGGTATCGGGATCGGTGCGCTCGGGGAGGCACCCGTAGAGATCGTCGCGGAGACGGTGTCGGACGTGAGCGATGGCGGGTCCTGCACCCTGTGGGGACGGTCCGGGAGTGCGTCGCCGTCACAGGCGGCCATGCACAACACCGCCCTGACGCGCTATCTGGACTACATGGACTCGTTCCTCGCGCCGGGGGAGACGCCCCACCCAAGCGACAACATCGCGAGCGTGATCGCCTGCGGTGAGCGCGTCGACGCGTCGGGTCAGGACCTGATCGAGGCTGTCGGTGTCGCGTACGAACTCCAGGGTGAACTGGCCTGGAACGCGCCAGTCCGGGACAAGGGCTGGGATCACGTCACCCACACCGTCCTGTCCGCAGCCGCCGGATCGGGGTCGATTCTCGACCTCGACCGCGAACAGCTCCGCCACGCGGTCGGCATCGCCGGCACGGCCCACAACGCGCTTCGGGTGACCCGGACTGGCGGGATCAACGAGTGGAAGGGGATCGCCAGCGCGAACGCGGCCCGCAACGGGGTGTACTCCTGCCTGCTCGCCGAGAACGGTATGGAAGGGCCGACCAACCTCTTCGAGGGTCAGAAAGGGTGGAAACACATCGTCAGCGGCGAGTTCGACGTGGACCTCAGTGCCGGGTGTGAGCGTGTCTTCGATACGATGACCAAACGTTACGTCGCCGAGACCTACGCTCAGTCGGCGGTCGAGGGGATCATCGAACTCGCCGAGGAGCACGACCTCGACCACGAGCAGGTGGAGTCGATCCACCTCGACACGTTCCACGGCGCGAAGCTGATCATCGGCGGCGGCGAGGGCGACCGCCACGAGGTCGAGACGAAGGCCCAGGCCGACCACTCGTTGCCGTACATGCTCGCGGCCGCGTTGATCGACCGCGAGATGACCAACGACGCGTACGATCCCGAGCGCATCCAGCGCGACGACGTGCAGTCGCTCCTCCGGACCGTCACGGTCGAGGAAGACCCCGAACTCACCGAGCGGTTCGAGTCCGGCGAGATGCCCGCGAACCTGACGATCACGCTCACGGACGGCACCACCCTCGAAACCCGGAAAGACGACTTCCAGGGCCACCCGAACAACTCGATGGACTGGGAACAGGTCGAGGCGAAGTTCCACACGATGGCCCGCGACCGCTACGACCAGCAGCGTCGCGAGGAGATCGTCGACACGGTCAGGAACCTCGAATCGAACACGGTCGCCGACCTGGTCGCGTTGCTCGACTGACCGGGTCCCGCCCCCGAACGCCAGCCCACTGACGCGGACACCGCCCTCCGTCGGCACCCACAGCCCCGTCCGCTAGCACCGACAGCTTCGCGTCCGCAAACCGCAAGAATGCAGTTTGTTTTAGGCCGACCTAAAAATACAAATGGGTGGGCGCTGTAGGGTCGATTGCACATGTCACAGCGAGCGTTCGACTTCCTGCACGTCAACGACCGGCCCGAGAAACCGCGGACGAAGGGTATCACCGAGATCCGGGGTCCCTACTACGATCCGATGGGGCCGCGGGAGTTGCGCGACATCCTGGAGACGATGGGCCAGTACGTCGACATCTACAAGTTCTCGGGCGGGTCGTTCGCGCTGATGGACCGGGAGACCGTCGAGGAACTGATCGGCATCTGCCACGACCACGACGTCGAGGTCTCGACGGGCGGGTTCGTCGAGAACGTTCTCGTGCGAGACAACGACAAGGTCGAGGAGTACGTCGCCGAGGCCAAATCGCTGGGCTTCGACATCGTGGAGATCTCCAGTGGCTTCCTGGCCATCGACACGGAGGACCTGGTCGCGCTGACCGAACTGGTCGCGGACTACGACCTCAAGCCGAAGCCCGAAATCAACGTCCAGTTCGGGGCCGGCGGAGCGTCGGATCCGGACGACCTGGAGCGCGAGGGCCAGCAGGACCCGTCGATGGCGATTCGGGAGGGACAGCGCCACCTCGACGCCGGCGCGGACCTCCTGATGGTCGAGGCCGAGGGGATCACCGAGGAGGTCCACGAGTGGCGGACGGACGTGGTCTACGAACTGGCCAACGAACTCGGCATGGAGAATCTCGTGTTCGAGGCCCCGGGGCCGGAGATGTTCGAGTGGTACGTCAAGAACTTCGGACCGAACGTGAATTTATTCGTCGACAACTCACAGATCGTCGAACTCGAGTGTATGCGGTCGGGCCTCTGGGGGAAAGCGACCAGCTGGGGCCGCACGACGACGTTCCGTCGCGAGGAGTGACCGTGAGTCCGACCGCCTGAACCGACCAGACAATTGCGGCAGCAGCGCCGGACCGGACGCGTCCACGGCGCATCACCACACCGCCGACAGCCACCACAGCATGACAGAGATCGTTTTGCTACGACACGGAGAGACCGAATGGGATCGAGAGAACCGACTGCACGGGCACGCGCCCGTCCCGCTCACCCAGGCCGGCCGCGAGTCGGTCGAGACTATCGCGCGCGGGCTGGCGTCGACCTACGAGTTCGACCGGATGTACGCCGCCGAGACGCTCGCCGCACGGGAGACGGCTGCACTCGTCCGTCTCGCGGGTGTCGAACCCCGCCCGACCGTCGAGTCTGCGTGGCGACCGCGCGACGCCGGAGTGTACCAGGGCCTCGATTACGAGGAACTGGCACTCACCGACGGCCCGAACGAACCACGCACCGACATCGACGTACTACAGCCCCTCCCGCGAAGCGGCGAGACGCTGACTGCGGGCCGGCATCGCGTCGTCGGTCGGTGGCGTCGACTGTGTTCGGAGGCCGGTGACGACGACCGGATTCTCGTGGTCACACACGACTTCCCGATCGCGACGATCCTCGGGACCATCGCCGGCGCGGACCCGGTCGACAGGTTCGGGGCCTACGCCCCGGGAGAGTGTTCCGTTACGACGGTTCGGCTTACGCAGGATCAGCCGACTGTCGACGAGACCAGCGTCGAACGCAGACGGATCGTCAACGGATAGTTCTCGACGGAACACTGGCCTCCTGGACCCCGTGTGCCGTCGCATTCGCGACTGCTGGGCGGGTCCGTCCGGCGTACTTTCTTGTCACCGGGAGGAGTAGCGCCGTCCAACCCCGTTGAACGACGATGGATGACTCAGCACAGCAGCCGTCCCCCGACCGACTGGCGAGCCTGATCGAGACTCGCGAGTTCGACGCGGCCCGCACCGCGCTCGACCGCGCGCAAACCGCCGACCCGGAGACACGGAAAGGCTCCGTCCGGACGGTGAGGGAGTACGTGGAGGACGGGACGCCAGTCGCGCCACTGCTCCCGCCGCTGATCGGTTTTCTCGACGACGAACAGCGGGCGGTGCGGTTGACGACCGCGAAAGCGCTCGTCACCGTCGCCGCGTCCGATCCCGAATCCGCGACGGACGCGGTGTCGGTCCTCGCCGACCGACTGGCCGACGACGCGGAGTTCTACTACGTTCGCGCACGCTGTGCGGAGGCGCTGGGGTACGTCGCGGCCGCGCGTCCCGGGGAGCTGACCCCCGACATCCTCGCGGACCTCCGGATCGGCCTCGAATTCGACGAACCCGAGGTGCGGGAGAAACTGGCGAAGGCCCTCGAACACGTCGCGCTCGGCGACCCGGGGCGACTCTCCCATCGGGTGTCGACGCTCGCCGACCACCTCGACGACGAGGCGGAACTCGTCCGGTATCACCTCACGACCGCGCTCGTCGTAGTCGGCACTGCCGACCCGACCGCGCTGGCCGACGCCCGCGACGCGCTGATCGAGCGTCTGGACGACGAGAACACCTACGTCCGCGGGCGAGCGCTCGAAGCCCTCGGTTTGCTGACCCGGGCCGACGACACGTCGCTTCCCGACGAAAGAATCGCGGACCTGACAAAGGACGACGCGTCGTTCGTCGCCGACCGCGCCCGGTTCGTGCGCGCGGCCCGTGACGGTGGGGCTGGACCGGAAGACAGCGCCACCGAGATCGGAACGAGAGACGCGATCCGCGACGCCACCGACGAGATCGTCGACGACATCACCAGTCCCGACGCCGAGGGGGAGTGCCCACATTGCGGGCTCGCACTCCCCGACACCGGTCCGCCGATGTGCCCGCAGTGTGGTGCGCCGCGCTGAGGGATTTAGGCTGACCTAAATTTCGAAAGTGGCTTATATCTTTAGGCGAGCCTAAATCCCATGTCGGAAGACACGGCAAGCGGTGGGGAACCGACGCGCAGAGATACGCTGAAGTACGGCGGCGCATTGGCAGCCGGCGGCGCGATGGCTGGCTGTTCGGATCTGGTCGGCCAGGACGGAGAGAACGGGTCCGGGGGGACCCCGAGCGGTGGCAGCTACTCTGTGACGATGTCGCCGATGGGGACCGTCGAGTTCGACGCGGTACCCGAGGAGGCGGTAGTGTACTCGAACCACGACGCGGATATCCTCGTGTCGCTCGGCCAGGCGGACGCGATCACGTCGCTGGGCTTTCCGGAGAACTACAGCGCGGTGTACTACGACGAACTGCCGGGCGTCTCGCTCGACACGAGCGAGCTGACGAAGCTGTACAACGACGGCGTCGACAAGGAGATCTTCTACCAGCTCGACGGCGACGTCCACCACATCGACCCGGTCTGGCTGTCGAGCTGGTCGTCGTTCGACGACGCCGACATCGAGGAGATCGAGTCGGACATCGCGCCGTTTTTCGCCAACTATCACAGCCGAACGAACGTCGCACCGGACGCCGCGTCGGACTACCAGTTCTACACCATCTGGGAACTGGTGGATCGGTACGCGCAGGCGTATCAGGTGGCCGAACGCGGTGCGAAGCTGAAGGCCGTCCGGGACGAGATGCTGGCGGACATCCGCGCGGAACTGCCGGCCCAGGCCGAGCGCCCAGAGGTCGGGGTCGTCTACTACAACCGCGACGAGGACTCGTTCTGGGTCTATCACCTGAACGCGCCGGGCTTCCAGAACGCACACACCCGGCCGCTGGGGGCGAACGACGCCCTCTCGGAATTCGATAGCGGGCCGCGCAGTGGGTGGGCTGACAGCGGCAAGATAGACATGGAGGCGATGCTGGAGGTGGACCCGGACGTGCTACTGCACTTCGCGGACTGGCAGAACCCGGACGAGGCGACGGAGGCGTTCTTCGCCCTGGACGACCATCCGGTGGGCCAACAGCTCACCGCCGTGCAGAACGACCGCCTCTACGCGAGTGGTGACGCGTTCCAGGGCCCCATCGTCAACATCTTCCAGCTCGAACTCACCGCCAGACAGCTCTATCCGGACCTGTTCGGCCAGCCCCCCGAGCCCGGAAACACGTCCGAACTGGGCCAGATGTTCGACCCACAGCGGGTCGCGGCCATCGTCAAGGGGGAGTTCGACGATGAGTGACGACAGTGATACGACGACGGACGGACCGACGCGCAGAGACACGCTGAAGTACGGGAGCGCGCTCGCGGCCGGTGGCGCAGTCGCTGGCTGTTCGAGTCTCCTGAACGGTGACAGTACCCAGGAGACGGCGACGCCCGGCGGTGGATCGTACTCCGTGACGATGGCACCGACCGGCGAGGTCACGTTCGACTCGGTCCCGGACCGGTGGGCACCGTACTGTGGTGCCTTCGCCGACATGGGGGTGGCGCTGGGCCACGGTGACACGATGACTGGCGGCGGGAACCTCGACGAGTTCTACACGTACGTCTACGACGAGATCCCCGGCGTGAGTGCCCCGAGCGATGCCATCGAGAGCCACCCGGAAGTCCGCTCCAAGGAGGCGTTCTACGAACTCGACAACGACGTCCACTTCTACGACCCGGCGATGCTGATCAACTGGTTCGACTGGTCCCAGCGGGACATCACCGAGATCAGCGAGAACGTCGGCCCCTTCCTGGGGAATCTGATCTTCCGCAGGTCGGACGACTGGCACGACCACCGGTACTACACGCTGTACGAGGCCTTCGAGAAGGTCGCACAGGTGTTTCAGGAACAGGACCGCTACCGGGCGTTCGAGCGGTTCCACGACGAGTTCATCGCCCGGATTCAGTCGAACCTGCCGCCGGTGAGCGAACGGCCTGACGTGTTGCTCACCTACGAGAACACCGCCGAACCCGAGACGTTCTCGCCGTACCGGCTCACCGACCTGGGGACGAGCAAGAAGCAGTGGCGCGATCTCGGCGTCGGCGACGCGCTCTCGGGCACCGGCATCGAGAACCTCAGCACCACCAACCGGGGTGAACTGGACTACGAGACGCTGCTGGAAGTCGATCCGGACGTGATCCTCGTGCGCGGGCACGAGCGCAAGTCGCCCGCGGAGTTCCGGGACGTGGTCCTCGACTACATGCGAGACCATCCGGTCGGAAGCGAGTTGACGGCCGTCCAGAACGGGCGGGTCTACCGCGGCGGGTACCTCCACCAGGGGCCGGTCCACAACCTCTTTTTGACCGAACGCGCCGCACAGCAACTCTACCCCGACCAGTTCGGCCGCGTGACCGGCGACGAGGAACTGTTCGACCGCCAGCGGGTCGCGGACATCATCAACGGGGACATCGACGATGCGTGACGACGACACGACTCGACAGGCAGCACCGACCCGACGTGACTACGTGAAGTACGGCAGTGCCGTGGCGGTCGGCGGTGGACTGGCCGGCTGTTCGGACTTGCTGGGTCGAACCGGCGACGAGGGATCGAGTGCGACGCCCGAAAGCAGTCCGTACACGGTCGAGATGGCCCCAGCAGGCGAGGTGCAGTTCGATACCGTGCCGGAGACCTGGATGTCCTACTTCAGCACGTACGGGGACATGGGGATCGCACTCGGTCAATTCGACGGGATGGAAGCGGCCATCTTCGCCGAGAACTGGCCCCACCGGTTTTACGACTATCTGCCGGGAACGGACCTGCCGACGGACGAGGTCGAACAGCTCTGGTCCGACGGCATCCCGAAAGAGCGCTTCTACGAACTCGACGCCGACGTCCACCTGATGGACCCGAACTTCATCCAGTTGCTCGACGACAGTTGGGAGGAGGCCGACTTCGAAGAAGTCGACGAGGAGATCGGCCCGATCATCGGGAACGTCATTCGACTGCGACAGGGCGACTGGCACGACTACGAGTACTACTCGCTGTACGAGGCCTTCGAGAAGATAGCCCAGGTCTTCCAGGAACGGGAACGGTACGAGGCGCTGAAGTCGGTCCACGACGAGTTCATCTCGGACCTGCAGTCCAGGCTCCCAGCCAAGTCCGAACGGCCGGAAGTCGGGCTCCTGTCCGTCAACGACCCCTTCGAGGAGGGGACGTTCTCGTTGTACAAGGTCGAGGCCGGCAATGGCAAAAAGCAGTACCAGGACCTCCGTATGAACGACGCGTTCGCCGACCTCGACCCGAAGGAGGCGAAAGACGTCGATTACGAAGTCCTGCTGGATATCGACCCCGACGTACTGGTCTTCCAGTACGCCGTGTCACACGTGGACCAGGAAACCTTCGAGGAGAAGAAAGCGACGCTCCGCAACAGCGATATCGGAAGCCAGCTCACCGCTGTTCAGAACGATCGGCTCTACCCCGGCGGGACGGCCTATCAGGGACCGATCATCAACCTCTTCCAGACGGAGATGGCCGCCAAGCAGTTCTATCCCGACGTGTTCGGCGAGTGGCGTGGCTACGAGACGTTCGGTGCGGAGAGCGAGTGGCTGTTCGACAAACGACGCGTTGCGAATATCATCCGAGGTGAATTCTGAGATGGCAACTGATGAGACGGAAACGACCGAGGCACCGACCCGACGCGACTACGTGAAGTACGGCGGTGCGCTCGCGGCAGGTGCGGCGGTGGCTGGCTGTTCGGACTTGCTCGGACAGCGCGACGACCCCGAATCGACCCGCACCCCCAGCGAACGCTACGAGGCGTGCATCGAGCCGGTCGGGTGTCAGACCTTCGAGGAGGTCCCGGAGACGTACATCGTCAACAACGGTGAGTGGGCGGACATGGCCTTCGCGCTCGGCCAGCGCGACGGGTTCCAGACGGCGGCGAACATGATTCCCGGGTACCTCTTCGAGCCGTTCGGCCTCGACGTGCCGCCGGAGTCAGAGACCACGTCGCTGTCCCCCTCGAACTGGGACAAGGAGGTGTTCTACGAGCAGGATCCGGACGTCATCCTCATGGACCCCAACTACATGCACAAGACCGGCTGGGACGACGCCTGGGACGAGGGGGACACCGAGGAGGTCGCGAACGCCGTCGCACCCTTCTTCGGGAACAACATCCTCCGTCGACGGGAGTGGCACGACTACAAGCTCTACTCGCTGTACGAGGCGTTCGACCGACTGGCGGACCTGTTCCAGGAGCGTGCTCGATACGAGGCGTTTGCAGACGTACACGAACGTGTCCAGCGCGAGATCGACTCGCGACTGCCGCCCGAGTCCCAGCGGCCGGATATCGCGCTGATCAACAGTGCCTCGGACCCCAGCAACGGGCGGTTCTACCCGATGGACACCCGGGCCGAGGGTGTCGAGATGAAACCGTATCGCGATCTGGGCGTCGGGAGTGCGTTCTCTGCCGACCACGTCGAAGCCGGGACCATCGACTACGAGGGACTGCTCGAAGTCGATCCCGAGATCATCGTCGTCCACTGGGGGATCGGAACCACGGGCGGCGGCGACGGTTTCTCCCGGTCGGCGTTCCGCGAGCAGTACGTCGAGCCGATGGAAGACGATTCGGTCGGCAGTCAGCTGACGGCCGTCCGGAACGGCCGGGTCTATCCCGGTGCCTTCGGCTCGCAGGGGCCGATCGTCAACTTCCTGCAGACGGAGATGGTCGCGCGGCAGTTCTACCCGGACACGTTCGGCGAGTTCGACCCGACGCTGTTCCCGGCGTTCCCGGGCGGTGACGGGCTGTTCGACCGCGACGAAGTCAGGAAGATCATCGACGGAGACATCTGAGCATGACGGACGACGACACCACGGCCACGAGAGCACCGACACGCAGAGACACGCTGAAGTACGGCAGTGCCGTGGCGGTCGGCGGTGGACTGGCCGGCTGTTCGGACCTGCTGGGCCAGAGTGAGTCTGGCCGCTCCGACGCAACCGGCGACGGCGCGTACACCGTCGAGATGGCACCGGTGGGTGAGGTATCGTTCGAGTCGGTCCCCGAGGACGTATTCACGATCCTGGGGCACCACGCCGACATGGCGCTGGCGCTGGGCCGCGGCGACGCGCTCAACGCCATGCACGCACCCGGCTACCACCAGTCCCTGTACCGGAAGTTCACGCACCGTCTCGACGGCGTCTCGGTCGACTGGGAGGGACTGTACGCCTCCTGGGAACCGACGAAGGAGAAGCTGATCGAACTCGACAGCGACGTTCACCTGGCCGACCCCGCGAAGGTCGCGACGGCCGACGGGTGGGACGAAGGAGACATCGAGGAAGTCCGAACCAGCGTCGGCCCGTGGTTCGGGAACACCTTCAGCGGCAGTCACGAGACGCCGCCGTCGGAGTGGACGGATCGGTACGAGTACTACACGCTCTGGGAGATCTTCGGGAAGGTCGCGCGGGTCTTTCGGGAAGGCCGACGGTTCGAGGAGTTGGCAGCGATTCGGAATGCGATGCGTTCGACGATTCAGGCACGCCTGCCGCCCGAGAGCGAGCGCCCGAGCGCGGCGATGGTGTTGTTCTCGACCTCGGACGACGGGAAGATGTGGGGCTACAAGCTGAACCATCCGGGGTACTACGCCGCCCACTCGCGGCCGCTGGGGGCGACCGACGCCCTGGCCGACGCCGTCGGTCCGGGATACGGCGAGGACGGCCGGAACATCACGCTGGACTACGAACTCCTGCTGGAAGCCGATCCGGACGTGTTGCTCGTTCTCGGACCGATGACCGCGTATCACGACATCGGCGAGATCAGGGCGAACCTGCGGACTCACGAGGTCGCGTCGGAGTTGACGGCGGTACAGGAGGGGCGTATCTACACGCAGGGCGCGCGTCGGCAGGGACCGCTCCTCAATCTGTTCCAGACTGAGATGACCGCGAAGCAGTTGTACCCCGAGCGGTTCGGGCAGTGGCCGGGCTACACCGACGGCGATCCCTACCCGGAGATTCCCGAAGACGAACGGCTGTTCGACCGCCAGCGCGTCGCCGAGATCATCGACGGACGGGTCTGAACCCGGCCGCCGATAGCGCAGCCACCGTCGATCCGCGCCTGTGGTGGATTTCCTATCGCGACATCCGATTTATCGGGGTGTCTCGCCTGTCAATCGGATACCTCAGTTGCCCGCCTCCCAACCGCTCTCGCGTACGGTCCACACTCTCGGGTGAACCGTGAACGATAGCGGTCGCTCCGGGGTGTCGGACGACCGGCTGGGGGTGCGCTCTGGAGCGACTCGTCGGACGGAGTGGAAAACGAACGGTTACGCTTTCGCGCCGGTATCGATGCTGTCGATCTGGACGAAGCCGTAGTCACAGTCCGGGCAGTGCCACTTGACCTTCTGCCCGAGGTGCAGCTCCGTGCTCGCCGCCCGGTAGAACGTCTTCGTCTCGCCACAGTTCGGACAGGACCGCTCGAGTTCCATGGCCATACGCGACGGTTCCACGGCGGGATAGTTCAACGTCCCGGTTTCGGGGACGATAAACGGCCGAGTGCTATATCGAACTGGTTCGGTCGACCTGCAACAGGTGTGCCCGACCGGCCAGCAATCCCACGAACAGCCCCGTGAAGTGCGCGATTAGCGCCGCACGCGCCGAACCAGTGGCGAGTGTGACGACTGCGGCGACGACGAGGAAGAGGAGCAACTGGACGCGCGCGGGGACCTCGATCCCGCCGACGACGGTGTCGGTCAGGCGGTTGCTGGCCAGGAGGTAGCCCACGAACGCGAAGATCGCGCCGCTCGCGCCGAGGACGCCGGTGCCAGTTCCGAGAGCGCTGCCGACGGTGATCTGAGTGATACCGGCCAGTGCCCCGGTCCCGACGAAGAAGGCGTGATAGCGCAGGCGGGTCGTCGCGCGTTCGAGGACGACGCCGGTGACAAGGAGCCCGAGCGAGTTCGCCAGCAGGTGCTGGAGGGTCATGTGCGCGTAGACGCTCGTCACGAGCGTCCAGGGATTGGCGGCGACCGGTGGGGTCAGTACGAACAGCGTGCCGAACAGTCCGAGCGGGATCGCGACCCACTCCAGCAGGAAGACCACGACGAAGACGGTGAGCGTCGTGACGGTCGGACTCCGGCCGGTGACCATACGATCAGTGGGGTCCGCCCGCCAGTAAACTCCGTCGCCCTCGCCGCCGGGGAAGTATAAGGAACTGGCGGCCTCAGTAGGGGTATGAAGATCTATACCGGTCGCGGTGACGAGGGGATGACCGACCTCCGGAACATGGACCGGGTGTCGAAGGCGAGTCCGCGGATCGAGGCCTACGGGACCGTCGACGAGGTCAACGCCCTGGTCGGCGTCGTCCGACCGACGGGCTACGACGACGTGGACGACCAGTTGCGATCGATCCAGAACCACCTCCACGTCGTCCAGGCCGACTTCGCCAACCCCAATCCCGAGGAGGACGACCCGCAGATCACCGACGAGCACGTGGACGAACTGGAATCGTGGATGGACGACTACGACGACGAACTCGACCCGCTGGAGCGGTTCATCCTGCCGAGCGGGAGCGAACCGGGCGCGAAACTCCACCAGGCCCGCGCGGTCTGTCGCCGCGCGGAACGCCGCGCGGTCACCTTCGCCTCCGAGGAAGCCGGCGTCAACGACGCCGCCATCGTCTACCTCAACCGCCTCTCGGATTGCCTGTTCACGCTCGCACGCGTGGTCAACAAACGAGAGGGCGTCCCCGAGGAGAGTCCGACCTACTGATCGGCGGCCGACCTACGTCGGTTCGTAGACGAGGACGCCGCCCCGATCCCGCATCGTCACCTCGCCTCGATCTTCGAGTACGTCCAGGTGGCCGACGGCCTCGCTCATGCCGGCGAACGACTCGGTGACGGGGAGATCACCGAACAGCCCGTCCATCACGTCGACGGGCGTGGTCGGGCCGTCCACGAGGTCACGGACGTTGTCGGTCCGTTCCTCGTGGGCGTCGCGGATCTCGCCGATCCGTTCGCTCGGTGCGTCGATGAGCCCGCGATGGCCCGGGAGCATCCGGTCGTACTCCCGGTCGCGCAGGCGGTCCAGCGACCGGTTGTACGAGGGGAGGACGCGCGGGCGCTCGTCACGGTCTTCCCCCGGCGGAAGGAGAAAGGGGTTCGGCGTGATCTCGGGGAGGACGTGATCCCCGACGACGGCGCGGCGCTCACCGTCGACGTCGTAGGAGAGGATGCACTCGCCGTCGGCGTGGCCGAGGACTTCGTCGACATCGAGAACGGTGTCCTGCACGACGAGGGTATCGCCCGAGACGATCTCCTGGTCGGTCGCCACGTCGGGCGCGTAGCGGAGGTACACTTCGGGGAGGCCGGTGACGGTCTCGGCAGTCGAGCGAGCCATCCCACAGCGCTCGAAGAAGTCGGTGAAGAACGCACGCTCGCGCTCGAACCGGCCCTCGAAGTCGCCGATGATCCGCGCGGCGTCGGGGGTGGCGACGACGGACGCCCCGGCCTCGCGGAACCGATTGGCCAGCCCGAAGTGGTCGGGGTGAGGGTGGGTGACGAGGACCCGCTCGATGTCGGATGGAGCGAGCCCGCGCTCTTCGAGTGCGTCGAGCAGGTGCGACCAGGCCTCCTCGCTGTCCGGTCCGGGGTCGATCAGCGTCCGGCCTGCGAGGTAGGCGTTGACCGCCCCGACCTGGAACGGCGTCGGAACCGTGAGGCGTGTGAACATAGCGGCACGTACCCGCCGGTGGACCAATAGGGTTGTGACGAAAAGCCGACCGACGAGGGTATGCCCACGGACACCTCGACGGCCGGAGGCATGGTGGACGCGTTGTTGGGACAGACGCGTGGCCGACCCCCCGACGGGGTTCCAGCCGATTTTAGGTATGCCTAAAAGATTGAAAAACCTTGTGGTCGGTCGGCTACAGGGCACGCACCGGCTCGCTGTCTGGCGGTTTGGAGCTGTATCGGCACAAACCTTTTATCTGTCCTCGACGTACCAACGAATATGAACAAACACTTCGAAGACGCACAATACTACCTCAAACGTGCAGGCGAGACGGCGAAAAAAGGAGTCGTCGAGGAACTGGAGCCGATTCAGGACCGAATCGACAATCTCACCGGCGGCGACGAGGCCGAACCGGAACCGAACCGGCTGAAGGAGATCCGCGCCGACCTGAAAGAGCTTCAGGGGCGGGCCGAAGGCGAGGCCAAGGAGGCCATCGCGGACGCCCGGGACAAGATCGAGACCTACCGGCAGAAGGAAGCCTGAGAGGTAACCCTTAAGTCCGGCGCAGGGGTAGCATCGAGCGCCGGGTTGGTGATCTAGTCCGGTTATGATATCTCCTTCACACGGAGAAAGCCGGCGGTTCAAATCCGCCCCAACCCACTGAATTTCTCGCGGCGCTCACCCACGAGCGCCGCGAGTGAAGCGTTGGTCGGATTTGAACCAGGGAGTGGAGCGTAGCGGAACGACCGTGGTTCACAATCCGCCCCGACCCACTTTTCGCGTCGCTACCGACGAGGAGGGATAGCGACGAGTCACCGCGCCGCGAGTGAAACGTCGGTCGGAAGTCGTCCGGCACCAGGGCCGACCGGGGATCCCCTCGTTGTTTATAAACCACCGCATGCATCCGCCACCATCCTCTCACGCCACAGGCCGGTATCGTCGGGTATGGCAACGCAGACAGGCGAGACCGGTCGGGCTACTGCCGGAGACGCTGACGGCAGCGGCGACGACGCTCCGCCGATGGTCTCGCTGGACGGGGAGCGACGACTCGCGTACGCGGAGTACGGTGCGCCCGACGGGACGCCGGTCGTGTTCTGCCACGGGACACCGGGTTCGCGGCGACTGGGCGAACTGTTCGACACGGCCGCCCGGGAGCGCGGGATCCGGATTCTCGCACCCGACAGACCGGGATTCGGGGCGTCGTCGCCGTGGCCCGGTCGGTCGATCACGGACACGGCACGGGTCGTGACTGCGGTGCTGGACGACGCCGGTGTCGAGCGCGCCGGCCTGATCGCCTTCTCGGGCGGGTGTCCCTACGCGCTCGCGACGGCGGCCACCGAACCCGGACGTATCGAGCGGGTCGACGTGATCGCCGGGGCGACGCCGCCGGACGTTGGCGGAACCGATCCCGCGGTACAACGGCTTCTCGGCGGCCTGGCGACGCGGACACCGACGCTGTTGGGCGGACTCCTTCGCGGTCAGGCGTGGTTGGTCCGGCGTCGCGATCCGTCCGTCGTCGTCGGGCAGTACACCGACGATGCCGCGGCGATTCCGGACGCGGCCGCCGAGGTGGTCCGCGCGGACTTCGTCGAGGCGCTGACCACACACCGGTCGGGCACGATCACCGAGTTCCAGCACGCGGCCGCGGCGTGGGAGTTCGATGTCGAGGCCGTCGATACTCCGGTCCGCTTCTGGCACGGCGACGCCGACGCGAACGTCCCGATAGCGGGCGTTCGTCAGCTCGCCGAGCAGATTCCCGACGCACATCTGGAGACGGTCAGCGATGCCGACCACCTCCGGACGCTCCTCCGGACCCGTGAGGACGTGCTGGACCGACACCGCTCGGGAACGGACCGGACCCGCCGACCGTGACGGACGGCGAGCCGAACCCGTCGGTTAAGACGGTGGCGGGGGAACTCGGGGCCGAACGCGGGATGAAACGCATTCGGTTCTCGGTGATCTACCCGGAACGGTTCGTGCATCCGCTGCACCGACGGCTCGTCGACGAGACGGCCGTCACGCGGGTGGAGCTGTTGATGTGGAGTCCCACGGCGGACGCGACGGCGCTGTTCTGGTGCGATGGCGACCGGGCGGCGACCACGGCGCTGGTCGACGCCGTCGAGTCGGTCCAGGACCGGACGCTCGTCGGGGACGACGACGGAACCTACGTCGTCCTCGGACAGCGCGAGTACGAGTTCGCGGGGGCGATTCTGGAGACGGTCGCCGACGCCGGCGTCATCTTCCTCCCGCCGGTCGTCTTTCTCGACACCGGCGTCGTGCAGTTCGAGGCGGTCGGCGAGGCGACGGCGCTGAGCGCGTTCCACGACGACCTCGCGTCGCTGGGCGACGTGGCCATCGAGCGGGTCCGCGAGTTCGAGCGCGAGCGCTCGCCGTCGACGCTGACCGACCGCCAGCGGGCCGCGCTCGAAGCGGGGCTGGCGGTGGGCTACTACGAGGTCCCGCGCGACGGGACGGTCGCGGACGTGGCGGCCAAACTCGACTGCGCGGCCAGCACGGCGGGGGAACTCCTGCGAAAAGCGGAAGCCGCGGTGATCGCGGCCCACGTGGGCTAGCGAGGGCGGCCTGATCGGCCGACTCGGGGATTACTCCTCGCCCATCTCGCCGAAGGTCGCGTCGGCATCCGCGGGGGTGTCGAAGTCGTGGAAGTTCTCGCCTTTCTCCTTGCTGAGGATGTTCAGGGCGGCGGCCGCGCCGTCGCCCGCGGAGATGACGGCCTGCCACTCCTCTGCCCGGACCATCGCGCCGGTGGCGTAGGCGTCGTCGACGCTCATCTCCATGTCCACGTCCACGTCGACCACGTCCTCGTCGGTGAACTCACAGCCCAGCTCCTCGGCGAGGTCGCGGTTCGCGCCGGTCGCCAGTACCAGGTAGTCGGCGTCGTGGTCGCCGTCGTCGGTCGTCACGGTGAAGCCGTCGCCGTCTGCCGCGACGCCGGTGACTTCGGTACCCTGGTGGCGCTCGACGCCGAAACTGTCGACCTGGGTGCGAAGCGTCTCCATGTACGCCGAGCCGTCCTGAGAGCCGACGCCGGGGTAGTTGAACAGGTGGGCCTTGTGCATCCAGGTGCCGTCGGTGTCGAACACCGTCGCGTCGACGCCGTTTTTCTGGAGGAACAGTGCGGCACTCAGGCCGGCGGGGCCGCCGCCGACGATGGCTGCATTCACCATGCTCACACCCACGGTCGGCCGACTGAAGTCCGTTTGGCCTCCGGAAGGTTTCGGCCGAGTGACGCCCGCTCGACCGACTTCGCGGCCGATTCTGCCCTGCCTCGAAAATACTAGTGTGTACGTTTTTGTACGATAACACGATCACTGATAGGTACAGGGGTGTCAGTGCCCCGACCAGACAATGGAGTACGAAATTCGCGGCAAGAACGGATTCGCCGACGTAGAGGTCGCCCTGGATACGAACGAGCAGATCCTCGCAGAGCCGGGGGCGATGGTCAGTTACGACCCCGGCATCGAGATGACGACCGACACCGGCAGCGGTGGGCTGCTGGACTCGGCCAAGCGGTCGATGATGGGCGGGGAATCGGTGTTCATGAACACGTTCACTGCCCAACAGCCCGGGAGCGTGACGCTCGCACCGCCCGCCCCCGGTGACGTGCGCGCCCGGTTTCTCGACGAGGAGACGATCTACGCCGACTCGGGATCGTATCTGGCCTCGGAGCCCAACGTCGAGGTCAGCACGGAGTTTCAGGGCGCGTCGAAGTTCTTCACGAGCGGTGACGTGTTCCTCCTGAAGCTCTCGGGCACGGGGACGACGTTCATCGACAGCTACGGCGCGATGGAGACGGTCGAACTGGAGCAGGGCGAGCAGTTCAACGTCGACACCGAACACATCGTCGCGTTCGACTCGACGGTCCAGTATTCGACGTTCCGCCCGGGCGGCGTCAAGAGCCGCGCGTTCGGCGGCGAGGGGAAAGTCGCGAAGTTCAGCGGGCCGGGGAAGGTCTGGGTCCAGAACCGCGACTTCGAGAGTCTCGCCGAGAAGATCGCCGAGGAGATCCCCGGTGGCGGTGGCGGCGACGACGACGACGGCGGGATCGGCGTCGACGACTTCCTGTAAGCCCCCGCGGCCAGTTTTTTCGAGACCGCTGACGGACCCAGATATTTAGTGGTACAGTCCCTAGTGAACTCGATGTCCCAGACCCCACCTGGTCCCAAAGGGCAACCGGTCTTCGGAAGTAGCCGCCAGTACGCTCGCGATCCGTTCACGTTCGTGACGACGCTGGAACGGGCCTACGGCGGCGTCTCGCAGTTCGACATGGGGCCGCTGGAGACGTACATGGTCACCGACCCCGAGGCGATCCAGCGCATCCTCGTCTCCGACGCGGCGGACTTCCAGAAACCCGCGTTTCAGGACGACGCCCTCGGCGACCTGCTCGGCGACGGACTCCTGCTGAGCGAGGGCGAGACCTGGCAGAAACAGCGTGACCTGGCGAACCCGGCGTTCAACATGTCCCGGCTCTCGGGGATGGCGGACCGCATCGTCGGCCACGCCGAGTCGATGGTCGACGGCTGGGCGGCCGGCGACGTGATCGACGCCGAGGAGGCGATGACCGGCGTCACGCTGAACGTCATCCTCGATCTGATGATGGGCGTCGAACTCGACGCGGAGCGGGTCGCTCACGTCCGCGAGCAACTGGAGCCGCTGGGCAAGCGGTTCGAGCCCGATCCGATCCGCTTCGCCCTCCCCGACTGGGTGCCCATGCCCGACGACGCCGAGTTCGAGTCGGCGGTCGCGGAACTGGAGTCCGTGATCGAGGAGATCGTCGCCCGCCGCCGCGACGACGTAGGCGAGGAGGGCGACGACGACGCCCCGATGGACTTCCTGTCGATCCTCCTGCGAGCCCGGGGTCGCGGCGAACAGACCGACGAGCAGCTGCGCGACGAGATGATGACGATGCTGTTGGCGGGCCACGACACGACCGCGCTGACGCTGACCTACACCTGGTACCTGCTCTCGGAACACCCCGAGGTCGAGCGACGGGTCCACGCCGAACTCGACGAGGTACTCGACGGCGGCCAGCCCACGATGGCCGACGTGCGGGACCTCGAATACACCACCTGGACCATCGAGGAGGCGATGCGGCTCTACCCGCCGGTGTACACGATCTTCCGCTCGCCCAAACGCCCGGTCGAGATCGACGGCTACACCGTGCCCGAGGGCGCGAGCATCATGCTTCCCCAGTGGGCCGTCCACCGCTCGGAGGAGTACTGGGAGGACCCCGAAACCTTCGACCCCGAGCGGTTCAGTCCCGAGCGCCGGAGGGACCGGCCGCGGTTCGCCTACTTCCCGTTCGGCGGCGGGCCACGCCACTGTATCGGCAAACACCTGGCGATGCTCGAAGCCCGGCTGATCGTCGCCACCGTCGCGGACCAGTACCGCCTCGACTTCCGGGGTGAGTCCCCGCTGGAACTGCTCCCGACGCTGACCGCTCACCCGCGCCAGGAGATGTCGATGGAGGTCGTGCCACGCGAGGACCGCACGTAGGACGCCGACACGGAACGCAGGGAGCGCCCGCAATTTGATTACCGTCGCCCTCCTGTTCTACCTGTGTCACGAGATACGGCGGCGGAACTGGGGTTTCGCACGCTGCGCGACGAACGAACGGGGGAGTCACTGCCGGTCTCGGGCACCGTGCCGGCGTGGCTCTCGGGGACGCTCGTCCGCAACGGGCCGGGGCGGTTCGACGCCGGCGGCGGCGTCAACCACTGGTTCGACGGCCTCGCCATGCTCCGCCGGTACGGGTTCGACGACGGCGAGATCGAGTACACCAACCGCTTTCTCCGCACCGAGGCCTACGACCGCGCCGAGGCCGGCGAACCAACCCGCCAGTTCGCCACCGGCGCGAGCGGGCTGAGCGAACTCCGGCGGTGGATTCGCGCCCTGGGGCCGCCCGAACCGACCGACAACGCCAACGTCCACCTCGCCCGGATCGGCGACCGCTTCGTCGCCCAGACCGAGGTTCCCCGCTGGATCGAGTTCGATCCCCACACCCTGGAGACCGTCGGCGAGTTCACCTTCGAGGACGGCGTCTCGACCCAGATGGCGACGGCCCACTTCGTCGTCGACGACCACCGCGGCGAGTCCGTCGGCTACGGGCTCTCCTTCGGCCGACGGACCGAGTACTACGTCTATCGAGTGCCCCACGGGAGCGACCAGCGCGAGGAGATCGCGCGCGTCACGGCCGAGGGGCCGGGCTACGTTCACGACGTCGCCGTCACGCCGAACTACGTCGTCCTGCTGGAGCCACCGCTCCACATCGACGTGCTTCGCGGACTCGCTCCCTGGACCGAGGGGTTCGCGGGGATGCTCTCCTACGACGCCGACGCGGGGACGCGGATCGTCGTGCTGGACCGGGCGACGGGCGAGATCGTCGCCGATCCCACCGTCGACCCCTTCTTCGTCTTCCACCACGTGAACGCCTTCGAGCGCGACGGCGCGGTGGTCCTCGACCTCGTGGCCTTCGAGGACGCCGACATCGTGGACGCGCTGGCGCTGGACGAACTCCGCTCGGGTGGCTTCGCCGCCGCGCCGGACGGCCACCTCTACCGCTACCGGGTCGATCCACGCTCGGGAACCGTCGACCACGACCGCCGCCATCCGGGCGGGGTCGAACTCCCGACGGTGCCCCCGGCCGTCCGGACGAAGCCGTACCGGTACGCCTACGGCCAGGCGACCGACCGCGACGGGGCCAACGGACTGGTGAAAGTCGACGTGGAAGCGGGCACCGCCACCGAGTGGTGGGAGGACGGAACCTACGTCGAGGAACCGCGGATGGTCCAGCGTCCCGACGGGGACAGCGAGGACGAAGGGGTGGTCCTCGCCCCCGCGCTCGATACCGACGCCGAGCGGACGTACCTGCTCGTGTTCGACGCCGAGACGCTACAGCTCAGGGCACGAGCGCGCCTCCCGCACGCGGTCCCCTTCGGCTTTCACGGGCGGTACTTCCCGGACCTGTGAGTCAGGGCGGGTCGCGCTGGTCCGTGTCGGTTTCGAGGGTGCCAGTCGCGTCGGTCCAGCCAGCCTGTGGGCCGTCCAGCGTCACTGTCACGTCGTCGCGGTACTCGTCGTAGTTCCAGCCGAAGACCCACCAGGCGTTGGTACCATAGAGCGTCGTCGACGCGTACACTTCGGTGTCGCTGGCCGTGTCGTAACTCGCGTACACCGCGGACTCGTACGCGTAGCACCGGAGCCGGTCACCGACGGGGAACCCGCAGTCGCTCGGTCGGCGGTCGACCCGGGGCCGGAGCAACGGTTCGCCGGCCCACGGCGTCCCGGTGTCGACGCTCCGGTCGACGGGCACGGTCACCTCGAAGCGGACGCTCCGCGTGTCGTTGACCACCATCGAGGGGTCCTCGGGGTCGTACTCGGACTCGGAGATTTCGACCCGCTCGCCGCGCCCGTTCCGCTCGACGAACTGGTAGTACTCCGGCGTCACGGTCCACTCGGCGGCCGAGACGGCGAGCATCGGGCCGCGCTCGGTCTCGACCACCTCGTAGGTCAACGGTCCGGACCGGTTGGTCCCCCGCTCGACGGCGGCCGCGCCGAGGTCGGCGGTGTCGGTCGCCTCTGGGACCGGCAGATAGATCGTCGCGTTCGTCAGGGTCCCGTCGGTCGCCAAGGTCACCTCGTAGGTGTACTCGCTCTCGTAGCTGGTGCGGTAGAGGTGGCCGCTGTACAGCCACACGGCGCCGATCACGACCGCCAGCAGGACGACGACCCCGAGGCCGACCCCCAGCGCCACTCGCCGCCAGTCGTCGGCCAGCCACGAACCCTCCCTCTCGTCTGTCATCGCCCGAGAGGAGACGGGCGGGCGACATGAAGGTTCGTCCTCAGCCGACGATCTCCTCGATCTCGGCGTGGCCGAAACAGACGCGGCTCCGACTCATCGCGACGCGTTCACAGCCGTCCTCGGCGCAGGTCTGCAGGGTGGGAAGACACATCGTCTCGGGGTTCGACCCCGGGGGCTTAGCGGTGTCGCTCGGCTCGGGAGTCGACATCAGTTGCCCCGCCGTGGGTCGGTCGCGCTGGCGCGCTCGCGGAGGCGCTCGATGCGCTCGTCGATGGCCGGGTGCGTCGAGAGTACCTGGCCGAGCGTCCCCTCCTCGTCGCCGCGGGTGTACAGCGGCGAGAGCAGGCTCCAGTTCGGATCGCGCACGCGGTCGATCTTCGCCAGCGCGCGGGCCAGCGCCAGCGGATCGCCGGTCACCGAAGCCGCGCGGTCGTCCGCGGCCAGTTCCCGCCGGCGCGAGTGCGCGCGGATCGCGAGTGTGAACACGAACAGGAGGACGACGACGCCGTTCCCGATCAGCAGGCGGAACTGGCCGACGGTCCCCTCGGCCCACCGGGCCGGCCGCCCGCGGAGCCAGGCCACGCCCCGGGCCAGCCCGGTCAGAAAGAGCAGGGCGGGCGAGAGTGCGACCGTGACGAGTCCGACCACCGTTCGCAGACCGCTGTAGGCCAGCGTCTGGACCAGACTGTCACGGCTCTCGAGGTGGGCGAACTCGTGGGCGAGGATCCCCTCCAGTTCGGCGGGCGAGAGCAGGCGAAACAGCGACCGGTCGAGGACCACCGCGCCGTCGGTGGGACTGCCGAGCGCCAGCGCGTTGGGCACGGTCATGTCGGCGACGAGGAGGCGCGGCGTCTCGACCCGCATCTCGGCGGCCACCCGGTCCGCACGGCGGTACAGCTCCGGCGCGCGCTCCCGCGGCAGGTCTGTGGCGTCGACGCTGGCGAGCAACTGACTGGTGCCGTACTGGTAGCTGAGGTAGCCGAAGACCAGCGTCGTGAGGGCGACGATGGCCACCGTGGTCCCCAGCGGCGGCCGACTCGCCCAGAACCACACCAGCACCGAGTAGACGAACCAGGCCGCCAGCCCGTACCCGACCAGCAGAGAGAGGCCGACACCGGCCATGAGCGCTCGCAGTCCCAGCCGACCCATTGTCGGGGATACCCGTCTCCCGAGCAAAGGCGTGTCGCCTCGAACCTGTCATCGAAGCCCAAAGATTGAAATCGGACGACCGGATAGTGACGGACGTGCCGACCGTCGAAGTCTCGCTTCCACAGGACGTTCACGCGCAGTTCGAACGGCTCGTCGACGAGGAGTTCGTGACCGAGGAGGAGGCCGTCGAGGCGTTGCTCTCGGCGGGGCTGGACGCGTACACACGCGACGTGTCCGGCGACGACCGGGGTGCGCCCGACGTAGCAGACGAGTACGCAGACGACATGTGGGACACCGCCGAGGACCCGGCCGCAGGCGGTCCCGACGACGACTATCTCTGACCGGACGGGACTCGCACTCCCGACCGCATCTTCAGTCCGTGCCCGCGACCGTCGCCTCGTCCAGGTACTCCCAGCCGTCCAGCTGTGCGGCCGTCAGGAGGTCCTCGATCAACTGGTCGCCGGTCTCGGTCGCGCTGGTCTCGTCGTCGCTCTCGACGCCCACCGTCACCGTCCCCTGGACCGTGATCCGGTAGGGGTCGAACGGACCGGCCGGGAACTCGAACACGTCGGTCGCCTCGGTCGTGACCGACTCGAAGGTCTCGCCGCTCGCTTCGCGGACCGACTCGCGGATCGATTCGCCGGCGTCGCTCTTTGCCGTGCCCGTCGTGCCGGCAGTCACGGTCGCGACCGTCTCGAACGCCCGCCGCACGTGGTAGGTAGTCATGGTCGCCCGTTGTCGGCCGGACGTATTTAGATGGGCGGTCTGGAACGCCCGTCGACTCAGCGTGGCCGGGTCGAACTGTCCCGTTCCCGTTCGACCTCGCCGTCCAGCGTGACGACGGTGTCCGACCGGATCCACGCGTGGGCGTTGTCCGGATTACAGACGATGTAGTCGCCGTTCCCGACCTCGAACCCGGTACAGCGCTGTTCGGTGTCCTCGCGCATGGCTACTCGGGAATTGCAGACGGGGGCTGAAGAACGAGACGGGGGTTCTCAGGGGATGAGAACGGTCTCTCAGGCGCGGGCGTCGACCGCCTCGGCGTCGTCGGCTCCGGGAACGTCCGCGAGGGCGCGCTCGAACCGCTCGGGGTCACACGACCGGAACTCGCCGGCGACCTGTCGGGCGGCCTCGTAGTGGTCGCGCGCGCGGTCGTAGGCCTCGCTGGCCGTCGCCCCGTCGCCGGTCTCGCGTGCGCTGTCGCCGCGATCACGGGCCTCGTCCGCGACGGCTTCGTGGGCCTCGACCAGTTTCTGGGCGGCCCACTCGACCTGGAAGCGAAGCGAGTCGGGGTCGCCGTCGAATACGTCTTCGCGCCGGAGGACGAGCGCGAGCGCGTCGTGACAGGCGTCCAGCGCCGTCTCCCAGCGGTCGACGGCGGTCTCGGGGTCGGTGGCGTCGGTCGCGGCCTCACACGCCTCGGTTGCTTCCCTGAGCGGGGCTCCGGCCACTTCGTCGATGGCCTTCTCGACGCCGGCCACTTCCGCGTCCATGTCGTCGGCGGCGTGGTACTCGACGCCCTCCGAGCGGTCGATGGCGCGCTCGTACTCCGCCAGCGAGCGGCGGTAGGTCTCGTAGGCCTCGACGAACTCGCCCTCGCTCCGGGCGGATTCGGCGTCGCCGGCGAGCTGGCGCGCCCGGGTCCAGTGGGTTCGGATCCGCGCAAGCGACAGCCGCGTCTCCAGCTGGGCGATCCGGCGGTGCATCGCGTGGTCGCCGTCCCGGAAGTCCGTGGCCACCTGCTCTGCCTCCCCGAGCAACTCCTCGGTCCGGGTGATCGCGGTCCGGGCCCTCGCCGGGTCGCCGTCTTCGAGTTTGTCCTCGACCGTCGAGAGGTGTTCTCTGGCCTTCTCCAGGCGGCGGTCGACGGTCACCCAGTAGGAGATGGCCTGCTCGACGTACTCCTCGACGTGCCCGTAGTCCTCGCGGCCGCCGAGCCAGAACGTGTAGCGGTCGCTGGTCCGCGCGGTCAGCGTCAGGCGGCTCTTGAGCACGCCGCTACTGGTCTCGACCGACCGGATCTCCGTGTACGGCAGTGAGACGCTCCGGTTTCGCCCGTTGCCGTCCTCGTTGCCGCCGACGAGCAACAGGACGCGCTCGTCGGTCACCGCCGCCACGGCGTTGTAGTCCGAGCCGGGCTTGACGACCCGCTCGCCGTCGCCGTCTTCGTGTTTGATCCCTCGCTTCTCGTTCGTCAGGACGTACGCCGGCTCCTCGGTCCCCTCGAAGAAGTCTTCGAGCGTCGCCCCCGCGAGGTAGCCGTTCCCACCGCCGTCGCTGGACACCGTGTGCTCTACGTTCGTGCTGCCCCCCATTGTGATCCCGTAACTATCTACCATTGACACTCCTCCCTAATCAATCACTCGCCCGGTAGCTCCGGTGAGGCGACATCCCCGTCGCCGGCCAGCCACGCCTCGACGAGACGGTCGATTTCCGTCTCGATGGCCGATAGTTCCGGGTCCGCGTCCGAGGACCCATCGACCGCGGCGACCCGATCGTGTGCCTCGGCCGACAGGTCCGCCAGGCGGTCGGCGTGCGGGCAGTCCGCCGGTAGGGGGAGGGCCAGTTCCGAGACGACCGACTTCGAGAGACTGGCCTTCCCGTTCGAGGAGAGGTCCCGGAGCGTCCGCTGGTACGGCGCGGCGTTGAGCAGGGCACAGAGGTAGTGGGCCTCGCGCCGGTCGTCGGTCGCGACGAACATGTAGTGATCGCCGGGAATCGCCTGTTTCGCACCCAGGTCCGGATCCTCGCGGGTCGAGACGACGGTGAAGTGGGGTTTGAACCCCAGGCGACACCACGCGACCTTGTAGTCGGCCCAGGTGTACTCGCCGAGCCCGAACACCGAGTAGAAGGGGCCGCGGTCGAGCCACGACGAGGAGCGGTCGGTCAACGCCTCGCGGTTGGCCCGCAGGTAGTCGTAGGTCTCGGGGTACTCCTCGCGGAGCCACGCCTCGTTGTCCTCGCCGGCCTGCGTCTGGGGAATCAACCGCAGGTCGTGCCCCGTCAGCCCCCACTTCCGGACGTGTCGCGACTTGAGATACGGATACACCAGGTCGGGCTCGATCTGGGCCAGATCGTCCCGTGCGAGCCCGAACACGTCGTTGGCGTCGTCTTTCAGTCCGTGCCTGATCTCGTGGGCACAGCTGCCCAGTGCCGCCCGCTCGGCGTCGGCCCGGAGCCACGGCGTCGTCGCGTCCTCGGGATCGAGCGGCACGAGTTCGGTCGCCGTCGCCGTAGCACTCTCCCGGAACGCGGCCCCCGAGCCGAAGTCCGCCCGTCCGTCGCCGGGCGTCCAGACAGTCGCCGGGACGGGAAAGGACGGCTCGGCGTCGGCGTCGAGCGCGTAGACGGCGGTGTTGGCACCGACCGCCGGGAACGGATCGAGCGCCGAGAGGTCCTGCACGTCGGCGAGCGCGAGCGACCGGTCGCCGACGCGCAGTCGCCGGAGGACGGCCCCGGCCGGGCCCCGCATCAGGTCGCGTTTGAGGACGAACGCCGCCGTCCCGCCAGTCCGGAGGTAGCGGTGGACGCAGGTCCAGGCGAACGGCACCGACACGTCGTCGTTGCTGTGGCCCAGTCGGGCGGCGACGCCCCCGTGGGGCTGGAGGTCCAGCGGCTCGACGTACCGTTCGCGCCAGCGGTCCTTCAGCCGCTCTGAGAGACGCTCCCAGGGTATCCAGGGTGGGTTTCCCACGAGGGCATCGAACGTCGTGTCGAGCGACTCCCCGCGAAACTCGATCTCGTCGTCGCGGGTCAGTCCGAGCGCGTCGGTCAGGAAGACCGGCACCGCGAATCGATCCCTGTCGGTCGCGTCGAGTTCCTCGAACAGCGCCGTGCAGTACGCGAGCGTGGCCGACTTCACGGCGACCGGGTTCACGTCGATGCCGACGACCGACGCGGCGGCGTCGAGGAGACCGTCGGGAGAACCGGCCCATGCCGAGCGTTTCCGATCCAGTGTGGCGGTCAGGAACACCCCCGATCCACAGCCCGGGTCGAGAACGCTCGCGTCGGCCACCGACGCCGGGAGTGCATCGAGCGCGAGGTCCGCCACCCCGCGGGGCGTGTAGTATTCTCCGAGCGCGAGCCGAACGTCCCGCGAGACGACATCGGTGTAGCGGTCCCGGAGCAAGGCCGGCGTCACCCGTGGCAACTGCTCCGCGTCGACGGCCGACACGACCCGCTCCCGTCCCCGCTCCGGCGGCAGTACCCGATCGTGGAGGTCGCCGAGCGCGCCGCCGTTCACGCCGGTGTCGGTTCCCGGCTCCCGGTTCGTGATCGTCACACCTGTGTTGCCCTCGAAGGCATCGAGCAGGCAATCCAGGAGGAAGTCGACGTAGCAGGTCTCGACGAACGCCCGGTCGACGGGGGCGTCGGCGTCGAGGTCGGCGAACACGTCACCGTGGGTGGTTCGGACGAGCGACGCCCAGCGGTCACGGGCGGCGGCGAGTGGGCCGTCTTCGGCGAGCCGGTCCCGAGCGGCGTTGCAGTAGGCTCTGCGCTGGGCGTCGATGTCGAACTCCCGGAACGGGACCATTCGCTCCCCGGTTCGGGCGGGCCTGTCAAATAACTCTCGTCCGCGGTCCGGACCAGTGGGTCACGGGCTCGGTCGGACCGGAAAACGCGGGAACGATCAGTCGTTCGAGAGCTGGCGCGTCCGCGGGTCGCCGTCGGCCATGTCGCCGACGAACTCGAAGCCGTCGTCGACCGGGTCGTCGGCGGCCTCGATACACCTGGCGAGCGTGTCGGCGGACGCCTCGAGCATCGGGGTCAGCCGCGGTTGCAGCTCTTTCGCGACCGTGAGCGCGTCGTCGATCTCGGTGCGCCCGTTCTCGTAGGCGTCTTTCGCCGCGTCGGGGTGACCGGCCGCCAGGAGGCGGTTCCCGGCCGCCAGGTGGTACGCGGCCAGCAGGCGACGTGTGTGGACGAGTTCGCCGACGACCCGTTCGATAGTCTCGCGCAACTCGTCGCTGTCGCCGGCGAACCGCTGTTTCTCGCTCCCCCAGTCGAGGACGAGCGCGGTCTGGTACCGTTCCAGCGCGACCTCGAACTGTTCGGCCGCGACGGCCGGTGCGTCCGCGTCCCTGGCGCGTTCGGCGGCCGTCTCGGCGCGGCGGAGCGGCGACTTCGACAGGTGATCCAGACTCTGGGTCACCGTGTCCGCGCTCTCGCGGATGTCGCTCTCCTCCGGGAAGTCGTGTTCGCGTGCGATGTCCAGCGCCCGCTCGTACTCCGTCCGCGCTTTCAGGAACGCGTCGTAGGCGTTGTTGTACTGCTCCTGTCGCCACTCGTCGTTGGCGACCGTCGCGTGTTTCTCGGCCCGCGAGACGTGGATCTTCATGACGCTCGCGTCGAGGCGCTGTTCGACCTCGTGGACGCGCTCCCAGACGGCGTCGTCACGGTTGGTCGTCAGCTCCGGCGCTTTCCGCTGGGCCTCCTCGACGTGATCCCTGGCCGTGCTGGCGGCCGCGCGGGCCGCGTCGTGGTCGTCCTCGGAGAGCCTGTCGTCAACGTCGACGAGGTGCTTGCGCGCGTGTCTGAGCTGACTCTCGACGCGCGACCAGACGACTGCGGCCCGCTCCAGATACTCGACCGCGGGCTCGATGTCGACGGTACTCCGGACCGCGAAGTGCCACTTGACACCCTCGGTCGTCCAGATGTCGACGCCCTTCGTGAGCATCCCGCTCCGGGTCTTTACGTCCTCGATCTCGGTGTACGGAACCGCAAACGAGGTATCGCCCGTCCCGTTGCTGTCGCCCACGACGAACAGAACGCGCGTGTCGGTGATGGCCGCGATGGCCTGATACCCGTCGCCCGGCGTGTACGCCGTCGCGCCCTCGTCGCTCTCCCGTCTGACGCCCTTTTTCTTATTCGATAATAGAAACGCGACGCGTTCGGCGGCTCCCAGGTACTCGATGAGCGGCTTGTCGTGGAGATAGCCACTCGCGAATACGCCCCCGCTACCCGTCCCTGTAAGCAACTCCTCGTCGGAAATCGCGTTCTCGTCCTGGGAAGCCAACATGGGTTCGCACAGTTACAATGATGCTCATTGATAATGAGTCATGCGCTCGATAAAGGGTGCGTCAGACGTTATATTTACACTATAAATAGTAAAATAAAGCTACAGTCTCGTCGAGCGCCCCGCGCGTGTGCCACAGCGCCGACGTGTGTCTGACTGGGGTTTAGGTGGATCCGTCGCCTCCCTGTGGGGTATGCCACGGTTGGCGCTGGATCTGCCCGACGACCTCAGACGTGTCGAGAACAGTCGCGAGAACGGCGAGAGCCGAGCCGAGGAGTCCACAGTCCGGGCCCGAACGACGGCCGTGACCGAGACGGGGACCGACGGGCCGAAGGTCACGCGCTGGCACCGGTGCTGGGCCGGATCCGGCGATCAGTAACTGTCGCTCTCGATCAGGTGGGCGGCGATGCGCTGTGCGCCGACGGTCGCCGAGAGGTCGGGCCGCTCGGGTGCGGTGGCCGTCACCTCACGCTGGAGTTCCTCGCTCAGGCGCTCCTCGAACTCCTCGACGATGCCCGGGACACAGGCCATCCCGCCCGTCAGGACGATGGGCTGGTCCAGCGCCAGCTGGTACACCTTCATGTAGTCGTTGGCCAGATCGGGCAGGAAACTGTTCGCGATCTCGTCGACCACTTCGTCGAGGTAGTCGTTGCAGGCGTCCATCACGCTCCGCTCGATGGTGAACTCGTGTGAGCCGCCGCCGGGCTGTTGAATCACGTCGGTGAACGGCTCGAAGTCGACGAAGTCGGCGTGGTCTTCCTTGTACTCCCGGGCGGTCGTCTTGTCGATGTTGACCCGGCCCTGGGTCTCCTCCTCGACGTTGTTCGCGATCATCCGGTCGACCTCGTTGCCCGTCACCGCGCCGGTCGCGAACGGGGTCAACTGCTCGCCGCGCCGGTACGCCGAGGCCTCCAGATTCGTCGAGCCCATGTTGACCGCGGTGAAGATCTCGCTGATCGCCTCCAGGTCGTCCCCGATGGCGGGGATCGAGCCACACAGCGACTCGGGATAGCTCTGGACACCGGCCTCGCCGATGGCGCTCTCCTCGATCACCGATTCGAGGTTGGCCAGTCCCTTCTCGTTGTCGATGGTCGGGATGGCGTAGACGACGACGCTGTCGGCGGGCACGTCGTGTTCCTCGATCAGGGCGTCGAAGAACTTCTTGGTCAACTCGGCCCGGTCGTCGTCCTCGGGCAGGCCCGAGCGCAGCATGAACTGCGCGCGGTCGGGGTACTCCGTCGCCGCCTCGTCGCCGTACAGCACCCGTTCCTCGCCGGTGAGTTGATCCTCGTAGGTGGCCAGACAGGTCAGCGTCCGGATCGTCTCCAGGTCACCCTCGCCGTCCGGGAGGGCGATCACGGTCCGGGTACTCCCCAGTTTGACCCCGACCGGCACTGGTCCGTCCGAATCTTCGTCATCACTCATGATCGGCCGCGGCTACTCACGGCTCTGGTATATATTCTCTCCCTATACTCGGAATCGAAACACGTAGCGGCGACGACGGACGGGGAAACAGTCGGCCGACTACCGCATCGAGACGAGCCGCGCGATGTAGACGAGACTGAGTTTGTGGTCGTCGACGGTGCCGCCGCGTGGCTCCTCGCTGGGGCTCTCCAGCCCGAGCAGGTAGTCGTTCAGCGCCGCCTCCACGTCCTCGGTGAGCCAGCCGACCGACTCGTAGTACTGCAGGGCCTCGTTGGTTCCCTGGTAGCCGAAGTTCGACAGCAGGAACTCCAGCCACTCGAAGATGACGTACTCGGCGGCGTAGCTCTCGGGGAGGCCGTCGAGATACGGTTTTTCGAGATCGTCGACGCCGGCCTCCAGGGGCAACAGTTCCCGGTAGAGCCCGTTCTGGAACTGGTCGCGCGACGGCGTCTCCGAGTCGAGGCTGTCCCAGCCGTTGGGCTCCGGGCGCGCGCTCTCCTCGCCGTCGCCCGTGGGCGGTCTGGGCGCGTCGCTCCCGTCACCGCCCGACCGGGGCCTGTCACCCCGCTCCCGGGCCATCTTCCGGAGTTCGTCGAGGTCGTAATCGCGTGGATTGATCGTCATGTATTCGGTTGCGTAGAGATTTCTCCCCCAGTATGTTAAACCTTACACCCGCCCGAGTGCCCTCTGTGGGTTCTCTCCGCCGGAAATCGTACAGCGTCTGTCACGCGTCCGACGCACGACAGACGGGCGACAGCCGCCCGCCCCCTCCGCGACCCCGGGAACGCTTTTGATCCGTGCGGGCGACTGGCGGCGTATGCACGGCGAACCGAGCCGGGACGTGCCCACCCGCACTGCCACACTGGGCCGGAGGGGCCGGCCGTGATCGCGGCGGTCGTCTACGGACCCGACGGCGTGACCGAGTACGACGAGCTCGCCGCCGCCAGGGACGCGGCCGGCACGACCTGGGTCAGGGTCAGCGACGCGGACCCGGACGAACTCGACACCGTCGCCGAGACCTTCGGGATCCACCCGCTGGTCGTCGAGGACGTTCGCAACGAGGTCCGGGCCAAGACCCAGCCCTACGACGACTACGCGTTCACGCTGGTCAAGACCGTCGAGTTGGCCCGCGGCGAGCAGCCCTTCGACGAGGAGATCCTCGCCGAGGCCGTCGGCATCTGCGTGGGCGATGACTGGGTGGTCTCGCTGTCGGTCGCCCCCGACGATCCCGTCGACCAGGTGTGGGACGCGGTTCTCCGGGGCGACAGTCGCATCCTCGACCGCGGCCCGGATTTCGCCGCCTACCGGATGGTCGATATGATCGTCGACGAGTACTTCACCGTCCTCGACGACCTGGAGACGGACATCGAGGCCATCGAGGAGGCCGTCACGGTCTCGACCGATATCGGCACGCTCGAAGACATCAACGCGCTCCGGCGGGACCTGCTGGCCTTCCGGAAAGTCGCCTGGCCCTGTCGAGAGGCGGTCGGCGTCCTCGCTCGCGGCGGTCCCTCGCAGGTCCGCGAGGAGACCGAGAAGTACTACCGGGACGTGTACGACCACCTCGTCCAGGTCGTCGACCTCACCGAGACCTACCGGGACCTGACCACGGGCACCCGGGACATCTACCTCAACACGCTCTCGCAGTCGACCAACGAGGTGATGAAGGTGTTGACGGTCATCGCGACCATCTTCCTCCCGCTGACCTTCGTCGCCGGCGTCTACGGCATGAACTTCGCCGCCAGTCCGTACAACATGCCCGAGTTGACCTGGCGGTACGGTTACCCGGCGGTCCTGCTCCTGATGGTGGTCATCGCCGGCGGGATGCTCGTATACTTCAAACGGAAGGAATATTTGTAGCTTTCGGCCGTCGACACCGTTCGTGGGGTTAAGTGGCAGGCTGGGCTATTCCGGATAATGAGCGACTCTCGTCCCCGATTCCGGCCCGGGAACGACGACCGCGCCGTCTCCAACGTCGTCGGTGTCGTCCTCGTCGTCGCCATCGTCGTGATCCTGGCGGCGGTCGTCGGGAACCTCGCACTCGGCTTCGGGGGCTCGATGGAGACGCCAGCGCCGCAGTTCACTCTCGACACCCACTACCAGGCCGACGGGGCGGGCAACGACGCCGACCGGCCGTATCTCAACATCACCCACACCGGCGGTGAGACCGTCGACGGGACGAAACTGTTCGTCGTCGACAGCGACGGGAACGACGTGGCCTGGGCCGACGTGTGGACTGGCACTGAAGAAATCAAGGCCGACGATCACGTCCACATCGACGGCCACGGGAGCGACGGCGACCTCAACGCCGCCTGTCAGGGGGAAACCTACCAGTTGATCTACCGCCCCGATCAGGAAACGTCACACATCGTGCAGGAGGTCGAGATCGAACGGCGAGCGACCGGGCCGGCGGCGACGTACTGCTAACCCAGCGCCAGCGGGACGAGCAACACGCCCATCAGCGCCGCCCGCCGCGACCCGAACCGCGGCGGGACCAGCCCGATCACCGTGGCGACCGCGAAGATGCCGATTCCGACGGGGCCGGCGAAGACGAACGAGAGACAGAGTAACAGTGTCAGCACGGCGACCGAGAGTATCCGGTAGTCCAGCGCGCCGACCAGCGACAGGTAGCGGTCCCCGACCGTCGGGACGAGGACGAACCCGAGCGCGGCCGTCAGCGCGACGCTGGCCAGCAAGAGCGGGAAGGAAAGCGGTGCCCCGCTCGATTCGAGGGCGACCAGCACGCCCGTCCGTGGCGACCCGAGCGCGCGCAACGCCAGGAGCGCGAAGATCGTGTTGGCCGTGTTCACGCCGCTCGTGATCACCACGAACCCCCGCGCGCCGAAGCGGTACGGGACGGCCAGGAGTGCGCCCGTCGCCGCCACGGCGCTGGAGACGCCCGGGAGAAACCCCACGACCGCGCCCGAGAGCGTGCCCGCGGCCGAGAGCCCACCGACTGCCGGCTTCGAGAGCGCGATCGTCGCGTCGTCCTGTGGCGGAACGCCGCCCCCGCCCAGTGCCTCGACGAGGACCGGCGCGCCGAACAACCCCGCGAACAGCGGTGCCAGCGTCCCGCCGGCACTCACCAGCCCGTCCGTCGGGAGATCGAGCGTCAGGAGTCCCAGGACACCGCTGGCCGTCAGGGCGAGCCCGGCACCTACTTTCGCCCGATAGCTCCCCTCGGTCGTCACCAGCCCGACCGCCACGGCCGCCAGTACGGCCGACAGGTTGGCCCGGATCGTCGGATACAGTGCCGTCACCGCCTCGGTGACCGGGACCGCCAGCGGCACGGCCAGTGCAACCGCCAGCCCACTGCCGAGCGCCGACAGCCTGAGCGCTTCCCGGCCCCGGCCCGCCAGCACCAGCTCGTGGCCGGGGAGTGCGCTCGCGGCCATCGCCGGGTCCGGGACGCCCAGCGACAGCGCCGGAACCACGTCGAGGAAGGTGTGCATCGTCCCGGCGGCCAGCATCGCCGCCCCGACTAGCCGCGGCGGCCCGGGCACCGCGGACGCCCCCGCGGCGAGCAACAGCGCCATGTTGTTGGCGTGGAGTCCCGGCACGAGGCCGCTCACGACGCCGAGTGCCGCACCGCCGGCGACGAACGCGAGCGCCAGGGCCGCGGCCGACGGCGCGACCGCGATCCGGACACCCAGCCAGGTCGAGACTGCCATCGAGAACGGGTGGTCCCGCGTTCCTACTTAAGGGCTCGTCGCCCAGCCGGTCGTGTCAGTCTTCGCTCGCGGGCTGGGTGTCGGATTCGGGTCGTAGTGACGGTCCGTGCTCGCCGTCGAGGGCGTCACTGATCCGCCCGTCGTCGTTCGGTCGGCCGACGCCGGTGAACTCGAAGCGTGCGCCATCCGCCTCGCTGTCGGTGACGGTCACGTCCCAGCCGTGTGCGCTGGCGGCGTCGTCGACGATGGCCAGTCCGAATCCGGTCCCGCCGTCGCTGGTGGTGAACCCGTGTTCGAGTACCTCGTCTTTCCGTCCGTCCGGGATACCGGGCCCGTCGTCGGCGACGAAGAATCCGGTCTCCCCGTTGCGATCCAGGTCGCCGACGGTGACGGTCACGTCCTCGCGACCGTGCTCGACGGCGTTGCGAAAGAGGTTCTCGAAGATGGTTCGCAACCGGCCACGGTCGGCCGCGATCACGGCGTCGGCGTCGACCGTCAGCGTGGCCTCGGCGGTGTCGACGGTCTCCCAGGCAGTCTCGGCGGTCTCGGCCAGATCGACGGCCTCGGTTTCGGTGACCGCTTTCCCCTCCCGGGCCAGCGTCAGGGCGTCGTCGATGATGGCCGCCATCCGGTCGGTGGCCCGTTCGAGTTCGTGGACGGTTTCGGCGTCGACTTCGACGGTGTCGTCGTCGCCCTCGATCCGCGCGTCGAACAGCTCCAGGTAGCCCGACGTGACGTTGAGCGGGTTCCGCAGGTCGTGGGAGACGATGCCCGCGAACTGGTCGAGCCGTTCGTTCTGGTGTTCGAGTTGCTGTTTCCGTGACCGCAACGTCTCCTTCTGGTCCTGTAGTTGCTCCGCCCGACGCTTTCGGTCGGTGATGTCGTGGAGCAGGATGACGTGTGCACGTGCCTGCTCGCCCTCGCTCAGCGCGGAGATCGTCACCTGATAACACCGCTCGCCGTCGGGCGTCTCGACCCACGCCTCGTCGTCGAGTTCGTGGACCGGTTCGTCCCCGTCGAGTACCGGGCCCACCTCCCCACACTCTAGCACCCACTCCGGCCGGACGACGGCGGTCAGGTGCTGCCCGACCGGTTGGTCCAGTCCGAGCATCCGCTTTGCCGTCGAGTTGACGTCGACGATCCGGTCCTCGTCGTCGACGACGATGATGCCGTTGTCGACGGCTTCGAGGACGAAGTCCCGGGCCAGCGGGACGGTGCTGTCGAACCGCGACCCGACCATCGCGAGTACGCGGTCGATAGGGACCATCCGGACGAACGTCACGCTCCCCGTCCCCAGCAAGAGGAGGACACCGACCACGAGGTAAACGAACGGGACGAGCATGAAGTGTGGGAACGGACTGAGCTCGACAAACGAGAGGACCGTCACGAGCCCGATCACCAGCGTCGACACGGAGATGACCGCGCTGATCTGTCGATAGACGTTCCGGGAGCGAAGCATCCGCCGGGCCAGCAACGCGTTGTAGCCGATGGCGATACTGTAGGCGACAGCCGCCATGGCGTACACACCGATACCGTACTCGTAGGTGAGCAGGGCGAACGACCCACTCCGGTCGACACCGACATCGACCAGAAAGAGCCCGTGGATCCCGTCGGTCAGCGTGAGCGCGAGCGTGAGCAGGGGGAACGCCAGGAGGGCGATCACGCGTGGCCGGGTGAGCCAGTCCCGACGGCCCACGAAGTGGACCGTGAACAGACAGGTCGTGACGACGAGCAGTGGAATCGTCGGGAGAAAGAGCGCGAACCACAGCCGCTTCCAGAACAGCGACACCGTCGAGACGGTCAACAGCGTGAACAGCGACCACAGCGCCAGGGAGATCTGCACGCCCATCGCCCAGATCTCGGTGCGGCCCTTCCGCTGGCGCCAGGCGATCACCGCCCCGACGGTCGCGATCAGGACCGCAAATCCCAGTGGCAGGGTGTACGGCGTTACTTGCACCTCCATCGTGTTCGAGAACGGGCCTTGCTTCGGTCTCGCACGGACAGCTATGTAAAACTACGTACCGATATGACCACTCCACCGTCGTCTGTGGGTCAGCGTGGGGCCGGAAAGCGACGCCACTACCGAACGGAAATAAAACGGAGAAGATTGCTGGGCCGCGATCAGCCGAACAGCTCGCCGAGGCCTTCGCCGCCGTCGCCCTCGTCTTCGTCGTCGCCGCCGTCGTCTTCGGCTTCGGCTTCGTCGCCGCCTTCGTCGCCGCCTTCGTCGTCGCCGCCCTCTTCGAGTTCGGCGTCGGCGCTGCCGCCCGCGGGGGCAGCCGCACCGCCGGCCGGAACCGCTGCGGCCTGTTCGACGGCTTCCTCGATGTCGATGTCCTCGAGGGCCGCGACGAGGGCCTTGACGCGGGACTCCTCGACGTCGACGCCCGCCGCTTCGAGGACGCCCGTGATGTTGTCTTCGTTGATCTCTTCGCCGGTCTCGTTCAGGATGAGTGCTGCGTAAACGTATTCCATGGTTCGTAGTCTTGTTGGTGGTATTTAGTTGTTAGCCGAACATCGCGCCCATCGCATCGCCCGCGTCACCGTCGTCGTCATCGTCGTCGGTGTCGTCGGGTTCAGCCTCGGGCTCGTCGTCCGCCTCGCTGTCCTCGTCGTCGCCCTCGTCGGGCTCCGCTTCGGTCTCGGGCTCGGCCGTCTCGACACCCTGGAGCTCCTCGGGGAGCGCCTCGGGGTCGTCGATCTGGGCCGCCAGCGCCCGGACCTGCCCGTCCGCCTTGCTGATGAGGTCGGGCATGAAGTCCTCGTCCTCGATGGCCGCCTGGAGGCCGACCGATTTGGCCTCGCCGGACGCCTTGCCGAGCAGCGACCCCACGGTCTGTGCGGTCGGGTAGACGGCGTTGATCGAGAGATTGCGTGCGCCCGCGACGGCGGCCTCGATGTCCGCCTGGTACTCGTCGACGTCCAGTTCGAGCTCCTCGGGCTCGAAGAGGACGCCGTCGGCGAACACGGCCTGCAGGTCCAGCCCGACTTCCTTGGGCTCGATGCCGAGTTCGCTCAGCACGTTGGCGAGCTGGCTGTCGACGGTCTCGCCCGCCTCCAGCACCGTCGAGTCGGCCATGACCTGGATCGAGCCTTCCTGGATCCGGGCTTCAGCGCCGACGGCCTGGAGTTCACCGACGAACTGGCCCGGGTCCATCCCGGTGTCGCCCTCCGGAATCACGATGTCGTTGGGGGCGACTTCGCCGTCGTTGATCGGTGCGGAGGTCTTCGAGGCCTCCAGCTGCTGGTACAGCGTGAACGGGTTGTCGTTCGTACAGATGAGGCCGACCTGTCCACCGATGAACTCGGTGAGGTCCTCCAGCCCGTCGTCGACTTCGTCGAGGGCACGCTCCATCAGCGTGTTCCGGCTGACGCGGAGCTCGGCGGTGCCGTGGAGGTTGCGCCGCATGTCCTGGAGCTGACGGCTCGGAATGCCGGCGATGTTGACGATGCCGACCGAGTCGTAGCTCTCCAGCGTGGCGACGAGGTCGTCGACCTCCTCCTTCTTCCACTGCGGGATGGTCTCTGTCTTGCGTTCTGCGCTCATGTTAGGCCACCTCGACGGCCGGGCCCATCGTCGTCTTGACGAACACCGAGTCGATGTTCAGCGGGCCCTTCTCGAGCTCGGCGTGCAGGCGCCGGAGGATGACGTCGATGTTGTCCGCGATGGACTCGGCGTCCATGTCCTCCGCGCCGACGCGCGTGTGGAAGGTCCGCCGGTCGCGGCTCCGGAGCTGCACCGTGTTTTTCATTCGGTTGACGACCTCGACGACGTCGTCGTCGGGGTCGAGCGGTTCCGGCATCTTCCCGCGCGGACCGAGGACGGTACCGAGATAGCGACCGATGTCCTGCATCATGTTCTGCTCCGCGATGAAGAAGTCGGTCTCGTCGGCGAGGTCCTTGGCCGCGTCGTCGTCGTCGCCCAGTTCTTCGAGGTCGTCGCCGTCCAGCACGTCGTCGGCGGCGTCCTCTGCACGCAGGGCGGTCTCGCCCTCCGCGAAGACGACGATACTCGTCTCCTGGCCCGTCCCCTCGGGGAGGACGACGCCAGTGTCGACGCGATTCGACGGGTCGTCGAGGTCTAGGTCGCGCAGGTTGATAGCGAGGTCGACCGTCTCGCGGAAGTTCCGCGGCGGTGCCTCCTCAAGTGCGCTAGATACTGCTTGCTCTATGTCCTGATCTGCCATCGTTCACCTCCGTAGTACGCGTAACGCTCCTACGGGTCAGTGAAACAGGCGAAGCCTGTCTCACCCGGAACGTGGCCAATCGGAAACTTAAACCCGTCGAACCGAACCGCTCACGTCGTCCAGATCCCGCGCTGGTGGTCGAGCCACGACCCGACGAGGACGTGTGGCACCGCGATCACGGCGACGAACACGCTGTACAGCGCGACCCACCCGGTCGGGGTCGTCGGTGCGCTCGGGAGCGCGACCGCCAGCGCGGCCAGCAGCACCAGCGCGCCGAGCCACGGGGCGACGGCACCGCGAGCGACCCGGGCGAGTACCGCGCGAAGCGACCGGCCGTCGGCGCTCAACCGAGCAGTCTGGCGGGTCGCGTACCAGCACGGGAAGTAGACGCCGACGGCCAGGATCGGCGGGACCACCGCGAAGAAGGCCACCAGCAACAGCGTCTCGCCGGCCTCCGGGAGCCACGAACCGGGGCCGTCGGCCCGCAGGTACCCCCACCCCAGATGGGCCAGGAGAGCCAGCAGGTACACGCCCCCGAGTACGTCGCGGGCGGGCGACTCGAACACCCAACCGGCACCGGCCATCGCACCGGGTTCGAACAGCGACACCATGTAGTCGCTGACCATGTAGAACACGCCAGGGTGCGCGACCATCGGGACCACCATCACCGCGCCCCCACGGACGAGCGCACCGAGAACCCGCTGTGACCGACCCCTCAGGTGATCGCCCGCGGTCGTCGATTCGAGGACGTGGAGTCCACCGAATCCGCCTTTCAGGCAGGTGATGGCGACCGCCAGTGCCAGGCCCGCGACCGGTGCGAGGACGAACACGGTCAGCGACGCGCCGATCAACAGCAGGTACGCCAGCAGATAGCGGGCCTGGAACGACTCCCCGCGCCCGCGGAGGTTGGCGACGTGCTCGAACCCACCGTGGGGAAGGCTGACCCCGAGCATCAGCGTCAGGTACGCGATGGACTGGAGGCGTATCGGTACGGTCGCCCCGGAGACGGTGGCGGCCCCGAACAGGACGGTCAGGCCGGCGAACAGCGCCCACGACGCCACCAGCAGGCGACCGGCCGCCCCGTCGTCATCGGTCGGAAGTCGTCGCTCGACGACGCCGAACATCGACTCCGACTAGGGAGTCGGTCGGAAAAAGGGTGGGTGGCCGTTCCCGACCCGCAGGAATTCGGCACAGGCTCGAAATGGGTTCACTCCCTAGTCGAGACGACCATGCACGGTGAGGGCTTCCGCGGACCGGACGGTCCCGATCTCGACGGTGACCCGCTGGCCGGCGAGCGAACCGTCGTCGTCGGCGGCGGCGTCGGCGGGCTGGCGACGGCCCCGTACCTGGCCGCGATGGGTGCCGACGTGACCGTGATCGAGCGCAACGACGACCTCGGCGGTGTGGCAACCCGCATCGAGGGCGAGGGGTTCCGGTTCGACGCCGGTCCCTCCTGGTACCTCATGCCCGACGTGTTCGAGCGCTACTTCGCGCAGTTCGGCCACGATCCGGACGATTTCTACGCGCTCGAACGGCTCGATCCGCACTACCGGATCCACTGGAAGGACGGTGACGAGGTTGCGGTCCCGGACGACCCCGAGGCCGTCGCGGAGATCTTCGAGTCCTACGAGCCGGGCGCGGGCGAGGCCTTCCGGTCGTACCTCGACGAGGCGGCCGAGACCTACCGGATCGGGATGGAGCGGTTCGTCTACGAGGACCGGCCCCGGCTCCGGGACTGGGCGGATCTCGACGTGATGCGTTCGGCGCGTGGCCTGACCTTCCTCGGGTCGATGCAGGACCACGCCGCCGACTACTTCGACCACCCGAAACTCCGGCAACTCGTCCAGTACACGCTCGTCTTCCTCGGCGGCGCGCCCCACAACACCCCCGCACTCTACAACCTCATGGCCCACGTCGACTTCGAACTGGGCGTGCTCTACCCCGAGAACGGCATCTACAGCCTCGTCGAGGCCCTGCGGGACCTCGGGCGTGAACACGGAGTCACCTTCCGCACCGGCGAGGCCGTCACTGCGATCAACCCCGGACCGCCCGCGACGGTCACCACCGAGCGCGACCGCCTGCGCGCGGATCGCGTGGTCTGTAACGCCAACCCGGCACACGCCGAGCGCGACCTCCTGCCCGCGCGGGCGCGCCAGCACGGCGACGACTACTGGACCGACCGGACCTACGCCCCCTCGGCGTTCATGCTCTATCTGGGCGTCGAGGGCGACGTGGCGCCGCTGGAACACCACACGCTGATCCTCCCCGAGGACTGGGACCCACACTTCGAGACGATCTTCGACGAGCCGGCCTGGCCAGCGGACCCGGCCTACTACGTGAACGTCCCGTCGCTGACCGACGACGACGCGGCCCCCGAGGGACACCACACTGTCGTCGTCCTCGTTCCCGTCGCACCGGGACTGGACGACGGTCCCGAGGTCAGGGACCGGTTCCGCGAGCAGGTGCTGGCGGACCTGGCGGCACACACCGGGGTCGACCTGCGCGACCGGATCGTCTTCGAGGAGACGGCCTGTGTCTCGGAGTTCGCCGAGTGGGTCAACGCGCCACGCGGGACCGCGCTGGGGCTGGCCCACACGCTCCGCCAGACCGGCCCGCTCCGCCCGGGCCACCGGGGTGGTGCCGACGGCCTCTACTACGTCGGGGGGTACACCACGCCGGGCATCGGACTCCCGATGTGTCTGATCAGCGCCGAACACACCGCGACGGCGGTCCGGGAGGACGCCACGGCGCAGTCGCTACTGGGTGGGTTGACGAGCGAATGAGAAGTGGGCCGTTCGGGTCAGGCCTCTGCCGCAAACTTGTCGTCGTACTCGCCCTCGTCGATGCGCTCTTTGAACTCGCGGGGGTCGTTCCCTTCGATGGTGACGCCCAGCGAGGTGCAGGTGCCGACGACTTCCTTGGCGGCGTTTTTCAGGTCGTAGGCCAGCAGGTCCGGGTGTTTCTGCTCGGCGATCTGCTTGACCTGATCGACCGACAGGTCGGCGACGAAGTTCTCCTGGGGTTCGCCGCTGCCGGTCTCGAAGCCGGCCTCGTCTTTGACGAGTTCGGCCGTCGGCGGGACGCCGACCTCGATGTCGAAGTCGCCCTCGTCGTCGTACTCGACGGTGACGGGGACTTCGGTGCCGTCGAAGGCTTCGGTCTGGTCGTTGATCTCCTGGACGACTGCCTGCACGTCGACGGGCGTCGGGCCGAGTTCCGGGCCGAGCGGCGGTCCGGGGTTGGCCTGCCCGCCAGGGACGAGTACTTCGATGGTTCCAGCCATATCGAACCTATCGTGGAGGCGCGCTTTTAACGGTTGCTTTCCGCGGCCGGCGTGTCGACGGGGCACACGCTCTCGGGTTGCGGTGGAAAAAGCGGGGACCCGCGGGCGGCAGCGCCCGACTACTGGACCGAGATGCCGTTTCGAGAGAGGTACGCGCTCGCCTCCTTGATCTCGACGGGACTGCCGAGGATGCGTACCCCCTGCTCCTCAGAGCGAATCGTTAGCGTAAACCGGTGCTCCAGATCCTCCCGGAGGCCGTCGAGCGCTTCCTCCGGGAGCAGGATTTGCGTACTGTCGCGCAGCAGAGCCGCGTCGGGCATCACCCGCATAAAAGCCATCTCGCCGTATAGGTGTATCGAAACGGACGCCCGCGCGTCTCCGGATCTCGGGCCTGCGCGCCCACACGGGATTTATACTCCGGCCCCGCAATCTCACCGCATGACCGTCTACGAGACCGAGGTGCCCGGCGTGGGCAAGAAGTTCGAACTCGAGATCGGCGGTGGGGAGCGGCTGGTCGTCCTCATCCACCACGACGGCAAACGCGAGGTCTACCGCCGCCCCGACCCCGACGCCGACAGCGAGAAACTGTTCTCCGTCGCCGGCAAGCAGGCCCGCCAGCTCGGCTCGATCATCGAGGGCGCGTTCTTCCAGCCCGTCGAGACCGACGAGGTACAGGTCCCCCTCGGTGACGCCTTCATCGAGTGGCTCGACCTGCACGCCGACTCGGAACTGGCCGGCAAGACGCTGGGCGAGACCGACCTCCGGCAGGAGACGGGCATCTCGGTGCTGGCCGTCCAGCGCGGCGATCACACCCATCCGAACCCCGATTCGGCGTTCGAACTCGCCGGCGGCGACGTGCTGGTCACGCTGGGCACCCGCGAGGAACAGAACAGCCTGGAGGCGATGCTCGGCGGGAGCGACACCGGCGACGCGACCGACAGCGACGAGGGTCAGGACGAATAGATGGCCGTCGCGCTCTACGAGATCGGTATCGCGATCACCGCGCTCGCGGTCGCTGGCTCCCTCGTCCACCGGTACGGCCTGTCGGTCATCCCCGCCTACATCGTGATCGGCGTCCTCGTGGGCCCGAACTATCCGACCACGCTGGGTGACCTCTCCCCGGTCGCGCTCGGCGCAGTCGGCGACGTGTCCCTGCAACTCGTCTCCGACAGCGACCTCGTCGCCGGCCTGGCGGAACTCGGGATCGTCCTCCTGCTCTTTTTCCTGGGACTGGAGTTCAGCGTCTCCCAGTTGCTCGGGGACGGCCGCCGCATCGCGACCATCGGCGTGATCGACCTGGTACTCAACTTCGGCGTCGGCCTCGCACTCGGGTTCGCCTTCGGCTTCGGGCCCGTCGAGACGCTGTTTCTCGCGGGGATCGTCTACATCTCCTCGTCGGCCGTGATCACCAAGTCGATCATCGACGAGGGGTGGGTGGCAAACCCCGAGAGCGGGCCGATCCTCGGCACGCTGGTGTTCGAGGACATCTTCATCGCGATCTACCTGGCCGTCCTCTCGGCGGTGGCGCTCGGCGGCGGCTCGCTGGCCGACGCCGCCGTCTCGGTCGGGACCGCCTTCGCCTTCCTCGGCGTGTTGCTCGCCGCCGCGTGGTACGGGACCGGCGTCGTCGAACGGCTGTTCAGTACTGGCTCGGACGAACTGTTCCTGTTGCGCGTGCTCGGTGTGACGACGCTGGTCGCGGGCGTCGCGCTCGCGATGGGTGTCAGCGAGGCCGTCGCGGCCTTCTTCGTCGGCACCGCGTTCAGCGGGACCGAACACACCGAACGCATCGAACACGTCATCGCCCCCTCCCGCGACTTCTTCGCGGCCGTCTTCTTCTTCGCTATCGGGCTGACCACCGACGTGACCCTGCTGGCGGACGTGGCACTCCTGCTGGCGGCCGCGGTGGTCGTGACGACCGCGAGCAAACTCCTGAGCGGGACGCTGTCGGGTCGGGTGTACGACCTCGATCCCCGGCGCTCGCTCCGGGTCGGCCTCGGGATGGTGCCACGGGGCGAGTTCTCCCTGATCCTCGCGACGCTGGCGGCGACTGCCGGGGGCAACGCCGGGACGCTCGGCGAGGTCGTGCCGGCCTTCGCCGTCGGCTACGTACTGGTGATGAGCATCGTCGGGACGCTGTTGATCCAGAACGCGAACGTGATCGAGGGGCTGCGAAAACTCGCGGTCAGCCCCGAAGCAGGTTCATGACCTCGTCGGCCACGTCGGGTTCGACGGCGACGACGTAGCGTTTCCCGGGGTCGAGGGTGGTGTCCGGGCCGGCGATGCGCTCGCCGTCGTCGTCGGAGATGACCAGCGTCCCCGTCGGGAAGTTGACGTTCGCCAGCCGTTTGCCCGCGGCCGGCGCACCCTCCGCCACCCGGACCTGCACGATGTCGAGGGTCTCGGTCACGTCGCTGATGCTCTCCACGTCGCCACCGATAATCTCGTTCGCGGCCATGCGCGCGCCTGCGCGCTCGGGAAATACGACGGCGTCGACGAACCGTGTGTACTCCTCCCCGCCGAGGCGGTCGACGCGAGCGATGGTCCGGAGGCCGTCGCCGTTCATCTCCGTGGCTTCGAGACAGACGGCGAGGTTCACGCCGGTGTTCTGGGTCAGGCCAGCGATCACGTCCGCCCGTGCCACGTCGGCCTGTTCCAGGATCGCCGGATCGGTCGCGTCGCCCTGAATGATCGTCGCGACGTACTCGTCGGCCATCGCGTCACAGACCTCCGGGTCACGCTCGACGACGGTGATGTCGTGGCCCCGCTCGGCGAGGATGGCCGTTGTCTGGAAACCGACGCGTCCACCGCCAACGATGATGACGTTCAGGTCCTGAGTCATGTCAGTCGTCCTCCTGTGGAACCGCGTCCGCAGGCGTCCCGGTCCCACCGGCCTCCCCGGCCGACCGCCATCGGTTCAGGCCGAGATAGGCCAGCCCGCCGAGCAGTATCCAGCCGACGCTGAGGACCAGCGCCAGCGGGTCCGTCTGCACCAGATACCAGACGAGGACGCCCGTCAACACCAGGTTCAGCACGATTCCGAGTATCGGCGGGACCGGATAGTAGGGCATCTCGTAGGGTCGTTTCATGTCGGGTCGCTCCCGGCGCAACCGGATGACCGCGCCGTTGACGACGATGAAGGAGAGCAGGAAAAACAGGCTGGACATGTTGCCCGCGCTCTTGGTCGGCAGGGCCACTGAACCCAGCATGACGACCGCACTCGCGATAATCGCGACGAACGGCGTCCCGAAGCGATGGTGTAACTGCCCGATGGAGGGGAGGAGCTGGCCTTCCCGGCCCATCGAGAACGCGACCCGAGACGAGGCGATGACGACGGCGTTCAGTGCGGTCAGCGTCGAGAACACCGCGCCGAAGACGATGATCGCCCCGCCGTTCTGGATCACCGGCAGGCCCGTCGGCATGAACTCGGTCGCCGCCTGTGCGATGCCGGCCTCACCGGCCTCTGCCAGGCCCTGCGCTCCGAGCGTCCCGACGGCGACCGTAACCACCGCCAGGTATACCACGACGGTCACGGCGAGGCTCAGGAAGATCGCCTTGGGGATGTTCTCGCGCGGGTTCTTGACCTCCTCCGTCACCGTCGTGATGAGGTCGTACCCCTCGAAGGCGATGAAGGTCAGGCCCATCGCGGGGAGGATGGCGAAGGCACCGCCGTCCGCGGGGAAGAGTGGCTGAAACTCGGCGGTCGAGAACATCGGCGACAGCGCGCCGAAGGCGACGAACACGACGAGGATGCCGACCTTCACGAGCGTGAAGATGGTCTCGACGCTCCCGCTTGCCGCAGTCGAGGCGGCGTTCAGCGCGACCAGTAACAGGACCGCGGTGAACGCCAGGCCGACGCTGACCGGGACGGCGGCGTCGAGCAGCGGGAGCGCGACCGCGCCCACCTGATCGGGGGCCGGCGCGAACCCGTAGACGTGGAGCAGTTCGAGGAAGTTGGGGGCGAAACCCAGCGCGTACAGCGCGCCGGCGATCATGTACGCGAACCAGAGCATCCAGCCCATCAGGAACGAACTCAGGTCGTCGAACACCTCGCGGACGAAGGCGTACCCTCCGCCGCTCTTGGGGATCGCCGAGGCGAGTTCGGCGTAGGAGAGGCCGGTGAAGGCCGTGACGACGCCGTTCAGCGCGAACACGGCGATCGCGGCCGGGCCGGCGATCTCCGCGGCCAGGCCGGTCAACACGAAGATGCCCGCGCCGATCATCGCGCCCATGCCGATCATGGTGGCGTCGAGCAGGCCGAGTTCCGCTTCGGGTTTGCGTTCGCCGTGACTGCCGCTACTCATCGATACCCTCCCGGTGCCAGTGGGTCCGGATCGGAGCGACAGGCCGGTCGGTTCCGGTGTGCATCCGTCGTAGGTCTCTCACCCGTGACTCATAATTCCTCGGCGCGATTCCCAGTCCGTGGGGTCGGGCCCAGCGACGAGACCCAACGAAAGCGCTTTTGAGTCGCGGTTGCCGACTGTCCCCTAATGGGCCTGGAGGAGGAGATCGAGGAGATCGAGGAGGAGATAGCCGAGACTCCGTACAACAAGTCGACGGAGGCCCACATCGGCCGGCTGAAGTCCAAACTCGCACAGAAGAAAGAGGAACTCGAGAAACAGCAGTCCGGCTCCGGCGGTGGCGGCGGGTACGCCGTCGAGAAACACGGCGACGCCACCGTCGCGCTCGTGGGCTTCCCCAGCGTCGGCAAGTCGACGCTGTTGAACGCCCTGACCAACGCCGACAGCGAGGTCGGCGAGTACGAGTTCACGACCCTCGACGTGAACCCCGGGATGCTCCAGTACAACGGCGCGAACATCCAGATGCTGGACGTGCCCGGCCTCATCGAGGGGGCCGCCGAGGGCCGTGGTGACGGACAGGCGGTCCTCTCGGTCGTCAGGACGGCCGATCTCGTGGTCTTCGTCATGGACGTGTTCGAGATCGACCAGTACGCGCGCCTGCGCGAAGAACTGTACAAGAACAACGTCCGGGTCGACACCGAACCGCCGCGGGTGACCATCCGCCGGAAGGGGAAAGGCGGCATCGACGTGAACGCCAGCGTCGACCTCGATCTGGACGAGGAGACGATCAAGCAGGTCCTCCGTGAGAACGGCTTCGTCAACGCCGACGTGACCGTCGGCGAGCAGGTCGACATCGACCGCCTCATCGACGGCGTGATGGACAACCGCGTCTATCTCCCCTCCATCGAGGTCGTCAACAAGGCCGACCTGATCGAAAAGGACTACCTGCCCACCGTCGAGGAGAACCTCCGGGACCACGACATCGACCCCGACGAAGCGGTGTTCATCAGCGCCGAGGAGGGGAAAGGCCTGGACGCGCTGAAAGAGAAGATCTGGGAGGCGCTCGGGCTGATCCGGATCTACATGGACAAGCCGGGCCGGGGCGTCGACTACGACGAGCCCCTGATCCTCCGCTCGGGCGACACCGTCGAGGACGCCTGTGAGAAACTCGGCGGCGAGTTCGAGGAACGCTTCCGCTTCGCCCGTGTCTCCGGACCCAGCGCCAAACACGACGAGCAACAGGTCGGGACCGACCACGAACTCGCGGACGAGGACGTACTCCGGCTCGTGACCCGCAAGTGATGGCCGGGGACGACGGCGGGGAACGGCGACACGACGACACCCGGGACGAGGCACAGGAGTTGCCCGAACCTGTTCCCGATACGGTCCGACGGTATCGCCGTCTCCCCGTGCTGATCGCCGTCGCGGTCGCCCCCTGGAACGCGGTCCTCACCGACGGCTACCTCTCGTTGTTCTTCACCTTCGGCATCGTCAACTTCGACCCAGCGGGATTCGCCCTGCTCACCGACTACTACTTCCGGTTCTCGGCCGCCCGCCCGGAGTACATGAACGCGTGGGGGCTGGGCGTCCTGCTCTTTGCAGTGGGACTCCTGAGTGCGCTCGCGGGACTGGTCTGGCGTGAGGACCAGCGGGTCACGGCGGCGATGTTCGTCTTCGCCGGGTTCGGGCAGTTGGTGTTCGCACTGGGCTTTCTCGGTCGCCCCGGGCCCTACGTCGCCATCCCGTTCGGGACGATCCTGCTGTGGGGACTCGTCTGGCGGTACTACCGGTCGGATCTGGCGTCGATCTTCCGGTACTGAACCCGGCGTCGATATCCTTTTCGGCGCGCCACCCCAGCCAACGGGTATGCACGCGACGCTCGACCACACGATGATGCGCGTCGAGGATCTGGACGAGTCCCTGGAGTGGTACCAGACACACTTCGACTACGAGGAGTACGGCCGCTGGGAGGCAGAGACGTTCACGAACGTCTTCCTCGGCCCGGCGGACAAACACGAGGACGGTGCCCTGCTCGAACTCACGTACAACCACGACGGCCGGACCTACGACTTCGGCGACGCCTGGGGTCACATCGCCGTGCGCTGTGACGACGTGTACGAGGCCTACGACGAACTCATGGCCGAGGGTGTCGAGGACTACCGCGATCCCGACTCCTGTGGCGGGCAGTACGCGTTCGTCACCGACCCGGACGGCCACGAGATCGAGATCGTCGAGCGCGACCACGGCGCGAAGTGGAGCCTCGACCACACCATGCTCCGCGTCGAGGACGCCGACGAAGCCATCGGCTGGTTCACCCGGAAACTGGAGTACGACCTCTTTCGGCGGGAGGAGTTCGACGACTTCGCACTGTACTTCCTCAAACCCGAGGGCGCCGCCCCAGAGGAGATGTCCGTCGAACTCACGTACAATTACGACGGGCGCACGTACGACATCGGCGACGCCTGGGGACACATCGCGGTCCAGGCCGACGACCTCCACGAGTTCTGGGACACCCTGCTGACCCGCCACGCCGAGGACTACCGCGACCCCGAGAGCTGTGGTGACCGCTACGCGTTCACCAAGACGATGGACGGGCACGAAGTCGAGATCGTCACGAACTGATCGTGGACGGGTCGAACCGGTCCACGATCCCGTCGAAATCGTCGTCGTAACTGCAGATCCGGTCGATTCCCTCCGTCTCAGAGAGCGCGACGCTGGCCGCGTCGGTGAAACTGAGCGGCTGATCGTCGTACCGTTCGAAGGTCTCGACTGCGGCCTCGAAGCGGTCGGCCGTAACGTGGAGCATCCGAAACGGTGACGTGAAATCGCCAGCGCCGCGGATTCGTCGGCCGATGCGCTTCGCGGGTTCGAGGTCGTCCGCACGGGCACGCGTGAGCGTCACGGCCTCGTCGTAGATGTAGTCGCTCACGTAGGGTTGGCCGTACTCGCCGCGATTGATCGCGTTCATCGCCGCGACCGCCGAGTCGTGTCTGGACGAGCCCTCGTCGTGGTGGGCGTACAGCACGCCGGTATCGACGAGGACGCTCACAGGTGATCCTCCTCGTAGACGAGCCGGTCGATGTCGTCCTCGTCAGTCTCCGTCCCGGAGTCGAACGTTCCCTCGTTGAACGCCTCGATCTCCTCGTCGCTCAGCGGGACCGTCCGTTCCCTGAAGGAATCGACGACCTCAGACTTGGTCGCCAGCGCGTGCGTGACGATCCTGTCGAGGAGCTCCTGCTGTGTCACCTTCCGTCCCGTTTCGAGCTTGATCTCGGCTTGCAGTTCTTCCAGTCGGGACTTGGTTTCCTCGTCCATCTTGACGGACGTGGCCATGAAAAACCGTAGTATCCTCTACTGGGTAAACGTTTCTCCACCTGATGCTGTAACAGACACCGATAACAGCTGGACCACCAGCCGGTGCTCTTTGTGGCTCTCGACGGCCACGAAGTCGAGATCGTCACGAACTGACAACGACCCGGCCACACGACAGGTTCGTCCCCGTACTCTCTGTTGGCCCACTCGAACGTTCGTTCGAGCTCTCGGTTGGTTACTGGTTCCTGTCTGGAAGCCTTCAGCTACTGTCCCGACTGCGCGCCAGGTGAGAGGGGCTGCTATCCGACCGCTCGTGTCAGACGCCTGTGACACGAACGACTGACATCCTCACATCTGAGGCCAAATCACCGAAATAGGCGCTCGAAACGGCGATATTTTGGTATGTGGGGTGGTGTCAAGCCGCGGATTTGACCACAAAGCATTTATAACGAGCGCCAGTTGTTCCGACCGTACCCCTACCCATGGTGACAGTATCGAGTACGGTTTGGCAGTCTCCCCGCGGCGGTCGTGCGGGCCGCGGCTGTCTTCCGGGAAAGATGCTGGCACCGCCCGAAAAGCACAAACACAAACTATGACAGGAACACGAGACAAAATTCGCAGTCTCATCCTCGCGACGCTGATGGTTACGTCGGTATTCGCCGGCACCATCGCGCTCTCGGGAGCGGCTGCGGCGGCAAACCAGAGTGCCTCTTCGTTCGGCACCCTTGACAGCCCGTCCACGGTTGACGTGGGCGAAAACGCGACGCACAGTTTCTCAATTACGATCGACGACGTCCAGGTTGATGGTGACACGGACACGCTGACCGTTGACCTGCCGTCCGGAGCCGAGTTCGCTGACGGTGGTCACACGATCAACGTCCAGGACGACAACGCTAACTCGATCTCCGTCGACGGCACGTCCTTCGCGAACGGTCAGGAACAACTCAACATCGACATCAGCCCCAGCACGTCCGATGTCGGGTCCTCCCCGCACGACATTACGTTCTCGGGTAGCCTCTCCATCATCTGGAACGTTGCTGGTGGCAGCAGTTACACTGCCGATGCGTCCTTCACGGACAGCAACGGTAACGATGTCTCGGGTCTGACCTCGCCCTCGGTGACGGTCAACGTCGCCAGCGGCATCCAGACGCAGCAGGACAACGACCCGACCGAGCGCCAGAACAACCGGTACGACGAGACGCTCAACTCCGGTAGCACCTACTGGCAGGGTCAGCGCCTCGTCCTGAAGAAGCCCAGTCTGGCCGGCGGTCAGGTCGACATCCGCGAGACTGAGAGCGCCGACGGTGGCGGCGAACGCATCCCGTCCGGCTCCCTCGTTCGCGAGGTCTCCCTCGATAACAACGGTGAAGCGATCATCAACACCGAGAACCTCGAGGGCACCTACGCGATTACGGACGGTCAGGGTAACAACGCTGTTATCCACTTCGACAACGACGGTATCGCTGGCAACAGCGACTACAATGAACTGGACGGTGACGAATTCAACGGTAACGGTGAAGTCGCGTCTGCAGCCACTAACGACGAACTCAACGAGGTCGTCCAGGCTGCTTCCTTCGCCGTCACGTCGCAGAACGTGAACGTCGGCTTCCAGTCCGACTCCTCGGCGCAGGAAGAGATTTACCTCGAGGCCGACTCCGCACGGACCGGCTACGATCTGCTGGTCACGGCTGACGGCCTCGACGACGCCGAAGTCGTCGAAGTCTTCAACGACGAGTTCGAGGACGGTGACGACGACAACTCCGTCAGCAGTATCTCTGACGCGAGTGACATGGGCGGCGTCAGCGGTGACGGCGTCGTCTTCAGTGGCGTCAACAGTGACGCCAACATCACGGCCAACTTCTCGGACATCGACACGGGCGACTACGAGTTCGAGTTCGAGGTCACCGACACCGGTGTCACGGACACCTCGACCGTCACGGTCGAAGAAGAAGAGGACGTTGACGCGACCATCCTCCGCGGTGGCGTCGCCACGGCCGCACAGGGTGACTACGCTGTCATCCCGATCCAGCTCGAAGAGACGGACGAAGCCACGGTCAACCTTGGCTTCAACGACGTCAACTTCAACGCCACGTTCGACATCGAGGACGGTAACGACGACGGCATCGTCACGGTCAACGTCAACACCTACCTCGCGGGTCGGAACGACGACCTCCCGAGCTACCTCAACACCGTCGTCACGAGCGGCGGGACGAACTTCAACAGCCTTTCGTCCAGCACCACGGCCGAGCAGAACGCCCGAGCGAACGTCTCGCTGACGTACGCCATCTCGGCCGACGACAACGAGGACGAAGTCTCGATCACGGGCATGCGTCCGCTCGGTCAGGACGGTAACCTGCCCGATGCCGGTATCGACGGCCCGATGGAACCTGCACAGTACGACGTCAACGTTACCTCGACCAACGGTGAGGAACTCGACGTCGGTACGGTCCAGATCGTCGAACCGCAGGTCTCCGGCATCACCAGCTGGACGATGCCCGGCGACCTCTTCTCCGACGTGGAGGAGGACGAGCCCGCCGAGATCTACGAGTTCGCCGGCAACGGCGAACTGACCACGGACAACTCCGTCGCGGAGGACGACGTCCTGGTCTATCAGGTCCAGTCGACCAGCATGTTCGGCGCCCTGAAGCTCGTCGAGGATCAGACCTCCGACGACTTCGCCGAGGCGTTCGACACGATCACGAACTACGACGAGAGCGGCGACTACAAGTTCAGCATCGTGCAGACCGAAGGCACGACGGCCGCGAACCAGCAGGAGAAAGAGCTGCTCCTGAGCGCCACGACCGGTAACGGCATGAAGGTCGTTCCGGACGAGCGCAACTCCTCGCTGTTCGTCGTCATCGACGAAGCCAACGCGCAGCTGATCCGAGACGACCTCTCGGATGGCAGTGTCCCGAGTCCCAGCGCCGCCAGCCTCGGAATGGTTGACGGTGAGGACTACGTCGCCAACTGGACTACCTTCGAGGACTCCGACATCGGTGACGACACGGAGACCGTCACTGACGAGGCGTCCATCGTCGAGCAGTCCATCGACTTCGACACCGACGCTGGTGGCGTCATCCGTGTCGCCGCCGCCCAGGGTCAGGTCATCTCGGGCTCCACGAGCGTCGCACCCGGGACGGAGCTGAACATCCGGCTCCGCTCCACGGGCGACAGTCCGTTCCTCGAGGACCCGACGGCGATCGTCACCGAGAACGGCACGTTCAGCACCGAGGTCGACCTCTCGGACCGCGCACAGAACGCGTCGTTCGTCGCAAACGCACAGGGCTTCGACGACGACTATGACACGCCTGGTGTCATCGGTGACGCGCCGACCGCCGAGATCACCTTCGACGACCAGGAAGTCATGGACGGCGCCGTCGAAGTCAGCGGCACCGTGTCCGACGGTGGCTTCGTCTCGATCCGCACCGGCTCCGCCAGCGGTGAGATAGTTGGCACCTCCAGCTACATCAGCGAGGGCGACTTCACGGAAACGATCGAGATCAGCCCGCTGTCCAGTGAGACCACGCTCTACGCGGTCGCTCACATGGACACGAACGGCAACGAGGCTCTGGACTTCACCGGTCCCGACAGTCCGGACGGTCCGTACACCACGAGTAACGGCACCGCCGTGAGCGACTCCGCTTCGGTCTCGCCCGAGACCGAGGAGCCGACGGACACGACGGAAGAGCCGACGGAAGAGCCGACCGAAATGCCGACCGAAGAGCCGACGGAAGAGCCGACTGAAGAGCCGGCTACTGACGAGCCCGCAGAGACGACCACCCAGACTGGGCCCGGCTTCACCGCCGTGCTCGCACTGGTCGCACTGGTCGCCGCTGCGCTGCTCGCAGTCCGTCGCCGCGACTAACTACCGGAATCCTTTCCGGCCTTAATCGACGCTTTTCTTTCGACGCTACCCGAGTAGCGACGGCTACGGCCAGCAGTCGTGACTCGTCCACCGCGGTCGTGTGCCGGCCGCTCCAGTAACGACAAGACATATGACCGACTTGGCCGTACGGTTGCCTGAATGATCGAGACGGTGCTGGGCGTCCTGGAGTGGTTCACGCAGTGGTCGGATCCGCTGGCGTGGCTGGTGGTCGCGACGTTCGCTGCTGGTGCACTCCTCGACTGGTACGACCTGCACCGCGACCTCGCCCGGACCGTCACTGTCGCCGCCTGGGGACTCTTTGCCTTTTTCTGGTTCACCCAGATCTACCACTTCGCGTTCGTGCAGAAGAGCATCGTCGAGGGTATCGGGACGCTGATCGCGGTCCCCGGCTGCCTGTACGTGGCGGTCCTGCTCCGACGGGGTCGTGACTCGCTGTTCGTCCTCTCGCGAGCCATCGCGGTGATGGGGGCGGTCTTTCTGCCCTTCGAGGCGATTCTCGTCCTGCAGGAGGTTCTCATCGAGATGGTCACCCGGCAGACGGAGTTCCTGATGAGCCTGCTGGGTTACCAGCCCGAGGTCGTTCTCGGGAGCGCCATCGATTCGAGTCACGAGTCGTTCCGGAACACGTTCGTCTTCCATCCCGAACCGGGGTATCGGATCACCTATACGATCATCATCGCGTGTACCGGCATCGGGAGTATGGCTATTTTCGTGGGGCTGATCGCGGCGGTCCGTGCACCCCTCCGGCGGAAGCTCCGCGCGCTGGCGGTGTCGATCCCGGTGATCTACGCGCTCAACCTCGTCCGGAACGTGTTCATCGGGCTCTCCTTCGGCAACATGAAGATGCAGTTGGTCCCGGAGCTGACGGCGAGCGTGTTCGCGTTCGATCTGGCGGCCGATCCCGGGCTGGTGTCGTACTACTGGGCCGACCGGATTCTCGCCCAGACCGGGTCCGTCCTCGCGCTGGTCGTGATCACGTGGCTGGTCGTGCGGGAACTCCCCGAGGTCCTGATCGTGATCGAGGACCTGCTCTACATGGCCACGGGCAGCGAGTACGACCTCCAGGGTGCGCTCGGTGCCGCGCCGGTCCGCGCCGACGGCGAGTGAGCTATACCGTCCGATTCTCGACGAGTGTTTCGGGAGCACCGGCCAGTTCGACCAGCGCGTCCCGTTCGAGCAGGTGGAGGTCGCCGGGGAGGACGAGCAGGTGCAACGGTGGGCCGAAGTCCCGGTCGGCCAGCGCCACGAGGTCGTCGGCGACGACCGTGGGGTCGGCACTGCCGGCCTGACAGACGGCGACGGCGAGGCGCTGGTCGTACTCGGTCGCGAGCAGGCCGGCGGCGGTGTCGGCGGTCATGTAGTCGTCGTCGGCGGCCTTGATGTCGAGATAGACGAGCGTGTGGAGGCCGCGGTCGGCGTTGTCGCCGACGGTCTCGACGACGCTGTCGGGGACGCCGTCGCCGCCGTGGGCGCGCTCGAAGGGGAGCGTCGTGGCTTTCCCGAAGCGGTAGTTCTGGAGACCGGTCAGCGAACTCGCAGCGGTCTGTGCGGTCGTGCCGTGGACGACGCGGGTCTCGATGCCGCGGTCGTGAGCGCGCAACCGCAGGTCGACGTGGGTGGTCGAGATCATCGGGTCGCCAGCGGTCAGGAAGACGGCGTCGCCCTCGGCCGCGGCGTCGAGGATCGGGTCGGGGTCCTGTTCGACGCCGGCACGGTCGCGGACCTCGATGTCGACGCCGTGGTGGGTCTCCAGCTCCGGGACGGTGGTGCCGACGAGTTTGGAGGTGTAGAACTCGGCGAACGCCCGGTCGGCATCGCGGAGCCGTTCCCGGCCCGCGACGGTGATCGAGCGCTCGTCGTACAGTCCGAGACCGACGAACGTGAGCATACACCTGCTGGGCGGGCGGGGCGGTTAAACGGCCCGGCATGGAACCGAAGGCTTACCGCCCGCGGTGGCCCACGAACAGACATGTCGGTGCCATGCGTGCGTGTCGCCCGCGAGGACGGCGAGCGTGCCCGCCAGGACCTCGCGGCCGCCGAGTTGATCGACGACACTCACGAGATCGAACACGACGAGGGATCGCTGTATATCCCCGTCGTCGACCCGGCGGCCGTGCCCGACGAGTTCGAGGTTGTCGATCACGATGCACCCGTCCGAGAGACCCAGACGATGCCCGCGGAGCTGGTCGACTTCGATGCCTCCTACGAACGCATCGGCGACGTGGCGATCGTCGACGAGGACGACGACGAGCGCGCACGCGCGCTGGCCGACGCCATCGTCGAGTCGGCACTGCCAGTCCACACGGTGTTGAACCGCGCCTCGAAGGTCAAAGGCGACCTCCGGGTCAGAGACTGGGAGGTGCTGGCCGGCGACGGGGCGGCGACGGAGACGGTCCACCGCGAGTACGGCTGTGAGTACGCGGTCGACCTCGCCGAGGTGTACTTCTCGCCGCGGCTGGCGACCGAACGCCACCGCGTCGCCGAGCAGGTCGAGGCGGACGAGCGGGCGTTCGACATGTTCGCGGGCGTGGGTCCCTTCGTGATACCCTTCGCCGACCGCGGGGCCGAGACCGTCGGTGTCGATCTGAACGGTGTCGCCGTGGAGTACCTCCGGGAGAACGCCCGCCGCAACGGCGTCGCGGACCGAGTGACGGCCATCCAGGGGGACGTCCGAGACGTAGTCTCGGGCTCGTCACGAGCGCAGCGAAGTGACGGTGTTCGCGAGGTGGCCGGCGAGTACGAGGACTGGGCCGACCGGATCGTGATGAACCTGCCCCACAGTGCCGACGAGTTCCTCGACACGGCGGTGGCGCTGGCGGGCGACGAGGCGGTCCTGCACTACTACGACATCCAGCACGAGGACGATCCCTACGGCCCCGGCGAGCGGGCGATCAGGGCGGCGGCCGAACCGGCGTACGACGTGACGGTCGAAACGCGCCACACGGTGCGGTCGTACGCCCCACACGAACTCAACGTGGTTCTGGACGTTCGACTGACGCGGGTGTGAGAGGCGGTGGCGCTTCTGGTGGTCGGTTCGATCCGCAATCCTTATTGCGGTTATACGCCGACAACAGAGTGCGAGAAAGAAAATGCCGGTGTAGCTCAGACTGGCTAGAGCGATTCCTTCGTAAGGAATAGGCCGAGGGTTCAAATCCCTCCACCGGCTCTTTCTGACCGAGCACTGCGAGGTCGAAAGCGACCTCTGTGGTGGGATTTGCAATCAGGGAGCAGCTTTGCTGTGACCGTGGTTCACGATCCTCTCCACCCGAACTATCGACTCACGCATAGCCCTGCTCTTGCAGTCGCTCGCGGACGGAATCCGAGGGGGACTCGTCTTCGACGGGGCGGATGTCCAGGTCGGCACGGAGGTTACGAAGTCGCACCTGGGGGTCCCCGTCGAACTCGCCGACGGTCCGGAAGCCGTCGGTGTGGGTCTCGTAGGCGTAGGAGCCGTCGGCGGCGACGAAGCCCCAGAGCGGTGACCGACGGCGTTCGAGAGCGTCGAGCGGGGCGTCCCTGCGCTCGAACTCGTCCGCTTGCCCGGGGGGCGGCCCGTGGTACTCGACGAGGCGGTCGACGGGCTGGGGGTCGTCCAGCAGGTTCTGGCCGCGGCCGTCCAGCTCGATCCCGGCGAGGTCCGCGACGGTCCGGTGGACGTCGAGCAGGCTGACGACGCGGTTCTCGCGGCCCTCCAGATCGGGGCCGCTGACGACGAGCGGAACCCGTGTCAACTCGGGGGAGAGGCCGAACGAGTGGCCGACCATGCCGTACTCGCCGAACAGTTCGCCGTGATCGGAGCAGGTGATCACGTAGTCGAACGCGTCGCGGAGTTCGGCGACGATGTCGCGGTAGGTCTCCGCGAGAGTGGCGACCGAACGGCGGTAGGCCCGGCGGGCGCGGTCGAGGTCGATGGACGCGTCGGTGACGGCGTCGGCCGCGGCCACGTCGACCGGGTCGTCGCCTGGGCTCGGCGGGTAGTAGGGCGGGTGAGCGTCCGCGAGATTGACGAAGCAAAGTTCCCGGTCGCCGAAGTCGGTGGCTCGCAGGCGGTCGCGGACGGCCCGTGCGCCGCCGTCGGCCGGTGAACGGGTCAGGAGGTCGTAGCCCTCCCGGAGCGACCGGACGGTGTCGCAGTCGGCGCGCAGGCACTGCCAGACGGCATCGAGGTAGCGGCGGTAGCCGGTCGTAGTGTTGTCGTCGACCCACTCGCCCCAGTCGAACGAGTCGGGGTGGTAAGCGTCGAGGCTGTGATAGCCGACGAACTCGTCGAAGCCGCGCGCCCAGCCGTCGTCGCGGCGGAGGTGAGGGTTGGCGGTGAACGCGCGTGTCCGGTAGCCTGCGGCCGAGAGGCGTTCGGCCAGGGTCGGGGCTGGACAGTCGAGGTCGGGGGACTGGCTGTGGACGCCGACTTCGCTGGGGTAGCGGCCGGTGAACAGGGCGGCGTGGACGGGAACGGCCCAGTGGGACGGGGAGAACGCGCTGGTGAACCGACGGCCGGGGAGCCAGTCGAAGGCGCTGGTGAACTCGTCGTACCGTAGCGTATCGAGGACGACGACGGCGACGTTGTCCATGGCCCCGGATGTGGGTGGGGGCGTTTGGTTATGCGTTCGCTTCCCGACGCCGGGTGTCGGGGAGTAGTCGGTCCATACTGCGGCGGGGCGACGACGTTGGGCGCCGAAACGCCCTCAACCCTTAACAGTACACTCACCGAAGGGGCTGGCATGAGTGACGCCGATGTCGATCGGGTTCGGGTTCTGCACGTCGACGACGACCCCGAAATCGTCGATCTGGCCGCGACCTTTCTCCGCCGCGAGGACGACCGCCTCGAAGTGACCTCCGCGGAGACCGCTGCCGAGGCACTCGACAGCGTCCGTGCGGGTGACGTCCACTGTCTCGTCAGCGACTATCACCTCCCGGACATGGACTGTGCCGAGTTCGTGACGGTCGTCAACGACATCGATCCGGATCTCCCGTGTATCCTGTTTACCGGCCGTGACCGCGCACGGATCGACGCCGACATCGAATCCGCAATCTCCGGCTACCTGCAGAAAGGGTCGGGCACGGACCGGTACGCGACGCTGGCCTCGGAGATCCTCGCGGCCGTCGGCCAGGGCAGTCGCGTCGACACCGACGGCGGATCGGAACCCTCGGCACGACCCGAACTGGCCGACCTCGATCTGGGCGGGCAGGGGGCCGTCCTCGCGAACGCCCTCGACACCGTTCAGGACGGATTCTTCGTGTTGGACCGGGACCGGACCGTCGTCTACTGGAACGAGTCTATTCCCGGCGTCACGGGGTACGAAGACACCGAAATCGACGGGATGGACCCCACGTCCTTCTTCGCGCCGGGGGATCGCGAGCGGATCACCGACGCCATCGACGAGGCTTTCGAGACCGGGCGGGCGACGGTCGAGGCCGCCGTTCAGCGACGCGACGGTGGCGAGGTCCCAGTCGAGTTCCGGAGCGCACGGCTGACCGACGACGCCGGTGAGACCGTCGGCATCGCCGGAGTCGCGCGTGACATCTCCGACCGGATCGCCTACGAACGCGAACTCGAACGGCAGAACGAACGTCTCGAAGAGCTGATCGGCGCGGTCTCACACGACCTGCGGAACCCGCTGAACGTCATCTCGGGCCGGCTCCAGCTGGCCCGCGAGATGGACGACGCCGAGGAACACTTCGACGCGGTCAAACGTTCGACCGACCGGATGGAGACGCTGATCGACGATCTGGTCACGCTCGCCCGGAAGGGCAAGCCGGTCGAGGAGACCGAATCGCTGGCGCTGGCATCGCTGGTCGAGACCGTGTGGGGCGACTGTGGAACCGACGCGGCGTCGATCCACGTCGAAACCGACCGGCGACTCCTCGCGGACCGCGACCGGCTCCGCCGGCTCCTCGAACAGGTGCTGGACAACGCGGTGACACACGCCGGGCCGGACGTGACTGTGACCGTCGGTGACGTGGCCGACGGCTTCTACGTCGCGGACGACGGCCCGGGCATTCCCGACGACGACCGCGACCGCCTGCTCGAATACGGGGAGACGACCGATCACGAAGCCTCGGGGCTCGGACTCGCGCTGACTCGGCGGATCGCCGAGGCACACGGCTGGTCGCTCCGGATCGTTGACAGTACCGACGGCGGGACACGCGTCGAGATCACCGGCGTCGGCGGCGAGTGAGTCACTCTCGATCGGTCACGTTGCGGAGGACGCCGACCGTCCCCTGGAACTGACCGTCGTCGTCGGTGATGACGGCGACGTTGGCCTCGTAACACCGCACCTCGTCGTCGACCGTCTGGGTCGCGAACTCGAAGACGCCCCAGCGGCGGTCGTCGTCCGCGAGCAGGTCGGCGACCAGTTCCCGACCCCGCTTCAGGTCTTCTTCGCGCATGAACCGGGAGACCTGAGCGCCCTCGACGACCGCCCGTTCGTACCCGGTGTGTTCGAGGAAGGCCTGATTGACCCACGTGAGCCGCTCGTCGGGGTCGAGCAGGTAGACGGGGTCGCCGACGTTCTCGACGACGCGCTGGTACCCTTCGAGATCCTGTTCGCGACGCTTGCGGTCGTCGATAGCACGGGTCGTGACGACGAACCCGTTGACCAGCGGGTCGTCGAGCAGGTTCCGCCCGCGGGCCTCGACCCAGCGCCAGTCGCCGTCGGCGTCCTCGATGCGGAACTCGGCGCTCGGTGGACGGTCCGTGTCGATGACGCCGTCGTAGAACTCCTCGCGCAGGCGACGCCAGTCCTCGGGGTGAATCCGGTCGTAGGGTACGGTGCCTTTCAGGTCTTCGACCGGGTGGCCGAGTACCTCCGTGATCGTCTCGTTCTGGTAGGTGATCGCCGCGCCCGGGCGGACGACGCTGATCATATCCGGGTTGGCCTCCAGCAGACGCTGGGCCTGTTCGCCGCGGCGCTTCTCGCTCAACTCGTCCCGATACTCCGAACAGAGTGCGACCACGTGTTCGGCGAGCGTCCCGGTCGGATCTTCCCCGTCTGTCGTCACGTAGTCGCTGACACCTGCAGAGATGGCATCACTGGCGAGTTCTTCGTCCCCGTTCGCGGCAAAGAGGACGATGGGTAGATCGTCCTGCTTTGCACGCACTGCCTCCACGAACGCCACCGGATCGTACTCGGCGTCGTCCGTACAGACCAGGCAGTCGAACGGGTCCTCCGTGTCGGCGAGTGGACTCCGCATCTGCGGGTCGATCCGCTGTTGTGCCTCGGCGATCCGTTCGAGGCCGTCCTCGAACGTCGCTTCCACGACCAGCCGTACCTCCGGGTCGACGCGCTCGAACCCCGCTCTGATCCAGTCCGCCACCTCCTCGTCTCCACCGACGTAACACACTCTGAGCGGACCCCGGCCGACCTGTACCATTGATCATCAACTGCGCACGTTTCGTGATAAGTGTTGGCAACACATCGAATCCCACTCGCTGTTTAAACCAGTTGCGCTGTTCTCCACGTTTTATTTCACGATGATAGGAACGTTTATTATCTCATCCGTCTCACTGTATCGTGAACAAATGATCATGATATTCGTACGTCGCTCCGCCTGATTCTCCGCCGCGTACAGCCGTTCGACTGCCACACACCGACGACACATGCCACACGACACGACAGACGCAAGCGCCGATTTCGCACCGCTCGTCCCGACGATGCCCCGTTCCGTCACCCGGACGGACGGCGGCGCTGCCGGGACCGATTTGCGAGGCCGCGACCGCCGGGCAGGCGCCCGGTCGGACGCCGCGGCGACCGCGGAGGCGGACGCGCCGCTGGTGCCGGATCTGCGCTAAAAAGAATCGAGGGCCGTCTCAGATGCCGAACTCCGCGCCGACGTAGAGTACGACGACGAGGAAGATCCACACCACGTCGACGAAGTGCCAGTACATCGAGACCGTACTGACGGAGGTGTGCCGTTCCGCCGAGTACTGGCCCAGCAGCCCGCGGATGAACACGATGGACAGCAGGATCGCGCCCAGCGTCACGTGCAGGCCGTGCAGGCCGGTCAGGCCGAAGAAGGCACTGCCGAAGACCGCGCCCTGGAACTCCAGCCCGCGGTGGACGATGAACTCGTAGTACTCGTAGACCTGGCCGGCGATGAAGATGATCCCGAGCAACAGGGTGATCCCCAGCAGGCCGAGGAACTGCTTGCGGTTGTCCTTCAGGAGACCGGTGTGTGCGAAGTGCAGGGTGAAACTGCTGGCGATCAGGATCAGCGTGTTCACGATCACCAGCGTCCCGAACAGCTCGGGGAGTTCACCCGGTGGCCACGTGCCCGCCCGGATGAAGAAGTAGTAGATGAACCCGGCGCCGAAGGTGGCGATCTCCGTCCCGAGGAACAGTATCATCGCCAGCCGCAACGTCGAGTCGTCGTGTTCACCGGTGCCGTGCTCCCAGAAGTTGACCACGAAGGCGTGGTAGAGCCAGCCGTACAGGCCGCCCAGGAACATCACCGCGCTCGCGATGAAGACCCCGGGCCCGACCATCGGGCCGACGATGGCGCTGTCACCTCGGCCCAGCACGTACAGCGCTGCGCCGATGTAGAAGCCACTGCCGCCGATGGCCGTGATGAACGGCCACCAGCTGGCTTCACCGAACCCGCGCGGCCAGTCGTCGACCGCGGGCAGGTGGTGACCGCCGTGGCCACCGTGGTCGTCCGAAGTTTCGTCTGCGACGCCCATATGTGAATGAGGGTTACGAGTCGACCGGTAAAAACCTGCCCAAGTCGTCGCCGCTGGGGGCCACTCCCGCCCGTTGCCGGCCACCCCCACGGCGGCCAGCCCGTCCCATTCCGGAAGCTACTCCATCGGCCCATCCCAAGCGTCGACAGATGCGTCCGTCACTCCGTCGCCACTGTGGCCGCCTCCTCGTTCCGGTGCTGGCCGCCACGCTGTTCGTCGGGACCGCCGCGGCCCACGGCGGCAGTCTCGGTGCGGGCAGCCGGGAGTCCATACGGATTCCGACCTGGCTGTTCCTGCTCACCGGTGGCGGCGCTGTCGGGGCCTCGTTCCTGCTGTCCTCCTTCGTCACCGACCGGCTGTTCATCCAGGAGTTCCACGGGTGGGGCCGGGACGCCGTCGTTCCCGCCCGCCGCCTCCTCGTCGTCCTGGGCCACCTCGCCGGCCTCGCCGGGCTCGCGGCCATCGTCGGGATCGGCCTGTTCGGTCCGGACGCCGCGCTGGCCAATCTCGGCCTGTTGCTCGTCTGGGTCGGCTGGTGGGCCGGCTTCACCATGACGACCTACCTCGTCGGGAACAGCTGGCCGGTCCTCAACCCCTTCCGAACGATTGCGACCGCCCTCCCGACGCTCGACCGCGACTATCCGGACCGCTTCGGAGCCTGGCCGAGCGTCGTCGGCCTGCTCGCGCTGATCTGGCTCGAAGTCGTCAGTCCGCTGGCCGACGACCCCCGACTGCTCGCGACCACGATCCTCGGCTACGCGGCCGTGACGCTCGCGGGCGCGTTCGTCTTCGGCCCCGACCAGTGGTTCGCCGACGCCGATCCAGTCGCGCGCGTCTTCCGGTACTACGGCCGGGTCGCCCCCCTGACTCGCGACGACGACACGGGCCGCCTCCGGCTCCGACTCCCCGGGAGCGCGCTCACGGACGCCCGTCTCGTCGACGGCCTCGACGAAGTGGCCTTCGTGGTCGCGCTCGTCTGGGTCACCACCTACGACGGACTGGTCGCGACCCCGCTGTGGCGCGGGTTCGCCACCTGGATCGTCGGCGTCGGCGTCCCGCCCGCGGTCCTCTACCCGGCCGCACTGGTCGCCGGCTACCTGACCTTCTTCGGGGCCTACTGGCTGGCGGCTCGCGGTGCGCGCCGCCTGGCCGGTTCGTACGTCTCGACCCGCGTCCTGGCCCAGCGGTTCGCGCCGCCGCTTCTGGCCATCGCCGCCGGCTACCACCTGGCCCACTATCTGGAGTATTTCCTCTCGCTCGCCCCGGCCGCGCTCGCGGTCGCCCCGACACCGCTTGCCGGGCCTGCGACCGGAGAAGTCCCCGTCGGGGTGGTCCCGGGCTGGTTCGGCGCGCTCAACCTCACCTTCGTCCTGCTGGGGCACCTGCTGGCCATCTGGGTCGCCCACGCCGCGGCCTTCGACCGGTTCCCCGGCCGACTCCAGGCCATCCGGAGCCAGTACACGTTCACCCTGGTGATGATCTGTTACACCATGACCAGTCTCTGGATCGTCTCGCAACCGAGCGTCACGCCACCGTTCCTATGACCGACACGACCCAGTCGACCGACCGATCAGGCACCGTTACCGGCCCCGAGCCGGAGATTCCTGCGGAGTACGACCTCCCGCCCGACGCGGATCCGTCGGTCTGTGCTCACTGTGGCGCACCGTTCGCCGACGAGGAACTGCTGGCGCTCCACCGTGGGATCGACCACCCCGATGCCCTCGACGAGTCGGAGCGTGACGCGTTCGAGGCGGCGTACGAGAGCGAACAGGAGCGGTTGCGGCTGTTCCGGCTGAAGGCACTCGGTGCGCTGGTACTCCTGTACTTCGGGCTGTTGATCACCTACTCCGTGTTCGCCTAGACGTCGCGCTCGACGACGAAGCGGGTGAACTCCGCGAGCTGTGCTTTCGGTTCGGGGTCGAGGTCCAGACCGTCGAGGTGCGTTCGCGCTCGCTCAGAGAGCGACTGGGCCCGCTCGCGGGCGTACTCGATGGCGCCGGTCGACTGGTAGAGCTCGAGGGCCCACTCGATCTCCGCGTCGGTGTTGTCCTCGGCCCAGAGGATTTCTTCGAGGCGGGCGGCGTCCTCGGGCGTCGCGTTCTCGACGGCGTGGATGGTCATGAGCGTCTTCTTGCCTTCCCGGATGTCGTTGCCGAAGGCCTTGCCGAACTCGCCGGCCTTGTCCAGCGAGTGTTCCACGTCGAGGATGTCGTCGCCGATCTGGAAGGCGATGGACATCTGCTGGGCGTAGTTGGCGACGGCCGCCTCGACCGCGTCGGACTGGCCGGTGACGATGGCCGCCAGCCGGGCCACGATCCGACCGAGACAGCCGGTCTTGCAGGCCGACATCTCCAGATACTGTGCCTCCGTGATGTCGATCTCCCGTTCGTTGTGCCAGGTGATGTCCATTCCCTGTCCAAGATGCGTGCGGTTGAGTTCGTGCATCAGCATCTCGTAGGCCGCCAACCGGGTTTCGGCGTCGAGGTCGCCCGGGTCGTGGGTGATGACTTTCAGCGGGAGGAAGTACATCGCGTTCCCGGCGTTCAGTGCGATGTCGGTCCCGAACACGTGGTGGATCGCCGCCTCGCCACGCCGCTTCGATGCCCCGTCTTCCACGTCGTCGACGATGATCGTCCCGTTGTGGAGGATTTCGGGGATGCAGGCGTAGGGGAGGTACTCGTCGGGCTCCTCCCCGAAGGCTTCGACCAGTAGCAAGAACACGACGGCCCGCCACCGCTTGCCCCCCCTGTCCAGCAACTCCCAGATCGGGTCGGCCAGCGCGACCTGGATCGCGTCCGGGTCGTACGCGTGGCTCGCCGGACCGAAAAACTCCGCGAGATACGACTCGTCGACGACTCGCGGGAGCAACTCCTCGATGGCCTCGTCGACCACCGGTCGCCACTCCCTGAGCACGTCTCGCATACCCGAGTGGTCACACCCGCTCCTCAAAAGTGTTCAGAAACACGGCCTCCTCCGGCGGCTGTCGTCACCGCCGCTCCCGAGACCGCATGCTTTTGCCTGCCGGGGCCCCACGGGACACCGATGAGTGATCCAGCCGAGCGCGCGACCGTCGGCGTCGTCGGGGAGCGAACCGCCGACCGCGTCACCGACGCCGTCACGGCCGCCGGCGGCACTCCCGAGACCGGCGACCTCGATACCGTCCTCGCGGCCGCACCCGACGCCCTCGTCACCGTCGGCGAGGACGCGCTGTTCGCGCTCGCCGCACGGTCGGAGCTACCCGAAACCCCGGTGCTCCCCGTCGAAGCGGGCCGTGGCGTCCGGTCGGTCCCACGGTCGCGCGTCGAGGGTGCGATGGACACCCTCGTCGCCGGTGCGGGACAGGTCGATTCCTATCCCGTCCTCGGCGTCCACGTCGGTGACGCCCGCCGGGCCCGTGCGCTCGCCGACGTGACGCTTCTCACCGCCGAACCGGCGCGCATCTCCGAGTACGCGGTCGCGACCGACGGGACCACCGTCTCGCAGTTCCGGGCCGACGGCGTGGTCGTCGCGACTCCCGCAGGTTCCCACGGGTACGCTCGCCGCGTCGACGCGCCCGTGGTCGCCCACGACACGGGCGTGGCGGCTGTCGCACCCATCGCGCCGTTCGCGACCGACGACGACCACTGGATCCTCGACATCGACACCGTCTCGCTGCGCGTCGAGCGCGACGAAGTGCCCGTCGAGTTGCTGGCCGACGACCGCCGCGTCGACGAAATCGACCCCGGTGTACCGGTCTCGCTCTCGGTCGCCGACAGGCTCCCGGTCCTCTCGGTGCCCGAGAGCGGTCACCCGTACACGGACCCACGCTGAGCCGTCCGCGCGGACGGATTGGAAAAACACTAAAGCGTCACGGACGGAGATTCGGATATGCAACCTTCGGTAACGCTGTTTGGCCCGCTGGACGCGATCCTGGGTGGCCAGATGGAGTACGTCCTGTTGGCGCTCGCCGTGATCAACATCGGAACCCGGGCGTTCACCTACCGGCAACACGTCACGCAGGCCGAGGAGGGCGGCGCAGAGGCAGTCAAGCGGAACCCGATCCACGCCGCGAGCAACGTCCTGTTCATCCTCGCGGCCTTCTACTACACGACGCTGCACGCCCACTCCGGCGTCGTCGTCTCCGTCCTCGTCGCCGGCGTCTTCATCGCGGACTTCTTCGAGTTCGAGGCCCGCAAGGTCGAGGCCCGACGCGGGATCGACATCGAGCGACCAAAGGGTGCCATCGGCGCGTCCCTGCTCGCACTCATGTACATCGCGTACCTCAGCCTCTTTTTCCTGGTCGAGGGCCTCGTCGGGAAGGTCATCTGAACGCGGCAGGGCTCTTTTTTGCGTCACCGGTCACCCGCCCACTGTGGGACAGGTTTCGATGCCGAAACCGCCAGCGGTGAGGTCGTCCCGTCGAATCCTCAGGCTCGGACCGCGCCTCCCACCTCCGAAGCACGCCCCGTCGCAATCAGACGCGTCGCCCCCTGCTCGTGTCCGGTCCCTGCGTGGCCCGATGCGTGACCAGCGATCGATCACGTCCAAAGTGACTCGTCGACGGGCGCTCGCCGCGAGGTCGGCACTGGCTCGGCGTGTCGACACACTTCGACGTACCGGATGATGGTGAGAAGCGAGTGACGGCCGCCCGTTTCACAGGCCAGTGCGACGGGCAGCCAAGAACCGTTGATGTGAGTGCGATCAGCTACTGCGCTCGGCCCAGGCCTCGCGCGCTTGTTCGACCATCGGGACGACGACCCAGAACGTCAGCGCGCCCAGGACCGCGAACCAGAACAGTGCGTCCTTCAGGACGAGCCCGATGCTGGCGTAGACGCCTGGGTCCGACGGCGGCGCCGCGAGTAGCTGTCCTTCCTCGAAGCTTGCCGTGGTGTACCAGCCCGCCAGCACCATCCAGGCCAGTCCCGCGGTCGTCAGGATCCCGAGACCCTTGGCGAATTCGTCAGCCATTATCTGTACCTTCGGCGGTGTCGTCTTTAGACTTTCCCATTCCCTCTGCACGGAACCGTGTCGAGAACGCGTAAGCGGCCGCTCCGGCCAGGATGAGCCCGACGCCGAAAAGCGCCGCGACTGGCTGAATCTCCGAGAGCGACGCGGTCGCCCGGTTGGTCGCCGAGTCCAGCACCACGAACCCGCCGACGACCGTCACGATGGCAAACAGCGTCGTGAACACCGTGATCGCCTTGTAGACTCGCATCGGAACTTCGATGTCGCGGTCGGCACTTCCGTCGCCGTCCGTCTCGCGCTCCGTCGTCTCGCTCGACGACTCACTGCCGGCCGTGTAGGCGGATTCTATCTCTGGTGACGCCTCGGACGGATCGGGCTCGTCGTCTGATGTCATGGGAAAAGGATGAACAGGCAGTCGACCGTCAGGCGGGACGGACCGTCACTTCGGCGGCCGCAGCCGGTAGTACCGACGGTTGAGGGTGAACATGTACCCCTCGCGCATCGACTTGAGGATCGCGTAGCTGATGAACCCGCCCACGAACGGGAGCAGGAAGGTCAGGTCGAACAGGAGGTGCGAGTCCATCGGCACCAGGTTCTTGACCGACAGCACGGCGATGGTGAACGCGAAGATCACACCGAAGACGCCGACCGACGCCCAGAAGGGCTGTTCGACCGGCCGCCGCGCCGCCCCCTTGTTGAGGAACGGGACGATGGTGATCGCACCGACGACGACCAGGTTCGCCAGGACGCCGTAGGTCCGGTCGGCCATCAGCTTGCTCCCGCCCAGCAGGGCCAGCTCGGGGTTGAGCGGGCCGAGTTTCAGCAGGCCAAAGGACCAGTAGAGGTACCAGTCGGGCAGGATGACCGCGGGCGTACTCGAGGAGTTCGCCGGCGGCATCATCTCCGGCGGCAGCGTCGCCGAGAGGAAGATGATCATACCGACGAAGAAACTCGTCAGCGCGAGGTTCCGGATCATCTCGTGGGGCCAGGCCGGGAAGCCCAGCACGTCACGCTCGACGTAACTGGACTCCTGGCGCAGGTCCTGGTCCTCGCGGCGCGCCCGCTCGAAGTACTCGTAGGTCAGCCGGGAGAGCCCCTGGGTGCGCTCTTTGCGCTCGCTCCAGGTGGGCGTCTCGTCGTCCGGCGGGACGATGCCGGTACCACCGTCGGTCTCCGTTTCGGGAGTGTCGTTGTCGCTCATTGTATTAGTGTGGTTCCGCGATGCCCTGCATCCAGACGATGCCGATGTGGACGGCGATCAGGCCGGTCACGATGAACGGCAGGAAGAACACGTGCAGGATGTACATCCGTTGCAACGTGGCCTGCGTCAGCGTGAAGCCGCCGAACAGGAGCTGGGCCGTCCACTCACCCGCCAGCGGGATCGAAAGCGCCATCTCGACGCCGATCTGCCCCGCCCAGTAGCTCAGCTGGTTCCACGGGAGCAGGTACCCGCTGTACCCGAAGACCATCGTCAGCGAGATCAGCACGATGCCGATGATCCAGTTGAGTTCGCGGGGCTCCTTGTACGCGCCCGTGAAGTAGACACGGAGCATGTGCAGGAACACTGCCGCTGTCATCACCTGGGCGCTCCAGCGGTGGATCGACCGGAGCATGTACCCGAAGTTCAGATCCTGCATGATGTATCGCAGCGACTCGAAGGCGACCGTCGGGTCGCCCGACGCGCCCGCTGCGGCCGGCGCGTAGTAGAACCCGAGTAAGGCCCCGGAGACCGCCGCCACCAGGTACGCGATGGTCGAGAACGACCCGAGCGCGTACAGCGGGTACCAGTACCAGAACTTGTTGTCGAGCCCGTACTGCTCGGTGTGGCTCTTTGGCATCTGCATGTTGACCTTGTAGTAGAGGTCTTCCAGCAGTTCCAGGTAGTCGACCAACCGGAGCCGCTTGTCGAGCCACATCAACAGGGTGAGGTAGCGCTCCTCGAGCACCGTGAGGTCGCGCTCCTCCATCCAGCCTTTGTGATCGTGTTCGTCTTTTTTCTCGAGACTCATTGTTATTCACCCGGCCGCGGAAGCGCGACGAATGACTTGCTGACCGGACTGAACGGGTTGTACACCGACTGATGGCACTGGCAGTACACCCGATCTTCCGCGCCGAACTTCGCGCTGCCCTCGTAGGTCTTGAACCCGGGGACACAGCAGAAGTGGGTGCACTTGTTCAGCCAGGCCATGAAGTCCTGCTCGGTCGCCGCGTCGAAAAAGTTCCGGACGTCCGCCGGGATGTCGCTGTAGCGACCCTCGCCGTTGGCGACCTTCGAGACTTCCGGGCTGCGAAGCACCTGCACCGGGATGGTCTGCACGTCACCGTCGGAGCGCCACTGCCCCTTCGCGGGTTTGCCCAGACCGCTCTGACCGATGCCGTTGCCCCAGCTCTCGTAGTCGTCGAAGTCGTCCACGAAGAACTTCTCGCCGGCTTCCTTCGATTCGGACTGCCACGAAAGCGACGCACCGGGAACGGCCCGGAAGAAGTTGTCCTGATCGGCGTCGGGACTCAGCCCCTCCGCAGTCTGGATGCCGCAGTACTGGTACCAGGCCGACGAGTACGTCGTTCCCTCGATCGTCGTCTCCGCGATGGTGACTTCCCGACCCTGCACGGTCTCGGTCTTCACTTCGGGCCAGCGACCCTTCAGCGCACCGTCGGAGTCGATGGTCAGCGGAACCAGCGGCATTCCGCGCGGTGCCGGACCGTCCGTGTTCTCGATGCCTACGAACTGCGTGATCCCACCGCCGACACCGGTGGGCGATGTCGCCGTGTCCAGGGCGACCGCACCGCCGACACCGACGCTGGACAACGCAGCACTGCCGACGACGCCTTTCACGAAGCGCCGCCGACCCGTCTCGCTCGGATATTTGTCTTCGTCAAGTGGCATAATTATCTCTTGTAGTAGGGATACAGCGCCCGTTTGACTCCTTCCCAGGGGCTCTCGTCGGTGAACGACTCGCCGTCGACCTGATCCTCACGGATGTACAGGTCCTCCCACTTGCGCCGACGCTTCTTGACGATCATCACGTCGGGGAGGAACTCCTTGCGGTACAAAAGGAGGATGAAGGCCAGGTCGATGAAGATCACCGCGAGGATGCCGCCGAGGAACATGTTCCCGACCTCGGACAGTCCCCAGCCGCCGATCAGGCCGTAGGTGAACAGGCCGACGAAGATGATCTCGACGACCGTCAGCAACACGATGGCCAGCGCGGCGGCCGTACTCTCCCTGGGCGGTTCGTACCGGTGGATGTCGCCGTAACTGCTACCTTCCGAGGACATCGTTAGTCGTTCCCTCCTTTGGTGTGTGGCGATTCACCGTACTTCAGCAGGAAGAAGGTGAAAACCAGCGACACGAGCACCATCAGGATGGTAGCCAGGCCGACGTAGTGGGCCTGGAAGGGCACACCCATCTCGTGGAGGCTCTTCTCGCCGCCACCGCCTGCTTCGACCGTCGGGTAGTCCGATCCGACGACGACCGACCCCTTCATGCCGAGCCCCTCGTGGGGGCCACATTTGTAGTTGAAGATGCCGCTCTCCTCGAAGGTGTGCTCGTACTGGACGCCGGAGCCGCCGACGGCAGACCCGGAATCGAGCGGGCCGTCACCCTGGGAAACGACGTTGTGTGCGCCGCCGTTCCCGGTCCACTCGAACTTGACGGTCGTTCCCGTGTCGACGTGGACGGCCGCCGGGCTGAATCCGTAGCCCTGGCTGCCGGCCCCGACCTTGACCGTCACCTCTTTGTTACCTGTCTTGTCGGCGACGGACCCGCTGTAGCCGTTCGCGCCGTCGAGCCAGCCACCGAAGTCCGGCTTGGTTGCGCCGCCACCACCGCCGCCTTCGGAGGACGCGGCGGCTGTGCCTGCACTCGCAGACACGGCGGCGGTCGCGCCGGCAGCCCCGCCGGCTGTCCGGATAAAGTCCCGCCTGTTCATGTACACATCGGACTCAGGACTGGGTTTGTATAAACCCACCGAATACGGCCCCGAGACCGGGGTTGACACTCAGGAAACCGGTCCGGAACCGTGGGCCTCCTCGTCGCGCTCGTCGGCCGCCGTGGCGGCCCCGATCTCCGCCGTGGACTCCCCACTCGATCCGTCAGCTCCGTCCCGCCACTCGTCGTCCTCGACGGGGAGGAAGTCCGGGCGCTCACCGTCCTCGATCCCGATGGCTCGCAACCGGTTGCGGTACTCCTCGGCCCGGAACCGGTCCGAGAGCCGAGCGTTCGCCACGGTGAAAAACAGGGCGACCCCGATCAACAGGAAGCCGAACCCGGCGACGATAGCGACGACGTTCAGACTGAACACGATCCAGGCCCCGAGCAGGCCGATCCCGGCCAGCACCTGCATCCCGCCGACCAACTGGAGCATCAGGTTCCCGAGTTCGCCGCTCCCCTCGGGCACCTCCGTCGGCTGGGGCAGGACCTCGCCCTCCGGCATGTCGGGTACGTCGTACTCGTCCATCGAACAGAGGGCGACGACGGGTTTCACGTCCCGCAAGACGGTTCCGAACCCCTCGACGCTGCCGTCCGGGTAGACGGTGGCGTACCCCTCGTCGGAGTAAGCGACCACTCGGCCGTCCTTCAGGCGCTCGACGCGTGCGAACACGTCGCGGACGACCACCCGGTTCTTGAGGTCCGCCTCGACCCGGTCGAGCAACTCCTGGCCGGTGATCCACGTGTCGGGGTCGAACGCGGCCTCCCACTCGTCGGCGCTCATCTCGGCCATCTGCTCCGGGCCGAAGTCGTCGAAGTCGTACTGGGCCTCGACCTGTTCGCGCAACTCGTCGGTCGACACCGCCTCCGCGTCGTCCGGGCTGTCGCTCGCTGGCGCACCCGTCCCAGCGTCGGCTGGACCGTCCTCGTCGCCGGCGGACGTCGACTCTGGATCGGCCATTTGCCGGCGATACGGGGGGAAGCCGTATACGCTTTCCGACCCGCGTTCCCCCGGTTTCGGCACGTTTTAGCGGCCCCTGTCCCTAGGCCTGGCTATGGTCGCCCTGTCGGACGCGATGATCGCGACGCTCGTCCTCGTCGCGGTCTCGCTGAGCTTCCCCTGTTTCCTCTACGGGGCCTGGATCATGATCGACGCCGAGGACGTGACGTGGGGTGTGTTGACCCACCATCTCAAGTTCATCGGGACCGGGCTCACGCTGACTACGGTCCCGATGGTCCTGTGGATGGCCCCGCGGTTGTTCGATCAGATGGCCGGGGCCGCCGCGATACACGCGTTCCTCGGCCTGCAGGCCTACGCGATGCTCGCGTTCGGGTTCACGGGTATCGTTCGCGTCTTCAGGGCGAAGTGGGAACACGACCTCTATCACGACTACGACGAGGACGTGTTGCTCGACGAGATCGGGTCCGACAGGATGCAGTTCTGGCGACGGCGCATCCGGATCGGCGTGTTCGGCTACACGTTCTTCTGGATCCTCGCGTACGTCGTCGGCGTCGGCCGGTACGCGATCAAGTACCTCTAGAAGTGAGTGGCCGGAGAGCCCGGCCAGGGATGACAGGATGATGCCCGATACCGATCGCGGAGGGGACCGGAAAACGGGTGTCGATCCGGGTGGGTGCTGGCCGACCGACGCCCGTGTGGTGGGTGCAAGTGGGTAGGGGGAGATTGTCGCGCGAAGACGACGTGTCGTCGCGTTCCGACAGGCCGACGCGGGTCGAACCGAGCGACGGATCGTCAGTGACGCCGCGTTTGCCCGAGAGTGCGGCGTCGCGGCGTGGCGTCGGCCACGTCTCGTCTCCGTAGGGTCTTCCTATCGACCCTACGATTCAGTAAGCGCACGATAGACGTATAACCGTTTTTTCGGGCTATTCGGGCTTGTGAGCCGCCTTTTCAGCTATCGCTACCGCTTGACTACGGATGGTTGCGGCTCGGGCACACTTCGGTGGAGTGCTGGCGGCCAGGTCGTCGCCGGGCGGACCAGCGCGTCGCGGCCGCGGTAAGCCGTTCTGAACAGGACCCGCGGACCACCGGCCGGTCGGATCGGTCGACGATCAGCCGCGATACCGCGAGTAAGGGACGACTTACCAGGCCTCGCCGCTGGCCAGATCCACGTCGCTGTCCACCTTCGAGGACGGGCAGATGTCTTCGAGGATACAGTCCGCGCAGTCGGGGTTCCGTGCCGAACAGGTCGCTCGACCGTGACTGATCAGCAGGTGGGTGAAGTCCTGCCACTCGGACTCGGGGACCAGCGGCATGAGGTCCTGCTCGATGGCTTCCGGGCGTTCCTCCTCCGTGATGCCCAGCCGACGGGTCAGCCGCTGGACGTGCGTGTCGACGACGATTCCCTCGACGACCTCGTGGCCGTGCTGGAGGACGACGTTGGCCGTCTTCCGACCGACGCCCTGGAGGTCGGTCAGCTCGGCCATCGTGTCCGGGACCTCGCCGTCGTGGTCCTCGACGATTGTCCGACAGGCGTTCGTGATGTAGCCGGCCTTGTTGTTGTAGTAGGTGATGGAGTTCAGGTCCTCGGCGAGTTCGTCCTGGTCGACCGCGGCGTAGTCCTCGGCCGACTCGTACTTCTCGAAGAGGTGTTCGGTCTCTTTGTTGACCCGCTCGTCGGTACACTGTGCCGAGAGGATCACGGCGATCAGCAACTCCAGCCGGTTGGAGAAGTTCAGCGAGATGGTGGTGTCCGGATACTCGGCGTGGAGACGGTCGATTACTTCCTCGGTCTGTTCCTCGCGCGAGGAGAGCGGCGTGCCCATACCGGGTCAGCGGACCCCGGGACCTTTGCCGTTCCGTTTGGGGCGAACAGGCGACACGCTGGCGGTCGCGAAGCGCTGTGTCGCGCTCCCGCGGGACGCTTCGCGGCGACTGTCAGGTCACGGGCCGCGGTGGTCGCGCCTTCGGACAAATGGATTCGCCGGGTCGCGTTCAGAGGCCGAGTTCGTCGCCCAGGATCGCGTGTTGAATCTCGCTGGTCCCCTCGCCGATCTCCATGAGTTTGGCGTCGCGATAGAACCGCTGGGGCGAGAAGTCCTCGGTGTAGCCGTAGCCGCCCAGCACCTGTACGGCGTTTTCGGCGACCTCCCGGGAGATTTCGCTGGCGTCGAGTTTGGCCAGCGACGAGAGGCGGGTCGCGTCGCCGCCGGCGTCGTAGGTCGTCGCGGCCTTGTGCGTCAGCAGGCGGGCGCGTTCGATCTTCCGGTCCATCGAGACCAGTTTGTCCCGGACGGCGTCGAACTTCGAGATGGATTGCCCGAACTGTTCGCGCTCGCGTGCGTACTCGCGTGCGGCGTCGAACGCGCCCTGTGCGAGCCCGACCGAGAGCGCCGCGATGGAGATGCGGCCCCCGTCCAGCGTCTTCATCGTCTGGGTCCACCCCTCGCCTTCGCCGCCGAGCAGGCGCTCCTCGGGGACCCAGCAGTCCTCGAACTGGATCTCGCAGGTCGGCGAGGCGTTCAGTCCCATCTTGTCCCAGACGGTCGAGACCGAGAAGCCGTCGTCGGCCTCGGGGTCGACGATGAAGGTGGAGATGCCGTCGTATCCGGCCTCGGGGTCGGTGACGGCTTTCACCAGGATGGACTCGGCGACGCTGGCGTTGGTGATGAACTGCTTGGTCCCGTTCAGGACGTAGCCGTCGCCGTCACGCTCTGCGGTCGTCTGCATGTTCGAGGCGTCGCTCCCCGACCCGGGTTCGGTCAGCGCCCACGCGCCCAGCCCGTCGCCCTCGGCGAGCGGGCGGAGCCACGCCTCTTTCTGTTCGTCGCTCCCGAAGGCCTCGATGGGTTTCGCGCCCAGCGACGTGTGGGCGACGAAGGAGAGGCCGATGCTGCCGGAGACGCGGCCGAGTTCCTCGGCGACGAGTGCGTACATGAGGTAGTCGCCGCCGAGGCCGCCGTACTCCTCGGCGACGGGGACGCCCATCACGTCCAGGTCGGCCAGTTCGTCGAATATCTCCGCGGGGAACCGGTGGTCGTCCTCGATGTCCTGTGCGATGGGTTCGATTTCTTCGGCACAGAACTCTCGGACCGTCTCCCGGATCATCCGGTGTTCGTCGGGGAGGTCGAAGTCCATGGCGCTCCATGGCACGGGGACGACAAAAGCTCTCGGCCGTCGAACCGGTCGCAGGGCCGAAAGGCTTTGTCCGTGGCCCGTCTCCCTCGAACCGATGGCGATCCGTCGACTGCTCAGGGGCCAGCTCTCGGCAGCGGCGGTCGAACCGGTCGTCGAGGCGGTCGCCGAGCGGTACGATCTGCCCGCCAATCGCGTGACCTTCCTGGAGGCCGATAACTGGCTGTCGACCCCGCTGGTCATCGACGACGAGGTGTTCGTGAAGGTCATCACCGACCGGCACACGCTCGTCCACGCGCTCCTGACAGCCGGGCGGAACCTCGGTGCGTTCTCCAGCGGCACGGAGGGGTTTTTCGGCCACTACGACTCGCCGGTCGAGATGGCCGAACACGAACTCGCCGCGACCCAGCGGATGCGCGAACTCGGGCTCAACGTCCCCGAACCCCTGGAGGCCTTCGAGGTCGACGGCTTCGGCGTCCTCGTACTGGAGTTCCTCCCGGAATTCCGCACGCTCGATCAGCTGGACGCGGCGACCGTCGAGGGGCACGCCCCGGAGCTGTTTTCCGCGCTCTCGAGGATGCACGCCGACGGGCTGGTCCACGGCGACCTGCGGGCGGAGAACGTCCTCGTGGCTCAGGGCGACCTCTACTTCATCGACGCGACGAACGTCCGCGGGGACGGCCTCGACGACGCACGGGCCTACGACGTGGCCTGTGCCCTGGGGGCGCTGGCTCCCGAGATCGGAGCCCGCGAGGCCGTCGCAGCGGCACTGACGGCGTACTCGCCCGCGGACCTGCTCGACGCGCGAGCGTTCCTCGATTTCGTCAACATCCGTCCGGACCACAGCTTCGACGCGGCCGCGGTCAAGGGCGAGATCGAGCGGGAGGCGACCTGACGGGCCGTCGACCGTTTCACCCGTAACGGCCGGCGTACTCCCCGAGTAGGCGGCGGATAGCTATCACGCTGGGTTCGGAACCGCCGCGTGCCGATGACTCGACTCACACGCCGACGACTGCTCGCTGGGACGGCCGCGGCCGCCGCCGCGCTGGCGGGCTGTGCCGGCCCGGAGGATGGCGGTAACGAGACCAGTCCCGCCGGCGAGGCGGGCGGCACGCCCGAAGGTGGGGGACTCGGCGGCACGCCCGAGGAGGAGATGGAGACACCGACAGCGGAGGAGATGGAGACACCAACGGAGGATGGCATGGGGACACCCGAGGAGGAGACGCCGATGATGCCGGGCGAGGAGACGACCACCGAGGAACCCGCGTTGCCGGGCGAGGAGACGACCGAGGGAACCCCATCGATGCCCGAGAACGAGACCACGACGACCGAAGACGGTGGGTTCCTCTGACCTGACCTCCGACCACCGAACCGCCAAGCGGGGATGGATTTTTATCCTCGCCGATGCAATTTTTGCCGGAGCTTATGAGCCAGCAAATCCAGGGTCCGGCAGGCCACTACGTCGACGGCGAGTGGATCGAGGGCGGCGGCGAGCGGTTCGAGAGCGTCGACCCGGCGACCGGCGAGTCGTTGGGCGAGTTCTACCGCGGGACACCGGCCGAGGTCGAGCGCGCAGTGACGGCGGCCACCGAGGCGTATCCGGTCTGGCGTGACCTCTCGTACGTCGACCGCGCGGAACACCTCTGGGAGGTGTTCCACGAACTCAGGGATCGCCACGCGGAACTGGGCGAGATCGTCACCCGCGAGTGTGGGAAAGAGATCAGCGAGGGCAAAGCCGACGTGACCGAGGCCTGGCACATGGTCGAGTGGGCCGCGGGCAACGCCCGCCACCCCCACGGCGACGTGGTGCCCAGCGAGATCGCCAGCAAGGACTCCTACATGCGGCGGAGTCCGCGCGGCGTCGTCGGCTGTATCACGCCGTGGAACTTCCCCGTCGCCATCCCGTTCTGGCACATGGCCGTCGCGCTGGTGGAGGGCAACACCGTCGTCTGGAAGCCCGCCGAACAGACGCCGTGGTGCGGACAGGTCGTCGCCGAGATGCTCGACGACGCCGGCGTCCCGCCGGGCGTGTTCAACATGGTCCAGGGTTTCGGCGAGGCCGGCAACGCCATCGTCGAGGACGACCGCGTCGACACCGTCCTGTTCACCGGCTCGGCCGAGGTCGGACACTCGATCGCGGACAAACTCGGCGGCGAACCCGGACGGGAGGTCGCCCTGGAGATGGGTGGGAAAAACGCCATCGTGATCACCGAACACGCCGACCTCGACGTGGCCGTCCACTCCGCGGTGATGTCGGCGTTCAAGACGACCGGCCAGCGCTGTGTCTCGGCCGAGCGCCTGATCGTCCACGAGGCCGTCTACGACGAGTTCAAGCGGCGATTCGTCGATCTCGCCGAGGACGTGGCGGTCGGCGACCCACTCGACGAGTCGACGTTCATGGGGCCCGTCGTCGACGAGAGCCAGGTCGAGAAGTTCCACGAGTACAACCGACTGGCGCGCGAGGAGGGCGTGGACGTACTCGTCGACCGCGCCGAACTGGACGAGGGGGAAATCCCCGACGGCAGTGCAGACGGCTACTGGGTCGGCCCGTTCGTCTACGAGACCGAGTACGACCCCGAGATGCGCTGTCTGAAAGAGGAAGTGTTCGGCCCCCACGTCGCCCTGATCCCCTACAGCGGGGCCATCGAGCGCGCCGTCGAGATCCACAACGACGTGCCCTACGGACTGGCAGGGGCCATCGTCTCGGAGAACTACCGGCAACTCAACTACTACCGCGACCACGGCGAGGTCGGCCTGGCCTACGCCAACCTGCCCTGTATCGGCGCGGAGGTCCAGCTACCCTTCGGCGGCGTCAAGAAATCGGGCAAAGGCGCACCGAGCGCCCGCGAGGTCATCGAGGCCGTCACCGAACGGACGGCGTGGACGCTCAACAACTCCAAAGACATCGAGATGGCACAGGGACTGTCGGCGGATATCACGACCGAGGAGTGACCGTCGAAACCGGCTCCAGCCGGCCGGCATCCCGACCGGAGTCGGTCTCGCCGACGGGACGAGGCGGCTGGCGTCTCTCGACGCCGCCGGACGGACCGAGTGGCGGTGGCCGAGCAGCGAGGCGGGCGCCTGTTAGTTGCCGGCGTGACGTGAAAAGCGCCGTACCGGCAACCGATGGTTGGGCTGCCCACTGCATAAATATTCGGACCGCTCACCCGTTCCGACGGTCGGCCAGCGCGGGGAACTCCGCCCGGACCGACGCGACTTTCTCCGGGTCGAGGTCGGCGGTCACCAGCGCCGGGTCGTCGTCGGAACTCGCGAGTACCGTCCCCCACGGATCGTAGACCGTCGAGCGCCCCAGCAGTTCCGCGTCCTCGAACGCGCCGCTCCCGTTGATCGTCGCCACGTAGGCGAGGTTCTCGACGGCCCGCGCTCGCGGGAGGAGTTGCCAGTGTTCGACCCGCGGGTACGGCCAGGCACTCGGCACGAGTACGAGCGTCGCGCCGTCGTCGACCAGGTCCCGATAGAGTTCCGGGAAGCGCAGGTCGTAGCAGGTCGTGATCCCGACGCCGAACCCCTCGAATTCGACCACGGGCGCGCGTTCGCCGGGGACCAGCATGTCGGACTCGGCCGAATCGTACCCGAAAAGGTGGTGTTTCCGGTAGACTGCGCGGCGCTGTCCGTCACGGTCGAAGAAGACGGCGGTGTTGGCAAGCCCCTCCTCGCTCGGTACTGCGAGGTCGGTCTGTGCGGCCGTCGCGCCGAGGTCTTCGACGACGGTACCGGCGAGGACGGCGACGCCGTGTTCGCGTGCGGCCGCGGCGAGTCGCCGGTGTGTCTCGCCGCCGACCGGTTCCGCGGTGCGGGCGTACAGGTCGAAGGCGAAGTAGCCGACCGAGAACATCTCGGGGAGGGCCACGAGGTCCGCGCCCGTCGCCGCGGCCCGCTCGACGGCGGCGACTGCGCGGTCGACGTTGCCGCGCACGTCGCCGGGTTCGATGGACAGCTGGGCCAGCGCGACCTTCACGCCTCGATCCCCAGGTCCTCGCGGATCGCGGCCTCGATGTTGCGGAGCTGTTCGTCCATGTTCCGCTTGAAGTAGCGCTCGACGCCCGGCAGTTTGCCGTCGACGGTGAAGCGGTTCTCGACGCGGGTGCCCGCGTCGGTCTCGTGGAGTTCGTGCTCGCCGACGACGCGCATCACCTTCGAGCGACCGACGAACTCGACGTATCGTGGCGGGTCGAATTCGGTCTCCTCGGTCTCGATGGCGACGCGTCTGTCGATGACGGGGATCGGGAGCCTGACGTACCACGTCGCGGTGCGTTCACCCGTCTTCTCGAAATCGTCGACGACGCTGATCGGACGGGCCCGTTTCTCCGGGTCTGCGATGAACGACCATACGCGGTCCCGTTCGGCGGGCAACTCGAACGTCCGCTCGACCCGGACGGTCATAGCCTACCTTCGGACCGCCGGTCAAAAAAGAGTCCGACTTCCCTCGAGACTCAACTTCGGGTGACGCGCCAGGTCGTCGACCGCGCACGGCCCCACTTCTCGATGTCCACGTCGTCGGATTTCTCGGCCAGTCGGGGGAGGCGCGCACCGACCTGCTTCGCCGAGAGTCCGATCTGCTCGGCGATGTTCTTGGCCCGGACGTAGGCTTCGTCCCCGCCGACCTGGTCACGGAGGTGCTCCAGGATACGCTGTTCCTCTTCGCTGAAATCGGCCATACCAGACGTAGGCGGTCCAGACCTTTAAGCTCTCGTTTTAGCGAAACGCCTGCCTACGAGAAGACGTGAATCACGGCGACGGCGAGCGATCCGAACACGATCGCGAGGGCAAAGCCCCAGCCGGCCAACAGCTGTTGTGCGGCCGCCACGTACATCACGACTGCTCCGGCGATGCCGAGCGCCCCAAAGAGCAGTCCGAGGCCCAGCGCCTTGTCCGACTGTAGTCCGGTTTCTGCCATTGTGCGGGCTACCGGTAGCGCGTACTTAGTTTATTCGAACCGCGCTACTGCCGTCTGCGCCCCGTCTCGCCGGTGCCCCCGCTGTCGGCCGGAAGACATATCCGATCCGTTGTACCACACCCCGCCAATGGATACCGAACGGATTCAGTCGGCGTTTCTCGGCAGTAAGCTTCGCATAGCCGGGTCGGTCGGGGGTGGACTGGTCGTGCTGGTCGTCCTCGCCGTCCTCCTGGGCGTGATCGGCGTCCCCGGCGTCGGGGCCGTCGAGAACCGCTTTGGCTCCGTCAACAACTCCACCACCGTCATCGAGACCGACATGGTCGTCACCAACCCCAACCCGGTCGGGGTCTCGCTGTCGGGCACGACGGTCAACTACACCGTGCAGATGAACGACGTATCCATGGCCACCGGGCAGAAAGAGGGGCTCTCCATCGACTCGGGCAACTCGACGCTCTCGTTCCGGACCTACATGCAAAACGACCGCATCCCGCCGTGGTGGCACTCACACATCGAGAACCGCGAGCGGACCGAGGTCGTGATCGACGCCGTCGTCAGGTCGGGCCTGCTCGGGGGTCGCCGGATCAGCCTCCCGCAGAAACGAACCATCGAGACCGACCTGATCGGCCAGTTCAACTCCTCGGAGACGCGCCCCATCGAGGCGGGCCGCTCGTTCCCCTCGGACCCGATCCTGTTCGTCAACGAGACGAGCGCCCGCTGGGACCGGGCGGACCTGTCCCGTGAACGCACGCCCATCGCGATGTCGTTCCGGGCGTACAACCCCAAACAGTACCCCTACGCCATCTCCGAACTCGGGTACACGATCACGATGAACGACGTACAGGTCGGCGAGGGCAGTAGCCAGGACGTGGCGACGATTCTCCCCCGGACCACCCAGCGCATCCGGGCCGACGTCGCCATCCGGAACCGGAACCTCGACGACTGGTGGGTGACCCACCTCCGAAACGGGCAGGTGACCGAACTGGAGATCCAGTTCTACGCCGTCGTCGACCCCGCCGACGACGCCGTCGGTGGCGGACTCGGGGGCACCGGGTCGTTCCGGATCCCGCTCGACCCGCTCGACTACCGGACCACCATCGAGACCGATATGTTCGGCACGAAAAACGAAAGCGCCAGCGGAAGTTCAGATTCCGGCAGCGGTGACGGCGAGGGTGGCCAGACGACCCCGACGGCTCCGACGGACGGGAGTCCAGACGGCGGGTCGTCCGAGACGACGACCGACGAGGGTTCCACCACGGAGACCGCAGACGGTACCGACGGTGACACCGGCGGGTCGGTGACGACGACCGACGACGACGGCGGACTGCTGGGCTGACTTAAAACACCATGTCATCCCGCGGACAGGGCTTTATCACACGCATCGAAACGTGTGGTTGCATGACACGGAGTGCTGACGCTCCTGGTCGCGTTCTTCGAGGGTAACGAGGATCGCGACACCGGGAAGGGTGTTACGGCGATGGGGGATCGCATCCGGGTCGAGGTCGACGGGGTGACCCACGAGTTGACCCGCGAACAGGCGACCGAACTCAGGGGGAAGATCGACGACGCGCTGACGAGTCGCCAGGAGTACCTGCACACCGCAGGCGAGTACCGCGACGACGGCGCGTACGTCGTCTCCAGACGCGGTGCCGACTCGGCCGGCAACAGCAAAGTGTTCGAGAGTTTCGAACAGGTGCGCCGGCTCTACGAGCGACTGCCGACGGAGTTCACGGCCGACGCGGTCAGTCGGTCCGGCATCACCGGCTCGCGCCGGCACATGCTCGTGCGTCACTACGCGGAACATCCGGCGTTCGACTGTACGATCACGCGCCGGAGTCCGCTGACGGTGCGGAAGACGACGCCCGACGGCACCGGCGACGAAGCGACTGCGGACTAACTCGCTTCGCTCGCCAGCCGGTCACGTCGTTTCGAAGAAGGGACAGTGAGGCGTTACTGGATCTCCGTGTGAACGGACTCCTCGTTGAGCGCCAGGTTCGTCGCGATCTCGGCGTTCCGGACGGCGTACTGGGCGGTCTGCTGGAGGCTGACCAGCACCTCCCGGACCCGGAGCAGTTCCTCGTTCTCCATCTCCGGGAGGTCGCTCAGGATGTCCTGCTCGCGGTTGCCGATCTCGGCGTACAGCTCCCGGACCTCGATGGCGGCGTCGTAGTCGCGTTCGACGGCGGCGGTGACGGCCATCTCGGTGATCTCGTTGACCTGATCGGTGAACTCCCGGATGCGCCGCATCGTCGAGGACTCGACGTTGAGCGTGTGCCCCTCGGTTTCGAGGACGATCTCGGCGATGTCCTCGGCGTTGTCCGCGGTGAGTTCGAGGTTCTTCGCGATGGAGCGGTACCCGATCAGCGGGAAGCCGTTGTCCAGACCGACCGCCCGTGCGAGGTTCGGGTTCTGGTAGGCCGTGAAGATCAATCGCAGGAGGAGGACGAAGATCTTGTTGGCCTGCCGTTCCCGGTTGAGCGCCCGCTGGGCGAGGTCGGGGTTGCCGTGGGCCAGCGCCTTGACGGCCTCGTTGCGCATCGTCGAGCCCGTCGATTCCAGCCGTTCCAGCAGGTTGTCCAGCGTGAAGTCCTCGGGGTCGACCGAACAGCGGATGGCGATGCGCTCGGGGGTCTCCTCGATGACGCCCAGGCCCATCAGCTGCGTCTCGGCGTTGTAGACGGCGTTGATGTGTTCGGATTTCAGGGTGCCGTCCTCGCCCGCCTCGACGTGGATGATGCGCCGCCCGAGGACGTACTGGGCCACGATGGCCCGCTCGACGGCGTCCGCGTCCAGGTCTTCGGTGTAGATGATCGCTTCCGATTCCTCGGTCTGCACCGACTCGGGCATCACGGTGAGCGTCCCTTTGCCGCCGATGCGGAGAGACACCTCGTCGCCTTTCTCGACGTTGTGCTCGGACGCCCACTCCGCCGGTAGGGTCATCGCCAGCGTGGAGGGACCGAGCCGCTGCACTTTCCGCGTTTCCATACTCCCTTTGTCATACCCCAGCGACCTTAATCTTATCTATACACCACTTAATCCGCTGACGAATGTAATAGTGCTTGATCGATCAGGCAGAAACCCCACGTTCCTAAATCACTTGCATCAGCCGTCGCTCGTACCGGCCGACACGAACCTGGAGCCACCCGCGGAGTTCCTCGTCGAGGTCGGTATCGCCGGTGTCGACCCGGAGCGTCCCGATTTCGTCGAGCTTGGACTTCGAGGCGACGACTTCGAGGTCGCACTGTCGGATGACGGCCGGCGAGAGTTGCTGGTTCCCGCGGCCGAAGACGAATCCCTGCCCGCCGATGGGCGAGACGACGATGACGTTCTCCTCGCCGAGTGCGTCGAGAATCTCGCATTCGCTCGCGTCCGCGACCAGTACCTCCCCGTCGCGCCACACGTCCACGCCGAGCGGTGACCCCTCGAACCCGAGCGCCTCCTTGACCGCGCCGACCGTGCTGCCGGGACCGAGGACGTAGGTCACGCCGTCGCGGGCCTCGCGGGCGACGCCTGCCGCGAGACTCTCGACGGTGCCACCGCCGAGCTGTTTGCTCGCCTGGCGCTGTTCGGCCGCCGGCACCCGTACTACCGCGCGCAACTCCGTGTGGACCTCCCCCTCGCGGTACTCGTCCTCGTCGATGTCGTTGACCTCGGCGCGTTCGGTGTCCTCGAAGGACGCGGCGATCTGGCCCGCGGCACGTGGCGTGACCCCGAACACCGACGAGTACACCTTGACGCCAGCGGGGACGCCCAGCATCGGCACGTCGGCGTCGCACTCCAGGATCGTCTCGGCCACGTCCACCGCGGTCCCGTCACCGCCGACGAACAGGATCAGATCGACGCCCCGGTCGAGGAAGTCAGCGACGGCGGCCCGCGTGTCGGCCGCCGTGGTCTCGTCGCGCTCGGCCGTGCCGACCACGGTCGGCTCGAAGCCGGCCTCCCGGGCGAGTCCCGCACCCATCGGATCATCGTAGGTGATAATCTCCGTCTCGGGGGCGAGTTCGTGGATTCGGTCGAGGGCCGCACGGGCACGTGACGGCGCGCGCGGTTCCGCACCGCGTGCGCGCGCTTCGTCGACTTTCCCGTCCGTCCCTTTCAGCCCGACGCGGCCACCCATCCCGGCAATGGGGTTGACGACGACCCCAATAGTTCGCATTGTCGGACGTACCCGCGGGAGGGTCAAAAGCCGTCCGCTGACGGCAGGCCAGTCACTCCCGACCTCTCAACTGACGAGACGCTCCGCCCGTGGTTCGGGATTCTTAAGACCCAGCGGTCGGAACGACCGATCATGAACGCGATACTCTCGACCGCCGCCACGAACGCGACGGAGCCGGGCGTCCAGACGGCCGTCATCAACAGCGCCGGGGCCCTCGTCGGCCTGGTGAGTCTCCTGCTCGCCGCCGCGTGGATCGCCTACCTCTACCGCTGACTCACTCCTTCTCCGGTTTCTCGACCCGGTCGGCCAGCCACGCGGCCGCCTCCCGAACCTCGGTCTCGTCGGTACTCTCCAGTTTGATCTCGACCGTCTCGCCGGGGTAGCTCCCCACTTTCACGTCGAAGCGGTCGCGAACGTCCCGGACCCGGGTGAGCAGGGCACTCTCGGGTTCGTCGGCCTCGACGGTCTCGACGTGGCGGCGCTCGCCCGAAAACCGGTCCGCGACGGCCTCGAACATCGTCTTCATCTCTGCCGGCACCCCCGGCAGGACGTACACCGACTCGAGGACACAGCCGGGTGCGACGCCCTCGCGGTTCGGCAGCATCTCCGCACCTGCCGGGATGTCGGCGGTGCCCTCGGCGAGGTCTTCGCGGGCGTAGCCGCCCTCCGACTCGAGCCAGGCGAGGGCCTCCTCGCTCCGTGTCACTTCGCGACCGAAGGCCGCGGCGACCCCGTCCATCGTCACGTCGTCGTGGGTCGGCCCCAGTCCGCCGGTGACGACGACGGCGTCGTACTCGGCGCGGTACTCGTTGACCACGCGGGCGATCTCCCCGATCCGATCCGGGACGACCGTCACTCGCTCGACGGTCGCCCCCCGCTCGGTGAGTCGCTCGCCGAGCCAGGCGGCGTTCGTGTTGACCGTGTCCCCGGCGAGCAACTCGTCGCCCACCGTGACCAGCGCGACGCGCATACCTCGGGTTAGCGACCCGCGAATAAAAGTCCTACAGTCCCGCCACGTCCGGCTCCTCGGTCCGGATGTCCTCGACTTCCAGGTGATCGAGGACGTTCACGAAGGCACCGGGGTCGGGGACGAGGAAGATCCGAATCCGGAACTCCCGGCGGGGTTCGGTCACGTCGACCTGTGAGTCCAGCACGATGGCCAGCGAGTCGTCGGTGATGTGCGAGAGGTTCGACGTCATCAATTCGCGGCCGGTCCCGCGTTCGAGCTCCGGCGTGCCCATCTCGATGGAGCGTCCGAGGGTGTTGGCCAGCCCGTCGATGAACCCGGACGTGAAGATGTTACACATCTCCTGGAGGGCGCTCTCGTGGAACTGGTTCAACTCGCCGTCGACGTCCCGTCCGGTCATGTGTTCGGCGACGTTGACCGCCGTCTCCATCCCGAAGGTCATGACGAAGTAGCCGTAGGGGGGTTCGGTCAACTTGATCGAGGCACAGAACACGTGCTCGTCGCCCAGTTCGTCGGGGATGTCGCCCGGCTCGACCATCGAGAGGCTCTTGACCGCGACCGACGCGTCGAGCCCCGCCAGCGACGACAGCGAGTCGGCGACGTTGCCCGCACCGCTCTCCATCAGGACGTTGATGATCCGGAGCTTCCGCACGTCGATTAACAGCGGCATTCACAGTGGGGAGGGTGGCCGCCCGGTTCAAGCTTTTGGCCGCTTCGAGCCCCGAACTACCGCATTCCCGGCGGCGGCCCGTCGTCGTCGAAGTCGTCGCCCGTGTCCACGTCCAGTCCGACCTCCTCGCGCCTGCTTTCGAGCGCGCGGATCTGCCGGAGGTAGTACAGCGTGCCACCAATGCCGAGTAGCAGGGCTATCACGACCAGTCCGCCGAACAGCCACAGGTCCCGCTCCAGGTACCACCGGATCGAGAGCGACCGCTGCTCCACGTCGTCCCAGGTGAGCGTCACGCGGTCGTTCCGGAGCGTCGAGTCGTAGCCGCCGGGGCTGACCTGCGCGAGGATCGGGACGCCGACGCGAGCGCTCTCGGGGAGCGTCACCACGTATCGCCCCGAGAGGAAGGTCGGCAGGCTGAAGCTCTTGCCGTTCCGCGGCGAGGAGAACGCCACCTTCCCGGAGACGTTCTCGCCGGGGATGGAGACGGTCATGCGCTTGCGGCTCAGCTCCACGTCGTCCGCGGTGAGGTTCCGGACGGTCCCGTTCCGGAACCGGAACTTCAGGCCCTCGATCTCCAGTGGGTGCTCCGTTCCCAGCGCGTCCCGGTCGTAGAGTTCGATGGACGACCGGTTCTCGACGCGGTAGACGGCCTCGTAGCGCGTGTCGTTGATGTCGATGGTCGCGTTCGCGTCGGTCGACCAGTTGTACGAGACGTTCTTGCCCAGCGCCTCGGCGTCGGGCTCTCCGGGACCGAGGACCGAACAGCCCGCCAGCGTGACGAGGGCGGCCAGCGCGACGACTCCGAGGACGAGGCGACGATTCATGGAACGACGGCGAGGATCTCCGAGGGTAGGTGTGTGCCGATGCTGGCGACCAGTCCCGGCGGGTCGGTCCCCTCCTTGCAGATGACCGACTGTTCGAGCAGGCCCTGCCGCTCGACGGTCACGATGTCCTGGGCGTGGCCCGCGCGGTTGACGGTGGCCCGCACTTCCGCCCGGGTCGCGCTGTTGACGTTGACCCGACCGGTCCCGCGGGTCCAGTCGTACAGGTCGTCGCGCTGGTCGTCAGAGAGGCGTGGCGAGTCGTCCCAGACGAACGAAAGCGGGAGGTGCTGGACCAGCCCGAACCGCGTGCGGATCTGTTCGGGCGACCCCTGGCCGAGACCGATCTCGTCTGCCGGAATCCGGACCTCCCGACCGGCGTCGAGGACGAATCCGTCCGCGTCCCAGGATTCGAGGGTGCCGACGTAGGTCTCGCCGGCCTCGAAGTCCGGCGTGATCGCGCCCCACTCCTCGCGGAGCAGGTTCCGGGCGATCACGGCGTCCTCGCCCTCGACGGTCACGGAGGGGAAGTCGTCGTCCCGGAGGCCGACCTCGTAGCTCACGTCCAGATCGCCGACCGCGTTCTGGATCAGCGAGCCCAGTCCGTCGAGTGCGCGCTCGCGGGCGTCGCCGTCGACGTAGCACTTCGTTGCGAGGACGACCATCAGGCTTCGGTCTCTTCTCGTTCGACGTTCAGTTCGTCGCGCAGGGCGTCGATGCGGTCCTCCATGGCCTGGACCAGCGCCGTGTTCTCCATGGCGTCGACCGGCGAGCCACACTCGGGACACTCGAACCCGAAGTCCATCGCCTCGCCGAACTCGAAGCGGATGCCACACACGTCACAGAGGTAGAACTCGTTGTCGTGTTCGTACTGCTCGCGGTCCTCCAGCGCGTCCAGCAGGCGGTACATCTCCTCCTCGAGCTTCTCGGGAATCTTGTCGTACTCGAAGGTCCAGAGGTAGGTCAGCCACCCCGAATCCTCGTCGCGGAGCCGGCGATAGCTCGCCAGGTCGTTCTCGTAGAGAATGAAGAGTGCGCGGCGAACGTCGTTGAGCTCCAGCCCCAACTCTTCTGCGAGCTCCTCGTCCGTCACCTCGCCGTCCGGCGGTGCGGCCGCGACGGGCATCCCCTTCGGGCCCACCAGTTCGTGGAGGTACTTCTGTATGACCGGGTCCTCCAAGAGTTCCTCAAAAGCCATTGGTGTATCTATCCGTGCCTAGTTCGTTTAAAAGCACCGAACCGGATCCCCGACATCGTGCGTTCCCGGGGCTGTCCGAGCCCGGCCTGTCTGTAGTCGCCGACTACTCGTCGTCGGCCTCGACGACACGCTTCCCGACCGCCTGCGGGACGACCACTTTCTCGGCGTCTTCCCACTCCCGGTCGAGTTCTCGCCCCTCGAACAGGCGGTCGAGAAAGACCGCGAGCGAGGCGATCTCGGAGTGGGGCTGGTTGGTCACGCCGACGTTCCAGTCGGCGTCCTCGTACACGTCGAAGGGGACCTTCTCCGCGCCGACCACCACGAGCAGCGGTTCCCGTCGCTCGCGGTGGGCCTCGCGGATCCCGTCTTCGACGGTCTGGACCTCCTCGCCGTACATCGTGAGATGGACGATCTTGCCCTCCCACTCCCGGAGGATCGGTCGCCAGGACTCGACGGTGTCGACCGCGAAGGGGCCCCCGAAACGCTCGGTGATGTCCGCGATGGTCTCGGCCCGACTCGCACCGTCGCCGGCGAGGATCACGCGGTCGGCCCCAAGCGCCCGCGCGGTCAGCCCGACGTGAGTCGTGATCCGCTCGTCCCGGCCCGGCCGGTGGCCGAGTCTGAGTACCGCGACCTCGGGGTCTCCCTGCATATGCCCCCGAAGAACCCTGCCCGGTTAGGGGGTTTCGATCCACCGGTGGCACCGTTGACTCCCCATCGCCGGCCGACCGTCCCCGCTCCGAGGATGCAAAGAGTTACACAGCCGCCGGGAAAGGAACCGCCATGCGCCCGCTCTCCGTGGCTTCGATCCCGGAAACCGCCATTCTGGCGGTGATGATCGTCTTCTGGACGGTGATGATCGTCGCGACCTATCTGACCTCCTCCGACGTGCTGTTCGCCAAGCGTGCGCCCGAGACCCGCCGCGAGCGAGTGGTGACCACCTGTGCGCTCGCCACGCTCGGCTCGTTTCTCGCGGGGACGGTGCTGGCTCCACCCGAGCCATTCAGCCAGATCCTCTGGAATCTCGGTGGGCTCGTCGTGACGATTCCGGCCGCCGTCCTGTACGTGACCTACGGGGCGACGCTCCGGGAGACTCTCTGACCGATCGTTTCGCTCTGTGGCGAGTGTGTTCAACTCCCGTACCTGGAAGATTCCGTTACCTTATTATCAAATTTCAATACACATTGCATCCATGGAATGTCAGGCTTGCGGACGTGACGTGGCGGCGGACGCGTCGTCGTGTCCCTCGTGTGGGGCGGCCATCGAGGCCGGCCAGACCGTGGCGGCTGGGGACGGGGGCGACCCCGTGGACTCGAATCGACAGCAGTCCGCGCAGGGACAGCAACCGGCGCAGGGCCAACAGATGGGCGGGCCCGGTGGGAACGCGGTGGGCCAGCAGCAGGGGCTGGCCGAGCAGCTGCAGGCCGCGCTGAGCGACCTCCCGCTGACTGCCGGTGCGGTCTTCGGCACCGCGTCCGTACTCTTGCCGTTCGGACTGCTGGCGGGGGCGGCGCTGATCTTCCTCGATTTCGAGCCACTCGCGGCCGCGGCGACGCTGTTTTTCGTCGTCGCGAGCTTCGGCTCGGCCGAGACCATCGTCTCGACGTTCCTCCGTGGTGCGAGCTTCGACTCGCTGTCGGACGTGAATCCGTCGGACTACCCGTCGGTCGAGCAGAAACTCGCCAACACCATCGACCTCCTGCAGACCAACCCGGACGCGGCGCTGTTGCTGTTGTACTTCCTCGGGCCGTTCGTCCTCTACATCGGCGGGCGATACCTCTCGCGCAACTACGCGGTCGAGGGTGAGATGGTCGATCACGCCACGACCGGCACGGCGGTCGTCGCCGGTACGTTCCCCGTCGCGCTGCTGCTCGGCCTCGTCTTCGGCGTCGAGGAACTCGTCGGTCGACTGCTGGTCGTCGGGCTCGTCGTGCCCGCGGCCGTCGGTGCGCTCGGTGGACTGTCGGTCTACGCGTTCGACGACGACACCGGCTTCACCAGCCGTATCTCGGGCTGGATCGGTGTGGCCGGTGGACTGCTCGTCACGTTCCTGCTGTTCGATCCGGTGCCGGATCGGGCGGAGGCCCAGCTCCAGGAGATCCAACAGCAGGCCGCCGCCGCCGGTGCCGACAGCGTCGCCCAGGAACTCTCCCTGACGGTGCCACAGAAACTCGTCGCCAGCATCGCGGGCTTTCTCTCGACGATACAGTTCCAGCCCGGCTTCGGGAGTCAGGGGACCGTGATCCTGATCGCCGTCGCGCTGGTCACGGTACTGGCCGGCTTCCTGCGGGCGTATCTGGACCGCGACAGCATCACGACCAAGCTCGAAGCCGCGAAGTTCGGTGCGCGGATCGTCCTCGGATACGCGACCGGCGTGATCTTCCTCACGATCCTCCTGCCGCTGAGCACCATCGTCGTGACGATGCCGTTCAGTCCGCGGCTGTTCGCCGCCGTGTTGCCGACGGCCAACGACCTCGCCTCGATCGTCCTGCTCGGCGGCGTCATGTTCCCCGCCGCGCTGGGTGCCGCCGGCGGCTACCTCACCGCGATCTATCTCGAACGGCAGGGTCGGCCGATCCGTTGAGGAGTCGGGCCGACCGGTTGCGCGGTTGGCCGTCTCCCGGTCCGTCGGTCCCGTCGCCGACCACTCGCGTGTCGAGCGGGTTGGTCATACTGCCGGTCGTGAAGAACGCGGGACCGTCGGCTTCGGTGTAGACGCCCATCACGTCGACGAGGGGGCTGAGACGGCCGAACAGCGCGATGTCGAGTCCGCTCAGTTCGCTCTCGTCGTGGCCGGGGTGGCTGTGGACAGTGCCCAGCAGGGCGGCGTTCTCGCCGGCGAGCAACTGCCCCGCCGTCTCGGGCAGGCAGGTGAACGTGACGCGTTCCGACCCCTGGCTCACGGGCGCGGCGGGGACCACCTCGGCGATGCGGACGTGTGACTCGTTGGTCGTCCCGTAGAGACACCAGCCGACCTCCGTCCGCTCGTCGTAGTGGCTGGCGAAGGCGGCACGCTCGCTCGCATCGATCACGACCGTCCGGTCGTCGCCGTCGTAGGCCATCGCGCCCATAGAGAGGCCGACGCTCCCGACGTACCAGGTGACGCTCGCACCGAGTACGACGAATCCGGCCGCGAACGCGAGGGTCAACCGGGCGAGCGTGCGCTGGCTCGTCCGGGTCGCGAGCCACTCACACGGGCCGGTCATCGCCGCTCCCTGACCGGATACACGGTGGGTCGTCGTCGCTGCACGTCGGGTCCGTTCGTTCGCGTTCCTGCAATCATCTGCACACCTGCGACGTGTGCCGGCTGCACGTGGGGATGGAATAAGGCTACTTGCGGGCTGGCGACGGATACTGACCGGGTGGCTACGGGCGGTCGCTCGGACCCGAGGAACGCACGAACCGTGTGGCAGTGCTGGCCCCATTCACAAGTGTCTTGACCGGTGGTTTCGCAGGAATGGTATGGACCTGACAGGAAAATCACTCCTGGTGACCGGCGGCGCGGGCTTCGTCGGCTCACACCTCTGTGAACGGCTCGTCGAGGACAACGACGTGCGGGCGGTCGACGACTGCTCGAACGGCGATCCCTCGTGGGTACCCGACGGCGTCGAATTCGTCGAGGGCGACCTCACCGACCCCGCGGTGGCCGAGGCGGTCATCACCGAGGACCTGGACGGCGTCTTCCACTTCGCGGCCGACAGGACCGTGGACACCGACGACCCGCGCGCCCAGTACGAACTCAACGGCGACCTCACCCTCACCGTGCTCGAACGGATGCGCGAGGTCGGCGTCGACAACATCGCCTTCACCTCCTCCTCGACGGTGTACGGGGAAGCGCCCCGGCCCACGCCCGAGGACTTCGCACCGATGGAGCCCATCTCGGCCTACGGCGCGAGCAAGCTCTCCGAGGAGTCGCTCATCTCCGTCTACGCCAAGAGCTACGGTATGACCGCGTGGGTCTACCGCTTCGCCAACATCGTCGGCCCGCGCCTCCAGAAGGGCGCGGTCATCCCCGACTTCATCCACAAGCTCCGGGAGAACCCGGACTCGCTGGAGATCCTCGGCGACGGCCGCCAGGAGAAGTCCTACATGCACGTGAAATCCTGCGTCGACGCCATGTGCCACGTCGTGGAGAACGCCGACGACGACCTGAACGTCTACAACCTCGGGACCCGGACCACCACGTCGGTCACCACCATCGCCGACATCGTGAGCGACGCGATGGGGCTCGATCCGGAGTACGAGTTCACGGGCGGCGACCGCGGCTGGGTCGGCGACGTACCACGGATGCGCCTGTCCATCGAGAAGCTAGCGGCGCTGGGCTGGAAACCCGACCAGTCCAGCGACGACGCGGTCCGGCAGGCCGCCGAAGAACTCGTGCAGGAGCACTGACTGACGACCCGAAGCGCCCAACGGCAGTCCTTTTATCGCCCGGTTCGTACGCGGACCCGTGCAGATCGTCGGGTACGACACGGGCGTCGGTGACGACCGCGACCCCGCGCTGGAACTGTCCACGGCCGAGGGGCTCGACCGGCTGTCGCTCGCGCCGGGGACCGATCTCGCCTACACCCTCGACGACCGCCACTGCGCCGGCACGATCAGCGACGGCACTCACGAAGCCTGTTCGACTCCGACGGCACCGTACTGCGACGACCACACGAGCCGGTGGGCCTGCGCCCGCTGTGTCGGGAACTGCGACCTCCCCTTGCCTTCCTGTCGGGAGGAACACGCGGTCTACCTCGCGGCGTTCGGCCCGGCGACGTTCAAGGTCGGTGTCACCCGATCCTGGCGGCTGGACACTCGCCTGCGCGAGCAGGGGGCCGACAGGGCGGCCCACCTGCGGACGGTCGCCGACGGCCGGATCGCCCGGCAGGTCGAGGCCGATATCGCCCGCGAGGTGGGCGACCGGGTGCGGGTCCCGACGAAGATCGAGGGCCTCCACCGCGACGTGGACGAGCGAGCGTGGCGGGACCTGCTGGCCGACCACGATCCAAAGGAGACCTACGACTTCGACTACGGGTTCGCGCTGGCCGACCGCCCGGTCGCGGAGACCCTGCTGACCGGTACCGTGCGGGGCACCCAGGGCCGGGTCCTCGTCCTCGACAACGGCGGGACGACCTTCGCCGTGGACATGCGCGATCTGGTCGGTTACGACCTCTCGGCGGGCGGGACGGATCGAGACCTCCAGGCCAGCCTCGGCGCGTTCTGATTCCTTCGCGCCAGTCGTGTTTCACACAAAACACTTACCGGGGAGCGCGGATCGTCGTGTATGGAGCGTGAAACGAAACTCCTGGGCGCGGCGGGGGCGGTCCTCGTCGCGGCCGCCCTGTTCGTCGCCGTCGCGCCGGGTGCGCTGGCCGACGCGACGCCCGATCCACCGCCCTCCGACCTCTCCGTCCGTGAACAGACCATCGCCGCCGACGAGGTAACCGGCGGGACCGCTACGCTGTCCGTGCGGAGTCGCCTCTCTCACGACGGCGGCCCCGGCGAGAACGTGACGGTGCTGGTCCGGGCAGTCGATCTCGACACCGACCTGATCGCTGCGGAGACCACTCGGGAGGTCGGGACCGTCGAGGGGACCCGCGAGGTCCCGGTCGTCCAGAACGTCAGCGTGGACCGCGACGGCGACTACCGTATCGAGACCCTCGTCTACCAGGACGGCGAGCGGGTCGCGTCGGGCACGAAGACGGTCCGCGGCGTCGGCGGTCTCCAGCCGGCGTACGCCCGGACCGGCGTGGAGTTCCACAGCTTCGAGGGGTTCGGCTCCGGGCAGTTGCCCCCGATCCAGTTCTCCATCGCCGAGGCCGAGGGGTCCTCGGCCACGCTGAACGTCACCGCCTACCTGACCAACACCGGTGACGTGGCCAACGACCGGCTGAAGATCACCTTCCTGGCCCGGCAGGCCGACTCGAACATCGTCGCCGACCGGTCGGTCAGGCGGGTCGGGTCGATCCGACCGGGACGGACGGCCACGCCCTCGACGCTGCTGACGGTGCCCGACGACTACAACTACAAACTGATGGCGATGATCCAGGCCGACGACGTGCTCGTCGGGACGGCCCAGGCCACCGCGACCCTCAACCCGAATCAGACGGTGACGGTCAACACCACCAACGCGTCGGCTGACACGCTCGACACGAGCGACTTCGAGATGGACCGGGACGTCCAGCAGACCGAGTCCGCTGCCGAACAGCGAGGAACGACGACGCAGTCCGGCCCCGGGTTCGGCGTGGGCGTCGCCGCCCTCGCCGTCCTCGTCGTGGCCATCTACGCACGGAGGTTCCGATGACAGATTCGACCGACACGACCGACGACGCACCGACCGCCGATCCGTCGCCGGGGGGCTCCGACGCGTCCGGCCCGATGGACGGCGAGATGGACATCTTCGAACAGCTCCAGTGGGGCGCGCTGGTGTTGCTGGTCGTCGCCGCGATCTGGGCGACGGCGCAGTTCTACCTGAGCGCGACCCGGGCCATCGAGGTCTGGGTCGGGACGGGCTACCAGCCCGTCGTGATGGCCGCGTTCAACCTCGCCTTGCTGCTGGGCGCGGTCGCGGGCATCGCGCGGCTGGCCCGCCGGCTCGGATCGGTGCCGTCCTGAGTCGTCGGACACGACAATCCTTTTCCCAGCCGCTCCCGAACCGGGACCCATGGCAGACGACGATCCTTCCGAGGAGACAGAAGCAGAGAGCGAGAGCGAGGCACCCGAGAGCGAGGGCGAGGAGAAGTCCTTCCGCGAGCGGGTCGAGGAGATCCGCCAGCAGCGAGCCGAGGAAGGCGAGGGCGAGGAGGGTGAAGGCATGAGCCGCGAGGAGCGCCTCGAAGAGATGATGGGCGGCGGTGGCGGCCCCGGTGGCATGGGCGGCGGCGGCAACCCGTTCGCACAGATGATGGGCGGCATGATGGGCGGCGGTCCCGGCGGCGGCATGGGTCCCGGCGGTGGCGGCCCCGGCGGTATGGGTCCCGGCGGTCCCGGCGGTGAAGGCCGCGGTCGCGGACAGGAAGGGGGCAGCGACAACGAGGAGCTAACCCGGGAAGTCCGCAAGCTCCGCGACGAGGTCCACGACATCCGGCGGACGCTCGACCGGATCGCCGACGCGCTCGAAGACTGACGCCGCTCGCGGTCTCGAATTTTCACGTTTCGTCCGCCAGTCAGCACCCGCTCAGGCCCGTGGCAGGACCATCCGGACCCGACTGCCGTCGTCGTCGGTCTCGATGTGGAGGTCGCCCTCCGACCGTTCGACGAACCAGTCGACCAGCCACAGGCCGAGTCCGTTGCTGTGTTCGAGTGCGGACTCGGCGGGCAACTCCCGCATGTCGAGTTCGTGGTCCGGAATCCCCGGGCCATCGTCGCTCACCGTCACTGCCACGGTTCCGTCCCCGTTCGTGACGGTCACGTCGACGGTGGGCTCGGGACTGTCGTTGTGGACGATGGCGTTCTCGACGACGTTCTCGACTGCGACCTCGAACATGCTGCCGACGGTGACCGGTGCGGAGTCGGGCGTGGTGACCGTGATCGACGCGTCCGCGTGGACGGCATCGAGGTCCGCGGTGACACGCTCGACGACTGTGCTCGCGTCGACGACGATCCGGTCGTCGGTCCGGAGGACGGACTCCATCTGTCGGCCCTGTTCGGCCAGCTCGACGATCCGGTCGACGTGTCGCCGGATGGTCTCGACGTCCTCGTCGTCGGCGTCGAGTGCGTCTATCTGTCCTTCGAGGACGGTCGCGTGGTTGCGCAGATCGTGGCGCAGAACGCGGTTGACGACGGACAGCCCGGCCGCGAGTTGTTCGGCCTCCTGTCGAGCTTCTTCGGTGCGTTCGCGTTCGAGCCGTCGCTCGGCGTCGTAGATCCCGATGAGACCGCCGTCGAGCAGGCCGCCGGCGGCCCAGCCCACGAACAGATCCACCGTCGAGCCCAACCTGACGCCCTCGACGGCGTTCAGGTATCCGTTCAGCGCGCCGCCGATACCCAGGGCGGCCGCACCGACGAACGCCCAGGCCGCGACGCGAGTGAGGTACCTCGCACGGTCGCGGTCCGCCCGGACCCAAACGGCGACCGCGACCAGCAGGACGATCACCGCGGTCGGCGCGATCAGCCAGAACGCGACCGTCACCTCCGCCGCGTTCGACCTGAGAATCAGGGCCACGTTCGTGGCCAACAGCAGGAACGACACGATCAGGAGCGACGCCACTCCGAAACCGACCGTCCGTCGCTGGTCCCTGTCGTCGATCATGGTCTGCGGCCCGTCGATTCGTCGGATCGATGGCGGCCACGGTAATGAACCCTGCTCACGGCACGAGACTCGAAGGCCACGCTCGCTCCCTACAGCAACATCTCGTACACGTCCGAGAGTTTGTCGACGGCGTGGTCGACGCTGACGGCGTCCCGGCGGTCGAGACAGTGTTCGCGCAACGCGTCGCGCTCGGCGAGCGTCCGCTCGATGGCCGTCCGGAACCGCTCGGCGTCGCCCGGCGGTGCGCGGTAGCCAGTTTCACCGGTGACGACGGTATCGGAGAGCGCGCCGGCGTCGACGGCCGCCACGGGCGTTCCGCAGGCGTTGGCCTCCAGCGCCACCAGTCCCTGTGTCTCGACGGGGCTCGGGAACGCGAACACGTCGAGCGCGCTGTAGAAGGCGGGGAGGTCCTCCCGGTCGAGGAAGCCGAGGAAACGCACGTCAACGTCGGCGTCGGCGGCCAGGTTCTCCAGCCGGTCCCGGGCCGGGCCGTCGCCGCCGAACACGACGGTCACGTCCATCCCGTCGGTAGCCTCGACGATGAGGTCGAGTTGCTTCTCGTACCCGTGCCGTCCGGTGTAACCGACCAGTGGCTTCCCGGTGTCGAGATTGTGCGCCTCGACGAACTGGCTCGTGTCCACCGGACCGAACCGGTCGGTGTCGACCCCGTTGGGGACGACCTCGACCGCCGTCCGGACGCCGATCTCCCGGAGGTGGTGGCGAGCGGGTTCGCTCGGGACGACCACCATCTCCGCCCGGTTGAGATACCACTTCTCGTAGGCCCGGGCGGCCCGCTCGACCGGCGAGCGGAGCCACCCTTCCGCGATGTAGTCTGCGTACTCGGCCGTCGGTGTGTGGTACGAGGCCACCAGCGGGACGCCGTGGCTCCGGGCGAACTTCAGGCCGCTGAGACCGAGCAGGAACGGAGTGTGGGTGTGAACCAGCTCGGGGTCGGCCGCCGTGATGTCGTCCGGGACGCCCGGGACCGCGGCGTGGAACCCGTCGTAGAACGGAAACTCGATGCTCCTGACCGGGTGTTCGTCCTCGCCGGGCTCGTAATCGTCGGTCCCGGGATAGACGATGGGCATTCGTCCGCCGCGATCCGCCCACCGTTTCCGCCAGGTCTGGACCGTGTAGGTCACGCCGTTGACCGTCGGCAGATACGTGTCGGTGAAGACGGCGACGGTCCGACCCATCGCCGGACCGTTCGACGACCGGTCTCTAATACGTTGTGTCATCGACGAGATCATGATAGATTCCTTTCAGCTCCTGCCCGACGCGTCCGAGCGCGTGTCGTTCGGCCGTCTCGCGAGCGTTCTCCCCGAGTCGCTCGCGCAGATCCGGGTTCGCCGCCAGTTCCGCCAGCGCCTCCCGGAACTCCGCGCGTGTCTCACACTTCAGGCAGTCCTCGCCGTGCGTGTAGAACTCCTCGAACACCGGGATGTCCCGGAGGACGACGGCTTTCCGGCAGGCCATCGCCTCCAGTACGGCGATGCCCTGATTCTCGGCTTTCGTGGGGAACAGGTACACGTCGCCGGCACCGAACGCGCCCCGTTTGTCGTCGATCCAGCCCGTGAACGTGACGTTCTCGGGCGGGTCCTGCGTCCACTCCCTGACGGTCTGTGAGGCCTGTGGCCCCGTGTCGTAGGGGCCGAACCAGGCGAAGTCGTAGTCGGTCTCCTGGGCCAGGCGACAGAACGTCGTCAGGCCCTTGCGCTCGAAGACGTTGCCGACCGAGAAGACCACCATCCCCTCCAGATCGAACCGGTCGCGGTACTCCTGCCGGCAGTCCTCGTATCCGTCCAGCGATTCCAGGTCGACCCCGTTGCTGATCGGCCGGATCGGTGCGTCGACGGGGTAGGAACCGATGGTCTGTTTCGTGTACTCGCTCGGACAGAGGACCAGATCCGCCAGGGAGTAGAACCACTGCAGGTAGCGCCGCAGTGGGTCGGCCAGATACGTCGATCCGCGAAAGCTCTCGGCGAAGTCCTCGCTGGTGACGTGCGAGTGCAAGACCAGCGGGACGCCGTTGCGGCGCGCGTACCGGGCGACCGCGACCGTCCCTGGCCCGATCATGTTGCAGTGGGCCAGATCGAAATCGGCGAAGGCGTCGCCGTCGGTCACGGCACGTCGCAGTCCGCTCACCGGATCGCCACCGGCCCACGGCGACGTGCGCACGTCCACGTCCGTCTCGGCGAGCGCACGGCGCTGTTGCTCGACGGCCGTCCCGATGCCGCTCCGGTCGAGTTTCCCTGCGAGTTCCAGGTAGTTGAGCGCCTGCACAGGCGAGGCGAGACGAGCGTGGGAAAAAACCCTACCGAAAGAACACGAAGGACGGCGCCGCGACGGCAAGCAGAACCTATACCCCGTCTCGCCCGGTGAGTCACGGGTATGCCCAGCGAGGAGCAACTGGCCGCCGAGCGCATCGAGCGCCTCCAGGCGCTCGCGAAGGCCGCGACGTCCGCGGGCGAGACCGACCGCGCCCGGGCGTACGTCCGCCGTGCCCGCCGCGTCGCCGAGCGCAACCGGCTCTCGCTCCCGCCCGAGTTCAAGCGGTTCACCTGCGACCGCTGTGACGCCTACCTCCAGCCCGGCGTGAACGCCCGCGTCCGGACCCGGGACGGCCACGTGGTGATTACCTGTGACTGTGGCGGGCACGCGAGATACCCGTACTGACCGCGCCGAGCCGACGGAACGCGGGAATGAGACGGCATCGCACACGCTCGGTCGGTGATAGCTTTTAAGAACGGTTGCCGTATAGTGAAGACGACATGACCGAACAGGAGAAGCGCCGGCGGATGCACGATCTGGACGTGACCGTCTGGGTCGGGAAGCACGGGGTCGAGTCCGTCGTCGAGGAGTTGTCGGACCAGCTCGACGACCGCGACATGGTGAAAGTCAAATTCCTCCGTGCGGCGCGTGGGGGGACCACGACGGAGGACCTGGCCGAGGACCTGGCAGAGCGGGTCAGCGGTGACCTCGCCAGGACCCGGGGGCACACGGCGGTGATCGAGCGGTGATCCCGCTGCAGTCCGCGAACACGTTTCTCGCGGATCAACTCGCCGACCTCGGCATCCCCGCCGCGGGTGCTGTCGGCTCGGCCATCACGTTTCTCGTCGCCTTTCTCGTCCTCTACATCCTGGGCCGGATTTCCGTCGTCCCCGTCGTCAACCGTGTGCTGAAGCGGCGGGACCTCGACGCACACGCGCGCAAACCGCTCGTGAAACTCGTGCGGATCGTGACCGCCTTCGCCGCGGTCGCCATCGCCTTCACCTTCGCCGGGTACGGGAACATCCTCACCGCCATCGCGACCATCGGTGCGGCCGCCACGCTGGCTATCGGCTTCGCGATGCAGGACGTCCTCGCGAACTTCGTCGCCGGCGTGTTCATCTACACGGACAAGCCCTTCCGCATCGGCGACTGGATCGAGTGGGACGGCTACTCGGGCGTCGTCGAGGACATCTCACTGCGCGTGACGCGGGTCCGCACGTTCGACAACGAACTCCTGACGGTCCCGAACTCCCAGTTGACCGGCGGCGTCATCAAGAATCCCGTCGCAAAGGAGCAACTCCGCCTGAAGTTCCTGTTCGGCATCGGGTACGACGACGACATCGACAAGGCGACCGAGATCATCGTCGAGGAGGCCGAGAACCACGACGGCATCATGGACGACCCCGAACCCTCCGTGCGGCTGACGGAACTCGGTGACTCCTCGGTCGGTCTGCAATCGCGCATCTGGATCGACAACCCCAGCCGCGCGGACTTCGTGAAGGTCCGCGGCGAGTACGTCACCGCAGTCAAAGAGCGGTTCGACGAGGAAGGGATCGACATCCCCTACCCGAACCGCACCATCGGCGGCGACCTCTCCATCGAGAACGTCGACGCGCTCGCGGAGTCCTGACCGGGGTCCGCTGACTCACTGATTCTCGTCGTAGTAACTGTATTCGCTCCCGGCGAAGTAAGCGACGTGGCCGTAGTTCAGCAGGGCCACGAACACCGCGCCGCCGACGACGTTTCCGGCGGTCGTCCAGAGGAGGAAGTGGCCGAAGTCGGCCAGCGTGACGGCCGGGCCGAGGACGACGGCGCTCAGCACTTCCGTCGTCCCGAGAAGGGCGTGGTGGAAGGGGGCGAACCCGATGCCGGCGGTGACGATGATGACGACGAGGACGCGACTGGTCGTGTCCTGACAGCCGGCGACGAGCCACGTCACCAGCCCCATGAGCCAGCCGGCGATGACGGCGCTGAGGAAGATCGCTGGTCCGGCCGGGTCGACCAGTTCGGTCGCGAGCGCGGTGAACGCCGCGCCACCGGCGATGTCGAGCGTCGGGCCGAGCATGGCGATCAGGACGACGAATCCGGCACAGCCGAGGAGGTTCGAGACGTAGACGGCCGCCCACAGCTCGCCGAGGTCGCGGAGCGAGGCCCGCCCGTCCAGCACCGGCAGGATGGCCATGGTCGTGTGGGCCGTAAACAGCTCCGTCTGGCCGAGAATGACGAACAGGAAGCCGATGGTCGAGACCGAGCCGAGGGTCAGCCGGGCGACGACCGGCGACGAGAATCCGTTCGACAGCGACAGCACCATCCCCATGAACAGCGCGCCGAAACTCACGTTCAGGCCCGCCGAGACGCCGGAGATGAACACCGCCGGCGTCGGCCGTCTGATCTCCCGGAGTGCGTTCCGAATCTCGCGCTGGAGGATGTCGTGGTAGGAGAGAGAGTCGTCGAGCCGTTCCCGTTCCGGTCGGTCCGACGTGACGCCGCTTCTCGAATCAGCCTCGTCGCTCCGAGCCATACTGGTACGCGGAACGAAGTTTCCAGTCGGAACCGGGAGCGCGAGCCGAAAAAGCGTGCTGGATTTCGGCCGGGCTGTCACCGTCGACGCCCGGCTATCGGTACTCGCTCACACAGAAGCCGTTGCCCTCGGGATCTTCCATCACGGTCCACGTCGCAGTGTGGGTCTCGTACTCCTCGGTTTTGGTCTCCCGGACCGAAGCACCGAGGTCCCGAAGTCGTTCCACGGTTCCCTCCCGATCCGAAGTCGACAGATCGAGGTGGATCGGCAGGTCCCGCTCGGTCCCTTTCGACAGTCGCTTGAACAGCAGATCCGGACCCGCTCCGGGCCGGTCGACGATTTCTGGATCGAGCGACCCCGGCAGTTCCCGGCGCTCGCCGTCCAGTGCGGCCGCCCAGAATTCGGCCAGTGTGTCCGGGTCGGAACAAGCGAAGGTAATAAATTCTAACTCTGTCATGCGTCATAAGAATTACTTGGCCGGGATATGTCACTGGTGACGACGGAAAGTACTGCCACGGTCGATAGGGCGGTCCCGGAAGTGCGGATCGCGGTCTTCACCAGCATCCGCGGCGCTTTGCGCCGCGGTTCACCGGACGCGAGGCGAAGCCGAGCGTCCGGGTAGTTTTTATACTAAATTTTTGCGAGTGAGGGTGCGCGGAGCGCACCCTCCGAAGTAAAAATTTAGGATGAATGGAATGGACCTCGGGTTTGCCCGGCGTTCGGGCGCGGGTAATCCCGCGTGCCTCCTCCACCCCGCGACCCTACGAGCGACGGGTGTCCGGTGATCCGCTGCTCGCTTCCGCGCCTGACGGGGTGTCTCCGATTAACCCCACCGGATCGCCCCTGCAGGCGAGCCCGTGGGGACCGCCGCCCCCGCAGGACGAGGCTTCTAAGTTGGCTTGCGGGGCCCGCGTCCGTCTGACCGGACGCCCCCGAGCTTCGGTCCCCGCTGAAGACCATATCGCGGGTTCTGAGCAGGGCCTAACTGCCCGACCTAGTCCACTCCCTCCTTATCCGGAGCCCCATAAGGGCCTTTCGGATGCGCTCCCGTCGTCCGGTTTCGACGGGGGCCGGGGGCTGTCCGAGTCACGGCACTGGCCGGTCACACCAGCCCCAGTGCGCGGGCGAACCACGCCGACCCGGCGGGGACGAGGACGCTCACGCCGGCGACGATCCAGCGGTGGGCGGTGTCGATGGCGATCACGTCGACGCGGGCGGTGAGCGCCCACACGAGCGCGATCACGGTGATCGCCGCGCCGAGCACGAGCGCCACGCCGGCAGCCATCGCCGGATCGGAGCGACCCTCGCGACCGGCGGCCAGCGCGATGAGCGTCACCATGGCGAACAGGGCAGCCAGCAGGGGATTGACCGCGCCGGAGCCGTAGTAGAGGCCGACGCCGCCGGCGTCCTCGACGAGGACGTACGGGGCACCCAGCGCCAGGAGGACGGCCAGACAGCCGACGATACCGACCAGCGGGGCGATCCGGAGGTCGTCCATACCCGCACCTGCTCACCGCCCGGACTTAACCGCGGCGTTGTGCCGTCGGCCGAGCCACCATCGCGGCGGCCAGCCGAAACGGCCACAAGTATGCGCGCAAAACGCTCCCGCATGGTCGGACTCGGTGACACGAAAAAGAAGATCGAGAAGATGATCTCGGCGGCGGAGGACCTCTACGAGAAGATGAACCAGTTGCGGGCACAGATCGACGACCTCCGGTCGAAAGTCGAGAAGACCAGCGAGCAGGTCGACGCGATGGAACACGACCTCGACGAGCAGCGCGTGCTGATCGAACGGATGGCCCGCGAGCAGGGGATCGACGTGGACGAAGTTCTCGCCGAGGCCGCCATCGAGGAGGCCGACGCCGAGAACAGTGCCGAAACCAGCGGTGCGGCGGGTGGGAGCGCGGCCGAACCCGAGGACTGACCGGCGACCCCGTCCGCTCAGACGAGCCGCTGGTGTTCGACTTTCAGACAGCGATCCTGTACCACCCTGCGCCCGGCGTCTTCGGCCCTGGCGGCCGCCTCGTCGTCCTCGATGCCCAGTTGCATCCAGACGACCTGCACGTCGTCGCGTTCGAGGACCGCGTCGACGATGCCGGCCACCTCCTCGCTGGGGCGGAACACGTCGACGATGTCGATCTCCGCCTCGACGTCGGCCAGTGAATCGACGGCCGTTCGGCCCAGAATCTCGTCCGCGTAGGGATTGACCGGGATGATCTCGTAGCCGTGGCGTTGCATGTACGCTGGGATGTCGTGGGCGGCTTTCCCGGCGGTCGACGAACAGCCGACGACGGCGATGGTTTCGAGGTCGAGTATCTCACGGAGTTCGTCGTCTGTCTCGACTGGCATGGGAAAATTGAGGCCGGGCGCGACCAAAAGACTGCTGGCGACGGGGGCCGACCCGGAGTCAGGGGCCGACGGTTTCGGTGTCGACGCCGGGTAACTGGAGGGTGACCGAGCGATCCTCGTCGGTGCGGACGACGCCGTCGAACAGCTGGATGAGCGTGTTCATCGTCTCCTCGTCGTGGGCGGTCGACTCGATGACGTGGATGCCGACGGCGTCGGCGTTCTCGATGCGGCTGGTGAACACGTGCATGAACCGGAAGACGGTCTGGAGGTTCGAGTACAGCAGGAGCGTCGACAGCGAGTCGACCATCACGCGGTTGCGCTTGCTGTTGCGGTTGCGGTAGAACTCCTCGACGAACTCGGAGAACTTGATCCCGATACCGGTCATGTCGACCGGCGAGGAGGCGTACTTGACGACGTCCGTATCCGAGGCCGACTGACCCTGGTGTTTGGTGACGCAGTCGACGACGCCGATGTGCGCCTCGTCGGGGTCCGTGAGCAAGGAGCGATAGTCCGTCAGCACGCGGTCGGAGTTGTCCCGCGTCGTGACGATGATCGACCCGTCCCCCTGTTCGGACCCGGTTTCGAGGGCACGCATCGCTAACTCGCGCTTGCCCGACAGCGGCGGCCCGGCGACGAGGATGTTGGTCCCGGGATCGACCGTCGCGTTTCCGAACTCCGTACCCAGATCGTACATGGAATGGCCTCGTTGAGAGCACTCGACCGCGAGCAACTGGACGCGGCCGGTCCTGGTATACTATACTGTGCTGCCGGCATACATATATGCTTTTGTGTACTGACCGCTGCTGACCGCCCGCGGACGCGGCTACGCCAGCGTCACTGCACGCCCGACCACGAAGGCGACCGCCGCCAGAAACATCCCGTACTTCAGGTGTGACTGGCCCGCTGTCGGGTCGCCGAACCCCTCGTAGCCCGCGTACAACATCACCAGATCCGCCGGCACGACCACCACGAGATACGCCTCACCGAACGTCCCGAGCAGATACGGCACCGGACTCGCCAGCGCCGCGACGACCAGCAGCCCCGCCGCGAGACCGAGCGCCCGTCGCTCCCCCACCGCAATCGGCAGTGTGTTCAGCCCCTCCTCGCGGTCGCCCGCCACGTCCTCCACGTCCTTGATGATCTCCCGAGCGAGCGTCGACAGCGCGGCCAGCAAAAAGAGGACCACGACCGAGGCCAGAACGGTGGTATCGACCGGCCAGACCGCCGCAGTCCCGAACAGGAACGTACTCCCGCCGAGATACGCCACCAGCGCGTTCCCGACACCGGGGAGCCCCTTGAACACTTCCGTGTACGTGATCAGCGCGAGCAGGTTGAACACGGCGATGCCGATGGCCAGGAGCGGTAACAGCGCCAGAACGAGTACGACCGCGATCACAAAGAGAGCGGCGCTGAAGACGAGCGCCCCCCGCGGCGACACCGCTCCACGGGGGATCGGGCGGTCCGGCGCGTTGATCCGGTCGATCTCCCGGTCGAAGTAGTCGTTGATGGCGTTGCCGGCGCCGGTGGCCAGCACCGTCGCGACGAGGGCCGCGAGGACCGGCACGGCCGGGAGCGAACTGCCGACGGCCACGAACGCGCCGATGAACGTCAGCACGCCTGCCGCGATGGCGTTGACCGGCCGCGTCAACTCTACCAGCCCGCGAACGCGCTCCACCGTTCCCATGTGCTGTCCTCCCGACGACCGACTGATAAACCACCCGATACGCCTCGCCAGTGGTCCGCTCCGGGACCGTGCCTCTACGTCCCATCGACCGACGCCAACCGAGTGGTTTAACACGGCAGGTTGATTACCGAGCGACCGAGGGCGCTTAGCTCAGTCTGGACAGAGTACTTGGCTTCGGACCAAGCTGTCGCGGGTTCAAATCCTGCAGCGCCCACTTGGTGGCGTGAACAATCCGTGAGCGCCAGCAACGTGTCCGCGAAGGATTTGAATCAGGGTGTGTAGCGAGCGAAGCGAGCGGAACGACCGTGGTTCAAATCCTGCAGTGCTCCCTCGTTACGGGTCCCGCTCGACCGATAGCGCCACATCGGCTGGGGCTCGAAAGTGTTGACACCCCTCATACGTCGAACGGATATCTGGCTGTCACTGGGAGCGACGGAGGGTCGGACAGATCCCAACGGCGGCACTGGACTGCCAGTTGTACTGTCGTCCCGGCCCTCTCGGATGCTGGAGAGGGAACCGCCGTATTGTCGCGGAGATCGGGCTCAGAAGTCCTCTTCTTCCTCGAATCCTGTGTCCATCTCGCCTTCGTCCTCGAACTCACCGTCTTCGGCGTCCCCGCCGAGTGCGCCCGCGATGGTGCCGAGGATGCCGCCCTCGTCTTCAGCTTCCTCCTCGCCCTCGATATCGACGTCGACGTCGCGGTGGTGGCTGTGGCTCTCGTGGCCGGTGAGCTGTTCGAGTTCGCCGGGGTCGAGCCAGACGCCCCCACAGTTCGGGCAGTAATCTATCGTGACGCCGTGTTCCGTACGTTGATCGAGCGTTGTCCCACACGCCAGACAGTTCAACGAGTTGCTCGCTGTCATCGATCATACATGTTCGTAGAACGTGGAAAAAACTTCGGCCACTGGCGTGGGGCATGGATATCTACCTTCGATTTAGGCTTCCCTAAATTTCGAAAGCGGTTTATGTATTTAGGCGAGCCTAAACCGTATGGATCGATCACGACGTGACGTGACGCGCAGGACGTACGTGAAGACAGGCGCTGCTGCCATCGCTGGTGGGGGGCTGGCCGGTTGTAGTAGTCTGGTCGGCAGGGACGGCGGGACGACACCCGACGGTTCCGGGGACCCGTACACGGTGGAGATGGCACCCATGGGGACCGTCGAGTTCGAGGGGGTCCCGGAGACGTGGATGGCCTACTTCAGCACGTACGGGGATATGGGAATCGCGCTCGGCCAGCTCGACCGGCTCTCCGGCCTCGTCTTCACGGAGAACTGGCCGATTCAGCTGTACGACACACTCCCCGGGGTCGACGTGTCCTTCGATGGCGTCCAGCAACTGATGGGCGAGAGCGGTATCGACAAGGAGGTGTTCTACGAGATGGGGTGTGACGTACACCTGTTCGATCCCAACCACCTCCAGCGGCTGGCGGACGGGCTCTCGGCGTCGGACTTCGACGAAATCCACCAGCGAGTGGGTCCCATCGTGGGCAACTCCATCCGTCGGCGCGGGCAGGACTGGCACGATTACCGCTACTACTCGCTGTACGAGGCGTTCGAGAAGATCGCCGACGTGTTCCAGGAGCGTGACCGGTACGAGGCGCTCGCGTCGGTCCACGACTCGTTCATCGAGGAGGTACGATCGCGCCTGCCGCAGGAAGGGGAACGACCGGAGATCGGACTCCTGTCGATCAATTCCGACTTCGAGAACGGCTCGTTCTACGCCTATCCCATCGGTGAGGGCAACGGGAAAAAACAGTATCAGGATCTGGGCGTTCAGGACGCCTTCGGCCCCCACATCGACGGTGGCTACGCGCAGTGGGACTACGAGCAGATCCTCGAAGTCGATCCGGACGTGCTCGTCTTCTCGTACGGGCTCTCTCACGCCTCGAAGACCGAGTTCGAGGAGCGGACCGCGAAGATGCGAGCGGACCCGGTCGGTCAGCGGCTCTCGGCGGTCGAGAACGACCGGCTCTACCGCGGTGGCACGTCCTATCAGGGCCCGATCATCAACCTGCTCCAGACCGAGATCGCGGCCAAGCAGTTCTATCCCGACGAGTTCGGGGAGTGGCGCGGGGTCGACGCGCTCTCGAACGCGGACGCACAGCTGTTCGACCACCAGCGGGTTGCGGACGCGATCACGGGGGACCTCTGAGTATGACCGACGACACGATTCGATGGACGACGCCGACACGCAGGGACGCACTGAGATACGGCACTGCACTCGCCGCCAGCGGTGGGCTCGCGGGCTGTTCGAGTATCCTCGGCGGGGGAAGCGACGATACGGAATCCGGGTCGGGATCGTACACGGTGTCGATGTCGCCGATGGGCGAGGTCACCTTCGAGGAGCCGCCGGAGACGGTCTTCACGCGCCTGACCCACCACGCCGACATGGCGTTCGCGCTCGGTCGCGGTGACTCGATCACCGCGATGCACGCGCCGGACTACTACGACGGCCTCTGGAACCAGTTCGTCGAGCGGTTGCCCGGCGTCACGCTGGACTGGACCGGGTTGTACTCCTCGTGGAAACCGAGCAAGGAGAAACTCTACGAACTGGACAGCGACGTGCATCTCGCCGATCCGGCCTGGATCGCCGAACAGGACGCCTGGAGCCGCGAGGACTTCGAGGAGGTCGCCACCAACATCTCCCCGTGGTTCGGCAACTCCCTGAGTGACCGCCACACCGAACCGGCTCCCGGCTGGCAGGAGGGCTACGAGTACTACACCCTCTGGGAGCAGTTCGAGATCGTCGCCGACGCGTTCAGAGAACGGAAGCGGTACGAGAAACTGGCCGCGGTCCACGACGACCTCGTGTCGACCATCGAGTCGGACCTCCCGCCGGAGTCCGAGCGGCCCTCTGCGGTGATGCTCGCCTCGGCCGATCTGGACGAGATTTACGCGTACACGGTGAACAACCCGGGATTCCTGACTGCCCACACGCGGCCGTTCGGGGTTTCGGACGCCTTCGACGGCGAGATCGAGACGAACACCGTCGTCGACTTCGAGACGCTGCTTTCGGCCGACCCCGACGTGATCTTCTTCCTCGGCGGCTTCGAGCCGGGGACGAGTCTGCCCAAACGGAAGGAAGCGTTCCGTTCGGACCCCGTCGCCTCGGAAATCACCGCGGTCCAGAACGGTCGGATGTATCCCCAGGGCGCTCGCTACCAGGGGCCGATCATGCACCTGTTCCAGCTGGAGATGACTGCCAAGCAACTCTATCCGGACACCTTCGGCGAGTGGCCCACCTACGAGGAGGGGCCGTATCCGGAGATTCCGGCCGAGGAACGGTTGTTCGACCGCGAACAGGTCGCGGCCGCGATCCGGGGCGATGTCTGATGGCCGGGGACGATACGGAGCCGACTCCGGCAGTGACGCGCCGGACCGCACTCGAATCCGGGGCGGCGCTCGCGGCCGGCGGTGCGCTCGCGGGCTGTTCGGACCTCGTCGGCAGCGACAGCGCGGGATCGACCCGGACTGACGGGACCTACTCGGTGACGATGTCGCCGACGGGGACCGTCGAGTTCGACGCGGTGCCCGACTCGGTGTTCACCGTCTTCCCGCAGTACGCGGACATGGCCGTCGCACTCGGACACGGGGACGCGCTCGACTCGGTGTACGTCCCGGAGATGTCCGGGACGACGATGAACCACTACTATCACCACCTCGACGGCGTCTCGCTGGACTGGTCGCGGCTGGCCGACCCGCTGCGCGACGGGCTCTCGAAGGAGTCGGTGATCGCTCACGGGAGCGACGTACACCTCGCCGATCCGGTGTGGGCGGCCAACCAGGACGGCTGGGACGAGAACGACGTCGAGGAGGTGAGCGAGCAGGTCGGGCCGTGGGTCGGCAACTTCTACAGCGGGACCCACGCCGACCCGCCGAGTGGTGGCAGCGACTACGAGTACTACGGGCTCTGGGACCTGTTCGGGACGGTCGCCAGCGTGTTCCGGGAACGGGACCGGTACGAGGCGCTCGCGTCGGTCCGGTCGGAGATGCTCGCCGAGATCGAGTCGAACCTGCCGCCGGAGGACGAACGGCCCACGGCCGTCCGGGTCACCTACAGCGGCGACGCCTTCTGGACGTACCATCTCAACAAGCCGGGCTACTGGCTGGCCGACACGCGCCCGCTGGGCGCTCGCGACGCCTTCGCCGAACGGGACTGGGGTCAGCTTTGGGGCGAGGTCGGCTGGGAGGCGATGGCCGAGGCCGATCCGGACGTGATACTCCACCTCTGGGGCCTGACGCCGAACTACGACATGGCCGAGGTCCGGTCGCAACTCCAGTCACACTCCATCGGGCAGGAACTCGGCGCGGTCAGCAACGGGCGAGTCTATCCCCAGGGAATGCGCTACCAGGGCCCGATCATGAACCTCTTCCAGACCGAGATGACCGCAAAACAACTCTACCCCGACCGCTTCGGCGAGTGGCCCGCGTACGCCGACGGCGATCCGTATCCGGAGATTCCGTCCGAGGAGCAGTTGTTCGACCGCGAACGGGTCGCGGCCGCGATCCGGGGCGAGGTGTAGCCGTGTCGGACACCCACACTGCGAGCGACGGGAACGGGACCACCCGTCTCGAGACGATCAGGACGGCCCGGGCCCGGATCGAGGACCGCCGAACGGAGGACGGCGAGTTCGTCGTCGCCTGCCGCGACTCCGGCGTTCGGCCCGAACCGGTGACCGACGCGCGGTTCGCGTCGTACGCCGACGCCGAGCGAGCGTGTTCGGCGGCCCGCCGGTACCGGACCGCGATGCGGGAACTGGACCCCGAGTTGACCCAGCACGACCTCGTTGTCTCGACGGTCGAGGAGGGCGCGGTCGACCTCGCCGCGGTCCGGGAAGCCACCGACCGGCGACGGGCGAACGGCCTGCCCCACTCCCGACAGACCGTGACGCTCGCCGGCAGCGGCAACGACGAGTGGCTGCGCGTCGAGAACGGGCCGGTCGTCCACTTCACGGGGCCGGACTCCCTGCTCGACGACGAGTTCGTCACGCGGCAACTGGACTCCAAACTGGGTGAGGACGCGTGACCGACGAGACGGACCGGCGGACTGCGGAAACCGTGATCGTCGGGGGTGGGCCAGCTGGCGCGTCGGCGGCCGTGTTCTGTGCCCGGGCCGGCCTCGACACGCTGGTGTTCGACCGCGGTCGCTCCTCGCTCAAGCGCTGTGCCCACCTGGAGAACTACCTGGGGTTCCCGGGCGGGATCGACGTGGCGACGTTCTACGAACTGGCCCGGGCCCAGATGCGCGAGTTCGGGGCCGAGCTGGTTTCGGACCTCGTCGAATCGGTCACCCGGACCGACACCGGATTCCGCGTCGAGACCCAGCAGGGTCGCGTCGTCGAGACCGACCGGCTCGTCGCGGCGGCGAAGTACGACGCCGACTACCTCCGGCCGCTGGGGACGCAGGACGCGATGTTCACGACGCACGAGCACGACGGCGAGAGCGAGGCGTACTTCGACCGCGAGTATCCCGACGACGACGGCCGGACACCAATCGAAGGGCTGTACGTCGCCGGTCCGCTGGCCGGCGTGGCCGATCAGGCCATCGTCGCCGCCGGGCACGGTGCGACGGTCGCGCGCACCCTGATCGCCGATGCGCGACGCGACGACGGCTACTGGGACGCGGTCGCCGACCGCGTCGACTGGGTGCGCCGTGCGGCCGAACTCGACGACGAGTGGACCGACCGCGAGCGCTGGCGCGAGTGGTTCGACGGTCAGGTGCTCGACGACCTGAGTCGCGAGGCCGAGACGGTCGACCGCGTTCGGGAGGCGGTCATCGACGAGAAGCTGGCGGCCTACATCGACGACGCGGAGATCGAGCGGCGCGCCGAGCGCGGCCACCGCCGACTGGCCGCGACCCTCGACGACGACGCCATCGTCGACGGACTCGACGACCCGACGGTCGTCCTCGACTCGCTCGACGACGACACCATCCGCTCGTATCTCGACGAGCCATGAGCGGTCCCGAGGCCGACGAGTCGCTCCTCGAACCGCACCGCGAGCGGGTCGAGAAGCCCCTCCGGCGACTGTTCGGCCGGTACGGACGCGACCACTCCCGGTGGCTCTGGCTCGGGCTGGTCGCGAGCGTCGTCACGCACGCCGCGACGCTGGTGACGCCGGTCGTGCTGGGGACGACCATCGACGCCGTGTTCACCGGGCAGGGCGAGTACGCCCTCCCGCTGGTGCCGGGGTCGTGGTTGCCGACGGCCCCGGCCGCACAGTTCTGGCTCTCGGCCACCTTGGTGGGGGCGGCGCTGTTCGCGTCCGCGCTGTTCTCGTGGATTCGCGGGATGGCGATGAACTTCTTCGCTCACGGCGTCATGTACGACGTGCGGACGGACGCCTACGAGAAGATGCAACGCCTCGGGATGGCCTTCTTCGACGACAAGGAGACCGGGGAGATCATGTCGATCCTCAACAACGACACCTCGAACCTCGAGATCTTCCTCGACAACGCCCTGAGCGAGAGCGTCCGGATCGGTGTCCTCGTCGTCGGTATCACGACGCTGCTGGCCTACACCAACTGGCAACTCGCACTCCTCACGCTCGGCGTCGTCCCGATGCTGGTGGCGTTCACGTGGTGGTTCATGCGCGCCATCGAACCCCGGTACGCGGCCCACCGGACCGAAGTGGGGAATCTCAACACGCGGCTGGAGAACAGCCTCGGGGGGATCGAACTCGTCAAGACCGCCACCACCGAGGACTACGAGACCGGGCGGGTCAGGGACGTGTCCCGGGACCTGTTCGTCGCGGAGATGGCGGCGATGAAGCTGAGTTACTTCTACCGGCCGGGGATGAAATTTCTGACCGGCGTCGCGTTGCTGGCGACGTTCGTCCTCGGCGGGATCTGGGTGTTCTCCGGCCCGCCCCTGGTGTTCTCGGGACGGCTCACCGTCGGGAACTTCGTCGTGTTCGTGCTGCTGACTCAGCAACTCACCGGTCCGCTCGCCCAGCTGTCGAACATCGTCGACTGGTACGAGAACGCCCGGGCGTCCGGCAAGCGGATCTGTGGCCTGCTCGACGTGCCGGTCGACATCGACGACACGCCCGACGCGGTGGCGCTGGAGGCGGTCGACGGGCGGATCGAGTACGACGGCGTCCACTTCTCGTACGGCAGTGATACGCAACCCGCGTCGGAGCGGTCGGGCGGGCAGGGACGCCAGCCCGACGCGGAACACGTCCTCGACGGCATCGACTTCGTGGCCGAACCCGGCGAGACCGTCGCCCTGGTCGGCCCGACCGGCTCGGGCAAGTCGACGACGGCCAAACTCCTCGCGCGCCTGTACGACGCCGACGAGGGGGCGATCCGCCTCGACGGCCACGACGTTCGGGACGTGACGACCGAGAGCCTCCGCGCCTCGATCGGGTTCGTCAGCCAGGACACCTACCTCTTCGACGGAACCATCGCCGAGAACGTCCGGTACGGCCGGTTCGACGCCAGCGACGAGCAGGTTCGGGACGCGGCACGCGCCGCCGAGGCCCACGAGTTCGTCGCCGCGCTCCCGAACGGCTACGACACCGAGGTCGGCGAACGCGGCGTGAAACTCTCCGGCGGCCAGAAACAGCGCATCGCCATCGCACGGACGATCCTGCAGGACCCGGACGTGATCGTCCTCGACGAGGCGACCGCGAGCGTCGACACGAAGACGGAACTGGCGATCCAGCGCTCCCTGGCGGAGATTACGGCCGACCGAACCACGCTGGCCATCGCCCACCGGCTCTCGACGATCAAGGACGCCGACCGCATCCTCGTCCTCGAGGACGGCCGGATCGTCGAACGCGGGACCCACGAGGAACTGCTCGACCGCGACGGCCTCTACGCCGACCTCTGGGCCGTCCAGGCCGGCGAGATCGATCCCCGAACCGAGTCGCCGACCGAGTTCGGACCGAACCACCGGAGCTGACTTTTTAGGCCGACCTAAAATCCGAAACCTACTTGTGTGTTTTAGGCGAGCCTAAAAACATGCCACGGACGGACGGTCGACAACGGGTGAATCGGAGACGGGTTCTCGCGTCGGCGAGCGCCGCTCTCGGCGGTGCGGTCGCCGGGTGTAGCGATCTGATGGGGGCCGGCGGGGGCGGCACACCGACGGAATCGAAGGGGAGCTACGAGGCGTGTATCGTCCCGTCGGGGTGTGTCTCCTTCGAGGAGGTCCCGGAGACGTGGATGGTGTACAACGGTGGGTGGGCTGACATGGCGTTCGCGCTCGGCCAGCGTGACGGGTTCCTCACCGCGGGGAACATGATTCCGGGCTTTTTCTTCGAGCCGTTCGGCCTCGACGTGCCGCCTCAGGACGAACTCACCGCCTTCGCCAACTGGGACGCCGGCGGCTGGGACAAGGAGGTGTTCTACGAACTCGATCCCGACGTGATCCTGATGGACCCGAACTACCTCCACGGGACCGGCTGGGACGACGACTGGGACGAGGACGACACCGAGGAGATCGCGGAGAACGTCGCGCCCCTGTTCGGGAACAACTGCCGCCGTCGGCGCAAGTTCCACGACTACAAGCTCTACTCGCTGTACGGTGCCTTCGAGAAACTGGCCACGCTGTTTCAGGAACGGGAGCGATACGAGGCGTTCGCCACCCTCCACGACGAGGTCCAGTCCGAGATCCAGTCGCGGTTGCCACCGGAGAGCGAGCGTCCCGAGGTCGGACTCGTCAACGGCGGCTCCGAACCGGCCAAGGGAAAGTTCTACCCCCTGCACACCCAGGGCGAGGGCTACGAGATGAAACCCTATCGGGACCTCGACGTGGCGAGTGCGTTCCCCGCGGAGATGGAGGAACAGGGAACCACGGACTACGAGGGACTGCTCGACGTGGACCCCGAGATCATCCTCGTCCACTGGGGGATCGGGACCACCGGCGACACGAGCAGTTTCTCCGCGTCGGCGTTCCGCGAGCAGTACGTCGATCCGATGGCGACCGATTCCGTCGGCAGCGAACTCACCGCCGTTCAGGAGCGGAACGTCTACCCGGGTCCCTACGGTGAGCAGGGGCCCATCGTGAACCTCCTCCAGACGGAGATGCTGGCACAGCAGCTCTATCCCGACGAGTTCGGCGAGTTCGACCCCGAGCGGTTCCCCGAGGTGCCCGCAGAAAACCAGCTGTTCGACCGCCAGCGCGTTCGCGACATCGTCGACGGGGTGTGAACCCGTGCCCGACACCGCGACCATGGTCGACCAGTACCTGCTCGCGCTGTACGTCGAGCAACAGCGCCGCTCGCCGCCGATCCCGCCGGGCCAGCTCGCGGATCGCCTCGACAAGTCACCGGCGGCGACGACCGAGATGTGCCAGCGGCTCGACTCGAAGGGGCTGATCACCTACGAACCGTACGACGGTGCGACGCTCACGGCCGAGGGCCGGTCGCGGGCCGCCGACCTGCACGAGCGGTACGTCACGCTCTCGTGGTTCTTCCGGGACGTACTCGACCTCGACGATCACGAGACTGGGGCGATGCGGCTGGCCGGGTCGGTGAGCCCCGACATCGCGGCACGGCTCGCCTTCCTGCTCCTGTCCGACGACGGGCCGACACCCGCGGAATCGTCCCCGTAGCCGCCGCTGCTCGGTATCGATCCGAAAAAGAGGGTCGGCCGTCACAGGATCGAGGTCGACCCGGCGTCGGCGCTCAAGCCGGTGCGCTCGTCACTCCTCGGGCGTGACCGTCTCGGTTTCTTCGTCGCTTTCGTCGGTCTCGTCACCGGTCTCTTCCCCGTCGGCTTCGTCCTCGGCCTCCCCATCGGTGGCGTCTGCAGCGTCCTCGTCAGCTGCGTCTTCCTCGTCGGTATCTTCGTCGTCAGTGACCGCTTCGGTCACGTCGGTCTCGTTGATATCGAGCGGTTCTCCGTCGGTCTCGTTCTCGGCGTCTTCCTCGTCGGTGTCGTCCGCCTCGGCGTCTTCCTCGTCGGTGGCAGCCGCTTCGTCACCGTTTGGCTGGGGAACGATATCGGGCGAGAGTTCTTCCGGACCGGTGGGGTCGGTCTGCTGGAGGACCTGGAGGGTCTCGTTTTCGTCTTCCGCGCCGATGGCGAGCAAGGACGTGGCCTCGCCGCCACTGAGATCAGCATCGACGGTCGCGATGACGTCACCCTCCGCGCCATCTGCGCGGATATCGAGGGTGTACTCTCCCTCGGGGATCGTCTTGTACTGCGTGGATTCGCCGAACGGGACCTGCTCGAACACCACGCCGCCGGTGGCGTTGAGCGTCACCGTGACGTCGGGGGCACCGCGGACGAGGTGGCCCAGTCGGACGGCCGCGAACTCGCTTTGCACCTCGGTCGCGTTGTCGAGCAGGGCGACGGGCTCGGTCTCACCGTCCCCGCCCTCGAACTGGCCGGTGGCCGCGATGGTGTAGTTGCCCCGCTCTTCGGTCTCGACCCGCGTATCGAGGACGACGCCACCGGGTTCCTCGGCCGCAACAAGCACGATGCTGTGGTTCCCTGGCTCGACCTCCTGATAGTCGATCACCTCGCCGGGATCGACTTCCTGGAGGACGCGCTCACCGTCGATGTACACGTCCACGGCGGGACCGTCGGCTACCCCGTGTACGAGACGGATCTGAGAGCCCGGTTCCTCCTCGTCGTCTTCGTCGTCCTCCTGTGCGAGCGTGGGGCCGACGACTGCCAGCCCCCCGACGGCGACTAAGAGCAGCGTAATCGCCACCACCTGCGTACTGCGCTTTCTTACTGAAACCATGCACCACCAGTCCACCACAGGCCAACCCTTGGTTATGTGGAAAGTAGCAGACGGGACGACTGTTGCACGCTCACGTAAGTGCAGATAGCCGGAACTGTCACGAGCGAGAGAGACGGGCGTTCCGGCCCCGAACAGACGGTCTGCTGTCCCCGGAACTGAACGTCCTCGACCGGCCAAACGACGGTCGAATCCCCTCAGTGGCGGGTTCTGAACCGATCCGCACGAACCACGTAGCCACGACTGTGGCGGCTCTCGATTCCCGGGTGGTTACGATTTTATCCGGCTTTCTATCGGCACACCGACTGAATTTGCGCCGGGGTGGACTCGTGCTCGACTCGTCGGGACTGACTGTCGCCCGGAGCGAAACGTCGGTCCAGTTGCAGCGCGGGTAAGCCGATTCCCAATCGTTTCGCCGGCTGTCGGGACTCGGATTACGCCGGCGCGACGACGCCCTCCAACGCTCGGTCAGTGATCGAGGTGACGTTCGCTCTCCGAACCGAGCCGACCGACACGGAGCTATCGGGCCGAAAGCGCCACGCAGAGCCACGCAAGACGGAGGAAAAGACCGAACTTGTCACATACGGTTACGGTCTCAGCCGTCGTAGTTCTAGACGTTATGGCAACACTCGACACGCGCGCAGTACTCTCCGGATTCGTCGTCACCCTCGCCATCGGGATTCTCGGTGGGCTGACCCTCCCGCTGACGGGCATCACGCTCCCAAGCGTGGGCTGGGCGGCCACCGGCCTCCTCGGTGGGTTCGTCGCGGGCTACATCGCCGGCGACGGGGTCGGGAACGGGGCAGTCAACGGCATCGTCGGGACCACGCTCGGCGCGCTGATCGTCGGCGGTATTCTGGCGGTTCTGGGAACGGTGCTGTTCGGCCTCGTCGGCCTCGCGACCGTTCTCGTGTGGGCGCTGTTCCTCGGTTTCCACGCGATTCCCGGTGCCATCGGCGGCGGCCTCGGCGGCATGGTCAAGCGACGCGAACCCGAACCCGCCGGCCGCCCGGCCGGCCGCTGAATCCTCGATCCGACTCACGACCCTCTTTTCCCACTAGTTCACGGCCGCCAGCGACAGCCAGTACGCGCTAGATTACAATCTCGGTGTCCGACTTCCACCGACGGGAGCGATGTCAGAGGGACGGATCACGGACATCGAGGCCGTCGAGCCGGCGTACCGGGAGCCCGAGATCGACGCCGTGGCGCGCGAGCTCGACGACCGACCGCTCGCGGATCGAGCCCGGATCGGTACCCGAACCCGACGCCGACTCGGCTGGCTCGCGCTCGTGTTCACCGTCGGACTCCTCGCCAGCGTCTGGGCCGCCGGTGTGCGACCGGCCGATCCCACCGCCGTCAGCCGCCTGTTCGTCCCGTCGGTGATCGTCGCCGGTGTCGTCTTCGAGACGCTGGACTCGGCCTCGGGCATGGGGTTCGGGACGGCGCTCTCGCCGCTCCTGTTCTCGCTGGGGTACGCCCCGCTGGAAGTCGTCCCCGCGCTGTTCGTCACCGAGAGTATGACCGGCTTACTCGCCGGTGCGATGCATCACGAGTTCGAGAACGCCGAGTTCTCGATCCGGCCGCCCCTGACCGACGCGACCCGCGCGGTGATCGTGCTGGCCGCTGGCGGTATCACGGGAACGGTCATCTCGGTCCTGATCGCGTACCTCGCGCTTGGCCTTCCGGCGGCGTTGATCGAGGGGTACGTCGCCGTCCTCGTGATCGGCATGGGCCTCGTCGGCATCGCCCGCCAGTCCCTCCCCCGCTCGACCGTCTACCGCCCACGCCGGTTGGCGGGGTTCGCCCTGCTCGCGGGCGTCAACAAGGGCATCTCTGGGGCCGGCTTCGGACCCGTCGTGACCCTCGGGCAGATCTTCGCCGGCGTCTACGAGAAGACCGCGACGGCGATCACCTCTCTCGCGGAGGGGCTGGTCTCGCTCGTCGGGACGGTCGTGTACCTGACGCTGTTCGCCGCCGGATTCGCAGTCGACTACCGGTTGCTCCCCTCGCTGCTCGTCGGATCGGTCGTCGCCGCCGTCGTCGCGCCGTACCTCGTCAGGGTCGTGCCCGGCAATGTGCTGGGCTATCTCATCCCCGCGTACGCCTTCGGGATCGGACTGGTCGTGCTCTCACAACTCGTGTGACGGTCCGCCGTGGGTCGTAGACTGGTTCAAAAATCGTTCCTTGCGAATACGCTCCCGTTAACCGGCGCGTACAGACCGCGTACTAACGGGTCTCTGGCACCAGAGTCGGCGAAAGATGCGACTGGCCACCGACGACTGGGAAACCTGCCCCGCCCCGAGCGGCAGTGGGTACCGGCACGGTCGACTGGTGCCCACGGATCGACGCTTTCGGCGTGCGGATCGCGCCCCGTCGACCGATCGGGTTCGGGCCGCGGCCATCAGCCAATGAAACGCCGCGCCATCCTGCTGGCGGTCACCGTGACCGCCCTCGGCGCGGGCCTCTCGCTGGCCGATCCCGGGACCGGCGACACTGGACCGGGCACCGACGAGTGTGACTCGACCGACACGGTGACGGCCACTCCGCCTCCGGTGACTCCCTCCCCCACTACACCGAGCGACGACTGTGAGGACGACGACGAAAGAACTCCCACCGGTAGCCCGGAACGGACCGGGTTCCCCGACGACGATGACGGCGGAGAGTCGCCGCCGGACGGAGCGGACGGCGGTAGCGAGAGACCCCCGGACGAATCCGACGGAGGCGGCGACACACCGTCGGATGGACCCGACGGAGACACGCCGGGCGACGATGGGACTCCCGCCGACGGGGACGATAACGGCGAATCGACGACGGGGGACGGGCCGCCACCGTCCGAAGAATCGCCGACCGACGGTGGGGCCGGAGAGGCACCGTTCGACGGAGAGCCCGACGAGCCCACCCCGTCGGAGTCAGGACCGACGCCGACGCCTGGCGACGGAACCGGAACGCCGGCCCCCGGCGGCGGAACTGCCCCCACACCGGAACAGACCGAACCGGTCACGGGAGAGCCCGACCTCGACGCGTTCGCACCGAACCGGACCGTTCAGCCGGGCGTCGACCGACGGCTGGCGGTCAGCGTCGTCAACTCGGGAACCGTCGACGACGGCGGCACGGGGACCGACCCCGAAGCGGAGCGGGCAGTCACCACCGCCCGAAACGTCCGAGTGGCGCTCACCGAGGGCGACGCGCCCGTGACCGTCGAGTCCGGAACGGTCCCGCTGGGAGACCTCCAGAGCGGGTCGGTCTCGCGCGCGGACTTCCGACTCGCCGTCGACGACGACGCCGACCCGGGGACCTACGACCTCGACGCCGAGATCCAGTACGCGTTCACCGGGGAGATCGACGCGAACGACAGCGAGCGAGACACCGAGACCGTCACGGTCCCGGTCGAACTCGTCGTCACCGAGCAGGGCCGCTTCGAGGTGGAATCCGTCGACAGCGACCTCCAGGTCGGCGAGCAGGGGACGGTCGAACTCGACCTGGAGAACACGGGATCGGCGGACCTCACGGAGGCCTCGGTACTGGTCCGCTCACGGACCGGTGCGCTCCTGGTCGACGGGAGCGCCGGCCGTCAGGGAACCGGCGAGAACGGTGGCGCCGCGGGTGCCGGGGCGACCCGCTTTATCGGCGACTGGGAGGCTGGCGACACGGAGTCGGTCACGTTCTCGGCGACGCCGACCGATCGCTCGGCGACCCAGGCGTACGCGCTGGAGGCCGTCGTCCGCTACGTCGATCCCGACGGCGACCGGCGGCGGTCGCGCGACCTCACATTCGGCGTCACGCCCGACGAACGACAGGAGTTCACGCTGTCGGAGCTCGACGCCGACCTCGAAGTCGACGCCGACGGCACGATCAGCGGCCAGATTACCAACGAGGGACCGGCCCCGGCCACCGACGCGGCGATCCGGCTGGTCACCGGGTCCGACGTGGCCGTCGATCCAATCGGCGAGACCGACGCGACCGTCGTCGCCCGCCGCGAGTCGGTGGTGCTGGGCGACCTCGACGCCGGCGAGGACGAAGACTTCGAACTCCCGGTCAGGGTGCCCGACGGCGCCGAACCCGGCGACGTGCAGGTTCAGTTCGTCGTCGACTACCTGAACGGTGAGGGCGATCCCCGCGAGAGCCCCGTCCTCCGGGGTGCGGCCGAGGTCGACGAGGAAGAACCGAACTTCGACCTCGAAGCCGTCGAGAGCGACGTACAGGTGGGCGAGGAGGGGACGGTCACGGTGACGCTGTCGAACGAGGTCGGCGAGGACCTCACGGACGCGCGGGTGTCGCTCACCGCCCGGAGCGACGCCCTCCTCGTCGGCGGCGGGACCAACGCCTCCCGCTTCGTCGGCGCGTGGGCGGACGGCGACAACGAGTCCGTCACCGTCGACGTGACCGCGGCCAACGATTCCGCGGTCGCCGCGTACCCGCTCACGGTCCGGGTCGCGTACACGGTCGACGGTGACGACGGGCGATCCGACCCGATCCGGACGAGCGTCGAACCCGACGCCGAGCAGGCCTTCGCGGTCCGGAACGTCACCGCGACGCTCCGCGTCGGCGAGGGCGGCACGGTGCAGGGCCGCGTGGAGAACACCGGCTCGCGGAACGTCTCCAACGCCGCGCTGGTCGTGGCGACGGGCGACGAGGCCATCACCGCCGACCGGCCGTCGGTACCCCTCGGCGACCTCACTGTCGACGAGAGTGCGGCGTTCACCTACCCGTTCGAGGTGGCCGAAGACGCCGAACCCGGGCCTCGCCAGCTCCGCGTCGCCGTCGAGTACGAGACCGACGCCGGCGACCGCCGGCGGAGCGACCGGGACACGGTCACGGTGGCCGTCAGTGCCGAACGCGACGGGTTCGCGGTCGTCGACACCACCGTCGAGACACAGGTCGGGGACACTGGCACGCTCGCGCTCACCGTCACGAACCGGCGCAACGAGTCCGTGACCGACGCCCGGGTCGCGCTCCGGTCGAACAGCGCCGAACTCACCGTCGGCGGTGCGGACAACTCCACGCGGTTCGTCGGCGGGTGGGACCCCGGTGAGAACCGGACCGTCGAGTACGAGGTGCGGGCCGCAAACGACAGCGCCGTCCAGGCCTACGCCGTCCGGGCGCTGGTGGCCTACCGGGACGCCGAAGGCGACGACCGCGAGAGCCGGCCGATCCGGTTCGGTGTCGTCCCGCTTCCCGAACAGACCTTCGCGATCACGAACGTCACGAGTACCCTCCGGGTCGCCGAGGAGGGCGTCGTCGAAGGTCGCGTCCGCAACGAGGGGCCGAGGAACGTCACCGCCGCAGTCCTGCGGTTGCGCACCGATACCGAGACCACGAACCCACGAGAGACCGCGTTCGCCCTCGGCGACCTCCTGGCCGGTGGGTCGAGTCCGTTCTCCGTCCCGGTCGAGATCACCGAGGACGCCGCGGCCACGCCACGGTTACTCAGCTTCCGCGTGGCCTACGCCGACCGGGACGGCGACCGGACGGCGAGCGGCGAACTCACGGCCCGCGTCCGGGTCCGTCCCGAGCGCGACCGCTTCGCCGTCCGTGGCGTGGACGCGGCGGTCGCCCGCGGCGAGACCGGCACCGTGACACTCGTCGTCCGGAACACGCGGAACCAGACGCTCCGGGACGTGAACGCGAAGGTGTTCGTCGACGATCCGCTCCAGAGCGACGACGACGAGGCGTTCGTCCCCGTCCTCGACCCCGACGAGACCGTCCGACTCGACTTCGACCTGCGCGCCGCCGGTGACGCGAGTGCGAGAACCGTCCCGCTCCGCGTCGACTTCGAGTACGAACTGCCCGACGGCGACACCGAATTGTCCGAGACCTACCAGGTCGGCGTGAACGTCACCGAACCCGAGGAGGAGGGCCTGATCGGGCGGCTCTGGCCGCTGGGCGTCGTCACCCTGCTCGCCCTGACGGGTGGCCTGGTCGGCCGGCAGGTCCGGACCGAGTGATGAACGCCACCGAGAGCGTCGCGGACTGGATCGTCGAGCGGCCGAAGACGGTCGTTATCGTCTTTCTGCTGGTGACCGCGCTCTTGGCCGTCGGTCTCGGCCGGGTCTCCACGACCGCCGGGACGGAACAGTTCACGGAGGGCACGCCGGCACAGGAGGCCTTCGAGGACGTGCAACGGGAGTTCGGGACGCCGTTCGGGCCGTCGAGTGGGACGACCCAGTTGATCCAGACCGACCGGAACATCCTCTCGAAGGCCGAACTGCGCGCCACGTTGCGGGCGCTCGACGCGCTGGCCGACCGTCCCGACCTCCGGGTCGAGTCGACCCAGAGTGCGGCCGGGCTGATCGCCACGGAACTCGACCCGGACGCCGAGTCCCTCGCCGAGAAGCGCCGCGCGCTCGACCGCGCCAGCGAAGCCGAGATCGACGCCGCGGTCGCCGATCTCTCGGATCGCCCGTCGTTCACCGACCTCCTGAGCGACGACTTCAACCCGACGACCGCGACCGCGAGCGCGACGGTCGCGGTCGTCACCCACCGCATCCCGGCGGAACTCGACGAGGGCGGCGGCGGTGGCGGCGAGCCCGGCCCGCTCACACCGATCCAGCTCCGGGCGCGAGGGATCGTCGGCGCGCTCGATGCCGACATCCGGGTGTTCGGACAGGGAATCGTCACTGCGGAGTTCGCCAACGTGATCGCGGACTCGCTGCTCGTCGTCGTGCCGGCCGCCGCGGCGTTGATCCTCGCCTTCCTGATCGTCTCCTACCGCGATCCCGTCGATCTCGTGCTGGGGACGCTCTCGCTCGCGCTCACGCTGGTCTGGACCGTCGGGTTTCTCGGCCTCGCTGGCATCCCGTTCACGCAATTCCTGATCGCGGTGCCGCCGCTGTTGCTGGCGGTCGGCATCGACTTCGGCATCCACACGATCAACCGCTACCGCGAGGAACGGGTCACCGGCGCGACCGTCGCGGCGGCGATCCGGCGCGCGCTCGACCAGTTGCTCGTGGCCTTCGCCATCGTCACCGGGACGACCGTCATCGGCTTCGCCGCCAACCTGACCAGCGCACTCCAGCCGATCCGACAGTTCGGAATCGTCGCCGCCGTCGGCATCGCCATCACCTTCCTCGTGTTCGGCCTCTTTCTGCCGGCGGCGAAGGTCGCCAGCGACCGGTTCCGCGCGGCCCGCGACCTCCCGACGTTCGGCCAGCAACCGCTCGGTCGGGAGGGGTCCCGACTGGCCAGCGTCCTCTCGGGCGGCGTCGCGGTTGCACGGCGCGCCCCGCTCGCGTTCCTGTTCGTCGTCCTCCTGATTTCGGCCGGTTCGGCCGCTTACGCGACCGGTATCGACACTGCGTTCTCCGAGGAGGACTTCCTGCCGCCCGAGGAGACGCCCGGCTACCTCGAAGACCTGCCCGAACCGTTCGCGCCGAGTCGATATACCGTCACTCGCGATATCCAGTTCCTCGAAGACAACTTCGAGGCCGTCCAGGGGGAGTCGGTGACCATCTTCGTCCAGGGGCCGTTAACGCGGGACACGACGCTGGAATCCTTCCAGAAAGCCTGGCGAAACCCACCGGATTCGTTCGTCGCCCGCGGCCGGGACGCCGAGACCACTAGCATCGTGACCGTGATCCGTGACTACGCCGACGAGTCCGACCGGTTCCGGGCACTGGTCGAGCGCAACGACGTGGACGACGACGGTGTGCCCGACGACAATCTCCGGCAGGTCTACGACGCCCTGCTCGCCTCGCCACAGCGCGACCGGGCGCGCCAGTACCTCACCGAGAACCGCCGGGCGGCGAAGGTCGAGTACACGACCGAAGCCACGGCGTCACAGGACGCGGTCACCGCCGACGCCCGCGCGGTGGCCGACCGCTATCGGTTCGAGGCGACCGCGACCGGGCAGGTCGTCGTCTTCCAGTCCATCGCCGCGCTGATCCTCGAATCGGCGCTTGTGAGCCTCGTCACGGCGCTTCTGCTGGTCGCCGTCTTTCTGGTCGCCGTCTACGCAGTGCTGGAGGGCGCGCCGGCGCTCGGCCTCGTCAACCTCGTCCCTATCGCGGTGTCGGTGGCGCTGATCGCCGGCACGATGCGCCTGCTCGGCCTCTCGTTCAACGCCTTCACCGCGACGATCCTCTCGATCACTATCGGCCTCGGTATCGACTACTCGGCCCACGTCGTCCACCGGTTCGCCGACGAGTACGACGGACAGACCGACGACGGTGACCCCTTCCCGGCGCTCCGGCGGACCGTCGCGGGAACCGGCGGCGCACTCACCGGCAGTATGCTCACCACCGCGGCCGGCATCGGCGTCCTCGTGTTCGCGCTCACGCCCGTCCTCGGCCAGTTCGGTCTGTTGACCGCGCTCAGCATCGTCTACTCCTACGCCGTCGCCCTCGTCGTCACGCCGTCGGCCATCGCCGTCTGGGCGCGATAGACGACGTAATCGGCACCGTCGGGCAACTACGCCGAAACAACCGGGCCCCGCTCGGACACCCGTTCCGGAAATACCGCTTTTTCCCCGGCTGTCGAACTTCGACGCGATTCCGCCGACCGTCGACGCCCTTCGAGCGCGAACCCACCAACCCATGAGTTCCGACGACCAACACGACACCGACGACCGCGATAGCACCGCCGAGGCGGCCGAGACACGGAACGCCGCGCCTCGGGAACGGTCCCCCGGCCCGACCTACAGCCGCTCGGAGCGGTCGCTCGCCCGGAACCGGACGTCCGTCATGCTCGGTGGCGTGTTGCTCGTCCTGCTGGGGCTGGCGGCGATCCTCGTCCCGTACGTCACGGGCATCGCGATCTCGATCCTCCTCGGCGGCTTCCTCGTCGTCGGCGCGCTCGTCCACACCGCCGCGGCCTTCTCGGCACGGGGGTGGCGTGGCTCGATCTTCGCCGTGGTCCTGGGCCTCCTCTACGGGTTCGCGGGCATCACGATGCTGGCCAACCCGGCGCTGGGACTGGTGGCGCTGACGCTCGTCCTCGCCGTCTACTTCCTGGCCGAGGGCGTCGTCCAGCTGGTGATGGGCCTGCGCTTGCGGGCCAACGAGAACTGGGGGTGGCTTTTGGCCTCCGGCATCGTCTCGGTGTTGCTGTCCTCGCTGATCCTGCTCGGGTTCCCAGCCAGTGCGGACTGGGCCGTCGGGCTACTGTTCGGGGTGAACCTGCTCACCTCCGGCCTCGCGCTGGTCCTCGTCGGCGCGGCCGCCCCGTCGGCCAGGGAGGTCGGCACGACCCGGCGCGTCGGCGAGTCGGGCACCGGATCGTCCTGATCGGTGCCGCCGCTCACACTCGCGTCGCTGTCGGGCGGTCCCGACCCGCGACTGGCCGCGCCGCTCGTGCTCGCACTCGCGCTCGCTCACACTCTCGGCGGTCGCGGTGAGGTCGCGGCCTCCGCCCGGGTCCGCCAGTGGCTCTCGGCCGGCGGTGGGGCCGCCGTCGCGTACGTCTTCGTCCTCGTCCTCCCCGAGGTCGGCGAAGTCGCACTCGTCGTCGGCGAGCGCCTCGGCGAGGCGTTCCCGGCCGAACAGCTCGCCTACCTCGTCGCACTGGCGGGCTTCGTCGCCTTCTACGGCGTCGAGGTCACCGTCGCCCACCGGTGTGGCGGGGATACCGAATCCTCGACGACCCTCTACTGGACACACCTCGCCGTCTTCGCCGTCTACAGCGGGGTGATCGGCTACCTCCTCTTTCACCAGGAGCGGCCCGGACCGGTCAACTACGTCTTCTACACGGTCGCGATGGGACTGCACTTCGTCGTCACGGACGAGGGATTCCACCGCCACCACGGCGATGCCTTCGACCACCGCGGCCGCTACCTGCTCGTCGCGGGCACGCTTCTGGGCGGACTGGTCGGCGCGCTCACCGAGATCGGCCCCTTCTCGCTCGCACTGCTGTTCGCGTTCGTCGCCGGCAGTGTCGTCCTGAACGTCCTGAAAGAGGAACTCCCCGAGGCCGGGCAGAGCCGCTTTCTCGCCTTCCTCGGCGGGGCCGCGGTCTACGCCGGGCTGGTTCTGCTGGTGTGACGATGTGGAACGCAGACACTCACCCGTCGACGACGTGATGCGGGCCGAGCGGGCCGTGTTCCGGGCAGGTCCCGACGATGGGTGTGGCGTTACAACAGCCGACGCGGCGGCCGGTCGCGACGAGTCCGGTCGTCAGGTCCGACCCGCAGAGCCGACAGCGCGGGGATTCGTCCGCCGCCCCCATCACCACGCCTCCCGGAGGACACGTTCGAGGTCCTCGACCGTCGGATCTAGCTCGGCCGGCGCGTAGCCCATCAGGCTATCGTCCAGCGTGTACGCCGCGATGTCGTGGAGGTCCGACTGCTCGATCCCGTCGACCTCGCGGAGGCTGGACGGTAGATCGAGCGCGTCGCGGAGCTCGGTGACCCGTGAGACCACGGCGTCGGCCAGTTCCTCGTCGCTCGCGCCCCCGGTGTCGACGCCCAGGCCGTCGGCCAGCAGGCGACGGCGGCCGTCGACCTGCTCGAAGAGGTAGTCGAGCGCGTGGGGTGCGATCACGGCGTGGGCGACCCCCTGCTGGACCGGGTAGCCGGCGGTCAGCCCGTGGCCGAACGCGTGCAACAGCGAGAGTGTCATCCCGTCGGGGCGAGAGGCCCCGTACTGTGCGAGGACGATCCCGGGGACCACCTGTTCCAGGGCCTCGTCCGTGTCCTCGCGCAGGTCGGGGAGGCCCGCCGAGAGCAGTTCCAGCGCCCGCTTGGCCGTCGCGTCCGTCAGGGCGGTCCGCGTGCTGGCGTAGAGGGCCTCGATGGCCTTGTCGAAGCCGTTCATCGCCGAGCCCGCGAGGATATCCGTCGGCGTCGTCGCGAACAGGTCGGGGTCGTACAGCAGGGCGGCGGGCATCAGCTGTTGTCCGAACAGCCCGCCGCCGACGGGTTCCTCGACCAGCCCGGAGGCCGGGGTGGCGGTGATCCCCGCGGCTATCGAGAGGTCGGCCCCGGCCAGCGTCGTCGGGACCGCGACGATGGGCGGCACGTCCTCGGGCGTCGCGATAGTGCCCGTCGACTCGAGTTCGGCCGCGAGTTCCGCCGGCGACTCCTCTCGGCCGGCGAGTACTGCGATGGCCTTGGCCACGTCGAGACTGCTCCCGCCGCCGAGACTCACCAGCGCGTCGGCGTCCAGATCCTCCATGGCCTCCAGTCCGGCCACGGCCGACCCCAGGCGCTTGTCCGGTGTCGTCCCGGCGAACGTGCCGGCGTGGTACTCGCCGAGGCCGTCCTCGACGGGGTCGATCACGTCGGGGGTCGACCCGACGGTTTTGCCACAGACTATCATCGCCCGTTCGGCACCGATCCCCGCGAGTTCGTCGGCCAGCGCGTCGACACACCCGCGGCCGTACTGGATCGGGCCGTGGTCGTAGGCGAATCGGAATCCGTCGCCGTAGTCGTCCATACTCGCCGTTGGGAGAGCCGGGGCATTAGGCGTGCCGCCCCAGTATCGACACCGGTCCCGCGCCGAACGGTTTTACCCGCGCCGTGCCTGTGGCTCCCATGGTCTGCCCCTACCTGGCGTACCGCCGCGAGGACGCCGAGCACAGTTTCGACACTGACCGTGCCTACTGCACGGCCGCCGAAACCTTCGTCCAGCCGATGCGTGCGGACATCTGCAACGACCGGCACGACCTCGACCACGCCACCGACTGCGAGATCTACCTGGAGGCAGACGAATGAGTTACGAGACCTACCTCGCCGGGGAGCCGGTGATCGTCACCGCGGCGCTGACCGGCGGCGTCCACGGCAAGGAGGCCACTCCGGCGATCCCGGAGACGCCAGCCGAGATCGGCGCGGCCGCCGCCGCGGCCGAAGCCGCCGGCGCGAGCGTCGTCCACCTCCACGCTCGACAGGATAACGGCGAGCGCGCGTTCTCGACCGAGCGGTTCCAGGCGGTCACCGACGCGGTGCGGGCCCGGACCGACGACGTGATCGTCCAGCACTCGACCGGCGGGACCGGCGCGCCGGTCGAGACCCGCGCCCAACCGCTCCGGACCGACCCGCCGCCGGAGATGGCCAGTCTCGACATGGGGCCGCTGAACCGCTACGACCGGCTCACGAGCGAGAACACGCGCGCCACCGTCGACGCGCTCCACGAGGAAATGCAGGATCGGGGCATCAAACCCGAGCTAGAGCTGTTCAACGACGGGCACATCAACGAGACCCACCAGTTGCTGGAGCGGCGCGACCTCGCCGAGCCGCTGTACGCGACGCTGATCTTCGGCTCGGGGACGCTCACCCGACCGCGCCCGCGGAACTTCCTGAATTCCATCGACGACCTGCCCGCGGGCACGCTGTTCAACACGCTCGGCTTTGGCCCCCACCAGCTCGCGTTCGCAACCATGGGCATCCTCTTCGGCGGCCACGTCCGCGTCGGCCTCGAAGACAACGTCTACTACGAGCGTGGCGAACTGGCCGAGAGCAACGCGCAACTGGTCGAGCGCGTGGCCGGTATCGCGGAGACGCTGGGCCGACCCGTGGCGACGACCGAGCAGGCCCGCGAGATTCTCGGGCTATAGGAGGTCGGCGACCAGCCCGTCCAGATGATCGAGTTCGTCGGCGTTGACCCCGTGGCCCATCCCCTCGTAGATGCGGGTCGTCACGTCGCCGCCGAGGTCGTCCAGGATCTCGGCGGTCGCGTGGACGCGCTCCTCCGGGATGTGCGGGTCCACGTCGCTACAGCCCAGGAAGACCGGGGTCCCGTCGAGGTCGCCCTCGACCGCGAGGTAGTCGTCGGGATCGACCGTCTCGCCGATCAATCCGCCCGAGAGGACCGCCAGCCCGCCGTAGCGGCGGGGGGTGCGCGCGACGAACTCGCTGGAGAGACAGCCGCCTTGCGAGAACCCGACGAGCAGGACGCGCTCGTGAGGGACGCCGGCGTCGACGGCCGTCTCGACGGCGTTCTCGACGGCCTGCAGGCCGGAGGAACGGCCGGGCTCGTTGCGCTCGACGGGCGCGAGGAATGAGTTGGGATACCAGGTGCTTCGGGCGGCCTGTGGGGCCAGCAGGGCGACGCCGTCGCGGTGGATCTCCCGGCCGAGTTGCTGGACGATGCTCTCGGCGCTCGCGCCGCGGCCGTGGGTCAGCACGACGGCCACCGCGGCGTCGTCGAGGTCGGTCCCGGCGGTGACCAGCGGCTGGTCCTGGTGTGGCCCGGTCATCGCTCGGCCTCCGCGGGGGTGGGTTCGTCGATCTCCGCGAGCTGGGACTCGATGGTCTCGCGGTCCGATTCGAGCCACGGCGGGAGCTTCAGGTCGCTCCCGAGTTCGGCCACCGACTCGTCGCGGGTGAAGCCCGGCGGGTCGGTCGCGATCTCGAAGAGGACGCCGCCGGACTCCCGGAAGTAGATCGACTGGAAGTACTGGCGGTCCTTCTGCTCGGTGACGCGCTGGCCCTGCTCGATCAGTTCCTCGCGCCAGTCCAGCTGTGTCTCTGCGTCCGGGGCGCGGACGGCGACGTGGTGGACGGTACCGGTGCCCTGCCGACCGCGGTCGCCATCGGGGCGGTCGAGAACGTCGACCGCGGTCGCGCGCTCGCCGTCGGCTTCGTAGCGCGCTCGCTCGCCCGCTTGGGCGACGCGCTGGAAGCCCATCGCCTCGAGCAGATCTCCCGTGGCCTCGGGATCGAGGGAGTCGAGCGTCACGCCGTGGAACCCGCGGATTGCGTGTTCGGCGGGAATCGGCCCGTCGGTCCAGGGTTCGATATCGCTCTCGCCGGTGACGAGTTCCAGCGGCTGGCCGTCCCGGTCCTCGAAGGCGACGACGGTTTCGGCGAACCGTTCGACGGGGTCCTCGACCGCCAGCCCCTCCGATTCCAGGCGGTCGACCCAGAACGCGACCGATCCCTCGGGGATCACGAACGCGGTCGCGCTGGCCTGGCCGCGGCCGACGGAGCCGGGCTGGCCGCCCTCGAACGGGAAGAACGTGAGGATCGTGCCGGGCGTGCCGACCTCGTCGCCGTAGTAGAGGTGGTACGTGTGCGGGTCGTCGAAATTGACGGTGCGCTTGACGAGCCGCAGGCCGAGCACGTCGGTGTAGAAGTCGACGTTGGCCTGCGGATCGCTCGCGATGGCCGTCACGTGGTGGATGCCGGGTGTCTGAATGCTCATCTGGTGGACTCCTGGGATGTGACCACCTACGCGACCGAGGCATATAGGCGCTCTCTGGCCGGGGTGTTATCAGGTGACGCCAGTGTCACCGGACGGCTCCGTCAGGCCGGGCGTTCCTCCCTCGCGCCGTCGTCCGCGCCGGCGTCCTCCTCGCCGCTCGCCCGGCCGAACAGGACGCCGCCGAGCGTCCGCGGGCTGTGGTTCCGCAGGACCGAGAGCAGGTTCACGGCGAACACGACGGTCCCGGCGGCCACGAGCGCTCCCGAGAGCGGGACGGCCACGGCGGGCAGAGCCAGCAGGTCCGCGGCGACGAGTCCGGCTGTACCGGCGGAAAACAGGCCGAAATCTACCGCTGCCAGTCGGTCTGTGTAGAGGTCGTCGATCATCGGTACGTCCTCGAACCCGAGCAGGTCGCTGTACCGGTGGACCCAGACGATGAAGGGAACGATGTGGTAGAGCGTGCCGAGCACGACGAACCCGACGACGCCCAGCGCGAGCAGGTGGACAGTATCGGGCCCGCCGAATCGGTGCGCGAGCGCGAGGGGATCGGTGAGCCACGCCGGGGCCGAGAGCAGGCTCCAGCCGGCCATCGCGACGGCGACGACGGCGTACCGCGAGAGCATCGGCGTCCGGTCGACGCGGGTCTCGATCAGTCTGCGAGCCAGCAGGACCGAGAAGCCGGCGACGGCGAGGCACACGAGCGCGCCGCCGACCCGTGCGAGCGGCGCGGACCCCACCAGCCGGCCGGTCGCGAGCGCGAGGACGCCGGCGGGGTACCCGTAGGACTCGACCCGGCGGAGGTGGTGATCGACGCCGTGGAGTTCCGTCTGGGTGAACATCGTCGCGAGCTGGTAGAGCGCGCCGAAGACGGTGGTCAGGATCGCGCCGAACACGGCGAGCGTGGCGTGTGCGCTCACCGCGCCGGTCCGCGCGACCGGCAGTGCGGCGAAGACGGGCGTCGCGTAGGAGAGCGCGAGCAGGAAGCCCAGCGTCGTCACGGCCAGGAAACAGGCGAGTGCGAACGCGAAGTGCGCTTCAGTCACGTCGAGGCCGTCGACGCGGGCCAGGGTTCGCCCGATGTTGTAGGCGAACGTCCAGAACCCCGCGAGCGCGAGCGTCCCGAAGACGTGGACCCAGGGCAGGGCGGCCAGCAGGAAACAGCCCGCCATCCCGAGGAGTCCGGTGGCGACCAGCCAGAGCTGGGCGCTCGCCAGTCGTCGGGAGTGAAGCGCGACGCCCGACCAGACGGGCACGAACTGGGTCATCGCGCCCATGATGGTGATACAGACCCAGCCGGCCAGCAGGAGGTGGACGTGGGCGAGACCCGCCAGTCCGGGGAGTGTACGAGCGGCGTCGGCGGCCGCGAGGGCGGTCGCGCCGACGAGGAAGCCGACCGCGACGACGAAGTGCCGGAGCGGGACGGTCATCGGCGGCCCCTGTCCGGTGTCGATGTCGCCAGGAACGACGCTCATGGTCGAAGGTACGTGGCGACCGGCCGAACGAGTGTGGCCGAACGTGTTCGGCTCAGGCGTGCTCGATATCGACGTGGAACTCCTCGGGGCCGACCTGTTCGGTCTCGTGGGTGAACCCGCGTTCCGTGAGCACGCCGTACAGCGGTTCCGGCTCGAAGCTGTTGATCAGGCGGAGCCGGCCGTCCTCGGGGAGGTCCTCCAGCGCCGCCATGATCTCGTCGAACGGTTCGCCGTCGATGTCGCGCACGTCGAGCCGTCTGTGGGTGGGTGCATCCTGGCTCATAGTTCGAGGTTCGTGTAAATCGCGGTCGGTCTTGTCCCGAACCGGTTCGGCTCACTCGACGGTTCGGGGTTCATCGCCCGTGTCGAGCGGGACGGGATCGGCGTCCTCGTCGAGGTCGTGGGTGGAGTACCGCCTGACCGCATCGGCCGGGCAGAGCCACACGTCCTCGGCGAACCAGGCGAACAGCTTCGTCGCCTGCTCGTAGGCCACGTCGGCGTCGGGGGCCGTGACGCTCCCGACGTACCGCATGCGGCCGTCCGTCTCCTCGCGGACGAACACCTCCCACTCGCGTTCGGTGGCGTCCCGCGGCGCGTCGCCGACGCGGGCGCGTTCGGGTTTTTCGACCATGTATCGCCTCAGTCCGAGGGCTGGGTGTCAGTTGTGCCGAACCGGTTCGTCACATCTCGTAGCCGGCGTAGTCCATCAGGTCGGCGAAGATGTCGGTGTCCATCGCCTCCTCGTAGACGATGCCGGTGACCATGCCGCCGGGGTAGGACGCGGCGGCGTCGAGGCCGTTGGTGGCGTGGTTGACCTTGTGGCAGTGCATCAGGTAGATGCCGGGTTCGGCGCTGGCCTCGAACTCGATGGTCCGGCGCTCTGCGGGCGCGATGTTCGTGATGTCGCGCTCGTACTGGAGGGGTTCGGGGAGCTGGGTGCCGTCCTTCTCGACCAGATCGAACCGGTGGTTGTGGGTGTGCATCGGGTGGGCCATGTACCCGCCGACGTTGACGAGGTGGACCCGGACCGTGTCGCCCTGGCTGACGATCAGCGGCGAGCCGTCCTCGGGGTGGAGCGTCCGGGGCAGGCTCCGTCCGTTGATCGTGAACACGTCGGCCTTGCGCCGGTGGGCGCTGTAGGTCACGTCCTCGCCGGCGTACATCCGGGAGAGCCGGGAGTCCCAGTCCTTGACGGTCAGGAAGTACTCGCGGTCGGCCTCCTCGTAGCCCTTCGGATCGACCCGGAAGATGCCGTACATCCCCATCTCGATGTGCTCGTGGGTCTGATAGTGGCAGTGGTAGCCGTGGGTCCCGGGCGTGTTCGCGGGGATCTCGTAGGTGTGGGTTTCGCCGGCCGGAACCTTGATGCCCGAGGTCGTCGGGACGCCGTCGTCCTTCCAGGCCTTCTGGACGCCGTGGAAGTGGACGGTGTGTGGCCGCTTGCCGTCGGTGTTGTCGAGCGTCACCTCGATCACGTCACCTTCCTGGGCCCGCAGGACGGGGCCGGGGACACTGGGCTGGCCGTCGTCGGCCTGGAACGCCCACACCCGCGGGAGTTCGATGGGTCCACCGAGTGAATCTTCGGGGTGGACGGGGAGCCGCGCCGGCTGGGTCTTCAGGGTGACCTTGTTGTCCTGCTCGGCGAGATCGATCATCTCCGGCGGGGCCGCCGCCGGCAGGGACGATTGGTTCGACTGTGACGCCGGGGTCGTCTCCGGCGTCCCGGCAGTGTTCTCGGCGCGCGGGGCGCCCTGGCACCCGGCCAGCGCGACGGTCGCCGCACCGCCAGTTGCCTTCACGAAATCACGACGCGAGAACCGCGTTCCGGGCGCACTCATCTGGTCGCTCATGACACCTTCATCTTGGGGGCTTTGATATATACGGGGCATGGGAATTCCAACGGCTCGGGAATTCACTCGAACATGTTCGGCCAAAGGACGTCCTGGTGAGTCTCGGCCCCCTGACCAAAACTTATTTCCTGCTCTCTCGCATCAGCTTGGGCAAGCTCGCTTGCTGTAGTCAAAGCGAACTTGTAATCCATCCATGACCCAGGACACACTCGTACTCGTCGGGCAGGAGGGGACACACGTCAGGGAGACGCTGGCGACCCACGCGGACCGCATCGCGCGCCGCGGTGCGGTCGACGCAGCCCACGCCGTGACGTATTCCGAGGAACCCGGCCGTGAACTCCGGGAGCGGTTCCGTTCCCTGCCCGAGGGCGTGGTGTACGTCGTCCCGGCCGCGCTGGCCCACAGCCGCGAGACGACGGACGTACTGCCGCGGACCTTCCCCGCGTTCGACGGGACCGTCCGGTACTGTGAACCCATCGGACGGAGCCCGGCGATCACCCGGCTGGTGATCGAGCGTGCGACCGCGCTGGTCGAGGCCGACCGCGACGGGACGCTCGTCCTCGTCGGCCAGGGCAGCAGTTCCCAGCCGTACCACCGACAGATGGTCGAGTACCACGCGACACGCATCGCCGAGCGCACCGACTACGCCGCCGTCGAACCCACCTATCTCCTCCAGAACCCCGCCGTCGAGTGTGTCCGCTACGCCGTCGAGACCGAGCGATCCGTCGCCGTCCCGCTCTTTCTGACTGCGAACGCCACGACCGACCGCCGCATCCCCGCCAAGCTCGAACTCGACCGCGGCGGGATGGCCTACGCCGACCCGCTGGGCGACCACTCGCTCGTGACCGACGCCATCGAGGGCGAGATCACCCGCCAGCGCGCACTGGCGACCGCCGACCGCACTCAGCCGGCCTCCTTCGAGGACGCGCTCGTTCAGGGTGCGCGCTCTGTCGCTACCGACGGCGAAGGCCGACCCTAGCTCGACGAGCCCTCGATCTTGACGCCCGTCGGTCCGTCGAGTGTCACCCGTTCTCACCTGCCGTCGACTCCCGAGCGACTTTGCTAACACTCTTGAATCGTGACCTCCTCCGATACGATGTACGTGTATTTCTCGCGAACCGGCACCCAGCAACGCGCTCTCGTCCTCGAACTGTCCGCGCCCGCGTCGGGTGAACTGTGAACCCGAGCCGTGTCGACTCGATAGTCGACCTCACCTACGGTCTACTGATCGCGCTCTCGGTGGCGCTGATCGTGGTCGCCGACAACGCCATCGGCCTGGCCTTTGGCTTCGGCGTCCTGCTCTCCTATCTCATCCACGTCGTCTGGAAGATGGCCCGGTTCGACCCGGACTGGATGACCACGGCGGTCAAAGAGACCGTCCAGGAGACCGTCGACGAGACGGTCGAGGAGAAAGTCGGCGAGACCGTCGAGAAGACAGTCGACGAAACCGTCGGCGAGACCGTCGAGGAGACTGTCGGCGAAACGGTCGAACGGAAAGTGGGTGAGACGGTCGAAGAAACCGTCGGCGAGACCGTCGAGGAGACGGTCGGTGAGTCGGTCGAGAAGACGGTCGACGAAACCGTCGAGGAGAAAGTCGGCGAGGCGGTCGAAGAGAAGGTCGGGGAAACGGTCGAGGAGACGGTCGGCGAGACTGTCGAGGAGGCGGTCGGCGAGACTGTCGAGGAGACGGTCGGCGAGACCGTCGAGGAGAAGGTCGGTGAAGCGGTCGAAGAAACCGTCGGCGAGACCGTCGAGGAGAAGGTGACGGAGACCGTCGAGGAGACGCTCGAAGAACAACTGGACGACGGCGAATCGGCGGACGAGGACGAAGACGAGGACGAGACGTCGGACCGCGAAGACAGGTGGAACTGATGGTCGAGCTACTGCTCGTCGTGGGCGTCCTCGTGGCGATGTTCGTCGCGTACAACATCGGCGGCTCCACGACGGGGCCGGCCTTTGGCCCCGCAGTCGGTGCGGACGCGATCTCGAAGACGGGAGCGGCGGCGCTGATGGGGGTGTTTTTCTTCCTCGGTGCCTGGACCATCGGTCGGAACGTCGTGACGAAACTCGGGACGGAACTGGTGACCAACACCGGTGTGTTCACGCTCGAAACGTCCATCGCGGTCCTCTTTTTCATCGGGATCGCCCTGCTCGTCGGGAACGTCTTCGGCGTGCCGGCGTCGACGTCGATGACCGCAGTGGGCGCGATAGCCGGCCTGGCACTGGCCGGCGACGTACTCGATCTCGCCGTCATGGGTGAGATCGTCATCTGGTGGATCGTCTCCCCGATCATCGGCTTCTGGGTGTCGCTGATCATCGGTCGCTACTTCTACGCGCGGCTCAATCGCATGGTCGCGATGGAGCGCAGCGACGGGCCACTCCTCGATATCGATCGCTCGGGGGTCCTTCCGATCCCTCGACTCCACCGGACGACCAACCGCCGGGAGCTGATCGGGACGGTCACCGTCGTCGCGATCGGCTGTTTGATGGCCTTCAGCTCCGGAACCTCGAACATCGCCAACGCCGTCGCACCGCTGGTCGGGAGCGGCGAACTGGCGATGGACCCCGCGATCATCCTCGGTGGGGTCGCCGTGGCCGTCGGCGCGTTCACGATCGCCCGGCGGACACTGGAGACGATGGGGAGTGACATCACCGAACTCCCGCTGACCGCCGCCATCGTCGTCGCGTCGGTCAGTTCCACGCTCGTCGTGTTCCTCTCGATCCTCGGCATTCCCGCCAGTTTCGTCATCATCGCAACGGTGTCGATCATCGGGCTCGGATGGGGACGAGCGACTCGACCAGTGACCGTTCCGGAGGCGGTACGGAAAGAGAAAGCGCCGCCAGTCTCCATCGACGCGCTGGCCGACGACGAACCGGGCGAGGAGTTACCACCCATCGGCGAGGAGGACCCGAAGCACGTTCCGAGTGCGGGCGATCTGTTCGACCCCGCGACGACGGCGCGCGTGGTCCTGATGCAGAACGTCGTGCCCGCCATCGCGACGCTCGGGGCGTACCTGACCTTCCGCTTCGTCCCAATCTTCGGTCTCTGAGCGGCCCCGGCCTACGCTCGCCGCACGACCAGCACCGACAGATCGGAGAAAGGTGTCTCGTCGGAACCGTCGCCACCGGCGTGTTCGGCCAGTTCCCCGAGCGTCGTCTCCGTGACGGACTCGGTCTCGTGAGTGAGCCGTTCACAGACCAGTGCCGGGAGCGCGTCGGCCCCGCCGGCGTCCACCAACTCGGCGGCCACGTCCCCGGGCATCAGGTCGTAGGGCCGGGGCAGGACGAGCAGGTGCCGCTCGCCCACGTCACGCCGGAGCCGTTCGAGATCGGCCGACAGGTCCCCGCTCTTGTGCAGGGTCACGAACGTCGTGTCCTCCATCGGCGTCCGGGCACGCGAAGCCGCCATCTGGAGCGCCGAGATCCCCGGGACGACTCGGACAGGCCCGGCCCCGGCTTCCTCGGCGGCACGCTCTACTTTCCCGAGGAACTGGTACCCCGAGTGGTTCGGGTCGCCCATCAGGACCGCCGTGCCGCGCTCGCCACTCGCGACGCGGTCGGCGAACCGGGCGAGGGTCTCGCCCTCGTCCCGGTAGCCACAGGTTAGCAGGGCCGCGTCGGTCAGGTCCGCGACGAACTCGACCACCGTCTCGAAGCCGACGACCACGTCGGCCTCGGCGATGGCACGCCGCCCCCGCGGCGTCAGGAACTCGGGGTTCCCCGGACCGATGCCGACGGCGTGGATCGGGTCGTCGGGATCGACCGCTTCCGGTCGGCGCGCGGCGAACGCGGCCGGGTCGGGGCCCGAATCGAGATCGTAGTCGTCGGTCATTCCGGGAGTTCCACCTCGCCGTCCCGTACGTCGCTGGCGACGTGAACGAGTTCGTTCGTGAGCCCGGCGGCGAGCCCGCTCCCGCCCCGGCGGCCGACGTTCGTGATCGCGGGCACGCCGTGTTCGGCGGCCACCTCGCGCAGGCGTTTCCGACTCTCGGCGGCCTTGACGAATCCGACCGGTGTGGCGACGACGACGGCGGGCCTCGTCCCGTCCTCGATGCAGTCGGCCAGCGCGAGCGCCGCCGTCGGGGCGTTGCCCACGACGGCAATCGCGTCGTCGTAGACGCCCTCGCGGTCGAGTTCGAGGACCGAGGCGGCGGTGCGGGTCATGCCGGTCTCGGCCGCGAGGTCCGCGCCGTTGCCGATGGCCTTCCGGACCGGGCAGTCGTGCCCGCGGCCGGTGATCCCCGATTTGACCATCGTGATGTCGGTGACGATTGGGCGTTCGCCCTCGACCGCCCGCGCGCCGGCGACGACGGGTTCGTCGTCGGTCTCGCCCGTGAACCGGACCAGGTGCTGGAACTCGGGGTCCCCGGTCGCGTGGACCGACTTCTGGCGAATCCGGTCCGCCAGCGTCTCGTCGGGCACGAGTTCGCGCACGCGGTCCATCGAGGTCTCGGCGATCTCCATGGCGTTCTCGGTGGTCGCGCCGAGGTCGGCGTACTCCTCGAAATTCGAGCCATCAGCGTCGGCGGTTGCACCGCTTCCATCTCGCGACTCCTCCGGAGTCGCGCCATCAGTCGTCATCGCTGGGCACCTCCTCGGAATCGCGACCGGCGCTGTCGGCGGCGGCGCGTTCCTCCAGATCGCCGTCGACTTCGAGGTTCAAATCGCGCAACTGATCTTCGGTGGCCTCGTCGGCGTCCCAGAGACCCCGCTCGATGGCCTCCAGCAGGGTGTCGGTGATCGAGTCGAGCGCCCAGGGATTGACCTCTTTCAGCCAGTCCTGGCGTTCCTCGTCGAAGGCGAACTTCTCGGCCACGTCGTCCCAGAGGTGATCGGAGACGACGCCGGTGGTGGCGTCCCAGCCCAGCACCACGTCGACGGTGGACGAGAGGTCGCCAGCGCCCTTGTAGCCGTGGTCCTCCATCGACTCGATCCACTCCGGATTCAGGACGCGGGCCCGCATCGCCTTCCGGACCTTCTCCTCGTTGGTGTACACGTCCACGTTGTCGGGGTCGGCCGAGTCGCCGACGTATGACGCGGGTTCCTCGCCGCTCGTCTCCGCGACGGCGGTGATGAACCCGCCGTGGAAGGCGTACCAGTCCGAGGAGTCGAACTCGTCCTGCTCGGCCGTGTCCTCGATCTTGACGGTGGCGTCGACGTTGCCGAGGCGGCGCTCGAAGGCGTCGTGGGCCTCGGAGACTTTCCCACGGGACCCCATCGCGTAGCCGCCCCACTGGACGTACACGTCGGCGAGGTCCCCGCGGTCGTCCCAGTTGCCCTCGTCGACGGCCTTGTTCGTCCCCGCGCCGTAGCCGCCCGGGCGGGTGGTGAACACGCGGTGTTTGGCCGCGTCGCGGGCCTCGCTCGCGTCGAGCCCCTCCGCTTCCAGTTCCTCGGCCTCCTGCTCGACGTGTTTCTTGACGTAGTTTCGGTCGTGGGGTTCGTCCAGATCGACCACGGCGTCGACGGCGTCGTGGATCACGCCGGCCGCCGCGGGGAAGGCGTCCCGGAACAGGCCGGAGACGCGGGTCGTCACGTCGATTCTGGGTCTGTCGAGTTCCGCCAGCGGGATCGGTTCCACGCCGTCCACGCGGCCGGCGTCGGTCCACTGTGGTTCGACGCCCATCAGCGCGAGTACCTGCGCGATGGTCTCGCCGCGCGTCCGGACCGTCGGGGTACCCCAGGCGACCACGCCGATCTCCTCGGGGTACTCGCCCTCGTCTTCCCGGTGACGCTCGGCCACGCCGTCGGCCACCTCGCGGCCCACGTCCCACGCGCTCTTGGCCGGGACCTTCCGGGGATCGAGCGTGTAGAAGTTTCGCGCAGTCGGGAGCAGATCGACGCCGCCGCGGGTTGGCGCGCCCGAACCGCCCGGCGGGACGTACTCGCCGGCCAGCGCGTCCGCGGTGCGGGGAATCTCCTCGCTCGCGCCCGCGACGCGTGGCGCGGCCTCCTCGCAGATGAAAGCCAGCGCCTCTCGCAGGTCCTCGTGTGCGCCCGACTTCACGCGGGCGTCCCCGAGCGGGTCGATGTCGACGACCAGCAGGTTCATGTTGACCTCGCTGTCGCCCCCGGCCTCACTCTCGGGCACGTCGAAGTCGTGGGCGGCCAGCGTCCCCACGAGGTCGAGACTGGTCTCGTACACTTCGTCGGCCGCCTGTGCGTAGGTCATTCCGAGGTCCTCGTCGTAAGTCCCGGGCTCGTCGAGCATCCGCTGGTAGTCGACGCCGAGCACGCCCGCGACGGCCTCGCGGAGGCTCGGTCCGCCGGGGTTGTCGAGCCGCGTGAGCGCGACCAGGTACTCCGTCAGTCGGTCGCCCTCGGGCGGCTCGCCCATCGTGTGCAGCCCGAGCCGGATCTGGGTCGTCTTCACGTCTGTCAGGTACTCGTGGATGCGCTCCACGAGTTCGTCGATGTCGAGGTCCTCGCCCGATACCTCGCCCTCTGCCAGCGTGGAGCCAGCTTCGTCTGGCCCCCTGACATCTGCCTGCTCGTCGATCTCCCCGGCGATACCCAGCTCGACGGCCAGATCGAGGTCGTCGACGGTCTCGCGGATGCGGTCGGCCAGCGCCTCACCGTCGTCCGTGCGGGCGTCCTCCATCCCGGCCTCCCGATAGCGGTCGGCCAGCTCCTCCAGGTCGGCCAGGTCGTCGTAGGTGCCGGCGTTGGACATGACGGGCGTGAGGTAGTCCACGACGGCCGCGTACGAGCGGCGCTTGGCCTGCGTGCCCTCGCCGGGGTTGTTGATGATGTACGGGTAGACGTTCGGAATCGCGTCGATCAACTGGTCGGGCGCGCTCTCGCCGTCCAGCCCGACGGTCTTGCCGGGAAGCCACTCCAGACTGCCGTGCGTGCCCAGGTGGACGACGGCGTCGGCGTCGAAGTCCCGCTTGAGCCACTCGTAGAAGGCCACGTAGTCGTGTGGCGGCTGGAGGTCCGAGTCGTGGTACACCTTCGAGGGGTCCATGCCGAACCCGCGCGGCGGCTGGACGGTGACGAGGACGTTCCCGAATTCGACGCCCGGGATGGCGAACGCCCGGTCGGGGGCCTCGCCCCACTCGTCGACGACGTTCTCGCGGAACCGCTCGTCTAACTCGGCGAACCACCCTTCGTATCGGTCGGGCGCGACCGTGTCGACGGACAACTCCCGCACGTCCTCGGGGGCGACCCAGCGGTCGTCCAGGGTCAGCTGCGCGGTGAGATCGTCGATAAGCGACTGTCCATCCGGGGGCGAGTGACCACCGAGGTCGTACTCACGAGCGCACAGTTCGTCGAGCAGATTGACGGTACTCTCCGGGCTGTCGAGGCCGAAGGCGGTGCCGATGCCGTCGTCGCTGGGCGGGTAGTTGTGGAGGACGACGGCGACCTGCTTGTCTTCGTTCGGGGTGTGGCGGAGTTCGGCCCAGTTCACCGCCAGGCGGGCGGCGTGGTCCACGCGGTCGTCGATGGGGAAGTGCTGTTTCGGGGCGCTCCCGATGTCCGCGGTGTCGTCGGTCCGCTCTTTGCCGCTGATGGGATGGGTGATCACGTTGCCGTCGAACTCGGGGAGCGCGACGGAGAGGGCCAGCTCGAACCCCATGACGCCGGTGTCGCTGGCCTCGTAGCGCGACCGCGAGCGCATCGTCGTCACGGTCTGGATCACGGGGACGCCCAACCTGTCGAGGAACACGTCCTCGGCGGAGTCGCCCTCGTCGCTGGCGCTCCGGCCGCGTTCGTCCATCGACAGCGAGAACATGAACGAGGAGAGGACGGCGTCGACGACGGGGTCGCCGCGGGCGTCCAGCAACCACTCCTCGGTGACGCGCTCGGCGTCCCACTGGCCGTCGGCGTCGGTGGCGGGTTCACAGAAGATCGGGAGCGCGTTCGCGCCCTGGGCCTCGACGGCCCGGACCTGCGCGTCGACGTAGCGCGTGTTCTCGTGTGCCCAGTGGGACTCGTAGAACCAGATCGCGACGGTCGGCGCGTCGGGGTCGAAGGTCTCGACGAGTTCGTCGTAGCTCGCCGCCGGGTGATCGGGGTGGTAGACGCCCTCGGTCGGGAGGTCCACGGGGTCGTCGTAGGCCGGGTCGGCGTCGGTCGCGTAGGTAGCCGAGAGATAGCGCAGACAGTTGGCGACGTTGGCCGTGCCGCCCCGTTCGAGATAGTCACAGACCCGCTCCCGTTCGGCGCTGGCGACCGTCGTGTCCTCGGCGGCGAAGGCGTCGCCGGTCGACTCGACGATCAGCGGGACGCCAGCCTCGGCCAGTCGGTCGCGGGCGTGGTCGTAGCCCGGCATGCTGTCCTGGCCGCCGTGCAACCAGAACACCACCGCCGTCGCGTCGGTCAATTCGTCGACGAACGCGTCCACGTCGGCCACGTCGTCGAGGTCCCCGTCCGAGCGCACGACCAGGTCGGTCTCGACCTCCGCGGCCGCGCGCTGGACCGCGCCCAGTTCGTTCTCCGTCGCAGTGTATAACCCGATCTTCGGCATAACGTTGTTAAACCTCTGTTTACTTAACGCAAGTATGGTTGATTACGGCGACGGCAAAAAAGCTTCGCAGGCCCGGGCCGAGCGCGGGACGAGCAGGCCGGCGTTCGGCGAGATCGTCGGGCAGGCGGAGTTCAAGCAGGCTTTACTCGTCGTCGCGGCGAACGACGACCTCGACGGACTCCTCGTGTCCGGTGAGAAGGGGACGGCCAAGTCGACGGCCGTCCGCGCACTGGCGGATTTACTCCCAGAGCAACGAGCGGTCGCGGATTGCCCGTACGGCTGTCCGCCCGACGACCCCGCTGGACAGTGCGCGGACTGCCGGGACCGTGACGATCCGCCGGTCGAGACGCGGTCGGTGCCGCTCGTCACGCTCCCGCTCGGTGCGACCCGGGATCGGGTCGTCGGGACGCTCTCCGTCGAAGATGCCCTCGACGGAAACAGCGAGTTCGAGCCGGGACTGCTGGCGCGGGCCAATCGCGGTATCCTCTACGTCGACGAGGTGAACCTGCTGGACGATCACCTGGTGGACGTGTTGCTGGACGCGGCGGCCAGCGGCGTCAACCGCGTCGAGCGCGACGGCGTGAGCGTCAGCCACCCCGCCGAGTTCACCCTGATCGGGACGATGAACCCCGAGGAGGGCGACCTCCGCCCCCAGCTCCGGGACCGCTTCGCCCTCCAGGCCACGGTGACGGGGTGTCGCGAGATCGACGACCGCGTGGCGATCATCCGCCGGGCGCTCGGCGAGTCTTCGGGGCCGGAGCGGGACGCGGACCCCGCCGCCCGACTCCAGCGGGCGCGTGATGCCCTCGGGGACGTGGCACTGCCCGAGGAGTTCGCGGCCGATATCGCCGAGCTGTGTCGTGACGCGGACGTCGACGGCCACCGTGGGGACATCGCCACGGCGCGGGCGGCCCGGGCGCTCGCGGCGCTCGATGGCCGCGCGAGGGTGATCGAGTCCGACGTGCGCCGGGCCGCCGAACTGGCGCTCCCGCATCGACTCCAGTCCCGACCCTTCGAGGACGCGCCCGATCCGGAGGACGTTCTCGACGATCACTTCGAGGACGGCGAGGAGGCCGACGGCGACGAGCCGGACGGGACGGACGACGACGGGAGCGAGACCGACGCGGGCGAGGAGAGTCCCGAAGACTCGAAAGACGCAGAGGGCGGCGACGACGCGTCGGAATCCGACGGAGGCGATCCAGCGGACGGCCAGAGCGGCGACCGATCCGGCAACGGCGACGACGACCGCTCCGACGGCCGAGACCACTCCGACGATGGTGGCGGCCGGAACACGCAACCCTCGCCGACCGCCGACGGTGACACGGGCGGTGACGGCGAGTCCGGTGACCACGAACACGAGTCCGGGACCGATTCGGAGGGCGAGGACGAGGACGACGCCACGCCGGCCACACCGCTGCTCCCCGGCCAGCGACGCGCGGAAGTCGGGGACGCCGCCGCGCCGGACCTGTCGGGCGCCGACTCGCTGGGTCAGGGCGAATCGGACGGCGGTGGCTCGCGCGCACGCTCGGCCCCGAGTCCCGACGCCGAGGGGGCCCGCGTGCGGACGACGCCGACCGACGGGAGCGACGGTATCGACGCAGCGGCCTCCGTGCGGGCGGCGGCCCAGAGGGGCGGTTCGTCTGTCGAGTCGCGCGACCTCCGGCAGTCGGTCCGGGCCGGCGATACCGAGGCACTGGTCCTGTTCGTCGTCGACGCGAGCGCGTCGATGCGAGGCGCGATGCGGACGGCGAAAGGGACCGTCCTGGAACTACTACAGGACGCCTACGAGGCCCGCGACGAGGTCGGGTTCGTCGCGGCGGCGGGCGACGAGGCCGAGGTGATCCTCCCGCCGACCGACAGCGTGACCCGCGCGGCCCGCCACCTCAAGGACCTCCCGACGGGCGACCGGACGCCCCTGCCCGACGGCCTCCGGTCGGCGCGGGCGGTACTGGAACGCGCCGACCCCGACGCCGCAGTCGTCGTGCTGGTCACCGACGGCCGGGCCAACGTCGCCGACGGGAGTCCGACCGCAGAGACACGCGCGGCCGCCCGCGAACTGGCCACGCTGGACCCCCAGACCGTCGTCGTGGACGCCGGGGACGGGACCCGTGCGGCGGTGACCGACCTCGTCTGTGATACGCTCGACGCCGACCGCGTACCCCTGTCGGCGCTGTCGGCCGACCGCGTGAGCGCCGCCGTCGACCGCAACTGAGGTTTGGCGCACTCGAAAGTTTTACAACCAAGGTTGCTGTTTTACAACCGTAGTTTACTATGGCGACAGCGAACACCGTTCACGGACGCATCGAATCGGCGCGGCCGGCGTTGACGACGCCACGGGTCGCGCTCGGACTCGCACTGCTCGCAATCGTCGGATTCACGCTCCTGTTCGTTCAGGAACCGCTGGTCCACGACTCGCTGCACAACGCGCGGCACGCCGCCGGAATCACCTGCCACTGATGCTCGAATCGTATCTGGTGCGCGGGCTGAAAGCTGGGCTGGTCGCCGGCGTCGCACTCGGCATCTTCGTCGCCGTCCTGGCGAACCCGATGATCGCCGCGGCGGAGGGACTGGCCGGCGATCACGGCGGCCACCACGCGGGCGAGGGCGGTCACGACCACGGCGGCCACGAGAGCGCGTCGGGCGTTCTCGGCGTCGTCTCCGCGCCCCTGATCAGCGTCGCGGGCGGCGTGTTCTGGGGCCTCCTGCTCGGCGTCGTCACGTTCGGTCTGGCCTTCTACTTCCTCGAACCGGCGATTCCGGGGTCGGGGGCCGTCGAGAGCGCCATCGCGGCGGCGGGCGGCTTCGTCACCGTCTCGGGTGCCCCCTGGCTCGTCCTGCCGCCCCAGCCACCGGGCGTCGAACAGGCACTCTCGACGGACGCGCGGCTCGGCCTCTACGCCGGGATGATGCTCGCCGGACTGACCGCCTGCCTGCTCGCTGGATACGCCTACACGCGACTCCGGGACCGCGGTCGAGGGCGCGCCCTCGCCGGCGCGGCGGTGCCGTTCTGTCTGCTGGTCGGTCTCGCGTTCGTTCTCCCCGCGAACCCGGCGACACAGTCGCTCCCGGCCGCGTTCGTCGCCGCGTTCCGCGCCCAGGTCGTCTTCGGTCAGGCGATGGTCTGGACGCTGCTGGCCGCAACACACGCCTGGCTCTCGGCCGACACCGACGAGACCACCACGGCAGGCTCCGTCGGGTCGGTCCCGTCGGACCCGCGTCCCTCGTCGGATTGAGCCGGATTCGCGCTTCGTCGCGAGAACACCCGGTTCGTGGCCTAACATGTTCGTTTCGGACGGGTGTGGCATAAATTGCCAACATTTTCCGGGGGAATCCCTACGCGATACGTTCACGTGGGTTCTGGTATGTCGTTGCAAGACATGCCAGTGGTGGAGACGGGTCGCGTGGACATGGACAGCAAGTGGTTCGAGCTGTACCAGAAGGGGATCGAACTCGGCACCTGGGACGTGTCGAAGCTCGTCGACGCCATCGGCGTCGACGAGGACATCGAGGTCTGGGGCTCGCTGGAACCCGAGGAGAAAGAGCAGTGGGCCCGGCTGATCGCGGCGTTCGTCGACCTGGAACACGCGGTCGCGGAGGACGGTCGGCGCATCATCGAGCAGATGGCCTCGCCGTACCTCGACGACTCCATCGAGAAGGAGATGTACGCGACGGTGTTCGCCATGACGGAGGCCAAACACACGCAGTTTTTCGACATGTACATCAACACCGTCATGGACGACGTGTTTCCGGAGACGCACCTGGACATCCGCCGGGGTGGCCAGCCCCTGCCCCGGACCTCGGCCTGCGGGATGTCCAAACTCGGCGAGCGACAGGGCGCACACATGGCGCTGGCGGCGAACAACGGCGATCCCGTCGAGATCGCCCGCGCCGCCACGACCTACCACATGATGGTCGAGGGCATCGCCGCCCGCGGCGGCTACTTCCTGAAGAACAACATGATGCAGGAGTCGCCGCTCCCCCTGCTGAACAAGGGCTTCCAGTTCGTCAGCACCGACGAGGGCCGCCACGTCACCCACGGACTGGAACTGCTCTCGGAACTCCTGGAGAAAGAACGGCAGGGCATCCCCGAGTACCAGGGCGTCGACGAGGCGATCTGGGAGGAGTCACTGGAGTGTCTGCCCCACGTCATCGACACCGCCTACTTCGTCTCGGCGGCGATGGACGACCCGCTGGGCGCGGACTTCGACGGGCTCATCCAGCGCGGGATGGAGCTGTGGCACGGCCAGTTCAAGGAGACGCTGGACCTCGAACACTACGCACCGAACACCTTCTCGCAGGTGGCCCAGCGAGCCGCGAACGAGGCCAACGAGACCGATTACGACGGCCGCATCGAACACCACGCCGAGACCTACGCGAAGAAACTCGACCTCGACGAGAGCAACGTCGTCACCGGAGGTGTCGCGGATGACTGACCTCACCGAGATCGGCGGTGGCGGCGAGTTCACCGCTTCCGACGAGGAGATCGAGCAGGCGCTGGAGGACGCGAGCGAGGAACTCGGCGAACCGGTCGCCGAGATCGAGAAGGAGGTCGCCTACATCCTCGACTCCGGGACCGGGAGCGCGACCAACGAGGGCGTCGCCGGGACCTCCGTCGGTGCGAACGCGACGGCCTCGTCCGACCCGCGGCTGGAGGCACTGGAAATCTACAAACTCAACGAACGGCTCTGAGGGGGCCAGACCGACTCACTCTCGTTCGTGTACGAGCGCGCGGTACGCCCCCCGCCGCTCGGTTTCGTCGTGGTACGCGACTGGTTCTTCGACGGCGACCACGATCTCGTCGTCGAGCGCCGCGGCCGTGACCACGCCGTCGGCGTCGAGGGCCGACACCGGGCCGTCGGCCGCGTCGAAAACCTGTAGCCCGTGGCACGTGGCGTCGCGGTCCCGGAAGTGCTGTGCGCTGGGCACTGCGATGCGGTCCCCCGCAGTCCCGATGCCGGTCGCGAACCCGCCGACGGGTTCGCGCCAGGCGCGCTCGCCGTCGAGCGTGACCCCGACTGCCGTGTGTTCGTCGTGGTGTCGCGCCTCTGTCTCGCGCCCGTCCTCGGGGTAGGTGTTGCCGGTCACGAACACCGCGCCCGCCGACGTGGCGTGGACGTGGTTCGGGTAGGCGTAGACCCGCTCGCCGTCGACCGTCGCGGGCGTCGCCAGCGGAACCCGCCAGCGGTGACCGCCGTCGCCGTCCAGCAGGTAGCCGCAGTAGTCGCCGTGGCTCGCGACGGCGACCCCGTCGGCGAGTAGGGACACGTCCCCGACTCGTCGGCCGCCGTCGGTCCCGGGGTCCCACGTCATGCGTTCGTCACCGGACTCCCGATCCAACACGACCAGCCCGCACTGGTGGTCTCCGGGACAGCGGTTGTAGGCAACGGCCACGCGACGGTCCCGAACGGCGAGGCTGATCGGCGAGGCGTCCGCACGGTAGCGCCACTCGACGGTTCCACCTGGATCGAACGCGTAGACGACGCTGTGGAACGTTCGGCCGTCGTCGCCGCGCTCGTACCGCCGCGCCGCGACGTAGATTCGCTCCTCGCCAGCCACCACGTCGGCGACGAACGGCAGGAGAAACCGCGTCTCATCCTGTGGGTCGCCGATATCGTCGGCCGTCTCGTAGTGCCACCGCAGGTCCCCGGTCTCCAGGTCGTGACACCGGACTATTCCCGATGGACCGCGCTCGCCGACGATGGTGGTACCTTCGAAGGTATCGAGTGAGACGAGGCTCCCGCCGTCGGTCCCGGTTCCGCCGGCGGTCCACTGCGGCGAGAGATTGCGGTCGAACGCACGCAGGTCGCCGCTGGCCGTCCCGACGAGTACGGCGTCGTCTGCGAGCGCCACGGCCGACCGCTTGCCCAGGTGGCGCGATCCGGCGGGTTCGACCTCTCCGAGCGAGACCGTTCGGCGGCCGAGGCTACTCATCGACGGGGAACGCTTCGTGGAGGTGGTGGTGGGCTTCGCCGAACCCGTCGAGGACGCTCTCGGCCTGCTGGGTCAGCCTGTGGATCGCCCGCTCGGCGTCCCGGACGGCCACGAGTCGGCCCCGCGTGTAGTCGTACTCGGGGTCGTCCGGGTCCATCCGCGCGACCTCCTCTTCGAGGTCGACGAGCGCGGCGTCGAGGTGGCGTTCGATCTCCGGTAACGTCTCCGCGTTGGCCAGGGCCTCGATGGGCCCCTCCATGCTGCCCTCCAGTTCGTTTCTCGCGTGTTCGCGCGTGCTTTCGTCGCCGATGCCGAGTGCCGTCATGACGCCCAGTCGCAGGGCTTCGAGTTCGTCACAGCTCATAGTATTCGGTGTCGATCACAGCGTCTGATCGACGAGGTCGGACACGATGCGGTCCCGGTCGAGGTGGGACGAGACGATGCGGTCGGCGTCGTCCTCGTCGGCGTCGCCGTACCAGACGCCGTCCGGATAGACGGCGACCATCGGCCCCTCGCCACAGCGGCCGAGACAGGACGAGCGGGTGACCCGAGCGTCGCACTCCTCGGAGTCCCGGACGGCCTGCCGGAGGCGTTCGAGGACGGCGGGCGCGCCGTCGGCGGCGCAGGTCTGGTTCGTACAGACCGCGACGTGTTTCTCGGGCGCGTCGTGGACGTGCGGGTCGTCGGCCACGTCCTCGCGGTCGGCGTGAGTCTCTTGATGGGTCAGCGCCCGGAGCATCGCTCGCGCGCCGCCCACGTCTTCCTCGTAGCCGTCGAGTTCGACCTTGTACTTGCAGGTGTCACAGGACATCTCCACACTCCCGCTCCGGGCCTCCTGCCAGCGGTCGCCCAGCACGTCGAGCAATCGGGAATCCGTGCCTAGCGGGTCGCCCGCCGCCGCGTCGACGTAGGGATACTCCTCGTCGAACTCGTCGGCGCGGTCACGGATGCGCTGAGTCAGCACGCCGTCGCCCAGCATGTACGGAAGCACGACCACCGCGTCGGGGCGATGCTTGGCGACGCCGTGCAGGGAGTCCTCCAGCACGGGTTCGGTAACGCCGATGAACGACGCCTCCACGCGGGAGAACTCGCGCCCTTCGTCGAGCAAGCGGGCGAGTTTGTGTACGTCGCCGTTGGCGTCGGGGTCGCTCGACCCGCGGGCACAGACGACGGCGAGTACGTCGTCCTCGGTCCGGTCGACGCCGAGTTCGGCCTCGACGGCGGCCGCGCGGTCGTCCAGCAGGTCCACGATGGCGGGGTGAATCCCGAGGTGTGCGCCGTTGTTGACGGTCAACCCGTCGTGTTCGGCCCGGGCCTGCTGGACGGCCAGCGGCACGTCGTTCTTGACGTGACTCGCCGCGAACAGCGAGAGCGGGACGACTGTGACTTCCGAGACTGCACCCGCGAGTCCGTCGATGGCCTCGGGAATCGCCGGCTCCGCGAGTTCGAGGAAGCCTGCGTCGACGGGCACGCCCAGTCGGTCTTCGAGGGCGACCGCCAGTTCCCGGACCTGCTCGTTGGACTTCTCGCGGCGGGAGCCGTGGCCCACCAGCAGGACCGCCTCGTCGTCGAAGGGCCGTCCGCCCTCCGCGCCGGTCGTGCTTCGACTCACGGGTCGACCTCCTCCGCCTGGTCGAGGCTCCGCTGGAGTTTCCGCCGCCGCGACGGCGCGAACAGCCCGGTCTCCTCGCTCCCCTCGTAGAGCCACGGACCGACGGTCGGGACGGCCGCGTCGTCGACGCCGAACCAGTAGCCGCCGGAGGAGGTCTCGGCGATTTCCTCAGTGGGTGCGTCGACGGGGAGTCCGTCGAGCAGACCCTGGATCGTCTCCAGCAGTCGCCGGTCGTCGGCGACGAAGGAGAGACCGACCGTTCCCGCGGAACTCTTGAAGCAGATGGTGCCACAGCCTTCCAGCAGGCCACGCAGGAGTTCGCGGTCGTGGTCGGCGAAGGTGTCGAACCGGTAGCCGCCGGGCTGGCCGTCCCGTGGCAGGCCGAAGGCCGCCGAGGCGCGACCGGGCAACTCGCCGAACACCTGCACCGTGAACTCCTCCTCGGTCCGGGTGATCGACGTGTCGTGGGCGTACTCCCGCTCGCGGATGCGCTTGTCGACCTGTTCGGCACCGGCGATGGCGGCGAGTCGACGGGCCGCCGTCTCGTCGCTCGTCCGAACCGTGACCGAATCCTCGCCGAGGTCGCCGTCGCCGACGACGCGACCCCAGAAGTAGGCCGTCTCCGGATGGCCGGCCAGCAGGTCCGAGGGGACGCCGGTCTCGACGCTCACGGCTCTCCCTCCCCGGTGACGCTGATCGCGTCGACCGGACAGGCCGCGGCGGCCTGCTCGGCGTCGGCGCGCCGGTCGTCGTCGAACGTGACGGTCACCGTCCCGTCGGTCGACTCGTCTCCGTCGGCAGACTCGCCCTCGATGCCAGCCAGTCCGTCCGCGCGCTCGGTGAACCGGTCGTCCCGGACGAGGCAGGCGAAGACGCCGTCGCAGGCCTCCCGGTCGAGTCTGATGGTGTACTCCGGCATGGCTCAGTAGTCGTACTTGGTCTCGTACCCGCGGGGGGTCACCATCCGGTCGTCCCAGACGTAGGTGTCCTCGTTGCCCACGAGGATCGTCGTGGTCATGTCGATCAGGTCGGTCTCGCCGAGTTCGGGCAGTTCTTCCAGGTCGACGATCTCGACCCGTTCGTCCTCGCGGCCCGCGGCGTGGACGACGCCGACCGGCGTCTCGGGATCGCGGTGTTCCAGCAGGATCTCACAGCACTTCTCGAAGTTCTCGCGTCGCTTGCGGCTCCAGGGGTTGTAGATCGAGATGGTGAACCCTTCCTTGGCGGCGGCGTGGAGCCGTGACTCGATGGTCGGCATGTCCGTGAGGTGGTCCGACAGCGAGATCGAGACGGTGTCGTTCACCAGCGGCGCGCCCACACGGGCGGCACAGGACTGGGCGGCGGGGACGCCGGGCACCACGTCGAAATCCAGCATCGAGGCCGTCGCGCCCTTCGACTCGACGATCTCCAGTGCGAGGCCGGCCAGCGCGTAGACGTTCGGGTCGCCGCTGCCGATGATCGCCACGTCGTTGCCCGCCAGCGCCCGGTCGATGGCCTCCTCGGTCCGGGAGACTTCGCCGCACATCGGCGTGTCGTAGATGTCCTCGGCCGACTCGGTGATCTCGTCGGGCAGGAGTTCGACGTAGGTCGTGTAGCCGACGATGTGTTCGGCGTCAGCGAGCGCCGTCTTGGCCCGGTCGGTCATCCCTTCGGGCTGGCCGGGGCCGAGACCGACCGCGACCAGCTGGCCGGGATCGGCGTCGAAGTCGTCGACGGTCGCGCCGACTTCCTCCTCGTCGTCGGTCGATGCGCCACAACTCGAACTCGACGTGTCCGAGGATGCACCGCATTTCGACTCACTACTCGTCTCGTCGGTGGCCGTCGTTCCGCCACACTTCGATTCGGTCTGCGTCTCTGTACTCGCGTCGCTCGTGGTGGTATCGTCGGTACTCATGGATCAGAAATCCTCCACGTCACGTCCGCCGCGGGGCGTGACGAGAAACTCGCGGTGGTCGTTGGCCCAGACTTCGGTCTCGTGGGTGCCGATCAGGATGGACGACCCCATCCCGCCGACCTTCTCGTCGTGGTCGGTCACCTCGTCGAGGGTGGTGATCGTGTGCGTTTCGCCGTCGACGTTGCGGCCGGCGTCGTCGCGGCCGGCGTCGTTGATGATCGCGACGGGCACGTCGTCGGCCCGCTCCTCCCGGACGACCTCGATGGCCCGCTCGTAGTCGCGCCAGCAGTTGTAGAGGACGATCACGAAGCCCGAGATCGCCGCGGCGCGCAGTTTCTCGGCGATCTCGTCCCAGCCGCGCCACTTGTCCGACAGCGAGACGGTACAGAAGTCGTTCGAGAGGGGCGCGCCGAGGTTGGCCGCCCCGCCCAGCGCCGCCGTGACGCCGGGGACGATCTCGATGGGCACGTCCGTCGCGCCGTCCTCCTCGGCCATCGTGAACAGCAGGTCGCTCTTTCCGTAGACGTTCGGGTCGCCGCCGGAGACGTGGGCGACCGTCTGCCCGGCACGAACGCGCTCGAACGCTTCCCGGGCGAGTTCGACCTGCCGGCCCATCGTCGACCGGATCAGCGTCTGCCGGTCGCCGTTCGGGCGTTCCAGGACGGCCCCCTCCTCGCTCGCCGCGGCCCCTCCGTCCGTCGCGGCCTCCAGGGCCGCGCTCTCCGGTGGCAGAGTGCCGTCCTTCCGGAGGAACTCCTGATAGAGGTTCGAGGCGATCACGCAGTCCGCGGTCCGGATGACGTCCTTGGCCCGCTGGGTCATCCCGCCGGGGAGTCCGGGGCCGATGCCGACGACGTAGAGGGTGCCGTACTCCTCGGTCGGCGTCCGCTCACCCTCGGTTTCCTCGGTCCCGCTCATCGGCCGACCGCCACCGTCACGGCCTCGTCGTAGCGCTCTTTCTCACTGAGGAGTTCGTGGTCACGGCCCCCTGCAATCGCCGAGGCCTCCGAGATGCCCGGCCAGCCGATCAACTCCTTGGATCGGGAGGGCGTCGGCCCCTCGAACTCCTCCAGCGTCGCTTTCTCGAAGGAGACGACGCCCAGATCCAGTTCGGCCGCGGCTTCCAGCAGTCCGTCCTCGTCTTCCTTCCGGGTACCGGTCGCGACGAAATCGACGTCGCCGAGGTCGTACTCCGTCCCTTCGAGGGCACTTTTCCAGGCAGTCTCGAACTGCTCGGCCTTCGCGCCGGAGACGCTGCCGGTGCCCAGCACCACGCCGTCCTCGCCGTTCCGTTTCAGCACGGTCACGTCGTCGTCGACGACGACTGCTCTCGGACCGTCGAGGCGTTCGACCGGGCCGAGTTCGTCGTCTAGAACCGCGAGGTTCGTCGCCACCGTCGAGTCGCCGTTGACGACGTGGGCGTCCAGCGCCTTGGCCTGCTTCTCGACGCCCTGCTTGTCCGCGGCCTCCGAAGCCGTGGTCATCGCCGGCACCGCGCCCATCGTGGCGAGGTCGTCGGCCACCTGGTTCGCGCCGTGGTGGCCCCCGGTGATCGGGATGGCCCACGTCAGTTCCTCGTCGACGACGACGATGGCGGGATCGTCCCACTTGTCGTCCAGCAGGGGCGCGGTCTTGCGCATCGCGATCCCGCTGGCCATCAGGCCGACGAAGCAGTCGTACTCGCCCCAGTGTTCGGCGAAGACCTCGCCGTGGTACTCGATCAGGTCGATGGTGTCGTAGCGGTCGCCGATCTCCGCTTTGATTTCCTCCGCCGTCTCCCACTTGCGCTCGAAGGAAACGATCGCGATCTCCTCGGCGACTTCCCCGTCGCTGTCGGGGGTCGAGCAGTGGCCGCCGCTCGATCCGTCAGTGTCCGCGTCTGTACTCCCGTCCGCCGTGTCGTCCGTGTCCGTACTCATCAGTCGTCTGCCTCCGTTTCCGCGTCGTCGCTCCCACGCGACGCCCAGCCGTCGTAGAGGTAGGATCGTTCGTAGCCGTCGCCCGCGACCGCCTCACCGATGATGACCAGCGCCGAGGCGCGATAGCCCGCGTCTTCCACGCGGTCGCCGATGGTCGCGATGGTGCCTTCGATCACGTCCTCGTCGGGCCAGGACGCGTGGTAGACGACCGCGACGGGCGTCTCGGGGTCGTGGCCCTGCTCCAGCAGTCGGTCCATCGTCTCGGCGACCGCGTGAGTGCCGAGATAGACGCAGGTCGTCACGTCGCCCATCTCGACGAACTCGGCGATGTGGTCCTCGTCTGCGTCGAGCGTCTTGCCCTGGGGCCGGGTGAACGCGACGTGGTTCGAGACCTCGTTGAGGGTCAACTGCGTTCTGAGGGTGGCGCTGGCGGCGAACGCCGCGGTCACGCCGGGGACGAAGTAGGTCGGGACACCCTCGTGTTCCAGCGCGTCCATCTGTTCCAGCGCCGCGCCGTAGATCGCCGGATCGCCGCTGTGGAGTCGGACGACGTTCTCGCCGTTCTCGTAGGCGTCCCGCATCAGCGGAATCAGTTCTTCGAGGTCCTTGCCGATAGAGGAGACCGTCTCCGCGTCCGCGCAGTACTCGTCGAGGAGTTCGCTGTTGACCAGCGAGCCGGCGTGAACAACGAGATCCGCGGCTTCGACGAGTTCGCGGCCGGCCACCGTCAGCAGTTTCGGATCGCCCGGCCCGGCACCGATGAAGGGGATCCCCTCCTGTTCGTCGCCGGCGCTGTGTTCGTAGACACGGGAATCGCGTTCGGCCCGGCCCGCGGTCGCGTCGATAGCATCCTGCGGGTCGGTCTCGGTGTCAGTCATCCGAACGCACCTCCGGTGGCTCGTCGCCACAGGCGACGCCTTCCGCGCGTTCCTCCGTGACGGGACCACTGCGGTCGTCGGCCGTCTCGAACTGCGCGGTCGCCAGTTCCGACTCGGCGTCGCTCCGCGTCGCGTAGGCCAGCGTGTAGTAGTCGCGTTCGTCGATCTCGCCGGGGTCGTCGGTCACGACCGTCTCGCCCTGTTCCATGAACAGCCGGCGGCCGTAGGTCACGTCGTAACCCGCGTCGACGAGTCCCTGGTGGGTCGCGGGCGCGTCGGTCACCTTGAACAGGATCATGCGGTCGGGGCCGGTCGGCGAGCGTCCCTGGTCGGCCTCCCGGAGCGCGAGCCCCGAACCGGCCGGGATCTCGACGCCCAGCGCCGTCGCGAACGCGGTCATGGCGCTGACGCCGGGAACGACGTCCAGGTTCACGTCGGGGTGGAAGGCGTCGAGGGTTCGTCGCAGGTGGCCGAACGTCGAGTAGACGTTCGGGTCCCCGAGCGTGACGAAGGCGGCGTCGCCCTCCCGCGCCTGGGGAGCGATCTCGGCCGCTGCCTCCTTCCAGGCCCGCCGGAGTTTCTCCTCGTCGCGGGTCATCGGGAAGTCGAGGTCCCCGATCCGCTCCTCTGGGACGTGTGCGGTGGCGACCGTCCGCGAGAGTCGGCCAGGCGAGTACACCACGTCGACGGTCTCCAGAATCCGCTTGCCGCGGACTGTCACGAGGTCGGCCTCGCCGGGGCCGAGCCCGACGCCGTAGAGGGTCATCGCTGGCCTCCCGAGGTCGGCTTCCCGTTCGCTTCGCTCGCGCTCCCGATCAGCATGTAGACCGGGTTGTCCGAGTCGAAACTCGTCGCGCCGGCGAGTTCGTAGCCGTGGCTGACCTGGAACTGGACGACGTCTTCGAGCAGGCCACGCTCCCGGAACGCCTCGGTGGCCGCGCCGGCCACCTCCAGCCGCGAGACGTTCATGATCACGCGGTCGACGCCGGTCTCGGCGGCGTGATCGAGGACGGCCTCGTAGTTGCGACTGCCGCCGAGAAAGAGCGCGTCGGCGTCGTCGGGCAATCCCGCGGGAGCTTCCGTCGCCCGCAGGTCCACCGCGGCGGTGGTCTCGTTTTCCGCCAGGTTCTTCCGTGTCGTCTCCAGGCGCGATTCCTTCCGTTCGACGGCCGTGACGCGACCGGCGCGCCGGGCCGCTTCGATGGTGACCGCACCGGTACAGGAGCCGACCTCGACGAAGTGATCCGCGTCCGTGAGCCCCAGCTTCGAGAGCAACACGGCCCGGACCTCGGGCTTGGTCGGCCCCGCCTTCGCGTCGTGTGGGAGCGCTACGCGGGACATCACCGAATACAACCGGAGTCTCGAATAAAACAATTTTGGTTGTACTAACGAAAGCTAGATTTTCAAACTGCACCGAGAGTGGCGTTCTCGGGAAAGTTCGTCGGGAGTATGGCAAAGGTACTTGAGTTTCCGGGCCGCACGGAGAGGCATGACAGGGGACGAGTCCGGCGACGCGAACGTGCTCCGGAGCAAGCGGGACGCGACGCGCTACCAGATCCTCGTCCAGATCGCCGAGCGCCAGCCAGCGGTCAGCCAGCAGGAGGTCGCCGACGCCATCGGCATCACGTCCCAGGCGGTCAGCGACTACCTGCAGGATCTCATCAAGCAGGGTTTCGTTCGGAAACACGGCCGGGGCCGGTACGAGGTGACCAAGGAAGGCGTCGACTGGCTCATCTCCCACACCAGCCGCTTACAGGAGTACGTCACCCACGTCTCCGAGGAGGTCATCGGGCAGGTGGAGATCGAAACGGCGCTGGCGGCGAGCGATATCGAGGAGGGACAGGCCGTCTCGCTGTCGATGCACGACGGCACCCTCCAGGCGACACCGGGGACAACCGGCTCCGCGACGGCCGTTGCGGTCACCGACGCAGACGCCGGCTCGGACGTGGGCGTCACCGACTTCGAGGGCGTCCTCGACTACGAACTCGGCGACGTGACCATCGTCTCCCTGCCCCGCGTCGACAACGGCGGGAGTCGCGCCGCCGACACCGGCCGCGTGGCCGACCTCGCGGCCGACGCGGACCTGCTCGCGGTCGCCGGAACCGAGGCGCTGGCCGCCGCCCGCGCCGCCGACTGCGACCCCGACCTGCGCTTCGGCACGGCCGAAGCCGTCCGCGAGGCCGCGACCCGCGGACTGGACGTCCTCCTGCTGGTCGTCGAGACCGACCTCGCTGGCCACACGGACCGCCTGCGAGAAGACAACGTGAGTTACGAGATCGTCGACGCCGCGGAGTAACTCAGGGTTTCTCGGTCCGGCACCGCCACGTCTCCGGATTCTGCCGTTTGACCTGGAACGTCGCCAGTTCGCCGTCTAGCTGTTCTTCCAGAAACTCCCGGACTGGGCCGGGATTCCGGTCGCTGACGACCTCGAACCGCTCGCCGGGTTCGATTCCTTCGAAGGCGTCACGAACGCGGTCGCGGCGTTCCTCCGGCGGCACCCCTCGGAGGTCGACCGCGTTCTCGGGAACCTCGACGGTCCAGATCTCCTCGATCCGGTCGCCGACGGCTCGACCGAGTTCGCGAGCCACCTCTGGCACACCGTCGGCGGTCGGTCGGGGTCGGGACTGCATGTCGCCGGTGAACGGGACCTCGGCGAGGACGGGTGCGTCGAGCGCGTCGATGGGGTCGTCGCCGTCGAACAGGTCGTGGTGTTCGCCACAGGAGTCGCAGACGAACTCGCCCATGTTCGAGACCACACCGAGGACGGGGACCTCGTTCTCCTCGAACAGCTGGAGCGAACGATGGGTGTCCGAGACCGCGGCGTGGAACGGCGTGGTCACGAAGACGACGCCGTCCACCCGCACTTCCTGCAGGGTGGTCAGCGCCACGTCGCCGGTCCCCGGCGGGAGATCGATCACCAGCGTGTCGGGCCCGGCCCACGCCGTCTCCTCGAACAGTTCCGTCAGGGCGTCGTGGGCCATCGCACCCCGCCAGGCCAGCGGCTGGCTGTCGTTCATCAGGCCGACGCTCATCACTTCGAGGTCGCCCGCCGAATCGTCGGCGTCGGTGGCGCTCGCGTCGACCGGCACGGGGTGCCCTTCGTCGTCGCTCTGGACCGGTCCCGAGACCGAGAGGAGTTCGGGCACGTTCGGACCGTGGATGTCGGCGTCGAACAGCGCCACGTCGTCGCCGTCGGCCGCGAGCGCGCAGGCCAGCGTCGTCGCCACCGTCGTCTTCCCGACGCCGCCTTTCGCGCTGGCGACGGCGATCACGCGGTCGGCCCGCTCGACGCCCACCTCGCGGTCCTCGGTGTCGACGGAACGAGGTGCCTGCTCGACGTGGGCGCGCTCGACGCCGTCCACGTCGGAGACGGCGCGCATCATCGTCGACGTGACGGCCTGCCCTTCGCTCGGTGGGAACTCCGAGAGGTCGGCCTGGACCGTCACGTCGCCGCCGTCGATCCGCACGTCGTCGATCAGGCCCGCCTCGAAGACGTTCACGTCGGCGTCGGGGTCCCGCACCCTGCGGAGCGCGGCCTCGACGCGGTCTGTGAGCGGTTCGGTCGTGGTGGTGTCCTCTGAACTCATAGATCGGGTCTCCGGTTGAGCCGGTCTTCGCCCGGCAACGCCGTACTCTCGCCCTCGATCCCGCCGGTGAACTGCCGCCGGAACTTCCCGGGATCGGCCTCGACGGCCCGGGCCGCCGTACTCCTGACGATCTGTGGCTCGTCGTCGTCCTCGGCCAGTTCGGTCAGGCGCTCGGTCGCCCGGTCGTCCTCGATCCCGGCCATGAGGTGGGCGGCCCACTCCCGCAGGCGCTCGCTGTCGGCCCGGGACTGCTCCAGCAGGACGGGCAGGAGGTCCTCGCCGCGGTGTTTGAACAGCGAGATGGCGGCGTTCCGGCGGACGGCGTGGTGGTCGTCGTCGAGTGCCGCCTCGATGCGGTCCGCGTACTCGATCCGGTCGATGTTGTCCAGGGCGACGACGGCTTCGGCTCGCACCCACGGGTCGTCGTCGGAAAGCGTCTCGACGACCGCCGCGGCGGCCCGCTCGCCGCCCAGTTCCGCCAGCGACTCGACCGCGAACTGGCGCACGTCGTCGTCGGGGTCGTTCGTCGCCGCGATCACCGCGTCCAGGACCGCCTCCTCCGGACGCTCCTCGCCCAGCGCGAGCGCGGCCCGCCGGCGCTCGACGTGATCGCCGTCCAGCAGATCCTCGATCTTCTCGGCCGTCGAGGCGTCGGCGACGGGCGCGAGATCGGTCGCCTGGAGTTCCCGGGGCGTCGCGTCGCCGATGGTGATGTCCCGACTCACCTCGATGTCTTCCAGGCCCTCCGGGCTCTCGCCGAAGCCCGGACTCTGCTCGGGGTGCGTTCGGGGGTCGGGCGGGCCGTCTGTGGCTTCCTCGGGGTCTCTCACGCTCTCACCTCCGGGCGCTGGGCGGTCGCGCGCGTCACCAGCGCGACCCCCAGCAGGACCGCCATCACCCGCGGGAGCGCGGCGGGCACGCCCGCCAGCACGATCAGCAGTGCGCCGACCGCCAGCAGTGGTACCCCCTCGCGCAGGCCCGCGACGGCCGCGGCGACGCCGCCGCCCAGCGCCAGTGCGACCAGCAGTTGCGGCACGCCCACGACGCCCAGTCCGACGAGCAGGACGCTCCCCGCAAGGTAGGGCATGGTGACGGCAGCCGCGACGAGGGTGCCCGCGGCCGCCAGTCCGGCCAGCGCGGCCACGCGGTCGACCCGCACGAGCAGGGCGAGCGCGGCGGTCGCCACGAGCGCCAGCCCCGCGCCGACGGTCATGCCCGCATCGAGCAGACCGACGGCCCGGGAGAGCGAGACGGCGACCGCCACGACGAACCCGACGACCACGGCCGCGCGTCGACCCTCTCGATACGTCGTCGGTCGCTCCAGCGAGCCGACCAGCGCCAGCGCGCCGCCGCCGATCACGCCCGCGACGGCCGGGAGCGTCGCCGCCGGCGAGATCGTGGCCAGCGGCCCGAACGCACCCGCGAACAGCAGGCCGACGCGCCGCGTCGGATCGGTCGTCGTGAGCGCGACGGCGAACAGTGCCGCGCCGAGCACCAGCGGCGTCCCGACCGCGAGCGCGTCGAAGACGACGGCCGGCACCGCCAGCGGATCGAACGGTGCGTTGTGCGCGATTCTGACCGCGAGGCCCGCGGCGACGACCGTGAGGGCCGCACCGCCGGCCCACAGCGCGGCCCGGTCGCCGTCCACGTCGATCCGAGCCAGGGCGGACAGCAGGGACGAATCCCGGCTCTCCTCGGCCTCTGCAGTCTCGGCGGTCGGTCCTGCGGTGGGCGATTCGCCGCTCACGCCGACCCACCTCCCTCGCGGCGGGCGGCCAGGTCTTCCACGTCGGCGGCGGTGAAGTCGTCGAGGAATTCGCCGAGGTCGCCGTAGAACTCCGTGCCGGGTTCGGCGGCCAGGGCGTCGGCGACGGCCTCGCTGATCACCCGAAGGTGGCGGTCCTGGAAGTCCAGTCGCGCGGCCGCCACGTCCGGATCGACCGCGGCCTCCCGTCGGCAGAGATAGCCCATGAACTCCAGTTGCAACTGGAGGTGATCGTGGTTGTCGCGCTCGTCCTGATCGACCTGGCAGCCGAAGTACTCGTAGGCCCGCGCCAGGTCGAGATTCACGTCGTTCCAGGACACCTCCGGCCGGTGGGACGATTCGTACAGCGAGACAGGCGGTTCCTCGTGGGCCATCGTTCCGTCGGTGGCGTCGACGACCTCGGAGAAGCCGATGACGAACAGGTCGTTGTACCGCGCACAGAGTTTCTCGTAGTCGTCGTCGGTCTCGAAGTCGGGCACCTCCACGTCCAGATCCGTTCGGTCGACCAGCGCCGCGACCTCATCGCGGAAGGCGCCGGTGTCGATGGCGCGGTACAGTTCCTCGTCGGGCTGATCGAACGCGGCCGCCAGCAGGGCGTAGATCGCGCCGCGAGCGCCCGCGTCGGTGTCGACTTCGCCGGCCAACTGGCCCGGACCGCCGGGCGCCTCGTTGGCCGCCATCAGGCCTCACCTCGCGTTCGCCGGACGCCCTCGACGGTCACCAGGGTCGTGACGACGATGGCCGCGCCGGCGACCGCCCACAGCAGCAGTTCGTACGGCGGGCCCTGCGGACCACCGCCCAGCGCCAGGTAGTGCCAGCTACTGGCGGCTTTCACGCCCGAGCGCTCGCCGTTCGAGCCGTTCCAGACCGCCACGGCCACGTCGAGGTCCTGATCGTCGGGAATCTCGGTGCGGTTTGCCCCGCCGGACGAGAGGTCCCGCGAGAGGACGACCTCCCAGGTGCCGTTCTCGTAGCGGCTGGCGTTCCCGAGGGTCGAATCGAGCGGCGTCGTCGAGCCTGGGCCGCCCGCGAGCAGTTCTTGACTGGTGCCGTCCGCCCGCCAGAACCAGACGTTCACCCGGTTGCTCGCCCCGCCCATGGCGATGGGCGGCCGGGCGCTCTCGTTGACCGGGAACTGGACCGCGACGGCGTCGGCGAACTGCCGCACCTCGGCCGTCGACGTGTCTCTCGTCGCGTCCGCCCAGCTGAGCTTGAGGTAGAGCTGGCCGTTCGAGCGGGCGGCCTGCAGGTCCACCTGCTCGACGCTGGTCGAACTGGCGTTGGGGAGGCCACTCTCCGCGCTGGCCAGGTGCAGGGTCGCCGCGGGCGCGGCGTCCCAGTCCTCGCTGGCCGGATCGTCGAGCGCCGCGCTCTCGTCGGCGTCGTGGACCGGCACCGCGAAGGCCGGTCGCGCATCGACCATCGCCGGCACCGCGACCGTCGTGGCGACCAGCGCCACCGCGAGCGCGGCCGCCAGCGTGAGTTCTTTGTGTTTCATGGTCATTCCTCGTCGAAGACTTCGAGTCGGTACTGTTTCGCCGGATTCTCCGTCGTGAGCAGGTCCATCACTTCGCTCTCCTCCCCGCGTTCGACCTTGTCGCGCTCCCGCTCGATGGTGTTCAGCGCCTCGTTGACTTCCGGACCGAACAGTTCTTCGAGGTAGTTCCGGGGAATGCGCTCGGAATCGAGGCTCTCGCCGCGTTCCGAGTGCTGTGGCGGGGCGAACGGGGGGATGTAGTAGACGTTCGGTTCGGTGCGGTACTCGGGGTGGAGCCGGACCGCGACCTCGTGTTCTTTCACCAGCTTGTAGATCGGGCCGTCCTCGTCGTCGAGGAAGCCGACCATGCGGAGCTGGGGCGGACAGTCCTCCGCGCAGGAGGGTGCCCTGACCTCACCCTCCGGCCCCTCACCCTCGATCCGGGGGTAACAGAAGATGCACTTCTCGGAGTTCTTCGTCACCGAGTTGTAGTACACCTTCTTGTACGGACAGCCCTCGACGCAGTAGCGGTAGCCCCGACAGCGGTCCTGATCCACGAGGACGATGCCGTCCTCCTCGCGCTTGTAGAGGGCACTGCGAGGGCAGGCCTCGACGCAGGAGGGATGGGTGCAGTGGTTGCAGATGCGAGGCAGGTAGAAGTAGTAGGAGTTGGGGTACTCGCCGGCTCCCTGATCCTCGTCCCAGTTGGGACCCCACTCCGCGCCGTCCATGGGGCGGAGGGGTTCGTCGCTGCCCTCGTAGAAGATCTCCTCGTGGTTGAACTCCCAGGCGCGGCCGTACGCCTCCTTGTCGGGGAGCTGGCCGGGCTGGCGCTCTGCGTGTTCCTCCGACTTCCAGCCGCCGCCCATCTCCTCCCAGTCTTTCGGGTAGCCCGAGCCGGGGCGGGTCTCGACGTTGTTCCAGTACATGTAGTCGCGGCCGCCGCCCTCGGTCCAGTTGGTCTTGCAGGCGATGGTGCAGGTCTGACAGCCGATGCACTTGTTCAGGTCCATCACCATCGCGACCTGGTGGTCGACACCCTCGGCGAGGTCCACGTCTTCGGGCGTGCCGCTGCCGTCGGACTGGGAACTCACTGGCCGTCACCTCCCTGACTGCCGGTACCGTCGTCGACTTTCTCGACTTCCACGCGCACGTCGCTGTTGACGCCGGTCGGGCCCCAGTAGTTGGGGAAGAAGTGCAGGTGTTCGCCGGTGTCTTCGGGGTACTGGACGAGCTGGGTGGGTTTCATGTACATGGGCACGAGGGTGTTGAAGTTGTCACGGTCCGGGTACTGGAACTTCTCCCAGGAGAAGAAGTGCCGGACCGTCCCGGGTTCGCTGCTGGGGTAGATCTTGGCCTGCACCTCGACGGAACCCAGGTCGTTGTACACTCGGACCGTGTCTCCGTCCTCGATGCCGCGCTCCGCGGCGTCGTCCGGGTTGATGTAGACGACGGGTTCCCCCCGCTGGAGGCGGAGCATCTTCGTGCTGTCGCGCCACGTCGAGTGGATCGACCACCGGCCGTGGGGCGTGTTGTACCCCAGCGGATACTCGGACTTCTCCTGCAGGACCGGCCCCTGCTTGTGCGTCGGTAGCTGTTCGTCGAGTTCGAGGAACCAGTCGTGGTCGATGTAGTACTGCTGGCGACCCGTGAAGGTCGGCCACGGCTCCTTGTCCTGCACGTAGCGCTTCCAGGGCGTGTAGGCCTCGCCGTCCTCGATGTCGGAGGTCCAGTGATCCCCCGTCGCGAGCAACCGCTTTGGCTCCTCGTCGATCTCGTCGAAAGTCAACTGCTCGTCGGTGTCCGACGGGTTCGACTCCTCGGAGTGTTCGAGGATGTACTCCGCGGCGGCCTTGTCCTCGGCCAGCGCGCCCGCCTCGCCGGTCTGCCAGTCGCGCACGTAGTCGTCGTGGACGCTCTGGAGGTCGATCTCGCGGTCGAACTTCCGGTCGGGGACCGGATCGACGCCGCGCTCGGTGGCGAGTTCCTGGATCTTCGCGGCCAGTTCCCGGAAGATCTGCCAGTCGGTCTTGGAGTCGCCGAGGGGTTCGACCGCCGGGGTGAAGGGATGCACGTACGTGTGCATGTCCGTCATCGAGAGGTCGTGTTTCTCGTAGTGGCTGGCGGCCGGCAGGACGATGTCGGCGTTCATCGCCGTCGAGTCCATCCGGAAGTTGATGTCGACGACCAGGTCGAGTTTCGGCCAGAGCTGTTCCTCGACCGCGACGTTCCCCTTGGCCTGGTTGAAGTAGTTGCCACGCCAGCAGAACAGGATCGAGGGATCGGGGCGGGTGCCGTCCTCGCGTTCGGAGGGGTACAGCGGCATCCACCCCTTCTCGATTGACTCCCGGATCTTCGCCGCGGTGTCGGGATCGGTGTTGTCGAGGATGCCGGCGTGGAAGTACGTCCACAGCGTCGTCGGCACGCCCCGGACCGACCCGGTGGGGAACGAGAGGTTCTTCCAGCCCTTGAACGTCCAGATCTTCTCCTGGCCGACGTAGTGGTCGAGGCCGGTGCCCTGTTCGCCCAGGTTGCCCGTCAGCGTCACGAGCAACTGGATCGCCCGGTTCCCGAGGTCGTTGTGGTACCAGTCGTTGACCCCCTTGCCGTGGATGATCTTGGCCTTCTCGGCCTGGGCGAACTCCCGGGCGATCTCCTGGTGGGTCTGGCGACCGACGCCCGTCTCCTCGTAGATGTACTCGGGCGTGTAGTTCGCCAGTTCGTCGTTCAGGTTGTTCCAGACCGAGCGGACCTGCACGGTCCCGTCGGTCGTCTGCACCGACCGCTCGACGGCCAACTGGGGCTCGAAATTCAGCGAGATGCTCTCACTGGGGTCGTACTGTCCGTCACGCTCGCCCAGCGACCCGGGCGCGACCCGGAGATTGCCCTGGGCGTCCTGCATCACGAACATCTGGTCGGGCCGGTCGGCGTCGGTGGTGAGGCCCGGAACCTCGTCGACCCGGAGGAACTTTCCGGTGTCTTCTCGCACGAGCAGCGGCATGTCGGTCTGCTCTTTCAGGTGAGCCTCGTCGTAGAGCCCTTCGTCGACGATCACTCGGGCCATCCCCAGCGCGAGCGCGGTGTCGGTGCCCGGTTCCGGGCTGATCCACTCGTCCGTGTGGATCGCCGTCTGTGAGTAGTCGGTGAAGATGCCCACGCGTTTGGTACCGTTGTAGGCAGCTTCGAGGAAGTACTTCGCGTCGGGGATGCGCGTGACGTTGATGTTCGAGCCCCACGCGATGATGTAGTCGCTGTTGTACCAGTCCGCGCTCTCGGCGTTGTCCGTCTGGGTGCCCCAGGTGATCGGCTGGCCCGGCGGCAGGTCCGAGTACCAGTCGTAGAAGCTGTGGCTGACACCGCCGAGCAGGTTCACGAGGCGGGAGCCGGAGGCGAAGGAGACGGGGCTCATCGCCGGAATCGGCGTGAACCCGCTGATCCCGTCGTACTCCTCGGCCTGCACGGTGTCGATGACTTCCTCGGCGATCTCCGTGAGCGCCTCGTCCCATGAGATCCGTTGCCACTGGCCCTCGCCGCGTTCGCCCACGCGCTTGAGCGGGTGGAGGATGCGCTGGTCGGCGTTGACGTAGTCCGAGTAACAGGCCCCCTTCTGACAGCCCCGCGGGTTCGGGTCCGGGAGGCTCTCGTCGAATCGCGGGTAGTCGCCGGCCTGTTCCTCCCGCCAGACCTGGCCGTTGCGGACGTACACCTGCCAGGAGCAACTACCTGTGCAGTTGACCGAGTGGGTCGACCGGGCCTTCGAGTCCCAGTCCCACTCCTCGCGGTAGAGGTCCTCCCAGTCCCGATAGGGGTAGGAGCCGATGGGATCGTCCACGATCTCTAAACTGTCCATCTCGCTCTGTTGTCCCAGACCGAAGCCGGTGACCCCGACCGCGGTCGCCGCACCCAGTCCCTTCAGGAAGTCCCGGCGTGCGGCCTCGATACCGTCGGATTCGTCGGTCGTGTCGTGTCGTTCACTCATCCGTCATCACCACAGTTGCCAGTCCGCACAGCACTCCGAGTGCCGCGAGTGCGAGGCCCGCCGCCGTGCCGCCGCCGACCTCCAGGCCGACCGCGATCAGCGCGACCCCGCAGAGTTTGCTCGCCCGATCCAGCCAGCGATACCGCCGTGCGCTCAACGTGATCTCAGTCATCGGTGTCCTCCGCAGGTCCGCCGCCCGCGCTGTTCGTCTCCGGGACGCCGCCGTCAGCCGCCGCGCTCTCCCCGCTCGCGGGCGGGTCCTCCTCGCCACCGCGCAACACGGCGTAGGTGATCAGCCCCGACGCGATGGGAACGGCAAACAGCGCGGCCAGGAGGTAGGGCTTGATCGCGGCCGTCGTCGAGCCCACGATGTCCGCGACGATCACGTCCATCCCCGCGATGGAGGCGACCATGATGAACGTCACCCCGGCGACGCCGACCGCGGTCTGCCAGGGTCGCTTGAGGGGGCTGGTCGCGAAGTGGGTCTGTTCCTCGTGGTAGTCGATGAACGGCCACACCGCGACGGCCACGAACACCAGGCCCGGCAGTAGCAGGCCGCCGACGAACTCGGCGCTGACGTGAATGCCGAGGAAATCGAAGCTCAGCCACGCCGGCACGAGCTTCAGGAACCCGTAGCCCCACATCAGGAACCAGTCGGGCATGATGAGCGACGGCGTCGACGCCGGATCGTTGGGGCCGTACTCGGCGATGTTGTGGACCGGCAGGAAGCCGGCCAGCAGGGAGAGCAGCGCCAGCGTCAGGAAGAAGACGACGGCGCTGACCGCCACCTGATTTGGCACCGCCGGGAGACCGATCACGACGCTGTCGTCGTCCCGGTCGACCGGCTCCCGGCCCGCCACGTCGCCGTCCCGCTCGGCCTCGGTGTGTTTCTGGCGTATCAGTATCAGCATGTGCAACGCCAGCAGGCCGCCGATCACCAGCGGCAAGACCAGCACGTGCAGGAAGAACAGCCTGGGAATGGTCGCACTGGACGGGAAACTCCCGCCGAAGACGATCTGCCCCAGCGTCTCCCCGATCAGCGGCACCGACTTCGCCACGTTGTAGCCGATGCCGACCGCCGTGCTGGCGAACTCGTCGAAGGGGAGCGCGTAACCCGTGTACGCCGCGAACATCGACGTGCCCGCCAGCCCGGTCCCGACGAGCCAGTTGAGTTCCCGCGGGTTCCGGTACGCCCCCGTGAAGAAGACGCGTAACATGTGCAGGGCCATGGAGGCGATAAAGAGGTGCGCCGCCCAGTGGTGCATCCGCCGGAGGAGCATCCCGAACGGCACGTCGTAGGTGATGTTCAGGACGCTCACGAACGCCTCGGGCAGTTCCTCGCCCTGGTACTCGGCGACGCTGCCCTCGTACTCGACTTCGGAAGTGCTGGGCTCGAAGAAGAAACCCAGGAACATCCCCGTCAGCACGAGGATCAGGAAGCAAAACAGCGCGACCTCGCCGAGCAAGAAGGAGTCCTCGGCGGGGAAGGCCTTCCCGAGGAACGAGCGACTCTCCTCGAGGTCCAGCCGGTCGTCGAAGAAGCCGTAGATGCGGTCGAGTCGCCCCATCATTCACCTCCGGGGCCGATGGGCCCCTCGAAGTCGCCGGTGGCGACCAGATACCCCTCGCTGGACAGCGTGATGGGGAGTTGTGGCAGCGGCGTCGGCGGTGGCCCGCCGGTGACCGCCGCGCCCGAGAGCGGGTCGAACCGGCCGGAGTGGCAGGGACAGACCAGCGTCTGCCCGTCGCGGTCGGCCACCATACAGCCGGCGTGGGTGCAGACCTTCGAGTAGGCCGCGTAGCCCGAGACGGTGAACGCCGACTTGGTGTCGCCGCCGTAGGCGTCCTCCGGGAACCGGACCAGCAGGGTCGGCGCGTCGGCCAGCCCCGGTCGCGGTTCCGGGAACACGGTGAGCTGTTCGCCCTCGCCGAGGCGGTCCTCGGCGATGCGCTCGCCGGCGTCGTCGACCAGCGCGACTCCGTCGGAGTAGATCGGGCCGGTGTACTCCCGCTCGAAGACCCGGGAGAGCCCCACCAGCGGCGCGGTGAGGCTCCCGATAGCGGTCAGCCCGCCGATGGTCGCCAGCGCCTTCGCGTAGTCGCGACGCTCCATCTCCGCCCGGGCGTCGCCGTAGAAGTCCTGGTAGAGGCTCGGCCCGGCCGAGTCGGCGTCGCCACCCCCGGCCGAACAGGGGCATCCGGATTCGCCCGGCCCGCCGTCGTCCGCGTCTCCCTCGTCCTCGTCGGGTTCGGGGTAGGACTGCCCGAGGTCCGGTGAAGGCGTGTCGCGGCTCATCAGTGACCCCTCCGTTCGGCCACCTTGAGGTGGGGCATGAACCAGGCGTAGTACGAGACCGTCAGGCCGGTCAGGGACATGAACATCCCGAACGCGTAGACGCCGAAGTACTGGGTGCGAGCCAGCGTGAGGTACTCGCCGGTGAACAGCGCGGCGAACACGATGGTCAGGGCGGTCAGCCCACCCATGGCGATCAGGCCCTCGATGGCGTCGCTGGAGGGGTGATACTCCACGAGCCAGCGGTCCTCGGTCTCGATCCAGGGGAGCGTGACACCCCCGTCGGTCGCCTCCCTGCCATCGGCGGCCGTCTCGGTCACCGTGGCCTCGGCGCCCTCGTCGGGTCTCGCCGCGCGGTTCATGAACCGGTGGAAGAAGGCGAGGGTTCCGACCAGTCCGAACAGCGCGACCCAGACGACCACGCCGACCTGACTCGGCGAGAGCTTCGTCGGCGTATCGACGAAGCCGCCCAGCGGGCGTATCTCGTTGACGCTCTGGTCGATCTCGATCTCCTCCGACGGCGGCTCACCCTGTGCCGCCACGTACCACGTCGGAAGCAACACTGCCAGCAGTACGAGCAGAATGACGATGGTTTTCCCTTGCATGGTGGTATCGTGCAGTCAGTTCGCGACCCGGTCCGGCCGACCACGAGGGGACACACCCACGCCGTCCCTGCATCTGTCGGTCCGCCAGCCCGCTGGGTCGGTGTCGACGCGTGGATACGTGTGCCTGGTCCGTCCCCGGTGTTAGAGGACGACCCACTGAATAGGGGGCCTTTAAAATGGGGGTAACAGTTTAGTCCCGGCACGTGCAACTGGTTCGCCATGGTCGAGGGGATTCTCGCGACCGTCGCGGTCAGGGAACCGAACTGTTGTCCGGTCGCGCCGATGAGTACCGGGGGTCGCGTTCGGTCGGTCTCGCAGGGCCAGCCGGTCGACGGGACCGTCACCGTCGAGGTGACGACCGACGAGTCGGTCGCCGGGGACGACGTTCCCGGCGAACGGATTTTCAGCTACGACTCGGAGGCGGTCCACCGAGTCGAGCGTCGGGCCGAACAGGACTGCGCCTGCGAGCGCGTCGAGGAGTACGGCTGTCCGGTCCGGGACGTGACGGCCGAGAACGGCACCATCGAACTGTCGTTCATCTCCGAGGATCTGGACGTCCTCCGTGAGGTCGTCACCGACCTGCGCGAACGGGAACAGGGCGTCACGGTCCTGTCGCTCCGGCGCTCGGACGGGACCGGCAGTCACTCCGAACCAGTCTTCGTCGACAAGGCGACGTTCACCGCCCGACAGCGTGAAGTGTTGCGGACCGCCCACCGACTGGGCTACTTCGAGCGGCCGAAAGGGGCCAACGCCGAGCAGGTGGCGACCGAACTGGGGGTCGCCCCCTCGACGTTCGCCGAACACCTCGCGGCCGCCCAGACGAAGCTCATGGCCGCGCTGTTCGGCGCGCCTGCCGACGAGACCTGAGTCGGCCGGCCGCTGGACGCGGCCAGCCCCACCCGAACCAGTTCGGGACTGCACCCACGGCGCGGCTGGCCGTACCCGTCAGTATGAACATCCCCTCGCCGTTCTCCGGCGACGACGCGACCTTCGACGACTACGACGCGTTCGTTCCCGAGAGCATCCCCGACCCCGGCAGGTACCTCGCCGATCACGACGTGCTGACCGGCCGTGACCACCTCGCCTTCCACCGGTTGACCCGCGCGCTGTTCGACGAGCGCGGCGTCTACGACATGACCTTCGGCTACAACCTCGCGCGGTTGAACCTCGACGTGCGCCACCCCGACGCCGGCTACCGGTACGCGCGCGAGCGCGACGCGACCGACGGCCCCGACGCCGGCGACCGTCGCGTCCTCGTCGCCGAGTTCACGCCGACGACTGAGTTCTGTCCCCAGAGTACGACGCTCGCGAAGGGGTCGTTCCGGGCCTGGAACGGCCTCGCCGACCGCCACGAGTACGACCTCGTCCGGGTCAGGGTCGACGAGATGCACCACAAAAGCGGCGTGATCAACGAGGAACTGCGCGACCACGAGGCGCGGTATCTGGAGTCCGGGGAACTCCCGGACGAGCGCGGTGGCGCTGGCGGCGGACAGGCTGGCGTCCCCAGCGAGGAGGGGTACGCAGAGGGGCCGGAGACGCCGTTCTAGTCGAGTCGCTCGAACTCGACGGCGTCGAGCTGGCGCCGTACCTCGCCGTCGACCCTGATCTCGCCCGTCCCCGTGAGCGTGACCTCGTGATCGGGGATCTCGAAGGTCAGCGACCAGTTCTCCCGGTCGAACGCGGCCAGTGACCTGATAGCCTCCGTGTCGACGTAGTCGTACAGGGAGTAGTCGAGTTCGTGTGGTTCGACGCCTTCGACCGCGGCGACCGCACGGACCAGTTCGACGACGACGCTCTCGCGGCTCATACTGTCCCACCCTCCCGTTTCTCCTCGAGGCGCTGGCACCCCTCGGTCAACTGCGGTGGAATCTCGTCCGCGTGGCCGTGCAAGGCCTCGAACACTGTCGCAACTTCCTCGAAGGCCGACCCGCGCTCGACGCAGAACGGATCGCGGTCCCACTCGACGAACCCTTCGTCGGCCAGCAACGGGAGGTGCGTGTGTATCAGTTCCGTCGAGAGCCGTTCCGGATCGTCGAGCAGATACGGCGGGTTGGCCGCCTGCGGGAGCGACAGCGCCCGGCCCGGCGGGGCCTCCATCAGGTTGACGACGATCTGTCGTCGGGGTTCCGCGCTGACTGCCCGGAACACGGCGTCCCAGCGCGAGATCATCTCGGCGTTGGCCTGTTCGCGGGATGGCATATACCCATTGAGTCGGGACTTCCCTGAAAGTATTTTTGCCGGATTGTTCACGCCGGCCCCCCTCGCGCTCGCTCCCGGAAGATGCCGAGCAGGAGCCACGCGTACCCGACCGTCCCGAGCGTCGCGAGTGCCAGCCCACCGGTGGCGATAGTCGGCTGATCGGCCAGCCGCCCCGCGGCGTCGACGACGAGTCCGCTCGCGAGTGCCGCCATCGCGCCCAGTGCCAGCCGGTCGGCGTCGACGGGGAACGCGCCGACGGCCGGCGGGTAGAACTGCGTGGCGACGCCGACGATGGTCAATCCGAGAAACCCGACCAGTGCGACCCGGTAGTGGGTCACCACGAGCGCCGCATCGAGGCCGACGAACGCGAACGAGAGGCCGAGTCCGACGACGGCGACGCCCGAGAGCGCCCCGAGGACGACGCCGTACCGACCGACGCGCTCGCGGTCGCTCTCGACGACCAGCCACAGCACCGCCAGCGCGAAGGCGACGACCGCGAGGGCTTCCAGCGTCGCCCCGAACCGGAAGATCGGCCCCGCTGGCAGCGTCAGGGCGAGGATCAGCGGCGCGCCCGCGCCCAGCGACAGTGCGACCGCGACCAGCGGTTTCGGTGGATCGGCGACGAAGAATCGGGGAAGCAGTCGAAAGCCGACGGAAAAGACCAGCAGGGCGGCGGTTCCCGCCGCGAACAGGTGCGTTCGCTGGGGCGCGTACGCGAACGGCGCGTCGACTGGGGTGTGTGCCGTGACGAGGACCGCTGTTCCGACAGCCAGATACGCGAACGCGACGGGCATCGCGGCGTTGGCCATGCGGTCCACCGGCCGCCGGGCCGCGTCGTGGTCGCCCGTTCCCGTCTCGGCCCCGGCGAGGTTGTCCCTGACCGTCCACGCCAGTGTCCCGAGAAACACCGCGACGCCGGTAGCCCACAGGATTGCGCCGGACGCACCGACGAGTCCGGGGACCCACGGCAGGCCCGCCGCGGCGAGTCCGAGAGTCCCGAGAACCGAGAGCGGCAACTGCACCGTCGGCGCGCGGGGGACGGCCAGTTCACGGTCGAAGTAGGCGGGGACGAGCGCGTAGGCCTTCCCGAACAGCGTGTGGAAGACGAAGCCAGAGAGCGCGAGGGTCACCTCGGTCCGGCGCGGGAGGCCGACCAGGGCGGCGAGGCTCCACAGCACCAGCCAGCAAGCCCCGGCCGCGACGAACCGGCGGGTCCACCGGGAGACTGTGGCGCTCGCCGTCGACATAGCGGCGTCTCGCACGCCGGTGTGAAAAGCCTCGGTCCCGAACCGGTTCGGGACAACCGGCAGGCCCGCCGCCCCGGTAGCTCCGGGTATGCCAGCCACGGACCTCGACAGCGAACGGGACTACGCCGACGACCAGTTCAGCGCGCAGGGCGTCTTCCGAACCGAGCGCTCGAAGGCCGTCTGTGCGTACTTCGAGCCCGGACAGTTCATCCCGGTCCACGCGCCCGACAGCGACGTGACGGTCGTCGTCCAGTCCGGGCAGGGGATCGTCCGGGACGGCGACACCGACCACGAGGTCGAACCGGGGTCGGTCGTGAGCGTCCCGGCCGGCCAGGACCGCGGCGTCAGAGCCACCGAGGGCGAGCGCCTGGAAGCCGTGCTGGTGACCGCACCGCCCCCGACCGACGCCGAACACGAACCCGTCCGCCGGGGCCTGAAACAGGGGGAGTTCGAACCGTAACCGAACACGTTCGGGATAACCCGGAGGACGACCCGGTGGGAACTGTCGGTGTATGCCAGAAATCGACGTGCGCGAGATTCCACCCAAGGAGCGACACCCGAAGATCATGGACACCTTCACGGCGATGGACTCCGGTGAGACGCTGCGGCTGATCAACGACCACGATCCCAAACCGCTGTACTACGAGATGGAGGCCGAGGTCGACGCCTTCGACGCGGACAACTACGAGGTGCGCCGCGAGGAGGCCGAGAAATTCGTCGCGGAATTCCCCAAACAGTGATGGCCGAGACCGTCGCACTCGACGAACTGACCGGGTCGCCCCACGCGAAACTGTTCGACGAACCGCTGGTGATCCGGCTCGACCTGGCGGCCGGCGAGCGGGTCGATCCCCACCGCCACCCCGAGCGGACGGTCGTCCTGCACCTGCTCTCGGGCGAGATCGCGCTCGACCTCGACGACGAGACCCACGATCTCGAACCGGACGACGTGATCCGGTTCGACGGCCGCCGCGAGGTGTCCCCGAAGGCCGTCGCGGACAGCGAGGCACTGCTGGTACTCTCTCGACGGGTCGAGGATTAATCGCCGAACAGGTCCAGCGCGACGCGGACGGCCTCGTCGTCGGCCCCCGGGTCCGCCGCCGTCTCGTTCTCGCCACCGTCGCGATCCGCGGCCCGTCGAAGCGCCGCTTTCGGCGTCGCGACAAGCCGCTCGGTGAGCCGGTCGGCCAGCCTGCGGACCGCGGCGCGTGTCTCCGGGTCGGGGTCGCCCACCGTCTCCAGTTCGGCCAGCGCACGCTCGACCTGTCGCTCCCGGACGGCGGCCGCGCGGTCGTCGATCCGCTCGATGGCGCGCGCGACATCCGTGGCCTCGTCGCCGGGACGCTCACCGACCGCGTCGGACTCGGCAGTCCGGGTCACGGCGTCCAGACGACGGTCACGACGGCCGCGTCCAGTTCGACGGTGCCGTACGCGTAGCCCCGGTCGTCGAGTTTGGGGTAGAGGTGCTGTGGCGCGCGGTCGTTGAGCTGGACCAGCACCGTGTCGTCGTCGAGTTCCGTGAGCCGCTCCAGCGTCTGCTTCAGCGGTTCGGGCGGCCCGAGATCCCGCGCGTCCAGTCGCTCCCGCGGTGCCGAGCGCGGCGCACCCGTCTCCTCGACGGCTCTGCGGGCGATGTCTGTGGATTCGACTCCCATACTCGAACGTTCGTCGAGGCCGCCCCCAACCCTTATCCCGAACCAGTTCGGACGAAATACCGAACATGTTCGGAGACACGTACTGGGCGGCGTGCCGACAAGTATCGGGTAACCCATGCCACGAGCGAAACTGAGCGTCCGACTGCCCCAGGCGGCCTGGATCGGCGACCTCTCGACGGACTATCCGGACGTGGAGTTTCGGGTGCTGGCGGCGCTCCCGACCGGGGAGACCGGCGTCGGGCTGGTCGAACTCAGCGGCCCGAACCTCCCGGAGGTGATCCGGCGCATCCAGGAGCGCGAGACCATCGTGTCGCTGGATCTGCTCGGCGAGTCCGACGACCGGACGCTGATCCAGTTCGAGACGACCGAACCGCTCTTGCTGTTCTCGGTCAAGGAGTCGGGGATTCCGCTGGAACCGCCGGTCGAGATCCGCGACGGCCGCGCGACCGTGGAGGTGACCGCCTCGCAGGACCGGCTGTCGACCTTCGGTTCGCAACTGGAGCAGTTCGGGATGAGCTTCGACGTGGAGTACGTCCGGCGGACGGTCGACTCGACGGACCAGTTGCTGACCGACCGCCAGCGGGACCTGGTGGTGGAAGCTGTCCAGCAGGGGTACTACGACACGCCGCGGGAGAGTTCGCTGACGGAGCTGGCCGACCATCTCGGGATGGCGAAATCGACCGTCAGCGAGACGTTACACCGCGCCGAGGAGACAATCGTCAAGGAGTTCGTCGCGGAACTCGACGAGGGGCTGATCGCCGAGGCGCAGTGACGTTCGTCGTTCCTACAGTCTGAGAACGTCGCCCGCCGGTTTTGACGTGGGGCTGTGAACGTGCAGGTATGAGCACGACCGAACCCGACCCCATCCAGGCCGGTGTCAGGGTGACCCTCGCCATCACGCGACCCTGTGAGTGTCCGCTCGCGGCCGCGTCGACCGATTCCGGGGCCCGGGTCGACTCGGTCGCCCGGACCAGTTGCGGGTCACAGACGAGTACCAGCACGGAGTTCACGGTCCAGAGCGACTCGGCGGCCGACGGCGTCGACGGCGACCCGGTGTTCCGGACCGACGAGGGCGTCCGGTACCGCTGTCAGTGCGAGGCCGAGACCTGTCTGGCGGATCTGGTCGAGAGCTACGGCTGTCCGGTCAGCGACGTGCACGCCGTCGACGGGACGCTGTACCTGGTGTTCTACGCACCGGATCCCGACCGGGTGCGCGAGATCGTCGCCGCCGCCCGCGAGCGGTTCGACGACGTGGCCGTCCGCAACCTCAGCCAGTCGGGCGAACTCGTCGGCAACGGCTTCGTCTCCGTCGACACCGGGCGGCTGACCGAGCGCCAGCGCGAGGTCCTGGCGACCGCCTACGAGATGGGCTACTTCGACTACCCGAAAGGGGCCAACGCCGAGGAAGTGGCCGGCGAACTCGGCATCTCGCCGTCGACGCTCGCGGAACACCTCGCCGCCGCCCAGCAGAAAGTCCTCGGACCCGTCGCCCGCGAGTCGCTCTAGTCGCCCGTCGCCCCCTCACCCGCATCGAACCCCTCGGGGACGTGGGGGCAGAGCGGGTCGCTCGCCAGCGGATCGCCGGTGGTCGCGTACGCCCGGGACCGACTCCCGCCACAGACGTGCCGGAACTCGCAGGCCCCGCACTTCCCCGAGAGCCGATCACGGTCCCGGAGCGCGGTGAACAGGTCCGAGTTCCGATAGCAGTCCACGAGGTCGTCCTCCCGGACGTTGCCGGCCGATTCGGGCAGGAAGCCCGAGGGATACACGTCGCCGGTGTGGCTCACGAACGCGAAGCCGTCGCCGGCGACGATGCCGCCCCGTCGCTGGAGTCCGGCGTCGGCGCTCCCGTCTCCGTCCGCCGCACGACGCTGGAGCTTCACGCGGCGGTAGTGCGGTGCCTCGGTCGTCTTGACGCCGAACGGTTCCTCGTCGGCGGTCTCGGCCAGCCAGTCCATCACGCGGTCGGCTCGTTCGGGGGCGATGGGGTCGAGCAACTGGCCGCGGCCGACCGGAACGAGGAAGAAGACGCTCCACAGCACCGCGCCCAGTTCGCGAACGCGGTCGCGGATCTCGGGCAGTTGTTCGACCGTCTCCGCACAGACCGTCGTGTTGATCTGGAGCGGGAGGCCCGCATCGCGGGCGGCCTCGGCCGCGTCCACCGTCGCCGCGAAGCTCCCGGTCTCCCCGCGGAAGGCGTCGTGACTCTCGGCGTCGCCGCCGTCGAGGCTGAGCGCGATCCGGCGGAGGCCGGCCGCCGACAGGTCGTCCAGTACGTCGGCGGTCAACTCGTCGGTGCCGCTGGGCGTCAGAGACATACTCAGCCCCTGCTCTGACCCGTAGCGGACCAGTTCGGTGAGGTCGGATCGCTTGCACGGGTCGCCCCCGGAGAGGACGACGAGCTGGTTCTCGGCGAACTCCCGGGCCGAATCGAGGAGAGCCTTCCCCTCGTCGGTCGTGAGTTCGTCGGGGTGACGCATCGACTGTGCGTCGGCCCGGCAGTGTTCGCAGGCGAGTTCACAGGCCTGCGTGACTTCCCAGATCAACACCAGGGGCCGTCGGCTCGTGTCGAGGTCTCGGTTCATAGGTTGGGGTGGTCGTCGGATCGTCGTAACTGCGGGCAGGATTCCCACCGCCCGGGAACGGTCACTGCTCGCGGACGTGGACGCGGGTCACGTGGCCGCCACAGCCACACTGCTCGACGTACTCGTAATCCACGGCGTCACCGTAGGCCGCGTCGAGTTCGTCGTAGAGGTACGTCTCTGGGTGGCCGTGGTCGCCGTGGGTCACGAGGTTGACGTGGTTGCCCGCCACCGTGTGGTCGACGGCGTCGCGGGCCTGCGCGACCACCAGCTCCCGGTCCTCGGCGTGGTGGGGCTTCTCCAGATTCGCCGACCAGGAGTTGTCGTGGGTCGACTCCGTCACCGGCTCGACCGAATCGTGTGAGACAGTCATCTCGGGTTCATGTTGACATCGCTCCCCCGAACCATCTCTGGCGAACATGTTCGTCTCCACGAACGTACTCGGCGGCCGACACGAACGTGTTCGGCACTGGGTTTTGGGATGGCGCCTGAATACTTGTGTCCATGCCAGGGACAGCCGTCGGGTCCGAGACCGGGAGCGACGAGCGACTGACGACGGTGACGGTGAACTGCACCGGGCACGTCCGGTCGGCCGTTGGCCAGCCGCGACTGGAGTTTACCTTTACCGGGACGACGCTACGGGCGTTCCTCGACGCCTTCTTCGACGAGTACGACGTGGCCGACATGCTCATCGCCGAGACGGAGGCGGAGGCGACCACCCGTGGCTGGGCACCCGTGGACGAGGACGTGCCCGGGACGTGGAACGCGAATCCCGAGGGTGAACAGACTCGCGCGTACGCACGAGTACTCGTCAACGGCCGGTTCAACGAGTCACTGGAGGGTCTCGACACCCGTCTCGACGACGGGGACCGGGTCGCGCTCGTCTACCCGTTCATGTTCTGTCTCTGAGGAATCCGAACTCTCGGCCCGGCGATGGTATAAACGATCCGAACCGATTCGCGTTTTCCCGAGTCCGTTCTTACCGGCTGAGAAGGCTTCTCACGCCGCAGGAACGCACTTCGCGCTTTATCCCCGTCGGCCCGATACGACTACATGTACGGTGACTCACAATGTTCGACTCCACGCGGCGGAAGTGGCTGCAGGCCCTCGGGATCAGCGGCGCGGCGGCGACCATCGCCGGCTGTGCCGGGAACGAGGCCCCATCGGTGACCGAGACGGCGACTGACTCCACCCCCGCCCAGTCCGGCGGATCGGCCGAGACCGACGCGGACCGGGTGGCAGCGGACCCGACCGACCTCCCCGACCCCGTCGACTGGTCGTCCCCGAAGACCCACGAGGTGACGCTGGAAGTCGAGGAGGTGACCGCCGAGATCGAACCCGGCGTCACGTTCGACTACATGACCTTCGACGGGCAGATCCCCGGCCCGATGATCCGCGTCAGGCAGGGCGACACCGTCGAACTCACCCTCGACAACCTGCCGGACAACGCGATGGCCCACAACGTCGACCTCCACGCAGTCTACGGGACCGGCGGCGGTGCGGTGGCGACGACGGCCAACCCCGGCAGCGAGAACTCGATGCGGTTCCAGGCTCGCTACCCCGGAGCCTTCATCTACCACTGTGCCGTCCCGAACCTGGACTACCACATCAGCGCCGGGATGTTCGGGATGATCCTGGTCGAGCCGAAGCAGGGACTCCCCGAGGTGGATCAGGAGCTGTACCTCGGCCAGCACGAACTGTACACGGACAAGGACACCGGCGAGGAGGGCCACCACAAGTTCGACTTCGAGGCGATGGCCGACGAGAACCCCACGTACGTGGTCCTCAACGGCGAGAAGTACGCCTGGGCGGCCGCACGGTACGGCCCCGTCGGCGTCGACCAGGGCGACCGCGTGCGGGTGTTCCTGGTCGACGGCGGCCCGAACCTCTCCAGTAACTTCCACCCCATCGGGAACGTCTGGAGCGAGGCCTACCGCGACGGCGGCCTCCCCGAGGACGGCGACTTCGCCGGCTACGCGGACAGGAACATCCAGACGATGAAGGTCCCGCCGGGAAGCTGTATGATCGGCGAGATGGAGACGCCGGTCCCCGAACGGATCAAGCTCGTCGACCACGCCCTCTCCCGGGTCGCCCGGAAGGGCCTGCTCGCCGAAGTCGACGTGAACGGGAGCGAGAACGACCGGATCTACGACCCCGACGCGAAGGGGTCCAGCCACGAAGGCCCCATCTACGAGTGACCGACTGCGGGACCGGGCTTCCCGTTTCGACCCTCGATATCGTTCGGTGTGTTAGACACCAGAGTTAATCCGTCCCCAAACACTGTGGTGTGATATGTCACACCACGAGGCCGACGCGCTCGGTCGGACGTTCGGTCTCCAGCGGACGGCCGTCCGTGAGGGCCGCATGGCTGTGTGGAACGGACTCGTTTTCCAGCGCCAGATCGACGACGCGGTGCTGGCCGGCCTGCAGGCGGAGGCGGCCACACGCGAGGCGGTCGTCGAGTTCTGTGCCGACGCCGTACGTGACGGAGCCGGCTGGCTCGACGACGCGCTCCGCGGCGACCCGGCCGCCGACCAGTCGGGCCCGCTCCGGCGACTCGTCGAGCGACCGCTCGACGCCCTCGTGAGTGCGAACGAGACCGCCGGCCAGCGACTCGTCGACGCCGCCGACGCGGGATTCGACCGGTACGAGCGCGGGCTTCGGTCGCTGTTGCTCGCGCTCAACCGCCGGCTCAACGTCTTGCTGGCCAAACACGAGGCGCTCGAAGCGCGACTGCGCGAGTACGTCGAGTCCCTCGACGAGGACGAGAAAGCCGAGCAGGTGGCCGATTTCCGCCGCCAGCTGTCGACGCTCCAGGGGGACCTCGAGGCGATGCACGCCCGATTGGCCGGCTACGAGGCCGGGCCGGCCGACTGATTTCGGGGGTGATCGGGCGAGGCCGAACTGCCAGTTTCGTATCACTAGCCTTCAAACGGCTGGCTATCGACACTCGGCACATGGCAAACGACAATAATCCGGTGAGCCAGGCGTTCGAACTCCAGCGGCAGGCGCTCGAACGGAGCCAGAAGGCCATGCAGCAGGGCATCGAGTTCCAGCAACGGCTCAACGAGGCGATGCTGAGCGGAGTCGAAGGCGGTGCCGAGGCGTCCGAACGCGGCTCGGAGATGACGCGCGAGGCCATCCACAGCACCCTCGACGCCATCGAGGGGATGGTCCCCGAGGACGAGACGGACTTCGACCAGATCCGGGAGGCCATCGACCAGCAGTTCGACGCCGCCGAGGAGGCGACCCAGCAAGCCAACGAGCAGGCGCTTGAGTTCACCGAGGCCGGCTTCGACAACGCCGAGTCGGCCGCAGAGTCCTACGTCGAGTCGGTCGACCAGCAGGTCGAACAGCTTCGCCAGGCCCACGAGGACCTCGAAGAACAGACCCTCTCCTTCCTCGAACAGACCGAAGAACAGCTCGAAAAGCTCCAGCAGGAGACCGACGGCACGCCGTTCGACGGGTTCGAACAGCTCCAGACCCAGATGGAGGAGCTGCGCGAGCGCCTCAGTCAGTGAGGTCGCCAGGCGAGCGTATATCGGGCTCCCCTCGCCCGGTTCGGGCGGTCGAGGGCTACTCTTAAGAGTGCGGCGTACGACCGCCCACGTACAGCTATGGCAGACGAAACGCCAGTCAGCGAGATCATGAGCTCTCCGGTCCAGACGGTCGGGAAGGACGCGACCGTCGAAGAGGTGGCGCGTGTGTTCGCGGAGGAGGGCGTCGGGTCACTCATCATCGGCGAGGACCCCATCGACGGCATCATCACCGAGTACGACGTGGTCAAGTCCATCGGGCAGGGCAAGGACCCGGCTGACACGACCGTCGGCCAGTTGATGTCCGAACCGGTCGTGACCATCCGGCCCGACGACACCGTCGAGAACGCCGGCGACCGCATGGGCAACAACGGCGTCAAGAAGTTGCCCGTCACCGAGGGCGGCAAGCCCGTCGGCATCGTCACGACGACGGACCTGGCACACTTCCTGCCCCACCACCGCCTGGAGATGGCCGGACAGACCGAGGAAGACGTCTCCGACGGCGAGTTCGAGTAACCACCAACCCGACGCCGACCGCCGCCGCGTCTTAATTGTCCTCATCAGTGGCCCCGAAACTATACCCGCTATCCCCTGGGTTGTGACCCATCCGCAAGGATGTGGGTGCCGGAATGCGAGAGTACGACTACTATCGGCAGGTGTTCGCCGACCGGGAGTTCCCGCTGGCGTTCGTGGACCGTGACGCGCTGGACCGGAACGTCGAGCAGGTGCAGTCACGCGCCGGCTCGCTTCCCGTTCGGATCGCCTCGAAGTCACTGCGATGTCGGGCGATCATGGAGTACGTCCTCGATCACGACGGGTTGCGCGGCGTCATGTGCTACCACGGCCAGGAGGCCGCACATCTGGCGGCCCGGGGGTTCGAGGACCTGCTCGTGGCGTATCCGGTCTATCAACGGTCGGAACTGCGGTCCGTCTGCGAGGCGGTCGAGTCGGGGACGACGATCACGCTCATGGTCGACAGCGCGGCCCACGTCGAACGCGCCGGCGAAGTGGCCGCCGCGGCCGGCGTCGAGGTCCCGCTCTGTCTCGACGTGGACATGTCGAGCGAGCATCTGGGCGTGTTCTTCGGCACGCGCCGTTCGGACGTTCGGACGCCCGCCGACGCACTGGCGGTGGCCGACGCTATCGAGCGAACCGACGGCGTCCGACTCGACGGGGTGATGGGATACGAGGGCCAGATCGCCGGCCTCCCGGATCGGAATCCCGCGAACAACGCGGCGGTCGACGCGGCCGTCCGCCTGCTGAAAGAACGGTCGAAACGCGCCGTCGCCGACCGCCGCGGGGCAATCGTCGACGCGCTGGCCGACCGTGGACACGACCTCCGGTTCGTCAACGGCGGCGGGACCGGGAGTCTGGCGTACACGACCGACGACCCAGCCGTCACGGAAGTGACCGTCGGCTCCGGGTTCTACGCGCCGACGCTGTTCGATCACTACGACGACTTCCAGCACACGCCGGCGGCGGGGTACGCGATCGAGGTCGTCCGCCGACCAGCCGACGGCGTCTACACCTGCCGCGGCGGCGGCTACGTCGCGTCCGGTCCCGCCGGCTCCGACAAGACGCCGACCGTCGCGCGCCCCCGGGACGCCGCGTTGACCGACACCGAAGGCGCGGGCGAGGTCCAGACGCCGGTCGAGTACGACGGGTCGCTCTCGCTGGGCGATCCGGTCGTCTGCCGCCACGCGAAGGCCGGCGAACTGTGTCGCAACTTCGCCTCGATGGCGGTCGTCGCCGACGGCGCGGTCGTCGAGACGGTACCCACCTACCGAGGTGACGGGACATGTTTCATGTAACCACCACACCGACAGCCGAGACCGACGAACGACCTGGGGCCGAGCGGGAGGGTCGCGATGAGCAGTGAGTGGCGCAACTGGGCCGGGACGGCGTCGTGTCACCCACAGCACTGGGAGACGCCCGCCTCCGAGGAGGAACTGCGCGAACTGGTCGCCGGCCTGGGGCCAGGGGCGGGCACGCTCCGTGTCGCGGGCTCGGCCCACTCGTTCCCGCCGGTCGTCCCCAGCGGCGACGTGCTGGTCTCGCTGGAGAACTACACCGGTATCGTCGCTATCGACGAAGCGGCCCAGCAGGTGACCGTCCGCGCCGGGACGCCGCTCTCGGACCTGTCGAGCGAACTGGCCGACTACGGGCTGGCGATGGAGAACCTCGGCGACATCGACGACCAGACCGTCGCGGGGGCGATCAGTACCGGCACCCACGGCACGGGGAGCGATCTGGGCATCCTCTCCACGCAGGTCGCTCGCATGGGCCTCATCACCGCCGACGGGACCGTCGTCGAGTGTTCACCCGACGAGCGGCCAGACCTGTTCCGGGCCGCACAGGTCTCGCTGGGCGCGCTCGGCGTCATCTCGACGGTCACGCTGGACGTGGTGCCCGCGTACGACCTCGAACTCCGGACACGGCCGATGGCGCTCGAAGTCTGTCTCGACAGGCTCCCCGAACTTCGCTCGGAGAACCGCCACTTCGAGTTCTTCTGGTTCCCGCACACGGAGACGGCCTTCGTCAAGACGATGAACCGGACCGACGCCGAGCGGACCGGGACGGGCGGCGACTTCGACAGTCGGGTCGAGAACCTCGCGTGGGAGGGGCTGTGCCGACTCTCGACGCGGTTCCCGTCGACCGCGCCGTACGCGACCAGGGTGGCCGCGTGGTCGTTCTCGCCGGACCGCGCCGTCGGCCCGAGCCACGAACTGTTCGCCCACGACCGGACGGTCCGGTTCGCCGAGAGCGAGTGGAGCATTCCGGCCGACGAGATCGCGCCCGCGATCCGGGAGCTAAAGCGCTGGATCGAGCGACACGACGAACCGGTCACCTTCCCGGTCGAAGTTCGATACACCGCCGGCGACGACATCCCGCTCAGCCCCGCCTACGGCCGCGAATCCGGCTTCGTCGCCGTCCACAAGTACCACCGCAAGCCCCACGACCGGTACTTCGAGGCCGCCGCGTCGATACTCCGGGAACGCGACGGCCGACCCCACTGGGGCAAACTCCACTCGCTCGACGCCACGGACGGTCCGGACCTGTACCCGGAGTGGGACACCTTCCGGCGCGTTCGCGAGGAGTGTGATCCCGGCCGCCTGTTCCTGAACGACCACCTCGACCGGTTGTTCGGACAGTGAACTGGCCGTCGAGTTGAGCCGGTCACCGTCGCGCTACCGACGCATCCCCGCACAGGGCCTCGATAGAAAGACCGCCAGAACGGACCGTCCCCCGAGAGAGCGTCTACTGGTCGCCGTCCCAGTCCATCCGGCACGACTCGTTACAGAAGTGCGCCGACTGCACCTGCTCGTCTTCGATCCACGTGATGACACGATGGTCCGGTTCGTCGACGACAACATCCCCACACGTCTCACAGACGGGCGCGTCGTCCTCCGATACGTCCTCGCCGATATCCGATGTCGGATCGACCATTGAGTGTACCTGTGCAACCGACGTACTTAATCCCACATATCGCCGCCGAGCGACGAGGCCAGAAAGCGGCGGCCTCTCCGTCGGGCTCGTCAGATCGAGCGTTCGTACTCGGGATCGAACATCTGGGCCGACATCGGTGCGGGGTCGCCCTCGGTGAGGTTGTACTCGCTGAAGTCGGTGACGCCGGCCTCGGAGAGCAGTTCCTCGTCGTACACCGCGTTGCCGGTGAACTCGGCGGGGTCCCGCGAGAGGATCTCCATGACGGTGTCGGCGACGATCTGGGGGGTCCGCCAGTCGTCCTCGGTGCCCATGCCGAAGTAGCGGGTCGCACGCGTGTCGATGGCGGTGACCGGCCAGAAGGAGTTACAGCCGATGTCGTAGCCGCCCAGTTCCTGGGCCAGCGAGAGCGTGATGAACGACATCCCCATCTTCGACCACGAGTAGGCGGCCTTGCCGGGCGAGCGGTCGATCTCGACCGGCGGCGCGTTCGTCAGGAGCCACGCGTCCTCCTCGGTGTCCTTGAGGTGGTCGATGAACGCGCGGGAGACCAGGTAGGTGCCACGCACGTTGACCTCGTTCATGAGGTCGTAGCGGTTGGCCGGCATCTGCTCGACGTTCGCCATCTGGATCGCGCTGGCGTTGTTGATGACGATGTTGATCTCGCCCATCTCCTCGATGGCCTCCTCGACGGCGGCTTCGACGGCGTCCTCGTCCCGCACGTTCAGCTGGATCGCGTGGGTGTCGACGCCTTTCTCGGCACACTCCTCCGCGGTCTTGTGGATCGTCCCCTCCAGATCGGTGTCGGAGTCGTCGACGGTCTTGCCCGTCGAGACGATGTTACAGCCGGCCTCGGCGAGTTCGAGTGCGAGCGCCTTGCCGATGCCGCGGGTGGTTCCGGTGATGAACGCCGTCTGACCGCTCAGGTCTGGTGTCTCGATCATCCGTGACTGTTCCACTCTGGCATACCTCATATAATTCCTGCAACGGCGGTCGCTACGGGAAGCGGTGGACCGCGACCGAACGGCGTGAAATTAAGTCCCGGGCCACTAACAGACGACCATGCCCTCGGTCGTCGCCAACGCAAAACGCCTCGTCGTCTGGCTCGTGAGTCTCGCTGTCGCCGCCCTCTCCGTCGCGCTGGCGGTCGGTGCGGTGCCCTGAGTCAGCGATCGCGCGTGACCGATTCGCCCGGTTTCGTCGTCGCCCCGGGCGAGAGCGTCACCCCGGGACTCAGGCTCGTGTTGATGCCAGTCTTGGCCCCGTCGCCGGCCACGACGCCGAACTTCCGCCGGCCGGTCGAGACCCGCTCGCCTTTGACCGTCAGTTTCACTTCCTCGTCGTCGTGCCGGAGGTTCGCCACCTGGGTCCCCGCGCCGAAGTTCACGTCCCGTCCGAGGACGCTGTCGCCGACGTAGGACAGGTGGGGCACGTTCGTCCCCTGCATGACGACGCTGTTTTTGATCTCGACGCCGTTGCCGACGTGGGTGTCTTCACAGAGCAGTGTCGAGCCCCGAACGTACGCGTTCGGACCCACGTCCGCACCGCTACGGAGCAGTGCGGGCCCCTCGATCACGACGCCCGGTTCGACCGTTGCACCCTCCTCGACCACGACCGGGCCGCGGAGTTCGGCGGCCTCGCTCACGTCGCCCCTGACCGCGGGTTCGAGGTCGTCGAGTTTCCACTCGTTGGCTTCCAGCAGTTCCCACGGGCGGCCGACGCCGAGCCAGCGTTCGACCGCGACCGTCCGCACGTCGAACTCGCCGATCACCCGCTCCAGCACGTCCGTGATCTCGTGTTCGCCGCGCTCGCTCATCGGCACGTCCAGCCAGTCCCGCGCCTCGGCGGGGAAGACGTACGCGCCGACGTTGACCAGATTGGAGGGCGGCTCCGTCGGTTTCTCCTCGATGTCCGTGACGGTGCCGTCCTGCACGTCGAAGACGCCGTAGGGTGTCGGGTCCTCGACGGCGTACGTGCCGACCGCGGGGCCGCCGGAGAACAGCGACGAGAGCGCCGCCGGATCGTAGAGGTCGTCGCCGTTCAGGACAGCGAACGCCCCGTCGATGTGGTCCTCGGCGGCTTGCACCGCGTGGGCCGTCCCGAGTTGCTCCTCCTGGACGGCGTACGACACCGGCACGCCCCGGTAGCGCTCGCCGAAGTGGTCCCGGACGACCGCCTGTTCGTAGCCGACGACGAAGACGAGTTCGTCGACCCCGGCCTCCACCGCGGCGTCGGCAGTGTGCGCACAGAGCGGCCGGTCGGCGACCGGCAACATCGGTTTCGGCAGCGACGCCGTCAGCGGACGCATCCGCGTCCCCTCTCCCGCGGCGAGGATCACAGCCTGCATGTTCGGCCCTGCCGCTGGCTCCCACATAGCCCTACCGGCTGTTGGCCAGCGTAGGACCCGCATTCTTATCGCGAACTCCCCAGGGCCGGACGCATCGCTCGGCGCTGGCGCGCCTCACGAGAAATGTCCGGTGTGAACGGAAGGGGCGGGATTTGAACAACGTCCAGACGGTCCGGGCATCCGACCTCGCTCCGCTCGGTCGTTCCGGGCTGCGACTGGCCTCGTTCAAATCCCGGAGACCGCCCAGCGATTCAGTTGTGACTCGGCGTTGGCACGCCTCGTCGGATGAATCGCTGGACGGAAGGGGCGGGATTTGAACCACGCGAAGCCCATTGCGGGTTGACCGATAGCCGGATTTCTGGCATGTCCAACCATCGGCGCTCTACCACTGAGCCACCCTTCCAAGCGCTAATTGATTGGTTTCCGAGCGGTATGAACCCTACGGTGCCCCCGAAATCGCCCGGTGTTCTCACTCGCCGACCGCGCCATCCAGCTCGTACCCGCGGGCCCGCTCCCTGACCGCCGCCGCGTCGACGCCGACGTGGTCGCCGTCCTCGTACAGCACGTCGCCGTCGACCATCGTGAACGCCACGTCGTCGCCGTGCGCCGAGAACACGAGGTGGGAGTAGACGTCGTGGATCGGAACCGCCCGCATCCGGTCGGTCCGCAGGCCGATCACGTCCGCTCTCCAGCCTTCGCGGAGTCGGCCGACACGTTCGAAGCCGGCGGCTTTCGCCCCGTTTGCCGTCGCCATCGCGAACACCGTCCGGGCGGGCAGAGTCGTCGGATCGAGCGCGTCCACCTTCCCCAGCAGGCTGGCCTGCCGCATCTCGGTGAACGGGTCGAGCGTGTTGTTGCAGGGCGGCCCGTCGTTGCCCAGCGCGACGTTGATGCCGCGGTCGAGGTAGTCCGCGACCGGGGCGACCCCGGAGGCGAGTTTCATGTTCGCCGACGGGCAGTGGGTGACGTGCGTCCCGGTCTCGGCCAGGATCTCCCGCTCGCGCCCGTCGGTCCAGACGCAGTGGGCCAGCACCACGTCCTCGCCGGTCAGCCCCACCTCGTGGAGCCACTCGACGTTTCGCATGCCGGTCTCCCCCTCGATCCGTTCGACCTCGCTCCGGTTCTCGCTGGCGTGGGTGTGGAGCCGGACTCCCTCGTGCGCGTCGGCCAGCTCGCGCGCGCCACGGAGGCAGGCCTCGGTGCAACTGATCGCGAACCGCGGCGTGACGGCGTACTGGATGCGCCCGCCGCAGGTGTCGTGATAGCGCTCGATCAGTCGCTCGCTCTCGGCCAGCGCCCCGTCGGCGGACTCCCGCAGTCCGGCGGGCGCGTCCCGGTCCATCAGCACCTTTCCCATCCGGGCGCGGATGCCCAGGTCGGCGGCCGCCTCGAACGCTCGATCCGCGTGGTGGACCGACAGGTGGTCGATCACCGTCGTCGTGCCGGACTCGATGGCCTCCAGATAGCCGACCTCGGCCGCGAGTTCCATGCCCTCGGTGTCCAGTGTCGCCTCCATCGGGAGAACGTGATCGGTGAGCCACTCCAGGAGGTCGGTGTCGTCGGCGATGCCGCGGCCGAGCGACTGGACGGAGTGGACGTGTCCGCCGACGAGTCCCGGCGCGATGATGTCGTACTCCCGGGACTCGTGGTCTGGATAGCGTTCTCCGAGGTCGCTTGCCGATCCCACCGCCTCGATCCGGTCGCCGTCGACGACGACCGCGCCACCCTCGACGACCGTCTCGGCGTCCACGACGACCGTTCCCGACAGTAACATCTCGCACACACGTTCGGCAGTCCCGGGCAAAAAGCTCCCGACAGACCCAACCGTTCGCCGGCCCACAGTCGACCCATGTGTGGCCGCACCTCCCTGTTCGCGCCGGCGGCTGAACTCCGCGAGCGCTTCGACGCGACTGTCCCCGACGATTACCGGCCGCGGTACAACGTCGCGCCATCCGAACCAGTCGAAGTCGTCACGAACGAGGCCCCCGACCGGATCGACCGATTTCGCTGGGGTTTGCTCCCGGAGTGGGCCGACGCCGACGACGAGGGGTTCATCAACGCCCGGTCGGAGACGGCCGCCGAGAAACCCGCCTTCGAGGCCGCCTGGGAGTCCCGCCCGTGTCTCGTCCTCTCCTCGGGATTCTACGACTGGAAACCCGTCGAGCGCGGCCCGAAACAGCCCTACCGGTTCCACGTCGAGGGGACCGTTGCCTTCGCCATGGCCGGCCTCTGGGAGCGCCGCGAGACCGACGCCGGGACGCTCGATACGGTCACGGTCCTCACGACCGAACCGAACGACGTCGTGGAACCGATCCACCACCGGATGCCCGTGATCCTGCCCCGCGACGAGGAGGAGACCTGGCTGACCGCAGGACCCGACGAGCGCGAGTCGCTGTGCCGGCCGTACCCCGGCGACGACCTCGACGCGTATCCCGTCTCGACGGCCGTCAACGACCCCAGCAACGACTCGCCGTCGATCATCGAACCCGACGAGTCCGAGCAGTCGGGGCTCGGGGAGTTCGCGGATTAGGCGACCCGCCTCCGCCCGAGCGCCAGTCCCGTGACGACCAGCAGCGCCACGAGCGCCGCCGGGATTCCCAACCCCGGACCGGACTCGTCGGTCGTGTTCGTCGGTCGGTTCGCCGTAGTCGTTGCCGTCGGTGACGTGACCGACTCGTCGGCGACCGAACGCCGCTCGGCCAGTGGCTTCCGTTCGTCCCGGGGGATCACGTCGGGTGTTCCGAATTCGGTTTGCTGTGGTGTCACCCCCTGGCCGGTGTCGGCGGTGCGTTCCGTCGCGTCGATCACGACACCGGGAGTTTCCACCTCCAGATCGTCGATCCGCGCGACGAACTCGGTTCCGGGTTCGACCGCCGACAGGTTCAGAAGCGTCGCGAACGCGCCCCCCGTTCCGACTCGCGTCCGGTTCCGGCGCAGGAAGACGCCGCCCGCTCGCGCCTCGACGACGAGTTCGGTTCCCGGTGCAACCGTGGTGGTCCCGGCGAGTCGGGCACGAGGCACCGACGGTACCTGCACGGTCCCGTTCGATCCCGTCTCGAACGTCGCAGTCCGGTCGGTGGCCCGGAAGTCGTCCGCCCGGGCGGCCTCCTCGATGCTGAGTCCGCTCTCGGACTCGATCACGAACACGACGGTGTAGTCTTCGCCGGCTTCGAGTTCGTTCACGTCGCCCTCGTACCGGAGCGCCGACGTGTCCGCGACCACCGTGAGATTGCCAGCGTCCGCGTCTGCGTACACGTCGAAGGCGTCGTTCTCGAAACTCCGGTCGAGATCGAGGTCGGCGTCCACCGTCCCGGGTCGGATCTCGAAGGACGCGTTGTCTGAGTCCAACAGCGAGCGGAACCTGGCCGTCGTCGTCTCGCCTGGCTGGCTCGCCAGCAGCCCGAACACGCCATCGACACCCACCGTCGTGACGAGCGTATCACCGACGGCGATCCGGTCGGTCGGTGTCGACGCGATATCCGCTGGCTCGTCACCGAACGCACTCGCCGGCGCGGTGCCGACGCTCACGGCACGGACCGAGGCGGCCCGGAGCGGGACCGGTGTGACCGCGCGCTCGGTGCCGCCGACGGTCAGATTCGCGTCGTAGACGGTCGGTTCCAGTGGGTCGGAGAGCGGTTCGGTGTAGCGCGTGACGTTGGTGATGCGCCCGCTCTCGGCCGACCACGCGCGACGCTCGGCACCGAGATGCCCGCCGGCGAGATAGGTGTTGACCGAGAGCGTCACCTCGCCGTCCCCGTCGTCGGTGAACGCGACGCCCGTCAGATACGCGACCTCCCTCGATCCCAGGAAGTAGCGGCCCGTCGCTCCGTCGGGGACGTTCACCTCGATTTCGACGGTGTCACCGATGGCCCCGCCGTGGCCGTCGCTCTGGTTCGCCGGCGCTGGGCCGGTGTGAGCCGACGCCTGCGCGGGTGCGGTCAGAGCCGCGAGTCCGACGACCGCGATCAGCAAGACGAACCCCGAGACGGCCGCCTGCTGGGACACTGTACGCCGCGTCTCGCTGTGGGACCCCCACGGTAGCATGCGGTCGGGCTACCGTCGACTCGGCCATTGTTACGCGTCGGATTCCGGCCGGGGACCCGCCGGAAGCCGGTGGCTTACCGGTGGGTCGAGTCGGTCCGCCCCCTACAGTTATCACGATGGACATGTCAACGACACGTATGGTGTGTCGTCTCTGGTATGCCTGACCGAGAGCCCTACGATGTCGACGCCGGTTTGAACAAGAACCTCGGTGCCGTCCTCGAAGTCACACCGGACGAGACCGAGAGCGGAATCGCGGTCGTCGAACACACGCTCGAGCCGGGAAAACTCGCCGCCCCGATGCATCGGCACAGCCACGAAGACGAGATTTCCTACATCGTCGAGGGGACGATGGGCATACAGGAGGGCGATCAGGTGTCGACCGCCGAGGCTGGCGAGTTCGCGGTCAAGGAACGCGGCGTCTGGCACACCTTCTGGAATCCCGGTCCCGGGCCGCTCCGTTTTCTCGAAATCATCGCGCCCGGAGAGTTCGCCGGCTTCTTCGAGGAGACGGCGGCGGTGTTGCCCGAGGACGGCGTTCCGAACGAGGCGGAAGTGGCCCAGCTGGAGGAACTGAACGAGAAGTACGGGCTGGAGATGGACCCCGCGAGCGTGCCGGAACTACTCGAACGGCACGGGCTGGAGGGGTAGCTCCGTCGGGCGGATATGGTTAGATAGGTGTCTGGCATCCGCTCGTTCCCTGCGGTCACTCGCGGGTATCACGCGAGTCGCGCCTTTTTCCCTAAGTTTTTGGACTAGTGAGGGACCTTCGGTCCCTCGTACCATGCGAACGGACGGCTTCGCCGTCCGTGAGCAGAGAGGGGGTGCGCACAGCGCACCCCCTCGTGTAAAAAGTGGGTTCAGTAGGAGCGTTCCTTCGGCTCGTAGGTCTTGTTCTCGCCTTCGAGGACGACGGGCTTGTAGTAGAGTTTGGGGTTGCCGTCGTTCCAGGCGAGCATCGTGTGCTTGATCCACTCGTCGTCTTTGCGTTCCTGGTGCTGTTCGCGCCAGTGGGCACCGCGGAACTCCTCGCGCGCGAGCGCGCCGAGCGTGATGGCCTCGGCCACGTCGATGATGTTGCGCGTCTCGATGGTGTGGATCAGGTCGGTGTTGAACGTGCGCGAGGGGTCACGGACGTACACGTCCTGGTAGCGCTCGCGGGCGACGCGGATGTCCTCCAGCGCCTCCTTCAGGTTGTCCTCGCGGCGGAACACGTTGACGTTCTGGGTCATCGTCTCCTGCACGTCGGCCCGGACCTCGGCGTGGTTGACGCCGTCGTCTTTTTCGAGCAGGTCCTCGACGCGCCGTTCCTCGGCGGTCACGTGGTGGTCGATGACTTCCGACGGTTCCACGAGTGCGCCGTCGGCGGCGATGTCCTCGTCGCCGGCGTCGACGGCACCGGGCGAGACCGGCGTGTCGACGTCTTCCTCCTCGCTCATGGCGGAGGGGCCGGTGTCGATCCGGGCTTCGCCAAGGTCGCGGCCGCCGGCGTGGTAGCCGGCGCGCGCGCCGAAGACGAGCAGTTCCGGCAGGGCGTTGCCGCCCAGGCGGTTCGCGCCGTGCATGCTGACACAGGCACACTCGCCGGCGGCGTAGAGGCCGTTGATACAGGTCTCGCCGTTCTCGTCGACCTCGATGCCGCCCATCGCGTAGTGCTGGCCGGGCTTGACCGGCATCGGTTCTTCGAGGCCGTCGACGCCCTCGAAGTCCTCGGCCAGGTGGAGGATGTTCTCCAGGCGGTCGAGGATGCGCTCCTCGCCCAGGTGGCGCATGTCGAGGTGGACGTACTCGTCGTTGATCCCGCGGCCCTCGTTGACTTCGGTGAGTTCCGCGCGGGCGACCACGTCACGGGAGGCGAGTTCGCCCTCGTTGTTGGCGTAGCCGTACTCGAACATCAGGCGCTCGCCCTCGTCGTTGTAGAGGATGCCACCCTCGCCACGGACACCCTCGGAGATGAGGACCCCCGTGGAGGGGAGCGTGGTCGGGTGGAACTGGATCATCTCCATGTCCTCGACCGGGACGCCGGCCCGATACGCCATCGCGGGGCCGTCGCCGGTGTTGGCCACCGCGTTGGTGGTGTGGTCGAAGGCCTGTCCGAGACCGCCGGTGGCGAGGATCACACCACCGGAAGCCTTGAAGCCGGCAATCTCGCCGGACTTGATGTCGTAGGCGACACAGCCGTGACAGACCCGATCCTCGGGATCGTCGTGATCGGTGACCGCGAGGCGGCTCACGTACCACTCGTCGTACACCTCGATGCCTCGCTTGACCACCTGCTCGTACATCGTGTGGAGCATGTGGTGGCCGGTCTCGGCACCCGCGTAGGTCGTCCGCGGGAAGGAGAGACCGCCGAAGGGGCGCTGGGAGACGCGGCCGTCCTCCTCGCGGGAGAACGGCATCCCCCAGTGTTCGAGGTTGATGACCTCGTCGGGGGCGTTCTTCGCGAAGGTCTCGATGGCCGGCGCGTCGCCGAGGAAGTCCGACCCCTTCATCGTGTCGTAGGCGTGGTCTTCCCAGGAGTCGGCGTCCCGGAGCGCGGCGTTGATGCCGCCTTCCGCCGCGCCCGTGTGGCTCCGGACGGGGTGGAGCTTCGTCACGATGGCCACGTCGGCACCTTCCTCGTGCGCCGCGATGGCAGCGCGCAATCCGGCTCCGCCGCCGCCGATGACCAGAACGTCGTGTTCGTACATAGTTTTTAAATGCGGTTGTGTTCGCTAGGGATTACCAGAACTTCAAGTTGTTCTTCACTGCTTCACGCTTGAGTTCCTGAATGTGCTCGGTGAGCGGGATGTCCTTCGGGCACACCTCGGTACAGGAGAACTGGGTCTGACAGCGCCAGACGCCGTGCTCCTGCTCGATGATGTTGAGCCGCTGTTGCTTGCGGTTCTCCCCCTCGCGCTCGTCCATCGCGAAGCGGTAGGCCTTGTTGATGGCCGCCGGGCCGAGATACTCGTTGTCGCCGGCCGCGATGTTACACGAGGACATGCACGCGCCACACCAGATACAGCGCGTGGACATCTTGATCTTCTCGCGGTTCTCCCGGTCCTGGCGCTGTTCTTCGAGTTCGCCGTCGGGGAGTTCGTCGGCGTCGAAGAACGGCTCGACGGCCTCCATCTGGTCGTAGAAGTGCTGCATGTCCACGACCAGATCCTTGACGACTTCCGCGTGGGGGAGCGGTTCGATGCGGATGGTCGAGTCGAGGTGGTCTTCGAGGTCAGCGATCTGGGTCTTACAGCCCAGGCGCTGGGTCCCGTTGACGAACAGTGCGTCGGAGCCACAGATCGCCTGCCGGCAGGAGTGTCGGAAGGTGAGCGAGGAGTCGTAGTGGTCGCGGGCGTAGATGAGCGCGTCGAGCACCGTCATCCCCTTGAAGAAGGGGACGTGGAAGGTGTCGAAGCGTGGTTCTTCCTTGCCGGCGACCTCGGGGTCGAAGCGGAAGACCTTGATCTCGACGGTCTCCTCGGACTCGTCGACCTCCTCGCGGGCTTCCTCCTCGAGGTCCCGCTGGGCCGCGCGCTGGCGCTTTTGCTCCATCCGGCGGGTCTGGTGGGGCGACTCCGCCGGTTCGGTCTCTGCCTCTGTCTCGGTCTCGGTCTCTTTCTCTTTGACTTCAGTACTCATGCGAGGATCCCTGCCATGTAGAGTGCGGTCCGGATGCCCTGGGCGATCAACACGCCGCTCGCGACGATCAGGACCCACTTGACGGTGGTCTTGCGTGTGCCGGTGAGTCCCTGGTTGACCAGGGCGTTGTAGACGCCGTTGACGCCGTGGAAGGTCGCGGTCACGAGGAACGCGACCATCGTGCCGAAGTAGCCGACCTGTTGCATCCGCGCTTGGGTCCCCAGGAAGGTAACTTCGGCGGCGTGGTTGACGAAGTGCAACAGCATGAAGTGAAAGGCGAGGACGCCGATCAGGAAGACGGCGGTGATCCGCTGGAGGAACCACCGCGTCCCTTTGTACTCGAAGGATGAGTAGTGTTCGGCCATCTTAGAACGCCCCCGCGAGGAAGGTCGGCACGCTCGCGACGACGATGGCCGCCGAGACGACGAGCGATGCGTAGAAACTCTTGTCCTGTGCCTCCAGTCCGACGCCGAGGTCGACGAACAGCAAGCGGACGCCGTTGAGGATGTGGAACACGGCGACCGCGAGCAGGCCGACCTCGAGGACGCGGACGACGGCGAGCGATTCCAGCCCGCGAATCGTCTGCGTGTACATCGTCCCACTCTGGGTCGCAGTGCTCAACACCGCGATGTGTGTAAACAGGTACCCGATCAGCACCCAGCCGGAGAACTTGTGGAAGATCCAGGCCCACATGCCGGCCGAGAACTCCTTCCACCGGCCGAAGTCCTCGATGGTGCCCCGGTCGTACGACTGACTCATAACGTTCGTTGGCAGGTACTGGGGGTGTATAGTAGTTTCTACCTCGCCTCCTGATCCCACTTTTCAGCCCCCGACGGCCCGCTCATGTTCGGTTCCGACTGTCCGGTTCGACGACGTGTTTCCCCCCGTTCGTCCACCCCGATCCGGGGGCGGCTGTGGCTTTCCCACACACCGCATCCGGCCCGCCCGGCCGAAACGCATATTGGTCCCCCTCATCTCCATTAATTGACTGGTACACCATGCGTAGACGAATACTGGCAGTAGTGGCCGTCGCGGGACTGATGACCTTGGCGGGATGTGGCTTCCTCCTCGGAACGGAGTCACTCTCCTTTACCGCCTCGAAAGCGACCGTCTCCGACGCCTCGCTCGAAGACACCGGTTACGAAGAAACCAACGTCACGGACAAGAACGTCACCCGGGAGTTCAGCGCCGCCGGACAGACCCGGGAAGTCGTCGTGACCAACTGGCTCGCCCAGTACGAACGACAGGTCGGGCTGGAACAGTTCGGCGAACAGCGCGCGGCCGTGTTCGTCGCCTTCTCCAGTCCGCAGATCGAGATCGCCGGCCAGACGCTCAACCCGCTCTCGAAGATGTCCGAGAAGGATATCCTCACCCGGTTCAACACCGGCTACGAGGGCATCTCCGTCGGGAACCAGACCGGGAGTCAGAACGTCTCGGCGCTGGGCACCGAGCGCTCGATCAAACAGTTCGAGGGAACCGCGACCCTCGCCGGACAGGAGGTCGACGTCGTCATCCACGCCGGCAAGTTCAAACACGGGAGCGACTACATCGGTGTCGTCGCCATCTACCCCGAGCGGGCCTCTGGCGAGGAGGACAACGTCGTCACCCTCCTGAACGGCCTCACGCACCGGACTGATAGCTGATCGCGCTCGACGCCGCCACGTCTTTCACTCCGCGTTAAGCTGTTCCCGTTCGACCGCCCGGAGCGTGTCGGCGTCGAGTCGGACGAGGTGACAGAGCGGGTTCCCCGGGTACACGAGGGGGTTTTCGAGGACGCCGACGATGACGCCGGTGAACGGCGCACAGACCGTATCGGATTCGGCCTTGAACGGGTTCGTGATGGTGCAGATCCGGTCGCCCTCGTGGACCAGCGCGCCCTGCGTGTGGTGCATCTCGACGACGCCGCCGGCGTTGGCTCGCAACCACGTCTTCTCGTCCTGATCGCCGACGATGGTCCGCCAGCCCGGCCAGCGGACGGCGTCGGTCGGGCGGAGGCCGTACTCGGCGAGGACGCTCACCACGCCGTCGAGCGCGCGGTCGATCAGGTCCCGCTGGAAGCGGTGGGCCTCGCCCATCTCGACGGTGATGGTCGGGACGCCGGCGTCGGTCGCCTCCCGGCGGAGCGACCCGGAGGGGCCGTCACTTGAGATGATGACGTGTGAGGCGAAGGCCTTGGCGAGGCGGGCGACCTGCGGGTCGTCGGTGTCGGCCCGGACGTGGAGCATGTTGGTCCGGCCGCGAGTGGAGGTGTGGAAGTCGATACCGAGGTCGCAGGGTTCGACGAATTCGGAGAAGATCGAGGCCGCCATCCGACGGGCGCTCGTGCTGTCTTCCGCGCCGGGAAAGGAGCGGTTGAGGTCGCGGTCGTAGATCGGGAGGTAGCGCTGCTGGGCCATGAATCCCGGGACGTTCAGGACGGGGAGACAGACGAGCGTGCCCTCGAGACCGTCGTGGTCCCACTCCTGGGCGACCTCGCGGACCACCTCGATCCCGTTGAGTTCGTCGCCGTGGACCGCCGCGCTGAGGTAGACGGTCGGCCCCGGTTTCGACCCGTTGATGATCGTCACCGGGATGCGGATCGGGTCACCGAGATACGTCTCGCTGACCGGAAACCGGATGTCGTCGGTCTCGCCGGGTTCGACCCGACCGCCACTGTACGTGAATACCCCCTCGGCCATGGCAACGTGTGAGGCAGGCAAGTACAAAAACCGTTCACACGGTTCGAGTCCGGAAACTCACTACAGTGGACTGCTCGCCGACCGATCACCACACATACGTTCGGTCGGGTGTACCCTCCACCATGACCGACGCGACGGACCCCACTATCGGTGTTCTCAGCCCCCACACCAGCAAGGAGTCGAAGGCCATCTGTAACGCCGTCACGGCGCTGGGGTACGAGGCCGAGTGGCTCCGCGGCGAGAACACCGCAATCGACGTTCGCGAGGGTCGCGCGACGCTCGAACCGGACGCCGACGTGATCGTCAACCGCCTCCTGCTCTCGAAACAGAAACAGCCGGCCGAGGGCCTCGGACTCGCCGCTACCATCGCCAACCTGCGCCCGATGCTCAACCCGCCGGCACCGACGCTGACCGCGACCTACAAGTTCGCCACAGCCACCGCGCTCGCCGAGGCCGGGGTCCCGGTTCCCGACGCCCTGCTGGCGCTGTCGAACGACCGGCTCGACGCCGACCGCGAGCGCTTCGGCGACACCGCCGTCTACAAGACAGCCATCGGCACCCACGGCGGCGGGGCCTGGAAAGTCGACGCTGGCAACACCGTCAACGCACAGGTCGGCCCGCGGCAGGCGTTCCTCCAGGAGTTTCTCGCCCCGAGCGACGACCGCCACAGCGACCTCCGGGTCTACGTCGTCGACGACGACGTGATCGCCGCGATGTCCCGCACCGCACAGGGCGAGGAGTGGCGGGCCAACGTCGCGCTGGGCGGGGAAACCGCCGACGTGACCGACGACCTCCCCGACCGGGTAGCCGAGATCGCTCGCCGCGCGACCGATGCCGTCGGTCTCGACTACGCCGGCGTCGACGTGATCGAGGGCGAGGACGGCTGGTACGTGCTGGAGGTCAACCCCACCGCCGGGTTCAAGGGGCTGTTCGGTGCGACCGGAATCAGTCCCGCACCCCACATCGCCAAACTCGCTATCGAGCGGGCCGGCGGGGCCGTCGACGACGAGGCGGTCGCGGACCTGGCGACCACGCTGGACGACTCCCGGCCGGACTGCATGCCCGAGGTCGAGGCCCCCGACGCGACCGATCCGGTCGTCATCGGCTACACCGAGGAAGTCGTCGTCCGGGGAACCCGCGGCGCCGAGACCGTCTACGCGAAATCCGACACGGGCGCGACCCGGACCAGTATCGACGCGTCGCTGGCCGCCGACATCGGCACCGGCCCGATCAAGGACATCGTGAAGATCCGGTCGGGCAGCGTCAAAGAGGGGCGTTCGCGGCCCGTGGTCGACCTCGTGGTCGGCGTCGGCGGGAGCCAGCACACCGTCACCGCGAGTGTCGAGGACCGCAGTCACATGGACTATCCACTCCTGCTGGGCCGGGACATCCTCGAACACTACCACGTCGACGTGACCCGACGCGCCGACCGGGCCGCGACCGAGACCGACACCGAGGAGTGAGCCGGTAAGCCGATCCTACCCCTCGACCGCCCCGTCTTTCAGTCCTCGCCGACGACTTCCGCGACGCTCTCGGCGATGTCCTCCTCGATACGCCACAGGTAGAGACTCGCGTAGCTCCGGTACGGTCGCCAGCGGTCGGCCTCCTCGACCATCTCCGCCCGCGTGAGGTCGGCGTCGAAGAGGGTCTCCATCCCCTTGCGGACGCCGAGATCGCCGACGGGGAACACGTCCTCGCGGCCGAGCGAGAAGAGCAACTGCATGTTCGCGGTCCACGTCCCGACGCCGGTCACGTCGGTCAGTTCCGCACGCACTTCGTCGTCGTCCATGCCCGCGAAGAACTCCCGGGACCAGCCCCGCTGTTCGAAGGCCCAGGCGACGTTGTTGACGTAGCGGGTCTTCTGCCGGGAGAGGCCGGCGTCCCGAAGGACCTCGTCGTCGGCCTGTCGAATCCCGGCGGGCGTCACGTCGACGGCGTCGAACAGGCGCTCCCGGGTCGCGGCCGCCGAGGCCATCGACACCTGCTGGCGGAGGATCGACGTGACGAACCGCCGGAAGAAGTCGTCGGCCGGTTCGATGGTCAGGCGGCCGTGGCTCTCGATCAGCGGCCCGAGATACGCGTCGGTCGCCAGCTCGTCGTGTGGACCTGTCACGTCCCGGCACAGGGGTCGCGCGGCAAAATACGTTTCCTCAACAGTCGGCCAGCCAGTGGGGTTCGGACTCGGCGTCGGCCATCGGGTCCCGCGCGTCGTCTGCATCGTCGCGGTCCTCGGCCCGCTCGGTCACCTCTGCGGGGACCCCCTTGGCCGTCGCACCGGCCGGCACGTCCTCGGTGAGGACGGACCCGGCACCGACGGTCGCGCCCTCGCCGACGGTAATCGCTCCGAGTAGCGTGGCGTTCGCCCCGAGGGTCGCACAGTCCTCGACCGTCGGGTGGCGCTTGGCCCGGCGCATGGAGTCGCCACCGAGGGTCACGCCGTGGTACATCAGCACGTCGTCACCGATCTCGGCGGTCTCGCCGATCACGACGCCCTGGCCGTGGTCGATGAACAGCCGGCGACCGATGGTCGCGGCCGGGTGGATCTCCACGCCGGTGAAAAAGCGGGCGACCTCGGAGAGCGCGCGGGCGGCCAGGCGGTGGTCGCCGGTCCAGAGGGTGTGGGCGATGCGGTAGAGCCAGACGGCGTGGAGGCCGGGGTACAGCAGGGCGACCTCCAGCGCGCTCTTGGCCGCCGGGTCTTTCGCGAGCGCTGTGCGGACGTCTTCGGTGACGTGTTTCCTGATATCGTCGAGTCGGTCGAACATTGTAATCTGTGGTGTGAGACGGGAGAGTGCCGGTACGTCCAGCGGATCGAGAAGGGAGTCAGCACCGGCAACAGCCGCGCCGGTCGGCGAGGCTGGTCGCGAGCGAGCCGGTCGCCTGCGTTCGCTGGACGCGCATGATATCGTAATTCGTCGCCGCCCACGTATAAATGCTGTCCGGAACGGGTGCGGATCAGGGCCGTGCCGTGGTGCGCTACTGGTCGAGGGGCGCTCCGCGGGACTCAGAGACCCTCGCCGAGGAGTTCGCGGGCGATGATGTTCTTCTGGATCTCGGTGGTGCCCTCGTAGATCTGGGTGATCTTGGCGTCGCGATAGAACCGTTCGACCGGGAAGTCGTCGACGTAGCCGGCCCCGCCGTGGACCTGGACGGCCTCGTTGGCCACGTCGACGGCGACCCGGGAGGCGTACTCCTTGGCCATGGAGGCCAGCGTCGTCAGCTGTTCTTCCTTGTTGTCGACCGACCAGGCCGACTTGTACACGAGGTTGCGGGCGGCCTCGATATCGGTGAACATCTCGGCGAGTTTGTGCTGGATGGCCTGGAATTCCCCGATCGGTTGGCCGAACTGCTCGCGTTCCTGGGCGTATTCGAGAGCGGCGTTGGCCGCGCCCTTCGCGATGCCGACGCCCTGTGCGGCGACGCCGGTCCGCGTGGCGTCGAAGAACTGCATCTGCTGGAGGAAACCCATACCTTCCGTTCCCACCAAGTTCTCCTCGGGCACGCGCACGTCCTCGAGGATCAGTTCCGCGGTGTCGGAGGCGCGGATACCGAGTTTGCCGGTGATCTTGTCGGCCTCGAAGCCGTCGCGGTCGGACTCGACGATGATCTGGGAGAAGCCGTTGTAGCGGCCCTCGGCGTCGGGGTCGGTCCGACAGAGGACGACGAAGAAGTCGCCGACCGAGCCGTTGGTGATCCACATCTTGTTGCCGTTGATCACCCACTCGTCGCCGTCTTTCTCCGCGCGTGTGCTCACGGAGGACACGTCCGAGCCGGTGTCGGGTTCCGAAATCGCCGCGCCGGCGATCTTCTCGCCCGCGGCCACGTCCGGGAGGAACCGCTCTTTCTGGTCTTCGGTCCCGAACTCCTGGATGGCCTCACAGCCGAACGCTGTCCCGAGGACCGACCCGGCGATGCCGGGGTCGATGGCGTACAGTTCCTCGGCGATGACGATGGACTCGAGCGTCGAGTAGCCGGCACCGCCGTACTCGACCGGAATCTTGGTCCCGGTCAGCCCCATCTCGGCCCCTTTCTCGACGATCTCGTGTGGGTATTTCTCTTCCTTGTCGTACTCGTTCGCGACGGGCGCGATCTCGTTCTCGCCGAACCGGCGCACCTCCTGGCGAATCTGCTGCAGTTCGTCCGAAAGCTCGAAGTTCATTTGTGTCGCTCCACTAGCTCTGTAATTACCAATGAACAATAAAACTGAGGTGTGGTTAACAGTGTTAACCAAGTGCGCGAGTCGGTAACCGTCGGTTTACGAGAGGCCCTTGCCGAGGAGTTCGCGACCGATGATGTTCTTCTGGATCTCGGTGGTGCCCTCGTAGATCTGGAGGATCTTGGCGTCGCGGTAGAACCGCTCCACGTCGAAGTCGTCGACGTAGCCGGCGCCGCCGTGGATCTGGACGGCCTCGTTGGCCACGTCCACTGCCACGCGGGAAGCGTACTCCTTGGCCATGGAGGCGAGTTTGGTGATCTGCTCGTCCTGATCGACCGACCAGGCGGCCTTGTAGGTCAGGTTGCGGGCGGCCTCGATGTCGGTGAACATCTCGGCGAGTTTGTGCTGGATGGCCTGGAACTCGGAGATGGGCTGACCGAACTGCTCGCGCTCCTGAGCGTACTCCAGTGCGCGCTCGGCGGCACCGCGGGCCAGACCGACACCCTGTGCCGCGACACCGGTCCGGGTGTCGTCGAAGAACTGCATCTGCTGGAGGAAGCCCATACCGGGCGTGCCCACCAGGTTCTCCTCGGGCACGCGCACGTCGTCGAAGATCAACTCGGCCGTGTCGCTGGCGCGGATGCCGAGTTTGCCGGTGATCTTGTCGGCCTCGAAGCCGTCGCGATCCGACTCGACGATGATCTGGGAGAAGCCGTTGTAGCGGCCCTCGGCGTCGGGGTCGGTCTGACAGAGGACGACGAAGAAGTCGCCGACCGAGCCGTTGGTGATCCACATCTTGTTGCCGTTGATGACGTACTCGTCGCCGTCCTTCTCGGCTTCCGTCGAGATCGAGGACACGTCCGAACCGGCGTGGGGCTCGGAGATGGCCGCACCCATGACGGCCTCGCCCTTGCCGATGGGTTCGAGGTACTCCTCTTTCTGGTCTTCCGTTCCGAACTCCATGATGGCGTCGGCACCGAACGACGCCGACTGGAGACAGAGCGCGATGCCGGGGTCGATGGCGAACATCTCCTCGGAGATGATCGCCGCTTCCAGCATCGAGTAGCCGGCCCCGCCGTACTCGACGGGAATCTGGGCCCCCATCAGCCCCATCTCGGCGGCCTTGTCCATGACCTCCTGGGGATACTTCTCCTCGCGGTCGTACTCGTTCGCGACTGGTTTGATCTCGTTCTCACCGAACCGCTGGATCTCGTCCCGGATCTGGTCGATCTCGCTGGGAAGCTCGAAGTCCATACACCCCCAAATGGGGTTACAGTATTAATACTCCTTTGCAACCCCTTACCACGGACTGGTGATTGTTTCGAGAATCCGACAGAGAAAAATTTAGGGCGCAGGTGCCGGGATCAGAACCCGACCACACCCCCCGTGTTGTGAACTCGCGACGGCTTACGAGAGGCCCTTGCCCATCAGCTCGCGGGCGATGATGTTCTTCTGGATCTCGGTGGTGCCCTCGTAGATCTGGAGGATCTTGGCGTCGCGGTAGAACCGCTCAGCGTCGAAGTCGTCGACGTAGCCGGCGCCGCCGTGGATCTGGACGGCCTCGTTGGCCACGTCCACTGCCACGCGGGAGGCGTACTCCTTGGCCATGGAGGCGAGCTTGGTGATCTGCTCGCCCTGGTCGACTGCCCAGGCACCCTTGTAGGTCAGGTTGCGGGCGGCTTCGATGTCCGTGTAGGCCTCTGCCAGCTTGTGCTGGATGGCCTGGAACTCGGAGATGGGCTGGCCGAACTGCTCGCGCTCCTGTGCGTATTCGAGCGCGCGGTCGGCCGCGCCCTTGGCGAGACCGACACCCTGTGCGGCGACCCCGACGCGGGTGGCGTCGAAGAACTGCATCTGCTGGAGGAAGCCCATGCCTTCGGTCCCGACAACGTTCTCCTCGGGCACGCGCACGTCGTCGAAGATCAGTTCCGCGGTGTCGGAGGCGCGGATGCCGAGCTTGCCCTTGATCTTGTCGGCCTCGAAGCCGTCGCGGTCGGACTCGACGATGATCTGGGAGAAGCCGTTGTAGCGGCCCTCGGCGTCGGGGTCGGTCTGACAGAGGACGACGAAGAAGTCGCCGATCGACCCGTTCGAGATCCACATCTTGTTGCCGTTGATGACGTACTCGTCGCCGTCCTTCTCGGCGCGGGTCGAGATGGAGGACACGTCGGAGCCGGCGTGGGGCTCGGAGATGGCCGCACCGGAGATCTTCTCACCGCGCGCGACGGGTTCGAGGAACTCCTCTTTCTGGTCTTCGGTCCCGAACTCCTGGATCGCTTCGGTCCCGAAGGAGGACGCCACGATACAGAAGCCGATCCCCGGGTCGATGGCGAACAGTTCCTCACAGATGATCGAGGTCTCGAGGACGGAGTAGCCGGCACCGCCGTACTCGACGGGGATGGAGGCACCGAGCAGGCCCATCTCGTTGGCCTTGTCCATGACCTCGTGGGGGTACTTCTCGTCGCGGTCGTACTCTTTGGCTACCGGCTCGATCTCGTTCTCGCCGAAGCGGCGGATTTCCTTCCGGATCTGGTCGATTCCCTCTGGTAGTTCAAAATCCATACGCCACCGTGAGGACTTATGGAACATAATTGTTTGTGATCGGTAGACAACTCGTCAAGCGTTGTTAGTTGCTGATCGCGATAGGATAACGATGTTTCCGCCGAGAGTAAACGATAGACGGACTGTAATCCGTTTCTGCGGCCAAAGAAAAACACTGAAAGGGGCTGGCGGAGAGTGTTCCAATGACTCATGCAACTCGAAGATATCGAAACCATCGCGGTGCTTGGCGCCGGGAACATGGGGCACGGCATCGCCGAGGTCGCCGCACTCGCGGGGTACGACGTGCGGCTGCGCGACATCAAAGAGGAGTTCGTCCAGAGCGGCTACGAGGACATCGAGTGGAGCCTCCAGAAACTGGCCGAGAAAGACACGATCACCGAGGAGGAGGCCGACGCGGCCCTCGATTCGGTCACACCGCTCGTCGACATGGAGGAGGCCGTCGGCAACGCGGACGTGATCATCGAGGCCGTCCCCGAGAAGATGGAGATCAAGGAGGACGTCTACGAGGAGGTCGAGGAGTCCGCTCCCGACCACGCGATCTTCGCGACCAACACCTCGTCGCTGTCGATCACCGACCTCTCGGAAGTCTCGGACCGACCCGAGCAGTTCTGCGGGATGCACTTTTTCAACCCGCCGATCCGGATGCAGCTGGTCGAGGTCATCAACGGCAAACACACCGCCGAGGAGACCGTCGAGGTCATCGAGGATCTGGCCGAGGACTTCGGCAAGACCCCCGTCCGCGTCCGGAAGGACTCGCCCGGCTTCATCGTCAACCGCATCCTCGTCCCGCTGATGAACGAGGCCTGCTGGATGCTCAGCGAGGACGTGGCCACCGTCGAGGAGATCGACTCCACGACGAAGTACCACATGGGCCTGCCGATGGGGAGCTTCGAGCTGGCCGACATGACCGGCATCGACATCTCCTACCACGTCCTGGACTACATGAACGACGTGCTCGGTGACGAGTACGAGCCGGCTCCGATCATGGAGGAGAAAGTCGAGAACGAGGAACTCGGCCAGAAGACCGGCAAGGGCTTCTACGACTACGAGGACGGCGACGGTGCCGACGTGCCGACCGACGAGTACAGCGAGGAGGTCGAGGAACGCCTCAACGCGGCGCTCGCGAAGGAGATCGCCAACCTCGTCGGCGGCGACGTGGCCCCGCCCGAGGACATCGACGAGGCCGTCATGATGGGTGCGGGCTTCCCCGAGGGCCCGACCAAGTCCATCGACGAGTACGGCGTCGAGAAGTGCCTGAACAAGCTCGAAGAACTGTACGAGGAGACCGGTGCGGCCCGCTACAAGCACCCCGACTACCTCGAAGAAGCCGCCGAACAGGGCGGGTTCAACGACGGTGCCGGTGACGACGAGGACAGCGGCCCCGACTTCGAGGTCATCGCCATCGAGCGCATCGACGTGGACGTCCCGGAGGGCCACAACGAGAAGCAGGTCGGTCACATCAAGATCGACCGGCCCCACCGGATGAACACGATCAGCCTCGACGTGCTGGACGAACTCGACCAGGCTCGCGAGATCTTCGAGGACGACGAGCAGGTTCGCGCCATCCTGATCACCGGCGAAGGTGACAAGGCGTTCTCGGCCGGGGCCGACGTGCAGTCCATGGCCACCAGCGCCGACCCGCTCTCGGCTCAGGAACTCTCCGCACAGGGCCAGGCCACGTTCGGCCGCCTGGAGGAGTGCCCGCTCCCGGTCGTCGCCGGCATCGACGGGTTCTGTCTCGGCGGTGGGATGGAGCTCTCGATGTGTACCGACATCCGCATCGCCTCCAACCGCTCCGAGTTCGGCCAGCCCGAACTCGACCTCGGTCTGCTCCCCGGCTGGGGCGGCACCCAGCGCCTCGCCAACGTCATCGGCGAGGGTCCCGCAAAGGAGATCATCCTGACCGCCGAGCGCTACGACGCCGAGGAGATGGAAGACTTCGGCTTCCTGCGCGACGTGGTCTCGAAGGACGACCTGTTCGACGAGGCGCTGGAGCTGGCCGAACAGCTCGCACAGGGCCCGCCGGTCGCACAGAAGATGACCAAGCGCGCCATGCTGAAGGGCCGCGACGACACCGAGGCCGGACTGGAAGTCGAGTCCCAGGCCTTCGGCCACCTCATCGGCACCGACGACGTCATGGAGGGCATGACCGCCTTCATGGGCGACGGTGAGCCGGACTTCGAAGGGCAGTAGGTCCGGCGAACGCCGTTAGACCTGCGGTCTAACGGACGTGAGCCCGATTTCGAGGGTCAGTAACGGACTTCGACCGACCGTCGCGATTTTTTCGACGATTCGGCTGCGTGTCACTGCTCGTCGCCGGGAGCCGCTGAACTCTCGATTGGGAAGTCGCCCGCCCTCGCCACGCCTGCCCTCTGTGAGTGATCCCCACTGCGCTTCCGAAAAGCAGGGTTTATTACCGAACCCCTCTCAGCTATGAGTGCGCACCGTTGGTGTAGTCCGGCCAATCATCTTGGCCTTTCGGTGTCGAAAGTCTAACACGAAGGCTACGGCAGAAGACAGCCGAGGACCAGGGTTCAAATCCCTGACGGTGCATTTTCAGGGGAACCGATCCGGATAGCCTCCGCAGTCGCGTCGCCGGTGTCCTGTCGTATTTGCGAACGGCCCGACGCTTCGCTTTCGTGTCAGGGCCCCTTTATTTCACCGGGTCAGGACGGTGCCGGTGCAATCGGATTCGGACCGGAGAGGCACGCACGCGGCCATGCCCGTTTCATCTATCATGAACGACCCGGGCATATTTAACGACTGACGCGATACCACAATGCATGGCCCCACCTGACATCGAAACGATCCGAGAGAACGAGCGCGAGTACACCGACGAGGTGATCGAGGAGAATACGCTCCCCGAGATGTTCGAGGACGCGGCGGAGCGGTACGGCGACCTCGACGCCCAGATGTACAAGGGCGGGATCTATCAGCGGACGCTCACTCCGGAGATCATCGACGAACCCGAACCCGGCGAGTACACGTCGCTCGAATACGACGAGATGCGAACCCTCGTCAGACGACTGGCGGCGGGCTTTCGCGAACTCGGCGTCGAGAAAGACGACCGTGTCGGGATCATGTCCAACCCCCGGATGGAGTGGGCGCTCTCGGACTTCGGACTGCTGGCTTCAGGTGGGACGGTCACCACTGTGTACACGGAGTCCTCGCCGAAACAGATCAAGTACCTTCTCAACAACCCCGGTGCGACCGGTGTCGTCGTCGAGAACGAGTATCTGCTCGACCGTATCATCAAGGTGCAGGACGAACTCAGTCTGGAGTTCGTCGTCGTCATCGACGAACTGGAGAAGTACGACGACGTCGATCAGATCCACACCCTCTCGGAGGTGTACGAACTCGGCGAGGAGCGGTTCGACGAGGACGAGTACTGGACCTGGATCGAGGAACAGGACATGCACGACCTGGCGAGTCTGATCTACACGTCCGGGACGACGGGCAAGCCCAAGGGCGTGAAGCTGACCCACCACAACTTCCGGTCGAACGTCAACCAGGTCCGCAAGCGGGTCGGCCCCAGACCCGACAAGGACGACGACGTTCCGTCACTGGATCCCGGCCGCCGGACCATCTCCTTTCTCCCGCTGGCGCACGTCTTCGAGCGCACGACCGGGCACTTCCTGATGTTCGCGTCCGGCGTGACGGTCGGCTACGCCGAGAGCACCGACACCGTCAGCGAGGACATCCAAAAAATCAAGCCGGGTGGCGGGTCGAGCGTCCCTCGTGTGTACGAGCGCATCTTCGACGAGATGCGCGAGCAGGCCAGCGGGTCTGACACGAAAGAGCGAATCTTCGAGTGGGCCGTCGAGGTCGCCCGTACTTACGGCCGGGCAGAGAACCCCGGACTCGGACTGAAGATCAAACGCTCCGTCGCCAACCAACTCGTCTTCAAGCAGGTCAAAGAGGAACTCGGCGGCAACATCGACTTCTTCGTCAGTGGCGGGGGGAGCCTGAGCAAAGACCTCGCGGATCTGTTCAAGGGAATGGGCATCCCAATCTTCGAGGGATACGGCCTGACGGAGGCCGCCCCGGTCGTCTCGACGAACCCGCCGGAGATCCTCGAAACCGGAACCCTCGGCCCGCCCCTGCCGGATGTCGATATCAGGATCGACGAGTCACAGGTTGCCGACGACCAGTTCGAGGACGTCGAGGGTGAAGTGGGCGAACTGCTGATCAAGGGCCCCAACGTCACGGAGGGCTACTGGGAGATGCCCGAGAAGACCGAGGAGGCGTTCACCGCCGACGGCTGGTTCAAGACCGGTGACATCGTCGAACGCATCGAACACGACTACCTCGTCTACCACGACCGGCTGAAGAACCTGATCGTGCTGGACACGGGGAAAAACGTCGCTCCCGAACCCATCGAAGACGAGTTCTCGACTTCCTCGCGGGTCGAACAGATCATGATCATGGGCGACGACGAGAAGTTCGTCTCCGCCCTGATCGTCCCGAACTTCGACGCGATTACCCGATGGGCGTCGAACCGCAACATCGACCTGCCCAACTCCAAAGAGGAAATCTGCGAGGACGAGCGGGTCAAGGAGTGGGTCAACGAGGACGTCCAGCTCGTCAACCGGAACCTCGAGAAACACGAGACGATCAAGCAGTTCGAGCTGGCCCACCTCGAGTGGACGCCGGAAAACGACATGCTCACCCCCTCGCTGAAGAAGAAGCGCCGCAACATCAAGTCGGAGTTCCAGGACAAGGTGACGAAGATCTACGAGGGCGAACCGGCGACGGCGGACGACTAGGGGACACGACCGCAGGGAGTGTCCCCGAACAGCCGAGCGGCGATAGCCGCGAGGCGAGACGCGGCTCTCACCGTCACTCCCGCTCCTACCGCATCAACGCGGACAGCACGCGCGATTCTGCTTTTCTGAGGTGTTCGTCGACGGTCGAGGGCGCACAGCCCAGCGCGTTGGCGATGTCCTCGTGGGTCGCTTCCCGCGGAATCTCGTAGTAGCCTTCGGAGATGGCCGTCTCGAACACCTCGTGCTGGCGTTCGGTCAGAATCGAGAGGATGTCCTCCCGGTCGGGGGAGTACTGGCCGGCCTGTTCGACGGCGAAGCGGACGCCGTCGGGTGTCTCCTCCAGGGCTTTCCGGAGCATCTCGTGGGTCCCGACGATGGTCGTCCGGAGGCCGCCCTGGTCGGTGTACTTCAGGGGCGTGTCGATGATGAGCGCGTACTTCTGGGCCAGCGCCATCAGGCCGCCCGCGGGCTGGCCCGGCGGGACGTGGAGGTAGAGGTGGAACACGTCGTCCTGTACGTCCAGTACGTCCCAGGCGAGGACCTGGTTCGACTCGTCGATGACCTCCGTCAGTGGCTCGGGATCACCGTAGATCCGGTACAGGAGGACGCCCGTCCCGTCCCCCAGCGAGTTGACGTGCATCAGCGCGTCCCGCGTCACGTCCGGCTGATCGGCGATCAGCTTGTCTGCGGGATGGATTGCCCCGTCTTCCGGCGAAATTGTGAAGTCGAAATACCTCATGTGCGGGTCCTGTTAGCGAACGAATGTCATCGTCCCTTTCGTACACGGCACATTATGTGTTTCGGCACACACCTCCGTCGCGCGGGGGCCATCGTCCCGAAGCCGTCTCCCGAACTGTCACTCACACACAACTGTCACCGTCCTGGTTCGCGGTCCGTCGCACTCGACCAGGAGGATCGACTGCCAGGTTCCGAGGCCGGGCTCGCCGTCGACAACCGGAACCGTCACGTCCCGGCCCAGCAACATCGACCGCAGGTGGGCGTCGGCGTTACCATCTAGCTGATCGTGGTCCCAGCCCGTCTCGGGGACGAGTTCGGCGAGTACGGTCTCGATGTCGCCCAGCAGGCGCGGTTCGGCCTCGTTGACGCTGATCCCCGCCGTTGTGTGCTCGACGAAGACAGTACAGGTCCCGCTGGCGTCGGCCGGGAGCCGGCTCGCCACCCGGTCGGTGATGTCCTCGGTCGTCACTCGTTCGCCGGTCGAGACCTCGAACGTCGCGTGGGTGCCCATGGGGGGACGGACGGGCGACGGTCGCTTGAAACCCCGTGTCAGGCGCGTAGCCCTTCGAAGAGGTCGCGGTCCTGTGAACGGACGTGGAACGCCGCCGAGCCGGTCAGAATCAGGAGGTAAGCGGCCGCGACCGCGGGCGTTCCGATGGCACCCAGCAGCGGCGTGCCGATGCTCGCGGCGAGGACGGTCCCGAACCCGAGGATGCCCAGGACGAGGTAGTACTCCGCCCAGGTGATCCCGTAGCGGGGAACCACTTCCATGTACGTCGTGATTTCGGCCGCCCGGTCACGCAGGCGCACCTCCTTCGAGTCGGTGTCGTAGTTGACGATCCCGAGGTCGTCGAGTTTGGGGAGGTGGGTCTGGTGGAGCGAGACGTAGACGCTCCGGCGTTTGTCCCGCGGTGCGGGGGATTCACCGGTCTCGCGAGTCGCGACTTCCTCCGAGAGGTCGCGGACGCTCAGCGCCCCATCCTGCTCGCGGAGACACTTGATCGCCAGCCGCCGCCGGTCGTTCCTGAGGATGTCGTGGATCTCGCCCGCGTCGAGGTCGGCCCGTTCTGTCGTCTGTGCTCCCATCGATCACCTCCTGGCTCCGCCCGCGTCGCTCGGGACGCGGTCTCTGCCGTCTCTAACCGATAGCATTCTCGCTTCGAAAAGCGTTCTCTTTGCTGTTAATGGCTCCTAACAACTCATTACGCTACACGAGGGGCAGATTAATATGGGGGAACCCACGGCCGTCCCGTCCGGGATTACACATCTGATAACTGGTGATAACGGGCACCGGTTCGGGCTTCGATTTCCGAGAACGAGCCACGGGGGGTTCCGCCTGGCTACGCCAGCCACTCGTCGGGTTTCGTGTCGTAGTCCACGTCGGTCGCGGCGAGGTGTTCGACTTCTTCCCAGTCCAGGTCGCGGGTCGTGATCTCCTCGCCGTCGTACCGGATGAGTTTGCCCTGTTCTTCGGGTTCGGGTTCGCGGTCCCGGCGCTTGGCGACCTCGATGTCGTGTTCGTCGAGTTCCTTGACGATGGTCTTCAGATTCACCGGCCGACCCCACAGCTCGAACACCCGTTCGAGGGTGTCCTCGGCCTGCCCGAGGTCGAGCATCACGCCGTTGTACTTGTGGGCGAGTAGCAACTCGTTGCGGTTGTTGTAGTTGCCGTCCTCGACGACGATGGTCGGCTTCCCGAAGTTGGTGAACCGGAGCATCAACTTCTTTTTCACGTCCTCGTAGTCCGTCGAGGTGACCCGGTAGTCGCCGGTGGACTGGGTGTACTCGTAGGTGAAGTAGTCGTTCTCGTCGACGAACTCCTGGGTGAGGAACTCGTCGAGGAAGGTCACGTCGTTGTGACTCTCCCGGATTTCCCGCATCCGGTCCCAGCCGCGGGTGTAGTCGATGTCCTCGAGGGCCTCGGCGACGCTCTCGTAGCGGGTGTCGTCGAACATGTACCGCGAGACGCGTTCGAGTTCCTCCTGTCCGACACGGGAGACGAACCCGCGGTTCTGGGGTTCGACCAGCGAGTAGTGGCGTTCGGCCAGCCCCTCGTAGGTCAGCACCTTCCAGGGGTATTTCGCCACGTCGATCTCGCCCTCGCGGGCGGCTTCGAGTGCCTCGGCGTCGACCCGCGGGTCCTCGGGGTCGAGGTCGTCGAGGTGGCTGGGAACGTCGGTGAGTTCCGGGTCGGGCGCGATCAGGTCCTGCACCTGCTCGAAGTCCACGCGGTCGTGGAGGTTGCGCCAGGTGATGTCCTCGACCCGGAGGAGGCGTTCGACGATCTCACGGCGGTTCTCCGTGTTCTCGACGTACTGCCAGAGTTCCAGCCCGAGTTTGTACGGGTTGAACCCCGGCGAGCCCAGCACCTGGGCCATGTGGTCGGCGTACTTGACGAACTCGTCGCTGGCGGCGAAGGCCTCCTTGGACATCATCGCCGACTCCCAGTAGGAGGCCCACCCCTCGTTCATGACCTTCGTCATCTTCTGGGGGGCGAAGTAGTAGGCCTCCCGGCGCAGGATTTCGAGGATCTCGCGTTGCCAGTCGGTCATCGTGACGGCCTTCTCGGCGTCGCGGTCGTAGGCCATCCCGTGCTGGCGGAGGAAGCCGATCACGTCCTTCTCGGGTTCGTCCGGGAACGTGACCTCGCCGTCGTCGTCGCGCTGGGCCTCCAGCCAGTCCTCGTCGAACACCTGCCCGACGACCTCCTCCGAGAGGTCGAGTTCGTCGAGTTTCGCCTCGATGTCTTCGATGTCTTCCTCGCGGTCCAGCACCTCGTCACGACCGTCGGTCTCGACCGGTGCGAACGGGCGGTGCTGGTCGATGTTGTCCTCCAGACAGAGGACGTGATCGATCCACTTCTCGACCGCGGCCCGTTCGATGTCCGGGTCCTGCATGTACTCCTCAATCGTCTCGGAGTGGCGGGCCAGCATGGCCGCGGCATCGGGGTCGTCCGCGAACATCCCGAACCAATCGTTGTTGGCGAAGAAGTCCGCGTGGGCCTCGACGTGGGTGATGACCGCCTTCTGGTCGGCCATGGAGTTGGACTCCTGCAGGAAGGCATGCGATGGGTTGTCGTTGTTGACGATCTCGAAGGCCTTCCCGCCGAGGAACTGGCTCTGTTTCTGTTGCTGGTCGTACTGCATCCCCCAGCGCCAGTGGGGGTAGCGCTGCTGGAACCCGCCGTAGGCGATCAACTCGTTCATCTCGTCGTAGTCGACGATCCAGTAGTTGACCGGGTACGGGTGCAGGCCCAGTTTCTCCGCGAGGTTCGAGGCCTCGTCGACCGGTTCTTCGAGGTCCTCGGCGATGCGCTTGGCTTCGTAGCGATCCGAATTCATGTGTCTGCCTCCTCCGTACTCAGGATCTCGTAGATGGCGTCGACCACGTCCTCCGGACTGGAGACGTACGCCACGGCGACGTTGTCGCTCCCCTCGAAGTGGCGCTCCACTTCCTCGGCGTGGGTCGCGTTGATGGCGTTCCCGCTGGGCTGGGTCTCCACGTAGGCGTGGAGGTTCGCGGGGATCTCCTCCATCAGCGGGATCACCCGTTCTTCGGTGTCGTTGCTGGAGTTCTCGGAGTCGCCGGCCGCGAACACGTAGCGGTTCCACTCGTGCCAGGGGTACTCCTCCTCGAGGACGGCGGCGGCCAGCTCGTAGGCGCTGGAGATGCGCGTCCCGCCGCCGCTCCGGATGCCGAAGAACTCGTCGCGGTCGACCTCCCAGGCCTCCGCGTCGTGGGCGATGTAGACGAACTCGGCGTTGTCGTACTTGCCCGTGAGATACCAGTCCAGCGGCGTGAACGTCCGCTCGACCAGTTCCCGTTTCTTCTCGCGCATCGACCCGGACACGTCGCGGATGTTGACGACGACGACGTTCTTCTCGCGCTCCTCGATGATCTCGGGGTACCGATAGCGCTCGTCCTCCCGGCGGAAGGGGATCTGATCGACGCCCTCCCGGCGGATGCGCTCGGCGGTGGACTGTCGCTCGACGTTTTCGTCCATCTCGTCCATCGACGCCCACTCGGTCTTCTCCTCGCTGGTCAACGCGTCGTACTCGTCTTCCAGCCAGGCCTTCGAGACGGGGATGTTCTCGCCGCGCGCCCACTCGAAGACCGACGCCGGTCCCATGCCGTCGACCTTGAGTGCCTCCCGCAGGTAATCCCGGTCGAAGTCCATCGCCAGCTTGCGCTTGAGGCCCTTCTTGAACAGCGACTCGAAATCGAGAGTGGAGGTGGGACCGGTCCGGGTGATGTCCGTGAAGTCGCCCTCCTTCTCCTCGATGACCTGCTTGCCCTTGGGTTCGAGGTCCAGGCCGAGTTCCTCGTCGAGTTCCTGGGCGAACTCCTCGGGGTCCATCTCGTAGTACTCGTGTTCGCCACCCTCCTCGCCGGGTTCGCCGTCCTCGTCGCCGTCGCCGGGCTGGGGCTCGGGCTGGCCGACGGGCTGGCCCTCCTCGGCGTCCTCGCCCTGGCCGACCCCGCCCATGTCGCGCTGGTCGTATGCGAACTCGGGGAGGTCGACGATCTTGATGGGGATTTTCACCTCGTCGGGACGCGATTGCCCGAGGTCGCCGTACTGGATGAACTCCGCGAGGTCCTGCCGGCGCTCCTCGCCGACTTCTCTGTACCGGTCGAGGTCGTCTTTCAGTCCCATTTGTAACTCACCTGGCTCATGACGTGGCGGCTGGTCAACTCGGCGGAGGCCTCCGTGTAGTCGAACATCTCGGTCATGTTCTCTAGGGTGGCCTCCTTGACGGTCGCCGTCTCGGTGCCGCTGGGCGGGTTGTCCCACTGTCGGGGGTCGAAGTCCTCGTAGGTCCGCCGCACGTCCTCCCAGTCGTGGGTGCCCAGCACCGACTTGATCACGGGGATCTCCTTGGGGTTCACGTCGGAGATCTGGAACTCCTCGTCGCGGTTGTGCCAGGCGTGACGATTCAGCGCGGTGATGATCTTGTTCGTCCGGAACTGCTCGACGGCGTCGTCGGGTTCCGGTCCGTCGTAGTTGTCCTCGGAGAACCGCCCGAGGTGTTCGATCTCGAAGACCTTCATCTTCAGCGGGTCGGGGTCTTCGAGTTCGCCGCGGTCGTTCTCGATCTGTTCGTCGGCCTCCCAGGCGTAGACGTGCTCGATGTACTCCTCGACGGTCTCCTCGTCGACCCGCTTGTCGCGCATGATCGCCCGGAGGACGTCGTCTTCCTGCTGGCTGAACACGTGATTCTTCACGGCGACCACCTGGTTCTCGAACTCGACGCGTTCGCTGCCCGAGAAGACGGGGGCGTCGACCAGCCCCTCGGCCATCGCGTTGAGGATGTCCCGGGGCATGATGACGTGTTCGACGGGCAGGTCGGCGTGGTAGCGATCCTGTTCCACGTGGAGCAGGTCCGCGATCACGTCCCGCGTGTAGGTGACGGGGATGCCGCCCTCGCCGTCGTCGGCGTCGCCGTCCCACTCGAAGTCGTCCATCTCGATGCGCTCGTCGCCCTCCTGCAGGTAACCGCGGTCGAACAGCATGGCCTTGTCCACGAGGTCGAGGCCGCTGGGCACGTCCTCGTCGTCGAGTCGGGTGACGACGGCGTACAGCCCGGCGGCCTCGATGGCGTGGGGAGCCAGTTCCTTCTCGTTGACCTCGGCGTCCGAGTCGCGAACGTGGATGTGCAGGGGCTCCCGAATCCACGATTCGAGTTCGTCCCAGGACTGGGCGGTCCAGACCTCGGTCTCGTTGGTCAACTCCCGACGCAACAGCTGGGCCTCCAGCGAGAGGTTCGTCAGGTACGTGAACTCGTGTTTGTCGAGGCGACGCTTCAGCGCCTTCAGCGGGTCCTGTCCCTCGCGGTCGGCGTGCTGGTTGAGCCTGGCTTCGAGGTCGGGGTTCGAGATGATGATCATCTGGGTGTCGATGTCCATCCCGATGCCCTTGTCCAGTTTCACCTTCCCCTCGTCGGGGACGTTCAGGAGTTTCTGGAGCAGGTCGGCGTGCTGAGCGGCGTCCTCGACGATGGTGAGCAGGCCGTTGCCCTGCGAGAGGACGCCGTCGTAACTGAACGCCTGCGGGTTCTTCCGACCCCGCGAGTCGAGTTCCCGGAGCATGCCGGCCATCCACGAGCCGACGAGGCGCTCCTTGGGACTGCCGTCGTCCTCGCTGTGGAGGACGCCGATGCCCCGGCCCACGTCGACGACGAAGTTCTTGATCCGCAGGTGTTTGGGGTCGGTCACCGCCGAGAACAGGTCCTCGATCTCCTGGCGGCGGTACTGTTCTTCGAGGAAGTCGTAGGCCTCCCGGCAGAACGGATCGAGGTCGCCCTCGACGCGGATCTGGACGTGGTCGTCGAGGCGGTCGTTGATCTCCGCGATCAGGTCGGCCCGAACTTCCTGTGGGAACACCGTCAGCGGGTGGGACTGCACGGGGCTCTCGTACCAGTCGTCCTCGTCGCTGACCGGCTGGTCCCCGTAGGTCATGCCCGAGGAGCCGCCGCCGGCCCCGGCGACGTTCCACTCGACGGTGTAGCGCCGGCCGTCGTCGGTCTTGGAGTACTCGCGGAGGCCGTTGATCAGACACCGCTTGAGCTCCGATTTACCCGTGGCGGTCGGCCCGTCGAGCCAGATTATCTTCTCGTCTTTGCCACGCGACGCCGCGATGGAGCGCAGGTCGTCGACGAACTGGTTGAGCGTGTCCGTGTTGCCCAGGATGGCGTGTTCGCCGTCGTTGTGCGGGTCGTCGAAGAAGCGGTAGCGCTCCTTCTCCTCGCCCTCCTCGATCACCGTCCGCGTGCCGGCGGCCTCGATGGCCGACAGCAGGTACTTCGAGGCGTGAGAGGCCAGGTGGGGCTTCTCCAGTACCAGGTCGACGTACTCGCCGAGGCTCATCGGCTCCTGGTAGGTCTCCTCGAGGGCGGTATCCGCGGCGTCGATGTAATCGTGTCCGGCCATTACTCTTCCATCTCGGCTTTGGCGACCTCGGCGCCGGCGAACTCCAGCACCTCCTTGGCCCCTTCCCGGGTGTAGCCCTGTTCGATCAGCGCGTCGACCCAGGCGTTGCGTTCGTCGTCGTCCATCTCGTTGCTGGAGACCAGTGCCGAGAAGTTGATGTTGTGTTTCTTGTCCTCCCAGAGTTTGCGTTCCAGCGCGCGGCGCAGGCGGTCGTTGTCCTGCGGGTTGAAGGTGTCACCCTCGCGGGCGCGCCGGGAGACCCAGTTCGACACTTCCTGGCGGAAGTCGTCCTTGCGGTCCTCGGGGACGTTGAGTTTCTCCTCGACGCTCCGGAGGAAGGTTTCGTCGGGTTCCTGCTCGCGGCCCGTGATCTCGTCCTCGACGGTGTCGTCGTCGATGTAGGCCATGACGTGGTCCATGTACTTCTCGCCCTGGCGCTGGATCTCGTCGATGTCGTAGGCCAGCGCGTGGCGCACGTCCTCGATGGCCCGGTCCTTGTACTCCTCGCGGACGAGTTCGAGGTAGCGGTAGTAGGTCTCGAACCGGTCTTCCGGGATCGAGCCGTGATTCTCGAGGTTCTCCTCGAAGTGGTTGAACGTCGTCAGCGGCGAGAGGAAGTCACGGCTCCGGTGCATCGAGTCCATGATGGCCTCGGCGATCTCGTCGCCGATAAAGCGGGGCGAGACGCCCTCCATGCCCTCGCCGATCTCGGCCATCTCGGCGGCCTCCTCTTTGAGCTTCTTTACGTCGACGTCCTCGGCCTCGTCGACCTCGCCGTTGTAGGCCTTGGCCTTCTGGACGATGTCCACGGTGCCGGAATCGGGTTCCTCGATCCGGGTGAGGACGCCGAACAGGCCGGCCATCTCCAGGGTGTGGGGTTCGACCTGGATGTCCGGGAGGTCGGCGTTCCGGAGCATCTTCTCGTAGATCTTGGCCTCCTCCTCGTACTGGAGGACGTAGGGGAAGTCGATCCGCTTGGTGCGGTCGTTGAACGCCTCCATCTTCTCGTCGCCCTTCTTGTCCTTGTACTCGGGCATGTTCGTCCGCCCGACGATCACCTGGTCGATGTCGATCCGGGGGTTGTTCTTGGGCTTGATCGTCTGTTCCTGGGTCGCGTGCAGGAAGTCGTAGAGGAACTCCCGCTGGAGCTTGAGCAGTTCCTCGCCCGAGAAGATCCCGCGGTTGGCGTTACAGAACGCGCCGGAGTAGTCGAACGCCCGGGGATCGGACTCCCCGTAGATGGCGATCTTCGAGTAGTTGACGTCGCCGGTGAGTTCGGTCTCGTCCTGATTCTTCTTGTCCTTGGGCTCGAAGGTCTCGATGGCGCGGCGCTGGTTCTCGTCGGCGACGATCCGGACGATCTCGACGTGGTTGTCCAGCACCGCTTCGAGGTCGTCGTCGTAGTAGGCCAGCAGGCGGTCCATGTAGAACTCGCTGGCCGGGTCGAGCGCCTGTTCGTTGCGGATGGTGTAAGGGGCGTCCAGTTCCGCGTTGAGGTCCTCGATCACCTGCTCGCGCTGTTCCTGTGGGAGCAGGACGATGGGGTCCTGGTTCATCGGGGACCGCACGGTGTCGTCGGCGGGGTCCTGGTCGTCGATGATGTCACAGAGGTTGCTCCACCGGAAGGTGTACATCCGCCCCTCGTCGGTGCGGGTGTAGTGTTCGTAGTACCGGCGGACCTGCCGGTCGAAGTCGGACTTCCCGGAACCGACCGGGCCCAGCAGGAGTTTGATCCGTTTCTCGGGACCGAGGCCGCGAGCGCCGGATTTGACCTTGTTGACGAACTCGTGGATGGCCTCGTGGATGACCCGGCCGTAGAACGTGTTCTCGCCGTCGTTCAGCGGGTCTTCGGCCGCGAGGGCGTACTCCACGACGCCGGCGTCTTCGTCGTATTCGGTCCCGTAGTAGTCGAACATGTCGGCAACGCGCTGGTGGGCGTTGCGGGCGATCCGCGGATGGTCGTACAGCTGGTCCAGGTACCAGTCGAACGTCTGGGTCTCTCTGAGGTCCGCTGGAATCGAATCCTGGTACTCCCGACTCAGCTCTGCGAGGGTTTCCTTTGTATCGGTCATGCTATCACGGACAGATTGAACGCGGGGCCACCGCGGCGGTCGCGGTTCCCCCTGCTGCCACGGGCGCGAGCCCGCAGGTCTCGGTGGCGTCCACCACACCAGCCCACACTCCGCCGGCGACTGGCAGGTCGGCCCCGTCCCGGACTACAGCGCGCGCTCGCGCGACGCGAGCAACCGCGCGCCCGCCCGGTTGCGGGTCCGATCCGTTTGCGTGCCATGTGTATCCATACCACTCCCACGGCCCAGAACGCCCGAGATCGGAGAGTCCCGAAAAAATACCGGGGTGCCTGGGCGGCGAGAGCAGGGGCGGTAGTGGGGGTCGTGTATGGGTGGGCTTACCACCGATACTATTTATTTAATGAGAATCCCGCGGGTATAAGCATTGTCCCCACAGCGGTTTTTCGGCCCGTTTGTTCCGGCCGTCTCAGTGGCCGAAACTCGGGCACGGGAACCGGGGTGCCAGTTCAGTTCACCGTACCTGCAAACTCGGCTTTATATACTGGGTGAACAGATGGGCACGAGCGGGGCCGCCGAGACCGCGTCACTCAAGACCGGTCGGCCGGAACGGGACGTATGGACTCCGCGGATCTACCGGCCGGGTGGGAGGTCTGGTCGGCGGGTGAGACACGCTACGTGCTGGCTTACCGCCCGGATATCTTCGACAGCAAGGAGTTTCCCGCGCCCTGTCTGCCGACCATCTACCTCACGAAGGGCCAGCGGGGCCGCCGCCCCGGCCGCCACCAGCCCGCGCCCGACGACCCCTGGCACGTGACGCTGTCCCTGGAACCCGAGATCGAGGTCGCGTCGGCGCGCTACGACGACCGCGACGAGGCCGTCGCCGGCGTCCACGACCTCGCCGCCCGATTCGCCGACGGCGAGTTCGACCCGCGCGAGTACTACCAGGTCCCCCGGGAGGATTATCTCGACGAACTCGACGCGATTCTCGGCGAGTGACTGGCGCGCAATCCTGCCGCCTACCGAACCGCAAAAACGGTGGGACTTAACCGCCGGCCGGAGCTAGAGGGACCCATGACTACGGTCACGCTCGTCGGGACCCGACTCGCCGAAGTCGGGACCGAGTTCGTCTATCACGGGGCGGCCGACGCCTGCGAGGGCTGTCCCTACCGGGACCAGTGTCTCAACCTCGCCGCCGGCCAGAAGTACCGCGTGACCGCGGTCCGGGAGAACGCCTCGACGCTCGACTGTGCGGTCCACGATTCGGGGGTGACTGCGGTCGAGGTCGAACCCGCACCCGTCCTCGCGAACGTCGACGCCCAGGGGGCCTACGCCGGCAGCAAAGCCGCGCTCGAAGGCCCCTGTCCGCACACGGGCTGTCCCTCACACGAGTACTGTGAGCCGGCCGGCGCCGAGTTCGACGTGGAGTACCAGATCAACGAGGTCGTCGGCGAGCCACCCCACGACTACTGCATGCTGGACCGTGACCTGACGCTGGTGGAGTTCGCGCCGCCGGTCGAGGAAGACTGAGGTTCAGGATTCGAGCGTGCCGACGTGGTCGGCCGCGTAGCCGAACACGTCCTCGTAGCCGTACGGCGACATCAGGACGGGGTAGAAGTCGCGCTCGGCGACGTACTCCTGGCCGTCGGCCGCGGCGTAGGGCTGCCCCGCTCGGACCTGCCGGAAGTTCGTGGCGAACACGTCGTAGGCCTCCGCCGAGTCCTTGGGGACTGAATGGGTGAGTCGATAGACCGGCAACTCGTCGCGGCGCGGGGCCTCGTCGTCGGGGAGCGCGCCCACGGCGGCCAGGAACTCGCGGGTCACCTGCACGGCGTTCTCGGTTGCGGTGTCCGAGCCCTGGAAGCCACACTCGACCTCGATCAGCCGACGGGTCACCTCGAACAGCCGGCCTTCGGTGAACTCGCAGGTTTCGACGACGGCGTCGACCGACAGGCGTGGGCAGATCCGGCGCTCGTACTCGCCGACTTCGTCGACCAGCGCGAACAGTCCCTCGTAGGACTGGGTGGAGTGGAGCGCGAGGATCTGACAGTCGGCCACTTCCATCGAGAGTTCGTGAGCCAGCCGGGACTCGTGGGTGTCGCCGTCGGGGTCGCCCGGGAACGCGCGGTTGAGGTCCTCGTCGACGTAGCGCACGTCCCGTTGCTGGGCCTTTTCGTTGGCGATCACGAACTTGACGGGGCGCCGGAACTCGACGTCGGCGGACAGCAACGTCTCGACGGCGTGGACGCCACAGGGCTCGTCGCCGTGGATGCCCCCGATGACGGCGATCTCCGCGGGGCCGTCGCCGACGGTCTCGACTCGCATCGGTTCACAGCAACGGTCGACCGGTCTTAGTACCCACGAAACCGTGCCGGGTCCCGTCCCGGACAGGTCAGTGCTCCAGCGACTCGGCGTACGCGAAGTCGGCGTCGGTCGCCTCGGGCCGACGCTCGTCCAGTCGCACCTGCCACCCCTCGACCGCCGTCGGATCGGTGAGCGCGTTGGTCAACACCGTCCGCACGTCGAGCAGGTCGACGCCGTAGTAGTCGTTGGGCACGTCCTGGAAATACTGGAGGGCGGTGCGAAAGAGCGAGCGCATCCCGTCGTCGTCTTCGAAGTCGACGTGTTTGTACGCGCCGGCGGCGACCTGCACCATCCCGTGCAGGAACTTGCTCTCGGTCGACCCGCGGCCGTAGTTGTACCACTCGTCCTCGAAGCAGTCGTGTGACTCGTGGTACTCGCCGACGTTGTACAACCGAACCCCGTGGACCGTCGCACGCCGGAGGGTCCCGTGTTCCCACCGGTCCTCCGTGGGTCGCCATCCCGTCGGTGACCCACGGACCGGCGGCCCCACCGAGTCGTCGCGCGTGTGGTCGTCCATCGGAACTCCCTTGCACCGACGCCGGTGTCAATCCGTCGGATCGACCGCGCTCGTCATGGGTTTTATCCGGACGTGTTGGCAAGGTGAACGGACCGACGATGGACAGATCGCTGTTCGCGGACCTCACACCGGCACGAATCGCGCTGGTTTACGTCGTCGTCGGCGGTGCCTGGATCGCGTTCTCGGACCGACTGCTGGTCGCAGCCCTGCCGCCCGGCCCGCTGTTCGATGCCGTGATGACGGGGAAGGGCTGGGTTTTCGTCGGGGTATCGGGCGTCCTCCTGTACGGGATGGTCTCGTATCGGGACGAACAACTGCGCGCGACGCGGATGGAACTCGAACGGTCCAAGACGCAACTGTCGGTCCTCCACCGTGTCCTCCGACACAACCTCCGGAATCACTGTACGGTCATCAAGTCCTGTTCGGACCTGATCGAGACGGGACGGGTCGACGAGGCGGACATGGAACGGATACGGCGAGCGACCGACGACCTCGTCGCGCTGAGCGAGAAGTCCCGTCATCTGAAGTCGCTGCTCGAAACCGCCGACGACGAGCGAACCGTGGACCTGCGTGAGCGGTTGCGGACGCTCGTCGCCGACCTCGACGAATCGTTCCCGGCGGCGACCATCGAGACCACACTGCCGGACGCGGCTCCGGTTCGGATCGGTGGCCGCTTCGACGTCGTCGTCGAGGAACTCGTCCGGAACGCGGTCGATCACCACGACGCCGACGATCCGACCGTCTGGATATCCGTCACGACGGATCCCGCGGGGACGGTCCGACTCGACGTGGGCGACGACGGTCCCGGCATTCCGGAGATGGAGCGGGACGTACTCGAAGACGGGATCGAGAAACCGATGTTTCACTCACAGGGACTGGGCCTGTGGATCGTTCGGGTGTTCGTCGACCAGTCGGACGGCGACGTTCGAGTCATCGACAACGAACCGCGCGGGTCGATCATCAGAATCCAGTTGCCGTCGGCGACCGAGACGGCGGTCGCCTGAGGTCTGGGCGTCGGTCACTGATTCGCTGTCGACCGTCGGCTGCCTGCTTCTGTAATCTCCGAATAGCCACAGGCCGGACAGTTGAGACGCTCGCGGTCGAACGACAGCGAGCAACCGCCACAGCGGTAGGTCGGACTCGGGCGGAACCGTTCGCGGATCGATTCGATGATCTGGGGTGATCGGTCCATCGCTTCGACATTCCTCGTTTGTGAATCCACTACAATAAAACTTGCTCAAGTAGTCACTTTCAGTCCGAAATTGCGTCCAATAGATCGCAAAGGCCGGACAGAACTGGAGTATAGGAGGAATATAGCTCGTATCGGTGTAGATATGGAACTTCTCCCGGTCCTGCCCGCTTCCGTGGAATCTTTATACCGGCGAGAGCCGAGTACTGGACGCGTGCGAGGGTAGCCAAGCCTGGAAACGGCGGCGGACTCAAGATCCGCTCCCGTAGGGGTCCAAGGGTTCAAATCCCTTCCCTCGCATGCCTGAGCGCGCCAAGACGGCGCGCTCGGCTGCGAAGAAGGGTTTGAATGAGGCCAGACGCAGCGGGCGAACGGTGTGAGCCCGACCGTCTGGACGTAGTTCAAATCCCTTCCCTCGCACTGTTGGCCACTACGGCCCCTCGCAAACAGTGCAGGAAGATCCGTTCGGCGAGGCCGCGACCGGGCGGCCTCGAAGCGAACGGGACACGCGGTGTCCCGTGCGCAGGAGCGATCTTCCCTCGCAAACTCCACTCGTGAACTGGTGCCGCCAGCCGGGCGGCCGCCGACCGTTCGATTCCGGTAGACGGTAAAAAGAACCGGCTCTAGCCGGGGCATTTTTAAATAGGTTGAGGCGATTTACTGAGCAGTAGTTCATGAGACGTCGCACATTCATTGCGACGGCTGGCACGTTACTCACCGCTGGGTGTGGGGCACTGGACAGCAGCGGGCGTGGGGGCGGTCCTGGGGCGCACGTCGACGGGTTCATCAACGACTCCAACGCCTCGGAGTTCGACTTCGGCGACATGAGCAGCGAGCGGAACTTCTCCATGGGGGACTTCGACGGGGTGGACTTCGAGTTCAACGAGAGTTCCTTCGAGGCCAACTTCGATTCGCGATTCGGCGAGAACGCGGGGCCGACACCGACGCCGATCGAGACCGATCCGAAGGCGACCGAACTGATGGCCACGTCGATGGATCGGATTCGCAAGACCTACGCGACCTACGTCGGGTACGCGGGCCCGGACGCGAATCTGCTCGACGTGGACGCGACCACCGAATCGTTCCACGCACCGAAGATACGGACGCTGGCACAGAACGCTCGGGACCCCCTCGAAAAAGCGACCGAATACGCGCCCGAAGGACAGAAGAATATCATCCTCTCGCTCGTGCAGGTGACGATCTTCCTGGAGGACCTCGCACGGGTCCGGGAGGCGCTGATCGACGCCTACGACGAGTTCCTGTTCGCGGTCGAACGTCTCTACGCGGAGAGTACGCTCCGGGCCAAACAGACGACGTACAACATCGACGACTATCGCGACGAGGGTCAGTCGCTGTACCGGCCGCTGAAAAACGAGATCGACCCCGAGGCGGTCTCCGTGTTCAATCCCATCGGGAAGGTGTACGAGAAGAAGATCGACCAGGTGCGGGCGGAGTTGCAGGCGTTCCGAGAGCTTCGAGGCGGTGTCAAAAGCGCCGCGCGGGGTATCGACGCGTTCAAGCAGGGCGTGCCGCGGTTCTACGAACAGAACTACGAAAAGGCACTCTCGCCGCTCAGTACGGCCCAGTTCAGCTTCGGGTCCGCCCAGTCCAGTTTCGGAATCATCGACGAGTCGACGGGCATTCAGGAGAAGGCGAACGAAGTCGCCGGGGTCATGGAGGCACTGGAGGCGGCGGCCGGTGCGCTGCACCGCGCGTCCGAGGTGAAAGTCGACAACGACCCCCAGCCGGAGTTCTTCGAGGCACGACGCGCGGCCGAGCGGGCCGTCGAATCGAACGACATCGCCTCGGACATGCGGACCGCCGAACAGATCATCACCTAATTGTCCGCGGCCGGCGAGGGTCCGATATGGACGATCCGACAACCCTCGCGGCCCGCGCGGCCCGTGCCGGCGGGACGGTCGCAGTCGAGCGGTTCCGGACCGACGTTCGGTTCGAGGCGAAAGCACACAAGAACGACCTGGTGAGCGACGCGGACGCCGACGCCCAGGATCGGGTCGTCGCGCTGCTGGAGGCGGAGAGCGACGCGCCGGTCGTCGGTGAGGAGTCGGACACGCCGTCGACGGTGCCGGCGACCGGCCCGGCCTGGATCGTCGATCCAATCGACGGGACGGCCAACTACCTCCGGGGGTTGCGCCTGTGGGCGACCAGCGTGGCACGTGTCGAAGACGGCGAACCGGTCGCCGCGGCGACGGTCATGCCCGCGATGGACGACGAGTTCCTGGCAGGCGAGGAGACGCGGCTGAACGGGGAGTCGGTCTCGGTCAGCGACAGGGCCGACCCGGAGACGTTCGCGGTCGCGGTGCTGGGGTGGGGTCCACACGGGGACCGTGAGGCCTACGCCACGCTCGCGGACGCGGTCGTGCGGGAGTGTGGTGACATGCGCCGGCTCGGGAGTATGCAGTCGGCGCTGGCGTTCGTCGCCAGCGGTGGGCTCGACGCGGCGATCACGACGCGGCGGCCCAACCCCTGGGACTCGGTCGGCGGTGCGCACATGGTTCGAGCGGCCGGCGGGACCGTGACGGATCTGGACGGTGAGCGCTGGCGACACGACAGCCAGGGGCTGGTGGCCTCGAACGGGCAGGCCCACGAGCGGCTGGTGGAACTGGCCCGGGACGTGGGTGCGCGCGTCGACCAGTGAGGATACGAGCGGGCGAGCCACCGGTCCCGGTCGTGTTCGCCAGTCGCACAGGATCGGAACCCTGAAACGGGCGGCTCGCGCGGTGTCGAGCATGCAGGTGACCGAGCGGATCGACGCCGGGCGCGCCTGGACGCTGACCGCCCTGGCCGGTGTCGCGGCGCTGGTCCTCGGCTCGCTGGTGTTCTACGACACGGTCTACCGCGGGTTCGTCTGGCACTACTTCTGGGGGCCGGTCTACGCCGACGCGAACAACGCGCTGTGTGCCGTCCACCGGGGCGGCTCCGTGGAACTGCTGTACAATCAGGTCGCGTGTCAGCAGGCCGTGACGGGCGGTGCCATCGTCGCCGAACCCGGCTACACGCTCGTCTCGGAGGTCGGGTACATGGTCGTCTTGCTGTTCGGACTGATCGGCGTCCTCCAGTTGCTCCGCCGGCTCGACGTGGGACGTGACCGGGACCTGTTTTTCGCGCTGGTCCCGTTCATGCTCTTTGGCGGTGCCCTCCGCGTCGTCGAGGACGCCAACGATGCCGTTCCCGAGGGCGTGACCCAGGCCATCGCCTACCCGTGGAACTCGCTGATCATCAGTCCGATCATCTACTTCACCGTCTTCTTCGTGACGCTGGGTTCCCTCCTGGTGACCGTCTGGCTCCGGCGTGAGGGGTACGTCGAGACCTACGCGGGACCGATGGTGGCGGTCGGGAGCGCGGCCTTCCTCCTGACCTTTGGCTATCTGGTCTCGCTGGCGTTGTCGGCCGACTACGTCGCGTTTTACCCGCAGGTCCTCCTGAGCGTGGTCCTCATCGCGACGGCCCTGGCCGGCGGGATCTACTTCGCCGTCGACCGGTTCCGGCCCGAGATCAACGCCGGGACGGGCCTGATCGGACTGGTCGTGCTGTGGGGCCACGCCATCGACGGCGTCGCCAACGTGATCGCCGCCGACTGGCTCGGCGCGCTCGGCGTCGACGCCGTCTACAGCCCGAAACACCCCGCGAACGCGTTCATCATCAGCACGGCCGAGGCGATCTTGCCAGCGTCGCTGTTGACGGCACTGGGCTCGTCCTGGCCCTTCCTGCTCGTGAAACTGGTGGTCGCGCTGGCGGTCGTCTGGATCTTCGACCGGGAGATCTTCGAGGAGAGTCCGCGCTACGCCCTGCTCTTGCTGACGGCTATCGTCGCGGTCGGACTGGGCCCGGGAACCCGCGACATGATCCGCGCCACCTTCGGCATCTAGAGCTTCCGCAGGGCGGACTCCGGGTAGTACCGACCGCCGCAGTTCTGACACGCTGCCACGGTCACGGTCGCACCCGCGCGGTCGACCTGTCGCCGGACCAGTGCCTGGCCACAGTCTGCACACGGGAGGTCGAATTCGGTCGTCATGGACACGGGCCGCTACCGGACGGTGCTGACCTGTCCGCGAGCAACCCCATGTGTACATTTCACACACGCCGAAATAAAACTATCTCTCCCTAGGGGTACGGGTGGTGGTCCCGGTCGAGTCGGGCCTCGAAGCCCATGCTCTCGGGGATCTCCTCGGCGCGCTCGCCGAAGTACGGGTCGTCGAAAAAGAGCGGCTGGGCGCTCGGGACGACTGCTCTGACGGCCTCGAACCCGAGCGCGTCCACGTCCCGGGTGGTGAGCCGCGACCCGTACACGTCCAGGTCCGCGTCACGCAGGCGTTCCACGACGGCGTCGAGGTGGTCCCGGCCCTCGGGAACCTCCGCGGGGCCGACCTGTTCTGCGGGGACGCTACTGCCGACGGCGAGGAAGGTCTGCGCCTCGCCGGGGAAGTTCGCGAAGTGCCCGATGGCACCGCTCTCCTCGGCGGCGTCGTCCGGTCCCATCCCGCGGAGTTCGAGCCAGTTCTGGAGGGCTTCGGCCAGCGCCGACCGTGCGGCCCGTGCCGGGTCGAGGTGGGCCGAGATGCCGACGGCGAAGCGGGGCCACTCCTCGCGGTGGACCGCGGCGGCCACGACGGGCACGTCCACGTCCTGGGTGAGGAGGAGCGGCACCACGTCCAGACCCTCGGACTTGGCCCGCTGCCGGAGGGTGCCGAAGGTCTCGTCGTCGACCGACAGGCCGAGCGGGTCGAAGGTGGAGTACCACGAGAGCATCGCGGCGTCGCGCTCGATAATCTCGTACAGCCCGGACAGGAGCGCTTCGGTGGTGCTGTTGCCCAGTCCCAGTCCCGTGGTCACCGCCGGACGGAACCGCTCGGTCGGCGGCGGGAAGTGAACGAACTCCGCGGGGAGCCACACGTCGCCGTCGGTATCGAGGTTCCGGCCGGGCACCCACTCGACCTCGGTGTGTTCGTCGGCGGTCGTCCAGTCGTCGCCGTCGGCACAGACGAACGTGGACGGCGGGACTGCGTCGTCGATCCCGGCGGCCGTCCCCGTCTCGAACTCGGCGGTGCGATAGATCCCGGCGCTGTAGCGCTCGTAGCCCTCGCCCAGCGCCTTCATGAACGCGGCGTTCCAGTCGGCGGCGACGCCGGCGGCCTGTCGGGGAGCCGTCGCGTCGCTGAATTCGCCCGTGTCGGCGACGTTGGCCAGGTAGTAGGGGGCCGGGAACGACTCGGCCTCACCCACCTCGGCGACGACGCCGACTCGCTCGTCGAGGCCCTGTTCGGCGCGGGTCAGCGCTTCGTCCAGGTCGCGGTCGGCGTGGTCGTCGCCCAGCCGTCGGTCGCGCTCGCCGGCACAGACGCAGTTGGGGACCGGCAGGAACTGTCGCTGGGCGTGGGGGACCTCGATCACCCCGCCGACGACAGAGGACCGCTTGCCGGAGACGAGTTTGGCGGCTTCCCGACCGGCGATGGCCCCGGCGAACCGCGCGGTCTCGGCGTCGGGTGCGGCCTGTGGTTCCTGGTCGGGGTCGGCGTTCGAGCGCACGCGGGACTGGAGACAGCGGTAGCAGGCGGTCCCGGGACCGAAGCCGGAAACGGCGGCCTCGACGACGGGGTAGCCGCCGACGCCGCCGATCTCGACCGCGAGCCAGGGCGTGCCGGACTCGCGGGCGCGTTCGTCGACCGTCTCGAAGGCCACGTCGCCGGCCTGGCCGACCACGACGGCGAGGTCGGCGCCGCCGACGACCGTCGGATCGAGGTCCGTGACCTGCGCGTCCACGTCCGCGAGGGCCGCGGCGACCGCGTCACGTGCCGGTCCCGAACCGACGAGAGCGACTGTCATTGGTGGCCGAACGCGACCGGGGGTGAAAAAAGCGCAGGCCTCAGCTCGACAGCAGACTCTGGGCCACGTTCGCCAGCTGGTCGGAGTCGGCGTCTTCCAGCCGCTCGTCGCCGAGCATCAGGCGGAGCCGCGGGCGGCCCACGTCGATGGGCACTTTCTCGGTGTCGATCAGGCCCATGTCTTCGAGCTTCGTCTTGGTGCGGGAGAACGTCGCCTTCGAGGCGAGGCCGATGTCCTCGCCCCACTTGCTGATGTCGTACAGCAACTCGCCGTTTTTCGCGGCAACCAGGAGGCTGATCGTCACCTCGTCGAGGCCGTCCCCGTTGCCGCGTGCGGTCTGAAGAGATGCGAGCACCTCGTCGAAGTCCGTCGCCGTGGCTTCGCTGATGTCCGACGACAGCGTCTCGCGGACCTCCGTCAGCGGCGGGGTCCGGAGACCGAACTCGTCGGCGCTCTCCCAGATGGCGTCGTAGCGCTCACGAGCGCTCTCGACGAAGGCCTCGTCGTCGGTCGTCAGGCCGGCCACCGTCTCGCCGGCCGCCACGATGGCGACGACCTCGTCGTCGGTGACGAACAGGGCGTTCTCCGGCGGGTTCTCGACCGTCCGGATCGCGAGGACGCCGTCGGCGATCAGGTTCGCCGCACGACTCGCGATGATGAAGTCGTCCATCACGTCCTTCAGCGGGCGCTCCGCCGCCAGCAGGTTCACACTGGGTGGGGACTCCAGCGTACTCATTACCGATACCAGCTCCTCGATGGTCTCCCGTGAGGGGTTCACGAGATACGATTCGGTGGGGGCAGCCGACAACTCGGTCCTCAGTAGGTCCGTGATGCCGTCCGCAAGCAGGTTTTGGCTCATCGTCCTATGAATGTATATATTGTATTACGGTATTTAATTTTATCGTTGATAACGAGTTGAATTACTCGGCCAACAATTATACATCTGAGCTTCGAGCCGGCTAATTATATGTCTTTGGTCTGAATATCAAAAGTGAATATCGGGCTACCAGTTGGACAGTAAAACCGCCCGCAGACCCGCCGGCCGGGGGATATCGGCGGCCGGCGAGAACGTTTCGGCAGTGAAAACGATCAGCGACTGGTCGCGAGTTCCGCGGCGAGGTCGTCCGACCAGTGGAACTCGCTGTCGTAGATGATGGGCAGCGGCGTCTCCGAGAGGACCTCGATCAGTTCGTCCCGGGTGAGGACGGTCTCGGTCGCCGTCCCGTGGTACGCCGACTCCTCGGCGAAGGCCGGCTGGAAGCAGTCGCCGATCCGACGGCCGGTCAGCGCCTCACAGGACAGGCGGAAGCGACCGTCGTCGCGTTCCAGCCAGCCCACGACCGGGCTGTCCGGCGTGGGCGCGAGCGTGTAGGTCCCGTCGCCGACGACGGCGTAGTCTTTCCCCATCATGATGCGCCGGCGCGACAACTGCATCGCCGGTTCGAGCCCGAACCCGTGGACGAGCAGGCGCGAGAAGGCCGTGCCGACCTTCGCGGCCTGTCGATCCAGCACCTTCGTCAGCGTGACTGCGCCGCCGACACTGCCCCGTTCGATCAGCTCCAGTCCCTCGTGGTAGGAGCCACAGGCGTTGAGGAAGAACGTGCGCGTCTCACAGGTGTCCAGCGACGACGCGGTGAACCGACCGTCGGGACACTCCAGTCCGTCGGCGTCGCAGTGGCCGATGTAGTGGACGAAGTCGTTGGGCGAGGCGAACACCTCGGCCAGTTCCGCGCTCGTGAGGTGTTCCTCGATGTCGACCGACAGCGGCAGGTCCGCCGACCGCTCCTGGTAGATGTCCGCCACCGCCGCGTGTTCGTCGTACATCTCCTCGTCGTTGAGGACGACCGTCACCGACAGGGGCGTCCCGCGCCGGTCCTGGTACCGCCGCCGGTTCTCGTAGGCCTGGGGCGAGGTCTTGAACGCGTCGATGGGTGCCCCACCGGCCAGCCAGGCGTGGATGCGCCCGGCCCGAAGCTCCGGGTCCACCCGGTCGACGGACGCCACCGAGCGTCGGCTGGCGTGACTCCCGGACCGGTAGAAGTCGTCGAGCGTCCGTTCGAGCAACTCCGTCCCACGCAGCTCCGAGGATTCGGGCAGGTAGATCAGGCTCAACGCGTCCAGCAGGTACGGGAGCGACTGGACGTTGTCCGGTTCCGGCGCGGCGTACGTCGAGAAGTGCCACTCGGGCAGGTACTCGTCGAAGTCCGGTTCCGTGACACAGAAGTACCGCGCCAGCCGCTGGGCGGGCGTCCGGCGTCGCAACGTCGCCGGGTCGAGGTCGAACCGGTCGAGCAAGGCGTCGCGACACGCCGGCGATTCCCCCTCCAGGTCCCGGACCAGCGTATCGTAGAAAAACACCTGTCTGAGCAGGCGTGCGACGCCGTGCTGGAAGGTCGGGAGTTCCCGGAACCGACACTCCACGTCCGCGCTCGGGGCGACCAGCTTCGGCGTCGCCTCGGGCTCGACGGTCACCGTCGCGCCCAGATAGTACGCCAGCGGCGCGCCGACGAACAGGTACTCCAGTCGCTCCGGCAACTGGAGTTCGATCCCCGTCTCGGGCGTCGCCGCCTCGACGGCGTCGGGGATCGACCGCTCGTCGCCCACCTCGACGACGGGCGGGTGATCCCGCATCGACGGATGCGACCGCGCTGGCCCGGTCGTCCGCAGTGCCGCCGACAGGTGACTGATCGCGTCCGCGACGCCGGCAGGCGTCGGTGGGACGGTGACCGTCGACGGGTCCTCGCAGTGTTCCCTGAACCCGAGCGTCACCGGTCGCTCCTCCCCGAGGCTGACCACGACCTGGTCGCCCACACGACGGACGAACGCGGGGCCGTCGAACCGGCAGTACAGTTCCATGCTCGGCTCGCGATCAGCCGTCCGTCCACCGCCGACTGCCAGCCGACAGTCGAGCAGGAACTGGCCCCTATCGAGCGCCACTGGCTCGCTCAAATCGTACCGCCGCCCCCCGGACGCGTCGGTCAGCGTTGCGTTCTCAACGGGAACGCGCAACTCGGAGAGACTCCCGGTCACGCAGTCCTCGACCGGCTGGACGAGCTCCGGCCCGGACGTGCGATCCTCCCAATCGACGGTCCGAACCGTCGTCTCCCCGGCGCCCCCGATGGCTCTAACCCCCCCATTGGCCGCCACCCAGGCCATCATGCTACACTCACTCGCACGGACTACTCACTCATTATTTTTCGGACGGGGTATGACCGGGTTATTAAATAGCCCACGATTGCCGGTGTTTCTTTACAGGGCGACTATCGGTGGTGAAAAGTCCGGGCTGGAAGGGTAGATTATTGACGGCCCAGGACCGAGCCACGAACATGAACTACGAGCACGTCCGGGAAGTGGACCCGGCGGTCGCGGACGCCCTCGAGGGCGAAGTGCAGCGGCAAAACGACACGCTGGCGATGATCGCCAGCGAGAACCACGTCAGCGAGGCGGTGCTGGAAGCACAGGGCAGTGCGCTCACCAACAAGTACGCCGAGGGCTACCCGGGCGAGCGCTACTACGCGGGCTGTGAGTACGCCGACGAGGTCGAGGAACTGGCCATCGAGCGAGCCAAGGAGCTGTGGGGCGCGGAACACGTCAACGTCCAGCCCCACTCGGGCACGCAGGCCAACCAGGGCGTCTACTACGCCATGCTCGAACCCGGCGACAAGATCCTCTCGCTGGATCTGAACCACGGCGGCCACCTCTCGCACGGCCACCCCGCGAACTTCACCGGCCAGCTCTACGAGGTCGAACAGTACGAGGTCGACGCGGAGACGGGCTACATCGACTACGACGACCTCCACGCACAGGCAGAGGAATTCGACCCTGACATCATCGTCTCGGGCTACTCCGCGTACCCGCGCGAGGTCGACTTCGAGGCCATCCAGGCGGCGGCCGACGCCGTCGACGCCTACCACCTCGCCGACATCGCGCACATCACCGGCCTCGTCGCCGCCGGCGTCCACGCCAACCCGGTCGGCACCGCCGACTTCGTCACCGGCTCGACGCACAAGACGATCCGCGCCGGCCGTGGCGGCATCATCATGTGCGACGAGGAGTACGCCGACGACATCGACCCCGCCGTCTTCCCCGGCGGCCAGGGTGGGCCCCTGATGCACAACGTCGCCGGCAAAGCCGTCGGGTTCAAGGAAGCCCTCGAACCCGAGTTCGAGGAGTACGCCGAACAGACCATCCAGAACGCCAAAGCGCTGGGCGACCAGCTCCAGAAGCGCGGCCTCTCGCTGGTCTCCGGTGGGACGGACAACCACCTCGTCCTCGTGGACCTGCGCGAGTCCCATCCCGAGACGACGGGCAAGGACGCGGAGGAAGCTCTCGAAGACGTGGGCGTCGTCCTCAACGCCAACACCGTGCCGGGCGAGACGCGCTCGGCGTTCAACCCCTCGGGCATCCGCGCGGGCACCCCCGGCCTCACCACCCGCGGCTTCGACGAATCGGCGTGCCGCGAGGTCGCGGACATCATCGCCGACGTGATCGACGACTACGACGACGCGGACGTGAAGGCCGACGCCGCAGAGCGCGTCCAGAAGCTGACCGACGCCCACCTGTTGTACGAGTAGCGTGGTCGGCGACGGCCCGAGCCAGTTGGTTTTTTGCCATTTCGGGGGCCACGTGCGGGTATGGTCGGTCAGTCCCTCCACCGTGCCGCCGTCGACCGCTTTGGCCCCGAAACCACCGAGTACGGGTGGTTGCTGGCCGTGTTGCTCGGAACCCTCCTCTCGCGGACGGTCGTCGGCGGCGTGGTCGACAGACTCGACGCGCTGCCGCCGCGATTGCTCGACCCGCACCTCCTCGGGACGGTCGTCTACGCCACCGCCGGAACCGTCGTCGTGGTCACGCTCGCGGCCGTCTTCCTCCGGCTGGCAGAGCCGGACGTGGCGATCAGACCGGCGGATACGGTTCGCTTGCCGCTGTTGACGTGGGGCGTTCTCGCCGTGGGTGCGTACGTCCTGCTCGGGACGGTCGACATCGAACCGTTCCCGGCGTCGGTGGTCGAGCTGTTCTTCGGGACCGTCGTCCCCATGGGACTGCTCGCCGTCGCGTACGCTCGCCGGCGCGGGGTCGAAATCTCCCTCTCCATTCCGGGGGTAGCGGCGGGGCCGATCCTCGGTCCCGCTATCGTGCTCGCCGCCATCGCTGGCGGAGTGCCGCCGTTCGCGGCCTCGGTACTCTCGGGTGGGTTCCCCGGACCCGGTGGGTTCTACTTCGGGCCGCCGCCGCTGACGACACTTCTGGTGACCGCGGTGCTGACGCCGGTCCTCGTGGGCGGTGCCTACGGACTGTTGTTCAACGGCGTGATTCAGGCGTCACTCCGCGAGCGGTTCGGCGCAGTCGGTGCCGTCGCGGTGGTGACGGCGCTGGTCGCGACGTTCCGCCTCGCGGCCGTCCCGTTTCCGTTCGACGGGCCGCTGTTCGTCCTCACGACCGTCGCCGCGGGCGCCGTCCTGCCGGTCCTGGCGGCGGTTCTGGCGGTCGAGGGGATCGCATCGGTCGGGGCGGTATCGGTCGAACCCGAGGCGCGCGAGCTGGCGCTCGTGCTCGGCGTAACCGCCGCCGTCGTACTGATCGCCGTCGGCGCGTTCTGGGCGCTCGTCCTCGGCGCGCTGTTCGGTCCCGACGCGATCTCGGCGGCCCTGGGAATCGTGCTGAGCGCCCCCGCCTACCTGGCGGTGGCCGCCATCGCGAGTGTGAGTTACGAACGCGTCCGCTCGGTGTGGGTTCCCGCCGTCGTGTTCGCCGTCTTCCTCGCCGCCCTCGACGTCGGTCCGTACCTGGCCCGGGCGATCTGAGTCGCCGGTGTCGCGAGCCAGCGCCAGGCCCGCCGCGAGCTTTCGAGACGTTCAAGGGTCGCCCCGCCGCCTGTTCAGCCATGACCGAGATCATCGACGGGAACGCCGTCGCACAGGCGGTCCGCGACGGACTGGGCGACGCCATCGACACGCTCGCCGACGCCGGGACGACGCCGACGCTCGCGACCGTGCTGATGAGCGACGACCCCGCCAGCGAGACCTACGTCTCGATGAAGCAAGACGACTGCGAGGAGGTCGGCATCGAGGCCCGCGACGTGGAGATCGACCCCGACGCACCGGCCGAGGAACTGTTCGACACTATCGACGAACTGAACGACGACCCCGACGTGAACGGCATCCTCGTCCAGATGCCCGTGCCGGACCACGTCGACGACCGCGAGGTCCTCCGCCGGATCGACCCGCTGAAGGACGTGGACGGGTTCCATCCCGAGAACGTCGGTCGCCTCGTCGCGGGCAACGCCCGGTACAAGCCCTGCACGCCCCACGGCATCCAGAAACTGCTGGCCGACGCCGGCGTCGAGACCGAGGGGGCCGACGCGGTCGTGGTGGGTCGCTCGGACATCGTCGGCAAGCCGATGGCGAACCTCCTGCTCCAGAAGACCGAGGGCGGCAACGCTACTGTTACTGTGTGTCACTCCCGGACCGAGGACCTGGCCGCTCGGACCCGCAGAGCCGACATCGTGATCGCCGCGGCGGGCGTCCCGGAGATGATCGACGGCGACATGCTGGGCGAGGGCGCGACGGTGATCGACGTGGGGATCAACCGTGTCGACGCCGACAACGACAAGGGCTACGAACTCGTCGGCGACGTGGACTACGAGAGCGCGAAGGAGGTGGCGGGCGCGATCACGCCCGTCCCCGGCGGCGTGGGGCCGATGACTCGCGCGATGCTCCTCTGGAACACCGTCAAAGCCGCGAGCCTCCAGACCGGGACCGACGTGTCCCTCCCCTGAGCGGATGGTCGCGACCGATCCCGCGTTCGCGGATCTGGCGGCCCGCGACGGCGTCGAGACGCGCCGCAAAGTCGAGTCCGTCGACGCCGCCCGCTTCGCAGAACTGGAACCGAAGGTCGACCCGATGACGTGGGCGGTCGGCGCGGTCGTCACCGACGACGCGGGTCGCGTCCTGCTGGTCCGGGAAGACGGCGAGTGGCTCGCCCCCGGCGGGGAGGTCGAACCTGGCGAAACCCACGCGGAGGCACTGGTCCGCGAAGTCCGAGAGGAGACCGGCGTACCCGTCAGTGTCGGCTCGCTCGTGGCCGTCACCGAAGTCGCCTTCGAGTGCGGCGACGACAGCCTCGCCTTCTACTTCGCCCACTACACCGCGACGCCGGAGACGACGGAACTCACGGACGATCCGGGCGTCGACGGCGAGGGGATCGAGGCCGTCGAGTGGGTCGAGAAGCTCCCCGCGAATACGGTCGACCGCGAGGTCGTTCGGCGGGGCCGCGACTGAACCGAGGCGGCGTCACGTCCCCTGTCCGCCGGCTTCGCTGGGCGTCTCGACGGCCGCGGCCGGGCGGCGCTCTCGGCTGTGGAGGATCATCGAGACGCCGGTCACGAGGAAGTTCACCCCGAAGAGGACGCCGACGGCCCACAGCGCGTCCGCGGGGAAGTTGACCCACAGCAGGATGGCGAGCAACAGTCCGAGGACGCCGCTGACGGCGAGCCATGTCCGGCTCCCCTCGCCGCCGGTGACCGCCCAGCCGAGCTGGAGCAGGCCGCTGACGAGGAAGAAGCCGATGACCAGCAACGTCAGCGTGGTCAGCCCGAGCAGGGGGTTGACCAGCACCGCGATCCCGGCGACCCCGTAGACGAGGCCGAGGAACACCTGCCAGCCGAGCCCGAGGAGACTGCCCGCCGAGAAGGCGGCTGCGACGTGCACGAGTCCGCCGACGACGAGCAACGCCCCGAGGACGACCGCCAGCGACAGGCCGATCACGAACGGCGCGAACAGCGCGACGATGCCGAACAGCGCGAGCAACACGCCGCCCAGCATGCTCCCGCGGATCAACTGGTCCTGGTCGACGCTCCTTTCGGTAGCCGTGTGCCGTGATACCATGGGTAGACGTTGGTCGCAGGTCTCGAAAAGCGTACTTTCGGGTTCGTTCGCTGGTTGTGGTGGGTCGCATGCGCGATTCGCGCCGGGCCCGTCGGTCTCCCGCCGATTCCTCGCCCGGTCTACAGGTCCCCCGGCCGAGAGGCGGCGAGCGATTGATGCCCGTCCGGCCTCTGGTATGCGGTGGGATGACAGTCGACGAACTGGGGGCGTACGGACTCGAACAGTTGACCGACGACGAGATCGACGCCTTCCTCGCGAATCAGCGGATGGGGGTGCTGGGACTGCCGACCGGGAACGGGCCGTACCTGCTCCCGCTGTCCTTCGGCTTCGACGGCGAGTCGCGACTCTACTTCACCTACGTCGTCGGCGGCCAGAGCCGGAAAGTAGACCTGAGCGAGCGGGCCGAGCGCGCCAGCTTTCTCGTGTATAGCGCCGAATCACCCTACAACTGGGAGAGCGTCTCGCTGACGGGACGGATCGAGGAAGTCCCGGAGACAGAGTGGGACGACATCGACGACCTGCTGGCCGACGCCTGGCGACCGGGGCTGATCGAGGAGGCCGCGGCCGGGGCCGACGTGGCGGTCTACCGGTTTCCGATCGAGGAGCGAAGCGGCGTCAAACACACCGGCCTGCCGCCGGGGTTCGACTGATGTTCGACCCCTTCTCCGTGATCGAGGAGGAGGGGACGGGGCCACCCGACGGGCTGGAGGACTCGATCCAGCGCGCCGACGCAGCGACGTTCTGGGGGTTCCTCGCCGCCGCTGGACTGGCCCAGGCGGGCCTGTTCGCGGCGAGTCTCGGACTCATGCTCGCTGGCTTTCGGGGGCAGTGGACGCTCGGCGGGGTGCTGATCGGCGGTGGGGTCGTCGCGCTGGCGCTCGCCGGTGGCATCGTCCGGTGGCACCGGCGGCGGTGAGTTCCCCACGAAGGTTTTGACCCCTCCGGACGAACCATCGCCGAATGCACGAGGGTATCCGCTGTCCGATTCGCGCCGCCGGCTCCGCCCACTCGGTCAGCAACGACTGCCACGGGGGTCGATGAGTCGGTGGTCGAACTCGTGTTCTGGGGCCTGGTCGCGTTCGCGACGCTCACGGGGTTAGTCACGGCCTGGACGCTCGGGGCCAACAGCAACTCCCCGCCGTTCGCCCCCGCTATCGGGGCCAACGCCATCTCGACGATGCGGGCGGCCTTCCTCATCGGCATCCTCGCCGCGCTCGGCGCGCTCACCCAGGGGGGTAGCATCTCCGAGACCGTCGGCGCGGGACTGATCGACGGCGTGGCCATCACCTCGCTCGCGGCGACCGCCGGCCTGCTGACCGCGACCGCGTTCATGGCCTTCGGGATCTACTCGGGCTATCCCGTGCCGGCCGCGTTCGCGACGACGGGCGCGATGGTCGGCGTCGGCCTCTCGCTGGGCGGCGCGCCCGCGTACGGCACGTACCAGCGGATCGCGCTGTTCTGGGCGCTCGTGCCCCCCGTCTCCGGCGGACTGGCCTACCTCACCGCGACCGTCCTGCGCCGCGACGACATTCCGGAGACGGTGGGCGTGCCGTTACTGGCGGCGCTGGTCGGCGGCATCGTGGCGAACGTCCAGTTGAGCATCATTCCTTCCCCGGCCGGCCAGCCCCAGGGTTCCATCGCCGGGTACGCGGGCGGGATGGCCGCACGAACCGGCGTGACCGGCGCGGAACTCGCCGCGACCGCCCTCGCGACCGCCCTCCTGGCGGCCCTGAGTTTCCAGTTCATCCGGCGGGCGACCCAGCAGTCGGTGGACCGCGGAGTGAAAGTGTTCCTCGTCGTGCTGGGGAGTCTCGTGGCCTTCTCCAGCGGGGGGAGTCAGGTCGGCCTCGCGACCGGGCCCCTGGAGAATCTCTATCGGGCCGAACTCGGACTGCCGGGGATCGCGTTGCTCGCCATCGGTGCGGTCGGCATCCTCGGCGGGGCGTGGATGGGCGCGCCACGCCTCCTGCAGGCGACCTCGCGTGAGTACGCCCAACTCGGTGTCCGCCGTTCCATCGCCGCGCTGGTCCCCGGATTCGTCATCGCGCAGGCGGCCATCGCGCTGGGCATCCCCATCTCCTTCAACAACATCATCATCTCGGGTGTGATCGGTGGCGGCCTCGCGGGTGGGTCGGCGGGCGTCTCGCGGCGCAAGATCGGCGTGACGCTGACGTTCTGGATTCTGACACTGATCACGTCGGTCGGCGTCGGGTTCGGACTCTACCGGGTCCTGGCCGCCGTCCTCGGCTAGCGGACGACGGTGACCGTGACGGGGGCCTCGCCGACCACGACGGTCGCGACGGTCCCGAGCAGGCGGCTGGCGAGGTCGCTTTTCGCGCCGCCGTGCCCGCCCATGACGACGTGGTCCACGTCGTGGTCGTCGACGTACGCCAGAATCGTGTCGGCCGGGTCGCCCGTCTCGACGACGGTATCGAGGTCACGGTTGGCCTCCTCGGCCTGGCGGCGCGCCCGCTCGATCAGGTTCTCGGCGCGGTCCCGGGCCGCGTCCTCGCGTTCGTCGTCGGCGTCGAGGATGCCGCCCTCGCTCATCCCCCCGTCCAGCGGGGTCACCACGTTCAGGACCGTCACTCGGCAGTCGAAGGTGTCGAGCGCGTGCGCGAGCGCGTCGTCGGCCAGCGGTGACCCGTCGAGCGGTACCAGCACGTGAGAGGCCATACGGGCCGTAGTCGCCCCGGACACAAGTAGTCCGGCGATGGATCGGGGCGCCACGGCCGGAACCTGGGTGAAATTTAACCTTCCGGGGAACGAACGTGACACAATCAGGCACCCGCATGGCAGAGACGTTCTACAGCGTCCTCGGCGTCGAGTCCGACGCCGACGTCGAGGCGATACGGGACGCCTACCGGGCCCAGGTCAAGGAGACCCACCCGGACGTGAGTGACGACGCCGACGCTGCCGACAGCTTCAAGCGACTCACCGCCGCCCGCGACGTGCTGGTCGACGAGGCGTCCCGCAGTCGGTACGACCGCGTCGGCCACACCGCGTACGTCCGCGACCACCTCGACAGCTCCGCCTGGTCCGTCGAGGACGCGGGGTCGGCTGGCCCCGCGGCTGGCTCGGGGTCGTCGAACACCTCGACTCAGCGGGGAACCGACGAGGACGAGAACGCCGAGAACTACCAGCGCTACCGGTCCAGTCACGCCGAAGCCAGTTCGAGCGGCCGCGACAGGTCACGCCGGACGGGACGAACCGGCCGACGGGAGCGGACCGACCGGACCACCGGGACCGACACCGGGACCGGGAATTCCGGCGGGGCCGGCACCACCGACTCCGGTGCTGGCGGAACCGACACCAGTGCCAGCGAGGCCAGCGGAAGCGACGCCAGCGGGAGCGATACGGACGAGTACGGGACGTGGTCGACCGACGCGGGCCAGGACTGGGCCTTCTCGGGGTCGTCGTCGTCGTCGACGTCGACGGCGACCGGAGGCCACAGCGCGGACCCGCGGGACCGGGCACGAGCCGACGGCTGGCAGGCGGCACACGCCTCGACGAACGCCTACACTCCCTCGGGGTACGAACCGACGGCGGCGGCGACCAGCGACGTGGGTGTCGGGTCACTGCGGGACGTACTCCGGCAGGTCGGTCCCTGGCTGGCCTTTCACTTCGTGTTCCTGATCAGCGCGTTCGTCACGATCTGGCTGATAATGAGCTGGATCCCGTCGGTCCCGATGCTGTTCGTCTCCCTGTTGTTGCTCGGAGCGACGGTCTTCTTCTCGATCCTGCACATGGTCTCGCAGGTGTACTCCTAGTCGGCTTCCATGCCCTCGGCGATGCGCTTTGCCTCGACGACGCTGACCTCGCCGCTCTCTGACCAGTCGAGCTGGTTGTAGATCGTGCAGTTGCGACACTGGTCGGAGAACACGTCCGTCTCCGTCGTGACGTTGCGGCTCTCACACACCTGACAGTGCCAGACTTTCGTCGCCCCCCAGACGAACTCCGAACTCATACACGCTCCGTGGACCGCTACGGGCAAAACTCCCCGGCAGACGTGCGTCTGACGCTCCCTTCGTATAAAGACACGGAGGTACGGTGCATAATTTATTTAGCATATCGCGCGGTTCGAAAGGGTGGCACTATGGGACGTGGGGACGAAACGAGGCGAGTTACGAGACGGACGTATCTGCGCACGGTGGGTACAGGGGCGGCAACCACTGTCGGACTGGGGGCGGCGGCGACCGGAACGGCGGGGGCCTTCGAGGGGTCGTACGCCGGGCGGATCACCACTCGCGGGCACCTGTCGGCGGGCCTGTTCAGCGTCGACTACACGCCGCGACACGACCGCACCGACTACGAGACCAGCGGCACGATACCGGGACTCACCGACGACGCCTCCCCGTCGGAACTGGTCGTGTTCGTCCACCGATACGACAAGGGCCTGACCGGCGCGCTGGAATCGCTGCGGGGGTTCAACGACGCGCTCCGGTCGGCAGGCTACGACGAGGCGCTGATCGGGTACGACTGGGACGCCGACGAGGGCCGCTGGGGCCAGACCGTGACCATCGCGGACTGGAACGCGGACAAACTCGGCACGTTCGTCCGGGATTACGAGGACGAACGGCCGGATACCGACATCAGGCTGGTCGCTCACGGCGGCGGCGCGAAAACAGTCGCGGAGTGTCTGGAGTTCTTCATGGACCGGGGATACGACACGACCGTCGAATCGGTCGACTTCCTCGGCGGGGCCATCGACAACGACTCGGTGGCGACCGACGGGCAGTACGGCCAGGCCATCGCCGACCACTGTGACACCTGCCGCAACTACTACAAGACCGACGACGACTTCCTCGGCTGGACCTACGCCTGGAAGGAGTGGGACAAGGCCGTCGGCGACACCGGCGCGGAAGGCGAACCGCCGGACAACTACGAGGAGTACGACGTGACCGACGACGTGAGCGATCACGACAGCTTCCCGCTGCCCGACGACGGGTGCGTGCCGACGGTCGTGGACAACTGGTCCTGAGGGACCGAACGTTCGGTCCGAGAAACGTTTTTGAACCGTCGCGGGCTACCGTCGAGTATGCTCGGACTGCCCTCCATCGCAATCGAGTACTTCGGCGTGGCCGCGCTCTTGCTGGTACTGGGCTACCTGATCAGGTTCCGGGAGTGGACGTTCCTGCTCGCCGGCTACGACGAGACGTCGCCGGTCCCCTCGGCCGTCGCGGCGAGCGTCGCCGGCAACACGGTCCTCCGGATCGGGGTCGCCGCGCTGGTCGTCGGGGGAGCCTACGCCGTCGCGGACCCGCCCGCCGCCCTGTCGGGGATCTTCGCCGCCGTGGTCGTCCTCGACGTGGCTCGACTGCTCTACCGGCTGAACACGTACAGTCCCGACGGGACCGACGCGGCCGCCTGACCGGCCCGAATTTCGACAACCGTTTTTCCCTGGCCCGACGAGGAGTGGTATGAACGTCCGGGAGATTTCGGAGTTGCGGCCCGACGAGCGGGCGGCGATCTTCGCGCGCGACGCCGGGGTCGAGGAGGTCCGCGAGGACGTGCGCGAGATCGTCGGCCGCGTCCGCGAGGAGGGCGACGTGGCGATTCGCGAGTACAGCGAGGAGTTCGACGACGTGTCGGTCGGCAATCTCGACGTGACCGACGCCGCCGAGCGCGCCGTCGAGGAGATCGACGACGGCGTGCGCGAGGCCATCGAGACCGCCGCCGACAACGTCCGCGCGTTCCACGAGCGACAGGTCCCCGACGACTGGCGCGAGGACTTCGACGGCCGGGAACTGGGCCGCCGGTTCACCGCCGTCGAGCGGGCCGGCGTGTACGTCCCCGGCGGCACCGCCGCGTACCCCTCCAGCGCGCTGATGGGCGTCATCCCCGCCAAAGTGGCGGGCGTCGATCACGTGGCCGTCGCGACGCCGCCCGCCGAGGAACTCAACCCGGTCACCCTCGCGGCCATCGAGATCGCCGGGGCCGACGCCGTCTACCAGGTCGGCGGCGCACAGGGGATCGCGGCACTGGCCTACGGCACCGAGACCGTCGACCGCGTCCAGACGGTCGTCGGGCCGGGGAACCGGTGGGTGACGGCCGCCAAGGCCGAGGTGCGGGGCGACGTGGAGATCGACTTCCTGGCCGGGCCCAGCGAGGTCGCCGTGCTGGCCGACGGGACGGCCGATTCGGAACTCGTCGCCGCCGACCTCGTGGCGCAGGCCGAACACGACACCCACGCCTCCGTCGTCGCGGTCACGGACGATCCGGAGCTGGCCGAGGCGGTCGCGGAGGCCGTCGAGGCCCAGGTCCCGGGTCGCGAGCGCGAGGAGACGATCCGGGGCGCGCTCGACAACGACGAGAGCGGCGTGTTCCTCGCGCGGTCGATGAGCGAAGCCGTCCTGTTCGTCGAGGAGTACGCGGCCGAACACCTGGCCATCGTCGCCGACGAGGACGAGGCCCTGCTCGACCGCATCGACAGCGCCGGCAGCGTCTTCCTCGGCCCGTACTCGCCGGTCGCGGCGGGCGACTACGCCAGCGGTCCCAACCACGTCCTCCCGACCGGGGGCGGCGCGCGCCGCTACGGCGGCCTCTCCGTGGACACGTTCCTGCGCTCGACGACCGTCCAGCGGCTCGACGACGACGCGCTCGGCGACCTCTCTGAGACGATCACGACGCTGGCCGAGGCCGAGGGACTGGAGGCACACGCCGAGAGCGTCCGGAAGCGCTTCGAGGACTGACCCCGCTTACCGGTGGAGCGACCGGGTGAGCGAGAACACGAACAGGGCGATGAAGAACCCGCCCACGAACCCCTCGAAGGCGGTGAGGGTGTTGACGACCGTGTTGGCCCCCTGTGGCGGGTCGAGTACCAGACTAGTGAACGACTGGAGGCTGTAGACCAGCGGGTCCGCGACCTGGCTGTTGGCGATGTCGACGCCGACGACGGCGTAGGGGATCGTGAACAGCGCGATGACGAGCGCGGAGACGAGAACGACCCGCGAGGGGCGCTCGCCGTACCCACAGGTCGCCTGGAAGAAGGCGTTGGTCAGCCACTTCGAGAGCGCGCGGGGCTTCGAGAGCGCACCGCCGTCCCCGTCGCCCAGGAGGACGCGCCGGTACTGCCGGCGGCGGTAGGCCATCTCCTTCATGAAGAACTCCGAGGTCGCCTTGTTGTCACCGACGCTGGACGCGCCGTTTTTCGCCTTGAGGTAGGTGGATTCGAGGGCCTGTGGCTCGAACCCGCCGTCGGGGCGCACGTCGGTCGCGGCCGAGAAGGCGTCCGAGAGCCGGTGGATCTCCCACTGGTTGCGTTCGAGGTAGCCGCGGTGTCGCGAGAAGTCGAACTCCTCGAACGCCGTGTTGTCGAACAGGAACGAATCGAAAAGCGGCGTGTCGTCGCCCTCGTCGCGGGCGAGCGTGACCGACCCCAGCGTCGCGTCGGTCAGGTCGTAGTAGACGCTCCCCGTGGCCGACTGGGCGATCCGCCCGTGTTCCAGGTCCGCGTCGTGCATGTCGACGAGGGTGGCGTCGGCCGCGGGAACGGGCTCGAAGCGGAGGTCACGCTCCACGTAACAATCCTCGAACGAGGCGGTCTCGGGCAGGGCCGTGTCGACGAAGGCGGCCCCCTTCCGGAAGGTGGCGTCGTCGAAGGTCGGTGGTTCGCGGAAGGTGGCGTCGTCGAACCGGCCGTGCCGGAAAGCGGCGTCCCGGAAGGTGGCCTCGCCGGCGATAGTCACGTTCGAGAAGTCCGCGTCGTCGACGGTCACGTTCGCGCCGCCGCGGAACTCCACGCCGCGGAACGACGCCGCGCCGTCCACCCACGCTCCGACGAACGACACGTCGTGTCCGAAGACCGCCTCGTCGAACCGCACCGCGTCGAAGCGTGCGTCGTGGAAGTCGGTCTCGCCGACGAAGCGCGCGTGCTGACAGTCGAACGTGTCCTCGAACGTCGCCCCGACGGCCGAACAGCCCCGCTCGAATGTCGCCTCGGCGAGCGTGACCGGGCCGCCGACGGCCGCCTCGTCGAACCGCGCCCACCGGAACGAGGCGCGACGGGCCGTGAATTCCCCCTCGAATGTCGCCCCGGAGAAGTCCGCGTCGTCGACGGCGACGTTGGCTCCGCCACGGAACTCCGCGCCCTCGAAGGTGGTGTCCCCGGTCACGCGACAGTCCGTGAACGCGGCGTCGTCGGTGAACACCGCCTCCTCGAACACGAGCGGGCCGTCGACGGTCAGGTTCGCGAACGTCGACGTACCGTCGAAACTGGCCTCGGCGAACCGGGCCTCGCCGTCGAAGCGCGCGCCGTCGAAACTCCCGCCGCGAACGAAGTCTGCGTCCTCGAAGCCGGCGTCCGCCTCGAACCCCGCGCGGTCGAAACTCGCGTACCGGAACCGCGTCATGTGGAAGGTCGCCTCGTCGGCGAAGGTCGCCCCGGAGAAGTCCGCGTCGTCGACCAGCAGGTTCGAGCCGCCACGGAACTCCGCGCCGGCGAATCCCGCCGTCGACTCGAAGGTCGCGTCGGCGAACACCACGTCGCCCTCACACTCCATCTCCTCGAAGGTGGCCGCGCGCTCGAACCGGGCCGCCTCGAAGGCCGCGTTCCCGTCGAACGCGCCCCGGGTGAAATCGACCGGCCCGTGGAACTGCGCGGCCGCGAAGGTCGTGTCCCGGTCGAACGCGGCGCGCTCGAAGGTGGCGTCGTCGCCGAACGTCGCCTCGATGAAGGTCCCGGCCCGGAACCGCGCCATCTCGAAGGTGGCCGTCGACTCGAAGGTCGCCCCGGAGAAGTCCGCGTCGTCGACCGCGACGTTGGCCCCGCCCGCGAACTCCGTGCCGGCGAGTACCGCGTCGCCGACGAACCGCGCGCCGCGAAAGGCCACGTCGGCGTCGAACGTCGCCTCCGCGAAGACGGCGTCCGCGAAGACGGCGTCCGCGAACGTCGCGCGGCCATCGAAGTCGGCGTTCCGGAATCCCGTCCGGCCGTCCAGCACCGCGTCGTCGAAGTCGACGGGGCCGTCGAAGGCCGCCCGCTCGAAGTCGGCATCGCCCGCGACGTGGACGCCCTGTGCAGAGAGCGCGCCCTCGATGGAGGTGTCGGTCGCCTCGACCGCCTCGATCCGCGCGCCGTCGAGTCGGAGCGGCTGTTCGATCACGGCGTTCGAGAGGTCTAGCGTCCCCTCGATCTCCGCGCCGCGCAGGTCGACGGTGAACCGGTCGTCGGCGTCCAGCGTCCGGGCGCGCAGGTCGAGGCCGTCGAAGTGAGCACCGACGAACGCGTTCGTCGCCCGGTCGCCGGACTCGACGGCCCGGAGGAGCGCGTCCCGGACTTCCCCGGGCGCGACACCGAGCGTGTCCCGGTCCGACGGTGGCAGGTGAAAGAGACAGTACTCCGCGTCGGGATGTGACTCGTGGGGACACGTCCACTCGTCGTCGACGGGACCCGCCAAATCGTCCCCCTCGTCTGGCGAGACCGTGTAGCGACACGACTCGGTCATCGTGTCTTCGTTCACGCCCTACGGTTTATATTTCGGTGGTCTGTCACCTCCGGCCAGGCGAGCGGTCGCCGCGGAGACCGACACCCACGCTCAGAGCGGCAGGTGCGAGAGAACGTCGTCGCTCTGGCCGTCGAGGTGGTCGAGGCGTTCGCCGAGGAGTTCCCGGAGGAGGATGACGAGCGCGTCGTCCGCACCGCTCCCGACCAGTGCCCGTTCGGTGCCGTTCTCGCCGATAGTGCCGAGCATGACTGCCTCGCGGTCGGCGAACACCAGTCTGCCGAGGCGGTCGCGGCTCACCGGCAGGTCGAGCCAGTTGCGCTGGGGTTCCCAGATCGTCGCGCCCGGTACCGCCTCCCGGACCGTATCCCGGACCGTTCCCGTCTGTGAACCCACGTACACGTCGACGCCGCGGTCGACGGCGTTCCGGAGCCGTTCGAGACACAGCGGGGCGAGCAACCCGTCGGTCGTGATCATGACGAACAGTTCGTCGTCTGCCCGGTCGAACAGCGCCTGGCCGTGAGCGACGATTGCCTCCCGGCCTTCCAGCGTCCGAACCCTCCCCTCGGTCGTCCCGACGGTCGCCGCGTCGTCGCCCGTCCGGCCGCAGGCTTCCGTGCCACCGGTAGGAACCAGTTCGTCGACGGTCGCATCGCCGACAGGCAGACCCTCGTAGGTGACTGCCCGCCCCTCGCCGGTCTCGTCGTACGAGATTGCGCCGGCGTCCGCGAGCTTGGGGAGGTGTCTGTGGACCAGCGAGACGCGGACGTTCTCGTCGTCGCTCCCCGCCGTGACGGTTCTCACCAACTCGTCGACCGTCGTCTCCGCCTCGGTGCGGAGGTGATCGATCACGAGTCGGCGGCGCGCCGACGCGAGGAGTTCGAGCGCAGTTCCCGTGTCCGCGGGCGACGCGTCCAGCCCGAGTGCCGTCTCGACGGTGGTCGCGCAGGGTTCGGCCGGGGCCGACCAGGCGACGGTCTCGTCGGCACGGTCGACGAGTCCGACCGATTCGAGCGTTGGGAGGTGGTGGTGCCGTAGGCTCAGGATGACGGCCTCGTACTGTTCGTCGGTGACCGCGCGCAGGGGCACGTCGGTCTCGGCGCTAGCGAGGAGGGTCGCCAGCTCGGATTCGGAGACCGCACTCTGTCGTTCTCTGAGCAGCGACACGATCCGCCGCCGTCGGTCGTCCGCGAGTGCTGCCAGCAGTCGCGAGAGGGCTCGCGGTTCGGCCTCGTCGACGGTCGTCTGCGATGGGGTGGACATGTACTCTCTCCTTTCTCCGACGCGGGGTTGACTCTACTGCCAAAACGATTAGGGCGACCGCGATGGATCTCCCGATATCGCCGGTCTAGGCGGTAACAGGGCCCTACGTTCCGAAACCGGGGCTGGATCTGTCACCGAGCGCGACACTGTGTCCGTGGCCCCGGCTGGCAACACAGTTAACACCGTTCGTCCAGTATCCACGTCCATGAGCGGAACGTCTGCGGCTGCCGAGACCGAGATCGAGGTCACCGAGGCCGCCGCCGAGGAGGCAGTCCGACTGCTGGAGAGTGAGGATATGGACACGGACGTGGCCGGGTTGCGCCTGTTCGTCCAGCAGGGTGGCTGTGCCGGCCTCTCCTACGGGATGCGGTTCGACTACGAACCCGAAGCCGAGGATACCATCTTCGAACACCACGGCCTGCGCGTGTTCGTGGACGAGGCCAGCATGAACTACATCGAAGGTAGCGTCCTGGACTTCGAGGACGGACTGCAGGGCGAAGGGTTCCACGTCGAGAACCCCAACGTCGTCTCCGAGTGTGGCTGTGGCGAGAGCTTCCGGACCTAGTCGGCCAGCTCGAAGGCCACCTCCACTTCGGCCTGGTACTCGCGATTCTCCGCCGCCGCGATCTCCACGCCCATCTCCTCTACTTCGACCCAGTAGACGTTGTCGAGCGTGTTCTCCGCGCGGTCGACCGCGTCGTCGACCGCCTTGTCGAAACTCTCCGGACTCGTACCGATCAGCGTGATTTTCTTGAAAACCATGGTAATCGCTCCCCGGACCACCCTGTTCGTCGCTTGCCGTGTTAAAACTTAGCACGGAGCGAACGCTTTTGTAGCGAACCGCGACCAGGCCGTCCCGTGCGGTGAGTCGACCGGCACGGTCGAGGCGGGAGCGCGATCCGTCGTGTCGGCGTCGTCGAGGATCGCCTGTTCGCCAGCAGCGAGCGACGGCTCAGACCACGCCGTCGTCCCGGAGGTCCGCCAGTGTCGACTCCGCCAGTCCCAGTTCGTCTAGGTAGACCTCCCGATTGTGTTCCCCGTGGCGCGGACCGAGATGGTCGACGGAGCCCGGCGTCCGCGAGAACTTCGGGTGGGTGTTCGCGGTTCGTGTCGGACCGATCTCGTCGTCCTCGACCTCGACGATGGCGTCGCGCGCCCGGTAGTGGTCGTCCGCGACGATGTCGCTCACGTCGTAGATGGGGGCGACGACGGCATCGCCCGCTCGCAACTCCGCGATGGCTTCCTCGGTGGACCGTTGGGCGATCCACGGGGCGATGTACTCGTCGAGTTCGTCCGCGTGGTCGACGCGGGCGGCGTTGTCCGCGAAGCGCGGATCGTCGACGAGTTCGGGGTGGCCGACGATCTCGGCGAGGTTCTCGAAGATCGACTGGGCCGACGCCGAGAGAGCGACGTACCCGTCGGTCGTCTCGTAGACGTTCCGCGGTGCGGCGTTGGCGTGGTGGTTGCCCAGTCGCTCGGACACCTTCCCCTGTTTGTCGTACTTCTCGACCTCGCCGGGGAACATCCGGAACAGCGATTCCAGCAGGCTCACGTCGATCACCTGACCCTCGCCGCTGCCGGTCACGTCGCGCTCGAACAGCGCCATCAGGAGCCCCTGGACTGCAGTCTGTCCCGCGACCATGTCCGCGAGACTGATCGGCGGCAGGAGCGGTTCGCGGTCGGGGTAGCCGTTGACGTGGGCGAACCCGGACATGGCCTCGGCGGCGGTGCCGAATCCAGGGTCCTCGGCTTTCGGCCCGGTCTGGCCGTAGCCCGAGATGCGGACGACGATCAGTTCCTCGTTGGCCGACTGGAGGCGCTCGGGACCGAGGTTCCAGCCTTCGAGCGTTCCGGGGCGGAAGTTCTCGACGACGGCGTCGGCGTCGGCGACCAGCTCCAGCGCCAGAGCCTGCCCTTCGTCGGTACTGAGATCGGCCGTGACACAGCGTTTGTTCCGGGCGAGTGACTTCCACCAGAGGCTCGTACCGCCTTCGTCGGGCGGCCAGTCCCGGATCGGGTCGGGACTGTCCGGGTGTTCGACACAGATCACGTCGGCACCGAAATCGGCCAACAGCATGGTGGCGTACCCGCCGCTGACCATCCCGGAGAAGTCGACGACACGCAGCCCGTCGAGCGGGCCCGACGGTCCGTCGGTCGCGTCCGTATCGCTCATACGTGGCCCTGGGAGAACCGGGTGGTTACCGTTTGTGTTCCGGCGTGCCAGTGCCGATGCGGCACACGGCCAGTCAGGGTCCTGGATCGAGAGTGTCGAGGTGGTGACGCGCCTGCGCGAGTGCGCCTTCGTCGTCCTCGGCGAGGTAGTGACCGACGGCCTGTGCGGCCCCGATCAGGGCCTCGCTGTCGGCCAGCGACACGTCGCCGTCGAGTGCGTCGACGCGTTTGCGGTGTTCGCTCAACGAACTCAGGAGGTCGCGAGCCAGTTCGTCCGGGTTGTCCTCCAGGTAGGTGCGCAACTCGTCGTGGTAGTCCGCGACGGCGCTGGCGTAGGCCAGCCCCCGCGCCGCCCGCATCGACTCGGGAACGGTCGACGGGCCGGGACGTTCGCCGTGGTCGGCACCGCGCAGGAGTTCCAGCACGTAGTACTCCTCGTCGTCGGCGATGCGCATACTCCGGTCCAGTTCGAGCGCCGCGTGGGCGAGTTCGAGCGCGGCGAGGTAGGTGTCGCCCAGCGGACGGAGTTCGCCAGCGTCGATGAACCCCTGCTGTCGCACGTACTCCCGACACCGTTCGGCGGCGTCGGTGGCCAGCTCGGGCAGTGGTGCGTCGTCGATGCGGTCACGTACGTCGGTCAGATCGAGTGACACCGCGCTCGCGGTGTGTTCCTTCCGGTCGTCGACGCCGACGCTCCGGAGGCTCCCACACTGCGGGCACTCCACACTGCCGGTGTCGTAGTACGACCAGCGCGTCCCACAGGACTTGCACTCCCGGTCCCCGCGGATCTTCATGCCTGCCCCTTTCGGTGCCAGCCTCAAAACTGGCGCGCTCTCCACAGTTTCGGCTCGCGTGAGTGTGAAAATACTTGACGCTCCCGTCCGTCACGTTGCATATGCGCGACGAAGAGGAAATCCGCGAGCAGTACGAGTTCCTGAAGGAACAACTCGACGACGAGAACATGAACCACCAGGGCGTCAGACAGATGTTCACGTACTACAAGCGGGCCCTCGGGTGGGTCCTCGAAGAGGAGTATATCTGATCGGTCACTCTTTTCGACCGAGATTTAACGCGTACGAACGACTTACTCCCAGAAGTTGAAAAGTAACAGCAAACTGCCGGACGGCGAATAGAATTGGCGTGGCCGGTACATTTAAGTAATTATGGCTATTGCGTTCAGGTGACGCTTCGCTTGGAGGGCCGAAGCGTCAGCGGGGACCAATTCAGGGCGGCAAGCAACCACGCGGGGTCTTTTCACCCCCGCGTGGTTTGCTTTCCATTCGACGTGAATCAACGATCGAACAGCCGAGGAACCGCGGTTATTTGATGCTGAGCGACCCGTCGGAGCCGCTGGTGTCTTCGTCCCACTCGAGTTCGAACTCGATGCTGAGTTCGCCGGGCGCGTCGGTCGGCCCCTCGCGCTCGGCTTTGACCTCGAACTCGACGTTCGTGGGCGGTTCCATCGTGACGGACTGATCGCCCGCTTCGAGTGTGATCGGCCCCCCGTCGTCCAGTTTGTCGGCCACCGTTCGCAGGTAGGTCGCGACGTTTTCCCGGCTCTGGACGCGCTCGGTCTCGAACAGCACTTTTTCCGGCATGGATTCCCCGTAGGACGCCACGGAAGATAAACGTGGCAGTCGACGGGCAGGCAACCGGTACGTGACTATCGGCTGAAAGATTGACCAGCGATAGGTTCGCCGCTGTTTCCTCGATGTGATACGACGGATTCCGCACGAAATCGACCCGCTAACGCCCGCGGACGTATCGAGGTTCGATATATTTATGATATTCCGACAGTAACTCGAATGTGGACATTACCGATGTACGACCTGACAGGATTCCAGCGTGACCTGCTGTACGTCATCGCCGGCCGGGAGGAGCCACACGGGTTGGCGATCAAGGAGGAACTCGAGGAGTACTACGAGAAGGAGATTCACCACGGCCGTCTCTACCCGAACCTCGACACGCTCGTCGACAAGGGTCTCGTCGAGAAGGGGCAACGCGACAGGCGGACGAACTTCTACAGCCTGACCCGGCGCGGTCGGCGGGAGATCGACGCCCGGCGCGAGTGGGAAGAACAGTACGTCGACCTCTGAGACGGCGGGCGTGGTGGCGGGTCACGGATCCCTCGACGGCTGGGACCGATCACTAGCTCAGTTTTCGTGGTCAGCGGTCCCCTCGTCTCGCGTCTCGTCGCTGTCTGTGTCTGTGGAACCGGTCTCTCGCTTTTCGTCCGAGGAGCGTCCGTCGTGGTGGCCGCCGTCGGCGACGCTCGCCTCGGGGCCGTCCGGTGGCGGGGTCGTCTCAGTTTCCGTCAGGTACGTCGGATCGACTGCGACGGGGCGGATCGTCGTGCCAGCGAGCAGTTCCGGGAGGACGATCCGCGCGAAGTGAAAGACCAGCACGAGGATGATCGGACCGAGGAAGATGCCGTGCCAGCCAAACAGCAGGGGGCCGAGGATGTACGCGAACATCACCAGCCCGATGTGGAGGTTCCGGCCGGAGACGTACGGTCGGAGGATGAAATCGGGCAACAGGTCGACGATGACGATGGTCACGCCGGCGACGAGCGCGACGAAGCCGAAGCCACCGTCCTGGAGATACGCCGCGTAGCCGAGATACCCCAGCATCGGGACGTAGACGATCTTCATGCCCACGACGGGGATGAGGCTGGCGACGCCGGTCAGGACACCCAGCAGAGCGGGATAGGGGATCTGTAGACTCTGTGGGCCAACCAGGTTGAGCAGGTTGAACGAGATCGCGCCGATCGCACCGGTGACGATGGCGTTGAGGATGTTGCCGAAGAAGATGCTCGCGAAGTCCTGATCGACCGCCCTGGCGTACGTCTCGAGGACGCCGCGGTCGTCGCCGAACTGGATGAACCACCGGGACAGGCGACTGCCGTCCTTGAGCATGTAGTACGCCAGGGCGAACATCACGAACAGGTGGAGCAGGCCGTTCCCGATGAAGCCGATGTAGTCGAGCGCCGCGAGGACGGTGGACTGTGCGGTTTCGACGCTCGCTTGATCGATCAGCGTCGAGGGGTTCTCCACGATTCCGGAGACGGGAACGTACGGTTCGACCAGTCCCATCACGGGGCCGAGTTGCTGGCCGTTGAGCTTCGAGAGTTCCTGCAGGGCGATGGCGATGGTGTACGCGAGCAAGGCGACGGCTGGCAGTGCGAAGACGGCGAGCGAGAGGGCCGCAGCGACACTGCGTCGCCGGATGCGCCGCCGGATCCGCTTGTACGCTGGCCGCGTCGCGTAGTAGATGAAGATGGCGAACACGAACGTACCGATGAACGTGTGCACGACGTAGGCGACGGTCAGCGTGAACACGGCCGCGAGCCCCCACCAGAACGCTCGCGTCCGGTCGACGTCGAGATCGACCATGCCTCCCCTTTTTTAGCGTACCTAATAAGAACCCCGGAGGACAGTGGTAGTGACTGCCGTGGTACTTAAACCGATCAAGGTCGTACGGTGAGGGGTGAGTCCCGTCCTGCAGACGATCCCCGCGCCGCTGGACGCCGAGGTGACGCGGCTCGTGCTGGCCGCGGCCCTGGGGATGTTCCTCGGGCTGGAGCGGGAGTGGGCACAGAAGACGGCTGGCATCCGAACGTTCGCCCTCATCAGCCTGCTCGGTGCCGTCTTCACCGTGCTCGGGATGGAACTCCTGCTGGTCGCCGGGGCCGTGCTGGTGGTCGTCCAGGGTGTCGTCCTCGCGGTCGAGGGTCTGCTGACGGAGGAACGGGGGCTCTCGCTGACGACTTCTGTCTCGATGCTCGTCGCGTACGGCGTCGGGGCGCTGGTCGCCGATGGGTACGTCGCCGAGGGCGTCACGGTGGCCGTGGTGTCGTCGCTGTTGCTGGTCCTCAAGCGGGAACTCCACAGCTTCGCCTGGGGACTGTCCCGCCGGGAGTTGCGGTCGGCGACGGAGTTCGCCATCCTCGCGTTCGTGGTGTACCCCCTCCTGCCCGCGGGGGCGCGGCGCTTCACGGTCGCCGGCCTCACCGTGTCGCTGGAACCCCGCGTCGTCTGGCTGATGGTGGTGACCGTGGCGGGCATCGGCATCGTCAACTACGCTATCGTCCAGACCTACGGCAGTCGCGGCATCGCAGTGACGGGCTTTTTCGGCGGGTTGGCCTCCTCGACGGCCGTGGTCGGGACGATGCTCGATCACGTCCGCCAGCACGACCGGGCGACCTCCTACGCGGTGGCCGCCGTGTTGCTGGCCGACGCGGCGATGGCCCTCCGGAACCTCGTCATCGCTCTGGTGTTCACGATCCAGTCGGGGATCCTGCTGGGTGCGGTCGTCCCGCTGGGGGCCGTGATCGTCGGGAGCGTCGGGGTCGCTGCCTACTCCGCCGACTGGCGCGAGTCCGTCGACATCGACCTCCAGAGTCCGTTCTCCCTGCGCCGGGCGCTCGGGTTCGGCGTCGTCTTCCTGTTGATCGTGCTGGCCGGGAGCGTCGCACGCCAGCTGTTCGGTACCGCCGGGTTCTACGTGACCGCCGCCATCTCGGGGTTCGTGTCCAGCGCGGGCGCGACGACTTCGGCCGTCATCCTGTATCGCGGTGGCTCGCTCACCGGTCCAGAGGCGGTGTTCGCGATCCTGCTCGCGACCGCCGCGAGCATCCTCGTCAAGGCGGGCCTGACCGTCGCCAGCCCGAACCGCCGGTTCGCCTACCGGGTCACCGCCTGGAGCCTCGCCCTCATGCTCGGGGCGACGCTCGTGACGGTCGCGATGGCGGCCTGAAGATCACGCCACGGGACGACGGGCGCAGTAAAGATTGCCGAAACCGGACGAATTATTTATCGGATCGGCAACCGAACTGGAGTCATGGACCGGGACAGCGTCGAGCCGCAAGTCGAGGAGTTGCCGGGGGAGCGCGCGCGGGATCAGGTGTCGTACCACCACGAGACGGCCGCGCCGAGTACGTACGTCTACGAGTTCGTCTGGGACCACACGGCCCCGGCCACGGGACCGTTCTGTACCGACGTGGACGGCAACGTCCTGATGGACTTCACCGCCCACGTCGGGGCGGCCCCGCTAGGCTACGACAACCCGACCCTCCGGGAGCGCCTCGACGAGTTCGATCTGACCGATCCCACGAAGATCGCCGGCCAGGACTTCTACGCGGCCAGCGGCCCGCCGGGTGACGCGCCGATCCCCGGCCCGGCGGACCTGATGGACCGCCTCGTCGACGTGTCCGACCACTACGGCATGGATACGGTCTTCCTCTCGAACAGCGGGGCCGAGGCGGTCGAGAACGCCATCAAGATCAGCTACGACCACACCGCCGGGAAGTACGCGATCACGTTCGAGGGGGCCTTCCACGGCCGGACGCTCGGCGCGCTCTCGCTCAACCGGTCCAAGGAGGTCTATCGGCGACGGTTCCCCGAGATCTCGGCCGTCCACGACGTGCCCTTCTGTACCGACCGGACCTGTGACCCGGGGAGTTGCGGCTGTGGGTTCTTCGTCGAGGACGGCTCGCGGCTCCGGCGGATGCTCGGGCCGGGCGGGTTCGTGAACCCCGAGGAGGTGGCCTACGTCATCGTCGAACCGGTACAGGGCGAGGGGGGCTATCGGTTCCCCAGCGACGCGTTCGTCGAGGAACTGGCGGCGGTCGTCGACGAACACGACCTCCTGCTGGTGGCCGACGAGATCCAGTCCGGGATGGGGCGCACGGGGGAGTTCTGGGCGTCGGATCACTACCCGTTCGACCCGGACGTGATCGCGGCGGCCAAGGCCCTCCGGGTGGGTGCGACCATCGCCAGCGAGGACGTGTTCCCCGACGCGGAGAGCCGACTCTCCTCCACCTGGGGCGCGGGCGATCTGCTGGCCTGCGCACAGGGGGCGATCACTATCGACGTGATCCGGGAGCAGGGGCTGATGGACAACGCCCGCGAGCGGGGCCGCCAGTTCCGGGAGACCTTCGACGGCGGGCCCGCCGTGACCGACGTGCGCGGCACGGGGCTCATGCTCGCCGTGGAATTCGATACGAAGGCGCGCCGCGACGACGTGATGGACGCGGCCTTCGCTCGCGGCCTGCTCACGCTGGGCTGTGGCCGGAAGACGCTCCGAATCCTCCCGCCGCTGGACGTGACCGAACGGGAGATCGACCTCGGCGCGACGCTGCTGGGAGCGGCCGTGGACGCCGCCAGTTGATCCGGCAACTGTGACCGGTTCGTTCCCGATGTCTGACGAAGATTTACAAGGTGTGGTGTGGTACCACTTCGCATGTCCTCGGAGCCAGCCGGATCGGACGACGGTGTCGCGCCGCGGGTACAGGAGTTCGCGGTCACGCAGAACAACACGTTCGAGTTCATGCCGGGACCGCTGACCGGCATCTCCTGTCCCTGCTGTTTCAAGGATATGCTGTTGAAAGACGTGATTCGACTCGGGGAGTGTAACAGCTGTGGCGCGGACCTGGAGCTGACGCTGACGGCCGAAACGGACGATTCGGGGTAGGGGCCGTCGCCCCGCGAACGAGCGGCTAGAACTGGTAGCGGCGGTCGTCTTTCTGCTGTTGCTGGGGGAACTGGCCGCCGGTCATCTCCTCGAAGGTCATCCCCGAGAGGTACTCGTCGTAGGTCACGTCGTAGGCGTTCCGGAGGTGGAAATCGAGGTTCCCGGTCTCGACGGCGGTCTGGAACTGCATGTGGACGGCCCGACGGATCAGCTCGCCCACGTCGTCGGGTTCCATCGCCGCGACGAGCATCGCCAACTCGTTGCGCGTCTCCCGGTCCAGGTCCACGTCGACGGACTCGCCCAACTCCGAGTAGTTCTCCTCCACGTCGTCTGTGAGGTCGTCGAGGCTCATGGCTGGCACGTGGCGACGCCCGAGGAAACCGCTTTCGGCTGGTCGTGACCGCCGTTCCCGACCCGAAGTGTTAATACACACACTCGTACCACTTTGTAACTATGACAGATAATCGAACGGAGAGATCTCGACGAGGTGGATCGGTCACGCGGCGGCGAGTACTCGCGGCGGCGGGGGTCGCGACGGCTGGCGCAATCGCGGGCTGTGCCGGCGACTCCGGCGGAACGCCGACCGACGGCGGTGACGACGGGAGCGATGGTGGTGACAGTGACGGCGACAGCGGAACGCCGACGGACGCGGGCCCACGGACGAGCGGGGGCATCGAGGTTTCGGGGGAGAGTACCGTCGACCCGCTCGTCGTGGACGGGCTGGAGCGTCAGGGTGGGAACGAGGACAAGGTGGTCATCGTGACGACCGTCCGGAACGCGGGCGAGCAGACGACGGACGTCTTCGAGTACAACTACGACCTGGCGCTGTACGACGCAGACGGGGCGGAGATGGGGACGAACACCGGGTTCGGGACCACCGGTGACACCGAGGTCGCGCCCGGCGAGTCGGCGGCGATCAACGTCAGCAAGTCGGTCGAAGGCGACGTGTCTGCGGTCGCCCGCGCCGAGGTCACGGTCAGTTGCGAGGGGATGTTCGCGGAGGGCTCGTACTGCGAGTCCTGATCGGACGGCGGCGGGTCCGGCCCCGAACCGCCACGCGTAAGCGGGGATCGGCCCTACGCCGTGTCGATGAGTGAGGACGCTCCCGCGGCGCTGTCCGGGGTGGACGAGACGGCCGTCAGGACGGCGCTGATCGAGTGGTACGAGGCGGACCATCGGGACTACCCCTGGCGTCGGACCGAGGACCCCTACGAGATTCTGGTCTCGGAGGTGATGAGCCAGCAGACCCAGCTCGACCGCGTGGTCGACGCGTGGGAGGCGTTCCTGGACCGCTGGCCGACCGTCGCCGACCTGGCCGCGGCCGACCGCGCGGACGTGGTCGGATTCTGGACCAGTCACAGCCTCGGCTACAACAACCGCGCGAAGTACCTCCACGAGGCCGCCGAGCAGGTCCTGACCGAGTACGACGGGGAGTTCCCACGCGACCCCGACGAACTCTCCGAGCTGATGGGCGTCGGTCCCTACACCGCCAACGCGGTGGCCTCGTTCGCGTTCAACAACGGGGATGCGGTGGTCGACACGAACGTCAAGCGCGTCCTCCACCGCGCCTTCGACGTGGCGGACGACGACAGCGAGTTCGAGCGTGCGGCCCAGCAACTCATGCCCGAGGGCGAGTCCCGTATCTGGAACAACGCGATCATGGAACTCGGTGGGGTGGCCTGCGAGAAGACGCCATCCTGTGACGCGGCGGGGTGTCCCTGGCGGGAGTTCTGTCACGCCTACGAGACGGGGGATTTCACCGCGCCGGACGTGCCCACCCAGCCCGAGTTCGAGGGGAGCCGTCGGCAGATGCGCGGCCGTGTCGTGAGCGCGCTCAAGGACGACCGGGAACTCGCGCTCGACGACCTGGGGCCGAAAGTCCGCGTCGACTACGTCCCCGACGGGGAGTACGGTCGCGAGTGGCTGCGCGGGCTCCTCGGGGATCTGGCCGACGACGGGCTGGTATCGGTCGACGAACGCGACGGCGATACCGTCGCCCGGCTCCGGAAGTAGCCGCCGGCGGACTCACTCCTCGGTGACGCCGACGATCCACCGCCACCGCTGTTCGAGGGTCCCCTCCAACTCGGCCAGCAGTTCGTCGGCCCGCTCGATCCGGGCCTCGGTCGAGAGCCTGGGGTAGAGCCGCGCCGCCATCGCAGGGATCGAGTGAAACTGCCGCACGTCCGCCGCCGTCGTCGCGAACCGCCAGACACCCGTCTCGACGGCGAACGCGTCCTCGAGCGCCGTCCGGACTGCGCCCGCGTCGGCCGGCGACCGGGACTCCCGGTCGAGGTCGGCGAACACGTCGGTCCCGTCGGCTCGCACCCAGCCCAGCGGGGCGACGGCCCCGACCACGCCGCCCGGACTGAGGACGCGTGCGGCCTCGCGGGCCGCGGCCGCGGGTTCTGGCGTGAGAAAGAGCGAGGCGGTGAAGGCAACGGCGTCGAACGCCCCGTCGGTGAAGGGGAGGCTGTCGAAGTCGCCCTGGACGCGCTGGCCGACCGCGACCTGCCGAACCATCTCGTGGCTGAGATCGAGCGCGACCGTCCGCGCGCCGCCGTCGGCGAACACGCGTGTGCTGATACCCGTTCCGGCTCCGGCGTCGAGGATCGTGTCGAACCCGCCGGTCCGCCGGCGCATCTCCGCCCGGAGGAGCCGCGCGAGCGCGGTGAACCGGCCGGTTCGGCGCTCGTAGGCGTCGTACGCCGAGACACTCTCGTCGAAGTTCGCGCGGACGGCCGCTTTCATACCCCTGTCCAGGGGTAGCGCCGAGATAGTGCTTGTCACTCCTCGCTCCGTGAGCCGCCGCCGACCTGTGTCTCCTGACTCTCGTTCCGGCCGCCGGCGTGGACGATCTCGAACAGTTGCCCCCAGTTCTCGGTCTTCTGGCTCCGTGACCGCGACCGACCGGTGTTTAAGCCCACGCGGTGCGACAAGGGCGATATGTCACGACCACGCGTCGCCGCGATCTGTGGGAGTCTCCGCGACGAGAGTCACACCCGCAAAGGCCTCGAACACGCCCTCGATCGGGCCGCCGAGACCGGCGGCGAGACGGAACTGCTCGACCTCCGGGAGTGGGACCTCCCCGTCTACGACGCCGACGCGAGCGATGCCGGCGACGCCGGGGCGTTCACGGACCGAGTGCGCGAGGCCGACGCCATCCTGCTCGGGACGCCCGTCTATCACGGGTCCTACGCCACACCGCTGAAGAACGCGCTGGATTACTGCGGGTTCGACGAGTTCGAGAACAAGACCGTCGGCCTGCTCGCGGTCGCGGGCGGGAGTTTCCCGATCACGGCGCTGGAACACCTGCGCTCGGTCTGTCGTGCGCTGAACGCGTGGGTCCTGCCACACCAGGCCGCGATTCCGAAAGCCAGCGATGCCTTCGAAGGTGACGCCACCGACTGGCGGTTCGTCGACGAGGGCGCGGCCGACCGGGTGGCGGTGCTGGGCGAACGGGCCGTCGAGTACGCGACCATCGAACCCGACCCGCCCTGTCTGGAGAGTGCGGAGAACGTCGGCGCGGACGACTGACCGGCGGTCCCCGCGCGAGCGGAACCCGCAACCGTCAAGCCCGAAGACCCCCTACTTCGGGTGTGACCCAGTGGGTCGAGAATCCGACGGGCGGGCGTGATCGCGGTCCGGTCGCGGTCGCGCGAGCGTGGGCCGAGGTGCTGGTGCGTCCCCGCCGGTTCTTTCGGGCCGGCGTCGCGCCGGGTGACCAGGCTCCGGGCCTGATCTTCGCGGCCGTCGTCGTCCTGATCGAGGAACTGACGCGGCTGGCGCTGATCCCGAACGTCTATCCGGTCGTGGCCGGGCAGCCGGTCGCTTCCCGCGCCCTGTTTCTCGCTCTCGCCGTCGTCCTCGTGATGCCGGCCGCCCTGCACCTGACGGCGGCGCTCCAGACGCTGATCCTGATGGCGACCGCACCGGACCGTGGCGGCGTCAGCGAGACGGTGCAGGTCCTGGCGTACTCGACCGCCCCCTGCGTGTTCGCCGGCCCGGCGATTCCCGAGTTGCGAGTCGCCTGCACAGCGGTCGGGGCCCTCCTGCTCGTCGTCGGCACGGCCGAGGTCCACGACCTGCCCTACTGGAAGGCAGTGCCGGTCGTCGCGGTGCCGGCGGCTATCGTCTTCGGCTACGGCTTCCGCGGGTTCGGGGCGGCGAGCGCGGTGCTGGCCGAGGTTGGGGTCTCCCTACCGTTTTAACCGTCGGCGGGCGAACGCCCGGTATGCTCAGTCTGCAACTCGACGAGTTCATGATCGAACTCAAGGAGGGCTCGATCAAGAACGTGGGGCCGACGAACAAGGACGCGACCGCGAAACTGTACGACGTCGAGGGCGTCGACGTGCGGGAGTTCGGCGACAAGCGCGTGAAACTCGCCTTCGAGGACGGTGAGGGCAACGAGGTCGAGGTCGCGCTCTTTCCCGACGAAGCCCGCGAAGTCGCTCGCGGGATCGAGATGCTGGAAGACGAGAGCGAGGTCTTCGAGTGAGCGGCCAGCGGGCCGTGGCATCGTGGGGCGGCAGTCCCGACGGGGATCGGTGCGCGCTCGGCGGGGGCGAAATTCCCGGCGCGATTCGACAACAGTTTTAGGCCGGGTCTGTTTGCTTCCGGTAATGGGAAGCTGTATCATTTGCGGAACGTCTGTCGAAGGTCACATCTGCGAGACACACCAGCAGGACGTGGTCTTCGAATTCCGCGGTACGAACGCAGACCAGCTGACGCCGGGGCGATTCTACCGAGGGACGGTCGACGGGTACGCCGAATTCGGCGTGTTCGTCGACATCGCGGACCGGGTGACCGGTCTCCTCCACCGGAGCGAACTCGACCAGCGGCTGGAGAGCCTCGAGTGGGAGCCAGGAGACACCGTCTTCGTCCAGGTCAAGAACGTCCGTGACAACGGAAACATCGACCTCGGGTGGTCGATCCGCCAGTCCGAACGCGAGTTCCGCGGCACGCTGATCGACGACCCCGAGGAGGACTTCGCCCTGCTGAAAGAGAACGTCGAAGACGACGACGAGGACGATGACGACGGGCCGGTCCGCCACACGGTGGGGCAGGTCCCCGACAAGAGCGAGCGCGACGACACGCGGGAGACGGGCCAGACCGGCGCACCCGCAGACGAGGAGTCGGGATCCGAGAGCGACGACACCGAGATCGAGACAGAGGCAGCCGACGCCGGCGGTTCGGGCGGCGCGGCCGTCGTCGAGACGGAACCCCAGACCGACGGCGAGCAGACCGCCGTCGAGCGCACGCAGGTCGCCGTCGAGACCCTCGAAGACCGGGTCGGCGACGACGTACGTATCGAGGGCGAGATCGCCGACATCCGCCAGACCAGCGGCCCGACGGTCTTCGAGCTTCGCGACGAGACCGGCGCCGTCGACTGCGCCGCGTTCAAAGAGGCCGGCGTGCGCGCCTATCCCGAAGTTGAGGACGGCGACCTCGTCAGGCTCGACGGTGAAGTCCGCCGTCGCCGCGGCGAACTCCAGGTCGAGACCGAGGCGCTGGTCGTCCTCGAAGACGACGAGCACGCGGCCGTCTCCGAGCGGATGGCCGACGCGCTGACCGAGCAGGCTCGGCCCGAGGACGTAGAGCCGCTGGCCGACGACCCCGCGGTCGATGGCGTCATCGACGGCGTGCGCGAGGCCGCGACCGCGATCCGGCGCGCCGTCCTCGAAGACCGACCGGTCGTCGTCCGGCACAACGCCACCGTCGACGGCTACGTCGGCGGCGTCGCCATCGAGCGCGCGACCCTCCCGCTGGTCCGCGACCAGCACGGCGCGGCCGACGCCGAGTACCACTACTTCGACCGCCGGCCGCTCGAAGACGGCGTCTACGACATGCAGGACGCCACCCAGGACGTGACGGGGATGCTCGACAACCGCGAGCGCCACGACGAGAAACTGCCCCTGTTCGTGTTCGTCGCCGCGGGCGCGACCCGCGAGTCGATGGACGGCTTCGACCTGCTGTCCGTGTACGACGCCGACCGCGTGGTGCTGGACGCCGCGGAGGCCGACCCCGAAGTCGGCGACGCCGTCGACACGCTGGTCTCGCCGTCGCTGACCGAGACCGACGCCGAGACGACCGCGAGCGCAATCGCCGCGACCGTCGCCGCGCACGTCGACGAGGACGTGCGCGAGGAGATCGGTCACCTCCCCGCCGTGAGCTTCTGGGAGGACGCGCCCGAGTCCTACGTCGACCTGGCCGCCGAAACTGGCTACGACGCGGACGACACGCGCGAGATCCGCGAGGCAATCGCGCTGGAGGCGTACTACCAGTCCTACGAGGACAAGCGCGAACTGATCGCCGACCTGCTGTTCCCCGAAACGGACGACGAGCGCGGGCTGGCGAGCCACGTCAGCGAGCAGTTCCGGACGAAGATGGACGCGGAGATCGAGACCGCGGAGGCGAACCTCGAACACCGCGACGTGAACGGGATCGAGGTCGCCGTGCTGGACACGGACGCCTTCGCCCACCGCTACGAGTTCCCGCCGACGAACCTCCTGCTCGACGAACTGTTCCGTCGCCACCGCGACGACGTGGACGTGGTCGTCGGCCTCGCCGCGGACGAACTCTTCCTGCGCTCGACCTCGGCACTCGACGTGCGCGCGGTCGCGGCGAGCGCCGCCGAGGAAGCGCCCAACGCCGGGCTCCACGCCAAGAGCACCCGCGACGGCTGTCTCGAATTCCTCTCGGGCGAGCGCGACGCCGTCCTGGACGCCGTCCTCGACGCGGTCGCAGACGTGGCCTGACGGAGACTGTCCGCCACAACGTTCATTTCTCTCGCTCCGATAGCCGCTGGCGATGCACCGAGCGTCCGCCCCCGGTCCCCTCGCCGCAGTGTTCGCCCACCTCCCCTGCTCGCGCGACGACCTGACGCACCTGCTGGATTCGGTCGGTATCGGGTCCGACCCCGACCCGGTGCGGGAACCCGCGACGGCGGCACACGTCCCGGCACGGCCGGGCCGACTCCCGCCGTTCGAGACGGTCACCGTCGCCGAGCGTTCGGATGCGAGTGACGACCGCGCGCCCTCCCACGGTGTCACCGTCTGGAACGCCGGCCCGAAACGCACGCTGACGGTAGCCGTCGAGTCGGCCGGCCGCGGCGACCTGCTCGAAACCGAGCGGACGCTCCACCCGGATCGTCCCCTCAGAATCGAACTCGGACAGGCCGACGCGTACACGGTCGCGGTCGGTGACGGCGATCTGCTGTACGAGGTCACCGTCGACCCGGCGTGGTTCGACCGCGACGCCGCCGTGACCGATATCGTGGTCGACGACGGGGGTGAGGTGCGGTACAGCACGCTCGCCGAGTGACAGGACGAGTGCCTCCTGTCACTCGCGCAACTTTTAAGCGCGGGGCCGGTGTCGCGTGAGCCATGCAGCGCCGCCGTGCGTTCCTGGGATTACTCGTGGGTGGCTACCTGTTCGGTGACCGCTGGGGGACGCTCAGCGGCGGGGATGGGGCCAGCGCGCAACCGCCCGGTGGGCGGATTCCGAAGGGGTCGTTCTCCTTCGAACCGGCAGTTGCCGAGCCAATCGAGACGCTGACGGCCGGCGACCCCGACGCCGACCGGGACCCGTACTACACCGGCCAGCACCGGTCCCTCTGGAACGACCGGTCGACCTGTTCGTTCGGACTGGTGATCACCGGGCTGGAACACGGGACCGTGCTGGACTGGCAGGGTGAACTTGGAACGGGCGAGTACGTCACCGCCGAGTTCCAACAGGCTGACCAGTACCTGGTGACGCTCCACGTCGACACCGTCGACGACTCGTGGTACTGGCTGGGCATCGACCGTTCGTGGTTCGACTGTAACAGCTCCAGTACCACCGTCGTCGTTCGTCCGGGGGGCCGCGTCGAGCGTGGCGGTTCGTCGACGCTCATCAACTGTCCCCGTCCCAGACAGTACCGGGCCCCGAAACCCGGTGATTTCGACCCTGCATAGCCCAAGCCGACACCCTTATTCTCGCGACGCGTCCACTACTGACCACGCGGCAATGAGCACGGAGACGACCGACCCGACCGAGACGGAGGCGTTCGAGCAGGTCTGTGAGGAGCTGGTGGACCGAATCCTCGCGGGCGAGTTGGAACGCGACGAGGTCGAGCAGGCCAAACTCGAAGTCTGCTCGGAGTTCTCCTCGCCGAAGGTACCCAAGAACTCCGAGTTGCTCGACTACGCCCCCCTCGAACGCCGGGAGGAGTTGGAGGAAGTCCTCCAGCGCAAGCCCGTCCGGACGGCGTCGGGCGTCTCCCCCGTCGCCATCATGACCTCGCCCGAGCGGTGCCCGCACGGAAAGTGTCTCTACTGTCCCGGCGGGCCCGACTCGGAGTTCTCCAGCGCCCAGAGCTACACGGGCCACGAGCCCGCGGCGGCCCGCGGGAAGCAGAACGACTACGATCCCTACGGGCAGGTCACGCTCCGGCTCGAACAGCTCCGGGAGATCGGGCATCCCGTCGACAAGGTGGAGTTGATCCTGATGGGCGGGACGATGACCGCCCGCTCCCACGACTACCAGGAGTGGTTCGTCAAGCGGGCCATCGAGGCGATGAACGACTACGACGCCGACACCCAGCCCGAACCGGCCGAGGGCGAGAGCTTCGCCGAGGACCCCGGGGAGGTGGAGTTCAGCTACCTCGAAGACGTGATCGCCGAGAACGAGGTCGGCGACGTGCGCAACGTCGCGACCACGTTCGAGACCAAGCCCGACTGGTGTGACCCCGAGCAGATCGACCGGATGCTCGATCTGGGCGGGACGAAGGTCGAGGTCGGCGTCCAGACCACGTTCGAGCGGATCAACCGCGAGATGCACCGCGGCCACGGCGTGCAGGACTCCATCGACGCCAACCGCCGCCTTCGTGACTCCGGGTTCAAGGTCGGCTTCCACATGATGCCCGGCCAGCCCGGCATGTCGAAGGAGATGTGTCTCGAAGACTTCCGGCGGATCTTCGAGGAGTCGGAGTGGCGGCCCGACTACCTGAAGATCTACCCGACGCTGATCGTCGAGGGCACGGCGACCTACGACATGTACCATCGCGGCGACTTCGAGCCACTGGGCAACGAGGAGGCCGCCGAACTCGTCGCGGAGATCAAGTCGATGATTCCCGAGTACACGCGCCTCCAGCGCGTCCAGCGGGACATCCCCGCGGACTTCATCGAGGGCGGCGTCTGGAAGTCCAACCTCCGGCAACTGGCCCGCCAGCGGATGGACGAGCACGGCTGGACCTGTGACTGCATCCGCTGTCGCGAGGTCGGGATGAACGACGAGGAACCCGACCAGGTCGAATTGCAGGAACTCTCCTACGAGGCCGGCGGCGGCACCGAACACTTCCTCTCCTTCGAGGACCCAGAGAAGGACCTGCTGATCGGGTTCTGTCGGGTGCGGTTCCCGAACGATCCCGTCAGGAAGGAGCTAGAGAACGCCGCGCTGGTGCGGGAACTCCACGTCTACGGGAGTCAGGTCGGCGTGGGCCAGCAGAGCGAGGACGATCAGCACCAGCATCGGGGCTACGGGCGGCGACTGCTGGAGCGGGCCGAACGGCTGGCGGTCGAGAACGGCTTCGAGAAGCTGTCGGTCCTCTCGGGGATCGGCGTCCGGCAGTACTACCGGGAGAAACTGGACTACTACCAGGACGGGCCGTACGTGTCCAAGCGGTTGTAGCCTTTTCAGGGCGTTCAGAGGGCGGATTCGCCGTCGGAACCCAGCGAGACGTAGTGGCTCCCGCGAAGCACGTCGACGCCGATGAACACGAGGACGAGGCCGCCGACGATTCCGGCCACGAAAAAGGTGTAGTCCATCGACGTGGCGGTGCCTTCGATCACCGGGTTCAACAGCGTCAGGGGGAACCCGACGCCGAGGAACACGTCCGCGCCGCCGACGAACTGGTGCCAGGAGATGGACCAGTCGCCGACCTCGACTTCGTCACGTTTGGCGGCGACGACGAACAGCAGGCCGCCGATCCCGAGTAGCAGGGTGCCGACGGCGTTGTATGGGTCCTCGATGACGCCCAGCAGGAGCGTCGGGAACGAGGTTACCGCCAGGATGACGCCGGCGAACAGGTAGATTCTCCGTCGCATGACCCTACCTCCCCGCCCCAGGGCAAAGAAGCTCCCGACAGCGGGCGAGTGGCCCGCTGGGTGGCGACCCGAGGCAGGGGGAACTTTGACCCTCGCACCCGAATCACGGGTATGGCTGACGATATCGCAATCGTCGGAGCCGGTGCGGCGGGCGCGGGTGCCGCCTACGCGCTGGCCGACGCCGACGCGACGGTCACCGTCTTCGAAAAGAGCCGGGGGGTCTGTGGCCGTGCGGCGACGCGCCGCCACGGTGACTGCCGGTACGACCACGGTGCGAACTATCTCAAGTCCGACGACGACCGTGTCTCAGAACTGGTGACCGAGGAACTCGACACCGAGGGACTGGTCGACATCGCGGAACCCGTCTGGGTGTTCGACGCCGACGGCGACATCTCCGAGGGGCGGGACGCCGACGACCACAAGTGGACTTACGAGTCGGGGATCACGGGGCTGGCCAAACGACTGTTCGAGCGGACCGACGCGACGATCGAGAACGGCGTCCGCGTGTCCGAACCCGTCCGCGAGAACGAGGGCTGGCGGCTCTACGATACCGACCACGAGGATCTGGGTCACTTCGACGCCGTCCTGCTCACGCCGCCGGCACCCCAGACCGCGGATCTGCTGGGCTGTGCGAACTGGGAACATCGACTCTGCCGGGAGTTACGCGAGGCGGTCGCCGTGGTGCCCTACCGGACCATCGTCACGGCCGTCCTGCACTACCCCTTCGAACTGGACCGACCCTACTACGCGCTGGTCAACACCGACGACGGTCACGACGTGGGCTGGCTCTCCCGCGAGGAGTGCAAGGACGGGCACGTTCCCGACGGCGAGAGCCTGCTGATCGTCCAGATGAGTCCCGACTGGTCGGTCGACCACTACGACGCCGACGAGGAGACAGTTACGACCGCCGCCGCCGAGCAGGTGGCCGACCTGCTGGGCGACGACCGACTGATCGATCCCGACTGGACGGACACCCAGCACTGGCGCTACGCGCTGGCCGACGACGGTGTCGCCGACGAGGTAGTCGACCGGGCGGCCGACCACGGCCTCTACCTCGCGGGCGACTGGGTGGCCGGCGAAGCCCGCGTCCACGCTGCCCTCCGGAACGGGCTGGAGACCGGCGCGCGGATCGCCGACCGCTGACTCCGTCGCGAACATCTCCGAAAACGTACCAGATTTCTGGTTTTTGTGATGGGTATTTAAGTCGGAGCCAAAAAATCGTGTACGTCAATGCCACGCGGGAGACGGTACGACGTACCACGGCACGCGCATCGAGACGCAGTGATCGCTTCGACTGACGCCGGCGGTTCGACGACGGGGCGGGGGCGTTCGCCGTGATCGTCGGGGTTCCGACCGAGACGGCCGACGGCGAGAAACGGGTCGCTCTGACGCCACCGGTCGCCGAGGACCTCGTCGAGGACGGGCACGAGGTCTGTGTCGCCAGCGGTGCGGGCGAGGGGGCGACGTACGCGGACGCCGACTACGAGGCGGTCGGCTGTGAGGTCCTCGACGACCGGGAGGCGGTGTTCGAGCGAGCCGAGGTCCTCTTTCAGGTTCGCGGCCTCGGCGCGACCGATACCGAGACCGACCCGTACCGCGAGGGACAGGTCGTCGTCGGCTTGCTCGGTCCGTACGAAGTGGCCGAGGACACGCTGGCCGACCTGGCCGACCGGGATGTGAGCGCGTTCTCGCTGGAGTTGATGCCTCGGATCAGCCGCGCCCAAAGCATGGACGCGCTGTCCTCGCAGGCGAGTCTCGGCGGCTATCAGGCCACGCTCATGGCCGCCGAGGAGTTGCCCAAGATGTTCCCGATGGAGATGACCGCCGCGGGGACGATCCAGCCGGCGGAAGTGTTCGTCATCGGCGCAGGGGTGGCCGGGCTGAAGGCCATCGCGACCGCCGAGCGACTCGGGGCCAGCACGAAGGGCCACGACGTGCGCCTCGAGGTCAAACGCGAGGTCGAGAGCCTCGGCGCGGACTTCGTGGAACTCGAACTCCCGACCGAGGAGTCGGGCGACGAGGAGGGCTACGCCGTCGAGATGGGCGAGGAGTTCTACGCCGAACAGCGCAGACAGATGGAGCGGGTCGTGCCCGAATCCGACGTGCTGATCACCACGGCGGCGATTCCCGGCCGGCCGGCACCCGAGATCGTCACGACCGAGATGATCGAGGACATGGACCCCGGGTCGGTCGTCGTCGACCTCGCGGCCGAGACCGGCGGCAACTGCGAACCGACCGAGGCCGGCGAGACCGTCGAGGTCGACGGCGTGCGGGTCCACGGCCCGACCGACCTGCCCTCGCGGGTCAGCCACACCGCGAGTCAGCAGTACGCCAACAACTGCAAGCACTTCCTCGACAACCTGCTCGACGAGGAGGGCGATCTGGACTTCGACTTCGAGGACGAGATCGTCGACTCGACGTTGCTGGTCCACGACGGGACGGTGCGGAACCCGCACATCGACGACGGCGGGGCCGAGGAAGACGAGAGCGGCGACGGCGATGACGAGGACCCGGCGGCGGACGAATCCGACGCGGACGACGCCGCGGCCGACGGTGGCGGTGATTCCGCCGACGGTGACGGAGGTGACGGCGATGGCGACTGAGCTGTCGGCGTTCGTCACCAACCTGACGCTGTTCGTGCTGGCGGCCTTCGTCGGCTACGAGATCATCACGAAGATCCCGACGAACCTGCACACGCCGCTGATGTCCGGGGCCAACGCGATCTCGGGAATCACGCTCCTGGGTTCGGTCGTGGTCGCCGGGGCCGGAGAGAATACCCTCGCGACCGCGCTGGGCTTTCTCGCGGTCGTGATGGCCACGATCAACGTGGTCGGTGGGTATCTGGTGAGTCACTTCATGCTCGACCAGTTCCGCGGAGGTGGTAACTGATGGCGGGAGTACTCGCTCAGTATCTGCCCCCCGCGGCCCTGCAACTGGCCTACCTGATCGCCGGCATCCTGTTCATCCAGGGGCTCCGGGACATGACCCACCCACGGACCGCGACCCGCGGGAACCAGATCTCCGCGGCGGGGATGTTCCTCGCCGTCGTCGTGACGGCGCTGTGGTTCGACATCGTCTCGCCGCTGATCCTCGCGGCCGGCCTGCTGGTCGGCGGCGGGATCGGCGTCTGGCTGGCCGTCACCGTGGAGACGACGGAGATGCCCCAGCTCGTCGGCCTGTTCAACGGGTTCGGCGGCGGCGCGTCGGCGCTGGTCGCCGGCGCGGAACTGATCGACGTACTCGCCGTCGGCGACTCCCTCACGATGGGTCTGACGGCCACCGCGGCCATCGCCGGCATCATCGGCTCGGTCACCTTCTGGGGCAGTCTCGTCGCCGCAGGCAAACTCCACGGCCTCGTCGGTGACTCGCCCGTGAGCACGAACGTCGGTCACGCGATCAAGGTCCTGTTCCTCGGGGCCGCGGTCGTGGCCGGCCTCGTCCTCGTGATCCAGCCCGACGTGCTGGGCAACTCGCCCATGGCGTCGTGGGTCCCGTCCTACTGGGTGCTGGTCGCGGCCGCGTCGATCCTCGGGATCTTCCTCGTGGTGCCCATCGGCGGCGCGGACATGCCCGTCGTCATCGCCCTGCTGAACTCCTACTCCGGCCTGGCGGCCGCGACGACGGGGTTCGTGCTGGGCAACACCGCGCTGATCATCGCCGGGACGCTGGTCGGCGCGTCGGGGCTGATCCTGACGGTCATCATGTGCGAGTCGATGAACCGCTCGCTGTCGAACGTCCTCTTCGGCGGGCTCGGCGGCGACGACGGCGACAGCGAGGACATGGAGGACATCTACGAGGGGCAGATTCAGGAGACCTCGCCAGAGGAAGTCGTCATGCTCCTGGAGACTGCGGATCGGGTCGTCGTCGTCCCCGGCTACGGGATGGCGGTCGCTCAGGCCCAGCACGCCGTCGCGGAACTCGTCGAGTTGCTCGACGAACACGGCGTGGACGTGGAGTTCGGCATCCACCCGGTGGCTGGCCGGATGCCCGGCCACATGAACGCCCTGCTGGCCGAGGCCGACGTGCCCTACGACAAGATGCGCGAACTGGAGGAGGTCAACCCGACCTTCTCACAGACCGACGTGGCCATCGTCTGCGGGGCCAACGACGTGGTGAACCCCCGGGCCAACGAGGACGACGGGAGTCCCATCTCGGGGATGCCCGTCCTCAACGTGGCGGAGGCAAACACTGTCATCGTCAACAAGCGGAGCCTGAGTCCCGGCTTCTCGGGCATTCCGAACCCGCTCTTTGCCCGGGACAACACGAGCATGCTCTTTGGCGACGCCAAGGAGTCGATGCAGGACCTGGTCAACGACTACAAGGAGGCGACGGACTGACGGTCCGGAACCACTAGTTCCCAGATTCTGAAGATTTGGGGTCCCCTTCTTGTGTTCCCGTGGTGTATCGACTCGTATGGTTCAAGAAGCACTCCTGGTGACGGCCATCGGTATGGCAGCGTTCTTCCTGCTGATCCCGGCCTCGATCTGGCTGCTCAAGAGCGTCCTCGGCGGTGAGGGGGCCTCGGAGCCGGTCGAGGAGGTCGACACGAGCGAGCGATCCGAACCGCCGCGGCAGGGGTCGAGCGCCTGAGTCGGCCACCCCCGCTGGCTCGCTTTCGGGGCCGAACGACACCCTCTTTGCACGTCCGGCGGACCGGGGGATATGGACCGCAAGCGGGAGCTGACGAGCGTCGACCTCGCGGCGCTCTGTGGCGAGTTCGGGGACTACGAGGGCGCGAAAGTCGACAAGGTCTACCTCTACGACGACGGCCTCGTCCGGTTCCGGATGCGCGATTTCGACCGGGGCCGCGTGGAGTTGCTGGTCGATATCGGCGAGACCAAACACCTCCGGGTGGCCGACGCCGAGAACGTCCCCGACGCGCCCGGCCGGCCCCCGAACTTCGCGATGATGCTCCGAAATCGCCTGTCGGGGGCCGACCTCGTGGGCGTCGAGCAGTACGGCTTCGACCGGATCGTCACGCTCGAATTCGAGCGCGGCGACGAGGACACGACCGTCGTCGCGGAACTGTTCGGTGACGGCAACGTCGCCGTCCTCGACGAGAGCGGCGAGGTCGTCGACTGTCTCGACACCGTCCGTCTGAAGTCCCGCACCGTCGCGCCCGGCTCACCGTACGAGTTCCCCTCCTCGCGATTCAACCCGCTGGAGGCCGACTACGAGGCCTTCGCCGCGAAGATGGACGACTCGGACACCGACGTGGTGCGGACGCTGGCGACCCAGCTCGACTTCGGCGGGTTCTGGGGCGAGGAACTCTGTACCCGCGCCGGCGTCGACAAGACCATGGACATCGCCGACGCCGGCGACGAGGAGTACGAGGCCCTCTTTTCCGTGATCGAGGACCTCCGAGACCGCCTCGACGCGGCCGACCTCGATCCCAGAGTGTACTACGAAGGCAGTCAGGAGAGCGGCGACGAGGCGGCGGACGAGGGTGACGAGTCGGATGGGAGCGAGGACGGCGACGGGGAGGCCGACCGCGGGCTCCGCGTCGACGCCACGCCGATGCCGATGGCGGAGTACGACGACCTCCCCAGCGACGCCTTCGAGACCTTCACTGCGGCGCTGGACGACTACTTCACCAACTGGGAGGCCGAACCGGAGACCGGGCCCGAGGACGGCGGCGGGCGGAACCGGCCGGACTTCGAGAGCGAGATCGAGAAGCAAAAACGGATCATCGAGCAACAGCAGGGGGCTATCGAGGATTTCGAGGCCGACGCCGAGGCCGAACGCGAGAAGGCGGAACTCCTGTACGCCGAGTACGACCTCGTCGACGACATCCTCTCGACGGTCCAGCAGGCCCGCGAGAACGACGTGGCCTGGGACGCCATCGAGGCGAAGTTCGAGGAAGGGGCCGAGCGCGGGATCGAGGCCGCCGAGGCCGTCGTCGGGGTCGACGGCAGCGAGGGCACCGTCACGATCGAACTCGACGATCACCGGATCGACGTGGACGCGAGCATGGGCGTCGAGAAGAACGCCGACCAGCACTACACCGAGGCCAAACGCATCGAGGAGAAAAAGGAGGGCGCACAGGCGGCCATCGAGAACACCCGCGAGGATCTGGCGGAAGTCAAACGCCGCCGGGACGAGTGGGACGCCAGTGACGGTGACGAGGCAGGGAGTGGCGACGAAGCCGACGGTGCGGACGAAGACGCCGAGGACGTCGACTGGCTCTCGCGGGCGTCGATCCCCGTCCGGTCCTCGGAGCAGTGGTACGAGGAGTATCGCTGGTTCCACACCAGCGACGACTTCCTCGTCATCGGCGGGCGCAACGCCGACCAGAACGAGGAACTCGTCAAGAAGTACATGGACAGCGGTGACAAGTTTTTCCACGCCCAGGCCCACGGCGGCCCGGTGACGATCCTGAAGGCGACGGGGCCGAGTGAACCCGCCAGGGACGTGGACTTCCCCGAGTCGACGCTCCGGGAGGCCGCGCAGTTCGCGCTCTCCTATTCCTCGGTCTGGAAGGAAGGCAAGTACGCCGACGACGTGTACATGGTCGACCCCGATCAGGTGTCGAAGACGCCAGAGAGCGGCGAGTACCTCGAAAAGGGCGGGTTCGCGGTCCGGGGCGACCGGACCTACTTCGAGGACGTGGCGGCCAGCGTCGCCGTCGGCATCAAATGTGAACCGGACACTCGCGTGATCGGCGGGCCGCCCGCCGCCATCGAGCCGAACGTCGAGACCAGCATCGAACTCGAACCCGGGCGCTACGCACAGAACGACATGGCCAAGATGTGCTACCGGGAGTTCAAGGACCGGTTCGCCGACGAGGCGTTCGTCCGGTCGGTCGCCAGCCCGGACCTCATCCAGGAGTTCCTGCCGCCGGGTGGGTCACGGATGGTCGAGGACTGAACCAGCCGGTCCCGTCAGTGCTTGTGCGTAAAGAGGAGCGGGTTGCCGTCGTGGATCGCGGTGCAGATGTCCATCGCGAAGTCCAGTTCCAGCGAGTTGTACTCGTCTTTGCAGACGATCAGATTGTCGAACGGCGATTCGCAGGCCGGACAGGCGATGCCGACCGTGTTCTGGTAGATGCTGACCGAGTCGCTCTCCTGTCGGGGCGTCAGCGAGGAGACGAGTTCGTCGTAATCCTCCATACTGAAAGCCGGTCACGCGGCAGGCATAAATCACACGCCCGGCCAGCCCTGTCGGAGTCCGCTCCGTTCGGTTCGGCGAGTCGACGTCGAAAACGACCCATAGAGCCAACTATCATGACGGCCATTGGGGACTATGCAACGACGGCTCCAGGGGTCGGCCATCGCCGCTGTGGGACTCCTGTTGGCCGCCGTCCAGGTCGCGCACGCGATGGCTCGCACGTCGACGACCGTCGGGTTCCTGGTCGACCTGGTCCCGTTCCTGGCGATGGCGGCCGCGATCACCTTCGCCGGCGTCTGGGTCGCCCGGAGCCCCGACTACGTCGAGTACGGCACCGTCGTCGGCGCGTGGGTCGTCGGCGGGGCCGTCGCCTTCGCCGCCATCACTGCGTTGATCCTGTTCTCGCTGAACGTCGCCACCGAGACCTTCGACGTGTTCGGGGCGGCCCCCTACGTCGCCATGGACAACGTCACCGCCGGGACGCTCGCGGGCGTCCTCGTGGGTATCTACGACGTTCGGAGTCGGATCGACAGGGCGGAACTGAAACGCCAGCGCGACCGGATCGAGACGTTCGCCAACCGCGCCGCCGACACGAACCACTACGGGCGGGCGCTGAACGAGTGTGCCACGATGGACGAGGTGAGCTCCCTCTGTGTCGAGGCCGCCACGACGCTCGTCCAGTTCCGCGACGTGGCCTTCGTCGAGCGCCGGGGCGGCTTCGCCACCCTCGTCGAGAGTACCATCGCCGGCGTCGACGAGGAGACCATCGCGGAACTGGCCGGATTGGCCGCCGGCGCGGAACCAGCCACCGTCGTCACCCACGAGGACGACCTCCCGGCGGGCCTCCCCGACGACGTAGAGCGCGTCGTGACCATCCTCGTCACCGAGACCGACAGCGCCACCACGGCACTGGTCGCGCTGGATCGCGGCGACACCGCCGTCACCGAGGAGACGCGCTCCCTGCTGGAGATGCTCGTCGCCCACGCCGGGACGGCGCTGGAGAACATCTACGAGCGGTCGATTCCCACGCGGGACCCGGACGACCCGGTCACCATCGAGATCGACGACGGGGAGTGAGAGAGGACCAGTTCAGTACAGGTAATGCGCGTTTCAGTAGTATTGTCCGAACGTGCTCGTCCGCCACTGGATGTAGTATGTTTTAATCCGGTCTGTTGGTTACACTGATGGGATGACTGCCCGTGTCTATTACCATCATCCCGATGATTCTCACTACTCTCTCGCGTATGTCACGCAAGACAGGGACGAGATAACGACAGCAGGGCAAGACGCGATGATCGAGCACTACGATTTCGAGGAGGAATTCTTTGTACTGTATACAAATCGTGGGGCGAGCGGTACTGTCGAGGATCTTGATGTGGCGTTTGAAGACACACTCGATGAGATGTCCTCGCAGGATCGGACGATTACGGTACGGTTGCTCCAGATATTCGAGGAGATCGTCGAGGAAACGGAGCTGGAAGAGGAAGAGAAACTCGAAATTTACAAGCAGATCGAATTAGAGCGGATTCCCGATGCTATCGCTCGCGTCGACTGGACCGGCACTGCTGTCGATGTCGCAGGGCAGTTGATGTCGACGCTGATTCTGAAACACGCACTACCCAATGCGAATCACCGGACTTCGATCAGTATGGCTCAGTGGTACCTGGAAAGCATCGAAACCGGGTTCTCATTTCCTGACTTTGCGACTGAAGCGTACGACTGGAAGACGTGGTTCAACGAGTATATTTCCGAATCGAAGCGGCTTCTCACGGTTCGCCGGAATACGACGGCGTTCTCGTTACTCTCTGAGTGGGGGTGTGACACCGTTGTACGGAAGAATGGCATCGAGATCAGTCTTGCAGAGTACGACCTCGATCTCACTCGCTCAGAAGCGTTGGCGCACTACGGGGATGCGCATACCGAACTCTGTACGGACTTCCTCACCGAATCCGTTACACGTGCCGGACACGACGAACTCGTCAGTACCGACGGTATTGGGAAAGGGGAGTTCGTCTCGTTTCTCGAAGCAGCAGAATAACCGTGCTAATCCTGAAGGTCCGCGACAGTGCGCCCAAGCTCCCGGGCATGTTCGCTCTCACTCACACCATACCGCTCTTCTATCGAGCGGAGTTGTTCTCGGAAGGTCATCGCAAGTGCCTCCAGTTGAGTCTGTTCTAGCTGAAGCGGTTCCCGCATAAGAACCTTTCCCGACTACCAAGCGTAGTACTTGAGCGTGTCGTACAATGGTTCACTGTAATTCCCGAGGGAATCAGTCGCCGTCTCTCCCGGGAGGCTCGTCGTCTCCGCCCTCGTACTCCCCGAGCCGAACACCCGGCTCGACGTACCGGTCGGACTGCCGCTCGCGGTTGCGCTCGGCCAGTCGCCCCCACTCCTGAAGACCCTGCTCGACTTGCTCGGCGGAAAAACCGATCACCTCGCCGACGGCCTGGAGGTCTCGCGGGGCGCGCAGGTCCAGATGCGAGGTCGGGTCGACGCTCACGACGTAGGGGGCGTCGTACGTCTCGACGAGTTCCCGGAGTTTCCGGAGGTCCTGGATCGCCCTGACGCGGGTGCCGCCCTGCTCTCGAAGGACCCGTGTCAGCGAGAACTCCACGCGGACGCCGTTGCGCGCCGCTTCCTTGGCGAGGACGTGATTGAAGTCGCCGCCGTCCATCGGATGGGCCAGCACGTCGACGGCGGGTTGTTCGACGGCGAAGCGGTTGAGTCGGGTGTCGCCGCCGTGGACACAGACCACGGTCTTCTCGTCGCGGTAGTTGCCGACGAAGCCGCTGGCCCGGGACGGATCGTCGGCCCGGACCTCGACGCCGTCGACCACGTCGATGCCGTAGGTCTCGGCGATCTCCTCGTAGTCGGCATCGCAGGGCTGGTCGCCGTGGTTGCGGACGACGATCCCGGAATACCCGTACTCCGCGGCGGTGAGCGCCTGCCGCGCGACCGTACTCTCACCGTCCGGTCGCGCGTGGACCCCCTCGTACATCACTTCTCCGCGATGAACGTCTCCAGGGCCTCGCGGGCGTTCTCGACCGCTTTCTCCTTCGTCGCGGGGTAGGCCTCGACCTTGGCCCGGACGGTCAGTCCGTCACCGAGTCGCACGTCGCCGCCGAAGGCGGCCTGCTTGTCCAGTCTGAGAAACAGCGAGCAGTTGTCGTCGACCCGCTCGTCGAGTTCGTCGGCCAGTTGCTGGGCGGTGTCGAGGTCGCTCAGGCGGTCCAGCACGTGGCGCATCTCGTCGGCCCGTTCGACCCGGGCCGAGAGGACGACGATGCGGTCGCCGTGGTGCCCTTCCGAGGTCGCGCGCTCGATCTCGACCTCCTCGGGGAGGAAGGTTCGGAGCGCGCCCGCGACGCGCTTCTCGTCCTCGGTGGCGTAACAGAAGGCGCGGAGGTCGACGTAGTGGAAGGGGACCGACGGCACGGCTACGTTACTCCTCGTCGTCGGCTTCGTCGACGAGTTCGAGCGCGTCCTCCGAGATGCCGGCTTCCTGGCCGTCGTCGAAGCTCACGGTGTAGTTGGCGTCGCCGAACATCGTCTCCATGACCTGCGTGATCACACCCTCCTCGCCGTCGTGTTCGCTGTGCTCGTCGTGCAGAATGACGGTGTCGTCTTCCTCGAAACTCATACCCGAAATCTACTCACGCCGGCCTAAAAAGGGACTGATTCGCGGTCACCCACGGACGATGCGGTCGCCGTCGCCGTCGACCCTGACCTGCTCGTCGAATGCCTGGGCCAGTTGCGCGACCGTCCGCTCGTCGTGGGCGGCCGGATCGATGTGGAAGTGGGCGCTCGCCCCGAGTTCGGTCAGCCTGTTGGTCAGCATGTGCAGGAACCGAAAGATACGCTCGGTGTCGGCGTACTGCAGGAGGATCGACAGCGAGTCGAAACAGAGCGTCACGTCGCCGGCCGCCGCCCACTCGCCGAGGGCGTCGTTGAGCGCCATCCCGAGTCCCGTCAGATCGGCCGGATCGGTCAGCCGCTGGACGTGGTAGTGGTCCGCCGGTGGCTCCGGTCCGCGCTCGCCGACGACGCCGCCGGCCCCGACCGCGACGACAGCCGACTCCGCGGGGTGATCTGGGAGTCGCGACTCGATCAGTCGGTACCGCTCGATGGCCGACTCCATGTAGAGGACGTGGATCACGCGGGTACTCGCGGCGTCGTGGTGCGCGAGCAACTCCGTGCAGGCGTCCCGTTCGGCACCACCGACGGAGGGTGCCAGCAGGAGGACGGTCCCGTCCGCCGGGGCCCGCCCGCGGTCCCGGTCGGCCACGCGCTCCGTGGTCGTCATCGGGACTCACCGCGCGTCCGCTCACGCCCCTCGTCGGTACGGTTCCACTCGGACTGGTCCCCGAAGCGATTCGGCCCACGACCCCTGAACCGATCACGTCCGGGAGGGTTGCTCCCGTGTCCCATGACAGTGCAAGTCGGCCGCACGCGTATAATTCCCTGTCAGACGGGCGTCTGCCGGAAGCTCCGACCGAATGGGAGGAGCTTGGGATGTGCGAGCGGTGCAACCGTGAGCCGGAAGCGTCGACCGCCGGGAGACGCTTCGGACGGGCGAGCGGTCTCGACGGCCAATGTCGAAGACTTATTGCTGGCTCGTGTGAAATACGTCGACATGGTCAACCGTTCGCACTCTTTCGCCGCCCCTCCGGATCGCGTGCAAACGCCACGCCACGCAGACGCGGCACGATGACTGTCGTCGACAACCTGTGGTATCTCGCCGACGAGGCCGATCAGCGGGCCGAACAGACGTATCACCGGCTCGCCAGCGACCACGAGAACTACGTCGAGTACGAGCGCACGCGGAGCGTCTCCCGGTCGCGCTTCCGGACCGTCGCCGACCGCATCCGGGAGAACGGGCTTCCCTACGGTGCGCACACGCTGGTCTACCGCGATTCGGGCGACCTCCTGCTCGTCCGTCACGAGGGTGTCGACATGTGGGTCGTCCCCGGCGGTGAGGTCCAGGCCGACGAGTCACTGCGCGAGGGCGCACGCCGCGAACTCCGGGAGGAGGCCGGTATCGACGCCGCCTACGACGGGGTGGGGATCCTCGCACGAGTCAACTTCCGCAGCGACGGCCATCGCGCCTGGGGGGTCCTCCCGGTGTTCGCGGCCCGGGCGGAGTCGACCGACCTCGAAGTCCGCGATCCCGACGGGGAGATCTCCGACGCGCGCTGGTTCGGCGACCTGCCCGAGGACACCCGCGACCGGGCGGAACTGCTCAGATGGCGCGAGCAGGCGCTGTGATCGGCGGTCCGTCGGCGATTTCGAGGTCCATTCTACGCGTCGTAACCGGAAGTAGTTTTAACCCTGACACGTGGCTCTGTGGGGGTACGGATGGAACGATCACAGATGGCGGTCGTCGTCGGTGTCGTCGGCGCGGTCGTGATAGCAGGGGTCGGTGCGGCGTTCGTCTTCGGACTGGTTCCGGGCGGCGGGGGCGACGACACCGCACCGCCGACCACGGGGGACGGAAACGGGAGCGACGTGGCGCTGAACTTCACGCTCGTCGGGGGGTCGGAGTGTGGCCAGACCTGCCGGGTGGTGAACTCGACGATCAGAAATACGGGGAACACGTCGCTGAACGTGACGGCGGATCACGCCCTGTTCACCAGGTACGAGAACGGCAGCGCGAAGAAGGAGGCCTGGAGCGGGGAGGTCGCCCCGGGGACCATCGCCGCGAACGAGACGGTCGTCAGCACGTTCGAGATCAACGTGGGAATCGGTGACGGGCTCGCGCTCAGGGAGAACGACGGGCTCCTGTTCACGACGTTGCAGACCGAGCAGGGCAACAAGACGGTCGAGACCGTCGTCCCGGTCGATTAAGCTCCGAACTCCTCGCCCTCGCGACCGTCGGCGTTCATGCGCCTGAGCGTCGCGCGGGCGTTGCTGGCGTCGTAGCCGAACAGGACGCTCTCGCCGTACTCGCTGGCGACCTCGGCGGCGTCGATGAGGTTGTCGATCTCCACGTCGACGGCGTACAACTCGACGCTGAACGGCGTGTCGAGGGCGTCGGCGAAGCCCGACGCGATGATCTCCAGCCAGTAGGTCGTCGTGTAGGCCATGTCGTAGATGGGGACGACGAACTCGTCGACGTGTTCTTCGAGGGCGTCGACGTCGAGGCCGGCCCGTTCGTAGACGTGGCCGGGGTAGGGGTCGGGGTACAGCGTCAGGTAGAGGTCGCCGGGGACGCGCTCGCGGGCCTCGCGGACGAACTCGGTGATCACGTCGGCGCGCCAGGCGAACCAGTCCTCGAACTCGCTGTCGGCGAAGCGTCGTTCACAGCGGTCACAGTGACAGTACTCCGGGCGGGGAAAGCCCACGTCGTCGAGGCGCACGTCCGGGGTCACGTCGGCGGCGTCTTCGACGATCTCGAGCAGGCCCTCCCGGTAATCGTCCCGGGTGGGGCAGACGTAGGCCCAGTCGAAGTAGCGACGCTCCCGCGTAGCGGGTTCGCCGTCTTCGGAGACGGGGACGAGGTCGGGATTGGCGTCGGCGGCGGCGTTGTCGCCGAAACAGGAGACCATGCTGATGCCCTCGGGGACGGGTTCGGCGGCCCGGCCGGTGACGTCTTTGACCTCGTAGAACGACCGGTCGAACTCGGACCAGGCCAACTCTTCCTCGTTGCGGGTGACGACGCCGTACATATCTGTGGGTACACAGCGGCCGGGAAAAGCCCGTCGGGGCCAGGGCGGTTCGCGCGCGATACGTCAGTGTCGCCGACTCACTTCTTGACCGCCAGACGGTACACGAGGACGATGGCGACCAGGGCGGCGGCGAGCTTGAGCTTCTTGGACATTGCATGACAGAAAACGACGGGTCGAGGTATAATCCTTCCGGGGCCGACCCCCTCGTGTCCGACTCCGACCCTGGCGGAGGGTATTTGAGTCTCGTTCCCCAGGTACGTGTGAATGGCTGACAAGCGGATCGCCGTCGTCCCCGAACCCGGGGGCGCGGACGTTGCGGCCGCGCTCGATTCGGCCACGGACGACGTGACGGTCGCGAGAGTCCCGACGGGGGCCGCGCTGCACGAGCGACTGGGCGCGGACGAGCCGATCCACTGTGTCGTGACCGGGCTTGACCTCCCCCACGGCGACGGGCTGGCACTGCTGGGGTCGGTCCGCCAGTCCCACCCGGACCTCCCCTTCGTGATCGCGACGGGGCAGGGATCGGAGCGGGCCGCGAGCGACGCCATCGCCGCCGGTGCGACCGACTACGTCCCGCTCGGGCCCGACGGCGCCGTGCCCGAACTCGCCAGCCGTGTCACCGACGCCATCCGGGCGACCGGGGGCGAGTCGTCGCCCCCCGACACGGACCAGCCGGCGGGCGATTCGTCCGTGGGTGCCCCGACCGACCGCAGACACTACGAGACCATCGTCGAGACGGTGCCCGACGGTGTGTTCGTCCTCGACGAGGACGCGACCATCGTCAGCGGCAACGAAAACGGCGCGGCCCTGCTCGGGATGACGAAGGCGGACGCCATCGGAACGCCGATCCCGCAGCTGGTCGCCGACGGCGTCCTCCACCAGGAGGTGATCGAACCCTACACCGACGTGGTGCGTCGCCTGCTCTCGGACGATGCGGACACCGAACGCGGCGAGTTCCAGTTCCGCGCCTATCCCGGCGACGACGAGCGCATCTATCAGGCACGGGTGGCGTTGCGGCCATACGAGGACCAGTTCCGCGGTACCATCGGCGTCCTCCGGGACGTGACCGAACGCGAGCGACGGCGGGAGGAACTCGAACAGTACGAGACGATCATCGAGGCGATCCCGGACGCCGTCTGGGCGCTCGACGACCGCGAGCGGTACATCTACGTCAACGAGGCGCTGCACGAACTCTCCGGGTACGAACGCGGCGAGTCCGGCGAAGAGGGTGCCCGTATCGGTATGACCGAGGACGGCATGGAACGGGCCCGGGAACTGGTCCGCCGGATCGTCTCCGACGACGACCCGCTCGGCCCGAGCGCGAAGTTCGAGCACGACCTCGTGCGGAAAGACGGGCAGGTGATTCCCTGTGAGACCCACATCGCCGTCTTGCCCTTCGACGAGGAGTTCCGCGGGACGGCGGGGATCACCCGCGACATCTCCGACCGGAAGCGCCTGTTGCGCCGGCTGGAGGTCATCAACCGACTGCTCCGGCACAACCTCCGCAACGACCTCACGACCGTCATCGAGTACGCCGACCTCGTCGAGCTGGAGACCGAGTCGGCCTCCGTCGCCGAGTACGCCCAGCGGATCAACGAGACGGCCTTCGATCTGGTCGAGACCAGCGACAAGATCCGGCGCGTCCAGAAGTCGCTCGGTACCCGAATGCAGGACGCGCCGACCGTCGACCTCGCCGTGATCGCCGAGGCTGTCCTCGCCGACGTGCGCGAACAGTACCCGGACGCGACGGTCGAGACCGATTTCGACGGCCCGATCCAGGTCAGGGGCAACGAGTCGCTCCGGATCGCACTCGCCAATCTCGTCGAGAACGCTATCGAACACGCAGAACGGGACTCGCCCACGGTCCATGTCGAGATCGTAGCGGACGGGGACCCACCGCGGACGGTCGCCAGCGACAGCGTCGAACCGGCCGAGTGGGTCGAACTCCGGGTCGCGGACGACGGACCGGGCATCCCCGACCACGAGCGAAAAGTAGTCACCGGCGACGCGGCGGTGACGCAGCTGACCCACAGCAGCGGCGTGGGACTGTGGCTCGTCGACTGGATCGCCACCTTCTTCGGCGGCGAGGTCCGGATCGATGATCGACCGGGGTCCGATTCCGACTCCCAGGGTAGCGTCGTCGTGTTGAGCCTCCGCGCGGAGTGACTCAGCCGACGTGGATGTGATCGGCGATGGACTCGCGGATGATCGTGTCGCAGTAGGCACACCGCACGCCCTCGTCGAGGACGGCGAAGCGCGAGTCGACCGGCTCGTCTTTCGTCGTGATGCAGTTGCGGTTCGGACACTGCAGGACCCCGACGACTTCGCCGGGGCGCTCGACGCGGTGTTTCTCGACCACGTCGTAGTCCCGGACGATGTTGATCGTCGCCGCGGGCGCGATGAGCGAGAGTACGTCAACCTCGTCCTGGCTCAACTCGCGGCCCTCGACTTTCACCACGTCTTTCCGGCCCAGCCGTTCGGAGGGGACGTTCATCCCGATGGACACCTCCTCGCCGCCGGAGCCGTCGATGCCCAGGATCGCCAGGACGTTCAGCGCCTGGCCGCCCGTGACGTGGTCGATGACCGTTCCCTCGGTGATCTTGCTGACGCGGAGTTTCTGTTCGTCGCTCATAGGTTGCCCTCCAGAATGAGGTCCAGCAGTGCCATCCGCACTGGCACGCCGTTGTGTGCCTGCTCGAAGTAGCGTGCGTGATCGGTCTCGTCCACGTCGGGTGCGATCTCGTCGACGCGGGGTAGCGGATGCATCACGACCAGGTCGTCTTTGGCCGCCTCCAGGGTCTCGGCGTCGATCTGGTACTCCCCGGCGACCTTGCGGTACTCGTCCTCGTCGGGGAACCGCTCGGCCTGAATTCGGGTGACGTACAGCACGTCGAGGCTGTCCAGCACCTCCTCGAGTTCCGTGTGTTCCCGCATCGAGGCCCCGGCCTCGTGGAGGTCGTACCGGACGCCACGCGGGAGCTTCAGGCTCTCGGGGCTGATGAAGTGTTGCTGGGCGTCGAAGGTCGTCAGCGCGTGGGCCAGCGAGTGGACCGTCCGGCCGTACTTCAGGTCGCCCATGATCCCCACCGTCAGGTCCGAAAAGCCGGCCGATTCACGGATCGTGTAGAGGTCCAGCAGGGTCTGTGTCGGATGCTGACCGGCCCCGTCGCCCGCGTTGATGAGCGGCACGTCGACGAACTCGCTGGCCATCTTGGCCGACCCCTCCAGCGGGTGGCGCATCACGAGCGCGTCGGCGTAGCCCTCGACGACGCGCACGGTGTCGGCGAGGCTCTCGCCCTTCTTGACGCTGGACTGGTCCACCGGGCCCATGTCGACGATGTCGCCGCCGAGTCGTTTCATCGCCGCGGAGAAACTCATCTTCGTGCGCGTGCTCGGCTCGAAAAAGAGCATACCGAGCAACTTCCCGGCGTGCCGGTCGGCCACCGCGTCCGGATCGGCGGCGATCTCGGCCGCGCGATCCAGTACCGACTCGATGTCGGCACGCGAGAGGTGTTTCGCGCTGATGATGTGGTCCTGGGGCATTGAGAGAACCCGCGACCCGCGGCCCCTTGAATCCCTCGTTAGTCGCGACGGGGGAACCCGGCTCCGAACGCTTTTGACCGAAACCGCGACCACCCGCGAACATGCTCGCGATAGCCGGCGGGAAAGGTGGGTGCGGGAAGACGACCACGACGTACCGACTCGGGCACGCACTCGCCGCCGACGGCCGCTCACCGCTACTCGTCGACGCCGACGTGGAGATGCCCGACCTCCACCGTGTCGCCGGCGTCCCGCGCGAACCCGGTCTCGCCGCCGTGGCCGACGGACGGCGACCCGCGAGCGTCGCCCACACCCCGCCCGACCACCGCGGCCTCGCCGTCCTCTCGGCGACGGGTGCCGACGCGGACGCCCTCGCCGCCGCGGCACCCCGTCTGCGAGCGTGGGACGGGCCGGTACTGCTCGACTGTCCGGCCGGCGCGATGGCTGACGCGGTCGGCCCGTTGCGGGTCGCCGACCGGACGCTCCTCGTCTCGACACCGCGACGCCGGTCGCTCCGGGACGCCGTCAAGACCGCAGCGATGGCCCGCGAACTCGACGCGGCGCCACTCGCGGCGGTACTGGTCGAGACCAGCCCGACCGACGACGCGGCAACGGTCCCGGCCGAGACCGCGCGCGCCGCGTTGCACTGTCCGGTCGCGGCACGCATAACCTACGTTTCGAGTGGAGATCGCCCGACACGAACGGTTCCTACGGGGTATCGACGGGTCGCAAGAAAGGTTCAACAACGGAATATTTAATCTGCTGGGTACGCTTGGCTCATACTGACATGGAGAATCGGCTCCGGACCGGGATCGACGTTCTCGACCGGAAGCTCAACGGTGGGATCCCGGCCGGCAGTATCGTCGCGCTCTGTGCCGACCCGGCCAGCCAGGCTGAGCTATTTCTCTACGAACTCACCGCGACGCGGGGCACACTCTACCTCTCGCTCGACCGCTCCGAAGAAGCCGTCTCCGACAGCATCCGCAACTCGCCGACCGAGACCGGCGACCCGACCGTCCGGCACATTCCCGGGGAAGCACCGCTGGACAACGCCGGCAAGCTCGTCTCCGCGCTCCCGGAGACCTCGAACCTCATCATCGACCCGGTGAACGTCCTAGAGACTCAGGAACCGCCCTCGCGGTTCCGCAACTTCATGAACGACCTCCAGAACCACATCTTCAACACCGGCTCGCTGGCGGTCCTGCACTGCCTGACCGGTCATCAGATTCCCCGCCTCCGGGACTCCACCGAGCACTTCGCCGACGTGATCTTCCAGCTGGAGACCGGCACCAACGGCGACGACGTGGAGAACCGGCTGGCCATCCCGAAATTCCGGGGTGGCCGCGCGCCCTCCGACGTGATCAAACTCGACCTCGTCGAGGAGGTCTCCATCGACACGTCGCGGGATATCGCCTGATCGTCAGTCGTCGGCGACAGCCGACGCCGTCGCTCCGTCCGGGGCCGACGCGACGGTGTCCTCGTTACCCGCGACCCAGCGCAGGAGCAGGAACGCGAACACGTACTTCGCGAGGATGTCCAGCGCGGAGTACCCCCACGACGTGACGGCCGCGTCGATCAGGGCGAACCCCTCGATACCGAGGGCCCAGAGGATCGGATAGCCGAGCCACAACACCACGGTCAACAGCTTCAGCGTTCCGAATATCTCGGCCGTACCGGCCCGTGCGGCATCGTCGGGCCACTCGACCAGCAACACGTAGAGCACGGCGACGAAGAAGGCCGAACTGATCCCGAAGAACACCCAGCGAAGCAGGTACGACTGGGTGACGAGCGCGGCGGCCAGCCCGGTCACACACATCCCTACGTCCATCGTGATGGCCGTGAACAGTTTCGCCGTATCGGTGCCGGCGAGCAGTCCGAGTGCGAGGAGGATCATCGGCGTCGAGAACGTCCAGGTCAGGTATCGGCCCCACGGGGAGAACACTTCCTGACCGGCCAGGGCGTGTCCCGCGGGCATCTCCAGCGTCCCGACGGTCAACCCCGAGAGCAGGGCCGTGTAACTGGCGAGCGAGACCAGTGGTACCAGGAGTGTCGATACCCAGATCAGCCGCGCCCGTGGTGTCTCTACGTTCCGGCCCATGTAGACGAACAGCAAAATCGCGAGGCCGGCGAGGGCGACGTTGATCCACAGCGATGCGCTCAGTACCGTGTCGTTCCGGAGTATCTCGACCGCGTTGGTCTGTGCAACGGGCGCTACGAGCGCCGACGCGTCTCCAGTGGCTTGCGTGATCATGTGTACGATGGTTTCGGGACCCGATCGCGACGTGGCCAGAAGTGGGCCACCGCGACCCGTCCCCGTATGGATTACGCCTGGGATCCGGAAAAAACGGACCCCCAACCAGTCAGGATTCCGAGAACGACGGCGTTTCCGACGACAGAACCGTCGGCGGCGTTACTCGTTGGCGTCTTCGGCCGCGCCTTCGATCTCCTCCATGATCTCGTCGGCGTCCACGTCGGCGTCTTCGAGGGCTTCCTCGATGTCGCCCTCGCCGCCGCCCATGCCGCCCATCATGCCGCCCATGCCCATCCCCATCCCGGAGCCGTCGATGATCTCCTGGATGATCACGCGGTCGAGCCCGAGCAGGTCCGTGACCTGCTGGCAGATCTGTTGCTTCTGCATCATCCACTGCTGGTTCATGCTGAGCTGGGGGTTGGCCTCGATGTAGAGGGTCTCCTTCTCGACCTCGACGACCTCGGTCTCGGGTTCGGGTTCCTCGTCCTCGTCACCCTCCTCGTCGGGCTGGACGAGTTCCTCCTCCTCGACCTCGTCGGTCTGGATCCACATCTCCAGATCCATGCCGAGGTACATGTCGAACAGGCTGCGGGCCTGTTCGAGCCGGTCTTCGACCTGGCCGACGACCTCGTAGTCGTACTCGATGTCCTCACCTGCGAGCGGGTGGTTGAAGTCCACGCGGGCGCGGCCGCCGACGAGGGTCTCGACGCGGCCCTGCTGGCCGTCGATCTGGACCTGCGCGCCGGGGTACTGGTCGTCCTCGGGGATCTTGTTGACCGAGACGGTGCGCACGTCGTCCTCGTCGAACTCGCCGAAGGCCTCGTCGGCGGCGATCTCGACGGTGTCGCTCTGGCCGACCTCGCCGCCGATGATGTCGTCCTCGACGGCCTCGAAGAGGAAGCCCTCGCCCAGCACGAGCGTGCGGGGCTCGAACTCGCGGCCCTCCTCGTCCAGGCCCTCCTCCTCGGCGACCTCGGGACGGGTCGTGTCGACGATGGTGCCCTCCTCGACGGTGCGGGCGGTGTAGTCCAGTTCCACGAAGTCGCCCGCCTGGAGTCCGGACTGTTCGGATTCGGCTGTCTCCTCGCTGTCTGCTACGTCATCGGCCTGTTCGGCCTCGTCGGCCTCGGCTTCGTCACTCATACCCTGAAGGTCATGGGTTACGCCTATAAGCACAACGTTTCGACCCGGGCCGCGACCGGTCGGAATCCGGATTCTTTAGTCCAGCCCCGCGAATCGGGTGGTATGTACGAAGTGGAGGTCAAAGTCCGCGCCGACCACGAGGCCGTCCGGGACCGACTGGCCGAACTGGACGCCGAACCGCTGGGGACCGTCGAACAGGTCGACACCTACTTCGACGCGCCCCACCGGGACTTCGCGGCGACCGACGAGGCACTGCGCCTCCGCGAGGAACGTGATTCCGACGGAGCGATTACCGAGTTGACCTACAAGGGACCGCTGGTCGAGGCCGAGTCCAAGACCCGCGAGGAGATCGAGTCGGAAGTAGCGGATCGTGAGCGCGTGCAGGCCATCTTCGAGTCGCTTGGCTTCTCGCCCGCCGCCACGGTCGAGAAAGAGCGCACCCGGTTCCGGGTCCACGAGTTCACCGTCACGCTCGACTCCGTGTCGGAGGTCGGCGAGTTCGTCGAGGTCGAGACCGAGTGCGAGCGCGAGGCCGACGTGCCGACCGAGCGCGATGCGGCACAGGACCTCCTGAAATCGCTCGATCTGGACCCCGACGACGGCATCCGAACCTCCTATCTCGGGATGTTGCTCGCAGACGGGGATGCCTGACAGTAATTCTGTCAGTCTCGACATTTCCGGAAGTTATAGAATCCCCACCTGCCAAGGTGGAGGTAATGACCGAGCGGAACATTCGCGTCGAGCCGACCAACCGGCTCGCAGTCGAAGATCAGGAAGTCGAGATCGTCGAGCGGAAGGGAATCGGGCATCCGGACTCGATCTGTGACGGCGTGGCCGAGCGCGTCTCGCAGGCGCTCGCCCAGGCCTACCTCGAACGCGTCGGCAAGCCCCTCCACTACAACACCGACGAGACCCAGCTGGTCGCGGGCAGTGCCGCGCCGGCCTTCGGCGGCGGGGAGATCCAGGAACCGATCTACCTGCTGATCGTCGGCCGCGCGACCAAGGAGTACGAGGGGACGAAGATCCCGGCCGAGACCATCGCCCTGGAGGCCGCCCGCGACTACCTCAACGAGGAGATCCCCCAGCTCGACGTGGGTCGGGACGTCGTGATCGACGTGAAACTCGGCGAAGGCAGCGGCGACCTGCAGGAAGTGTTCGGCGAAGACGGCGCGGTCCCGATGGCCAACGACACGAGTTTCGGCGTCGGCCACGCGCCGCTGACCGAGACCGAGCGGATCGTCTACGAGACCGAGCGCCGACTCAACGGCGAGTACGCCGACGACAACCCCGAGATCGGCCCGGACGTGAAGGTGATGGGCAAACGCGAGGGCGATCAGGTCGACGTGACCGTCGCCGTCGCGATGATCGACGAGTACGTCGCCGACCTCGACGCCTACCGGGATGCCGTCGAGGGGGTCCGTGAGTACGTCGGCGACCTCGCCCGCTCGATCACGGACCGTTCCGTGACCGTCCACGTCAACACCGCCGACGACTACGAGGAGGGCGCGATCTACCTGACCTGTACCGGCACCTCCGCCGAGATGGGCGACGACGGCTCCGTCGGTCGAGGCAACCGCGCGAACGGCCTCATCACGCCCAACCGGCCGATGAGCATGGAGGCCACGAGCGGGAAAAACGCCGTCAACCACATCGGGAAGATCTACAACCTGCTCTCGACGGACGTGGCCGAGGCCGTCGTCGACGAGGTCGACGGCATCCGCGAACTCCAGATCCGGCTGCTCAGCCAGATCGGGCGTCCCATCGACCAGCCCCACGTGGCCGACGCGCACGTCGTCACCGAAGACGGGGTCTCCGTCGCCGACATCGAGGACGAAGTAACTGCAATCGTCGACGAGCGACTCGCCGACGTGACCTCGATCACCGAGCGGGCCATCGAGGGCGACCTCTCGACCTTCTAGGGTTCGATCAGGTCGTCGAACGTCGTCTTGATCCGGCTGATCGTCTGGTCGTCGTGAGCGGAGGGATCGAGGTGGAAGTGTGCGACCGCGTCGACCTTGTGGAACTGGCCGGTCAGCATGTGCAGGAACTTGTAGGCGCTCTCGGTGTCGACGAACTGGAGCATCGCGGTCACCGAGTCGAAGCAGACGTACACGTCGTTGCCCGTCTCGGACAGCGCCGTCAGGGCGTTGTTCAGTTCCATCCCCAGTCCCGTGAGGTCGTTCGGATTCGCCGCCAGGACTTCGACCGTCCCGTCGGCCTCGCCCGACAGTTTCTCGCCGCCGATCGAACCCGACTGGGCGCGGTCGTCGACGCTGAGGATGACCGTGTTCGACGGCTGGGCACCTGCCCGGTCCGCCCACTCGTCGACGAGTCGGTCGGGCGAGCGGTGGTAGACGATCCGCAACAGGTCGACGTTCTCGGGCGACTCGCCCGACAGCAGGTCGTGGCACTGGTCGGCCTTCTCGTCGCTCATGGCCGGCGCGAGGACGAGGAAGTTACCCGATTTGGCGGGGGTGTGCTTGCTCATCTCAACTCTCCTCGTCGGCTCGCGGCGGTCGCTGGACGCGCATGTACGGTTTCGCCTCGGTGTACTCGACCAGTCGCGTCGAGCCGAGGAAGCCGGCCGGTGACTTCTTCAGCTTGATGTACTGGAGTCCCTTGTCGTTGATCCACGTCCGGAGGACCTGCCACGCGCTGTTCTTGTAGAACTCGGCGAGTTCGTCCGGCAACGTCCCGGGGTTGAAAAAGTACAGCGAGGTATCGTCCTCCCCCATCAGGTTCTCTTCCTCCCAGAACCGCATCCGCTTGAGTTCGTTCTCGTCCATGACCGGCACCATCGCCTCGACGTTCATCGCACTGAACATCGGTCTGTCGCCGCGACGTTCGTCGATGATCTCGAGGACCGACTCGGCTCCCTCGTCGTCGTGTTCCCGCGGCTTGAACACGTTTCGGCGGGTGTTGCGCCAGATGTTCGGGTAGTCCAGCAGGAATAGCTCGTCGTTTTCCAGCATCTCGTCCATGTCGCCCACGTCCCGGTCGATGATCGTCTCCAGTCGCTTGGGCGGTAACTCGACCGGTGGAGCCAGCGCGATGGACATGTCGTTGTCGACGGCGGCCCGCATCAAACTCGTGAGGATGGAGTGGGGGCTGGCCTGGCCGTCGTGTTCGAGCAACATCGTCCCGCCGAGGACGATGCCACCCCCGAGCAGTGCGTCGAGGCCACCGATCCCGGTCGCCATGAAGTCGTCGGGCACGAACTCGCCGGGGTGGGTGCGCATCCGGGGGATGAGCCGCACTCCGTCGTCGTCGAAGTCCGTCTGGAACACCCGGGTGTCGTGGTCGACGCCGCGCATCTTCATCACCTCCAAAAAGCGGTGGTAGTCGCCCTCGATGTTCTCCCGCCAGAGTCGGACGACGCCGTGGGTGTTGTACTGGATCGAGTCCGAGACGGCGACCGTGGCCTCGCCCGAGTCCGCACCGAGACCACTCTCCTCGGCGGTCAGGATCGTCGTCGCCTCGAACTCGTCGGAGAATAGCCTGATGAGGTCGAGGACGGCCCGGCGGTAGCGGTCGTAGTCGTCGCCCATCGCCGACAGCCCGGAGACGCTGTCGAGGACCACGCGGTCGACGGGCGCGAACTGTTCGAGGTGTTTGACGATGTACTGGGACTCGAAGGGCGCGGAGTAGCCGTCGCTGACCGAGTCGCCGCCTTCGAGCGTCTTCAGGGTCAGTTCTTCGTCCTCGCCTTCCAGCGTGTAGCCGGTCGTGGCGTGGATCGTCGTGATCGTGAGGGCCTCGTGATCGAGGTCGAACGTGTAGCCGTCGAACGTGTCCCGCAACTCGTCTGTGGTCTGTTCCGTGCTGACGAACAGACAGTCGTCGCCGGCTTCGAGGCCGCGCTGGAGGAACTGCATCGCCAGCGTCGATTTGCCGGTCCCGGGACCGCCGGAGACGAGGACCGACCGGTTCTTCGGGAGGCCGCCCTGGAGGATCTCGTCCAGGACGACACTGCCCGAGGGGATCTTCCGCAGTCCGCCGCCGGACTCTGCTGTCGGGTCCGTAGTCATGGGGGGATCAAACTTGTCGCCGATACGAACCCCAGTCGTAAGTGAGTGCGGGTCGCTTCACCGCGCCGTGCCGGTCGAGACGGTCGAGGAGCCGAAACCGCTATGCCTCGCGGCCCTGTTCCGCCCAGTATGACGCAGGTCTGTCTCGTCGGCGATCCGGAGGTGAACCTCCGGTACGAGTTGCTCTCGCGAGAGACGGCCCGAAACGCCCTCGCGACCTACGACCTGCGGGAGCCGTTCGAGAACACCGTCGCCGTCGAGACGGTGAGCCTCGGCGCGGCCGTCGCCCTCCTGAACGACCTGAACTGGTATCTCGTCCGGTTCACGCGCGACGCGTTCGTCCGCGAACCCAGCGTCAGCGAGACCGAGTGGCTCTCCCGGGACCTCGCCGCCGCCGTCCGCGACGACGAACTGTCCGCCGACGAGACCGAACGCTTCCTCAAGATCTACGGCGTCGAGTACGAGTCCGACCGGGACGACGGTGGCCCGCCGGACGCAGTGGCGACCGGCGGGGACTCCGACGCCGGCGAGTCCGAGACGGACGACGGGTCCGACGACGCGACCGTCGATACGGCCCCGGCGCTGGTCGAACCGATGTACGCCGCCCGGACCGGCCCGGACCTCCCCGAGTACGACCTCCAGGACGTTTCGGACACGCTCGTCGTCAGAGTGGCCGAAGCCGAGTTCGGCGGCGAGAAACAGCGCTAGCCCCGAATCCACAGGAGGACGCTGAGCAGAGCCAGGACAGCGGCGGCGACGAGCGTGAGGACGCTCTGCAGGAACGGCGATCCGAACAGCGCTCCCCGCGTTCGGGTCCGGGGCTCTGAGCCACGCTCGTCGGCGGCGGCCGCGCGCGTCTCCGGCGGCGGTGTCGTCCCTGCCGGACGTGACGCCTCCCGGCTCGTTTCGGCGTCCGTCGACGCGGACGCACTCGTCGTCGGTGCCGGAGTCGCGGTGGTCGACCGTTCGGTGGCGGCCGTCGTCGGTGTCCCGGTCGCCGACGACACCGGAGTAGCAGTGCGGTTCCGGTCGGTGGTCTCCGTCCCGTTCTCTGGCTCCGACTCGGCTCCCCCCTCCTGTGAGCCCGAGTCCGCCGTCTCGTTGCCGGTCGTCGTCTCACCCGATCCGTCCCCGGGTGCCGTCTCCGTTTCGTTGGCTCCTGGCCCCGTGTCGTCGGGTCCGGTGTTCGTCTCGTCGTCGGTCGGTTCGCTGTCGTTGGCCCCCGGTTCGGCGACCGTGACGATGGCGAAGTGACTCGTCGGGTCGTCCACCCGTCGGTCGTAACTTCTGGCGGTGACGAGACTCGTTCTGTAGGTGCCAGCCGAGAGGTCGAACGTCGCCGCGTACTCGGTCCCCACGTGGAAGTTCGACTCGCGTTGGGCTACCACGTCGCCGTCGATGTCGTAGACGCCGACGGCGATCTGGCGGAGCTTTTCGGAACTCTCGACCCGGACGGTGACGTTCGTTCCCGCCGTGGTCGCGGTGAAGGACTCGATCAACGCCGGTTCCTCGGTCGTCTCCGTTTCGGCCGTCCCGTCGTCGCCCGTCTCGTTTCCGCTGGTCGTGGTGGCCGTGCGATTCCCGTCGCCGCTCGATGCGTTGCCGTCGGTCCCGTTCTCGGCGTCGGTCTCGTTGGCCGACGACCCGTTCGTCTGGGCGACCAGTGGTGGCGCGTCGAGTGAGGACCCAGCGACGGCGCCACCGACGGTCGCGGCCGGCCCGCTGTCGGCCGCCTGTGCCCTGGGCTGTCCCCCAGCGACACCTGCGACGGGGACCGCGACGAGCAGACAGCACAGGACCGCGACCAGAGCCCGCGATATCGTGGCATCGAAAGCCGGTTTCCCTGTCATAGTCGTTCGAGGCTGTGGCGGACCGTGATCCCACCCAGGTGTACCGCCCACCACAGCCGTTCGTACTAGTCAGACAGGAACCAGTTATTTAGAGTTTGCAATTCGTAGATTTATCGCCACCGACAGGTCGAACCATCGCGTGTGGCGGCGGGTAGATCGTTTTCGTACTACACGGTCACCTCGTCGGGTGCCGCGCGGAGCGGGGCACCTCGCCTCCCAACACTCAGCCCTCGAACATCCCGGTCGACATGTACCGCTCGCCGGAGTCCCAGAAGACGGTGAGGACGAGCGGGCAGTCGGTGAACGTCTCGGACCCGGGATCGGCGGGGCCGTCGCCGTCCATCACGATCCCCGGGCCGGGACCGCCCTCGTCGGGGGAGGGCGGGCAGTCGGCGTCGGGGTCGGCCAGTCGTTCGGCGACGCGGCGGGCGACGACGTTGGTCCCGCCGGAGGACTGGCCGACCAGTATCCCCTCCTCGCGGGCCAGGCGGCGGCACTCAGCTTCCGCTTCGTCGATGCCGACGGTTTCGACGGAATCGAGCAGGTCGGTGTCGAGGTTGTCGCTGACGAAGCCCGGGCCCATGCCCTGGAAGTCGTCGGATCCGGATTCGCCCGTCGAGAGGACGGCGTTGTCCTCGGGTTCGACCGCGACGACTTCCATGTCGGGGAACTCCTCCAGCAGGCGGCGTGCCGTCCCCGAGAGCGTCCCACCAGTACCGACGCCGGCGACGAAGGCGTCGGGGGTGCGGTCGCCCAACTGTTCCAGAATCTCGGGGCCGGTCGTCCGGTAGTGGGCCTCGGGGTTGGCGGGGTTCTCGAACTGCCGGAGCTGGACCATGCCCTCCTCGGCTTCGAGCCGATCGGCGCGCTCTTTGGCCGCGTCCATCTCGCCCTCGACGAGTTCGAGGTCCGCGCCGTAGGCTTTCATCAGGTTGCGCCGCTCCGCCGACTTGGAGGCTGGCATGACGATGGTGATGTCGTAGCCCTTGGCTGCGGCGACCAGTGAGAGGCCGATCCCGGTGTTGCCGCTGGTCGGTTCGACGAGGTGGTCGCCGGGTTCGATCTCGCCGGCGGCCTCGGCGGCCTCGATCATCGCCAGCGCGGGACGGTCCTTGGCCGACCCACCCGGGTTCTTCGACTCGATCTTCGCGGCGACGGTCGCCCCCGGCGGGGACTTGACCTGTACCAGCGGCGACCCGACGGTCTCCAGAATCGACGCGTGCATTTGCTCCCGCTATGCCACCCCGGCTTAAGTGCCCACTGCCGCCGGCAGGGCGTGCCTCGGTCGCCGACGCCCGCCTGGTCGCCGGGTTTTTGCGTACGCCCGTTCGAGACTGGCTCATGGCGCGACCCGGTTCCGGGGAGGTCTCCGAGACCTACGTCGCCGCACTCCAGCACGACCTGGTGACGTTCGAGGACGCCACCCTGGTCGGCGTCGTCCGCCAGCCGACCGGCTGGTTCCACGGAGCGGTCGACGAGAACCGGCCCGCGCTGGGGCCGCCAGAAAACCTGCTGGAAGCGACGAAACAGCGCCACGAGGACCTGAAGATGCAGGGCCTCTGTGACGAGGGCGCGCACAACGCGGCCTGGGACGAGGTGGGGTTCGAGGAGCGATACCGCGAATACGTCCGCGAATCCCCCGACGCGCAGGCCGTACTCGCGGACCTGGCCGAACGGGCTCGTGACGGCGAGACCGTCGTCCTCGTCTGTTTCGAGGGCGAGGATAAACGGTGTCACCGACACATTCTGGTCGAACTGCTGGACGAACGGCTAGCCGACGGGACCTAACGGTCGGCTGTCGGGAACGCACCCGTTAAGGCCGCCGGCCGCGTTGATGGGGGTATGAGCGACGGACGACTCACGACGATGGAACCGGACCCGGTCTGGGACGAAGACTCCTACGAGGAGACGGTCGAGACACTCGGGAACCTCGACGAGACCGTGGTGTTCAAAGTCTGGGGCGGCGACTGGTGCAAGGACTGCCGGTCGCAGCTCCCGGCCTTCGGCGCGGCGCTGAAGGCGGCGGAGGTCTCCGAGGACCGGATCGAACACTACCCGACAGAGAAGGAAGACGACGGATCGAAAACCGGCCCCGGCGTCGAGGAGTACGGCATCGAATACATCCCGACGGTCGTCGTCGAGGACTCGGCGACGGGCGAGGAACTGGCCCGGTTCGTCGAGGACGCGGAGGTCCCCATCGCGGTGGCTCTCGCCGACGACCTCGCCGACGTCGAAACGACGGCCTGAGCGCACCCGATAGCCGAACCGAACGCAAGCCGCACCCACGAACGAACAGTCGACGACGAACTGGTAGTGACCGGCTACCCACACTCACCGACCCGGTAGAACCGTCGTAACCACGCACCTCCGTCTCCGGAGTCGGAGTACACGATAACTGACCTGTTCTACTCGGAATATAACGAAGGGCGTAGGTGAGAGAGACCGGTTCGATGCGCCGGAACACGAACGCGGGACTCGACAGGCGGCAGTTCATCAGTGGCGTCGCGGCGGGGGCAGGGGCGTTCGCCTCGACAGGGATCGCAGTCGCGGGCTGTACGGACCACGACGCGCCGGACCTCGACGAGGTCGCGGACGGGAAATCCGACGAGACCTACTACTGCCTGCAGAAGAAGTGGTTCTTCGAGAAGAAACTCGTCGAGATTACGCCGCTGAAGGGATCGATACCGGTCGAACAACTGTATGGGTGGGACCGGACCCACTACAGCTCCGTCGGGACGAAACCGCTCCAGCGCGAGAACACCTGCACGGTCTTTCTCTACGAAGGGCCCGACGGTGACGTGAGTCTGGTAATCGTCCACGAGAAGTGGACGGGTGACAACGACGGAGGCGCGGCGTCGTTCACGTTTCTCGGTCTGCCGGCGGACGGCTCCTGGATCGTCAGGGACGACGACTACGACTCTCCGAGTAGTTTCGACCAGTGGGAGACCGAGGGGTTGCTCCAGACCGTCCACTGGACCTGGGCCGGCGGCCGCAACGACGGCGGGGCGTACGGGCCGCTCGACGACGACCTCTACTTCCGGATCGACCCGGCGTTCAACGAGGACGCCGAACTCTACGGCGAGGAGTACGAGGGCACCGTCGAGAAGTGGCAACTCCTCTCGGGCCGACTCGACGACCCCGAACGTCACACGCTCTGGATGGACCAGGGCGCGAACTTCTTCAAGGACATCTTCAGCCACCGCGACCACGAGGACTACTGGGAGCGGAAACGCGAGGAGTGGGAGGAAACAGACGAAGGCGACGGGAAAGACCACGGCGACGACGAAGACCACAGCGACCACGACGACGGGAAAGGCGAGACTGGAGACGACGAGGACGACGAAGACGACGGGGACTGGTGGGACGACGGGGAAGACGATGACGACGATGACGACGACTGGTGGGACTGAGTCGCGGGCTCCGGCTGGCGGGTAGCCGGGTCAGTACCGGAGCGTCGACCGGTTCACGCGGTAGATCGTCACGGCGTCGTTCTCGAAGACGGGTTCCGTGGCGGGGTCGTCGTCGAACCGGTCGGTGCCGTATCGCCTGCGCTCCTCGGGGCCGTAGTAGACGTATCGGACACCGTAGCGGTCGAGGAGACGATGACGATCCGGACGACTCCCCTCGAACATGACGCCCACGTCGTCGACGCGACGCCAGTAAGCGTCGGGGTCGCGGAACCCGACACCGTGTGCCCTCCCGGCGACGGTCGGGACGCCCGTCAGACTCGACGGGGCGGTGGCCCAGTAGTGGTCAGCGCCGGTACCGGAACCGGGCGCGCTCAGCAGTGTCGGGGTCCCCGACCGGTCGTCGAGCCAGGTGATCGCGGCCATCCGGTCGGGGTGTTCATCTTCGGCCACCGACAGTCCGTCGAGCGTCGGGTCCGCGACGCTGTTGTGCGGTTCGCCGTCACCGTCGGTCCACTCAACCACGGCGGCGACGCCGTAGATGCCGGTCGAGAGGACCAGCGCCGCCACGACGACCGGACGGAGATCGAAACCACCGACCACAGGGAGCGACGGCCCGTCGCTGTCGGCCAGCAGGCGGCCGACGACGACGGCAGTGGCGACACTGAACAACAGCCAGACCTCGGCGTAGGTCTTGAAGAAGGTGTTCACACGCCCGATTCTGGTCGGCTCGTTCAGGTAGACGAGCTCGACGAGGACGATCAAGCCGAAGCCGGCGAGCGCGAGGACTCCCTCGTAGCCGATGGGTGTGTCAGCGTCGGAGCGGCGAGTGCGCTGGAGGACGAACCAGGCGACCAGCACGAGCATGGTGAACACGATCACGCCGGCAAAGCCCGAGAGGAGGTAGTTCACCATCGCCACCGCGGCGACGACGATGCCGGCGCTCGTCCGGACCTCCGTGTCCGGCGTCAACCGGACCAGCAGGTACGGGACGAGGACGGCGAGGAAGGGGCCGTGGACGAGCAGGAGCGATCCGAGGGGACTCCGGGTCGGCAAAAAGCCGACGGAGAGTCCGGTGGTCGCCGAGACCGACCAGAACGGGAGCGACCAGCCGACCGCGAGAAGTGCCACCACGCCGGTCGCCAGTGTCGCCGCGAGCGCGCGGCCGTTACGAACGAACCGCGCGATTGGCGTGTCGCCGGACACGGGAACCGACTCCCGCAAGCGGTCGAAGCCGAGCGACACGGGCGACGCGGGGGCGAAGTACAGCGTCAGCCAGACGAGGCCGAGGATGATGGGGAGCGACCAGCCGTTCGTCACCGTGAGGAAGCCCGCGATGGCGGGGACGAGGCCGAACACGACGGCCTGCCGGTACCGCCGCTTCTTGGGGGGTGTCTCGAAGTACGCGTACAGACAGGCGACGGCCAGCAGCGAGAACGGTGCCGCGAGCATGTGCGCGTGCAGGTCGCCGTCGAGGTAGGCAAAGAGTGGGAACTCGGTGATCATCCCCGGCACGACGCGACTGGCCGGCCAGTAGTCCAGCCCCGCGAGCGCTGTGGCGGGCGATCCGTCGACGAGGCCCGACAGCAACCGAACGAGAGGAGACAGGTTGCTCGCGAACCCGACGAAGAAGACGCCGGCGAGGGCAGCGGCGCGACCGGCGTTCCAGCGTCGCCCGATGGAACCCGCCAGCCCGTAGGCGGCCGTCACCAGTGCCGCGTAGAAGGTGGCCAGCGAGAGGTTGTAGGCGAGCCGTGCCGGTGTGCCGGTGAGCCGCGCCAGCAGCGAGGTCGTGAACTGCCCGCCGTAGTGGTAGCCGAACGGTTCGCCGGCGAACCACATGTCTTCGGCCGGCAGGGCCGACGCTCTGAGGTGCGCGCGGAGCAAGCCGAAATCGAGGAACTTCTCGCCGCTCGCGGGGTCGACGGCGGGATCGAAGGCACGGAGCGCGAGCAGGAAGGCAAAGGCGAGTACGAAGACACCGTAGGCGGGCAGGCCGGCCCGGAACCGGTCGCGCCAGTCCGTCCGGCGGGCCGTGACGACGGCGGCCAGCCCCAGCACTGCGAGGCCGGCCACGAGCCCGACAGAAATCGAGAGGTGGCCGACCCAGAGCGCGACGCTACCCACGACGAACAGTGCCGCGGGGAGGCCGAACGCCGGCGCGTAGCGACCCAGGTTCGCGAGCGGTCCGAGTGCGATCAGTCCACCGGCCAGCCCGAGGACGAGACAGACGACCAGCCAGCCGACGACGGCGTCGAAGGGAATCACCCGTTCTCGGGTGGGTGGCTCACAGCGCGATTACAAAAGCACGGCGACACCCATCAATCCGCTGTCTCGAACCAGTCCAGCGCCGCCTCGATGTCGTGGCGCGGCGGCGAACAGGTGAACGCGCGGCAGGCGTACACCGTCGGTTCGCCGTCGCGCTCGCCCCTGTCGGCCCAGATCGGTGGTGCCTCGTCGAGATGCAGCCGGTCGAGCCAGTCCGCCAGTTCGTCGGCTCTGGGCGGCCGGCGCGTGAGAATGCGACCCGGGAGGTAGGCCTCGCCGACGGCCGCCCGCCAGTCCTCGGGGAGCGAGTCGGCGGCGACGGTGAGTTCGTGCCCGCCGTGTTCGTAGCCGTCGGCGGCCAGCACGAGCGACGCGTGGCGGAGCGGGTCGGACTCGATCTCGTTGCCGTGGGTCGCCAGCACGGTCTCGGCCACGTCGGCGAACCCCTCGCGGGGCAGGAAGTGATCGAGCGCGAGCAACAGGTCGGCGGCGACGCCGGCGCTGGAGGGTGTCGACTGGTCGGTGAGTTCCTGGGGTCGCGCGACCAGTCCCTCGCCGTCGGCCGGCGTGAAGTACAGCGTCCCCGCGTCGGCGTCCCAGAAGTTCGCCTCGATGGCTCGTGCGAGGTCCAGCGCGAACGCGAGATGGTCGAGCCCGCCCGTGACCTGGTAGAGGTCGAACGCGCCCCGCGCGAGGAAGGCGTAGTCTTCGAGGTAGCCGTCGACGCTCACGTCGCCGTCCTTGTACCGCCGGGCGAGTCGCCGTTCCTCGGCATCCCACAGATGTTCCCGGAGAAATTCAACTGCGTCGACGGCCGGTTCGGCGACCTCGGGGCCCGCCACGAGTCCGGCCTCGGCGTAGGCCGACAGCATCAACCCGTTCCAGCCGGCCAGAATCTTCTCGTCGCGGCGGGGTCGCGGCCGGTCCTCGCGAGCCTCGAAGACGGCGGTGGTCGCCTCGTCGAGGACCGTCTCGACATCCGCGGGGTCGAGGCTGTAGGCGTCGGCGAGGTCGTCGATGTCGGCCACGACCGTCAGCACGGTCCGGCCCTCGAAGTTCCCGGGTTCGGTGACGCCGTAGCGGTCACAGAAGATCTCGGCGGCGGTGTCGTCGTCCACAGCGTCGAAGTCCGTCCCGGCGACGGCCTCGCGGACTGCCTCGGGTGTCCAGACGTAGAACGCGCCTTCCTCTTGCTCGCCGTCCTCGCCCTCGCTCTGGGCGTCGAGCGTGCTGAAGAAGCCGCCGTCGGGGTGCTGGAGTTCGCGGGTGACGAACTCCAGCGTGTCGAGCGCGTACTCCCGATAGCGTTCGTCGCCGGTCGCCTGGTAGCCAGCCAGCAGGGCACGTGGGATCTCGGCGTTGTCGTACAGCATCTTCTCGAAGTGGGGGACCGTCCAGTCACGGTCCGTGCAGTAGCGGTGGAAGCCGCCGCCGACGTGATCGTAGAGGCCACCCTCGATCATCGCGTCGAGTGCCTCGGTGGCGACCTCGCGGTACTGATCGCGGCCGGTCCGGCGGTGGGCCCGCAGGAGGACGTGGACGCGGCCGGCCTGGGGGAACTTCTGGCCGCGCCCCCACCCGCCGTGGTCGCGGTCGGCCCCGCGGACGGCGGCCTGTGCGGCCGCGTCGAGGGTCTCCGAGGGTGCCTCGCCGGCCGATTCTGGCGTCTCCTCGAGTTCGCCCCTGACCGCGTTCGTCCACTTCTCGGCGCGCTGTTGGAGTCCGTCGCGCTCGGTCTCCCAGCTCTCGGTGATATCGTCGAGCAACTGGCCGAAGCCGGGCATCCCGCGCTTGGATTCGGGTGGGAAGTACGTCCCGACGAAGAAGGGTTCGCCCTCGGGCGTGAGGAACACGGAGAGGGGCCAGCCGCCGGTGCCCTGTGTCATCTGGCAGATCGACTGGTAGATCGAGTCGAGGTCGGGCCGCTCCTCGCGGTCGACCTTGATCGGGACGAAGTTCTCGTTGAGTTTGCGTGCGATGTCGGGGTCCTCGAACGACTCGTCTTCCATCACGTGACACCAGTGGCAGGCCGAGTAGCCGACCGAGAGGAAGATCGGCACGTCGCGTTCGCGGGCGGCGTCGAGGGCGGCGTCGTCCCACGGTTGCCAGTTGACGGGGTTGTCGGCGTGCTGGCGGAGATACGGGCTCTCCTCGTCGTCGAGGCGGTTGCGGTCGGTGGGGGCCGCGTCGGTCATGGGGCGAGGTAGGCGCGCCGGGTACTTGAGGGCGGGGACGCCCACCCAGCCCAGATTTTTTGATTCGGTTCGCCGATACGTCGCCATGAACGAACAACAGCTCCGGGAGGAGATTCGCTTCCAGCGGAAGATGTACGATTCGAGCCTGGCGAGACTGGCGGCAGACGCGGTCGTCGACGACCAAATCGCATCGGCGTATTTCGGACTCGCCGTGAACGCCGAGAATACTGCGAGCATCGAGGTGTTGCTCGGCGAGTACGATGCCGCGAGAACCCACTACGAGACGGCCGTAGAACACTACCTGACGGCCATCGAGGAGAAACGACGGCGGCGTGAGAAGCCTATCGGGTTGAACGAACCACACACCTACCTGCTGGCGCTGTACGCGGCGCGGGCGGCCGGGTCGAGCGACCGTGTGACAACCGCTACGACGGAGATGCTCGACGCCCTCCGGGACGCCGAGGCGGTCATCGAGGACGCCGGGACGCTGGCGTTCGCCCGGTACGCACGTGCTGTCGCGGGGATACTCCTCGCCAGGGAGTCGGTCGTCGAGGCCGCCTCGGAACCGCTGCTCGACGAGTCGGTCCCGCCGGTTTTGCGCGGGGTTCCGGAGTGTCTGGCGGGACTCCACCACGGAGAAACCGAGCGCGTCCGCGACGGCCTCGTGTCGGTCCTGGACTACCACCGGTCGAACCGGGACGACTATCCCGCCACCGAGGTCAGTCTCAAGGCGACGACGCTGTACGGGCTGGCCCGTGACCGTGGTGTCGCACCCCCGGCCACGGAATTCGACCCGGAACTGCGCTCGTTTCTCGCGGTCGAACTCCTGGACTGAGTGACGGAGGCGGTCGAGAGCGGGCTATGGCAACGCTTACGTGAGCGTAGTTCGCGGGTTTTCGTATGACAGAGACCGTGCTGCTGGTGGGCGGTGGCGGTCGCGAGCACGCCATCGCTCGCGCGCTCGCCGACTCCGACGCCGACCTGTACGCCTGTGCCGGGAACCGCAATCCGGGGATCGCGGAGATCGCCGTTGGATTCGAGACCCTGGACACGACGACGCCGCCCGCGGTCGTCTCCTACGCCGAGGACGTGGGCGCGGACCTCGCGGTCATCGGCCCGGAGGCGGCGCTGGAAGCCGGCGTCGCCGACGCGCTCGACGACGCGGGTATCTACACGTTCGGCCCGCAGGAGGAGGAAGCCCGCATCGAGACGGACAAGGGCTTCCAGCGCCGCTTCATGGAGAAACACGACGTGCCGGGCTGTCCCGACTTCGAGGAGTTCCGGGACACCGAGGCCGCCTGCGAGTACATCGACGAGTACGACGGCGACCTCGCGATCAAGCCCGCCGGCCTCACCGGCGGCAAGGGCGTCCGCGTCATGGGCGACCAGGTCGACGCCGAGGAAGCCAAGGCGTACATCCGCGATTCGGACTACGACCGGATCGTCCTGGAGGAGCGCCTGATCGGCGAGGAGTTCACGATCCAGGCGTTCGTGGCCAACGGCGAGTTGCGCGTCACGCCCGCCGTGCAGGACCACAAGCGCGCCTACGAGGGCGACGAGGGCCCCAACACCGGCGGCATGGGCAGTTACAGCGACGGCTCGCTGGAGCTCCCCTTCATGACCGAGGACGAGTACCACGACGCCGTGGACGTGCTCCGGGCCGTCGTCGACGCACTGGACGGCTACAAGGGCGTGCTGTACGGTCAGTTCATGCTCACCGCCGACGGCATCAAGGTGGTCGAGTTCAACGCCCGATTCGGCGACCCCGAGGCGATGAACACCCTGCCGGTCCTGAACACGGACTTCCTCGACGTGCTGACGGCCGCCCGTGACGGCGAGAAACTCCCGAAACTGGAGTTCCAGCGCCAGGCCACCGTCTGTAAGTACGCCGTCCCCGACGGGTACCCCACGGACCCCGAGGCCGGCGCGAAGGTCCAGATCGACGCGGATTCGGCGGGCGAGGCCATCCTCTTCTACGCCTCCGTCGACGAGCGTGACGACGGGATCTACACGACGACCTCCCGCTCGTTCGCGGTCGTCGGCGTCGCCGACTCGATCACCGAGGCCGAGGAAGTCGCCGAGGACGCCCTCCAGCGGGCCGGCACCGACGGCCTGCGCGTCCGCCACGACATCGGCAAACCCGATCTCGTCCAGCGCCGGATCGACCACATGGCCGAGTTGCGCGACTAGGCGATGTCCTGATCGGACAGCGAGAGGATCCAGTTTTCCCGTCGTCGACAGGCCGACCGCAGACCCGCCAGTCGCCCGCCGGTTCCGTCGAAGGTAACGAACTCGTTACGTGGGTCGTCGTGGGGACGGGTCGGGGCACCGGACGCGGTCGGCGGCGGGGTTCGCTCGGAACCGCGGGTCGAACCACTCGGCGGTGCGCTCGTGGCCGCAGACCGTCCCGTACAGATCACGGGGTCGGTCCGCGTCACCGACCGTGAACTGACGGGTCACAGGGAATTGGATACCTCCGATAGGGGCCGGCTACGAGCGGACGATGGGTACCATTCATGTCGGTCGCCGTCGAACGAGTGGCCGTGACCGACGATCCAGACGACGGAACCGGGGCGGCGACCGGGTCGGGGGGCGACGCGGGCGACGCCGACGGCGAGTCGGCACGGCCGGAGCGACACGGGGCGACGACCGTCCACGCCACGCGAGGGCCGAAGAACTCCCTCCAGCACTGGCTGGAGGCGCGCAGTTTCTTCAGGGTCTGTCTCAACTACGCCGTGATCGTCCTCGCGCGGATCGCGCCGAGTCTGCGGCTCAAAAGCTGGCTGTTGCGCCGCATCGGCGTCACCGTCGGCGAGGGGGTCTCCTGGGGACTCGAAGCGACGCCGGACGTGTTCTGGCCCGAACTGATCACCGTCGAGGACCACGCCATCGTCGGCTACGACGCGACCCTGTTGTGTCACGAGTTCTTGCAGGAGGAGTACCGCACCGGCGAGGTCGTCGTCGGCGAGCGGGCGATGATCGGCGCGGGGGCCATCGTCCTGCCGGGCGTCGAGATCGGTGCCGGGGCACAGGTCGCGGCGAACTCGCTGGTGACCGAAGACGTGCCACCGGACACGACCGTCGCCGGTGTGCCGGCCGAGGAAGTCTAGTTCCGAATCCGGACGATCCCTTCACGCAGGATCTGCTGATTGGGGATGATGTACTCGGTGCCGTCGTTCTCGACGTGGGTGACGAACAGGTCCACCTCCTGGACGATGCCGGTCCGGTCGCCGACGCGGATCTCGTCGCCGATGCTGTACGGTTCGTTCAGGAGGAGGTAGACGCCGGCCGCGCCGGCAGAGAGGAGATCGCGGAAGGCCAGTCCGCCGAGGAAGATGATCCCGAAGACGTAGGCGGCGAGCAGGATGAGCAGTGCCTGCGTGGAGACGTTGAGCTGGTTCAACGCGATCAGCCCGGCGATGTAGAAGATGCTGTACTTGACCAGGGTGGGGATCAGGCCGGCCTCGGGGAGCTTGACACCCCGGAGGTGTTCGCTGACGAGCAGGGCCGCCTTGTCACCCACGACCAGGCCCGCGATGACGGCGAGGACGGCGATGAACACCTGCGGGAGGAAGGCGGCGAAGAAGGGCAGGACGGCCGCCATCACCAGCACCCCGGCCACGTCCAGCGCGGCGATGGTCGTCCCTAGATAGACCGAGAAGGCGACGAGCTGTGAGAGCAGGCCGACCGTGGAGGTGCCCAGCCCACGCGCGCTGCGTTCGAAGGCCGTCCCTTCGACCACGTTGGGCAGGCCGATGGCCCGCAGGGCGCGTTTGACGAACTGGCCAAGCAGGTACCCCGAGATCAGTCCGACGACGAAGATCGCGCTGGCAGCGAGAAAGGGTGAACTCGTCAGGTACCGCAGGACCGCCTCGTGCAGTGACATCAGTACTCCTCCGGATCGAGTTCGAGGATCAGTTCGCCGCCTTTGAACGCTCGCACGAGGCCGTCGCTCTCGCTCAGGACGATTGCGACGGCGTTGCTGTCCCGGGTGATCGCCCCGGCCGCCATGTGGCGCGCACCCAGTCCCTTGGGGATGTCGACACCCTCGGCGGAGGGTTCGAGATAGCGATACGCGGAGACGATCTTCCCGGAGTCGGAGATGACGAACGCGCCGTCCAGCCGGGAGAACTCCTTGAGCATCACGTTCACGATGGGATCACCGACGTGGACGTGGGACTTCTCGAAGGGATTGTACGAGAGCGGCCGGGACTTGTTCATCACTTTGCCGGCGTCGCCGACGACGAACAGCGCGCCGACGGGTTTGCCCTTCTGGCCCTTCTTGCCGAGTTCGACGGCGACCTCCAGCACGTCACGGATCACGGAGGGTTCGGCCCGGGAGTTGACGAACAGACCGTAGACGCCCGACGGCGAGAAGTTGCTTGCCTTGACCCGCATCACCGTATCGATGTCTTCGTCGAAGGTCTTGACGGCACAGGCGATCTCCGCGCCGTCGTCCACGAGGTCCTGATCCATCGCGCCTTCGACCCCGAACCGGACGCGGCTCGCCACGTCGTTGAACTCCAGCGGGAGTTCGACGAACTCCTCGGCGCCGACGGAGTTGTCCGGTGCGACGACCACGACCAGCGCGTCGTCCACGTCTTCGAAGGACTCGTAGAACGAGGCACTCGGGGAAAACAGGAAGACAGCGTCCACTTCGGACACGAGATCCCCGAGTAACTCACGCAAGTCGCTCATTGCTGTATCGACCCACCTTACCCGATTAAGTTTTGTGGCCTCGTCGTGCGCCCGTCCTGCGTCCGTCAGACTCGCCGGGCCGGTTCGGCCACCCGACGGGGACCCCCAGTGTTCGGAGACAGCGCTTATACCCCCGGCCTCCGTGGACCGTGGCATGTCAGACCTGCCCGAGGATCCAGGCCCCGCGACACAGCTGTACCGACACCGCACCGAGACCGTCTCCGAGGAACGCGGGTCGGGTCCGGCCGTCGTGTTCGCCCACGGCACCCTGATGGACTGGACGATGTTCGAACCGCAACTGGAGGCCCTCTCCGACGACTACCGGACCATCGCCTACAACCTCCGCGCCCGCACCGACCGCTTCCAGGGTCCCTACGACCTGGACGACCTGGCCGAGGACTGTCGCGTCCTCATGGACGCCAAGGACGTGGACTCCTGTGTCCTCGCGGGGATGTCGATGGGCGGATTCATGGCCCTGCGCTTCGCGCTGGAGTACCCCGACATGCTCGACGGGATCGTCCTGATCGACAGCATGGCGACGCCTCACGACGAGGCCGAACAGGAACAGTACGGCGACATGGTCGAGACGGCGAAAGCGGAGGGGGACGTACCCGACCCGATGGCCGAGGCCGTCTCGCACATGCTGTTCGGCCAGACCTCCATCGAGGAACGCACCGAGCTGGTCGAACACTGGAAGGACCGCTGGCTGACCTACCCCGGCGAGGCCGTCCACGACGAGGTGAAATCCTGGCTCCACCGGCCGGGCGTCGAGGACCGACTGGACGAGATCGACGTGCCCGTCCTCATCACCCACGGCGCGGAGGACGTGTCCATCGAACCGGAACGCGCCGAGCCGATGGTCGACCAGCTCCCCGACGCCCGGATGGAGCTGATCCCCGAGGCCGGCCACTCCTCGAACACCGAGAACCCCGAGGCCGCCAACGCCGCGATCCGGGAGTTCCTCGACGACGTGTACTGAGGGCGGCGCTCAGATCGCGGTCCAGCCGCCGTCGACGACGAACGTCGACCCCGTGCAGTACGAGGACGCCTCCGAGGCGAGATAGAGCGCGATCCCTTTGAGTTCCGACGGCTCGGCGAACCGCCCGAGTGGCGTCCGGCCCTCGATCTCGTCGTGGAGGTCCTCGACGGCTGGGGACTCGGCGGCCGTCTCGGTCAGGAGTCCGTGTCCGATGCTGGTCCGGACGTACCCCGGACAGACGGCGTTGACCCGCACGTCGGGGGCGAGTTCCGCGGCTAACTGCTTCGTGAGTTGTTTCGCTCCGCCCTTCGAGGCCACGTAGGGACCGATGCCGATGGCGGGTTCGGCGACGAAACTGAGCATCGAGGCGGTGACGATCAGTCGACCGTGGCCCTGTTCCTCCATGACCGAGCCCGCCTCTCTGGTCGTCAGGAAGACGCCGTCGAGGTTCACGCCGTTGATCTCCCGCCAGTCCGAGAGCGAGACGTTCGTGATCTTGTTGCCGAGGCCGGAGATGCCGGCGTTGGCGAAGCAGATGTCGAGGCCGCCGAGTTCGTCGACGGTCCGCTCGACCATCCGCTCGGCGTCGCCCTCGTCGGTCACGTCGGCCTCGATTGGCAGAACTTCCGCGTCCGTCTCGGTCCGGAGGCGGTCGGCGGTGTCGGCCAGCCCCGATTCGTCGATGTCGGCGATGGCCACGTCGGCACCGCCCTCGGCCATCGCCTCGGCGTAGGCCTCGCCAATCCCGCTGGCCCCGCCCGTGACGAGTGCCACGTCGCCGTCCACCCGGAACTGATCGAGTACCGTCATCGCTGTCCCTCCGCCCGTCCGCGACGAATACGATAGCTCACGAGTAGCCGTCGCGAATCGGCCCCGGTTAAGCGTACGGATCAGACAGTCAGACCCGATCCAGAAACCGGTCGAACGCGCCGCTCTCGGCGTGGACGTGGCCGTAGGTCCCCAGCGTCCGGTACTCCGTCAGGCCGTCGCGCTCGCCGTCGATGCCGTCGCCCCGTTCCATCTCGAAGGCGAAGTTGGCGTCCCGGCCGACCGACGCCTCGCTGTAGTGGAATTCGTGCCCTCGAAGGCACTGGCCGGAGTCGGCCGTGAGCGTCCGGTCCGTGGCCCGCATCTCGACGTGATCCAGTGCCTGGTACCGGTCGCGCATCTCGATCTCGGCGGGGAGGACGCCCGCCATCGCCCCCGTCTCGCCGTCGGCCGTCGTCAGCGACTCCGCGAGCGCCATCAGGCCGCCACACTCCCCGAGGATCGGCAGACCCTCGCTGGCGCGCTCGCCGATGGTTGCGAGTGCGGGGCTCCCTGCCAGCGCGTCGACGTGGAGTTCGGGGTACCCGCCGGGGAGGTAGACCCCGTCGCAGTCGGGCAGGTCGTCGCCCGCCGTCGGTGCGAACGTCACCACCTCCGCACGCTCGCGCAGTCGTTCGAGCGTCGCCGGGTAGCGGAAACAGAAGGCGGCGTCGTCGGCGACGGCGATCCGGGCGTCGGTCGGGTCGGCGGGAGCGCCACGCTCGGATTCGGGTTCGGGCGGTTCCCGCGCCACGTCGAGCAGGGCGTCGACGCGCAGGTGTTCGGCGGCGGCCGCGAGCGCGTCGTCGTCGACGGGTGACTCCTCGCCCATCTCCAGCCCGAGGTGGCGGTCCGGAATCTCCAGGTCGGGCGTCGGCGGAATCCGGCCGAAGTACGTGAGTTCGTCGGGGAGTGCGTCGCGGATGCCGTCGGCGTGGCGGCCGCCGTGGGCCCGCTGGGCGATCACGCCGGCCACGTCGATGTCGCGGTTCGCGCGGGCGGCGTACTCCTCGAACCCGAGCGCCGTCGCCGCCACGCTCTCCATGCCGGCCGTGGCGTCGACGACGAGGACGACGGGCAGGTCGAGTGCCTCGGCGACCATCGCCGTGCTGGAACCGTCGCCGTCGTACAGGCCCATGACGCCCTCGACGACACAGCAGTCGCCCTCGCCGCGGTGGTAGTTCCGTCGGAGGCCGTCAGTGCCTTCGAGCCACGCGTCGAGCGTGCGGGAGGGCTGGTCCGCGACGACGGCGTGGTGACTCGGGTCGATGAAGTCCGGGCCGGCCTTGGCGGGCTGGACGGCGTGCCCGGCCTCCTCTGCGGCCCGGAGGAGCGCCAGCGTCGCGACGGTCTTGCCGACGCCGGAACTCGTGCCGCCGAGGACGAGCCCTCTCATGTCTCTGGCTCGGCCGGTTCCCGGGCGTCGAGCAGTCGGTCGTAGACGGCCACGATCCGGTCGCGAACGTCTTCCATCGGGACGCCGGCGGCGTCGGCCAGCGCCAGCGCGCCGCCCATGCCGACGCCCTCCTTGGCCTCGCCGGCGACGTAGGCGTCCATCGCCGGGTGATCCCGGTTCTCGAATCCGGGATCGGTGACGGTCAGGTCGACGTCGAGATTCCGGGCCGCCGCCCCCAGGTCGACGCTCTCGTCGTCGGCGACGAACGAGGTTGTCGCGAGCCTGAGGGGCGTCTCGATTCCGGCGTGGCGGGCCAGCGCCGCGGCGGTCAGCAGTTGCGTTCCGCCGGCGAGCGTGACCGCGGTGTCGCCCTCGACCAGCCCCACCAGCAGGCCGGTGATCGTCGCCAGCACGGGGTCGCCCATCCGGCGGAGCGCGACGGCGGGCTCGCCACCCGCGTCGCCGGGGTCGAGCGAACTCGCTTCCAGGCCGTCGCGAACGACGCTCCGCTTGAGGTCCAGCGGGTTCTCCGGGAGCGACGACGAGACGGCGGGCGTCTCACCGAGCGCGCGGAGGACGCCCAGCGCCGTCGTCGTCCCGCCGGGGATGGTCTCGGCCAGGTACACCTCGTCGTCCGGGACGGCCCGACCGAACTCCCGGGCCGCCGCGAGGACGCCCGGCGCGGTCGATACGGGGTCCTGCTCTCGAACGTCGTCCCCGGGACGGGCACCGACGGTCACGGTCGGCGCGCCCGTCGGCTCCGCGAGTCCACCGTCGACCACGGTCACGTCCAGTCCCAGCAGTTCCCTGACGGCGCGCGTGACGACCGCCGGCGTCGGACAGCCGGTCGGACTCACCGGGACGACCGGCGCGCGGATCGGTTCGCCGTACGTGAGGATCTCGGCGTCCGCACTCGGCGTGTGGACCAGCAGGTCCGAATCCGCGCCAGCCGCGCTGATTCCCTCGATCTGGGCCGTCCGCGTCGATCCCGCGACGAGCATCAGACGCACGGCCGACGCACCCGAAGTTCCATGCCAGTGTGATTACCCCAAGTCAGATTTAATTCGTTCGGTCGCCGTGGCGGGCGGGCGCGGCGTCGGGCCGTCGTCAGCAGACTTTTTGACGGCCCCACCGTGGCGGGAGTATGAAGAAGAGTCTCGAAGAACACGCCGCTCGCTTCGACGAGAAGGCCGAGGCGTACGACGAGGACGAGACCCCGGAGTACCGCGCCTGTGCGGGGCTGGTCGTCGAACTCGCCGCGCCCGAGGCGGACGATACGGTGCTGGACCTGGGGACCGGAACCGGCGCTATCGCACTGCAGATCGCGCCCGACGCGGGGCGGGTGATCGGTCGTGACATCAGCGACGGGATGCTCGACCGGGCCCGAGAGAAAGCAGCGGAGCGCGGGGTCGAGAACGTCTCCTTCGGCACGGGTCGGTTCCGCGAACCGAACGTCGACGAACCGGTCGACGTAGTGACGACGAACTTCGCGATGCACCACCTCAGCGACGCGGAGAAGCGCGAGGCCATCGAGGTGATCGCGGAGCTGGACCCGGACCGGTTCGTCCTCGGTGACGTGATGTTCTTCGGTGAGCCAGACCCCGAGGAACCGTTCTACAGCCCCGATGTCGACGATCCGGCGACGGTCGGCACGCTGGCCGACGCCCTGACGGACGCCGGGTTCGCGCTGACGCGCGTCGAGCGAGTCCACGAGCAGGTCGGCGTGCTGGTCGCCGAACGGGTCCCGGCCGAACGCGCCGTCGTGCCGCAGGACCGATGAAACACCTCCCGAAACACCTCCGGCCGCGGTGGCGGTACCTGGCGGTACGCATCGAGGGGTGGCCCGACGCGGACTTCGACCGCGGGGACTTCCAGCGCCACCTCTGGTACGCGGCCCAGAACCTGCTGGGCGACGCGGCGAGTGCGGACGTGGACCTGACGGTGGTTCGGTTTTCGTTCGCGGACGGCGACGGCTGGGCGGCGGTGCGGACGCGCCGGGACGAGGTCGACCGGGCACGGGCCGCGGTCGCGGCGGTCGAGTCGGTCGACGGCCAGCCCGTGGGGCTGCGAGTGGCGGGCGTGAGCGGGACCGTCCGTGCCTGTGAAGAAAAGTATATACGAAGCGCTCCGGAAGTCAGCACAGAGAGAACGGTCGGCTTCGAGGGCGCCGAGCGGACGGCAGTGGTGCGGGATGGCCGCGCCGAGGTCCGGCTCGAATCGGCGTTCGCGGGCGCGACCACACTCGATTTGTAACCATGCAGGGACAATCACAACAGCAGGCCTACGACCGGGGGATCACCATCTTCTCCCCGGACGGCCGCCTCTATCAGGTCGAGTACGCACGCGAAGCCGTCAAGCGTGGGACCGCGTCCATCGGCATCCGTGCCGACGACGGCGTCGTCCTCGCGGTGGACAAGCGTATCCGGTCGCCGCTGATGGAACGGTCGAGCGTCGAGAAGTTGCACAAAGCCGACGACCACATCGGGATCGCCAGTGCCGGCCACGTCGCTGACGCCCGCCAGTTGATCGACTTCGCGCGCCGCAACGCCCAGGTCAATCAGTTGCGCTTCGGCGAGCCCATCGGGGTCGAGACGCTGACCAAAGACGTCACCGACCACATCCAGCAGTACACCCAGATCGGCGGCGCACGCCCGTTCGGCGTCGCGCTCATCATCGGCGGCATCGACGCCGACGGCGAACCGCGCCTGTTCGAGACCGATCCCTCGGGGACGCCCTACGAGTGGAAGGCCCTGGCCGTGGGTGCCGACCGCGGCGAGGTCCGGGACTACCTGGAAGAACACTACGACGAGGGGATCGGCCTGGACGAGGCCGTCGGGCTGGCGCTTTCGGCACTCGGATCGGTCAACGACGACGCGCTCCGGCCCGAGGCCGTCGGGCTGGCGACCGTCGGCGTCGACGACCGGGAGTTCGGCCAACTGACCGACGACGAGGTCGAGGACTACCTCGTCGAGCTGGACCTGCTGGCCGACGAGGACGCCGTCGAGGGCGACGAGACGACCGACGACGAGACTACCGAGGAGTAGCGCCGTCGCGGGCCGTCGGCGAACCGGTCGATCACGATTTCTCCCCGCGGGGTGGCGAAAACTCCGGTCGGGAGCCGGGAAACACCTTTTAGCCGGGCCACACAACCCCCAGGTATGATTTCGCTCGACGAGGCGGTGACGGCCCGACTGGAGTCCCACGGGGAGCGATTCGAGGTGTTGATCGATCCGGACGCGGCTCTCGCTATCAAGCGCGGCGAGTTCGACGGCGATCTGGAGGACGTCATCGCCGCCGAAGACGTGTTCGAGGACGCCTCCCGCGGCGACCGCCCGCCGGAGAACGCCCTCGAAGAAGTCTTCGACACTACCGATCCCCTGGAGATCATCCCGCAGGTGGTCGAAGACGGGGAGATCCAGATCACGGCCGAACAGCGCAAGGAGATGCAGGAACAGAAGCACAAACAGCTCGTCCAGCACATCACGCGCAACGCGGTCAACCCGCAGATGGACGACGCCCCCCATCCGCCCGAACGCATCGAGAACGCCCTCGAGGAAGCGGGGTTCAAGATCGACCCGATGGAACCCGTCGAGAACCAGGTCGACGAGGCCCTCGATCTCCTGCGCCCGGTGATCCCCATCCGGTTCGACGAGATGACTGTCGCGGTGCAGGTCCCTCCGGACTACGCCGGCTCGGCACAGGCCCAGATCCGCCAGTTCGGCGACCTCGAACGCGAGGAGTGGCAGTCCGACGGCTCCTGGGTCGGCGTCATCACCTTCCCCGCCGGCATGCAAAACGAGTTCTACGACGTGGTCAACGAACACACGAGCGGGGAAGCCGAGACCCGGATCATCTCCGACGAGGACGACATCCCGACGCGCTGAGAGCGTGAGCTGACAACGATTCTGAGGTATCACTGCGGGTGAACCGGTTCGGTATCCGGAAACGCTCGGGAACTTGTTGTTGGTTTAGAAAACTTTCTACGTGAGTGTATCGACGCTGGGCCTGCATCATGTCAGCAGAAAATGGGGCGGGCGGGACTGCCACGTGGCTGTACGTGGCGGTCGCGGTCGCCGCCGTCCTGATTGGTCTCGTCCTGGCACCCCAGGCGATGCGCCTCACGCAGGGGGCCGGCCAGGACACACCGGATTCGGTCGCAGTGGTCCCAGTCGAGGGGCCCATCACGAGTTCCACGGCGGATCAGATCAGCGCGAACCTGCGCGAAGCCCGCCGGAACGACTCGATCGAGGCTGTCGTCCTCGACGTGAACAGCCCCGGTGGCACAGTCCCCGCGAGCGAGTCACTCTACCTCGCGGTGAACAGAACGACAGCGGCCGGCATTCCCGTGGTCGCGAGCGTCAACGGCCAGGGTGCCTCGGGCGCGTACTGGGCGATGATGCCCGCCAGCCGCATCTACGTGACGCCCGGCTCCATCGTCGGGAGCGTGGGCGTCATCGGTACCAAGCCCGCCGGCGGCGCGGCCGGGAGTCAGATCATCACCGGTCCGGACAAAGGCGCCGGCGGCACCGAGGCCGAGTTCCGTGACCGGGTCGAGATGCTCAGACAGCAGTTCGTCAGCACCGTGATGAACGAACGCGGCGACCGCCTCGAACTGAGCCGCGAGGAACTGTCCTACGCGAAGGTGTACGCCGGGTCGGTCGCCAAGCGCAACGGCGTCGCCGACGAGATCGGCGGCATCGACGCGGCGATCCAGCGGGCCGCGGACAATGCCGACCTCGACGACTACGCCGTCACCCGGATGGACCCGCCGGAACAGCCCGGCCTCGGGATCATCCTGGGCAGTCAGGAGGCTGGCGCCGGCAACAACTCCGGGACCCGGACGGTCGTCGTCGAGCAGTCGCCGTTCGACTACAACGGGGTCGAGACGCCGCACTATCTCGCCCTGTACGGGATGCCCGAGCAGGGGGAGGTGAGAACCGATGGCTAACGTTCCCAGACTCGTCGGTGTCTTCGCCCTCGTCCTGGCGCTCGTGCTGGTCGTCGCAGCAGCTATCCCGCTGCTCGCGTCGCCGGGCGGGGACGCGAACCCGAGACCGCAGAACCCCGCCTCGTTCCAGCCCGAGAACATCGTGCCACAGGAGCTCGGGCAGAACGGGTCGGTCAGTATCGACGCCGACAGTAGCGGGAAGGTCGTTCTGATCGACCGGGCACACGACAACGACTTCGACCGCGAGGAGATCGAACCGATGGTCGACGCGCTGGTCGCGCAGGGCTACGAGGTTCGGTTCCACGGCGGTAGCGGGCCGGGCGGCGCACCGCGCTCGGCCGGGCCCGGGTCGAGCAGTCCGCTCAACAAGTCGCTCCGCGACGCGGACGCGTTCGTCGTGATCTCGCCGGACCGTCCCTTCACGGACGCGGCCCAACGTGGCATCGCGGACTTCGCCGAGCGCGGCGGGCGCGTCGCCCTGCTGGGCGAGCCCACGTCGGCGAGTCCGTCCGTCATCAGCATCTTCGGTCCCGCACCGCGGTCGACCGCGACGAGCCAGATGACGCCGCTGTCCTCCCGGTTCGGCATGAGCCTGTCGACGGGCTACCTGTACAACATGCACGAGAACGGGAACAACTTCCAGAACGTCTACGCCACCGCGTCCGGTGACGGCCCGCTCACCGAGGGCGTGGACAGAGTGCTGTTCGACCGGGCGACGGAGGTCGCCGTCGGCGGCGACGCCTCGGTGGCGCTGTCGGCCACCGACCGCACCGCACTGTCGACGACCCGCCAGCAGGGCGGGTATCCGGTCGCGGCGGTCAACGGCAACGTCGCTCTCGTCGGCGACACGTCGTTCCTGACGCCCGCGAACTACCAGTACGCGGACAACGAGGAACTGATCGGCAACCTCGCCGAGTTCCTCGTGTCCGGTGAGAAAGAGCCGAAACCGAAGCCGACGACGGAGCGTCCGGGCGTCCCGCCCAGACCGGGCCAGCCGCGTCCGCCGACGAACGGTTCGACACCGCCGACGACGGCGACGCCGGCAGCGCCCTGAAGAACCGCGTTATCCTTTTTTGAAGCCGACCATGAAGCCGCCGGCGAAGCCCGCAGTCACGGGGAGCGCCGCGAGCAGGCTCATGATCCAGCCCGGAGCTTCGGCCGCCTGATCCGCGCCGTCGCTCGCCGCACCGGTGATCGCACCCCAGTTGACCTGGAGGACGCCCTTGGTTTCGAGGAACTTGAACAGCGCCAGTTCGAGGCCGACGATGATGGCGATGATCTTGGCGATCTTCTTGGCGGCGAAGCCGATGACGCCACCGATGACCGCGCCGCCCCCGATCTCGAGGCCGATCTGCTGGGGGTCCAGCCCGGCGACCTGAAGCAACGTTGGGTCTACCATGTCACATCAGCTAACTGAGTACGGCAGTATAAGGCTTTTGTGCCCGTCTCCGACCCGCTGACGCCCGTCAGACGCAATCACCGGGAGACAGACTCTCCTGCGGCGACAGGACGTCTTCTGGGGTGGTGGCCCTGTGTTTAAATAGCATCGCGCCGTAGGTTCGGACGAGTGACGGCGACACAGACAGAGCGAGCGGTCATCGCCAAGCGCGTGGACTCCGGAACGCCCGACACCAGCGAGATCCGCGAGTTGGCTCGCGCGGCCGGGTACGAGGTCGTGGGTGAGGTGACCCAGACCCGGACGGAAGACCCCGCGATGCACGTCGGGGAGGGGAAAGCCGAGACCATCGCGACGACGGCCGTTCGCGAGGACGCCACGGTCGTCATCTTCGACAACCAGCTCGGTCCCTACCAGACGTACAACCTCGGGAACGAACTCCCGGAGGAGACACGGGTCATCGACCGATTTCGGCTCATCCTCGAGATCTTCGGCCAGCGGGCACAGACCCGGAAGGCACAGCTACAGGTCGAACTCGCGGAGTTGCGCTACGAACTGCCAAGGGCGGAGGCCAAGGCCAGCCTCGCCAAACGCGAGGAGCGGCCCGGGTTCATGGGGCTCGGTGAGTACGACGAGAGCCGGGAACGCGACATCAAGGCCCGCATCTCCCGCATCCGGGACGAACTCGAGGACATCGAGCAGACCGAGCAGCACCGGCGCGAACAGCGCCGCGAGTCCGGCTTCGACCTCGTGGCGATGGCCGGCTACACCAACGCCGGCAAGTCGACGCTGTTGCGCCGCCTGGCCGAGGACCTCGACATCGACGAGAACGAGGAGCTACACCCCGATCTCGACACGACCGCCGAGAGCGAGGACCGCCTGTTCACGACGCTCGACACCACCACCCGGAAGGCCGAGATGGACCGCCGGGACGTGCTGGTGACCGACACGGTGGGGTTCATCACCGACCTCCCTCACTGGCTGGTCGAGTCGTTCAAGTCGACGCTGGACGCCGTCTACCGCGCGGATCTCGTCCTCCTCGTCGTGGACGTGAGCGAACCCGTCGAGGAGATCCGGGAGAAACTCGTCACCTGCCACGACACACTCTCGGAACGCAATCAGGCGCCCATCGTCACGGTCCTGAACAAGATCGACCGCGTGGACGACGAGGAACTGGAACGCAAGCGGGAGGCGCTGTCGGCGCTGGCCCCGAATCCGGTGGCGATCAGCGCGAAGGAGGGCGCGAACGTCGACGCGCTCAGGGATCGCATCGACCACGAACTCCCCCCGTTCGAGCGCGAACGCCTCGTGATGCCGATGACCGACGAGACGATGAGCGTCGTCTCGTGGATTCACGACCACGCCCACGTCGACACCGTCGACTACGGCGATCAGGTCGTCATCGAGTTCGAGGCCCGGCCGAAGATCGTCGAGCAGTCACGGGCCAAGGCTGGCGACCTCGTGGCCGCCGAGTCAGTCTAGCAGCGACGGCGCGAGTTTCGCGACGCGTTTCTCCATCGGTGGGTGCGTCGCGAACAGGATCGAGAGCAGGCCCCGCTTCCCGCCGAAGATACAGAGCGCCCCGACGCTGTCGTCCACGTCCGGCGCGTCCTCGTGGTGGCCGACCTCGTCGATCTTGACCAGCGCACGCGCCAGCGCTTCGGGGTCGTCCGTGTACTCGGCGGCGTCGCTGTCGGCGACGTACTCGCGATACCGCGAGATGGCCAGCACGAAGATCATCACGATCGCGTTGACGACGATACTCAACAGCCAGCCGACGAGCGTTCCGACGATGCTGTCGTCGGCCAGCGCGACGACGAAAAAGACCGTCATCGAGACCAGCGTGGCGATGGACTGGCCCAGCAACATCACGATGGAGTCGCGGTTCTTGACGTGGGCGAGTTCGTGGGCCAGCACCCCTTCCAGTTCGTCAGTGTCGAGCAACTGGAGCAGGGTATCCGAGACCACGACCACGCCGCCACCCTTCCGGCCGACGGCGAAGGCGTTCGGCACGCCCATCTCGCCGACGAGCAACCGGGTCCCTTCGACGCCCATGTCCGCACAGAGGCGGTCGAATCGCTCCTGGACCTCGGGGTACTCCTCGGCGGGGAACGCCTCGCCGTCGACGCTACGGATCGCCATCCACTTGGCGAACTTGTACTGGCCGGCGACGAACAGGAGGGTCAGTCCGACCAGTATCGGCAGGTCGGCCAGCGGTTCCAGAAACGTTACCAGTGCGGCGTAGAACGCGAACAGCACCACGCCGGAGACGGCCATCCGGATCTTCAGTCCAGGATGTCTCATACCGTCTGACTGTATACTGAATTGATAAAAAATCTTCGCCCGCTTTGGCGGACGATTCCCGGCGCTACACCAGTGTGTAGGCGAAGTAGCCGCCACCCACCAGCAACAGGACGCCCACGCCGCGGACGACCCACTGCCAGGTCTCGGGCGCGCCGGTCTCGCCGTACTTCCCGTGTCTGTCACCCGTCCAGCCGGCGGTGTACATCCGGACGACGGCCTGGGGGAAGGCCAGGAAGCCGAGGCCGAGCGCGACGCCGAGCACTGCCGCGAGCAGTTCTCGGGTGACCATCAGTAACTGCGGAGTCGTTCGATGCGTTTCTCGGTGTCGGGGTGGGTCGAGAGCAAGCTCATGCCGCCGCCGAAGATACAGAGCGCGCTGACCTCCTTTGCCTCGGCGGTCGGCTCACTGCGCTGTGCGCCCGCGGAGATCTTTTCGAGGGCCCGCGCCAGCGGGTCGCCACGACCCAGCGTCTCTGCGGCGGTGCGGTCGGCGACGTACTCGCGGTGCCGGGAGATGGCGAACACGAACAGCATGACGAGCAACTGGGCGATGTTGCTCACGATGATGCCCAGGAAGATGTCGACGAGTTCGTTGTCGCCGGTCAGGATCACCGCGAAGTAGGCGGCGAAGCCGATGATCGAGGCGATCCCCTGCCCGAGTTGCATGATGATCGAGTCGCGGTTCTTGAGGTGGGCCAGTTCGTGTGCGACGACGCCTTCCACCTCGTCCTGTTCGAGCAACTGGAGGAGTTCACGCGACACCGCGACGGTGCCACTGCCCTGCCGACCCAGCGCGAAGGCGTTTGGCACGCCCATCTCGACGAGGTAGAGGTCGGGCTTTTCGATGCCCATGTCCTCGCTGGTACGCTCGACGAACCGGTGGAGGTCCTGGAACTGGTCTTCCGGGAGTTCCTGTCCCTTGAGCGACCGGAGCGTGAACCACTTGCTGATCTTGTACTGGGCGGCCACGAACAGGACGCTCAGCCCGATCAGTAACGGGATCGGTACCTGGAACACCAGGTAAAAGAACGATATCGCGATGGTGTAGAAGGCGAACAGGATCGAGCCGACGATCGCCATTCGCACTTTGAGTCCGAGGTTGCGCATTGCTGTGCAGATGGTTCGTCGCTCTCGAACTTATGTTTCGTGGTCGGGGCACAACCAAAAAGTACTCGAAGGCCCGGAACGGGGCCGAGCGGTCGGCTCGCGGGCCGGTCGTCGTTACAGCTCCCGTTTCTGCTTGTCCAGCACGCGCACGTCCCGGATCGCCGTGTCGGGGTACTGTCCGTCGGCGTCCTTTTCGGCGGCCTTCACCATGTCCCAGACGACGTTCAGCCCCGTCGTCACCCCTTCCAGGGCCTCCATCTCACAGCCCGTCTTCCCCGTGGTCTCGACGGCCACGGTCGCGATCACCCGGTCCTCGCGCACGTCGAACTCGCAGTCGACGTTCGTGATCGGGATCTGGTGACACATCGGGATCGTCTCCCAGGTGTGTTTGACCGCCTGGATCGCGCCGATCCGGGCCGTCGCCAGCACGTCGCCCTTCTCGACCTGATCGTCCCGGATCGCCTCGATGGTCGAGGGCTGGAGTCCGATCTCCCCGCGAGCGACCGCCCGACGCTCCGTGTCCGGCTTGTCGCCCACGTCGACCATCTGCACGTCGCCCTCCTCGTCCGTGTGGGTCAACTCCTCGCTGCCCTCGACGGCGGTCGCCCCGACCTCGTCGAGGGGGTCGTCGTTCTCGCCGCTCTCACCCGCCGAGTCCTCACTCATCGTCGTCACCCCACAGCGCCGTCGGGAGGGCGTCCACGAGGTCGGGAGCGACGAGGCCGTGGCCGTACTCCTCGACCGCGAGGTCACCGGCCCGACCGTTCGCGTAGGCGGCGATGGCACCGGCGTGGATCGGCTCCTGGGTGGCCATCAGTGCGGCCGACGCGCCAGCCAGCACGTCGCCGGTGCCGCCGACTGTCATCCCGGGGTTGCCCGTCCGGTTGATCCGCGTCCGCTCGCCGTCGCTGATCACGTCGTAGGCACCCTTGACGAGCATGGTCTCCCCGAGGTCGGCGGCGAAGGACTCGACGAGTTCCGCGCGCGTCTCCCAGTCGTCGTCCGTCTCGCCACCCATCTTCCGGAGTTCGCCCTGGTGGGGCGTACAGAGGAGGGTGGCGTCGGTCTCGGTGCCGGGGACGACTTCCAGCGCGTCGGCGTCGATCACGGCCCGCCCGTCGAACTCGGCGAGGAACTCCCGCACCGCTTCCAGTGTGCCCGTCGCGTTGCCGAGTCCGGGGCCGATCACCACCACGTCGTGTTCGACGGCCCGGTCCAGCAACTGGTCGACGTGGCCCGGTTCGAGCAGATCGCCGGTGAACGGCCGGACGATGATCCCCTCGGAGAAGCTCTGGACTTCGCGGGCGACCGATGAGGGACAGGCGACCCGAACCAGGTCGGCTCCGGCCCGGAATGCGGCTTGGGCGGTGAGCGCCGGCGCGCCGGTGTAGGGGCCGCCGCCGATCACCAGCACTTCGCCGTGATCGCCCTTGTGGCTCTGTGGGTCCCGGGAGAGCCTGAGAAGGTCGCCGCGTTCGACGAACCGTTCGGCCGCGTCCGGGATGCCGATGTCTGCGACCGTCACGTCGGCGTCCAGATCGACGAGGCCCGGCTTCTGGTCGTGGAAGGTGACGACGTGGTCGGCGTCGACGGCCGCGCCGGCGGCCTCGCCGGTGTCGGCGTCGATCCCCGAGGGCACGTCGACGGCGACGACGGTGGCGCCGGTCTCGGCGATTCGCTCGGCCGCGGTCGCCTCGGGTTCGCGGAGCGCGCCGGTGACGCCGGTGCCGAGCATCGCGTCGATCACCACGTCCGGGTCGCCCAGGTCGAGTCCGGTCGAGTCACGGACCTCGTGGGCGTCGACCTCGGCGCGCTGGAGAGCGTCCCAGTTCTCCCGGGCGATGTCGGTCGTGATGGTCTCGGCGCGGCCCAGCAGGTGGACGGTCACGTCGTAGCCCTTCAGAAAGCGAGCGGTGACGAACGCGTCGCCGCCGTTGTTCCCGCGGCCGGCGACGACTGCGACTTCGCTCCCGGGGTCGGCCACGTCGCGGACGACCCGCGCGACCGCGTTGCCGCTGGACTCCATCAGCTGTTTTCGGGGGACGCCCAGCGCTTCGGCGTTCTCGTCGAGGACGGCCTGGTCCTGGACGCCCATCATCACCACTTCACCTCGAATCCGTCCAGCCCCTCCGGGTCCTCGTACTCGACCGCGACCTCGTCGACCCGCGCTCGGGGACTCCCGTCGTGACACCACTCGACCAGTGTCTCCACGTCCGCCTCGGTGCCCTCGAAGACGGCTTCGACGCGGCCGTCGTCCAGGTTTCGGACCCAGCCGTCGAGGCCCTGCTCGCGGGCGGTATCGCGCGTGTTGGCGCGGTAATATACCCCCTGGACTTTGCCGGTGACGTAGACGTGTGCACGGACGCGCTCGCTCATAGCCCACCCTTCTCTCGCCGCCGACGAAAACCTTGGTCACTCGCCGCCGTTGCGGAGGTAGTGGAAGACGTAGGTTTGCACGTAGCCGGCGTACTCGTCGCCGAAGGCCTCGCGGATCGCCCGCGAGGTCTCGGCGTAGGACCCCCGATCACAGTCGGGGTAGTAGTCCTCGATGGTCGTCCTGATCCACGTGTCCAGCGGGACTGCCTCCAGAAAGTCGAGCGAGAACAGCAGGACGCAGTCGGCGACTTTCTCGCCGACGCCGACGAACTGTGTGAGGTACTCGCGGGCCGCCTCGTAGGGCAGGTCACGCGCCTCGGCGGGGTTGGCCACACCGTCGGCGACCATCTCCGCACTGCGCTGGACGTAGGGCGCGCGGTAACCCAGGCCTACCTCGCGGAGCTGGGACTCCGTCGCGTCGGCCAGAGCCTCGGGCGTGGGATAGGCGTGGTAAGTCTCGCCGTCGAACTCGACGGGGTCGCCGAACTCGCGCCGGAGCGCCATCTGCATGTCGTGGATGCGGCGCACTCGCATCTGGGCCGAACAGATAAACGAGATCAGCGCGCCGAATGGCGGGTCCCGGACCAGTCGCATGCCGCGGTAGGTCTCGAAGGCTTCGCGAAGCAGGCGGTCGTCCGGGGTCGCGGTGCGGATGGCGTCGAGGTCGTCGTCGAGTCGGAGCAGGTGCCGGAGGTGGGGGTCGGCGTCGACGTGTGATTCCCACTCCAGCGCGCCCTCGACCTGTCGGACGCGCACGACGGCGGGATCGCTCCGGTCCTCGGGGCGGATCGTGGTCCAGTACCAGGCGTCGCCGCCGTGTGCCCGGTCGTCCTCGTATGTGGTGCCGTCCTCGCGGGCCCACAGGTACGACTGGCCGCTCTCGACGGTCGACTGGAGATCGACGCCGCCGGCGAGTGTCGTCGCGTCGATTCGACCCCGTTGCATCGTCGGTCGGGAGGGATCGGAGCGGCTTGGGGGTTTCGAGTTCGAATCCACCGACGCGACGGGAGCGACTCCCGTGAGAAGGCACTGAATACCGCGTGAACGGACACCAATCTTCTTACCGTTGGACAGCTAACAGCAAACTATGAACTGCAGAGTTGTCGTAGAGGCCGCAGTTCCGGTCTACGACGTCGAAACACCGGACGAGGCGGTCCGGATCGCCATCTCGAAAACCGGTGAGATGCTCAACCCGGATCTCAACTACGTCGAGATCAACATGGGACAGCGGTCCTGTCCGCACTGCGGCGAGGAGCAAGAGCCCGCCTTCATCGCCGCCGACGAGAGTCTGGTCGCACTCGAACTGGAGATGACGGTCTTCAACGTCGAGCGCGAGGAACACGCCGCCCGGATCGCTCGCAAAGAGATCGGACAGCGACTGGAGAACATCCCGCTGGACGTCCTCGAGATCGAACCCATCGACGAGGAGTCAGACGAGGACGAGACCGAGGACGCCGAGGCAGAGACGGAGACCGAGACCGAAACCACGATGGACGAGATCACGTCGGACACGGACATCGGCGAGCGCGGGGGGGAAGACGGCGAAGTGCTACCGGAGTTCGAGGAGCTCATCGACGAATAGCGCCGTTTTCACCGGAGCGTACGACATCGAAGCCACGTCTGTAGCCACGGCCATCCGGACGAAGCCGTCGCTCCGGGGTCGGTAACGTCGCGAGAACGGAGAGAGACGGCTCAGTCGGCAGCGGCCGGAACCTGTTCGGACTTGTCGTCGCCCATCTCCGAGGTGATACCTCCGGCGAGCGCGAAGACGGCGTCCTTGTGGTCGTCCTTCGACATGTGGATCGAGGTCGGTCGAACGTTGACACGCTCGTACTCGTCGTGTTCGACCTCGTTACCTGTCGTTTCTTCGTAGTGGTTCTGCACCTGTGCAAGCAGGCCGTGAAGATGGATGAGCTCCTGCTTTTTCATGGTCACCCATGCGTTACAACTGAAGGGTTATAGTACTACTCTGAGGCCCGTTAACACACGGCCCTGGCGTAGCGCCGTCCATACACGGGTTTTCAAGTGATTCGCAATCGGGCAGGAACTGGCAACGAGTTGTTTACTCCCCGACAATCCGTGTATTTTCGGGGTTCGACGCTGGCGCGCGCTCGGTTGAAAGGTTTTTGGCTCGCGCACGGCATGACCCGATATGGACTACGAGGACCAACTCGACCGGGCGATGGAACAGACTCCCGACATCGAGGGCAGCAGCGACCGGTTCGACGTGCCGGAGCCGGAGGTCCGCCAGGAAGGGAACACGACCGTCTACGAGAACTTCCAGGACACGACCAAACGTCTCGGCCGCGAGGACGATCACGTCGTGAAGTTCCTGCAGAACGAACTCGGGACGAGCGGTCACATCGACGAGAGCGGGCGCGCGCGTCTGACCGGGGAGTTCAGGCAGCGCCGCATCCAGGACGCACTCGACGAGTACGTCGACGAGTTCGTCCTCTGTTCGGAGTGTGGGCTGCCCGATACGAAACTCGAACGCGAGCGCGGGGCGCTGGTGCTACGGTGTGAGGCGTGCGGTGCGATCTCCTCGACGAGCGGCTAACTCAGCGTCTTCAGTGTCTCCAGGTCGTGTTCAGTGCGCGTGAACTCCGCGAGCCGCCGGCTCGCGTGACAGTTCGGGCAGTGAAAGGTCCGCTTGTGCGAAGGTAGGTCGTTCGGCGAGGACTCCCACCCTTTCTTGCACTCCGGACAGAGCAACCGGACGTAGGTCTCGGTCATGTGTGGCCTGTTGACAAGCGGCAGGGTGAAAAAGGTTGTCGCTGGCTCGCCTGCCGTGACGGCCCAGGAGCGAGACGGCCGTTCAGGCCGCCGTCAGGTCGTGTTCCGCTTCCAGGAGTTCCTTGTACCGGTTGCGGATGGTGACCTCGGAGATGCTCGCGACCTCGGAGACCTCCGACTGGGTGACCTTCTCGTTGGTGAGCAGCGAGGCCGCGTAGACGGCGGCCGCGGCGAGGCCGACCGGGGACTTGCCCGAGAGCAGGCCCGTCTCGCGGGCGCTGTCGAGCAGTTCGCGGGCGCGGCGCTCGGTCTCGTCCGACAGGTCGAGGTCGGAGGCGAAGCGGGGGACGTAGCTCTCGGGGTCGGCGGGCTGAATTTCGAGGTTCAACTCGCGGACGATGTAGCGGTACGTCCGGGTCATCTCCATCTCGCCGACGCGGGAGACGGTGATCATCTCGTCGATGCTCCGGGGCGTGTTCGCCTGTCGGGCCGCGGCGTACAGCGAGGCCGTCGCGACGCCCTCGATGGAGCGGCCCGGGAGGAGGTCCTCGTCGAGCGCGCGGCGGTAGATGACAGACGCCGTTTCGCGGACGTTCTTCGGGAGGCCGAGCGCGGAGGCCATGCGGTCGATCTCGCCCAGCGCCTGCTTGAGGTTGCGTTCCTTGGAGTCACGGGTGCGGAACCGCTCGTTCCAGGTGCGGAGCCGCTGCATCTTCTGGCGCTGGCTGGAGTTCAGCGACCGCCCGTAGGCGTCCTTGTCCTGCCAGCCGATGTTGGTCGAGAGCCCCTTGTCGTGCATCATGTTGGTGGTCGGGGCACCGACCCGGGACTTCTCGTCGCGTTCGCTGGCGTCGAACGCGCGCCACTCCGGCCCGCGGTCGATCTCGTCTTCTTCGACGACCAGTCCGCAGTCTCCACAGACCGTCTCGCCGTGTTCCGTGTCCGTCACCAGATTCCCGCCACACTCGGGGCAGGTCGTGGTCGATTCCGTCTCGCCCGTCTCCTCTGTGATCTCTTTCTCTGTACGTTCGGTCGATATCGTCCGGGTTGTGGTGTCGCTCATGGGGGTGTATCCTGGGTTGCCGGCGGCGAAAGCCATAAGAAATTACCGGCGACTTCCTAACTGTTAGTAAGTGCGAAAAGCATATAAATGTTTCGCTAATTTGAGGGTCCCCCACGACCACTGTGGGGCACGTTGACGTGGTGCAGTCGGGTGATTTACACCGGCTTACCGTCGCAGTCAGCCACCACCGACGGTTCGTCGGGGCCAGGCCAGCGGGGACGGGCCGGGAGCCCGAGTGCGTTACTGGGTGTCCTGTGCGACGACGAGCTGGAGGGCTTCGTCGGCCGGCTCGTCGTCGGGCGACAGGTACCCGGCGGCGAAGACCGTGTAGCCGGTCCCGCCGTTGAGCGAGAGGTCCTGATCCAGAACGATCTGGCCGTCGTTTTCCTCGTTGGCCGCCCGGACCTGGATCGTGTAGTCGTTGGCTTCGACGGTCGTGGAGCTGGTCTCGCCGTAGGCCACGTCGTCGAAGATGGCGGCCCCGGTCGCGTTCACCGTCACGTCGACCGCGGGCGCGTCAGGCGCGGCGTGGACCAGCCGGACGCGGGACATGTTGCCCCCGGGGCTCTCGCGGTTGTCTTCGAGTACCAGCGGCGAGAATGCCTTCCCGTCCTCGGCCAGTTCGCCGGCCGCCGCGATGGTGTAGTCGGCGGCGGCGAGTTCGAGATCCTGCTCGAAGACGGACGTACTCATGTCGCCCGCGGCGGTTATCTCGACGGTGTGGGTCCCCGGCGAGAGTTCGAGGTAACCGCTCACGTCGGTGAACGCCACGTCTTCGAGGACGGCCGACCCGTCCACGTACACGTCGACGTTGGGCGCGTCCGGCGAGAGATGTGCCACCCGGACGTACGCGTTGCCGTCCATCTCACCGTCCATGTCGCCCTCGGTCATCTCGTCGTCCATCCCCTCGGTCATCTCGCCTTCGGTCATCGCGTCCGTCTCCGTGGGCGTGGCCCCGGAGTCGCCGCCCTGGCTACACCCTGCCAGGCCGACCGCGACTGTTCCACCCAGTGCTGCGAGTACGCGTCGCCGTGTTCTGTCTGCCATCACCAGGGTAGAGCGAGGACACCCAAAAGTGGATTTGCCGGAAATCGACCGCACTCTCACCCAAATTCGTGCAGAAACCGTCGAGAATCGGACGGCGGTGGTCGATACGGACAGTCAGTCGAACGCCGACCAGGTGAGAACGAGCAGGGCACCGAGTTCAAGCACCTGGACGAACATCATCGCGCGGCCGGCGATAGGCGCGGCGCTGTTCAGGAGCGTCGCGACCTGCGGATCGAGGACGTAGTAGTAGAACGCCAGAACGTTCTCCGCGAGCAAGAGGAGGGCGAACAGCGAGAGCGCCAGGGCGTGCTTCGAGCGGAACTGCCGATAGTTCCGGCCCCAGATGCCGAGCAAGGCCACGAGCAGGACCACGTTCACCGCGGTCGCAGCGCCCGCCGCCGTCAACCAGACTCCCATCTGTCCCTCCGTTCGTCGTGTCCGCGAATATAGTCTTTCCCAAATTCGGCCATACTAATCGACCTCCGCGATGATTTCTTCGATGGTGTCCCAGTGGTGTCGTGCCCGGTCGGTCAGGAGATACACTGCACCGTAGTCGTCCCCGCTTTTCTCGACGACGCCGTTGTCGGTCAACACGTCGAGGTGATGGCGAACCGTCTTGTAGTCCAGATCCAGCTCCTCGGCCAACTGATTCGCGTTCCGCGGACGCGCCTCTATCGTCTGGAGGATGCGTGCCCGGTTCGCACCGCCACGCGTCCCAGTCAGCACGTACCACAGGACACCCTCCATTCCCACGGAGAAAGCACCCCCACGCCAGTTAATAATACCGACACGCGTCGGACTCCAGAGAAAGAATCTCGGACCGGGACCTACCGGCCGCGCTTCTTTCGACCGAACCGCTCGGACAGCGGGGCCACGTCCTCGGCCAGCACCACGTCGAACGCCTGGTCGTCGGCGTCCTCGGGCGGTTCCAGCAACCCGACTGCGAAGGCAGTGTAGGTCGCCCCTACGTCCGTGTCCGCCGAGAAGTCGAAGACGCTCTCGTCGCCGCCCGCCGGGAGGATCGACAGGTCGTACTCCAGGGGCGGCAGGTCGAGGTATTCGCTCTGCCCTCGGAATTCGAGGTCCTCCACGAGGTCCAGGTCGCCGAAGAAGGTGTCCTTTACCACGTCTACGGCCGGCGCGTCCGGCGAGAGGTGGACGACCCGGACCCGCGGGAGCGGCGGGAAGTCGTCGTCGTTGTCGTCGACAAGCACCGTCGCCTGGATGTCGGCGAGTCGCCCCGTCGCAGCCACCGTGTAGTCCGTGTCCGCCTCGACGGTCACTTCGGTGTCGATGACCGCGGACCCCGCGCCCGCGCCGGCGGGGGCCACCGCCACGTCGTAACTCCCGGGGTCGAGTTCAAGGTAGTCGCTCACCGTCTTGAACGGAACGTCCTCTAGCACCGGGTTCCCACCGACGAACACGTCGACGGCCGGCGCGTCCGGTGAGGCGTGGATCACGCGCACCTCGGCGGGGTCGTCCTCGTCTTCGTCGTCGCCGAACCGCGCGCTCGCGGTCCCGCTGAGGCCCGCGACTGCCGCCGTTCCTGTTCCCATCCACCGTATCGTCTCGCGTCGAGTCTTTTCCATCTGTATCCCCGGTCGTTGCTCTCGAATGTCGAATAATAATCACTTTCCCGGTTCTCACCCAAATTCCACCCGGTTGGATCGGAAAACTGTCTCGAAAGCGGCGCAGGCGTCGCACGCGACGGGTGCGGTGGGGTGTCAGACCGTGAAAAGGTGCCCCTCGTCGGGTACGTCGAACAGGCCGATGCGCGCGCCGGCGTCGAGCCAGGCGTGGCCGTAGGAGAACGCGGCGAGTGCGTTGACCGGGTCGTCGTCGGCCCGAAAGTGGCGGCCGTCCTCCAGATACGAGCGGGCCATCTCCTCGCACTCGGCGGCGGCGTCGCCCAGCGGCGAGTCCGGGGGGACGGCCACCTCCGCGGCGTCGAGCGCTTCGGCGAGCAGGTCCTCGTAGCGGTCGGTCTTCTCGGCCAGGTCGGCGGGCATGGTGTCGAGTGTGTCCGGCAGATGCCTGAGTGTTGCGCGTCGAAACGGGACCGGTATTTACGGACTACCTCTAGAACCAGTGATACATGGCGGTCGGACGGCGGTGGACCATCGTCACGCTGCTCGCGTTCGTCGTGGTGGCCCAGATAGCCGTCCAGCCGGTCGGTGGCAACTCGCCCTGTGTAGAGACGACCGACGTGTTCGGGTTCACGGGGTCCGAGGCCGGCGGTGAACAGCGGTGGCTCGTCGGCGGTAGGGACGAGTCGCTCGTCGCGTTCGACGACGCGTGGGAGCGAACGAACGAGACTGAATTGAGCGAACTCCTCCCCGGGGAGTGGCGACGGGCCGACGAAATCCGCGCGACTGCCGTCGGAATCGACTGGGGGCCGGGGGGTCGGGCCTGGATCCTGTTCGACGACGGGCACGTCGCGCCGCTGGACCGGAACGCGACGGTCGAGGCGGAGTGGACCGAGACCACTCTCGACCCGACCGAGGACCGTGGAGCGGATATCGAGTACGCACTCGGTCGGTGGTGGGCCGTCTGGGAGAGCGAACTCGTCGCCATCCGAGCCGACAGTGACGCTCCGGGCGGCGCCGACTGGGGTCACGACGATTCGGTGCCCGACACCATCCGGCGCACGACACCGAGGGACCCCACTGGCCTCGCCGGAACGGACGAGACGCTCACGGTGATCGGAGCGAACGGTGACCTCGTGACCTACGACCGTCGCCGGAACGGGACCGTTCGGGTCCGAAACCGGTCGACCGCGGCCGTCGAGGCGACGGTGCTGGATGTCGAACGAGCGAGCGACGGGTCCTGGTGGGTCCTGACCGGCGCTGAACGCGTTGTCGAGTTCACCGACGGCTGGGAGCGGACCGGCGACACCGCGTCCGTCCACCCGGACGAGGACTGCGAGCGCAACGGTCTGTACGGATGGGGGCTCGTCGTCCCCGGCATCCTGTTTCTGGTGGTCGTCGTCGGCGCACCGGTGCTGGCCGTCTGGGCCCTCGTCGAGGTGTATCGCCGGTACGCGACGTGGTGAGTAGTGGACAGCGTAGGCTTAATACGCCGCCCCCGACTAGCCTATCACATGACTGACGAGGCCGTCGAACACCGGAGGCTCATCATCGCTGGCTCGGGGATCGCGGGCCTGAGCGCCGCGATCTACGCCGCTCGCTCGAACAACGATCCGCTCGTCCTGGAGGGCGACGAGCCGGGCGGCCAGCTCACGCTGACGACCGACGTGGCCAACTACCCCGGCTTCCCCGACGGGATCGGCGGGACCGAACTGGTGAACAACATGAAAGAGCAGGCCACGCAGTTCGGGGCCGAAATCGACCACGGAATCGTCGAGTCGGTGGAAACGGACGACCGCCCCTTCCGCGTCGAACTCCGCGACGGGACGGTCTACACCTGCGACGGACTCATCGTCGCCTCGGGTGCGAGCGCCCGCACGCTGGGCATCCCCGGCGAGGACGAACTGATGGGATTCGGCGTCTCGACCTGTGCGACCTGCGACGGCGCGTTCTTCCGCGGCGAGGACATGCTCGTGATCGGCGGCGGCGACGCCGCGATGGAGGAGGCAAACTTCCTCACGAAGTTCGCCGATACGGTCTACATCGCCCACCGCCGCGAACAGTTCCGCGCCGAGGACTACTGGATCGACCGCATCGAGGAGAAAGTCGAGGCCGGCGACGTGAAGATCATGAAAAACACCGAGGCCGTCGAGATCCACGGCTCCGAGGAAGATGGTGTGGACCACGTGGATCTGGTCCGTCACCCCGAGGGCCACCCCACGGACAAACTCGACGACCCCGATACCGAGCAGATGCAACTCGACGTGGGTGCCGTGTTCCTCGCCATCGGCCACACGCCCAACACCGACTACCTCGAAGGCACGGGCGTCGAGATGGACGACGCGGGCTACCTCGAAACGCAGGGCGGCGACGGCGGCGGCCAGACGAAAACTGCCGTCGAAGGCATCTTCGGGGCCGGCGACGTGGTCGACCACCACTACCAGCAGGCGGCGACGGCCGGCGGGATGGGCGTGAAGGCCGCGCTGGACGCCGACGACTACCTCGAAGACGCCGTGACCGCCGAAGCCGCGGAGGGTGAGGAAGTCAGCGCCGAGGCCGACGACTGACGTTCCGCCGCTGATTTCAGGAACCGTGCAGGACGCCGAAGCCGTACCAGGCACCGATACCGACGGCGACGGCGACCGCGATCCGGACGAGGTCGGGGATCGGTCCCAGGTAGAGACCGACCGGCCGGTAGACCCACCCGAACAGCGAGAGTGTGGGGAGCAGGTACATCGAGACCGCGACGCCGAGCCAGATCACGAGTGACTTCCGATCGAGCGACTCACCGCGCCGACGCCGGAGCCAGAGGACCGCCCCTAGCGACAGTGCCAGCGCGACGGCACCGACGAGTTGCGTCGCGACCAGTCCGCCGAGGAATTGCGGCACCGTCACCGAGGCGATGGCGACAGTCCCCATCGCCTCGTCCCACTGTCCCGGCGGCGCGAACGCGAGGAAGAACCGGTCCGCCGGCAAGGTGGGTGGATCGGTCGCGTTCCCAGTGAGCGTGAGCGTCCGGCCGTCGACCGTGCCGTGGTCGCCGACCGCGCTCTCGACATCGTTGACCAGCGTCGTGCCGGGCGGGCCGACGATCCGGAGTCGGTCCACGTCGACGAACCAGCCGGTGTGGGGGCCGTCCGGGCGGAACTCGTCGACGAGGACGACGCCGCCCGGGGCCTGTCTCGCGACCGTCGGCTCCAGAAACTGGAACCTGATCGTGTCGTTCTCGACGCTGACCGACTGGTGCCGGATCTCCTCCGGGACGCTGTCGTCGGTGTGGTCGGCCGCGCCGTCGGCGATGGTCCGGGCGAGCCCCTCGTCGCGCGCGAGGACGGACGGGTCACTGAGGGACTCGTTCGGGCCGGTCGCGTACCTGTCGGGCACTCGGTGCACGAACTGACTGGTGACGGTCCAGGTGGCGCTGCCGTTCCGGTGAACCTGGATGGTCGCGTTGCTGTGCGTCACGTCGAGGGCGATGTCGTGGCGATGGGCGTTCCACTCCAGCCCCTCCTGGCAGGGGGCACAGACCGACTCCGGCGGCGGGGCCGCGGTGGCGGGGACGACCGCCAGGGCGGCGAGCGCGAGGAGGAGGGCCATCGCGCGGGGCGGGCGAACCACTGGTACGGGCGGTGACACGTCGGCGGCGGTGAAGTAGATTTCGGCGCGGCGGTACGGGGTCGGTCTACACCTCGACGTCCGTGTCGCCGTCCCGGGGACTCGCTTCGCCGTCACCTGTCCCCAGCGCGTCCGTAATCTCGACGTAGAGCCAGCCCACGGTGATCGCGAGCGTCAGCACGAGCAGGATGCCGGACCCGATCATAGGTGAGTATTCCGAGCCCGCGGTAAATAGCTCGCTAACAGGGATATTGAGGACTATGGAGGCATCAGAGCCGTCAGTAGGGTTCTCTGGGGTGACCGGCCTGGCCTGCCGAACCCAACAGATGCTTTAGGCCGGTCTGCCAAGGAGGTCCATGGCAGAACAGGACACTGCGACGCTCACCATCCAGACCGAGGACGGAACCAGCGACGAACTCGAAGTCCCGACGGGACTGTTGAACATGCTCCGCGAGGGCGACGAGTCCGACCCCCAGATCGTCGGCGACATCGCCATGATCGGGATGGCCCAGCGCATCCACGGCGCGATCCATCACGCCCAGGGCGACCCCGGCCCGGAAGTCGAGGCCGCAGAAGACGTGACGATGGACCTGTTCGAGGAGCGCTTCGGCCAGACCTTCGCCGACATGACCGGCCACGATCACTGAACGGCGACCAATCGACCCCGCTCTTTGTTCAGGACACGTCCCACTCCAGCAGCGCGCCCGCGTCCAGTCGCTCGACCGACTGGAGGTCCAGTTCGGGAAAGTCCTCGGTGAAGCCGTCGCCGTCGGCCAGCGTCGGGGCGTCCCGGCCGCCGATCACCTTCGGGCCGACGAACACCGAGAGTTCGTCCACCAGACCCTCCTGGAACAGCGAGAAGATGAGTTCGCCGCCGCCCTCGACCATCAGTTGCTCGACGCCCTCGCCCTCCAGTTTGCCCAGCGCGGTCGTGAGGTTCACGCGGTCCTCACCGGTCGCGAGGACGGTCGCGCCAGCCTCCTCCATCTGCTCGACGAAGTCCGTCGGTGCGGCCTGGCTGACGAGCAGGTAGGTGTGGGCCGCTTCGTTCAGCACCGTTGCGTCCGGCGGCGTCCGGACGCGCGAGTCGGCCACGACGCGGGCGGGGTTCTCCGGGTCGCCGCGGTCCCGGCGGGCCTGCTTGCGTTCGTCGCTATCGATGGTCAGCGACGGGTCGTCGGCCAGCACCGTCCCGACGCCGACCATGACGGCGTCGCTGTCGGCCCGCAACTGGTCGACCCGGTCGAAGTCGTCGGGGCCGCTGATCTCGATCTGCGTCCGCTCCCGCGAGGAGAGCTTGCCGTCGGCACTCATCGCCGCATTGACGACCACGCGCATACCTCCCGTTCCGAGGCGGGAGACAACCCTCTTACGGAACAGCAGGGCGTTCGCGAGCGGGCCGCTCCCGCTCAGAACGTCGCGGTCCCCAGTACGTCCAGCAGTTCCGCCTCGCCCCGGTTGGTCGCGTCGTCGAAGGCGGTGACCCGGACGCGAACCTGCGTGTCCTCGGGGACGTGGTCGTCGAGTTCGATTCGTGAGTCACCGATCCTGAGGACGCTGGTCCCGCCGTCGGCGTCGGTGACGTAGGCGACGAGTTCCGCGCCCGGTTCGAAGGTCGGCGTCCGGGACCGGAACCGCCAGCCGGCCAGGAATTTGCCGAGGGAACTCATACGCGACCCACCTCCCCGGCCTCGCGGTCGGAGACGTATTCACGCCCGAAGCCGGTCCAGGCGGCGAACAGGAACATGCCTACCAGGAGCCAGCCGTGGAACACGTAGGGCACGACCGCGACCGGGTTGACCATCATGCTGGGCTCGAACCAGGCGTACTGCTCGGGCAGGCCCTGCATGGCGGCGACGCCGACCAGCACGCCCCCGGCCCACGGGAAGATGTAGCCCAGCGCGGAGGTGTTGGCGTCCAAGATGTTCGCCCGGCGGTAGCCGTTGAGGTTGAACCGGCGGCCGATGGTCGAGATGTACGGCGCGATGGCGATCTCGGCGGCGGTGTTGATCGTGATCATCGCGTTGACCGCGGCGGTCCCCAGCACCATCGTCGTCTCTGCGCGGGTGACCGTCGTGGCGACCTTCGAGAGCAACCACTTCTGGAGGGCGGCGAACCCGCCGCCACGGATCATGATGCGCGCGCCGGCGACGATCAGCAGGGTGAGGACGATCAGCGGGAAGAAGCCGGCGGCCCCGCTGTAGAGGCTACCGGCGACGCCCGGCGACGCACCCGGCCCCGCGATCTCGACGATGGGGAGCCAGGAGACCGCCTCGGCCACGCCCGAGCGAGCGGGTGCGCGGAACAGGAGCATGTCCGCTGGAGCGGCCAGGTCGAACAGGAGGTTGAACGCGACGGCGACGATCAGCCCCCACGATATCGCTTCGACGATGTGGCGGCCCCGGACCGCGGTGGCGATCACGACGCCCATCGAGACGAGGTGGAGGAGGCCGGCGGGGTTGGCGCTCTCGACGAAGATCTCGCGGGCCTGTCCGGCCACTTCGATGCCGGGCATCAGGTTGCCGGCGACGACGTAGGCGACGAACGCGATCATCGCCGGGACGATAGCGTACTTGAACCGGGAGGCGACGACGCCGCCGATGTCGGCGTCCTGCGTGACGGCGCTGACGATGGTGGTGTCGCTGACCGGCGCGAGATTGTCGCCGAACACCGCGCCCGAGAGGATCGCGCCGAACACGAGGACGGGGTTCGCGCCGAGCAGGACCCCCGCGGGGAAAAAGAGGGTCGTGAAGGCGACGGCGGTGCCGTAGCCGGTCCCGATGCCGGTCGCCAGCAAGGCGGCGAGGATGAAGGTCGCGGCGGGGAACAGGGCGGCCCCCACGTCGAGCGCGGTGGCGGCCCACACGAGCCCGTCGACGAAGCCGCCGGCCTGCAGAGTCGAGGCGAACATGCCCGCCCACAGCCACGCGACGATGGCCGTCGCGGCGACGCGCTGTGTCATCCCCTCGAAGATGGTGTTGGCGTAGCCCTTCCAGTCACCGCGGACGAACAGCATGCCCACGATGAGCGAGAGGAGCATCCCGATCACGAGTCCGGTCGTGTCGGAGATCCCGAACAGGCCGCTCTGGACGATTGCCCACACGATGAACAGGCCGATGGGGAGGGCACTGATACCTTTCCCGCCGTAGAACTCGATGGCGGGTTCGTCCTGCTGGGCCAGCTCCGCCAGCTCGGCTTCGAACGGTTCCTCACCGGTGTCGCCGTCGTCGTCGCTCCGTGCCATCGGGGGTCGTTCTCGGACCACCGATACAAGCTTGGCGGTCGGTCCGACCCTGGAACGGTGGGTCGACGCCAGCACGCGCCCGGGCACGCCACGATTTTTATCCCACCCTCCCGAACGGGCGGGCATGGAGTTAGACGACCATGCCGAGGACCTCGCCTCCGACCTCGGCGTCGACAAAGAGGAGGTCAAATCCGACCTTGAGAACCTGGTGAGCTACAGCGTGCCCGTCGACGAGGCCAAACAGAGCCTCCGCCGGAAGTACGGCGACGGCTCCACGGGCTCGACCGGCGCACCCAGCGCCGTCGACGTGGCCGACGTGTCACCCGAGGACTCGAACGTCACGGTGACGGCCCGCGTCCTCACCGTGGGGAAACGGCCAATCCACTACCGCGGCGAGGACCACGTCATCTTCGAGGGCGAACTCGCCGACGAGACGGGGAAGATCTCCTACACCGCGTGGGAGGACTTCGGCCTCGAAGCCGGCGAAGTCGTCGAGATGGGCAACGCCGGCGTCCGCGAGTGGGAGGGTAACCCCGAACTGAACCTCGGCGAGAGTACGACCCTCTCCCGGGTCGACGAGGATCTCGACGTGGCCTACCCCGTCGGCGGCGACGCCGACCTCGCCGACCTCTCGCCCGGCGACCGCGGCGTCAACGTCGAAGTGCAGGTCGTCGAGTGCGAGCGCAAGACCATCGACGGCCGCGACGGCGAGACCGAGATCCTCAGCGGGACGCTCGCCGACGAGAGCGCCCGCCTCCCCTTCACCGACTGGGAACCCCGACCGGAACTCGAAGCGGGGGCTTCACTCCGCCTCGAAAACGTCTACGTTCGCGAGTTCCGCGGCGTCCCCTCGGTGAACCTCTCGGAGTTCTCGACGGCCGCGCCGATGGACGGCGGCGTCGACGCCCGGGACGACCCCGAACGCCTGCCGATCCGCGAGGCCGTCGAGCGGGGTGGGGCCTACGACGTGGAACTCGTCGGCAACGTCATCTCGATCCGCGACGGGTCGGGGCTCATCGAACGCTGTCCCGACTGCGGGCGCGTCATCCAGAAGGGCCAGTGCCGGAGCCACGGCGCGGTCGAGGGCGAGGACGACCTGCGGACGAAGGCCATCCTCGACGACGGGACCGGGACCGTGACCGTCGTGCTGGACGACGAACTCACCGCCCAGGTCTACGGCGGCGGGCTGGACGACGCGAAAGAACACGCCCGCGACGCGATGGACCAGTCGGTGGTCGCCGAGACAATCGCCGAGCGCGTCGTCGGCCACGAGTACGCCGTGCGTGGCTCGCTGTCGGTCGACGAGTACGGCGCGAACCTCGACGCGACCGCGTTCGCACAGAGCGCCGACGATCCCGCCGAGCGTGCGCGCGACCTGCTCGCGGAGGTGGACGGATGAGCGAATCGGAGGACCAGGGCGGTGCGGGCCGCCGCGAGGTCGCCTACCGCATCTTCGCCGCCGAGTACGACGACGCCGACTTCTCGTACTCCGAGAGCGACGAGGAGCGCGCCCCGAACTACGTCGTCACGCCCAGCGGCGCGCGCGTCAACAGACTGTTCGTCGTCGGCGTCCTCACCGAGGTCGAGCAGGTCAACGAAGACGTACTGCGCGCCCGTATCGTCGACCCGACGGGCGCGTTCGTGGCCTACGCCGGGCAGTACCAGCCCGACGAGATGGCCTTCCTCGACCGTGCGGAGCCACCGACGTTCGTCGCGCTCACCGGGAAGGCCCGGACCTTCCAGCCCGACGACTCCGACACGGTGTACACCTCGGTCAGGCCCGAGAGCATCAACGAGGTCGACGCCGAGACGCGGGACCGCTGGACCGTCGCGACGGCCGAGCGGACGCTGGACCGAATCGCCACGATGGCGGGCGCACTCTCCCGCGAGGAACGCGGCGACGCCCTCAGTGACGCCCTGATCGAAAGCGGCGTCGACGAGGGGCTGGCCGCTGGCACCGCGCTCGCGCTGGAACACTACGGGACGACGCCGACGTACCTCGACGCCCTCCGGGAGACCGCGCTGGACGCCGCCCGCGTGGTCTCCGGTGATGTCGACGAGGTGGACCGTCTGGTGACCGACCCCGGCGATCAGGGCAGCGTCACGGTCGCCGACCTCGACGGCCTGGAGATCGCGGCCGGCACGACCGCCGACCCGACCGAGACGGCAGAACCGGAGGCGGAGACGGCGACCGCGACGGCCGATTCTGGTGGGGCCGCGTCGACGACCGACGATGCCGAACCGTCGACTGCTGAGTCCGGGACCGTCGACACAGAGACTGCGGCGGCCGACGAGCCCGAACCGGAGCCCGTCACCGGCGACGCCGGTACCGAGACGGCCGGCGTGGAGACCGACGAGGAACCGGCCGAACCGGTCGAGACGACCGACGAGCCGGCCACGGACTCCGTCGACTCCGAACCCGTATCGACCGAATCCGCCGAGCCGGCCGACGACGACATCGGCGACTTCGAGCCGACCGGCGGTGTCGGAGACGCCGACGACGGCGATGCCGAGGACGACGTGGGTGACTTCGACCCCGGGGAGTTCGAACTCGACGACGAGGAACGCGAGGAGATCGAGGAGGAGTACGGCACCGACTTCTCGACGGGAACCGAAGTGAGCGAGCCGGGCGAAGCCGACATCGAGACGCCGGACCCGGACCCGGCCGAGGCGGAACCGGCCGAGCCCGAGGCAGAACCGGCGGAAGCGGCCGGCGGGACGGCGACCGCGACCGAGGACAGCGCAGCCGAGGCGACCGAGGAGTCCGCCGCCGCGACCGAGACCGACACGGAGTCCGCCGATACCGTCGATGCGGACGAGACGAGCGAAGCCGACGAAACGGACGCGGAGACCGCCGCCGAACCCGCCGAGGACGTGGACCTCGAAGACGCCGTGATGGACGCGATGAACGACCTCGACGACGGCGACGGGGCCGACCGCGAGACCCTGATCGAGCAGGTCGCCGACCGCACGGGGGCCGACCCCGACGAGGTCGAGGACGCCGTGCAGGACGCGCTGATGGACGGGCGCTGTTACGAGCCCGACGAGGCGACGCTGAAACCCATCTGATGGCGGTCGAACCGGTGCCCGGCGAGCCCGCCGCCGTCGCCGATCTCCCCGACGGGCAGGCGCTGGTGATCGCCGACTACCACGCCGGCCTCGAAGTGGGCCTGCGCTACGACGGGGTGGAACTCCGGAGCCGCGCCGACGACCGCCGCGAGACCGTCCGCGACCTGCTCGGCCGGACCGACGCCGACCGGCTGGTCGTCCTCGGTGACTTCGGCCACGCCATCGGCGACCCCGGCGGCGAGGAGCGCGAGGAGATCGAGACCCTGCTGGACGCGCTCTCGGTTCCCGTCACGGTGGTCAAGGGCAACCACGACGGCGACCTCGGGGGCCTGCTGGACGACCGCGACGGCGTCGACCTCACGCCGGGCCACGGCGTCCGGCTGGGCGACGTGGGGTTCGTCCACGGGCACACCTGGCCGTCGCCGGACGTGCTGGCCGCGGACGTGGTCTGCATGGGCCACGAACACCCGATGGTCCGACTGGAGGACGAGGTCGGCGGCGCACGGGCCGAGCGTGCCTGGTTGCGCGGCTCGCTCGACCCGGAACCGTTCGCGGACTTTCACGACGCCGACCTCGCCATCGACGGCGAACTCGTCGTGTTCCCGTCGGTCAACGACCTGACGGGCGGCACCTGGATCAACGTCGCCGGGCAGGACTTTCTCGCACCGTTCCTGCCGGCGGGACTCGCGGACGGCCAGGCGTACCTGCTGGACGGGACGCGGCTGGGTGCGTACCGTCGGGTCTGAGGGGTCCACGCCGGCGCAGGTGAACGAAAGCGGTGTGCTTAATCGGTTGAAACCGCTAGCGCGGTCGATGGCAGAATCGGGGTCGGCGGCGGCCTTCGCCGAACTCGGGTCGGCGGTCCGCGCGGCACTCTCCGAACGGGGCTTTGCGACACCGACGGAGCCACAGCGCCGCGCGATCCCGCCGCTCGTCGCGGGCGACCACGGCCTCATCGTCGCGCCGACGGGGACCGGCAAGACCGAGACCGCGATGCTTCCCGTTTTCGATGCCCTCGAAGGCACGGAACGGTTCGGTATCGGCGCGCTGTACGTCACGCCGTTGCGGGCGCTGAACCGCGACATGCGCGACCGGCTGGAGTGGTGGGGCGAGACCCTCGACCTCGACGTGGACGTGCGCCACGGGGACACGACGGACTACCAGCGACAGAAGCAGGCCGAGAACCCGCCGGACGTGCTGGTGACGACGCCGGAGACGCTGCAGGCGATGCTCACCGGCGAGAAGTTGCGGATCGCACTGGAGGACGTGGACCACGTCGTCGTCGACGAGGTGCACGAACTCGCGGCCTCGAAACGCGGCGCGCAGTTGACGCTCGGACTGGAGCGGTTGCGGGAGGTCTCGGGACCGTTCCAGCGGATCGGGCTGTCCGCGACCGTCGGTGACCCCGGCGAGGTCGGGAAGTTCCTCACGGGCGACCGGGGCTGTACGGTCGTCGAGGTCGAGGTGGGGAGTGAACTCGATATCGCGGTGCGGGAACCGCGAGTGACCGACCAAGACGAGCGACTGGCCAGCGAGTTGATGACCGACGTGGACGTGGCGAGTCACGTCCGGGCCATCGACGAGATCGTGGAGTCCCACGAGTCGACGCTCGTGTTCGTCAACACCCGCCAGACCGCCGAGGCGCTCGGCTCGCGGTTCAAGGAGCTAGGGACGGACATCGAGGTTCACCACGGGTCGCTCTCGAAGGAGGCGCGGATCGAGGTCGAAGACCGGTTCAAGGCCGGCGAGCTGTCGGGTCTGCTCTGTACTTCCTCGATGGAACTGGGGATCGACGTGGGGAGCATCGACCACGTCGTCCAGTACCAGAGCCCGCGGCAGGTCTCGCGGCTCCTCCAGCGCGTGGGGCGGGCGGGCCACAGCCGCGACGAGGTCTCCTCGGGGACGGTGATCACGACCAGACCGGACGACACCTTCGAGGCGCTGGCCATCGCCCGGCAGGCACAGGACGGGGACGTGGAACCAGCGAACATCCACCACGGCAGTCTCGATACCGTCGCCAACCAGATCGCCGGTCTCGTCATGGACTTCGGCGAGATCTCGGCGATGGAAGCCTTCGAGATCGTCACCCAGGCGTATCCGTTCCGGGACCTCGATGCGGAGCAGTTCAAGTCGGTCGTCCGCGAACTGGCCGAGAACCGCGTGGTCTGGCTCGAAGAGGGCGAGGACCGCATCGAGAAGCGCCGCGGGACCTGGCAGTACTTCTACCACAACCTCTCGATGATCCCCGACGAGGCGACCTTCGAGGTCAAAGACATGGCCAGCGGCAACCAGGTCGGGACCCTCGACGAGCGGTTCGTGGTCAACTTCGCCCAGCCCGGCGAGATCTTCATCCAGCGCGGCGAGATGTGGCGCATCACCGAGGTCGACGAGGACGAGGAGGAAGTCCTCGTCACGCCCGTCGAGGACCCGGCCGGCGAGGTCCCGTCCTGGATCGGCCAGGAGATTCCCGTCCCCTACGAGGTCGCCCAGGAGGTCGGCGAGGTTCGCGAGGTCGGCGGGAGCCAACTCGACGGCGCGGTCGGGACCGACGCGGTGGCCCGCGATCTCACGCGCCGGTATCCGGCGGACGAGTACACCATCGGGGAAGCGCTCGACCAGCTGGCTCGCCACGACGCGCCCGTTCCCTCGGGCGACCGCATCCTCGTCGAGTCTCACGGGCGCGAGGTCGTCCTGAACGCCCACTTCGGGCACACGATCAACGAGACGCTCGGGCGCGTCCTCTCGGCCCTGCTGGGCCAGCGCACCGGCTCGTCGGTCGGCATGGAGATCGACCCGTATCGGATCGAACTCGAAGTCCCCGGCGGGATCACCGTCAACGACGTGCTGGCGACGCTCCGGGAGACCGACCCCGAACACGTCGCCGGCATCGTCGAACTCTCGCTGAAGAACGCCGACGCGCTGAAGTTCAAACTCGCACAGGTCGCCGCGAAGTTCGGCGCGCTCAAGAGCTACCAGCGCGGGTCCAGCGGCGGGTTCGGGAAGCGCCGTCTGCTGGAGGCCCTGGAGGACACGCCGATCTACGACGAGGCCCTGCGGGAGTTGCTCCACGAGGAACTGGCCGTCGAGGGGGCCAGCGACGTGCTGGCGGCGATCCAGGCCGGGGAGATCGAGATCGCGACCGTCGCCGAGCGCACGCCGGTCGGCCTGGGCGGGCGCTCGTCGGGCCAGGAGTTGCTCGCGCCGGAGAACGCCGACGCCAGCGTCATTCAGACCGTGCGCGAGCGCATCCAGAACGACCGCGTCCTCCTCTTTTGCCTGCACTGCCAGGACTGGGAGACCAAGCGGCAGGTCTCCCGGGTGTCCGACCAGCCGAAGTGTCCACAGTGTGGCTCGACCCGCATCGCCGCGCTGAACCCCTGGGCCGACGAGGTGGTGTCGGCGGTCAAACAGTCCGAGAAAGACGACGAGGAGGAGAAACGGACCCAGCGGGCGTACAAGGCGGCGAATCTCGTCCAGAGTCACGGGAAGCAGGCGGTGATCGCGCTGGCGGCCCGCGGCGTCGGGCCGCACAACGCCGCCCGGATCATCAGCAAACTGCGGGAGGACGAACAGGAGTTCTACCGGGACATTTTGGCCCAGGAACGGCAGTACGCGCGCACCCAGTCGTTCTGGGATTGATTTTTCGGGCTGGCACCCGACACTCCGCACATGGACTTCGAGGTCGTGCAGGGAGACATCGCGGCACAGGAGGCAGACGCCCTCGTCAACGCGGCGAACACGGGCCTGCGGATGGGATCGGGCGTCGCGGGCGCGCTCCGCCGGGCCGCCGGCGACGCGTTGAACGACGAGGCCGTCTCGAAGGGGCCGGTCGATCTCGGTGGGGTGGCGACGACCGACGCCTACGACCTGGACGCCGAGTACGTGATCCACGCCGCGGCGATGCCGGCCGGCGGGCAGGCCACCGCGGAATCAATCCGGGCCGCCACCCGGAACACGCTCGAAGAGGCCGACCTGCTGGACTGCGAGACGCTGGTGATCCCGGCGCTGGGGACCGGCGTCGCCGGGTTCTCGCTCCGACAGGGTGCCGAGATCATCTGTGAGGAGATCGCAGCGTTCGCGCCGTCGAGTCTGCGCGACGTGCGCGTCATCGCGTACAGCGAGGAGGACTACGAGACGATCCAGTCGGTCGCCGAGTCGGTGCGGTGACGGTGCCGGTCGTCGATCACTCGCCAATAAGGTCTTGACGGTGCCGCCGATACGAGGTGGTATGGACAGACGGAGGGCACTCGCCACCGTCGGGAGCGCACTCTCGCTCCCGCTCGCGGGGTGTGTCGTCGGTGGCGAACCGGTCGTGGGGACGACGGCACTTTCCGGGCCGAGACGGACCAGCGAGGGCGCGGAGACACACCTGAAGTTCGACCGTGGCGGCGAGCCGGTCGCGACGATGAGCTTCCTGGGGCGTGGGTTCGACCGCGAGGACGGGCAGGGACGGTTTCGGCTGTCGGTCTCGCACGACGGCGATCTGCGGGCCGAACGGCTCCGGTATCGGCTCCGTGCGCCGGCGGGTGATCTGGAGACGGCCGTCGACCTCTACCTGCAGCGCCCGTCGGGGGACCCGTGGCCGCCGATCACGTTCCGGCGGGACGACGGCCCATCGCGGACGCTCGTCTCGGTCGACGACCTGGGCCGACAGGGGATCGGGACGGTCACGCTCGACTTCCTGGCCGACACCGCCGCGGAGGTCGAGGGATTCGACCTCGCCGTGGACGCCCTGGCCACGTTCTCCGGGTTCGGCGTGGGGCAGTTCAGCGCGACCGGGGCCTTCGAACACCGGTTCGAGCAAAACGCCTGAGTGGTCGGCGACCCCACTTCTGACGATGGACGTTCCGGACGACCCGCCCGTCGAGTGCCCCGTCTGTGAGACGGCCTACGACTCGGTGTCGGTCCACGAGGAGGGCGTGATGGTCAACCTGCTCGACAACGACCGGTACCGCCGGGTCTGCTTCGAGCCGACGACTCGGGGCGGCCGCTCGGTGATGCGATTCTACCACCACACGCACGAACAGACCGACGCCGACGGAGAGCGGACCGACGGCTCGCAGGCGGACGCGACGGCCGACTCAGAGCCCGGCGGCTGACCGGATAGCCGCCGCCACCGCGCGCGGCCGTTCCTCCTCGACGAAGTGGCCCACGTCGTCGAAGGCGGTGACGTTGCCCGCCAGTTGCGGGAGTGCCTCCTGCCAGCGGCCCAGCACGGAGGGTTTCCCGCAGGGGTCCCAGCGGCCGACGACCGCCCGGACGCCGATCTCCCGCCCGCGTGGCCCCCAGGTCTTGCCGAGCGAGCGCCGGATGCGCTCGTAGAAGGGGGCGGTATCCCGCTGGCCCAGTTCGGGCTCCTCGTAGACGTTCCCGTGGCCCCAGTAGGGCGTCTGCCGCACGAGTCGCTTGGAACTGCGGACGTTCACCGGGTCGCGGAACTGCTGTCGGAAGACGCGGTGTGCGTCGGGGTCTCGCGCGGGCGAGAGGCCGAGTCGCCGGGCCGCGGCGTAGCGCGCCCACTCGGCGTAGAGCCGGGCCGGATGCGTCGGCGACGCGTGAAAGAGGACGTACGCCGCCAGATCGCCCCAGAGCGCGTCGGGGATCACGTCCGGCGTCCGCGCCCAGGGCAGCCAGCGTGCGGGGTAGTTCGTGTACGTCGGTTCGTCGGCCGGCATCGGGAGCACGGTGCTGTTGCAGATCACGAGATTCGAGACCAGATCCGGGTACTGGAGGAACGCGCCGACGCCGATGGGGCCGCCCCAGTCGTGGATCACGAGCGTCACGTCTTCGAGGTCGAGCGCCGGCACGAGACTGGCGAGGTTCTCGGCGTGGTCCATACAGACCAGCTCGTAGTCGGCGGTGTCCGAGAGGCCGAAGCCCACGTGATCCATCGCCACGACTCGCACCGTCTCGTCCGTCTCGTTCAGCAGATTCGTGATCACGTGCCGGTAGGTGTAGCTACACTCGGGATTCCCGTGGACGAAGACGACGGTGTGGTCCGGGTCGGCGTCGGCGCTCCGGCCCGGTTCGATGCGCCCGTCGCCGTGGACGCTGTCCCGGACGAACAGCCGCTTGCCCGTGTCCCGACCCTCGGGAAGCTCGAACCACGAGCCACAGTCGGTGGGGTAGTAGTCGGCCGGCACGTCCGCGACCGGCGTATCCCCGGGCTGATCGTACCAGACCGACATCACTCGTGGCCCGACACCGGCACCGGTTCGTAGGGTTCCTCCAGCCACTCGACGTCGCTCTCGGCGAGGTCGATGTCGAGCGCCTCGACGGCCTGTTCGAGGTGTTCGATACTCGTCGTGCCGATGATCGGCGCGTCCACCACGTCCTTGGAAAGCACCCAGGCCAGCGAAATCTGGGCCATCGTGGCGTCGTACTCGTCGGCCAGTTCCTGCACCCGGCGGTTGATCTCCGGGCCACCCCCCTCCATGTAGGGGTGTTCGTACAGGTACTCCTCGCTCTCCCCGCGGGCCGTGGCGTCCACGTCCTCGTGGGGTCGCGTGAGGTAGCCCCGCGCCATCGGACTCCACGGGATGACGCCGATGTCCTCTTTCTCGCAGTAGGGGAGCATCTCCCGTTCTTCCTCCCGGTAGACGAGGTTGTAGTGGTTCTGCATCGTGGCGAACCGGTCCAGGCCCAGCCGGTCGCTCGTGTGCAGAGCGTCGGCGAACTGGTGGACCCACATCGAACTCCCGCCGACGTAGCGGGTCTTCCCGCGCCGCACGGCGTCGTCGAGCGCGCGCAGCGTCTCCTCGATGGGCGTGTCGTAGTCCCAGCGGTGGATCTGGTAGAGGTCCACCGTGTCCATGCCCAACCGGTCGAGGCTCGCGTCCAGTTCCTGCTCGACGGTCTTCCGGGAGAGCCCGCCCGAGTTGGGGTCGTCCTCGTCCATCTGGAAGAAAACCTTCGTGGCGACCACGTTCTCCTCGCGGCGGCCCTCCAGCGCGTCGCCGAGGACGCGCTCGGACTCGCCCGTCGAGTACATGTTGGCCGTGTCGAAGAAGTTGATCCCGAGGTCGATGGCGCGGTCGATAATCTCGTGAGCCTCGTCGTCTTCCAGCACCCACTCACGCCAGTCCGGATCGCCGAAACTCATACAGCCCAGACAGAGCCGGCTGACCTCCATCCCCGTCGATCCGAGGGTCGTGTACTCCATGGCGGGCGGTCGGGTGGTGGCGTCAAAAAGGGTCGGGCTCCCCCCTGGAAGAAGAGCATCAGTTTCGCGATCCCGACACGTACCTCGCTCCCGTGGCGACGTTCTGCTCGGTTATCGACTGATCCACAGCTCCTGTGGAGAGACGGTGACGCGAGTGTGTGGACGCTTCCTCCGGGTCGAAGGGACGATCCGGCACCCGCTTTTTATATTCTCCGCCCGTCTAGAAAGGGACAATGAGGACCGTCGAGTCAGCTTCCGTCGATACGTCTCTGGATCTCGATACGCTCCGGGCGGTTCTCCGAGCGCATCCGGTCAAGCTGGCAATTCTCTTCGGCTCACACGCCACTGGCACGGCACACGAAGCGAGTGATATCGATATCGCGGTTGAATTCAGCGATCAGCGGCCAGCAGACCCGAACTACAACGACACGTTCTTCGGGTTGAGCGCCGACCTCAGCGAGACGCTGGAGACCGATGCCGTCGATCTCGTCGACGTACGGACGGTGTCTCCGGACCTGGCGACGGCGATCTTCGAGAACGGCGTCCTACTCGTCGGTGAGCACGAGCACGCTGTCGAACTTCGTCGGCAGGTCACGCAGTCCGAATCGGATGCGCGATCCCCCCGTGAACGACTGGACGCGGCAGTAGCTCGAATCGACGACCATCTCGATACGGACGACACGGAGGTGTCTGCTACTGGGGGATCCGCGGAGGAGCGATGACCGAGAACGGGTTGCCAGCAGACCGTCTCAGCAGGATTCTGACTGCCGTCGAGACCATAGAGGCGAGTCTCGGTGTCCTCGCTCGCAAACAGCGCCTCTCCCGCAGCGAGTACGAGAACGACTCGGATACCCAGGACATCGTCGAACGTCGGTTCGTCAAAATGACCGAAGCGGCCATCGATATCGCCGAGGAACTCGTGAAACACGAGCGCGAACAGCCGCCGAGGAGTAATCCCGAGTCCATGCGGATGCTCGGTGAACTGGACGTGCTCTCGGCGTCACTGGCCGAAGAGATGGCACAGGGTGCACGGTTCCGAAACGTGCTGGCTCACACGTACGGGAACATCATCGATCACGATGTCGTCTACAACGCACTCCAGGATCTGGAGCGATATCGGGACTTCGTGAAGGCTGTTCGGGTCTACCTGGATTCGATCGGTGCGCTCGACGACTGAGAAATCAGAGCAGTCTCCGACACGACCTGCCTCTGATTCGTTTTGCCTGTCTCAGAGGCTGATATCGAGTTCCGATGCTTCACAGACTCTCCACGTCCAGCCCGCGCGTGTACCGCCGCGCCAGTCCGTACAGCCCAACGGCCACCGCGACGTACACTACGACCAGCACGTAGGTCGTCGTCGTCGCGCTGTCGACGGCCAGTTTCGCCACCGTCGTCGCGGGATGTTCGGGCAGGAACACTGCCGACGCGAACAGGCCGAGGACGCCGATGGAGTAGAGCAACTGTGCCGAGCGGCGTTCGCCCATCACCAGCCCCAGGGTCACGCCGACCACGACCACGATGCTGGCCATCGCGCCGACGGTGACGAGCAAGAGCGGGACGTTCGAGACGTTGATCCCGTTGAAGGATAGCAGGACGATCCACAGGAGCGCCTGCACGGGCGCGAGCGCGGCCATGGCTGCGGCCTTGCCGTCCACGATGTCCACGAGATCGACGGGGGCGACCCGGAGCAGGTCGAGCGTGCCGCGCTCGATCTCCTCGGTGATCGCGTCGACGGCGACGGAGCCGCTGATGAAGGGGGGCAGGAACAACAGGAGGGGCAGGAGGATGGTGTAGGTGAACCCGAAGTAGGGGCTGGCCGACACCTCCGCGGGCAGGGACACGGGTGGGTCGTTCAGGAACGCCGAGCGAACGTCGCGTTGCTGGCGCTCGAAGGTCTGGAGGACTTCCCGCAACTGCACGACGATCAGCGTCGTCCTGATGCTGCCCTCCGGCGCGGTGGCCTGGACGGAGATGCGGCTATCCGGCTGTCTGGTCGCGATCATCACCGCGTCGACTGCGCCGTTCTGGAACCCCTGGAACGCGGTGGCGTTGCTCCGGTACACCACCGCGTCCGCGCCCTCGGTCTCCTCGATGGCACGCAGGAGACTCTCGTTCGCCTCGCCGGTGATACCGATGTCGACCTCGCCGGAGGCGGTGGCCCCGGGGTCGTACAGCGAGGTCAGGCCGACGACCAGGAACGACGAGAACGCCGCCACGAACAGCTGGATGAGCAGGGCGAGGACGATGGTCTTCTCGCGGGACAGCGACGCCAGGTCACGTCGCGCGATGGCGACGCGGGGATCAGACGAGTCCACTGATCATCACCACCGTGTAGTTGTAGGCGAAGTGAATGGCCATGGCGACCACGAGCGCCACGGCGTAGGCCCGCTTGTTCCGGCTCGCGCCGACCGCCGAGATGGCGGCGGTGACGACGTGCAAGAGCAGCGGGGCGAGTAGCAATCCGACAAGTACGGGTGCCGACGGAACGCCAGTCCCCGTCGCGAGCGCGGCCTGGCCCTCGACCACCGACGTGGGGAGCCCGACGAGCTGGGCCAGTAGCGTGAGCTTCTCGCCGACGAAAAAGCCCAGTCCCGAGAACGCGCCGACGACGAGCGCGGGGACGAGGCCGGCCTCGAACCGGTCGTGGGCGTAGCCGGCGTACACGTGCAGGGATTTGGCGAGTTCCTCGACCACGACGACCACCACGAGTATCGTCGGGATCGACAGCGCGTTCGGGATGGCGAACAGCGTCGCCACACCCACGAGTTCCGTGACGAACACGAACGGCAGGAGGATCGCGGTGACCGCGGCGACCGACCACTTGCCGTGGACCCGGGCCGCGAGCGCGTCCAGCGCCTTCAGCGGGATCGACCGCTGGGTGAACATGTCCTCCTCGCGGTAGATGCCCGCGCCGAGGCCGAACAGGACGCCCGCAGTGAGCAGAGGCGGCACGAGCGAGAACGCGAACTCACCGATGCCGATCGCCTGGCCCTGCAGGTTGCGGACGACGATGGTCAGCGGCGAGATGAGCGCGACCGCGCCCACGTCGGTGAAGATCGCCGGCACGAACGCGTAGGTCGTCAGCGACACCGTCACCGTCACCGTCACGAACGTCAACTCCTTGAACGAGCGGGCGAACATCGCGCCGAGGAAGGTCGCCGCCAGGAACAGCAGGGCGATCGGGACGACGGCCAGCACCGAGATGGCGACCGACACGGGGGCGACCGCCGGGAACTCGAGTGCGGCGGCGATCACCGCGGCGATACCGACGGCCGCAGTCAGGTACGGCAGCGTCTTCCCGCCGATGATGTCGAACCGGGAGACGGGCGCGACCAGCAGGAGTTCCCCGCGCCGGTTCAGCCGTTCCGAGAGCATCGTACTCCCGTAGGCCTGGATGATGAAGTTCAGCGGGAGGACGAAGAGGAAGGCCAGCACGAGCGACTGGAAGGGGAACGGTGGCGAGATGTCCGCCGGGGTTCCGGAGGTGTTCCCGCCGGCGAGTTGGCCCGCGATCCCGCCGACGCCGCCGGCGCCACCGGCCACGTCGTCGATGTTCTCCCCGCCGCCGCTGGCCGTCCCGTCGCTCCCGTTGCCGTCGGCAGTCCCCGTGTTCCCACCGCCGTCCGCACCGCCACCGTCGCCGTCACCGTCGCCGCCGGTGCCGTCACTCCCGCCATCGTCGTCGGCCGTCGACTCCGGTCCGCCGCTGGTGGAGATGACCTCCCTGACCTGTGTGCGCTCGGCGTAGCCCAGCGAGACGACGACCGGGAAGGCGGCGGACTGGTTGCTCTCCTGGCGCATCTGTCGGTTGTTGTACGCCCTGACCGAGGCGCGCAACTCCGTCTGTGCCGCCGCGGCTTTCGGCGTGGGCGCGGCGTCGATATCCTGGCCGTCGATCCGGAGTTCGATCTCCTCGCCGAGGTCGGCCTGCTGGTTCCGGACGGCGAAGGTCGGGTCCTGGCTGACGACCGGATAGTACTGACTGTCGTTCGTGATGCCGACGCGGTAGATGCCGCTGTCGACGGCGACGCCGGAGGTCGCCGCGTAGGGGGCCGCGATTCCCACGGTCAACAGCGCCAGCGCGCCGACGACGACCGTCCGGCGGTCGACGCCGCCCGCGTTCTTGGTCACTTCCCAGCGGGCGATCCGCAGGAGTTTCCGCAGGTTCACGCCTTGGCCCCCGACTCGGCCAGATCGAGGAACACTTCTTCGAGGCTGGACTCCTCCGTTCGGATGTCGACCACCGAGCCGTCGGCGGCCTGGGCGTCGGTGCGAATCCGCTCGACGCCGTCCATGGACTCGACGACGCTCCGGTAGCGCCCGTTCTCCTGCACACTGCCGGGCACTTCGACGGTGGTGAAGACGTGATACTCCGTCTCGCCGTGTTCGGCCCGCAGGTCTTCGAGGGCACCCTGGGCGACGACACGGCCCTCGTTCATGATGGCGATGCGGTCACAGATGCTCTCGACGTGATAGAGGTTGTGGGCGCTGAAGACGATGGTCTTGCCCTGTTCGGCCAGGTCGCTCGTGAAGTCGATGACGTAGTTGGTCGTCAGCGGGTCCAGGCCGCTGGCGGGTTCGTCGTAGACCAGCACGTCGGGGTCGTTGATGAGCGAGCGCGCGATGGCGACCTTCCGTTTCATCCCCTTGGACATGTCGCCCAGCTGGCGCTCGCGGTGTTCGAGGTCCAGTTCGTCGAGCGTGTCGTGGATGCGCCGGTCGGCGACGCCGTCGGCCACGTCGTAGAGGTCGGCGAAAAAGTGCAGGTACGACAGGGGCGTCATCTCCTCGTACAGCGGCGATTCCTCGGGGAGAAAGCCCAGCTTTCGGCGCATCTCGGTGGTCCCGGCGTCGTGGCCGGCGACCGACACGTCGCCCGCGGTCGGTTCGAGGAGGCCGGCCAGCATCTTCAGCGTCGTCGTCTTGCCGGCACCGTTCGGGCCGATGATCCCGAACACTTCGCCCGTGTCCACGGAGAACGTGCTGCCATCGACGGCGGTGAACCCGCCGTACTCCTTGCGCAGGTCCCGGACCTCGATCATTCTGCTGTCGCTAAGTACACCGACACCGTATAACTTGGCACCCGATTATCAGCGCCTGGAAAGCGTTTTGCCCGTGGCGGCCCGCGGTTCGGTATGCTCGGCCGCGAATTCGCGAACGTGACCGCCGGCATCGAGCGGACGCCCGACGGGCGACGGCTCTGTGTGAGCCGGGAGATCGACGCGCCCGCCGATGTCCTGTGGGACTTCCTGACCGACACCGACCGCTGGCCGGAGTGGGGGCCGTCGGTCCGGGCCGTCGACTGCGACAGCCGGCAGATTGCGACCGGGACGACCGGCCGGATCGAGACGGTGGGTGGCGTCTGGGTCCCGTTCGAGATCACGAGTTGCCGGGACCGGCGATGGACCTGGCGTGTTGCGAAGGTGCCGGCGACCGGACACCGCGTCGAGGGCGGGCGGCCCTGTCGGGTGGTGTTCGAGATTCCGGTGCTGGCCGGCGGGTACGCGCCGGTGTGTGCGCGGGCCCTGCAGGACCTGGCGCGGCTAGCCGAGGCGTAGACCGCAGAAGGGAGCAGTGAGTTACTGTTTCGCGACGCGTGCGTTCGCTACCTTGTGGATGTCCTCGCCGATACCTTCGCCGTCACACTCGTCGGTCGGGCAGCGATAGTGCCACCCGTCCGTCGTCGCCGACCGCTCTGTAAAGCGTTCGCCACAGCTGTCACAGAACAACTGGCCCTCGGAACACGTGTCTCGGTGCAGGTCGAGCTCGAGTTCCGTGGCGAACGTCCGCTTGCAGTTCCTGCAGGTGTGAGCCATACTAGACACAATTCAAATCGAACCTTATATCTGCACCGGAACGTTCATGCCTCCGGATTCGAACGGACGGCCCGGTCCCAGTCCACAGACGGCGCCGGGACGGTCCGGGCGAGGGGGACAGCAGCGCCGATCACGGGGCTCGCCGCGGGGGTTCAACGGGACACTACGGAACGGTATGGACTGCTTTCCGTCCCTCAGCGGTCGGTCCAGTCGATCCCGCCGATCTCGAACCTGGCCCCACCGAGCGACCCGTCGGTCGCCCGGAGCGTCCAGTCGTGGGCCTCGGCGATGTCCTCGACGATCACCAGGCCGAGACCGGTCCCCTCGTCGGAGGTGGAGTAGCCCGAGTCGAACACGTTGTCCCGCTCCGCGTCGGGGATGCCCGGCCCGTCGTCCTCGACGTAGAAGCCCGACGCCGCGTGGCCGCCGTCGGCGACGCTCTCGGGATCACTGATCGGGCCGACGGAGACGGTGACCGTCTCGCCGCCGTGTTCGACCGCGTTCCGAAAGAGGTTCTCCAGCAACGACGCCAGTCTGGCGTCGTCGGCCGGGAGCGTCCCGAGGTCGTCTTCGAGGTGGAGTGACGCCTCGTAGGTCTCGACGTTCTTCCAGGCGCGCCGGACCGCCGACTCCAGGTCGATGGGTTCGGTCTCGCCGACGGTCTGGCCGTCCCGGGCCAGGGTCAGGAGGTCGTCGATCATCCGCTCCATCCTGAGTGCCGACCGCTCGATGGCGTCTAAGTGTTCCTCGCCGGGCCGGTCGCGAGCGAGGTCGACCCGGCCGAGGATGACGTTCAGCGGGTTCCGGAGGTCGTGAGAGACGACGCTGGCGAACCGGTCGAGGCGTTCGTTCTGCCGGCGCAACTGCTGTTCGCGGGCCTTCCGCTGGGAGATGTCACGGACGACGCCCGCGGTGCCGCGGAACTCCCCGTCGGACATGAGCAAGGCGACGTGATCCTCACAGCGGATGTGCCGGCCGTCCTTGTCGATGGCTTCCATCTCGAAGGTCGCCCGGGTCCGTTCGTCGCTCTCCAGCAGTTCGCCGATGAGTTCCCGGGCCGTCTCCACGTCCTGCTGGCGCATCACCTTCCCGACGAACTCCCCGAGCAGTTCCTCCTCCTGATAGCCCGTCACCGACAGCAAGGCGTCGTTGACGAACGTGATCTCGCCCTGTTCGTCGAGCGTGTACACCGCGTCCCCGACCGCCTCGACGATGGTCTGGTACTGGATGAGTTCCTCCTCGCGGTTCAATCGCTCGCTGATGTCCCGGGCGACCCCAGCGATGGCGTCGACCTCGCCGTCCTCGTCCGACAGCGGCGCGCCCCGGAACTCGAAGGGGAGCCGCCGGCCGTCCTTGGTCTGGACCTCGGCTTCGATCACCGCGCTCCCGCTCGCGACGGCGTCCCGGACCTTCCGGACGGCCTCGTCGTAGTACTCCTCGGGGAGCAGGTCGAACGCGCGCATCTCGTCGAGTTCCTCGTCGGTGTAGCCGGTCACCGCACAGAGCTGGTCGTTCCAGCGCATCAGCTCCCCCTCCAGCGAGAACACGAAGATGACGTCTTCGAGCGTGTCCAGAATCGTCTCGATGAACTCGTTGGTCTCGGCGAGTTCCCGCTCCTGGCGACGGCGTTCGGTCACGTCCCGGACCGACCCCAGGACGGCCGCCTCGCCGTCGTAGGTCGTCGTCTGCACGGAAAACTCCAGGTGGCGGGTCTCCCCGTCTTTGCGCACGACCTTGGCCTCGTACGTGTTGGGCGCTTCCTGATCGGGGTGTCGACGGCGCGCGCCGACCTCTTTCACCCACTCCCGGTCGTCCGGGTGGACCAGATCCCAGATCTCCATCTCGTACAGCTCCTCGGGCTCGTAGCCGGTGATCTCGGTGATCCGCTCGTTGACGAACAGGAAGCTGTCGTCGTGATAGATGTAGATGCCGTCGTGACTGCGCTCGACCAGGGTCCGGTACCGCTGTTCGCTCTCGCGCAGGGCCTGCTCGCTCTCGTAGGCGTCGACGCAGTCCTCGATGGCGGTGGCCAGTGCGGCCGCGGGGTCGTCACCGTCGCGCCTGACGTAGTCGGTCACGCCCGCACTGATGGCCTCGCTGGCGACCCGGTCGTCGGACTGCTCGGTGACCATGACGACCGGGACCTGCGGGTACTCGGCCCGGACCTCCTCGATCAACGTCACACCGTCGGTGTCGGGCAGCCGATAGGTCGTCACGAGACAGTCGGCTTCGGAGACGCGCGAGAGGGCCTCGTCACCGGTCGCGACGGTCTCGACAGCGGCGGCTCCCGACCCAGAAACCAGGGACGTAGACCGGTTCAACAACCGGCCGTCGGTCCCGACACCGATGATCGAGAGCGGCTCCACAGACGAGGCTGTCATTGTGCTTGGATTGCTAACGCAATTGTTTAATCTATCCCGTAAAACTATCGGAACCATCCTCGAACGGCCGGGAACGCCGCCAGCCCGGTGGGCCCGGCGGTCGGGTCGGCTGGTCTAGATGATGTCCTCGACGTGGTCGGCGACTTCCTCGGGCGTGTCACCGACGGGCGTGCCCGCATTCTCCAGGGCGTCGATCTTCGACTGTGCGGTCCCGGTCCCGCTGCCGGAGACGATGGCACCGGCGTGGCCCATCCGCTTGCCCGGCGGCGCGGTCCGGCCGGCGATGAAGCCGACGACCGGCGTGTCCATGTTCGCGCCGATGTACCGGGCGGCCTCCTCCTCGTCTTCGCCGCCGATCTCACCGCACATGACGACCGCGTGGGTGTCGGGGTCGGCCTCGAACAGTTCGAGGGCGTCGATGAAGTCCGTCCCGATGATCGGGTCGCCGCCGATACCGATGGCGGTGGTCTGGCCGAGGCCGCGCTCGGTCAGGTTGTCGACGACCTGGTAGGTCAGGGTGCCCGACCGCGAGACCAGGCCGACGTTGCCCGACGAGAAGATGTTGCCCGGCAGGATGCCGAGTTTGGCGACGCCGGGGGTGATGACGCCGGGGCAGTTCGGGCCGACGAGGTGGGTGTCGGTCTCCTGCAGTTTGCGGTAGACCTTGCTCATGTCCTGGGTCGGGATGCCCTCGGTGATGGCGACGACCAGATCGACCGGGGCGTCCAGGGCCTCGAAACAGGCGTCGGCCGCGAACGCGGGCGGGACGAACACGACGGCCGCGTTGGCGTCCTCCTCGCGGGCCGCGCGGTGGACGGTGTCGTAGACGGGCACGCCGGCGACCTCCTGGCCGCCCTTGCCCGGCACCGCACCGGCGACGACGTTCGTGCCGTAGTCGAGCATCTGTTCGGTGTGGAACTTGCCTTCCCCGCCCGTGATGCCCTGCACCACGACGCGGGTGTTTTCGTCGACGAGTACGCTCATGTTATGAATCCTCCTCCGCGTATTCGACCGCACGCTGGACGGCGTCCTCCAGCGTCTTCTCGACGGTCACGAGATCGGTGTTCAGAATCTCCATGCCTTCCTCGGCGTTGGTCCCGGCGAGTCGGACGACGACCCGCTTGGGGATCTCGTCGAACTGTTCCAGGGCCTCGTTGATCCCCTGGGCGACTTCGTCACCGCGGGTGATGCCGCCGAAGATGTTGAACACGACGGCGTCGACGTTCTCGTCGGAGAACACCATGTCCAGGGCGTTGGTGACGCGTTCGGCCTTCGCGCCGCCGCCGATGTCGAGGAAATTGGCGGGCGCGCCGCCGTAGTGGTCGACCAGGTCCAGCGTCGTCATCACCAGGCCCGCACCGTTGCCGATGATGCCGACGTTGCCGTCCAGCCGGACGTAGTCGAAGCCGTAGTCGTTGGCCTTGGCTTCGAGGTCGTCCTCGGCGGCTTCCTCCTGCATCTCGGCCAGTTCGGGCTGGCGGAACAGCGCGTCGCCGTCGATGTTCATGACCGCGTCGGCGGCGATGACCTCGTCGTCGCTGGTGACCATCAGGGGGTTGATCTCCGCGTCGGAGCCGTCCTTGGCCTCCCAGAGGTCGTACAGCGTGGTCAGTACGGAGGCCACGTCGTTGGCCACGTCACGGTCGACGCCGGCGTCGTAGACGGCCTTGCGTGCCTGGTAGGGGTGCATGCCGAAGGCCGGGTCGACGTGTTCGCGGGCGATGGCGTCGGGGTCCTCGGCCGCGACTTCCTCGATGTTGACGCCGCCGCGTGTCGAGACCATGGCGACGGGCTTGCCCTCGCCGCGGTCCATCGTCACGCCGACGTACAACTCGTTGGTAAAGTCGACGGCCTCCTCGACCAGCACGCGGTCGACGTGGTAGCCTTTGAGGTCCATGCCGAGGATCTCGTCGGCGGCCTCGCGCGCCTCGTCGGCGTCGTCGACGAGTTTGATGCCGCCGGCCTTGCCGCGTCCGCCGACCTGTACCTGTGCCTTGATCGCGACCGGGTAGCCGATGGCTTCGGCCGCGTCGACCGCCGCGTCGACGGTCTCGGCGAGTTCCGCGTCGGGGGTGGGGATGCCCGCCTCCGCGAAGACCCGTTTTGCCTGGTACTCGTGGAGCTTCATTACCACCGTCAACCCCGCCCGCGACCCGCTTAAATCCACCCGGTCTATGCCCGGTTTTCCCACGATCCGACATGTCTCACTTGCCGATCCGTCGAACGCTCGCCGTATTATCCGGAGTTATGTCCAAATTCAAACCTGATAATTTGAACCAAAAATTAAATACGAATAAACTCGTCGACTCTCGTGTTGGCACGTAACAGTGCCACACCCCACCTTCCCCACCCCCCGTTTCCCACCCACTTTCCCTCGTTCGGTCGTCTCTCCCCGACCGAACGGCCTTTTCGCGAGCGTCCGAGCGATGCCACCGGTCGGCGATTCTCGGCGGGCCCGAGATCAGAGTTCACCGGCCAGCCGTCGCTCGCGCATCGTCCGGTAGAACAGGTAGCCGAGACTGACGATGGCGGACAGGAGCGTCAGCAGGATGACGACCCAGCCACCGAGGACGCTGAATCTACCGAGCAGTTCGGTGTACCGGTAATCGAGGTTGAACAGGAGCAACAGCGTCCCCGCTCCCGCCATCGCGCCCCCGATGTCGGTCGGCTGGGGCCGCCAGACGTAGAGCGCGCCCATGGCCGCGAGGACGAATCCGAGCCCGAGCAGTCCAAGCGAGCGATTCGACTCGGTGTTGAAGTCCGGACGGCTGAGCGTCCAGACGTAGAACCGGTCGTCGCCGCGCTCGATTCGGTAGACTTCACCTTCGACTCGTACCGCCTGATCGGTCTGGACGAACGTGAACTCCGGTGGGCGATTCTCGTTCCCGCGGAAGGTGATCCGCCCGGACTCGGTGCGCTGTGCCCGGTCGACGAGCGACTGCGCTCGGCTCGACAGGTTCTCGTACGTGTAGTTGGCCGCGGCCGTCCCGTTGTACGAGTCCAGCACCCGCACCTCGTTGACCTCGTCCGGATTCGGATAGATGTACAGCGGGTTCGCCAGTAACAGCACCGCGATGACCAGAAGCCCCACCCCGAGCACCCGATGGTCGTCCATTCGTCCGGACACATTTCTGTCCCCGAAGGTAAGCTTTTCGTGAGGTAAATCACCCGCCAGTGGCCCCATACCTCCGATATCGTCGCTCGGAGAGCCACCGGCCCGCTCCGGGTTCCGTCCTACCGGCTGACATACCGAAGGGTTTTTATATGCTCCTGCTTGTTCTATATAAGAACGATGGTTCGTCCGAGTCGCCAGCGGGAGCGCGAGCAGGACCGAGCGACCGAGAAAGAGACTGGGGACGACGAGGAGATGCAGAGTTGTCCCGAGTGCGAGTCAGCAAACCTGGTATCGAGCGCTGACGGGGGTGAAATCGTCTGTGAGGACTGCGGGCTGGTGATCGAAGAGGAGAACATCGACCGCGGCCCCGAGTGGCGCGCGTTCAACCACAGCGAGCGACAGAGCAAGTCCCGCGTGGGCGCGCCGACGACACAGACGATGCACGACAAGGGGCTGACAACACAGATCGACTGGAAGGACAAAGACGCCTACGGCCAGTCGCTGTCCTCCGAGAAACGGAGCCAGATGCACCGCCTGCGGAAGTGGCAGGAACGCATCCGGACCAAAGACGCCGGCGAGCGCAACCTCCAGTTCGCGCTCTCTGAGATCGACCGCATGGCCTCCGCGCTCGGCGTGCCCCGGTCGGTCCGCGAGGTCGCCTCGGTCATCTACCGTCGGGCACTGAACGAGGACCTCATCCGTGGCCGCTCCATCGAGGGCGTCGCCACGTCCTGTCTGTACGCCGCCTGCCGTCAGGAGGGCATCCCGCGCTCGCTGGAGGAGGTCTCGGACGTGTCCCGGGTCGACCAGAAGGAGATCGGCCGGACCTATCGCTACGTCGCACAGGAACTGTCCCTGAAGATGGAACCGGTCGACCCCAAACAGTACGTCCCGCGCTTCGCCTCGGACCTGAACCTGAGCGAGGAAGTCCAGTCCAAGGCCAACGAGATCATCGACGAGACCGCCGAGAAGGGCCTGCTCTCGGGCAAGTCCCCGACCGGCTACGCCGCCGCGGCCATCTACGCCGCCTCCCTGCTCTGTAACGAGAAGAAGACCCAGCGCGAGGTCGCGGACGTGGCCCAGGTCACCGAGGTCACCATCCGGAACCGCTATCAGGAACAGATCGAAGCCATCGGCGTCCGCTAGGACGCTCCGCTCTCCTCAATCCGTCGTCGACGGCTCTCCAGCGACGGCGTCGCTCTCGTCGCCACCGATCAGCGACGCGACCGCGCGGCCGTTGAGCGCGATCAGACCGAACCCGATCTTCGCCACCACGTCGATGTAGGTGACGACCAGGGCCTGCGTCTCCAGATCGAGGATCCCGATCCCGCTCTGTGCGAGGACCCAGATGATCGGGTAGATCAGCCACAGGACCGCGATGAAGTTCAACAGCGTCCGGTGAACGCCGGCCACGTCCTCGTCCCCTGCGCGGGCCACGTCGGTGATCGGCCCGTACAGCAGGTAGAGGACGCGGACGAACGCGAGGCCACCGGCCGCGAACAGGATCCACTTCAGCGGCCCTACGGCGTACGCACCGGCCAGTCCCAGCACGATGGTCAGGGCCTGCACGCCGGCGGCCTCCCAGAGGTACCGGCCCGTGACGCCGACGAGCAGGGCCAGGTAGGCCACGTGCATCGGCGTGGTTAACAGCCAGTCGAGATACCGAACCGCGTAGATCGTGTGCCCGTCCATCGCCTGGAGCGTCCCGATCTCGGCGCTCAGGAGTGCGTAGGCGACTGCGGCCGTCACCCCGACGCCGATCAGCAGCCAGTCCTCGCGAGCGCGCTCGCCGGGCGCACGCCACATCGCGTAGCCCATCGCGAGCGTCCCGCCGATCATTCCGAGCGTCCCGAGCGTGAACCAGGTTGTGATGTCCGTCATGGTCAGTCGTCAGTAGTCGCGGTGGTGTTCGACGGCCCCGCGGCCGCGTTGAGTGCTTCCGCCTCGAACCGGTCGAGGAGGTTCGACAGCTCCTGGGCGCGTGCCTGGAGCGCCTCCGCGTTGTTCGCCACCTCGTCGATGGAGTCGGTCTGTTCGTCGGCCGCCTCGGCCACCGTGTTGGCCTCCGAGGAGGTCTGCTGGCTGATCGCCGTCAGGTGGTCGATGGTGCCCATCACCTCCTGGGCGGTCCGTGCCTGCTCGGCCGTGGCGTCGTCGATCTCCTGGATGCCCGTGTCGAGTTCCTCCGTGTACTCCACGATGGTCTCCAGGGCGTCCACGGCGTCTTCGACCGTCGCCACGCCGTCGGTGATCCGGTCCTGGGTCCGTTCCATCGTCTCGACGGTGTCGCCGGCCTGGTTCTGGACGCGGTCGATCCGCTGTTCGATGTCGTTGGCGGCCTCCTTGGTCTCCTCGGCCAGCTGTTTGACCTCGTCGGCGACGACGGCGAACCCTTCGCCGGCCTCGCCCGCCCGCGCGGCCTCGATGGAGGCGTTCAGCGCGAGCATGTTCGTCTGCTCGACGATGTTGGTGATGACGCTCACGATGTCGCCGATCTCGGAGAGTTCCTCGTCGAGCGCGTTCATCTCCTCGACGGTGCGGTCGGTCTCCTCCTCGATGGCGCTCATGCCCTGGATGGCTTCCTGCGCGGCCTCCCGCCCGGTCTCGCCGACCTCGGCGGCCTTCTGGGAGGTGTCCGCGACCTCCTGGGCCGAGGAGGCGACCTCCTCGGCCGTCGCCGAGAGGTTCTCCATCTCGCCGGCGGCGTCCTGGAGCGAGTCGGACTGCTCGCTCGCGCCGTCGTAGATCTCGCGGATCGACTCCCGGACCTGCTGGCTGGCCTCCTCGACCGTCGTCGCGCTCTCGTCGACCTCCCGGCTGGACTGGAGGACGTTCTCCGCGAACGCCTGGGTGTTGGCGACGGTCGCTTCGAGGTCGGTGATCGCCTCGTTGATCGCCGCGCCGATCTCCGCCATCGCCTCGTTCTCGGCGTCGGTGTCGGCCCGGGCGGTGAGGTCACCGTCCGCGACGGCGCCGAGAACGGTCCCGTACTCCTCGGCTTTCCGCTGGAGCTGGTCGTTCAGCGCCTGTGCTTCCTCGCGCTCGCGTTCGGCTTCGACGCGAGCTTCTTCGGCCTCCTGTTTGGCCGTCTGGGCCTCCTGTTTGGCTTCCTCGGTCTCGCGGATCTTCGAGCGCAGCGACTCGCGCATCCGGTCGAACGAGTCGTAGAGCGTCCCGATCTCGTCGTCACGGACGGTCTGCAGGTCCACGTCCAGGTTCCCGTCCGCCATCGTCTCGGCACGGCCGGCCAGCCGCCGCAGCGAGATGGCCGTCCCGCTCCCGATGGTCACGCCCACGAGTCCGAGGTTGATGACGGCGAGCAGGATCAGCCCGATCAGGTCGGAGCTGATCTGATCCCCGAGCGCGTAGGCCTGTTCGGCCGGACTGTGGACCATCACGGTCCACTCCTGGGCGGACATCCCGGCCATGCCCATCACGATGGTCTCGCCGTGCATCTCCCGCTCCATGAACTGCATCTCGCCGCTCCCGCCCTCGTGTTCGGTCATGATCATCGAGGTGTTCGGGTGGGCGACGTACCGGCCCTGCTCGTTGACGACGACGGTCGTGGAGTTGCCTCGCGCCGACGAGAGCGCCTCCGTTCGACTCGCCAGATCCGTCATGTAGACGAGCGCCTTGTCCTCGGTCCCCGGAACCGGGGTGATGACCGCCAGGATCGGATGATCGGCGATGGGGACGCGGAACGGCCTGGAGACGTACACGTCCGAGGGGCCGTCGAAGGTCGGTGGGTCGTTCGCGAACGGCGCGCCCTGTTCGGCGGGGCTGACGCCCACGAACTGCTCGCTCGAACTCGCCTCGAAGGTCATGCTCGACGTGTTCAGGTAGTGGACCGCGACCACGTCTTGCGGGACCCGGTCGTTCGCGACCCGTGATTCGAGCGCGTCGTTGATCGCCGCCTGTTCGCCGGACTGGAACACCGACAGTTCGGCGGTCGTCCGCACGTCGCCTTTCACCGCGCTCATCCACGTGTCGAGTTGCTGTGCGCGCGTCTCGGCGCTGGTCACGAGCTGGTCTTGGACGTCCTCCTGTAGCGTCGCCTGTGCCTGGGCGTTGATGATGCCACCCGACACGACGACGACGAGGATGGCGAGCGCCAGTGCGAACCCGAGCCGTCTCGTGTATCGCTTGCTGACGAACGCCGGGAGGAGTGAATCCCGATCCGCTGTCATTATCGATACAAATACTGTCCGGCTAGTAAGCCTTCCTCCGCGGTTCTCATACCTGATAACTTCTCTGGCCGCTCGCCGGCGATTCGGGCCCCACGACCGAGTCGAGACCGCCCTCGTCGTCGGAAATCGGCAAAACAGTCATGGCGCATGGTACCAAAGCCACGACAGGTCACGAATTCAATGGCAGAGCCGGAGGAGGACGCGTCGTCGGAGATCCGCGCCGCCGTTCGGGCGGTACTCGACGATCCCGCTGGGGGTCGATCCCGGATCCCGACGCTACTGGCCGCGCTGGACGAGGACGACCGGGAGTCGCGACTCTCGGCCGCGTGGGCGCTGACGCTCGTGGCGACCGCGAATCCGGACCTCGTCGAGGCCGTCGCCAGACGGCTCGCTGACCGTGTGGCCGCCGACGCCCTCCAGCTGGAAACCCGTCACGCGCTCGGCTATCTCGGCGGACGGTACCCCGAGCGCGTCGACGCCGTCCTCGAAAACCTGGCCGAGGAAGCCGACGAACGCGACCGCCGGCGTCGCTATCTGGAACTCTCTCAGGGGTTCGCCCGCAGCGACTACGTCGGGCAGTCCGAACGCAACCGCGACGTGGGCCGCACACAGACACCTGCCGAGGCTGGATCGCCCGGTCCCCAGCGCGTCTACCGCGAGGAGGGGGAGGCCGTCGGTGGCCCGCCGGAGGACGCCCGTGGCGACGACGCCCGTGATCGGCTGGACGACGACTCGGGCGGGCCCGCCGCCGACGAGGCGGGCGGCGACGGGACAGACGACGAGCAGGACGACGGGACTGCAGAGGGCAGGTCCCCCTCACCGGCCGCCCAGCGCCGGGAACAGGAGGCCGAACTCGCGGCGGTCGCCGACGCTATCGGCGTCGACCGGATCGCCGCGAACAGTCGGTTCGACGACGTACAGGTCGTCTCGCGCGGGGTCGAGGGCCGATTCGCGACCGTCTACCGGTCGCGGGTGACGGTCGACGGGTCCGAGGAAGGCGTCGCCCTGGGCGTCTTCGAGCCGCCCGAGGACGCGGACGGGTTCGAGGCCAGCGTGGCCGGCCAACTCGAAAACTGGGCGGCCGTCTCCGATCACGACGGGGTGGCCACCCTCTACGACTGGGGGACCGACCCCTCGCTGTGGATGGCGACGGCGTTCACCGGCGAGTCGCTGTACGACCGGCTCGACCTCTCCATCGACGAGGCGGTCTGGAACGGGCGCAAGGTCGCCGAGGCGGTCGCCGCGATCCACCAGCGCGGGGTCGTTCACGCCGGCATCGACCCGTACAACGTGGTCTACACGGGCACGACCATCGCGGACCGCCAGCGCCCGCTCGTGTCGAACGTCGGGCTGTTGACCGCGATGCGGATGTACGTCGATCCCGCCTCGCTACTCGATCCCCGCTTTGCCGCCCCCGAGTACTTCGACCGCGGCTACGGCGACGTGGACCACGCCACCGACATCTACCAGCTCGGGGCCGTCGTCTACTACCTGGTCACCGGCCGGCCGCCGTTCCAGGGCACGTACGGCGAAGTCAGGACCGGAGTCCTCGAATCGACGCCGCCGCTCCCCTCCGAGATCAACCCCGAGATTCCGGCCTGGCTGGACGACGTACTGCGGACGGCGATGGCCAAACAGAAGCTCACGCGCTACGAGACGGCGACCCAGGTCGCCCGCGAACTCGAACGGAGGGCGGCGGAGTGACCCTCGCGCTCCAGACCTCGGTGTTCGCCAGGGACGCCGGTCTCGCGTTCGTCTTCTTCATCGCGTTCTCGCTGATGCTCGTGCTCGGCGTCCGGTTCGGACTCTACGCGTACCTCAACGGCGAACGCACCGAGATCGAGGCCCAGTCGACGCTGTGGAACTACCTGTTGCTGGTCGGGCTGACCGCCGCGCTGTACGGCGCGCTCGGGGTGGTCGAAGCCGCGACGGCCGTCACCACCCCCGCGGCGGTCGTGACCACGCCGTACCGCGACGGCGTGATGCTCACGTTCCTGCTCACGCTCGCGCTGACGATGCGGGAGATCAACACCAACGAGGCCCTCGCCAACGCCGGCCGGACCGCAGACGCCCCGCCCGCCACACGCCGGTCCGTCGAAGTCGTCTTCGGGGTCCTGGTGACCACGAGCCTGTTCTGGTCCGGACTGTTCGGGCCAACGGACGTGTTGACTGCGATCGAGGGCGTCGCGGCACTGGCCGTCGCCGGCTACGGCTTGATTTACGGGCGGCGACAGCTGACCCGGTCTGCCGTCCGGGGCACCCTTCTGGACTCGCTCCTGCGTCACCTGCTCCCCGTCGTCGCGTTCGCCCTGCTCGTGCTGGTCGTCGACCTCACGCTGCTGGTCGGACTCACCGTCGGCGTCGTCCGGCACATCCAGGTCGTGTTCGTCATCATGACCGCGACGACGCTGATGACCGCGACGATCAAACTCCGGCAGAACGTGGCGGGCCTCTGAGAGTTCGTTCGGCCGCGACCGCCAGTAGATTTATATGCGTGAGCAACTGAAACGGAATCACTGGCACAGATTTCTGTGCCACCCCCACCATCCCCCACCCCTTCCTTCCTTTCGACCCCGGTAGCGGCCGCTGTCCGGTGTCGTCCGTCGTCGCTCTCTGTCCGGCAGTCGCGACTCAGTCACCGCAGACCGCGGGTCGGTCGACGATGACGCCGTCGACCCCGACGTGTGCGAGGGCGTCGGCGTCGTGGCGCGAGGGGACCGTCCAGGCATTGACGTCGAGCCCCGCCTCGTGGGCGCGCTCGACGAACTCGTCGACACAGAGTTGCCAGTGGGGATGGATCGCCTCACAGTCCAGGTCGCGAGCCACGTTGAGCATCCCCTGTTCGTCGCCCTCGGCGGCCAGAAAGGCCAGTCTGTCCGCGCCCGCGTCGCCGGCTTCCGCCAGGATATCGGCGGAGAACGCGGAAACGAGAACGTCGATTCCGGCGTCGTCCGCCGCGTCCAGCGCGTCGACCGCGATGCCGGACTCTTTGAGGTCGAAGACGAGTTCCACGCCCCGGGGTGTCGCGTCGAGGAGCGACGCGAGCGTCGGGACGCCCTCGCCGGAATCGAGGACGTCCAGCGCCGCCAGTTCGTCGGCGGACAACTCGTCGACCCGCCCGGTCCCGCCGGTCACGCGCTCGACGGTCTCGTCGTGGATCACGACGAGTTCGCCGGAGCCACACCGGCGCACGTCGATCTCGACCACGTCCGTGTGTTCGGCCGCCGACCGGACAGCCGTGATCGTGTTCTCCGGATAGGTCTCGGCGAATCCCCTGTGGGCAATACAGCGCACGCCCCCCGTTGGGAGCGGCACGGAGAAAGAGTTTTCCTTCTTTCAGGAATCTCCCCGTCGCGGCCTGTACCGGCAGGCCCGTCGGCCACTCGTGGTTTTTTGCCGCTCGGAACGGTACGTCGTGGCATGCCAGTCGAGTTCGACTTCAGTGGCGAGACCGCGCTGGTGACGGGCGCGGGGGGTGCGCTGGGCAGTGCCGTGATCGAGGCCTTCCACGAGGCCGGGGCGGACGTCTGCGGTGCCGACATCGTCGGCCCTGACAGCGAGGACTTCCTTGCCGACCCCGACCCGGTCTGTCACCACCAGGCCGACTTCAGCGCCGAGGCCGAGGTCGCCGAGACCATCGAGACCGTGACCGAGGAGAACGGCGGCCTCGACTACCTCTGTAACGTCGCGGGCACGTGGCGCGGCGGCACGCCAATCGAGGAGACCGACGCCGAGGACTTCGACTTCCTGTTCGACGTGAACCTGAAGACGATGTTCCTGGCCTCGAAACACGCGCTCCCGCACCTCCAGGACAGCGAGGGAGCCATCGTCTCGGTCTCCTCGCGCTCGTCGCTCGAAGGCGGCGAGGGCGACGGCATCTACCGCGCCAGCAAGGCCGGCGTGCGCCTCCTGACCGAGACGATCGCCGAGGAGAACCGTGGAACTGTCCGGGCCAACGCGGTGATGCCAAGCGTCATCGACACGCCGATGAACCGGGAGATGATGCCCGACGCCGACCACGACGCGTGGGTCGACCCGGCCGACATCGCTCAGACCGTGCTGGCGCTGTGTTCGGAGGCCACGAGCGTCACGAACGGTGCGGCGGTCCCGGTGTACGGGGAGGCCTGACTTCCTGACGCGGCGCTCCTGCAGAGGGTGGAAGTGAGGCCGAGTGAGGCCTGACTTCCTGACGCGGCGCTCCTGCGGAGGGTGGAAGTGAGGCCGAGTGAGGCGTGAAGACGGCCCGGCGGGTCTACGAGGTCCGTTCGTCCGCCCGCTCCCGCAGCGTCTCGAACAGCGGTTCGATCAGTCGGTCTCCCAGCGCCGAGAGTTCGTAGAACCGGGAGCCGTCCCGGGTCCGTTTCCGCACGAGAGCGGTTTCTTCGAGCGTGTCGAGGTGGTGGTAGAGGTCACGCTGTTTCCGCCCGGTCAGATCGGCCAGTTCGCCGGAGCTGAGCCCGTCCTCCGCGGCCAGCAGGTAGAGGATGGGGAACCGGACCTCGCTGGCGACCGCCTCCAGCCGACCGAGTTCGCGGTCGAAGTCCAGCACGTCCCCGAGCAGTTCCGTCTCCACGCGCTCGCGGGCCAGCGACCGCTGGCCGTCCGCCTGTGTCTCCCTGGTCCGTTCGCTCATATCCGTCACTTGCCGGCCGACCGAGTTAAGCCTTAACCTGAATTAAGACAATGAGTTTAAACGATTGGGTCGGTAGCCGGCGACCGGGACCACCGGGCTTCATTTCCGTGGCCCTTCCGGGTGAGAACGTGACCGGACTCACCGAACACGACGGGCGGTCGGTGGAGTCGATCATCCGTGAGTCCGTCCCGGGGGCGGCCGACGGGACGAAACTCGTGTTCGTGATGGGACCGTACCGGTTGCTCGATCCGGGCTATCTCTACGAGGATCGGACGTTCTCGGACCTGCCGCCGGACCCGCTGGCACCGCACGACCACGGGCGTGACGACGTGAACCCCGACGACATCGAGGCCACGCTCCGGGGCCTCTGTGCGGAACTCTCCGACGTGGCGGGTGTGACGGCGTTTCTCGCGACCGACGTGGCGATCCCCACGGTGCGGGAGGTCGAGGAGGAGGGGGCCGACGGGCCGGCCATGCCGGTGATCGACCAGTCGGTCGCCTTCGCGGCCGCGAGCGACGCCAGTGCGTTCGTCTTCACGAAAGCCAGTCTGACGACGGGGGTCGGAGCGGAGGCCGGCGCGATCCCGGAGTCCTTCGGCCTCCGTGGCGACGATCCGTCGCGGCCGCCAGAACTATGTCGGATCTTCGCCGAGGCCAAACGAGCGGAGCGCGACGGGCGAACGTATCTCGAACCGCGGTTCGCGTCGGCGTCCATCGACGAGATGGACGAGGCTTACGACGTGCCGATCTCCCACTTCGCCGACCGCGAGCAACTCCTCGAGAAACTGATCGGGTTCGTCGAGGGCGACGTGTTCGAACTCGCGTGACGCCCACGTGATTGTTTTCAGACACGTACAGAACGCACCGCAAGCGGGCGCTCCGTCCACCACCTACCACATTCGTCAATGGATATTTGAGGGATGATTGAATAGCCCCCTGCGGAGCGAAACCAATGGCAAAACGAGAGACCTGGGCGACACGGGTTGGCTTTCTGGTAGCGGCGATCGGGAGCGCGGTCGGACTGGGGAACCTCTGGCAGTTCCCGTTCAAGACGGCGGGCAACGGTGGCGCGGCCTTCGTCGCGTTCTACCTCATCGCCGTGCTGTTGATCGGGTTCCCGGCGATGCTGGCGGAGTTCGTGATGGGGCGGCGAACACATCGCAACGCGGTCGACGCGTTCTCCGAACTCGGGCACCGACAGTGGCGGATTCTCGGTGCGTTCGCGGTCGTCACCGGGTTCTGGATCCTCTCGTACTACAACGTCGTCGGCGGGTGGGTCCTCCGCTATATCGTCGGCAGCGCACAGGGTGCGTACTTCGGCGCACCGGCCGAGTACTTCGGTGCCGTCTCGGCCGGGCCCGAAGCCATCGCCGCACAGTTCGTCTTCCTCGCAATCGTCGTCGGTATCGTCGCCCTGGGTATCGAGGACGGCATCGAGAAGGCAACGAAGGTGATGGTGCCCAGCATCGCGGTCCTGCTCGTGTTCCTGGCCGTCTGGGCGTTCACCCTCGACGGCGCTGGCGCAGGCTACGCGTACTTCCTGACGCCGAGCCTCGATACCATGGTCGAGAACGCCGGAACGGCCATTCCCTTCGCGGTCGGCCAGGCCTTCTTCACCCTCTCGCTGGGGATGGCGATCATGATCACCTACTCGTCGTACATCGGTGACGACGACAACCTGCTCGTCGACGGCGGCACCGTCGTCGTGTTCAACACGCTCATCGGTATCCTCGCGGGACTGGTCGTCTTCCCGATCCTGTTCGCCAACAACATCGATCCCGCGCTGGGCGGTGGCGCGTCGGCGCTGTTCATCGCCGTTGCCTCCGGATTCGGCTCGCTCCCGCTGGGCAACCTGATCGGCGTCGTCTTCTTCGGCGTCGTCGCTCTGGCGGCGCTGTCCTCGGCGATCAGCCTGATGGAGGTCACCGTCGCCTGGGCCAACGACAACTTCGACGTGCCGCGGCCACAGCTGGCCGTCGGGATCGGCGTCGCGCTGTTCGCGCTGGGCCTCCCCTCGGCCTGGGACGTGGCCCTGCTCACGTGGTTCGACAACATCGCGTACAGTCTGCTCTTGCCGCTCTCGGTCCTGATGCTGGTGCTGTTCGTCGGCTGGGTGCTCGCGGGCGACGCCGTGGCTGAACTCCGGCAGGGAGCGGGTGAACTCGGCACATTCGGCCCTATCTGGATGTGGGCGCTCCGGCTCACGGTCCCGACGCTGGTGTTCGTGACGCTGGCGCTGGGAATCCAGACGCTGTTCCTCGGCGAGAACCCGGCCTTCTTCGCACCGTTCTGACCGTCTCGACACGTTTTTCGCCGTCCGGTTACAGGCCCGACTGATGACGAGAGCATCGTGGCGGACGCGCATCGGCTTCATCCTCGCCGCCGTGGGGAGCGCCGTCGGTATCGGGAACGTCTGGCGATTCCCCTGGCTGACCGCCGAGAACGGCGGCGCGGCTTTCCTGCTGTTGTATCTCCTTTTCGTCGTGCTGGTCGGTGTCCCCGGCCTGCTCGGCGAGTTCGTGATCGGCCGGCGGGCCCGGAGCGACCCCATCGGCGCGTTCGCGAAACTCGGCGGACGAAACTGGCGGCCCATGGGCGGGATCGCGCTACTGGCGTCGGTCGTCGTCCTCTCGTTCTATTCGGTGGTCGGCGGCTGGGTCCTCCGGTACCTGCTGGGCAGTGCGACGGGCGCGTACTTCGATGCGCCCCAGCAGTTCTTCGCGGCCATCGACTACGGGCTCGGCGCGGTCGCGTTCCACGTCCTCTTCCTGCTGCTGACGGCGGCGGTCGTCTACGCCGGCGTCGACCGCGGCATCGAACTGGCGACGACGATCATGGTCCCCGGCATCCTCGTCCTGCTGGTCGGCCTCGCCGCCTGGGCGAGTTCGCTCCCGAACGTGGCCGGCGGATACAGTTTCTACCTCTCGGTGGACTGGGGCTACCTCCGGGCGAACTTCGTCGACGTGGCCGCGGCCGCCGCCGGCCAGGCGCTGTTTACCCTCTCGGTCGGCGCTGGCGTCATGCTGACATACGCCTCCTATCTCGACGAGGATCGGTCGCTGGCAGCCGACGGGACGATCATCGCCGGCCTCAACACGCTCGTCGGGTTGCTGGCCGGCCTGGTGATCTTCCCCGTTCTGTTCTCGCTCGGCGTCCCGCCGGGACAGGGCGGCCCCGGCGCGCTGTTCATCAGCCTCGCCGGTGCCTTCGCGGACCTGCCCTACAGCCGGGTGATCGGGGTGACGTTCTTCGGCGTCGTCACGCTGGCGGCGCTGTCCTCGGCCATCTCGCTGTTCGAAGTCCCCGTCGCGTACCTCGTCGACGAGTGGGACGTGCCGCGCCCGTGGGCGACCGCCGGCGTGGGAAGCCTGTTCCTGATCACCGGGAGCGTCGCCGCGCTCTCGCCGAGCCTGTTCACCCTGCTGGCCGACACCGTCGCGAACCTGGCGCTGACCGTCGGCCTGCTCGGATTTCTCCTGTTCGACGGCTGGGTCCTCGGCCGGGTCGCACTGGCGGAGTACGAGTCCGGTGCCGGGCGACTGGCACGCGCGCTGGGTCGACCGTGGCTGTACGCCATCGCCGTCGTGCTCCCAGTGTTCCTCGCGTTCACCGGCCTGTCGAGCGTGACGACGACGCTGGGCGTGTCGGTACCGGCCGTCGGGCTCCTCGTCGGGGCCATTCTCGTCGTGGGTGTCGCTATCGCCGTCCTCCGGCGGCCCGAGTCCGTGTTCTGATCACCGCACGAAGTAGGGCTCGTCCCCGGCGATAAACCGGCCGAGGTCGGCCTCGCGGCGGTAATCGGTTCGCCGAATCTCGCGGAGCCGCGCCACCAGCCGCTCGGCCTCCTCGCCGGTCCAGGCGGCCGGCTCGGCCACCGGGACGACGAGGAACCCGCCGCCGCGTAGCTCCGTCGCGTGGAGTACGTCGCCATCCTCGGGCGCGGGCCGAGCGGTGTAGGTCTCCAGAACGTGGGCGATAGCGCGCTCGCCGACCGGGAGGAGGACGTGGGCGGTGATGGCCCGGAGTTCCGCGTCGAACTGCGGTTCGAGGCGAGCGTAGTCGGCCACGGCCGGCTCGCCGCCCGCGCAGGGGTACAGATACGAGCAGAACGTGCGCGCGACTTCGGGGGGCGTGCCCGTCGACGTGAGCAGGCCGGCGGCCGCGAGTGCGCGCTGGAGGCGGTCGGCGGCCTGGCAGTCGGTGAAGGGGATTCCCGACGCCGCGCCCCCGTGGACGCCGGGGTGGTCGCCGACGACGTGGAAGTGCGCGTTGGCGTCGCCGTACCCGGGGACCGGCCGCTCGCAGGGGTAGGTCATCCCGAACGGGTTCGACAGGCGGTCCGTGACGTTCTCCACACGGGTTCTCTGGACCGCCAGGGAGATAAGGAATCGCCTGGCGGCGGCTCACTGGCGGCCACGAGTGCCAACGTTTATTCGCGCTAGACCGTAGTTTCGACCGACAGATGCCCTCCGAGGATTCGGCAGAGCAGTCGGGACGTGCGGCGGTCGGGGAGGCCGTCGACCCCCCGCCGTCGTTCGTCGAGCAGGCAAACGTCTCCGATCCGGGCGTCTACGAGGCGTTCGCGGAGAACTGGCCCGACTGCTGGGACCGGGCCGCGGAGTTGCTCTCCTGGGCAGAGCCCTACGACGAGGTACTCGGCGGCGCGGGCCCGCCCTTCCGCTGGTTCGACGGCGGGCGGCTCAACGCCTCCTACAACTGCCTGGACCGCCACGTCGAGAACGGGCGGAAGAACCAGGTCGCGCTGACCTGGGAGGGACGACTCGGCGAGTCCCGGACCTACTCCTATCTGGAACTCTACCGCGAGGTCAACGAGTTCGCGGCCGCCCTGCGCGATGTCGGCGTCGAGGAGGACGACGTGGTGACGCTGTATCTGCCGATGATCCCGGAACTGCCGGTGGCGATGCTGGCGTGTGCCCGGATCGGCGCGCCCCACTCGGTCGTGTTCGCCGGCTTCTCGGCGGACGCGCTGGCCGAACGGATGGACGACGCCGACTCGGAATACCTCGTCACCTGTGACGGGTACTACCGCCGGGGTGCCCCGGTCCACCAGAAAAGCAAGGCCGACAACGCCGCCATCGGGCTTGACCAGGACGTGACGACGGTCGTCGTCGACCGCCTGGGCGACGGGACGCCGCTGGCCGATGGCGAACACGACTACGAACAGCTGGTGGCCACCCACCGCGGCGAGACCGTCGAGCCCGTGGCCCGGGACGCCACCGACCAGTTGTTCCTGATCTACACCTCCGGCACGACCGGCGAACCGACCGGCGTGCGCCACACGACCGGCGGCTACCTCGCCCACGTCGCCTGGACCGCCCACGCGGTGCTGGACATCAAGCCCGAGGATACCTACTGGTGTTCGGCCGACATCGGGTGGATCACGGGGCACAGCTACACCGTCTACGGCCCGCTCGCGCTGGGAACGACGACGATGCTCTACGAGGGCACGCCCGACCATCCCGAGAAAGACCGGGTGTGGGAACTGATCGAGCGCAACGCTGTCGACGTGTTCTACACCGCCCCGACCGCGATTCGCGCGTTCATGAAGTGGGGCGAGAAACACCCCGACCGGCACGACCTGTCGAGTCTCCGACTCCTGGGGACCGTCGGCGAACCGATCAACCCCCGCGCGTGGAACTGGTACCGCGACCACATCGGGAACGGCGAGTGTCCGGTGGTCGACACCTGGTGGCAGACCGAGACCGGCGGCGTGATGGTCTCCACACTGCCAGGGGTCGACCGGATGAGACCCGGCGCGGCGGGCCGCCCGCTCCCGGGGATCGGCGCGGACGTGGTCGACGGCGAGGGCGACCCGGTCGAGCCAGGGGAGTCGGGCTACCTCGTCGTCACCGACCCCTGGCCGGGCATGCCGCTGTCGATGGTCCACGACGAGGACTGGTTCGCGGCCCGCGAGCCGACCCGACCGAACCTCGACGGCTACGACTGGGCCTACTTCACCGAGGACGGCGCGACCGTCGACGAGGACGGGTACGTGACCCTGCTGGGCCGGGTCGACGACGTACTCAACGTCTCGGGCCATCGCTTCGCGACGATGGAGATCGAGAGCGCCGTCGCCGACGTGACCGGCGTCGCCGAGGCCGCGGTCGTCGCCGGCCCCCACGACCTGAAGGGCGAAGCCGTCTACGCCTACGTCAGTCCGGCGGAAGGGGCGAGCGAAGCCACGCTCCGCGACCAGGTCCACGAGGCCGTGGAGTCGGCCATCAGCCCCATCGCCGTCCCCGACGTGGTGGTGTTCACGCCCGACCTGCCCAAGACCCGCTCGGGGAAGGTGATGCGCCGCCTGCTCGAATCGGTCGCCCACGACGAGGATCTGGGCGACACCAGCGCGCTCCGCAATCCCGAGGTCGTCGGCGAACTCGAATCCGCGCTGGACGACGAGGACTGACGTTTCGGAAATCCAGATATAGCCGAAACGAATACGGTTTCGATTCGGAAGTTTTCGATTCGTTCCGACCGATAGCACTTCCAGCGCAAGATTGATGTTTCGCGTTTTCGAATATCGACGAAACATGTGTGCCGCCGAGACCGACGCTGGAACGACGGTGACGCCGTCGGCCTACCGTCGGCTCCGCCGAGCCACGGAGACCTTCCGGGCAGAGCTGGTCGTCAGGCTGGCCGGGGAGGTCGGTCTGCGGCCTGCCGAAATCACTCGCGTACGGCCCGGAGACGTGGGAACGTACGACCGCGAGGGCACCGATCACTACTTCCTCGCGGTGCCCGACGGTGACGGCGGGACGGACCGGCGGGCGTACCTCCCGCCGGACGTGGAACACGACCTCCGACAGTTCGTCCGCGCGAACGATATCGACGACGACCAGCGACTGGTGCCGGTGTCGCCTCGGCGGGTGCAGATGCTCGTCGCCGAAACTGGCGAGCGCGCGGCCGACCGGACCGGCGACGAGCGGTTCCGATCCGTCTCCTCGCGGACGCTGCGCCAGTTTTTCGCCCGCCGACTGCTCGCCGAGGAGGGCGTCGACCCCCACGTCGTCGCGACGGTCGGCGGGTGGGGGAGTATCGAGCGCCTCGAACGGTTCCTGCCGGACCTGGACCGGGGCGACGTGGCGGCGGCGTTCGAGCGGACCTCGCTGGTCGAGGGTGTCGACGGGACGGCCGTCGGCGACGGGACGGCCGTCGGCTCCCGGTTCGACGCCGCCTTCGAGCGGATCCGGGCCGCCGCGGACGCGCTGTCGACCGCGTCGACGCGGGACGGCATCGAGCGCCAGGCGTGTGACCACCTCGTGGACGGCGACCCCTACGCGGTCGCGTGGATCGGGCACCAGCGCGGGGAGTCGATCAGTGTCACCGCGGCGGCCGGGGCTGACGGGGCCGAACTCGACGGCGTCTCGCCCGACGATGGGGCTGTCGGGGAGGTTCTGGCGACGGACGACGTGCGGACGACCGAGGACGTGCGGTCGGACTCGGCCTTCGCCGCCTGGCGCGACCACGCCGACGCGGCCGGGTATCGGGCGGCGACGGTCGTTCCGGTCGGCAACGGCGAGTCGGTCGATACCGTCCTCGGTGTCGGGACGACGGCACCAGTGACCGACCGCGAGCGGGCGTTGCTGTCGTACCTGGGACGGCGACTCGGACAGGCGATCACCGTCGTCGAACAGCGGCGACTTCTGCTGGCCGATACCGTCGTCGAACTCACCTTCGAGAGCGACGATCCGGACTCGTTTTTCGCCGGGCTGTCGGGCGAACACGACTGCACCGTGACGCTGGATGGCGTCGTACCCGGCGAGGCGGGCTCGCTTGTCTACTTCGTGACGCTCTCGGGCGCTGGCGCCGAACAGGTCCTCTCGTGGGCGACCGACCGCGCCGCCGTCGACGACGCACGACTGGTGCGTGACTACGGGGACGAGTCGCTGCTGGAACTGGTCGTGTCCGGGTCCGACGTGGCGACGGCGCTGGTCGAACACGGCGCGACGGTCGGCGAGATGGAAGCGACGAGCGGGACCGAACGCGTCGTCGGGCAGGTCTCGGCCGAGACCGACGTACGGCGACTGGTCAGCACGGTGACCGACGCCTTTCCCGAAACGGAGCTGGTGACCAAACGCGAGCGCGACCGGCCGGCCGAGACGCCGACCGCCTTCCGCGCGTCGTTGCGTGATTCCCTCACGGAGAAACAGTCGGCAGTCCTCCAGGCCGCCTTCCACGCCGGATACTTCGAGTGGCCCCGCGGCAGTACCGCCGAGGAACTGGCCGACGCCATCGGGATCACCTCCCCTACACTCCACAACCACCTCCGGCGCGCCCAGCAGAAACTCCTGACCGCCTTCTTCACCGACGACCAGCGACCGGGCGACCCCGAATCGCCCTGGGCCGAGGACTGATCGATCCGGATGGGAACCCGTCGCTAACTGTTTAGTGATTGGTTGCTGGTGCCGAAAACACCAGTTGTAGCACCTGAAACGTCTGAAACACGAAAACTGTGTGGTAGTTCATCACGCTCTGTGAACGCGAATCTCGGTCGTCCGTCTCTGCGACCGACAGTTCGGCCGTCGACCGTCCGTCACGGGTTAGCATAATTAGAGCCGTTTCTTTAGGGTGATGTCGTGAATGATGATGATGGACCATGTCCGAGGAATCCGAGGGTGAACTCGAAGCCCGGTTACCGGAGGGAGAGAGTTTCGAGCCGCCCGAGTCGTTCGTCGAACAGGCGAACGTCACCGACGAAGCCATCTACGAGGAGTTCGCGGAGAACTGGCCCGACTGCTGGGAGCGGGCCGCAGATCTGCTGGACTGGGAGGTATCGTACGAGCAGGTACTCGACGACGGCGACGCCCCGTTCTACGAGTGGTTCGTAGACGGGAAGCTCAACGCGTCGTACAACTGTCTCGACCGCCACGTCGAGGACGGTCGCGGCGACGAGGTCGCCATCGAGTGGGTCGGGGAACCGACCGACGAGACGCGCACCTACACGTATCAGGAACTGCTGGACGAGGTTCAGGAGTTCGCGGCCGCGCTCCGTGACCTCGGCGTCGAGGAGGACGACGTGGTGACGATGTACATGCCGATGATCCCGGAACTGCCGGTGGCGATGCTGGCGTGTGCCCGGATCGGCGCGCCCCACTCGGTCGTGTTCGCCGGCTTCTCGGCGGACGCGCTCGCCACCCGGATGAACTCCGCCGACTCGGAGTATCTCGTCACCTGCGACGGCTACTACCGCCGGGGCGATCCGCTCGACCACAAGGACAAGGCCGACGAAGGACTCGGCGGCGTCGACCACGGCGTCGAGACGGTCGTCGTCGACCGGCTGGGCGACGAACTCGACCACGACCTCGACGACGGCCAGCACGACTACGACGACCTGATCGGAGACCACGCGGGCGCGGAGGTCGACCCCGTCACCCGCGACGCCGAGGACATGCTGTTCCTGATGTACACGTCGGGAACCACGGGCAAGCCCAAGGGTGTGAAACACACCACTGGCGGGTACCTGTCCTACGTCTCGTGGACATCCCACGCGGTGCTGGACATCAAGCCCGAGGACACCTACTGGTGTTCGGCCGACATCGGCTGGATCACGGGTCACAGCTACATCGTCTACGGCCCCCTCGCGCTGGGGACCTCGACGGTGATGTACGAGGGGACGCCGGACTACCCCGAGAAAGACCGGCTCTGGGAGATCGTCGACGACTACGACGTGACCCAGCTCTACACCGCACCCACCGCCATCCGGGCGTTCATGAAGTGGGGCAAGGAGTACCCCGAGCGCCACGACCTGTCGAGCCTGCGGCTGCTCGGCACCGTCGGGGAACCGATCAACCCCCGCGCGTGGAAGTGGTACTACAAACACATCGGCGACGAGTCCTGCCCGGTGGTCGACACCTGGTGGCAGACCGAGACCGGCGGCATGATGATCACGACGCTGCCGGGCGTCGGCGAGATGAAACCCGGTTCGGCCGGGCCGCCACTGCCCGGGATCAGCGCGAACGTCGTCGACATGAACGGCGACGAAGTCGAGCCCGGCGAGGCCGGGTACCTCACCGTCGACAAGCCGTGGCCCGGCATGTTGCGGACGCTGTACCGCAACGACGACCGGTTCATCGGCGAGTACTGGCAGGAGTACTCCGACGAGGACGCCGACGAGTGGGTCTACTTCCCCGAGGACGGCGCGAAGATCGACGACGACGGCTACATCACGGTGCTTGGCCGCGTCGACGACGTGATCAACGTCTCCGGGCACCGGCTCGGGACGATGGAACTGGAGAGTGCCATCGTCGGCGTCGAGGGCGTCGCCGAAGCCGCGGTCGTCGGCGGCGACCACGACATCAAAGGCGAGGCGGTCTACGCCTACGTCATCACCGAGGACGGCTACGAGGGTGACGACGACCTCCGCGAGCGGATCGTCGAGGGCGTCGAGGACGCCATCGGCCCCATCGCTCGCCCCGAGGAAGTCATCTTCTCGCCGGAACTGCCGAAGACCCGGTCGGGGAAGATCATGCGTCGCCTGCTCGAAGACATCGCCAACGGCGACGAACTGGGGAACACCAGCACGCTGCGCAACCCGGAGGTCGTCGACGATATCGCCGGCAAAGTCGGTGAGGACTGAGGACGCAGACCCCAACCACCCCCACGGACGCGACACTACGACACCACGATTCACCCCACCTGACTTCGCACAGACACGGACCACTGACGACACCATCACACGACCGAAATATGACAGACAAAACCACGCACGATTCGACGGACGGTGCGGCGACCGGGGACGAACCGCCGGTCGCCGAAACGGACGGCGGCACGGTGACCCAGGCCGCGGAGGATCATCGAGAGACCGACTACCTCGACAGGGAGGTAAACCTGCTCAAGCCCAGCACCCCGTTCATGCGGGACCACCTGAAGCTGGTCTGGGGAACCTTCATCGTCTGGATCCTCACCACCTGGGGGCCAGTCACGCTGACGTTCGTGGCCACGGAGACGATGACATCGCTGACGATCCTCGGGTTCCCGGCCCACTACTTCATGGTCGCCTTCTTCACGCCGACGGCCTCGCTGATCCTGGCGCTGGTCTACTCCTGGCGGCGTGACAAACTCGACGAGAAGTACGGCATCGACACCGAGACGGCGACGGGCACCAGCGCGCCCGACGCCGCGGCCACCGACGGAGGTGTCGACGAATGATACCACTCCAGGCGGAGGCGCTCAACATCTCGTTCAAGCCCCTCGGCGCGGCCATCGTCTTCCTGATGATGGCCTCGTTCCTCGTCATCGGCTACCTGTTCAAGGTCGCCGACACCGAGGGCATGTGGGTCGCCGGCCGTGGCATCGGGAACATCGAGAACGGGATGGCCATCGGCTCGAACTGGATGTCGGCCGCGTCGTATCTCGGCCTCGCGGGGCTGGTCGCCCTCGCGGGCTTCTACGGCCTCGCCTTCATCATCGGCTGGACGACCGGCTACTTCGTCCTGCTGATCTTCCTGGCCGCGCAGATGCGCCGGTTCGGGAAGTACACCGCACCCGACTTCGTCGGGGACCGGTTCAACTCCCCGACGGCACGCGCGCTGGCGGCGTTCACGACGCTGCTGATCGCGTACGTCTACTCCGTCGGCCAGGCCCGCGGCATGGGGCTGGTCGGCCAGTACGTCTTCGGCCTCGACATCATCCCGATGATCGTCGTGATGATGGCGATCACGGTCGGGTACCTGGCCATCTCCGGAATGATGGGCGCGACCAAGAACATGGCCGTCCAGTACGTCATCCTCATCCTCGCGTTCCTCGTCGGCGTCTTCGCCGTCGGCTGGACCTCGCGAGGCATGGTCCTGCCACAGATCCAGTACGGGGCCATGATCGACGAACTCGCTCGGCAGTTCTCCGAGCCGTTCACCGAGGGCGGAAGCAGTTACTACCTCTGGATCGCGACCGCGTTCTCGCTGATCTTCGGGACGTGCGGCCTCCCGCACGTGCTGGTGCGGTTCTACACCGTCGAGAGCGAGCGGACCGCCCGCTGGTCGACCGTCTGGGGCCTGTTCTTCATCATGCTCCTCTACTGGTCGGCCCCCGCGATGGCGGCGCTCGGCGTCGACCTGTTCGCCGCGGTCAACAGCATCACCCCGGAGGCCGTCTACAGCGGCTCCAGCGCGATGTCCGGTGCGGAAGGTGACGTGATCGTCGTGCTGGCGGCCCAGTTCGCCGCCCTGCCGCAGTGGCTCGTCGGCTTCGTCGCGGCCGGTGCGATGGCCGCGGCCATCGCGACGACCGCCGGGCTGTTCATCACGGCCTCCTCGGCCGTCGCACACGACATCTACACCGAACTCGTCAACCCCGACGCGAGCCAGCGCCAGCAGGTTCTCATCGGGCGGGCGACCATCGTGGGTATCGGTGCGCTGGTGACCGTCACCGCGTTCAACCCACCGGCGCTCATCGGCGAACTGGTCGCCTACGCGTTCTCGCTGGCCGGTATCGTCCTGTTCCCGATGTTCTTCCTCGGTCTGTGGTGGGAGAACACCAACCGTCAGGGCGCACTGGCCGGCATGAGCATCGGGCTGTTCATCTGGATCACCTCGATCATCAACAGCGTCCTGCCGAAGTACATCGGCTTCCTCGCCGAGGCCGCCGGTGGATCGACGAACGCCATCGTGCCGGTCTACGCGCAGTTCGTCCCGCCGATCGGCGCGGCGCTGGTCGGGACGCCGGTCGTCTTCGTCGTCACCATCGTCGTCTCGCTGGCGACCGAGGAGCCGCCGGCGAAGACCAAGAAGATGGTCCGGCAGTGTCACAGCCCGGAACCGATGGGCCAGCAACAGACCGCGGAAGACGTCGTGAGTACCGACGGGGGCCAGACCCCCGCGGACGACTAGAGCCATGTACGACAACATCCTCGTCCCGACCGACGGCAGCGAAACGTCACGGCGGGCGGTCGACCAGGCGGTCGACATCGCCGCGAAGTACGACGCCACGGTCCACGTCCTGTACGTCGTGGACGTAGACGCCACCAGCTACTCGCTTGGCAGTGAACAGGTCGACCGCATCCGCCAGGGCCACCTCGACGACATGCCCGAGGTCAAGGCCGAAGCCGACGAAGCCACTGGCTACGTCGCCGAGGCCGCCGAAGAACACGGGCTGACCGTCGAGGAACACATCAGCGTCGGCGAACCCGCCCGGGCCATCCGGAAGTTCGTCGAGGACAACGACATCGACCTCGTCGTCATGGGGTCGCACGGCCGATCCGGACTCTCCAGAGTCATCCTCGGCAGCGTCACCGAGAAAGTCCTGCGCCGGACCCGACTGCCCGTCCTCGTCGTGGACGCCCACGGCGAGGCGGAAACCGAAGCGGCGGAAGAAGAATAGCAGTTCCGACCCAATTCACGAGCATGAGTCCACACGACACGCGACCGACGCGAGGTGACCGGCGGTGAGCATCGTCGACCGGATCAGCGACCACGTCCAGGAGCACCGCTCCGGCATGGTGACCGACCTCGTGTTCGCGCTCGTGTGGGTGACCATCGTCGAAGTGTTCTTCAACTTCGTCGACGGCCCGCAGTGGGCCTACTACATGTTCATGCTCGCCGGGATCGTGGCCTACTTCGGCTTCTTCTGGTCGCTGAAGATGGCACGCGCCCAGCAGTAGGGCGGTTCGACGCCCGCTGGCGTCGTCCTAGGCCCGCGGCACCGCAAGCACGGGAACGTTCGCTTTCCTGACGAGCGCGTCCGTGACGCTCCCGACGCGCTCGCGCTCGACGATCCGTTTGCCCGTGGTGCCCATCGTCACCAGATCGGCGTCGACCGCGTCGACGTATCGGAGGATCTCCTCGTCGGGTGCGCCGACCCGGATCGCCGTCTCCGTGTCGAGTCCGGCCGCACCGATCTCCTCCGCCAGCTCTGCGATGGCTCGCTCGCCCTCGTCTTCGAGTTGTTCGTTGATCTCGCTCATCGCCAGCCCGGGCGCGGCGTTGGCGACGCTCTCGTCGACCACGTAGAGGACGTGCACCGTCGCGTCGTGGCGCGTCGCGGCGTCGATAGCGTGCTCGACCGCCCCGGCGGCGACCTCGCTTCCGTCCGTCGGCAGGAGTACGGTCTCGTACATACACGGAAAAATACGCGGCCGAGTGACTTAATCCAAGAACACCGTTCCAGAACACTGGGAACGTGTTCGGTCTCCGGGTCGATCTGTCCGCCAGTGTCACTCCTCCGACGCGTACTGGCGTTCGAGCTCCCTGTAGCCGTCGGCGTCGACGACGTCCTCGAAGTCCTCGAAGGAGACACCGTCGACGGAGTCGGTCGTCCCGGTCTCGGCCAGGGTCTCGTAGGCGTCCTGCATCGCTTCGGTAGCCGCGAACAGCGCCGACAGCGGATAGACGGCGATGTCGAACCCGATCTCGTCGAGGTCGGCCGCCGAGAGCTCCGGCGTCTTCCCGCCGTCGACCACGTTGGCGAATGTCGGCGCGTCGATCTCCTCGGCGATGCGCTCCAGTTCGGCCCGCGATTCGGGGGCCTCGACGAACACCACGTCCGCGCCGGCCTCGGCGTAGGCACGGCCGCGCTCGATGGCGTCGTCCAGTCCGTGGACCGCGCGAGCGTCCGTGCGACCGACGATCACGAGGTCCTCGTCGCGTTCCGCGCGCACGTCGGCGGCGGCTCGAATCCGCTTGACGCCCTCGGCTGTCGGGACGACCCGTTTCTCGTCCATGTGGCCACAGCGCTTGGGCCACTCCTGGTCTTCGAGGATGACTCCCGCGACGCCTGCGTCGAGACACTCCCCGACCGTCCGCCGGACGTTCACCGCCGACCCGTAGCCAGTGTCGGCGTCCGCCACCAGCGGCACGTCGACGCTGCCGGCGATCCGGTCGATCCGGTCGACGTTCTCGGACATCGACAGCAGCCCGAGGTCGGGGAGCCCGAGCGTCGAGGCGGCGATGCCGAACCCGGAGGTGAAGACGGCCTCGAAGCCGGCCCGTTCTGCCAGCCGTGCCGAGAGCGCGTCGTGAACGCCCGGCAGGGCGACGATCCCGTCGCCGTCTATCAGGTCCCGGAACCGCGCGGCCGGGGGTCGTGCTGTCATACTCGAACGGGGGTGTGTCGTCGCCTAATCGTTGGCGGTCCCGAACCGTGCCGAGGTCGGAAAACATTTTTCGCACCCCTTCGTGTTCACACGCAGTATGGACGTACGGGGACGTGATACGCGATGACGATAGAGGACCGCGTCGAGGAACTCCGCGAGCGCAAGCGCGAGGCCGAACTCGGCGGTGGCGAAGACCGCATCGAGGCCCAGCACGACCGCGGGAAGATGACCGCCCGCGAGCGCATCGAGTACTTCCTCGATGACGGCACGTTCAACGAGGTCGACACCCTCCGGGAACACCGCTCGACGAACTTCGACATGGACGAGCGGGAGATGCCCGGCGACGGCGTCGTCACCGGCTACGGCGAGGTCGACGGCCGGAAGATCTTCGTCTTCGCCCACGACTTCACCGTGATGGGCGGCTCGCTGGGCGAGGCGTTCGCCCAGAAGGTCTGCAAGATCATGGACAAGGCCATCGAGACGGGCTGCCCCATCATCGGCCTCAACGACTCCGCTGGGGCCCGCATCCAGGAGGGTATCGACTCGCTGGCCGGGTACGCCGACATCTTCCATCGCAACCAGCTCGCCTCCGGCGTCGTCCCCCAGATCTCCGCGATCATGGGTCCGTGTGCCGGCGGCGCGGTCTACTCCCCGGCTATCACGGACTTCATCATGATGGTCCAGGACACCAGCCACATGTTCATCACCGGCCCGGACGTGATCGAGACCGTCACGGGCGAGGAAGTGGGCTTCGAGGAACTCGGCGGCGCACAGACCCACGCCACGGAATCCGGTGTCTCTCACTTCACCGCCCAGGCGGAAGAAGAAGCGCTCGACGACATCGCCTATCTGCTCTCTTTCCTCCCGCAGAACAACGTCGAGGACCCGCCTCGCGTCGAGCCCTGGGACGACCCCGAACGGGAACCGGACGACCTGATGGACATCGTCCCGGAACAGCCCCAGAAGCCCTACGACATGCGAAACGTGGTCGACCGCATCGTCGACGACGGGTCGTTCTTCGAGGTCGCCGAGCAGTTCGCGCGCAACCTCACCATCGGCTTCGCACGGATGGACGGCCACTCGGTCGGCATCGTCGGGAACAACCCCCACGTCAACGCGGGGACGCTGGACATCGACGCCTCGGTCAAGGGCGCACGCTTCGTCCGGTTCTGTGACGCCTTCAACATCCCCATACTCACGTTCGTGGACGTGCCTGGGTTCATGCCCGGCACCGACCAGGAACACGACGGGATCATCAAACACGGCGCGAAACTGCTCTACGCCTACTCCGAGGCGACGGTGCCGCTGCTGACGGTGATCACCCGGAAGGCCTACGGTGGGGCCTACGACGTGATGGCCTCGAAGCACATCGAGGCGGACATGAACTACGCCTGGCCCACAGCCGAAATCGCCGTGATGGGGCCCAAAGGTGCGGTGAACGTCCTGTACGACGACGAACTGGAGAGTGCGGAGGACGTCGAGGCCCGCCGGCAGGAACTCATCGACGAGTACCGCGACGCGTTCGCCAACCCGTACACGGCCGCCGAGCGCGGGTTCGTCGACGACGTACTGGAACCGAAGGACACGCGCGCCCGACTCATCACCGATCTGGAGATGATCCGGGGGAAACGCAAGGACACGCCCGACCGCAAACATGGCAACATCCCGCTCTGAGATGGCCGACGAGAATCCACCGGCCGAGGCCGGAGCGGAAGCGCTACTCGCGGCCGTCGACGCGGCGCTCGCAGACGACGCCGACGCCGACGAAGCCGCGGCCGTCGCCGCCGCCATCGGCGCGCACATGCGTGATCAGGAACTCGCCGCTGCGGCCGCGGCCGACGGCGACGACGGCCCCAACTGGGCCGACGGCAAGTGGGAGTTCGCGAGCAAGGTGGCGCGCAAACGGCGGCGCTCGGTCCGTGTGCCGACGGACGCCCCGAAGGACCCGTGGGCGGCCGCGGGTCGTACGGACCGAATGTGAGTCAGGCCCGGGCGTGCCAGTAATCGACCGTGCGGAACAGGACGTACGCGACGGCGTTGAGGAGGCCGGCGAGCGCGAACACGCCGCCCAGCACCCGGAAGACGCGGCCGAACACGCCGATTTCGGTCAGCCCGAACGCGAAAAAGAGAGAGATGATCCCCCAGACCAGCAAGATTGCGGCGATGCGAGCGCCTTCTTCGACGTAGGTCGATACCGACTGTGCCGGCGGGATGGGTGGTGAATCGGACACGACGGCTCCTTTCGGTCCACGGTGGAAAAGACGGCCGGTATGTCAAACGCCGATCGTACACACTAGACGCTCATCGTCTCGTCGCACTCGGGACACCGCAGGCCGCCCTGGTCACCGGCGGCGATGTCGACGCCCATCGCGTCCACGTCGTCGCAGTTCGGGCACGGGACGGGGACGCGGAGCTGGTCCCAGTCGTGGCGCTTGCCTGGCGCGCCGATGGCCAGCACCACGGCCTGCTCGTCGCTCTTGTTCTCGCCGTGGTGGTAGTCGCCGGGGGCGAAGCGGACGACCTCGCCCGCTTCGACTTCCTGTGACCCCTCCTCGGTGTCGAAGGTCACGGTGCCCTCGAGCACGTAGAAGATCTCCTCCTGATCGAGGTGGGTGTGGTAGCCGCCGTCGGGGGCCTCGCCGGGGGCCAGCGTGTAGTGGTTCATCGCCACGTCGGTCGTGCCCAGTGCATCGGCCAGCGCACGCGCGCCGTCGGTCGCGTCCAGCGGGTGCGGGAAGGTGTCGAGGTCGTCGACTGTCACGTGTTTCATCGTAGGGGAGCGGTGGACAGTCACCGTGTTAAATGTGCGCAAACTCCGAGGGGTACCACGACGCGAGGATAGCGGCGGAACTGCCGCGGTCGCATACCTTTAAGGCCCAACTCGCGGTACAGGGCGACATGTTCGATACGGTGCTCGTCGCGAACCGGGGAGAGATCGCCGTCCGGGTGATGCGCGCCTGTGAGGAACTGGGTATAGACACGGTCGCCGTCTACAGTGAAGCGGACAAGCACTCCGGACACGTCCGGTACGCCGACGAGGCGTACAACGTCGGCCCGGCCCGTGCGGCCGACTCCTACCTCGACCACGACGCGATCATCGAGGCCGCACAGAAGGCCGACGCCGACGCGATCCACCCCGGCTACGGCTTCCTCGCGGAGAACGCCGAGTTCGCCCGCAAGGTCGAAGCCACCGAGGGCGTCACCTGGGTCGGCCCCGCCGGCGACGCCATGGAGCGCCTCGGCGAGAAGACCAAGGCCCGCAACGTCATGAGCGACGCCGACGTGCCCATCGTGCCCGGCACCGACCCCATCGAGGAACCCGAGGCGGTCCGGGAGTTCGCCGAGGAACACGGCTACCCCATCGCGATCAAGGCCGAGGGTGGCGGTGGCGGCCGCGGGATGAAGATCGTCCGCGAGGAGAGCGAGATCGAGGAGCAACTGGAGAGCGCCAAACGCGAGGGTGAGGCCTACTTCGACAACGATTCGGTCTTTCTGGAGCGCTATCTCGAAGATCCGCGTCACATCGAGGTGCAGATCATCGCCGACCACCACGGCAACGTCCGACACCTGGGCGAACGCGACTGTTCGCTCCAGCGCCGCCACCAGAAGGTCATCGAGGAGGGTCCGAGTCCCGCCCTCGACGACGAACTGCGGGAGAAGATCGGCGAGGCCGCCCGCCGGGGCGTCGACGCCGCCGACTACTACAACGCCGGCACCGTCGAGTTCCTCGTCGAGGAGGACCCCGACCGGGACCCCGACGACGTGCTGGGCGCGGACGCGAACTTCTACTTCCTGGAAGTGAACACGCGCATCCAGGTCGAGCACACCGTCACCGAGGAGATCACGGGCATCGACATCGTGAAGTGGCAGCTCCGGGTCGCGGCCGGCGAGGAGATCGGCTTCGCACAGGACGACGTGGAGATCGAGGGCCACGCGATGGAGTTCCGCATCAACGCGGAGAACGCCGCGGAGGACTTCGCTCCCGCGACCGGCGGCGAACTCGACGTGTACGATCCGCCGGGCGGCATCGGTGTCCGGATGGACGACGCGCTCCGGCAGGGCGACGACCTCGTGACCGACTACGACTCGATGATCGCGAAGCTGATCGTCTACGGGTCGGACCGCGAGGAGTGTATCACCCGCTCACAGCGGGCCCTCGGCGAGTACGACATCGAGGGTATCCCCACGATCATCCCGTTCCACCGGCTGATGCTCACCGACGACGCGTTCGTCGACGGCAAACACCACACGAAGTACCTCGACGAGGAACTCGATCCCGAGCGCATCGACGAGGCTCAGGAGAAATGGGGCACCGACGACGGCGGCAGCACCGACGACGACGAGGAGGTCGTCGAACGCGAGTTCACGGTCGAGGTCAACGGCAAGCGGTTCAGCGTCAACCTCGAGGAGCGCGGTGCGCCGCCCATCCCGACCAGTGCCGGCAACGGCGGCGGTGGCGGGAACCAGCCACAGCGTCCCTCCGGCGGGTCGGGCGGCGGCGGAGGCGGCGGTGGTGGCGGCGGTCAGGCCGCGGCCGCGGAGGGCCAGCAGGTCACCGCCGAGATGCAGGGCACTATCCTGGAGGTCAACGTCGCCGAGGGCGACGAGGTGGCCTCCGGCGACGTGATCTGTGTGCTGGAAGCGATGAAGATGGAAAACGACATCGTCGCGCCCGCGGGCGGCACCGTCGAACAGGTCGCCATCGCCGAGGGCGAGAGCGTCGACATGGGCGACCTGCTGGTCGTGATCGACTGACCGCTCAGTGCAGGCTGATCGACATGGACTCGCCGACGACCTCGTAGCCCAGTACCGCCAGCGCCTCGTTCTCGACGGAGCCGAGAACCAACAGATACCCGAGCATCGCGAGCGACGTGGCCGTCAGTTTCCGGCTCTCTATCTCGACTTCGGTCCCGTCCGCGACCGGTAGTATCTCGACCGAGATTCGCTCGGTTATCGATCCCTCCTCCGCTGCCTCGTACACGACCGCACCGTCGTCTGACGTGTCGATCCGGAAGGTCACGGTCTCCGCGTCCTCGCCGTCACCGTAGACGAGCGAGAGTTCGTCCTCGGTCCGCTCCACCGCGTCCGCCCGTGCCGTCGGGAGCGCCAACAGCGGCGAGGCGGGACTGGCCAGTTCGGGCCTGGCCGCCTCCGGCGGCTTGCTCGTCCGCAATCGCTTCCGGGTCCGGTACGCGAACAGATCGGCACCGGTTACCATCATGAAGACTCCGAGGACGAACAGTGCGCCACCCAGTCGCAACAGGAGCGGTTCGAAGCTCGACAACACGACGAACGCGCCCAGACCGGCCACGGCGAGCGACGCGACGTAGGCAACGTTGAACAGTCGTGCCCGCCGCGTCGCGGTGGCCGCGATCCCCTCCAGCGATCCGTCGGTTGCGCCGCCGGATCGACGGTCCGTGTCCGGGGCGTACCAGCAGTCGTGGTCGTCCGGGTCGTGGCAGGCGTCACAGAGGGCCCGCTTGCAGTCCGGGCACTCACGGAGGCGCTCGTCGTCCTCGCCACAGAATGCACAGGTGCCCATGTTCGGTGCGGGAGGGGAGTTACGCGACGGATTTCTGTCTATCGGTCGTCAGTCCGGCGTGGAATCGGAGGCGTTACCCCCACACCTCTCGGGTCCCGATCACCTGCTCGCTGATCATCGAGACGACGGTCTCGTCGTCGACGTTGATCGAGAGTTCGTACTCGACGAACCCGTGGGTCGGGTTGTACTCGTCGGGTTCCTTGTCCAGCACTTCGACTTCGAATTCGAGTTCTTCGCCGGGGCGGATGGCCCGTTCCCACGTGAGACTCCGAATCTCGCGTGCGCCCATGTTCTTCACGTCGTCGAGGTCCTCCTCCACCCACTCCCGGATGGCGACGGCGACGGTGTGGGAGCCGCTGGCGATGATGCCGCCGTGGACCGACTCCTTCGCGGCCTCGGGATCGGTGTGGTAGTCCTGCGGGTCCCACTCGCTGGCGAAGTCGATGATCTCGTCCTGGCTCAACGTCTCGGTTCCCAGCGTCTTCGATTCGCCGACCTCGATGTCCTCGAAGTATCGCATATATTCGCCGTCGGACGAGTGGAATAAAAATCCGCGCGTAGCGGCGAACTTGCGGCCCGGGACGGGACGAGGGCCGCCGTCGGTGCGGCCGGGGCGTCGAGACGGGCGTCTCGGCGGTATGGACCGGCCGTATCGGTTATCAGGATCGATAGCCGTGGGATTGCGCTTATCTGGTCCTTCGGTCACGAATCGAACGGTATGGCAACTGGCGCAGATTCCTCGCGGCTGGAACCGGAACAGGGCCCGGATCGGGACGCGGACGACGAGTTCTGGCGGCACGCCTTCGAGTCGATGATCGCGGACCTCGCCGACCCGGTGTTCGTGGTGGACGGTTCCGGGACGATCACTCACTGGAACGACTCGCTGGTCGACCTGATGGGTATTCCGCCGGAGGACGCGCTCGGGCGGAACGCCTACGACGTGTTCGGGACGGAAGGCGAGAGCGAGACCCTGGCCGAGGAAGTCGTCCGGACCGGAGAGGCCGTCAAGGAAGACCAGGTACGCTCGGCGGAGGGCGCGGACGGGGAGATGAGCGCCTCGCGCGTGCAGGCGGTCCCGATCACCACGCCGGACGGGGAAGTCGTCGGCGCGGTCGAGTTCCTCAACGAGGTGACCGAGCTCGTCGAACAGCGCCAGGCGGTCGAGGACCTCCACGACGAGATTTCGACCGCCGTCGGGGAGTCGGTCACGGAACTCCGGGACTCGTCCCGTGAGGTCGCCGAGAAGTCCGAAGACATCAGCGACCTCACCGACGGGCAGGCCGAGAACCTCTCGGAGGTCCAGAGCGAAGTCTCGGACTTCAGCGCGACCGTCGAGGAGATCGCGTCCAGCGCCGACGAGGTGACCGACAGGAGCGCGGAGGCCCGCGAGCGGGCCGAGGAGTCCGTCGAGACGGCCCGCGCCACCGTCGACCGGGTCGACACACTCGCCGGGTCCGCCGACGAGGTGGCCGACAACGCACAGGCGCTCAGCGACCGCGTCGACGAGATCGACGAGATCGTCGACGTCATCAACGACATCGCCGAGCAGACGAACATCCTGGCGCTGAACGCCAACATCGAGGCCGCACGCGCCGGCGGCGAGGGGAGCAGCGGGTTCGCCGTCGTCGCCGACGAGATCAAAGACCTCGCCAACGAGTCCCAGGAGCGAGCCGCGGAGATCGAGGCGCTCATCGGGGAGGTCCAGGAGATGGCGACCGACACCGCCGACAACGTCGCGGACGCCAACGCGGAGATCCAGTCCACGGCCGAGGACATCGAGGAGGTCATCGAGAACCTGGAGGCGATCCACGACTCCATCGCGGACACCGACCAGGGGATCACCGAGATCGCGAACGCGACGGACGACCAGGCTGCGAGCGCCGAGGAGATCGCCAGCATGGTCGACGACGTGGCCACCCGGGCCGACGAGGTGGCCGACGCCGTCGAGGATATCGCGGCTGCCAATCGCGAACAGAGCGACACCATCGAGTCGCTGAACGAATCGGTCGAACGCGTCGACGAGCAGATGCGAGCCGTCACCGAGTGAGCGGCGAGCCGACTTTATAGCCGGCGGACGAACGCGACCGCATGCAGGACACGCGCCACGCCGTTCTCGACGCCATCGCCGACGGACCGGTACCGGGGCCGGCCATCGCCGACCGACTCGACGTGTCTCGCGCCGCGGTCTGGAAACACATCGAGGCGCTCCGGGAGGCGGGCTTTGCCGTCGAGAGCGCCGCCGACGGCTACGAACTCGTCTCCACGCCCGAGTTCGGGGGCGAAGCGGTCGAGTTCGGACTGGACGCGCCTTTCGAAGTCGAGTACCACGACACGATTCCGAGTACCAACGACCGCGCCCGGGAACTCGCCGCCGAGGGCCGCGAAGACGTGGTCGTGCTGGCCGACGAGCAAACAGGGGGCCGCGGCCGTCTCGACCGCGAGTGGGCGGCCCCCTCGGGCGGCATCTGGCTCTCGATCCTCCTGCGCCCGACGGTGCCGCCGGCCGACGCGCCCGCCTTCACGCTCGCCGCCGCGGTGGCGACGACCCGCGCGGCCCGCGAGGCCGGCGTCGAGGCCGCGATCAAGTGGCCCAACGACGTATTAGTCACCCATGGCAACACGGACCGCAAACTCACCGGCATCCTCACGGAGATGGAGGGCGAGGCGGATCGGGTCTCCTGGGTCGTCGTCGGCATCGGGATCAACGCCAACGTGGACGCCGCCGACCTCGTCGAGGGGGCCACCAGCCTCCGCGAGGAGACCGGCGACGTGAACAGGCGGGTGTTCACCCAGCGCGTGCTGGAGGAGTTCCACGAGTTACGTTCCGATCCCGACGCGGTGGTGCCGGCCTGGCGGGACCTCGCGGACACGCTCGGACGACGGGTCAGGGTCGACACCCCCGGCGGCGAAGTCGTCGGCGAGGCAGTGGACATCGAGTTTCCCGGGACGCTCGTGATCGAGACCGACGACGGGACCGTTCGCGTCAGCGCCGGCGACTGCGAACACCTCCGGCCGGTCTAGGCCTTCACCTCCGGTTCGCGGTCGCCGACGGCCGGTTCCTCGACGCGGACCGTCATCACAGGGACCGACGAACGCCTGACCACGCGTTCGGCGACGCTCCCCAGGAGCAGGCGGTCGATGCCACCCCGCCCGTGTGTCCCCATCACGATCAGGTCGCAGTCGTCCTCGGCGGCGTGTTCGACGATACTGCTGCTCGGTTTGCCCTCGACGACGATCCGTTCGACCGGGGCGCGGTCGTCGACGATCCGCTCGACCTCGTTCAGTGCGGCCGTCCCCTCCTCGTACAGCAACTCCGAGATTCCCTCCCAGCTGGTCTCCATGGGGAGACTGGAGAAACTCGCCGCGTCGACGACGTACAGCGCGTGGATCAGCGCGTCGTCTCTCTCGGCCAGCGCCGCCGCGTGATCGACGACCGGCTCCATCTCGGCCGATCCGTCCGTCGGCAGGAGGATGCGGTTGTACATTGTTATCTAGTACCAAACTTCGTCAGCGGCCGGCTTAACAGTAACTGGGAACTGACGGGGGTTCCCCGTCAGTCCGCGGCGTCGAGGACGACCTCGCGAACGTCGTCGACGCCGGCGCGGCGGACGACGGCGCGGACGGGGTTCCGGTAGCCGCCGAGGTTGTCCGAGTCGCCGTCGAGGACGAACAGTCGCGCGTCGCGGTCTTCCGCGATGACGCCGCAGTTCAGCCCCGCAATGTCGGCTCCGTGGTGGGTGGCCATCTTGAGGACGTAGCGGGCCGACACGCCGGAGAGTTTCGCCGCGAACTCCATCTCCCGGAACATCGAGGGGCTGTTGAGCATCACGTTGTCCGTCCCGAGCGCGACCGTCGTGTGGTCTGCCAGTTCGGCGATGTCGGGCGTGCCGACGCCGGTCACCAGGTTCGAGCGCGGGCAGACGACGATGGGCACGTGCCTGTCCGCGACGCGATCCAGGTGGATCGGCTCGGTGTGGACCATGTGGACCAGGAAGTCCGGATCGAGGTCGAGCGCGCCGTTGATGTCGTCGGGGTCGCGCTCGCCGGCGTGGATGCCGAACAGTTTCCCCGCCTCGCGCGTGGCGGTCCGCTCGCGACCGAATTCGCCGTCGCGCGCGCCACTGGCTCCGAACCCGTCGGCGGCCTCCATGGCTTCGATCTCCTCGCGGCCAAGCGTCACCGACTCGATCTCCAGGCCCTCGGCGGCCTCGGCCATCGCGCGGACGCCTTCGACGCCGCCCTCGCGGAACTCGATGCAGGCGGCCGTCCCGCCCGACTGCATGAACGAGAGGGAGCGCTCCATCGCCGCGACGGTCTCCTCGTGGCCGGCTTCACGGAGCAGTCGGTGTTTCAGGCCGTCGGGTGGCGCGACGAGTTCGTCGAGGCTCAGCCCCTCGCCAGCCTCCTTGGCGATGGAGTCGCCGATGTGCGTGTGGGCGTTGACGAACGCCGGGACCACGATATCGTCGGTGTCGACGGGGTCCTCCTCCACGGCGACGATCTGCCCGTCCTCGATCACGACCCGGCCGTCGATGGCCTCGAAGTCCCTCCCGCGAAGGATGCGGCCTTCGATCACGCGCCGGTCGCTCATTCGCCCGCCTCCTGGAAGTCGTCCAGCGTGGTGTGGACGCCGGGGCGCGCGTCGCTGATCAGCGACCCGTCGATGTCGAGGCCGAGGACGCGGCTGGCGGCGTGGCCGACCCGCTCGGTCACGCCCTCGGGCGCGTAGACGCCGAGTCGCCACTGGTCGCGCTGGACCGCACGGAGCGCGCCCACGAGCGTCGACTGGTCGCCCAGCGGCCGGACCTCCCCGTTGACGATCACCCGGCTGGTCGACTCCTTGATCTCGGGCCGGCCCGGTACGTCGAGGATCACGTCGGCCGGGTCGACCTCCGCCTCGGCCGCGATCTCGCGCTCGGCCTGCACGATTCCGTCGTGATCCTGTTCCAGCAGTTCCTCGGGCACGTCGCCCATCTCCGCCCAGACGGCGCGTTTCAGGAGGTCGCGCTCGGTCAGCCGGCGGGCGGTCTCGGCGGTCGCGTCGCACTGGCGCAGGCCCACGAGCAGGTCGTGGTCGTCCATCCGTCGCATCGCTTCGGCGGTGGTGTCGGTTTCGGTCAGCAGGCGCTCGGCACCCCGCCGGAGCATCGACTTGGAGATCCGGGCGGTGTGGTGGCTGTAGACGGTGGGGGTCATCAGCGCCCGGGCGACCAGCAGGCTCTCGGCGGTCTGGACGTTGCCCTCCGCGAGGACGAGTTCCCCGTCGACGAACGAGAGTTCCCGGACCAGCCGCTCGTGGTCGATGGTGCCGTAGGGGACGCCGGTGTGGTGGGCGTCGCGGACGAGGTAGTCCATCCGGTCCACGTCGAGTTCGCCCGAGACGAGCTGGCCGAGCTTGCCGTCGCCAGCAACGAGGTCGGCCACGGCGTCGGGGTTCAGCCCGTGATCGGCGAGTACCTCCGCGACCGCACCGGATTCCAGCAGTTCGTGCACGTCGTCGTGCCACTTCCCGGTGTGACGGTGGACGACCGACTCGACGTTGTGGCTGAAGGGGGCGTGCCCCACGTCGTGGAGGAGGGCCGCGGCACGGACGCGCTCGGCCTGCTGACCCTCGACGTTGAGGTGAGCCAGCGCCTCGTCGGCGAGGTGGTAGACGCCGAGGCTGTGTTCGAAGCGGGTGTGGTTGGCGGAGGGGTAGACGAGCGTGACGGTTCCGAGCTGGCGGACGTGCCGGAGCCGCTGGACCGGCGGCGTGTCGAGCAGGTCCTTCGCGACCCCGCGCACCTCGATGTGGTCGTGGACGCTGTCCTTGATATCCATTGTGCCGGGGTTGGCACCGCCGCCACTTTACTTCACACGCCGCCGGTCCGGTCCCCGGGGCGAAGTCGCCCCTTTCAAGACGGGTGGCGGCGTGGGGGCGGACGTGAACCGGTACGCCATCGCCTTGGTCTCGCTGTTCGCCGTGGTCGCCCTCGCGGGCTGTGGGATGCCCGGCGGGACGGGCACGCCGACCCAGTCACCCGCGAACCAATCGAACACGACCGTCGACGGTCCGTACGACCTCCCGCTGAACGGGACGGCCGTCCGGGAGCGCCACCGCGGCGTGCTGACGGACGCAGGCTCGTTCAGCTTCCGACAGGACGCCGTCGTCCGCGCGGCGGCGTCGGGCGCCCTGCTCCAGTACACGAACGCCTCGGTCCAGGTCGACCGGTCGAGCGGTGTCTACCGGCTCCTGGAGAACGGGACGACGACGCCACCCACCGCGGCGTACGTCGACGAGAACGGCACCGCCTATCTCCGGGAACGGACCGAGGGACAGATCGCCTACGACCGCCAGTCAGGGGCTGGCGGGAGCACTGATGCCTACCTCTACCCCGATATAAACCGGTACATCCGGGGACTGAACTTCAGCTACGAGGGTACCGAGACGAGAAACGGCGAGACGGTCCACGTCTACGCCGCCAACGGGACCGACCGGCTCGACCCCGACGAACACGGCCTGACCTTCCTCGATCCCGCCTCGCTGTCGGCGGTCTCGGCAGAACTCCGCGTCGCCGACGACGGCTCGCTGCGGTCGTTCCGCTACGACGTGACGAGCGGTCCCCGTCAGAACGGCCGCCTCCGGTACGTCGTCGCCGTCGAGTACGCCGGGGTCGGGTCGACCCCGGTACCGGAGCCGTCGTGGCTCGACGAGGCCAAACGGGTCACCGGCGAGTAACGGGCCCGGTTGCCCCTGGCGAAAGGATTTACCGCGCCGCTTCCCGACCACCGGTATGGTCACGTTTCTCTCCGGAGGCACGGGGACGCCGAAACTCCTCCGGGGCGCGGACGCCGTCTTCCCGCCGGCCGAGACCACCGTCGTCTGTAACACCGGCGACGACGTGGAACTGGGCGGGCACCTGGTCTGTCCCGACGTGGACACCGTCCTCTTTCTCGGCGGCGACGAACTCGACCTGGATACCTGGTGGGGCATCGCCGACGACTCGACGGTGACGGACGACGAACTCCACCGCCTCGCCGCGGCCGCCGGCCTGGACGACGGACCGCGCTACCTCCCCGACGAGCGCCAGACGGCGGGCCGAGAGATCGCCCGCTGGCGGCGCTTCTCCGGCGTCGCGGAGTTCATGTTGATCGGCGACCGCGACCGCGCCGTCCATCTGACGCGGACGAGTCTGCTGGACGAGGGCCGATCACTCACCGCCGTCACGCGCACGCTCGCGGACGCCTTCGACACGCCCTGGGAGATACTGCCGATGAGCGACGACCCGGTGGCGAGTATCGTCCACACCCCCGACGGGCCGATGCACTTCCAGGAGTTCTGGGTCGGCCGGGAGGGCGAGCCGACCGTCGAGTCCGTCGAGTTCCGCGGCGGCGCGGACGCGACCGCGACCGACGCCGTGCTCACAGGGCTGAGCGAACCGGTCGTCGTCGGTCCGTCGAACCCGATCACGAGTATCGGCCCGATGCTCGCCGTCGACGGCATCGCGGACGCACTCCGGGAGACGCCCGTCGTCGCGGTCTCTCCCTTCGTCGAGGATCACGTCTTCTCCGGGCCAGCCGGGAAGCTGATGGCCGCCGAAGGGTACGAGCCGTCGACGGCCGGGGTCGCCGAGGCCTACGACTTCGCGGACGCGTTCGTCCTCGACGACGAGGACGGGACCGACCTCGACCGGCCGGTCGTCCGGACCGACACGCGACTGGACACCGAGGTCGACGCCCGGCGCGTCGCCGAGGCCTGCCGGGAGGCGCTGGAGGTGGTGTCGTGAGCCGCGACGCCGCGTCCGACCCGCCCGCCCCGCTGGACTTCCGCCCGCGGGTCGTGCTTGCCAGCCTCAGCGGCGAGTCCGACGCCGACTGGGCGCGCGCGGCGAGCGAGTACGCCGGCGCGGCCGTCCTCGGGGGCATCGCGCTGGACGAGTCGACGCGGGCGGCCGCCCGCGAACTCGTCGCCCGGGACCGAACGGAGTTTCTCCCCGCCGATCCCGTCGCGTTCGTCGACGAGCAACTGGCCGCACTGGACGGCGTGCCCATCCGCGCTGGGTTCAACGTCCGCACCACCGAACTCGATCCGCTCCGCGAAGTCGCCGCCGTCTGCCGGGACCGGGACGCCTTCGTGGAGATCAACGCCCACTGCCGACAGGACGAGATGTGCGCGGCCGGCGCGGGGCAGTCTCTGCTCCGGAACCCCGACCGACTGTGTGAGCAGGTCGAGACCGCGGCCGAGACTGGCGCGACAGTGAGCGTCAAGGTCCGGACCGAGGTTCCAGGGGTCGCCCTCCCGGCGCTGGCCGACCGTCTCGAAACCGCGGGTGCAGACGCCGTCCACGTCGACGCCATGGATTCGGAGGCCGTCGTCGGCGACGTGGCCGCGGCGACCGATCTGTTCGTCGTGGCCAACAACGAGGTCCGGGACGAGGCGAGCGTCCGGGAGTACCTGGCGTACGGCGCGGACGCGGTGAGCGTGGGCCGCCCGAGCGACGAGCCGGCGGTCCTCGAACGCGTCCGCGACGCCACGACGGCGTGGTTCGCCGAGGGGGTCGAGTCGTGAGTCCCGCCGATTCGGGCGTCGAACCACCGCCGGAGCGCACCGTCGCCCAGAATGCACAGCTCGCCCTCCTGCTGGAGGTGACGGGGACGCCCAAACCCGGCAACGTCGACCGCGCGCACGACTACGACGACCTGCGGTTCGAGCACTTCGTGGCCGGGGGCGTCGGCGCGCGGCGCGGCCTCGATCTGGCCGCCGACGGCGAGCGCCTGGGTCGGGCCTTCGAGCGCGCGGTCGCGGGGATGAGCCAGCAACGGGCCGGCAACACGCAGTTCGGTGCCCTGCTGGTCCTCGTGCCCCTGGTGCGTGCCGCCGCGGAGGACGACCTGTCGGGGCGCCACGCCGGTGACCTGGCCGAAGCGACGACGGTCGCGGACGCCGCGGACTTCTACCGGGCCTTCGAGCACGTCGACGTGGCCGTGGACGACCCGCCCGAAGGGATGGACGCGCTGGACGTGCGCCGCGGTGCCGAGGCCGTCCCTGCCATCGAGGATCGGGGCGTGACCCTGTACGACGTGATGACCGACTCCGCCGAGATCGATGGCATCGCCCGCGAGTGGACCGGCGAGTTCGACCGTTCGTTCGACGCGGCCGAGCGTCTGCTCGAACTGGAAGGGGCCGTCCCGGATCGGACGGCGCGGGTCTTTCTGGAACTGCTGGCCGCGGAACCCGACACGTTCGTCGCGACCCAGCACGACCGCGAGACGGCCGAACGGGCGACCGAGCGTGCGGCCGCCGCGCTGGCCGGCGACGCGGACCCGTGGACGCTGGCCAACGAGTTCGTCGCCGAGGGGATCAACCCCGGGACGACCGCCGATCTGACCGCCGCCGCGCTGTTCGTCGCGCTCGAACGGGGGCTGGAGATATGAGCGACGACGACGAGGAGTGGCCCGACCCACCGGGAACGCCGGGCGAGTCCACCGACTCCGAGGGCGGCCGCCTCCCGATCCGCGCCGAGAGGGGGGCGCTGGCCATCGGCGCGGGCGTGACGGTGGCGGTCCTCGGGTACGCGGCCATCGCACTGCTGACGGGGATCGAACGGTCGGCGACGCTCTCGACCGTGTTGCGTCCGGGCGCACTCGGACTGTATCCCGGGGCGGTGGTCGCGGGCTGGATCGACGGCGGGTCCCTTCGCAGGAGCGCCGACACCGGCTTCCGGGCCGTCTTCGTCGGGACGACGCTGGCCCAGGGGGCGCTCTTCTTGCAGGCCGACGCGCCTCCGACTTTCCTCCTGCTCGGGCTCATGGGCATCGCCGTCACGTACGCCGTGCCGGCGACGCTGTTCGGAGCCCTCGGCGGCGCGCTCCGCCGGTGGTACGGGCGCGATCCGGAGGCGGATATCGATGTCTGAGTCCTGGCCCGTCGCCCTTCGGGGCGTCACCGAGTCCGTCGTCGCGACGCTGGGGCCGAACGACCGCTGGAACGTCGCCGCGCTCGGCCTGCACGCGCCCGAGAGCGACCCCGGGGACGCGGCTCCCGTCACCGCACGCACCTGGGGCCGCACCCGCACCTGGCGGAACTTCCGGGAGCGCGGCGAGGGGTACGTTCAGTTCACGACCGATCCCCTCGATTTCGCCGAGGCCGCGATGACCGTCCGCGAGGAGTCCGACCCCGTACTGTCGAGCGCCGACGCCTGGGCGCGCGTCACCGTCGACCGGATCGACGCGGGCACGGACGGCGACACGGAGTGGGTCGAGTGGGCGCTCGACCCCGAGGAGACCGCCGTCGAGCGCGAGACCGTCCCGACGACGAACCGGGGCTACTACGCCGTGATCGAGGCGACCGTGGCGGCCTCCCGGCTGGACGTGCCGGCCTACGACCGCGCGGAGCTACAATCCCGGCTCGACTACTTCGCGGATGTCGTCGAACGCTGTGGCGGCGAGCGCGAGCGGGCGGCGATGGACGTGGTTCGGGCCAACTGCTCGTGGGACGGGTGAAGGGGCCGGGGACGGACTCGCACGGGTCGCCTTTCGAACCCTTTTTCAGAGTTGGGCCAGCACGTACGACCAACATGGCAATCAAACCGGCCTACGTCAAGAAGACGGGGACCATCCTGATGGAGCGATACCCCGAGGCCTTCGGACACGACTTCGAGCACAACAAGGAACTGGTCACGGAACTCACCAACATCGAGTCCAAGGGCGTCCGCAACCGCATCGCGGGCTACATCACCCGCAAGGAAGGCGCCGAAGTCCCCGCGTAATCTCGATTTCTCCTTCGATTTGCCCGCCCGCCAGTCTCGACGCCGTCGGTCCCGACAGCCGGCCGTCGGCGACGGCTTTCCAAACCGTTTTGAGGAGGCCCGGCCGTAGCTGTGGGTACCAATGACAGTACGCGTAGGCGTTCTCGGCGCGACCGGTGCCGTCGGACAGCGACTCATCCAGCAGATCGACCCGCACCCCGACTTCGAGCTGGCGGCCCTGACCGCCTCCAGCGCGAGCGCGGGCAAGTCCTACCGCGAAGCCGCCAAGTGGCGCGTCGACAGCCCCATCCCGGAAGACGTGGCCGACATGACCGTCGTGGCGACCGACCCCGACGAGGTCCCCGACGACGTGGACCTGCTTTTCTCCTCGCTCCCCTCCAGCGTCGGCGAACAGGTCGAACCCGAATTCGTCGAACAGGGCTACGTCATGTCCTCGAACTCCTCGAACTTCCGGACCGACGAGGACGTGCCGCTCACCATCCCCGAGGTCAACGCCGACCACCTCGGCCTCATCGAGGTCCAGCGCGACGAACGCGGCTGGGACGGTGCCCTCGTCAAGAACCCCAACTGCTCGACGATCACGATGGTCCCGCCGCTGGCCGCGCTCGACGATGCCTTCGGCCTGACCGACGTGCGCGTCTCCACCCTGCAGGCCGTCTCCGGCGCGGGCTACTCCGGCGTCACCTCCATGGAGATCATCGACAACGCCATCCCGCACATCGGCGGCGAGGAGACGAAGATGGAGACCGAGAGCCGGAAACTGCTCGGCGAGTTCGACGGTGCGGAAGTCCACTGGAACGACGCCGAGGTCGCCGCCTCCTGTAACCGCATCCCGACGCTGGACGGCCACCTCGAGAACGTCTGGGCCGACACCGCCGAGGACGTGACCGTCGAGGACGCCGCCGAGGCCCTGCGCGAGTACCCCAGCATCGACCTGCCGTCCTCGCCCGACCAGCTCATCGAGGTCTTCGAGGAGCCCGACCGACCCCAGCCCCGCCTCGACCGCAACCAGAGCAACGGCATGGGCATCGCCGTCGGCGGCATTCAGGAGACCGCCGACGGTATCCAGTTCAACTGCCTCGCCCACAACACCATCCGCGGCGCGGCCGGTGCCAGCGTCCTCAACGGCGAACTGCTGCTGGAAGAAGGCTACATCTGACCACTTTTTAATCGAGGGGGTGCGCTGAGCGCGCACCCCCTCGATCAAAAACTTGGGGAAAAGGGCCGCTCGCGCGCCGTCGGCGCGCTCGCGGATGCTGTGCTGATTCCTCCCGCACCGCAAACCGCTCCGCAACTGCCACCGCAAACCGCTCCGACACCGCAACCGCAAACAGCCCGGCCCCGCGCTCAGTCCGCCGCCGCCTCGCCGTCCCCTTCGATCTTCACGAGTTCGTCGACCGGCGGAATCTCCGCGTCCTGTTCCGTGAGGATCTCGACCCGGCGCGTCAGCTTGTTCCGCGAGTACTCGATGACGGGAATCGGATTCGTCGCCTCACCCTGCGAGGAGTGCCGGACGATGCCCGCGACCAGCGGCATCAGATCCTGGAGCGTGTTCTGGACGACTTCGGCGTCGACGCCCTCCTCGTGGATCAGCGTCCGGACCTCCTGCATCCCGAAGCCGACGTGACGGCCCTCGTCGCTCCGGATGCGCGTGATCCCCTCGACCAGCCCCGCCATGTGGGGAAACTCCCGGACCGCCACCTCGTCGGAGCCCTGGTCGGAAAAGGCCGACTGGATGCCGTAGTAGCCGGTCTGGGCAAGCACCGATTCGACGACGAGGTGGTAGTGACAGTACGCCTTCGCCCGGTTCTCCGGTGTGTCTTCCTCCAGCAACCGTTCCATGGCCGCCTCGTTGCGGTCGAACAGCTCCACGTAGTCGTCGTTGAAGAATCGCTGGTCGGTCGGCCTGGTCACGTCGAAGCCCAGTTCCTCCTCGACGGGATTGACCACCTCGCGCCAGTAGCGGTCGAAAAACTGGGTGTGTTTGGCCTCCTCGTAGATCTGGCTGGAGACGAACATCTGCTTGTTGATGTCCTCCAGAACCATCCCGAGCGGCATCAGGTCCTCCGTGACGGCCTCCTCGCCCGCGCCGAACAGCGCCAGCGTCGTCCGGAGGCCCTCGAACTCCTCCTCGGTCGGCTCGTCCTCGATGAACTTCCGGCGGTCGGCCTCGATGTCCTCCTGTGGGATGTCCCCGTAGGGGTCCCAGTGCCGGTAGACTGCGTTCTTGAAGTAGCCCTGGGCGAACGAGTCCGGGTCGAGCCGCATGTCGCGGCTCGTATCCTCTACCTGTGTCATGGTCTCTCAACCCATACCTCGGACCCGGTCAAGTGTCCTTCGCCCCAACCAGCAGGTGCTTTAAGAGCTCCCGAGCGGCCGCATCGACTCCCGCGCGGTCGTGTCGTAGCCCGCGGGGACGATTTCCGTCACGAACTGGCTCTCGATGGCTTGGAGGTGTTCCGCGACGGTCCCCGCCGAGCAGTCGAGTTCGGCGGCGATCTCCTCGCAGGTCACCTCGCGCGGAATCTCGTAGTACCCCTTCTCGACGGCTTTCCGGACGACCTCCCGCTTGCGTTCGGTGAGGCCCGAAAAGAGGGTCTTGCTCTCGGGGTCGTAGGTTCCGATCCGGAGCAGGTCGACGGAGACGCCCTCGGGGATCACGTCGATCATCTCCCGGAGCGCCGCCTCCTCGGCGATCAGCGTGAGCTTGAGACTCGACTGTGCGGGCTCGACGAACTCCAGCGGATACTCCGGCAGGACGGCGAACTCCTCCAGCAGCGTCAACAGCGAGTCCACCAGTTCTGTCGGGTGGAAGTGACAGCGGAGCAGCTTCCCGTCGTCCGTGTCGGTCAGCTGGTAGTCGATCATGTCGTCTTCGGTCTCGGCGAGCGCGTCCAGAATGTTGCTCGTCGGCCCGTTCAACTCGTTGAGCAGTACGACTGTTCCGTCAGCCAGCAGCGTGATATTTCGGATCGCGACCATCGTCACGTCGTGGTCGCGGAACGCAGCTTCCTTCGGATGGAACCACCCCCGGTCCGGCGTCAGCACGAACGTCCCGTACCTCATGTTCTATTAGGCGAAATCCTACGTGATAATGGTTGGCATTGACAGTCGCCCCCGGTCGGAGTCACCCCTTTTAAGCCGCCATCACGGGAAGGCTCGCACGCGATGGACATCCTGCACACCTGCATGAACGTCTCGGACGCGGACGAACTGGCCGACTGGTACGTCGAGAACCTCGATTTCGAGCGCTCCTGGGAGTTCACGAGCGAGGACGGCACGACGCGGAACGTCTACGTCGCCGACGGCAACGGCGTCGAACTCCAGCTGTCCGACACCGAGGGGGAAGACGAGTTCGAATTCGGCGACGGCTGGGACCACTTCGCCGTCGCGGTCGACGACGTGGACGCCGCCTTCGACGAGATCGACCACCACGGTGTCGTCCAGGAACCGAGCGATCAGCCCGCGGCGGGTGCCCGGACCGCCTTCGTCGAGGACCCCGACGGCCACGTCGTGGAACTGATCGAACCGCTGGACGACTGATCGGGTCACTCCGATACCGCGACGCGATTTTCCAGTTCGTCGAGACGGCCGTCGATCACTCGCCGGGCGTTCCCGGCCACGATGTCGGCCAGCCGGTCGTGATAGGCCGGCGTGCGCCCGGCGCTGTGGGGCGTGATCTGGACGTTCCCGAAGTTCCAGAGCGGGTGGTCTTCGGGGAGCGGTTCGGGATCGGTCACGTCCAGCGCCGCACCGCGGATACCGCCACTGCGGAGCATGGCGACCAGCGCGTCGGTGTCGACGACGCCGCCGCGAGCGACGTTGACCAGCACCGCGTCGGTCGGGAGCGCGTGCAACGCGGCCTCGTCGATCAGGTCCTCCGTCTCGTCGGTCAGGGGGCAGGCGAGGACGACGTACTCCGACCGGGCGAGCGCGTCGTGCAGGTCGTCGTAGCCGACGACCTCGTCACAGGGACCGCCCTTCTCGGGTGAGTGACGGACGCCGACGGTCTCGACGCCGAACGGGGCCAGTCGCTCCGCGATCCCGGTCCCGATAGCACCCAGCCCGACGATAGTGACGGTACTGCCGGCGAGTTCACCGGGATCGGCGACGCGCCACTCCCGGCGCTCCTGTCGCCGCCAGGCGTCGTGGAGCCCTCGCGCGAACGTCAGGACGAACCCGACGGCCTGTTCGGCGACGTTCGGCACGTGGACACCGCCGGCGGTCGTCACCGCCACGTCGTGGGTGGCGAGGTCGGCGAGCGGCAGGTGATCGTACCCGGCGTAGGTACAGGCGAACAGTTCCAGCTCCGGCGCGTCGGCGAGCAGATCGGGATCGACGGTCGGCCCGACCAGCACCCTCGCGTTCGCCACCTGTTCCCGGGGTGGATTCGGTGTCGTCGCCTCTCTGACCGTCCAGTCCGGGAGGCGGCCGCGGAGCGCGGTCGCGAGGTCGGCCGGGGACAGGCCGTTGAACTTCTCGCCGAGGATCAGCAGGTCCCGGCTCGGGTCGTCCGGTCGCGTCATGGTCGGGGTGGCGGTACCGGCAGATAAAAGTCTGGGGGCGAGCGGGCCCGTGACGCGTTTCGCGGTCGCCGGAAACCAGCTCGCAGGACCGTCCGACGCCGTCGAGAACCCGAACCAGCTCGAGTCCGGTAGTATTCGAACCGGATAAACTGAACGAAACGGATCGAACGGTCGCCCTACTTGATTGTATTGCCCTGTGGCATCGGAGATATGGACACGTGGGGAAACCGCGTCGTGCTCGTCGCCATGGGAGACGAGTCGCGGCGGCGAACCTATCAGGAGTGGCTCGGCGAGGAGTACAACGTCTGGACTGCCGCGGGCAGGCTCGACGTCTACGAGAAGGTCGGCACCGCCGTCGACGTCGTTCTCGCGGACGAGGCACTACTCGAACGCGACGGTCTCGGTGCGGGCACGTTCCGGGACGCGACCGACGGGTGCCGGGTCGTCCTGCTCGACGGCGGCGCCCCGGGACTGGACCCCGATCTGACGATGCTCGATCCAGACCCCGAACGGCTCGCAGGTACGACCGAGCGCCTGTTGGTCGAGACCGCCTGTGAACGCTTGCTCGCGGAATCGGCGACGTTGGCCGAACGGAAAGCCCGGCTGGAGCGGGAACTCGACGCGCCCTCCCGAAACGCGGTGGAGGAGTATCGCGTGGCTCGCGAGCGGTTTCAGGAACTCAGCCGGCGGCTCGACGATCTCGTCCAGCGGGCCGAATTCGACTGGTCGGCGCTGTTCGACCGCCGCGTGGCAGGCGACGGGGCCGGCGAGTTGACGGTCGGTCGCGCCGTCGAATGAACGGCATTTAACTCCCTTCAGCGCAGGCTACCGGGTATGCAACAGGTGGACGTGGCGATCGTCGGCGGCGGCCCGGCCGGGTCGTCGGCTGCGTACGAGGCCGCGGTGCAGGGTGCCGAGACGGTCGTCGTCGAGAAGGGGGTTCCGCGAGCGGATCGCGAAGGGTTGGGACCCGACTCGACGGACGCCGCGGGAATGCTCGACTACTGGGTCGACATCATGGACTTCCGACCCGAGGAGATCCCCGACGACATCATCCTCAGCGACCTCGACGGCGCTTCCTTCATCGGCCCCAACGAGTCGGTGACGATCCGTGACACGGGCATCGACGCGACCTATCCCGAGTTCGGGTTCGCCTTCCACCGCGCCCGGTTCGACGACTGGCTCCGCGAGCGGGCCGAGTCGGCCGGCGCGACCTACCGTATCGGCACGTCGGTCTCGGACGTGACCACCGACATGACCGGCGGGCACACCCACGAGATCGAACTGTCCGAGGGCGAGAACGTCGAGGCGCGCTACCTGATCCTCGCGGACGGTCCCCAGCGGACCGTCACGACCGACGCCGTCGACCAGTTCCTCCCCCACGACCACAGCGTCCGTGACTACCTCGACTCGAACATCGCCAACCACATCGCCTACCAGGAACACCGGAAGGTGCCAGAGGAACTGTTCGACGAAGGCCTGCTGAAGTTCTGGTGGGGCGTCATGCCCGGTCACACGGCCTATCCGTGGATCTTCCCGAACGACGACAACGTCGCCCGCATCGGGCTGACGATGCCCATCGGGATGGACCTCGCGGACGTACAGAACCCGCAGGACTACGCGCTGCTCGACTCCGACGACGAGCAGATCCCGCCGGGCCGGGTGTACGTCCGTCGCCTGCTGGAGCGGGAGTACCCCGAGTACGACATCGAGGAGGACTTCCCGCTCGTCGAAGACCGGGGGAAGCGAAAGGGCACCGAGGCCTACCCGATCTCCTCGACTCGCCCCATCGAGTCCCCGACCGAGGCCGGCGTCGCCGTCGTCGGCGGCGCGATGGGCGCGACCTCCGCGTTCCACGAGGGTGGCGACCACGTGGCCGTCCGGACCGGGAAGATCGCCGGCCAACTCGCCGGCCAGGGCCGCCTCGACCGCTACAACCGGGAGTGGAAACGCGCAATCGGCGAGGAGGTCCGGCGCAACGTCGCGCTGGCGGACATGGTGCGGGGCTGGGAGCCCGACGACTGGGACGACACCTTCCGACTGGTGGACAACATGCTCAATCGCGGCGAGTACTCGCCGACACAGGCCCTCGGGTCCGGTCTGAGCGGCATCCGACTGGTCGCGGAGTACAAACTCCGGAAGCTCAGCCTCGGCTCCGGCCGCTACGTCCAGTTGCGCCAGGACGACTACCTGTTCTAGCGCGACAGTCTCTTACCGGGCGGTCGTCTATCTTCGCCTGCGTGCCTCTAGTCCCCGCCCGAGCACACCCGTCAGGGCGCGATGACCGCGCGGAGAACCCGGGCACGCGACAGTCGACTGGCGGCCACGAGTCGCCTCGGTATTCGGTGGCCCTGCGGGCCACCCGCTCGACGGCTAACGCCGTCTCGCAATTCGGAGGCTCTGACGAGCCTCCCAGCGCTCGCGGCTGACGCCGCTCGCGTATGCTGGTGGCCATAGGCCACCCACCCGGCACGAGGGTTTCCCGACTGACAGGGCACACCGCCCCGGATGATGTCGGTCGTTAGTGTTCCGGGTGTACATTTCCTGACCGTCTGAGCGACGGCTTGGAGGTGCCCCGTCGAAACGACCGGTGCCCCACTCGGCCGTCGGATCACGGTGGCTGACCGGCGACGCTCGCGCCTTCCGGAGAATGTTGCTCCATCCTATGTCGCTGTCGAGTCGAGAGGTTCGTCCGGCGAACGGGATTTCAGGGGCTGCTGCCAGCGGTTCACGGTGTGCCATCTATCCTCGACTGGACCCCGTTCTTACAGGCAAGTGGGGATGGATAAGGTCGGAGCGAGTACGGACGACGACCGACGAGTCGAGACCGCTCGTCAGTTTATCCATGGGTACGAGCAACACGCAACTCGACGTGGCACAGTTCCTCGCGAACCTGCGGGCGTTCCGGTACCGGGAGGTGATGATGGTCTTTGCGACGGCGATGGTCGTCGCCGGGTCGGTCGTCTTCTTCCCGGGTATGGACAGCGTCACCAAAGGCCTCCAGTCGGACGTTTCCGGTGGTCTGCTCGCCGCCTTCGTCCTCGTGGCGGTCGTCGCGGGCGCGGTCAAGGGCATGATCGGTTTCGGGTACGCACTGATCACGACGCCGATCTTCGCGACGGTCATCGACCCGACGCTGGCGGTCGTGGTCCTCGCGATCCCCCCGTGGATGCTCAACATGTTCCAGATCGGCGAGACGGACACGGGTCTGGCGTTCGTCCGTGAGGAGTGGGCGTTGCTGTCCCTCGCAGTGGTCGGATCGGTCGTCGGCGTGGTCTTTCTCGCGGAGTTCAGCGCCGGCCCCATCGTCCCGTTCCTGATCGGGCTGGTAATCTTCGGCTACGTCGTCTTCCAGGTCGTCCAGAACTTCGTGACGGTCCAGGAGGCCCATCACCCGGTGGCGCTCGGGTCGGCCGGATTCCTCGAAGGGTTCCTGCTGGCGGTGGCCAACCTCGGGCCGCTCCTGCCGGCGTACTTCCACACCTTCGAGCGCGACGTGGAGCGGTACATCGGCGGGCTCTCGATGGTGCTGGCGACGATCTTCTCCGTCCGGATCGTCCAGATGACGCTTTTCACGGAGCTGATGACGACCTATCGGCTCTGGCTCGGGTCGGTCATCGCCGTCGTCACCGTCGTCGGCCTGCTGATCGGGACCTACCTCCGGCGACTGGAGATCGACGAGGCGAAGTTCAACTGGTTCGTCGTCGCGCTGCTGTTCGTGATCTCGCTCAACATCTTCCGGAACACGATTCCGGCGCTGTTTTTCTGACCCGGCGGCGCCTCACTCGTTGCGCGTCGCCAGCCACTCCTCGATACGCTCGTCCAGCGCCCCGAACATGTCGTTGAGGTGGGCGGTGCCCCAGGTCGCGACGAGTACCGCACCCACCGAGTCGAACACCAGATCCAGCATCGTGTCTTCCAGCCCGTACTGGGTGAGGAAGGTGCCGATCCCGAACACGGCCGTGATCTCGGTGAGCAGGAACTCCAGCACTTCCCAGAGGACGCCGAAGGCCAGGACGAACAGCAGGATGAACACGAACATGAACTTCGGCGGGAGGACGACGCCGTCGGCGTGTTCGTCGAACGAGCGCGCGGTGGCGTAGCCGACGGCGGCCACGACCGAGGCCGACAGGCCGTGCGTGAGGTGGTCCCACCACCAGATCGACTGGTAAAAGGAGAGGTCCGACCAGGGCAGGCCGAGCGTCCCCAGCGCGTGCAGGAAGACGGCCGTCGTGATCCACAGCGTCAGCGCCGGGTCCATCGGAAGCCCGAAGTCCCGCTCCAGCACGGGCGGGAGCTGGGTGACTACCAGCGCGATAACCGTGTTGACGACGACACCCGGACCACCGCGGTAGAGGCCGACCAGGAGGATACCGACCAGCAGAACCTCCATCGCCCACGAGAGGCGGGCCTGGGTCCGGGTCGAGATGCCGACAACGTCGCGGAGTCTCACGAGAGATCGACCCCCTCGGGAACGCGGTCGCGCGGCCGGACCTGCCGCCGCACGTAGAACACGTACACCAGGCCGGCGATGGTACCGGCGGTCGCCGAGCCGACGAATTCGAGCATCAGCGCGTGCTCGGAGGCGAGAAAGCCCGTGCCAAAGAGACCGTCGGCGGTCCAGCGGGCGACAGCCCAGACGCCGGCCGTCGCGAGCGTCGTGACGACGACGAACAGCGCGCCGAATCCCTCGTTCATCTCGACGGGCGTGAATCCGTCGAGGTCGACGGCTACCAGCAGGGAAAGCGCCGCGACCGAGACGTAGCGAGCGGTGTTTTGGGCCTGCCCAGTCAGCAACTCGACCGCGAACAGGTGGCCCAGAACCGGCGCGGTCGCCAGCACGACGACCTCCCACGGCGGCATCACCCAGACCGAACGTAACTGCAGGGCCGGCAGCAGCGCGATGAGTGCGACGGCAGCGCTAAAGGCCGTCCAGAGCAGGTTCCCGGTCACCACACTCGCCAGGCTCGTGACCAGCACCAGACCGACGAACACCCACGCCAGAACCGCGTTCCCCCGACGGCTCCGGAGGAGTCGGCTCAGTCCCACCTCGTCCATACCACCGGAATACGGCGTCCTGGTGTGAAACGTTATCGGCTCAAACCAGGAGATACGCGAGCGTGTAACCCGCGGCGGCCAGCGTCACGGCTGCCAGCCCGGTCGCCAGCGCGGTCGGCCAGTCCGAGAGAGTGGGTCGGAACCGCCCCAACGGGGACCGCCCCATCCGTCCACCCGGGGCCCCGACGACGCCGACCGACGCCAACGGCAGGATCGAGAACACGAACGGGTAGGACGTCGAGAGGGTGGGAGCCGGTATCGCCAGCGCCGCCGCCGCGTAGCCAGCCCCGAGACCGGCCCGGGGGCTGAGGTGGTCGCGAAAACGCCGGTCGGTGAGGGTAAAGAGCGCGTAGGCGGCCAGCCAGATCGTCGCCAACTCGACCGTGAACGCGCCCAGCAGGTGCATAGTCGGGTCGGGGTGGAGCGTCACCCGCTCGGCGAAGACGGTCACGTCGAACGGGTAGAGCATCGCCGGGGGTTCGCCGGTGAACAGGTCGCCGAAGGGGTGGGTCGCGAGTCCGATCAGGGCCGTCGTCCCGACGAGCCGGGCGTCGACGCCGCGTCTGGCGGCACCGAGTGCGACCGCGAGACCGGCCAGACAGAACACGGCGACGATGACGGCCGCGAGTCCACCGCTGACGACGGCCGCGGTGAGGACCAGTCCGACGAGCAGTGCGCCCCCGACAGTCACGGCGGCCAGCCGAGTGCGAGCGGTGGCCATCGAGCGGTACCGAACCGCCAACAGGCCGTACGCGAGCGCCGCGACCCCACCGAGGACCAGCGAGTGAGTCACCGTGCGGTGGACGACGGCGCTGGCGTTCCAGAACGCCTCGGAGGCGTCGAGGAGGCCGTTTGCCCCGCCGAGGAGGCCGATGGGAGCGTACACCATGTCCACGTCCGGCACGGTCGCGAACGCGCCAGCGAGGACGCCGAGCCACAGCGCACGCTCGCGCGACCACCCGACGGCGTGGCCGCCGAGGGCGACGAGGGCGAACGCGAACAGTCCGTGACCCAGAAACATCGACCGACTTTCGTGACGAGCGTATTTAAGTGACACGTGGCACACTCTCACTCGGCACTCTCTACCGGTCGTTCGGCAGTGCCTACTCCGCGTTCGGCGCTGCCCCATGACAACTGTTCTCTCACACTACTTTTGGTGGTGTCTCTCACAACGAACAGGTATGGACAGACCGAGGGTTGGGGAACTGTCGCCGCCGGACAGGCTGTTGATGGGCCCCGGGCCCAGTGACGTACACCCCCGCGTGTTGCGGTCGATGAGTACGCCGCTCGTGGGCCATCTCGACCCCGCGTTCGTCGACATCATGGACGACGTTCAGGACCTGTTGCGGTACGTCTTCCGGACGGACAACCAGTGGACCATCCCGGTGAGCGGGACCGGGTCCGCGTCGATGGAGGCCGCCGTCGCCAACCTCACCGAACCCGGCGACACGGTCCTCGTTCCGGGCAACGGCTACTTCGGCGAGCGGATGGCCGCGATGGTCGAGCGCGCCGGCGGGGAGGCGGTCTTCGTCGAGGCACCGTGGGGCGAACCGCTCGACCCGGCCGCCGTCGAGGAAGCCTTCGACCGCCACCAGCCCGACATCTTCGGGTTCGTCCACGCGGAGACGAGTACCGGCACCCTCCAGCCGAACGTCCCCGAACTGACCGACATCGCCCACGAACACGACGCGCTCGTGATCGCCGACACCGTCACGTCCCTCGGTGGCGTCGAGTTGCGTGTCGACGAGTGGGGGATCGACGCCGCCTACTCCGCGAACCAGAAGTGTCTCTCCTCGCCGCCGGGTGCCAGCCCGCTCACGCTCAACGACCGGGCCATGGACAAGGTGCTGGCTCGCGAGACGCCGGTGCGGTCGTGGTATCTCGACCTCTCCTTGCTCCAGGAGTACTGGGGCGACGAACGAGCGTATCACCACACCGCGCCGATCACGAACGTCTACGCGCTCCGGGAAGCCCTCAGACTGGTCGCCGAGGAGGGGATCGAGACCCGCTGGGCGCGTCACCGCCGTATGGCCGGGGCGCTCAAGGCCGGCGTGGAGGCGATGGGGCTGGAACTCAATCCCGAAGACGACTGGTGGCTCCCGAGTCTGAACGCCGTGCGACTGCCCGCGGGCGTGGACGACGGGACAGTCATCGACGCGCTGCTGGAGGAGTACGGCATCGAGATCGCCGGCGGCCTGGGCGACCTCTCGGGAGACATCCTCCGCATCGGCTGTATGGGTCACAGCGCCCGCGAGGAGAACGTGCTGGCGCTGGTGAGTGCCCTCGGCAACACGCTCGAAGTACTCGACGCGGACGTGGACGCGGATGCGGGCGCGAGTGCCGCCCGCCGGGCGCTCAAGCGCTGACGTTGGCGTCCGGGGCGTGACAGACCTCGTAGTCGCCGTTCTCCTCGATCCCGATGACCGCCCACTCGTAGTCGGGGTCACGGCGTTGCAATCGGTCGCGGACTTCCGCCGCCTTCTCCTGCCAGGTGACGAGACAGTGGAAATCGCCGGATTCCCGCGGCGTCGCCGGCTCGTCGACCGGTGTGACGTTTACGATCCGCCACTTTCGCTGTGCGCGTAACTCCCGTCCATCGCGTTCGACGACGTATCCCAGGTCGGTGAAAATGGCCTCTGCCTTCTCGGCTAGTGGCGTGGTAACAGTCGCCATCCACCTTGCGGTACTACTCGCGCTTGCTTAAGTGTATTCACTTGACAGGCCCGCAACAGATATCGCGGTCGAGATGGAGCTATGTGGCGGTTCGGCGACGCGAGCGTCGGTTCTCAGGCCGGGTCACTCGTGGGCGGCGTCCCACTCGTCGGCTTTGCGGATGTTACTGCAGACGTTGCACTGGATGCGTCCCATCGAGTCCATCGCGTTGTCGAACGTCTCACAGTTCGCACAGAAGTAACCCCAGCGGGCCTCGCGGTCACGGTCGGTGTAGACGACGAAGAAGGGGCCTTTCGACCCGCGCTCGGCTTCGTTACGGGCGACGTACAGCTGTTCTCCGTCCTCGGTCGTCCGGGCTTCCATGGCTCAAGTTGCGCGCTCCGGCCCTAAATCCCTGCCTCCTCGGCGCGGGCCGAAGGGGATTTGACCGCCGATAGCGTATTCGAGGCCGAATGCCGCCCCGCCTCCTCCACTATTCGGACGTGGAGAACGCCTACGACGACCCCGACCGCATCGGCCGCCTCGCCGGGCTCGTCCGGTCGCTTCGCGACGACGACACGCTGGTTCTGGGGACCGGTGACAACACTGCGCCGGGCGTCCTCTCGATGGTTTCGGAGGGCCGCCAGGCGCTGGATTTCTTCGCCGCCGTGGCACCCGACGCCGACACCTTCGGCAACCACGACTTCGACTACGGCCCCGACGCGATCGCCGAGATCGTCCGCGAGTCGCCACAGACCTGGGTGAGCGCGAACGTGGCGTGGGCCGACGGGTCCGAGGGCGAGGAAAACGCTTGCGACCGCTTCGGTCGCGAGGCCGGCGTGATCCCCTCGACTGTCGTCGCCGTCGACGGCGCGTCGGTCGGGCTGACCGGCGTCACAGAGCCGAAGACCGGATCGATGTGTCCCGGCGCGACCGGACTGGCCTTCACCGACCCGGTCGCCGCGGTCCGCCGGGAGACCGCCCGGCTCCGCGAGCAGGGGGTCGACGCCGTCGTGGTCCTCTCACACCTCGGGAGCGGCGACGACGAACTCGCTCGCGAGACCGACGTGGACGTGATCTTGGGCGGCCACGTCCACTCCCGCCGGGTCGAGCGCGTCGCCGACACACTGCTGACCCGCCCCGGCGCGAACGCGCGCGGCCTGCTTGAGATCGACCTCGACAGCGCGCCGTCGAGCGACGCCGTGACCGTCCACGACCCGGCCGACGCGCCGCTGGACGAGTCCGTCGCGGACGCCATGGACGCACGCCGCGCGGCGGCCGGGCTGGACGAGGTGGTCGGCCACGTCGACGAGCCGATCACGCGCGACCGGGCAGTGAAACACACCGGCGAGTGCCGCATCGGCAACTTCATCGCCGACGCCTACCGGTGGGCCGCCGACGCGGACGTGGGCCTGCAGAACTCCGGCGGTATCCGCGAGGGACCGCCACTCGCCGGCGACGTGACCGTCGCGGACCTCGTGAGTGTGGTCCCGTTCGACGAACCGGTGACCGTCGCGGAGCTGTCGGGCCAGGAACTCCGTCAGCTCTGTCGGGAGGCCGACGGCGAACACGTGCAGGCGGTGGCCGACCGCTGGCACGCCCACGTCAGCAGCGGCCTCATCATCAGACGGAACGGCAGCGGCGTGGAGTCCGTCCACCTGGACGGGATGCCGCTTTCGGCCGACGATACCTACACCGTCGCGACGACCGACTACCTCTTTCACACCGACCACGAGTTCCCGGTGCTGGACGAGCATCACCGCGTCGAGCGCCTGTCGACACAGTACGAGGTCCTGGCCGCGTACGCTCGCGAGCGCGGCATCGACCCGGCCGTCGAGGGCCGGATTCGACACGCCAGTGAGTGAGTGTCTCGCTCGGGAACGACCGGCAGGGCGGGTCTCCTTGCACCTGAGAGGGAAAGGTTGACACTACGGGCGGGCGTCGTCACGGACGATGACGCAGGTCGTCGTGCCGGTGCGCTATCCGCTCACCGAGCACTCCAGAGCCACGCTCGGTCGGGCAATCGAGATCGCACGGGAGGAAGCCGCCAGTCTGACAGTTCTCCACGTCAATCTCTACCACAACTCCCGGCGTATCTCCCGGAGCGAGCTGAAAAACGCCGTCGAGAACGCCTTCGGCGACCTGCCGGACGTGCGCTACGTCGTTCGGACGGGGATGCTGGTCGAGGAGACGATTCTCGAAGAAGTGGCCGACTCCCGGGCTGATATCGTCGTCATCGGGCGAAAACAGGCCAGCCGGTGGCGGCAGATGATCCGTCGCATCACCGACGATCCCGACATCGAGCGGTTCCTGCAGACCGAACTCGACGCGAAGATCGTGACGGTCTAACCGGTCGGTCCGGACCCGCCGGGCTCGTCGCGGTCCGTGTTCTCCCCGTTCAGTGCGTCGGGACCGGGGTCCGGACGGTGCGCGTCCGGTCCGGTTCGCCGCCGTGGCGGGCTGACCGACACGTCCATCTGGCCGCTGGTCTCGTCGAAGACCACGTGCTGGTGGGGGTAGGCGATCTCTACGTCCGCGTCTTCGAGGCGTCGCCACACGTTCGTCTGGACCTTCGATTTGGTCGCGAGCAGTTTGTACGGTTCAGAGAGCCAGTAGCGCAGTCGCAGGTGAACGCCGTGATCGCCGAACGTCTCGATGTAACACGTCGGCGCGGCCGGGTACCGGGCGCTACCGACCCGGATATCCGGCCCGCCCTCGATCACGCGGTCGACCTCTTTGGCCGCCCGCTCGATCAGGTCCCGCGCTTCGGGCAGGTCACCCTCGTAGGTGACGACGATGTCGAGCGTCTGCCGAGTCCGGGGGTCCTCCGCGGAGTAGTTGACCACGTCACGGGACCGGATCTCGCCGTTGGGGACCACCACGAAGGTGTTGTCCAGCGTCATGATCTTGGTGTACCGGAGCGTGATGTCGTCGACGAACCCTCGTTGCTGGGTGTCGACGATCTCGATCATGTCGCCGATCTCGTACGGCTGATCGGCCAACAGGAAGAACCCGCTGATGATACTGCCGACGATCGGGGCCAACACGACACCGATCGCGGCCGAGAATACGGCCACCGACAGGGTGATGTCGCCCAGACTCACGCCGTAGATCGGCAGGATCGCCAGAATCGCGAAGACGAAGATCCCGACGCGAATCGCCCGCAGGACCATCCGGGTGATGCTGGGTCGCCGGAACCGCCGGGAGATGCGGCGGCCGAACACCACCACGACGAGCCGTGAGGCGGCCCAGGCCAGTCCCAGAATCAGCAGGGTCGCGAGGATATCCAGCGCCCAGGGCGGCACCGGAAACGGGAGCCACGAGGTGGGCAGGAGGTTCTCGACCGACTGGCTCGTCGCGTTCGCGGCCGCCCGCGTCCCCTCGGCGGCCGCCGCCCCGCCCGGCGTCTCCGTCGGCACCTGTGTGGACACCTGGGCCACGGCGTCCCCGCCTGCCAGTCCGAGGTCCTGTGGCCCGCTCATATCTCCCCATCCCGTCCCGCTGACTTAAATACAGGGTTGTCGTTGGACCTCGAAAACCCGGGTCAACAGTCGACAACGTGCCCGCTGTATGTCACGATTATCCAGTATGCCAACAGGACTTTAGCCGTCGGGCGCGTAACGTCGGTGATGAGCTCTCCCGACCTTCGTGGGTCGCAGGTACCGGCAGACAGCGGCCGGACGCCCGGTCGCAGGAAGGCCGTGTTGTTCTGCCCGAACTGTGGCCACGAGAGCCTCGTCGGCGGCGACTGGATCGCCACCGACGATTATCTGACACGCACGCGACATCTGCGTTGTCCGGAGTGCTCGACGACGATCACGGACCGCCCGCTCCCGACCGACAGCGCCGCCAGCGACGCCCCGCGTGCCGACGCCATGGTGACTGGCCCGTTGAGCCGGACGGTCGAGACCGTCGCGCGCCTCTGGCAACACTCGATGCGCCACTGGATGGAGTGGTCACGCCGTGCCGACGCCTAGAACTCCCGGACGCCCTCGTCGGTGACGACCGTATCGAGCAGGCGCGTCGGCGTCGCGTCGTAGGCCGGGTTCTCGACGGTGAACCCCTCCGCGGGCTCCCGCATCACCTCGCTCGGCGAGCGAATCTCGTTCTCGAAGGCGAACCCGGCCTCGATGATCTTCGCACCGGACCCGACGACGGTCATGGGGACGCCCACGTCGCCGGCCGCCGCCGCGATGGGATACGTGCCGACCCGGTTGTACAGCGTGTCGTCGACGATGCAGGACATCCCGGTGACCACGCGGTCACACTCGTCGAGGAAGTGGCCGGCCGCGCCGTCGACGATGAGGTGGGGCTCCACGCGGTCGACGCCCGCGAGGACGCGTGCCGTCTTCCGACCCAGGTACCGCGGCCGGGCCTCGGTGACGTATACCTCCAGATGCTTGCCCTCCTGGGCGGCGAGTTCGACCGCTTCCAGCACGGTCGAGGAGTAGTCGTGCGTGAGGACGGTCATGCCGTCCTCGAAGACCTCCGCGCCGTTTTTCGCCGCCTCGCTTTTGGCGTTCTCGATGCGGTCGACCACGCGGTCGATCGCGTCCGCGAGAACGTCCTGTGCCTCGGCGACGGAGTCGGCGTCCGCGTCTTTGACTGCCGCCACGATGTCTCGCTGTGCGTTCTGGAGCGAGGCGTGGGAGGGGTTGGCTCGCTTGAGCGCGCTCGCGTTACGCTCCAGGGTCACGACGAACTCCTCGACCGTCGGGTACTCACCCTCGGTCAACTCCCGGAGGGCGGTGGCGGCCTTCACCGCCACGACCGACGAGGAGTGGGTTTGCATCTGCTCGATCTCCTCGACCGTCTCGTCTATCATATCAAAGCCGTCGGCTCCTCGGGGCAAGTACCTTTGCCATCGGGCACGTCTTCGGGCCGACGACCGGCCCCGATCTCGACTCGGTTACAGCGCCCCGCGCTCTGTCACCGTGAGGAACCAGCCGCCACGGCCGAGAAACGCGGTTGCCAAGACCGCGCTCGCCACGAGCGCGACGGCGATCCGGGTCTCGAAGCCCGACCAGAACGCGAGGATCAGGAACCCCGTGGCGACCGCGTTCATCGTGCCGAGGAAGACTTACCCGACCCCGACCGTCCGGAGCCACTCGGCCGGGTCCGTCCCGCGAACCGCACCGAACCCACCCCACAGCACCAGCCCGACACCGATCATCGGAATCCAGGTCACGGCCAGAAGCAGGCTGGTCGGGGTCAGGACAGCTCCCAGGACGGATCCGAGGACGGGGAGTAGCGCCGCTATCGCGAGTTCGATCCGTGTCACCTCCCAGCCGAAGTACCGACCGGCGAGCGCCCCTGCGGACACGTTCGGCCCATCGACGGACGCGCTCAAATTGGTTTCGGATAGCTAACCCGTCTCGCGGACAGGGTGTGGCCTATATTCTTCCGGCACGTACGGGGCGTATGGTCGACGTGACGTATCACTGCCCGTACTGCGGGGCGGTGACCGGTGTCGAGCGCGAGGGGTATCTCGACGACGACTGTGTGACCCGGGAACCCCTCGACGGCTGGGAGTACGCGAGTACGACCGCCGACGTGGACGACCGGGAGGCCGCCGACGGCATCGAGTTCGTCTGTCTCGGTGACCGTGGCGAGGGCGCGGCGGTCGGCGAAGGGGTCCCCGCGAGTACAGCCAGCGGGGGCTCGTCGGACCGCGGGTCTGACGGTGGTGCGAACGACCCCGATCCGGAAAAGGACGGCTGCGGCCGAACGTTCTACCTCAGCTTCCGGAAGTCCGAAGGGGGCGAGCGCGTCGAACACCGGACGCCCGACATCGACCCGCCGCGGTTCGACTTCCGTCCATGACCCGGGCCGAGAGCACGGGCTGGTTACCCCGAGCCGCCGGACTGAAACCGTCCGGGCCAGTACCGTGGGTATGACCGACGACACCGACGACTGGGCCGAGCGCCTCCGGGCCAACCGCGAGGAGAAAGACCGCTTTTTCGCCGACCACCGCCAGTCACCGATCCCACCCGCCGAGCGCGACGAGTTCGACGGTCTCGACTACTATCCGCCCGATCCGGACTACCGCGTCACGGCCACGGTCACCGTCCACGACGAACCGGAGCCGGTCGAGATGGACACGACCGAAGGCCGGACAGTCCGGTACCTGCGGATCGTCACCTTCGAGTTCGAACTCGACGGTGCGTCCCACGAACTCCACGGCTACCGACAGGAGACCGACGATAAGGGCATCTTCGTCCCGATCCGCGACAAGACGACGGGACAGACGACCTACGAGAACGGCCGGTACATGGAACTGGAGCCCGACCGCGAACTGACCGACGGCGACGAGATCACGCTCGATTTCAACCTCGCGTACTCCCCGTTCTGCGCGTTCAGCGAGACCTTCGACTGCCCGCTCCCACCGGAGGAAAACTGGCTGGAGACGACCGTCGAGGCCGGCGAACGGGCTCCCTGAGCTACTCCTCGACGGTCAGTTCCTCGTTCTCGAAGTGGTACTTGAATATCTCCACCCGCTGTGCGGCCTCCCTGATGTGGTACTTGGCGCACTCCTCGTCCGCCTCCGAGAGGGCCTCACCCAGTGATTCTTTGATACGTTCGAGTTCCCGCGATCCTGAGACCATCGTGCCAGCGGAAATTACTCTCAGACAACACATAACTGCACCGTTTCCTGCAGTTTATTCACTCGTCCTGAGCGGTCAGTGACGGATGCGACCGCCGGGCGAGGTTTTGCAATGGTGGAACTCTTGGCCCACTTCCGTCGGTCTCCCGACTGGATTGCGCCGAAACACGCGGGATACTTACCAGTTGTCGACCGAACGTGATCCTATGCGCGTCAGTCGGCTCAGCGACGGTTCGTCGAAACGTCCGCTCGCGGTCGCGATGCTCCTCCTGGTGTGCCTGACGGTCGTCCCGTCGCCAGTGGCCGCACAGGAGCGTGGCTGGTCGGCTGAGACCACCGGGACGGTGACCGCCGACGGCGAGCTAACCGCGGTCACCACGACGATCGAGATCGACGAGCGGAGCTACCAAGAGTTACGCGAACAGGCCCGACAGGCGGGGTTCGAGTCGGCTGCGGCACTGGTCGCGTCCTCCCTGGCCAGCGAGAACCCGACCTACGGCGGGTTCGGGGACACCGAGGTCCGCCCCGTCGACGGGCGCTATCAGCTCTACATGGAGTTCACGAACGTCGACGTGGACCGGAGCGAGCGCACGGAACTGTCCGTCGAAGACGGTCGGGTGGCCCTGCGCATCGGGGACGTGACGGACCCGGCGACGAGCGACACCATCGCGGAGACCGTCTATCGGATCGAGATGCCCGGCGAGATCACGTCCACCAACGCCTACGAAACCGACGGTAACGTCGCCGTCTGGCGACTGCACGAGGACGCGCCAAACGTCCTGTCGGTGGAGTCCCGGCTCGGCGCCCAGACCGGTGCGTCCGACGCCACCGAGGACGATGACGAGGGCACGAGCGACGAAGCAGACGACGGCGACGACGGCGACGACGGCGATTCGAGCGCCAGCGGTCCCGGGTTCGGACCCGTCGCCGGACTGATCGCCGTCCTCGCCGTTGCACTGCTCACCGCACGCCATCGGACGTAGCACTCACATTCGAACCGTATAATTCCGCTTCCGGATCGATATCTCGAACGACGCCCTGATAGCGCCTTTCTTGCCGCTCACCCAACTCTGTTTTCACAATCGATAATTTACGGCTAGGTCGGAAGTGAATTGTTACCATGGATTAATAATCGGTACACACACAAACCCGATTCGATGGCAATGTCCCTCCGTGTCCTCGCCGTCGACGACGATCCGGACTTCTGTGAGACGCTCTCGGACGCTCTCCAGCGGGAGGGTGACCAGTTTACCGTCGTGACGGCGACGCGCGCGAGCGACGCACTCGACAGGTTCGACGACGAGTCGTTCGACTGTATCGTCAGCGACTACGAGATGCCCGACATGGACGGCCTGGACTTCCTGGAGACCGTCCGCGACCGGGACGAGCAGTTGCCCTTCATCCTCCTGACCGGGTCGGGCTCTGAGTCACTGGCCAGCAGAGCGCTCTCACGGGGTGTGACGGACTACCTGCCGAAATCGGGGTCCCGAGAACAGTTCAAGATCCTCGCCAACCGCATCGAGACGGCCGTCGACTCCTACCGGACCCGGGAGCTCCTGGAACGCGAGCGCGAGCGGTACCGGGCCTTCCTGGAGCAGTCGACCGACCTGATCGCCGTCGTCGACGCGACCGGCGAGTTCCAGTACGTCAGTCGGGCCTGGAAGCGACACATGGGCTACGACCCCGACGATCTGGAGGGACGGAACGCCTTCGACCTGATGGACGACGACCACGCCGACGCCGTCTGGAGCGAGTTCGTCGAGGCGGTCACGAACCCCGAGCAGACCCGTACCGCGGTGTTCAAGTTCAGACACGCGGACGGTGGCTGGCGCTGGCTCGAAGCCGTCGGAAACAACCAGTTCCACAACCCGCGGATCGAGGGATTCGTCGTCAACGTCCGGGACGTGACCGGCCGGAAAGAACGCGAGCGCAAACTCAAACAGCAGAACGAACGCCTCGAACAGTTCGCCAGCGTCGTCTCCCACGACCTGCGCAACCCGCTGAACGTCCTCTCCGGTCGCCTCGAACTGGCCGCCGAGACCGGCGACGAGGATCACTTCGAGGTGGCACAGGACACCCTCGACCGGATGGAGGCGATGATCGACGACCTGCTCGGACTCGCCCGTGACGGGCAGTTCGTCGAGGAGACCGAACCGGTGGCGCTCGCGCCCCTGCTGGCCCGCTGTCGCGAGTCCGTCGACGCCGAGCGATTCTCACTGGCCGTCGAGACGGACGCGACCGTCGTCGCCGATCCCAGTCGGCTCCGACGGCTGTTCGAGAACCTCGTTCGCAATTCGGTGGAACACGGCGACCCGAGCGTGACGGTCCGCGTCGGCTCACTACCCGACGGGTTCTACGTCGAAGACGACGGCCCCGGCATCCCGCCCGGGGACCAGGAACGCGTGTTCGAGATCGGCTACACGACCGCCACCGAGGGAACCGGCCTCGGTCTGGCCATCGTCGAGAGCATCGCCGAGGCCCACGGCTGGTCGGTCCGCGTCACGGACGCTGCAGCGTCCGGTGGCACCCGGTTCGAGGTGACCGGCGTCGAACTCGTCCGATCCTCCGAAGTCCGCCGCTGTCGGTGACTACCCCTTGATGTTACAAACCGGGTAGGTTCGGGCCACCTTGTCGCCGATTCCCAGGGCGTCCGAGACCCGGACGACCTCGTCCACGTCCTTGTAGACGCCCGGTGCCTCCTCGGCGATGGTCGCGCCCGACTGGGCCTTGACGTAGATCTCGTTCTGCTCGCGGAGGTCGTCGCGCACGTCCTCGCCCCAGAACTCGTTTTTCGCCTGCGTCCGGCTCATCAGCCGGCCCGCGCCGTGGGCCGTCGACCCGAACGTCTCCGCCAGCGACTGCTCGCCGCCCCGGAGGACGTAACTGCCCGCGCCCATGCTCCCGGGGATGATGATGGGCTGGCCAACGTCCTGGTAAGCCGCCGGGACCTCGGGTCGGCCCGCGGGGAACGCCCGCGTCGCACCCTTCCGGTGGACGAACAGTTCGCGTTCCTCGCCGCCCTCCACGGTGTGGACCTCCTTCTTCCCGATGTTGTGGGCCACGTCGTACAGCAGGTCCATCTCCATCTCCTGCCAGTCACGGTCGAACACGCGCTCGAACACCTGTCGCGTGCGGTGCATGATCAGCTGGCGGTTGACCCACGCGAAGTTGATCGCCGCACACATCGCCTCGTAGTAGTCCTCCGCGAGTTGGGAGCCAGCCGGCGCGGCCGCGAGTTCCTTGTCGGGCAACTGGTTCAGCATTCCCTGGTGCGCCTGCTCGATGTCGCGCAGGTAGTCCGTACAGACCTGGTGACCCAGGCCGCGCGAGCCACAGTGGATGAGGACGACGATCTGGTCTTCTTCGAGGCCGAACGCCGCGCCCACGTCCTCGCGGAACACGTCGGTCACTCGCTGGACCTCGAGGAAGTGGTTGCCGCTCCCGAGGCTTCCGACCTGGTTGGCCCCGCGGTCCTTGGCCTTCTTCGAGACTTTCTCGGCGTTGGCCTCCGGCCTGTAGCCCTCGTCCTCGCAGTGGGCCAGGTCGTCCTCGACGGCCCAGCCCTCCTCCAGCGCCCAGTCCATCCCGCGTTCGAGGATGGCCTCGATCCCGTCGCCGTCGACCTGCACGACGCCGCCCCCGCCCAGCCCCGACGGAACGTTACTGAACAGGTTCTCGACGAGTTCTTCCTCGCGGCCCTGGAGGTCGTCGTAGGTCAGATTCGTCCGCATCATCCGGACCCCGCAATTGATGTCGTAGCCGATCGCGCCGGGCGAGATACAGCCGTCCTCGGCGTCGATGCCGGCGACGCCGCCCACGGGGAAGCCGTACCCCTGGTGGCCGTCGGGCATGCAGATGGCGTGTTTGCGGACGCCGGGGAGGTGCGCCGAGTTCTTGAGTTGCTGGAGGGTCTTGTCCTGCTGGATCTCCTCCAGCAGGGCCTCGCTGGCCAGCACGCGAGCGGGGGCGTTCATGCCGCCCTCCTGTGGGATCTCCCAGACGTAGTCCCGTACCTTTTCGAGCGTGATGCCGTCGGCGTCGAAGGTGGTCATACGAGACGATGCGACGCCGACGGCGGAATATATTTCGACTGTCCGGCGTCAGTCGTCCGCGACCTCACGCTCGCCCAGCGAGGGGCGGCCGGCTTCCGAATCGGCGTCGGCCAGGACGCGGTCGAGCGCGAGCGGGCCGCTGCCCATCGTGAACACCGCGGAAGCCAGCCCGAACATCGTGACGTGGGCGAGGATGGGATCGTCCGGGATGCCAAAGAGGGTGAGCGTGAAGACGACGAACGCGGCCGCGGCGACGCCGCGGGTCAGGAGTCCGGCGATCAGGAGGACGCCGAGCGCGATCTCCGCGAGGCCAGCCCCGAGAACCCACGCGCCGGGATCGACCGGGATCACGGCCGTCAGGTCGTACTTCGCCACGACGCCGAGGGTCCGGCCCGGCTGGAGGAGTTTCTCGACCAGCCCGAGGTAGACGAACACGACGCCGAGGCCGATCCGGATGACGGTCGGCGCGTAGCGCGTGTACGGGTCGATCAGGGTCCGGAACCGCTCGGCGATCCGGTGGACGGGATCGACGCGGCCGTAGTAGGTCCCCGGCGCGCTCGCGACGGCCCCGAGCATGTGGTCGGCGCTGGGTCGCCCGCCGCCGAGGAGGACGATGGCCAGCAGTCCGGGGACGTACTCCATGGCCAGCAGGAGTTCGGGCCAGCGCGCCAGGCCGACGAGGTACGCCACGAGTGCGACGGCCGCCACCGCCCGCGTCGCCAGTCCGAACAGCAACAGAAAGCCCAGTCCGAGCAGGAGGAGGCGGGGCTGGCCGTCGACGGCCGGGCTGAAGTAGTAGCCCGCGAAGCCGGCACCGACCATCGGCAGACCCATGCTGAGCCGGAGCATCCACGGGACCAGGTCGCCGTACTCGGCGAGGGTCTCACGGAGTACGTCCAGATCGGGGATCGTCGGCCGCACCCAGACGTAGCCCAGCAAGCCCACCGCGCCGACCAGCGCCGTCCCGCCGAACAGGACGGCGTTGACCGGTTCCGAGAGGACCTGTACCGCGAACTCGACGGGGTCGGTCGGGGTCCCGTCACCCTCGGCGACGTACTTGACGTGTGCTCGCGCGGTCCCGCTGGCGACGATTGCCACACAGAGCGCGCCACAGACCGTGAGCGCACCGGACAGGAGCGACGAGCGTGTTCCGGAGGTCACACCCGTACTAGGGGACCGGCCGTGGTAAACCTCGCCATCGGGTTAGACGTCGAAGACCACGTATGCGCGCCAGCCGTCGGCCGATTCTTCGAGGGTCATCTCGGAGTAGGTGACGGCCTTCACGTCGCGGGCGTCGACCGCCGACAGCGGGACGCCGCGGGCCGACGCCTCGCAGGTCCACTCATCGCCGTCGTCTCTCACGGACGCCTCGTGATCGACCGGGAGGACGCCGCGTACGTCGCGCTCGTAGATCAACTCGTCCAGATAGTCGAACAGGAGTGCCTCCCGATTCTCGGCGCGGACGGTGAGGTCGAACCGCTCGCCGTCGTCGGGAATCTCGTCACACATCGCGGCCGTGAGACCGTCGGCGACGAACCCGAAGACGGCGTCGAGTGTTTCGCCGGTCGCTTCGACGGCAACGTCGGCGGTGTGTTCTCGGAGGTCGAACCCCATCACTCGCCCCCCGTCGGAGCGCCAGCGGTCCCAGGCGGTGCCGTGTCCTCGGATCCTTCGACGGCGACCCCGCTGGTCACGATGGACTGCAGGCCTTCTTCGACGCTCATGTCCACGTCGAAGACCCGCTCGTCCGGGACGTGGATGACGTGTCCGCCCATCACGGGGTTCGGAGCCATCGGGAGATACAGCGTCGTCATCGAATCGCTCTCGGTCGCCGTTTCGATGACCTCGGGTGTGTCCGCGGTGACGAACGCGACCGCGTAGGAGTCCCGGTCGGGAAACTCCACGAGTTTCACCTCCTGGAAGCTCTCGGTGTCGCTGTTCAGGAGCAGTTCGCTCATCTCGTCGACGCTGCGGTACAGTGAGCCGACGCCGGGGATGCGGGAGACGACCTGGGTAACTGTCCGGTCGATGGAGCCGTTGGCGGGACTCAGTTCGGCCACGAGTCCGACGACGAGGATCGAAACCAGCGCGACCGCCAGCAGGAACCCCTCGACGACGAACTCGGGGAGTTGGTCGGTTCCGAACGCCGCGTCGACGACGCCGACGAACGGGTTGACGGTGTTGCTGAGGAAGTTGACCGCGAACCCGAGTACCAGCAGCGTCACGATCAGCGGAATCGTCACGGCGAACCCCGTGAGGAAGGCGCTCCTGAGACGCTGGCGCGGCGACACCCGCTCGATCCCGTCGACCTCTGGAGACAGCCGCATACAAGCCAGGACGACGCTGTGCCGAAAAACGGTTGTGGCCTGCGGTCGGCCCCCGTCGCACGTCCTTGCCGGTGGAATTATAGTGGTCTACACGCTACACGGGGGTAGTGAGCGCCACAGTCGAGAGCCGGGTCGTGGACGCCGGAGACGACGCCTACGTAGACGACGCCTGGGCGCTGAAAGAGTCCATCCGCCAGGAGGAGGGCGTCCTCCGCCAGCGTCGGGGGTTCTTCAGGGACGCCTACCGGCGGTCGACGGTCTATCTCTTTCTGGAGAGCGGTCCCGTCGACACCGAACGGCTGGTCGGCTTCGCCGCCGTCCGCCGCGACGGGTACATCCTGTTTCTGGCCGTCGCCGACGGCTACCGGGGTGAAGGGTTCGGCGAACGCCTGATCGCCCGCGTCGCCGACGACCACTCCTCGGTCACCTGTCACGCCCGGACCACCAACGAATCCGCCATCGGATTCTACCGACACCTGGGTTTCGAGGTCAAGCGCCGCATCGACAACTACTACGAGGACGGCGGCGACGCCTACTACCTCAAACTCGGCACCGGCGGCGGGATCACCGAGCGCCTGCAGAAACTGCTTTCCTGATGGGTCCCGGGCAGGAGGCGTTGGGTTTGCAAACCCTTTTGCACTGCTCCCCGCAACGGAAGTGATAGCATGGAGGAGCGAACGCAGGCGTATCTCCGGGGCCGGTTCGGCGACTACTACCGCCGGGCCGAGATCACGCCGCCGCCCGACGCCAACGAGCGCGAGTGGGGCTACATCCCCTGGACCTCGGGGCCGGGGACGACGATGGTCCGGCACAAGTCGCTGCTGGACCTGGGCGACATCGAGGGGTTCCTCGAACGCGAGCGCCCGCGTCACGTCTACTTCTCTGCGGGCCGCTACGACGATCCCAGCGCGGGGTCGATGAGCGAGAAGAACTGGCGCTCCTCCGATCTCGTCTTCGACCTGGACGCCGACCACCTCCCGTCGGTGACGCTCGGCGAGGACTCCTATGCCGAGATGCTGGCGAAGTGTAAGGACGCCCTCCTTCGGCTGCTGGACTTCCTGGAGGACGACTTCGGCTTCGAGGACACGACCATCGCCTTCTCCGGCGGGCGGGGCTACCACGTCCACGTCCGCGATCCGGGCATCCAGGAACTCGAACGGGAAGCCCGGCGGGAGGTCGTCGACTACGTTCGCGGGATCGGCATGGAGTTCGACGCTCTGATCGACGAGGAGGCGGTCGGCGGCGAGGTGGGCCGCAAGAGCCCGGCCCACAACGAGTACCTGCCGACCGACGGCGGCTGGGGTCGCCGGATTCACGAGCGCCTGCTCGCCGAGTTCGAGGAGATCCGCGAGATGGACGAAGACACGGCCGTCGAGCGCCTCCAGGAGTACGACGGGGTGGGCGAGAAGAAGGCTCGCGCGGCCTGGAATATCGCGCAGGATCGGTTCGTCGAGATCGAGCGGGGCAACCTCTCGGCCCATCCCGTCGTCAAGAGCTTCGCCGAGCGGATCGCCGCGTCGGTGGTCGAAGAAGACGACGCGCCCATCGACGAGCCGGTGACGACGGACACGAACCGGCTGATCCGCCTGCCGGGGACGCTCCACGGCGGGAGCGGACTGGAAGTCAAACGGATCGACCGCGACGCGGTCGCGGAGTTCGACCCGCTGGTCGACGCGGTGCCCGACACCTTCGTGGGCCACGACATCACGGTCGAAGTGACGGAGGGCGGGCTGGTCGAGCTTCTCGGCGATAGTTTTACACTCTCGGAGGGAGAGCAATCCGTACCAGAGCACGTCGGCGTGTTCCTCATGGCCCGGGGGCGCGCCGAGAAGGGGCCGGAATGACATGAACCTCGACGAACTCCAGTCGGTCAGGGACCGCGAGCGCCAGAGCGACAGCCTCCAGCAGCTGCGCGACTCCTTCTACGCGGACGCGGGCGAGTTGATTCAGGACCTGCGCGAGGAGCGCGACGCGGCCGCCGAGCGGGCCGACGACCCCTTCGACGATCCGGAGGTCAACCGGATCACGAACAACATAAACACGGCCGAGCAAACGGTGGAAGCCATCTACGAGCGCCGCGTGGGCAAACTCGTCAAGATGGCCTCCTTCGCCGCGGCGGACATGCCCACCGAAGACGAGGGCCTGACCGCCGAGGAACGCGAACTGTTCGAGAGCATGGTCGCGTCCATCGAGAACAACCGCGACCGCGTGTTCGCCATCCTCGACGGCGAAGATCCCGGGGCCGTCGGCACGCCGGACGCGACGCCGAACGGGACACCCGACGCGACGCCCGACGACGGCGGGTCACCCGCACCCGATCCGTCTCCGACGGGTACCCCGGACCCGGCAGACCCCTCCGGAGAGACGGGGCAGTCGACGGGCGTCGACGCCGCGGATCTGATGGGGAGCGGCGAGGACGCCCCGACGGCCGGCGCGCCGGACCCCGACGCGTCGGCGGACTCGACGGACTCGGATCGGCCGGTACCGCCACAGGAACCGCCAGCGGCGGACGACACGGGGGGTCCGGATCGAGTCGAGACCGAGCCGGCCGGAACGGACACACCGGAGCCGTCGACCGGAGCGGGACAGCCCGATGCGGACGGCGCGGCCGACCCGACGCGGAGCGAAGCCGCCGAACCGACGCCCGACCCACGCTCGGACGGCGGGGCCACAGCGGCATCGAGCGTCGAGGATTCGGGCGTCGAAGATTCGGGCGTGGACCGCCGGACCGTCCGGATCACACGCGACGTGGGCGAGATTCTCGGGGTCGACGAACGCGCCTACGACCTGGCCAGCGAGGACGTGGTGACGCTCCCGGCCGCCAACGCCGAACCCCTCGTGGAGCGCGACGCCGCGGAACCGCTGGACCGCTGAGCGGGGCCGACCGCCGGGCCGTATCGGCGTGGCGTGGTCTCCGGGCGATTGATACTGCTGGAGGCTGTCAGTGACGTGCAATGCCCGCCGCCATCGAGACGGAGGCGTTGACGAAGACCTACGGTGACGTGACGGCCCTGTCGGGGCTGGACCTCTCGATCCCGAAGGGCACCGTCTACGGCTTTCTCGGCCCGAACGGCGCGGGGAAGACCACCACCATGCGGATTCTGACGACGCTGACCGAACCAACGAGCGGCGACGCCTGGATCGACGGCGATCACGTCGCCGACCGGGACGCCGTCGTCGACCACGTGGGCTACCTGCCCGAGCAACCGCCGGTCTACGACGAGTTGACCGCCCGGGAACAGCTCTCGTATCTCGCCGATCTGCGCGACCTCGGGACCGCCGAACGCGACCGGATCGATCCGCTGCTGGAGCGGTTCGGACTGCTCGGCGACGCCGACGACCCGATCCGGACGTACTCGAAGGGGATGCGCCAGAAGACGGCGCTCGCCGGGACGGTGCTGGGCGACCCCGACGTGCTCTTTCTGGACGAACCGACCAGCGGGCTCGATCCGCGGGCGGCCCGCACGGTCAGGGATCTCCTCGCGGAACTGGCCGAGCAGGGGCGGACGGTCTTTCTCTCGACGCACGTCCTCCCGGTCGTCGAGGAACTGGCCGACAGGGTGGGCGTCCTCAACGAGGGGCGACTCGTCGCCGAGGGATCGCCGGCGGAACTGGAACACCGCGCCGAGACGGGAACCGAGCGGGGACTGGAGGACGCGTTCCTCGACCTGACGGCCGAACTGGGCCACCCGGGCGAGGCCGTGCTGGAGGACTGAGATGGCGGGCCAGCTGGCGACCGACCTGCGACACGGCGTCCGGATCGCGACGGTCGAGGTGCGCCGGAGCGTCCGGGCCGTCCTCGCCAGCCGCCGGCAACTCATGGGCATCGCGCTCCTGCTCGTGTTGTTCTCGCCAGTATTGTTCTCCCTGCTGTCGGGCGGGTACGCGCTCGGGCTCCGGTACCGGAGCGGGGCGGACCTGCCGGTCGTCGAACTGCTCCGCCCCCAGGTCGTCGCCTGGATCGGGTCGCTCGCGGTCGTGTTCGGCCTCCGCGCGCTTGAACGGGCCGGCGACGCCGACCACGCCGACCTGCTGTTGACGCTCGTGCGACCCCGGGCGGTCGTCACCGGCCTCGTCCTGGCGGAGTACGTTCGCGTCGTCGCCGTGTTCGGGAGTCCCATCGTCGCCGCCGTGGCGGCCTTCGCGCTGGGTGCCGGAACGCCTCTCATGATCCCGGTCGCCGCCGTCGGTGTCCTCCCGTTGCTCGCGCTCGGGCTGACCGGCGGGTTCACGCTCGGCTATCTCGTGCGACTCGGGTATCGACGCCTCGGCTGGTCCAATCCGTCGGGCGCGTGGGCGAGCCTCCTCGTCGCCGGTGGGATCATCGTCGGCGTGAACGTGTTCGCACCGTCGAATCCCGTCGAACTGCTGGAGGCGCTCGCGCCGCTGGGTGCCGTCCCGGTCGGCCCGTACGCCGACCTGTTGCTCGTCGCGTCGCCGGTGGCCGTCACCGTCGGCACCCCGTCGCTGGTCGCCGTCGGGATCGTCCTGGGGGCGATCCCGCTGCTGTTGGCTGCCACCTGGCAGCTCGCGCCGGCCGTCTGGTACGCCGATCCGGTCACGACCGACGGGACCAGCGTCCGGGCGCGACTCTCCCGCGCGTCCATGCCCGCCGCCCTCGCCGGCCGACGGGTCACCCGCCTCGTCTGGTGGCAGTGGGTTCGTGGCGTCCGTGCGCCCGCACAGTTCGTCCACCTGACCTACTTCCTGTTCATGGCGTTCCCAATCGCGCAACTGGCCGTCTCCAACCCGCGGTCGCCGATCCTGCCCGTGTTCGTCGCCGTTCTCGGTGCCTTCCTGGCCGGCGGGACCTTCGGCCTGAACCCGCTGGGTGCCGAGGGGTCGATGCTTCCGGCCGTCCTCACGACACCTTCGCCCGGCCGGACGCTGGTCCGCGCGCGCATCCTCGCCGGTGCCCTGCTGTGGCTCCCCGTCACCCTGCTGGGGGTCGCACTCGCCGGCTGGTACAGCGTTCTCGGCCCGGTGAACCTCGCGTACGTCCTCGCGTACACGGTCGTCCTCGCCGGCTTCAGCAGTCTGCTGGCGCTGGGACTGGGCGCGTTCGCGCCGCGGTTCGAGGCCGTCCGCGCGTTCGGGGGCGTCGAAGCCCCGACGCCGACGACGGCCGCCTTGCTCGGGCACTCCTTCCTCACGACCGTCGTCGCCGCCGCCGGCATCGCCGCCGTCTTCGTGCCCGTCGTGATCGACGCACCGCCGGTCGCCGGCGGGTCGGCCCGACTGGTCCAGGCTGTTGGCTTCCTCGCGTGGGCCACCCTGCTCGCGCTCGCCGCGGCGGGCTGTTACCGTTACGCCGTCGCCCGACTGGACGGGTACACCTACGAGTGATCGTGTCAGCGAAGCAGAAGTACTTTGCCCGATCCGGTAGATCCGACGAGTACGGATGTCCGCCCTCCGTCCCACGGCCGCTCAGCGGGACACGCTCACTTGCCTGTTCGCGCTCGCGCTGCTGACGGCCCCGCTCTGGAGCCTCCCGCTCGACTTCGACGAGCAGATCCACGAGTACGAGCGCATCGAAGTGACTGTCGACGGGGGTACCGTCGAGTACGCACCCGAACTGGAGGATCCGCCTCTGGACGTTGCGATCAGCGACGAAATCGGCTGTTCCGGTGACTTCGACACCCGCGTCTGTGCGTTCGAGTCGCATCTCGCCGCGAACCACTCGATCCCGACCGAGTGGCAGTCGCGTCCGGACTCGACGAACTACACGTCGGTTCCCGGCGACGACCACTACCGGTACGTCAGAGTCGAGGGACAGATCTACGAGGCGACGTACACCACGGGCGATCCGAACGCCGCGGGCAACGACACGACTGGTGGACTGGCCAGGATCTACCTCGCGCTGAAACCGGTCGATCCACACGAGACACTGGGTGATGTCTCGGTCGAAGCGGAGGACGTGCCGCCGACGGTCCGCCGGGCCGCTCGGACCGGCTCGGCGAACCACACCGGTCCGGTCGAAGTCCCCGAAACTCCCGTCCGGATCGACGGCGGCTACTACCGAGTGTACGAGGCGGGCGTGAGCGACCGATCCGTTCTCGCTGGCTTCTTCGGAATTGTCCTGCGCTTTGTCGCGCCGGTCGTCGGTCTCGGACTGCTCGTCGGGCTCCGAGGGCGGTTCCAGCTACGGCACGTCTCGGAAATCGACGAGTGAGAGGGTGAAAACTAGTCCCCCGCGACCAGCGGCTCGGCGATCTCGGCGAGTCGGTCCTGTCCGAGCGAGCCGGCGACGCCGTAGGTCCGGCCGTCGGCCTCCCAGAACAGCACCGTCGTGTCGCCCCGCGAGACGACCGTGACGGTCTCGTTGCCGACCGTCAGGGACTCGCCGTCCGTGTCGAACCGCGAGAGCGGGTTCTGCTCGGACTGGACGACCAGGAACTCGGCCGTGCCGTTGCCGTAGACGCCGGTCACGGTCGCGCGGTCGCCCTGCGTGCCGACGACGGCGCTCTGCAGCTCGAAGCCATCCGGCACTGCGGGCTCGGTGACGGGGAAGTCCACGGCCGCGTCCGCGTCGGCGAGGGTGTCGTAGCTCGTCCGGTCGAACGCGCCCGAGACGACCCGGCGGTCGGTCGGCGGCTGGAACGAACTCTCGTGGATCGCCACGTCGAACCGGAACGACTCGAAGCGCATCGTCGTCGTCACCGTCCCGTCGGGGCCGGTCACGACGGCTTCGACCTTCCGGAGCCGGTAGTCGTCGGTGTCGACCCAGACCGTCAGGTTGGTGTCCTCGATCTCGTCGAGTTTCTCACTGAGGTTGGCGTAGCGCTCGTCGTCGGGCAACGCCGTCGAGCCGGTATATTCCACGTCGAGGACGTAGGTCTCCTCCCCGTCGACGGTCGCCGTGCCGCGGTTGGTCACCGAGGTGTTCGCGTCGAGTTTCTCGACGGCTTCGGTGACGTTCACCCGTTCGAGCCACTCGGACTGGCTGGCGTTGGGCGAGCGGACCACGGGCGGGCCGGTCGGGCCGTCGAGCCACACCACCGAGCCGTTCGTGGCGACGGTCGTGTTCGCCACGCGGTCGGGGGCGAGAACGTCCACCCGATAGCCGTCCGGCGCGAGGTACTGGACCTGCGCGCGGGCCGACCGTTCGATCCGGTCGGTCTCGTTCTCGAAGGTCACGTCGACGGCGACGGTGCCGACGAAGCTGTCGGCGTCGGCGTACCGTTCCGCGGTGCGGTCGAGGGCGGCCTCGCCGCTGGGCGCGGTCGTCCCGTCGGGCTGGACGGCCATCCCCACGACGACGCCGGCCCCCAGCAGGACCGCGACGATGGCGGCCATCCGGAGGGACAGTACCCCTCGGTCCGTGTCACTGGCGGGAGGTGTCACGAAGTCGCCTAGGGGAGAGACCCGCTTAACGCTTCGGCCGGTGCGCGTAGCGTTCAATTGTCTGGAGCCCCTGGTTCGGCCGATGACAGGCGACGTGGCCAGCGCCGAGCCGCCGGCCGTCGAACTCGACGCCGTGTCCCGCACGTACACCCGCGGCGAACCGGTCTACGCCCTCGACGACGTGTCGCTGACCCTCGCCCGCGGCTCCTACACCGCCGTCATGGGCCCCAGCGGGTCGGGCAAGAGTACCCTCCTCAATCTGGTCGGGTGTCTCGACACACCGACTGCCGGGACCGTCAGCGTCGCCGGCGAGGACGTGACGGCGCTCTCGGCCCGCCAGCGCGCCCGCGTCCGCGGCCAGGCGGTCGGCTTCGTCTTCCAGACGTTCAACCTCATGCCGCGGCTGACCGCCGAGGAGAACGTCGCGCTCCCGCTGGTCTTCCAGGGCGTCGCCCGCGCCGACCGCATGGAGCGAGCCCGCGACCTCCTCGACCGGGTGGGCCTGGGTGACCGCACGGACCACCGGCCGTCGGAACTGAGCGGGGGCCAGCGCCAGCGCGTCGCCATCGCTCGCGCGCTGGTGACCGACCCGGCCATCGTCCTCGCGGACGAACCGACCGGGAACGTGGACACGGAGACCGGCGAGCGGATCATGGCCCTGCTCGACGACCTCCACGCGGCCGGGAACACCATTCTGCTGGTCACTCACCAACGAGCCATCGCCGACCGGGCAGAGCGTATCGTGCGGCTCCGCGACGGCGAGGTCGAGGGGATCGACGCCGTGGACCCGGCGGGGGCGGCCTGATGGACGCCGCCGAGAGCCTGCGGCTGGCGGTGCGGTCGATCCGGGGCCACAAACTCCGGGCGGCCCTGACCGCACTGGGTATCGTCATCGGTATCGCGGCCGTCATCACCTTCGTCACGCTCGGAGCCAGCGTCAAGGCGGAGGTCGTCGGCCAGTTCGACGACTCGCCGGCAAATCGCGTGTTCCTCGTCGCCACGCCCAGCGACGACGGCGGCCCCCCGGCCGCCCTCTCCCAGCCCGTGTTCACCGAGTACGACGTGGGTCAAATCGGCGAGATCGAGGGGGTGGACCGAGTCGTCCCCCGCGGTACCATCGCCACCTCCGCACTCTCACACGGGGGTGAGACCGTCGCGAGGGACCAGGTGACCGCGACCACGCCCGCGCTGTTCGAGAGCGTCACGTTCCGCGAGGGCGAGGCGTTCGCCGACGCCGCCTCGGGCGAGACCTGTCCCGCCGAGATGGTCGTGACACCGTCGGCCGCCGCGCTCTTTCCCGGCAATCTCTCGGTCGGTGATCGGGTGACGGTCACCCAGCGCGGGAACCTGACGCGGAACGTCACGGTCGTGGGCGTCCTCGGGGACGACGCCGGGCTGAACCCGCTGGCCGGCTTCGGCTCTCAGCCCCGATTCTACCTGCCCACCTGTGCCTACGACACCGTCGTCACGAGTCCGACCACCGGCACCCGCCAGAACGTCTACCCGCAGGTGACCGTCATCGCCGCGAACCCCGGCGACACCGCGGCCGTGCAGACCCGCGTCCAGAACTACCTCGACACCGAGTCCGACGCCAGCCAGCTGGCTCCCGGGAGCTACGAGGTCAGCGCCCGGACCAACGAGGACATCGTCGAGCGCATCGAGAACGTCGTCGACCGGCTCACGCAGTTCGTCACCGGCATCGCGGTCATCTCCCTGCTCGTCGGTGCCATCGGCATCGCCAACATCATGCTCGTCTCGGTGCGTGAGCGGACCAAGGAGATCGGGATCATGAAAGCCGTCGGGGCGACCAACCGCGACGTACTCCAGCTGTTCCTCGTCGAGGCCCTGCTTCTGGGCGTGGGCGGCGCACTGCTGGGCGTCCCCATCGGTGTCGCGGGCGGCTGGATCGCCGTCACGTACGCGGAACTCCCCCTGACCCTTCCGTTGATCTGGGTCGGGGCGGCAATCGGGATCGGACTCGTGGTCGGCGTCGTCTCCGGCCTCTACCCGGCCTGGAGCGCGGCCCGTGTCGACCCCATCGACGCACTCCGCTACGAGTGACCGGTCGGGCCCGGGTTCGAGTACCGACACGCTTTCCCCGGCGACGGGTGAGATGGAGCCCATGCCCTCTACAGTCACGGTCGGTCGAACCATCGACGAGAGCGGTGACCCGATCCCCGATACCGGGATCGACATCGACCCCGACGGTCCCATCGCCGACCGCCTCGCCGACCGCACCGGCCCGCTTATCTCGAATCCGATCACCGGCGAGTGGGTGACGGAACTGGTCCCCGCCGCTGCGACCGACGGCGAGTCCGCGACCGGCATCGGGATCTTCGCCGCCGGCAACGACGGCCCGCCGGAACACTACCACGTCGGCTACGAGGAATCGTTCGAGGTGCTCCGCGGCGAGTTCCGCTTCGAGGTCGACGGCGACGTTCGCCACGCGACCGCGGGCGACGAACTCACCGTCCCCGAGGAGGTGCCACACACCTTCCGGAACGTCGGTGACGGGATCGGCGTGACCGTCACGACGACCCGCCCCGCCGGCCAGACGCAGGACGTGATCACGACGCTCTACGGGCTTGCCCACGAAGGCAAGTTAGACGAGGACGCACAGCCCGGCCTCCTGCAGGGGCTGGCCATGACCGCCGCGACGAGCGACGACACGGTGTTCACCTCGCCACCGCCGGCGGTCACGATCCCCGTGGCGACGGTCCTCGGCCCCGTCGCGAACGCGCTGGGCTACCGGGCGACCTATCCGAAGTACCAGTCCGAGTCGTTCTGGGAACGCCACGTCGAACAGCCCACACTCTGAGTGATCCCCTCGTGGCGTGATCAGCTCTCATCGAGCGGATCGTAGACGTTCTCCTCGGCGGGGAACTCGCCGTCCGCGACCTCCTCGACGTAGGACTCGACGGCGGTTCGGATCGTCGATCCCACGTCCGCGTACCGTTTCGAGAGCGAGAAGGACTCACCGCCCAGGCCGAGGAGGTCCGTGATCACGAGGACCTGGCCGTCGACGTGCCGGCCGGCACCGATACCGATGGTCGGCACGTCGATGGCCTCGGTGACGGCCTTCCCCGTTCCCTCGGTGACCGTCTCCAGCACCACGGCGAAGACGCCGGCGTCGACCAGGCGCTCGGCCGTCTCGACGAGTGCGTCGGTCGCCGCCGAACTCGACGTGTCCCGGCCCTGGATATAGGCTCCACCGATCTGGTTCATCCGCTGTGGCGTGAGCCCGATGTGGCCCTGCACCGGAATTCCGAGTTCCGTCAGCCGGTCGATGATCTCGATGGTCGTGTCGCCGTGCGGTGCCGTCTCCAGTTTCACCGCGTCGGCTCCGGCCTCCTTCAGGAACCGCACGGCGTTGTCGACGGAGGTCTCCATCGACTGGCCGTAACTGCCGAAGGGCATGTCGCCGATCACCATGGCGTCTTCGACCGCTCGGTCCACTGCGGCGGTGTTCGACAGCGCCTCCGCCATGGTCACCGGGACGGTGTCGTCGTACCCCAGATGGTTGTCGCCCGCGGTGTCTCCCACGAGGATCATGTCCACGCCACCACGGTCGACCTGTCTGGCGATCGGCGCATCGTAGGCCGTCAACATCGTCAGCGGCTCGCCGTCGCGGTACGTCTCGTGCAAGTCCGGAATCGACGTTCGTGACACGTTGCTGGCCTCACCGGTCACCTATTTCAAAGTTGGGTGGCTGACACTTCCCGGGCCGGCGGACGCTCACTGGCTCCCGAACTCCGGAAATTCGAGGTCGAGTCGGCCGTCGAGCGTGTAGTCGCTCGCCAGGACGCCCCCGCCGCCGAGTTCGATGGTCGGGGCGATCGAGAGCGTCCCTGCTGCCTCGGAATGTGGCCGAACGAGCAGGTTCAGCGTGCTGATCGTCTCGTCGGCCAGATCGTCGAGATCCGCCACCTCGATCACCTGGCCCTGTTTCCGATCCGGCGTCGAGAGCGTGAGTTCGGGCGGCGGCGAACTGTCCCCCTGCACCGGCGATTCGACGGCCACGGTCGCGGGCGCGTCCCGCGGCGGCATCCAGACTCTGAGCCTGATCGACTCGACGGTGGTCCCGTCCCGGTGCCAGATCTCGATGGGGAGTTCGACGGTTCCGGCCGAGACACGCCCGTCCACGCCGAACGTCGCGATCTCCTCGCCGTCGGCGGTGAAACTGAGATGCTTCCGCTGGCTCGATTCCCCGTCGACCGTTGGATCGGAGAGCGTCTGTGCTTTCCCCGGTGCGCTACAGCCCGCTGTCGCGACCACGCCAGCACTGGCCGTGAGGCCGAGGAAGGAGCGTCTGTCCATATCCGCACTATACGACCACGGATGAAACGACCAGCGATGGGTCAAGCAGGTGTTTGAGTTTTCCGGCCCATCTGCCTGCCGGCACGGTTCAGCGTCACTCAGGTCCGGACGACTGCGGTGTCGCCTACCCGGTCACCGAGTCGTCGCTGACCGTCCGAGAGGGCCATCGCGACGATCCCGACGAGGTAAAACAGTGGGAGCCAGTCGACGAGTCGGAGGACGTTGCGACCGAGGACGCCACCGAACGACGGCGTGGTACCGTCTGCGGCGACGACCCTGATACTCACGAGATACTTGCCGAGAGTCTTCCCGTACCGCCACTCGGCGAGTGTGTGGTATCCGATGGCCAGCGCGAGCCAGAGTCCCAGCCCGATGGCAGCGGGCGTTCCGCTGAGGTCCGTCTCGACGCCGCTTGCAGTGGTTACCGTCTGGCCGGTGACCGCACCCACAGCCGAGACGGCGATCATGAACAGGGCGAGCCAGACGACCGAGTCGATAGCCATCGCGACGCCGCGGATGCCGACGCCGCACGGCTCCGAGTCGAGTGCTTCCATACCAGACCTGTCGAGCGGGGAGCCCAATAACGCGAAGGTAGCGTTTCAGAGCGAGAAACACCGGGACCCCGTCGGTCAGGGGAACTGCTTCCGGGCTATCGTCCCCGTGGTGCCGTCGACGGTGGCGGTGACGGCGACTTCGTCCCCCTCGGGGTCGATGTAGACGTAGAAGTAGAGTCCTTCCTGGGGTGTCGTCGTCGAGCCTTCCCACCCCGACTCGAGCGCCCGCATCGTCACCTTGTCCACCGCCATGTCGGCGGTGAGTCCGACCTTGACCTTGCGACCGCCCTCGTAGCTGAATTCGATCGCATCTTCGGGCACGGCCTCTGCGACTGCGGGTGGTGGATCGCCCGACGGCACTTCGTTCCCCGTAGTCGTGGACGTTTTCGCAGGCTGGCTGAATTCGACGTCGAACACGTCCTGGGTGTACGTCCCGTTCGCCGAGAGCCGTCTCTCACCCCCCGTGAACGATGTGTCGCCGCTCGACGTACCCAGTTCGGACTTCAGACGCTCTCTACCCGATCCGTCGAGTCCACCGTCCTGCACGGCCAGTTCGGCGGTGATTTCGTTCTCGGCCGGCGCGAAGTCCACGGCCCCGAGCACGTGATCGCGGTCGGTCAGCAGGTCGTTCGCGATCAAACCGTCCGTGTCGCCGAACATGTATTCGCTCGGGTCTGCCGACCCGGCCCAGCCGGCCACGAGGTCGCCCCGTCCACCTTCCTCGACCAGCCACTCGAAGGTCCCGTCCTCGTCGACGGCGAGGCGGCCGTCGCCGCGGTGGGCGTCGACGGCCGCTTCAAGTTCATCGCGCGTGTCCGCGACCACCACCGCCGACCCACTGAGGCCCGTGACGCCGTCGAAATCGGAGGTCGTGGGCCTGTAGATCGTGAACCCACGGTAGTCGCCGCTGGACTCGAACGCGATCCGGCCGATGAGGTCGTCGTTCCCCTCTCGGAGGCTCTCGTCGGCCTCGTCCTCGTCGATCTCGCCGACGCCCACTGCGACCCCGTCGGCCACGAACAGTTCGTCGACGATCCCCGCCGGCTCCTCCGGATCGACGAGGTAGCCGAGGCCGCCGGCGGCGATCCCGATGGCGGCTCCGGCGATCAGTCGGCCCCCGACCTGGAGGGGCCAGCCGAGCAGGGGATCATCGATCTCGTCCAGCCCCGAGAGGTTCGGAACGAACTCGGCGGCTTCGCCGCCGTCTCGCGACGGGAGGAGGAGGGGGAGCAGTCGCTCGGCCCGCGGGGAGTCCCGCGTGACGCGAAAGTCGACATATCCGACCAGGAGTCCGCCCTCGCTCGGCGGGATCCAGTCGGTGTAGTTCGGATAGTCACCGCCGCCGAGGCCGAAACAGCCGCCGAGGGCAGCCGTCGCGGCCGCGGCACCGAGGCCGAGGAACCGCCGGCGATCACACGACGATGCGACTGACGGGGCGTCGGATGAGTGAGTCATGTTGTCGGGAGGGCGCGCAACTGTATCGTATTCGGTCTGGCGATTGTTAAAACGTGTCATTCTTCCTGTTCGACTCCGAGATCGGGAAGATGGACGGCGACAGTGCTATCGTCGGACGCACGGTCTCCGAAGGACAGTCGGCCGCCGAGGCGGGTCACCCCCCAGGAGACGAGCCAGAGGCCGACGCCCGTGCCGTGCATACCTTCGGTTTCCTCGCCTTCGAGCAAGACGGCGCGCTCGTGATCCGGGATTCCGGGCCCGGAATCACGCACGTCGAGCGTCCCGCCGTTCTCGCTTTGCCGGACGGCGACGACCACCGGCTCGTCTCCGTCGATGTGTTCCATCGAGTTCTCGACCAGTTCTTTCAGGACGAGCCGGACGACCCCCGGATCCGAGCGTATCTCGACGGGGTCGTCGGGACGGTCGACGACGACCCGCTCGCCGTCGGTTCGGTCTGCGACCGTCTCGGCCACAGCCGACAGGTCGCACCGCTCCCGTCGCGGGGTCGGACCGGTCATCAGCCGTTCGGAGCGCTCGATGGCCGACGAGAGGTCGACGAGGCCCTGCGCGAGCGTTTCGATCCGGTCGAAGTACCGCTCCGTCTCGGCGTCGCCGAGGTCCTCGTCTCGGATCGTCTCGGCGAATCCGCGGATCGCGTCGAGGTCGTTCCGGAGGTTGTGACGCGTGATCCGGTTGAGTACCTGGAGCCGCTGTTCGCGTGTCTTTCGGTCGGTCACGTCCCGGAACCGGTAGGCGTACCCGAGGACGGTCCCGGTTCCGTCCTCGATGGCGCTACGGTCCACGACGAACTCCCGGCGGCCGTCCGCAGTTCGGATCGTGAGCGGGGCCGACAGGTTGGTCCCCTCGTCGATGCCCGCGACCGCCTCCAGCGACCGGTTCCGTAGTCGCGTCCGGTCGATCTCGAACACCTCGGCGGCGGCGTCGTTCAGGTCGAGCAGCCGGTTCGCGCGGTCGACCACGGCCACGGGCGAGCCCACCGTATCCAGCACCGTCTCTCGGGCGAGGTGGCCTGCGGTCGGCCCCGTTTCGAACAGGCCCGCCGTGAGTTCCATCGCGGCAAAGAGACCGATCACGAGACAGAGTTGCAGGAACGCCGTCCGCAGCGTCGCCCCCGGTGTGAACAACCGACCGAAGCCTACCGTCAGCGGCAGGAACGTGATACCCAGGCCCGCGACGGTGAGGGCGCTCGCACGCGGGAGCGACAGGTCGTCGTACGCCGTCGCCGACCGGGCGACCAGGACGACTCCGAGCAGACCGAGCGAGAACACCGCGATCTGCAGGAAGAACGTGGTCAAGTACGAGACGCGCCCGACCGTTCCCAGTGGAACACGCCCGATCTCGTGGAGCCACGTGACGGCCGTGCTACCGATGGCGAGACAGCCGAGCGCGAGCAGTCCTGCCCAGCGTCGAGCGGTCAAGGCTGGCCCCCGACCGGTGTACTCGAAGACGACCCCGATCCAGAGTACGGACGTGAACGCGTAGCCACCGAGCAGGAGTGCCTCGATGGCTACCGTCGACCCGACCGGCACGAGCCCGGTCTGCCACAGCGACACTGCGACTGCCAGCCCACTCAGTAGCGCGACCAGCAGCGCGAACGGGACGGCTCCGGGCCGATCACGGTATCTGCTCGTCTCGACGACCGTCGCGACGCAGCCACTCGCGACTGCGACAGCGCCCAGCGTCCAGCCGACGGCTACCATCGGTCACCCCCCTCCGACGGCGGGAACTCGACCCTCACTTGCCGTCGGTCTCCGGCCCGCGTCACCGATACCGTGCCACCGATCTGTTCGACCGCGAGACGGACGACGGGAATCGTCACGTCGTCGGTCTGGCCGGCCGTCGACCGATCCGCCGACGCCGTCGGCTCGGCGCTGACCCGGACCGTCGGCGGAGCCGCAGTGGCGTCGACCGTCACGCGGTCCGGGGCTCGCTCGGTGGCGTCCTCGACGACGAGTTTCACGACGGCCTCGAAGAGGGTGGCGGAGAGATCGGCCGACAGCGGTGTCTCCGGAGGGTCGACCACGAGGTCGACGCCGTCACCGGCCGCGTCGTCGACGGCCTCGTGTATTCGGGGGCGGAGGTCCGTCCCGGTGGCAGTCCCCTTTCCGTCGGCGATGGCCTGTTCGATCTCCCGGGCGTGTGCGACTAAGGTCGTGAGGTCGGTCGTTCGTGTCCAGACGCTGTCGGCCACTGCGGTCTCGTCGGCCGTCTCGGTTCCGTCGGTGACCGCTGCGGCGTCCGCGGCCACGTCGGCCATCCGGTCGTCCACGACGTCCGCGACGAACCGGGAGAGCAAGGTCAACTTCTCCTCTCTGGTCCGGCGGTCAGTGACGTCGGTACAGAGCAGGACCGTCCCGAACGATCGGTCACGTCGGTCGGTTACCGGCGACCCGGTCACCTCGACGGTGATGCCGCCGGTATCGACCCGGATCGGCTCCTGTGAGGCAACGACCTCGTCCGGATCGAGCCGCTGGTTCAGGACTGTGGATACCGAGCGGCCGGTGGCCGCCTCGACGGAGACGCCGAACAGGCGTTCCGCGGACGGGTTCAGGTCCTGGACCGCCCCCGTCCGGTCCGCGACGACCACGCCGTCGGCCAACTCGTCCACGACGCGGTCGCGGCCGGCGACGCGCGCGGCCGGGAGCGTCTCGAAGATCGGATAGCGCCGTACCGGCAGGAGAAAGGAGCCGGCGGCGACTGCGACCGAGGCGGGGTACAACTCGGGACGGCCGAACACCTGCGCGACGTGGACGCCCGACAGGAGGACGACGACCCCGCTGGACAGCAACAGCGGTTCCCGAACGGGGAAGGCGTTCGCGCCGACCGACGCCCACAGCAACAGGAAGACCCCGACCGTCGCCAGGAACCCCACGAGGAGATACCCGACGGTGAGCGCGTCGACGAGCGCGACCGAGGGCCCGGCGGTCGCGGCCCGGACCGCGACGGTGACGCTCCCCAGTGAGAGCAGTCCCACACCCGTCGCGACGACCCGGATCGACCGGGAGTCGCGGCCAGTGTACCTGAACGCGAACAGCGACCAGAGGCCCCCAGCGACGACGCTGGTCGCGGCACCGAGGACGACCCAGAGCAGGTCGGCCGACTCCCGACCGGTCAGGCCGCGGACGACTGCTGCCCCGTTCGGACCAGCCACGAGGAGGTGAACGAGACTGCCGAGGAGCAGGGCCAGCGCGACGCCCAGAAGCGAGCGCGCGGTCGCCTCGTCGCGTCGGGGCCACAGCGAAGCCGCGAGCGCGCCGGCGACCACGACCGCCAGGATCACGACCGCGAGGCGACCGGCAGGAGCGACGCTCATCGTCCTCGCTGCCCCTGTCGCGTCCGTCGAACGCGGTCCCGGGTCCCTGGCAACGTGTCGCTCCTCCAGTCGTCAATCGTTCGCCGGCGCGCGAGCGGGTACTCGCCCCCGGGCGTGTGTCCCGTCGGTGTCGACGGCCAGTTCGAATCCTTCTTCCCCGAACGTGACGGAAAAAGTATCGATCACCGCGCGATAGCGCTTGTGGTGGTGGCCGTCGTCGGGATCGAGACGGTACTCGGTCTCCACGAGACCCAGTTCGGCCAGCTCGTTGAGACGACGGAATGCCGTCGCCCGGGAGACGCCGGCTTCGTCGGCGACCGCCCTACCGCTGCGCGGGCGGTCGAGAATCGCCCCCAGCACCGCCCGAGTGTACTCGTCGCCGAGCAGTTCGAGCAGTTCGTCGGGCGTCATGCCCCCCGCTCCTGCGGTGTCCGCGTCCTCGGTCTCCGGGTCGGTTCTTACGCCACCGGTCGTTCCGTACCGCCGCGTGTCTCCGGTCATCGTATATCGACCGAAACACGCCATCGTGCTATGGATCGATGCTAGCTATACAGACGGCCGCTCGCCGACCCCTCTAGTAATACAGACCCGGTCGCTGGCGTGGCGAACGACAGGCGTTATGACCGTGACCGAACAATACCGAGACCGAGATGGGTGACGGGACCGACGAAGCCGACGAGGACCGCCCGCGGGCGCTGGTCGTCGACGACGAGCGGGAAGTTGCGGACGCGTACGCGCTCCGGTTGCGGGGCCTCTGTGAGGTCGAGACGGCCTACGGCGGCGAGGACGCACTGCGAGCCGTCGAGGACCACGCGTTCGACGTGGTTCTGCTCGACCGCCATATGCCGGGGCTGTCCGGCGACGAGGTCCTCGAATGCCTCGACGAGGGCGACTTCGACGGGCGAGTGATCATGGTCACCGCGATCGATCCGGGGTTCGACGTCCTCGATATGCCCTTCGACGACTACCTCTGCAAGCCGGTCGACCGCGAGGACGTACGGGCGGCGGTCACCCACCAGTGTACGGTGCTGGGTTACGAGGTCCTCGGCGACTACTTCGGCGTCGAGTCCAAGCGCCGGGTCGTCGAGGCCGAACTCTCGGCCGAGGAACGCGCGTCTCACGAGGAGTTCGGTGAACTCGAAGCGAACGCCGACCGGCTGGAGCGGCGCGCCAGACGCCTGCTCGGCGACGCGGCGGACGCTCTCGACGACTTCGAGGCCATCGGCCGCGAGAGCGAGTGACCGACCGCGTCCCGTGTCCGTTTCTCGCTCTGAAACGCCGCCACCTGTTTATTAGTCCCGCGGCGGCGAGGTGCTACCATGGATGTCGACCAGTTCAAATCCGAACACGCACCGACCGAATCCGACGAACGGTTCCAACTCGAGAACAGCTACACGCTCGACGCAGCCGTCGATGGATCGCTGCTGGCCAAGGCTGGCGCGATGATCGCCTACACCGGCGATCTCTCTTTCACTGGCCAGGCTTCGGCCGAGGGCGGAATCACCGGCTTCCTCAAGGAGGCCGCGACCGGCGAGGGGACGCCCGTGATGACCGTCGAGGGCCAGGGCCACGTCTACCTGGCCGATCGGGAGAAGAAAGTCCAGATCCTCGACCTCGACGCCGACGAGTCGGTCACGGTCAACGGCGAGGACGTGCTGGCGTTCGATCCAGAACTCGACTACGAGATCAGTAGCATCGACAGTCTCGCCGGCTCGTTCGCGGGTGGATTCACGAACGTCTACCTCGAGGGTCCTGGCTACGTGGCGCTGACGACCCACGGCGACCCAGTCGTGATGGAGCCACCGGTCACGACCGACCCGAGCGCGACCGTCGCCTGGAGCGGGACCACGCCGGACGTGTCGGTCAACACCAACCTCTCGGACATGATCGGCCAGGAGTCCGGCGAGCGCTTCCAGATGGATTTCACCGGTACCGGCGGCTTCGTCGTCGTCCAGCCCTACGAGGAACACGCCTGACGGCGCCGTGGGGTGCCCCCTCCCAGTCCGCGTTCGCCCAGCTCCTCGTCGACTCTGTATACCTAGCGACACCGACTAAAACGACCCCACGTGTACACAGCACAACGCCAATGCTCACCGAGACATCGACCGTCGCGTCGTCGTCCGTGACGGGGGACGCGAACGCATGACCGGGGACGGAGCCGACGCGGCCCCGATCCGGACCGAGCGGTGGCCCGATCCCGCCTGCCGGATCGGTTTCGAGGACGGGACGGCGCTCGTCCGCGCGGTGAACGACCCGTTCGAGGCAGTCTTCGGGCCGGCGACGGTCGGCGAACCGGTGGCCGCCGCGATGGCCGACCTCGGCGTCACCCCGGTGTCGGCCGACGGCTTCGATGCCGTCCTGTCAGGCGACGGTCCCGTTCGCGTCCGGAACGAGGGGAGAACCCCCGCGGACGGCGGAGCGAAGCGATACCTCGTGCGGGTCGTTCCGCCGGAGCCCGACAGCGAGGCCGTTCTCGCGTTCGTCCCGCTCCCCGAGGAGGGGGACGACGGGTCGGTGGACATCGACGTGGACCACGTGGCGAGCGTGGTCAGCCACGACCTCCGGAACCCGCTCGACGTGGCGACGGCCCGGCTCCGGGCCGGTCGCGAGACGGGCGACGACGGCCACTTCCAGCGGGTCGCCGCCGCACACGATCGCATGGAACGGATCATCCGGGACGTGCTGACGCTGGCCCGCGGCCGGGACGTGGTCGATCCCGACGAGACGGTCGCCCTCGACGCGGTCGCCGAGGCCGCGTGGGAGACCGTCGAGACCGCCGACGCCACGCTCGCCGTCGACGGCTCGCTCCCGACGACGACCGCCGACGCCGACCGCGTTGGCCGCCTCTTCGAGAACCTGTTCCGGAACTCGGTCGAACACGGGTCGCCGGGTCCCGACGAAGCCACCGAATCGACCGATCGCGTCACCGTGAGGGTCGGTCCCCTGCCGGACGGTCGGACCGGCTTCTACGTCGAAGACGACGGCCCCGGTATTCCCGAGACCGACCGCGAGCGCGTCTTCGAGCCGGGGTACAGCACCGACGACCACGGTACCGGGCTGGGACTGTCCATCGTCGCCCGCATCGCTGCCCTGCACGGCTGGTCGATCGAGGTCGGCGAATCCACGTCGGGCGGCGCCCGATTCGAGGTGACCGGGATCGAGCCGGACACGCCGTGAGTCTCAAGTATCACTGCCCGGAATCCACGAGGCGAGCGAGATGAACGACCGAGCCCGGAACGCACCGATCGGGATGGTCGACGTCGCGCCCGACGGGACCGTCCGGGACCTGAACCCGGCCGCCCGCGACCTGCTGGACCTCGGCGGGGACGACGCGACCGACGAGCCCATCGACGCGGTGTTTCCCGAGTCCGTCGAGGCACGGGTTCCGGGGGCCTTCGAGCAGCCACCCGAGCGCGAGCGGTCGTTCGACGCGTACTACCCCGCCCTCGACCGCTGGCTCGACGTGTCGCTGGTCCCCGACGGCGAGGCGGTCTACCTCTACTTGCGGGACCGGACCGAGGAACGCCGGATCGAGCGACAGTTAGCGGACGCACGCGGGGAGGTGGACCGGCTGACGGTCACCAGCGAACTGATCGCGGACGTGCTGGGGGAGCTGGTCGCGGCCTCGACCCGCGCGGAGATCGCGGAGACGATCTGTGCGCAACTGGGTGAGACGACCCTCTACGAGTTCGCCTGGGTCGGCGAGCGTGCGGTCGGCAGCGACGACCTCGTGATGCGCGCGGCGGCTGGGGCGAACAACCGGACGCTCGACCGCATCGCGGACGAACTCGACGGCGACGGCCGCGTGCCCGAACGGCGGGCGATCGAGAGCGGCGAACCCGAGACCGTCCAGTCCCTCGGCGAGGCCGACGCCGTTCCCGAACCGATCCGACGGGCGGCCTTCGCCGACGGTGTCCAGTCGATGCTCGCGGTCCCGCTGACCGACGGCGAGAGCGTCCACGGCGTGGTCGGCGTCTACGCGTCCGACCGCGACGCCTTCTCCGAGCGCGAACGACGCAACTTCGGCATCGTCGGCGAGATGGCCGGGTTCGCGGTGACCGCCGCTCGAAACCGCTCACTCCTGTCGTCCGACGCCGTCGTCGAACTCGTGTTCGCACTGACCGACGGCGACGCGCCGCTGGTCGCGGCCGCCGCCGAGACGGAGACGTCGCTGTCGGTGACTGGTCTGGTCCCCGACGGCGACCGTCTGGTCTGTTATCTCGACGCCGAGGGTGACGCGCCCGGCGCGGTCGAGCGCTCGCTCGACGGCGAGGCGGTCCTCGGGACGCGGATCGTCGCGGACCGCGACGACGGCGGGTCGTTCGAGGTGATACTCGACGAGTCGACGCCGCTCGGGCAACTCGTGGGACAGGGCGCGACGCTCCGCTCGGCGACCTACGACGCGGGCGAGGGACGGATCGTCGTCGAGTTACCGCCCGATGCGGAGGTTCGACGGATCGCCGACGCGTTCTCGCGAGCCCACGACGCGACCGTCGTCGCGAAACGCGAGCGCCGGCGCGAGGCGACGACCGTCGGCGAGTTCCGGGACACGCTCGGTGACCGACTCACCGACCGCCAGGAGAACGCCCTCCGGACCGCATTCTTCGCCGACTACTTCGAATCGCCACGCGGGAGTACCGCCGAGGAAGTCGCCGAGGCGCTCGGTATCACCGGCCCAACACTCCTGCACCACCTCCGGGCCGGCCAGCGAAAGCTCCTCGACGAGTTCTTCGAGACGACCGACTGATTTTCTGACTCCGGTTGTCGAAGCCGGATGGCCGATGCGGATGGTGTGAACGCGCGATACTGACCGATGCGCTCGCCGTGCGCGGATCCTGCCCCTTTGCAGGCCTCAGAACGCGACGACGAGGACGACGAAAAACGCGATCCCAACGAGCAGCGAGACGAGACCGTATCCCGCCCAGATGAGCCGTCTGGTACGTGTCTGCTCGACGGAGACGAGTCCCAGATCGGCACCCCAGTCCACCGGCGGCCGAAGGTCCTCGTGGGAGCCGGTGCGTGCTAGCCAGAGCAGAAACAGTCCGATGGCCGATGCAGCGGTGCCGAGTGCTGCCGTGACGAGCCAGTCGGTCGAGACCATGCGGTGACTCGACAGCGCACCGACAAAAACAGAACGCTGCAGACGCCCGGTATACCGAGCTCCAGCATCCGGCGGCGAAGCCGCCGGTTCACGCGACTCGTGCAGTCGGCGCGAGTCGCGCCTTTTTCCCCACGTTTTTGCTTCGGGGGTCGCCAGCGGCGACTCCCGACGGAAAAAGTGAGGTCCTACTGGAAGGTCCGGCTGACCGTGTCTTCTTCGACGCCGGCTTCCTTCTTGTCGAAGCGTTCTTCGATCTCGTCGTAGCGCTCGCGGGTCTCGTCGTCGACGCTGGGGCCGACTTCGTCGAGCGCGTTCTCGAAGTGCTCCATCGTCACGCGGACGTTGCCCACGCTCTCGCCGACCTCCTCCGGGGAGACGCTGTTGATGAACTCCCGGGAGGCGGCCATGGAGGCCTCGCGGGTCAGTGCCTCGATGTCGGCACCGACGTAGCCCTCGGTCTTGCGGGCAAGCTTGTCCAGGTCCACGTCGTCGGCCAGGGGCTTGTTCCGGGTGTGGACTTCGAGGATCTTCCGGCGGCCGTCCTCGTCGGGGACGGGGACGTGGACGTGACGGTCCAGCCGTCCGGGACGGAGCAGCGCCGAGTCGATCAGGTCCGGCCGGTTGGAGGTCGCGATGACGACCACGTCCTCCAGGGCCTCGATGCCGTCGAGTTCCGTGAGGAGCTGGGAGACGACCCGTTCACCGACGCCGGAATCGCTGGCGTGGCGACCGCGTTCGCCCGCGATGGAGTCGATCTCGTCGAAGAAGATCACGGTCGGTGCGTTCGACCGCGCCTTCTCGAAGATCTCGCGGACGCCCTTCTCGGACTCGCCCACGAACTTGTTCAGCAGTTCGGGGCCCTTGACCGAGATGAAGTTGGACTGGGCCTCGTTGGCGACGGCCTTGGCGAGCAGGGTCTTCCCCGTGCCCGGCGGGCCGTACATGAGGACGCCCTTGGCGGCCTGCATGTCCATGGTCTCGAACACCTCGGGGTATTCGAGGGGCCACTGGATCGTCTCGCGGAGGCGTTCTTTGGTGTCGCCCAGGCCACCCACGTCCTCCCAGGTGGTGTCGGGCACCTCGACGAACACTTCGCGGAGCGCGGAGGGTTCGATGCCCTTCAGCGCGTCCTTGAAGTCGTTCTCGGTGACCTGCAACCGGTCGAGGACCTCGGCGTCGATCTGGTCCGATTCGAGGTCGAGTTCCGGGCGGATGCGCCGGAGCGCGTTCATCGCCGACTCCTTGGTCAGCGATTCGAGGTCCGCGCCGACGAACCCGTGGGTGTTCTCGGCGTACTGGTCGAGGTCGATCCCGTCGGCCAGGGGCATCCCGCGGGTGTGGACCTGCAGGATCTCCTTGCGGCCGTCCTTGTCCGGGACGCCGATCTCGATCTCGCGGTCGAAGCGGCCGCCCCGCCGGAGTGCGGGGTCGATGCTGTCGACGCGGTTGGTCGCGCCGATCACGACGACCTCGTTGCGGGATTCGAGCCCGTCCATCAGCGAGAGGAGCTGAGCGACGACCCGGCGTTCCACGTCGCCGGAGGTCTCGCCGCGCTTGGGCGCGATGGAGTCGATCTCGTCGATGAAGACGATGGCCGGCGAGTTCTCCTCGGCCTCCTCGAACACCTCACGGAGTTGCTCCTCCGACTCCCCGTAGTACTTGGACATGATCTCGGGGCCAGAGATGTTCGTGAAGTACGCGTCGATCTCGTTGGCGACGGCTTTCGCCATCAGGGTCTTCCCGGTGCCCGGCGGGCCGTGGAGGAGTACGCCTTTCGGCGGCTCGATCCCCAACTGCTGGAACAGCTCGGGGTGGCGCATCGGGAGTTCGATCATCTCCCGGACCTGTTCGAGTTCGTCGTCGAGGCCGCCGATGTCCTCGTAGGTGACGTTGGGCGTCTCCTGGCTGGCGGCACCGCCGGCACCACGGTCACCGGCGATCTGCTCGGCGGGCTTCTCGCTCACCTGGATGTCCGTGGAGTCGGTGACGACCACCGTTCCAGAGGGATCGGTCTCTGCGATCTTCAGCGGGATCTTCTGGCCCGACATCGAGGAGAGCGGACCGAGACCGAGCGAGAACGGCACCGTCTGCCCGGTCGTGACGGCCTGTCCGGAGAGCTTGTTCCGGATGTGGGGACCGACGTTACCCCGGACCCGGAGGTTCTGGGGGAGCGCGACCGTGATGGAGGTCGCGGGCTGGACGTCGGCGTCCTCGACCTCGACGGAGTCGTCGATGCCGACGTTGGCCTCCTGGCGGAGCTGGCCGTCGATCCGCACGACGCCCTTGCCCTCGTCCTCGGGGTAGCCGGGCCAGACGCGGGCGACCGCGCGGCCGCTGTTCTTGCCCTCGATGACGATGTAGTCGCCGTTCTCGACGCCCATCTCGGACATGGCCGCGCGGTCGATGGCGGCGAGTCCGCGACCCGCGTCCTTCTGTTTCAGGGGCTTGACGGTGAGTCTCATGCGTTCACCTCGACAGTGAGGACGCCGTTTTTGATAAACGCTTGCGCGTTCTCGCCGCTCTCGATGTCGAACTCGTACTGCTCGTCGTCGGCGACGACGATGGCCGTGTCACCGACCACGTCCACGCTCGCGTCACGCCCGACGCCCACGTCGGCGACGAACACGACCGCACCGTCGTCGTACTCGCGACGACCGACGGGGCCTTCCTCGGCTCTGAACTGCTCTTGACCATTCATACTAACTCTAAGTTAGTCGCTATAGTATATAAACCTGTCGTCGCCAAACCGGCAAAGGGCGTCGGGGTTGCATCCGAACGGCTGTGTTGCGGTTCAACCCGGAGAGTGGGTCACACCCTCTCGGCGGGGTTTAAATCCCTGTCGGGAGAAGCGGTCGCCATGGCGACGGTGACACACGACGGTCGCGAGACGGCGTACTGGAGCGACGAGTCGACGGACGGGCCGGTCGTCCTGTTCGTCCACGGCAGTGGCCAGCGCCACGACGTGTGGCGCGACCAGACCGGCAGAGACGGTTACACCGCCGTCACCGTGGATCTCAGCGGCCACGGTGAGTCCGAGGACGTGGACACCGAGGCCGGCCCGGAGACGATGAGCGCGTACGTCGCGGACGTGGCAGCGGTCGCCCGCGAGGTCGACGCCGACGTGATCGCCGGCCACTCGCTGGGCGGTGCGGTCGTCCAGACGCTGGTTCTCGACGGCGCGTACGACCCCGAGGCCGTCGTCCTCGCCGGGACCGGTGCCAAACTCGGCATCGGCGAGGACGTGGGCGCACTGCTGGGCGACGACGTGGAACCGATCCTCCAGTTCATGCGGTCGGCGAACGTCCTGTTCGAGGACACCGACCACCCCGCCGCGGGTCCGACCGACGACCTCATGCGCGAGGTCGGCATCGAGATGTTGCGACGGGACCTCTCGACCTGCGACACCTTCGACGTGCGGGACCGACTGGACGAGATCTCCGTCCCCGCGCTCTGTATCGTCGGCGACAACGACTCGCTGACGCCGCCGACGTTCTCGGAGTATCTCGCGGACAACCTCCCGGACGCCGAGTATGCCGAGGTCCCCGGCACCAGTCACATGGCGATGCTCGAAAATTCCGCGGCGTTCAACGACGGGCTGGACGAGTTTCTGGCCGACCTGTAATCGGCGACTCAGTACAGGTCGTCGACGTCTTCTTCGTAGTGGCTGTGTTCCTCGGCCGGGAACTCGCCGGATTCGACGGCGTCTTTGTACCCCGAGATGGCGTCGCGCATCTCCTCGCGCACGTCGCCGAAGGCCTTCGAGAATGGGGCCACGCCCTCGCTCAGGCCGATCACCTCGTCGACGGTGAGGACCTGCCCGTCACACTCCGGGCCGGCACCGATGCCGATGGTCGGGATGTCGATGGCCTCGGTGACGGCCGCGCCGACGTTGGCCGGGACGTGTTCGAGGACGAGCGAGAACGCGCCCGCGTCCTCGTGGCGTTCGGCCAGGTCCACGATCCGCCGGGCCGCCTCCTCGTCGGTCCCCTGCCGGAACAGGCCGGTCTCGTTCTCGCGCTGGGGCGTCAACCCGAGGTGGGCCTGCACGGGCACGCCGATCTGTGTGAGCCGACGCGTCAACTCGACGGTGTGGGGGCCGGATTCGAGTTTCACACCGTCGGCGTCGGCCGCCTTCAGCATCCGGCCGCAGTTCTCGACGGCCTCGTCTTCGTCGGCGCCGAAGGAGAGGAACGGCATGTCCGCGAGTACCATGGCGTCCTCGGTCGCCCGTGCGACGGCGGCGGTGGCGCTCTCGATCTCGTCGACGGTGACGGGAAGCGTCGACTCGTAACCCAGTCGGAGGTTCCCGATGGAGTCGCCCACGAGGATCATATCGACGCCGGCCGCGTCGACCAGTTCGGCCGTCGGGGCGTCGTAAGCGGTCAGCATCGTGATCGGCTCCTCGCCCGCTTTCTCCCGGATATCCTTCGCTCGCATACCTTCGAGTCGGTCGGCCGAGCCCCTAAACGTGTCCGATACTGGCAACGCGGGACCGACAGAGGCATATTCGGACCGTCCCCAGCGGGTGATGTGGCACCGATCGACCGCGAACCGGCCGAGACGACCGATCCCGAGGGGATCGACTACGGCTGGGTGATGCAGGTGACCTTCGTCACGACCATCGTCGTCGGTGCGCCACTGGTCGCCCTGCTCGCGGTCGTCGTCGAACTGCAGACCTGGGCGGCCCGCGCGAACTTCGCCATCCGGGTGGGGGCCGTCGTCTGGTTCTGTACCGCCGTCGCCGTCTACCTCTACGCGCGCCGCGAACAGACCTAGAACTCGAATTCGCGGACGTACACGTAATCCGTGCCCGCACGCTCTGCCGTCTCCTCGTCGCGCGCCGAGTCGCCGACGAACAGCGTTCGCTCCGGCGTCGCACCGAGACCCTCGATAGTCGTCAACAGCGGTTCGGGGTGGGGCTTCTCGGTCGCCACGGAGTCGCGGCCGACGATCACGTCGACGCGTCCGTCGAGGCCGTAGGTCTCCAGGGCGATCCGGCAGGCCGACTCGGCGTTCAGTGAACAGACGCCCACCGGCTGGTCGGCGGGGACCGTCTGTGCCGGCGGGAGTCGCCGCGAGGCGCGCGCCCCCTCGCGCTCGAACTCGGCGATGGTCTCGTCGACGAGCCGGCGATACCCCGCCTCCTCGGACAGTTCGAGCATCGACCACAGGTCCGCGCCGTCCACGTCGACGCCACGGGGACGCAAGACCGCGGCGACCTCCCGGCGCACTTCCTCCCAGTCCACGTCGAGGTGGACCAGCGTCCCGTCGAGGTCGTAGACCAGCGCGTCGTACTCCTGAATCACGGCCTGCGGTACGACCGGCCCGAAAATAGCCCCTTCGGTGATCGGTCACCCTGTCACGCAAGACCGCTTTCGGCCTGCTCAGGTCCGTCGCGGTCCGCAACCGAACGCGGGATCAACGCAACTCCTCGGCGATGACGCGCTTCTGGATCTCGGTGGTCCCCTCGTAGATCGTCGTCACCTTGGCGTCCCGATAGAACCGCTCCACGTCGAAGTCTTTGGTGTAGCCGTACCCGCCGTGGATCTGGACGGCTTCGTTGGTCACGTCGACGGCCCCCTCGCTGGCGAAGTACTTCGCCATGCTCGCCGCGCCGCGGACGCTCTCGCCCGCGTCCGCACGCCGTGCGGCGTCTAGCGTCAACAGCCGACCGGCCCGAACGGTCGTGTGCATCTCCGCGAGTTTGTGCTGGATCGCCTGAAAGTCGCCGATGGGCTGGCCGAACTGTTCGCGTTCCTGAGCGTAGTCGACCGCGGCGTCGAGTGCGGCCTGTGCGAGCCCGACCGACTGGGCGGCGATGCCGATGCGCCCGCCGGTCAGGATCGACAGCGCGGCCGACAGTCCGCGCCCCTCCTCGGTCAGTCGGTACTCCGCTGGAATCCGCGCGCCGTCGAACTCCAGCGTCGTCGTGTCGCTCGCTCGCAGTCCCAGCTTGTCCTCCCGCTTCCCGACTTCCAGCCCGTCGGTGTCTTTCGGGACGAGAAACTGCGTGACACTTCCTGGACTCTGGCGGTCGGTCTTGGCGAACAGCACGACGACCCCCGAGCGCTCGCCGTTCGTGATCCACTGTTTGGTGCCGTCGATGACGTACTCGTCGCCGTCGCGGCGCGCCTCGGTCGTCATCTCGGCGGGATTCGAGCCGGCCTGCGGTTCCGAGAGGGCGAACGCGCCGACGGGCCGTCCGTCGACCATCTCGGGGAGCCACGCCTCGTGGAGCGACTCGTCGCCGAACTCGCGGATGCAGGAGGTCGCGAGACAGTGGACCGAGAGCGCGGTGGCGACCGCGAGCGCGCCGTAGGCGACGGCCTCGTTGACGAGGGCGTAGGTCACGCGGTCGGCGTCGTACCCGCCGTACTCCTCGGGCACCGTCAGTCCGGTCAGGTCGAGGTCGGCCAGCCCGTCCCACACGTCTTCGGGGAACTCGCCGGTCTCGTCGGCCTCGCCGGCGACCGGGCGGATCTCGTCCTCGGCGAACGCCTGGACCGTGTCGCGGATCGCTTCCTGTTCGGGCGAGAGGTGCATAGGGCTATCTGGTGGGCGCGGAACAAAAACGAACGGGGCCGCTGCGTCCAGTCGGTCAGGATTCGGCGAGTTCCACGTCGAGCCTGTCTTCGAGTTTGGTGATGACGGAGCCGCCGACCCCGGCCTGGGTGGCACGGCCCTGTTCGACGGCCAGCAGGTCGGACTGGTCGATGCCGAGTTCGTCGGCGAGTTCTTCGAGCTGGAGGCCGGCGTCCTGGCGTGCGGTAGTGAGCCGCTTGCCGTAGTCGGTGACGAGGTAGGGCAACTGGTCGTCCTCGTAGTCCGTGCCTTCCTCCTCCCAGTGGCTCGGGTCGCCCTTGCGTGCGTCGTCGATGCGGGCGGCGTTCTGTGCCGCGCGGCGCTTGCGGTCGCTGTCGCTTCTGCTGTCGTCGTCGGAACTACCGGTCGCGTCGTCGCCGTGCTGTGCGCAGTCCGCACAGACTTCGAGCTGGGCTCCGGCGACGTTCGCCGTCCGGAGGTCGGCGTCCTCCGTGCCGCAGAGTTCGCAGCTCCCGCCGGCGTTTCCGCCCGCGCCGCCGGTCGAGTATTTGGCCATACGAGCGGTAATAGCTGCCCCGTATTTGAAAGGTCCGTTTCCGACACCACTGCCACTTCCGGCGTCAGCCCGTCCCGGCGGTTCGTCGGACCGGCTCGCCGTCGGCAAACGAAAGCCCTTTTATCCGGCCACGGATACCGATGGAGTGCAGACAGACACGCAGTGCGTGGGTAGCCAAGCCAGGCCAACGGCGCAGCGTTGAGGGCGCTGTCCCGTAGGGGTCCGCCGGTTCAAATCCGGTCCCACGCACTCACCTGCGGGCGATGCCCGCAACCTCGGCGGCGATGCCGCCGAAACGAGTGCGGGTGCACTCCCCTTGGGACTGCATCCACGCATAATTCCTCTCTGAGTAAATCGGTGAGCGACGGCTGAGTGTCTCCGTCGCCAGGGACGCCGACGGCGCAGCGTTGCGGGTGCTGTCCCGTAGGGGTCCGCCGGTGAGCGGTGCGAGGTCGACCACAGTGAGACCTCGGTACGCGAGCGGGGAACGAGGTGACCCGCGAGCATCGGCTCGCCGACCGCGAACGCCGCCACGAGCGAACCGCCCTCACTGGCCCCATCATGCGGAACGTTAACCCACTGGGCCCCGACCCACAGGTATGGACAGACACGAAGCGACGTTCGAAATCGACTCGAAACGGGACGCCTACGCCGTGCGGACCGTCCTCGAACGGGTCCACGACACGATCAGAGAGGAGTCGAAGACCGTCCGGGAGGGATCGGACGAGGCCCGTGAACTGATGGCTCAGTTCAAATCGCTACGGGATGCAGCGAGAGATCACAGGCCGGGGACGCTGACGATAACGTACGAGGTCTCCGACGAACAGTTCGAGGGCTGAAACCCGCTACTCCTCGGCCTCGTCCTCGTCGATGCCCGGGATGTCCGGCACGTCGCGGTCGCCCGAGGCGTCCATCTCGGTCACCTTGATCGTGCCAGACACGTCCGAGAAGTTCTCCTCGAGATCGGACATGTCGACGCCGACCTGTTCGCGCCGGTCGTTGAGGCGTTGCTTGATCTTCGCGTACTCGTCGCTGGCCTCCAGTTCCGCGCTGGACTTCTCCTTTTCGAGTGTTGCCTTCTTCGAGACCAGGGCCAGGAAGCGCCGGAAGTCGTCGTCGTAGGTCGCCCGCTCCAGCATCTCGCTGACGACTTCGTTGAGTTCCTCGCGCTCGATGGGCTTGACGAGGTACTCGTCGAAGCCCATGTCGATGATGTCGAAGTCGGGGTCGACCGCGGTCAGCATGACGACCCGACAGTCGAGCTGGCGGGACTCGATCTCTTCGAGGACGGCGTCACCGGACACCTCCGGCATCCGGCGGTCCAGCAGCACCACGTCGACGGTCTCGTCGAGTTCGTCGAGCGCCTCCTTCCCGTTGTAGGCGGTCCGGACGTCGTACTCGTCCGAGAGAAATGCCGTATAGGTGTTCGCGATAGCCCTGTTGTCGTCCACGACGAGGACGACTGGAGATCCCTGACTCATCTGTTAATCACGCCGTACTGGCAGGCACCCGACAACACCACGGATTCGCGAACCATTCTTGTTCGTGGTATGACCGCAAGTCAAGAAATAGATTGGGGGAAATACGCGGTCCGAAGAAGGGCTCGTCTCGGTGAAGCGGTAAATTTCACTGAATCCTCCCTGATGTTTCCGTTACCGCGGTCGCCTCCTGACCCGTTACGATCCGACCCCGAGCCGATTCTGGCACAGGCAATTATCAGAATAGATAATAGCACAGGTACGTTTATTACCGACCTTCCCGGAATTGCATGTGCTGGCACAGTGGTGGCGTACTGATCCCACCACCTACCCACCCCACCCACCCCACACCCACCCTACTTTCACCCCACCCCTTGTCCCCCCACCCACCCCACACATCCCCTCCCTCACTCTTTCACTCCCGTCGAGTTACGGCCGTCGCGTTCGCTGATTGTATCGCTGGTCTTTATCCACCCCGCTCCTAACGGCTCTGTATGGGTAGTGAGCAGTTGACACGGCGGCGGTTGCTGGCCGCGGCGACCGGCGTCGCCGCCGGTGTTGCTGGCTGTAACACCCCGCGGTCGGGGACGCCGGATTCGGGAAACGTCTCGAACCCGAAGGCGACGGAGTTGCTCAACTCGACGCCGGAATCGCAGTCGGTCTACACCGACGTGTACAGACAGACTATCGACTCGGTCGTCCTGATCCGCGTCTACGCGGACTCCCGGGGCCGAGTGGGCGAAGGGTCGGGATTCGTCTACGACGACGGCCGGTACATCGTCACGAACGAACACGTCGTGACCGACACGAGAGGCGCAATCCTCGAACCGGGGACCATCTTCGACGATATTCGCGTCCAGTTCACCGACGGCCAGTGGCGCACCGCCGAGGTCGTCGGCACCGACGCCTACAGCGACCTCGCCGTCCTCGAGGTCCCGGACGTCCCGGCCTCGGCGACACCGCTATCGCTCATCGGCGGCGAAGTCGCCATCGGCCAGCCAGTTATCGCGATTGGAAATCCGCTCGGCTACACCGGGTCGATGACCACGGGCGTAGTCAGCGGCGTGGACCGCTCTCTGCCCGCGCGCAACAACTTCCGCATCCCGGACGCGATCCAGACGGACGCGCCGGTCAACCCCGGCAACAGCGGCGGCCCGCTGGTGACCCTCGACGGGGAAGTCGCGGGCGTCATCAACTCCGGCGGCGGTGACAACATCGGCTTCGCCATCTCGGCCGCGCTGACGAGCCGTGTCGTCCCGTCGCTGATCGAGACCGGCGACTACCAGCACTCGTTCATGGGCGTCAGCCTCACAAGCGTCACGCCGCTGATCGCCGAGGCCGAAGGTCTCTCCGACGCCGACGGCGTCTACATCGCCGACGTGCGCCCGGACAGCCCATCTAGCGGCGTCCTCCAGGGGTCGAGCGGAAACACGACCATCGACGGCGTTCGAGTCCCGACCGGCGGCGACGTGATCGTCAGCATGGGTGGCCAGCCGATCCGGAGCCAGGAGGAACTCTCGACCTACCTCGCGCTGGTGACCAGTCCGGGCGACACCATCCCCGTCGAAGTCATCCGCGACGACCGCCGCACTACGGTCCAGCTCACGCTCGGCGAGCGACCCGCGCCGTACGCCTGAGTCCGCGTCGCCTCTCGCAGGCGAACGGAAACGCACATTCCTGTCCGGGCCGTACTTCTCGTCATGGAACTGCGCGCGCGAGACCGCGTCCCCGAGTTGACCGGCCTGTTGACCGTCGTGGCGCTCGCGCTGGTGTTCGGTGCCGTCCTCGGCGTGATCCCCCGGGCCGCGCTCCCCGTGGCGCCCGAGTGGTTCCTCGCAGCGATTCCGCACATCAACGCCGTCGTGAGCGTCCTCGCCATCGTCGTGATCCTCGCCGGCTGGCGCGCCATCCGTCGCGGGCAGGTGGCCCGCCACCGTAACGCGATGCTGGCCGGTCTCGCGCTCTTTGCCACCTTCCTCGTGCTCTACCTCTACCGCGTGAGCCTCGAAGGCCCCACCGACTTCCCGGGCCCGGCCACCGTCGAGGGGTTCGTCTACTTCCCGATCCTCGGCATCCACATCCTGCTCGCCATCGTCTGTATCCCCCTGCTGTTCTACGTTCTCCTGCTGGCCCTGACCCGCTCGACGGGCGAGATTCCGGCGACCGACCATCCCCGCGTCGGCCGCGTCGCCGTGACGCTGTGGCTCGTCTCCTTCGCCCTCGGGACCGTCGTCTACCTGCTGTTGTACGTCTTGTACTGAAAGACGGCGGGAGTCGACTGGCGACGCTCGCGCTCCGTGACGGTCCAGCCGCGAGCTAATCGTCCGCGCTCGCGGCCGTCCCGATGGCGGGCCGGTCGACCTCGCGGTCTTTGGCCTCGCCGTCGATGTCGTAGGGGTACTCCCCGGTGACACAGCCGAGACAGAGGTCGGCCTTGGACTTCGAGAGCGCGCCGGCGACCGAGTCGATTGAGAGATAGGCAAGCGAGTCGGCCCCGATCTCGTCGCGGATGTCCGCGACCGACTGGTCGGCCGCGATCAACTCCTCGCGGGAGGCCATGTCGATCCCCATGTAACACGGGGCGACGATGGGCGGCGCGCCGATCCGGACGTGGACCTCCTCCGCGCCGGCGTCGTAGAGCAACTGGACGAGCTGGTTCGAGGTCGTCCCCCGGACGATGGAGTCGTCGATCAGCGTCACGGTCTTGCCCTCGACCGTCGACTTGATCGGGTTGAGCTTCAGCCGCACCGCCCGCTCGCGCTCGTCCTGGGTCGGCATGATGAACGTCCGGCCGACGTAGCGGTTCTTCATCAGCCCCTCCGCGAACTCGACGCCGTCGGCGTCGTCGTCCTCGTTGGCCGCCTCGGCGTAGCCGGAGGCGAACGCCCGCCCGGAGTCCGGGACGGGCATCACCACGTCGGAGTCGATGCCGCTCTCGTCCCAGAGGGCGCGCCCGAGGTCCCGGCGCACCTCGTAGACGAGTTCGTCGTCGATCACCGAGTCCGGCCGCGCGAAGTAGACGTGTTCGAAGAAGCAGTGGGCCGTGTTCTCGGGCTGGACGAGCTGATACGTGTCGTAGCCCGTCCCGTCGGCGTGGAGGACGACGAGTTCGCCCGGCCGCACGTCACGGATCAACTCGCCGTCCAGCGTGTCGATGGCCGCCGACTCCGAAGCCAGCACGTAGCCGTCTTCGAGTTCGCCGATACAGAGCGGCCGGTTGCCTTCGGGGTCGCGCACGCCCAGCACGGTGTCGTCGTGCATGATCGTCAGCGAGTACGACCCGTGGATGCGGCTCATCGTCCGCTTGACGGCACGCACGAGATCTTCTTCGAGCAGGTTCCGCGCCAGATCGTGGGCGATGACCTCCGTGTCGCCGTCGGAGGTGAACGCGTGGCCGAGGTCGGCCAGCTGGTCGCCCACCTCGTCGGCGTTGACGAGGTTGCCGTTGTGGCTCAGGCCGAGCGAGCCGCTCTTGAACGAGACGGAAAAGGGCTGGGCACAGGAGGCGTTGACGCTCCCTGCGGTCGGGTAGCGAACGTGACCGATCCCCTGTGAGCCGTTGAGATCTTCGAGGTCACCCTGCTGGAAGGCGTCGCCGACGAGCCCCATCTCGACGTGGGAGTGCTGTTGAAACCCGTCGTGGGTGACGATGCCGGCCGACTCCTGGCCGCGGTGCTGGAGGGCGTACAGAGAGTAGTAGAGCGGGCGGGCGGCGTCTCGGTCTTCTAGCGATACGCCGACGACGCCGCACTTCTCGTGCATGGTGGGTGGTGAGGTGTCCGTCCGTTACTCGCCCGACTTCTCCTGCCAGGCGTAGTCACGACGCTTGGCGGATTTGCCGAACCCACAGGACGAACAGACTTTCTTTTTGGTGTGATACGACTTTTCGCCACACCGGCGACACTTCGTGTGTGTCGTGGTGTTTTTCTTCCCCTGGCTCGGGGTTCCGGCACCAGTCATGGGTTGATCGAGACCACGTTATCGCCGCGTATAATCGTTGTGTCTTCACCTTCCTCGATGACCAGGTTCATGTGCTGGTCGTAGCCGGTGAGTTCTCCCTCGTACATCTCGCCCCCTTTCAGTTGGACCGTCACACTCGAACCGAGTGCCGCTTCGAGGACATCCAGCGGTCGTCCACTCATACCGAAACCGGGTGCAGACGCACGTATAAACGTACCGCTATTCCAACGGCCACTCCGTCGATAGGTCGCCACTCGGTGCCGGTCTCGGGGGCCCGGCCTAGGGCTCGACCGCGAAGGGCGCGAACGCCTCGGCCCGTTCCACCGCCGCCGCGATCACGTCCACGGCACCGGTCAGGTCGCCAGTGTCGATCACCTCGACCGGCGTGTGCATGTACCGGGTCGGAATGCCGACGTTGACCGAAGGGATGCCGCCGCGCTGGACGAAGATCGAATTCGCGTCGGTCTTGGTGGTGTTGCTCGCCGCCTCCAGTTGCACGTCGATCTCCTCGTCGGCCGCCACGGTCCGGAGCGCGTCGACCAGTTTCGGATGGTCCGGGAGTCCGCGCCGGATCGACGGCCCCTCGCCCAGTGCCACGTCAACGTCGCGTTTGGCGGCCAGCCCGGGCGTGTCCGTCGCGTGGGTCACGTCCACGACGACGGCGGCGTCCGGATCGAGGTCGAACCCGATCATCTGTGCGCCGTTGCCGCCGACTTCCTCCTGGACCGTGCTGACCGCCTGCACCGTGGCGGCCACGTCGTTCTCGACGGCGTACCGGAGGACCTCCGCGGCGCTCCAGGTCCCGACGCGGTTGTCCATCGCCCGTCCCGAGAGACGGTTGCCCTGCAGTTCCTCGACGCCCGACGCCACCGTGAGCGGATCGCCCACGTCGACGAGATCGCGCGCTTCGTCGCCGTCTTCGGCCCCGATGTCCACGTACTGCTCGGTGATCTCGGCCACCTCGTCGTCGTCGCCGTCGCGGAGGTGGATCGCGGTCTGGCCGATCACGCCCGAGACCGGGCCGTCGTCGGTGCGGATCGTGACGTGCTGGCCGCGGGAGACGGTCTTGTCCGTGCCGCCGACCCGCGAGAGGTGGAGGAAGCCGTCGTCGTCGATCCGGCGAACGACGAACCCGATCTCGTCGCCGTGCCCGGTCACCACGATGGTCGGTGCGTCGGGGTCGCCCTCGTGGACCGCGACGGCGTTGCCGTACGCGTCGGTTCGCACGTCGTCGGCCACGTCCGAGAGGTGGTCGATCCAGACCCGCTGTGCCGCGGTCTCGAAGCCCGTCGGTGCGCCCGTCTCCAGCAACTCGGAGAGGAATTCGCGTCGTCGTCCGTCCATACCATCCCCTGCACCGGCCGGACCAAGAACCCGGCGACCGATCCGCAGATCCGGCTCCATCACGTCGACACCGAGGTACCTTCGCCGCCTCCCCAAACCGTAAGCCCGCTCGCGTGGAACACTCAGTATGGCCGACATCACACTGTTCGAGCTCCACCTCGACGACGCAACGTTTTCCAACTCCGCCCCGTTCTTCGGCGGGGCGGGCGACGGCGAGGAGCGGGCCGGGGCGGACGAGGCCGACGAGTCCGGGAGCGGTGCGGCGGGGAAGCTGTTCGTTCTGCTGGCGCTGGGTGCCATCGTCGGGCTGGCATGGTTGGTCTCGCGGAGCGAGGTCGGCGAGGAGATCGAGATCGACGAGGAGATCGAACTGCCGAGCTAGCGGGAGAAGACCTTTTTACCGGTCACCTCTTTTCGGCCCTATGGGTCTCTTTCGTAGCGTCCAGGCGGTCACGGGTGCCTCGGGAACGGGTCCGGTCGACTGGACCGCGGTCGCCGAGGCGGCCAAGGCCTCGACCGAGCCTGGCTCTATCGCACTCTCGACCGAGCAACAGGAGGGGTACGCCGACGACGTACGCGAGGCGCGCGGCCGCATCCGCGAAGTCGCCGCCATCGACTTCGACGTGCCCGACTCCATCGAGATACAGAATCGCCACCACTGGATCGACGCCAACATCGACACCTTCCAGCGCGTGATGGCGCCGCTGGGCGAGCAGGTCGGGTTGATTCCGGGCCTGGCCCGCATGGTCAACACCGGCACCATGTCCATCGCGCTCGCCTTCCTCGGCAACAACGTCCTCGGACAGTACGACCCGCTCTTGCTCGCCGAGAACGACGCCCACTCGCTGTACTTCGTCCACCCCAACATCAGCAAGGTGGCGGCGATGCTCGACGTGTCCGAACCGCGATTCCGCCGCTGGATCGCGTTCCACGAGGTCTCCCACGCCGCCGAGTTCGGGGCCGCTCCGTGGCTGGCCGACCAGCTGGAGGCCGACCTCGAACGCGCCGTCGACGCCCTCGGCGAGGGCAGTCTCGACCGGGAGGCACTGGGCAGTCTCGACACCACGATGACCGCCGTCGAGGGCTACGCGGAACTCGTGATGGATCGGGCCTTCGACGGGGAGTACGCCGACCTCCGGCGGAAACTCGACGAGCGACGGCAGGGCCGTGGCCCGGTCTCACAGCTCGTGCGCCGCCTGCTGGGGCTGGGCATGAAGCGCCGCCAGTACGAGCGCGGCAAGCAGTTCTTCGAGACGGTCGCCGACGAGCGCGGCGTCGAGGGTGCCTCGGCGGTCTGGGACCGACCCGAGAACCTGCCGACGGACACCGAACTCGACGACCCGGGCGCGTGGCTCGACCGCGTCCGCTGACTACCGGTTTCGCTTCTCTTTCGGACGCTCGTCGCGCTCCTCGCTCTCGAAGCGCCGTTCGAGGTGCCCCTCCGACTCTGACAGTCTCTCCGGCACCTCCTGATCGCGGAAGCCGTCGCTGCTCGGGATGGCGAACCGCGTGAGTAACGCGCCCGCCACGAGTCCGGCCACGACCGCGCCGGCGAGAACGACGGGACTGGGGTCGCCCTGGAGCGTGATCAGCCCCGCCGACACGCCGACGAGGACGACGAACCCGATCTTCAGCCGCCGGGTGAACGATTCGCGCTCGTCGTTCGAGACCGGGCCGACCATCAGATCTCACCCGTCGTGCTGACGTGCATCCCCACGAACTGCCAGTCTCCGGCCGCGTCGTCCGTCGGTGCCCCCTCGGCGGCGCGGCGTTCGAGCGTCCCGCTCCAGCGCGTTTCGAATTCGTAGCGAATCCCGCGTTCGGTGTCGGTCCAGCCCATGTCCACGGCGTCGCTGAACCAGGCGTGGCGTTCCCGTTCGGTCGTCCGAAGGTCGTGGCTCTCGACGGCCCAGTCGACCGTCGTCGCGGTCTGTTCGCGCAAGCCCGCCCGGATCTCCTCGGTCCCGACCAGTCGCTCGGAGATGCCGAACTTGACAGATGCGTCGTCGCCCGATTGCTCGTCGGCGAAGAACGGGCCCAGCGGCTCACCGGTCCGGAGCGCGTCGTAGTACGACCGGATCGTGTCGGCGGCGTCCATGGCAGTGTGGTAGACGTGCCCGGACTTCAGTTGCAGGATTCGGGCTGGCTGCCATCCCCGTCGAAGCGACACGACGACCGACTCGACTGCCCAGTCTTCGAACACGACACCCGGTGAGAGAGTCCACTCGGCGTGCCGCGAAACGCCGACGCCGCGCCCGGCCCGCGAACTCTACCTTTCCACCAGACGATAGATTTAATTTAATCAGGTAGGTACAACGATGTGTGTACGATCTGACTGGATTCCAGCGTGATCTGCTGTACGTCATCGCCGGGTACGACGAACCGCACGGGCTCGCGATCAAGGACGCCCTCGAAGAGTACTACGAGGGGGAGATTCACCACGGCCGACTCTACCCGAACCTCGACACCCTCGTCGAGAAGGGGCTCGTCGAGAAAGGGAAGAAAGACCGCCGGACGAACGTCTACAACGTCACCAAACGGGGTCGCCGCGAACTCGAAGCGCGCCGCGAGTGGGAGGACCAGTACCTCGGAGAGAGTACGATCCGCGCCTGATCACCGGTATTCGATGTCGATCACGCGGCCCTGCCAGGCCTGGAATTCCCCGTCCGGAGGGTGCCACGTCACCGCACCCGCCATCGGGACGGACACGCCGTCGTGTGTCGCGTAATCGTGCCAGTGGCCGGTCCAGGGCGTCGGCTCGAACCCACCGTCGACGCTCCGATACCGCTCGTCGGCGTGGACACGTCTCACCTCGTCGTCCTCGAACGTGAACGTGAGCGACGCGGTCACGCCGCCGTGTTCGACGGTCGCCCGCGCCGTCTCGTCGTCGATAGCGGCCCACTCGACCCCCTCGCCAGGAAGGAGTGCTGTGGGATACCAGACCGCTTCGGCGAGATAGCGGATCAGTTCGGCCTCCAGGAGTTCGGGACTCGATCCGGCCGAGTCGACGGGCACCACGCCGAACAGCGAGACACTCGCACCGCTCTCGTCGCCGGCGAAGCGGTCCCGGACACCGACCGAGACGAACGGCAGATAGCGGACGGTCGCGTCCCAGTAGAACCCTGGCGGGTCGACCGTGACGTGATGAGTTGCAGTGAACGGTTTCCACGGCGAGTCGGCGCCGCCCGGGCGCAACCGACCGACCTGCTCGATCCGTACCCCGTCGACGTACGGCTGACCGGGTTCGAGGACGTCCGAGAAGTAGCTCCGCACTGGTCCGGGCAGATCGGCCCAGTCGTCGGCCGAGACCGTCTTCCCGCGATCCGTCTCGGCCCGGTTACGAAGACTCGCAACCTGTCGCTCCGTCTCGCGGTCGCGCAACCGTCTCCCAGCGAGCGCGATTCCCCCGAGCGCGCCAGCGGCACAGACGACACCTGTCAGAACGCGGCCCAGTCGCATGGCCTAGCGTCGGAAGCCGCGGTCTAAAGCGTGCCCCCGCGGACCGTCGCCGGGCCGACACGACAGCAGATTATATTCGACATATTTGAAGCAGAAATTATACGTCGTCGCTCCCGAAACACCGTGTTCGCAGTTCAGCACGATCCATGGACAGACGACGTTATCTGCAGGCACTCGGGGGAGTGACTGCGCTGGGAGCAGGGAGCGGAATCGGCAGCGCGAACACCACGTGGTGGTTCTCGGACCCGGAGGTGGAGACAGAGAGCGGCACCGTCGAGGGCGACGAGGAGGGCGACGTGAACGCGTTCCGGGGGATTCCGTACGCCCACCAGCCGGTGGGTGAGCGGCGATTCCGACCGCCGGAGACGCCCGCGCCGTCGTGGGACGGCACACGCGACGCCCACGACTACGGGCCCCGGGCACCGCAACCGATCCTGGCGACGGGTTTTCTCGGCCTCGACGTGGGCAAATTCGTCGGGAGCGAGGACGGCTGTCTCAACCTGAACGTCTGGGCACCCGAGGACGCCGACCCCGGCGAGAAACCCGTGATGTACTGGATTCACGGCGGCGGGTACAACTTCGGGAGCAACCGGTTCCCCGGCGGGGCGCTCGCCGAGGCCGGCGACGTGGTCGTCGTCGCGGTGAACTACCGGCTGAACGCGCTGGGCTTTTTCGCCCACCCCGAGATCAGTGCCGCGACGCCCGACACTCCGACGAACTTCGGCTACCTGGACATCCGCGCGGGTCTGGAGTGGGTCCAGCGCAACGTCGCGGCCTTTGGCGGCGACCCGGACAACGTGACCATCTTCGGGGAATCCGCCGGCGGCCACGCCGTGCTGACGCTGTTGACCGACCCCGACGCCGAGGGCCTCTTTCATCGGGCGATCAGCCAGAGTGGCCCGATCAACGACCCGCTCTACGGGCTCGCGGAACTGGAGAACCGCGGGACCGAAGCCGCCCGGAAACTCGACTGCGCGAGCGGTGACACACTCGCCTGTCTCCGGGACGCGAAGCCGGCGGACCTAGCCGAGGCCTACGGCGTCGCGGGCGCGCTCGCCAGTGAGGCCACCGAAGGGGGGACCCCCGGGGTGGAACTGCCGGGGCTGATCTTCGGCGTCGACGGCGAGGTCGTCCGGGACCATCCCGCCTCGCTGATCGAGGACGGCGAGTTCCACGACGTGCCGGTCCTGCTCGGGGGCAACGCCGAGGAGTACCAGTTCTTCCTCGAATTCGCCGGCGACACCGTGCCCGAATCGGAGTCGGCCTACCGCGACCGCCTCCGGCGCGTGTACGGCGACTTCGGCGACCGGATCGTCGACGCCTACCCAGTGAGCGAGTACGATTCCATCGAGGCGGCCTACATCGACGTGAACACGGACGACTTCTTCCTCTGTTCGGACGTGGCGGTCACCGACGCCATCACCCGACAGGGTGGGACGGCCTACCGCTACCTGTTCGACGACACGCCGACCATCCCGGTGACGTTGCTCTCCGAGGACCCCGGCGCGTACCACACCGCCGAACTCTCCTACGTGTTCGGCGAGACGGTCACCCAGCAGGGGCTCCCGACCGGTATCAACGGCCCGGGCGACTGGAAACTCCGCGACCGGATGCAGGGATACTGGTCGAACTTCGCGGCCAGCGGCGACCCCAACGGCCCGCACCTGCCCGAGTGGCCGGCGGCGAACGAGAACCAGCGCCGGGTCCGCCTGCAGGAGGACTCGGTGACCGTCGAGACGGGGGCCAGCGACGGCTGTGCGGTGATGCGGGATATCTACAGCTATCTCCGGTCTATCGGCCGCTGACTACTCGAACCCGCGGCTCACGGTGTCTTCGACCAGATCGTCCAGTTCCGCGTCGAGCAGTTCCTCGGCCTCCTCGAAGGTCGACGAGAGGTCGTCGAGTTCCTCGGGCCGGTCGTCGAACTCGATGTCCGCAGGGCCGAACGCGGGGCTGTCCAGCGTCTCCATCACGTCGTCGAACAGCGCGTCCGGGGTCGTCGGAGCGTCGGCGTGGGCCTTGAGGACTTCCTCCAGTTCGGAGGCCTTGTCTTCGGCGTCGTCCTCCTCGATGGGTTGCTGGACGCCGAAGCGGCCCGAATCCTCGCTCGGGAACAGGTCGTCGAGGTCCTCGTCGATGCGCCGGGCGACGCGGGTCCCGACGCCCTGGACCTCGAAGGGATTCTTCGCGTAGGTCTTGAGCTGGTAGACGGCGGCGTCAGGGTGGCCGACGTACAGGTCCTCGCCGATGCCGCCCGCGCGGTCGCCACCCACGGCCCGCCACCCACCGGGGTCCGCGTCGCTCTCCACGACGTCCTCGAGGATGTCCTGCCAGTCTCTGACGCGCATAGCTACTCGATTCGTGGGTCGCGCCCGCCGAAAACGTGTCGATAGCCGCCGGCTCGCACCGCCGGATCACCCGACGAGCCGCCCGTCTTCTGCCAGAAACCGCCGCTCGGCGAGCGTCACCCCGGCCGCGCCAGCCGAGACGTTCGCCGCGAAGTCCGCCTCGGCCCGGTACCAGCCCACGAACTCGCCGTCGCGGTCCCGGATCGAGAGTTCCAGCGCCACCGTCTCCCAGTCCGCCGTCGCGGAGCCGTACGACGCGACGACCTCAGAGAGCGCCGAGCGCAGGCGCTCGCGGTCGCCGGCCGGCGCACGCACGGTCACGAAGACGGTCCGGTTGCGCACCGACGCGCCGGCGACGTTCACCGCCGTCCGGTCGGCCGCGGTGTAGAAGTCGGTCAACTGCCCGCTCCGCTCCGGATATCGGCCGTCCGAGCCAGTCCGTTCGAGCGTGGCCCGGAGTCGTGAACTGAAGGTTTCCGCCGAGATCGTCCCCCGAAAGTACTGGAGCGGCCAGGACGCGGGCATCCGGTAGCGGGCGAGCGCCCCACCGTCGGCACCGACCGCCAGCGCGTCCATTCGGGTGGCGGCCCAGGTCGAGTCGTTCCGCCAGGTCCGGTTGACCGTCCCGCCGTAAGCCAGTCCCAGGACGTAGGCGTCCCGGAGCAGGCGGCTGTCGTTCGAGACGTAGGTCACCCGGAACGCCTCGTTCGCCGTCGTCACCGACCGGACGGGGAACTGCGAGGTCGACAGCCCGTCGAGGAAGGCCCGGCCGCGGTCCGTGTCGGCGCTCGACGGCGGCGCGGGCGTCACCGCCGGCGGCGTCGGCGTCCCGTCCTCGTCGTCGAGGTCCGGCGTCGGGAGCGGCGTCGGATCGCCGCCGAAGTCGCCGCTGGGCCCGCTACAGCCCGCCAGCACCAGCAACACCGCCAGCGCACCCGTCGTTACCACCCGTCGAGCCCGTCGCATGATTCGGGATAGCAGTCGGGTAATAAAAAGCCTGGCCGATCCCCCGTCGGTTTCAAGCCGCGTGGGGTCGCCCGGAGTCGTATGGAGTACGAGGTGGTGGATCTGGACGACGTCGACGAGATCGAGATGGCGGGGATCGACCAGTTCCCGGCCGGGCACAAACAGCTCACCGCGGCGCTGGGCCTCGAAGAGAGCCACGTCAACGTCTGGCGCTACGAACCCGGCGACAGCACGGCGTTTCACGCCCACCGCGAACAGGAGGAAGTGTTCTACGTGCTGGCGGGCGAGTTCGAGGTGACGCTCGGCGACCCCGAGGACCCCGAGACCCGGACCATCGGCCCGGGGACGGCCTACGCCGCCGGCCCGGAGGTCGGGCACGGCCACGAGTACCTCGGTGACGACGAGGGGCTGGTGCTGGCCATCGGCGCGCCGCCCGTCGACGACACCTTCCGCGACCCCGAGACCCTCTAGTCGTAGAGCGCGAACGAGAGTACGGCGGCGGCCCCGAGCAGGAAGACCAGCGCGAGCAGCGGCAGGTCGGTCACCCGGACTCGCCAGACGGCGACGGCGGCCCCGACAGTCGCTACCCCGACCAGTCCCGTCGCGCCGACGTGGACCAGTTCCGTCCGGGGTGTCGTCCCCGCCCGCCCGACCTGCTCGCCCAGCGTGATCGCGTGCCTGGCGGCGTCCCACGCGGCGACCCCGGCGACGGTGGCCCCGAGGATGCCGACCAGTCCCCCGTCGCGGGTGATCCCGCTGAACAGGACCGAGACGAGGACCAGCGCGACGCCCAGCGTCGCGAGCCGCGTCTCCCAGCCCCGCCGAACCGGGAGCAGTCCGAGACCGAGGACGGCCAGCCCGTAGAGGCCGGGGAGCAGTTCCGCGTCCGCGATCCGGCCGAGATCGGCGGCGATGGACAGCTGAATCCCCGCGCCGACGAGCGCCAGGCCGACGACGAGTCGGGCCACGGGAACCAGTCCCGCACGCCGCCTGAACCCCACGCCGAGGACGAACAGGCCGGCCACGACGACCAGAATGGAGCGGGTCTGAGTCGGGCCGGTGGCGACCAGCGCCACGCTACAGGCGGCCAGCGCCACCGCGAGGACGCTCGCGACGCTGGCGGGTCGGTGATCGACCGGTTGCCGGTCCGGGCGGTCGGTCCCGCGGTCGCTCGCCGGCGACTCGCCGGTTCCGTCGACCGTCCCGTCGTTCGTCAGTGTTCTGTCGGTCATCGTTGCCATCGTCTCCGTGCCGTCGCGACGCTCTTGCGGAGTCGGTTCGCCGGGTCCCAGTCGACCACGCGGACCCCGCCGCGGTGGAGCCGGTCGATCCGGTTGCGGCGTTCGACGGTCGCGAGCCGTTCGCCCGGCGAGTCCGCGCCAGTCACGTCCGGGCTGACGACGGTGACCGACTGGCTCCTGGCGGCCTGCTCAAGCGCGAATTCGACGATCTCGTCGTCGGCCAGCGGCGTGAGCAGGAACAGCTGTGCGTTCCCGCCCAGTCGCGCCCTGAGCCGGTCGAACGGGTTCGGGTCGGTGTCCTCGTCGCCGCGAGCGCGGCCCGCATCGGGCGGTCGCGGCGAGAGCGACGGATGGGTGAGCAGGAGCCGTCGGGCGCGGGCGGCGTGGTCAGTGCCGCGCCCGGGCGGGAGCCAGCAGTCCGGGCCGCCCAGCGTGGTCAGGCCACCCCGTTCACCGAGGTCCCAGATCGATTCGAGCAGTTCCCGCGCGGCGGCGACGGCGTGGGAGACCGCGTGCGGCTCGCCGGACTGGCCGCGGTACGCGGCCGCTCTGGCGTCGACACAGACGGTCACCGACACGCTTCGCTCCTGACGGAACTCCAGGGTGGCCAGCGACCCTGTTTTCGCCAGCTGTCGCCAGTCGATCCGGGAGCGGGCGTCGCCGGGGTGGTACTCCCGCGTGTGGTCGAACTCGACGCCCGCGCCGCTGTCGTCGGTCAGCACGCGCCCGGGATACGGAGCGGTCGCGTCGTCGACCGGCGGTTCGGAGGGCGCGCGGAGACACTCGATCTCGTCGACCGCCTCGACCTCGGTCTCGACCTCGTGTTCGCCGCTCGCGTCGCGGGCGATGGCCGTCAGCGGGCGGAACCGGTGTGCGCCGTGTTCCGCGGCGACGGTGTAGGAGAAGGTAGTGGCCTCGCCGGGCCGGAGCGTGGCCGTGTGGCGGGCCGTCCCGTCGACGACGGTGAGCATCGCGGGCACGCCGTCGATCAGCCGCAGGTCCGGCACCCACGACTCGCCCTCGTTGGTCACCGTGACGGTGACCGTCACCGTCTCGCCGGGGGCCGGATCGCGCTCGCTCAGTCGGCGGTCCACCGACAGCGAGACCGCGGGCGGGGTCGAGAGGTGGGGGTAGACCGCGAACCCGACGCCGACCGACGCGGCCAGCACGATCAGCGGTCGCTTGAAGAGGACACCGAGCGCGGCCCCGAGCAACGCCACCGCGACGGCACCCCGCCAGTGGTGGGTCCGGCGCGTCCGGGTCACGACTCACCCTCCGCCAGATCGAGGATGACCGTCACCGTTCGCTCCGCGCGCCGCTGGAAGCGCGACCCGCCCGGGAGCGCGTCGACCAGTCGGGACCCGAGCGGTCCCGGTCCGCCCTCGGCGAGGAACGACGCCGCGATGCGGTCGTCGGTCCACTCGCCCCTCGCGACGCGCTGGCGCGCGTCCAGTCGGGAGTCCCCCTCGACTCGAACGAGGGTCTCGACGGCCGCGGTCCGGAGTCGGGCGCGGACGGTCGCCCGCTCGTCACCCCGGAGGTGCGCTCGCGGGCCGAGGTCCCCGTCGATCACCCGGTCGATCTCCCGGCCCGGCGGTGTTCCCGCCGGGACCTCCTCGGCCGGGGGCGGCGTCGCGCCGTCGAAGCCCGAGAGCGAGCGGGCGGTCACGACCCCGAGGCCCGCGATGACGACCAGCGTCCCGACGCCCGCGGCCAGCAGGTAGTCGTGGCCGGGCCGCGCGAGCCACCCCGTCGAGCCCGCCTTGTCCAGTCCGTCGAACATGACTGCAGCGAGCGCGAGCGCGCCGAGCAGACCGCCGGCCACGAGGGCGATCCGTCGTCGCGTCACGGTGACTCACCGTTGAGGCCGAGTCGTTTCCGCGCGGACCTGGCGCGACGGCGACGGCTGTCGGTCACGGGCAGGCCGCCGTACCGGACGGCCTCGAAGTCCAGCCGGAGCCGCTCGATCTCGGTACGGTCGAACCCTGCCGCAGCGGCCGCGTCGGCACACTCCCGCGTCGTCAACGTCTCGGGCCGGTCCACGTCCAGATCCGACAGGAGGTCGTCCCAGGCCTCGAAGACGAGGTTGTCGTCGGCGGGCGGCCCGTCCGGGACCGGTCGCGGGTCGTCCTCAGCGGGTGGTTCCTCGGTCGTGAACAGCCCACGGAAGCGATCCCGATACCGGTAGCAGAGCCACGCCGTCGCCACCACCAGCCCGGCCAGGACGAGCAGTGTCAGCAGATCGACCAGCGTGAAGCGCTCGCCGGGGACGCGGGAGGTGCCGTCTCCCGCACCGCCGCCCCCGCTGTCGCCACTCCCGCCCTGGCCCTTTTCGGCGTCACCCTCGCCGTCGCCCGCGTTCGCTGACTCCTCGCTGTCGCCGGCGTCGCTCTCCGCCTGGTCGTCGCTCGATCCCGACCCGCCGGCCCGTCGCTCGGGACCGTCGTCGCCGCCGGGTTCGGGCCCGCCGGTGCCGCCAGCGACGGCGGCTTCGAGCTGGGCGAGGCCGTCGCCAGCGACGGGGATCACCTCGTAGTCGGGGTCCAGCGCGTCAGAGGGGTCGGCAGCCACCGTCGAGGACAGCGTGGACGCCGAGACGCCGACCGCGCCGAAACACGCGAGCGCCACCACCAGAGACGTGAGTTGTGTCCGATTCATGTGGGCGGTCGCCCGGGTCGCGTGACCGCGGGCGTGTTCGTCGGTCAGTCCCGTCCAGCCCACATTGTTATCCACCCTGTACCGGACGCTGGGCTGACAGCGCGAGGCGGTCCCATCCCACGGTAAGTCGAGCGTACCGGGGGCGACTCGACCATCGGCGGGCCGTCGAGGGGAGGGCTTTTGTTCGCTCGGCCGGTTCCCCCGCAAGTGCAACTCCGCGGACCAGTCGTCGAGGTCGGGGACGCCCGAACTGTGGAGACCAGTCGGGGGACCAGCGACCTCGCCGAAGTTCGGATGCGGCCCGACGGCGGGCAGGCCGAGGCCGTGACGGTCACGCTCTGGGGGAAGTGGACCGAAACCGCCGAGTGCCTCGACCCCGGGATGGAACTGCTCGTGACCAACGTCGAGGAAGACGAGTTCCGTGGCGAGATCCAGTACGCCACCCAGCGGGAGTCGATGGTCGTCGTCGAACCCGGTTTTCTGGTCGACGTGACCGACGTGCGCTCGTGGGTGCAGTGTCCCCGGATGTACTATCTCAACAAGCTCTCCGGGCTGGAACTGGCGTACCCCGTCGTCAAGGGGACTATCGTCCACGAGGTGTTCGGCGACCTCCTCCGTGGCCGGGACCTCGACGAGGCTATCGACGAACACGTCGCCGAGGCCGGTCTCGAACTCGGCCTGCTGGACAAGGACCCCGAGGCAGTCGCCGCCGAGGTCAGGGACCACGCCAGCGCCATCGAGGGGTGGCTCCAGCAAGGGACGCTGACCGACACCGATCAGTGGCGCTCCGAGCAGACGCTCGTCAGCGAGACGTACGGCCTGAAGGGGCGGGCCGACGCAGTGCGGCGTGGCGGACCGGTCGAACTCAAGACCGGGAAGAACACCAAACGGGAGCCCAGATTCCAGGACAAGATTCAGGCGGCCTGTTACGCCCTCCTGCTGGGCGAGCAGGCGGTGGTCGATGGCGCGGCGACCGCCGCGGATGGCGGTCAGGGCACCGTTCCGGACGGTGACCACGCCGCCGAAGCCCCCGACACGGGGACACTGCTCTACACGAAGAACGCCGCCGTCGAGCGGACCGAGGAGACGGGCGACCTCTCGCCGGCCAAGGAGTTCTCGCTCGGCCCCGGACTCCTGAAATTCGTCGTCCGCACGCGCAACGAGATCGCGGCGATGGAACACGACATGAGCGTGCCGACGGGCTTCGAGGCCGACGCCAAGTGTGAGTACTGCTTCGAGCAGGACACCTGCATGGCCGTCTCGGGCCGGCTCGATCAGGAATCGAAGGCCGGCCAGGTCGGCAGTCCGATCCCCGAGGACGAACGGGCGTACTTCGACCGGTTCTACCGGGCCATCGAGGCCGAGCGCCGGGCGGTCCACCGCGAGTACACGAAACTGTGGCGCCAGAGCGGGGAGGAACGGGCCGACGACGACCGCGCGCTGATCGACCTCGAACCCATCGGCCGGACAGAGCGCGACGGCGGCCGCTGGGAACTCCGGGCGAAGGGGACCGGTGCAGTCTCGAAGATCCGGGAGGGCGACGTGGTACTGGCCAGCGACGGCCACCCGGTCCGCGGCCGGGCGGAGCTGGCCCGCGTCGAGCAGTTGGGGGAGGAGGTCGTCGTCACCACGGACGAACCCGTCGAGTTGCGGCGACTCGACGTGTACCCCTCCGAGATCGGCACCGACCGGATGCTCACCGCGCTCCACGACGCCGTCCTCAAGCAGTCACCGGAGAAGAAGGCGGTCCTGTTCGGCCGCCGCGAGCCCGAATTCGGCACGGACGATACCGTCTACATCGACAACAACGAGGCCCAGAACGAGGCGGTCTCGCTGGCGGTCCGGGCCGAGGACGTGGCGCTGATCCACGGCCCGCCCGGCACCGGGAAGACCTACACGCTCGCCCGGACCGTCCGCGCGCTCGCGGCACGGGGCGAGCGCGTTCTGCTGACGGCCTTCACCAACCGCGCGGTCGACAACGCCATCGAGGCCCTGGAGGAGCAGGGATTCGAGGACGTCGTCCGGGTCGGCACCGAGACGGGTGTCCGGCCGGACATGCAGGCGTACCGGCTCCCGGACAGCGGCGATCCGCAGGCGCTCGCGGGGCAACTTCGGGACGCCTCGGTGGTGGCGGCGACCACTGCGTCCTGTGGCTCGACGGTGATGCGCGAGCAGTCCTTCGAAGTGGCGCTGGTCGACGAGGCCGGGCAGTTGACCGAGCCGGCCACGCTGGCGGCGGTCTCGCTGGCCGACACGTCCGTCCTCGTCGGCGATCACCAGCAACTCCCGCCCGTGGTGCAGGCCGCGGAAGATGACGGAGAGGGGGCGGCCGCGCCCCTCCAGACCTCGCTGTTCGAGCGGTTGATCGAGGAGTATCCCGACGCAGGCGTCATGCTCGACCGCCAGTACCGGATGTCCCAGCGCATCCAGGCCTTCGCGTCCCGCGAGTTCTACGACGGCCAACTCCGTCCCGCGACCGGCGAGGTGGCGAGCCAGCGCATCGACGATCTCCCGGGGGTAGAGATGGACGCCCTGCCCCCGAAGCTTCGGGATTCCGTGGCGTTCGTCGACCCGGACGGGCAGGCCCGGGGCAACACGAACCCCGTGGAAGCCGAGGCGGTGGTCGAGACCGTCCAGTCCTACGTCGATGCGGGCGTGCCGCCAGAAGGAATCGGCGTCATCGCCCCCTACCGCGCGCAGGTCGCGGAGATCAACAAGCGCGCGCCGGCCGGCGTGACCGTCGACACCGTGGACCGGTTCCAGGGTTCCTCGAAGGAGGTCATCGTGGTTTCGTTCGTCGCCACTGACTCGCTGGACGGCCCCATCTTCGAGGACTACCGGCGGATCAACGTCGCACTGACACGGGCGAAGAAGTCGCTCGTCCTCGTGGGCGACGCCGACGCGCTCGGCACCGATCCGGTCTATGGCCGGATGGTCGAGTGGGCGCGGTGACGCCGGTAGGCTCTTTTCGCTGACCCACCCAGACTCGGCCATGTCCTTCACGCTCCCGCTGGGCGACTCGGAGATCTCGGTCTCGCTCCCGGATTGCGACGTGACTGTCGCCGAACCGCCGGGCGGCGAGGCGGTCGACGTACGGGCGGCGGCCGAGCGCGCCGTGGCCGACCCGCACGGCCCCGAACTCGCACGACTCGCGGACCCGGACGACCTCGTGACCGTCGTCGTGACCGACGTGACCCGCGCGACGCCCGACGACGTACTCGTGGACGTACTGCTCGCGGAACTCCAGCGGGCAGGCGTCGCCCGCGAGCAGGTCACCGTCCTGCTCGGCCTCGGGCTCCACCGGCCGATGACCGACGAGGAGATCGAGGCGGGTCTCGGCGACCACGCAGACCTCGCGACGAATCACGACCCCGAGGAGACCGTACAAGTCGGCTCCGTCGACGACTGCCCGGTCGAGGTTCACGAGCGAGTCGCGGACGCCGACCTCGTGGTCTCGACGGGGATGGTCGAACCCCACCAGTACGCGGGCTTCTCCGGCGGTGCCAAGACGGTCGCCATCGGTGCCGGGAGCGAGTCGCTGATCCGGTACACTCACGGTCCGGCGATGCTCGCCAGCGAGGGCGTTCGCCTCGGGCGGGTCGAAGACAACCCCTTCCGCGAGGCCGTCGACCGTGCCGGCGACGAGATCGGGCTGGACTTCTGTCTGAACGTGACCCACGGCCCGTCGGGCTTTCTGGGGGCGAGTGCGGGCCAGCCGCGAGCGGTCGTTCGGGACCTCGCCTCGGTCGGCCGTGAGGCCCTCTCGGTGCCGGTAAGCCGAGACTACGACGCCGTGATCGCGGGCGTCGGCGCGCCGAAAGACGCCAACCTCTACCAGACGACGCGGGCGGCGACCTACGTGGTGCTGGGCGACCGCAACCCGCTCCGCGAGGGCGGGCGGGTCGTAATTCCGGCCGCGCTCCCCGAGGGTGCGGGGGAGGGGACCGGCGAACGCCGGTTCTACGACCGCCTCGGCGGTGCCGAGAGCGCCGCCGCGCTCTACGACGAGATGCGGGCCGGCTACGAACCAGGCGCACAGCGCGCGTTCGTCGTCGCGCGGGCGCTCCGGGACCACGACATCGTCGTGACCGACAGCCGGCATCCCGAAATCGTCGACGACTGTCTGATGCAGGCTCGCGAGTCCGTGGCCGATGCCGTCGACCCCGGCAGTGACGTGCTGGTCGTTCCCGACGCGCTAGACACGCTGTTGGTCGAGAGCGACGATTGAGTCCCGCGTCGTGGATCGAACGTGCCGCTCGACTGAACACTTATGTGCCACACCAGCGTAGTATCCCACATGATCCGCGGTGCCCTCCAGCGACTCGGCATCCGCCTCGGACTCGCCGACGCGACCGGGAGCGACGACTCGGACGACCCGGACCAGTCCCGATTCGTCCCGTCGGCCCTCGACGCCTCCGTGCGGTACGCTCACGGTGGTAGCAACACCGGGCTGGAGTCGGAGATCGCACAGATGGAGGAGAAAGCACGCGTCCTCGAAGACCAGCGACGGGACCAGTGACGCGCCGCGCCGAATTCTAGAACGAATCCGACACGAGTCCGGACCGACCCTGCCCCCATCCGAAAGGGAGTTCGGACCGATCTTGAAAAATTGTCTTTAGTTGAAACGTTCTCGATCCGACTGCAACATGACGGACGACAGGCTCACGCGACGGCGGATGGTGCAGGTGACGGGTGGCATCGCTGCGGTCGGCTTCGCCGGCTGTCTCGACAGCGGCAGTGGTGACGGCGGCACACCCACGGACGGGGACGGCAGCATGAACACCGACGAGGCCACGATGGACGGCGGGACGACCGAGGACGGAATGACGGACGACGGCGAGATGTCCGACGGTGGCATGGACGGCGGAACGGACGAGGACACGATGGACGATGGAATGACCGAGGACGGAATGAACGACGACGAGATGGCCGACGATGGGATGTCCGGTGGAGGGATGGACGACAGCACGACAGAGAGCGGGACGGATGGTGGCGGAATGACGGACGATGGCAGCGCGTCCGATGCCACCACGACCGAGGGCAGCATGTCCGGCTGACGGGGCCACGACGCTCGACTCGACCGGAGTGTGTCGGCTGTGCTAGCCGTTCGGCTAGGCGGGTCGCCTATTCCGGCGGAATATCCGCGGGTAATCGCCGGCTATCCGGGATAAGGTCCGGTTTCGCCCGGTCAGGTCTGGCGGCCGAGATCGACGGGGGCGTCCGACTGGAGCCACGCGCGGGTGTTCTGGGAGTCGTAGATGACGACAGTACCGTCGGGAGCCTCCTCCTCGACGAACCGACCTTGATTTTCTCTTTGCTGCATCACTCGGGGGTAACAGACGGTGCCTATATGAGCTTAATCGGGGATTTCGCGACACGTCGACGGGATGACGTTGCCGGGGCCCCACCGATACCGGCCGGGGTAGCGTCCGCTTTCCCCGCTCTGGGCCGGTCGGTGCCCGTCGGTGTCACCGGAGGTGAACGTTACCGCGCTCACCCGCCGGTCGTCACGCTCCGTTCCTCGCCGATCTCGTCGAGGACCCGTTCGTGGAACTCCTGGAGGACCTGACTCTCGTCCTCTGCCAGGACCACGTCCGAGGCCATCAGCGTCGCGAGTCCGAACGCCCGCGGGGTGGGCGATTCGACCCGCCGGGTGACGACCTCGACCTCGCCCGCCTGGAGGGCTCCGAGGACGTCCTCGATGGCCTCGACGTTGAGCTTGTCCGCGAGTATCTCCCGGTAGGTCTCCTCCATCACGGCGAAGTTCGGGAGGTCCTCGGCGAACCCGAGTAGCATGTCACTGGAGACCTGTTGCTGGCTGGCGGATTTCTCCGTTCCCTTGTACCGCTTGAGGATCATCAGCGCACGCGTCGCGTTGATTCTGAAGTAGCGTTTCAGGAGGTCCGTCCCCTCCAGGCTCGCCCTGAGGTCACCGCGGACCGCCGCCGGGTCGACGTCCTCCAGCAGGCCCGCGAGGTCGACCTTCCGGTTGAGCGGCATCGACAGGGTAAAGCCGTGATCCGCGACGGCGACCTGGACGTTGGCGTTGGCGGTCTGGGCCACCCGGTAGGCCAACAGGCGCGAGAGGCCGTCGTTGAACCGCCGGCCGTAGTTGGAGTGGACGTAGTAGTGGCGTTCGTACGATTCCCGGTCCATCTCGGTCTCGATCACGAGCCGTCCGTCCGTGCTGACGCTCTCGGGACCGGCGTACTCGACCTGTTCTTCGAACATCCGCGTGATGGCGCGCACGCTGTCGTCCGACAGCGGGAACTCACGGAGCCAGCGCCGGACGGCCGCCGGACCGCGGTCGGTCAGTCGATCCACGAGGTCCCGCTGGAAGGCGAGAATCTCCCGACCAAGGTCGTAGGAGAGCGGGAGGCGTTCGGAGAACCACGACGGCACGGTCGGCCGGGCGTTCGTCCGGTCGACGTACACCTTCGAGCCGCGGCGGTACTTGAACTCGAAGTTGCTCCCGCCGAGGACGAACACGTCGCCGGATTCGAGGGTGTCCAGATACTCCTCGTCCAGCTGGCCGACCCACTCGTCGCCGTTCCGGGTGATCACGTCGCAGGTGAACGAGTCCGGAATCGTCCCGATGTTGGTCATGTAGATGACCCGCGCGAGGCGGCCGCGCTTCCCGATCAGCGGTTCGCCGACCGGGAAGTCGTCGTAGTGGTACTCGCCGTCGGGCGGATCGTTCTCGTCGCGCCACACCTTCGCGTACACGTTCCGGTCTTCGAGTCCGTCGTAGTCGGCCGTCAGGTACCGCAGGAGTTGCTCCCAGTCCTCGTCGCCGTACTCGCGGTACGGGTAGGCCCGCCGGAGGATGCTCTCGATCTCGCGTTCGGGTCGGGGACCGTTGATCGCCATGCCGTAGACGTGCTGGGCGGCCACGTCCTGGGCGTTCTCGGGGACGAACACGCGGTCGACGAACCCCTCCTCGGCCTTTTTCAGCATCACCGCACACTCGACGAGTTCGTCCCGATCCAGCGCGACGACGCGTCCGGTCACGGTCTCGCCCAGCTGGTGGCCGGCGCGGCCGACCCGCTGGAGCAGGGCGGCGACGGATTTGGGAGAGCCGACCTGCACCACCAGATCGAGGTCGGGCATGTCGATCCCCAGTTCGAGGCTGGTCGAGGTGGTCACCACGTCCAGCGCGCCGTCTTTGAGCATCTCCTCGACGCGCTGGCGCTCCTCGGTCGAGAGACTGCCGTGGTGACAGCCCGAGTTGGTCTCGTCGTAGCCGTCGTAGCGCTCCCGGAGGTTCTGGAGGACGCGCTCGGCCCCCGACCGCGTGTTCGTGAACACGAGCGTCGTCGTGTGATCCCCGATCAGGTCGTGGAGTTCCCGGTAGAACCGGTCGGTGATCAGGTCCCGCGGGGTGTTGATGAGGTCGTCGGTCGGGCAGGTCAACTCCACGTCGAACTCGCGGACGAACCGCGTGTCGACGATCTCGTAGTCCCGGGGGTCGCCACCGGGTTCGGCCTGGCCGACCAGGAACTCCGCCATCGTATCGAGCGGTTCCACCGTCGCCGAACAGCCGATCCGCGTCGGGGAAGTCTCGGCGAGTGCCTCCAGTCGCTCCAGCGACACCGAGAGGTGGGTGCCGCGTTTGTTCTCGGCGAGGCTGTGGATCTCGTCGACGACGACGTACTCGACAGTTCTGAGTTTCTCGCGGAACTTCGGGGAGTTGAGCAGGATGGCCAGCGTCTCCGGCGTGGTGTTGAGGATGTGTGGCGTCTCCTCCAGCATCTTCTGGCGCTCGCTGTCGGGCGTGTCGCCGTGGCGGATCGCGTGGCGGATCTCCACGTCCTCGCCACGTTCGTCCAGTTTCTCGGTGATCCCGTCGAGGGGGACCTCCAGATTCCGGTGGATGTCGTTGGCCAGTGACTTCAGCGGGGAGACGTAGAGACAGTAGACGCTGTTGTCGAGGCCCGCCGCGCGATCTCGGCGGAACAGTTCGTCGATGATGCCGGTGAAACTCGCCAGCGTCTTCCCGCTGCCCGTCGGCGACGCGACGAGCGCGTTGGTCCCCTCGTGGATCAGCGGGATCGCCTCCTTCTGTGGCGGCGTGAAGTACCCGCCGTTCCGGGGGACGTACTCGCCGAACTGCTCGATCCACCACTCACGAACCACGGGTTCGAGGGAATCCAGCACGTCGGCGTCGTCGATCTCGACGGCCGCGGGATCGAAGTCGACGGACTCGCCAGCCAGTCGCTCGCGCTCTCCCATCCTGACACCCCTTAGGGCGAGGCTCCCAAGTCGGTTGTGACCGCACGGTGAAAGTGAAACCGCCGTCGCGGGAGACCGACAGCGGGCAGACGCGTGAACGATCTCTAACCTTAATGATCGTTTAGCAAAGATATGTGGTCGGTCGGCGAGGTCTCACAGTATGCTCATTCACAAACGGTGTTCGGTCTGCCACGACGACGTGGGGTCGGACGAGGCGACGATCTGTGACGCCTGTGGCGACGCGATCCACGAACAGTGTGCCAGCTACGAACAGCGGTTCAACTGCCCGGAGTGTGCCGACGAACTGGAGGTCGGTGCCGTCGACTTCTGAGGCCGGCCGTGGCCGGCAGACCCGGAACTCGGTCCCGGCTCTTTTTGGGGTGCGTGCCGACGAGCAGATATGCGCGTCACCTTCCTCGGAACGGGGAGCGCCATGCCGACGGGCGAGCGCTTCCAGACCGGTATCCTGCTCGAAGCCGCGGGGGATCGGCTCCTGGTCGATTGCGGGAGCGGCGTAGTCCACGCCCTCGCAACCACCGACGTGGGGTACGAAGGGGTCGATACCGTCCTCCTGACCCACCACCACCTCGATCACGTCGCGGACCTCCTGCCCCTGCTGAAGGCCCGCTGGCTGGCGGGTGCGGAGTCCCTGGAGATCGTCGGCCCGCCCGGGACGCCCGAACTCGTCGAGGACCTGCTTTCGGTCCACGAGTACATGCAGGATCGCATCGACCTCACCGTGCGGAGCGTCGACGCCGACGACTCCTTCGACGCCGCCGGTTTCACGGGCACAGCGATGGAGACCCGCCACTCCATGCCCTGTCTCGCCTACCGTCTCTCCCACGACGACGAGGGCGACGACGACACCGAACCACCGGTCTTCGGCTACAGCGGGGACAGCGAAGCCTTCCCCGAACTGATCGACTTCTTCGACGGCGCGGCCGTCGTGGCCCACGACTGTTCGTTCCCCGACGACGTGGACGTGTCCAACCACCCGACCCCGGCCTCGCTGGGCGCGGCACTCGCGGGCGCGGACGCCGACATCGGCCGCGTCTACCTCACCCACCTGTACCCCCACACCGAAGGCAACCACGAGGCGATGCTGGAATCGCTGACCGACCAGTACGACGGCGACGTACGGTTCGCCCGCGACGGGCTCTCGTTCGAGATACGATAACGCACCTCGAACCATACAGAAGGCGACATTGTGTGGATCGTTACCATTCTCTCGGGCGCGCTCGATATATCAGGTGTGATAACTGCGCCGTGTCGTATTTATTCGGGAAAGTGATCCGGGCGCGTAATGAGTGATAGTCTGCAGTCCGGCAGTGACGTGTCAGATTTCGATACTATTTCGGAATCGGATCGACGCGGTGTCGACGGCGGCAGTCTCGCCGCCGATATCGGCCTCGACGAGGCGGAGATCGACTGGCGCAAGGAGTTTACCGCCTTCGACGCGGACACCGCCGCGACGCTCGAAGGGATGCGCGGGCTCTTCGAGGACTGTGCCGACGACCTCGTCGACGAGTTCTACGATCACCTCACGGACTACGAGCGGACGGTCGAGATCTTCGGCCGGTCAACCAAGACCGTCGAGCAGTTGAAGACGACACAGCGCGAGTACCTCCTCGGTCTCGGACAGGGTGAGTACGGCCAGGACTACTTCGAGGGCCGCGCCCGGATCGGGAAGCTCCACGACATGCTCGATCTCGGTCCCCGCGTCTACCTCGGCGCGTACTCGATCTACTACCGGGGGCTCCTCTCCGAGATCGGCGAACAGGCGAAGGAAAACGCCACGACGGCCGGCGACGCCGAGGTCGAGGCCGCGGTCGAGGACGCCGTCGACGAGGTCGTCGAGCGGACGCTCGCGCTCACGAAGATCATCAACCTCGACCAGCAGGTAGCGATGGACACCTACATCCACTCCTACAACGAGCAGGCCGAGCGCGAGGCCGAGCGCAGACGCCGGCAGTCCCGGAAAGTCAGCGACGAGGTCGAAGCACCGCTGACCGATCTGGCGGCGACCGCCGACCAGGTATCGGAGAACGCGGACGACATCGACGCGCTCACCACCGAACAGAGCGAGAACATGGACACCATCGCCGCCGAAGTCTCCGACATGAGCGCGACAATCGAGGAACTGGCGTCGACGGCCGATCAGGTGAAAGCCACGAGCGACGAGGCCGAACGCCGCGCCGAGACGGGCCAGGCGTCGGCCAGCGACGCCATCGACGTGATGGAAGACGTGAGCGAGTCCGCCGACACCGTCGCCGAGGACCTCGACGACCTGCGCGAGCGCGTCCGGGAGATCGACGAGATCGTCGACGTGATCGACGACATCGCCGACCAGACGAACATCCTCGCGCTCAACGCCTCCATCGAGGCCGCACGGGCCGGCCAGGCCGGTGAGGGCTTCGCCGTCGTCGCCGACGAGGTGAAGAATCTGGCCGAAGAATCACAGGAGAACGCCGCGGAGATCGAGGCCATGGTCGACCGGATCCAGGCCGACACCGAGGAGACCGTGGCGGGACTGGCCGAGACGAACGACCGCGTCGAAGAAGGGATCGAGGCTGTCGAGGCCGCGATGGCCGACCTGGAGGAGATCGCCGAGGCCGTGACCGAAGCGTCCCAGGGCATACGCGAGGTCTCGGACGCGACGGACGACCAGGCGGCCAGCGCCGAGGAGATCGCCAGCATGGTCGACGAGGCCGTCGAACGGGCCCGCGACGTGTCGACCGCCGCCGACGACATCGCGGCCGCGACCGGCACCCAGGCCGAGCGCGTCGGCGAGATCAACGACGCCGTCGGTCGACTCACCGACGACGCCTGATCACACCCGATCCAGCGTGATCCGGAAGTCGGCCCCGCCGCGCTCGCTCTCTGTCACGTCGATGTCCCCACCGTAGGACTCGGTGAGCGCCTTCGCGAACCCGAGGCCGAACCCGGTCCCGTCGCTGTCCTCGCTCTTGACACCCATCTCGAACAGGCGGTCGGCCACGTCGTCGGGAACCCCGCGTCCGTCGTCCGCTATCGAGACCGTCACGCGGTCGTCGCTGGCCTCTATCAGGCGGATTCGGACGCGGACCTCGCCCTCGTTGTGGACGGCTGCGTTCGTGAGGACGTTCGTGAACACCGAATCGAGCAGATCGCCGCCGTAGACGCGCAGGTCCACGTCGTCGGGATCGAACTCGACCGTCAGTCCCTCGTACTGGTCGCGCGCGTCCGCGACGACCGCCGACAGGATATCCGAGAGCGACCGCGGCGTCGGCTCGTCCTGTCGCTCTAGCGTGGAGACGAGGTCGCCGACGCGCCGGATCAGGTCCATCGCCCCCTCCGCGGTCCGGTGGACGCGTTCGGCGTAGTCGCTCCACTCGTCGTCGACGTTCCCTGCGATCTCGTCGGAAAAGGCCGAGATTACCTGCAGGTCGTTGCCCAGATCGTGACGCAGGAGCCGGTCGTACATCTCGACCATCTCCTTGCGCTTCTCCAGATCTCGGCGAGCGCGTTCGAGGCGCTCGCGCGAGCGGATGTTGCCGATGGCCGTCGCCGCGTGGGTCGAGAGGATCTCCAGCGGCCGCACGACCTCGTCGCCGAACTCCTGGTTCTCGACCGAGCGAGTGACGATGATCGCCACCACGTCGCTGGCGATGGTCGCGGGCACCGCCACCGTCGCGCCGACACCGTCATCGGCCTCGCCGGCGGCCTCGCCGCTCCTGATCGTCGTCTCGCCGCTCTCGTACGCCTCGTAGGCCACCGCGAGCGGTTCGTCCCCCGCCGAGACCGCCGGGTAGGTGCTGTGGACGACCCGGAGGTCCCCGTCGCGCACCTCGACGAACGTGGTGTAGGGAAAGCCAAAGAGCAGCGACACGGCCTCCAGGCTCAGTGAGACGACTTCCTCGACGGACTCGCAGTTGTTCAGCGCCTGTCCGTACTTGTTGAGGTCGGCGACCTGTGACGTGAAATCCGGCTCCTGGGAACCCATCGCTCGATCCGTACCGACTCGACCAACGGAATACCTCCTCAAAACGATTGTGACCGTAACAGATCGGAAAACGTCGCGCGGGACCGTCCCGGTCGTCCCCGCATCACTCCAGCCGATACCGAAGCACTGCCGCGATCTCTCCCAGGTTCGCCAGTTGCATCCCGGGATCGAACTCGCTGGAGAAGACCGTCACCTCGCCGCCCTGCTGTTCGACCGACTCGATCACGTCGTCCACGTCCACGTCCCACTCGCCGTCCGTGCCCCGCTCCCGGCGCAGGGCCTCGTCCAGCACGAGCAGGTGGTCGACCGCGCCGTAGTCCGCGGCCTTGGCCGTCTGTTCCGGCCCGTAGGCCGCCTTCTCGCCCTGCCCGATCTGGTCCATCAACTCGTCGATGAGGTCTGCCTCCTCGGCGATGCGGGTCTGTTCCTGCACCTCGTCGACCGCACCGCGTTTGAGGACCTCGTGGACGCCGCGGTCGCCGACGCCGCTCGTGTCCACGGTCGTGATCAACTCCGCAACGTCCGGGCTCTCGTCCTCGATGTAGTCCAGCGCGTCCTGTTTGGTGAAGCCGGGGCCGGCGAGGATGATCGCGGCCACGTCCAGTCGCGCCAGTACGTCGGTCAGGTCCGAGAACAGTTCCTCGCGGGGGCGGGCGTACTCGCCTTTCCCGGTCGGGGCGGTGATGCTCGCGCGTTCCTCGGTGCCGTACTGGGCGACGGTGTGGACGTAGGCCTGCCCCTCCTCGACGGTTGCGATGGCCACGTCGGGGTTCTCGGAGGCCTCGACGGCCTCGTTCAGCCGTTCGAGCTGGTCGGACTTCCAGCGCTTCTCGACCTCCAGTTCGTCGCGCTCCTCGACGTTGAGGGTGTGGTGGTGGCCCAGCTGGTCCTCCCGGGAGCAGTCGACGATCTCGCCGCCGACCCGGAGGCGGTTGGCGAAGCGTGCGAACTCCACGTCGTCGACCGCGAGCGTGACGTACATATGCTCGCGCTCGCCGCCCGTGTCGCGCATCTTGTCGTCGTTGCGCTGGATGCGCCGCGTCGTGTCCCCGCCGACGCGGTCGCCCGGCTCCAGGACGTAGGTGAGGTGCCACAGATCGTCGAGCGTCTCCGGGACCACGGTGATCCGCTCTTTCCCGCCCTCGACCTGCACCCGGTCGGCGATACGCATACCTGTCGGTGTGGCGCTGTCGGGTAAGTGCCCTCCGGTTTCGGCCACCGGCAAAAATCGTCCGGCGATCCCTCCCGACGGGTCAGTGCCGCGCGACCAGACTCGTCCGCTGGGTCACCGGGTCGATGTATGCCACCAGCGATTCGCCGTCGTCACTCTCGATGTCGACGACCCAGACGCTGACCTGGCGTTCGACGCCCGTTATCTCGCCGTCGCCGCGGTCGCTCTGTGCCAGCGCTTCCGCGGCGAGTTCGCGGGCGTCCGCCTCGTTCGTCACCGTCTCGTCGGACTCGGGCAGGCGGACGGTCATCACCGGACAGGCCGCGTGTCGGACGAGTCGCTCGGCGACGCTCCCGATGAGGCGACGCTGGACGCCCGACCGCCCGTGGGTGCCGGCGACGATCAGGTCGGCGTCGATCTCCTCGGCGTAGTCGATGATCCCCGAGGCCGGATCGCCCGTCTGAATCTCCGTCACCGTGTCGACGCCGTGGACCTGAGCCATCCGCTCGATGCGCTCGACCGCGCGCTCACCCTGTTCTTCCAGTTCGCTCTCCGACCCCGTGGCTTCCAGCAGCGAACTCGCCGTCTCGTCGACGACGTGGAGGACGTACACCGTGCTGCCGTACTGCTCGGCGAGGTCCAGCGCCTGCATGGCCACGTGGGCCGTCCCTGTACTCCCGTCCGTCGGAATCAGGATACGTTCGTACACAGTGAGACGAACGAGTTCGTGGCTTATATGATCGCAACCAATTTCTCAGTGGGCGGGAACTCTCCACACCGCTACACCGGCCGCGGTCGCCGGACACGCTCCCATCGCATCCCGAAAGCGCAATCCGCGAGGGACGGCTCGTGCCACACGAATGCCAGTGGCGTCGGGCGTCATCGAACGGGTCAGAACCCAGGTACGCCGCGATCTCCGTGCGGACCCCTATCTCGTCGCCGTCCTCGTCGTCGCCGCCGTCCTGGCGAGCTTCTGGGTCTGGCACCGCGCCCCCAACTTCGCCACCTGGGACGAGCGCGACCGCCTGCTCGATTCGCTGGTGGTCTACAGCTCCCTGATCGAAGACCCCAGCCTCGCCGCGCTTCGGGAATCCGTCGCCTGGGGCCGCGCTCCTTTCGGTGCCACGTTCTATCTCTACAGCCTCGCCGTCCTCCCGGTCGTCGTTCTCGCCCTCTTGCTCGGCGAGGGCGGCGCACTCGCCGGCATCCACTCGCTGAACGTCGAGTACGGCTACTTCGAGACGTGGCAGGCGACGCCGGCCTGGATCTGGACCGGGAGTCTCGTCGCCACCCGACTCGTCAACGCCTGTCTCGCCGTCGGGTCGGTCTACCTGACCTACCGCCTCGGCACCACCCTCCGGGACCGCGCGACCGGCCGCCTGGCCGCCGCCCTCCTCGCAGTCACCTTCGGCCTCGCCATGCTCGCCCACGAGGCTGGCGAGGACGTGCCCGCCCTGTTCGCCCTCCTGCTCTCGCTGTACCTGCTCGTCCGATACGTCCGGACCGGCTCACGCCGCCGGTTTCTGGAGGCCAGCGCCGCCGGCGGCCTCGCCGTCGCGTTCAAACTCACCGCCGGCCTGCTCGTCCCCGTGATCGGCCTCGGCTATCTGCTCCGCGCTCGGCGCGAGCACCGACCCCTCGCCGCGGCGCTCCGGCGACCGCACCTCCTCCTCGGTGGCGCGGCGACCGGCGCTGTCGTGATCGCGCTGGGCTTCCCGACACTCCTCGTGGGGCACGTCGATCCCGTCGTCGAACGCTTCGTCGGGCAATCGGCGGGCCGCGCCAGCGTCGCGCTCGGTCCCACCGCGCCCGCCTGGTGGTGGTTCCTCCGCGGCTACCTCGCCAGTTTCGGCCTCCCGCTCACCGTCGCCGGGATCGCCGGTGTCCTCGCGAGCGCCGCCGCGCTCCGCCCGGACTCGGGCGACGATACCACCGACCGCGACGCGCGAATCCTCGTTCTCGCCCTGCTCGCCGCCTTCCTCGCCGTCCTCTCGGGCTGGCACGACTTCCGCCCGCACCACCTGCTCCCGACGCTTCCCCTCGTCGTTCTGCTGACCGCCGACGCGCTCGCCCGGCTCCGGGATCGCCGCCCTGCCGTCGCGCGGCCGCTGATCGCCGTCCTGCTCGTCACCACCGCCGCCTTCGCCGGCGTCGGCGTCGCTGGCTACGCCACCACGCCGCGGGACGCCGCGACCGACTGGCTCGACCGCACCGCCCCCGAAAACGCCACCATGGCCACCTACCACCACGGGTTCGACGAGACCGCCGTCCCCCACGGCATGGCCGTCGCCCACCGCTGGGGTCCCGCCAGCCACGAAGACCGCAACGTCACCTGTCCCCGGTACGTGCAGCTCTCCTACGAGAACCTGCTGTACCTCCAGAACCGGCCCCGCGCCCAGCGCGAGGCCGGCGTCCGCCGGAACGTCTCCCGCCGCGCCGCGTACGTTCGCGGCCTGCTGGCGGGCGAGTACGCCTACGAAATCGCCGCCGAGTTCGGCCCCCGCCCGCCGAACTACGTTCCCCAGCGACCGACGCCCGGCTCGCTGGTCGACATCCTCCCGATGGGGATCACCCCCCGCAACGACTTCTACGGCGACGAGCAGGAACTCGGCCCCGGCCAGTACGTCGTGATTCTGGAGCGGGACGGGGCGTGTTCGAAGGACGTGCCGGGGTGGTAGAAAACGTGCGGGACCGGATTCGAACCGGATGAAGAAATGCTCGCTCACTGCGTTCGCTGCGCGTTCCTTCCAGGGTTCGAATCCGCTGGCGATTGCTGTCGCTCACGAGTTGTTCGCGACAGCAATGCGCGGGACCGGATTCGAACCGGCGGACCCCTACGGGACAGCGTCCTAAGCGCTGCGCCTTTGGCCTGGCTCGGCAACCCGCGCGCACCCCTCCCTTCCCGACGCCTGCTTATAAATATCACGAGCCAGACCGACCGCCCCCGACCGGTTTGCCAACTGACTTACGAGACGAACCGAAATCCCCGAGCAAGCAATGCAGGGGGTGTCCTCCACGGTCCCACGAACGCGGACCGACCTCCACGACTGGATCGAGACCCACTGGTTCCCCCTCCTGCTCGGCGGTGCCATCGCCCTCCTCGTCGCGGGGATCGGCTACCAGTTCCTCGATCACCCCTGGTACGTCAGCGACGACTCCGCCCTGTTCCAGCACGGCGGCTGGTACGTCACCCAGGGTGCGACGCCCTACGTCGACTTCTGGGACCTCAAACCGCCGCTGATCTACGCCGTCACGACACCGCTCGCCCTCCTCTCGGGGGGCAACATGGCCGTCCTGCACGTCCTGAGCGTCGTCGTCGCCGCGGCGGCAATCGTCGCAGGCGTCACCTTCGTCGGCGTGATCAACTACCGCCTCACCGGTAGCGGCGTCGCCAGCGTCGCCGCCGGGTGGACGGTGTTCGTCGTCACGACGCTGTACACCTACCCCTGGGCCGGCATCCGACCGAAGTACATGGCGCTGTGTTTCGGCGCGCTCGCGCTCCTGCTGGCGGTCGAAGATCGCTTCCTCGCCAGCGGTGCCGTCGCCGCCGTCACCGCCGGCTTCTGGCACCTCGGCGCGCCGCTGGCGCTGCTGGTGGCCGCGATGAGCTACGCCGATGGCGGCCGCGAGGGGCTCCAGCGCGCGCTTGGTGGGGGCGCGCTCGTGACCGTAATCGTTCTGGCCCCGTTCGCGCTCACGGGCAACCTCGTGCCGCTGTTCGTCGAGGTGGTTCTCACGCCGATCTACGGCGCGGGCGAGTACTCGCTGGCGGCCCGGTTGCTGGAGCCCATCTACGAGGTCGGGTGGGGCATCGCCGCGTTCCCGCTGGGCATCTACGGGTGGTTCCTGGCCAGCGACGGCGACTGGTCGGAGTACTGGTGGGTCGCGGCCGGCGGCATCGCCTACCAGGGCCTCTTTTTCGTCGAGATGGCCGGGGCCATCGACGCGGTGATGGCGGCACCCTTCGCGGCCCTCGGCGTCGGTGCCGTCGTCGCGGAGACGGGGACGCCCTCCCGACGGGTCCTCCTGCTCGGTCTCGTCGTCCTGCTCGTCGCGTCGAGTCTGCACTGGAACGAGAGCGCGACGACGCCGGTCCGGGACGAACTGGCCGACCTGCAGGAGTCGCTCGGGACCGTGGAGTACGGCCCCCTCGCGGAGCGACCTCCGGGGGTCCCCTCGATGCAGACGATCTACTGGGAACAGCGCCGGCCGGCCACCTGTCACTACCGGATGGACAGGAAACAGCGAGCCTTCGTGTACGCGACCGGCGGGACCCTGCAGGAACCCACGTGTGGCCACTGGCCGTTCGACGACCCGCCGCTCCCGTGGCTCGTCGACGCCCTCACTCCCTGGTGACTCAGGACAACCGATCCCGTATCGCCTCGGCGAGTCCGTCCGGATCTGGCGCGACCGACTCGCCCACTTCGATCTCGTCGCCGACCGCGATCTCTCCGCCGTCGACCACACGGGCACAGATTCCACCGCGGTCGTTGCCCAGCGACTTCGCGACGCCGTCCTCGCCCGCCACCTGCTCGACGTGAGCACAGGGGGGTCGCGGGCGCGTCCCCTCGAAGGTCGCCTCGCCGATACGGAACCGGGTGTCGAGCAACTCGTGGACGTCGACGCCGCGAGTCACGACGTTCCGGCGGTGGCGGCCGTCGGCCAGGTCGATCCCCTCGTCGTCCCGGATGCGCTCGATGGCCTCGGCTTCGATCAGCGTCACCTCGCACTCGTCGAACCCGGAGTAGTAGCCGGTGCCGCGCTGGTATCGGTCGCCCTCCAGGCCGCCCCGTACGGCGCGGACGCGCTCGATGGCCTCCATCGGTGCCGATCCCTCCTCGGTCACCCAGATGCGCTCGACGGTGCCTGCCATGGGACGGGGTAGGTGGCGACAGCGTTTATACTCCCGGCCGGTCAACGGACGGGCATGTACCGCGCCAGCGACGAGGTCGACAACGAGGAGTGGCTCGCCGAACTGGAGGCGGCGGCCGACCGCCTCGACCTCGACGACGAGGCGCGAACGCGGGCGGCCGACCTGTTTCTCTCGACGCTTCCCGACAGCGACCGCTCGAAGCGGCCGACGATGGCGGCGAGCCTCTACGTCGCGACGCTGGTCACGAGCGACCGCCGCGCGCAGGGGGAGGTGGCCGACGCTGTCGGCGTCTCGCGACTCTCGGTCCAACAGCGATGGAAGGAGTTGCTCGAACGCACGGGGCTGGACGCCCCCGACTGGTGAGTCAGGTTTCGGTCTCTCGTTTCGGCCGCCCGTCGCGGTCGGGCGTGAGGTTCCCGTGTTCGTCGATCTCGCCTCTGACGATCCGCGTCGAGGAGATGATCTCACCGTCGTCGGCGTAGACGTGGTCGACGACCTCGATTTCGAGGGGGTCGTCGCCGTTCTCGCGGCGGATCTCGTTGATGCGGCGACCGCCCGTCTCGGTCTCGGGGGAGACGATGAGATAGTCGAACTGCGATTCGGTAGCGATGCCAGTGGGTTCGGTGAGCTTTCTGATCTCGTACTCGCGGTCGAACTCGTCGGCGAAGCGAGAGAGTTCCGCGTCGAGGTCGCGCCGGCGTTGCTCGAACGTCCGGACGTGGCGATCCTCGTCGCGGGTCTTCGGTGCGAGTTCGTCGCTCGTGAGCCCGACGGTGACGTCACCCAGATCGAACGCGCGCTCGAACAGCGCACGGTGCCCATCGTGTACGGGGTCGAACGTCCCGCCCAGCGCGACCTTCATATCTCCGGGCATGGTCCCCTCAGGGTTTAGTGGCTTCGGATTGCCCCGCCCCGACTGGTCTCACTGCTCGGACTCCTCGACGGTGATCGTCACCGGCTCGTCGGTCTCGTCCGTCGATTCCGACGCCTCGTCGAGATGGTCGTCCAGATTGAACACCGTGTTCAACTCCGACTGCACGTCGCCCACGATGCTCGACACCAGATCGCTCGGTGCGATGGCGGTGTACTCGTAGGGATTGTTCCCCGCACCGCCGCTCTCGCGCTTGCTCCGGGACACCTTCTCCTCCTCGTGGAGTTCCGCCAGCGCCTCGCGGACGGTGCTGGGGTACAGCCCCGTCCCGTCCGCAACCTCGTCGCTCGTGCTGTCGGGGTGCTGGCGCAGGTAGACGTAGATGCGCGCTCGCGTTTCCGTGTCCAGTACCCAGGACAGCAGATCGACGACGCCGTCGTCGAACCGCTCGACGGCCCGGTCGGTCTCCGCTTCCAGTCGGTCGCGGACGGCCTCGCCGTCGGCCACGTCCAGCCCCTCGTCCTCCGGTTCGGATGGCCCGTCGTCTGTAGACATGAGTTGCTTCTATTCCGACGGAAGGATGTAGCCGGGTAAAAATCCTTGGCTACAATCGCAACGACCGACAGAGGGCGTCCATCCCCTTCTCGTCGCGAAGCCGCCGCTGTTTCTCCGCGCCGCTCTCGGCGTCGTACACCTCGCGGATGCCGCTGACGCCCAGTCGCTCGCACTCGCGGTCGACCAGTTCGCCCAGGTCGACGGTTTCCGAGAGATCACGCGACAGGAGGCTCGCCTCGTGACCGTGCCTGATCGCGCGCCACTTGTTCTCGTCAAGCGGCTCGCGACGGTGTTTCCGCCCCGTCTCGCCGTCCTCGTAGCGCGCGGCGAGGTCCCTCACCAGCGCGTGCGTGTACTCGACGAAGGCCATGACCGTCTCCTGATCGGCCTGGCCGTCGGGCGTCCGTATCTCGACAGTGCCGAGCCCGGAGTGGGGGCGCACGTCGTACCAGAGTTCGCCCCGGTCCTCGATCGAGCCCGTCTCGACCATCGTGCGCTCGAACTCGTCGAACTCGGCGTAGGAGTCGAACGTCGTCGGGACGCCGGTGTTCGGGAGTGCCTCGAAGATCTTGGCCCGCGCGGAGTGGAGGCCGGTGTCGAACCCGTTCCAGTACGGCGAGTTCGCCGACAGCGCCAGCATGATCGGCAGGTGCCAGCGGATCTCGTTTGCCACCCACACCGCCTTGTCCGCGTCGTCGACGCCGACGTGGACGTGCAGGCCCGCCGTCGTGTTCCGGTGTTGCGGGTACTGGATGCGGTCGAGTTGGGACTGGTAGCGCGGTTTCTCGGCGTGTTCGAGTTCCTGCCACTTCGCGGCCGGGTGCAGACCCGCCGCGGCGATTCCGTAGCCGTGACGCTCGGCGTGGTCGACCAGCGCCGACCGCACGGCGGCCAGTTGCTCGCGGGCCTCGTCGATGTCGTCGGCGCTGATCGTCGGCGTCTGGGTCTCGATGACGCACTTGAACAGTTCGTGGTCCAGCCGACCCTCGAGAATCTCCGGTGGTTCGGTCTCGTAGACGAGTTCGTCCGTGCCGGAGGTCGGCCGGTCCCGGTCGTCGACGACGAAAAACTCCTCTTCGATACCCAGCGTTCCCATCCGGGTGAACGTCTCTGAAGAGCCCCTCCGGTCCATCTTTCCGCGGGTTGGACTCCCCCCGGCCTAAACCTTCCCCTCCGGAACGACGGGTGCTGCAGCGACCCATCGCCGACCTCACCGCGGCCGCGCCACGACCCCGAGGTGGTCCGCGTGGTACGGTTCCAGTCGCGCGCGCTCCAGGATTTCGTACCCCTCCGAGAGCGTCCCGACCACCTCGTCGAACACCGCCTCCGGATCGGCGGTCACGTCCTCGCTGCGGGCCTTCACCGCCAGCAGGAGCCGTCCGTTCTCGCGCAGGAACTCCCGGTTGGCCAGCGCCACCTCGGCCTGCCCCCGGGTCGCCACGTCCTGCACGATGGCGTCGACGGGCTCGACGACGTGTGCGTACGTCTCCGGTTTGCGCGCGTCCTTCAGCAGCGGGAACAGTCGGTCCCGGTCCTCGGCAACCTCCAGCAGGTCCCGCACGGGCCGGGGTGCGAACTCGACGGCGTAGGTCGGCCCGGAAAAGTCCGCGACGTGGCTCGCCGTCGTCCCCGCGGCCGCGCCGAGGTAGAGGACCGTCTCGCCGCCGGCGAGGCCGGTGTCCATCCCGGACGCCAGCATCGCTCCGAGTTTCGAGCGGCGCGGATTCCACCGCCGCCATCCCTCGTCGTCGGTCGGTTCGCCGTACGCCGGCGGCCCCTGGGTCGCCAACCCGGTCGCGCCGTCGATCTCGCGACGCTCGACCCCCTCGGGCAAATCACTCATCGTCGTCCGCCTCCGTGTCGTCCGCTCGGGCCTGAATGGTCGCGATGCGGTCGTCGAGTTCGGCCTCCAGGTCGGGCCGCCGGTCACCGCTGTAGTGGTCGATCCGCGCGGCGATTGCGAGTTTCCCGGCGAGCGCGCGGGCCGCCGAGCCCCGGTCCTCGGGCCGGGTCCCACGCACCGCGTCGTGGGTGTAGATGATCCCGTGTTTCGGTGACGGCGCGTCACCGCGAAGGTGGGCGAAAAGGGCGTCCTCGGCCCCCAGCACCTGCACCGTCCCGCTGGGCTTCTTCGCCAGCGACTCCAGCCCGCCCGCGAGCGAGAGCAGGCGAGCGGCGAGCACGGGACCGGCCAGGGCCGCGAGGTTCGGCGCGACCTCGGGCGTCGTCGCCTCGACGAACGCTCTGAGCGCGTCGGCCTCCTCGTCGAGTGCGACGACCCGGCGAGCCAGCGAGACGGCTCGCATATCGCCCACTGCATCCGGATCGCGCTCGCTCAGCTCGCGGGCGTACTCGACGCCCGTCCCTGCCTCCTCGAAGCGACTGCCGCCCCACTCGGCGACTCGCTCGGCGAGTTCGTTGGCCTGTCGTCGGCAGTCGTCCATGGCCCGGACGGCGTGGACGAGTTGCTGGTCGACGGCCCCCTCGCGCTCCTCGACGGCCGCCTGTCCGGCCTCGATGGTCGCCGCCCGGAGCCGGTCGTAGTAGTCGTCTTCGTCGGCCGCGAAGCTGGTCTCGACGGCCAGCGCGGGCCAGTCGGCGGGCGAGTCGGCGCTCCCCTCCCGGATCCGGCCCACAGCAGTCTCCCGGTCCCCCGGATCGAGGTCGGCGAACCACGCGTCGTCGGTCATGCTCGGCCATCGGACCCCCGCGGCGGTAAAGCTTCGCGATGCGTGACGGTCGATTGGGTTCTCCGCGACCTATGTCGACCCCCGAATATATTCGTGCCCGATCCCAGACCGTGAAAATCCGCCTGCGCGTTCTTTTCCGTCCCGTCCAGAGTTCCGTCGACGGTCGAACAGATGGATCGAACGTGTGTCCGTTGCATGGTGGGCGCGCCGGCACCGACACCCCGTGTCGCCGGCGCTGACGGACGTGTGACCGACTCTCAGCTATGACAGAAGACGATTCACCGATATCGTTCGACGAGGACGAAGAGCAGCGCATGGAGCGCCTGCTGGCCGACACCGAGTACGACACGGACCTCGGGATGGAGATGGCCAAAGACGCACAGCGCGTCACGGCAGGCGAACTGAACGAGGCCGAGTTCTACCGCAAGTACCACGAGCGAATACTCGACGAGTTCGGCGAGGACGCCCGCGAACTCGACGAGTTGCTGGAGGGACTGGAGGCCGACACCCTCGACGAGGCCGCCGAGAACGGCACGCTGTCGGATCGCCTGACCGAGCTGGCCGACGGCGAGGACCTCTCCCGGCGCGAGGTGATGAAGAAAGGCGGTGCGGCCGCGCTGGCACTGGGGATGATCACGAGTGCCGGCGGTGGCGGTGCCTCGGCTGCCGAGGAGCCAGAGCAGAACGGCACCCGGTACGGCATGACGATCAACCTCAACAACTGCGACGGGTGTCTGGCCTGCATGGTCGCCTGCCAGGAGGAACACGGGACCTCACGCGGGGCCAACTGGATGTACGTCTTCACCTACGAGGACGAGGATCAGGGCGACGAGAACTTCCTCGTCCGGCCCTGCCAGCACTGCACCGACTCGGCGTGTACGAAGGTCTGTCCCGTCGGCGCGCGTCACACCCGCGAACAGGACGGTCTGGTCCTCACCGACTACGAGATCTGTATCGGCTGTCGGTACTGCGAGGTCTCCTGTCCCTACGGCGTCAACTACTTCCAGTGGGGCGAACCCGACGTGCCCGACTCGGAGATCGACGACGACCACCAGTACGACGAGCGCGGGAAGTGGGTCGGTGCCCGCCCGCCCAAGGGCGTGATGGGCAAGTGTACCTTCTGTGTCGACCGGCAGGACGGCCAGATGGGCGAGGACAAGATCGGCACCACCGCCTGCGAGGAGGCGTGTGCCATGGACGCCATCCACTTCGGCGACCTCAACGACCCCGAGAGCGCCCCGAACCAGCACCTGAAAGAGTACAAGAACCAGCAGGAAAACGACCTGTCGACCTATCCCGACCGGAAGGAACACACCGTCTCGACGTTCGAGCTGCTGGAAGAACGCGGGACGAACCCGAACGTCCGCTACATCGGTAACGAACCGTCCCAGCACGCCAGACAGGTCGAGGGGCCGGTCGCCTACGAAGACGTCGGGATCGTCGACAACCGCAAGGAGGAGGTGCTGGCCAACGGTGCGATGGCCAACGAGAACGGAGGTGAGAACGCGTGAGTACCGACGTGACGGACGTGAGTCGGGACACGCTGGTTCGCCCCATCGAGTCCACCTCGAAGAAGTACCTGCTGGCGCTACTGGTCGCGCTCGCGGCCATCGGCGTCTGGCTGTTCTTCTACGTCCAGCAACTCCAGGAGGGGCTGATCGTCACGAACCTCGCCGACTGGGGGTCGGGCGGCGGCGTCCCCTGGGGCCTGTACATCGGCGCGTTCATCTGGTGGGTCGGCATCGCCCACGGCGGGATCATCCTGTCGGCCGCGGTGCGGCTCATCGGCCTGGACACCTACCAGCCGGTCGCCCGGATGGCCGAGTTGCTGACCATCGCCGCGCTGTCGTGTGCCGGGCTGTACATCCTGATCCACGTCGGTCGACCGGATCGGCTGGTGACCAGCGTCCTCCCCGCGTGGCCCTGGCGGGTCCAGTGGTCGCCGCTGGCCTGGGACGTGACCGTCATCACCGCGTACTTCGTGCTGACTGCGACCTATCTCCTGCTCACCATCCGGTACGACATCCACCGGCTGCGCGACCGGCTCCCCGACAGACTGGAACCGGTCTACAAGCTCCTGATGGTCGGGTACACCGAGAAGGAAGACGAGATCGTCGAGCGGATGGTCTGGTGGGTCGCGTTCGCGATCATCATCATGGCGCCGCTCCTCCTGCACGGCGGCGTCATCCCGTGGCTGTTCTCGACGCTGCCGTCGATGGCCGGCTGGGCCGGCGGCGTGCAGGGTCCATCGTTCCTCTCTATCGCCCTGACCTCCGCCGTCGCGGGCATCATCATCATCGCCGCGACGTTCCGCTGGATCTACGACTGGGACGACCTCATCCCGCGGGAGGTGTTCCAGGGGCTGGCCAAGTGGCTCGGTTTCTTCAGCGTCATCTTCCTGTGGCTCCAGCTCCAGCAGGTGCTGACCGGCATCTTCGCCGCGCCGACGACGCTGCGACACGCAACCCACACCAAGATTACCACGCCCCTGTACTGGGTCGCGCTGGGGCTGGTCGGGATCGCCCTGCTGTACATCTTCGCCTCGGCGCTGAAACCGCGGCTGTTCAGCATCCCGGTGATGGTCGGCCTCTCGTTCGCCGTCCTCGTCGGGACGCTGATCGAGAAGACGCTGTTCGTCGTCGAGGGGCTCCAGCACGCGCACTTCGCGCTGTACGACGGTGTGCCCGGCGCGTACGTCCCGTCGGCGGTCGAGTTGTCGTCGCTGCTGGGCACCGTCGGCATCGTCCTGCTGTTCTTCCTGATCGTCTCGAAGGCGATTCCGGTGGTCGAACTGCACGCGATCCAGGACGAACACGACGGAGGTGATCACGAATGATGCCACTCGCCAGTTCCCCCGAGTACACGCTCCCGTTCGTCGGTCCCGGCACGTACCTGATCTTCGGCATCGTGCTGGTGCCGGTGTACATCATGATCGCGGCGTGGTTCCTCGGGGAGCCCAGTGACACGAAGAAGGGGCTGCTCGGCGTCAGCTACGTCGTCGGTATCACGACCTCGCTGTGGGGCGGCCTCTTCGTCGCCACGATGGTGATCGACTTCCTGTTCTTCTGACCCGGAGAGCAGGCACGGTATCGCGCGCGAACCGGTCCGGGGCCGCCCCCGGACACTCGGCGGGCGACGCCCGCCGCGGCGGAGACACCACACACCCATGCCAATCACCGAAACCGCACTCGAAGACAGACTGGCCGACGTCGAGGACCCACAGAACGACGACGACATCGTCTCGATGGGGCTCGTCAACGACATCGAGATCGACGGCGACACCGCTTCGGTGTCGCTCGCGTTCAACGCACCCTACTCGCCGGCCGAGATCGAGATCGGCAACGAGATCCGGGATACCGTCGAAGACGCCGGACTCGAACCCGAGTTGACCGCTCGGGTGAGTGAGGACCACGGCTTCGACGAATCGGTCCTGCCCGGCGTCAAGAACGTCGTCGCCGTCGCCTCCGGGAAGGGCGGCGTCGGGAAGACGACCGTCGCGGCGAACCTCGCGGCCGGCCTCAACGACCGCGGGGCCCGCGTCGGCATCCTCGACGCCGACGTACACGGGCCGAACGTCCCGCGCATCCTCCCGACGGAGGACGAACCGGGCGTGACGCCCAACGAGGACATCGTGCCCCCGCGCTCGGACGGCGTGATGGTGATGAGTACCGACCACCTGATGCCCGACAACGACGACCCCGCAATCCTGCGCGGCCCGATGGTCAACAACGTGATGATGAAGTTCATCGACGAGGTGCAGTGGGGGCGGCTGGACTACCTCGTCGTCGACCTCCCGCCGGGCACCGGTGACGCCTCCCTGAACCTGCTCCAGACGCTCCCGGTGGCGGGCGTCGTCATCGTGACGACGCCACAGGAGATGGCCGTCGCCGACGCCCGGAAGGGACTGCGGCTGTTCGAGGAACACGACACGCCCGTGCTGGGCGTCGTCGAGAACATGAGCGGCTACCACTGCCCGAACTGCGAGGACACCCACGAGGTGTTCGGCTCGGGCGGTGCCGACGAGATCGGCGACGACTACGACGTGCCCGTCCTCTCGAAACTGCCGGTCCACCCGGATTTCGACAGCGCCGGTGCCGACGGTCCGACGATCCGCGACGACGACAGTGCCATCCAGGACGACCTGTTCGCGTTCGTCGATTCGGTCTCGGATCGCATCGGCGCGATCAACCGTCGCACCGTCGCCGAACACGTCGGCGGTGCCGACGTGGACGGTGAGACGATCCCGACAGACGCCGAGTCGGTCTAGGAACTCCGTGAACGGTCGGAGATCGGACTCTACCCGTGACCTCGCGTTCCCAGTGGCTGCGAGAAGTCCACACTTTCTTTACGCGATAGGGGGTAGGCTTGCACATGACAGGTGCCGATATCGACGGTGTCGACCCGTTCCACCGGTTCGTGTTGCTCTCGGTGATCGATCTGCGGGCTCGTGACGACGTGCCGGTCCACTCCTTCGACGTGACCGGCGTGTGTGAGGACCTGCTCGACGAGTTCGACGACCTCGACGGGATGGTGCCCGGTGGCGTCACCCGCCAGCGCGTCATCAACGCCCTGTCGGAACTCGAATCGGCCGACCTGCTCGGCGAGCAACGCAAGGAGTCACCCACCGGGAAGGGCCGTCCCGCCTATGCGCTGGACATCGCCGAAGACGAGGTCCTCGACCACCTCGAGGACGACGACCGCTTCGGCGACGCCGTCGAGCGGATTCGGGACCGTCGCGAGTGACTGTCGCGCCGACAACCATTTCCTCTCACCCGACGTTACCGGGAGACATGGGAACCGTACTGGATCGGGTCCGCCGACCCGAATACACGGGGGAGAATCGCTGTGTGCCGTGTACGGCGGTGAACACCGCCATCGCCGTCGCGGTGGCCGTCGCCGTCGGATACGTCGTCACGACCGCCGCGGGATCGTTCGTCGGCACCACCGTCGGCGGGATGGTCTTCGCACTCTCGGTCGCCGCCATCTACCTGCGCGGCTACCTGGTCCCCGGCACCCCGACACTGACGAAACGGTACTTCCCGGAGCGGGTGCTGGCCTGGTTCGACAAGGCCGAGACCGGCGACGAGACGGCCACTGCCCCAGAGGTCGAGGAGATCGACGTGGAGACGACGCTGCTGGACGCGGGCGTGCTGGAGGAGAAACCCCACGGCGACCTCGGGTTGACGCCCGCGTTCGCCGCGGACTTCCGCGAACGGGTCGAACGCGAACGCGACGAGGAGTCGGACCGCGAAGCCGTCGCCGCTATCGTCGGTATCGACCCAGCGGACCTGACCTTCGAGGAGTACGGCACCGCCTTCGTGGCCCACGCGGAGGGACAGACCGTCGGGCGCTGGGAGTCCCGCGCGGCCTTCCTCGCGGACGTGGCCGCGGGCCGCGTGCTTCCCGACTACTACGACGGCTGGGCCGACACCGGTCCGGCCGGCCGCGGACAGTTGCTCGCCGGGCTCCGGCTGTTCGTCGAACAGTGCCCCGCCTGTGACGGCCAGGTGCGGTTCGGCCAGGAAGTCGTCGAGTCCTGCTGTCGGACCGTCGACGTGGTCGCCGTGACCTGTGAGGACTGTAACTCGCGACTGTTCGAGGTCGACGCCTCCGACGTGGCCGCGGCGGCCTGACCCCGCAGGACCGTTTCGCGCTCCGGCCGCCACGACGTACCAGATTCGTCACAAACCGCCGGCACGTAGTGACAAGTTTATGGACCGCGGGTTTGCAGGATATGTATGCGCGATGCGTACCTCATCGGGGCGGGTCAGTCCGACTACGGCTCGTTCCCGGGTGAGAGCTACCGGTCACTGTTTCGGACGGCGTTCGAGAACGCCCGTGACAGCGTGCCGGACGGTATCGAGTCCGAAGCCGTCGACGAAGCGGTCGTCGGCACCCTCGGCGTCGGCGGACGACAACTCGGGCTCCCCGGCCCAGCCGTGACCGAACACGTCGGCCTGCACGGCATCCCCGTCACGCGGGTCGAGAACGCCTGCGCGGCGTCGGGCTACTCGGTCCGGCAGGGCGTTCAGGCCATCCGGAGCGGGATGGCCGACGTGGTGCTGGCCAGCGGCGTCGAGATCATGACCGACGTGTCCGGCGACGCCGTGCGCTACTGGCTCGGCGTTTCTGGGGAAACAGAGTGGGAGCGCCTCTCGGGCACCACCTTCGCCGGCGTCTACGCCCAGATGGCCAGCCGGCACATGCAGGAGTACGGCACCACGCGCGAACAGCTCTCCCACGTCGCCGTCAAGAACCACGAGAACGGCGCGAAGAACCCTCACGCGCAGCTCGGTTTCGAGTGTTCGCTGGAGGACGCCATGGACGCGCCGACGGTCGCGGACCCCCTCAATCTCTATCACTGCTGCCCGACCACCGACGGGGCGGCCTGTGTCCTGCTGGCCAGCGAGGACGTGGTGGAGAACTACACGGACGACCCGATCCGGGTCGCCGGCGTCGGTGCCGGGAGCGACCGCGTGGGCCTGTTCCAGCGCGACACCTACACTTCGGTCCCGGCCTCGCAGTACGCCGCCGACCGCGCCTACGAGATGGCCGGCTACGGCCCCGACGACCTGGACTTCGCCGAGGTCCACGACTGCTTCGCCATCGCCGAGCTGATGGCCTACTCCGACCTCGGCCTCTGTGAGCCCGAGGAAGCCGGCGAGTTCGTCGCCAGCGGGAAGACGAAACGCGACGGCGAGATGCCCGTCAACACCTCCGGCGGCCTGAAATCGAAGGGCCACCCCATCGGCGCGACCGGGGCCGGACAGGTCGTCGAGGCGTTCAAACAGCTCTCCGGAAAGGCGGGCGACCGCCAGCTCGACGACCCGCAGATCGGGCTGACACACAACGTCGGCGGTTCGGGCGGTGCGGCGGTCGTCCACGTATTTGAGAAGGGCGGGGCGCCCAGCGCCCCGGGGTCAGCGAGCGGGCGAAGCCCGCGAGACACGGGAGGTGATGCGGCATGAGCGACGACGGGATTCACGCCGTCGGTGCGTACGCGCCCCGCCTCCGGGTCGCCGCCGAGGAGTTCGCCGACGCCTGGGGGAGCTTCGAGGCCTCGGGCATCGAGGAGAAGGCAGTCCCCGAAGCCGACGAGGACGCGCTCACGATGGGCTGGGAGGCCGCCCGACGCGCGCTCGCCGCGGGCGACGCGGACGCCAGCGACGTGGACTGGCTCGGCTTCTCGACCACGACCCCGCCGATGGCCGAGGAGGACCCGACGGTTCGGCTGGGCTCGTTCCTCGGCGTCGCCGAGGACAGCACCCGCCAGTCCTTCACCGGGAGTACACGGGCCGGTACGCGGGCGCTGTTCGCGGCGCTGGACGCCGAGACCGACGGGCTCGCGCTGGTCGTCGCCGCGGACTGCCCGCAGAGCGAACCCAGCGACGCGCACGAACACGCCGCCGGTGCGGGCGCGGCGGCAGTCCTCGTCGGCCCGGACGCGCCGGCACCGATCACTGACCGCGCGGAACACGCCGAACCTTACCCGGGGACGCGGTTCCGTCGCGCCGGGAGCGAGGAGGTAGAGGGCATCGACGTGACCAGCTACGACCGCGAGGCGTTCCGCGAGACGCTCGCCGGTGCGGTCGACGCCGTGGATGTCCCCGAGGACCCGGATGCCGCGGCGGTGCAGGCCCCCGACGGCGGCCTCCCCTACCGCGCCGCCGGTGCGATGGGGCTGGACAACGGCACGATCCACACCTGCGCGACGGTGCAGGACCTGGGCGACACGGCCGCCGCGAGCGTGCCGCTGTCGCTCGCGAACGCCCTCGCCGACGGTCACGAGACCGTGCTGGGCGCAGGGTACGGGAGCGGCGGCGGCGCGGACGCGTTCGTCGTCGAGGCCACCGACGACGTGCCCGCCGAACTGGCCCTCGACGGCGGGACCGACCTGACCTACGCCGAGTACCTGCGTCGCCGGGGCGACGTGACCAGCGGCGAACCCAACGGCGGCGCGGCGTACGTCTCCGTGCCGACGTGGAAGCGGTCGATCCCCCAGCGCCACCGCCTCGTCGCGGGCCGGTGTCCGGAGTGTGGCTCGCTGGCGTTCCCGCCCGAGGGCGCGTGTCCGGACTGTCGCTCGCTCGTGGAGTTCGAACCGGTCGAACTGCCGGACACGGGTGAGGTCGAGGCGGTCACCGCCGTCTCGCGCGGCGGTGAGCCGCCCGAGTTCGCCGTCCAGCAGCAGAAAAGCGGCGAGTACGGCGTCGCCATCGCGGCCTTCGAGGCCGACGGCGATTCGGTCAGCATGCCCCTGCAGGTCGTCGGCGCGGAGACCTCGCCCGACGTGGGCGACGCGGTGACGACGGTCATCCGGCGGATCTACAAGCAGGAGGGCGTGATCCGCTACGGACGCAAAGCCCGGGTCGCGGACGACGAGTAGGGCGAAAAACTCTCGTAAACGTTTAACCCCTCGGACTCGCGGGTCCTGGCATGCGAGTCACAGTTATCGGCGCAGGGACGATGGGTGCCGGCATCGCCCACGTCTGTGCGGCCGCCGGCCACGACGTGAGCATCCGCGACATCGAACCGAACGTCGTGATGGACGCCATCGATACGATCAGCAACCGTCTCAGCGCCGGCGTCGACCGGGGCTACATCACCGAGGCCGAGAAGGAACAGGCCGTCGACGACCTCGACGGGACGACCGATCTGGACTCGGCGCTCGACGGTGCCGACCTCGTCATCGAAGCCGTCCCGGAGGATCTGGACCTCAAACGCGAGACCTTCGCCGACGCCGAGGACCACGTGGACGAGGAGACGATCATCGCGACGAACACCTCCTCGATGTCGGTATCGTCCATCGCGGCCGCGCTGAAACACCCCGAACGCGCCGTCGGGCTGCACTTCTTCAACCCGCCCCACAAGATGGGGCTGATCGAGGTCGTCCTGGCCGACCAGACCGACGAGGAGACCGCCGACCGTGCCGAGGAGTTCGTCGACGGCCTCGGGAAGGAACCCGTCGTCGTCACCGACACGCCCGGATTCGCCTCCTCGCGCCTGGGTGTCGCGCTGGGCGTCGAGGCGATGCGGATGGTCGAGAACGGCGTCGCCAGCGTCGAGGACATCGACGCCGCGATGGAACTGGGGTACAACCACCCCGTCGGCCCGCTCGAACTCACCGACCGCGTGGGGCTGGACGTGCGACTCGACATCTGTGAGTACCTCCACGAGGAACTGGGCGACCGCTTCGAACCGCCGGAGATCCTCCGCGAGAAGGTCGAGAACGGCGACACCGGCAAGAAGGTCGGCCGCGGGTTCTACGTCTGGGAGGGCGGCGAACCCAAGGACGTGGCCGACGACGAGGACTACGACATCGAGGACGTGATCTGAGGCGATGGCGGACGGCGCAGAGGCCGGCGGCGACGAGTTCGACCCCGAGCAACGCCGTCGCCACCGCGACGGGGACGATCCGGACGACGAGCCGCCGACGCTGGGTGACCTGCTCGACGAACTCGACGAGTACGAGGAGTCGCTGTCCGACCCGGCTCGTCGGGAGCGGATTCAGGATATCATCGAAACCGCGACCGAGGTCGAGGAGCCGGCGGTGTTCGGCCGGACCATCGTCGGGTTCGACCGTGCGGACCTCATGGAGGCGATGCTCGGCGCGCTCCTCTTTGGCATCCCGATGATGGTCGAGGGCGGTACCCAGGAAGTCGGCGCGTTCGTCGCCACCCGTCCGGTCTACCTCGTCGGGACCCTCGCCTTCGCCGTCGCGACGACGGTGGGAATCCTCTACGTCGCCGAGTTTCAGGACGTGCGAATTTACAAGCCGATCCTCGGGTTCGTCCCGCGACGCCTGCTGGGCGTGGTCGGGGTCTCGCTCCTGCTGTCGCTCGTCATGAGTACCGCCTGGGGCCGCGTCGACTGGGCGGACCCCTGGTTGGCCTTCTGTACCTGTGCCGTCGCGTTCGTACCCATGGCCATCGGTGCCGCACTGGGGGACATCCTGCCGGGTTCGTGAGGGCCGCGGTCCGGGGATGCCCCGCCGACGCCGCGGCTACGGCTTTTGTTAAGGGTTATATGTCGGGCTGTCCTCGCGGTAGGTATGAGCGACACTCAACAAAAGCGGAAACAGAAGTGTATCTCCTGCGGGATCAACATCTCGGGGACGAACGCGGCCGCGTTCAAGTGTCCCGACTGTGGCCACCAGATCTACCGGTGTGCCAAGTGCCGCAAGCAGAGCAACCTCTACGAGTGCCCGGACTGCGGGTTCACCGGACCCTGAATCGCAACCCCAATCAACCCTCACCGCAATCTACTACCATGGGAAAAGTCGCAGCCAAGATCAAGGTAATGCCGCAGAGCCCGGACGTGGACCTGGACGCCCTGCAGGAACGTCTCGAACAGTCCCTCCCCGAGGGAGCCAAGATCAACGGATTCGAGCGTGACGACGTGGCCTTCGGCCTCGTCGCGCTGTTCCCGACCGTCGTCGTCCCCGACGACTCCGGCGGCACCGACGCCGTCGAGGAGTCCTTCGCCGAAGTCGAAGGCGTCGAGTCCGTCGACGTCGACTCGGTCGGCCGCCTCTAATTCCGTCGCTCGCCGTTTCGGTTCCCCGATCCGATAGCAACCGCTCACCGGAATTTTCACCAGCGATATCGCCAGCGGCAGCTTTCGGCGTGGTTCGCCACGTTTAGCGCCGTGTCACTGCACCAACCGTCGATTATCAGACTGCATAATTCGGGACGAACGCTTATGAGAGTCGGTGTGAGAGCGCCGATATATGGATTTCCGTCTCACACGATATCTCCCGGATCGGGTCCGCCGGACCTACATCCGGCAGTTCGTCTTCACCGTCGCGGTGATCCTCCTGTTGCTGGCGGTATCGCTGCTCGGTGTCGTCGGTGTCCTGGGTGACGCCGAACAGGGGACCGTCTACGACCAACTCGAAACGGATACCGAGCGCAACAGCGGCGAGGTCGACCAGTGGCTGACACAGTACCGGACCACGGCACGCACGGTGTCGACCTCCAGTGCGCTCCAGGCGGAACCGGGACCGGCCCTCCAGCGCGCGCTCAACGATACGGAGAGCGGGTTGGCCGACGAGGTGAGCGCGGTACACTACGTGGACCTCGCTCGCGGATCGGTCGTCGGGAGTACGGCCGACATCGCGACCGCGAGTATGCGAATCCCGTGGATCACCCGCAAGAGCTACGGTCTCGACGGCGCGGACGACGTGTATCTCTCCCAGTCATACCTCATCGACGGGGAGCGCTACGCAGCGTTCGTCAGCCCCGTGCCCGGGGAGAACCACTCCGTGGCGGTCGAGGTGTCGGTCACCGACTCGTTCGACTTCCAGACGCAGGTCAACGGGTCGAACGTGATCGTGATGGACGGGAACGGGTTCATGCTGTACGACGGTAACCAGTCCTCGACGAACCTCTACACGGGCGCGGGCGAGGAACGGATCCTCACGAACACGACCGCCGAGGGTGAGATCTTCGAGGCCAACGGGACGGTGCTGAGCTACCAGCAGGTGCCGGGCACCGACCTCATCGTGTTGCTGCGAGCGCCCACGTCGGCCTACGCGGTCGGCTGGCAGTCGCTCCAGTACCTCGTCCTCATCTTCGGGCTCGTCGCCGGGAGTATGTTCCTGCTGGGCTTCGTGATCGTCCGGCCCACGGCGAAGTCGATCAACCGACTGGTCGACCGGGCCAAATCCATCGAGAACGGCGATCTCGACGTGTCGATGGAGACGGACCGGAAAGACGAGATCGGGACGCTGTTTGCCTCCTTCGCGAGCATGCGCGACTCGCTTTCCGACCGTATCGACGAGATCGAGCGCGCCCGCGAGGAGGCCCGGGCCGACGCCGAGGCCGCACGCGAGGAAGCCGAGGCCGCTCGCCGCGAGGCCGAGGAGTTCACCGAACATCTGGAGGCGACGGCCGACGAGTACGGCTCGGTGATCCGGGCCTGTGCCGACGGCGACCTCACCCGTCGGCTCGACCCCGACGACGAGAGTTCGGCGATGGCCGAGATCGCGAACGCGTTCAACGAGACGCTGAGCGAACTGGAGGAGACGGTCGCCCGCGTCCGGTCGTTCGCCGACGACGTGGCCGAGTCGACGACCCGTGCGGTCGAGGCGACCGAGTCCTCCCGGGAACGCAGTCGAACCGTCTCCGAGAGCGTCCAGGGGATCGCCGAGGACGCCGTCGAACAGAACCAGCAACTCACCGGTGTCACCGACGAGATGAACGATCTCAGCGCGACCGTCGAGGAGGTCGCGGCGACCGCAAACACCGTCGCCGACCTGGCCACCGAGACCGAGGCCGCGGCCACCGAAGGGGCCGAGGCCGCCAGCGAAGCCGCCGCGGAGATGGCCGAAATCGAGACCGCGACCGAGGAGACCGTCGCGGACGTGCAGGCGCTGGACGACGAGGTCGACCGCGTGGCCGAGATCGTCGACCTGATCGACGACATCGCGGAACAGACGAACGTGCTGGCGCTGAACGCCTCCATCGAGGCGGCCCACGCCGACGGGGACGGTGACGGGTTCGCCGTCGTCGCCGACGAGGTGAAAGAACTCGCCGAACAGACCCGCGAGGCGACCCAGGAGATCGACCACCTCCTCTCGGAGCTGTCCGAACAGACCCGCGAGGCCGTCGCCGACATCGAGGCGATGCAGGACGACGTGGAGAGCGGCGTCGAGACGACGGAGGGCGCGCTGAACGCGCTCGAAGACATCGCGGACAAGGTCGAGCAGACCACCGACGGCGTCCGCGAGATCAGCGAGGCGACCGACGATCAGGCGGCCTCGGCTCAGGAAGTCGTCTCGATGACCGACCAGGCGACCGACGTGAGCGAACGGACCGCCGACCGCGCCGGCGAGGTGGCAGACACCGCGACGAGTCAGGCGGACCAGCTGGAGTCGGTGACCGAGACCGCCCGGACCATCGCGGAGCAGGCGGCGGACCTGCGCGCACTGATGGACGAGTTCACCGTCGACGCGACCGACGTGGAGATCGACGCCGCCGACCCCGATCTGGCGACGACCGACGACTGACGGGGTCGTCACACCGCTGTCCGCGACGGAACGCACGTTTTATAAGCCCGACCACACAACCGACAGCCACGAATGCCCAATTCGCACGGTCCACTCAAGAAGACGCGCCACAAGCTGAAAAACGACCCCCGTGACCGGGGTACGTCGCCGCCCCAGCGGTCGGTTCAGGAGTTCGAGGCGGGCCAGAAGGTCCACCTCAAGATCGACCCGTCGGTCAACGACGGTCGGTTCCACCCCCGTTTCAACGGTCACACGGGGACGGTCGACGGCAAGCAGGGCGAGGCCTACAAGGTCCTGATCGAAGATCAGGGCAAAGAGAAGACGATCATCGCAAAGCCCGCCCACATCTCCGTCCAGGAATGACGATCTTCAAGGAGAAGGTCGGCGAGGAGTACCTGACGCTCGCCGAGACCAAGGAGATCCTCGAGACGCTCGAACGCGAGCGGGCCGCCGACGAGGAGCGGGAGATGCGCTACGAACTGGCGCGGGCCATCGAGCACGTCAACCGGTTCGCCACGCTCGACCCCGAGGAGTCCCAGGAGTTCGTCGACGAACTGCTGGAACTGGAGAAGGTCGACGAGGCGACCGCCTACAAGATCGCCAACACGACGCCGAAGGACCGCGACGAGTTGCGCGCGATCTACGCCCAGGAACGGTTCTCCCTCTCGGGCGACGAACTCGACGACATCCTCGACGTCGTCGCGAAGTACGTCTAACGGACCCCCTCGGCTGGGGCTTTTATGTATCCCGTCGCCGTATCGGCGTGCATGAGCGATTCCGAGAGCGGCGACCCGGCCGCAGACACGGAGCGCGAGACGGGTGTCGTCCTCGACTTCCTGCCACACGGGCGCACGGAGGACGACCGCCCACAGTACGAGAAGTCGCCGCTCGCGTACGTCCTGACCGAGTCCGAGTTCGAGCTGTTCGAGCTCCGGGTCGACGACGACGCCGGCGTCCAGATCGGCGACCGTATCCCGGTCGAACGGGGGGACGACAGCCCAGTCCAGCGCATCCGCAGTATCGAGTACGAGGACCTCCCGAGCGGCGCGCGCTCGGAACTGGAGTACGTCGTCGAGGAGATCGTCACGACCAACGAGGACCGGTTCGTCGACTTCTACAACGACGCCCAACCTATCACGCTGCGGCTCCACCAGCTCAACCTGCTCCCGGGGATCGGCAAGAAGCTCCGCAACAACATCCTCGACGAGCGCGACCGCCGCCCCTTCCAGAACTTCGAGGATCTGGAAGCGCGCGTCAGCGGCCTCCACAATCCCAGAGAGGTGCTGGTCGAGCGCGTCCTCGAGGAGATGCGCGAGGACGACCTGAAGTACAGGACGTTCGTCGGCACCGACGACCAGGACTGACACGTTTTTGGTCGGCGAGGTTCAGGTTCCGGCAATGACTGGTGGCCCCGCCGACGACGCGCCGACGCCCGGTAGCCGCGACCCCGACGCCCTCCTCGCCCGCGCAGGCGTTCGCGGCGACCCCGACCGGGACCAGCACTTCCTCGTCGACGACCGCGTCCTCGACCGACTGCCGGGCTACGCCACCGAGATCGACGCCGACACGAGCCACGTCCTCGAAATCGGCGGCGGGACGGGCGCGCTGACCGACCGCCTGCTCGCCCTCGCCGACCGCGTGACCGTGATCGAGCGCGACCGCGACCTCGCCGCCTTCCTCCGCGAGGAGTTCGCCGCCGAAATCGACGCCGACCGACTCACCGTGATCGAGGGCGACGCGCTCGACGTGGAGCTGCCGGACTTCTCCCTCTCTATCTCGAACCTGCCCTACGGCGTGTCCAGCGAGATCGCGTTTCGCCTCCTGCCCCGTGACCGCCCGCTCGTCCTGATGTTCCAGCGGGAGTTCGCCGAGCGGATGGCCGCCGAGCCGGCGACCGACGAGTACGGTCGCCTCTCGGTGACGGCCGGTCACTACGCGGACGTGGAGGTCGTCGAGACCATCCCGAAGGCGGCGTTCTCGCCGCCGCCGGCCGTCGAGAGTGCCGTGGTGCGCGCACGGCCGCGCGACCCCGACTACGACGTGCCGGACGACGACTTCTTCCTCGATTTCGTCACGGCCGTGTTCACCCAGCGACGGAAGACGATGCGCAACGCCGTCCGGAACACCGCGCACATCTCGGGGCTCGGCGATCCCGACGCCGTCGTCGACGCGGCCGACGAGGAACTCATGGGTCGTCGGGCCGGCAAAGTCACACCCGCCGAGTTCGCGGAACTGGCACGGCTGGCCTGGGAGGTGGGCGAGCCGTGAGCCTCGCGGTCTCGTTCGTCGAGGCGATTCAGGGGGTAGTCGACACTCGTCTGCTACGGGTCCTGGCGACGGTCGCCATCGTCGCGGCGCTGGTCGCCCTGTCGGTCACGATCCGGCGGGCCGGGCCGCCGCTCAAGAACCGGCTCTCGCTGAGTAATCCCCTGGTCGAGAGTGTCCAGGCCGGGCTGGTGATCGTGTCGACCATCGCGGCCGGGACGCTCGTCCTGATCGTCTGGCGGGCCTCCGACGAGGCGGCGACGCTGATCGAACTGGTCCGGGCCGATCCGCGCTCGCTGGTCCGGGTCGTCATCACCGTCTTCCTGTTCGTCTTCGCGTACGCGCTGACGATCCTCGTCAAGCGGATCATGAAGGATCTGGCCGAACAGCGGTCGGCCATCTCGACCCACCAGCGCGAGATCGGCTACCACCTCGCGCAGGTCGGCGTCTACCTGTTTGCCATCCTCGGCGCGTTCTCGATCTGGGGCGTGGACTTGAGCAACCTCCTGCTCGGGGCGGGGTTCCTCGGTGTCGTCGTCGGCCTGGCCGCGCGACAGACACTGGCCGCGGTGCTGGCTGGGTTCGTCCTGCTCTTTTCGCGGCCGTTCGACGTGGGCGACTGGGTCGAGATCTCCGAGCGCGAGGGGATCGTCACCGACGTGACGATCTTCAACACGGAGATCAAGACGCCCGAAGACGAGTACGTCCTGATCCCCAACGACATCGTGACGAGCAACGCTGTCGTCAACCGCTCGCGCGCCGGGCGACTCCGGGTGGACGTGGAAGTCGGTGTCGACTACGACGCCGACCCGGAACGCGCCGCCGAAGTGGCGCGGGACGCGATGACCGATCTCGACGACGTTCTGGAAAAACCCGATCCGTTCGTGATCCTCAAACGCTTCGGCGACTCGGCCGTCGTGCTGGAGTGTCGGTTCTGGATCGACAATCCGAGCGCGCAGCGCCGCTGGCAAATCCGGTCGGCCGTCGTCGAGGCCGTCAAGACCGCCTTCGAGCGAGAGGGCATCAAGATCCCGTTCCCCCAGCGGGAACTCATGGGCCGTGAGGAGGCGTCGGGACTCAAACTCGCCGGCGGTGAGACTGCCGCGCTATCGACCGACGGCGATGCAGGCGACGGCGAGACGGCCAACGGGAGCGACGAGGCATCGTCGGACGATTCCAGGACTGCGGAGGGGAGTGGGACCGAACCAGCCGACCCGGACGCGGACGGGGAGTCACCGGAGGCCGACGAGTCGTGACCGATCTCGCCGAGCGCCGCGACCTGGAGCAGGTGTACCAGCCCGCCGAGGACTCCCGACTGCTGGCCGAGACGGCCGCCGAACGCGTCGGGGACGGCGACCTCGTTCTCGACGTGGGGACCGGGAGCGGCTACGTCGCCAGCGTGGCCGCCGACGCCGGGGCCGACGTGGTGGGTGCGGACATCAACCCGCTGGCCTGCCGCGAGGCCCGCGAGAACGGCGTTCCGGTGGTGCAGTGCAACCTGACAGATCCCTTTCGGGACGGCGCGTTCGACTACGTTCTGTTCAACCCACCGTACCTGCCGACGCCGCCGGAGGACGAACGCGACGACTGGATGGAGTACGCCCTCTCCGGCGGGGAAGACGGCCGTGCGGTGATCGAACCCTTCCTCGACGGTGTCGAACGCGTCCTCGCGCCCGGCGGTCGCGTGTTGCTCTTGCTCTCGACGCTCACCGGACTCGACGCGGTCGTGGACGACGCCGCCCGGCAGGGGCTCTCCGCCGAGGAAGTCGCGGCCGAGAAACACGCGTTCGAGCGACTCGTCGTCCTGTCGATTCGCCGCTGATCGAAAAAAGCGCCGCAGCTGCCGGTTACGCGAGACCCAGCGACCGCGCAAGCTCGAAGAGCTGGCTGGTGATCTCGGGCGGCAAGGCGCTGAGGAGTTTCTGCAGGATGTTGCTCAGACCCCCGCTCCCCCCGGAGCTCTGGGCCGCTGCTGTTCCAACCCCGAACACCCCCGCCAGAATGGCGAGGACCGCTTTCATGGCAATCCGTTTCATGCCACCCGCCACTACTCGGACTCGACTAATAAGGAAGATGATTGACCACTCAGATCTCCTGAAACAAAACTAATTTTAGTAAAAAATTAATCGAAAATAAATCCACAGAGGCCGACAGCTGCCACTGACGAATCCGGTGGTCGATGGAAAAGCCGGTCGCGAAGGCGAAGTCGTGTTCGGGCGGGCTATGCTCGGTCGATGACGGATCGTGTATAACCAATAGTCATCAAACCGATTAGCAAATATTAAAGGGCGTCATTTCGTACGGTGTTTCAATGTCAGAGGTAGTTACGACGACACCGGGATTGTACCCGTTGCCCGATTGGGCGAAAGACGAGTTATCCGATCTGAAGGGCCACCAGAAGGCCGACCTGATCGACGGGACGGAGGGTGACGCTATCGAAGACGCCTACGACCGCGTCCGGAGCGAGTACGTCGATCACCAGCAGTCGGCCGGCCTCGACCGGATCGTCGAGGGGCAGGGCCGCTGGGACGACATGATCGCCCACCCGCTGGCCGTCGCCGACGCCGTCGAGACCCGCGGGATCGTCCGGTACTACGACAACAACAACTTCTACCGAGAGCCCGTCGTGACGGACGATCTGGCCGCGACCGGCGACGTGGCCGCCGAACTCGACGCGGCGAGCGAACAGGTCGATTCCGGTCTGCAGGCGGTTCTCCCCGGTCCGTACTCGCTGGCCGATCTGGCGACCGACGAACACTACGGCGACGACGGGGCCTTCCTCGACGCCGTCGCGGACTTCCTGGCCGACGAGATCGCCGAGTTCCCCGACGTGGAGACGCTGTTCCTGCTCGAACCCTCCCTCGTGGAGAACCCGCCCGAGGACGGCGAGGACGAGCGCGCGAGCGAGGCCATCGACGCCGTCGCCGCGGCCGCCGACGCCGAGGTCGTCGCCCACACCTACTGGGGCGCGCTCGACGAGAAGGTGTACGCCCATCTGATGGACGCCGACGTGGACGCCATCGGCTTCGACTTCGTGGCCGACCACGAGGACAACGTCTACAACATCAGCGAGTACGGCACCAAAGACGACGTGGCGCTGGGCGTGGTCGACGGCCAGAACACGCTGGTCGAAGAACCCGACACCATCGCCGAACGCATCGAGTGGGTCGACGACAACACGCCCGGCACGGACTTCGAGACGATCTACGCCACGATCAACACCGAGACGTTCTATCTCCCGGTCAACAAGTACGAGGCGAAACTGGACGCGCTGGCCGCCGTCAACAAAGAGGTGATCTCCGCATGACGCGAGAACAGTTCCGCCCCGAGAACCACCCGAACGACCACTTCCTGCTGACGACCGTCGTCGGCAGTTACAAGAAGCCCAAGTGGCTCGACCGCGCCCGCGAACTCCTCGAAGACGAGGACGCGAGTTTCGACGAGGACGACTGGGAGGAAGCCACCGACGACGCCGCCCGTCTCATCACCGAGGAACACGAGCGCACCGGAATGGACGTGATCTGTGACGGCGAGATGCGCCGCAACGAGATGGTGGAGTACTTCGCCCACCTGATCGAGGGCTACGAGTTCAACGGCCGCGTCAAGGTCTGGGGCCACAACTACTTCGACAAGCCCTCGGTCGTCGAGGAGGTCGAGTACGGCGAGGAGTGGCTCGTCGACGAGTTCGAATTCACCGACTCGGTCTCGGAGCGCCCGGTCAAGGTGCCCATCACGGGGCCGTACACTCTCGCGAACTGGTCGTTCAACGAGGTCTACGACGACGAGGAACAGCTGGCCTACGACCTGGCCGACCTCGTGAACGAGGAGATCGAACGCCTCGTCGACGCCGGTGCGAAGTACATCCAGATCGACGAACCCGCGCTCGCGACGACCCCGGACGACCACGCCATCGTCGGGGCCTGTCTCGACCGCATCGTCGACGACATCCCGGAGGACGTGCGCGTCGGCCTCCACGTCTGTTACGGCGACTACTCGCGCATCTACCCCGAGATGCTCGACTACCCCGTCGACGAGTACGATCTGGAACTCTGTAACGGCAACTACGAGCAACTCGACGTGTTCACCGAGCACGAGTTCACGAAGGACCTCGCGCTGGGCGTCGTCGACGCCCACGTCGCGGAGGTCGAACCAGTCGAGGAGATCAAGGAGAACATCGTGAAGGGCTTCGAGGTCGTCCCGCCGGAGCGACTCACCGTCTCACCGGACTGCGGCCTGAAGCTCCTGCCCCGCGAGGTGGCCTACGGCAAGATGGAGAACATGGTCCAGGCCGCACGCGAGGTCGAGGAGGAACTCGACGCCGGCGAGATCGACGTGGGGCTGGCCGCGCCGACGAGCGACTGACTCCGTTCCGTTTTTACCGCAGTCGCGGATTGGGTCCGGTATGGCGTCCCGTATTCGTGCCCTCCTCAGTCGCGTCCGCGCGCAGGTCGCGGACGACCTCCGGTCCGATCCGTACCTGCCCTTCGTCGTCTTGCTCGCGGTCGTGCTGTGCAGTTTCTGGTTCTGGCACCGCATCCCCAACTTCGCCACCAGGGACGAGAAGAGCCGTTTGCTCGACGCGATGGTCCCCATGGGGCGGATGCTCGCCGATCCGAGTATCGAGACGCTCCAGCAGAGCGTCGAGTGGAGCCGGGTCCCGTTCGGCCCGACGCTGTACCTGTTCGGGCTGGCTCTCCTGCCCGTCCTGCTCGTGGCGGCGCTGGTCGGCGACCTGTGGGCGTTCACCGAACTCGGGTACCCCGCGCCGGAGTTCGGGTTCTACCCGGCCTGGCACACCACGCCGGAGTGGATCTGGACGTGGAGTCTCGTGTTCGTCAGGCTGTTCAACGCCGCGTTCGCCGTCGGTGCGGTCTACCTGACCTACCGGCTCGGCACCGAACTCCGGAACCGCGCGACCGGCCGCCTGGCCGCGCTCGTGTTGACGCTCACCTTCGGGTTTCTCACCATCGCCCACGAGGGCGGCGAGGACATGCCCGCACTCTTTTTCTTCCTGCTGGCGCTGTATCTGGTCGTTCGCTACGTCCGGGCCGGTGACGGAACCACGTTCTTCGCGGCCAGCGCGGCCGGCGGCGTCGCTATCGCGTTCAAGCTGACCGCCGCGCCCATCGTCCTCCTGATCGGGATCGGATTCGTCCTGCGGGCCTGGGGGGCCGAGGAGTCCACGTGGTCGGCGCTGTTCCAGCCGTGGCTTGTCGTCGGCGGCGCGCTCCTGGGGCTGGTCGCCATCCTCGCCGGCTACCCGACCTTCCTGGTCGGAGCCGTCGATCCAGTCTTCGAGCGGCTGTTCGGGCAGTCGGTCGCGCGAGGGAATCGCGTCACCGGTCCGACTGCGCCCGTCTGGTGGTGGTTCCTGCGGGGCTACTTCAGTGGCCTCGGCCTGCCGCTCTTTTTCGCGTCGCTCGTCGGCGTCGTCGCCAGCCTCGCCACCCTGCGCGACCGCGCGACGTACACGCCCGCCTACGCGCTGACGCTCCTCCCGCTCGTGATCTACCTGCTGTTGTTCTCGCGGTGGCACGACTTCCGGGTGCATCACCTGTTGCCGACCTTCCCGCTGATCGCACTCCTGCTCGCGCTGTCGCTGATCGCGTTGCGCGAGCGAAACCCGAGCATCGGAGCGCCAGTGATCGCGGTCTTGCTGGTGACGACGGGCATCTACGCCGGCGTCGGCGTCGGCGGCTACGCCTCGATGCCCCGCGACGAGGCGACCGAGTGGCTACAGGACAACGCCGACGAGAACGCGACGATGGAGGTGTACCGGCGTGACTTCCACGACGCCGCCGTCCCGCACGACATGCGGATCAACCACCTGTTCGGGCCGGAAGACGACGCCGAAGCGGCCGCCATCGTCGACTGCCCCGAGTACATCCAGCTCGGCTACCGCGACCTGCTCTACCTGAAGAACGGCACCTACTATCGCAACGGCGAGGACCAGCGGGAGTACTTCCGGGAACTGCTCTCCGGCGAGTACAGCTACCGCATCGTCGCGGAGTTCGGGCCGCGCCCGCCCAACTTCGTCCCGGACCGGCCGACACCGGGGTCGCTGACGGACCTGTTCCACGTCGGGCTGGTTCCCCAGACCGACCAGTTCGCCGACGAGCAGGAACTCGCGGAGAACCAGTACACCGTGATCTTACAGCGGGAGGGCGAGTGCGGGTACGGCCGGTTCCCGCCGTTCTGAGCGCCGGCACTCACGCCTCTCGGTCCGGAGCCAGCGAGGACACGTCCACTTTCAGCGTGGGGTACCAGCCCGCGACCGCCGGGAGGTAGGTCCCGAGTACGCGGTCGATCAGAATGACCGGCACGATCACGTCGCTCGGGACCCCGAGCGCGACGAAGACGGCGGTCGCGGTCGCCTCGGTGACTCCGACCCCGCCCGGCGTGAGCGGGAGCAGGGTGACGCTGTAGGCCGCCACGAGAACGACCGGTAGCAGGACGGCAGGCTCGAACCCCGACCCGAAGCCACCGAGCAACAGGAGGACTCGCAGACCGGGTGCGAGGACCAGCGCGCCGAGCCAGCCCGCGCCGTAGTGGAGCCAGACGCGCGGATCGGTCGTCAGCGCCCGGAACGAGACGGTCGAGGCGGTCGTGAACTCCATGACGTTACGCAGGCGGTCTGCCAGCCCAGCGCCGACGCGCGGGACCCGGCCGATCAGCGCGGCGAGCCCCTCGATCACCCGGTCGAGAAACGCGAGGTTCATCCCCGCGAGGAGGACGAACCCGCCGGCGGCGACGTAGAGACCGGTCGAGAGTCCGACGAGCGCGAGCAGGCCCCAGGGGAGTCGGCCGGAGACGAACCCGACGCCGATCAGCGCGACGAGGCCGTAGTAGACCGCGTAGATGCCGGTGTGGACGCCGGCCGTCGCCGTCGCGTCGGCGTAGCTGATCCCCGTCTGGCTCCGGATGACGAAGGGCGCGGCGACGCGACCGGAGAGCCGCGAGGGGAGCAACTGGTTGACGAACTTCACGATCAGGTCGGCGCTGGCGGCCTCCCGGTAGCGCACGTCTCCGAACGGCCGGCTCACGACGTACCACGTGTAGAAGCGCGCCAGCAGGCCGGCGACGCTTATCGCCAGGACGGCCAGGACCGTCGTGGCGTCGAGTCGTCCGAGCAGGTCGAGGACGTTCCCGATGTCGATCTGAGTCACCAGCCAGGCCAGCGCGGCGATGCCCAGCGCGTACTGCACCAGCGTGACCGCGATCCCGCGACGGGTGCGCTCTGACACGCTATCGCTCCTCCAGTCTGGTCTCGGTGGCTCCGGTCGCGCCGACCGGATCGGTCGCGATGCTGTCCTCGACCACGGATCGGGCGGTCGTGAACGCGAAGTCCTGTTCGAGGATGCGCGCTATCGCCCGGCGCATCCACGCGCCGGTGTGGTAGTAGACGCGACTCGGGACACCCTCGACGGCCGGCAGATCGACGAGTTCCCACGGGTGGACGTACAGGACCGGCCTGATCCCGCGCCGGGCCAGCAGTCTCATCCCGAGGACGGTGTATCGCGGCCCGAAAAAGCGAATCCACGTCCCCGTCAGCGGGAGGCGCAGGCCCGGCATGACGCTGACGGGCAGTTCGGCCAGCCCCTCCGGTGCGTCGGGATCGACCTCGGTCGCGGCCGCGGGTCGGTGGAGGTCGAACTCGCCGCCGTACCAGCCCGGGATCGCCCGGCTCGGGACGACACTGGAGTCGTACCGGTAGCCCGCGTCGGCCAGCGCCTCGAACTGGTTCGGGCCGATGTCGAACGACGGCGCGCGAAAGCCCGTCACCTGCTCGCCGGTGACTCGCTCCAGAATCTCCTTCGAGCGCGCGATCTCCTCGCGGCAGTCCTCGGGCGAGAGTTCGGAGAGGTGGCGGTGGGTGTGGGTGTGGGATCCGATCTCGAAGCCGGCGTCGGCGAGGGCGGTTACGGCGTCGGGATACTCCTCCGCGACCTCGGAGACGACGAAACAGGTCGCCGTCGCGTCGTGATCCCGGAGGGTCTCGCGGAGGAACGCCCCGCCCGCGAGGCCGACGCCGGTCTCAGTCGTCTCCCCCGCGGCATCGCGGTAGGCCGGCGTCTGAGAGAACAACTCGAAGTCGATAGAGAGGACGGCGCGGTCGCTCATGGGGCCCCTCCGTGCGGTCGGGACCGCGACTGGGGCGACGAACTGGTCGTCGGTGGCTGGAGGGCGGCGAGCGGCGCGGCGTGAGCGACGACGGGCACTGGTGAAGTGGCCCGGGTCGGTTCACTTCAACCTGTCGTTGTCCAGGGTTCGCGGACGCTGTGGCGAAATCCGTCCACGAACGCGGACGGAAAGACATAGTTGCGTCCGTATCGTCGACTCGGCCATGACACGGACGTTCGTCGTGGGTCTCGACGGGGCGAGCTGGCGATTGCTCGACCCCTGGATCGAGGCCGGCGACCTCCCGAACCTCGCCGCCCTCCGCGAGGAATCGGCCTGGGCACAGCACCGGAGTTGCCTGCCGCCCGTGACCTTCCCCAACTGGAAGTGCTACTCCTCGGGCAAAGACCCGGGCGGCTTCGGCGTCTTCTGGTTCGAGCGGATCGACCTCGAGGAGGGCGTCATCGAGGTCGTCAACGGCGGCGACTACGACACCGCCGAGCTGTGGGACTACCTCAACGACGACGGCCAGACCGCCGGCGTCGTCAACATGCCGACGATGTACCCGCCCCGGGAGATCGACGGCCCCGTCGTCGCCGGCGGCCCCGACGCCGTCGAGGGCGAGTACCGCTCGATCTCGTCGGGCTACACCGCGCCCGAATCGCTGGCCGACGAGCTGGAAGCCCGCTTCGACTACCGCGTTCACCCCGACCCGCTGCTGTCCTCGAACGCGGAACGCGGTGCGGAGGTCGACGCCATTCTCGACCTGCTGGACAAACGCTTCGAGGTCGCGCTCTCGCTGTTCGAGGACCGCGATCTCGACTTCGTGCACGTCACCCTCTTCTACCTGAACGTCATCCACCACTTCTTCTGGGACGAGGAGCCGAGCAAACGCGCCTGGGAACTCGTCGACGAGTGGGTCGGCCGCCTGCAGGACCTGGAGGACACCAACCTCGTCCTCATGTCCGACCACGGGTCGGCGGCGACCCAGACGGAGTTCTACGTCAACGAGTGGCTGGCCGAGAACGGCTACCAGGCCCGCACCCAGACCGTCGACGGCCTGCTCAAGCGGGTCGGTATCGACCGCGAGACCGTCCTCTCGGTCGCCAAGCGCGCCGGCGCGGTCGATCTCCTCGCGAAAATCGTCCCCGAGCGCATTCAGGAACTGGTCCCCCAGAGCGCCGGCCTGAAGCGGTCCCGCAAGCTGGAGGCCATCGAACTCGACGAGACGAAAGCCGTCGCCAGCGCCCAGGGGCCGATCTACCTCAACCCGGATTTCGACACCGAGGCCGTCCGCGAGGAGTTGATGGCCGACCTCGCCGCCGTCGAGGACGAACACGGCCGGATCTTCACCGACGTGTACCGCGGCGAGGAGGTCTACGAGGGGCCGTACGTCGACGAAGCGCCGGAAATCGTCGTCGATCAGCGCCCGGGCGTCCACGTCAACGACGGCGTGGGCGGCGGCGTGATCCAGACCGGCCCGGACCGCTGGGCCGCCGAGAACACGCCCAACGGCATCTTCCTCGCGAACGGGCCGGACTTCGAGGCCGCGGGCGAGATGGACGACATCAGCATCCTCGACATCGCGCCGACCCTGCTGGTCGCCAGCGGCTGTGACGTGCCCGAGGACATGACCGGCGAGGTCCTCGATATCTTCGCCGACGACCGCGACTGGCAGCGTCGCGACCCCATCGCACTCGCCGACGAGGACGACAGCCGCGACGACGAGGAGGTCGCCGAGCGGCTGAAGCAACTGGGCTACATGGAGTGAGCGGCCGCCGAACCCCCGTGTGGCCGCCCGGTCACTTTTCACGGCCGACCGCGTAGTTCGACGCCATGGACACGGAGGTAGCCCCGGCGGTCGAGGCCGTGGCCGCCGACATCGCCGAGATGGAGATTCGCGGCGCGGCGACCATCGCCGACGCCGCGGCCGAGGCCCTCGCCACGCAGGCCAAGGCGAGCGACGCCGAGACGGCCGACCGTTTCAGGGCGGAGATGCACGCGGCCGCCGGCGTACTCTACGACACTCGCCCGACGGCCGTCTCCCTGCCCAACGCGCTCCGCTTCGTCTTCCAGGGCATGGACGGCACGACCGTCGAGACGTTGCGGCAGTCCGCCGTCGACGCCGCCGAGCGGTTCCAGTCACAGCTCGACCGCGCCCAGGACGACCTCGGCGAGATCGGTGCCAACCGTCTCCGCGACGGCGACACCGTGATGACCCACTGCCACTCGACGGACGCACTGGCCTGCGTCGAGGCGGCCCTCGACCAGGGCAAGGACCTGTCGGCGGTCGTCAAGGAGACGCGACCCCGCAATCAGGGGCACATCACCGCCGAACAGCTCCGGGAGTGGGACGTGCCCGTGACGCTGATCGTCGACAGCGCCGCCCGCCGCTACCTCGACGAGGTGGATCACGTCCTCGTCGGGGCCGACGCAGTCGCGGCGGACGGCTCCGTCGTCAACAAGATCGGGACCAGCGGCCTCGCGGTGTCGGCGCGGGAACGCGGCGTCCCGATCATGACCGCGGCCCAGACCATCAAACTCCATCCGGGCACCATGACGGGCCACACCGTCGAGATCGAGATGCGCGACGAGGACGAGGTCGTCGACCCAGGCGAGCGGGAGGCCATCGGCGAGATCACCGTCGAGAACCCCGCGTTCGACGTGACGCCGCCTCGATACATGGACGCCATCGTCACCGAGCGCGGGCAGTTCCCGCCGGAGAGCATCGTCACCCTGATGCGCGAGCTGTTCGGCGAGACCTCCGCACGACCGTGGGAGGACCCGGTGTGAGAGGTGGACCGTGGCGCGTCTGATCTGTGCCGGGCACGTCAACTGGGACGTGACGCTCTCGGTGGACCGACTGCCCGGGGCCGACGGCGAGGCGACCATCACCGATCAGTCCCAGTCCTGTGGCGGGAGCGCCTGCAACGTCGCCACCGGACTGACTGCGCTGGAAAACGACGCTGCCATCCTCGGGAGCGTCGGCGACGACGAGCACGGCCACCTCGCGGTCCGGGCGCTCGACGCCGCCGGTGTCGACTGCGAGCCACTGGTGGTCACGGACACCGAGACAGCGGTGAAGTACCTCGTGGTCGACCCGGATGGCGAGGTGGCGGTACTCGGTAACGAGGGCGGCAACGAGGCGTTCGGAGCCGACGACCTCTCCGGGTCGGCCCTCTCGGCCGCCGACCACCTCCACCTGACGAGCCAGGACCCCGACACCGCCGCCGAACTGGCCGACCGCGCGCACGACCACGGTCTCCGGGTGAGCTTCGACCCCGGCCGCCGTATCGACGCCCGGGACTTCACGGCCCCGCTCGCCCGCGCGGATCTGGTCTTCGTCAACGAGCGCGAGGCGGCGACGGCCATCGAGGACCACCTCGGGCCGGCCGACGGCCTCGACAAGACGGTCGTCCTGAAACACGGTGCCGCAGGCGCGGAGGTGTTGACGCCCTGTGGCCACTACGCGAGTCACGACGGCTTCCCCGTCGAGGCCGTCGACACGACCGGCGCGGGCGACGCCTTCGCCGCCGGTTTCCTGACAGTGTGGCTCGACGCCGACGACCCGGACTACGACCGCTGTCTGGCCGTCGCAAACGCCTGTGGCGCGCTGGCCGCAGGCGAACGGGGCCCCCACGCCGACCTCTCCTGGGATCGGATCGAGTGTCTGCTCGACGGGTAGCTACCGCGGCGTCTCAGTGCCCCACTTCTCGATTGCCGTCGCGAGTTCCGGTACCTCGTCGGCCTTGGCCTCGATGTCCTGTCCGGCAGCGGCCGCGTCGACGGCCGCTCTGAATGCCTTCGCGCCCGCGTGGGTTCCCTCGGGGTGGCCGTGGACGCCCCCACCGGCCTGCACGCAGACGTTCGTCCCCACCCGGTCGATGAGTTCGGGGACGAGGCCGGGGTGGAGACCGCCCGACGCGACCGGAAGCACGTCGTTCAGGCCGTGCAGGTCGGCGTAGAGCCACTCGTTGATTCCAGTGGTGTCCTCGTTTTCGAGTTTGCCCAGGTCCGCGGTGCCGGTGTGGAGCTGGTCGGCTCCACAGAGGCGCGTGATCTGTGCGATGACCCGCATCGAGACGCCGTGGTCGGGGATGCGGTCGAACGCGGCGTGCATCGCGCGGTGGGCGTGGATGGCCAGCCCGTGGTCCTCGCATCGCTCGCGGACGCGCTGGACCGCCGCCCAGCCACAGGTCACCACGTCCACCATGACGTACTCGCCGCCGTGTTCGGCCACCATGTCGACCCGTTCGAGCATCCGTCGGGTGTCGGCGGTGACGTTGACGAGGTAGGACTTCGTCTCGCCGGTCTCGTCCTCGGCACGGTCGCGCTGGGCGAGGGATTCGGTCAGCCGATCCGCGAAGGGGTTGAAGTCCTGATCCGTGAGGTTCTCGTCGTCTTTCAGCAGGTCCAGCCCGCCCGTCCAGGCCTCGTACCCGATCTGTGCGTGCTGATCCGTCGAGAGGCCGACCTTCGGTTTGGGGACCGTCGCGGTGATCGGGCGGTCGCCGGCGTCGAAGATCTCCTGGCGGACGCTCGATCCGAACTGCGGGCCGGGGAAGGAGGTCGCCAGCGGCTCCGGCCAGTCACAGTCCAGCAGGCGGATGCGCTCGACTGCTTTCATCCCCATGATGTTCCCGGCGATACACGAGAGGACCTGCGCCATGTTGCCGTCCTCGAACAGCGCGTCGGGGTAGGCCACCGTGACGCGATTCCCGTCGATAGCGCAGGCCGTCGCCGAGAGGTCGGTGATCGACCCCTCGACCTGGAGTTCGGCCCAGGTGCCGTTGGAACTCTCGGAGGCGACGCGGCCGGCCGCGTCGGCCATGTCCATGTCGCTGGCCGGTTCGACGGCGAACGTACAGACCAGCTCCGAGTCGCGGGGCTCGTGGTCCAGGTCGAGGAAGTCCTCGTAGTTGATGCCGGGCATGCCACGGCCTTGGTCGCCGTGGACCCTTAAACTGCCGCCGGGTGGCGGTCCGGGGCCGTCGAAATCTGTCGGGAGCCGAAACGTGTAAGACGCCGGTTGCTGGAACGTGCAAGTAGGATGACCACCGCGCCCGCGGTCCGCGTCTCGCGCATGCTCGATCAGATAGACGATCCGGAGCGGGCCACACTGTTGCGCGGACTCTGGCGGATCTACCAGCTCGGCCGGCGCGTCGCACACGCGTATCGCGTCTACATCTCACTCGTCGAGCGCCTCCTCTCGACGTTCGTCGCGACCATCGTCCGTCTCGTCGAGGCGGCGATCGAAATTTTCACCGAGTGAGGTCTCCCCCGCTCGGTGAAGCCCCTCACAGCGTCACCAGCAGTGCCACCGCCAGCGCCACCGGCGCGGCGTAGATACACCCGACGATCACCAGACTCGCCCGGTCGCCCCGGAAGCTGAGCCAGTGGCCAGCCACGACCGCCAGAACCGCTACGATTCCGAGTACCGTCCAGTGGGGCGCGAACCCGGTCGTCCCGGTCAGCGCGAACACGGCGATCAGGGCCGCGCCGGCCGTCGCCACGTAGTCGAAGGCTCGCTCCCGCCGGACCGCCGCGCCGAGCAACGCGGCCAGCATCGGGCCACCGAGAACGAGTCCGACCAGCAACGGGAACGTCGACCCACCGCCGACCGCCAGCGTCGCCGTCCCGCGCTCGTCGTCGAGCAATCGCCCACGCTGGCCGTCGCGCATACCCTCGCTATCGGGCGGGCGGCCAAATAGTTACTCCCGGCCTGCCCGTTCGCGAGCGGCCCGACGACCGTCGCCGTCGCTCTCGACGCCACAAAATACGTGAAAAGGTTTCGGAGACGCGTTAGACGTCCTCGTAGACCCACTCGGCGTCCGACTTCTCCCAGTCGACCAGTTCGTCGTCGTCGAAGAACAGGTCGATCTCCCGTTCGTTCGCGCCGGGATCCTCGTGGTCGGAGCCGTGGATGACGTTCTGGCCGAGGTCCAGGCCGAGGTCACCGCGGATGGTGCCGGGCTGGGCTTCGGCGGGGTCGGTCGTCCCCATCATCTGTCGGACCTGCCGGGTGGCGTCCTGCCCCTCCCAGACCATGGCCATCACCGGACCGGAGGTGATGAACTCGACCAGGCCGTCGAAGAAGGGCTTGTCCTTATGTTCGCCGTAGTGCTCGTGGGCGAGCTCCTCGTCGATCTGCATGAACTTCGCGCCGGCGAGCTTCAGGCCGCGCTCCTCGAGGCGACCGATGATCTCGCCGATCAGGCCGCGCTGGACGCCGTCGGGCTTGACCATCACGAACGTCCGCTCGTCGTGGTGGCTCATGCCTCAGCTTCCTCCTCTTCGGCGTCCTCTTCGTCGGCCTCGTCGTCGGCGTCCGCCTCGTCGGCATCGGCGTCCTCGTCGACGGCCTCCGCGGAGTCGGCGTCCGCGTCGGCGGCCGCTTCCTCGGCACCTTCGCCTTCCGGGCCGGGCGTGGCCTCGGACTCGGCGTCTTCGAGGTCGGGTGCGGCACCCGTGTCCTCGACCACGTCGGCCTCGGTGGCCGCGGGGTCCTCGGGTTCGGCTTCGGCTTCTTCCTCGGTTTCGGGCTCGTCGGGTTCGTCGGCCGTCTCGGCGGCGCGCTTGCCACCGGCGGCGCGGCCGGCCTCGGTCCAGCCCATGTCGCGGGCTTCGCGGCCGAGGTCGGCGTTCTTCTCGCACTTCGAGGAGCAGAACATGACGGTCGAGCCGTCGTTCTGCACGAACATGGTGCCCGTGCCGGGTTCGATGTCGTCGCCACAGAAGTCACAGTCGCGGGTTCGTGGCATTATTGTCCTCCGATCTGGTCGGCCTCGCGGGCCGTCTCCCGGAGCTGGAGTACGTCGCCCTCGCGGACCGGGCCGAGGACGTTCCGGGTGATGATGCGGCCCTGGTTCTCGCCCTCGCGGATGCGACACTTGACCTGCATGGCCTCCCCGTGCATTCCGGTTCGGCCGACGACTTCGATGACCTCCGCGGGCGTCGAGCCGCCTCCGTCTTCAGTTTCTTCTGCGCTCATATCGAGTCACCTACTGGAGGTCCTCGAGCTTCTGTGCGATGTCGTCGACGTCGCCGCTGGCCTCGCCGGCCGTGACGATGGCCGCCGCGGCACTGCCGACCTCCAGCCCGGCCGCGTGACCCACGTCGGACTGGGACTCGACGAACAGATAGGGCACGTCCTTCTCGGCCGCCAGCTCGGGCAGATGCATGACGATCTCCTCGGGCTGAACGTCCTCGGCGATGAAGACGAGCTCGGCGTTCCCTCGCTCGACGGCTTTGGTCGTCTCGTTTGTCCCCTTCTTTACAACTCCTGTGTCCCGTGCGACCTCCAGAGCCTCGAGGGCGTCCTCGGCGAGGTCGGCTGGGACGTCGAAATCGACGTATACTGACATTGGTATTCACCTCCCGCGCGTGGGCTCGCGCTCCCCCGCCTGAGAGTCCGCCGATCACTCGTGACGGCGGACGGCAAAGTCCTGAGAGGCTAGGAGCATCATCAACCCCGCGCAGGCTGTATCCCTTCATTGGCTATCCCCTGCTAAAAGCGCTTTCGATGCCGCCACAACCGTGTCAGCCGTCCACACATGATCTCCGGGTCGGTCCCCCGGGTCAGGGCCCGGTCGTGAATTCTGACAGGGCGTCGATACGCTCGCGCGCTCCGGCGACCAGGTCGTCGACGATCTCCGCGGCCGGGCGCACGTCGTCGGTCAGGTCCACGCTCTGACCGGCGTACATGGCCATCTCGTCGACGGCCCCCTCCATGTCCGCGATCGGCGGATCGTCGTCGTACCGCTCGACCGGATGGCCGTTCCCGTATCGTGCGACCTCCTCGTCTTCGCCCGGGCGTTCACCGACCGGCGGCTGGCCCGCCTCGACCCACTCGGCGTACGTGTCGTTTTCGAGCGTTCGGTGGGGCTGGCCGGGCCAGCCGCCGTCGTACAGCTCCGACCGGACGGCCGCTCGGGCGTCGGCCTCAGTGACTGCCCGCTGGTACTCCCGGTGGGCCTGTGACTCGGCGGCGGCGACGAACCGGGTCCCGAGCCACGCGCCGTCCGCGCCCAGCGCCAGCGCGGCGGCCAGCCCGCGACCGTCCGCGATGCCGCCGGCCGCGATCACCGGCACGTCCTCGCCCGCTACGTCGGCGACCGCCGGCACCAGCGGCATCGTCGCCACGTCGCTCTGGACGTGACCTCCGGCCTCCCAGCCCTGACTGACCAGTACGTCCACGCCCGCCGCGACGGCCTCGCGCGCCTCCTCGGCGCTCCCGACGGTCTGTAACACCGTCCCGCCGGCGTCGTGGACCTGCTCCACGTACGGGGCTGCGTCGCCGAAGGAGAACGAGACGATCTCCGCGCCCGCGCCGAGGCAGACTTCCAGGTGGTCCGCGGTCGCGTGGATGGTCGTGTCCGGATCGAGGACGAGGTTCACGCCGAAGGGGCGATCCGTTCGCTCTCGGGTCGCCGCGATCACCGACGCCGTGGCGTCGAGGCCGAGCCAGGTGACCGCGAGCGTCCCGAGTCCGCCGGCCTCGGAGACGGCGGCCGCGAGGTCGGGACAGGAGACGCTCCCGATGGGGGCCTGCACGATGGGCACGTCGATGCCGAGCCGATCACAGAGGGGGGTCCGCAGCGTCGACATGGGCGGCCCTTCCGAGGCCCCGCAGTTGAGTGTTCGGGCACGAGATCCGGCAGGACCGCCAGACCCAAGCCGCCGGCCCGTCGAGAGGCGCGTATGTTCGACGGTGCCGTCCGCCGGTTACGAGCGGAGGCTCGCGAGACCGACGAGCGCCGCCTGCTCGTCCTCGCGGGCGACCCCGAGCGGACCCGCCGGGCCGCGGCGGAGGCCCTCGACGCCGCGGCCGTCAACCCCGCCGATGCGACGCTGGTCGGTCCCGATCCCGCGCTCGACTGTGAACACCTCCCGCCGGAACGGTCGGCGGAACTGCTCGGCACCACCCGCGATGCCGTCGTCCTCGACCTGCACGCGGCCTGTCGGCCCAACACCATCGGCCGGGCCGTCGGCGTCGTCGACGGTGGTGGCCTCCTCGTCCTGCTGACGCCGCCACTGGACGCCTGGGCCGACCGCCGCGACGGGTTCGACGAGGGACTGGCCGTCCCGCCAGCCGACCTGTCGGCCGTCAGCGGTCACTTCCGCCGCCGGCTGGTCGACACACTCCGGACCCACCCCGGAATCGCAATCGTCGACGTGGACGCAGAGCGGATCGACCGCGACGGCCTGACCGAGCCCGCGCCGGTGCTCGCCGGTGGCGGACTGTTACTCCCCGACGCGCGAACCTTCCCCGATCACGTCTACGAGGCCTGCCTGACCGACGATCAGGTCGAGGCGGTGCTGGCACTCGAACGCCTGCGCGAGGACGGCCAGGCCGTCGTGGTCGAGGCCGACCGCGGGCGGGGGAAGTCGAGCGCCGCGGGTCTGGCCGCCGGCGCGCTCGCACTCGCTGGCGAGGACGTACTGGTCGCGGCACCAGCGTACCGCAACGCCGCCGAAGTCCTCGCGCGCGCCCAGGAACGCCTGTGCGCCGCGGACGCGCTCGTCTCCGCGGACGACCCGGAGACACCTCACGAACTGGCCGCGCCGGAGGGCCGGATTCGATTCCGGCGGGCGGCCGACGTTGCGGATGGCGGCCTCCCCGACGATCCCGACGCGGTGATCGTCGACGAGGCGGCCGCGCTCCCGGTCCACGTCCTCGAATCGTTCCTCGACGCACCGTCGGTCGCGTTCACGACCACCGTCCACGGCTACGAGGGCGCGGGCCGGGGCTTCTCCGTGCGCTTTCGCGACGCCCTCGACGAGAGCGACCACGCGGTCGGTGAGATCCGCATGGCCGAGCCGATCCGGTACGCGGCCGGCGACCCCGTGGAGGTGTGGGCGTTCCGCGCGCTGTTGCTCGACGCCAGCCCGCCGGTCGACCCGCTCGTGGCCGACGCCGAACCCGAGTCCGCCGAGTACGTCGCGCTCGACCCCGCGGACCTCGTGGCCGACGAGCCCCTCCTCCGGGACGTGTTCGGCCTGCTCGTGCTGGCGCACTACCGGACCGAGCCCGACGACCTGGCGCGACTGCTGGATGCCCCGAACGTGGCCGTCCGCGCCCTGCGGTTCGACGGCCACGTCGTCTCGGTCGCACTGCTGGCCCGGGAAGGCGGGCTCGACGCCGAGACGCGAGCGGACATGTACGACGGGGCACGGATTCGCGGGAACATGCTCCCCGACGTGCTGACGACCCAGCTCCGGGACGAGTCGGCTGGCGTCCCCGTGGGCTACCGCGTCCTCCGGATCGCCACCCACCACGCGGCCCGGTCCCGTGGGCTGGGGTCGCGCCTGCTCAGCGAGGTCCGCGCGGAGTTCGGCGACGACGTGGACTGGCTGGGTGTCGGGTACGGCGCGACCCCGGAACTGCTGGATTTCTGGACCGGGAACGGCTACGCACCTGTCCACCTCTCGACGACGCGCAACGACGAGAGCGGGGAGTACTCCGCGCTGATGCTCGACCCCACGAGCGACGCGGGGGCCGACCTGTTCGACCGTCACGCCGACCAGTTCGTCGCGCGCATCGGGGACGTGCTGGCGGACCCGCTGGCAGACCTCGATCCAGACGTGGCGCGGGCCACCCTCTCGGGACTGGACCGCGACGCCGACCCGGGTCTCGCCGACTGGGAGTGGCGACAGGTCGCGAGCGCGGCCTTCGGTCCCGGGCTGTTCGACATGGCACCCGGCCCGTATCGCCGGCTGGCCGTCACGTACTTCACCGCCGACGTGGACCGCGACCTCACGGCCCGCCAGGAGCGACTGCTCGTCATGAAACCACTGCAGGCCCGACCGTGGGACGACGTGGCGGACGCACTCGACTACCACTCGACGGCACAGGCGATGCGCGCGCTCGGCGACGCGCTGGAACCGCTCGTCGACGAGTTCGGCCCGGACGCGGCACTGACGGAGGCTGACCGATACAGATGACTGGACCCGTACTCACGACCGTTCTCGGCACGGACCTGGTGGTGTGGCTCGCGATTGGGCTCGCACTGGCCGGCGTCATCGGCACGCTCGTCCCGCTCGTTCCCGGCGCGCTCATCTCGCTGGGTGGTGTCTACCTCTACTGGTGGTCGACGGGCTACACTGACCCCGGCGTGCTCGTCCTGGGCGCACTGACGGCACTGGGTCTGCTGATCGTCGTGGTCGACTGGTTCGCCGGCGCTGTCTCGGCGAAAGTCAGCGGGGCCGGTACCACGACGAGCCTCCTGGCCGGTGTCGCCGGGTTCCTGCTGTTTTTCGTCGCCGGACCGGTGGGCATCCTGCTCGGCGTCGCCGGGGTGGTCTTTCTCGCGGAGATCCGACGGACCGGCGACGGCCCCGCCAGCGCCCGCACGGCCGTCTACACGACCGTCGGGATGCTCGCGAGTACCGTCGCGCAGTTCCTGCTGACGACACTGCTGGTCCTCGGATTCCTGCTCGCAATCTTGATCTGAGTGGCCCTACCTGACGGATGGGCATCTTTCTCCGACTTCTATAGCATATACAACTACTTTGAGGCAGAGATATAGCTGTTCCGGGCGGAAATGGGGCGAAAATATTTGCAAGTGGCGGAACTTACTTGTCGGAGAGGTTCGTTGGTCGAGGCGACAAACGTTACCACGGGTCGCGGTGTCCGATCGTCGGCACTGCCGGTCCCGTGTCGGGATCACTATGTCAGGGAACTCGCTCCGTCGGAGCATCGAGGTCGAGTACTGGGTCGTCGACGCCGAGGGACGGCTGGCCGAGCCGGGTGACCTCGTGAACGCGTCCCCGGGCGTCGAGCGTGAGTTCGTGGAGCCACTGCTGGAGATCAAGACCACACCGTGTGAGACGACCCGCGAACTCCGCCGCGAGTTGTTCGAGCGGATCGGAGCCGTCCTGCGTCAGGCCGAGCGGTCGGGAAAGCGACTCGTGCCGCTGTCGACCCCGATCCACGATGGCGTGATCCGGGATCGGCCCAGCGAGCGGACCCGGATTCAGGACCGCATCCTCGGCGACGACTTCGAGTACGTGCGCCACTGCGCGGGCACCCACGTCCACGTCGAGCAGTCACCGGGCGACGAGATCGACCAGTTGAACACGCTGATCGCGCTCGATCCCGCGCTGGCGCTGGTCAACTCCTCGCCGTACTTCCGCGGGCGGCGGCTCGCGGCTGGCGCGCGGTCGAAACTCTACCGCTGGCTGGCCTACGACGACCTCCCACACCAGGGGCGGCTGTGGCGCTACCTCGACGAGCGCGACCAGTGGACCCGACGGCTCGAACGGCGCTACGAGGAGTTCGAGCGTGCGGCCGACGAGGCGGGCGTCGACCGCCACGCGGTGGCGGCGAACTTCGACCCCGAGAGTGCGGTCTGGACGCCCGTCCAGTTGCGGGACCGGTTCGGAACCGTCGAGTGGCGCTCGCCCGACACCGCACTCCCCAGTCAGGTCGTCAGCCTCGCCGACTCGGTGGCCACCGTCGCGACGAACGCCGCGGACACGCCGGTCCGTATCGGCGACGATACCGGACGCGTGACCGACGCGGAGATCGTCCTCCCGCCGTTCGAGACGGTGATCGAACACGTCAACGCCGCCATCCGTGAGGGGCTCGCCTCGGGCCAGGTCCGGTCGTACCTGGAACGCATGGGGTTCGACATCGCGGCGTACGAACCGCTCGCTCACGACATCGACGGCGAGGGGACGGTGACGCCCGAGCAGGCACGCTCGCTCCGACTGGAACAGGCCGACCGACTCGAACGGGACCTGGGGCGAACCCAGGTGGTCGGCGACGACTGAGCGAGCGGGCCGTCGGTCGCTATCGAGTGAACGATTAGGGAGGCCGACGAACGGTCGCCTATGGCCACCTGTTCGGAGGCCGACTGTGAGGCGTCGGCCGCCGTGGAACTACACATCCCCTGGGACGAGAACCGATTAGTGTGTGCCGGCCACGCCCGAGTCTGGGCGCAGAAAGACGGTGTGGTCCCCGACCCGCTCGACGACGCGGACCTCTAGAGGTCGATCTCCATCATCACTTCGTCGATATAGTCGCCGTTCATCTTGTAGTGATCGTGGCGGCGGGCCTCCTCCTCCCAGCCGTGTTCTTTGAGGAACTCGATGGCGGCCTCGTTCGTCGAGGGCACGCTGTTGTAGATCCGTTCGTAGCCCTGCTGTGCGGCCCATTCGAGGCCGCGCTGGAGGAGGTGACTCCCGATGCCGTGTTCCCGGTACTCGTCGAGGACGCCGACGGTGAGCTCCGCGGTGTGTGACAGCTTCTCCATCTCCGGGTGTTCGAGGTGGACCCAGCCGACCACGTCGTTCTCGACGCAGGCGACGAAGAACATCCGCGACTCCAGTTCGTTGTGTCTGAGCAGGACCTCCTCGTGGTCGAGCATGTCCGCGACGCTCTCGGCGACGACGTAGGTGCCCGCGTCGATGGCCGAGCGCATCACACCGACGATGCCGGTCATGTCGGCCTGCCGGGCCTGCCGGATCGTGTACTCGATCTCGTCTTCCTCGTACTCCTCCTCGGCGGCTTCGTCGTACGCTATCTGGAGGTGCCCCTCGTCGGTCTCCGTGAGAATCCCGTCGCGTTTCAGAATCGCCACGTGGTGGCCGAACTCCCGTGGCTCCATGTTCAGCGCGTCGCGCGCTTGCTCCTGGGCCACGTCGCCGTGACTCTCCACGTACTCGTACACGTCTTTGCGCCCGCGGTGGCCGAACTCTAACTTCTCCGTGAGTTCCATGCGATGCGTTACCACGCCACGACACTTAACTGTTTGTCAACTGGGGACAGTCGCGACGGCACTGTCGCCAGCCGTTAATCTCCCCGATACAGGGGCTGGATTTAATACGGGTAGGGTCCTGATGTTAGACGATTTGCCGTCGGCATTCGGCCGTGTGTATCCGTGATGGACGAACGACACCTCTCTCCGACCGGATTGTCCGCCCGACCGATCAGCGTCCTGCACGTCGACGACGATCCGGCGTTTCTGGATCTGGCAGGTGAGATGCTGGACCGCACCGACGAACCGCTCGACGTGACGACCGAGACCGACCCCCGCGATGCGCTGGAGCGACTCGCGTCGTCGTCGTTCGACTGCGTCGTCAGCGACTACGATATGCCACAGATGGACGGGCTGGAGTTCCTCCGGCGCGTCCGCGAGGACCACCCGGAGCTACCCTTCGTCCTCTTTACCGGCAAAGGGAGCGAGGAGATCGCCAGCGAGGCGATCTCCGCGGGCGTGACCGATTACCTACAGAAGGGGCCCCGGGAAGACCAGTACGCACTGCTGGCGAATCGGATCGTCAACTCGGTCGAACACCACGTCGCTGAGCGCGAGGTCGACGAGACGCGGACCCGCTTTTCGAAGCTGCTCGAACACTCCGCCGACTACATCTTCATCATCGACGCGGCGGGGACCCTGACCTACGTCACCCCGTCGGTCGAGCGGATCCTCGGCTACGAGCCAGAGGACCTGACGGGCGAAAACGCGTTCGAGTTCCTCCATCCCGACGACGTGGAGCGGATTCGGTCCGAACTGGCCGACGTACTGGACGCGCCGAACGCGGAGAAGACGGTGGAACTCCGGACGAAACACCGGGACGGCTCCTGGCGCTGGGTCGAGATCAGGGCCCGGAACCTGCTCGACGACCCGGGCATCGAGGGCATCGTCGGCAACGTCCGGGACGTGACCGCCCGCAAAGAGAGCGAAGCGGAACTGGACTGGCATCGCTCGGTCATCCGGAGCATGGACGAGGGCGTCTACGTCCTCGACCGCGACTACGAGTTTCAGTTCATCAACTTCCGTGCCTCCCGGACCGTCGACCTCTCGGCACAGGCGTGGATCGGGGAGCACGTCTCCTATCTCGACGAGGTCGGAATCTTCTCCGAGTCGGCGGTCGCGGACGTTCGGGCGGCGGTCGACGACGTCGCCGCCGGCGAACGCGACGAGGTCACGCTCGTCCTCGAACCGGAGGTCCCGCCGTCGACCGACTACCTCGAACTCCGAATCCGGCCGCTGGAGACGGACGACGACAGTGAGTTCATCCTCGCGACGACGCGGGACATCTCCGAGCGGAAACGCAACGAACTCGACCTGGAACGCAAGAACGAACGGCTGGAAGCGTTCGCCTCGGTCATCAGCCACGACCTCCGCAATCCGCTGGAAGCCGTCTCCACATCGCTCGACCTGCTCGACGCCGAAGTCGACAGCGACCACCTCGACCGGGGCCACCGCGCCGTCGACCGCATGGAGCGACTGATCGACGAAGTCCTCGCGCTGGCCCGAGAGGGCAGAACCATCGACGATCCGTCGCCAGTGTCCCTCGCCACCGTCGCTCGCGACCGCTGGGCGTCGATCCCGACCGGCGATGCGACCCTCACCGTCGACACGGACGCGCACATTCTCGCCGACGTGGGCAGGCTCGAACAGTTACTGGAGAACCTCTTTCGGAACTCGATAGAACACGCTGGCGATGACGTGACCGTTCGACTCGCGTCGGTCGAACCCGCAGCGGACCGTGACGGCGCGGAGGCGGACTCCGAGTTCGGCTTCGTCGTCGAGGACGACGGCCCCGGCATTCCACCCGAACACCGCGACCGAATATTCGAGATGGGCTACTCGACGGCCGAGGACAGTCCGGGGCTGGGGCTCACCATCGTCGACGACATCGCGCAGGCCCACGGCTGGTCGGTCACGGTGACCGAGAGCGACGGCTGGGAGCACGCCGACGGCGAGGGCCAGTCGTCATCCGGCGGTGCCCGCTTCGAGTTCACCGGCGTCGAACGCTTCTGAGAGAGACAGTGCGGTCGGCTACTCGTACGTGTACCACAGCGCCCAGGCGATCAGGACCCCCTGGAACGGGAGCCGAACCCAGCGGCCCAGTCCCGGTTCCGCGATGGCCGCCGGCGCGCCCTGGATCACGACGCCGGACGTGGCCATGTAGACGTTCGCGGGGAAGACCGCGAGCAACAGTGCGACCAGTCCCCAGGCCGCGACCCGGCGCGTCCGGGGCACCATCACGCCGATCCCCAGGCCGATCTCGGCGATCCCCGAGAGGTAGACGAGCGCCGTAGCCGCAGGCAGTTGCGGCGGGACGATCTGGGCGAACAGGTCCGGCACGACGAAGTGGAACACACCGGCGACCACGTAGACGGTCCCCATCACGTAGACGAGCGGCGTCTTCACCTGCGACAACTCGTAGCTCTGCGTGGACATATCACTGCTCGTGGCCGTTCGGGCTTTGATCCTTCGCATCTCGTCGGCGTTCCGGCGACCCCACTCGACACCTCCGTGTCGTGCCGTCAGTCGTCGCCGGTACCACGCTCGGGGACGCCGGTCAGCATCGCCGCCACGTCCCGGATGTTGTGCGTGTCGAGCAGGAGTTCGGCGGCTTCACGCACCGTCGCGTCCGGATCCGTCTCGACGCCGTAACAGGCCGTGTACAGCGAGAGGTAACCGTTCATCGCCTCGTGCAACAGGTCGAACTCCCGTTCGGAGAATCGGACCCCCCAGTCGTTGGCCCGTGCGTCGACGTAGATCATCACCGTCGGCCCGAGTCCCTCCCGGCAGTACTCCATCGCCCTGTCCGGCGTCGGCGGATCGTCCGGCGGGTCGAACGCGTCCCGGTCCGCCCGGTAGCGCTCCACGGCGGACTCGATCCGGGCGGGGTACGATTCGGTGTCGGTCATTCCAGACGAGGGGCCTCAGCCCTGCTTGAACTCCACGCCCTTGCCGCCGGCGGGGTGTTCCCACTCCGTGTCGGCGACGATGGCACAGGTGCCACACTCGACGCAGGGCTGGGTGTCCAGGCTCACGAGGTGTTCCTCGTGGCCGTTGGTCTTGACCGTCTCGTCGCGGTAACAGCCGCCGCCGAAGTCCTTCGCGCTGACCGGGCAGGCCGACACCGCGGCCCCGCTGGCCGCGAAGGAGTTGTCCTGTAACTCGATGTGCGGGTCGCCCACGTCGTAGGTGAGGTCGCCGATGCGGTCGGCCAGGTCCGGCGGCTCCACGTCGTTTTCCTCCCGGACCGGCGTCCCGAGCGCCTCCGCGATGGCCGTCGGCGCGGTCACGTACGGCGTCCGCGTGTCGGGCATGACCGACATCACGAACGGCGAGTTGAACGACCGTCCGAGCAGGCCCAGCCGGTCGGCCGCCTTGATCCCCAGCTTCCCGAGCGACGAGTCGACGAGCGAGTCCGTGACCGACGCCACGGCACCGTTCTCGCCGACCGTGCTCGCGACTTTGTAGCTGGTGGGCCGGAGCTTCTGCATCACGCCCTCGTCGCGGAGTTTCGTCTCGTAGCGCTGGCCGGCCTCCTCGGGCCGTCCCCGGGTCTGGGCCTCGCTGAAGGCCTCGGCGGCCAGCGCGCCCGCCGAGACGGCGTGGTTCATCCCCTTGATGATCGGGCCCTGGGCCTGCATCTGCCCGGCGGCGTCGCCGACGAGCATGAGCCGACCCTGGTGTGGCGAGGGATGGGCGACTTTCTTCGAGTCCGGGACGAGTTTCGCCCCGTACTCCAGTTCCTCGTACTCGCCCTGGAGCCACTGGTCCAGCAGCGGGTGAGTCAGCAGGGCGTCTAGGAGTTCGTGGGGTTCGGCCTCCTCCGCGACCAGCGAGTCCAGATGGAAGACGGTCCCGATGGACAGCGAGTCGTCGTTGGTGTAGAGGAAGCCCCCGCCCCGGACGCCCTCGAACAGATCGCCCGAGAACAGGTGCGCTACGCCCTCGTCGTCGGCCACACCGAACCGCTCGGCGATGGCTCCCTCGGGCATGTCGACGATGGCCTTGACCCCCTGGAACCACTCCTCGGGGTCCTCCCAGTCCATCAGGCCTGCGTCACGTGCCAGCTCGGAGTTGACGCCGTCGGCCGCGATGATCGCGTCGGCCTTGATCGGGTCGAGTTCCTCGCAGGTGACGCCGACGATCTCGCCGGCCTCCCGGAGCAGGCCGTCGACGTGGACGCCGGTGAGCAGGCCGCCGCCGGTCTCGCGAGTTACCTCGTGGACGCGATCTTCGAGCCACGAGTCCATGTGTCGCCGCAGGACGGCGTCGGACCACATCGTGTCGTGTTCGTGGAGATCGGTCAGGTCGATTGTCTTGACCTTCCGGCCGGCCACGTTGTGGAGATAGTACTCCGTGACTGGCCGTTCGCTGGCCTCCGCCCGGAAGTTCGGGAACAGGCCGTCGATGGTGTACGGTGCGGACTCCTCGGCGTAGATGAGTCCACCCGAGACGTTCTTCGAGCCGGACTCGACGCCCCGTTCGAGGACGAGTGTCTCCACGCCGTTCTGTGCGAGTGTCGCCGCCGCGGCCGCGCCGCCGGGACCGGCCCCCACGACGACGGCTTCGTAGTGTTCGTAATCGTCAGTCATCGGATGCACCTCCTGCCAGCGCCTGGATGTCCAGTTCGCCTTTCTCCAGGGAATCGGTCAGTTCCGGCAGGATCTCGAACAGATCGCCCTGGACGAAGTAATCGGAGAAGTCGACGATGTCGGCGTCGGCGTCGGTGTTGATCGCGATGATCGTGTCCGACTCGTCCATACCGACCTTGTGCTGGACGGCCCCGGAGATGCCCGCCGCGATGTACACGTCCGGTTCGACCTCCTGGCCGGACTCGCCGATCTGGCGTTCTTCGGTCACGTACTGCTCCACGTGGCCCGCGAACTGGTAGGAGGCCGTGATGACCCCCCGGGAGAGCCCGAGGTCGGCCTCCTCGAACTGGTCGACCAGGTCGAGACCGAGTTCGATCCCCTCGGTCGGGTCCGACCCGATCCCGCGACCGAGCGCGACGATGACATCGTTGCCCGTGAGGTCGACGCCGCCCTCCAGCTGGTCGTAGTCGGTGACTTCGACCCTGAACCAGTCGTCGTCCAGCGGCATCTCGTGTTCGATCACCTCGCCCTCGCGCTCGGGGTCGGGATCGGGCACGTCGAAACTCCCCGGGATCACCGAAGCGCCCTGCGGGTGGAACTCCCGCCCGGGCTTGTCAAGACAGAGGATCGTCGAGTACTCGAACCCGGAGAAGTCCGGGCGCTTCATGTGAAGCACGCGCTGGAACTCGACGGTCTCGCCGGGCTTGCCCGTCTTCGCCGGGTTCGAGATGTCCGCGGCCTCGATGAACAGGTCCGAACAGTCAGAGGCCAGGCCGGAGTCGAATTCGGCCTGAGCCAGCGCCGAGAGGTCACGGCCGTTGTTCGTCGCCGGGAAGACGGTGTAGCGGGGTTCGTCGTAGTCGCGCCAGTCGTCCTCGGCCCGGTCGTCGCGGCCGAACGGGTGGCCCCCGTTGCGCGCCATGTCACAGAAGATCCGGGTGTAGGGCGTGTGGCGGAACCGGTCGAGGCGTTCGTCTTCGAGGTAGATCACGCGGTCGGCCCCGTAGGCGATGCACTCCTCGGCCAGCTCGCCCACGCCGTCGCCGATCAGCACGGCGATGACCGACTCGCTCTCCCCATACTCGTCGTTGTACCCGTCCATCAACTCGCGGGCCTTCCCGAGCATCTCCTTCGATACGTCGATCAACTGCCCCTGCTGGGTCTCACAGTAGACCCACATGTCCCGGTAGTCGCCGTCTTCCAGCGCCCGGACGTGCTTCTTGTCCGCCGTCGGGTGATCGAGGTCCGGGTACTTCTCCTCGGGGTCCTCGATGACCACTTCCTCGTCCTCGCCGTCGTCGTCGCTGTCCTGTAGCGTGTCGATACGCCCCTCGATCTGACTCTTTGCCGTCTTGCGGTCCTGACCGGCCTTCTCGCGCTCCAGCAGGTCTTCGAGGACCTCGACGTCCTCGATGTCCCGGACCATGTTCGCCACGTCGGCGACGGTCATGTCGTCCAGGTCGGCGTCGCTCGGATCGACGTCCTCGTCCTCGCCCTCGACCGTTTCGAGTCGGTCCTCGATGAGCGTCTTCACTGGCGCGCGGTCCTCCCCGTCTTCCTCGGCCGCCAGCATCTCGCGCAACTCGTCGGCGTCCTCTATGTCCTTGATCTTCGGTCCGAGGTCGGCGATCTCGTGGTCGGTGGGATCGATCTCCATCGTCAGTCAGCCTCCGCGTACGGTTCGAGTTCTTCGAACACCGTTGCCATCGCCCCCTCGTCGCCCGGGTCGACCATCGTCGCCTCCCGTTCGGAGGGGGCTTTCGGAATCGGGTCGACGCCGGCCACGATGGTCGGCGAGCCGTCCAGGCCGATGAAGTCCGGATCGAGGTTCAGTTCTGCCTGATCGTACACGTCGAGGTGGTCCTCGAAGTTCTCGGCTCGCTCCTGCGTCTCGGCCCGGAGGTCCTTGTGCCGGAGCCGGTGCTCGGCCTTCCGGTAGGTCGGCTCGAACTCCGGATCTGCGACGACGAAACACGGCAGCGGCGCTTCGACGGTCTCGATCTCCTCCACGTCGCCCTCCACGAGCCGTTTGGCCCGAAGGGTGCGTTCCTCCTCGTCGATATCCAGCGCGACGACGTGGGTGACGATTGGCCAGTCCTGACACCAGCAGGTCTGTGGGCCGGTGTGGCCCGTCTCCCCGTCTGCCGTCTTGAAGCCCGCGAACACGATGTCGGGTTCCTCGTCGAGGTGGTCGATGCCCGTCGAGAGGGTGATCGACGTGGCCCACGTGTCGGCTGCGCCCATCTCACGATCCGAGAGGAGATAGAGGTCGTCGGCGTACACGTCTGCCATCCCCTCCTGCAGGACCTCCTTGTACCCCGGCGGGCCCATGCTCATCAGCGATACGGTGCCGCCGTGACGAACCTTCGTCTGGAGTGCCGCCTCCAGCGCGTGCTTGTCGTTGGGGTTCATCACGGTCGGTGTCTTCCCGCGCTCGAGGTGTCCGTCCTCGTCGAACGACACCTGTCCCTCCCTGAAGTCCGGAACGCCTTTCGTAAGTACCAGTGTGTGCATAGGTATCACGCCATTTGGGTGAACATCACTACCACTGTCGTCCTGGTATTTTGCTATTGTGCTTTTTCCAAGATCTTACAGGTAGCTGGGGGGCTACCGGCCAGTATCGGGAGGGAGAAAATCGGGGCGTCGTCAGCGGTCGGCAGTCGTCAGCGGTCGATCAGCGGTCGATCAGATACGGCCCGCGCGGCCGGGGTCCACGTCGATGGCGTCGACCGGGCAGACGTCGACACAGAGCATGCAGTCGATGCACTGCTCCTCTTTGGCCGGGTCGGCCTTGATCTCGCTCTCGGGGTGGTCGGGCGTGTCCACCCACTCGAACACGTCGACCGGACAGTCCTCCAGACACGCGCCGTCGGCGATACAGATGTCGAAGTCGACGGCGACGTGTGTCCCGTGGATACCCAGTTCCTCGGGTTCGTCGACCGGCCCCCACACGGCGTGCCCGTCGTGGTCCTCCACCTTCTCGCGGTTCTGCTCGAACTCGGGATCTATGGCCATTGGTAGCTATCCTCACCTCCGCCGGGGAACTACTTAAAGGTTGGACCGAACGCTACTGGTGCGCGTAGTAGGCCACCGTCTCGTCGCTCTCGTGTCGGTCTCGCGGTTCGCCGTCCTCGCCGCTCGACTGTTCCGTGCCCTGTCCGGGCACGCTGTCGATCCGTGCGAATCCGATCCGCTCGAACTGGACCATCGCGTCGGGGTCGTAGTCGGTGATGCCGGGTTCCGCGTGCCCGGACACGTCACCGTCCATCGTCCGGAGCCGGAGGGGCTGGCTCTCCTCGGCCGGGACCCAGTGGATCACGTCCACGTCGCCGTCCCGCACCACGTCGATGTCGTCGTCGGTGAATTCGAGGGTATCGTCCTCGCGGCGGACCGGCCCGTACCCCTTCAGCCAGACGCGTTCGCCGTCGGCCGGCGCGTCGTCGGGTTCCAGCAGGACCGCCTCGTCCACGGGAATGTCGCGCTCGCCGCGGTCCTCGTGGTTGGGGTGGACCGGCGGATGGCCCGCGTCCGGACCGCCCTCGACGACGAACCGCTCGCCGTCCCGAACGAGGAACGCACGGTCGGTGTCCTCGTCGATCATGTCGCGGTTGTTGGCGTAGATCGACGACATCGCCAGGTCGACGTTCGAGGTCGAGGTCCCGAGGCCGACCATCGCGTCGACGATGGCCTGGCCGCGGATGCCTCGCCGTCGGAGACTCGCCAGTGTCGGCGCGCGCGGGTCGTCCCAGCCGTCGAGGTCGCCGGCTTCGATCCGCTCCTTGATCGTCGACGTGCTCATCGACACGTCGTAGGCGTCGACCTGCACGTGGCCCCAGTGGATCACCTCGGGGTACTCCCAGCCGAAGTAGTCGTAGACGAATCGCTGGCGCTTGGCCGAATCCTGCAGGTCGATCCCCCGGATGATGTGGGAGATGTCGGTGAGGTGATCGTCGATCCCGCTCTGGAAGTCCAGCATCGGCCAGCACCGGTACTCGCTGGCTTCCTCGCGCGGATGGGGCGTGTCGATCATCCGGAAGGCCACCCAGTCCCGGAGCGCGGGGTTCTTGTGTTCGATGTCGGTTTTCACCCGCAGGACCTTCTCGCCCGCCGAGTACTCGCCGTCGATCATGGCCTCGAACTCCTCGCGAGTGGTCTCGGGGTCCTTGTCCCGATGCGGGCAGGCCTCGCCGGAATTCTTCATATCGGAGAACTCGCCCTGGGGGCAGGAGCAGGTGTAGGCACCCCCGAGGTCGATCAACTCCCGTGCGTGGTCGTAGTAGGTCTCCAGGCGGTCGCTGGCCCGGATCACCTCGTCTGGTTCGAAGCCGAGGTACTCGATCGCGTCGAGGATCTCGTCGTAGGCGTCCAGATCGGGCCGTTTGGTCTCGGGGTCGGTGTCGTCGAACCGGACGACGAAGGCCCCGTCGTACCGCTCCTTGTACGTGCCGATGACCGACGGCATCCGGGCGTGGCCGAGGTGCCACGGGCCGTTCGGGTTCGGGGCGGCCCGGAGTCGGATCTCGTCGTAGTCGTCGGCGTTGGGCAGATCCGGCAGGTCGTGTTCGTCGTCCTCGTCCTCGGCGTCGAGTTCGGCCACGAGGTCCGGATCGAGTTCTTCGAGGCGGTCCCGACGCTCCTCGGTCGACATACTCCCGATCTGGCCGACCACCGGTCCGATCACCTCGGGGATCTCGTCGCCGTACTCGCGGAACTCGGGGTTCTCGCCCATCAGCGGCCCCATGATCGCACCGACCTGCGGGTCGCTCTCGTGTTTCAGGGCGTTGAAGAGGGCGTTTTTCTCTGCCTCCTCTTTCACTCGCTCGCGTACCTCGTCGTCCATTTTGTGGAGACTCCGGCGCGCCCCCTCAAAACTCCGCCGTTCCGTCCCCGCTCACAGCCCGATTCGCTCGCCGTCCTCGGGAATCGTCACGCCCTCGACCGCCGCCGCCAGGTCCTCCCGGGTCGCGAGACAGTGGTTGATCGCCTCCATGTGGTCCGCGATCACCGGTACGTCGTCGGGGACCGCACTCCTGACCTCGCCGACCTCCTCGGGCGTCATCGTGATCGGCTCGCCCTCGACGAACTGGGCCCCGCCCGCGTTGACGACCACCGCGTCCGGGTCGTGGGCGTGGATGGTCTCGGGCACCGCCTCGTACCACACCGTATCGCCCGCGAGGTAGACGGTGCAGGAGCCGTCGAGGACGTAGCCCGACGACGGCCCCATCTGCTCGGCCAGATCGCCGTGTCCGTGGCGGGCCGGCGTCCGTGTCACGTCGATGCCTTCGAAGGATTCGGTTTCCTCGACCGCTCGAACGTCGGTGAACCCGTCGTCTCGGAAGTCGTCCGCTTCCTCGGGCTGACAGAGGATCGGAACGTCGGCGGGGAGCTGGTCGGCCGCCGCGTCGTCGAAGTGATCCCGGTGTCGGTGGGTGACGAGGACGGCGTCGTACGTCAGGTCCACGTCGGGCAAATCGACGAGCGGATTCTCGCGGTCGTTCGGCGAGTTCGGGATCGGCGGAATCTCGCCGGGTTCGCTCAGCATCGGGTCCACGAGGAACGTGGTGTCGTCCAGGTCGAGCAGGAGTGTGGCGTGTCGGAGAAGCTGTATCGCGGCCATACCTCTCGGGCGGGCGGGACCGGCATAACTCTCGGGGTGGTTTCAGAGGTAGTCCCGGAGGACGGCACCGAACCCCGCCGCGCCGATGCAGAAGGCCACCAGGCCGCCGATCCCGGTCAGCGTCAGGCCGCCGTTCAGCGCGCCGGCGAGCAAGAGGGGTTTCAGCCACCCGTCGTCGGCGTCGACCAGCCGGTCGGCGATGGCGAGGAAGGCGATAGCGGACCCGACACCCCACACCAGGAGCAGGGCGAAAAACAGCACGATGGCGACGGGGATGCCGATCAGCGAGAACAACAGGGCGACGAAGATGATCGCCGAGAGAACGAGGGTGAGAACGCCGTAGACGAACGAGCCAACCGGCTCGTCTCGGAGGGTGTCCAGCTTCGACTTCGTGTAGCCGGGCGCGATGGTGACCATGATCGCCCCCACGACGACCGTGAGGACGAAGGACCCGACCGCGCTAGAGGCTACACCTGCCACCGGGTCGACGTTCACGTTCACGCCCGGGCCACTGCCCACGTCTCCGAACTGGAGAACTGCCCACCCAAGCACCCATGCGATGTCGATCATACCGCTCTCGACGCCGGGAGTGAGTGAAAACCTGTCGTCGATCTGCTATCACAGCGCGTGCGTCGTGATCGCGAGTGTCCCGACGAGACCGGATCGAGGGGTCAGTACTCCCGTTCGATCAGGTAGTCGGCGATGCCGCCCAGCAGGTCCCGGCTGTGGTTGTCCGGGAGGACCTCCAGGTTGGCCTTGCCGCTGGCGATGAGGTCGTGAGCGGTCTCCCGGGCGTACTCGATGCTGCCGGCGTCGCGCAACTCGCCGACGGCGGCCTCGATCTCCGCCTCGTCGACCGCCTCCACGGTGTCGGCGTCGACCAGTCCGTCCACGTCCACACCGTGTTCGCGGGCGTGGAGCGTCACCAGCGTCTTCTTGTTCTCGATCAGGTCACTGCCGCGTTGCTTGCCGAGTTTCTCGCTCGGCGTCGTCAGGTCCAGCAGGTCGTCCTGGATCTGGAACGCACGCCCGATGTCGAGTCCGTAGCCGTAGAGCGCGTCGACCGCGTCGTCGTCGCCCAGCAACATGGCGGGGACGCTCGCGGCCGCGGCGTACAGCACCGCGGTCTTGAGCTCCACCATGTCGAGGTACTCGTCGGGTTCGACGGCGCTGCGGGACTCGAAGTCGATGTCGAAGGCCTGGCCCTCACAGATCTTCGTGCAGGTCGTCGCCAGTTCCGACAGCGCCCGGACCGACCGCTCGGCGGGCGCGCCGGTTTCGAGCATGACCTCGAAGGCCTTCGAGTAGAGCGTGTCGCCCGCGAGGATCGCGGTTTCGAGGTCGTACTCGCGGTGAACCGCCGGCACGCCACGACGCATGTCGTCGTCGTCCATGATGTCGTCGTGGATGAGGGTGAACGACTGGATGATCTCGATGCTGACCGCCGCCGACATCACGTCGACGGGGCCGTCCGGAGCGGGGAAGGCGTGGTAGTCCTCGCCGAGCGGGTCGGCGTCGGCGATGGCCTCCGCGGCCAGGAGGAGGATCGTCGGGCGCAGGCGCTTGCCGCCCGCGTCCAGCAGGTACCGGGACGCCTCGTAGAGGCGCTCGGGGCGGATGATCGGCAACTGCTCGGGGATCGCGTCGTTGACGAGGTCCCGACGCGAGATGATCGCCTCCTCGACGGCCGCCTGATCCGCGCGTGGGGTCGTCATTCGTCGACGAGCGTGATCAGATTCCCGTTCCGCGTGACGTGGAGGTCACGCCCGAGGTTGTACCCCATGTTCTCCGCGAGGTCGACGTACGGGGCGAACCCTTTCATGTCCTGGTGGGCCGGGATGATGTGCTGGGGCTGGAGCGTGTCGATCATCTCGTAGTGGCCCTCCTCGCGCAGGTGGCCCGAGACGTGGATGTCGTCGTAGATCCGCGCGCCCTGCATGCCCAGCAGTTTCTCGCTCTGGTAGCGCTGGCCCTCGTTGGTCGGCTCCGGGATGACCCGCGCCGAGAACAGGACCTTGTCGCCGTCGTCCAGTTCGTACGGCGTCTCGCCACGGCCCATCCGGGTGAGCATCGCGCGCGGCTCGCCCTGGTGGCCCGTGACGATGGGCAGGAAGTTCTCCTTGCCCTCGTTCATGATTCGCTTGAACGTCCGGTCGACGGACTTGCGGTGGCCGTACATCCCGAGGTCGTCCGGGAAGTCCACGAAGTCCAGCCGTTCGGCGGTACCGGAGTACTTCTCCATCGACCGGCCCAGCAGGACCGGTTGGCGACCGATGTCCTCGGCGAACTCGACGAGCGAACTCACACGTGCGATGTGCGAGGAGAAGGTGGTCGCTACGATGCCGCCGTCGTAGTCCTCGATGCTGTACATCACGTCCTTGAGGTGGCGACGGGCCACGGCCTCGGAGGGCGTCCGGCCCTTCCGACCGGCGTTGGTACAGTCCTCGATGTAACAGAGGACACCGCCGTCCTCGCGGGCGATCTCTCGGAACCGCTTCATGTCGATTGGGTCGCCGATGACCGGTGTGTGGTCCATCCGCTTGTCCAGCCCGTAGACGATGGAGCCTTCCGGCGTGTGGAGGACGGGGTTGATCGCGTCGATGATCGAGTGGGTCACGTTGACGAACTCGAGTTCGTTGCGCTCCCCGATCTGCATCGTCTCGCCGGCCTCCATCTTCTGGAGGTCGTTCTCGACGCCGAACTTCTCCTCGCCCTTGATTTGCTGTTTGACGAGTTCGATGGTAAAGGGCGAGGCGACGATGGGGGCGTCGTACCGGTGGGCCAGCTTCGAGATGGCTCCGATGTGGTCGAGGTGGCCGTGGGTCGGCACGATGGCCTTCACGTCACCTTCGAGGTCGGACATGACCCGGTCGTCCGGGATCGCGCCCATGTCGATCAGGTCGAGGCTGTGCATCCGTTCGGTTTCGACGTTGTCGTGGATCAGAACCTTCGAGAGGTTCAGACCCATGTCGAAGACGACGACGTCGTCGCCCGCTCGCACCGCAGTCATCTGCCGGCCGACTTCCTCGTAGCCGCCGATTGTCGCAATTTCGATTTCCATGGTTGTGTCGCCGAGACGGGCCCCGCGGAGACGGACGACTCGCGGTGACCGGCAAACACGCGATTCTGGTCCGAAGGCTAGCGACTCCCGGCAGCCGACGGATTCCGTGCGGCCACAGGCCAGAATCTGGCCCGCGCCGCGCGTCGACGGACGGGAGTCGATCCCGTTCCGGACACACCGAACCGCTCGATGTGTTGCCGGCCGCCGCGTCCGAGTCCGGGCGGCCGTGCGCTCGGTTACCCAGCCCTTCGACGCCCGCTATTAAAACTGTTGGGTTTGGACACCCCCAAACCTGAGACGGGATCCTGTATCTCAGTACCGCCACGGCCGTCCGACTGCGGGCGGTCGATGCGGAACCGACCTCCAGCAAACCGTCTGTGACGCCACCGATTCCCTCGCGTTCGACCCACTGGCAGTCGCCTGGATCCCTCGACTCACCGAGTGTTACACCGGTTCTCCGAATCGACGTTCCGTTCGGTCGAACCGGACGAGTCAAATTATTGACGGAGGTGTACGCCGGAGATCGCGACATCGGGTTCCAAGCGTCTCGTTGCGCCCATATCACCGCCGACGGATGTCCTCTAGAAGTGACGTTTCTCCCATTTTATATAAAAGCGTTACGCGACCTATTGTCTTTTGAAATACACCCCTCATATTATCCTCGGGCGGAGCCGCATCGCTGTACTATGAGTGACGCGATGAACGTCAGGTCGTCTACCGACGGCGATTCCCACGGATTCGACACACAATTGATTCTCGACACGTTCGATCTGCCAGCGTTCGCACTCGACGAAACGGGCACGGTCATCGCCTGGGACGAGCAGATCGCCGATCTCCTGGGTGCGTCCAGAGAGGAGGTTCTCGGGGTCGACAACCTCGGACAGCAGTTTTACGGAACGGACCAGCGCAATCTCACCCTGGCCGAGAAGGTAGTCGAGGAGCCACAGACCGCGCATCGATCCTTCTCCGATGTCGATCTCGCGGAGGACGAGTACACCCTGTTGAGCGGCGATCGCGTCTACGAGGACACGAGCGTCATCGACGGGACGGAGATCTGGTTCATCTGTGCGCCCGTCTACCGCGACGACGAGTTCGTCGGCGTGATCGAGATCGTTCAGGACCTCACGAATTCTGCCCGCTACCAGGATGAACTGCAGCGACTGTTCACGGAACTCATCGACACCATCGCCGAGTACGAGGAGGGGAACTTCACTGCCAGGGTCGAGTTCGACCGCGAAGACAGCCTCCTCGACGTGGAGTTCCTGCGGATCGTCGAGAACATGAACGAGATGGGTGAATCGATCCAGAATCTCGTGGAAGAAGTCCGTCAGGACGCCGAACAGCTCCAGCAGTCCGCCGACGACGTCGCTCGCAATTCTCAGGAGATCAACGACATCACCACCGACCAGGCAGACAGCATGGAGACGATCTCTTCGGAGGTCTCGAACCTCAGTGCGACCGTCGAGGAGATCGCTTCGACGACCGACAACGTCGTCGAGACGAGTGATCGGGCCGCGGACCTCGCGGCGGCCGGCGACGAGGCCGCGACCGAAGTGATCGGCGTGATGGAGCAGGTGTCGGGATCGGCCGACGCCGTCGCCGATGATGTCGATCGCCTCCAGAACCGTGTCGACGACATCGACGAGATCGTCGAGGTGATCAACGACATCGCCGAACAGACGAACATCCTCGCGCTCAACGCCTCCATCGAGGCTGCCCGGGCCGGCGAGGCCGGCGAGGGCTTCGCCGTCGTCGCCGACGAGGTCAAGTCGCTCGCCGAGGAGTCACAGGAGCACGCGGGCCAGATCGAAGAGATGGTCCAGCAGATCCAGGCCGAGACGGACGACACGGTCCAGAACCTCGAGGAGACGACCGAACAGATCGACGAGGGAATCCACCAGGTCGAAGACGCGATGGACCGGTTCGACGCCATCGTCGAAGCCATCAACGAGGCCACCGACGGCATCAGTCAGGTGTCCGACGCGACAGACGACCAGGCCGCCAGCGCCGAGGAGATCGCCAGCATGGTCGACGAAGCGGTGAACCAGGCCGAGACGATTTCGGGCTCGGTCGAGAACATCGTCGCGAACACCGAAGAACAGGCCGCGATGGTCGACGAACTCAACGCGTCGGTCGCCGAACTAACCGAGTCCCGGTGAGGCTGCCGGTCACTCCATCGGCGACTGGTGGAGCAAATGCCCGCCGTCGACCGCGTAGTAACTCCCCGTCACGTAATTCGCGGCCGGACTGGCGAGAAAGAGAACCACCGGCACACAGTCTGCCGGATCGCCAAAGCGGCCCGCGGCCAGATCTTCCAGCAGTTGCTCGGGCAGTGACCCGCCGACGGCACCAGCGATGCCCTCCGTCTCGATGATCCCCGGTGCGACCGTGTTCGCGCGGATGCCGAACTTGGCCCACTCGCTGGCCAGCGACTGCATCAGGTTGTGGACGCCCGCCTTGCCCGCGCCGGAGTGGGCGTGGTACGGCGCGCCGAACTCGGAGTTGGTCGCGCCCATCGAGATGATCGACCCGCCGCCGTTCTCGATCATGTGTTCGCCGACGGAAAACGAGCAGTAGGCCGTTCCGTCGAGGATAGTCCCGACCACCGACCGCCAGCCGTTGGCCGACAGTTCCTCCGTGGGTGTGATGAAGTTCGCGCCCGCGTTGTTGACCAGGATCGTGATCTCCCCGAGCTCGTCGATCACCGTCTCCGTCATCGCGTCCACCTCGTCCTCGTCGCGCACGTCCACGGTCGTCGCGCAGGCGTCCTGGCCTTTCGCCTCGATGGCCTCGGCCACCGGCTCCAGGTGGTCCATGTCCCGACTCGCGACCGCTACGTCCGCGCCGTGATCGGCCATCGCCAGTGCGATCTCCTCACCGATTCCCGTCCCACCACCGGTAATCAGCGCCCTCTCGCCCGCTAACAAGTCCTCGGCGAACACGTCGGTACTCGGCGGCGTCGGCTCGAACCCTGTCATCCCCTACACACCCGGCCAGCCACGGTAAATGCGTTTCTAATTTCTTGTGATACGTTTTCATAGCGCAGGAAACGATAAACGAGTGGCCGGTTCCTGTCGTTCGGAAACAGTTAACACACTACTCGCCGTCGCTGGGCTATGATCGATTTCTCCCTGACGGAGGAGCAACGGGCCGTCCGACAGACAGCGCGGGAGTTCGCCGAGAACGAGATCGAACCGGTCGCTCGCGAACACGAGGAGAGCGGCGAGTGGCCCCGTGAGGTCTGGGAGACGGCCGTCGACGCCGGGCTGATCGGTGTCTCGATCCCCGAGGAGTACGGCGGCGCGGGGATGGGTCAGATCGAGGCCTCGATCTTCGCCGAGGAGATCGCTCGCGCGGACGCCGGAATGCTCGCCGCAATCGGCACCGAATTCGGGACCCGGATGATCGCGGAGTACGGCACCGAAGAACAGAAAGAGTGGATTCTGGAGGGCATCACCTCCGGCGAGTTGATCGGCGCGCTGGGCAACACCGAACCAGACCACGGGAGCGACGCCGCGAGCATCGAGACGACCGCGGAGAAGCAAGGTGACGAGTACGTCATCGACGGCGTGAAGACGTTCATCACGCACGGCTCCATCGCGGATTACGTCCTCACGATGTGCCGGACCGGCGTCGAGGGCCACGCCGGCATCTCCGCGATCATCGTCGAGACCGACCGCGACGGGTTCGAGGTCGAGTCCGATATCCACAAGATGGGCTGGAACGCCTCCGATACCGCCCAGTTGCGCTACGACGGTGTCCGCGTCCCCGAGGAGAACCTCGTCGGCTACGAGGACGCCGGCTTCTACCAGCTCATGGAGTTCTTCGAGGAGGAGCGGGTCGGCATCGCCGCGCAGGCGCTGGGCATCGCTCAGCGGTGTCTCGACGAAGCCGTCGCGTACGTGGACGAGCGCACGCAGTTCGACCGGAAGCTCGAGGAGTTCCAGGCCGTCCAGCATACCATCGCGGACATGGCGGTCAAGGTCGAGAACGCCCGTCGGCTCACCTACGACGCCGCCGCACGCATCGACCGCGACGAGAAACCCACGAAGCTCGCCAGCATGGCCAAACTCTACGCCTCCGAGGTCGCCGAGGAGGTCGCCAGCGACGCCATGCAACTCCACGGCGGCAACGGCTACACCCGCGACTACCCGGTCGAACGCCAGTATCGCCACGCGAAACTCTACCAGATCGGGGAGGGAGCCAGCGCGATCCAGCGCAACATTATCGCCAAGGAGTTGCTCGATCTGTAATATATAAAACCTTCAGCGAGGGTAAAATTCCAGACACCGTTATATAGTTTAATAGACAATGTATAGTATCTGTCAACGCTCGTGTCCGTGAAACCGACACGAGATGCCGATAGGTGATGATTGATGATAATGACGTACTGCGGACAGCTGCAGCACTGTGAGGGGCCGTCGACGCGGTCGGTTGGGTCGGCGGGCGGGTGGACACCGGGGCGGATCGGACGGGGGTCGGACTGATGAGCGGTGAGGTACCGTCGAATGGCCGGATGACTCGCCGCCGCGCGCTCCAGACGGTCGGGGCGGGTGGGGCGCTGGCGCTCGCTGGCTGTATTCACGACGATCCGCCGTGTCGCGACCGACACGTCGATCTGAGTACGGGGACGACGAACTTCGTCCCGGACGCGTTCGGTGTGACCGACACCGACTGGCGTGTGGTGTCGTCCCCGGACAACACGACCGGGCAGGCGATCAGCGTCCAGCCGGTCAGCCAGTGGGTCACGCTCACCAGTGCGAACTGGATCGACCCCTACGGGACCGGCGGCTGGCCGACGACCGTCGACCCCGTCGGCGATTACGTCTACGAGATCGACTTCTCGGTCCCGGACACCTGGGAGGAGGGCCAGTGTCAACTCCGCATCCACAACTGGTCGGTCGACGACCAGGCGACGCTCGAACTCGACGGGCCGTCCGGGACGACCCAGCTCGACCAGGGCGCGGGGCACCAGACGCTGAAGGGCCCGGTCTTCCAGCCGGTAACCGCCGGTCAGTACACGCTCCGGGCGCGCGTCCGGAACAATCTGACCGTCTCCGGGTTGCTCGTGGACGCAGACCTGTTCTGTGACTGTGACGCACCCGTCGACGACGGCGAGTGCGACCTCTCCATCAGGAAGGAACACTCCGGCGAATCCGTGACCTACGGAGACACCACCGAGTTCCAGATCACTGTCTGCAACGACGGCGACGGCCGCTGTGAAGACACCGTCACCGTCGAGGACGACCTGCCGGGCGGGACGACCTACACCGGCGTCTCCGGGAGCGGCTGGACCGCGACGGAATCCGGCGGCGTCGTCACCGCCGAACACCAGAACGCGAACGGACTGGCACCCGGTGCCTGCCTGCCGACGCTCACCATCGAGGTCGACGTCGGGAGCCAGGGCGAGGTCGGCGACGTGCTGGCCAACTGCGCGACCGTCCTGCAGGGCGACGCCGACGCCACGTACAAGGAAGACTGCATCAAGGTCCCGGTCGGCGAGCCGGACGGGAAGTGCGACCTCGCGATCGAGAAGACCCACGCCGGTGGGACCGTCGCACCCGGCGACACCACCGAGTTCCAGATTACCGTCTGCAACGAGGGCGACCGACTCTGCCGCGGGCTGGTGACGGTCGTCGACGACCTGCCGAACGGCGTCAGCTACGTCGGCGCGACCGGCAGTGGCTGGAGCGTCTCCGAATCCGGCGGCGTCGTCACCGCCGAACACCTGAACACGAGCGGCCTGGCACCCGGCGACTGCCTGCCGACCATCACCATCGAGGTCGAGGTCGGGAGTCAGGACGAGGTCGGTGACGCCATCCGCAACTGTGCCCACCTCAAGTACGGGGACGCCGACACCACCAACGACCGGGACTGCGTCCAGGTACCGGTCGACCCGAACGGTGGCAACGGCGAGTGTGACCTCTCCATCACGAAACGCCACGACGGTGAGCCTGTGGCCGCGGGTGATACGACCGAGTTCCAGATCGTCGTCTGCAACGACGGTGAGGGGACCTGTGTCGACCCGGTGCGGGTCGTCGACGACCTGCCGAACGGCGTGAGCTACGTCGGTGCCTCCGGCACTGGCTGGAGCTTCACCGAGAACGGCGGACTGATCGAGTGTGAACACCCGAACACTGGCGGGCTCGCACCCGGTGACTGCCTGCCGACCATCACCATCGAAGTCGAGGTCGGCTCGATGGACGAGACGGGCGACGTGATCCGCAACTGCGCCCACCTCGAAGGCGAGAACGTGGACCCGGACCTCGACCAGAGCTGTGTCAGCGTCCCCGTGACCTCGATGGAGGAGGGGTGTGACGGGCTCGAAGTCGAGAAGACCACCGCGTCCCAGTTCACCTACGGTGACCAGAACAACTACGAGATTCAGGTCTGCAACACGGCGGATACGCAGTGCAACAGCAGTGTCACCGTCACCGACGACATCCCGGACGGCATGACGTTCGTCGCCGCCAGTGGAAGCGGCTGGAGCGCCTCCGTGAACAACGGCGTCGTCACTGCGACCCACGCCAACACCGGCGGACTCGCGCCCGGTGACTGCCTCCCGCTGCTCACGCTGACCGTCGACGTGGTCCCGGCCAGCGCGTTCCCCGGCGGGTCGGACGAAGTCCGGAACTGCGCGCGACTCGCAGTCGACGGTGCCGTCGTCCACTCCGACTGCGTCACCCACGTGATTACCAACCAGTGATCGCCGGCGGCGCAACGCTTCTCGCGCCACCGACCGACCGCTGCTGACCACGCTCGATTCGTTTTTTCCGGCCGACCCGAACGGGTAGCGCCGCTAGCGAGAATTACCAGGACAACGGAAGATAGCGAGGCCCGGCGCGACGCCGGGAATCAGTCGTCTTTGAGATCGCTCTCGTCGAGCGGTTCCCAGTCGCCCGGCTCGTCGGTGGTGTCCTCGACATCGCCCTCCGAGATGGCGTCGTCGACGATCGTGTGTGCGTCCTCGTCGAGGTCCTCCTCGTCTTCCTCCTCGAACGCACGGTCGATCACGTCGGCTTTCGCCATCTCCGAGGGGTCCTCGTCCTCGTGTTCGTCCTCGTCCGCCTCGTCCCCCGGCGGGGCGAACACGTCCTCGGCGTCGCTCTCGTCGGCCTCTTCCTGTTCGTCCGCCGCCGGTATCGCGTCGTCCTCGTCCAGCGTCTCGTCGACAGCGGGTTCCTCCGGGACCTCCTCGGCGGTTTCGGCCGGCTCCTCGTCCACGGTGGATTCGTCTTCGGCCGGTGACTCGCCGAGACCGCTCTCGGTCGCCTCGCTGACGGCCCGGTCGATGTCATCCGGCATCGACGGCTCCTCGTCCGCGGCGGCGGGTTCGTCCTCGGTCGTCTCCTCGGCCCCCGCTACGTCGGTGTCCGGAGCCGACGTGATCGGGTCGTCCGCCTCGACGACCGGATCACTGACCGTCTCACCGTCGTCCGAGTCCACCCCGACGGGCGTCCCGGAAGTCCTGTCCGGCTCGGACGTTTCACTCGTCGGGTCCCAGTCCTCGTCGGTGTCCGTCGTCTCGGACCCCGGTCCCGGGTCGGCCACGTCGCCCCGGGCAGCATCGGCGGTCGGTTCCGACGACGGCTGGGCCTGTCCGGGCTTTTTCGTCGGCTCATCGACCAGATCCACCGCATCGGGCTCGACCGGCTCCGAGGCCGAATCCGTCGTCGCCGACGATTCGGTTTCGGCCGCAGCGGGTTCGGTCTCCGTCGGTGAGTCGGCCGCGGTGGGTTCACTGTCCGTCGGTGAATCGGGCGCGATCGGTTCGGTCTCCGGCCGATCCTCCCGGTCGAAGATCGACTCGGAGTCGGTCGCCGACTGGGCGGCCGTTTCGGGGTCGGCCGGTTCCGGCGCGGCCACGGCCGACTCGGCGTTCTCGAATCCCGCGGTGACGCTATCGGCGATCAGCTTGTGGATCAGGCCCACGGTACCAGCGTAGAGGACCACCACGCCGGCCAACCCGAAGAACCCGCCGGCGGCCAGCATCGCTGGCTGGCCGAGCGCCAGGAGGGACCCCCGCATCGTTAGCTCGCCGCCAGTCGCCAGCAGGCCCCCGAGCGCGAACAGGACACCGCTGACCACCAGCAGTCCGAAGACGAGACCGACCATCTTGAAGCCGTATCTGGCCCCGTCTACGATTCTCACAGTTGTCATGTCGCTGTTATTGGTAACAATCCCCAATAAGAGTACGCCACGTTTCGGGGAGCACGAGGCTCCGCCGTGGAGAGGTTTCCCGCCACACCACGGTTCGACGGCCTATCACGGACGAGAGATGTCGTGACTCGTCAGGACTCGTTGCCGCTACCGCCGGCCACCAGCGTCCCCGGTCGGTCGCCCTCGAAGAACGCGTCGAGATCCGTCAGCGCGAAGATAGACGCCGGGGTCTCCAGCGCCAGCAGTGTCCGGACTTTCGCGGCCATCCCGCCGGTCACGTCTGCAGCGTCGCTCCCGCCGAGCACCGCGGCCACGTCCTCGAACGCGTCGATCCGGTCGATCACGTCGTCGTCGGCGTCGAGGACGCCCGGCACTGCCGAGCAAAGCCCCACCCGGTCGGCGTCGAGACCCGTCGCCAGCGCCACGACGAGTTCGTCGCCGCTGACGATGGTCGCCCCCGCCCCCGCGTGGGCGATCACGTCCCCGTGCAACACCGGGACGAAGCCCTCGTCCAGCATCGTCCGCACCTGTTCGGTCGGCAGATCGAGGTCCCCGTCTGCGTCCCGAGTACCGGCCGACAGCGGGTGGACTGGAACTGCCGGAACGCCGGCCGCTGCGAGCGCCTCGACCATCGCGTCGTTCAGTCGCTTCATCGCCCCGTGAATCTCGCGCACGGCCGTCGCGTCCGTCGTCCCGTCGGTCCGGGACACGCTGTGGCGGGTCGCGTGATGGTGGCCGAAGCTCCCGCCGCCGTGGACGACGACGACCCCCTCGTCTGCGTTCGCGACCGCCCGTGCCGCCCGCTCGATGGCCGCCTCGGCGAGCGTCTCCGGTTCGTCTTTCTCCGTGACGACGCTCCCGCCGAGCTTGACGACGACCGTCATCGCTCCTCCACCCGCACACCGTCGGTGTCCAGTTCCGCCCGGAACGTCTCCTCACAGCCGGGCGTGTACGACAGCGCGGTCCGCGCCTCCTCGGTCTCGTCAAGCACGACGATACAGCCACCGCCGCCCGCGCCGGTCAGTTTCGCCCCGAGCGCGTCGGACTCCCGGGCCGCCCACACCATCTCGTCCAGCGACCGCGAGGAGACGCCCAGCGCCTCCAGCAACCCGTGGTTGAAGTCCATCAACCGGCCGAGTTCCGCCAGGTCGCCGGCTTCGAGCGCCCGCTCCCCCTGCCGCACGAGGTCACCGATAGTCTCGACGGTGTCGGCCGCGAACGGATACTCCTCTCTGAGTCGGCGAACGCCCGCGACGAGTTCGCCCGTGTCCCCGGCCCCGCCGTCGTAGCCGATGACGAACGGCAGATTCGGCACGTCCCGGATGGGCTGGCAGTCGTCGCCCTCGACGCGGACCGCGCCGCCGACCGCGGAACAGAACGTGTCCGCCCGCGAGGCCTGCCCGTCCTGTACCTCGTACTCGACCTGATAGGCCCGGTCGGCGATCTCCCTGGCGGACAACTGGACACCCAGTTCGCGCGTCGCCGCGTCGATGCCCGCCACGACGACCGCCGCGGACGAGCCCAGTCCCGCGCCGAGCGGAATCTCGCTCTCGATGGTGATGTCGAAGCCCGCGTCGGGCCGGTCGGCCGCGTCACGGGCCTGGGCCGCCGCCGCGTCGACGTACCCCACGGCCGCTTCGACCAGTGCTTCGGGCACGTCCACGTCGGCCGAGGCGTCGGCCGCGCCGTCGTACTCCACGGTGAACCCGTCGAGCGTGAGGTCCGTTGAGTGGACCCGTAGCGCGCCGTCGTCGCGTTCCTCGACGGTGACGCGCGCCCGCCGCTCGATGGCACACGGCACCGCCGGTTCCCCGTACACCACCGCGTGCTCCCCAAAGAGATAGACCTTCCCCGGTGCGCTGGAAACGACCATATCCGCCCATTCCACTCTCGGGTAATGGAACTACCGGGTTCAGAGCACGTCCTCGGTGTAGAGGTACTCCCCGATGTACCCGCCCAGCGCCGACAGGCCAACGATGACCGCCGACGCGAACACGAACACCAGCAGGACGACGATCAGTCCCATCCCACCGGCCATCATCGCACCACGGCCCCCGAACATCGAGAACAGGCCGATGAAGCCACCGAGGAAGAACACCCCGAGGACCATCGGCACGAGCGCGACCAGTCCGGCCAGGATGCCGACGCGCACGCCGTCGCGTTGATTCAGGTACCCGGCGACTGCCCCGCCGAGAACCGGCGAGAAGCCGGTAAAGGAGAGTACTATCGTCACGACACCACCGATCAGGGCGTTCATCGTCGAATCGTCGGCCATACGTTCGGTCTCGACGGGGTGAACCAAAGGTCTTGAGGGACCCGTAGGTCGTCGTCCCTTTATTCCTCGTTTCATCAGCTCGGACACTGTCCGATTCTGTGCAACGAGTCATAACGCGGAACCCGCGACCAGCCGCTATCACGACGGAACTGAGCGCAATCGAAAAAGTCGAATCTATCGCGCGAAACTCAGAGTTCGCTCTCGAAGTCCTCGAGCGCGTAGGCGGGTTCGGCACCGCGCCGATCCAGCGTCTCGTTGGCCAGCAGCCAGTAGACGACCGACAGGGCCTTGCGACCCTTGTTGTTCGTCGGGACCACGAGGTCGACGTTGCTCGTCTGGTTGTTGGAGTCACACATCGCGATGACCGGGATGCCCACGGTGATGGCCTCCTTGACGGCTTGCGAGTCACCGATGGGGTCGGTCACGACCACGACGTCGGGCTCGATGTAGCCCTCGTAGTCGGGGTTGGTGAGCGTCCCGGGGATGAAGCGACCGGTGCGTGCGCGAGCGCCGATGGCGTCCGCGAACTGTTCCGCCGGGAAGCGACCGTACTGGCGCGAGGAGGCCACGAGGATCTGCTCGGGGTCGTAATCGCCCAGGAAGTCCGCGGCCGTCCGGATGCGCTGGTCGGTCATCGAGACGTCCAGCACGTACAGCCCGTCGGTCCGGACGCGGTGGATGAACCGCTCCATGTCCTTGGTCTTCTGCTGGGTCCCGATGTGGACACCGGCCGCGAGGTAGTCCTCGACCGGGATGAGGAGGTCCGCCTCGTCGTCGGGCATGACGTCCTCGTCCAGTCGCGGCTCCTCCTCGGCTTCTTCGGCGGCCTCCTCGGCCGCCTCTGTCTCGCCCGACTCGGCGTCGGGGGTCTGTTCCTCGTCGTCGGCCTCGGCGACGTCCGTGTCGGGATCGGGCTCCGGCTCCGCACCGGACTCGCCGGTCGGCTCCGGGTCGACCTCCGACTCGGCGGCGTCGAGACCCTCTTCTTCGTTTCCACTCATGCGTTGTCCTCGATTCTGATCAGTTCGTTCAGCTTCGCTGTGCGCTCGCCGCCGACCGCGCCCGTCTTGATGAACGGCGCGTCGGTCGCCACGGCGAGGTGTGCAATCGTCGTGTCCTCGGTCTCTCCGCTCCGGTGGGAGACGACCGGTGCGTATCCGTTCTCGACCGCCAGTTCGATGGCGTCGAAGGCGTCGGTCAGCGTGCCGATCTGGTTGGGCTTGATCAGGATGCTGTTGGCCGCACCCTGCTCGATCCCCTCGGCGAGTCGGTCCGTGTTGGTCACGAACAGGTCGTCGCCACAGATCAGCGTCTCCTCGCCCACCCGATCCGTCAGGTCGGCGAAGGCCGCGTAGTCGTCCTCGTCGAGCGGGTCCTCGACGTAGACGAGGTCGTACTCGTCGACGAGGTCCGCGATGTAGTCGATCTGTTCGGCCGTGTCACGGGTCCGCTCGCCGTAGCTGTAGACGCCGTCCTCGGCGTCGTACAGTTCGGCACCGGCCACGTCCAGCCCCATCCGGACCTCGAACCCGAACTCGTCTTCGACGCGTTCGGTGGCTTCGGCGACGATCTCGAACGCCTCGGCGTCGTCCACCGAGGGCGCCCACGCGCCTTCGTCACCCTTGCCGGCCGCGATACCGCGCTCGGTCAGGATGTCGTGGACCTCCTGGTGGACCGCCGCGTTGGCGAACACCGCGTCCGCGACGCTCGGCGCGCCGACGGGTGCGGCCAGGAACTCCTGGATGTGGGTCGCGTCCGCGGCGTGTTCACCGCCGCCGACGACGTTGCCCAGCGGGACCGGGAAGTTCCGCCCCCGGAACGCGCCGCCGAGATGCTGGTAGAGGGGAATCCCCTGCGTGTCGGCACCGGCCTTGGCCGCGGCCATGCTGATCGCGACCGCGCTGTTGGCCCCGATCTTCGAGAAGTCGTCCGTGCCGTCCGCGCCGTGGAGCGCCTGGTCGACGCCGCGCTGGTCGCCGGCGAACACCTCGCCGACGAGTCGCGGCACCGCCAGTTCGCGAGCCTTCGCGATGGCCTCGCTGGGTTCGAGTTCGATAGCCTCGTACTCGCCCGTGGACGCACCGCTCGGGGCGGCCGCACGACCGAATCCGCCCGAATCCGTGGTCACCTCAGCCTCGACCGTCCCGTTACCGCGGGAGTCGAGGATCCGTCGGAGGGACACGTCGGCGATCAACGTCACTGTTCACCTCGCTTGACGGTGAACGGCAGGACCTCAGCGTCGTACTCCTCGGCCGCGATGAGGATCGGCTGGGTCTGCTCGGTGTCGATGAGCACCGGTGCGCCGTATGCCACCTGCAGCGCTCGCGCGCCGATGATGCGTGCCTTCTCGTATCTGTTGTCCTGTCCTGCCATGTGTCACTGATACGGTGCCACGATGTCGACGAGGTCCTTGTGCGAGACGAGCATCCGGCGACAGCAGTGTCGCTCCACGCCCAGCTCGTCGAGGACCATCTCGGGGTCCTCGCCGTCCTGGGTGCGGGCCTTGAACTCCTCCCAGTGTTCGCCGACGACGTTACCACAGGTGAAACACCGGACCGGTACCATCATACTTGAATCACCTCAGCGGTAGGACTTCTGGTAGCGCGCCCGAGCGCCCGGGCCGCCCCACTTCTTGGGTTCGGTCTGGCGCACGTCGTTGACCAGCAGCGACCGGTCGAACTCCATGTAGGCGTCCCGCAGTTCCGCGTCGTTGTGGAACTGGACCAGCCCGCGCGCGATGGCGGTGCGCACCGCGTCCGCCTGCCCGGAGGTCCCGCCGCCCTCGACCTGCACGTCGATGTCGACTTCCTCGCGCAGGTCGTCGTCGGCGATCCGGAACGGTTCCAGCATCTTCAGCCGCGACAGCTCCGGCTCGACGAGTTCGACGGGCTGGGAGTTCACCCGAACCCGACCCTCGCCGTCGGTGACCGTCGCGCGTGCGATGGCCGTCTTCTTCTTGCCTGACGTGTTAGTTACCATGTGACGTTCGCTCCGAGTTCTTCGCTGACCTCGCCCAGCTGGACGAAGTTGATGTTCGAGAGCCGATCCAGCGACGTCCCCTCGACGACTTCCGCGTCCTCGTCGTGGGGGTTGCCGATGTAGACACGGACGTTCTCGAAGGCCTCACGGCCGCGATCCTTCTTGTACGGCAGCATGCCGCGGATCGCGCGCTTGAAGATGCGGTCGGGCTGTTTCGGGTAGTACGGCCCCCGGTCCGAGCCCAGATCGCGGCGCTTCCGGTACGTCTCCATCGTGTCCTCGGCGTTGCCCGTGATGACCGCCTGCTCGGCGTTGATCACGGCCACGCGCTCACCGTCGAGCGCGCGCTGGGCCACCTCGCTGGCGACCCGGCCCATGATGCAGTCACGTGCCTCGACGACGACGTCCGCGTCGAATTCTGCGATACTCATCGAATCACCCGTACGTTGCCGCCGTCGGGGTTGCGTTCGAGTGCCTGTTCTAGCGTGATGCTCTCGCCTACCTGGTCGATCTTGGTCTCGGCCGTGCCGGAAAAGTCAACGGCGGCGACCGTGACGTCCTTCTGCAGGACGCCGCTGCCCAGGACCTTCCCGGGCACGATCACTGTCTCGTCTTCCTGGGCGTACCGCTCGATGCGGCCCAGGTTGACTTCGGCGTGCGTGCTTCGCGGCTTCTCCAGCCGGTCAGCCACGTCGCCCCAGACCTCGCCGCCCGAGTTCCGGGCGGTCGACTTCAGGTCGGCGATGAGACTACTGAGTCTCGGGTTCGTCTTACTCATATCCTACCTCCGAAGAAGTGTGTCTGCTCGCTTTTACGACTCGTCGGTCCTGACGAGCCGAACAATGCAGGGAGCAGGATTTGAACCACCGGCAGACCGTCGGCCTCCCGTGGCTCAAACCCGCTCTGCTCGCTTTCACGGCTCGCCGGTCCAGGCGAGCCGAAGAATGCAGGGAGCAGGATTTGAACCTGCGGACCCCTACGGGACAGCGCCCTGAACGCTGCGCCGTTGGCCTGACTTGGCTATCCCTGCTCGCACGTGTCAGTTCCGACTGCCCCTTCAAACCGCTTTCGATTGCCCACCGGTCGGCCCGGCCGCTCTTCAGGGGGCGGGAGGCGTCATGTCGGTGTGCTGGGGCAGTGTCGATCATTATAGCTGTACCGCGTCTTTGAGTTCGCTCGCCCGGCCGTGGATCGTGTCCACCGCCTGGGTCACCAGGTCGTCGACCGACATCGAACCGTCGGTCTCGACGTGGAACACGAAGGCGTTGGGAACGTCGTGGACTTCGACCTCCTTGCCCGGATACCGCTGGGTCAGGTCGTGGTCGAATTCCTCGGTCGGAATCAACTCGCCGTCCTCCTCGATGACCCCACGCAGGATGTGGGGATCGTCGTCGCCGTACTCGTCGGCGTCGCCGACGACCTCGACGGTCTGGAGGTGACGGTACCCGACCGCCACGCCGCCCTGATGTTTGGCGTGTTCCCGACCAACGTCGTAGACGGCGTCGGCCTCGACCTCCAGGCGCTGGGGGGTCTCGGACCCCTCCGGGTCCTTGAGGTCGATGATCGGGACGTTCTTGTCGGCCGGCTCGACGCGGTCGTCGGTGCTGACCAGGTCGCCCGAGTAGGCGGTGCCCGGTCCCTCGACGTCCAGCGCGAGCGTGACCGTCTCCCCGATCTCGTAGTCCTCGGGCGTGGTCAGCGGGACCAGCCCGAGCCGGAGCGCGATCTGCTCGTCGAACATCACCGACGAGTTCTCGATGACCCGCACCTCGTCGATGGAGAGTGTGGGCACGTCGGCGATCATCGCCCGCCGGATCCCGTTCGCGAACGCAGGGCTCACGTCGCGCACGAGGAATCGTGCTTCGCGGTCGCGGTCGCCCCGGTCGATGAACTCCACGTCGTAATCCGGTGCCATGTTAGAATCCGCTGTTCTTTGGGCCGCGAGTGCCGTCGTGCGGGATGGGTGTCACGTCCTCGATACGACCGATCTCCAGGCCGGCTCGCGCCAGCGCCCGGATCGTCGCCTGCGCGCCCGGGCCGGGATTCTTCTGCTGGTTCCCGCCGGGACCGCGCACGCGAACGTGGACGCCTTCGACGCCCTGCGCGAGCACTTCCTCGGCGACCGTCTCGGCCATCTGCATGGCGGCGTAGGGCGAGGCCTCGTCGCGGTTCTGCTTGACGACCGTCCCGCCGGAAGACTTCGCGAGCGTCTCCGCGCCGGTCTGGTCGGTGATCGTGATGATCGTATTGTTGAACGATGCGTGCACGTGGGCGATGCCCCAGATGTCGTCTTTCCCTTCTGGCATGTTACTGTTCCTCCGCGCGTTCGGGGTGGAGTTCGTCCGTCAGCGGACTCGTGCTGTCGAACTCGACGGCGTCGCCTTCCGCGACGGCGACCTTCCGCGAGGGTTCGGTGACGCGGCTCCCTTCGACCGTCACGTGTCCGTGAACGATGAACTGGCGAGCCTGCTTGGCCGTGTTGGCCAGCCCCTTGCGGTAGACGACGGTCTGGAGACGACGCTCCAGCACGTCGGTCACGTCCAGCGACAGAATCGCGTCCAGGCTGTCCTCCTCGTCGAGGATGCCGAGCTTCTTCAGCCGGGCCAGGAACTCCTGGCTCTCGGCGGCTTCGGCGTCGCCCTGTGTGGCACCGAGCAGCTCCCGGGCCTCGCGCCGGTAGGACCGCAGTTCCGACTGGGCGCGCCAGAGTTCCTCCTTGTTCTTGAGCCCGTAGCGAGCGACGAGGTCGTGCTCGTCGGCGATACGTTCACCCTGGAAGGGGTGGTTCGGCGTCTCGTAGAGTTTGGTCTTGGTTCCGAGTGGCATTATTCCTCACCGCCCTCTTCGGCGGCCTCCTCGGCCTGCTCTTCCTTGATCGCCTCGACGTTGACGCCGATGGTCCCCTCGGTACGACCGGTGGACTTCGTGCGCTGGCCACGAACCTTCTGCCCGCGCTTGTGGCGGACGCCCCGGTAGGAGTCGATCATCTTCATCCGGTTGATGTCCTGCCGGCGGGTCATGTTGAGGTCGTTGCCGATCTCGTGGGTCGTCTCCCCCGAGAAGTAGTCCGACTGGTGGTTGGTCATCCACTCGGGCACCTCGTCGGCGAACCCTTCGACGAGGGAGACGATCTCCTCGATCTCCTCGTCTTCGAGTTTGCCGAAGGTGTCCCGACGGTCGATGTCCGTCTTGTCGGTGATGATCCGGGCGGCCCGGTGTCCGATACCGTTCATGTCTGTCAGTGCTCGCTCGACGGACTTCGTCCCGTCGAGGTCTGTCTGTCCGATACGGACGAAGTAGCGGATGTCCTCCTCTTCCTCCGCGTCTTCGTCCTCGGGTGGGTCTTCTGCACTCATGTGTAACCGTTGTCGGTGAGCGTCGTGGCGGGGATTCGAACCCCGGAGGCTTGACGCCACAGAGTTAGCAACCCTGCGCCTTGGGCCAGACTTGGCTACCACGACCCGCTTGGCTGTTGTATCTCCGCCCGCGAGACACCACGTCTCGACCGGACTCGGGGCCCGACGCCCCTACACGATCTGTACTCTCTCGTATTGCCAGGGTCTATTTAAACGCAACGGAACCGTCCCGCGGCCCCCGCCCTCGCTGGCGCATCCCCGTCCGGGTGGTCGTGGATCACCGCCACTTTAGTGATGGATCGCCGAAACGTCGAGCGATGGAATGGGATGGTTCCGCTGGGGGTGACCGTTGCCGTGGCGACGGCGACTGACGTGGGGACCGAGGCGTCGGAACCCTCGGTCGCCGGAATAGTGGCGCTCGTCACGCAGTCGTTCCGACACCTCCGGCGACACCCGCTCACGCTCGCCCCGCTCGCAGTGACCGCCGTGATCTACGCGGTCGTCACGCGAATGTCCCTCCCGGAACTGGCGTGGTACGCAGTGCGATACCTGCTGTTCGGGTTCGTCATGACCGTGGGGCTCGTGAGTATCGGGCACGTCACTGACCGGAGCGCGCAGTCGAGGCAAGCGATACTCAGCGCCGTGGTGATCGGCACACCGCTGTCCGTCGTTCTGGCAGTCGCACTGGATACGGTCTGGGTGTTCTCACTGATCTTCGGGTTGATCGCGGGCGATGTCGGTCTCATCTGGCCGGTCGCCGTGGTTGGATTCGTCGTCGCGGTCTACCTCGCCATCTCGCTGTCGCTGGTCGTGCCTGCGACGCTCGTGGACCAAGTCGGTCCCCGCGAGGGTCTTCGTCGCGGCTGGGCCGCCGTCGACTCCGTTCGCTGGACGGTGCTGTGGCTGTCGGTCGTGCTGTCCGTGGCTTCGGCCCTCGCACAGGAGGTGGCGACGCTGGGGGTAATCGTGGCCGTGCCGTCGGCCGGTCCGGTTGCCTTCGGCGTCGCGAGGGGGACGGTCACCGCCGGGTCACTGCTCGTGACGACGCTGTGTCTCGGGTATCTGTACATCGACCGGCTTCGGGTTGCTGGCGACCGGATCGACGGCGACTAGCGGATGTGACCCGCGGATCGGGCGTCGACCCCGTCCGTGTGGAGCACCCGAACCTGTCTTTTGAGGGAGAGGTATTTTGTGTACGCGACTGGAATGACCGGACGATGAAGGGGGCTCGACTGGGGCGACCGACAGCGCCGGCGACCGTACTCGCCGATCAGAGCCGATGACGACGCCTCGCTCCGAGCGAGGGCGGGGCTGGGTCGGGACCGTCGTCTCGTCGCTCCCGACACCGGTCGGGCACACGCTCTCGCTCCAGGTGCGGTCGGTCAAGTTCCTGCGTGATCTGCCGTCGCTCGCGGCGCTGTATCTGGCCGTCGGCGTCCTCGCGTCGGTCGCACCCACGTATCTCACGTCGCTGGAACTGCTCGTCGCCAAGTTCCTGGTCTCCTGTCCGGTGCTCGCGGTGACCTACCTCGCCGTGGCAGACTGGACCGGCGTCGATCCCCAGACACCGATCTCGTTCGTGCAGGGAACCGTCGTCGGGTCGGCCGTGGTGGCGGTTCCGCTGTTGCCCATCTCACTCGCCACGCTCGCACTGCTCGCGCTGCTGGGCGGTGACGTGGCGGAGTTCGTCCCCGGCGTCTGGACCACCGGGATGCTCGAACTGTACCTGGTGCCGCTGTATCCCCTGTTGCTCTACCTGCTGGTGTCCTCGGCGCTGATCGTTCCAGCGGCTGTTATCGACCGTGCGCGTCCGACGTTCGCGGGCAGTCTCGGCTGGAAAGCGGTCAGACACGCCCGCTGGACCGTCGTCGGCGCGTTGCTCGCGACCGGACTCGTCGCGGGGGCGTTCCTCGCGGGGATCGTCGGCCTGGTCACCGCCCTGCAGTGGCTCCCGACCGGGACCGCCCCCACGCTCGATTTCGCGTTCGCCCGCCGCGTCGTCTACGAGGTCGGGAAGTGGCTGTTCGTCGTCACGCTCGGCATGCTGTACGTCGATCAACGCCCGGGAGAACGGGACGGCGCGCTCTACCGGTAATCAGACGCCGATGTACTCCTCGTTGATCGTCCACTCGCCGTCGTCGTCCTTGATCATGTACTCACCGTAGTACGGCACCCGCTCGTGGACTGTCTCGCGGAACGCCTCCCGGATCTCGGCTCTCGTCATCTCGCCCATCGACCGCAGGTCGTCGTTCCGGTTGAGACAGCCCTTGAGATATCCTTCGTGCGTCACGCGCACGCGATGGCAGTTCGCACAGAAGTCCGCGTTCCCGACCGGGTCGACGATCTCGACCATGCCGCTCGCGTCGTCGCCCGGCGTTCCACCCACCCAGTAGCGCCGCCGGTCGTGCATGTCCCGCTGTTCGACGTGATCGGCCTGCTCTTCGAGCCAGTCGTGGACGCGCTGGATGTCGACGGCCCACTCCGGCCGGCCGGCGAGTTCGGGCATGTACTCGATGAGCTGGAGCTGCAGGCCGTCGTTCTCGGCCACGTGGTCGACCATCTCGGGGACGTAGCCCGCAGTCTGTTCGAACACGACCATGTTCAGCTTCACGGGCTGGAGGCCGGCTTCGAGCGCGGCCTCGACACCCTCGATGACGGCTTCGTACTCGCCGCTTTTCGTGACCTCGGCGAACGCCTCCTGGTCGAGGGCGTCCTGGGAGACGTTCACCCGGTCGAGGCCCGCGTCGACCAGATCCGGGGCGCGGCCGGGGAGGTAGGTCCCGTTGGTCGTCAGCGAGGTCTCCATCCCGTCGGGTGTGCGCCGGACGATCTCCTCGAGGTCGTCCCGGAGCATCGGCTCGCCGCCCGTGAACTTCACCGCCTCCACGTCGAACTCCCGCGCGACCTCCAGAAATCGAACCACGTCGTCGGTACTCATCTCGTCGTCCCGCGGCTCCATCGGCCCGCGCGTGTCGCCCAGTCCCTCGTTGTGGCAGTAGACGCAGTCGAAGTTACACCGGTCCGTCAGCGAGACACGGACCCCCGACACCTCGCGCCCGAACTGGTCGACCAACATATCCGATTCTGTGGTGGCCGCGTGCTTAAATCCGCTGACGAACGCGGGGTTCGTGTAATCGGTTGTGGTTACACTCTCGTCGTGACCGGTTCCCCAGTTCACAATCCTTATCGCCGCGCCGGCCCCTCAGTGGCGGTATGAACGAAGCCGACATCCGGGACCGGCTCCGGAACGTGACCGATCCCGACCTGGGCGACGACATCGTCTCACTCGGGCTGGTCAACGACATCACCGTCGACGGCGAGACGGTCCACATCTCGCTGGCGCTCGGGGCACCCTACTCCCCGACGGAGACGGCTATCGCGAACGACGTGCGCGAGGTGCTGGCCGACTCCGGCCTCGACATCGACCTCTCGGCGGACGTGGATAGCGGGGTCGACCCCGAGGAACAGATCCTGCCAAACGTCGAGAACATCATCGCGGTCGCCTCCGGCAAGGGCGGGGTCGGCAAGAGTACCGTCGCCGTCAACCTCGCCGCAGGGCTTTCCCAGATGGGTGCCCGTGTCGGCCTGTTCGACGCCGACGTGTACGGCCCCAACGTCCCGCGGATGGTCGCCGCCGAGGAACGGCCCAAGGCCACCAAGGACGAGCAACTCGTCCCGGTCGAGAAGTTCGGGATGAAGCTGATGAGCATGGACTTCCTCGTCGGCGAGGACGACCCCGTCATCTGGCGCGGCCCGATGGTCCACAAGGTCCTCACCCAGCTCTGGGAAGACGTCGAGTGGGGCGCGCTCGACTACATGGTGATCGACCTCCCGCCGGGAACCGGCGACACCCAGCTCAGCATGCTCCAGACCGTCCCCGTCACGGGCGCGGTGATCGTCACGACGCCCCAGGACGTAGCCGTCGACGACGCCCGCAAGGGCCTGGAGATGTTCGGCAAGCACGACACGCCCGTCCTGGGCATCGTCGAGAACATGGCCTCCTTCCAGTGTCCCGACTGTGGCTCACAGCACCACATCTTCGGCGAGGGCGGGGGCCGCGAGTTCGCCGACGAGTCCGACATGCCGTTCCTGGGCTCGATCCCGCTCGATCCCCGCGTCCGCGAGGGCGGCGACGACGGCGAACCCACAGTGCTGGACGACGAGTCCGAAACGGGCGAAGCCTTCCGCGAGTTCGCCGCCGAAGCCGCCGACATGCAGGGGATCGTCCACCGCCGCGGGCTCTCCATCGAGCGTTCGACGCCGGACCACGATCACGACCACGAACACGACCACGATCACGCGCACTGATCGCGGCGTCGACGCCGTGGCACAAACGGTCATTTGAGCCTTCTCGGGATTGATGGGCGGTGCCGACGACGCTCGCTCTATGATCAGGATGGGTCTCGCGGTGGGTGGTATCGTCTGTCTGCTCGTGCTATCGGGCTGTCTCGGCGTCGGCGGCGTCGACCGAACGCCGACCGATACGTCGCCGGCCGACGCGTCGTCGACTCCGGAGGGGTCGCCAGCGGCGCACTCGACGCCCGCGCCTGCCGCCACCGACACGGATCACGTCCGGCGCGCCGTCGCGTTCGTCGAGGACTACCGGCTCCGGTCGGCCGCGAATCGAACGGCCGACGACGGCAACGCGACAGCCAGCGGGCCGGACACGGTGATGCGGTTCCGGTACGTCGAGAACACGAGCGCCATCCCGTGGCCGGAGTCGAACGTGACGCGGATGTCGGTCTATCCGGGTGTCGACCCTGCGGAAACCGTCGAGCGTGGCGACGGTACGGCGACCGTCCAACTGACCACCTGGAGCCGGGTCAACGGCGTCCTCACGAACTGGACGGTCACAGTGGCCGACGACGGGACCGTGACCCGGGCCACCGGAGTGGCACAGGACACGCAGGTCGGTGACTATCGGCTCGTCTGGGAGGGGATCGCGACGCCACTGCCGGGTGAGGAGTACATCTCGCTGGGGCGGGCGAAACTGTCGGGCGAGTCGGGGAGCAACCGCTAGTCGTCGGCCGCCACCGCGTCGTCGGTCAGGTCTTCGAGCGCCCAGGTGACGACGCGGGCCTCGACCAGATCCCGCACGTCGACGTGGTCGTCCTCGTCGTACTCCTCGATCACGCGACGGCTCTCCTCGCGCATCTCCCGTTCCAGCGGTCGCTGGTCGGGTTCGTCGCGCACGTCGTTGAGCAGTGCCTCGAAGTCCTCGCGGAGGTCGAAGTCCGCGCGGGCGGCGTTACACCGCGAGAGCGGGCTCATCCCGGCGTCCAGCACCAGATCGACGACGGTCTCCCAGTCGCTGGCACAGAAGTAGATCGACACCTCCCCAACGATGTCCTGCCAGGCGATGGGGCCGCTGTTGTCCAGTTGCTGGACGGCGCGGGGCGGCAGGTCGAGCCGCGACTCGGTGTCGGGGTTCCCGCACAGGCAACAGGGCTTCTCCGTCTTCCCCGTGTACATAGACAGCGTTAGGGAGTCGACCGGCTTGTGTCTGTTCCATCCGGATTCGACGCTGGACCGACGCGACTGACAAGGTTTTAATCGCCGGCACCGGGACTCGGAGGTATGAACACGGCCGACCGGCTCGACCTCCTGACGCGCTACACCGAGGAGGTCGTCACCGAGGACGAACTGGAGGAACTGCTCGACGGGGAGCCGACCGCCTACATCGGCTACGCCCCCACCGGCGAGATGCACATCGGCCACTTCACGACGATCCGCAAACTCGCGGACTTCCAGCGGGCCGGCGTCGACGTCACGGTGTTGATCGCCGACCTGCACGCCCACCTCGACAGCGAGAAGAGCCCCTGGGACCTGCTCGACGCCCGCAGCGAGTACTACGAGGAGTCGATCCGCGCGATGCTCGATTCGGCCGGCGGCGACCCCGAATCCATCGACTTCGTGCGCGGCCAGGAGTTCCAGCTCGACGAGGAATACACGCTGGAGATGTACCGGATGGCCGCCGAGACCACGCTCTCGCGCGCCCAGCGCGCCGCGAGCGAGGTCGTCCGCCAGTCCGACAGCCCGGCGCTCGGCGGCCTCATCTACCCGCTGATGCAGAGCCTCGACGTGAAGGCACTGGACGCCGACATCGCCTACGGCGGGATCGATCAACGGGGCATCTACATGCTCGGCCGCGAGATCCTCCCCGACCACGGCGGCGAGGCCCCCGTCTGTCTGTTCGCCCCCCTGCTCTCGGGTCTCTCCGGCGGGAAGATGAGCGCCTCGGACGCCACCTCGAAGATCAACCTCACCGACGACGCCGAGCAGGTCGCGGAGAAGATCAACGGCGCGTACTGCCCGCAGGGCGAGGTCGAGGACAACGGCGTGCTGGAGTACGTGCGCTTCCTGATCTTCCCGATCCTCGAAGAACGCGAGGCGGACTTCGTCGTCGAACGCCCCGAGGAGTACGGCGGCGACCTCGTCTTCGAGGAGTACGACGACCTCGAAGCGACGTACGTCGAGGGCGAACTCCACCCCCAGGATCTGAAGAACGCCGCCGCCGGCTACATCGACGAGGCCATCGCACCGATCCGTGAGCGCCTGACCGACCAGCCGGAACTGCTGGCCGAGGCGTATCCGGAGAACTACGAGTAGGCCGTTCTTTTCGGTCAGACCGCGTCCGGGCCGCGCTCGCCCGTCCGGATCTGGTAGGCTTCGGCCACGTCGAGGACGAACACCTTGCCGTCGCCCGCCTCGCCGGTGTAGGCGGCGTCACAGATCGCCTCCGCCACTTCCGATCCCGGCACGTCCGCGACGACACATTCGAGTTTGACCTTCTCGTGGAGGTCGACGGTGTACTCCTCGCCGCGCCACTGCCCCTTCTTTGCGGGCTGGCTCCCGCGCCCGCGCACGTTCGATACAGTCAGCGATGGCGCGCCGACTTCCGCCAGCGCCTGCTTGACCTCGTTGAGCTGTTTCGGTCGGATGTACGCCACGACCATCTCGATCTCGCGGTCGTCGTTCGTGTCGTCAGTCATCGCTTCGTGCACTCTCGGCCCGGAAGTTACCTCCATCGGTCCGGACCGCGCTGTCGTTGACGCCCTGATCGCCGAACTCGGGGTAGGTCTCGACGCCGTGCTGTGACAGGTCGAGGCCGTCTTCCTCGGTGTCACGGGTGACGCGGGCCTGGCCCGTGGCCGTCGCGACCTCGAACAGGGCGAACGTCGTCACGGCAGTCCACAGACCGATGATCGCGACGCCGGCCAGCTGGATTCCGACCTGTGAGAGCGCGCTCGTGAGTGACCCGCCGCCTGTCCATGTCGCGGTGCTGACGAGCGGGAACGCGACGATGCCGAGGATGCCGGCGGTCCCGTGGACGGGGAAGACCGCACACACGTCGTCGATCCGGAGGCGGCGCTCGACGAACTGGAAGACCAGCGGCAACTGGACGCCGGCGACGGTGCCGAGCAGGAGCGCACCGGGCCAGACGATGGCGTCCGCGACGCCGGTCACGCCGACCAGTCCCGCGAGCATCCCGTTGGCGAGGTAGAGGGTGTCGACTTTCCCGGTCCGGTACCAGGTGACCAGTCCGGCGGCGAGGCCGCCGGTGACCATGCCGAGCGTGGTGTTGATCGCGACGAGGCCGACGTAACCGAAGTCCGCCAGCGCGACCGACCCGCCGTCGACGGTCAGCACCTTGACCGCGGTGCCGACGTTGAACCCGTACCAGCCGAACGCGAGGATCAGCGTGCCCAGGACCGCGAGCGTCACCGAGTGGCCGGGGATGACGTTGACGCCACCCTCGTCGTCGAACCGGTCGATGCGGGAGCCCAGCACCCACGCCGCGACGAGGCCGGAGATGCCGCCCATCCCGTGGATGACCATGCCGCCGGCGAAGTCGTGAAAGCCCAGGGTGGCGAGGAAGCCGCTGTTCCAGACCAGCCCCACCGCCGCCGGGTAGATGACGCCCACGATGGCGACCGTGTAGATGACGTACATCCGGGGCTTGCAGCGGCCGGCGACCCCGCCGCTGACGATGTTGGCCGCCGCGATGGCGAACATCCCGCCGAACAGCCAGTTCACCCAGTCGACCGACCCGCCCCACAGGTACGAGAAGGCCGCCGAGAGGCTCACCGGGTCGGGACCGGTCGCCTGCCCCACGAGATTCGCCACACCGGCCCCGAGCAGGAAGTACACGAGCAACCCGACACAGAGCGTGATCAGCGTCTGTGTCAGCTGATTGGCGACGTTTTTCGCCCGGACCTGCCCGGCTTCGAGCATCGCGAACCCGGCCTTCATGAAGAAGATCAGGAAGGTGACCAGCAACACCCAGACCAGGTTCACCCCCTGGACGAGCGCCGACAGTTCACTCATCGCGACCCACCTCGTTTTCCGACCGAACGTCTACCGAAACCGCCGAGAGGTTGCCAATGTCGTGATCCATAACCGAGCGATTCGTTCTGGAGATGCCCTATTTAATATCTGGGTTTACGAACCGCAACTATGGCGAGTATTTTCGGACAGAGACGGAAAATTGTGAAGAATATAACGGATATTAGGTTGTAAAGCGTGTGTTTCGCGGATGACCTGGGGCCGGATTTTGCACAATCGTTCGTCGGGTACCCCGGCTTGAACGCCCGTCAGAGCGGGCGCGCACGACGGGGAGCGTGCCACCGAAGGGGTGAGACGCGGATCCAGCGGCGAGCCGACGGCTCAGTCCGCGGTCGCGGGCTCGGTCTCGGGTTCGGCCTCCGGCGCCAGCCACTCGTCGGCCCAGGTCTCGATCTCGTCGAAGACGGGACAGAGCGACTCGCCTTTCGCCGTCAGCGTGTAGTAGGTCGCGACCGGTGCGTCTTCCTCGAGCCGTCGGGAGACGAAACCCATCTCCTGGAGGTCGTCGAGGACCCGCGAGAGCGTCCGCGAACTCGCGCCCGTCGACCGCTTGAGTTCGTTGAACCGCTTCTCTCCTTCCCGGAGGTCGTGCAAGACGACGAGCCGCCACTGTGACCCGATCTGCTCGATGGACCGCACGATCGGGCAGGCGTCGGGATTGTCTTCCGCTGTCATCGATGTCACCTACTAACAGTAATGTCCGGGAACGAATATATAGGTTCGCATTGTAACCAGATACTGCGATGAAATCAGATATCAAAGTGAAACTGGGTATCGAAACGGAACTACCTGCGGTCGCGGAGGTGCTGGCCTGATGGTGTTCGACACCGCCGGAGCCGGCGTCGCGTTCCTGCTGGGCCGCGTTCTGTTCGGCGCAGTGCTGGCGTTCATGGGTCTCAACCACTTCCTGAACGGTGAGGAGATGGTGCCCTACGCCCAGTTCAAGGGCATCCCGTTCCCGGGACTCGCCGTGCCGTTCAGCGGCGGGCAGTTACTGTTCGGTGGCCTCGCCATCGCGCTCGGGGCCTACCCCGTACTCGGCGCGGGTGCGCTCGCGCTGTTCCTGCTCGTGGCGACGCCGACGATGCACGACTTCTGGGCGGCCGCCGAGGAAGACCAGCAAGACGAGATGATCAACTTCCTCAAGAACGTCGCGATGCTGGGCGGCGCGCTCGTCTTCCTCGCGCTGGGCAGTGCCGACTGGCCGTACGCCGTCGGCGTGGGCCTGTTCTGAAACGGCAGGATTAGAGGGATCGGGGCCCTCGACACGCACGTTCCACCCACCCCACCATGCAGATCGACCCCGAAACCTACGACCGGTCGCTGTATCGCACGATGACGGGCGCGGTCGTGCCCCGTCCCATCGGCTGGATCTCGACGACGAGCGAGGACGGCGTCGACAACCTCGCCCCCTACAGCTACTTCAACGTGGTCAGCGTCGACCCGCCGGTCGTGATGTTCTCCCCCGCCGACAAGGGACCGGACGAATTGAAGGATTCGGCCCGCAACGTCGTCGACACCGGCGAGTTCGTCCACAACGCCGTCACCCGACCGCTGGCCGAGTCGATGAACGAGACCAGCGCGACGCTCCCGGCCGAGGAGAGCGAGTTCGATCACACCGGGCTGGAGCGCGTCGAGAGCGAGAAAGTCGCGCCGCCGCGCGTGGCCGCGGCCGACATCGCCTTCGAGTGTGAACTGTACGACGTGGTCGACGTGGGCGTCGGGACGATGATCCTCGGCGAGATCGTCCTCGTCCACGTCGACGACACCGTGACGACCGACGGGAAAGTCGACGTGGAGAAGGTCGACGCCGTCGGTCGGCTCGCGGGCAACTACTACGCGAGTACCGACGACCGCTTCAGAATCGAACGGCCGGACTGACGGGACAGTCGCATCCGGAACCGGTCAGGCCGCCGGTAATTCCACCGTGACCACCGTGCCGCCGTCCTCGCTGTCCGCGAGCGTGACCTCGCCGCCGTAGACCGACACCATCGAGTTGACGAAGTAGAGGCCGAACCCGCTCCCGCCGGACTGGTCGCCGGTCTCGCCGCGGTCGAACACCCGCTTTTTCGTCTCGTCGTCGATGCCCGGGCCGTCGTCCCGGATGTCGAGTCGGATCTGCCCGTTGGTATCGGTGACGGTGGCCTCGATCTCGGTCGGCCCGTCGCCGCCGTGTTCGACCGCGTTGGACAGCAGGTTCCCGACCACCTCCGACAGCAGGTCGTCCGCGATCACTGGGGCGCTGTCCGGGAGATCGACGTCGATGGTCACGTCGTCGTCCATCCCTCGCACGCGCTCGGTCTCGTCCTGGACGACCGGCACCAGGTCGACGCGTGCGAGTTCCGGGTCCGAATCGTCCGTGAGCGTGTCGAGGACCGATTTCACTTTCCGGGTGAGGTCGATGATGTTGTCGCTCCACTCGACGATGGTCTCGGCGTCGCTCTCGACGCTGCCCTCACCGCGGCGTTCGAGCAGTTCCGCCCGCATCTTGATCACTTCCAGCCCGTTGAGCATGTCGTGTCGGAGAATGGAGTTGAAAAACTCCATCTGCTCTTTCTGCCGCCGGAGTTCCCGCTCGCTCTTTTTGCGCTCGATGGCGTACCGAAGCGATCGGGCGAGCGTGTCACCGTCGATCTCGTCTTTGACCAGGTAGTCCTGAGCACCGCGCTGGATGGCCTCCACGGACAGGTCGTGGTCTTTCAGGCCCGTCAGCACGACGACCGGGACCGTCGTGTAGCGGTCGAGAAAGCGGTCGAGTGTGTCCATGCCGGAACTCTCCGGCAGTCCCAGGTCGAGAAAGACCACGTCGAACGGGTGTTCCGACAGTTCCGCGAACGCGTCGTCGAGGCGGTCGACGTGAGTGATGTCGGGGCCGCCCGCGGCGCTGGTGAACGAACTCCCCCGGAGGTGGTGGCGGAGCAGTTTGGCGTCGCCGGGGTTGTCCTCGACCATCAGCACGTCCGTCGGCTCCTGCATGATCCCCGACATGGTCACTCCGGTGGCATCTTCACGACGGTCAGCCAGAAGTCCTCGATCCGCTCGACGACCTCCAGGAATCCCTCGAAGTCGACCGGCTTCGTGAGGTAGGCGTTCGCGTGGAAGTCGTAGGACTCCAGGATGTCCTCCTCGGCTGCGGAACTGGTGAGGATGACGACGGGAATCCGCCGCAGTTCCGGATCGGCCTTCACGTCCCTGAGGACCTCCTTGCCGTCCTTGCCTGGCATGTTGAGGTCCAGCAGGATCAGGTCCGGCCGCGGCCGGTCGGCGTAGTCGCCCTCCTGCCGGAGGAACTTCATGGCCTCGATGCCGTCGGGGACGGTGTAGAGGTTGTTCAGCACCGATCCCTCCTCGAAGGCCTTCTCGGTCAGGCGTACGTCGCCGGGGTTGTCCTCGGCCAGCAACACGTCGATGGGTTCGCTCTCGGGCGGCGTCATGGCGTCACCTCCTCGTCCTCGGGGATGGTGAAGACGAATTTCGCGCCCCCGTCGTCGGCCGATTCGACCCGGATATCGCCGCCGTGGCGGTCGACGATCCGCTGACAGACCGCCAGGCCGATCCCGGTCCCCTCGTCCGATGTGCGGTCACCGCGTTTGAAGATCTCGAAGATCGCGTCCCGCTGGCTCTCCGGGACCCCTGGCCCGTCGTCGGCCACCGCGAACCGACAGCCCTCGTCGGTCCGCTGGCCGGAGATGGTAACCGTCGGGGCGTCGTCGACATCGGCGTGGTCGATGGCGTTTTTCACGAGGTTACGGAACACCTGGCCCAACTGGTCGCGGTCGGCGGCGACCGTCGGCAGTGACTCGACCGAAACGGTCGCGTCGGACTCCTCGATCAGCAGTTCGAGGTCCTGAAGCGTCTCCTCGACCAGCGATTCGGTGTCGCACTCGGCGAAATCCGCGCCCTGCGTGTGGACCCGGGAGTAGGTCAACAGCGCGTCGATCATCGATTGCATCCGCTGGGCGCCGTCCACGGCGAACTCGATGTACTCGTCGGCCTCGTCGTCCAGCTGGTCGCCGTACTCCCTCGCCAGCAGGTCGACGTAACTGGAGACCATCCGGAGCGGTTCCTGGAGGTCGTGGGAGGCGATGTACGCGAACTCCTGGAGGCGTTCGTTCGAGCGCTCCAGGTCCGCTTTCGTGGCTTTGAGTTCCGCCTCGCGTTCGGCCCGGGCGAGGGCCGCGACCGCGTTCCGCGCGAGCGTGTCGAGCAGCCTGACCTCCGTCTCGCCGAACTCCGTCTCCGTCCGGGCCGCGACGTGGAGCGTCCCGAAATCGCCCAGTGGCTGCACGAGGACGGTCTCCACGTCAGGGTGAACGTTCTCGATGACGGTGTCCTCGGTGTTCGCGTAGTCGTCGATGAGTCGGGTCTCCCCGGCCTCGAAGATCGTCATCTCGACGGTATCGTCGTCGATGGTCGGCACTTCGTCCATCCCGGCCGCCGAGAGCATGTCCCGCAAGGCCTGGTTGCTGGCCACCGGATCGAGCGTCTCGGACTCCTGATCGTATCGACAGACGGTCGCGAGGGAGTGATCCAGCGTCTCGTCGGCGATGTCGACGATGGTCTCGGCGACTTCGGTCGGTGACGTGGCGTACATGAGTCGCCGGGTCGCTTCGTTGATCGCGGCGACCTGATTCTCGCGTCGCTTCTGCTCGGTCACGTCGACGCTGACGCCGACGACTCGCGTGACACGGCCGTCGTCGAGGATCGGTTGGAGCCAGGACCGGTACCAGCGACCCTGAACTGACACGGTGGACTCGACTTTCTCGCCTTCGAGCGCGCGGTCGACCATCTCGACGACCTCCGAGTTGTCACCGTACACCTGCTCCACGTGCAGACCGTTCACTTCACCGGGTTCGAGACCCAAATCGGCCAGGCCCTGCCCCTGGGACTGCAGGAACACGCCCTCGTCGTCGAGCGCGTACATGATCAGGGGCGCGTTGTCGAACAGGGTTCGCAACCGCTGGTTCTGCATTTCGAGGCGGTGTTCGCGCTCGTTGCGCTCGGTCACGTCCACGCCCTGAGCGACGATCGTCGTGACCTCGCCGCCCTCGATCACCGGCCGGATCGTCACGTCGGCGTCGATCTCGTTCCCCGCCGCGTCGACGTGTGTCGCCTCGAACTCGACGGTCGCACCGTCGCGGGCGCGCTCGACCGCGTCTCTCGCCTGTCGCTGGAGGGGTTCGGAGTGATCCCACCACGGGCCGTCCCAGAACTTCTCGCCGACGAACTCCTCGGGGTCACGGTCGACGAACTTCCAGGCGGTCTCGTTGGCCCGGAGCAGGGTGCCATCGGTATCGAGTATGCCGATGAACGACCGCGGCGCGTTGAACGCCGCTTTGAGCTGGCGTCGCTGTTCGTCCAGCCGCGCCTCTCGTCGCTCCCGTTCGAGAACCGAACCGAGCAGTCGCGCAGCCACGTCGACGAACATCCGCTCGGTCTCGGTGAACGGCTGGTCCCGCGGCTCCGTCGCGGCGAAACAGACCGTCCCGACCTGACGACCGTCGACCAGGAGTGCCGTCCCGAGATAACTCCCGAGTTCGAACCGTTCGACAGCCGCACTCGCTCCCCACTCCGTCTCGGCCACGTCGGTCACCGCCCGGACGGTCTCGTCGTCGTCGCCCGCGGCGGTGTGTTCACAGTACGTCTCATCGATGGGGGCTTCGTCGCCGATCTCCAGTCCCACGCCGTGCCCGACGGCGTGGCTGATCGTCTGTGTCTCGTCGTCGATGTCGGTCACGTACGCGAAGTCGACATCGAGAAACTCGGTCCCGGTATCGAGGACCTGCCGGATGGTCGTGTCGGCGTCGGCGTCTTCGATGGTGATCTCGTGGAGGCGCTGGAGTGCTTCCCTGCTCGATCGCAACTCCGCGGCCTGTCGTCGGCGGTCGGTCACGTCCCGGAGGAACGCCAGCAGTCGCTCCTCGCCGTCGAAGGTCGCACGCGACAGTGAGATGTCGACCAGAACGACCGTCCCGTCGGCCCGCTCCAGCCGACACTCGAACCCGTGTTCGCCCGTCTCGGCGGCCTCGGTCAGCGCCGTCTCGATGTCGGCCCCGACCGTCTCCGCCCCGACCGGTGTGAGGTCCGCGACACGTCGACCGACGATCTCCGTCCGGTCGTACCCGAGCAACTCGACTGCCGCCTCGTTGGCGTCGACGACCGACTGCGTGGTGAGATCGGCAACGAGAATCGGATCGCGGGAGACCTCGAACAGGTCGGGCGAGGGCTCGACCCGTGAATCCGCAGGCTCAGTTCCCATGCGTGCGCTTGACGCTTCCGGTACATTTGCCTATCTGGCCAATATCAAATACTGAGAACGTCTTACAGCGGTTCCTCGCCGTCGATGATCCGCTGGGCGCGGTCGGCCAGCGCGGGGACACCCTCGCGCATCTTCGGGTACATCGGATCGTCGCTGTTGCCTTCGAGGAACCGGCGGAAGAACATCTCGCCGAGCGCGGCGAGTTTGTAGACCGCCAGCGCGCGGTAGAACCGCTCGTGTTCGAACTCGAAGCCGGTCGCGTCCTCGTAGCGGGCGACCAGTTCCTGGCGGGTCATGTAGTCGTCGTTCGCCATGAACGTCGTCGACAGCGAGTCCGTCGACTCTGGCGGGGCGGGGTCCTTCGCGTCCCACCAGTACGACAGCATCCAGCCCAGGTCGGTGAGCGGGTCGCCCAGCGTGGACATCTCCCAGTCGAAGATGCTGGCGATCTCGGGGTCGTCCGCGGGCGCGTACATCACGTTGTCGAGCTTGTAGTCGCCGTGGACCAGCGTCTCCGGGTGGTCCTCGGGGGCGTTCTCCTTCAGCCACTCCATCACGTCGTGGACGACCGGGACCTCACGCTCCTCGGTGGTGACCTGGAAGGCCCACTCGAACTGCTCGCTCCACCGCTTGACCTGGCGCTGGGTGAACCCCTCGGGGTAACCGAACTCGCCGAGGCCTACGGCCTCGAAGTCGACCTGGTGGATCTCGGCGAGTCGGTCGACCAGTTCCGCACCGATCTGTCGGCGCGCGTCGGGATTCCGGAACCGCTCGGGTTCCTCGTCCCGCAGGACGGTCCCCTCCTCGCGCTCCATGACGTAGAAGTCCGAGCCGATGATGTCGTGGTCGTCCGTGGCCGCGACCGTCCGCGGCACGCGAACGTCGGTGTCCTGCAACGCGTCGACCACCTTGTACTCGCGGAGCACGTCGTGGGCTTTGTCGGCGGTCTCGCCCGGCGGCGGCCGTCGGATGACCAGTTCCTGCTCGCCCCAGGTGACGAACAGCGTCTCGTTGGAGTGGCCCTCCTGGTGGTGGGCCACGTCGTACGTTTCGACGGGGCCGAGTTCGGCTTCGAGGTAGTCGGCCAGTTTCTCCGTATCGACGATCCGGTCGAAGTACGCCTCGCTCTCGTCGGTCACGGGACTGTCACCCCGGACGCAACACCAGTGTCCGCTAACATTGTTAGGTGGATTGCGGTCCACGTATGAATAAGTGGGGGTTGCCGAGCCGCGGCCCCGTCACCGAGGGGGTATATCCTGGGTGATCGCCCGTGGGCCGTGCTGTCACGACTGGGGGATGTTTTACAATGTTGTGTTTGTAAGGGGTGGTATGGTAGTCGAGTACGAGGATTCGGACACGGCTGCGGAGCTTCGGGAGAAAGCACACGAGTTCGTCCAGAACGAGGTCATTCCGGTCGAGCGCGAGTACCTCGGCGACGGGCCGGTGCCCCACGAGGAGATCGAGGACCTGCGGGCGATCGCACAGGAGCGAGGCATCTACTGTCCCCAGATCGACGAGGAGTTCGGCGGCGGCGGGTACAACTTCCGTGACGTGTTGCCCCTGTTCGAGGAGGCGGGCAAGAGCCTGCTCGGACAGGCCGCGATGCGCGTCGACGCGCCCGACGAGGGCAACATGCACACGCTGGAGATGTTCGGGACCGACGAACAGCAGGAGGAGTGGCTGAAGCCGCTGGTCGCCGGCGAGATCCGGTCGGGCTTCTCGATGACCGAGCCGATGCAGGGCGCCGGCTCGGACCCCAAGATGATGCAGACGACGGCGGAGAAAGACGGCGACGAGTGGGTCATCAACGGCCACAAGTGGTGGACGACACAGGGCGACGAGGCCGACCTCCTGCTCGTGATGGCCCGCACCGACATGGACGCACACCCGTACGCGGGCACGTCCATCATCCTCGTGCCGATGGACACCGACGGGGTCGAGGTCGTCGAACCGACGCCCCACCTCGGGCAGACGCTGATGGAGGAGAGCCACGCCGAGATCCGGTACGACGACGTGCGCGTCCCCGAGGAGAACCTGCTGGGCCCGGAGAACGAGGGCTTCGCCATCTCGCAGGAACGCCTCGGTCCGGCCCGCCTGACCCACTGTATGCGCTTCTCCGGGATGGCCGAGCGAGCGCTGGGCATCGCCAAGGAGTACATGCAGGAACGGACGGCGTTCGACGAGCAACTCTCCGAGAAACAGGCCCAGCGGTTCGCCATCGCCGAGCAGGAGACCCAGCTCCACGCCGCCCGGACGATGGTGCGCCACGCCGCCGAGAAGATCGCCCGCGGCGAGCAGGCCCGCATCGAAGTCGCGATGAGCAAGTACTACACCGCGAACGTCGTGCAGGAGACCATCGACCTGGCACTGCAGGCCTGTGGCGGCGCGGGAATCTCCCGGCACCTCCCGCTGGCGGACTTCTACGAGTCGGTGCGCGCGTTCCGCATCATCGACGGTGCCGACGAGGTCCACAAGCGGTCCATCGCGCGCGAGGCATTCGAGGAGGAGAACGTGCCCGAGGGCGAGTTGACCAACCTGCCGCGGTTCTGACTGGTCCGGTAGGTTGAATGGAACCGGGGCCGAGACACCGGTATGGTAGCCGGCGTGTTACAGATCGCGTTGTTGCGGGCGATTCCCTGGTGGGTCTGGGCCGGCGTGGTGCTGGTTGCCGTGTTGCTCTCGCTGGGTGTCACACTTCGGTTCGAGCGTCCCCGTGGACGCTGGGGCCACGCGCTCCGTCGGCGGTTCGTCCTCGGCATCCCGTGGGGCACACTGCTGACGGTGGCCGGCGTGGCCGCGTTCTATCTCGTCGTTCAGAGCGGGTACGAACACCCGCGAAAGCCGCTGATGATCCCCTTCGTCAGCTGGTCGTACTTCTACCCGTTCGGGGTCCTCACGTCGCCGTTCGCCCACTCCGGACTCAATCACGTCACGTCGAACCTGATCGGGACGCTGACGTTCATGCCCGTCGCCGAGTACGCCTGGGGACACTTCCCCCAGTCACGGGGCAGCCAGTCGTTCGCCCGACTCCGGGACAATCCGTTCGTCAGAATCCTCGTGGTTCCGGTCGTCGCGGTCGCCGTCGGACTGCTCTCGGGCGTGTTCTCGTTCGGGCCGACCATCGGATTCTCCGGGGTCGTGTTCGCCATCGCGGGGTTCGCACTCGCCTCCTATCCGATCACGTCGATCCTCGTCTTTCTCGGCGCGCGGATCGTCGACCTCGTGATCCGGGCGGCGACCGACCCCTTCTCCGTCTCCCGGGCGAGCGAGGTGTTCGTCACGCCGGGCTGGGCCAACATCGCGATCCAGGGGCATCTCTACGGCTTCCTCCTCGGGCTCGCGCTCGGTGGGTATCTGGCGGTGCGCCGGGACCGGTTACCCGGTCCGAGTCGGCTGTGGTTCGCGACCCTGCTGTTCGCCGTTCTGCAGGGCCTCTGGCAACTGTACACGCCGCTTTCCGGCGGTCGATTCGTCCTCTATCGGGCCGTCGGCGTCGCCGCGATCTTCCTGCTCGCCGCGCTGGTCGTCGCCGGGATGGGGGACTACGGCGACCGGATGTTCCTGTCGCGGCTCGACCTCCCGCTGACCGACCGGTCGCTGACGGCGGACCTGCGAACAAGGGAGCTAGCCGGCATCGTCTTCGGTGCCGTCGTCGTCGCGCTCTCGCTGACGGCCGTCTGGACTGGGCTGTTCGTCCTCGACGACGGCGTGGACGGAGAGATCAGCGTCGACGGCTACGAGGTCACCTACGCCGAGGGGATCACCGACGAGTACACCTCCGCGTTCGCCGTCGGACCCTTCGGCGACGGCGGCCAGGTCAACACCAGTGGCGTCATCGTCACCAGTGAGTCCCGGGAGATCTTCTACACGTTCGCGGGGAAGCGAGAACTGGCGGCCAGGGGGTCGGTGACGCTGGTCCTGGGCAGTCCCGGCCGGTACGAGCGGGTCGTGGCGAACCGGACGGCCTGGAATCCCGTCGGCAACGACTCGGTCTACAAGGTCTACCTCTCCCACGGAGACACTCGACGGCTGGCGTTTAGCTCGACCCCTTCGACGGTACAGCCGCGGATCGCCGGCCGTCGGATCGTCCTCGCGCCTGCCGACGAGCGCTTCGGACTCGCCGTCAGCAACCGCACCGAGACGCTCGGCGAGACACAGGTGCCGACCGTGGGAAGGAACGTCTCTGCGAGCGGATTGCGGTTCAACCGGACCAAATCGGGGAGCCTGTTCGCGTTCACGAACGACACGCGCGTCCGGATCGCGGGCCGGCCCTAGCGCCACGCGACGCGAAACACTTCCGCGTCGATGGTCCGGGACTCCTCGGTGTGGTGATCGAACTGGTTGGGCAACTCGAAGGTGGCCCGGAAGGCGTGGGTGACCTCGCCGCCCTCGTCCGCGGCGAAGGCCTCGACGAACTCGTCGCTGTTCTCGTTGTGGATCGAGTAGGACACGTCGGCGATCTCGGCGGCGGTTTCGAGGAAGGCGCGGTCGGCGTGTTCGTTGCCGGCCTGTGCGCCGAACGGCGGGTTCATCACGACCGTCGTCGGCCCGTCGGGGCAGAGCGGGACCCGGGTCGCCTCCGCGCGGAGCCACTCGACGGCCGACGCGGAGGCCACCTTCCGCTCGTTCTCCGTCGCCGTCGCCAGGGGCGCGGGGTCCACGTCGATCCCGACGACCCGCGTCGGGCCCCGGAGCGCGGCCCCCAGCGCCAGCATTCCGGTACCACACCCGAGGTCGACGACGGTGCGATCCTCGATGTCGCCCTGCAGATCGGCCGTGTGGACCAGATGAGCAGCCAGTTCCGGCGGTGTCCGGTACTGCTCCAGCGACGCCGACGGGTTCTCGAACCCGGCGACTATCGCCAACCGCTGTGCGAGCCCGCTTTTCGTACTCATACGGAGCGCTCACCCCGACAGCCGGTCCCGAGAACACCTGTGCTCATCGCTACCCGGGAATACGCAACAATCATTGAAAAATGTTTGTGTATGCTTTGTAGTAATCGCCGCTCGGCACCATCGAGTAACAGTGGCGGGGCGAAACACCGAGCTGGTTTACGTCGTTAGCTCAGCGTGGGACAGAATTAACACTGGCGCGGTCCGTGGGCCACGGTATGGCAGACCAACCACATCCCCAGGTGCAGGCCGTATTGCAGATGATCGACGACCAGCCGGTGCCGCCGACGTACGCGGTGTCGGTCGAGGAGGCCCGCAACCAGCTGGAAGCGATGGCCGCCATGCGCGGCGACGGGGAGGACGTGGCCACCGTCGAGAACTTCGAGATCCAGGGGCCCGGCGGGGCGCTCCCGGTCCGCCTCTACCAGCCCGACGGCGACGGGCCCCATCCCGTACTCGTGTACTTCCACGGTGGCGGCTTCGTCATCGGCAGTCTGGAGACACACGACGCGCTGTGCCGGTCGCTCACCAACGCCGCCGACTGTGCGGTGCTGTCGGTGGACTACCGGCTCGCACCCGAGAACCCCTTCCCCGCGGCCGTCGAGGACGCCTACGCGGCCGTCGAGTGGGTCGCCGAACACGGCGATCACATCGACGTGGATACCGACCGGATCGCAGTCGGGGGCGACTCAGCCGGCGCGAACCTCTCGGCCGCGACCACCCTCGCCGTGCAGGACCGTGACGGCCCGGACCTTGCCCACCAGGTGCTGATCTATCCGGCCGTGAGTTCGCCCGTCCTCGACGAGGACTTCGACTCCTACGAGGAGAACGCCGAGGGCTACTTCCTCGAAACCGAGAGCATGGAGTGGTTCGTCGAGCAGTACGTTCAGGACGAGATCCACCTCCGCAACGAGTACTTCGCGCCACTGCTGGCCGAGGATCTCTCGGGCGTCCCGTCCGCGACGATCCTCACCGCCGAGTTCGACCCGCTCCGTGACGAGGGCCGAGTCTACGCCGACCGCCTCGAAGCCGACGGCGTCGACGTGACCCTCGACCACTACGAGGACATGATCCACGGCTTCGCCAGCATGGTCGGCGTCGTCGACGCCGCCGAGGAGGCTATCGAGAGCATCGCCGCCGACCTCGACGACGCGTTCTGAGTGTTCGAGGGGGTCCGAACCACTGGTCTATTCACGGAGACTGTGATCCCCGTTCCCAGCCTGTGACCGAGGTTTCCGGAGGGCTCCCGCCGTCGGCAACGGCCGATCCTGACTCGGCGGCGGTTCTCGACACGTTTCCGGTCCAGTCGGGCCTGGGCACGCGCTCGACGCCGAGGTCGACGAGCCGGTAGGTCATCCGTTCGGTCCCGTCGGGCGTGGGCCGGATCGCGGTCGCGTTCCGGACGACCCCCCGGTCGTCGACCCGGAGCGTCAGCGATCCGGTGTCGCCGGTCCACTCGGTCGGCCGTTCGAGCGGTGCCGCCATGGTCACGACTCGGTGGCCGTCGACCGTCTCAGAGTCCGTGACGACGAACTCGCCGTTGACCCGACTGAACGCCGCGGTGAACGGTTCGATCGTCGGTGGCACCGGTGTGACCGGGACGCGACCCGCCGCGGTGTACTCGTCGTCTCCGGGCGTCGTCCGTCGGGTGACGCGGTGGCTGTCGTTGGCCCAGATGGTGGCCCGCCGACGCTGACCCTGCCGGGCGAAGCCGCGCGCGACGACGAGGAGGTGTGAACCATTCGGACTCGCGCGGTAGGATCGGTTCCTGGCCGCGACCACCGACCCGTCGTCCCGCCGGGTCGCGTTGGTCACGGCGACGTAGCCACGGTCCGAGAGAGCACTGCGATGTGATTCGAGGACGGTGGAGATGTCGGCGGTACCGTTGGCGGTGACGCCGGGCACGGACGCGTTGCCGGCGTCGCCGTCGGGCGAATCGCTCGCAGGGCCGGACTTCAGGGCGATGTCGCCGGCGATCTGTCCGGCCGCGGCCACGAGGGCCGTGCCGGCCGTCAGGACGACAGCGACACCGAAGGCGACACACACGATGATACCGACCGTGACGAGTGGAGTGCGTGACACGTCCGAAGCCAGAACCCGGGGGGTTGTATGGGATTCTGCAGGTCGATCCACGTCTGTGGGTCGTCTACTTGCGGCGTCGGCACGCGAGCGTGCGGACTGCGAATCGCATCCCGGCGCGATGAATCCCGAGTCGACCTGCGCGCACGCGGGCGCGTCACCAGGTACCGTGGAAGGTGTCGAAGGAGAGTTCGTCCAGCGGTTTCTCGCCGATGGCGATCTCGTACTCCCCGGGGGTGAGCATCGGCTTCTTGAACTGCGGGCCGTCGTCGGTCGTGATCCGCGGACAACCCGTGTTGACGTATGCGTCGAAGCCGAAGTTCGTCAGCCGGTCGGGGGTCACCTCGTCCATCGTGATCAGGTAGGCGTTGTCGTTGTCGTCGACGATCTCCTGGGCCTGATCCCAGCGACCCTGCCCGATCTTGGTACAGAAGATGACGCCCCACTCCTCGGCGTCCATGGCCTTGTGGACCGAGGCGTAGCGCTGTTTCAGGAACTTCTCGGGGTCGGCGACGGTGATGGCGTTGTTCACCGGATCCGCGATGACGACGTGTTTGTCGGGGTGTTCCATCGCCAGGCCGAGCGGGTGGAACTTCCCGCCGCCGACGTAGAGGATCTGGTCGGCGTCCACGTCCGCGCTGGCGTAGTTACAGCCCAGCACCTGCCCTTCGTGGGTCAACCGGTCGTCACCGCGGCGGGTGTGGACCTCGTAGCCCCGGTCTTCGAGCCACTCGCGCATCTCCTCGAACTTGTTCATGTGCTGGGCGGTGGTCACCAGCCCCACGTCGGGATCGTCCTCGGGGTCGGCGAGTTCGTCCAGCGATTCGGCCATGATCGGCGTGACCTCGACGTTCGAGAACAGCGGGACGTAGATGATCTTCTCGGACTCCTTCATCGGGCTGTGCCCGAAGTGGACGAACACGTCCGTCCGGCGCATCATGTAGGTGTCCAGATCGCAGGCCCCGTAGCAGGGCTGGCCCGAGGTCATCACGGTCACGTCCTCGGGGAGTTCCGCACGGAGGTCGTCGGTGACCGCGCTGGCGCGGCGCTTCAGACCCTCGGGGAACTGCAACCCGACCGTCTCGGCGTCGCGCTCTGCGACGGCCTCGGTGATCCGGTCGAGTTCGTAATCCCACTCGCGGTCGTGTTTCAGGGACATCCCCGTCCCCCGGAGGTCCCCCTCCGAGTAGCTCTCCGACGAATCCTGGCTCATTGCACTCCGGTAACCGCCGGGCGCGTAAAACGCCGACGCTTTCGGACACCGGGGATCGCTAGCCAGGATTCAGACCGGCTCGCCCGGTCGACCGTCTCCACCGTCCGGATCGGTCCGGTCGAGATAGCGGTACAGCGGGACCGAGCCGACACCGCTCAGGAAAAGCGAGAGGACGAAAAACACGCCGGCGGCCCCCGCTCCGCTCACTACCTGCACGAGCGGCGCGAGCAACCCCTGCCGTTCGGGACCGCCCGGATAGAAACTCGCGACCGGTGCGGTCCCGTCGACGTAGCGGTCGAGCCAGCCGTCCATCCGGTGGCCGGCGACGGCGGCGACGGCGTCCTCGAAGTCCGCGTAGGTGACTGGCCCGTCCTGTTCGTTCAGCCGCCGGAACACGTCCTCCAGCGACCGTTCGCCGTCGGTCGAGAGTCTGATCTTACGATCCACGAGCGCGAGGACGCGCGCCCCCTTCGTGTACGGGACCGTCGGATCGTCCCAGGTGCCTGGCTCGGTCAGCGCGGCCGTAGTCGGGGCCCCGTCGAAGTGGGCTTCCATCGCGGCCCTGTCGATCCGTCCCTGTTCGTAGGCCAGTCGCGCGGCGTAGTACTCGGCGCTGGCTTCCCGGAACCACCGCATGTCCGTGGCGAGGACGAAGTCCTGTCGCGTGTGGACGTACTCGTGGAGCCACACGCTGTTGGGGTCGTCGAGCGGCGAGTCGGTGTTGATCCACGCCTCGTCGTGGACCGGGAACGACTCGCCACCCCGACGGGCGGGACTCCCCAGCGCGAACAACACCACGTCGTCGCCACGGTCGCCCACGTCCAACCGCGCGGCGGCGTCGCCGAGTGCCGAGAGAAGCTCGTCCTCGTCCGGACCCAACTGGGTTCCCTCGGGGCTGACGATCCGGATCTCACCGTCGGCCGCAGTGACTGACACGGAACGCTGGTCGCCGACCAGTGCGTACCGGTTCCTCACTGTGACCCGGGACGAGGAAGTGCGGCCATCGGCGAACAGCCGACGGCGCTCGACCCGCTCGCCGGCCCTGGCCCACCGGAGTTCCACCAGCGGTACCCGACCCAGCACCCACGAGTCGGTCGCGAAGTACTCGCCGCCCTCGGTGGGACGGTCGGCCGCCGCGGTCGTCGTCCGGATACGGACGCTCGCCGTGGCGCTATCGCCAGCCCGCCGCAACCACGTCCGCCCGTCGCGTCGGGTGGTCGTCATGCCCTCGACCTCGACGACCGTCGCATCCCGCCCGACGACGAGTTTGACCCGCTCGTACCCGGACAGACCGGTTACCGTGACCTCGTAGCGCAGTGCCCCGGTGCCCTCGATCCGGTCGACGGTCGACGCGACCGACGGTCCGCCCGCTGTGGTCGCGTTCGGACTCCCGTCGGCGGGGGCTGCGGCCGCACTTCCAGTCGCGACGACTGCAAATCCAAAAATCAATAATACAAAAGTCAGCCCACTGCGAGGAGATGCGACAGATACCATCGAATTACGACCGTTACCGAACGATTCTTCTCTCCGGCTAAAGCAGTAACTTTCAAAATATCGAAACTGATATCTTCACTGCGACGGCGCGACCGACGTGGCCGGCCGTGGCTTCACTCGCGTGGGGCTGTGCTGGCGGACGGTTCGGCAGGTTGAAACCGCTGAAGCACGTAGCCCACGGCGATGAGCATCGAAACGGAATCCGGCGAGTCCGCCCAGTCGACAGTCGACCAGCTCAGCCGCGACCTCGGCGAGGCCATCGCCGATCTCCCGGCCTACCAGCGCTTCGAGGAGGCCAAAGAAGCCGTCGAGAACGACGAGGAAGCCCAGGAGAAGATTCAGGAGTTCGAGTCGTTCCGCGAGGAGTTCATGCTCGCCCGCCAGACCGGCGAGGCGACCCAGGAGGACCTCCGCGAACTCCAGTCCAAACAGGAAGCGCTCCACGACATCCCCGTGATGGCAGAGTTCCTGCAGGCACAGAACGAACTCGAACTCCACCTCCAGGAGATCAACGAGACCATCTCCGAGCCCCTGCGGATCGACTTCGGCCAGAAGGCCGGCGGCTGTTGCGAAGACTGAGCCCGGATCCCAGTCCGTTTTCTCCCCGACGCCGAAGCCCCGAGCGCCGCGTGGGTCGAAATCCTCTTTTGCTGGCCCGGCGGACCCAGGGACATGGTTCACAGCGACTGGGGCGACTGGCTGCCCGCGGCCGTCGCCGACGCCGACCCCGACGGACTGGCGCTCTGGTATCTCGGTTGCAACGGGTTCGTCCTGAAGGCCGACGACGGGACCACTCTCTTTATCGACCCGTATCTCGGCACGGGTGACCCGCCCCGGACCGTGCGGATGATCCCGGTGCCGTTCGAGCCGACCGACGTTCGAGAGGCCGACGCCGTTCTGGCGACCCACGAACACTCCGATCACGTTCACGGCCCGAGTCAGGCCCCGATCCTCGCCGAAACTGGCGCCGACTACGTGGGCCCCGACGACTCCCTGGCCGTGGCCGAGTCAGAGGGCTGGACCGACGAGTGGGCCGTCGACGACGACCAGTTCCGCGAGGTGAGCGAAGGCGACAGCTTCGAGGTGGGTAGCCTCCACGTTCACGTCGAGCCTGCGAACGACCCCGACGCGACCCATCCCGTCTCCTACGTCTTCGAACACGACGCTGGGACCTTCTTCCACGGCGGCGACGCCCGCCCCGGCGAGGCGTTCGAGCGCGTCGGTGAGACCTACGACATCGACCTCGGCGTCCTCGCGTTCGGATCGGACGGCCAGATTCCCGACAAAGAGACCCGCGAGCCAAAGTACACCAAGTGGTACAGCGACGAGAACGAGATCAGCGAGGCCGCCCGGCAGCTCCGGCTGGATCGGTTGCTCCCCACCCACTGGGACATGTGGAAGGGACTGACTGCGGACCCGACGGCGCTGCACGATCACGTTCGGAGCCACGAGTATCCCCGACGGCTCGAAATCGCCGAGATCGGCGACCGGACCGACCTGTAACCGGTCGTTACTGCGGGGCGACGGACGACGGCGGAACGCGGTTGTGAGTCCCTACCACGCGGGGAGAAACGGTACGTAGCTTTAATACCGTTGGTTACTCGAAGTGTAAGCATGAGCGAATCGCAAAATTACGAGGAGGTGACCGTCGCCTCGAACGGGGTCACCGTGATCAAGACGTTCGAGGCCGACGCGTTTCCTGTCCCCGCGATTGCGTTTCGGATCAACTCGGACAGGACCGAAGCGGTGACGGTCAGGCTCGTCGACGACGTGCCGGAAAACGTCGCCGTGGAGGATCTGGGGTTCCATCCGGAGTACGGGAGTGAGTACTGGACCATCGAAGACGACGAAATTACCTTCGAGCGCGAGATCGAGGCCGAGGAACAGTACACGACGGTCTACGGCATCCGGGCGACGGGGACGGACAACGTCGAACAGTTTCTCACGGAACCGGAAATCGCCGAGGTCGACCCGCCGCTGGAGGACGAGGACGGCGTCGTCGGCGGGAGCGGGAGCGACGTGGTCCGTGACGTGATCTCCGGCAACGCCGACTCGGTCCCCGGCCTCGAAGACGAGGAAGCCGACGAGGAGGACATCGGGACGCTCGATCTCACCGATCCCAACGCCGAGGGGGCCGAGGCGGATCCGGACGAGGTGGACCTCGTGGGCGACGACGAGGACACCGACGAGGAGGACGAAGACGAGGCCGAGGCCGAGGACGCAGACGAGGAGGAAGCGGAGGACGCCGACGAGGCCGACCAGGACGCAGACACCGAGGACGAGTCCGAGGCGGAATCCGACGAGACCGAAGCCGCCGAGCCAGAGACCGGCGGTTCGCTCGACATCGAGAGCGTCGCGTCGGCACTCGCCACCGAGATCGAGGCCGGCGAGGTCGACGACGACGATCTCGAGGTCCTTCGGTCCGAACTCGAAATCGAGAGCAGCGGTGGGACCGGCGGTGCCGTCGAGGCACGCCTCGAGAAACTCCAGAGCGACGTGACGGAACTCGACGCGTACGTGGACGCACTCGAGGAGTTCCTCGAGGAGAACGGGACCGGCCAGGACCTCATCGAAGGCCTGCAGGAAGACGTGGCGAACCTCGAAGACCAGCTCGGGGGGCTGGAAGACGACATCGAGGACAACACTCAGCAGGTGGCCTCGCTCGAAGACAGCGTCGAAGGCATCCAGGGCGACCTGCAGTCTCTCAAGGGCGACGTGAAGGACGTGGACGACGATATCGACTCGATCCAGGGCGCTATCGACGACCTCGAAGACGAACTGGACGACATCGACGAGGTCGACGACCGCGTCGACGACATCGAGGACGACATCGTGGAACTCAAAGAGTGGCGCGAACAGCTCAGCAACGTGCTGGGCGCGGCCGACGGCGACTAGAAACCGGCGGCGTTTTACTCTCGGCTCGCGACCTGTTCGATAATGACTACTGTCCGCGTCGCCGTCCCGCGCAAGGGACGGCCGCTGGAGGCCGTCCTCGAACGGCTCGCGGCCCGGACGGGCACGACCGACCTCGCCGACGACGTCATCTCGACGCTCCAGTACGAGAAAGCCATCACCAAGGACAACCAGACCGCGGAGCGTGACGTGTACGACCGCTTGGCGGCCTACTCCGACACCGACGATCCGACGGCCCCCGAGTTCACGCTCCTGCGCGACGACCGCGCCGGGATGCCCCGCCGGATCGTCTTCGACAGCCTCACGCTCGATCTCGACGGGTACGACCTCCAGCTCGTCGGCCGTGAGGAACCGTTCCGGGCGCTCCGGACCCACGAGTTCGCGCTCGGGTTCGACAGTGCCGATCTGGTGCTGGAAGAAGTGGTCGGCCTCGACCCCGAACCGCTGACGGGGCTGGACGAGGTCAACGAACGGATCGACCCCCGTGATACGGACGTTCGGGTCGTCTCGGGCCTCGGCGACACCGTCTGGCACACACTCCTGGCGACACCGGAGACCAGACGGCAACTCGACACCGACCTCGACCGGTCGTTCGTCGATGCCTACGAAGGAACTCTCTGTATCTCACCCCGCTACGAACGCCTGGTGGAGGCGGTCCTCGGGACGGACGCCATCGAGGGGATCGAGTTCACCTATCCCGACGAAGGGGCCGTCGAGGAGGCGGCTATCGCGGAGACGGGGCTCGGGGTGTACCTGACCGTCACCGGATCGACGGCCCACGACTACGGGCTGGAACTGGGCGAACGGCTGTTCCCGAGCGAGACGGTCCTGCTCGAAAATACCGCGGAGACGACGGCGGCGACCGAGCGGGCGACCGACCTGTTCGTCGGGGCGGACCTGGAGACGAAGCTCGCGAGTTGACCGGACGACGAACCAGTCCACCCCGCCCGATCACTGAGGCGCGATGGCAGTGAGGACCGTGGCCTCGATTTTCCGGAGGTGTTCGCCGACGGTGCCGTCCGAGCGGTCGAGGTAGTCGGCAACGTCGCGCTGTGTCGCCTCTCGCGGCGTCCGATAGTACCCGACCTCGAGCGCCGCCAGAAGCGTCTCCTGCTGGCGCTCGGTGAGCTGCGCGTAGAGCCGTTCGGACTCCGGTTCGTACTCGCCGATCCGTGCCAGTTCCACGTCGATGGGCCCGGGGACGTTCGCCAGCGCCGCCTGGAACGTGTCGGCCTGTCCGATCACCAGTGCGCGGACGCGTCCGTCGTCAGTGTACTCGATGGGCATGTCGAGGATGAGTTCGCTCGTCCGGACGAATTCGAGCAGTTCGGTCAGTTCCTCGCTCGGCTCGAAGTGTGCGTAGACGGTGATCCGGTCCGTCCCGGCCGAGATCTGGTAGTCGATGAGCGCGTCGTCGGCCGCCGTGATCTCCCTGACGCGGTCGACGTTCCCGGACATCTCGTAGAGGGTCGTGGCCGTCCCGTCGTCGAGCAGATCGAGGTGGTGGAGTTGCTCGCGGGTGATGTCGTCGGCCGCCGCCAGCGCCGCCTCGGTCGGTGACGTTGGCTCCAGCAGTGTGAGGACTATCTGCGCGTATCGCATGGAGACGAATGACAAGTCGAGCGCATAAACGTACCCGTTGAACTCTAGTTTCTATATAGCGATATGAGATTTACAAGTGCGCTCTCGGACGGCCGATTGTAGATTATTACTTCGGTAACGAGTGAATTATTCTGGGCTGGCTACACAATCGGTGCCTGTAGGGCGTGGTTCGGGCAACGACGGGCGGCGATTCGTACTTCCGTCGGATGAGAACGGCACCCTCGCTTTTTGTACTCACGGGAAGTAGCGTCGGCGAAGGGATGTACGAGCGGATTCTCATACCGACGGACGGAAGCGATCACGCAATACGTGCGGCCGAACACGCGATGGCGCTCGCACGTGCGTTCGACGCGACAGTGCGGGTGATCGGCGTCGTCGACATACAGGGAGCGGCGGGGCCGTTCGATGCGGGCGGCGTCGACGACGCGTTCGTCGAGAACCAGAAATCACAGGCCCGTGAAGCTATCGAGGCGGTCGAAGCGCTCACCGACGAGCGTGTGGACACGGACATCCTCGAAGGGACGCCCGCGACCGCAATCGTCGACGACGCCGCAGAATTCGACGCGGACCTGATCGTGATGGGGACTCACGGCCGGACGGGGGTGCATCGCTACGTGGTCGGGAGCGTCACCGAACGCGTCGTCCGGCTGGCCGACGCCCCCGTGCTGACGGCCCGGGCGGGTGTCGAACTCGGGCCCGCTGGCGACTGTGACGACGTGTTGATCCCCACCGACGGGAGCGACCTGGCAACCGTGGCCGTCGATCACGGGATCGCGATCGCCGAACAGTTCGACGCACGGATTCACGCGGTCTCCATCGTCGACGTGGGCGACCTCGCCACCCGGGTGGAGTACACGCCACCGACCGAGGCGCTCGAACGGGTCCGCGACGAACGGACCGATGCGACCGAAGCAATCGCCGACCGCGCACGTGCGGCCGGTCTCGACGTGCGGACCGAGGTCCGGGAGGGGTTCCCGGCGGAAGATCTGATCGGGTACGCAGGCGAGGAGGGTATCGATCTACTCGCGATGGGGACACACGGCCGGACCGGCCTGAACCGGTTCCTGCTGGGGAGTACCACCGAGCGAATCATCCGGCACGCGGACGCGCCAGTCCTCGCCGTGAACGCCCGCGAAACGACGGACGAGTAGGGAGCGATTCGTTCGTCCTCGCCACCGTGGCGGCGAACCAGGGAGACCGCGACACCGCCGGTCGATCCGGTGCCTCGGAACCGATCAGCGGTCCGCGTCGCAGGTGTCGATCCCCGCACCGGCGTAGATCGGACACCGCTGTGTCGTGCCGGTCACGACCAGCACAGCGCCGATGGCGACGATCAGCGCTCCAACCGCGACACCGGCGGTCCAGTACCCCATGACGGCCGCTCCACCCGCGATGGCGACCAGGACACCGAGCGCGATCCGGACTGTACGGTCGACACTACCGACGTTTCGGTCCATACCGACTGTTACGGACGCCACTGTATTGTATGTTGTGGATATTGGACACAACACCGGATCAGAACTGAATCCGGACTCCCTCGAATCGGGAAAGAGACTCGATCAGTGGTCCTCTGGGTCGATTCCGGCGTAGCAGTATTGCCTAAATAGCACAAAACAACTAAGTACGCGTGGGACGTAGCGACTGTCGATGAGCGAGAACCGATCCATCGACGACATCAAAGAAGCGAAGCTCGAGGAACTGCGCGAGTCGGCCGACGCGAGCGCTGGCGGGTCGCCGTCCGAGCCTGTTCACATCGGATCGCCGGGAGATCTCTCGGAGACCGTCGACCAGAACGACGTGGTCCTCGTGGACTTCTACGCGGACTGGTGTGGCCCGTGTAAGATGCTCGAACCGACCGTCGAGGAACTCGCGGCCGAAACCGAAGCGGCCGTCGCGAAGGTCGACGTCGACCGGAACCAGCAACTCGCCGGCCAGTACGGCGTGCAGGGTGTGCCCACGCTCCTCCTGTTTGCCGACGGGGAACCCGTCGAAAAGCTGGTCGGCGTCCAGAGCAAAGACGATCTGGCCGAGCTGATCGGCGCGTACAGCTAACGCTCGCGCCAACTCCGTATTCCAGTCGTCTGTTCCGCCTGCACCGCTCTCCGGCGGTGGTTCGAGTGATATTTCGTCGGTCCAGTTACCGCGAACCGGTCACTGTAGAGGATAGCTCGGATGGAGAGTACACAGTCGATCAGCGGGGCGTTGCGCGAGAACTCAGGATTCCGACGGAGTCGTCGGGACCGCTTCGTCCTCGTACTTGGTTCGGAACTCCTGGATCAGCTGGCCGATCTGGGCGTACCAGTCGTTGAGCAGTCGCTGCATGTCGTCGGTGACCTCCTCGGGATCCGCGGGGTAGTAGACGTGGTAGTACCCGCCCTGCTCGTAGTTGATCTGTTCTTTCTGGACGAGACCGGTCTGGAGGAGGCGCTGGATCGACCGGTAGGCCGTCGAGCGCTCCCGCTCGACGCGGTCCGCGATCTCGTCGACGGTCAACCGCTCGTCGCTCGTCGCGAGCGTCTCGAAACACTCCCTGTCCAGATCCTTGAGCCCGTGGAGACACTCCAGGAGCCCCTCACACTCCATATCCTGGCGCAACATTTCCGCCATCGAGTCTGGCATAGCTGTACGTAGTTGGCGCGGTGCTAAAAGAGTTATGTATGGTTTACACAACACTCCGTCGAGCGTGCGAGCGGAGGTGTAGCCGCGAAACAGCAGGTTGGTCAGACCAGCAGCTGGATGTCGGCGTCGGCCATCTGCTCCAGGGCCGTGGCGGCACCGACGCCGACGGTGACGTCGTCGTAGAAGTCGTCCTCGTCGTAGTCCATCAACTCGACGGTCATCTGGCAGGCCTGCATCTCGACGCCCATGTCGAAACAGGTCTCCAGTAGCTCCTCGATGCTGGCCGTCTCGTTGTCGGCGATCCGCTTGCGCATCATCTTCGTCGTCACGCGATCCATTCCCGGGAGCGACGCGATGGCGTTCGGGACGGGCATATTCGGGTTCCCGACCGAACTCATCTGGAGGTCCGTGGAGTGGTCCTCGTGGAGGATGTCCAGCCCCCAGAACGTGTGGAAGACTGTCACGTCCCAGCCGAAGGCGGCGGCCGTCGACGCGAGGATCAGCGGCGGGTAGGCCATGTCCAGCGTCCCCTTGGTCGCGACGATGACCATCGACTTCTGGCCGTCGTCGACCTCGGTCTCGACGCCGGCCAACTCGTCTTCGAGTTCGTCGACGCGTGCGCGCAACTCCTCGAGTTCGGCCGGGTCGACGTCCGGTGCCGGCCCGTCGGTCTCGGCGCTCTCGTCCGTCTCCGTACTCATTCCTCCACCTGCACGTAGTGGACGTAGACGCTCTCGCCGCCCGCCTCGCGTTCTTCCTGGTCGAGCAGGGCGACGCCGTCCGTCCCACCAGCCCAGCCGTCGATGTCGCTCACGCTCCCGGAGTCGGTCGCGACGACTTCCAGCACGTCGCCACCGCCGAGATCGTCGACCGCCTGTTTCGTCTTCACGACCGGCATCGGGCACGAGAGTCCTTTCACGTCCAGCGTCTCGGTGACATCTGCCTCGTAGCTCATGTTGTGTCCTCGCCGTACAATACTATGTCCGGCATTGATAATTGTGTCGATAGTGCCCACTACTATAATAGGCTAAATCGAAATCAGGCCGTTCAACGCGTAATTGGAGGGGAAATGGCAGGAGCAGTATTGTGAAAAATATGGTTTGCTATGCAAATCCTTTTTGCAGAGCAGCCGATAGGACGGGTGAGACATGCCCAGAAATCGACTCGGTTCGGCGGTTCGCTCGGGCGGGGTGACCCGCCGATGATCGGTGCCGAACTGTTCCCGAACGGCATCGCGCGGTACCTGATCGGCGGTCTGCTCATCGGCGGCGGTGCGGCGGTGATCTACCTCGCGACCGGTATCATCGCGGGCGCGAGTACCTTCCTCGAATCGACGCTCTCGTACGTGTCGGGCGTCCCGCGGTTCAACCGATTGCCCTACGTCACGTCTCGTGACTGGCGCGTCGTGTTCACGGCGGGGATCGTCCTCGGGGCTGGCGTCTACGCCCTGCTCTGGCAGGGCGGTGCCTGGACCACCGAGGTTCAGTGGTGGCGACTGCTCGGCGGCGGCATCCTCGTCGGCGTCGGGACCCGTCTCGGGAAGGGTTGTACGTCCGGCCACGGCGTCTGTGGCGTCGGCTCGCTGTCCCGGACCTCCATCGTCAACGTCGCGACGTTCATGACCATCGCCGTCGGGACTGCCCAACTCGTTCAGGCACTGGGGGTGTCGCCGTGAGCGACCGCGGCCCCGCGTTCTACCTGTCCATCCTCGTCGGCGGGCTGATCTTCGGCTTCGGGCTCGCCTACAGCCACATGGCCCGTCCCGAGGTCGTCCTCGATTTCCTCCAGTTCGAGGACCTCGGCCTGCTGTTCGTGATGGGCGGAGCGGCCGTGGTGACGGGGATCGTCTTCACCGTCGCGACGAACACCCTCGACCACGCACCGATCACGGGCGAGGAGTACGTCCGCCGTGTGAAGTCGTTCGACCGCAACGTCGTCGTCGGCGGCGTCGTCTTCGGTGCCGGCTGGGGCATCTCCGGAATCTGTCCCGGTGCCGCCTACGCCAGCGTCGGCCTCGGCAACTGGCCGATCCTCTGGGCCGTCGCTGGCATGTTCCTCGGCGCGTACGCGCAGGGACGACTGCGCTCGCACATGGCCGATTCGAGCGCCGGTCCCACCACGGCCGACTGAGATTTTCGGATCCACGTCGTCGAGCCCGACTGTCGACTACCTTCTCTAATTGGTTGTGTTGTGCAATACGCACAAGATATATGTCCGTCGAGCGTGTACCGGTGAGTGTACATGGACCCGGACGACTTCCCGACGCCGGACGTCGAGGTCGACGAGATCGAGCCGAACGAGCTGAAGCGACGGATCGACGACGGCGAGTCGGTGACGATCCTCGACGCACGGATGGAGAGTGATTTCCAGGAGTGGCACGTCGACGGTGCGTCCGTCGAGATCGCCAACGTCCCGTACTTCCACTTCCTCGACGAAGCGGTGGACGACGGCCTCCTCGAGCGCGTGCCGGAGGGCGACCCGCTGGTCGTCCTCTGTGCCAAGGGGGGCGCGAGCGAGTACGTCGCCGGCCGGCTGGCCGAAGCGGGCCGCGACGTGACGCACCTCGGGGAGGGAATGAACGGCTGGGCCCGTATCTACGAGCGCGAACCTGTCTCGCGGTACGACGGACCCGGCGACCTCTACCAGTACCAGCGTCCCTCCAGTGGCTGTCTCGGCTACCTGCTCGTCTCCGACGGCGAGGCGGCCGTCGTGGACCCGCTGCGGGCGTTCACGGACCGTTACCTCGACGACGCCGCCGACCTCGGGGCCGAGTTGACCTACGCCTTCGACACGCACATCCACGCCGACCACATCAGCGGCGTGCGCGCGCTCGACGAGCGCGGCGTCACGGGCGTCGTCCCCGAGGCGGCCCGCCAGCGCGGTGTGACCTACATCGAGGACCTCGAAACGGCCGCGGACGGCGACGCCTACGCGGTCGGCGCGGCCACCGTCGAGACGATCCACACGCCGGGTCACACCAGCGGCATGACCTCCTACCTGCTCGGCGAGAACCTGCTGGCGACCGGCGACGGGCTGTTCGTCGAGAGCGTCGCCCGCCCGGACCTCGAAGAAGGTGACGAGGGCGCACCCGACGCCGCCCGCCAGCTCTACGAGACCCTCCAGACGAAGGTCCTCACGCTGGACGACGACGTGCTGATCGGCGGCGCACACTTCAGCGACGCCGCCGAACCGGCCGCGGACGGCACCTACACCGCTCCCATCGGCCAGCTGGAGGACGAGATGGACGCGCTGACGATGGACGAACGGGAGTTCGTCGAGCTGGTCCTCTCGGACATGCCGCCCCGGCCGGCCAACTACGAGGACATCATCGGGACGAACCTCGGTCAGCGCACGGCCGACGACGCGGAAGCCTTCGAACTCGAACTCGGGCCGAACAACTGCGCGGCCAGCCAGGACGCCCTCACCGGCGACTGATCGCGGCCACCCACGACCACAGTGTTGATACAAGTGGACAATATTAACGTGACTATGCGACGACGCGCGGGGGATCGGCATGACTGAACACTCGACGCGCGAGCGGGCGGGCGAGGAGACGCTCGACGACGACCACCGGCGGCTCGACCCGCGCGTCGGAGAGGGCCTGCTCGACCGCGATATGGGGCCGAGTTCGGCCATGGCGCACCTCTACCGGGGCGAGATCCACCGGATGAAGCTCTGGCGCGAGCGCCTGGACCGCACGACCAACTGGGCGGTGCTGTTGATCGCGGCCGTGTTGACGTGGGCGTTCTCCAGCGAGGCGAATCCGCACTACGTGATCCTCGTCGGCCACGCCGCGGTCGTGATGTTCCTGTTCATCGAGGCCCGGCGCTACCGGGCCTACGACGTGTGGCGCTCCCGCGTGCGGACCCTGCAGGAACACGTCTGGGCCGTCGGTCTCGACCCCAGCCAGGACCTCGAAGACGACGGCTGGCGCGAACGACTCGCCGAGGACTACCGGCGACCGCGGCTGAAGATATCGACGGAGGAGGCCATCGCCCACCGGCTCCGGCGGGTCTACTTCCCGATCTTCACCGTGTTGAACGGCGCGTGGCTGCTCCGGGTGACCGCCTTCGCCGGCACGGACTGGCCCGCCAGCGCCGCGGTCGGTACCATTCCCGGCACCGCGGTCACTGCCATCGTCGCGGTGCTGTACGTCGGTGCGCTCGTGATCTGCTGTCGCCCACGGACCTGGCACACACGCGGTGAGCTCCTCGACGAGGACCTCAGACAGAACGGAGAGTGATCGGCGACGGGACCGTACGGGATCGCAGTCGATTCAGCGGTCGCCGGGCGACCGTGCGCGCTGGGTGACTTCGAGGCCCATCTCGCCGCTGGCACCCAGCGACACGACCACGTCCTCGACCGTGCGGACGTACTCGCTGCTGTGTTTCCCGGTCGTACAGAGTCGCGTGCGCTCTTCGAGCAGGCCGGCGTCGGTCAGCAGTTCGAGCTTGCGGTAGGTCGTCGAGAGCGGGAGGTCACAGGTGTCCGAGACTTCGTTCGCCGAGAGTGCGTCCTCGCTGGTCGCCTCCAGAATGGCACGGCAGTCCGCGTCGTCGAGCGCGTCGAGGACGTGCTGGATGTTCTCGGCACTGTCGACGGTAGTCACGTCGTTCGAGGTGGTCTCGGCGAACTTCACGGACGAAACGGCGGACGGTGACTGACTCATACTACAGACAACACCGTCGAGGGTGAGGAACTGACAGCCCCAGTATCCGGGATGGTTTATATGCGAGTCGAAGACGTTCGTCTCCCGTTCACCCGTGGTCGCTCACAGCAGGTCGCCCAGCAGTTTCGTCTCGGCGGCCGAGAGGTGTTCCCGCAACGTCGAGGGGTTGATGTCGAGTGCCTCGGCCACCTCCGTCGCGTTGGCTCGTCGCGGGTTCTCGAAGTACCCCATCTCGTGGGCCGTCTCCAGCACTTCCAGTTGGCGGTCGGTGAGTTTGCTCCGGTCGATCAGAACGGAATCCTCGGCGGTCTCACCGGCCGGGGCCCGGACGAACCGCTTGATGTCCACGTCGGGGAAGCGCTCGCGGAGCTCCCCGACGACGGTCTGGAGCTGGTCGTAATCGGCCGCGTGAAACACGACCGTCAGGCGTCCATCGCGGGCCACGTACCGGGTCACGGGACAGCCGAATTGGCCCAGACACTCACAGGGACAGGTGATACCGTCGTCGTGTACGATCCGGTATCGCTCGGTCGATCCGTGGGAGAACACCGGTGTGAGGTCGCCCTCGGGATCGTACTCCGCGTCGATGGAAAATTCCGTCGCACACTGCACGTCCGCAGTGGGACGAACACTCGTCGCCACGGAATCGACCGTCGCCCCTGCCTCGGTGGCGTGTTCGACGACCGGACAGATGTCGGGTGTCGAAAACTCGACCGTCGCTCGTATCCCGGACGACATCGGTGCCGGACGTTTCCCGGGCAGTCACTTCAGTGTACAGGTCACTCGGGAGGCCCGTCCAGCAACTCGTCCTCGTACGCGGCGACGGCCTCGACGACCGCCTCGGCGTCGTCTTCGGGCACGTCGAAGGCATCGAGGCTCTCCCGGAGCAGGGCGACCGCCCGCTCGATGTCCGCCGGCTCGAACGGGACGTGCAGGTGTGCCTCCCGTACCGGCTCCGCATCGTACGTCTCCGGCCCGCCGGCGGCCTCACAGAGGAAGTCGGTCTGTGTCCGCCGCAATCGCTCCACGTCCGCGTCCTCGAAGAACGGCCCCAGCCGCTCGTCGGCGACGAGTCGGTCGTAGAAGTCGTCGACGACGGCTCGAATGCCGTCTCGCCCGCCCAGCCGTTCGTACAGTGTCGTCTCGGACATGTTCGGCCGTTCGGAGACCCCGATGAAAAAACGAGTCCGGTCTTCCCACTCCCTGGAAACGGCCTCGATCAGGTACCCCGCTGGGCAACCAGATACGTCACCAGGAAGACGCCAGACAGACCGGCCACCACGGCCGCGTGCGGGCCCGGCCGGACGGTCAGTATCGACGCCGCGATCGCGAGCGACCCCGCCAGGACGGCGTATCCGAGGTGCTGATCGCCGCGTGCCCGCCCGTTTGCGGGCTCGGTCCGGACGACGAGTTCGCCGCGTTCGAGCCGATCCAGCGAGCGGTCGAGCCTCGCCGGCAGTCGCGTGAGCGCGGGCAGTGATCGCTGCGCGTCGGTCCAGGCTTCCTCGACCATCCCTTCGAGTTCCCGTTCGACGAATCCCTGTTCGACGAGGAACCGGCGGATGACCACCAGGAAGTCGAACTCGGGATCGAGCTGGCGACAGACGCCCTCGCCGACGGTGCCGACTCGAACGAGCAACATCACGTCGGGCGGGATCCGGAACGGGAAGTCCTGCAACATCGTCGTCAACTCGGTGATGATCGCCCGCCAGGTGATCTCCGACCGACCCTCGAGATTCTCGATGACCAGTTCCAGCACGCGACCGACCCTGGCGCGGTCGACGTCGGGGTCGAGCACGTCCAGTGCGATCAGCGCGTCGACCAGTTCGCGAACGTCCCGCCTGACGAGCGCGTGATAGAGGTCGACGATGTCGCCGCGGACGCGTTCGGGGAGCCGTTCGCTCATGCCGAAATCGTAGATCAACAGCGCGCCTTCGTCCGTGACCGCGAGGTTTCCGGGGTGTGGATCGGCGTGGAACACGCCGTCGACCAGCCCCATCTCCAGATACACCGTCGCGATGCGCTCGGCCATCTCGTGTGGCGTCACGTCGAGGCCCGCGAGCGCGTCCTCGTCGGTGATCTTGCGGCCGGTCAGGTAATCCATCGCCAGGATTCGGTCCGAGGAGAGTTCCTCGTGGGCCGCCGGGACGACGACGCGGTCGTCGTCGACGAAGTTCGCACGCACGTCGGCCATGACCCGCCGCTCCCGCTCGAAGTCGAGTTCGTCCAGGATGATCTCCTCGAAGTCGTCGGCGGCGTTGCGGATGGAGTACTCCTGCCGCTCGTCGACGAAGACGCTGATCACCGGCACCAGCGCCCGGACCACTCGGAGGTCGCGCTCGATGATCGGCTTCAGTCCCGGACGACGGACTTTCAGCGCGATCCGGTCGCCCTCGTACGCGACCGTGTAGACGTACGCGAGCGAGCCGCCGGCAACCGTTTCGAGCGTCGAGAGGTCCAGATCGTCACCCAGTTCGGTCTCGACCACCGCACGCGGATCACCGCCGGCGTCCTCGGGTATCTCGTCCTGAAGCGTCGCGAACACGTCCGCGTAGACCGGCGGAACGATGTCGGGACGCGTCGAGAGTACCTGGCCGACCTTCACGAACGCCGGCCCGAGTTCGAGCATCGTGTCCCGCATCCGTTCGGCACGCCGTCGGTGGGCCGCTTCGTCGAGTCGCCTCGGTCCGCCGAACAGCAGGAACCGTCGCCGGTCCCTGAGGAAGGCGACGGCGAACGGCAGAAATCGACCGACGACGGCCAGATACCGGCGGACGAATCCGCTCATCGCTCACGGCCGTGCGTCTCGTCTCTGCGTCGACAGTTCATGATGTCACGTTCGGGTGACCGACTCATATCTGTGTGGGGAGAGTGTATTCGGGCGGTTCCGGAGGTTCGTGGTTGCCCATCGTCCGTCCGAATCCCCGCTACCGCATCCGTTCGAGGCTCACGAAGGATCCCTCCCTGGCGGTGATCCAGGACGACATCAGTTCCAGCCCGCTCGCGTCGGCCGGGTAGAGGGTACACTCGGCTGGCCGCCCGCGGGAGACGACGATCTCGGCGGCCAGCGGCACGGCCTCCGCCACGTCGTCCGCTGGGATCGGGAGCGGTGCCTCGTCTCGAACGTCGTCGTCGGTCGCGTGTGTACTCATCGTGATTACCCTCCTGGCCGCGTGGCTCGTTCGAACGGACGGGTCACGCGCGGATAATGCCCCAGTGAAATTCCCGCGGACTGAGAAGTCGTCGGTACTCGGTCGCTCGCGCTCACGAGGATTCGAGGGCGTCGTCGACGTCGATGTGTCGGCCGCTCAGCTCGTCGGGGACGAGCTGGTACAGCTGGATGTCGAGGTTCTCCTTGGACTCGCCCCAGATCTCGAAAAGCGGGCGTTTCGCCTCGCCGTACTGTTCGATGTGTTCGACCGTCAACTCCGAGCGTGGGATCTCTTCGAGCCTGCCGATCGCGACGACACTCCGGTACACACCGCTTTCGTTCTCGTAGACGACCAGGCGGACCCGCGGCGTGGAACTCAGGAACTGCCGTTTCTCACTGCCGGGCGTCGAGACGAGTCGAAGATAGAACCGCCGTGTGTCGCTGTCGTACCCGTACGAGATCGGAATCGCGTACGGTTCGTCGTCACGAGCCAGCGAGAGGACGCCGGTCTCGTGGCGGGCGAGGACTGCATCGGTCTCGTCCTCCGACAGCGATGTCTGCTGATCCAGAGCCATTTGTTCGCACCCCCAATACAGCAGTGTCCAATTAATACTTGTCCGTCCCGCGGCGCGAGACGGTCGATCAGCGCCGGCGGTCACTCACCCGCGGGCGACGACGAAAACACCGTCGGCGTCACGCTCGTCCCGCAGACCACGCAGCCGTGTTCCACGAGCGCGTCCCGCATCGACGCGTTCACCGACATGGACTCGTCACACTCCGGGCAGGCGAAGGTGTAGTCCGGTCCAGTGGCCATGATACGTCCTCCTACGGTGCCACGTGATAAAGGCGATTCTCTGCTTCCAGCCCAGTGGGAACGATCCGGCGGCGGAAAACCGAGTCCGAGCCACTGTTCGACCGGGGTTCGCTCAGGCGAGCTGGACCGGTCGGTCGCACCGGTCGACGACGCGGTTGGCGACGCTCCCGATGTGGTGGCCGGTCTGGGACTGCCCGTGTTTGCCGAGCAGTGTCAGGTCGGCGTCGATCTCGTCGGCGTACGCGACGATCTCCTCGTGTGGTTCACCGTGGCAGGTCTTTGTGACGATCTCCACGTCCATCGTGTCCGCGCGCTCGTCGATCTCGGCCAGGTGCTCGTGCGCGCGGTCCTCCAGTTCTTCGAGTACCAGTTCCGTGCTGGACAGCGCCGGCTCTCCGTACCGGCCCGTATCGACGACCGAGATGACGTGGACGACGGCGTCGTATCTGGACCCGAGACTCAACGCGTGTTCGACCCCCCGGTTCGCCGGAGCGCTTCCGTCAGTCGCAGCGAGTATTACGTCGTACATTGTTCCCCACGAGTGATCGTACGACGCGGTTCGCGATAAGCGCTCCAGTGATTCCTACGAGGTGAGAAATCCAGTCTCCGGCCAGCCAGCGCAATTCCCGCTCGGCTGGAAACAGAGGGCTTCATTTATCCCTTGGACGCATACTCCCCGTACGGATGGTCGAAAACGGGGCCGCGGAGTATCGGTTCGTTTGCGACGAGTGCGGTGAGTCGCTGGAGGTCAACGACGCGATGCGTGAGACCCTCATCGAGAAAGGCTGTGTGATCTGCAGTGCCACCGTGACCAGTGACGAATTTTCCCCCGAGTGAACGCCCCGCGTCGGGTTCGGGGAAAGTGACGACATTCTAACCACTCTCCCCCTCACGACGAGTGTCGTCTTGCTTATAGCCAGATACGGTTTACACGACTGGCTTGCGACGACCGCCGGGGGACTTTCGGTATCTGGCATTCTCTGAGGTCGGAGACTCGTCACCGATGCCGACTGCCCGAATAGTACGTATCGCGCAGTGGGTCGATTCTTCACGAGCAACGTGGTGAGTGAGAGTGGGATTCACTGCAGGGGGAACTTCGGGCCCTCGACCCCTGGGGTCAGGTCGATAGATACCAACTCTCACTGATCCGTTGATCATCCGCGCCCGTCGGGAGGGCCCAAATTAATATCCTGATTTTTAGCACTATACTGAGATCTGAACAATACCACAAATACAAATAACAAAATATGGTCGGCGTGTTTGGGGGCTTATCAGCACAAATAACCTCCCTTATTCGGGTTAGTGGGGACAAGCTTTAGTCACCGGCGTCCGAGTAATCGAACATGTCCGCTGACGGTGACGTCGACACATCTCGGACCAGCGTCCGGACGTACGTCCCGGCGTATCAAAAGGAGGAGTGGAGCCGACAGGCCGACCGGATGGACATGAGTCTGAGCGAGTTCGTCCGCTCGATGGTACAGGCCGGTCGTCGGGGCTTCGAGGGCGGCATCGACGGAGCCGCGTCCACGAATCCATCGGCCGAGAACGATCAGGGGCTGGAGGCACAGATCGTCGCCGAACTGCGCGAGCGGGGCTGTTGTTCCTGGGACGACCTCGTGACCGCCGTGACCGACGACATCGAGTCAGAGCTGGAGCGGACGCTTCAGGAGAGTCCACGCATTCAGCACAGCCCCCGACAGGGCGGCTACGTTCTGGAGGACGAATGAGCCAGGCCCAGTCCGCCGAGACGCCGGACGATCCGGTGGCCTATTTCCTCCAGGACATCGAGTTTCAGGGCAAATCGGCCCGGACACGGAACTCCTACGACCGGGTTCTGCGGGAGTTCGAGACGTATCTCGACGCGAACGGGATGGGGACTCTCGACGATGCGTCCTATCGGGACTGTATGTCCTGGATCCACACGCTCCGTGGTTCGCACGCGGAGAGTTCCATCGCGACGTACGCCTCCTACCTCCACCGGTTTTACTCCTACATGGTCCAGGTCGGCGTGTTCGACGCGAATCCGATGACCGTCGTCATCGAGGAGATGGACGAGTCGATCCACACCGATCCGACCAGGCGCGACCTCTCCATCGAGGAGATGCGGGGATTCGTCGAGACGATCCAGCATCCGCTGGCCGACGCCATCGTGACGACGCTGCTCAAGACGGGGATGCGGTCCGGCGAACTGTGCAATCTCGACATTCGCGACCTGAACCTGGAGGGTGTGGCCCTGTCCGACGCCGGGATCGACGAGATTCGACCCCAGTTACAGGGCCGACCGGACTCCATCTACGTCGACGACGCACCGGAACGCGGCGAACGCATCAACGGTGAACGCCGCGACGCGTCGAACAAACGCAAGCGGGCGACGGTCGTCCCCGTCGACGCGGAGCTGAAAGCGACACTGGAGCGGTGGCTCGCCGTCCGACCGGACCCCGTCTCCCCGGCCGAACCGGTATTCGTCAGCACGAGCCGTAACTGGGGCGAACGCGTCACTATCGACGCCGTCCATCACGTCGTCGCCACGAACGCCGAACGCATGGGCTGGTACCGGACCGGCGGCGGGGCCGACGAGAACGTCACACCTCACTACTTCCGGCATTTCTTCACGACTCACCTCCGGGACCGGACGGGGGATCGCGGTATCGTCAAGTACCTCCGCGGGGACGTGGCGTCGGACGTGATCGACACCTACACCCACAACTGGGGCAGTCGCGTCCGGGAAACCTACGAGACTCACATCTACTCACTGGTCTGAGCCGGGGTTTCGCCAGTAGCTATCAGATATTTTTTATTCCATCCTTGTCTATTCGTGTCCGCGTCCGAACGTATAAATCGCATGTCGCTATACACAATCTGCCCTGCCAGGTCGTAGTCGAGCCAACCGAAGATCGCTGTAAAGACGGACGAGGCTGGAGACGGTCCGGATGGTGCTGGTTGCCGGAACCAGTGGAGCAATCACGCCAAAACCTATGTTTTCCGGTGGCCTATCGCCGACCATGAGCGAGTACGGGTGTAAGGTGTGTCGTGTGCTGGACGAGCGGGATATGGAGCAATACGAAGATCGGCTGGTCGACCAGTGGCAAGCCGACAAACCACAGCGAAAGGGATACCGACAACTCGCGGAGTGGCTGAACACGATGATGCTCAGGCGCGAGATGGACCGCGCGGGGCTGTCGACGCTGGGCAACGAACCCGAATCGAAGTACGAACGGCTCCGGGACGACGACGAGACGGTCGCCGCCGAGGTCCGGACCGACCTTCGCAACGAGGGGATCGATGTGGAGGCCCTACTCGTCGATTTCGTCTCCTACGGTGTCGTCCGCACCCACTTCAAGGAGTGTCTGAATCTCGAACGCGACGTGGAACCGACCGACTGGGAACGAGACGCGATCGAGTACACGCGTGAACACGCCACCGAGAAATTCGAAGACGCCGTTCGGTCGCTCGTCAGCAAGGGAAAACTGTCGGCCTGCGGTGACATCGACGTCCACGTCACGCTCGAAGTCGAGTGTGAGGGCTGTCACTCGCGCGTTCCGATCGGTCGCGCACTCCGTCGGGGATACGTCTCTCAACAAGCGGAGGAGTAATGCGTCGGTGATCTCGAAAACGGGAGGTGAGAGGTCCGAGATGTGGCCGATGCCACAGGGACAACGCCACCATGGTTACCGATGGGCTGGACTGGGCACCGCGCCACGTATTCGTACTGGACCGAGACGTATGAATCGGCCCGGGCAGTGCCACCTTTGCCGCTTTCCCGGTGGTTACCGTCAGTACGACCGTGGCAGATCGAGGACGTGCTGACCGATGTAGTTTTTCACCATCTCGTTGGAGATGGGTGCGATGACGTTGATCATCGTCTCGCGCCAGTACCGTTCGACGTCGTACTCCTGTGCGTAACCCATTCCGCCGTGGACGCGCATCGCCCGCTCGCAGGCTTCGAGGGCGTCCTCGCTGGCCCGTAGCTTCGCCGCGTTGGCCGCGGCTCCGGCGTCCTCGTCGTTGTCGTAGAGCCACGCGGCTTTTCGGACCGCCAGCTCGTCGAGTTCGAGTTTGCTCCAGGCGTCGGCCAGCGGGTGCTGGATCGCCTGATAGGAGCCGATGGCACTGTCGAACACCTCCCGTTCCCGGGCGTAATCGGCGGCTTTCTCCACGGCGGCCTGCCCGATGCCGACCGCGTTCGCGGCGATACTGATGCGCTCGGAGTTGGCGAACGAGAGCAGGTAGCTGAATCCGTCACCTTCCTCGCCGATGCGGTCCGCCGCGGGGATGCGTACGTCGTCGAACCAGACTTCGTTCGAGTCGGCCGCGCCGCGGCCGGCCTTGGGGATCTCGCTGACGTCGACGCCGTCCGTGTCCTTGCTGAACTCGGTGAAAAACAGCGAGAGCCCGCCGAACCGATCGCTCTCCTCGCGGGGCGCGGTGCGGGCGAGCAACATGATCACGTCGGCTTCCTGAGCCTTCGAAGTCCAGATCTTCTGCCCGTTGACGACGTACTCGTCGCCGTCGCGCTCGGCGACCGTCTCGATGCTCGAGGTGTCGGTGCCCGCGTTCGGTTCGGTCACGCCGGTACAGACCATCACGTCGCCGTCCGCTATCTTCGGCAGGTACCGTCGCTTGTGTTCCTCGTCGCCGAATTCGACGAGTGGGGCCGTACTGAAGACGTGATGGGAGGTGATCGAGGTGCCGGCCATCGCCGCGCCCGAGCGGGCAATCTCCTGCTGGACCAGCGCGGCCTCCTGCACGCCGTACCCCTGCCCGCCGTACTCCTGTGGGATGGTGATGCCACACCAGCCGTCGTCGGCGAAGGTATCGAAGAACTCCCAGGCGAACTCGTGGTTCCGATTCTTCTCCCGCCAGTACTCGTCGCCGAAGTCGGCACAGAGTTCCCGGATTTGCTCGCGGATCAGCCGTCGTTCCTGGCCCAGTTCGAAGTTCATTGTGTGAACGACTCACGGCGATCACATAAACCTGGGCCCGGCGGTACCGCAGGGATCCGAGAAACGGGACCCTCACTCACGCCTGTGGCCTTACGACGGCCTTCCCGAACAAATCCCGGCGGGTCATGTCGAGGAACGCCTGCGAGGTCTCGGCCAGCGAGTAGGTGTCGGCGACTATCGCTTCGATGTCGCCGTTGCCCAGGAAGGAAACGGCTCGTTCGAGATCGGGTTGTGTCCCCAGCGTGCTTCCACGCAGCGTCTTCTGGTTCCAGTAGGTGTCCCAGAGATCGAGTTCCGTGGTATCGCCCGCCGTCCGTCCACAGACCACCTGTGTCCCGCCCCGACGGAGGACCTCCATGCCAGCCCGACCGTACGAGCCTCCGAGATGGTTGATCGTGGCGTCCACGGAGCCGATATCCTCGACGCGGTCGACCATCTCGTCGGGGTCGTCAGTCTCGATCGTAACGTCACATCCCAGTTCGCGGAGGCGGTCGAGTTTCCGCGCCGAGGTGGACGTGCCGATAGTCTCGGCACCACGGACCCCGGCCAGCTGGACTGTCGCGACGCCGACACCACCCGTGGCACCGGGAACAAACACGCGGTCGCCAGCGGTCACGGACGCCCGTTCGAGCATCCGCCAGGCAGTCATGTAAGCGATTGGGAGCGTCGAGGCCGCGGTGAAGTCGACGCCGTCCGGGAGCGCGACCAGGCGGTCGGCCTCGACGGCCGCTCGTTCGGCGAACCCGCCGTCGTAGCTGTCGTACTCGGCACACAGGTTCTCCGGCCCCTCCCGACAGTACCGACAGGTCCCGCAGGTCAGGAGTGGGCACAGCAGGACTCGGTCGCCGGGTTCGACCGACAGCTCCCGGCGACCGGGTTCGACCCGTTCGACGACGCCGGCCACGTCGGCACCACCGACGAATCCGTCGCCGGTTTCGCGCGTCCCCTCGAGTTTCCAGAGGTCGCGATGGTTGACCGAACACGCCTGGACGCGAACGATGGCCTGCCCCGGGTCGGAGTCGGGTTCCGGAACGGTCTCGACGGTGAGGTCCGCGGGATCGCCGGAGTCGGGGTAGACAGCAGCGCGCATACCAGCGTCTGTGATTGCACGAGCCATATAGCTGTGGGGGCTGGAAGAATGCGAGGGGGTGCAGGACGGCGTTGTGAGCGATGAGGCGATGCGGAGCCGCGACCGAGGCTTTATCTAGCGGTGGGATCGACGGCGGGTGACCACCGAGCGATCAGGAGACAGCCCGTCCCGCCGATGCCACACAGTAGGGCCGCGGCGACGACGGTGCCGCGAACGGCGGCGTCGAACCCGATCAGCGGTTCGGCGGACGCGACGGCGGCACCCATGACGATAGGGGCGACGGTGGCACCGACCCGGCCGAGGGCGGACCCGGTGCTGACGACGCTGCCACGGAGCGACTCGACGGTGAATCCGGTGATGACGCTCCGGTACAGCGACAGCGACGTTCCGAACCCGAGTCCGACGCCGGCGCTCCCGAGGAGTGCGGCCGGGAGCGACCCCGCGAGACCGACGACCGCGAAGCCCGCGCCCATCGACAGGTTCGCGCCCAGTAGCGGGTAGAGCCGGCTGTCGAACAGCGCGGTGATCCGGCCGGCCTGCGTGGCGGAGGCGGTATGGAAGACGCTGGCGGCCGTAATCAGCAACCCGGCTTCGCCCGGGCTCCCGCCGATGAGCCGGACGACGACGAAGGAGTTGTACGTGAGGAAGGCGGTGTAGAGGAAGTTCGGGATGGCGCGACCGACCAGCACCGAGGCCACCCGGGGCCTGGAGACGAACTGCAGGAGGTCGCCGAGATCGGTGTCGGCGCTCCCGCGACGCGTGTCCTCGTTGGTCGGTTCCTCGAAAAACAGCGCGATCAACACGGCGGTCGGGAACGTGAGCGCGTAGAGGAAGAAGGGGTACTGCCAGGCGATTGCGGCGAGCGCCCCACCCAGCAGGGGAAACGTCATCAGCGTGAACCCCGACGTGGCGAACCGGACGCCCTGGGCCGTCGCCTCGGCACCGCCGCGGTAGAGGTCGCCGATGCTCGTGACGATGATCGGCGTCAGGCCGGCAAACCCGATCCCCTGCAGTAGCCGGAGCGCGAGCGCCACCCGGAAGTCGGTCGTGAACGCGATGGCGACGCCACCGACCCCGAAACAGAGCAGGCCCCCGATCATGACGAGTTTCCGTCCGACCCGGTCGGCCAGCACACCAACGAGTGGAATCAGGACGATACACGGCGCGGTGAACGCGGTCATCAACAGCCCGATCTCGGCCTCGCTCACGGCGAACGGCCCGACGAGCGTGTCCAGCAGGGGCGAGATCAGCGCACTCCCCAGCGGCGGACTGAAGTTCGCGAGCAACAGCAACTGGAAACTACGGTCCCTGATGATCGGAGCGTCCTCACCGAGCAGTGTCGCGGCTGAGATCACTGACCGGGCGTTCTCACTGACCCACATTAGCTGCACCGACTGCGGCAGATGCGAACCCGACTCCCGAACCTGCCCGTCCAACCAACGCCGGTCGGCCCGTCCAGTCGAGGGCGAATCAGCACGGTCGGATCTGTGAAACACAGACATATTCGGCGAGGGTGTCGATACGATAACGTACTTAGTACGTTATTTCTTTCCCACCCGTTGCGATTTTCCAGACCGGCGTCTGGCGTGTGGTAGCAACTACCACAAGGTAAGATTGAAATCGAAGGGTCGGGAACGGGCGACCGTGTTCCCGGACCTGACGAGAGCCAGGCGATCACTTCGAGCCTCGCCGCTGGTGGACGAGCGGCTGAGCGTGCTCGTGGTCGTCGGGTTCGGCTGGTTCCTCCTGCTCGGCGTGCGGCTGACCGTCCCGGCGCTGTTCCCGAGCATCCGCGCGGAATTTGCCTTCTCGAACACGATCGCCGGGTCGGTCTACACGATCCTCCTGAGCGTCGCCGCGCTGTTGCAGTTGCCCGGCGGGGTCGTCGCCGACCGCGTGGGCGGTCGATCCGTGCTGACGCTCGGGTTCGCCGCCGGCCTCGCGGGGACGACACTGCTCGCTGTCGCGCCCGGTGTCCCGGTGTTTCTCCTCGGCATCGTCCTGTTCGGAGTCGGGACCGGCGTGTACGGCACGCCGCGTGTGACAGTCCTCTCGGCGGTGTATCCGGATCGTGATGGCACCGCCATCGGCATCTGCTCGGCCGCAGGCAACGTCGGGACGACGATCCTGCCGGTCGTGGCCGGCGTCCTCGCCGCCGTGGTCGGCTGGCAGTACGGGTTCGCCTTCGCAGTCCCGTTGTTCGCCGTCGGGACGCTCCTCGCCTGGCGAGTCGTCCCGCCGGACGCGGGGAAGGCCGAGGACACCGGGTCATTTCTCGAAGACCTGCCCGGCCTCGTCGCGGGACTGTGGAACCGTGAGGTCGTACTCGCGACGGCGATCATGCTGGTGATGTTTTTCGTCTACCAGGGGTTGACGGCGTTTCTCACGACGTATCTGGTGACGGCGAAGGGGCTGTCGACGCAGTTGGCGGCCACGCTGTTCGGCGTGTTCTTCGCCGGCGGTGTCGTCGCACAGGTCGTCGGTGGCAACCTCGGCGACCGGTTCGGCAAGCGACGGACGATGGCGCTGCTCTTGCTCGCCAGCGCCGCGACGCTGTTCGCGCTCCCGTTCGTCTCCGGGTTCGCCACGCTCGTCCCGGCGGTCCTCGCGTTGAGCATCCAGCTCGGCAACTGGCCCATCGTCTTCTCCTACACCGTCGCGGCGCTGCCCGACGACGGGCAGGCGAGCGGTCTGGGCCTGCTCAGGACGTTCTACCTGCTGGTGGGGTCGCTGGGCTCGACCGCCGTCGGCGTCATGGCCGACCTGAACCTGTTCGACGAGGCGTTTTTTGCACTCGCCGCGCTCACGCTGCTCGCCGCGCTGTTCTGTCTGGTCTTGCCGGTTCCGGCCGGGAAAGATTAGTAGGTGCCCCCGCCGATTGGGCGGTATGCCAGTCGCCGTCGTAACCGGATCGTCCCGAGGGATCGGACGGGCTATCGCCCGCCAGTACGCCGCGGACGGCTGTGACGTCGTCCTGAACTACAACACGAGCGAGCGAGCGGCCGCGGCAGCGGTCGACGAGATCGAGGCCGAGACCGACAGCGAGGCCGTCGCGATCCAGGCCGACGTCGGCGACCCCGTCGCGGCGACCGACCTCGTCGACGGGGCCGTCGACGCGTTCGGCGGCCTCGATCACGTCGTGAACAACGCGGCGATCAACGAGCACGTCTACACGCCGGACCTCTCACCGGACGCGTTCGCGAACGTGTTGAACGTCAACGTCACCGGCGCGTTCACCGTCACCAGGGCGGCGCTCCCGTACCTCCGGGACTCCGCGGCGACACCGGGGCCGTCGGTCGTCAACGTTGCCTCGCGGCTGGCGTTCGACGGTGCCGCCTACGAGAGCCACTACGCCGCCTCGAAGGCCGCCGTCGTGGGACTCACGAGGAGTCACGCACGGGAGTTCGCCCCGGAGATACGCGTCAACTGCGTCGCGCCCGGCTACGTCGAGACGGACATGACCGACGCCACGAACGACGCGGAAGACAAACGCGAGCGACGGGACGTGATCCCCGTCGGACGGCTCGGTCGACCCGAAGACGTGGCCGAGGCGGCGGCGTACCTCCGGGACGCTGGCTACGTCACCGGTGAGACCCTGCAGGTCAACGGCGGGCAGTTGATGCGCTGAGCGACTCGCCGGACGGTCGGTCGAGCGGGGACGTTGCCGCCCGCGGTGGCGTTAAGGTGACTGCACCGCCAGCGGACGGTATGACACTCGACGGTATCGACCGCGTCGCGGTGCTGGGCGCGGGGAACATGGGGCACGGAATCACCGAAGTCGCCGCGCTGGCGGGCTACGACGTGACGATGCGGGACGTCGAGGCCGAGATCGTCCAGGAGGGGCACGACGAGATCGTCTGGTCGGTCGAGAAACTCGCCGAGTCCGGCCGGATCGAGGACGCGCCCGGCGACGTACTGGACCGGATCGACACGACCACGGATCTCGCCGCGGCGGTCGGCGACGCCGACATGGTGATCGAGGCGGTCCCCGAGGACATGGCGATCAAACGGGAGGTCTTCGGGGAGATCGACGAACACGCACCGGCCGATGCCATCCTGGCATCGAACACGTCGTCGCTGTCGGTGACCGATATCGCGGCGGCGACCGACCGCCCCGAGAGCGTCGTCGGCACGCACTTCTTCAATCCGCCGGTCAAGATGGACCTGGTCGAGGTCATCTACGGTGCGGAGACGACCGACGAGATCGCCGAGACCGCGTTCGCGTTCTGTGAGTCGATGGGGAAGACGCCGATCTACGTCCGGAAAGACGTCCACCGGTTCGTCGTCAACAACGTCCTCGGCCCGTTCATCGACGAACCCAACTGGATGGTCTCGAAGGGCGAGGCCACGATCAGGGAAGCCGACGCGGCGATGGTCCACCGCCGTGGGTACCCGATGGGTCCGTTCGAGTTGCTCGACATGACCGGGATCGAAATCTCCCACCACATCCGGGAGGCCGGTGGCATCGAGATCCCGCCGCTCATGGACGAGAAAGTGGCGGCGGGCAACTACGGCCAGAAGACTGGCGAGGGCTACTACGACTACGAAGACGGTGCGGGCGTGGACTACGAGGCGGGCGACGGCGAGGACTTCGACGCCTTCCGGGTCGAGGCCACCATCATCAACGAGGCGGCCCACCTGATCGGTGACGGCGTGGCCACACCCGACGCCGTCGACACCGGGATGACCCTCGGCACGGGCTGGCCGGAGGGGCCCTGCGAGCGCGGCGACGATATCGGACTGGACGCCGTTCTGGAAAAACTCCGGGACCTCCACGAGGAGTACGGGGCCGAGCGGTACGAACCGGCCGATCACCTCGTGGAACTCGTCGAGTCAGGTCGGACCGGGCGCGAAGCCGGCGCGGGGTTTCACGAGTACTGAGTGTGGTAAGGCGAACTTCTAAGGGGACCAGCGACGAGGAACGGGTATGCTCGACGGACAGACCGCGCTGGTCACCGGAGCGAGTCAGGGTATCGGCCGATCCATCGCCATCGTGCTGGCGAATCACGGGGCTGACGTGGCCCTCGGCGCGCGCAGCGACGGCATCTACGAGACCGCGGAGCTGATCGGCGACGACGCCGAGACCCTGCCCGTGGAACTGGACGTGACCGACGAGGCGTCGGTTCGTGACGCGGTCGACGCGACCGTAGACGCGTTCGGCGGCCTCGACGTACTCGTGAACAACGCCGGGATCGGCGGCCCGACCGCGCCTATCGAGGAGGTGACCGTCGAGGAGTGGGATCGGACACAGGACGTGAACCTCCGGGGAGCGTTCCTGATGTGCAAGCACGCCGCGTCGCACCTGCGCGAGAGCGACCGCGGGAGTGTCGTCAACATCTCGTCCATCGCAGCCAAGGACCCGTATCCGACGCGAACGCCCTACTCGGCGTCGAAGGCCGGGATGATCGGGTTCGGTCGCAGCCTGGCGTACGAACTCGGCGAGGACGACGTGACGGTGAACACGATCTGTCCGGGCGCGGTCGAAGGCGACCGGATCGAGCGGATGATCGAGCGGCAGGCCGAGGAACGCGGGATCTCCTTCGAGGCGGCGATGGCCGAACGGGTGACCGACCGGTTGCCACTGGACAGCATCGTCGCACCCGAGGACGTGGGCGAACTCGTCGCGTACCTCGCCAGCGACCACGCCCGCAACCTCACCGCACAGGACATCAATCTGGACTCCGGGGCGCGTCAGGACTGAGCGGCGCGGTCGCCGGGCGTCGGGGACTGCGGTGCGGTCGGGGTCGTTTCACGGCGGCTCCGCCGCGGCACTGCCACCGGGGCTACGCTTAAGGGACGGCGCGTGCAGGCTTGGGTATGCCTCTCTCAGACGTGCGAGTCGTCGACTGTGGGCAGGCCATCGCCGGCCCGCTGTGTGCGACGTACCTGGGCGACCTCGGGGCCGACGTGATCAAGATCGAGCGGCCGAGCGGCGAGGTCTACCGCACCGACAGGCGCGAGAAAGACGGCGAGCCGTTCAATCCCGGGTTCGAGCAGTTCAACCGTAACAAGCGGTCGCTGTGTCTGGACATGAAGGCCCCCGACGGGATGGCGACGCTGTACGATCTGGTCGCCGAGTCCGACGTGTTCGTCCAGAACTGGCCGCCGGGCGTCGCGGAGCGACTGGGCGTGGACTACGAGACGCTACGGGAGATCAACGAGGACCTGATCTACGTCCACGTCACCGGCTACGGCGAGACGGGACCGATGGCGAACAAGCCCGCGATGGACACCATCGTCCAGCACGTCTCCGGGCTGTCGAGTCTGATGGGCTACGACGACGGGAAGCCGCCGATCCGCGCCCAGTCGTCGGTCGCGGACTTCTACGCGGGCTGTCACGCCGCGATCAGCGCGCTCGCGGCGCTGCGCCACCGGGACGTCCACGACGCGGCCGGGCAAAAGATCGACGTGTCGCTGCTGGAGTCGCTGCTGCACAACATGGACGCGGCCTTCGAGTACTACCACAACTGCGGGGAGGTGCCGCGCCGGGGCGGGCGGAGCGCCTTCTTCAACGACGAGATGCTGTACGGAGCCGCCGAGGCCGCCGACGGCTGGGTCTGCGTGGCGCTGTTGCTCTACTCCGATCCGATGTGGGAGGCCTGCTGTGAGCTCATCGGTCGCGAGGACCTGCTGACGGACCCGAAGTACCGGACCGACGCGGGCCGGATGGACGACGCCGCCGAACTCACCGCTCTGTTCGAGGAGTGGCTGGCCGAGCAACCGGCCGACGAGGCGGTCGACCGGCTCAACGACGCCGGCATCCCGGCGGCCCACCACCGGACGATAGACGAGGCGGCCGACCTCGATCACGTCCGGGAGCGCGACGTGTTCCGGGAAGTCGACCACCCTCGACTGGATCGCCTCACCCTGACCGACACGCCGCTGTCGCTGTCGGAGACGCCGGTCCAGGACCCACGACACGCGCCCGTGCTGGGCGAACACAATCGCGAAATTCTGGACGAACTCGGCTACGACGACGACGAGATCGACGCCCTCGCCGCCGACGGCGTCATCGACGCCCGCGCCGACCGGTAATCGCCCCGGACGGCGCTTTCCGGGAGGGATGGAATTTTAATGACCCGTCTACACATCGGTGTATGCGACCGTTCGAAGACATCGACGTGCTGGACCTCACCCAGTCGATCGCCGGGCCCGTCTCGACGCAGTTTCTCGGACTGCTCGGCGCGAACGTGGTCAAAGTAGAGCCGCCGGGCGGGGACGCGTTCCGTGGCCTGCTCGACGGCGCGATGTTCGCCTCGGTCAACCTCTCGGACAAACGGAGCGTCTGCCTCGACCTGAAGACCGAGGACGGACAGCAGGCAGCCCGGGACCTCGCCGCGGAGGCCGACGTGGTCGTCGAGAGCTTCCGTCCGGGCGTGCTGTCGAAGTTCGGCCTGGACTACGAGACCGTCTCGGAGACCAACGACGACGTCGTCTACCTGTCCCTGACGGGCTTCGGTCAGGACGGCCCCTACAGCGAGTGGCCGGCGTACGATCCCGTGATCCAGGCGATGAGCGGGCTGATGTCGACGATCGGCTACGAGGACAGGCCGCCGGTCCGGATCGGAGCGAGCGTCATCGACTGGGGGACCGGCACCCTGGCCGCGTTCCTCGTCGCGTCGGCGATCCACGAGCGCGAGCAGACTGGTGAGGGCGACCACATCGACGTGAACCTCTTCGAGGTGGCCGTCGCCTGGATGGGGTACTGGATCGCTCACTACACCGGCACCGGCGAGGTGGCCGAGCGCCAGGGCCAGGGCTTCGCGGGCCTCGCCCCCAACGAGGTGTTCCACGCGGCCGACGACGAGCCGTTCTACCTCTGTGTCGTCAACAACGATCTGTACGAGCGACTCTGTAGGGCCATCGACCGGCAGGACCTCCTCGAGGACGACCGCTACGAGACCAACGAGAAACGCTGGGAGTACAAAGACGCTCTCGTCGCCGACCTCGAAGCGGAGTTCGCCGAGTACGACCGCGCGGACCTCTGTGAACTGCTCGCGGAGGCGGGCGTCCCGGCCGGGCCGGTCCGGACCGTCGACGAACTCGTCGAGGACGACCCCCACGTCGCCGCCCGGGAGTTCCTGACCGAATCACACAACGTCTACCGGGACACGCCCGTCAAGACGGCGGCCGCACCGTTCCGGACCGGGGACGGCCGGCCGGAACTCGACGACCGGCCGCCGGAACGCGGCGAACACACGCGGACCGTCCTCGAAGGCCTCGGCTACGAAGGTGACCAGATCGAACGGATGCTGGCCGCGGCCGAACTCGACGGGGAGTGAGTCGCCGGCGCGGCGCGGTCGCCGCGGGGACAACTCTTATTGAGCGATTCGCCGAAGTCCGCCCATGGTCGAACTGGTAGACCTGACTGCGACGATCCACGAGGAGATGGCCAACCACCCGGCTCACGGCCGGAGTCCCGTCTTTCTCACCGGGACGCGCATGAATCACGACGAGACCGAAGACACCTGGCGCGGCAAGGGTGTCGAGGACATGTCCGTCATGAACGGGTTCGTCCTGTTCGCCGAACACAACGGGACACACGTCGACGCGCCCGTCCACATCCACCCCGACGGGGCGGGGATCGACGAGGTACCCCTGGAGGAGTGTTACGGATCGGCAGTGTGGCTGGACCTCTCCGAGGCCGGTCCGCGCGAGGCCATCGGCCCCGACGCCCTCGACGCGGCGGCGACCGCCGCGGGTGTCGCGGTCGAAGCCGGCGACACGGTCTTGCTCCACACGGACTGGGACCGACACCTGCCCGACGATCAGGAGACCTACCTCGACGATCATCCCGGCCTCTCCGAGGCCGGTGCCCAGTGGCTCCACGACCGGGACGTGAGCCTCGTCGGGATCGACTGTGGGAACGTCGACGTGGCCGGAGCCACGTCGCTGCCGGCACACCAGGTGTTCCTCCGGCGTGACGTGCCCGAGAAACATACGCTCGTCGCGGAGAACCTCCGGGGGATCGACCGCATCCCGGATCACCGGTTCACGTTCAGCGCGACGCCGTTACCCATCGAGGGCGCGACGGCCAGTCCGGTGCGAGCGGTCGCCATCGTCGACGCGAACTGAAAACACCGACTGCGTTCTTCGTTCGCCGTTACTGCGTCGCGGTTTCTGGGGTCGCCAGCCCGCGCGTTCTGAAGACCAGGACGCCCAGCCAGACGGCACCGACGACGGCGAGGCCGAGCTGGACGGTGTACATCGGGACGAAGAAGATGGCCGCCGCCAGCCCGAGGTAGAGCGGACGCTGCCAGATCGGGACGTTTTCGGTGAGGTCGTAGCCGACGAGCGCGATGCTCATCATCAGCAGTCCGACGCTGATCGCACCGAAGGTCGTGAACGTCTGGAGCCCGTTCCAGTAGATGAGTTCCTGGTTCAGGGCGAAGGTGAACGGGATGACGAAGGCGAACAGCCCGAGCCGAATGGTCTCTTTGGCCACGTCCCAGAAGCGCGCCTCGGCGATGCCCGCGCCGACGGCACAGGAGAGTGCGACGGGCGGCGTGATCGTCGAGAGCAGCGCGAAGTAGAACACGAACATGTGGGCCGTGATGGGCTGGATGCCGAGTCGCACCAGCCCCGGGGCGGTCAGGATGGCGACGACGACGTAGGCGGCCGGCGTCGGCATCCCCATGCCAAAGAGGATGCTCGCCAGCATCGCGAGCAACAGGACGAGGACGAACACGCCGCCCGCGAGCGATATCATCTGTAGCGAGAACCGCTGGGTGAACCCGGACTGGGTGATGACGGCGATGACCATCCCGAGCGAGGCCAGGACTGCCGTCAGGGGGGCCATGTTCTCGGCACCGATCTTGCAGCCCTCGACGGTGCGGCGAGTCCAGGCTTTCACCGTCTGGAAGTCCCCGCCGTCGAGCAGGAGGTCACGGGCGATCCCGCCCAGGAGGACGGCCAGAATCCCGTACATCCCCGCGGACATCGGATCGTACCGGAGGATCACGAGCGTGTAGATGAGGACCGCGAGCGGTCCGGTGTAGGGGAGCGTGTCGACCAGCGTTTCCAGGATCGAGGAGTCCTCGCTCTCCTCGTCGACGAGATCCTCCGTTCCGGAGGTCCAGCCGTTCTTGATCGCGGCGATGTGGACCACGAACGCGACGGTGATGTAGAACAGCAGGGCTGGCAGGATCGCCGACTGGAGGATGCTGAAGAAGGAGACGCCGAGGATGTCGGCCATGAGGAAGGCGGCCGATCCCATCACGGGCGGGAGGATCTGGCCGCCGGTACTCGCGATGGATTCGATCGCGCCCGCGAACTTCCCTTCGACACCCTCCTCGCGCATCAGCGGGATCGTGAAGGAGCCGGTGGTCGCGACGTTGGCGGCGGAACTCCCCGTGATCGACCCCATCAGCATGCTGGAGACGACCGCCACCTGGACGACGCCGGAGCGGAGCCGGCTCCCGACGTTCCGTCCGACCCTGGTGACGTAGTCCAGCCCCCCGTATCCCTCGATGATCCCGGCAAAGAGGATGAACACGGCAACCCAGGTCGCGCCCACGCCGAGGATGAACCCGTAGACGCCGCCGATGGCGACCGAGTTCATGTACACCAGCCGTTCGAGGCCGAATCCGCCGTGGAACAGGATGCTTGGGAACAGCGGTCCGGCCCACCCGTAGAACAGGCCGGCGATGACGACGATCCCGAGGAGGCGTCCGTAGGCGCGCCACGTGGCGTGGATGGTGACGAGCATTATCGCGGCCCCGACGAACAGGTCGACGTTCGTGTAGATGAGATTCTGCCGTGCCTCGTTCAGCCAGCGCCAGAAATTGAGGTGGACGTAGATCGTCCCCGCGGAGATCACACCGAGCAGGACCACCGAGATCCCGTTGTTCAAGTGATCGCGCCACCCGTCGGGGTCGAAATCGAGCGTCGTCAGGTAAAACACGGACAGCAAGAGCCCGAGGTGGATGTTGGCGTGTTGCTGGCGGGGCATCGTTCCCTGGAATGCGTAGTAGAGATGCCATCCGACCGTGATGACGCCGAGAACGTACACGAGCAATCTGACGACTCGCTTGACCGTCAGGTCGTCCCGGCTCCGCGGAACGATCTGTGGAAGTGCCTCTGTCGCTGCTTTGCGACGGGTTGACATATGGACTACAACCGAAACCGACGAACAAAAAGTTTCCCCAGGCGGCACCACGAAACCATCGGTAGCTAGTTTGGTATTATCACTAGTATAACTTCTATTGCCGGTGGTTATTTGTAATGAAGAAAGTATGAGGAACTATGGCACGCAGAATCAACCGTCGTAAAGCTCTCGCAACCATGGGTACCGTCGGTGCGCTCGGACTGGCAGGGTGTACAGGGCCGCTTGGCGGTGGCAGCGGTGGTCGATCGGCACTGACGATGATGACGTCGACGGAGGACACGGCGGCGTACCAGATGTCACAGGGTCTCGCGGCGGTGGTGAACGAGAACAGCGATTCGATCCAGATCTCGGCTCGTCCGGGCGACGGGGCAAAACAGAGCATGCGGCTACTCGACAGTGGCGAAGCCGACATCGCGTACACCGACACGCTCAACGCGTACCGGATCACGAACGGGTTGGGCGCGTACGAGGACAAGCCGTTCGATAACGACATCAAGCAGGTGTGGCACTACTACGACATCCAGGGTGGTCTGGTGACGAAGGAGAGTACGGACATCCGGACGGTGAACGATTTGGCCGGTGCGGCCGTCTCGCCAAACCCTGTGGGGACGGCGATGCGGGACGTGATGCTCGCACACCTCTCACACGCCGACTTCAACCTCGACGACATGGAGGAACTGGCGCTGGGATACGGCGAGGAGGCATCCGCGCTCGCGGAGGGGCGTGCGGACGCAGTCACCGACATCCGCATCAACGCCGAACTCACGCCGAGCTACGTCCAGGAACAGTACAGCATCGTCGAGGACGCGTGGCTGATCGGCTGGCCGGACTCGACGGTCTCCTCGATCCAGGACGACGACACCATCAACGGCAGTTACTACGACGCGAGCACGATGGAGGGTCCCAACTACGGGGACCGCACCGAGGAGTGGTGGACCGACACGGTGTACGTGACCTTCGTCCGGTCGGGGATGGATCAGGAAGTCCTCAACGAGATCCTGACCATCATGTGGGACAACGTCGAGAGCCTCACGGAGTATCACTCGCTGGCCAGCGCGTGGCAGAAGAAGTCGTTCCTCTCGGGCAAGCTGAGTCCCGCCATTCCGATCCACCCGGCCGCGAAGAACTTCTTCGACGACATCGGCGCGGACTACCCGTCCTCGTAACCGGATGGCACGGCCACGCATCGAGGACATCCTCGACGACGCCCCCGACAACTGGGGGCGCTGGGGCGACGACGACGAACTCGGCGCAGTGAACCTGCTCGACGCCGGACGCGTCCTCCGGGCCGTCGAGACCGTCGAGTCCGGCGAGCGGTACACGCTCGGCGTCCCGCTGAACGCCCCCGGTGGCGATCCCGTGTGGCCGACGCGGGACGGCATCGACCACCGGATGGTCCGGGACAAGAGCCACATAGACGCCGGGGCGGCCGACCGCGAGCCGTTCGGGTTCATGGAGTCCTCCGACGACGCCGTCGACGTGTTCACCCACGGGACGACCCACCACGACGCGCTCGGCCACAGCTGGTACGACGACGAGTTGTACAACGGCTTCGACGCCGAGACGACCGTCGGCGGGCTCTCCCGGTGCGGTGCCGAACACCTCGGCGAGCGGGGGATCGTCGGACGCGCCGTCCTGCTGGATGTGGCCCGTCACCGCGGCGTTGATCGCCTCGACCGCGGCGACCGGATCACGGCCGCGGAACTGGACGCCTGCGCCGACGAGCAGGGCGTGTCGCTGGAAGCCGGAGACATCGTCCTGGTCCGGACCGGTGCGCTGTCGCTGTTCTACGACGAGGGGCCCGAGGCGTTCTACGCCGCCTACTCGCCGCCGGAGGACCCGGACACACTCGACGAACCGGGGCCGACCTACACCGACGAGACCGCGGCGTGGTTCGCCGACAACGACGTGGCCGTCTACGGGACGGACACGCTCACGGCCGAGCAGACCCACTCCCGGGAGACGGACACGCTCATCCCGCTCCATCCGGCGCTGTTGCGGGACCTCGGCGTCGTGATCACCGAACTGCTCGCCCTGGAGGATCTCGCCGCCGCCTGCGCCGACGACGGTCGCTACGACTGTCTGTTCGTCAGCGGGCCGCTGCCGCTGGTCGGCGGCACGGGTGCGCCCGCGAACCCGGTCGTGATCCGCTGATCGTCGGTTGCCGCCCGCGAAAGGTCTTTTTCGTGTCTCACGAGATATGTGGTGTCACACCATGGCATCGAACTGTCGCAGTTCGCCAGCCGCGGGCCACGGGCGGCCCACTCGGCTGCGCGAACTCACACCCAGCGCGAAGCTCACCTATCTGGTCGTCGACCGGGCGGCACCACAGCGACTCACCGTGGCGCAACTACGCGAGCGGACGCGGCTCGCGGACCGGACGCTCCGGCGCGCGATTGCGGACCTCGACGACGCCGAGTTGGTCGTTCGCCGCTGGCGCGTCGTGGACGGGTCGGGCCCGCAACGCGAGATAGCGCTGGCCGACCGCGAGCGGTCGCGGCAGGACCCTGCGGGAGAGTAACCAGTTCGACCGTCCGCGTTCACTCGGCGGGCAGGTCGGCCTCGGCCTCGCCGGTGAGGAGTACGTCGTCGGACCGGGTGGTGGCCTCGAACGACGCGACGACCGTCGCACCCGATCCGGTCCGGGTCACCTCGTCGATCTCGCCGGTGACGACCACGCTCTCGCCCGGGAACAGCTGTGACTGAAACCGGGTTCGGAACCGGGTGACGGTCGCGAGACCGAGCCAGTCCGAGACGGCGCGCGCCGCGTACCCGGCGGTGAGCATCCCCTGGGCGAAGACCGCGTCGTGGCCGGCCGCTCTGACGTACGGTTCGTCGTAGTGGATCGGCGTGAAGTCCCCGCTCGCGCCCGCGTACTTCACGAAGTCCTTCCGTTCGAGGTCCGCGACGACGAGCGGCGGGGCGGTGTCACCGACCGAGACTGACCCTGCCGTCGCCGTCGGGCGCGGCGGTCGCTCGGCGGTCGCCTCGGTCCCAGCGCCGTTCGCCGCGGGTGGGTCGTCGCCGCTGGTGTCGAGGTCGTCGCCCTCGTCGTCGGTGTCGTCGTCATCGTCGATGGCTCCCCCGGTCTCGATGGCCGTCGACCGGGCGGTGACGACGAGGTCCCCGTCCTGGTCGCGAAACGCCGTCTCCGAGACTGCGAAGGTCATGGTCCCGCCGCGGCGACCGTCGCGCTGGAACACGTCGACCAGCGTCGTCTCGCCGCTGAGGACGTCGCCGACGACCAGCGGCCGTTCGTACTCGTAGGCCTGCTCGCCGTGGACGGTGTATGCCTGTCGGAAGCCGAGGTCGAAGCCGGGCGTCCCGTCTACCCCGTCCGGCCGGTACCGCGGGAAGTACGCCGTTCTGGTGAACGTCAGGGGCGCGGGAATCCGGTCGAACCCGCGGTCGGCCGCGGCGGCCGCGTCGTGATGAATCGGGTTCTCGTCCCGGAGGGCGGTCGCGAACTCCGCGACCTTGCCGACCTCGACGCGGAGCCCTTCGACGGTCCGTCGCGAGTCACCGACGCGGGCTTTCAACTCCGAGAGCGGTCGCTCGGGCATCGTCAGCGTCCCCCTCGGCGTGTCGCGGGCACAGGTCGCTGGGGCGGCCAGCGCGGTCTGGACGGCCGCTCGGCTACGGGACCGCGGGACCCCTGCGTGTTCCGGGACACTATCGGTCGAGGAGGTCGGCGATCCGCTGGTCGTCGGGCGTCAGCATGTACTTGCGAGTCTGTGGGTCCGAGAGCAGATACCGGGACTCGATGATGCCCATCTCGTCCAGCTGGGTCAGCGCGTACCGGATCGTCCGCTCGGCGAGGTCGGCCTCGGCCGCGAGTTCGCTCGTCGTCTGCCCGTCGGTTCGGTGTAGCGATTTCAGTACCAGTTTCGCGCTCGGGGGGAGGCTCTCGATGTCCTCCGCGGACACTCCACACTGCTGTGGCTTCTCCACTGTGTGCGTACTCATGCCAAACTAGGATTTGCACCCCCCGGTGAAATAGATTGCCCCGGCGGCAGCCCGGATACCGCCGTCGAAAAGTCTATTGTCGGTCCAGCGGGAGTCGACCGTATGGCAGAGCAAGCCATCGGTGTCATCGGCGCCGGAACGATGGGCAGTGGTATCGCACAGTTAGCCGCCCAGAACGGCTACGACGTGATCATCCGTGACGTGGAACAGGAACTCGTGGACGAAGGGCTGACACGCATCGAGGAGAACCTGGCGGAGGCCGAGGACCGCGACATAATCGACGACGCCGGAGCGACGTTCGAACGCGTCTCCGGGACGACGGACATCGGCGTGGTGACCGACGAGCCGACGTTCATCATCGAGGCGGTGCCCGAGGACATGGACCTGAAGAAAAACGTGTTCGAAGAACTGGACGAACACGCGGGCCCGGACACGGTGCTGGGATCGAACACGTCGTCGCTGCCGGTGACGGAGATCGCCAGCGCGGCCGACTCGCCGGAACGGGTCATCGGGACGCACTTCTTCAACCCGCCGGTGAAGATGGAACTGCTGGAACTGATCACGGGCCACCACACGAACGACGAAACCGTCGACCGCGCCGAGGAACTGGCCGAGGGACTCGGCCGGACGAGCATCCTCGTCGACGACTTCCCGGGCTTCGCCACGTCCCGTCTCGGCGTCATCCTGGGGATGGAGGCCGCGCGGATGGTCGAGCAGGGCGTCGCCTCGCCCGAGGACATCGACACGGGAATGGAGAAGGGGTACAACTTCCCCATGGGACCGCTGAAACTGGGCGATTACAACGGCTGGGACGTGCGGGTAGAGATCGGCGAGTCGCTGGCCGAGGAACTCGGTCGCGACGTGTTCAAACCGCCGACCATCGTCAAGCAGATGGTACGAGCGGGTGATCTCGGCGTGAAGACCGGGCAGGGCTTCTACAACTGGGAGGACGAGCAATGACGACCTACCCACCCGCCGACCCCGACGACCTCGAAACCGTCGCCGTCGACGTCTCCGACCGGGTCGCGACCGTCACCATCGACCGCCGGGAGAAGCGCAACTCCCTGACCGAGCAGGTGAAGACGGATCTCCGGAGCGCACTCGGCCACGTCAAAGCGGACACGGACGCACGCGCGGTCATCCTCACCGGGGCCGGGGACAAGTCCTTCGTCTCCGGTGCCAACATCGACGACTTCGAGGGTCGCTCGGTCCACGAGCAACGCGAGGTCCTGTCGATCCCCGCCATCTACGAGGACGTCGAGCGGTTCCCGCTGCCCGTGATCGCCGCGATCAACGGGTTCGCCCTCGGCGGCGGCTGTGAGATGGCGATGGCCTGCGACGTTCGGGTGTCCGCCGAGAGCGCGAAGTTCGGCCAGCCCGAGATCAACCTCGGTATCATCCCCGGCGGCGGCGGTACGCAGCGTCTCCGCCGACTCGTCGGCGAGGGAATGACGATGGATCTCGTCCTCACCGGGCGTGTCATCGGTGCCGAGGAAGCCGACGAGATCGGCCTCGTCGACCACGTCGTCCCCGACGACGACCTCTACGACAAGGCCGAGGACCTGGCGGGACAGATGGCCGAGAAAAGCCCCATCGCACTCCAGTACGCCAAGGAAGCCGTACTCGCGTCGAGTCGCCAGGGACTCGACGAGGGCCGGCGGACCGAGGTCGACCTCATCAGCGCTCTCTTCGACACCGACGACCAGACCGAGGGCGTCCGCGCGTTCCTCGAAGACCGCGACCCCGAGTTCACCGGGCAGTAGTCGGCCCGTCCGTTCCCACACGCTTTCTCCCCTGCATTTCCACCCACGCGCTCGACCGCGAGCGACTCGTCTCCAGACCCATCTCGCACAGCGGCCGATCCTTCATGATTTTGCACGGCCCCGTGCAAAAGTTGCCAGAGCAAAACGCTTGGTCGATGAAATAACGAACTAAGTGCGTTAATCCAGTCCATGATCCGGGGGTCGAGTTTGGTTTGCGGAAACGGTTCACAGGTTTTTCGAGCGAGTTTAGGATTTCGCGGGTACCCAGCACCGAGGACCGGTCGCTGCCGGGCCGACGAGCGACCGAGAACGAGCGGGCGGCGTCGGTCAGGGACCGGACGCCCGGCGACGCCGTGATTCGTCGGTCGAGTTACTCGTACAGGGAGTTGCTGATGACGATGCGGTTGACCTCGTTGGTTCCCTCGTAGATCTGCATCCCTTTGGCGACGCGCATGTAGCGCTCGACGGGATAGTCCTTCGAGTACCCGCGGGAGCCGTGGATCTGGACGGCCTCGACACCGGCGTCCATCGCCACGTCGGTCGCCTTGGTCTTCGCCATGGCGGCCTCCTTGGTGACTCGCTCGCCGCGGTCGCGCTCGTTTGCGGCGTGGAGCGTCAGCATGCGGGCCGACTCGACCTCCATCGCCATGTCGGCGACCTTGAAGGAGACGCCCTGGTTCTCCCGGATGGGCTCCCCGAACTGCTCGCGCTCGTCGGCGAAGTCCCGGCTCGCCTCGAAGGCGGCCTGCGCGACGCCGACCCCCTGTGCGGCCGTGCCGATCCGGCCGATGTCCAGCCCCTCCATGATGTACCGGAAACCCTTGCCCTCCTCGCCGATCAGGTTGTCGGCCGGCACTCTGAGCCCGTCGTACTCGATCTCGCTCTCGACGGCGGCCTCGCCCTCCATGCAGGGGATGTCCCGGACCACCTCGAACCCGTCCCGCTCGGTGGGGTTCGGGATTCCGATGAGGCTGATGTCGTCGTGGGTCCCGGTATCGCCGGTCCGGGCGGCCACGACGACGAGGTCGGCGACGGCACCGTTCGTGGTCCACACCTTGTGGCCGTCGATGACGTACTCGTCGCCGTCCCGCTCGGCGGTCGTCTCCATCGCCGCGGCGTCGCTGCCGGCCTCGGGTTCGGTCATCGACAGCGCGCCGACTATCTCCCCCGTCGCCAGCCCGCGGAGCCACTCGTCTTTCTGCCACTCGTCGCCGAACTCGGCGATGGGGTAGCCCACGAGACAACTCGCGCCCGAGACCGTGCCGGCGAGCAGTTTCCAGCACCGCGCCAGTTCCTCGATCGTGATCGCGAATGACCGGTAGTCCCCACCGGCACCGCCGTACTCCTCGGGGTAGGGGACACCGTGGAAGCCGGCCTCGCCGACGGCTTCGACGATTTCGCGGGGGAACTCGCCGCTCCGTTCGTACTCCTCGACGTGGGGGGCGACTTCCGACTCGCAGAACTCCCGTACCGCGTCGCGCTGCGCTCTGTGACGATCTTCGAGCTTGAAGTGTGTCATCATGGTTGGCTGTCGAGCCTCGTCCGTACCAGCGGTGCAAGTACCATAATACCTGTCCATACCGCAGCGACAAGGACTATTAGGTGAGAGATAGAAGTCGGGTCGTATGTCGCATCCGACTGTGAGGGACCTCCTCTCACAGGCTGCCGCAAGTCGGCCCGAGCAGGTCGGGCTCGTCGACCCGGCAGCCGACGAAGTACTGACGTTCCGAGAGTGGGACGAGCGCGTCACACGGACGGCCAACGGGCTGTTGGACGCCGGGTTCGACCCGGGCGACCACGTCTCGGTGATGGTGAAAGACTCCGTCGAACTACTGGTGTTGCTCTTCGGTGGCCTCGAGATCGGACTCGTCGTCACGCCGGTCAGCTACCGCGCGCCGCCGGGTCGCCTCTCCTACGTCCTCGATCACTCCGAGGCCGACGGCATCGCCGTCGACGAGGCCTGTATCGACACCGCCCGGGAACTGGACACCGAGTCGCTCCCGGACATCCGGATCGGCGTGGGTGACGTCGACCTTCCCGGCGGAATCCCGTACGAGTCCGTCACCGACGGCTCCGATCGGCCACCGGGGATCAGCGTCGCCGAGGACGACCCCGCGATGCTGTTGTACACCTCGGGCACGACCGGCGATCCGAAAGGCGTCTCTCACACCCACCGCAACGTCGTCGAGGCGAATCTGATGTCGGTCCCGTACAACCGCCTCAGACCGGGTGATACGAGCGTCGCGCTGGGGCCGCTGTACCACGTCGGCCCACTGCTGGCGAACTTCATGCCGGCACTACAGGTCGGCGCGACGAACCTGATCCAGCGGGACTTCGACCCGACGGTGACGCTCGACTACATCGAGAACGAGGGCGTGACCGCCCTGTGGGGCGTCCCGACACACTTCAACGAGATACTCGACGAGGGCACCATCGCGGAACGGGACACGGAAGGCGTCCGGATGATCCAGTACTCGGGGTCGGCGATGCCCGAGGAAGTGGTCACGCGCTGTCGCGAGCAGTTCCCGGACGTGGACTTCGTCAACGCCTACGGCACGACCGAGATTATCTTCGGGGCGTTCCTCTATCCGGAGTACCACGACGACCACCTCGGGAGCATCGGGCACGCGGTCCCGAAAGCGAGGGTCCGCCTCGTCGACCCGGAGGACCCGATGCCCGACAACACGGTCGAACGCGGGGCGGAAGGCGAGATACTCGTCGAGACGCCGACCTGCATGACCGGGTACTGGAAAGCCCCCGAGAAGACCGAGGCGGCCATCGTCGACGGGTGGTACCGGACCGGCGACCTCGGCCGTCGGGACGAGGACGGCTTCCTCTACTTCGTCGACCGGAAGGACAACATGATCATCAGCGGGGGCGAGAACATCTATCCCGCAGAGGTCGAGAACGTCCTCCACGAGCATCCGGACGTGAGCACTGCGGCCGTGATCGGCGCACCCGACCCCGAGTGGGGACAGGTCGTCACCGCCTTCGTCGTCCCGGCGACCGACGACCTGTCGGCCGACGACCTCGACGACTACTTCCAGACGTCGACGAGCATCGAGGACTTCAAGCGACCGCGCCGGTACGAAATCCGGTCGTCGCTGCCACAGACCAACAGCGGGAAGATATCGAGACAGGACCTCCGCGAGGCGGTCGAGGAGACCAATTCATGAGTTCAGACACGACGTTCGACTATCCGCGCACAGGTATCGTACTCCCGGAGTACGCCGACCGGTCGGGAGACTGGTTGGTCGACTACGCCGAAGACGCCGCCGCGAGCGGGTTCGACTCCGTGTGGGTCGGCGAGGGATGGGGGTACAACCCATTCTCCCTACTGGCCCGGATCGCCGAACGGACCGACTGCGCGCTGGGCACCTGCATCGCCAACGCCTTCGCACGCAGCCCGGCGGCCCTCGCGGCGAACGCGCTCACGATCCACGAGGCCACCGACGGCCGCTTCCTGCTCGGCCTCGGGTCGAGTACGCCGCAGGTCGTCGAGGGCTACCACGGCCAGTCGTTCGAGCGCCCACTCCGGCGCATCCGCGAGACGATAGAGATACTCGACCTCGCGCTGTCCGGCGACCGGATCGACTACGACGGCGAAATATTCGACCTCGGCGGATTCGCGCTCAACCACGCCGACGGCCAGGCGGTCCCGGTCCTCAACGCGGCGCTCGGGACGACCAACATCGCGATGTCCATCGACTTCGCCGACGGCCTGCTCCCGCACCTGATGCCACTGCCGGCCATCGAGGACGCCATCGAGGCGGCGCGCGAGCGGGCCAATCGGGACCGCGACCTCCACGTCTCGCCGTCGATCCCGACGGCGGTCAGCGACGACCCCGAGGAGGCCCGCGAGGTCCTCTCGCGACACGTCGCCTACTACGTCGGCTCGACGGACTTCTACAACGGCGTGGTCGCCGACCACGGCTTCCCCGAGGAAGCAGAGGCGATCCAGGCGGCCTGGGAGGACGGCGACAAGGCCGGCGCGGCCCGAGCGGTCTCGACCGACCTCCAGGACGCCCTGGGCATCGCCGGCACGCCCGAACACGCCCGGGAACGTGTCACCGAGTTGCTCGACGGCGTCGTCGACACGGCGCTCATCTCGTTCCCGCAGGGCGCGACCGACGAGATGTTCGAGGCGACGCTCGACGCGCTGCCGCCCGAACTGAACTGACGATGAAGGCGACACACCACTGCAACCCATGAAACAGGGCTACGACACCGACACGATCACCCGGACCGACGGAATCGTCCACCACGACCCGGACGCCTTCGACCTCGAACGGACCGACCACGACGGCTGTCTCGCCTACCCCGACCGACCGGAGAGCGTGACGGCGCTGTTCGACGCGGCGGTCGACCGCGCGCCCGACACCGACGCGTTCGTCTACCCCGAGTACGACCGAACGGACACCTACGCCGAGCTAGCCGACCGGGTCGAGAGGCTGGCCGCAGGGCTGGCCGCTGCCGGCGTGGCATCGGGTGACATCGTGAGCATGCTGCTCACGAACCGCCCCGCCTTCGTCGAGACGTACTTCGCCTGCATCCGACTCGGTGCCGTGGCCGCACCGATCAACACGCGCGTCTCCGGCCGGGAGCTGTCACCGTTGCTCGAGGACGCCGATCCGAGCGTGCTGGTCACCGAACCGGACCTGACGGGCGTCGTCGCCGACGCGGGCTACGACCTCGATCCGGAATCGTACTACGTGGTCGGCGACGGGAGCGAGGGTCGTTCCTACGAGGGGCTTTTCGAGTCCGACGTGACCCCGCCGACCGCCGACCGCGGGGAACACGACCCCGCGACCATCCTCTACACCTCCGGGACGACCGGCCGGCCGAAGGGCTGTGTCATCTCGGCGTTCAACCTCGTCAACGGCGCGATCAACTACCGGCGATCCTTCGACACCGACGAGGGGCTTCGAGTGCTGGTCAACGTGCCGCTGTTCCACGGTGCGGGGCTCGTCTCGAACGTCCTGCACGCCCTCGCCAACGCCGGGACGACCGTCGTCTACGACGGCACCGGGCCGAACGAGTTCCTCTCGGCCGTCGAGACACACGGGATCGCGTTCACGCTCACGGTGCCGACGACGTACGTCCTCGCGATGGAGCAGGGCGACCCCGAGCAGTACGACCTCTCCTCGCTGGAAACCGCGGCCTACGGCGGCGCACCGATGCCCGAGGAGAACGTCCGCCGACTCCGCGAGGTGTTCCCGGAGGCCGCGCTCAGCGACGCGTACGGGACGACGGAGACGACCGCGGGGCTGGTGACGATGTGCCCGGACGACTACACCGACGATTACGCCGAGACCATCGGGCTCCCGGCACCGCCCATCGAACTCGCCGTCGTGGACGACGACCGCGACCCGCTCGGTCCCGGCGAGGTCGGGGAACTGGCGATCAGGGGCCCGATCGTCGTCGACGAGTACCGGAACAGACCCGAGGCGACCGCCGAAGCCTTCGCGGACGGCTGGCATTACACGGGCGATCTGGCGACCATCGACGAGGACGGCTTCGTGTCGCTCAAGGGGCGGAGTCGGGACAAGATCGTCCGCGGCGGCGAGAACATCTACGTCCTCGACGTCGAGGAGGCGCTGACCAGCCACCGCAAAGTCCTCGAAGTGTCCGTCACCGGGTTCCCCGACGCGATACTCGGCGAACGCGTCCTCGCCGGGGCCGTCCCGAAGCCCGGCGAACGGCTCACGGAGGACGAACTCCGCGATCACGCACGCGAGCGCCTCGCGGACTACAAGGTACCCGAGGTGATCCGGATACTCGACGAACTGCCCAAGAATCCGGGTGGAAAGGTGCTGAAAAGCGAACTTGTCCCCGAACCGTTACAGCACGGCATCCAGGCGGGCGGCGAGTAACGCCGCCTAGTCGACTTCGACGGCACCGACCGAGAGGTACTTCCCGATCACGTCTTCGCTCTCCCGGAGCGTTTCGATGTCGCCGCGCCAGGCCACGTCGCCCTTGCTGAGGATGTAGGCACGTTCGGCCAGATCGAACGCGAACTCGGTGTTCTGTTCGGTCAGGAGAACGGTGATGCCGGTGTCGAGCACGTCCGATAGCAGCGACTTCAGGTCGGCGACGATGTTCGGAGCCAGGCCCTCGCTCGGCTCGTCGAGCAAGAGCAGGTCGGGGTCGGTCACCAGCGCACGGGCGATGGTGAGCATCTGCTGTTGGCCGCCGCTGAGCTGTCCCCCGAGCTGATGCTGATGCTCCCGGAGCGCCGGGAAGACGTCGTAGACCCGTTCACGCGTCCACTCGCCACCGTCGTCCATGACGACCTCGATGTTGTCCGCGACACTCAGCTCGGGAAACACGCGCCGTTCTTCGGGCACCAGTCCGATGCCACGACGGGCGATCTGGTACGGTTCCTTCCCGTCCACGCGCTCGCCCTTGAACGTGATCTCGCCGGATCGCGGCGGTGTCATGCCGAGGATACTGCGGAGCGTGGTCGTCTTCCCGGCCCCGTTGCGGCCCAGCAAGGCGACGCTCTCGCCCTCGTCGATATCGAGCGAAACGCCGTGCAGGACGTGGCTCTGTCCGTAGTACGTGTGAATGTCGTCGACTGTGAGGATGCTCATGCTTCACCTCCGAGGTACGCGTTCTGGACGCGCTCGTTCTCTCTGATCTCCGCCGGTGTGCCGTCGGCGATGACCGCGCCCCGGTCGAGCACCAGGATACGCGAGGCGACCGAGAAGATGATGTCGATGTCGTGTTCAGTCATGAAAAACGACTGGTCGGTCTCCGCGTCCAGATCCTCGATGAGTTCGACCATCTTCTCCGTCTCCGTCGGGTTCATGCCCGCGGTCGGCTCGTCGAGGAGAACGAGGTTCGGGTCCGTCGCCAGCGCGACGCCGATCTCGACCCGGCGCTTGTCCCCGTAGGATAGCGCCGAACACTCGGTGTCCTCGATGTCGCCCAGCCCGACGAGATCGAGTACGCGATCCGTTTCCGCCTCGATCGGTTCGGTCGTCGACCCGAGCAGGTTCCAGCGGTGTTTCGACCGCGCGATGATTGGGGCGCGGATGTTCCGTCGGACGCTCAACCCCTCGAAGACGTTCGTCACCTGGTAGGAGCGACCGAGACCGCGATGGACGCGCTCGTGGGGGTCGAGGTCGGTCACGTCTTCACCCATGAACCGAACCGCGCCGCTGGTCGGCGACAGCGTACCGGTCATGAGGTTGTACATGGTGGTCTTTCCGGCCCCGTTCGGGCCGATGAGTGCGGTCAGATCGTCCGCGTCTACCGATCTCGTCACGTCGTCGACCGCGGTCAGTTCTCCGAAGCGCTTCGTCAGGCCGTCGAGTTCCAGTACTGGCTCACTCATGGTGGTTCTCCTCGATTCCTGGCTCGTCGCCGCCGCGAATGTCGTCGAGGTACGCCCTGGCGTCGGCCAGTGCGGAGTCGTCGCCCCGGACCAGTCCTGCGATCCCGTCGGGGAAAAACAGGACGACGGGAACGATGATGAGACCGAGCCCGAACTGCCAGTACTCGGTCACGTTGGACAGCACCTGTTCGAGACCGACGAACACCACTGCGCCGATGATCGGGCCGAAGAAGGCACTCGGCCCGCCCAGCAACGTCATCATCACGGGTTCGGCACTCATCGACCAGTGGAGGGTGTGCGGAGTCACGATGAACGTCCGGACGGCGAACAGCGTGCCGGCGAGTCCCGCGAACAGCCCCGCGATGACGAACGCGGACAACTGGTAGCGTTTGACCGGGATGCCGACCATCTTCGCCCGTTCGGGATTCTCGCGGATCGAGAGCAGCAGTTCGCCGTACGGGGAGTTGACGAGTCGCCAGAGCACCAGCCCCGACGCTGCGAGTACCAGCAGGGCCAGGTAGTAGAACGTCCCAGTGTCGATCAGGTTGACGGTCAGCCCGCCGAGTTCGATGGGTTCGACGAGGACGGTGATGCCGTCGGACCCGCCGGTGAAGTCGTTCCACGTGTACATGGTCTCGTACAGCATCATGCTGAGTGCCAGTGTGAGGATGGCGAAGTAGATATCGCCCCGCTGGACACACAGGTACCCGAACACGAGAGCGACGAGTCCGGCGACGCCGACGCTGAGCAACAGCGCCGGGACGAACGTCTCGAAGACCCCCGGGAGGAACCCGAGCTTGCCGTCGAGCGCCAGCGCCAGCGTGTACGCGCCGGTCCCGAAGTACGCGGCGTGGCCGAACGAGAGCAGCCCCGTGTACCCGAACAGCAGGTTGAAGCTCAGCGCGAACAGGGCCAGCACCATCGCCGAGATGACCAGACCCAGGTGGAACGTCGAGAGCAGCCCGGTGACCGGCAGCGCGAGCATTGCGAGGAACAGTCCCAGCGCGAGCAGGGTCGTTCGCGACTCGGTGACGCGGTCGGCGACGCTCATGCTGCCACCTCCTTCCCGAACAGGCCGGCCGGTCGAGTCAGCAGGACCGCTGCGACCAGCACGAACGGGATCACCGGCTGTAACGACGGCAGGTACAGGAACGCCAGGGAGTTGACCACGCCGATGAGCAGTGCGCCGACGAACGCACCGCCGAAGGAGCCGAGCCCGCCGATGACGACGATGATGAACGACTCGATGATGATGCTCTCACCCATCGTCGGCTGGATCGACTGGTACGGTGCGGCCAGCGCCCCACCGAGGCCCGCCAGCAAACTCCCGAGCAGGAACGTTCCGGTGAACACCAGCGGAACGTTCACGCCCAAGGCGTTGGCGATGCCCCGATCCTGTGACGACGCACGGACGATCTTGCCTACGCGCGTGCGCTCGAACAAGAGCCACATCGTCAGTGCGGCCACCCCACCCGTGACGATCAGGAAGACGTTGTAGAACGGGTAGCCGCTCCCGAACAGGCTGATCTGGAAGTCGAGCAGCCCCGGGGGACTCACCGACCGGAAGTCGGTCCCCCAGAGAATACGCGCGCCGTTGTCGATGATGAGGACGAGGCCGAAGGTCAACAGGAGCTGAAACTCGTGATCCTGGTCGTACACCGGGCGGATGATGAACCGCTCCATCACGACGCCGACGAGCGCCACGAGGAGGGGTGCGATCACGACCGCCAACCAGAAACTCCCGGGGAGACTGGCGAGCAGCCCGCCGTCGCTGACCAGGAAATACGTGAAGTACGCGCCAAGCATGTACAGCGACCCGTGCGCGAAGTTCAGCACGTCGAGGACGCCGAAGATGAGCGTCAGCCCGACCGCTGCCAGGAACAGCAACATCCCGTTCGCGATGCCACTGACGATCGCTAACCCGATGCTGTCGAGTGCTACCATGGTACTGGAGTCATGTTGAAATAAGTTGGATAGTCGTCGGAACCGACGCCTCAGAGGCTACAGTTCGGTTCGGGCGTCACGCTCGCGCCGTCGACGGGCAGCATCTCGGTGAAGCCGTAGAAGTCCAGGTCCTCGACCGGGCCGACGGCGCCCGTCCAGATGCTGTCGTCGATGGCCTGGTGATCCGCGGCGCGCATCGTCTTGGTCCCCTCGGGTGCCTGCCACTCCAGGCCTTCCAGGCCGCTGATCAGGTCGTCCGTGCTGGTCCCGCCGCTCTTTGCTGCGGCTTGAACGACGCCGTTGACGCCGGCGTAGGTCTCCTGGCCGACGTTGACCGGAATCTCGCTGTACTCGCTGCGCCACGAGTCGACGAACTGCTGGTTGTTCTGGGTGTCCGGGTACTGGAAGAAGTACCGGTCCACGGCGATCATCTCCTTCATGCTCGAACCGAGGCTCCGGGAGACGTCCGTGATCGCCCCGCTGCCGGCCACGAAGTCCGGAACCTGCTCGAAGAAGTCGAACCCGGAGGCCTGCTTGATGAACGTGATGAGGTCACCGGCCCACATCGACGTGTAGACGATGTCCGGATTCGCGTTGAGCGTCTCCTGTATTTCGTTTTGATAGTCTCCCTGCCCGAACGACGGGAACGTCTCGTTGACGACCGTCGCGCCGCTGGATTTCATCTGCTGTTTGTAGACGTTCCAGGTCTGTTTCCCGAACGTGTAGTCCGGGAGGATGCCGGCCACGCGGGTCCCGTCGGACAGTTCGTTCGTCGTCCGGGCGAGCGCGTTCGTGAGCTGGTCGAGGTTCGAGGCCGTCCGGAACGTCACGCGATTGCAGTTTTTCGTGGTGATGTCCGGCGTCTGTGCGATGGTGGCCACACAGAGCCTGTTCTGCGTGTTGGCGAACTCGGAGACGGCCTTGGCCACGGAACTGCTCCCGAACCCGATGAGGACGTCGACGTCGTCCTGCTGGACCAGTTCCCGGGCCTTGGTCACGCCCGTCTCCGGCGAACCCTGCGTGTCTGCGTGGGTCACCTCCACGGAGAGGTCGCCGTCACCGTTGTTGATCTGCTTGGCCGCGAGGTCCGCCCCCTTCTTCGATGGTTTGCCGATCGTCGCGAACGGCCCCGACAGGGGAGCGAGGTGCCCGAAGGTCACTGTCCCGGAACCGCCGCTTCCTCCCTGGTCGCTACACCCGGCGAGCGCGGTCATTGCACCGACACCGACAGCACCGCCAGCTTTCAGGACGTCTCTCCGTCTGTGAGATGACATGGACACCCATTCGGATATCGATGATTTAAAATTATGTACCAGCGCAACCGGGGCCGCGAGAGACCTCCTACCGACCATTTTCCGCTCATTCGGTCGGTTTCGACACTGGACCTGTCGTGCGAATGGGGGGTCGAGGACCGCTACTCGCCCGACCCGGCGGTCACACAGCGTCGATGACGCCGTCGGCGAACCGCTCGACCTGTTCGATCTGTTCGTCGATATCGGTCGTGTAGAAGTCGATCACGACGCGGGTCGTCCCGGCGTCGGCGTAGGCTTCGATATCCGCGGCGATCTCGGCGGGTTCACCGACCAGCGGCTTCGACGGGTCCCGGTCGGTGTCCTCGCCGACCTCGGTAGCTCGGATGACGGCCACTTCGGGGTCGCCCTCGCGCTCGAAGTCGGTCCAGGCGTTCATGAGTCGCTCCCGGCCCGCCGCGATGTCGTCGGGCCGGTCCCAGAAGATCGTCCAGCCGTCGCCGAACTGTGCGGCCCGCCGGAACGCCGCACCGGACTTCCCGCCCAGCCAGATCGTCGGCCCGTCGTCGTCGGGCGTCGGGTGGAAGCCGGTCTCCTGGAAGGAGTGGTGCGGGCCGTCGAAGTCGATCTCGCCCGCCTCGCAGGCCCGCGTGAACATGTCGAGGAACTCGTCGGTCCGGCTCCCTCGTTCCTCGAAGGGTACGTCGAGGACCTCGAACTCGGTGCGCATCCAGCCGGGGGCGACGCCGAAGTCGAACCGACCGTCCGAGAGCGCCTCGACAGTGAGGGCGTTCCGCGCCAGCACCACCGGGTGCCGGTAGGGGACGATGCAAGTGTTGGTCCCCAGATCGACCGTCTCGGTGACTGCCGCCAGGTGTGAGAGGACGCCGAACACGTCGTAGGTGTCCTGCGAGACGTGGAACGGGGACTCGCCGCTCGGCGAGAAGGGGTACTCGTCGGGAATCTCGGCCGGGAACGAGACGTGGTCACCGGCCCAGACCGAGTCGAACCCGGCGTCCTCGGCGGCCGTGGCGACGCGACGGAACGCCTCGGGCGAGGCGTGGTCGCCGAACGTCGACAGCATGACGCCGAAGTCCATCTCAGAGCTCATCGAAGAGCACCTTCCCGATAGTGTTGCGCTGGATCTCGCTGGTCCCCTCGTAGATCGTGCCGGCTTTTACGTCACGATAGAAGTGCTCGATTTCCTCGTCGGTCCCGTAGCCGGCACCGCCGAAGATCTGGACCGCTTCCTCGGCCACCTCGCAGGCGATCTCGGTGGCGTACAGCTTGGCGATACTGGCCTGCTCTATCAGGCTCTCCTCGACCTCGCCACCGGATTCGGCCTCGTCGATGGCCCTGGCGGCGCGATACACCTGTGAGTTGGCCACTTCGATCTGTTTGCGCATGTCCGCCAGTTTCCAGCGCATCCCCTGGTAGTCGCCGATACGCTGGCCGCCCTGTTCGCGGTCCTTGGCCCGGGCGAGCGCGCGGTCGAAGGCCCCCTCGGCCATCCCGAGGTGGGCGGCGGCGATGTCCACCCGGCCGTGTTCGAGCCAGTCCAGCGCCTGGTAGAACCCCTTTCCTTCTTCCTCGCCGAGCAGGTTCTCCTGGGGCACGCGCACGTTGTCGTAGGTCATCCGGGCGTGTTCGGCGGCGTCCAGCCCGAGCTTCTCCCGTTCCTCGGCCTCGTACCCGTCGGCGTCCGTGGGGACGACGATGAGGCTCAGTCCGCGGTGGGGTTTCTCGGGATCGGGGTCGGTGCGACAGAGCGTCGCCACCCAGTCGCCGCTGACGCCGTTCGCGATCCAGTCTTTCTCCCCGTCGATGACGTACTCGTCGCCGTCCTTCTCGGCGGTCGTCGTCGTCTCGGCCAGGGCCGACCCGGAGTCGGGTTCGGTCAGGCCGATGGCGGTCGTCATCTGGCCGCGGGTGACCGGTTCGAGCCAGCGTTCCTTCTGCTCGTGGGTGCCAAGCGAGGACATCGCGTGACAGCCCGTCATCGACCCGTGGAGGGCGATCCCGACCGAGGAGTCCGCCCGGCAGAACTCCTGTGCGACGAGCGACTGCTCGACCAGCGAGGCGTCCTGCCCCCCGTATTCCTCCTCGAAGGGAAGGCCGATGAGCCCCTCGTCGGCCGCCTTCTCGTAGATGTCCCAGGGCCACTCCCCGGACTCGACGTACTCCATCGCGACGGGTTGGATGTGTTCGGTACCGAACTCGCGCGTGCGGTCACGCAAGGCCCGCTCCTCGTCGGTCAGATTGACCGTCATACCCCAGACTCCCGCGGTGCGGAAATAAAAGTTCGTACCACGGCAGTGACGCGCCCCGTCCACACCCGTCGACCGTCCGACTGCGGTCGGATCGTCCCGGCAAGTCCGGTAGCGATACGGCCCGACGACGGTGGATTTCCGGCCGGGGAAGGTTTACGGTCACGTACTCGTTATCCCGAGTATGCTCTCGCTCTCCGCGGAACAGGAGATGCTGGTGTCGTCGCTCGTCGACCTCGCGGAATCGGAGTTCGAGGACGACGCGTTCGACTGGCACGAAGCACCGTGGCCGAACGTCGAACTGCTCGCCGACCGTGGCTTCCTCGGGGTCAACATCGCCGAGGAGTACGGCGGCGGCGGTATGGGTGAACTCGAAGCCATGTTGACCATCGAGGCAGTCGGGAAAGTCTGTCCCGACACGGCCGAGTTCCTCTACAATCAGCAGATGGTCGCCCCGCGGGCCATCGAGATGTTCGGGACCGACGAGGCCAAGGAACGGTACCTTCCGCCGGTCACGGCCGGCGAGGACGCCGTCGTGATCGCGATCTCCGAACCCGAATCCGGGTCGGACGTGGGCTCGATGCGAACCGAGATCACCGAGGACGACGGCGATCTCGTGTTGAACGGCGAGAAGATCTGGGTCAGCCACGTCAAGTCGGCTAGCGCCGCCCTGGTGTGGACGAAGTTCCCCGAGGGACTCGGCTCGGTCGTGATCGAGTTCGACTGGGACGGCGTCGAGATCGAACAGCACTACACCAACATGGCCGAACACGAACAGACCCACTTCCGGATGGACGACGTGGTCGTCCCAGAGGCGAACGTCGTCACTCGCGGCGAGGAGGGATTCAAACAGCAGCTCAAGGCACTCAACTGGGAGCGACTGGGCAGCGCGACGGTCGCGAACGCCTGGAGCCGGAACGCGCTCTCGAAGGCCATCGACTACGCACAGCAGCGCGAGCAGTTCGGCCAGGCCATCGGCGAGTTCCAGGGCATCGAGTGGAAACTCGCCGACATGGCGAAACGGCTGGAGTCCGCGCGGGCACTGACCTACCGGGCGGCGGTCAACGCCGAACAGCAGGGGCGCATTCCGGACCGGCTGGACGCGTCGCTGGCGAAACTGCTCGCCTCCGAGACCGTCGAGCACGTCACCAGCGAGTCGCTGCAGGTGTTCGGCGCGAACGGCTACCAGCAGGGCCACCCGCTGGAGAACCTCTACAAACGCGCCCGCGGTCGGCGGCTGGCGGCGGGCACCGACGAGATCCAGAAGAACCAGATCGCCGCCGAACTGAAGAAAAACGGCATCCCGGATCTGGTCTGAACCCTCTAGCTGTAGTCGCGGTCGTACTCCGGGTCGCGCTTCTCGTTGAACGCCGCCACGGCCTCGTGGTGTTCCGGGTCGTTGACGCACTCCCACTGATACTCGATGGCGCGCTCGCAGTACTCCTCGAACCCCTGTTCGGAGTCGATCAGGTCGTTCGTCCGCTGGACTGCGGTCGCGGGCAGGCCGAGTAACTCCTCGGCCAGGTCGTGGGCGGCCGCGAGCGGGTCGTCGGCCGCCTCGACGGCCAGCCCGAGGTCGACGGCGTCGTCGGGTTCGATGTCGCGGCCGGTGAGCAGGTACTGTTTGGCGGCGGACTCACCGATCAGCCGGGGGAGCAGCCACCCGCCGCCGTCGCCGGGGATCAGGCCGACGCGGACGAACCCCTCGCGGAAGAAGGCGTCGGGGCCGACCACGCGCATGTCACAGGCCAGCCCGAAGTCACAGCCAGCGCCGACGGCGGGGCCGGCGACGGCCGCGATGGAGGGTTTCGATGCCGCCCGGAGCTGGCGGACGACGTTCTGGACGCCCCAGAGGTAGCCCGCGTAATCCTCTTTGGCCTGTTCGTCCCAGGCGGGCATCTCGGTGGTGTCGGCCCCGGCACAGAACGCCCCGCCGGCACCGGTGAGCACGATGGCGTAGACGCCGTCGTCCTCGCGGGCGTCCCGAATCGCGGCGTTCAACTCCAGGATCGTCTGCTCGCGAAACGCGTTGAGTACGTCCGGACGGTCGATGGTGATGGTCGCGATACCCTCGCTCGCCTCGTACTGCACGTCTTCGTACATCTCCTCTCGGACAAGGGCGCGCCACCACTTGAGTGTAGGTACCGTCGCAAGGGCCCGGGACGCCGGTCCCGGGTCCAACCGTCTCAGTTCCGTTCCGTCGAGACGACGGTGACGTTGCTGACCGCGAGCGACCCGGCGAGGTTGTGCTGGAGGCCGGTCGTCGCGTCCGGGACCTGTCGCTCGCCGACCTCCTCCCGGAGTTGCCAGACGAGTTCGCAGATCTGTGCGACGCCGGTCGCGCCGATGGGGTGCCCCTTGGCCTTGAGGCCGCCCGACGGGTTGACCGGGAGTTCGCCGTCCAGCCGGGTCGCACCGCTGGCGACGAACTCGCCGCCCTCGCCTTTCTCACAGAAGCCCAGGTCCTCCATGTTTAGCAGTTCCGTGAAGGTGAAACAGTCGTGCTGTTCGACCACGTCGACGTCGTCGGGGCCGACGCCGGCCATCTCGTAGGCCTGGCTCGCGGCCTCGATGGTGGGCCGGGCTTCGAGGTAGTCGTCCCGCTTGGTCATGTCGTAGGGCACCGTGCTGTTGCCGGTCCCGCGGACCCAGACGGGGTCGTCGGTGTAGGAATCGGCCACGTCCTCGCTCGCCAGCACGAGACAGGCGGCCCCGTCGGTCTGTGGGGAACAGTCGTACAGCCCGAAGGGGTAAGAGACGTACGGCGCGTCGAGGACGGACTCGGCGTCGACCTCGAAGTCGAAGTGTGAGTACTCGCACTTGGTCCCGTTCGCGTGGTTCTTGACGGCCACCTCGGCCATCTGTTCGCGGGTGGTGCCGTACTCCTGCATGTGCCGCTGGGCGTACATGGCGAAGAAGGCCGGCGCGGTCATCCCGCGAGTCGTCGGCCGGTTCGTCACTGTCTTCATGAACTCGTCGGTGGGCTTGTCACGCATCTTCTCGGCCCCGACGACGACGGCAACGTCGGCCTGGCCGGCCTGGACCGCGGCAGCGGCGTTGCGCACCGCGTCGCTGCCCGTCGCACAGGCGTTCTCGACGCGTGTGATCGGGATTCCCTGCAGCCCCGTCGCCTCGCTCAGGCGCGCCCCCGAGACGATCTCGGCGTCGTTCGAGAGGGTCCCGTAGGCGGTCCCGAGCCAGGCGGCGTCGACGTCGGCGTCGTCGATGCCGTGGTCGACGTGGGACGTGGCCTCCCTGTAGGCCCGGCCGATCATGTCGTAGTAGCCGAGTTCGAACCGTTCGCCGAAGGGGATCATCCCCGCTCCGACGACGGCGACATCGCGGCTCACGCCGACGCACCTCCGTCGAGTCGGAACTTCGGTTCGTAGAGGACCTGTCCGTCCTGCCGGTCGAACCGTTTCAGTTCGATGGTCACGGCGTCACCGATCGCCACCGAATGGGGCTCGTCGATCTCCGTGAACATCCCGAGGACTTTCCCGCCCTCCGGCGTCTCGACGATGGCGATGGGGAGCGGTGTGTCGAACGTCTCCGGGAGGGCGTGCTGGACGACGTAGGTCTGCACCTCGCCCCGCGGCGAGAGGGTCACGTCCTCGAAGGCGTCTCCGCCGCAGTGGTAACACAGTTCGGCCGTCGGATCGTTCATCCGACCGCAGTCGGTACACTCGGCCCGGTCGAGGCCGAACTTCGCTGCCCGGTCGCGGAACTCCCGCATAGTGGTGTGCATCAGTTCTCACTCCAGTTGATCGACGTGGGTAAGGTAGTCGACGTAGTCGAGTTCGGTCGGTTCGTCGGCGACTGACGCCGCCGCGGGCGGTTCGGACACCTCGTAGGCCAGCGCGTCGGCCGTCCCGACGCCGTAGCCCGCAACCACGAGACGGTCCCCTGCGGTGAGGTCGGCCAGTGCCAGCGACCCCAGCGCGCTCGCCGCACGGAGGTCGCCGTACTCGCGACCGAACGCAGGCGTCGCCAGTACGTCGTCGCCGACGCCGACGGCACCGGCCAGCCGACCGGCGAACTTGCCGTTCGGGTGGGTCGCCACGAGCGCGTCGAGCGACTCGGCCGACCAGTCGGCGGCGTTGAGCGCTCGCTCGATAGCCCGCTGGGTCGTCTCGACGTACCCGACGTTCCGTGCGAACCGGTCGTCGGCGGTCGACAGTGTGTCGCTACCCGGGGCCTGCCACTCGTCGAGCAGCGGGCGCGCACAGGTACCTGCGGCCACTCGTTCGAGGCCGTCCCCGTCGCTCTCGACCACGGCGGCGCTGGCCCCCGCTCCAGCGACTTTCTCCCAGTCGCTTCGCGGTGCGGGGGACGGTGCTTCCGCGGCGACGACGAGGACCGCGTCGCTGTCGCCGTCGACGGCGTTTCCGGCCGCCCGGAGCGCGGCGGTGCCGGCCCGGGCCGACTCGCCGAACGTCTGGACGTGCGTGTCGTCGTCGAGGCCCAGTGACTCCGCGAGAAACGGCGTCACCGACCCGTACTCGTAGGCCGGTGTCGTCGTGGCGAAGAAGACGCCGTCCACGTCCGTCCGTCCGTCGAGCGCGGCGCGTCCCGCCCGCGTCGCCAGCGTCGTCGAATCGTCGTCTTTCGCCTGCACGGTCTTGTGCTGTACGCCACTCGCTCCGCCACCCCACTGGTCGCGGATGGTACCAGTGGAGACTCGGTATCCGGGGAGGACCAACTCCCTGTTCGTTACATGTGCCATTGGCTCACACAATCGGTTCGACGGGGACTGTTAAAGATATCCCGGCTCCGGAAACTGCGCGGCGAGCAGCGTCGGCCGCTCAGGGACGAATCGCCGCGTAATTGCGGTCCGCCGCTTCTTCGAGGACCTCGCGGACGACAGCCAGTTCGTCCGCGTCGGGGGCGGGTAGGGTCCCGTAGTCCCCGTCCTCGATGGGCCAGCCCGTCATCTCCCGGGCGTCCGCCACGGTAGCCCCGGGAACGAGCCGGTCGAGTCGTGTGCGCCCCGTCTCGTCGAAGCGGAAGGTTCCGAGCGGGGTGAGAAGCTTCGAGGGGCCGGTCCCCGGCTCGAAGCCGGCTTCTTCGCGGGAGCCGTCCCCGTCGATGTGGCCGGGACTCGACACGTAGGACACCCGGTCCTGGTAGCGCTCCGGGTCGGCCGAGCCACAGATGAGCGTCAGATCCTCGGCGTGCGTTGCGATATCGTTGGCACCGCCCGGGCCGGGCAGGCGGACTGCGGGGTCGTCGTACTCCCCGATGACCGTGGTGTTGACGTTACCGAAGCGGTCGACGTTCGACACGTCGATGGCCGCGCGGTCGAGGTGGCCCGATTTGAGGAACGTGTGCAACGTGTCCAGCGAGTTGCCGTACATGTCGGCGTTTCCGTCGAAGGCATTTATTTCGGTCGTACTCGTCGGCAGCGTCTCGGAGGTGCCCCTGTAGACGATGCCGGCCTCGAAGACGGAGGTGAGGTTCGGGGCGTGGAGTTTTCTCGCCACTCTGGCGGCGACGACGGGCCAGTGAAACCCGGTGAATACGGTGCTCTCGTCACGGAACTCCTGGGCTGCCGTGTAGAGCAACTGTTCGCGCTGTGTCGGCTCGGGGTCGCTCACGGGGACACCTCCGCGAACCCGCTGGCTCGAACTGCTTCGAGGTACTCCGCCCGGTCGCTGACGCCGTAGACCCACTCGTCGAGGTACGCCTCGAATTCGTCGAGCGAGCCCGTCACCTCGCCGTAGTGTTCCAGGTAGTCGATGTCCCGCCCGTAACACCCGAGGACGCCCGAGGGATGGGCACCGCCGGGCGATTCGACGACGTGATCGACCATGAACCCGGGAACGACCGTCTCGTCCGGTGTGTCCTGGATCTGATCCGAGGGGACTATCTCCTCGGTCGTGACCAGAAGCGTGTCGGCGGCCATCGCGCCGTGTTTTATCTCGGCGCGGGCGCCGGTCAACTGGGCGTTCCCCCGCTCGTCGGCACGGGGAACGTGGACGATACTGACGTCCGGATTCAGCGGCTCCATCACGTAGTGGCTATCGCCGTCGAAGGTAACTTCGCTGAACTTCCCCGAGAAGGACTGATTCTCGAACTGCCCCGTCGACTCGACGGGACCAGCCGGGACGAACGGCAGACGCCGTGCGCCAGCGAACAGCCGCAAGACGAGGTTTCCGAGGCCGTGTTCTTCGACTGTGATGGGCCGCGGGACGCCGTCCTCGGCCGCCCGCCGGAACGCGCTCGTCGGCGTCGGTCCGACCGCGTTCCAGCAGTGGGCGATCGTCGTCTCCGAGACACAGCCAGCACCGACCAGCTGGTCGAGCAAGACACCACCGGACGACCGGATCACGTGTAAATTCGAGACGCCCTGTCGGATCAGTTCGTGAACTGCGGAGAACGGTTGGGCGAATCCGAACCCGCCTACGTACACGACATCGCCGCCGTCGACGGCTTCGATCGCCTTCGTCATCGTCGAAACAACCATTGCTTCGATATTGCCACATCCGATTATTATTGTTGTGGGGGCGGAAACACACGACACTCCAACTCCGGATACGAAATATACAAAACTGATTACTTTCACATAGTACCCAGAAAAGTTATAATTATATCGTGGACCGGTGACGATCCGCCGTCGGATCTCGGAACTCGTATCAAATCCGGCCATACGCAGTTTTGAGCCGCAGATACCGAATATAGGGGGCTCGGATTTAGTCGCTCGTCACCACGGGCGGGTATCGGTACTGTATTTTCGAAACCGCTCAAACTAAGGCTCTAAAGACCTCGGTATCCAATATTCGATATAACTGACAGCGGGACGACTGGTACATACTTATCCGAAATAGACATATAAATTACTATCCTTTAGAATTGTTATTTCGTCGGACCCGGCGGTGATCGGTGAGTCGACCACCGTCACAGGGTTTACCGAAAAGACGATGGGGGTAGATGGCACCTGTCAGGGTATGTCTCTCGAACCCGACGCCGACGAGGTAGACCGGATCATCCTCAAAGCTCTCGCGAACGGTCCGCGAACACCGTACTCGGACATCGCAGAGCGACTGGCCCGCGAGGGACACGAGATGTCAAGTGAAGGCGTCCGACACCGCGTGTCGAAGCTGCTCGACCGGACTTCGATCTTCTTTCTCCTCGAACCGGAAGAACACGAGTGGGAGATCGTCCGTCTGGCGATCACAGTGACCGACGACGCCGAGGCCAAGTCGACGGCCCTGGATCGGATCTCCGAGATGCCGTTCTGGCTGGTGACCCGCGGCGTCGGCACGTACGACATCTACGCCGTCGCGACGGCCGCCACGAACTCCCGGGTCGACGAACTCGTCAGCCAGGTTCGAGAACTCGACGTCGTCGCAGACGTGGAGCAGTCGATCGAGACGAGCCGCGACACCAACGTCGACGATTATCTCTCGGCCGGGCAGCGGGAGTGACTCGTGTGGCTCGAAGCCCGGAGCCGCGCGGTAGCGGTTTCGGAGGGAGCGAACCGACGAATATTTGCTCGCCGCTGTGCAACTGCAACCAACAGATGGAACGGGTTTCGTCGAACACCGGTTGCCTCCTGTCGCCTCTCTGGGGACCGACCGCCGTCGAACCCACACAGGTAGACAATGAGTGAGATCGAACTCGACGTCCAGAACATCGGTGGGATATCGGACGCCTCGTTCAGCTTCGAGCCGGGAACGACGCTCGTCGTCGGCCGCAACGCCTCGAACAAGACATCGCTCCTGCGAAGTATCCAGTTCGCACTCGGTGCCGACGAGATTCCCGTTCGCAGCGGGGCCGACCTGGCGAGCGTTCGGCTCAGACTCGACGGCAACGAGATACAGCGTCAGGCCCGACGAAACGGGGCCGGATACGAGATCAGCGGCGACGGCTGGCTGAGCGACCCGGACGACACCGAGCTCGTCACCCAGTTCGCATGCCTCCTCGGCACGAATTCGCTCCGGAGCGCGGTCGAGAAGGGTGAAGACGTCGAGTCGCTGTTGAAAGAGCCGATCGACATCGAGGCACTCGAATCCGAGCGGTCCGAGAAGATGTCACGGAAGCGCGACCTGCGTAGCGACGTCGAACGCCTGGACGATATCGACGAGCGACTGGCAGATCGGACAGACGAACTCGCCGAGACACGGGAGCGGATCGAGGCACTCGACTCGGAACTCGACGCCCTCTACGCCGAGCAAAACGACACCGAAACCGACGACGAACGACTCGAGGAACTCCGGGAGCGACGAACCGACCTGCGGGCCGAACGGGAGAACTATCGCAACCAGATCGAAGAACTGGAGGAGACCATCGACCGATTGACCGAACGTCGGTCGACGACCGAATCCGAACTCGAAGCGGCCCGTGAACACGCCGACTCCCACGACATCGAGCGTCTCAAACAGAAGCGTGAGTCCGTTCGTGAGGAACTCTCCGAGATCACCGAACGGATCGACATCCTCCAGTCGGTGCTGTCGGCGAACAGGGAACTACTCGACTCGGAGTACGCCGGGAGCCTCGGCTACGAACCCGGACTCGTGGACGACGAGCTCTCCTGTTGGGCCTGCGGCAACCCTGCGCCCCGAAGTGATTTCGAGGACACCGTCGAAGAGCTCCAGGAGGTCCTCAAACAGGACAAACAACGCAAGCGCGAACGGGAACCGGAGCTGTCCGAAATAGAGAACGATATCGAGGCGGCCACGGACGCGCGCCGGCGCGTTCAAGAACTGGAGGGAGACCTGACAGACATCGACCAGCAGCTCCAGCAGCGTCGCGATTCCCTCGAACAGAAGCGGACGGAGCTGGACCGTATCGAGTCCGAACTCGACGAAGTCACCGACGAGATCGACTCCCACGAGAGCGAGCGCGCCGAATCCCGGTCGGACCTGGCGACCGAAATCGAGGAGACTCGTCTCGAACTCCAGACGCTCCGCCGGGACGCCGAGCGTCTGGAAGAAACCATCGAGGATCTGGAGTCGAAACGCGACGAGCGCGAGCGAAAGCGTGCGGAAATCGAACGGCTGAGCGCGGATATCCGGTCGCTGACCGACCGAATCGAGAACCAGGAACAGGAGCTGCGAGACGTGTTCAACGAGACGATGGACGACCTGCTCGACGCACTCGATTTCGAGCGCATCGAGCGCGTTCGCCTCACCGGTAATTTCGACATCGTCATCGCGCGTGAGGTCGACGGCGTCGTCCGGGAGGATTCCATCGAACACCTCGCCGAGAGCGAACGGGCGGTCATCGGACTCGTCCTCGGTCTGGCCGGGTTCCTCGTCTACGACGTCGACGAGGTCTCCCCCTTCCTGCTGGTCGATTCACTCGGCGCGTTCGACGCCTCTCGGACGGAACGCCTCATTGAGTACTTCACCGATACCACCCGATACCTCCTCGCGGCGGTCCACCCCGAGGTCGCCGCCGAGATGGACTACGAGTCGGTGTCGATGACCTGACCGACCGAACGCATCGGCCCCGCTGCGATCTCGTCAGTCCCCAGTTCGACGACCGTCCGCGAGCCGGTACTGTCGGTGCCCTACTCCACTGGACACCGTCGCTCTGTCTTCCGATCAGCGATACCCGGCCACTCCGGTGAGCGGGAACGCTACCGAGTCCGGCTAGGCGAACGCCAGCCGTCGCTGGGTGGTTCGAAATAGAAAGACCCGCACCAGCGCGCTGCTGGTGCGGGTCGAAATGAGTGGAGGCGGCGAACCGGGTCTCCCAGAGGCTCGCGCACTCAAGTAGGCCCCGGAACGCTGGCGGGCTTAACTTCCGTGTTCGGGATGGGTACGGGTGTAACCCCGCCGCTGTGGCCGCCTTAACGCCGACTCGCGGAATCGAACCGCGTCTCGAACTGCCGAGCAGTTCGGAACGCCAGTCGTCGGTAGTACGATGCGGACGACCATGTGTACGTGCAATCCAGTTAACGCCTGGACCCGATTCGTCGGGTCTGTGTGTCCAATGCGGTATGATTGGTGGCTTCGATCAGTTAGTGCTCGCGGGCTAAACACCTCGTCACCTCGGTGCGTACACCCCGAGTCTATTGACCTCGTCTTCTACGAGTGATCTCGGCGGTACCTCTTTTCCAGGTGGGTTTCGAGCTTAGATGCGTTCAGCTCTTACCCCGTGTCGCGTGGCTGCCCGGCACGTGCCCTCTCGGACAACCGGTACACCAGTGGCGACCATCCGTAGTTCCTCTCGTACTATACGGACGTTCCCGTCAGGTACCATGACACCCCCAATAGATAGCAGCCGACCTGTCTCACGACGGTCTAAACCCAGCTCACGACCTCCTTTAATAGGCGAACAACCTCACCCTTGCCCGCTGCTGCACGGGCAGGATGGAGGGAACCGACATCGAGGTAGCAAGCCACGCGGTCGATATGTGCTCTTGCGCGTGACGACTCTGTTATCCCTAAGGTAGCTTTTCTGTCATCTATGGCCCGCATCAAGCGGGCACATAGGTTCGCTAGACCACGCTTTCGCGTCAGCGTCCTTCGTTAGGCAGGACACTGTCAAGCCATCTTTTGCTCTTGCGCTCTTCGCCGCGTCTCCGACACGGCTGAGATGGCCTTGGGGCGCGCTCGATATTCTTTCAAGCGCGTACCGCCCCAGTCAAACTGCCCGGCTATTGGTGTCCTCCTCCCGGAGTGAGGGTCACAGTCACTGACGGGTAGTGTTTCATGTGTGACTCGGCGACGTGCTGGCGCACGCACCTGTGTGGCGTCTCCTACCTACCCTGCACATCAGCGACCATGTCCCAGCAACAGCCTGCAGTAAAGCTCTATAGGGTCTTCGCTTCCCCTTGGGGGTCTCCAGACTCCGCACTGGAACGTACAGTTCACCGGGCTCGACGTTGGGACAGCGGGCCCCTGGTTGATCCATTCATGCAAGCCGCTACTGAAGCGGCAAGGTACTACGCTACCTTAAGAGGGTCATAGTTACCCCCGCCGTTGACGGGTCCTTCGTCCTATTGTACTAGGTGTTCAGATACCCGCACTGGGCAGGATTCAGTGACCGTACGAGTCCTTGCGGATTTGCGGTCACCTATGTTGTTACTAGACAGTCCGAGGCCCCGAGTCACTGCGACCTGCCTCTTTCCGAGGCAGGCATCCCTTCTTCCGAAGGTACGGGACTAGATTGCCGAATTCCCTAACGTCGATTGTCCCCGACAGGCCTTGGCTTTCGCCGCCACGAGCACCTGTGTCGGATCTCGGTACGGACATCACACTCGTCTTTTCACGGGCTCTGGGTACGTCCGGCTTGCGCTATCTCACCCTTCGCTCGCTTCGTGCCATTACGGCTTCCACGAGGTTCGATGATTCGTCCGGGCGAAGGCCCGGACCGGATTGCCCCAAAGCGTCGACTTTCACTGTGTGATGGTGCTGGAATATTAACCAGCTTCCCTTTTGTCACATTCGAGTTACGGTGTGACTTAGGACCGACTAACCCTCGGTTGACGAACAGTGCCGAGGAACCCTTGCTCGTAAGGCCGTCGGGATTCTTACCCGACTATCGCTGCTACTTTGACCAGGATTTTCGTACCCAATCGGTCCACGCGAGCTCTCGCCCGTGCTTCCACCCAATCGGATCGCCGACCTACGCGGTCAGGATGTGACTCCTGCGGCCAGGTCTCGGTGGTGGATTTGAGCCCCGATCATTTTGGGCGCCTCAAACCTCGGCCGGTAAGCTGTTACGCTTTTCTTAGAGGGTAGCTGCTTCTAAGCTCACCTCCCGGCTGTTTAGGGCTTGAGACCACCTTCGATCGCACTTAATCCACACTTTGGGACCTTAACCCAGCTCTGGGTTGTCTCCCTCACGGTACACAGGCTTACCCCGCATACCGGACTCCCCGCGTCGACAGCGTCCGTAAGTTTGGAGTTTGACAGCCGCGCCGACCTCTCTCGAGGGCGGACACGGCAATCAGTAGCTCTACCTCACGGACTACCTCGGCGGAGGTCATGCTTCGACATGTTTCGGTCGGAACCAGCTGTTGCCGAGTTCGATGGGCCTTTCACCCCTACACGTAGGTCACGGGAGGGTATTGTAGGACACCATCCCTAACAGGCTTCCACGTGCCTTTCGGCACGCTTCACCTTGCCCACGCGTAGATCACTCGGTTTCGGGTCGTGTCCACGAGACTCCCCGCGCTTGAACACGGCGGCCCTCGTGCAGAGCACTGCGGCCATGTCGGTTTCCCTGCGCCTTCCACGATGATCGTGTTAGACTCGCCTCGTAGACACACTCCCTGGTTCGTTTTTCAAAACGTACGACGGAACATCGGCTCCTCGCCAGTCCTACTGGAAGGTCGCCCTTCGATCGTTTCTGGAGAGGCCTTGTATGCCCCGTCGCTCCATCGCCACTTGATTTCAGGCCCTATTGCACCTCCCTTCTGAGGGTGCTTTTCAGCGTTCGCTCACGCTACTTGTTCACTGTCGGTCTCGAGTCGTATTTAGCCTTAGCAGTAGATGCCTGCCGTGTTCACGAGGGATTTCCAACCCCCGATACTCTGGAGCTGACGCACGTCGTACCGGTCTTCACTACGGGGTTGTCACCCTGTGTCACGCTCCGTTCCAGGAGACTTCGTGAAGACTGTCGGACGGTGAGAGTCAGTCCAAACACCACATTGCGCGTAAGCGCTTCGGTTTGGGCTCCGTCGCGTTCACTCGCGGTTACTGACGACATCACATTCGTTTTCTCTTCCTGCCGGTACTGAGATGTTTCAATTCCCGGCGTTCCCCATTGCGCGAAGCAATTGCGGTGGGGATTCCCATTCGGAGATCCTGAGTTCTTCGCCTCCGTGCGGCTCCCTCAGGCTTATCGCAGCTTGGCACGTCCTTCGTCGGCGCTCGAGCCGAGCCATCCACCAAGAGGCATAGTAGCCAATTGATGTCGGACACACGTTCCACGATGAAACGGGTCCAGTTGACGTCTGGATTGCACGTACACACGGTCGTCATCGTTCACACGCGGCGGTTCTGCGTGCGACATCGTACCCTTCCCAACCACGCTTTCGCGGGATGGTGCATCGGTTGCGCGAACGGGATCGCCGTCCGCGGTAGTGACCGACCCGGAATCGAACCGGGGCATCCGCAATGCGGTGCTCTACCACTGAGCTATCGGTCTGCCCTCGTGAGAGGGTGTGAACCTTGACAGTTCAGTGGCCAGCCGAAGCGGCTGGCTGTCACCATTCCTGTCCGAAGACAGGACGAGTGGGCTGGGTGTGACCCCAGTCCCGGTCTGTAGGAGGTGATCCAGGCCCAGATTCCCCTAGGCCTACCTTGTTACGACTTAAGCCCCCTTGCGAAGCCCAGATTCGACCACCGCATGGTGGCCTCATCCGGACCTCACTCGGGTGCTTTGACGGGCGGTGTGTGCAAGGAGCAGGGACGTATTCGCCGCGCGCTAATGACACGCGACTACTACCGAATCCAGCTTCATGCGGGCGGGTTTCAGCCCGCAATCCGAACTACGACCGAGTTTCGGAGATTAGCGTCCCCTCTCGGGGTAGCAACCCTTTGTCTCGGCCATTGTAGCCCGCGTGTTGCCCAGCACATTCGGGGCATGCTGACCTACCGTTGCCCGTTCCTTCCTCCACGTTAGCCGTGGCGGTCTTCCTAATGTACCCAGCCAACACGTGGTTGCTGCTGGCAATTAGGAACACGGGTCTCGCTCGTTGCCTGACTTAACAGGATGCCTCACGGTACGAGCTGACGGCGGCCATGCACCTCCTCTCAGTGGCTCCAATAAGGTCATCAACCTGATCTTCACTGCACACTGTCGGTGCTGGTGAGATGTCCGGCGTTGAGTCCAATTAAACCGCAGGCTCCTCCGGTTGTAGTGCTCCCCCGCCAATTCCTTTAAGTTTCATCCTTGCAGACGTACTTCCCAGGCGGCCCGCTTGCGTCTTCACTTCGGCACAGCACAGGCTCGTGGCCTGTGCCATACCTAGCGGGCATCGTTAACAGCTGGGACTACCCGGGTATCTAATCCGGTTCGAGACCCCAGCTTTCGTTCCTCACCGTCGGATCCGTGCTCTCGAGATGCTTTCGCCATCGGTAGTCCGTTCAGGATTATGGGATTTCACTCCTACCCCGAACGTACTTCTCGAGTCTCCCGGTCCCAAGCCACGCAGTTTTCGCCGGACGCCTGCCCGTTAAGCGGGCAGATTTCCCGACGAACTTGCGTGGCCGGCTACGAACGCTTTAGGCCCAATAAGAGCGGCCATCACTCGAACTGCCGGTATTACCGCGGCGGCTGGCACCGGTCTTGCCCAGTTCTTGTTCGTACACCACCTTACGGTGTACAAAAGCGAGGACTGTATGCCCTCGCACTCGGAGTCCCCTTATCGCACTGTCGTGCAGTGTAAAGGTTTCGCGCCTGCTGCGCCCCGTAGGGCCCGGAATCTTGTCTCAGATTCCGTCTCCGGGCTCTCGCTCTCACGACCCGTACCGATTATCGGCACGGTGGGCCATTACCCCACCGTCTACCTAATCGGCCGCAGCCACATCCTACAGCACCGAAGCGTTTCCAGCTCTCTGCAACTCCAACGTGAGAGCCGTATTCGCTATTGGCCTCAGTTTCCCGAGGTTATCGCGATCTGTAGGGCAGTTTGGCCACGTGTTACTGAGCTATCTGCCACGAGTCTGAACTCGTGCGACTAGCATGGCTAAATCGGACTCCGATAGCAATGGCCTCCGGCAGGATCAACCGGAATGCATTCCCCAATCATGGGGGGCTGGCGGAGACACGCTATGTGTCCGTCATTCGGTGACAAGGTATCGAGATATTCGATAGTGTATCACCGAACTGTCAAGGCTCACATCAGATACCATCTGTACGGCGAGGCCGCAGGGGTGGAATCCTCATACTTTCGCGAGCCCCACTAACCAACGTGGGGAGCGAGACGCCACTGTGTGGAATCTCGCTCACATCGCCATCATCGACGAGGAAACTCGTCTAGGGTGTGGATGGCGTAGCGGGCGACCCCCGCTCGCCGCCATCCGTCGTGTGCATTCCATTCGATGAGGGTGGTACATAAATACCCGTCGATAGAGAGACCGTATGCGAACTGAGACCACGATACGAGACCGTTCTTGTCGCATCGAGTATATACTACCGCCGTCGATACGTTCTCGATCCCCCTCGTCGTGGCTGCGCCAGTATGGTTCGGGATCGAAACATCTCGGAGAAGTGCTCCCGACTTTCCAATGTCTCATCCGGAATCGCTCTCGATATCGAAGTGATAATCGAGAAAAGCTATGCTCCCATACTCGACCGCATGTCCCAAACGATCACGGTCGAAGGGATGAGCTGTGAGCATTGCGAACGGACCGTTTCCGAAGCGCTCGAAGGCGTCGATGGTGTGACGGCGGTCAGCGTCGACCGCGAGACTGCGACCGCTACCGTCGACGGCGACGCAGAGGTGGAATCACTCGTCGAGGCCGTCGAAGCGGCCGGGTACGAGGCGTCGGCATGAGACGCCACCGACCGTTATCGAACTGACCACGCATGATCGTCGATACCCTGATCGCGGGACTGGAACTCGCCGCCGAGATGGGCTGGGAGACGTGGTGGGCGCTGGTACTCGGTTTCACTATCGCCGGTGCCGTCGAGACGTTCGTCAGTGAAGAGACGATGTCGGCGGTTCTCGGCGGCGACGGCTTGCGAGCGCTCGGCCTGGGGACCGTCTTCGGTGCGGCGTCGTCGTCGTGTTCGTTCGGCGCGGTCGCGACCACGAAGTCACTGTTCAAGAAAGGAGCCTCGCCGGTCGCCAGCCTCGCCGCGTTCCAGTTCGCCTCGACGAACCTCGTGATCGAACTCGGTCTCGTGATGTGGATTCTGCTGGGCTGGCAGTTCGTACTCGCCGACTACGTCGCCGGGCTCGTTCTCATCGCGCTCCTCGCGGTCACGTTCAAGTACGTCGTGCCCGACAGCTGGTTCGCGTCCGCCCGCGACCACCTCAGATCGGCCGAGGGTGTCCGTGACCCCGCCTGTGGGATGGAAGTCGATCCGACCAGCGACGATGTTCTCGCGCTAGAGACGGAGGGCGGTACGGAGTACTTCTGTTCCGAGTCATGCAGGGACGCCTACCGTGAGCAACAGCGCCAGTCGGGAGCGACGTGGCGCGACCGGCTGTTGACTCGTGACGGCTGGCGGCTGGCGTCGAAAAACGCGCTGGGCGAGTGGAACATGCTCTGGACGGACATCGTCGCCGGATTCCTGATCGCTGGCCTCATCGGCGCGTTCGTCCCACGCGCGTGGTGGACCACGCTGTTCGGCGTCGGTGCCGAAGGCACGTTCACCTGGGTACTCGCGAGCGCCGTCATCGGCGTCCTCATCGGCGTCGTCACGTTCGTGTGTTCGGTCGGCAACGTTCCGTTCGCGGTCATTCTCTGGTCGAACGGCATCGCCTTCGGCGGGGTCATGTCGTTCATCTTCGCGGACCTGATCGTGCCGACTATCGACGACGCGTATCGACGATATTACGGTCTGAGGATGGCCGCAGTGCTGTTCGGCAGTATCTTCGTCACGGCGGTGATCTCGGGCGTGATTATCCACTACCTCTGGAGTGGGATCGGACTCGTCCCGCCCCAGGGCGAGGCCGGCGGCACCGCCCCTTCTGGATACACCATCTACCTCAACGCGGCGTTCTCCCTGCTGTTCCTTGGCCAGGTGTACGTCGGGTACTGGAGCGAGAGCGAGGCGGCCGAGAAGGGGGACGCACGCGCCGGGTGACCGGAGCAGTCGTTCCAGTCCAGCGGGAACGCACAGTACGCATATACGCCCGGCTACCCAAGATCCGGTATGTACGATTCCATCCTCGTCCCGACCGACGGGAGTGACACGGCACAGACGGCGGTCGACCACGCCGTCGACCACGCGAAGCGATACGACGCGGCCCTGCACACCCTCTACGTCGTCGAGGAACCGCCGATGGACGAAACTGCCGGTCCGGAAGTCCTCGAATCACTCGAATCGGCCGGTGAACGGGCGATCCAGGACGTTATCGACGCCGCCGAGGCCGCCGACGTGGGGACCGTCGAGGGGAAGGTCGCGGAGGGTGCCCCGCACCAGGCCATCCTGGACTACATCGACGCGAACGGGATCGATCTCGTCGTGATGGGGACCCACGGCAGGACCGGGCTGGACCGTCTGTTCCTCGGGAGCGTGACGGAGAAAGTCGTCCGGGCGGCACCCGTCGCGGTCCTCACCGTCGGCTCGGAGTCAGCCGACTGAGCGGTCGTCAGATCTCGATCCGGTCCGCTAGGCGTTCGAGCGCCTCGCGGCCGCGCACGTCGTCTTGCCGACGCCACCCTTCCCCCCGTACAGGACGAATTTCGGCATGTCTCCGGTAACGGGCGACAGCCATTGATAGTCGGTCCCGACGGTACCCGGCCCTAACTCGCACGGCCCGCTGTCCACTCCGACCACTCTGCCGAGACAGAGGGCCATCTCGGTCGGGTATCACGACCCGCCCAATCCGATAGGTTCGTTGATACTAATTTTGGTGAACCTAAAAGTTCAAGAGGCATACGTGCCGACGGGTACACAATGAGTCTTCAGCAGGCGCGTACGGAGAGCGAGCGATTCACGTTCGACGATTTGAGTGTCGTGATGGGGACGTACAACGAGGAAGCAGCGATCGGGACGGTACTCGAAGACATCGACGACGTGACCGGCGGCCGTGCCGAGGTCGTCTGCGTCGACGGGTCCGACGACCGGACCCCGGAGATCGCCCGCGAACACGGTGCTCGGGTCATCGAACAGGAGCCCCAGGGCTACGGCGTCGCGGTCGAGGCCGCGCTCCGGGCAGCGGACAGACCCGTCGTCGTCACGACCGACTGCGACGACACCTACCCGATGGATCGACTGCCGGACTTCCTCGACCGGATCAACGAGGGCTACGACGTGGTCAGCGGCGACCGACTCTACCACGGGGCCGACACGATGCCGGCGTTCAACCGCTTCGGGAACCACGCCTTCGCCGCGCTGGCGAGTGCCCTGCTCGGCGAGCGCGTTCACGACACGACGACCGGGATGCGAGCCTACCGGAGTGAAGTGATCGAGAAGATCGACTGGACCGAGAACACCGGCCTGTCGGCGGAACTTTTGATCAGGCCGCTCATGCGGGAGTACGACGTGTGTGAGATCCCCATCGAGTACGGCGAGCGCGCGGGCGAGACGAAACTCGATCCCATCAGCGGGGGCTACGCCATCGCGAAGTCGATCGTCACGGTCGCGGCCGAAGAACGACTGCGCTGAACGCGGCTACTTCTGGGGTCGCGGTCCACGCTGGTAGCTGGCGGTTCCACCAGGGTGGCCCTGCGGATTCTCGATGCCGACCAGTTCCCCGCCGGTCGGAGACGCGTAGAGGGCGAACAGCAGGTCGTTGATCAGGTAGTAACGCACGCGCTGGACATCCCCGCCCTCGGGTTCGGGGTCGACCGTGTTCGCGTTCATGTCCTCGAAGACCTCGGCTCGGGTTTCCGGCGGGAGCGAGAGGTACCCGTCCACGTCGTACCACGTCGCCACGTAGTCGTCGAGGTAGGAGACCGTCTCGCCGATCTCTGTCGCTCGCTCGGGATCGTCCGCGACGCGCCCGCGCAGAAAGTCGGTCACGAACCCCTCGACGTTCTCGACGGCCGAGGGATAGATGGCTTCCGCGACTGCCACGGCGGTATCGAGGTCGTGGTCCGAGAGACCTGACTCCCCCTCGTCAGACTCCGTCGGCGTGGGCGTCGGCGTCGAGTCGTCGCCCTCACTGGTGTCGGACCCGTCCGACTGCGACACGGCCAGTGCGCCACCGGCGACGCCGACCGCACCCAGCGCCGCCACGGCGTCCCGTCGAGTCAGTTCCATACCGGAGGCTGGGCGCTCACGGGCTTATCGGTTGTCCTCTCGGGCCGTCAGGTCGGTCCGGACCGTCGCCCAGTCGGGTGCGAGATCGGGCACGTAGCCGGCGTCCCCGCCGCACTCGCCGATGGCGACACAGCGTTCGATCCGCGGCGTCAGCGCGCGGACGCGACGCCCCTCGTGACTGACGGGCGTCTCGAACCGGTAGCTGAAGCTCGCGCCGGGTCCCTTGTCGACGAACAGCGTCAGCGACACCGCCTCGCGCTCGTCGTACGGGACCGAGTGCGTGGGCCAGTTCGGGCCGACGAGTCGGGCGCGACCGTCCTCAAAGCGGATCCGCGCGGTCGTCGGATCGGTCGCGTTGCGTGCCACGACGGTAAAGCTCTCCTCGTCGGCGGTGAGGGTCGCCGAGACCGACCGGTAGGTCGACGGGAGGCCGACGGTCGCGTTCAGCGTGACCGTCTCGCCGGCGGCGTGATCGACGGGCTGGATCCGCGCGCCGCGTGGTGCGCCGCTGTACGGTTCCCACTCACCGCGGAAGGTGTAGCGGTACAGCGTCCGGTCGGGGTAGGCGTCCACGACCGCGAAGGGGCGTTCGTCCATGGCGTAGACCGCCGATCCGTCGTATCCCGGGTCGTTCCGGAGCGCCTGGAACGGGTGATTCAGCCAGTCACCGTACGGCGTCGGAAGGAAGACAAGCGCCTCGTCGAAGGACCGCTCCTCGAAGGGGTCGTACGCCCGCTCGTACGTCTCGGTCGCGAGCGCGTTCATCTCCACCGGACGCTCGGCGTTCGTCGCAGTCACACCTCCCAGCATCGCGACGCTCACCAGCGCCACGGCGACGACCACTACACGCACCGCCCGGGGCTCGACCCGCTCGTCGGCCGCCCGCCGGACTGCGTCGAGGAGTGCCAGCGCACCCACGGCCGCGAAGGCCCCGAACGGCAGGAGGAGGTCGAAGTGGTAGTACGGGCCGTGAGAGGCGATCAGCCCGTCGCCGGCCCGGTCCAGCACACCGAGTACGTTGTAGTTGCCCCAGAAGTAGACGTTCCCGACGACGATGGTACCGATCTGGCCGACGAGGATTCCCTGCCGGGCCGAGATCCCGCGCCTGACGGCGACCGCGATGCCGCCGAGTGCGACCGCGACCCCGAGCAGTCCGCCCGCGAGCCAGGTCGTCGTCAGCTGTTCCAGCACCAGTGCGTTCGCCCGGAGCGCGAGGCCGACGGTGTAGTCGACCTCGTGGCCGAGAATCTCGTGGTGGCCGAAGCCGAGTCCGTCCTCCGGCGCGAACTCCTGGTAGGGAAAGACCAGCGGCGAGCCGGTCATCACGGCGTTGTACCCGAGCGAGAGGACGACCCCGGCCAGGCCGAACACCGCGGTCACGACCTGTCGCGGGAGCGCGTCGCCGCCGTCCCGATAGAGCGTCCACAGCGCGTGTCCGATCACCGGAGCCGCGAACAGCACCGCGGTGTACGGTCGGGCGAAGAAGGCGAGTCCCACGGCCGCGCCGGCCGCCCCGGCCCAGCGACGGTCGCCGGTCCGGTCCGCCCGGAGATACGCGTAGAGGAAGGTGAGGTTGAGCAGCGTCGTGGGCGCGTACGGCAGGAACACCGCCGAGTCGATCAGGAACAGCGGGGACGCGAGGACGAACAGCGCGGCGACGAGCCCAGTTCGGCGGTCGAACAGTTCCCGGACGACCAGCGCGACCAGCGCGACGTTGGCGGCGGCGATACCGGCCAGCGCGAGTCGCGCCGCACCCAGCAGCTGTCCGACGGCGAACAGCGCAGGCACTACCGGGGCGTACTTCGAGTACAGTTGGCCCCCGTCCTCGACGAAAAACCAGGGGTGAAAGACTTCTTCGACCGGCGGGGAGAGAAACAGCTGGCCGTCGAGCAACATCGCCGCCTGCTGGAGGTAGACCCCCTCGTCGTGGTTCAGCGAGTGGTACGGAAACAGCCGCGTGGCCAGAAGCCAGACCGCGACCGCGGCGACCGCGGCGACGGCGACGACGCCGACGCGCCACGTCCGTGACCGGAGGTCAGTCGTCCCGGAGGCCATCGCTATCGCTGGGGAACCAGGCGAGCCGGTGGTCGGCGACGAGGTCGACTCTGACGCGGCGATCCAGATCGAGGTGATCGGAGTGGTTGTGCTCGCAGTACACCACGTCACCCGTGTCGAGTTCGACGGTGTAGACGAACGAGGGGCCGGTGTACTCGCGCTCGACGATCTGCCCGTCGCCGTCGGTCTCCTCGGTCGGGATCGCCCGCAGGTCGTCGGGCCTGGCCAGCACGTCGATCTCCGCGCCGTCGTACTCCGGGCCCAGCCCCTGGATCATGTCGGTGTCGAGCGTTCCCAGCCCCGTCTCGATGGTGTCCTCGTCGAGACGGCCGGAGACGAACCCGGCCTGGCCGAGAAACTCCGCGACGAACCGCGATTCGGGTTGCTGGAAGACGACCTCCGGCCGCCCGACCTGTTCGATCTGGCCGTCGGACATGACCGCCACACGGTCGCTGATCGAGAGCGCCTCCTCCTGGTCGTGCGTGACCGACAGCGCAGTGACGCCGGCCTCTTTCAGGATACGGCGGACCTCCTCGCGCATCTGCTTGCGGAGGGACACGTCCAGGTTGGAGAACGGCTCGTCCAGCAGGAGCACGTCCGGTTCCGGAGCCAGCGAGCGCGCCAGCGCGACCCGCTGTTGCTGGCCGCCCGAGAGGTCGTCGGGACTCGCGTCGCGGTAGTCGGCCAGCCCGACCAGTTCGAGCAGTTCCTCGACCCGTGCATCCTGGGTGTCGCTGTCCCAGTCGTCGATCCCGTAGGCGACGTTCTCCCCGACCGAGAGGTGGGGAAAGAGGGCGTAGTCCTGGAACACGAGGCCCACGTCGCGCTGGTCGGGGTTGACGAACTGTCCGTTGCCCGCGACGAGGTCGCCGTCGACGGCGATCGTGCCGCTGTCGGGGCGAATGAGGCCGGCCAACAGGCGTAGCGTCGTCGTCTTGCCACAGCCCGACGGGCCGAGCAAAGTGAGCAGTTCGCCCTCGTAGACCGACAGCGAGAAGTCGGCGACTGCGCGCTCGTCACCGAAGGTCCGCGTCACGCCGTCGAGTTCGAGGACCGTCTCGCGTGACCGGTTCCCGTCGTCGAAATTCGCTGCGACGACCCGTTCCGTCCGTGTCTGTGTCTGCGTTGAATCGTTCATCATGAGTCACCTGTTTCCTGTGAGAGGATGACGGCCATCGAGAGACCGGAGACGACGACGAGGATGAGTGCCGGTACCGCCGCCTGCCCGTAAAAGCCCGCTTCCTGTACGGTCCAGATGTAGGTCACGAGCGTATTGAAGCCCAGCGGTCGGAGCAACAGCGTTGCGGGCAACTCCTTCATCGTCGTCAGAAAGACCAGCGCCGCGCCGGCGGCGACCCCCGGAAGGATCAACGGGAGCGTCACCGACCGGAAGGCGCTCAGTCGCGACCGGCCCAGCGTCTGTGCCGCCTCGACCAGTTCCCGGTCGACCTGGAGCGTCGAAGTCCTGATCGACCCGATAGCCTGTGGCATGAACCGGACGACGTACGCGAACACGAGCATCGGGATGGTCTTGTAAAAGAGGGCGACCACGTCGACACCCGTCAGGTCCGCGAGCGTCGGCAAGAGATCCAGGCTGAAACTGAGCAGGGCGATGGCCAGCACGATGCCAGGCGTCGCGTACCCGACGTAGGAGGCGCGGTCGGCCAGCTCCGACAGCCGGGAGTCCGAGCGGGCGGACGCGATGGCGATGGGCAGGGCCACGACGACGGAGGCCACGGCGGCCAGAAGCGCCAGGTTCGCCGAGTTCCAGGCGAACTCCCAGGCGAACGGGATCCGACCGGCCTCGTACCCCGGGCCACCGCGAGTGAGCCACATGCCGAAGATACCGATTGGCACGACAATCGCGAGCGCGAACACTGCGACCGGGACCAGGAGCGACGGGTAGCGCCACGCGCCCAGGTCGAGGTCGACCGCGCCGCGGTTGCCCCCGCTCTCGTAGGCCCCGGACTCGTCGACGCCGATGCGTGACTCGATGGCCAAGACGACGGCCGTGACACCCAGCAACTGGAGCGAGAGGACGGCCGCGTAGTCCCGGGCGAAGGCGTTGTATTGCGCGTAAATGAACTGCGTGAACACTTCGACCCGCATGATGTTCGGGGTCCCGAAGTCCGCCAGCGTGTAGAGGGCCACCAGCAGGGAGCCGGCGGCGATTCCCGGGAGGATCTGTGGGATCGTGACCCGCTTGAGCGCCTCCAGACGGCCGGAGTTGAGCGTCTGGCCCGCCTCGACGAGCGTCCCGTCGAGCGAGAGCAACGACGCCCGCGTCGTCAGGAAGACGTATGGATAGGTGTACAGCGTCAGCACGAACGCCGCGCCGGTGAAGCCGTACACCGAGGGAAGCGATTCGACGCCGAGCGGTGCCAGCAGGTCGGCGAGGGCGCCGTTCGGCCCGAACGCCGAGACGAACGCGAAGGCACCGAGGTAACTGGGCACCGCCAGCGGGAGCGCACAGAGGACCGTCCAGAACCGCGGAAAGGGCAGGTCGCCCTGCACCGTCAGCAGGGCGAGCGCCACACCCAGCACGATGCTCGCGCCGGTGACGACCGCCACCAGCGCGACGCTCCGAACCAGTACCGCGGTGGTCCGTGAGTTGATGGCGAGTTCGACCGCCGTCCAGCCCAGGCCGGCCGCGTCGACGGCGAGCCAGGCGATTGGAAGGACCAGGACCGCGGCGAGCGCCGCCGCGAGCAGGACCAGACCGGTGTCGATAGTGGAGGACCTGTCTGCGGAGCGTCCGCGCATCCGCTCGAGGTCCTCCTCGCTGGTCATGGGGAAACGTTGGCCGATTCCATCAACTCGATGGTCTCCTGTACGTTCGAGAGCCGCGAGAGCTGAATGTCCGGCGGGCTGAGTTCGTCGACCGTCGGCAGGCCCGCGACGGGTTCGACGCCCTTGATCATCGGATACGAGAAGCTCACCGTGGCGAAGAACTCCTGGGCCTCCGCCGACAGCAGGTGACGCACGAAGTTGTCGACCAGTTCACCCTTGTCGGTGCCCTGAATCTTCATCGCGCCGGAGATGTTGACGAGTCCACCCGCGTCGCCCTCGGTGAAGGCGAGTTCCAGGGGCGCGTTCGGTCGCTGGTTCTTGACCCGGAGCGCGTAGTAGTGGTTCGCGAAGCCCGCCGCCAGCGACCCGTTGGCGACGTTCTGTGAGATGGCGTACTCGTTGCCGTAGCGTTCGGTGCCGGCTTCGCGCATGTCGACCAGCCACTGGCGCGTCGCCTCGTCCCCGCGGATGAGGCGCATCGCCGTCACGAAGGACTTGAACGCGCCGTAGGTCGGTGCCCAGCCCATCGTGCCCTGGAGTGCGCTCGTCTCTGGGAACTGCTGGACCTTGTTCGGGATGTCCGACGCACTCAGCCGGTTCGTGTTGTACGGGACGGCCCGTGCGCGACCCGCGACGCCGGCCCAGGCGTTGTCGTCGCCGACGAACTGTGAGTTGCCCACGGCACTGACGGCCTCGTCCGAGAGCGGTTCGTAGGCGTCGTTGTCCGCGACGTAACCCAGCGAGCTGGCGTCGATTGACCAGAACACGTCACCTCTGCTGACACCGTTCTCGACTTCGTTGACGATGGTCTGGGCGAGCGACGCCGAGCCGGCGCTCTGTGGCTCGACCGAGAAGTCCGGGTAGATACTCTCGAGCTTGTCGATCAGGTCCATGTAGATGCCGCCCTCCCCGCCGCCGATGTAGAGGGCGAGGTCGCCCGAGAGGTCCGGCAGGTCGTTGATCGAGGTCCCACCCGGATAGGGGCGACCCTGTGCCAGTCGACCGGACCCACGGAAGTTGCCCTCGACGAGCGGTCCGGTCCCGCGGAAGTCCGAGACGTTCGCGTTCTGGGGCGTAGTATTCCCGTCGCCGTCGTTGAACATCCCGAAACAGCCAGCCACGGACGCAGTTCCGAGAACGGCCCCACTCTGCAGGAGCCGCCGTCGTGATACGTTCCGTTCGCGAGAGTCGACTTCGTCTTCCATATCTCAATTTAGGCCCGCCTAAAACACTTATACCTGCCGGTTCTAGTCGTCTGCGGCCGCGGGCGCGTGGTCGGAGACCGATCCCGGGCGAATCTCCTCGAGACAGGACAGCCAGTCCCGCATGAACTCGCCGCAGTAGTTGAGGAACGCGGCGTTCTCGTAGTCGAAGTCACCCTCGGCCATCGCGTCGGCCATCGCCGCGAACACACCGGCGTACGTGTCGGCGTCGTCGCCCACTTCGTCGATGATCTCCCAGACGTGTTCGTTCAGCTCCAGCCCGGGGACCTCGTTGTTCAGGTCCGAGAACGTCGAGCGCGGGGCCTTGTTGTGTTCACAGAGCGGGTATCCGTTGACGATCCGCTTGTCCAGCACGTCACAGGCCCGTTTGAGGAACAGACCGCTCCAGATGTCGTCGAACCGACCCACGTCCCACTCGTTCTCGTCCATCGGGAGCTGGTAGAACGCGGGGACGACTTCCCGGCGGAAGGCCAGGTTCATCGAACACACGGTCAGGTAGTTACCCCGCTCGGCGACGAAGTTGCCCTCGTAGTCGTCGGTCGAGGTGCGGGTCTGGGCCTGCCCCTGCAGGTCGCCGTCCATGAGGATGCGCACTGCGTCGAGGTCGGGGACGTTCGTCCAGAGGCCCTGTGAGGCCACCACGTCGTCGATCTCGACTTCCTCGGTCTCGATCTCCTCGTCCATCGCGCTGTAGGGATAGCCACGGGGGTAGAGCCCGTGTTCCTCGACGTTCTGGTAGAGGACGTTCACCCAGCGCTCGTCGGACCCGACCGACTCGATGGTGCCCTCGTAGGCGAGATTGTCGAAGTGGGTCCCGAAGAAGTCGAAGTCGGGATGCGGAAGCGTGTCGTCGTCGATGAAGAAGCCGTACTCGAAGTCGTGGGCCCACATGTACAGCAGGCCGAAACTCGTCTGCGCGTGGCTGGCTTCCGGGATCAGGTGGTTGTACTCCGCGACGCCCTGTTCCTCGAACCACTCCTCGCGGGCGGTCCCGTCGAAGACGCGGCCCTCGACGCCCTCCTCGTCGAGCATCGCCTGCATCTCGTCGGTGTCACAGAAGTCCTCCGTGACGAGGACCACGTGGAGTCGATCCAGGTCGAACCCGTGGTCGCGCGCGTTCTCGAAGTACGTCCGCATGCACTCGAACTCCCGAATCGTCGGCACGATCACACAAACGTCTCCACTCATTTCTTATCCGTTCTCTTTAGGCCTCCCAAAAATACCTGTCGTGTCTTACCGGCGCGTGGGAACCACACTCAGTAGCACATTATACACTACCGTTTTTGATTAACGTAGTATAAGGGGAACTATTATTTGCCAGTGCCTGGGCAGGATTACGTGAAGACAGGGGTGTGGCCGTACAGTCGCGCGGTTGACAGACGACGGCCGGCCGCTGGTCACACCGCAGCTCACTAACCATGCTCGAAAATCAGACCTGTGTGGTAACCGGTGCATCACGAGGTATCGGCCGCGGCATCGCCGAGGAGTTGGGCCGTCACGGGGCGAACGTCGTCGTCAACTACCGGACCTCGGAAGCGGCGGCACACGAGGTGGCCGACCGGATCGAATCGGAGGGAGGAAACGCCGTTCCGTTGCAGGCCGACGTTGCCAACCAGGACGAGGTCGACGCCATGGCCGAGCGCGTCCAGGAGTTGTACGGGTCGGCCGACGTGCTGGTCAACAACGCGGGCATCACCATCGACAAGAAGTTCGAGAACATGACCAAGGAGGACTGGGAGACGGTGATGGACGTGAACCTCGGCGGCGTGTTCAACGCGACAAACGCCTTCTTCGAGGACATCAAGGCCGCCGAGGAGGGGCGACTCGTCAACATCTCCTCGGTCGTCGGCCAGCAGGGCAACTACGGCCAGGCCAACTACGCCGCCACGAAATCCGGCCTCTTTGGCTTCACCCGGACGCTTGCGCTGGAACTCGCCTCCACCGGCTCGACGGCCAACTGCGTCGCCCCCGGGTTCGTCGAGACCGATATGCTCGACGACGTGCCCGAGCGCGTCCAGCAGAAGATTCTCGACCGGATCCCGCTGAACCGGTTCGCGACGGTCGACGACGTGGCCGGGATCGTCCGCTTCCTCGCCAGTCAGGACTCCAGTTACATGACCGGGCAGGTGCTGGCCGTCAACGGCGGTATGGAGTGGTAACATGAGCCAGCAAGAGGAAGAAGCGTCCGACCAGGAGGGCCAGTCACCGGTCGAGGAACTCCGCGAACGGCGCCGCGAGGCCGAACTCGGGGGCGGCGAGGCGCGCATCGAACGCCAGCACGAGAAGGGGAAGATGACCGCCCGCGAGCGGGTCGACTACCTGCTCGACGACGGGACCTTCCGCGAGGTCGACCCCTTCGTCGAACACCGCGCCCAGTCGTTCGGGATGGACGAGAAGAAGTTCCCCGGCGATGCAGTGGTGACGGGTTACGGCGAGGTCAACGGCCGGAAACTGTTCGTCTTCGCCCACGACTTCACCGTCCTCGGCGGGTCGGTCGGCGAGGTCGTCGCCGACAAGATCTGCAAGGTGATGGACAAGGCCATCGAGAACGGCGTCCCGGTCGTCGGCCTCAACGACTCCGGCGGCGCGCGCATTCAGGAGGGCGTCGATTCCCTCGTCGGGTTCGCGAAGATCTTCAACCGCAACACCGAAGCCTCGGGCCTGATCCCGCAGATCTCGGCGATCATGGGCCCCTGTGCCGGCGGCGCGACCTACTCGCCCGCGCTGACCGACTTCACGTTCATGGTGGAAGACACCAGCCACATGTTCATCACGGGGCCGGACGTGATCGAGACGGTCACCGGCGAGCAGGTGTCGAAGGAGGAGCTCGGCGGCGCGAAGACCCACGCCACCAAGTCCGGCGTCGCACACTTCGCCGAGCGATCCGAGGAGGAAGCGCTGGACGACATCCGGCAACTGCTCTCCTATCTCCCCCAGAACAACATGGCGGACCCGCCGCGGGTCCAGCCCTGGGACGATCCGACCCGGACCTGTGACGACCTCGTGGACATCGTGCCCGAGGAACCGCGCAAGCCCTACGACATGAACGACGTGATCGGGCGGATCGTCGACGAGGACTCGTTTTTCGAGGTCCACGACGGGTTCGCACGCAACGTCGTCACCGGCTTCGGCCGCCTCGACGGGCGCGTCGTCGGCGTCGTCGCCAACCAGCCTCGCGTCTCCGCCGGGACCCTCGACATCGACGCCTCCGAGAAGGCCGCCCGTTTCGTCCGCTTCTGTGACTCGTTCAACGTCCCCATCGTCACGCTGGTGGACGTGCCCGGGTTCATGCCCGGGACCGACCAGGAACACAACGGCATCATCCGCCGTGGCGCGAAGCTGATCTACGCCTACGCCGAGGCGACCGTCCCGCTCATGTCGGTGGTCGTCCGGAAGGCCTACGGCGGGGCCTACATCGTGATGTCCTCGAAGTTCCTCGGATCGGACGTGAACTACGCCTGGCCCGGCGCGGAGATGGCCGTGCTGGGGCCACGCGGCGCGGTCAACATCCTCTATCGGAAGGAGATCGCCAACGCCGACGACCCCGACGCCAAACGCCAGGAGCTGATGGACGACTTCCGCGAGGAGTTCGCCCACCCCTACGGTCCGGCGAAACGCGGCTACCTCGACGACGTGATCGAGCCCCAGAACACGCGCAAGCGCCTGATCGACGACCTGGAACTGCTCGAACGCAAACGCGAGGATACGCCGCCCAAAGATCACGGCAACATCCCGCTATGAGCCGGACCGACCTGGACATGGACCGCGAGGACGACCTCGTCGAAGTCGATCTGGAGGCGTTGCTCGCCAGTCTGGAGTTCGACGGCGCTGTCCCGAACGAGCGCGAGGCGGCGGCCGTCGCGGCGGCCATCGCGACCCACCGGACGGACCGGGCCGTCGCGGCCGCCGAGGCCGCCGCCGAGCGCGACCCGGAGACGATTCCCGAGTGGACGCTCGACGGTCGCCTGCGATCCAACGGCGTCACGCACCGGCGACGCCCGCGGAACGTCGAACGCGGCGGCGAGTGGCGGGCCGCGGCGCGCTCGCTGTGACGCCACGCCACGGTTTCGCTGAGCGTACCCAGCCGAGTTCGGCGACAGGTCGACTGAAAATCCGTTCCGGTCCGAGAAATTACGCCGACAGCACCGCGTCCGCAGTGACGACCCTCGCGAACTCCCCGTCGAGATGCGCCAGCGCGGACCGGTGGACCCGCTCGGCGGGCATCGACTCGTCGTCGAACTCGCGTTCGAACGTGGCCGTCGCGTCCGCCACGAGCAGGACCTCGTAGCCGCGGTTCTCGGCCATCCGGGTCGTGGTCGAGACGCAGTGATCGGTCGTCAGGCCCGCGATCACGAGTTGTTCGGCCCCGCGCTCGTCGAGCCAGTCGCCGAGGTCGGTGCCGACGAAGGCACCGTTCTTCGGTTTGGTGACGACGCGCTCGCCGTCGGTCGGTGTCAGTCCGTCTGTGAACGCGAACCCGGGTTCGCCGCGTCTGAGCGGCGAATCCGGTTCGGTCGAGTCGTGGCGGACGTGGACGACTGGCCGACCAGTCTCCCGCCACGCGGTGAGCAGATCCGCCGCCCGCCGTTCGGCCTCGGGGTTGTTGCGCTCACCCCAGGCGGGATCTTCGAAGCCCTGCTGGAAGTCCACGAGGACCAGCACCGCGTCGTCGGCGACGGTCGCCGACCGCTCCTCAATCGGCGGCATAGCCGTCCGGGAGCGTGTTCGGGGCTTTGGGGTGGTCGCGGGTCACGTTGATGGGACACTCGTCGGGGGCCTGGGTCGGGTCCGACGAGAGCATGTACTGGGGCCACTCGCGGTCGCCCTCGACGCCGTAGTCGCCGATGTCGGCGTGGGGACAGACGCCGTCGTAGTCCTCGATGCGGTCCTGGATGACCTCGCGGGCGCGCTGGCCGGCGTCGGTGTCGTGAGTGATCCCCTCGAACAGCGACCGGGGCTGGAAGGTGATCTCGAGGCCGACGGGACAGTAGCGACTCTTTCGCGTGTCGTAGAAGGGCGCACGGCAGGTCGGGAACATCGGCTCGCCGCCGAAGGAGAACTCCCAGTAGGGGTCGTCGGGATCGGTCGGCACGTCCTCGGGCCACGGTTCGGGGTCGTGGACGTGCAGGAACTGCAGGAGATGCCAGAGCCGTTCGTGATACTCCCGTTCGGAGAGGGGCACCTCGGGCGGTCTGAAGAAGGTCACCAGCGACGCCTGCTCGGAGTGGTCCCTGTAGGTGTCGAGGTACTCCAGGAGCGTGTCCCGAAAGCCCAGGAGTGCGTCCTTGTCGGTCATCGACGAACAGAGGGTGTACAGCGGATCGCCGTTCTGGACCGACTCGACGCCGAAAAAGCAGGGGAACGGCGAGCCGTTGCGTTCGCCCAGCAGGCCGTCCCGGAAACTCTCCCAGTGGTCGATCCCCCAGTCCGGAAGGTCGCCCGCGGCCGCGCGGTCCGCGAGCGTCTCCTGATCGAGCAGGACCTCGACTCCCGGTTCGTTCATACCCTGCATTGGGCCCGCGGAAGTTTGAAACTTGAGTTTCGCGCTCACTCCGAACCCGATCCGACCGGATCTCCCTCGCCGATGGCCCCGGTCTCGACGATGCGGGCCCGGAGGCCGCCACGGTGGACGAGTGCTTCCTCGACGTCCGGGAGTTCGGTGTGCCGTTCGAGGTACGAACAGGGTTCACACAGTTCGACCCCCTCGCAGACGGCGTCGCCGACGCGAAAGCGGGTGTCGACGAGGTGGTTCAGCGCGACGCCCCGCGTCGTGACGTTCCGGCGGTGGATGCCCGGTTCGAGGTCGATATCGTAGTCGCGTTCGGCGGCGGCCAGGGCTTCGGCCTCGATGAGCGTGATGGCGCGGTCTTCGCCGCCACCGAAGGTGCCCTCGCCCTCGAAGTAGCGGTCGCCTTCCAGTCCCTCGCCGGCGACGGCCCGAACGGTTTCGACCCGCTCGGGCGGCGCGCCGGGTGTCGGTGCGACGTGGATGCGCTCGACGGTGCCGGTCATAGCCTTCAGTTGTGAACCGGCTTACAAGAGGGCATCGAGACGCCGCGCTCCGCTGGAGGCCCGTCGAAAACCGCGCTTTCAGCCAGATTTACAATACCGCCCGTTGCAGTTGCAGGTGATATGGACAGGGAGGTTGCCATCATCGGCGGGTCGATGACGAAGTTCGGCCAGCGAGACGCCTGGATACGCGAGTTGCTCGCCCAGGCCGGCGAGGAGTGTCTGGCCGACGCCGGCGTCGCACCGGACGCCGTCGACCACGTCTACGTGTCGAACATGGCCAGCGGCGAATTCGAGGGGCAGGGCGGGATCATGAACGCAGTGGCCCACGATCTCGGACTGTTGCCGGCCTACAGCCAGCGCATCGACCAGACCAGTTCCAGCGGTGGGGCCGGGATGTACGCGGCCTGGCAGTCGATCAAGTCCGGGGCCAGCGACATGACGCTGCTCGTGGGCGGCGAGAAGATGACCCACAAGGGCACCGGCGGCGCGACCGACATCATCGCGTCGATCACCCACCCCGCGGAGTACAAACACGGCGTGACCCTCCCGTCGTTCGCGGGGATGACGGCGCGACACTACCTCGAAAAGTTCGACGCGCCCCGAGAGAGCCTCGCGAAAGTCGCCGTCAAGAACCACGAGAACGGCACCCGCAACCCCAAGGCACAGTTCCAGAAGGAGATCACCGAGGAGAAAGCACTGGAGAGTCCGATCATCGCCGACCCGCTCCGGCTGTACGACTTCTGTCCGATCACCGACGGCAGTGCGGCGCTGATGTTCTGTCCCGTCGAGGTGGCCGAACAGTACGCCGACGACTACGTGGTGGTCTCGGGCATCGGCGGCGCGACCGACACCCACGTCGTCCACGAGCGCGACGATCCGACGACGATGGGCGGCGTCGTCGACTCGGGACAGGAGGCCTACGAGATGGCCGGGATCGGCCCCGACGACATCGACGTGGCAGAACTCCACGACATGTTCACCATCCTCGAGTTCCTCCAGATGGAGGGGCTGGACTTCGCGGACAAGGGTGAAGCCTGGAAACACGCAGAGGAGGGCCGCACGGCCATCGACGGCGACCGCCCGATCAACACCTCCGGCGGGCTGAAGTCGAAGGGCCATCCGCTGGGAGCCAGCGGCGTCGCACAGGGCTACGAGATCTACGAGCAACTGGTCGGAGAGGCCGGCGAGCGGCAGGTCGACGCCGAGACGGGGCTGGCCTGCAACGTCGGCGGCTTCGGGAACTGCGTCATCACCACCATCATGGAGGGACGATAATGTCGATGGACGCCATCCGCTGTCCGAACGGTCACGTGAAGTATCCCACGCACCCGCGCTGTCCGGAGTGTGGCGAGGAACCGGTCGAAACCGTCGATCTGAGCGACCGGACGGGCGAAGTCGTCACCTGGACGGAGAGCACCGCGACGCCGCCGGGCGTCCGCGAGCCGAACGTCCTGGCGTTCGTCGAATTCGAGGTCGACGGCACGCCGGTGCGCGCACTCGGCCAGGTCGCGGACAACGCCGACGTGGAGACCGGTGACGAGGTGGAACCGGTGTACGCCGAGGAACTGCGCGAGCCAGGTGTCGGGCTCAAGCCTGTCGACGCGGATCAGGAGTGGGACGGGTTCCAGTTCCGTCCGCTCGACTGAGCCCGTCGGCTTCGAGCATCGAGAGTCCGTCGAGTAGCGTTCTGATTCCGTTTTCGCCGGTGTGGGGATAGATCGCCACGAGATCGTCGTCGTCGTAGAGCGCGAGACAGATGACCGGGAGAGTCGTCGTGGTGTAGTCACTGCCGGTGAAACCGTTGTGGCAGTCGTGACGATTGAACGCCGGCGCGAGGCGGACACTGTGTTCCGCGGCCCAGCCCTCGAATTCCCGGCAGACGGCGAATTCGCGACGGGCACACACGTCGCCGTCCGTGACACGACGGGGCCAGCGGCGGACCTGCAGGTCCCGGATGATACCGGCGGCCGCCAGTGCCTGTAGACGACCGAGGATCCGGGACTGTTCGGTCTCGGCGGCTATCGGCACACCCTCGCGGAGGTACAGCTCCGCTCGCGTGACCCGTGTCATGGTTGCACCAGAGACGCTGCCCGTGTGCTTAGCTGTTTGGGAAACGGTCACACAGTGGTGAGTGGGACGACCGGCGAGGATGGCAGTGGTCAGTCGGACACTTCGGCGAGGTCGAGCTGTTCGGTCCCCTCGGATTCGAGCGGTTCGGTGACGCGACCCGGGGCGGCTTCGATGGCGTGGAGACAGTCCAGGACGGAGCGGGAGCCGTCGTTGGTCGAGTGGGGATAGACGGCGTCGAGGTCACCGTCGCGGTAGACGGCGAGACAGAGCGCGGGCAGGACCAGCCACTCGCCGCGCTCACCGGTCTCCATCGAGTAACACGACCGGGTGTCGAAGAAGGGGTCGAGCGAGACCCCGGTCTCCTCGGCCCAGTCCCGAAAGCGCTCGTACTCGGTGAGTTCGTCGTGGTCACTCGACAGTGGCACTTTCTTTTCCCAGGTGCGGATGGCCACGTCGTCGACGTGCCCGTCCTCGACGAGTTGTTTGAGCCGGCCCGCCACCTCGTCCCGTCGCCGCGACGCGACCTCGGGCAGCGAGGACCGAGCGAACAGTTCGACCCGTGTCCCGGCGGTACTCCCGTTACCGCTCATTCGTACTACAGAATGGGGCTATGAAATAAATAAAACCTGCTATGTTAGGCATTATTGACACTGTTACGCACGGGAGGGGACCGGTGGCGGTCACGAGGTTGGGGCCGGACGGCCTACGTCGAACCGGAGTCGCCGTTACCGTCGCCGTCACCGTCGTCGAGGTCGTCTTTGATCGACTGGAGTTCGGCGTCCACGTCGACCGGGACCGTCGCGTCCGCTTCCGGATCGGGGTCTGGTTCGCCGGAGTCCGCTTCGGCGGCGAGCCGGTCGTCGATCTCGTCGCGGAGCGACCGTGCCTCCCGGAGGACGCGCTCAGCTTCGTCGTCGGTCGGCCGCCCTTCGACTGCGTCCTGTACGTCCGCCAGTACGTCGTCGAGTTTCTGGACGGTGGTCTGACTGAGTTGCACCGCCCGGTCGCGGACGGGCGTGTCCTGTTCGCCCGTCACGCTTCGATCCGGGTCGGCGAGCCGGATCGCCCGCTGGAGCAGTCGGAGCGCCCGGACGTTCGTCTCCAGAATCAGTATGGCACCCGGGATCGCCACTTCGTCGGTGAACCGGAGGAGTTCCCGTGGCGAGGGCGGACGGAGCCGTCGTCGCCGGCCCGGTTCGAGTTCACGCTGGAGGTCCCGAAGCGACCGTGCGAGGTCCGCCGCCAGTCGCGCGAGGTCCTCGTCGCTGGCCGAATCGCTCATACCTGGCCTACGGCGCGTCGGGTCTTAAGCCCGGGTCCTCACCGCCGGTCGACCCGCCACCGCGGCGGACAGACCGACGGGTTTCGAGCGCCGAAATCCGTGCAAATCTTATACTTCTGGGCGCGTAAATTATCGGCAATGAGCGTGGAATCCGCGGCGACGAAGGTCCCCGGTGCGCTGTCGGGCCTCAAACGCCGTGGGGGTGGAATCCTCGTCGTAGGTGTGCCCGGCGAACAGCGGCGGCTCTGTGGCCGACTGCTCGGATCGCCGAAACGGGAACGGGTCGTCGTCGGGGCGGAGGACTCCCGTCTGACGGCGGACTGCGACCACGAGGCGACCGTGGTGCAGGGACGCCCGGCACAGACCACGGCCTGCCGTGCCGGAGCAGTCCTGCAGTCGTCGACGCTGGCGGACCGGGTGACCGAGGCCATCGAGGCCCACAGCCAGGGGCTGGCCCCGGCCGAGTTACGGGTCTGTCTCGGGCCGGTCGCGCCGGACACGCTCCAGGCCAAGTCGGTCTTTCTCGATGCCGTTCTCGAGAAACTCGGCCGCGTGAACGCGCTGGGCCACGTCCACGTCTCCGAGCCGTACGAGAGCGACCTCGTCCGACGGCTCGAACCGCTGTTCGACGCCATCGTGGAGGTCGACGCCGACCCGGGGCCCCGCCAGCGCTGGCACTTCCCCGACCACGGCGTCACCACCGACTGGATCGATTTAGGCTAACCAAAACCCTTTTAGATTTAGGCACGCCTAACATCCGGTAATGAGTCACGCGCCGGATACCGTCGACGACGCCGAGGCGACGGCCGAACCGGAAGACGACGCACCAGTGATCAAGAGCCACAGAGCGACCGACGAACGCACTGTGTTCACCGAAGACGGCAACACCGACGGCTGGATCGCGACGGATCTGACCGTCGAGTGTCGAGAATAAAGAAACGAGGTTTTGCGGGACGGTACGACTCTCCTCGCGGCCGCAGTTCTATTCGGCGCTCGTCTCGAACACGAGCGTGTCGTCTTCGAGGTAGTGGTCGAGGTGGTGGGCGTCGTCCTCGGTCTCGACGAGGATCTCACGGAGCATCTCCGCGGTGGCGTGGTCGCCGAGTTCGGTCGCGAGTTCGATGTGTTCCCGCAGGCTCTCGATGACGTCCCCGTAGATCTCCAGATCGTTCTTCAGCGAGGTGCGGATCGGGTACACGTCGCCGTCCTCGTGGGGGACGCCGGCCCGTTCCGAGAGGTTGGGCATGCTGGCGACGGGCGTCCCACCGATGGCCTGGAGTCGCTCGGCGATCTCGTCGGCCGCGGCCTCGACGTTCTCGGCGGCTTCACCGAGGAAGATGTGGAGGTCGCGGAACTCCGCACCCTCGACGTTCCAGTGGTGCTTGCGGAGCTGGTGGTACAGGACGTACGCGTCCGCGAGGTCGTCGTTGAGTGCCTCGACGATCTGTTCCGCCTTCTCCTGGTCGAGCCGCAGTGAATTTTCTTCGACTTCTCCGAACTCTTTCCGGACGGTTTTCTCAGTGCTCATCTCGTTTAGAGGGTGGTCCCGCTGTATCATAAACTTTGGGTTCGTAAAACAATTTTTCGCATCCCCAAAACCGATTTTGGTGAGCCAAAATTCGAGGGTCCCTCAGGGGCGGCTCAGAACCATCGCTCGCTCGTCCTCGCCGATGCCAGCACCCGTTTCGCGCCGGCATTGCTCCTCGTGTGCGTCCAGAACGGCGTGGAGGTCGGCCTCGGCGATGTCGAGCGCGTCGGCGAACTCGTCCCAGACGTGGGCGCGCAGGCGGAGGAAGTAGGTGTCGTCGGTCCGCTGGAGGACCGGCTGTTCGTGGAACTGCGAGCGCCACTCGTAGACGATATCTTCGACGCCCGGATTGTCACGGACCTGTCGCTGGTGGCTGGTCAGCAGATCTCGGAGCGTCGCCTCGTCCAGGTCGTGCCGGCCGGCGACTGTCGCGAGCAGGTCGTCGTCGAACGGTGCGAGCAAGTCCTCGGTCATCGTCCCAACGAGGAGTGGCAGGCATAAAAACACCGTCGCCACCGTCCGATAGGTTCATTCCCTCGGGACCGAACCGGGAGGTATGTGCGCTCGTTTCGCCCGCGGATCCTGGCGGTACGCGGCACCCCCCGCGCTCGTCGGGCTCTTTCTGTTGCCGTTCTCGCTGGCCGGCGCGGCCGTCGCCTTCCTCTCCAGCGGTGCGGCCCTGGGGTTCCACCGCGACCCGGACCGCCGGCCGCCCGCCGACGGCCTCCTCGCACCCGCCGACGGGACGGTCTCGGTCGTCCGCGAGGAGGGCGGCCGCCTCCGAGTGGGCGTGTTCATGAACCTGACCGACGTACACGTCAACCGGGCACCGCTGTCCGGGACCGTCGAAGCCGTGACCCACTCGCCGGGGAAGCACTGGCCTGCGTTCACGAAAGAGTCCGACCGCAACGAGAAGGTCCACGTCGAATTCGAGGAGTACACCGTGGTCTTGATCGCCGGAGCGGTCGCGCGACGTATCCATCCCTACGTGGAACCAGGCGAGACCGTCGAGCGCGGCCAGCGCATCGGGCACATCTCCTTCTCCAGCCGCGTCGACGTACTCTTGCCCGAGGGCGTCGAGCGCGAGGACCTCCGCGTCGAGAAAGGCGAGACGGTCACGGCCGGCGAGACGCGGCTGGTCGACCGCTGACCGCCCGCCGTCACGGGATCGCCGGGGTCACGCTGGCCGGTTTCCCGAACTATATCCGTCACGGAGGTCAACCGCCACACGATGGGCGAGCTAGCTACGATGTTCGCGCCCGACCGGGTGGCGGTCGTGGGCGCGACCGAGAGCGAGGGTTCAGTCGGCCGCGCCATCACGTCGAACCTCGCCGCCGACTTCGACGGCGAGGTGGTCCCCGTCAACCCCAACGCCGACGCCGTCCTCGGGCGACAGTGCTACGAGGACATTGCCTCGGTACCGGGAGCGGTCGACGTGGCAGTGGTCGTGGTGCCGGCAGCCATCGCCGTGGACGTGGTCGAACGCTGTGGCGAGGTCGGCATCGAGAACGTGGTCGTCATCACGGCCGGGTTCAGCGAGGCCGGGAGTGACGGGGCGAGCCGCGAGCGTCGCCTCCGGACGGTTGCCGAGGAGTACGACCTCAACGTCGTCGGGCCCAACAGTCTCGGAATCATGAGTACCGGCGTCGGCATGAACGCGACGTTCGGCCCCGAGAACGCCCAGCCCGGCCCGATCTCCTTCATGAGCCAGTCCGGCGCGTTCGTCACTGCCGTGCTGGACTGGGCCAACGACCGCGACGTGGGCTTCAAAGACATCGTCTCGCTGGGCAACAAGGCGGTGCTGGACGAACGCCACTTCGTCGCCGAGTGGGGCGACGATCCGGAGACGGACGTGATCCTGGCCTACCTCGAAGGGATCGAGAACGGCGGACAGTTCATCCGGACCGCCCGCGAGGTCACCCAGGACACGCCGATCCTGATGGTCAAGTCCGGCCGCACCGAGGCCGGAGCCTCGGCCGCGGCCTCTCACACCGGGACGATGGCCGGCAGTGAACGGGCCTACGAGGCGGGGCTGGAACAGGCCGGCGTCCTCCGCGTGGAGACGGTCCAGGAACTGTTCGACTACGCCGGCATCCTCTCGGGCCAACCGCTGCCCGAGGGCGACGGGGTGGCCATCGTCACCAACGCCGGCGGCCCGGGCGTCATGACGACCGACGCCATCGGTGACTCCGCCCTCGACCTGGCCTCGTTCTCGAACGAGACCATCGACGACCTGACCGAGGCCCTGCCCGCGGGCGCGAACGTCTACAACCCCATCGACGTGATCGGGGACGCGGACGTGGAGCGGTTCCGGGAGGCAATCGAGATTACACTCGCAGACCCGAACGTCGGCGCGGCCATCGTGATGGCCTGCCCGACCGCGACGCTCTCGTTCGACGCGCTGGCCGAGGCCACGGTGGAGTTACAGGCCGAATACGGGACGCCCGTGGCGGCGTCGCTGATGGGCGGCGACTCGACGCGGGAGGCCCAGGCCATCCTCTCGGAGGCCGGCATCCCGACGTACTTCGACCCGGCACGCGCGGTTCGAAGCCTCGACGCCCTCCGGGAGTTCCGCGAGATTCAGGCCCGCGAGTACGCCGAACCGACCGAATTCGACGTGGATCGGGAGCGCGCCCGCGAGGTCCTCGAATCCGCGAAGCGCCGGGACACAAACAGCCTCGGCGTCGAGGCGATGGACCTGCTGTCGGCGTACGGCATCCCCATCCCCGAGGGCGAGATCGTCGACGGGGAGACGGAGGCCCGCGAGGCCGCCGAACGGATCGACGACGGCGACGGCGTCGTGATGAAGATCGTCAGTCCGGACATCCTCCACAAGTCCGACATCGGCGGCGTCGAGGTCGGCGTCCCGGCCGAGGAGGTGGCCGACACCTACGAGGATCTGGTCACCCGGGCGCGCAACTACCAGTCCGACGCGACGATCCTGGGCGTCCAGATCCAGGAGATGCTGGACCTGGACGACGCGACCGAGACCATCGTCGGGATGAACCGCGATCCGCAGTTCGGTCCGCTGGTCCTGTTCGGACTGGGCGGCATCTTCGTGGAAGTGCTGGAGGACACGACGGTGAAGGTCGCGCCGGTCAGCGAACCCGAGGCGAAGTCGATGATCGACGAGATCGAGTCCGCGCCGCTGTTGCGGGGGGCGCGGGGCCGCGAGCCGGTCGACGAGGCCGGCGTCGTCGAGACCATCCAGCGCCTCTCACAGCTGGTGACGGACTTCCCCGCGATACTGGAACTGGACATCAATCCGCTCGTCGCGACGCCCGACGGCGTCTCGGCGGTCGACGTGCGACTCACTATCGACCAGGAGCAACTATGAACCCGCTACTCGTCAGTTCGACCGAGGCAAGTACAGGCAAGACGGCCGTCGCGCTCGCGCTGGCCCGGCACGCCGCCGACGAGGGCAAGTCGGTCGGCTACATGAAACCCAAGGGCACCCGCCTGCAGAGCGCGGTCGGGAAGACCCTCGACCAGGACCCGATGCTGGCCCGCGAGATCCTCGACCTGGACGAGCAGATGCACGAGATGGAGCCCATCGTCTACTCGCCGACGTTCGTCCAGGAGGCCGTCCGCGGCCGCGAGGACCGCGACGCCCTCCACGAGAGCGTCACGGACAATTACGAACGGATCGCGGAAGACAAGGACGCCGTCGTCGTCGAGGGGGCCGGCGAGTACCGGACCGGCGGCATCATCGACCTGACCGATCCGGACCTGGCGGACCTGCTGGACGCCCGCGTTCTGCTGCTCTCGAACTACGACGAACCCGCGGATCTGGACGACGTGCTGGCGGCGGCCGACGCCTTCGGCGACCGACTGGGCGGCGTCCTGTTCAACGGCGTCTCCGACGACGAGTTCGACGAACTCACCGAGGACGTGATTCCGTTCCTCGCCGAGCGGGACGTGACCGTCTACGGCGCGATCCCACAGGTGCAGGAACTGTCCGGCGTCACCGTCGGCGAACTGGCCGACGAGTTGGGCGCGGACGTGCTCACCAGCGACGCGCCGACCGACGCCTACGTCGAGCGGTTCCTCGTCGGCGCCATGGGACGCGACGCCGCGCTCTCGGGCTTCCGACGGGCCCGCGAAGCGGCGGTCATCACCGGCGGCGACCGCTCGGACATCCAGACGGCCGCACTGGGTGCCCCCGGGATCAAGTGCCTCCTGCTCACCGGCGGCCACCGCCCCAGCGGTGCCGTCGTCGGCCGCGCAGAGGAGGCGGGCAAGCCCATCCTGCTCGTGCAGGGCGACACCCGGACCACCATCGACCGCGCAGAGTCGGTCATCCGGAGTGGCCGCACCCGCGACCCCGAGACCGTCGAGCGAATGGGCGAGTTGCTGGCCGACGCCGTCGATCTGGGCGCAGTGCTGGCCCTCGGCGACTGAGACGTAGTTTTCGCGTATCTGTCAGTGAAAGATAAAGACTGTAGGTTTATACAGATTCGCGCCCAACCACTGTGTGGAGCCAGTTGGCTCCGTAGTGTCACACGCCGGGGGCACACGCCCCCTGGTTTCCCTGTACTATCGACCGACGAGCGGCCGCACTGTTACTCGGCCGGGACCACCGAGCGCGGGAGCTGTTCGGCGACGCCAGCTACCGCATCTGCGGGTTCGTCGAGCGAGAGCGGCGGCAGCGTCTCGACTGCCACACCGGTCATCCCCGTTATCACGTCCGGATTGGTGCGTTCGGCCGTAGTCTCGCCCGCGTACTCGTTGAGAACGACACCTCCGACCGTGACGCCCCGCGCTCGCAGGGTCTCGACGGTCAGCGCCGTGTGGTTGATCGTCCCGAGTCCCGAGCGTGCCACGACGAGCGCCGGCACGTCGAGGTCGGCGACGAGGTCGACCACTTCCCGTCCGTTCGCCAGCGGGACGCGCAGGCCGCCGATTCCCTCGACCACGCCGACTTCGGCCTCGTCCATCGCGTCCCGACAGCCCGACAGGATCGCCTCGTAGGAGAGGTCCGCGTCGGCCTGCTCGGCGGCGACGGCGGGCGCGAGCGCCGGTTCGAGCCGGCGCAAACAGGTGGCCGCCTCGTCGTCGCCACAGGCATCGGCGACGAATCCGGCGTCGTCGTCCGGCGGATAGCCGGTCTGGCAGGGTTTGACTGCGCGGGCGTCGACGCCGGACTCGCGGAGCCAGCCGACCAGGCCAGCGGTGACGACGGTCTTGCCGACGCCGGTATCGGTGCCGACGACGGCGAAGTCGGTGGGGTCGTCGAAGCCGTCGCTCATACCAGCTCCAGTTCCCGGCCGGCCTCGCGAAACGCCGCGAGACAGCGGTCGATCTCGCTCTCCGTGTGGGTCGCCATCGGTGCGACGCGGATTCGACTCGTCCCCTCCGGGACGGTGGGCGGCCGGATACCTGGGGCGACGATATCGGAGTCGCGGAGGCGGTCGTCCAGCGCCATGGCGTCGTCACGGTCCCCGACCACGACCGGCAGGATCTGCGTCTCGCCCCAGACTTCGTAGCCGGCGTCTTCCAGGCCGTCCCGAAGCCGGGCGACGTTCTCCCACAGTCGCTCGCGGTGGGCGTCGTCCTCACGAGCGATCCGCAACGCTTCCCGCGCCGCACCCGCCGCCGGGGGGGCCAGCCCCGTCGAGAAGACGAACGACCGCGCGGCGTTGAGCAGGTGTTCGATCAGGGCCTCGCTCCCGGCGACGTAGCCCCCCTGGCTCCCGAGGGCCTTCGAGAGCGTCCCCATCTGGACGTGAACGCGATCCGAGAGACTCTCCCGCTGGACGATGCCGCCGCCGTCCCCGTAGAGACCCGTGGCGTGGGCCTCGTCGACCATCAGCCACGCGCCGAAGTCCTCGACCACGTCACAGATGGATTCGAGGGGTGCCACGTCACCGTCCATGCTGAACACCGAGTCGGTGAGGACGAGCCAGGACTCGTCAGGGCCGCCCGACGCTGCCCGTTCGTCCATCTTCGCCCGCAGGTCCGCGGGGTCACAGTGGTCGTACACCACCGTCTCCGCGCCGGCCTGCCGACAGCCGTCGACGATGCTCGCGTGGTTGAGTTCGTCGGAGAACACCACGTCCGGCCCGAGCGCCGCGATCACACCGACGTTGGTGGCGTACCCCGACGAGAAGACGAGGGCGCGCTCGGCGTTCTTGGTCCTGGCGAGGTCCCGCTCCAGCGCGCGGTGGGCCGGCGTGTCTCCAGTCACGAGCCGACTCGCACCCGCGCCGGTGCCGATCTCGCGGGCGGTCTCGGCCGCGGCCTGCTGAACGCGCTCGTCGCCGGCCAGCCCGAGGTAGTCGTTCGCGGCGAAGATCAGTTGCCCGGGGCCGTCGAAGACCGGCGCGTCGCCCCCAGGGTCGTCCGCGATGGGACTTCGCGCTGAGACCGCCGCGACGGGCGTGAGTTCCCGGCGGAGGCCGCGCCGTTCGCGTTCGGCGAGCCGGCCGGCGGGATCGAACCCGCGGTCGCCAGTGCCGCGCCGCTCCGTCCGGTCGTCCAGTGAGGCGTCGCTGGCCATCAGAATCCGGGCATCAGGTCGGCGGGGCCGAACACGCCGTACTCGCCCGCACGGTTCCGGCGAACGCCCGCTTTGAGGTAGCCAAGTGCCGGACCGTTGACGTTGGCCGCCATGCTCGTCGCGTCGTCCAGCTCGAAGGTGTTCGTCCCGGTCTCGCCGTCGAAAGTGGTTCCGGTCACGCGAACCGTGGTCGTCGTCGGTTTCTCGTCGCTGGTCACGTCGAGGATTCCGCCGACGGTCACGTCCTCAGCATCGCAGATGCCGGCCCGCTCCAGCAGCACGTCGTCGGCGTGTTCCATGTCCTCGAACTCGATGACGCCGTCGTACTCGTCGATGACGGCTTCGATCTCCGCGTCGCTCATCTCCCGTGCGTCGTCGATGTCGTACTCGGGCAGGTGAGCGATGTCCTCGCGGACGGTGCCGCGGTTGTCCTCGTAGCCCGATTTCAGCCCGACGCCCCACCAGATCTCGACCTCGTGGACCTCGACGAACGACTGGGCGGCGATGGCCGCCGCGCCGGTGAGGAAGCCGGGCGTCGCGCCCGCGCCGCAGACGAACGTGATCCCCTGTTCTTCGAACTCGTCGGTCCGGTCGTCGAGCATGTCGATCACCCGCGAGCGTTTCAGCACGTCCACGAGGACGCCCTCGTACCCGGCCTCGGCGAAGCGATCAGCAACCCGGGGAATGAAGTCGTGCTCGAAGTTCGGGAGCGCGATCAGCACGGCGTCGATGTCGTCGCTGGCCTCGATGATATCCGCGATGGGTTCCTCGGTCGGATCGGCCTGGACCGAGGCCGCGACGCCGGCGTTTTCGCCGGTCTGTTTGACGCCGCCGGAGTCCGCACCCGGGCCACTCGCTGCCGCAGTGCCGCCATCGCTCGCGATATTCCCTTCCGTCGCCGCGAGCAGTTCGTCCACGTCCAATCCGTCGTGATCGACGGCGACGCCGTTGCGATCACACGCCGCGACGGGCGTGAGGTGATCCTTGTCCGTCGAGACTTCCAGTGTTCGTCGGCCGATGCCACCGCATCCCAGTACCGCGAAGTTGACTTCGTCCATGTATCGTAGCCGTATTCCGAAATCCGCGAGTCGTTAGTCGTCCAGTTCCGCGTTGCTCGTCGCCGTCCCGGCGGCCGTCTCCACGTCGTCGGCGTCGACCGGGTCCTCGCCGGCGCGGGCCTTGACCGCCTCCTTGTCGAACTCGTTCGCGTCCATGTTGGGCTCCATCCCGGCTTCTTCCATCACCTCGATGTCGTCGCCGGGCGACTGGCCGCCCGTCGTGAGGTAGTCGCCGGTCAGGATGCCGTCGGCACCCGCCTCGAAGGGCAGGTGCTGTTCGTCCTTGTCGAGGTTGACCTCGCGCCCGCCCGTCAGTCGCACCCTGGCCTCGGGGTGGAGCAGGCGGTAGACCGCGATGGTCTCGATGATCTCCTCGGTGCTGATGGCGGCCGAGTCGCCCAGTTTCTCCCCGAGTGCCGTCCCCGCGACGGGGTTGAGGATGTTCACTGGAAGCGAGGAGACGCCGATGTCCTGGAGCGCGACGGCCGCGTCGACCCGGTCCGTGGGCGACTCGCCCATCCCGAGGATGACGCCGGCACAGAGGTCCATACCCACGTCCTTGGCGAGTTCCAGCGTCTGCACCCGGTCCTCGAATGAGTGGGTGTCGACGATCTCCGGGAAGAACGCGGGCGAGGTCTCGATGTTGTGATTGTAGTGGTTGATCCCCTCGTCGGCGAGGATCTCGGCCTCCTCGCGCGTGAGGATGCCGAGGCTGGCGTCGACTTCCACGTCGGTCTCGTCGCGAACCAGCCGGATCGCACGCAGGACCTCCTGCCACTCCTCGGGGCGTTGCTCCTTGGAGACGCCTTTCTCCGCGACGACGATGCCGAACCGCTGGGCACCGTCGCGTTCGGCGCGTTTGGCCGCGTCGAGGATCTCCTCGGGATCGAGAAATCCGTAGGTCTCGATGCCGGTGTCGAAGTGGACCGACTGCGCACAGAAGCCACAGTCCTCGGCGCAGTTGCCTGCCTTCGCGTTCACGATGGAACAGGCGTCGACCGTGTCGTCGCCCAGCTGTGAGCGCACGTAGTCGGCCCCGGCCGCGAGTTCCTCGACCGGCTGTGCCAGCAGCGCGAGCCCGTCACGGCGATCCAGTTGCTCGCCCGCCAGCACCCGCTCGACGGCGTCGTCTATCGTCCGGTTACCGGTCTCGTAAACCACGACTGCATAGGCAGTTGACGAGATGTTAAAGCTAGGGGTCAGCCCAGCCGCCGTGACGGCCAGCTACGGGATGAACCGGTCGGCGGAAACCGCTTCGCTGGCCAGCGGCGCCACCTGTCCCAGCACCACGTCGAAGTTCAGCCGGTCGATGGGGTAGAACTCCCGGAAGTAGTACTGATCGACGGTGTCCACGGACTTGGAGAAGTCGCGCTCGATACGGACGGTTCCCTGGCCGTCGATGGCGGTGAAGTCGTCGGCTTCGATCTGGCTGCCGTAGTCGTAACTCGCCGTCGACCCGTAGTTGGTGTGGAGGTTCACGTACTGGGTCGGCTTCTTCGAGTCCAGGGTCACGTCGGCGGCGATGGTCCGGAGCATCACGCCGTCGTCCGTCTCCGCCGTCGTGACGTTCTGGACGGACATCGACACGTCGGGCTGGGGTACTTTCAGCAGGTACGACTCCTCCGCCCGCGTCGTCGTCACGTCGACCTGGTAGAGTGGCCGCGAGAGATAGTGCGGCAGCAGGTTGTCGTACGGGACGACGACGTTGTCGTCGCCGTCGACGCGGTATCCGTCGGCGGAGTCGACCAGATCGAACGGGAGGAGTACGTCCTGAATCTCGCCGGACAGGCCCGCGTCGAACTCGATGCCGCTTTCGGTCTCCCTGCCCTCGACGATCTCCCGCCCGTAGACGGGATCGAACGGCTTCGACGGCGGATAGTAGTCCGGTTCGTAGGCCGCCCGTACGTCTTCGATGGTCTCGTCCGCCCCGACGCCGACGTGTAGTCGCCGGTGGTCTCGCCAGACGTTCCGTTCGTGGAACGAGGAGTAGGTCTCGTAGGTGTACTCCTGGAGGCAGGCTCCCAGACCGAGTTCGTTCGTGACGGTGTGGTACGGGACCTCCTCACCGTCTTTCTCTCTCCGCTCGGTGACTTCGACCAGTCGGTCCAGCCCCTCCCACGGGCGAACGGTGCGGTTCTCGGCCTCGGTGGACGGATCAGTCGACGACCCCTCCTCGGTCGGTTCGTCCGTCCGTGGATCTTCCTGTGTCGATTCGCTACACCCGGCCAGAACGGTTGCACCACTTACCAGCGCCGCGAGACAGTCCCGTCGTCGCATGTCCGGCATCAAACACGTCCGTCTGAAATACCTTGGCCATCGGGATGACTCCCGGTCCGGGAAGACGACCGCCACCCGATTCCCGATCCGACTGTCGCACCGTGAGAGTTAACTCCTCACCCCCTGAGTCCTCGGCAAGCGAGTCGTCGCATGTACACGAGGATCCTCTCGCTGGCGACGGTGATGGTGCTGGCGGGGACACTTCCGCTGGCAGTGATCGCCGTCCGTGGGTACTGGCAGGCACCGTTCAGTCGGCTCCTGCGGCCGCTCCCGGCCATCGTCGGTGCGCTCGTCGCGTTGCACGTGCCGACGATACTCGCGGTCGACCCGCCGGTCGTCTACTCCACGGTCGTCTCGTCGCTGGCCGTCGCCGCGTCGTTCGCGATGGCCTTCGAGGCACTCATGCTCCTGACGGGGAGGCGAAAGCTATGATCGACCTGGCGAGTGCGGCGGGGCCGCTGATCGGCGATCCGGCGGCGTGGCTCGGGATCGGTGGCGTCCAGTTGTCGCGGTACGCCGACCTGTTCCAGTGGCTCCTGCACTTCATCCAGACGGTCCTCCTGCTCGTGACCAGCCTGTTTCTGGTGTATCCGGTGCTCCGGCATCCACAGAACGTGGCTCACAGTCGCGGCGTGGGACTTCTGGCCCTGGGGTTCTTGCTCCTGAGCGCCCAGTGGGCGATGGAGTTCGTCCCCGTCCCGGATCTCGTCGCGCCGGTGTTGGCGCTGGCCAGTGCCGTCAGCTTCGGCGCTGGTTGCTGGGAATTCGCCAGTTCGTTCGTCGATACTGCCGAACGGGTTAAGTTGGTCGGCGACGAAGACGGCGACAGCAGTGGGGGATTCGGGGACGACGTAGACGGGTAATCCCGCACGACAGGACGACGGGGGCTCACGGAATGGAGCGAATACATGCTACTACAAACCGGTGGGACGGTGGGAGAATCGGCGATGACGAGTACGAGTAACGCCACGCAGGGGAGCGATCAGGGGGTCGTTCCGGGGACACAACTGCTGGCGGCGCTGTCGTCGATGGAGTCGGCGCTGTCGGTGCCGCCAGCGGGCGCGTTCGACAATCTTCTGTTGATTTCGCCGAACTCACCCAAACAGGTGGAGGCGGATCTCAGAGACAGAGAGATCGACGTGTCGAACGTCGGTCTCATCCCGATCTCGGGGTCGGCCCACACCTACGAGGGACCACTGTGGACGACCGACGCGATCTCCCCGAGCGACCTGACGGGACTCAGCATGGCGTTCACCCGGTCGCTCCAGCATCTCACCAGGGGTCACGGGTGGGTGCTGTTCGAGAACCTGAACGTCCTCCTGATGTACGCCGACGAACAGCAGGTCTACCGACTCGTCGATCACTTCGTCCAGAAAACTCGCGAACGGGAAGTCAGCGGTGCCTACACCGTGGTAAAGGGAGCCATCGGGGAGCAGACGTTCGCCAGGCTCCAGAACCGCTTCGACACGGTGCGGGGCGTCTAGCTGTACTGCTCGATCAGATCGACGAGCGTGCCCTTGTCCTGGACCCCGACCACCTGCTCGACGGCCTCGCCGTCGGCGAACAGGATCAGCGTCGGCACACCCTGGACGTTGAACTGCTGGGCCAGCGCCTGGTGTTCGTCCACGTCGACCTTCGCCACGGTCGCCGCCGTCTCGGCCGCGATGGCCTCGACGGTCGGTTCGAGCATCTGGCAGGGACCACACCAGTCCGCGTGGAAGTCCACGAGGACGACACCCTCGCCCGTGAGGTCGGCGAAGTGATCGCCGTCCTCGACGTGGACCGGTTCGTCCGGCGACTCACCGGACAGCTCCGACTGCAGTTGCTCTTTCTTTTGCTCGCGGATCGACTCGATATCGTCCGTATCACTGGCGTCACTCATACCATTCCGTACGGTAGCGTGCCGTATAACGGCGTTGGCTGTGCGCGCAGTGGACACGGCAGCCGTGGCTCACGGATCGGTACGCCAGCATCGGCGGATCGCCCCCACGTCGGCCAGTCTCTCAGTCGGCGGCGTCGACCGTTACGTCGCCGGTTGCATCGACCGTCACGTCGTGGTCCTCGACGGAGAACGTGATATCGTCCACGTCGTCTTCGTCGAACACGGCAGCCAGATCGTCGAGATCGACGTAGGCGTCGAGATCGTCGAAATCGTCGACGTCGCCGTCGACGGCTTCCGCGACCGCTTCCAGCACGACCCGACTCGCCGGCTGCGGACTGACCCAGGCCTCCTCGTCGTCGGTGTCACCCTCCTCGTCCGGCCGGAGGATGTAGACCTCACCGTCGTTTGCACCCATACAACCCCCTATATCCTATACCCTTATATAAACCTACCAGCAATTTCAGGCTCTGAATACGCTCACGGCCGGGTTCGGGCCGCGCGAGGGCAAAGCAATTAGGTACCTGGTACCAGACACCACGTGACATGAGTTCCGAGTCGCTCTCGACGTTCGAGTCGTCAGTTCCGGGTCCGGTCCACCGGACTCCTGCCGCGGACGCCGACGCCACCCTCGCCGAGGCCATCGACGAACCAGCCGTCGGAACAGCGTTGCCGTACGACGAGGTGGCACTGCCCGACGCCGTCGACACCGACCCGTCGCCGTCGACGCTTCAGGCGGCCACGACGGGCGTGACACCTGCGGCGCTGGGCATCGCTAACTACGGCACCGTGACGATTCCCTCGGGTGCGGCGGGCGACGAACTGGTCAGTCTGTACACGCCCCGCCACGTCGCCGTCGTCGCCGCCAGCGATATCGTGCCGGACATGCCGACGGCGTACGAACGGCTCGGCGAGGACTTCGCTGCCGGAATGGACACGCAGATTCTGGCGACCGGCCCGAGCGCGACCGCCGATATGGGGACGCTCGTCCAGGGCGTTCACGGTCCCTCGGAAACGCACGTCGTCGTGCTGGAGGACCGATGAGTTCCCGCCGCGACACCGCCGAGCGGCTCCGGCGGCTCATGGCGACGGAGGGCGACGCCGTCGCCCAGAACACGCGCACCGTCAACCAGCTTTCGGACTACGCCATCCAGGGGTTCGACGACTACGAGGATCTGCGCGATGCGGCCCGCGGGATCAAGGAGTCGGCCATCGAGAACCTTCCCGAACTCATCGACGAGGTCACCGAAGCCGTGGAGGCGAACGGCGGGCAGGTCCACGTCGCCCAGTCCGCGGCGGACGCCAACCGGATCGTCGAGTCGATCATGGCCGACCGCGAGGCCGAGAAACTGGTCAAGAGCAAGTCGATGACCACCGAGGAGATCGACGTGAACGACCACCTCGAAGACGAAGGCTACGAGGTGGTCGAGACGGACCTCGGGGAGTTCGTCATCCAGGTCGCCGACGAGGCACCCTCGCACCTGATCGGCCCGGCGATGCACCGCACGCCCGAGGACATCGCCGACCTGTTCAACAGCGAGTTCGACCTGGCGGAGGACCTGTCGGGCGACCCCGACGAACTCACCGAATTCGCCCGCGAACGCGTGGGCGAGCACATCCGCGAGGCCGACGTGGGCATGACGGGCGCGAACTTCGTCGTCGCCGAGTCCGGGACGCTGATGCTCGTCACCAACGAGGGCAACGCCCGGAAGACGGCGGTGACGCCCGATACGCACGTCGCCGTCGCGGGCATCGAGAAACTCGTACCCAGTCTGGCGGACCTCCAGCCGTTCACGGAACTCATCGCCCGCACGGGGACGGGACAGGACATCACCTCCTACGTCTCGCTGTTGACGCCACCCGTCGATTCCCCGATCCCGGACTTCGAGGCCGACGAGATGCGACCCGCCGACGACCGGGAGTTCCACCTCGTCTTGCTCGACAACGGCCGGATGGGGATGCGCGAGGACGACGACCTCCGGGAGACGCTGTACTGCATCCGGTGTGGGGCCTGCTCGAACGCCTGCTCGAACTTCCAGGCCGTCGGCGGCCACGGCTTCGGCGGCGAGACCTACACCGGCGGTATCGGCACCGGCTGGGAGGCCGGCGTCCACGATCTGGACAGCGCCGGCGAGATGAACGACCTCTGTACCGGGTGTTCCCGCTGTGAACCAAAATGTCCGGTCGAGATCGACATCCCGTGGATCAACACGGTCGTCCGCGACCGGATCAACCATCGGGGCGAGGGGGACGATTTCGACTTCCTCGTCGAGGGGCTCACGCCCGACGAGGAGCCCGCGGGACTGGACCTCCAGAAACGGCTGTTCGGCAACGTCGAGACGCTGGCGAAGGTCGGCTCGCTCGCGCCCGGCCTGAGCAACGCCGTCGCGGGGAGTCGGCCCGGGAAGTGGGTCCTGGAGCAGGCGTTCGGCGTCGATCCGCGCCGTGACCTCCCCGAGTTCGCCGACGAGACGCTGCGGGAGTGGTACGGCGCTCGCGGCGCGCAGGTGAGCAATCCCGACCGCGACGTGGTGCTGTACCCCGACGTGTACACCGACTACTTCGACCCCGACCGGGGCAAAGCGGCCGTGCGAGTCCTCGAAGCGCTGGGCGTCCGTGTCCACGTTCCGGCAGTGCCCGAGAGCGGTCGGGCTCCGTTCTCACAGGGGATGATCGAGACGGCCCGCGAGCAGGCCGAGGCGGTTCACGGCGCGCTGGTGACCCACATCGACGACGGCCGGGACGTGGTGGTGATCGAACCCAGCGACCTGGCGATGTTCCGCCGGGACTACGAGCACCTCCTGCCCGAGCGATCCGCCGAGCGACTGGCCGAGAACACCTACGACGTGCTGGAGTACGTCTACGGCCTGCTGGACAACGGGGCCGACGCGGACGACCTGAATGCCCCCGACGAAGACGCCGGGGTGGCCTACCACAGTCACTGCCAGCAGCGGACGATGGGCGTCGACGAGTACACCGAGTCGGTCCTCTCGGACCTGGGCTACAGCGTCCGGACCTCAGACGTGGAGTGTTGCGGGATGGCCGGGAGTTTCGGCTACAAATCCGAGTACTACGAGGTCAGCATGGACGTGGGCGAGCACCTGCACGACGACCTCGGCGCGGTCGAGGATCGAACGCTCGTCGCCAGCGGGACCTCCTGCCAGGAGCAACTGGACGTGCTCTACGAGCGGGCGGTGCCTCACCCGATCGAGTTGATCGCGCCGCGGTAGCCGACCGATTCGGGTCCGGTTCCGGCGGTCACTCCTCGGTCTCTTTGACCGGGATGAGTTTCACGTTCCCGTTCCGGTTGATCGTGATCCGGTAGCCCGAGTACGAGAACGCGATCTCGACCTGTGCGTCCAGCGAGGGCGGCGTCTGGAACAACCGCTCGACCAGATGGTCCACTTCGTCGTACAACAGCGGCAGTTCGTCGACCGGCTCGTCCTCCAGCGTCGCGACCAGTTCGAGGAAGTCGAATTCGGCGGTCTCGGGATCTGGCGATATCTGTGTCAAGATGATGCCCGTTTCCTCGTCCGGGAGCAGGTCGTCTCCGCGATGCAGGTCTCGCATACCGAAGACCGACGTGGCCGCCCCTAACCAGTGTAGTTTCGTCTCACGTGCCGCTATGCGTTGTGTTAACACGAGTGGGTCCCGAAAGCACCGTGACTGACGACCGGGTCAGTGCCGTCGACGGGACACCCGGGACGACGAGGTGGGGCCACCCTCTACCGAGCGAGGCCGCCGAAAGAACAAGGCCTATGACGACAGGGTCGTCACACGGTGACAGTGCCGACCGACGCCGACGACCGCGTGTACTACGTGATCAGCGACCTGCACGTCGGCGGGGAGGAGCAACTGGGCGAGGTCGAGGCCCTACCCGAACTACTCGACTTTCTTGAACGACTGGAACGGACCGACGAGAACACGGAACTGATCGTCAACGGTGACGCGTTCGGGCTCTGGGAGATCACGAGCGTCGAGGGGACGGCGAAGTTCGACCACCTCACCGACACGTATCCCCGACTGTTCGAGCAGTTGCGCGCGACCGGCGACAACGTCACGATCACGCTGTTGCCGGGCAATCACGACCACGAGCTCGCCGCCTACGACGAGTACGTCGAGCGATTCGCGGCGTACAACGTGAATCTGGTGCAGGAGGAATCGCTCACCAGACGCGTCGGCGACCGCGTCGTGTACTTCGAGCACGGCCACCAGCAGGACCCGAACAACCGGATCGAAGACTGGGGAAACCCCAACGCGTCGCCGCTGGGCTACTACTACAACACGCTCGTCACCAGCCGCGCGGGCCAGCTTTCGGACCGGGGCCGGTACAACTGGCTGAAAGACGTCCAGGCCGTCACGCCGACCGAACGGATGCCGGTGTGGTTGCTCTCGAAGTACTTCTACCGCGAGATGAACCCGCTCTTGCGGTACGCGCTGGTCCCGTTCCTCCTGCTGTTCAACGTCAGTGCCGTCCTCGCGGTTCTCGCTGGACTCTCGGTGGCTGACATCTGGTCCACGCCGGTCGAGTTGGGGACGGCGTTTCTCGGCCAGTTCGGGGCCGCCGGCACGGCGCTCTGGTTTCTGCTCGCCGTGAACGTCGCCATCGCCGGGCTCCTCCTGCTCGTGGGAATCCCCCTGTACTTCCTCCGGCGTGACGTGCGCAAGACTATCGACCGGTTCGGCGTCTTCGAGACCACACTGACCGTCGATGCCGAGGTGCCGTACGAGAAGGCCGCACGCGAACGCTTCGCCGCCGACGAGGAGACGGCCATCTACTGCTACGGACACACTCACCGACCGGCACTCTCCGAGGTCGAAGGCGGGGTCCTCGTCAACAGCGGGACGTGGCTCAAGCGGCTCCATCGCCGCGACGGCGCTATCGGCGTCCTCCCGCCCGTGTTCTACCCCTCCTACCAGCTCTGTGCCGTCCGGATCGCCGCCGAGGCCGACGGCGTAGCCGTCGAGTTCGAGGAGATCCGGAAACCGAGTCCGAGTCCGGAGGAACTCACGCTCACCGAGCGACTGCTCACGGTGGGCCGGAAACCGGACCCCGACCTCCCGGAACGAGCGGAGATACCGAACGAGCGGCCCGCGACACAGCCGGAACCGGCGGAGTGACCGGGGCGCGACTCAGGTCCGTGTCAGTCCGAACAGGACGAGGAGGAGGGCGAAGCCAGCCACGCCCGCGGAACCGGGGACTACGGTGAACGCTCGAACGGGTGCGGCGAGCAGATAGCCGACCGGTCGAAGCAATCGGGGGAGGTCGTCGGCCGTCTCGAACAGGGTTTCGGTGTCGCCGACGCTCGGGAACGCCGTCAGCGCGAAACAGGCTCCCAGCCAGAACAGCGGGATCGACAGGATCGGCGTTCCGGCCGTCCGTGCCAGCGCGAGCGCGCCGAACGCGAGCGCGGTGTTGAGCAGGAGAGGCGCGACCGCGATCAGCAGATCCGCGGGAAACGACGTGACGCGCTCGTGATCGAGAGACGCGTCGGCGGCGAATGGATTCAGTATCGAGGTCCCGACCACTTCGACGCCGGCCAGCCGACAGGCCAGCAGGTGGGCGGCTTCGTGGCTGACGATGCCGGGGGCGATCAGGGCGGTCTCGGCGGCGTAGTACAGGGCCGCGAGGGAGGGCCAACGGTCGGACACGCAGTGTGATCACTGGGGGCGCAGACGCCGTATGTCCATCGGTTACGCCGCGAACGCCGGGTTCTGGCATCCCCTCGGCTGACGTACGTCAGACACCTGCCAAAAGTTAAGAGGGAGGCTGTGTTGGGGGTTCGTATGGACGGACCAACGCAGGAAATTACCGCGCTGGTGGGGCGAGAAGTGTATTCGAGCAACGGTGTCTTCGTCGGCGAAGTCGAAGACGTGCGACTGGATCTGGACGACGTGCAGGTGACCGGTCTGGCCCTGCACGAGGTCAACCACGACCTGTTCGGCGAGCGCGTCCGTGGCAACCGCGGCATCATCCTGCCCTACGACTGGGTGCAGGCCGTCGGGGATGTCGTGCTGGTCAGCGACATCATCGAACGGCTTCGCACCCCCGAAGAAGAGCAGGAAGAAGAGATTACAGCCTGACGCTCTCTAACTCCCGTTACTACCGCCTTCACTGCCGTCGACGCCCATCGCCTGAAAGAGCTTCTGCTTGACGGCCTGTTCGGTCAGTTCCAGCAACGTGTCGCGGTTGTCCTCGTTGGTCTCGATGCCCGTGAAGATGCCCAGCGGAATCTCCGCGCTGGCGTCCGTGGAGTGGCCGGCCGTCTCGCCGATCTCGGCGAAGGCGTCTTCGAGCACCGCACCGATGTCCATGCGGATGTCCTTCGAGCGGGCGGCCAGATAGATCGTGTCGTCGGCCAGCGCGAACACGGCGGTCGTGGTGATCCCTTCGAGGTTCAGGAGGTGCTGGGCGGCCTGTGAGAGCGCGTCGCGGTCGCGGATGAAGCCCGCGTTGGAGATGAGGTGGGACCCCTTGACCTCGCGGTTCCGGATGGCCTCGGCGAGCACGTCCAGCGTCTCGGGCGACATCGAGGGCGACTCGACCTGTTCGAGCGTGTCGTGGTCGGCGAAGGGGTAGAGGTAGGCGGCGGCGGTCAGATCGGCGGGTGTCGTGTCGCGTTTGAAATCGAGGGTTTCGGCGCGGATGCCGTAGAGGAGCGCGGTCGCGACGTTGCCGTCGAGGCTCAGATCGAGTTCCTGAATGTACTTCGTGAGGATCGTCGACGTCGCGGAGACGTTGGGGCGCACGTCGACGAAGGCGGCGTCGTGGTCGTGTTCGGGCTCGAAGTGGTCGATCACCACGTCGACCTCGTGTTCGACCTCTGGCTCGCCGCCCTTGGCGTGATCGACCATCGCGAAGGTGTCGTAGCCTTCTAGGTCCACGTCGCTACTCTGCTGGAGTTCGATGCCCAGCAGGTTGACGAACGCGCGATTCTCCTGGTGCCCGATCTCGCCCTGGTAGATGATGTCCGCTTCTACGTCGAGGCTGTCGGCGATCAGCTGGAGGGCGGCGGCGCTGGCGATGGAGTCGGGGTCGGGGCTGCGGTGGATGAGGATGGCCATGCGCTCGTCGGTGTCGGCGATGACGTCGGCGAGCTGGGTGGCCTTGTACTCCAGTTCGCCGGTCTCCAGCGCCCGGAGCGCGGAGTCGGCGATGACGGCAGAGGGGTTGATGACCACGTCGGCCCCGGCCTCGGTGAGTTCGTCGGCGGAGACGGGGTCTGAGGCCCGGGCGACGATGAACTGTTCGCCGCCGCGGTCCCGGACGTTCTGGACGGCGGCCATGTTGGCCTCCACGTCCGAGGAGAGGATCAGGAGGACGTCCCGGTCCTCGATGGCCTCGGCGGTCGTCGACTCGCGGATGTCCGCGGTGCGGGCGTCGAGGTCCTGGTCGCGGAGGGCCTCGACGCGGCCCTCGTCCTTGTCCAGAATGAGTACGTCTTTGCCCTCCGTTTCGAGTTCTTCCGCGACGGCGTGGCCCACACTCCCGCACCCGAGAATCGCATACGTAGACATCGAGGCCATCGTAATGGCGCTGCTCATGGTACAGGCGCTCGGTCCGGGAGCTACTTATAACACACCTTCCCGTCACGTCTTCGAACTGGGGTGATCGGAAACCGCACGAAGAAGGAAACGTATTTCAATACCACCCCGTTACGTTCAGTCGCCGCGAGGGCCGATAGCTCAGTCCGGCAGAGCGACGGCCTCTTAAGCCGTCGGTCAAGGGTTCAAATCCCTTTCGGCCCGTCTCTCCCGGCGCTCACAATTCGTGAGCGTCGGGTGTACGTCCGAAGGGATTTGAATCAGGGAGTGAAGCGGAGCGGAACGACCGTGGTTCAAATCCCTTTCGGCCCGCTTCTCTGACGAACTTTTCCGCGAGCACCGCGTAGCGTGTGCTCGCCGGGGAACCAACGCCTATCAGGCACCCGTCCGTAGGGCGGCCATGACACGCAGACGGGACTTCCTCCGGGCCGGTGCGGTGGCGGTCGGCGGGGCGCTGGCAGGGTGTTCGTTACTGGAGAGTCGAACACAGCCATCGGAGTCGGTCGGCACCGAACCGGTGGCGACGGGGTTCACAGCACCGCTGGGGATGGAGACGGTGGGCGACGGGCGATTTCTGATCGCGGATCAGCCCGGGCAGGTGTACCTGGTCGACGCCGACGGCCAGCAGTCACGGCCGGTCCTCGACCTGCGGGATCGGATGGTGACGCTCAACCCGGGCTACGACGAGCGCGGGTTGCTCGGGATCGCAGTCGGCCCCAATTTCGCCGAGCGGCGGCGGTTGTTCGTGCGATACAGCGCGCCGCTCCGGCCGGGGATGCCCGACGGGTACAGTCACACGTTCGTCCTCTCGTCGTTCGCGGTCGACGAGAGCCTGCAGGCCGATCCGTCGAGCGAGCGGATCGTGCTGGAGATCGCAGAGCCACAGGCCAACCACAACGCCGGGTCGATCACGTTCGGACCGGACGGCTTCCTCTACGTCGGCGTGGGCGACGGCGGAGGCGGGAACGACGTGGGGCGAGGGCACGTCTCCGACTGGTACGACCGCAACGACGGCGGGAACGGACAGGACGTGACCGAGAACCTGCTGGGGAGTATCCTCCGTCTCGACGTGCGCGAGGGTGCTGGCGGGAACGGCCGGGCGTACGGGATCCCCGACGACAATCCGCTGGTCGGCCGCGAGGGGCTGGACGAACACTACGCGTGGGGCTTCCGGAACCCGTGGCGGTTCTCCTTCACCGACGGCCGGTTGTTCGTCGCGGACGTGGGGCAGAACCGGTTCGAGGAGGTCAGCATCGTCGACCGCGGCGGGAACTACGGCTGGAACGTCCGGGAGGGGGCCCACTGTTTCAGTACGGAGGACCCGGGGGCACCGCCGGCGAGCTGTCCGACCGAGACCGACGACGGGACGCCGCTGCAGGGGCCAATCGTGGAGTATCCCCACGACGGCGACGGCGTGAGCGGGATCTCGGTCATCGGTGGCTACTACTACACCGGCGGGATCGGACCGCTCACGGACCGGTACGTCTTCGGTGACTACCGGGCGGAGGGGACCATCTTCACGGCGAGGGAGCCGGACGGTGACGGGCTGTGGAACCTGTCACGGGTGGACCTGGAGACGGCCAGCGGCGACCCGCCGGGGCCGAATCTGTTGGCGTTCGGGCGGGACGCCGAGGGCCGGTTGTACGTGTTGACGACCGGATCGGGTGGGCCGGAAGGGGCTTCCGGCGCAGTCCACCGACTCGTGGCGGTGTGAGCGGCGGCGAGTCGGTCAGTTTTCGCTCGCGGGGAGCGCGACGACGAAGGCCGCGCCGCCGAGGTCGCTGTCTTCGATGCGGATGTCACCGTCCGCACGGTCGAGAATGGTCGCGACGATGTGGAGGCCGAGGCCGCCGTCGCCGCCGTCCGACGTGACGCCACGCTCGAAGATACGGTCGCGCTCGTCAGGTGGGACGCCTGGGCCGTCGTCGGCGACAGTGACCACGACCCGGTTACCGTCGCGGTGGCCGGTGACACGAACTGTCGGATCGTCGGCGGAGTGCTGGACCGCGTTGTTCAGGAGATTCGTGAAGACCGGTTTGAGTGCGAGAGTGCCGACGGCTTCGAGGGAGTCCGGGAGTTCGGTCTCGACGGTCGCGTCGGGAAACGATTCACTGGCCGTCTCGACGGTGTCTTCGAGCATCGGTACCAGATCCATCGGCCGTGATTCGGCGTCGCCCAGAAGGACGTTCGAGACGGCGCGGACTTCCTCGACGAGTTCGGTGAGCGTGTCCACCTGTTTCGTGAGGGCTCGGCCCGACTCGCTGACCAGATCGTCGTCGGTCCGTTCGACGATTTCCGCGTGTCCCTGCATGATCTGGAGTCCGTTGAGGACGTCGTGCCGGAGCAGACTGTTGGTGAAGGCCATCGCGTCACGTGCTTCGCTGGCTCGCGCTGCCTCCTCTCTCAGACTCTCGTAGAGGAACCCGATCCGGCTGCCGAACAGGCCACCGAGGGCGGTGATGACGACCAGCGCGAACACCGGTTCCGGAACCGTCCGCCCTTCGAGTTCACGGACGAAGACGGTGAACCAGACGACGAGGACGGCTGTACCCGCGCCCCCGAGACACCACATCGCGACGACGGATTGTCGACCGCGATCGAGCGACGATTTCGAGAGCCTGTAGCCGGCATAGCAGACACCGAGGGAGAGCGTCGAGTTGATCGAGACAGCGAGGACAGGGCCGAGGCTGAGCCCGATGGTACTGGCTTCGCGGACGAAATTCACCACCGAAACCGCGAGTAGCGTGAGCGCGAGCGCGTACACGGCTACTGGTGGTGGCACCGCATCGGCGAGCCTGTCTATCGGAGCCGTGGCAGCGCCCACTGTACACGAACGATTGGTCCGGGCGGGAATATGTGTTCTGGATGAACGAAGGCTTCTTCTGTCGGCCTCGTACAGTGTGTAGTGATGTCGGAGTTCGAGACCTACACCTGTGACAACTGTACAGAGGAGTTCAGTGCACACCCGAGCTCGAACGCCGCTGCGAACACGTACTGCAGTCCCGCCTGCGAAACCGACGGGAAAGACCTCTGAGAACGGCAGGCTGACAGCGGGGCCGACCGACGACGAACACACTTTTTCGACCGCCGACTGCCCGTGCGAACCCCGTCGTGGGGGCCGACAGAACTCGATAGTCCTGCTTGAGTTTAAATAGGATCACTCGGCCAAGCGCAGTATGCAGCGCTGGCTATCGGGTGAGTCGCAGGGACCGCCGTCGAGAGCGGGGTCTGCTGTCGGACGAGCCCCGCCCGGACACTGGGTCAGCCCGAGTACGGGCCGTCTCCATGGCGGTCGAACGGTGGCAAGGAGGGGTGCCGATGCGGCGGTCTGACCGCGGTATCAGCACCGTCGTCGACGTGTCGATGGCGCTCCTGTTGATCAGCGCCAGCGTGGTGATGCTCGCAGTCTACATCAACGACGAGGAGACGGCACGGGACCACGAGGCGGCAAGGGCGGATCAGACCGCGGAACTGCTGAGCAGTACGACGGTCAACGTAACCTACTCGCTGGACTCGCTCTCGGGTCCGGAGTGGCGACAGGCGAAAAACGACGTGTTACAGACCAGAACCGACTTTTCGAGCGGTGACTACAGCCGGACGACACACGGGACCAGCGCGGCACTGCTCGCGGAAGCCGCCGTGTCGAAGGCGACCATCGACGGACAGCGATTCACGAGAGAGGGTGCCGACTTCGTCGACGCGACGAGCGGAAACGTCCGCGTGGTGCTGGGGAACACCGGCGTCGACGCCTACGTTCGGGCGGTCTGGCGGCCGTACGAGAAGTCGGACATCGAGGGCACCGTGTCGGTGGGCAATCGACCGCCGGGCGACGAGGACGTGAGCAGTTCGACGCTCGTCGTCCCGAGTGGGATGCCACCTATCGAAGACGAACGCGTCAGAGAGGTCTATCTCAACGCGGGCTACGACGGGCTGGCGACCGTCATCGCGAACCGGGTCGTCGAGGGGTACTTCCCGCCAGTCAGCACACAGCACGCCCTCGAGAGTAACGGCATCAACCGCGCGCTGGCGGTCTATCGGTACAGGCGCGCCGAGACCGTGCTGGGGTTCAACGGGTACCGGACGACCGACGTTCCACTCCTCACTTCGAGTGTCATCTCGTCGTCGGGGGCCAACGCCAGAGCGGCGAACTCGCGGATCACTGCATCTCTGGCACGGAACATCGAGGCGAATCTCCGTGACGAGTACGGTGACGACGTGACCGCGGACGAACTCGCGAACGACGTTTCGACTGGTGACGTACGAATCGTCGTGCAGACCTGGACCTGACTATGACTGACAGACCACAGACGATCTCGATTGCAGCGGACGACCGGGCACGAATCCCGTTTGCGATGATCGGTGTGATCATCCTGCTCTCCAGTACGGCCGTGATCGGAGTGCTGGAGACGCGTCCCCAGGACCCGAGGGACGACTCCAACGTCGACGTCTCGATGGCGCTCGATCAGGCCGTCTCCTCGTCGCAGACGGTCCTGAAGTCGTCGGTGCGCGAGGCGACCAAAGCCGCGGCCGAAGAACCGCTCCTGCGAGCGGCCGGGACGCCGGCCGGGAACGCGATCAACGACTCGATTCGAACCGGGCAGTTGAACACGTCGGAGATCCGCTACCGGACGTTCAGACGGTACGTCAGGCTCCGGATCTACCTGAAAGCCCAGGACAAACTGGGGAGTGTTCGACACGAGCGACAGGACAATCTGACGACGAAGGTGTCCCTGCCGAAGGTCGAAAACACCGAGGGGAGTCTCGAAGATGCCATCGACAGAGTACACCTCACCGTCGGCAAGCAGGACGACACCCTCGAACCGGGGAAGCTGAAAGCCGAGATCGAGGGCCTGGATATCGGTGTCTATCGTCAGGGGGAGCTGGAGGAACGGACGACCAGGGATGTCACCGTCACCGTCGCGACGACGGCCTTCGACCTCCACAACAGGACACAGCGCTACGAGCGAAACCTCAACATGGGCTTTTTCGACCGGCGGGCCGGCGTCTACAGAGGCCTCGGTCGGAAGATGGCGGCACGCTACTATCTGCTCGCCTACTCGAAGGCGTACCTGCAGAGCCTGACCAGCGCGTCGTTCAAGAAGATCCTGACGAAAAAGGACGCCACGTTCCTCACCAACCAGGCCATCTATCAGGTCCAGAATTCGGTCTTCGGGAAGCACGACCGGTACGCCGACCGCTACATGAAGGGGGCGTGGCTCTGTTTCATCTCCCGACAGAGCACGTCGCTGATCACGAGTTACACGTCGAAGACGAGCCAGATCCGGTCGATGCAGAACTCGCTGTGCCGGGCGACGAAGTACGTGTTCGGCGACGTCGACGGCGCGACACCGAGTGGCCTGCTCAACTCGCCACCGTGGAACATCGTGAAGCAGGGCAACGTCGGACTCGGCGGGCTCCGGGGACTGTTCAACGGACAGGGCCCGAGCCAGCAGTCGGTCGAGCTGTCGGTCGACAAGTACGCGACGGCGGCACTGGCCGAGTCCAATCCCCAGCGTGCGGCCGCCCAGTGGATCGACGACACGGACAACATCCACGAGGACAACAGTCTGCCCCGGAACTATCAGGACAACGAGGACGAGTACTCGCTCGACGACAGTCCGTCCGATCTGATCGACAACGGCGGACAGGTCCAGCCAGCTATCGACGAGATCTACCGGGTCGACCTCGACTCGCAGGTCCAGAACGTCTGGACGACCCAGCGGAACCTCCCGGACAACGACAACCCACCGGAGAACAACGGGGACTGGAGTGAAACGGGCGATTCGAGTTACGAGGTCCGGAGTTCGACCGTCGAGGTCGTCGACTACAGCGAACCGTGGCAGGGACAGAGCGGGCGCGACCGCACCTTCCACGAGTTCGAGGTCAAGGTCAGGAACACGCTCAAAGAGCGACAGAAGTGGGTGAACTACTCGGCCGACCCGGACGACGAAGACTGGACGACCTCACAGGACACCGGGACCGTCGAGTACCACGCGACGATCACGGTCGGCGGGAGCCACAGCGCGGGCCTCCCGTCGGGAACCGGTATCAACAGGGGAATCAGCGACGGACAGGAGTACGAGCGGGGTGGCTCACACCCGAACCTCGGCTACACGCCGGACAACTTCCGCCGTGCGCCGGGCGAGTCGCTGCGAGAACTGTTCAGCGTCGATCCGGGGAACGCGGAGAGCGGCTTCGAGTCGTACGTCCGCGGGGAGGTGAACGCGAACGACATCGTCTACGAGAGCGACTTCGATTCGGATCTCCAGTCCGTCGAGCAAAACGGTCTCCTGGTCGCGAGTGATCTGTTCGACGGCGACCAGAACACGCTCCGGACGTGGCTGCGGGAACACGTCCTCCCGAACGCCCACCAGTACACGGTGAACCACGTCGACCCGGTCTCGACGGACACGATGGCGATGGCGACGGGGAACCCGCATCAGGATCTGCTCCGGAACCTGGCGGATCACAAAACGGAGATCATCTACGGTCCCTCGGGGCCGGACAGCCACCGGACCGCGGCGGACAAGGCTCGCATTCGGGTCCGACAGCTGTACTACCAGCGGATCCGGGAGATGATCCGAGAGGTGTCACAGAAGAAAGAGGACGCGAAGGGCAAGATCAACGACAAGCTCGGCAACAAGATGTCGGGGGTTCCCAACCTGCCGACGGATGTCATCGGGGAGTCGCTCGGGTTCGTCCAGCGGCTGTTCAACAGCAACACGATGCAGCGTCGTTCGGGTAACTTCGCCGGGTCGCCGTTGCTCGACGACGTCTCCTACGAGGTCAAGGGGTCGCCGACCTATTTGCCGTCCAAGACCGTCAGTCGGCTGACGGTCCCGTCGGTGCGGCCGGCGGGGACGCCGGCGGATATCCCGCGGGACGCGATGCACGCGCCGCTCTCGGTGAAGCGAAACGACATGTTCGGGTATCCGGGGCTCCCGATCGTCCCGTGGCCGGCGTTCTGGCTGCTCTCGGTGGACAACTGGGTCATGGAGTCGAAAGGCGAGTACGCGCGTTTCGAGGTCAAGGCCACTCGCGGCGACGCGCCGGGTTCACCCACGACCAGATACGTCCGGCAGGACCAGCGGATAGAACTCCTGATCGACGGCAGAGAGCGGTACGTCGGTGACGTGCGGCCGATCAACTTCGAGAGCATGACCTCGGTGTTCGTCGCGGTGCCGGGCGGGAGCGTGCCCGTCCCGGGCGTCCCGGCCGTCGGTGACAAACTGTGGCGTGTGAAAGGCGAGACCTGTTCGAAGACGTGGCCACAGTACGGGCCCGGGGTGCAACAGCCGACGGGGTCGCTGTCGCGGAACTGTCAGCCGGGGAGCGGCGTGAACTTCCAGCGGTTCCTGCCGGACACCAGTCCGTCGGTGTCGTGTGCGGCCGGCGTCATCGACGCGGCCACGTCAGCCAGGATCGCACGGCCCGGAGTGGTCGGTGAACTGGGTCGGCCACCCGCGGCGACGAGTTCGATTCCGGACGAGTGTGGCGAGGAGATGGAGGTCCACTTCATCGACGTGGGCCAGGGGCGGTCGATACTGATAGAGGCACCGAAGCCCGAATCCGAAGTCGAGGAAGACGGCGACGAGGAGGAGGAGATACTGATCGACGCCGGGACGACCGCACCGTCGACCAACGAGGAGACGGTGCTCCGGTACCTGGCCGAGGAAGGCGTCGACGACATCGAACACCTCGTGTTGACGCACAACCATCAGGATCACCTCAGTCTCGTCGACACACTGCTGAACGTTCCCGAAGGGAGCAACGAGGACGGCAACGACCGGTTCGTCGACCGGATTCACTACTCCGGGGTGGAACACCCGGCCAACCCAGGGTTCGAGTCCGACATCGTCGCCGCCCGGAGCGGCGTCTCCGGTTTCGACGACTTCGACGAGCTTCGGGCCGGCGACGGGAGCGTTCTGGGCGAGGACAACAGGGCCGATTTCACGGTGCTGAACCCACCGTCGGGGTCGGATCGGAGCTGTAGCCAGCCGCCGGACTGCAACGCGATCGTCCTCAAGTTCGAGTACGGCGGCAAGTCGTTCCTGCTCCCCTCGGACATTCGGGAACCACAGGAAGACGACATCGAGGACCAGTACAACGTCGAGGCGGACGTCCTGCAACTGAGCCATCACGGGAGCAACGAGGCCAACGGCGAGGCGTTCATCAAGGCGGTCGAACCGACGACCGTCGTCACTTCGAGCAAGAAACTCAGTGGCTTCCCACACGAGGACACCATCGAGCGGCTCCAGCGACTCGACGGGCAGTTCGGGATCGACATCCAGAACGCCTACTGGACCGGCATCCACGACGATATCGTCTTCGAGGTCACGGCCTGTTCGTGCATGCAGGGCGATAGCGTGATCACGTCCAGGAACGCGGACGCGACACTCGATCACGTCCACGACGAGATCACGTCCCGTGGTGACGACGAGTACGAGACGCCGAGTGACATCCGCGGTGTCGGAACGGAACTCGGGAACAGGCTCTCCGACGAGATCGGGTCCATGTCGGATATCCGTGACGCCGACGTTGCGGAACTGAAACAGGTGGACGGGATCGGTGACAAACTCGCGGAGAGCATCCACCACCAGCTCGAGGAACCCGACGACAGCGACCCCGCGGAACACGAGGAGACGGGGTAAAGCACGAAGCTATTTTTGTGTCGGTTAGGTAGGCACGACCGAGACGGTGTCCCCGTCGTCGACCCTTCAGTCATGACCGAGACACTCGAGTGCGCCATCGATCAGAACAAGTTCAGAGACCGATTCAGCGTTCCGACGGCCGCACACGCCGTCTACGAACGGCCCGAGAAGTATCAGGACTGGCGGCATCGAGACGACCTCGGGACGTTCACCTGTCCAGTGGACATCGTACCGGAACAGGGGCGGTACGAGGACGCGATGCTCCGCACGACGTTTCAGTTCTCGGAAGAACCGCGAGACGTGGAACGGACGGTCGGGGAAACGGAGTCGACAGTCGAGTTCACGGTCGAACTGGAGACGGATCTCGGTCTGGAGTTCGTGGCGCTTCGGGAACGGGGCGGGGACGAGACAGTCGGTGAACTGTCGATGCAATACCCCTACCCGGACGTGGACTGGTTTCGGGAACCGGGCGATATCGGTTATCTGACGGTCGAACTCGAGTACGATCACCGGTTCATGACGGAGTTTCTGCGGTTCAGAGCCGACACGCTCGGCCGAGACTCGGAGATCACCGACGAGACGTTTACGGAGTATCGCGAGGACTACCGGGAGACACTCGCGGAGTTTCGGGACCGTCACTTCTGACCGCCCGCCGCGTTGCCGTTGGTGGCGCTCGCTCCCGTGGTTCAGGACCGTCGTGACCGCCACGGGACCCCGACCGGGACAAAATAGTGCGTCGGCCGCGTACGACTCCCCACATGGCCGAAAGCTACACGTATCAGGGGGAGTCCAGCGAGTGGGAGCTGTGGGCGGACGGTCCGTCGTTGCACGAGAGCTTTTTCGAGGAGCCCGCGCCGTCGGAGTCGTATCGCGACGCGGAACGGCACGGAACCGTCCAGTTCGCACCGATGGTGTACCCCGAGTCGGGACGATACGTCCCGGCCCATCATCGTCTCACGCTGACACCGTTCGGACGCCAGAAACCGGACGATCCCCACGTCGAACCGGTGTCGCTCCGGGAGCGGACGCGAGTGATCGACCTGCTCGCCGAGGTCACCAGATCCCACGCGTTCGGGAGCCGGTTCGACCTCCGGGTCGAGACGCTCGATGGAGTGGCTGTCGGACAGATCGTCGACCTGCCGCCGGGGCCAGTTCCCGAGGCGTACAGTGATCTCGGTGACTGGTTCTACCTCCGCCTCCGGGTCGACTATCTCCACGAGGAGACGAAAGATCGCACCGGGTACACGGAAGACGAGATCGACGGGAGACGCGGCCGGAGCCGCGAGCGGATCGCGGAGATCCGCGACCGAACCGGCTAACTCGTCACTCGCCGGGACTGTAGTTCGGTGCCTCGTCCGTGATCACTACGTCGTGGGGGTGGCTCTCCTGCTGGCCGGCCGAGGAGACGCGGACGAACTCGGCGCGTTCTTTGAATTCGGGGATCGTCTCGGCACCGACGTAGCCCATGCCGCTCTGCATGCCGCCGACGAGCTGGTGGAGTTCGTCTTCGAGGGGGCCCTGATACGGTGTGGCGGCCTCGACGCCCTCGGGGACGAACTCCTCGTCTTCGTCGTCTTCCTTGAGGTAGCGTTCGCCGCCGCCGGACTTCATCGCGCCGACGCTCCCCATGCCGCGGTACTGCTTGTACTTCTTGCCGTTCATCGTGATGACCCGACCCGGGGCCTCGGCGGTGCCGGCGAAATAGGAGCCGAGCATCACGGCGTCGGCACCGGCCGCGATGGCCTTGATCGCGTCGCCGGAGTAGCGGATGCCGCCGTCGGCGATGACGGGCACGTCGTGCTGGCTGGCCACGTCGGCGACCTGTGCGACGGCGGTGATCTGGGGCATTCCCGCACCGGTGACGACGCGGGTGGTACAGATCGAACCCGGGCCGATCCCGACCTTCACGCCGTCGGCGAAGTCGACGACGGCCTCGGCGGCCTCGCGGGTGCCGATGTTGCCGACGACCACGTCCGCGTCGACGAGGTCTTTGATCTCGCGGGCGCTCTCGACGACGTTGCGGTTGTGGGCGTGCGCGCAGTCGATGAACAGGACGTCGGCACCGGCGTCGTCGGCGGCGGTCGCGCGGTCGATGTCGTGGGGGCCGACGGCGACGCCGGCGCGCAGCTTGCCGGCCTCGTCGCGGGCCGCGTCGTCGTACTCGCGGCGCTGGAGGATGCCCTGCATCGTCACGAGGCCGACGAGGCGGTCCTCCGCGTCGACGATGGGGACGCGCTCGATCTTGTGGTCGTACATCAGTTCGAGCGCCTCGCGGGCAGTCACGTCCTCGGGGGCCGTGATGACCTCGTCGGTCATGGCCTCCTTGACCTCGTCGCGGTCGCCGACCTCCAGGTACGGCCGGATGTCGGTGCCGGAGATGATGCCGAGGACCTTCTCGTCGTCGTCGACGACGGGTGCGCCGGAGACGCCTGCCCGCTCCATCATCTCGTCGACGTCCCGGACCGTCTGGTCGGGGCTTGCCGTGACCACGTCCCGGATGATGAGTTCGTCGGCGCGCTTGATGCGCTCTACCTCGGTCACCATCTCGTCGACGGTCATGTTCTGGTGGAGGACCCCCAGGCCGCCCTGCCGCGCCATCGCGATAGCCATGTCGCTCTCGGTGACGGTGTCCATCGCGGCCGAGAGAACCGGCACGGTCAACTCGACGTTTTTCGACACGCGTGTCGTCGTGTCGGCTTCGTCCGGTTCGACGCGGCTCTCCTTGGGTCGGAGGAGTACGTCGTCGAACGTCAGCGCCTCTGGAACCCGGAGTTTCTCCGAGAAGAACTCGTTGTCGTTCGCCATGTAAACCGTGGAACCGGGCCGGGGAAAAACGTTGCGAGACGGCCCGTCTTCGTGGCCGCTTCACACTGGCCGACTCGTCTCGGTCTGGCCACGCGTCCGACCAGAAGTGTGTGTTCGTCCCAGCCGTGGGCAAGAAGTGATACGACCGGACAGTTCCCGACTGCAAGACTGGACGATTCGCGGGGTGTGGGGTCGTATACCACACAACGCTTATGGCTCCGACAATACTTGTTTCGAGTATGGACTCCGCCAGCCAATCGAACGTGCGTGTCGCGAGCGAGGCCGCCCCTGCGGGTGGCGACAACACATTCTGCGACGGTCGCACATTCAATCTGGCGGAGAAATCGGCCACGGCGGGCGACGGCGGACCGCGCCGACGCGCCCCGGTATATCGTGCTCACCACCCGATGGCCACGGGAGAGGGCCGTTCGCACTGAATGAGCCAGTCTCAGCATCCGGTCGCGCTCCGCATCGAGCAGCGGGTCGGCGGTGCGACGCGCCTGCTCGCGACCGTCATGTGTCTCCCGCTACTGGACGGTATCTTCCCGGCACTGGTCCTCGCCGGCGCGCTGTCCGAGCCCACGGGGATTCTGGAGGTCGGCCTGCTGATCTTCGGCGGCAGCGCGACGGTCGCAGTCATCCTGGCCGACATGGACGGCAGTCCGCGCGAGCAGGCCAGATCCGTCCTGCTCGTCGGGAGCGTCGTCGTGGTCGGTGCCGTCGTCGAGGCGGCGCTGGCCCCGACCATCGCCGGGTTCCTCGACCTCGCGGTGTTCGAGCGGTTCGCCGGCCTCGTCATCCTCGCCGTGGCCGCCCAGACCGCCAGCGCGCGGATCGGCGACTACCTGCCCCGACCGGCGATCATCATCGCGCTCGGGCTGGTCGCCAGCTTCGACCCCGCGGGCGCACAGCTGGCCGTCCAGTTCGACCCCGGACTGATGGCCCGGGCCGCCGCCGCGGCGCTCGTCGCCGTCGCCTTCGCGCTCCACCTGGCCCTGTTCGGCCCGTGGCTCCGGGACATCGTGGACATCGACCGGTTCCGGTTCGGGAGCGCCGTCGCCCTCGGTGTCCTCCCGCTGGGGCTGTTCGGCCTCGTGCCCGGTGACGCGCCGCTGGCCCTGGCCGTGCTGGGCATGACGTTCCTGTTCGCGTTCGATCCGGAGGACTCGGTCGCGGACTTCCGTTCCGACGACGAGTCTGGCAAGCCCGGAGAGCAGTCCCGGGCCGACGACGAGTACGATTCCGTCGGGCCCGCGAGTGCCGATACGGTGGCCGAGGAAGACCACGCGCCGTGGCTGTAACTTCGCGTCGAAGGGAAGGCTTAGGGACGTGACCCCGTGACTGTGGGTATGGCCGATAACCGCGTCGTCCAGGGCCGGATGGTCACACCCGGCAAACTGGCCGAACTCATCGAAGGCGACAGTGTGATGGACGCAGAAGCCATCGAAGACGCCGACCGGGACTGTCCCGACTGTGGCGGCAACGTCCTCGAAGTCGGCTACATGCCCTCCGTCACCGAGTTCGTCACGGGCCAGAAGTGTCAGGACTGTGACTGGTCCGACACGGATCGGGACTGACCGAATCGAAATCCCTTTAGGGAGACTGATCCAAGCAGGTGATGCGGGGTCGTGGCCAAGTCCGGCATGGCGACTGACTCCAGAGGCACCGCGCCCGGTGACGAAACTCCAGACTGATATACTGAGCGGACGGCTGATCACCGCCCGCGCTGATGACCCTCTGGAGTTCCGAGGCGCGACCGGAGATATCAGTCGATCGGGAGTTCAAATCTCTCCGACCCCACTTCCTGACGAACCGATATCCGAGAGCGACGGGTTCACCCTTCGAACTCGTACTGATTCAGCGTCGTGAACATGACGTCCTCGAGGACGGCGTCGCTCGTCGCTTCCAGAACGACGGGCGGAGCGACGCCTTCTTCCGCAGCTTCGAGCCACCGGCCGACACAGAGACACCACCGGTCACCTGGCTCCAGGCCCGGAAAGTTCAGTTCCGGCCGTGGCGTGATCAGGTCGTTACCGCGGGCCTTGCTGAACTCGAGAAACTCCTCGGTGACGACGGCACAGATCTCGTGGCGGCCAGCGTCGGCCGGGTGGGGTCGACAACAGCCGTCACGCTCGAAGCCGGTCATCGGGTCCTCACTGCAGGGCTCCAGTTCTGTCCCGAGGACGTTCTCCTCGTCGGTCATACAGGGGGTTACGGCGGATCGGTGAAAGGCCTGGTCCCTGGACGGCGGGTCGACGGAGGCGGGGATTTAGGTCGCCGAGGCCGCTAGGACGGTCGATGAGCGAGCCTCGGATCGCGGTCTGGCACCGAGACGACCTGCGGGTCCGGGACAACGCCGCGCTCGACGCGGCAGTCGCGGACGGGCGTGCGTGCCCGATCTACGTCGTCGATCCGCAGTTCTACCGGAGCGGGATGGCCTGTGACGCCAGGCTCCGGTTCGTCCACGAATCCGTCGCGGATCTCCGCCGACTGTACCGCGATCACGGCAGCGACCTGGCGCTGTGCCACGGCGACCCCGGGGACGTCCTCGACGACCTGCCGGTGGACCGGATCTACGTCAACCGGAGCGTCACCGGGCGGTACGGCCGCGAGCGTGACGAACGGCTGTTCGACCGCCCGGACGTTCGGGTGTTCGCCGACGACGGGATCGACTGGACCGACCGCGCTCGCGGGGACTACGACTGGAGCGAGCAGGCGGAGGCATACTTCGAGCGCGATCCGATACGACCGCCCGGCCGGCTGCCCGACAACCATCTGGAGAGCGAGACGAGCGTAGGCGAAATCGAACGTCACTACGGTATCGAGCCGGGGAAGACGGATGTACCCGACGGCGGTGCGACGGCTGGCTGGGACCGACTGACCGCGTTCGTGGGCGCGATCACCGACTATCCGGGCAGTATCTCCCCGCCAGCGAGAGCGGAGCGGAACGGCAGTCGGCTCTCGCCGTATCTCGCCATGGGCTGTCTCACACCGAGGCAGGTCTATGGTTACGTCCACGAGAACGCGCCCGCCGGAACCGGCCGGGAGCTGTTCACGAGCCGACTGTTCTGGAACCGCCATTACAACCAGAAACTCGCCGACTGGCCGGGGTGGATGGAGCGTGCCGTCAACCCGGTCTACACCGGGCTCTTTCGGGACCGGCACGATCCGGAGCTGGTCGCCGCGTGGAAGGCGGGACGGACGGGCTACCCGCTCGTGGACGCCTCGATGCGCGCGCTCCGGGAGACGGGCTGGCTCAACTTCCGGATGCGGGCGATGTGTGCCAGCTTCTACACGTACGTTCTCCAGTGCTGGTGGAAGGTTGGTGCGGATCACTTCTACCGGCACCTGATCGACGCGGACGCGGCGATCAACTACACGCAGTGGCAGTCCCAGTCGGCGTTGACCGGCGTCAGTCCGGTCCGCATCTACAACCCGCGCAAACAGGTCCGGGAGAACGACCCCGATGGCGAGTTCGTCCGGGCGTACGTCCCGGAACTCCGTGGGTTCCCCACAGAACACCTCGATCAGCCAGAGAAAGCACCGCTCGCTGTGCAGGAGGAGTGTGGGATTCGTATCGGCGAGGACTACCCCCGGCCAGTGGTCGAACTCGAAGCGCGCCGGGAGCGCGCCCGCGAGGTGTTCGGACGGCTCGCGGACCGGGCCGAGGAAGCCCTGTCCGACCCGGAGATCCGGCGACGGGCGAGCCTGTCACAGCGCGGTGGGGGGCGTCGAGAGCGCGAGCGCGACGAGACCACTACCGGCGGCCAGTCGCGCCTCGGCGACTTCTGACGAGCTAGTACCCGTTCTCCTGGGCGTCGACCACCGCCACCGCCGCCAGGTTGACGATGTCGTTCACCTCGTCACCACGCTGGAGGACGTGGACGGGCTTGTCCATGCCGACGAGCATCGGGCCGATAGCCTCCGCACCGCCGAGACGCTGGAGGAGTTTGTAGCCGATGTTCCCCGCTTCGAGGTTGGGGAACACGAGGACGTTCGCGGGACCGTCAAGATCCGAGAACTCGTAGTCTTCGGTGAGCAGGTCCTCGACGACGGCGGTGTCGGCCTGCATCTCCCCGTCGACCGGGAAGTCGACGGTCGGGTCGGCCCGGAGCCGCTGGGCGGCCTCGCGTGGCTTGCGCGTGCCCTCGTTGTCGACGCTCCCGAAGTCCGAGTAGGAGAGCAGGGCCGCGCGGGGATCAACGTCGAATCGCCGGGCGAGATCGGCGGTGTGGCGCGTGACTTCTTCGAGCACGTCGGCGTCTGGGTTCTGGTTGACCGTGGCATCGGCGACGAACACGACGCGGTTCTTGAAGGTGAGCATGTAGACGCCCGCCGCGTAGTCGGCGTCGTCGGCGGTCCCGACGACCTGCAGGGGCGGTTTCAGCGCCGAGGGGTAGTTGTGGGTCAGGCCGGTGAGCATCACGTCGGCGTCGCCCATCTCGACCATGACGCTCGCGAGGTAGTTGTCGTTCTCGACGAGTTCGGCGGCCTCCTTCCGGGTGATCCCGTTGCGCTTCCGGAGTTCGTACAGCCGTTCGGCGTACGGTTCGAGCTGGTCTGCCTCGGGGTCGACGACGACGGGATTGAGATCGAGTCCGAGGTCGTCGATGGAGCGCCAGATCTCCTCGCGGTCGCCGACCAGGATGGGTTCGGCGATGCCTTCCGCCGAGAGCTGGCGGGCCGCGCGGACGATCTTCTCGTCGTCGCCCTCGGCCAGCACGACGCGTTTGGGGTCGTTCTGGGCGCGGTTGAGGACGACGCGCATCATCTCGCGGGACTTGCCGAGGCGGGCTTCGAGGCGTTCGCGGTAGGCGCTCAGGTCGAGGTCGCGGCGGGCCGCGCCGCTGTCGATGGCGGCCCGGGCGACGGCGGTGGCGACCTCGAACAGGACTCGCGAGTCCAGCGGCTTGGGAATGATGTAGTCCGGGCCGAACTGGAGCGGTTCGTCGTCGTAGGCCTTGCGCACGGCGTCGGGCACGTCCGTTCGGGCCAGGCGGGCGATGGCCTCGGCCGCGGCGACTTTCATCTCCTCGTTGATCTCGGTCGCGCGGGCGTCGAGCGCGCCCCGGAAGATGAAGGGAAAGCCCAACACGTTGTTGACCTGGTTGGGGTAGTCCGAGCGCCCGGTGGCGACGATGACGGTGTCGTCGCGGGCGGCCTTGGCTTCCTCGTACCCGATCTCGGGGTCGGGATTGGCCATGGCGAACACGACCGGGTTCTCGGCCATCGACTGGACCATCTCCGGGGAGACGATGCCGCCGACCGAGAGGCCGACGAACACGTCGGCACCGACCATCGCGTCCGCGAGGTCGCCGCGCTCCTCGGGCGGGCTGGCGAACGGTTCGACGAACTCGTCGAGGTCGTCGCGCTCGGTCGTGATGATCCCGTGCTCGTCGGCCATGGTGATCTGCTCACGGGGGACGCCCAGCGAGACGTAGAAGCGGGCGGTCGCGGTCGCGGCGGCCCCCGCACCGGCGAACGTGATCGAGAGGTCCTCGATGTCCTTCTCGAGGATGTGGGTCGCGTTCAGCAGGGCCGCGCCGGTGATGATGGCGGTGCCGTGCTGGTCGTCGTGGAAGACGGGGATCGACATGCGCTCGCGGAGGCGTTCCTCGATCTCGAAGCACTCGGGTGCTTTGATGTCTTCGAGGTTGATCCCGCCGAAGGTGGGTTCCATGCCGGCGACGGCCTCGACGAACGTGTCGGGGTCGTCGAAGTCGTACTCGACGTCGAACACGTCGATGTCGGCGAACCGCTTGAACAGGACCCCTTTCCCCTCCATCACGGGTTTCGAGGCCTGTGCGCCGATGTCGCCCAGGCCCAGAACGGCCGACCCGTTCGAGACGACGCCGACGAGGTTGCCCTTCGCGGTGTAGGTGTAGGCTTCGCCGGCGTCGTCGCTGATCTCGCGGCAGGGGGCGGCGACGCCCGGCGAGTACGCGAGGCTCAGGTCGCGTTGCGTGTTGGTCGGCTTGGTCGTCTCCATCTCGATCTTCCCGGGGGGATCGGTCCGGTGATACTCCAGTGCGTCCTCGTCCAGTCCCATACGTGTGGCCAGTCACCGCGCGGACAAAAATCGTGCCCGGGCCTCGCCGACAGGTGCCACAGTGACGTGCCGGTCCGGGCATCGGATCCGGAGCGGCGACTCTCCGGAACCGGGACTCTTTCGCCACTGGCGCCCCTGCTTCGATCCGATGGATGCCGCCAGCGTGGACCGCTCCCGGACGGCGCTCCGTGATATGGGGCTGATCGGCGTCGTCGCGGTCGTCCTCGTCTGGATTCACGTCGCGCTCCCATCGGCCGTCCGCACGCGCATGGCCCTCCGTCACGAGTCCGTCGACCCAGTTTCGTTGTACACCAGCGCGTTCGTCCACCTCGATCTGACCCACCTCGTGGGCAACGTCGCGGGATTCGTCGCCGCCGCCCTCGTGGCGTACGGACTCTGTGTCCAGATCGGGCACCGCCGGTGGTTCCGCGTCACGTTCGTCGGCTTCCTGCTCGTCTTGCCCGTCGCAGTGAGTCTCACCAGCTACGTCATCATCGGCCTCCTCTACCCCGGCATCGAGCCGGTGAGCCGGGGCTTCTCCGGCGTCGGTGCGGCCTTCGCCGGTTTCGTCTTCGTCGCCCTGCTGGCGTCGCTGAACCGACTCTACGACTACCGGGTGGCGGGCTACAGCGGACTCGCCATCTGGTTGTTGCTCCTGTTCGAGGTGTACCTCATCTACGTCGGTAACGTGACGCCGGTCGTCGGCGGGCTGTTCGCCGTCGGCTGGGGGGCCTGTCTGGTGGGAATCCGCCGGGAGTCCACACGCCCCACGATGCTCTCCCGGCCTCGCTCGCGGCTGGAACTGATCCAGCTGGCCCAGACCGTGCTGGTCGTGATCCTGCTGGTGAGTTTCGTCTCGGTCCTGTTCCCGGCCGAGATCGTCGAGGGCGGAGCCGTCACGAACGTCTTCGCCCACGCCGCCGGTTTCGGCTACGGCATCGGCGGGGCGGCGCTGACCGCCCGGTACGTCCGCGAGTAGCCGGCGAAAGAGTTATGTTTGATACTCTCTAACATGGTAGTAGAACCCCGATTCGCTGGGGGTTCTCGACGGGAACGACCGTCGTAACCGCTCGGGAATTGGCATCGGCGAACGATCAGGACTCCCGGCAGACGGCTGGCCAGCCGACCCGCGTTCCGGGATCCGATTTTCTGGTACCCCTACCCTGATACGGCGACCGAGTACTGCGGCCCAACACTTTTGAGACGGTTGCACACAGGTAGGATGATGTCCGACAGTGACCTGAGTTTCTGGGGCTGGGGCTACGCCGAGAAGTTCCCGGACGAGTCCGAGCGCGACGAACTCGCGACCAGGATGGAGACCATGCTCGGCTTCCCCGAACGCCCCCGTCTCGACCCACCCACCCTCTCCGACGTGTCGATCCCCGAGTCGTCAGTTTCCGTCCCGGACCACCTCTCGGCGGTCTGCTCGACCGCGACCGAGGACCGGATTCGCCACACCTACGGGAGCGGCTACCGCGACCTCGTCCGCGGGTTCCACGGCGACTTCTCGTCGGCCCCGGACGTGGTGGCCGAGCCGACGGACGAAGACGAGATCCGCGCGATTCTGGACTGGGCGACCGACGAGCGGATCGCGGTCGTCCCCTACGGCGGCGGCACGAGCGTCGTCGCCGGCGTCGAGTGCGACCCCGCGGGCGACGGGGCCGGCTACGCCGGCGTGCTCTCGCTGGACCTCCGAGGGATGGATCAGGTGCTGGAAGTCGACGAGCACTCCCGCACGGCGAAGATCCAGGCGGGTGCGACCGGGCCACAGATCAACGACCAGCTCCGCGAACACGGCCTCCAGCTCAGGCACTACCCACAGTCCTACGAGTTCTCGACGCTCGGCGGGTGGATCGCCACCCGCGCCGGCGGCCACTTCGCCACCGTCTACACGCACATCGACGACTTCGTGGAGAACGTCCGCATGCTGACCCCTTCCGGCGAGTTCGAGTCCCGCCGGCTCCCCGCCTCGGGTGCCGGTCCCGACCCGAACCGCCTCGTCCTCGGTTCCGAGGGATCGCTCGGCGTGATCACGGAGGGCTGGCTCCGCGTCCAGCCCCGCCCGCCCTACCGCGCTCGCGCCTCGGTCCGCTTCGCCGACTTCGACGCGGCGGTCGACGCGACCCGCGAGATCGTCCAGGCGCGACTCTACCCCGCGAACTGTCGCCTCCTCGATAGCAGGGAGGCCATGATGAACGAGGTCGCGATGGACGGCAGTCACGTCCTCGTGCTGGGCTTCGAGTCGACCGATCGTCCCGTCGACGACGACCTCGCTCGCGCCCTCGAAATCGCCGAGGATCACGGCGGGACGGTCTCGGGCGATCCGAGCTACGAGGGTCCACACCGCGACGGAGACGGCGACGACGCCGACCGCGACGACGAGGAAGGCGACTGGCGGTCGGCCTTCTTCGAGGCCCCCTACAAGTTCAACGCGCTGGTGAGTCTCGGCGTCATCGTCGACACCTTCGAGACGGCCGTCACCTGGGACCAGTTCGACCGGCTCCACGAGGAGATCACCGAGCAGGTGACCGAGGTGATGGAGGCGGAGTGCGGTGCCGGCTTCCTCTCCTGTCGGTTCACCCACGTCTACCCGGACGGGCCAGCGCCGTACTACACCCTGCTGGCCCCCGCCGACGTGGGCCGGGAACTCGAACAGTGGCGCGAAATAAAGGCGACGGCCTCGGACGTGATCGAGGAGTACGGCGGGACGATCACCCACCACCACGCCGTCGGCCGGACTCATCGGGAGTGGTACGAGAAGGAGTCACCCGACGAGTTCCGCGACGCGCTCCACGCCGCCAAGGACCGCCTCGACCCCGCCGGGATCATGAACCCCGGCGCCTTGCTCGACCAGCGATGAGCGCCCTCACCGCCGTCGTCCAGATCGGGACTGCCCCGCCGCTGGGTGGCGGCGTGGAACCCGCCGTCGTCGCCCACCTCTACGAGGGCGGCATCCCCCGGTTTCTCGCCTACGAGGTCGGTGAGGGCGAGGATACTGACGACGGTACCGCGACCGGTGCGGACGGGCCACACCTCACCCGTATTCCCGGCGCGTACGCGCCACCCATCGAGGACAACACGGCGTACCCGCTGACCGACCTCCTGCTGGGGACCTACAGGGAGGGATCGGCCATCACCCAGCGCCTGGACACGCTCTCGCGGAAGGCCGCGGCCAACTACGGCCGGACGTTCCGGGAGATGGTCTTTTCGAGCGACGTGGAGTGGGGGTCGGACGGCTACGGCCGACTGTTCGAGGCGCGCAGTCAACTGGAGGCCCACCCCGTCGAGGCGGTCGTCGCCGTCGGCTTCCTCCCCGGCGTGAGCGACGAGGTGCGACTGGCCATCGAGGACAACCGCGACCGCCTCGACGGACAGACGCCGCGGTTGACGGCCGGACCCGCCGATCGCTGATCCGGGCAGCACGGCCCGTTCCGACGCCCCGGGCGAGAGACTTAGGTGGGGGCGGTCCGAACCCCGGCGCATGGACGGGCGGCTGCCGGGTGTCGAGGACGGCTCGCCGGAGCAGGTGATCTGTCACGTCGACATGGACTGTTTCTACGCCGCCTGCGAGCGTCTTCGCGAACCCGCCCTCGAAGACGAACCCCTCGTGGTCGGGATGGGCTACGAGTCCGGCGAGAGCCACGGCGCAGTCGCCACGGCGAGCTACGAGGCCCGCGAGTTCGGCGTCGAGAGCGCCATGCCCATCTCGCAGGCGCTGGAACTGCTCCCCCGGAAAGTCGACGCCGTCGACGACCCGGAGATCGATCCCGAGGAGGCAGGCTTCTACCGCACGGTCGACCTGGACTACTACGAGTCGGTCGCCAGCGAGGTCAAGGCCATCCTGCACGACACCGCCGACACGGTGCGGGAGGTCAGCATCGACGAGGCCTACCTCGACGTGACCGAGACCGTGGACTGGGGGGCGACCGCCGAGTTCGCCCAGGACCTCAAAGATCGGATCGAGGACGAGGTTGGCGTCGTCGCCAGCGTCGGGGTCGCGCCGACGATGAGCGCGGCCAAGATCGCCAGCGACCACGACAAACCCGACGGGCTGGTGATCGTCGAACCCGGCGAAGTCCAGGCGTTTCTCGCCCCACTCGACGTGGAAGAAGTCCACAACGTCGGTCCCGTCACCGCCCGCGAACTCCGGTCGATGGGCGTCGAGACGGCCGGCGACCTCGCCGACGCCGATCCGGACCGCATCGAGGACCGCTTCGGCGAGCGCGGCCGCGAGATCTGGTCGTACGCCCGCGGCGAGGACGACAGACCCGTCGAACCCGTCGGGAAGCCAAAGAGCCTCTCCCGTGAGTCGGCGTTCACCGAGGCGACCGACGACGGCGAGCGCAAGCGCGAGCGCGTCCGGGCGCTGGCCGGCGACGTGGCCGAACGCGCCCGGAGCAAGGACGCGCTCTACCGGACTATCGGGATCAAAGTCGTCACGCCGCCGTTCGACGTGCACACCCGCGCGGAGTCGCTCCCGGGTCCCGTCGAGGACGCCGACCTCGTCGAGGAGGTGGCGCTCGACCTCCTGGCGGAGTTTCGCGACGACGACGTTCGAAAGGTCGGGGTGCGCGTCTCCAATCTGGACTTCTCGGACGCTCGGCAGGCTAGCCTCGACGGGTTCGAGGACGCGTCACCCGGCGAGGCCGGCTCTGCCCGCCGAGAGAACCACTCGCTGGGCGCGTTCACCGAGCGTGACGATACCCGGGAGAACGACGACCGGGGCCCGGAGGGGCAGACCTCGCTGGGCGAGTTCGAGTGACGAGTTTCGAGGACGGAGGACCCGACGATTAGGGTGAGACCGCACATTGTATTACCGGCGGGCGTCAGCGTCTGAACATGGACCCCGAGGACGTTCGCCAGGACTGGGCCGACCGTTCCGGGCGGTTCTCGCCCAGCTACTACGCCGAGATCGGCCCCAACGACGTGAGCGAGACCATCGGCCGCGTCCTCGACCACTACGCCATCGAGGACGCCAGCATCCTCGAAGTCGGCTGTGGCTGTGGCCGCCACCTCGAACACCTCCGTCGGCAGGGCTTCGAGAACCTCACCGGGATCGACATCAACCCGGACGCCTTCGAGGTCATGTCCGACCACTACCCCGAACTGGTCGAGACCGGCACGTTCCTCGACGGGGCGCTGGAAGACCACCTGCCCGAGATGCCTGACGGTGCGTTCGACGCCATCTACACCGTCGAGACGCTCCAGCACGTCCACCCCGACGATGCGTGGGTGTTCGACGAGTTCCAGCGGCTCACGACCGATCTGCTCGTGACTGCCGAAAACGAGGGGAACGGCCCCAACCGTGGGCGAGGCGAGACCGACGTGAGCTACGTCGACGACGAGTTCCCGCTGTATCACCGCGACTGGAAACAGGTGTTCTCGGAGCGAGGGTTCGCCCAGCTGATCCGCGAGCCGACGGATCGGGATACGATCCGGGTGTTTCGCGTCCCCTGATCGGCCGCCGACCTGCTCCACAGCCGCTCAGTCCAGCCCGCTCTCCAGGTTCTCCAGCAGTTTCCCGACGAACAGCCCCATCCGCGGCGAGAGGTCGGTCTCGTCGTCGGTCTCGGCCTCGCCGTCTCCCCCACTGGCGGGCGGGACCGGCGGTTCGGACGGATGAGTCCTGAGCATCTCCACGAACGACTCGCCGTGGGTGAGCGCTTCGGTCATGTCGACCACGTCGACGATCATGCCCTCGTCGGAGGTGTCGAGGTCGTCGTAGTACTCTTTCTCCCAGTCGGAGTACTCGATGGTCCAGGCGTGGCCGCCGACGGCCTCGACGATGCGGTCGAGCGCGCCGACCTCCAACCGGCCGTCGTCGGTCTCGACGTAGACGGTGTCGTCCTCGACGGTGGTCTCGTGACGGCGCATGGTGAACGGTCTCGGTATGTGTCCCCTTCACACCCCTCGGTAATATGGGTTCGGCCCGTATCGCCGGTGCAACTCGCGTCTGACGGCTGGCTGACGGAGGATTATGTCGTCTCGGTGTGAGTACCCGACAAGCGATGGGAGACGAGAAAGAGACCATTACTGTCGCCGAGTTGAGCGACGGGCCGCCGACCGGCACGACGCCCGAACAGTCGGTCGATCTCCCGGTCGTCGAGATCCTGACCGGGCGCGGGTTCGTCACCGGCAAGAGTGGCAGCGGGAAGTCCAACACCGCCAGCGTCATCGCCGAGAACCTGCTCGACGCCGGCTTCGGCATCCTCATCGTCGACATCGACGGGGAGTACTACGGCCTGAAAGAGGAGTACGAGATCCTCCACGTCGGGGCCGACGAGGAGTGTGACATCCAGGTGACGACCGAACACGCCGGCAAGATCGCCTCGCTGGCGCTTGAACAGAACGTCCCCATCATCCTCGACGTGTCCTCCTTCCTCGACGAGGACGAGGCCGAGACACTGCTGACGGAGGTCTCGAAACAGCTGTTCGCCAAGGAGAAGAAGCTGAAACAGCCGTTCCTGATGCTCGTCGAGGAGGTCCACGAGTGGATCCCCGAGAAGGGAGGGATGACCGAAGCGGGGAAGATGCTGATCAAGGTCGCAAAACGCGGCCGGAAACACGGCCTCGGGATGGTCGGGATCAGCCAGCGGCCGGCCGACGTGAAGAAAGACTTCATCACGCAGTGTGACTGGCTGGTCTGGCACCGGCTGACCTGGAACAACGACACGAAGGTCGTCAGCCGCATCCTCGGGAGCGAGTACGCCGAGGCCGTCGAAGACCTGGACGACGGCGAGGCCTTCATGATGAACGACTGGACCGAGCGCGTCCAGCGCGTCCAGTTCCACCGCAAGCAGACCTTCGACGCCGGCGCGACCCCCGGACTGGACGACGTGGACCGACCGGACCTCAAGTCGGTCAGTTCCGATCTCGTCTCGGAGCTGGAGGAGATCAGCGAGGAGAAACAGCGCACCGAGGACCGCATCCAGGAACTCCGGCAGGAACTCGACGAGAAGAACTCCCGGATCGCGGAACTGGAGAAGGAGCTACAGGACGCCCGGGACATGTCGCGGATGGCCGACCAGTTCGTCGACGCCCTGCTGGACACCGTCAAGGGCGTCAACCCCGGCCGCACCGAACAGGAGCGAATGCGCGAGCAGCGGCAACTGGCGACCGGCGAGCCGTCGGTCGACGATGCGGCCGACGGAGCCACCAGTGAAGCCGCCGCGGAGGAAGCGCCCGGTGACACGGCCGCCGGCGAGGACGACCCGGACCTCCAGCCGATGCCCGATTTGGGTGGGGCAGACGGGGGCGACGGAAGCGGGGCCACGGCCAGCGACGGCGACGAAACTGCGACGGCCGACGGTGGCGCGACGGCGGGGCCGGGCGGCGACGATGGACCCGCCGCCGACCCGGACCCAGCCACGGCTCCGACGGCGTTCTTCGAGGGCCCACCCGGTGAGGACGAGGGCGTGGACGAGGCGGTCAGTCGGAACGGCGAGGGTGACGACGCCGACGACGGCGACGTGGCGGCGGCGATGGCCGCGGTCGGGGACGACGAGGCGATGATCGACGGCGAGTCCGGTGAGGCCGTCTCCGTCGACGCCGACCCCTGGCCCGGGGAGGTTCCACCCGCAGGGGAGGAACTCGTCGAGCAGTTGCGCCAGGCCATCGACGCGATGCCTCCGAAGACGCGCGGGATGTTGCGCTACTACCGGAAGGAGGGGCCCGCCAAGCCCCTCGACGCGCACTTCGCGGGTGGCGGCGACGGCGACCGCACCAGCGCGTACGCCCACAACCGCACCCTCCGGACCCACGGCTACATCGAACACGTGGGCCGTGGCTACTACGGCTACCGACTCGCCGACCTCGTCGAGGAGGAGTACCCCGGCGACCCGGACGCCGACGAACTCGACGCACTGGTGGCCGCCATCGAGGAATCGTTCGTGAAGTGATTGGCCGACTCACTGCCGGATCGTTTTCCAGGACCAGTCCCCGCCCCGGACTCCGAGCCAGACGAGCCACAGCGCCTCGGCTAGCCCACCGGCGATCCAGCCCCCGAGGTGGTGATCGGTGATCCGGACGTAGAAGAAGCTCTCGGTCAGGAAGCCCCAGGTGTACAGGGCCAGGGCGAGCACGGCGATAGCCCCGCCGAGGATCGCCCGCACCGCGTCGGCGTCTACCCGTCCGGTCACGACCGCCGCGGCGCGGACGACCGTGGCCGCGATCATCCCGGCGACCGCGAGGCTGGTCCCGACACCGTACGCCGAATAGAGGATCGGAAACAGGATCGAGACGGGGACGTGGGACGCCAGAATCACGCCGAGGACGTGCTCGTCACTGGTCAGGGCTGTCAACACACCGCCGAACAGCAGGAACAGGACCATGTTCCCCAGGTAGTGGCTCAGCCCCCCGTGCACGAACAGACTCACCACGTGGGCGGTGGCGAAGTTGACCAGCGATACCAGCGGAGCCCAGACGCCGAACGCGGGAATCCGGACCAGTCGGATGCCCGCGAGGGTGAACACGCCCGCGACGACGAAGACGGTCAACACGGTCACCGGCAGATAGTCCCAGACCGTCGGGTCCGCCGCTGTCGTCCCAGTCTGCTCGCGCTCGTCCATCACGTTCCGGCGAACCGTGTACCCGCCGCTTCGGTCCGAACCGTCGCTCACACTCGCCGAGACTCACAGCGACCGCAAAAGTGTTGGTGGATCGAACAGGTCCGGCTCAGGCGACCGGCTCGACCAGATCCTCCAGCGCCGCTTTCGGATCGTCGGCCTTCGCGACGCCGCTGGCGAGCAGGACCCCCTCCGCGCCGAGGTCCTTCGCGGACGCCAGATCCTCGCCGGTGGAGATGCCGGCCCCACAGAGTACGTCCACGGAGGCGTCGACGGCGGCCGCGGCGTCGACGGCGTCCCGGACGATGTCGGGGTCGGCCTTGCTGACGGGTGTGCCGGTGCCGATCAATTCGGGCGGTTCGACGGCGACGGCGTCGGGGCCCAGCGCCGCGGCGGCGGCGATCTGGTCGGGATTGTTGGCACAGACGATGGTCTCGAAGTCGGCGCGTTCGGCGGCGTCGAGGCTCGCGTCGAGATCGGCGAGTTTCAGCCGGTTCTCGGAGTGGTTCAGCAGGGTTCCGACCGCGCCCGCGTCGGCGGCGGCCTCGGCGAGCGTCGAACCGGTGTGACTGCCGTGGTCGACGGGGCTGACGTGCTGGGCCCAGGTCTCGACGCCGGTGTCGGCGACGGCCGAGAGGTGGGCGGCCTGCGGTGCGATGGCGATACGGACGCCCGTGGACTCGCTGACCTCGTGGGCCGCGGTCGCGACCGCGACGGGGTCACACGGGTACGCCTTCAGGTTGACGAGGACGAACATACCGAGGGGGCGACCGCGGCGTGCATAAAGGGTGGGAGTTCGGCACGGTGAGTCGGAGGGCCGTTTTAATACGTCCGGGCCAGTACGGTTGCAGTGATAGTCGTGTCATCGCGAACTTCTGAGGCGACGGTGCTGGTCGCGGAAGACGAGCAGCACCTCGCGGACCTCTACACCGACTACCTGGCCGAACACTACGAGGTGCTGACGGCCTACGGCGGGGAGGACGCAGTCGAGATTCTCCACGACGACAGCGTCGACGTGGACGTGGCACTGCTCGACCGCCGGATGCCGGACCTCTCGGGCGACAAGGTCCTCGCGGATATCAACGAGAACGGCTGTGACTGCCGGGTCGCGATGGTGACCGCCGTCAACCCCGGCTTCGATATCATCGACATGGGCTGTGACGACTACCTGGTCAAACCAGTCTCCCGTGACGACCTGCTCGACGTGGTCCAGCGCCTGCTCAAACTGTCCGAGTACAGCGAGAAACACCAGCAACTCACCTCCAAGAAACTGAAACGCAACGTCCTCAAGGTCGAAAAGAGCGCGGCGGAACTGGAACGGAGCGACCGGTTCGAGCGTCTGACCGGCGAGATAGAAGGGCTCGAAGCCGAGCTAGACGAGATCGGCGAGGACCTCTCTATCGAAGACGTCCAGCGTCACATCTAGGAATCCTTTCGCTGTACCACGTCGCCGAGCGTGTACTCACCGTCACTCGAGCCGCCACTCCACTCCGTGTCGTCGGCGCTCCCGCCGCCTTCGGTCAGGACGATGTCGAGTTCACTTTCGAGTTTCTGTTGCACCGAGTCGCTCGGGAGGGTGTCACCGCGTTCGAGTTTGCGGATGAGACTCGCCTTCTCGTTGAGCTGGTTGGCCAGTTCCTCCTGGTTCAGTCCCGCGTTCTCCCGGGCCTGCCGGATGCGCTGGTCGTAATCCTGTGCCACTTCGTCCATCTCGTCGAACATGTCGCGCCGGCCGCGACCGCCGCCACCGCCGCCACCCGACGAGGCACTCCCGCCGGAACTCGACCCCCCGCTGGAGCTCGAACTGTCCGAGCCCGACCCGGAGGAACTGCTCGTCGAGTACTTGGTGGACGAGCTCGAACTGCTCTGGGTGCGGACCTCGGTGCCGAAGTCGGCACAGTCGTCACAGACGTCGAGTTCTGCGCCTTCGACTTTCACCGTGTTCGGCGAGGCCGTATCGGCGCCGCACATCTCACACTGGACCATGCCAGTGCCTTCGCCGCGCCCCGGTATAAATCGTACGCCAGGCGACACAGCCGTCGAGACGGCCGTCAGGACAGTGCCCGGAACGCGCCGACGAACCGCTGGAGCGCCGTCAAGTGACCGACGACGGCGAAGACCACGAGCAACCAGCCGACCGCCGTCAATCCGTAGAGTTCCGCCGGAATGACGAACGAGTACAGGCCGATGACGCCGATCAACGCGAGCCGATCCGCTCGCCCGAGCAGGCCGCCGTAGACCCGATCCAGCCCGACCGCCTGTGATTGCGTGCCGAGATAGGAGGTCATGAGGACGCCGGTGACGGCCGCCAGCCCGAGCGGGTAGCGGTCGACCCCCGCCGCCAGGCCGACGATCATCACGATGTCGGCGTAGCGGTCGAGGACGTGATCCAGCAGGTCTCCTGCCCGCGAGTCGGTCCCGAGTCGCCGGGCCAGCGCGCCGTCGAGCAGATCCAGCCAGCCGTTCAGGAAGACCAAGAGTGCGCCGACGAGGTACCAGATCGGGTCGGTCGCGCCGGTCCGGCCACCGCCCCCGAGATAGAACGCACCGCCAGCACCGGCCGCCAGCAGGAAGGCGATCACGCTCACGACGTTGGGCGTCACACCCAATCTGCTCGACGCACTCACGAACGGCGTCAGCGCGCGGTCGGCCAGCGGCCTGAGTCTGTCCAGCGTCATAGATACTCGATGAACGAGACGGTCCCGGCGCTCGGTTCGCGCTCGCCGTCGATCACGCGCTCTATCTCACCGGCCACTGCCTCGGGGTCCCGGTCCGTCGCGTCGATCTCGTAGACCGACTCCTCGCCGTGGCGCTCGACCGCTTCCGCGAGGATCACGTCCAGCGCCTCGCTCTCGGCGTTCTCCTCGGCCTTCGCCGCTGGTTCGCCCCGTTCGGTCAGTCGGCGTTCGAGTTCCTCGGGGTGACAGCGCAGGACGACCACGCGGTCCACGTCCAGCTGGTGGGCCAGGTGGGAGTCGAGCAGGAGATCGTCCCGCTCGCCCAGCCAGTCGGCCACGGCGTCGAGGTCGGCCACGAGGCTGTCGCGGTCCTCGTCCCGGCCGGTGGCCAGCCCTTCCTCGCGGATGACCTCGTTGAGGTGAACGAGTTCGAGGTCGGACTCGACGAGGTCCGTCGCGGTGGTCTTGCCCGTCCCGGGCGTGCCCGTGACCGCGACTCTCACGCGTCGATCACCCCGTTGAGGACCTCGACCGCCCGTTCCATCTGCTCGGGCGTGCCACAGGTGATCCGGATGCACTCGGGCAGGCCGAAACTCGTACAGTCCCGCACGATGATCCCCTCGCGCTGGGCGGCGTCGGTGACCGCCTCGCCGTCACCGACTTCGGCCAGCACGAAGTTGCCCTGGCTCTCCCAGGTCCGGGCGTCGAGGTTCTCGTAGAGGTACTCGCGGGCGTCTTCGACCATCTCGACGGTCTGCTCGATGTGTTCGTCGTCGTCGAGCGCCGCCAGCCCCGCCCGGCAGGTGAGTTCGCCCGTGTCGAAGGGGGTGTGAATCCGGGCGTAGGCGTCGGCCCAGTCCTCGGGGACCAGTCCGTAGCCCAGGCGCATCCCGGCCAGGCCGTAGGCCTTCGAGAACGTCCGGAGGACGGCCACGTCGTCGCGCTCGCGGACGAGGTCGACCGCGCTCTCGATGTCCGCGAACTCGCCGTACGCTTCGTCGACGAGGATCAGCGTGTCCTCGCCGGTCTCGTCGGCCAGTCGCGCCACCTCGTCCAGCGGCATGACCGAGCCGGTCGGGTTGTGCGGGCTGGTGACGGCGACGATGCGCTCGCCATCGTAGGCGTCGAGCACCCTGTCGGCCGTCTGTTCGAAGTCGTCGGCCTTCGACAGGCGGTAGGTCGCCACCTCGCCGTGGTGGTAGCGGGCGCTCATGGCGTAGTAGGCGAAACCCGGGCGCGGCACCAGCACGCGCTCGCCCGGCCGGATGAGTGCCCGCGAGAGGCAATCGAGGACGCCGTCCCCGCCGTTTGCCAGCCAGACCTGCTCGGACGCGAGGTTCCAGTCGTCGGCCAGGCGCTCGATCAGGTCGGTGTGTGAACTCTTCGGGTAGAGGTGTACCGAGTCGGCGTGTTCGCGGATCGCGGCGGCCGCCTTCGGGCTGGGACCCAGTACGTTCTCGTTCGAGGAGAGTTTCACCAGCTCGCCGGGATCGAGTCCCAGCTCCCGGGCGACTTCTTCGATCCCCCGCCCGGCCCGATAGACGGAGTGGTCCGACAGGTCCCGTGGTTCCATGTCCGAGCAAAACGGACCCCGATTCTTAAGTTTGCTTGAACGAGGCGGCCGGAACTCACCAGTTTCAAGAGGTGATGCCCCCAGCACTCGGGTATGGCGTCTATCGACCTGACAATCGGGTACGTAATCCACATGCTGTTCGCCGGCCTCTGGACCGGCAGCGTCCTGTTCATGACCTACGGCGTCCTCCCCATCGCCCGGGAGGGCAGTATCGACACCGACCCCTTCGCCGACATCACGAGCCGCCTGCTCACGCTCTCGCGGGCCTGCGCGCTCGTCCTGTTCCTGACCGGCGGCCACCTCGCTGGAAACATCTACACCGTCGAACGGCTGACTGGCACAACGCGGGGCTACCTCGTCATCGCCATGATCGTCCTCTGGCTGGCGCTGGCGGGCCTCGTCGAGGTCGGCACCAGCAAGATCAGCGACGGCCTCGCGGAACGGAAGCTCCGCGAACCCGCGAACAACGCCCGACCCTTCTTCCTCGGCGGCTCCGTGGCCGCGCTCGGCCTGCTCGTGGTCGCCGGCCTGCTCCTGGGCGGCGTCTGATCCGGCCGAAACCGTTCTCCTACAGCCGTTCGTCGACGTGATCCGCACACTTCAGCGACAGCGCCGCGATGGTCAGCGTGGGGTTCAATGCACCGGGCGTGACGAACACGCTACTGGAGGCCACCGAGAGGTTCGGCACGTCGTGGGTCCGGAGTTGCGGGTTCACCACGCTCTCCGCTGGATCGGTGCCCATCCGCGTGGTCCCCATGTGGTGGAACGCCGGGCCGGTGTTCTCGGGGCCGACCGTCCAGCCGATGTCGACGCCGAGTTCCTCCAGAATCGCGTGCTGAATCTCGTTGGCCCGGCGGATCGTCCGTTTCGTCCGGGCATCCAGCGACCACGTGATGTCGGGCACCGGATTGCCGTGGTCGTCGGTCCGGGACGTGTCGAGCGTGATGCGGTTTTCCTTCCTGGGTAACTGCCCGACCAGGCCGCCCATGGCGATGTTGTTGCCGTACGCATCCCGAAGCGAGTCGAGCAGGTCGTCGCCGAACTCGTCGGCGGTCAGGGCCAGCTCGACCGGCGAGGGGCCGGCGTAGTTCAAAAACTCCAGCTTCATCGGGCCGAGGTCCGCGTCGCTTCCCGGAATTCCACCGTCGGTCCCCTCGGTGGCCTGGCCCGGTTCGTCGTAGAACTGGTGGCACTCGCTGGTGATGAACCCGACGTGGTTCTGCCGGGTTCGCTCGTCGAGCAGGCCACCGGCACCGCAAAAGAGGTGTTCGGTGAAGTAGCGGCCGACGAGGCCGGAGCTGTTGGCCAGTCCGTCCTGATGATCGGGCGAGCGCGACATGAGCAACAGTCTGGGAATCTCGACGCCGCCACAGGCGAGAACGAACTCCCGGGCTGTCTGGCTGTGGGTCTCGCCGTCGGGCGTGGCGTAGCGGGCGGCCTCAACCCGCCCTGCGTCGTCGGTGACGAGTTCCTGGACCGGCGCGCGGTCGATCACGCGTGCGCCCGCGTCCTCGGCTTTCCGGACGTGTACGTCGGCGCTGTACTTCGCGCCGGAGGGACAGACCGGTTTGCAGGTGCCGTAGCCGACGCAGGCGCTCCGGTCGTCGTAGCCCTCGGAGTTGCGGGCGTTCGGGACCGAGTGCATGACGACGCCCAGTCGCTCGCAGGCCTCGGCGAACAGCGAGTCGCTGTAGGACGGCTCGAACGCGGGGAGCGGGTGCGGTTCGTCCCGCGGCGGCGCGAACGGGTTGTCCGAGGCCCCCGATACACCCAGTTCCGTCTCGGCTGTGGCGTAATAGGGCTTCAGGTCGTCGTATCCGATGGGCCAGTCGGCGGCGACGCCGTCCCGGGTCCGGCGCTCGAAGTCGGCCTCGTGGTGGCGCATCACCATCCCCTGCCAGTGGAGGGTGGAGCCACCGATCCCCTTGACGCGGGCCGAATTGAGGGGGTAGAACATCTCGCCGCTGGAACTGTAGGCGTCCCGCTCGCCGCCCATGTCCCACACCGAGGTATCGGAGTGAGCGGGCCTGATGGCCCGCTCCATCCGATCCAGCCGGGACTCGAATTCGAACCGCGGCCCCGCCTCCAGCACGACCACCTCGTGGCCCCGCTCGGCGAGTCGGTGCGCGGCGAGCGCGCCAGCCGGTCCCGCCCCGACGACGCACACGTCAGCCCGCTCGCTCGGCCGTCGATCCATCTCGGCCGGGATTAGGTGAGCCTAAACTTATGGCTTCTGGTGTCGGCCGACGGACACCCGTGGCTGGGAGGAGTGGCGGGAGAACCGAGAATCGGCGATTCAGGGAATCCGGACGGTGTTTCGCAGGGTGCCGACACCCTCGATCTCGACCTCCACCTCGTCGCCGTCGGCCAGCGGACCGACGCCGGCGGGGGTACCCGTCGAGATCACGTCGCCGGGTACGAGGGTCATGTAGGTCGTGATCTCCTCGATGAGTTCGGGGACGGAGAAGATGAACTGGTCGCGGGAGGACTGCTGTTTGACTTCGCCGTTGACGCGACACTCGATGGTCGCGTCCTCGGGGACGTGTTCCGGAGTCGAGACGAGCGGGCCGATGGGTGCGGCGTCGTCGAAGGCCTTCCCGCGGACCCAGTTCTGTTCGACCTCCTGGTCGTCCCGGTTCGAGAGGTCGTTGAGGCAGGTGAAGCCGGAGACGTAGTCCATGGCCTCGTCGGCGCTGACGCCCTTGCACCGCTCGCCGATGACGACGGCGAGTTCGGCCTCGTAGTCGATGCGTGCCTTGTCAGCCGGGAGCGTGACTTCCTTGTTGTGGCTGGTGACCGTGTTCGGCGGCTTCAGAAAGAGCAGGGGCCGATCCGGCACGTCCGCGTCCCGTTCGGCGGCGTGATCGGCGTAGTTGAGGCCGACACAGACGATCTTCGTGGGTTCACATGGCGGGAGAATCTCGACGTCGTCGGGAGCGAACTTCTCGTCGCCAAAAGAGATGCGCCCGTACGGTCCGGCCGCGGCCGTCACCAGTTCCTCCCCGTTCTCGACGGTCCAGCGACCCCCACGCACGTTGCCCGCGGAATCCCGGAAGCGCACGCGTTTCATGTCCCGCGAATCGGAGCGCCGCCTGATAAGCGTTTACAAGCACTCATCACTTACACCGGCACGTGTTCCGACTGGCCTGCTGCCTGCTGGTGATTCTCGCCATCGTGTCGACGGCTGGAGTAGTGACGGGGCGCGCGACCGATGGCACCTCGACCACCGCCGCGGCGACCGACACCACGACGGCGACGGAGACTGCGACGCCCGACCGGACGGTGATGGCCTCGGACGGCACCTTCGGCGGGTTCACGCTCGGGGCGGCGATTCTGGCCGTCGTGGCCGCGGGCTCGTACCGCTATCTCCGGGGCTGAGGCGGTCGGCTCTGCAGGCTCCTGTACCGTTAAGTGGGCTTCGACCCAACCGACGCGTTGCAATGGAACTCACCTGGCACGGTCACGCGACCTGGAGTGTCTCGGTCGGTGACACGGACATCCTGATCGACCCGTTCTTCGACAACCCCAAGACCGACGCCGAGGCCGCCGACTTCGACCCCGACGTGGTACTCGTGACACACGGCCACGACGACCACGTCGCCGACGTGGGCGAGTACACCGACGCCACGCTCGGCGGGACGCCCGAGGTCGTCGGCCACCTCGCCGAACAACACGATTTCGCCGAGGACGACGTTGTCGGGTTCAACCTCGGCGGCACCGTCGAGTTCGGCGACGCCTACGTCACGATGCACCGCGCCGACCACACGAACGGCCTCGAAGGTGGCTTCAACGCCCCCAGCGGGGGCAACTGTGCTGGTTACGTCATCAGCGACACCGTACCGACGCAGGTGTCCGACGCGGACTCGACGACGTTCTACCACGCCGGCGACACCGGCCTGATGACCGAGATGCGCGAGGTCATCGGCCCGTACCTGGAACCCGACGCCGCGGCCCTGCCCGTCGGCGACCACTTCACCATGGGCCCGATGCAGGCCGCCGTCGCGGCCGACTGGCTCGACGTGGATCACGTCTTCCCGATGCACTACGACACGTTCCCGCCCATCGAGATCGACACCGACCGATTCGTCGACGAGGTGGCGGCGACCGGCAGTGACGCCGCGGTCCACGTCCTCGACGGTGACGAGTCGGTCGACCTGAACGAGCTGTAACTGCGACGGCGCTGTTTTTCGGGGTGCCGGCGTGTCAACGACCCCCACTGTAATAAACGACCGTCCATAACCGGCGACAGCATCAGTGGGGATGGGCGGATTGAATTAGTTGCTACTTCGGTCGGGGGGTGGGACCAGCGACCGGGGGGCACCGTGTTACAGGCTTCGGCCTGTCGGACGACGCACCATGGGTGGGGACCCAGTTGCCACGTGGGGGTGGCACCGACACGCTTCGTCCGCCGCGGACACCGTTTCTTCACGACCGACCGTCGAGCGACGCGGCCGTGACAACGCTGAAGCCACTCGGCCGCCACAGTCGACGCATGGAACACTGGACCGACCGGATCGTCGGCGACCGGATGACGGTCGACCAGCAGTTCACCGACCGCGTGGAATCGTCGCCGTTCTCCCGCCAGCAGTGGGGACTGGTCATGACCGCCATCGAGTTCGAGATCGAGAGCCCGGCCGACGACGAGGCGGAGCTCGTCGCCGACACGAGCGCGCTCCCGTCGGTCATCCCGGAACTGGACTCGATGGACGAACACCCGATGGCCGGCCCGGGCGGGCCCGGCGGTCCGGGCGGTCGCGACGCTGGCGGCGGCGTGCTCGGCGGCATCAAGGACGCCCTCGGACTCGGTGGTGACGGCGGTGACGACGAACTCGACGAGGAGCGCCTGGCGACGGCCGAGCGGCTCGCCGACGAGTACGCCGCCGAGTTACAGGCTCACCTCGAAGAGACCGGCAGGTGGAGTACCGTCCGGGCCGCGGCCGCCGAGTCGGATCAGTAGTCCTCGTCGCTGCCGCGGTACAGCGTCAACTCCTCGGCCTGGTAGATGTTGATGAGTTCGTTGATGACCTCGTCGTAGCTCTCGTCTTCGATCCGGAGGCCGTCCAGTCGCTCGATGGTCTCCTCGTCGAGATCCACACGTGGCATACACTAACACTGACTCCGCCCATTCAGTTAAGTTCCACGTCGCCGCGGCCGAACCGACAGCCCGGCGACGGGGTACCGCTTTCCCTTCCGCCTCACTGGATCACGACCGGACGTGCTTGCGGGACGGTACCGACCAGGCCCCGGCGTTAGTACGGCCTGTTCACCCTTGCGTACCGGATCAGGCAAGCGTTTGTATGGCTGTCGCCGAGGGACCACGAGGTTCGGACGAGGTTCACATGACCGACCGAGACCCGATCCTGTTGGTCGCACGGTCCGACGTGACAGTGCCGACAGCGGTCGCGGGACAAGAGGGAGGACGGATACGCGAGGTGGCCGACGAAACCGCGGCCCTCGACGCCCTCGCCGGTGGTCAGACGGTCGTGCTGACAGCCGAGCCCGCGGACGGGGTGACACCGACGCTGATCGAACGGGTCACCGAGGCGGCACCCGACACACCGGTCGTCGCCGTCGTCGAAGAGCGGAGCGAGGCCGACGACGCTCTCTTCGCGGCGGGTGCGACGGGCGTCGTCACCCCCGAGACGGTGCCACGGCTGGTCGGCCCGGACGGGCCGGAGTTACTGGCCCGCATGAAACGGGGCGACTCGAGGCCCGGGAGCGACGGCAGTTCACCCACGATGCGGTCGCTGGCCGACACGGCTTCGGCCGACGGCGCGGGGAAATCGACACAGCGAGACGGTGGCATCGTCCTGGACCGGTCGCCGGACCCGGCCCACACCGATCCACAGCAGTACGACGACATTCTCCAGCGCTACGAGACGATCCTCGACACGGTCGAAGACGGGATCTACCTGATGGATGCCGACGGGTGCTTCGTCGCGGTCAACGATGCCACCGAGGACCTGACGGGATACCCGCGGGAGTACCTGGTGGGCCGGCACGTCTCGACTGTCCTCCCGGACGCGGACGTGAGGCGCGGCCGACGGTTGATCCGGGAGTTGCTGGCCGACGACGACCGCCACGTCGGGACCATGGACCAGACCATCGTGCGACCGGACGGCGAAGAGATTCCATGCGAGAATCGCCTCGCAATCGTCGAGGACGACGGCCACTTCCTCGGGAACGTCGGTGTCGTCCGCGACGTGAGCGAACAGCGCGAGCGCGAGCGCCGACTCAGAGAGGAGCGCGCGCTGGTGGAAGCCATCTTCGAGGCCGTTCCGGACCTGCTCTATGCCTTCGACGAGAACGGCGAGTTTCTCAGGTGGAACGACCGCGTCCCGGCGGCGACAGGCTACAGCGACGCGGAGATCGAGGACCTGGATCCGCTCGAATTTCTCGCGCCCGAAGACCGCGCCCGCGTCGCCGACACGCTCCGAACGGTCGTCTCCGACCGCCGCATCGAACACGTCGAGGCGAACCTGCGAACGCGAGACGGCGAGCGTGTCCCCCACGAGTTCAGCGGCGGTCCGGTCGTCGACGACGACGGCGAACTCATCGGCGTCGCCGGGATGGGACGGGACGTTTCGGATCGGGTCGCACGCGAGCGCAAGATCGAACGCCAGCGGGACGAACTCGACGAGTTGAACCGGATCAACGCGGTCATCCGGGACATCGACCAGGCCCTGATCCGCGCCCAGAGCCGCGAGGAGGCGGAACGGGTCGTCTGTGATCGACTGGCCGCCTCGGAGGCCTACCGGTTCGCGACCGTCACGGGCTACGATCCGACGACCGACACCTTCGTCCCACGGACCGGTGCGGGCGAACACGAGCGAATCGACGTGATCGAGGCGATGGGGACGGCCCCCGACGGGCCCGGGCGCGAGGCGATCCGTACCCGCTCGGTCCAGGTGATCCAGAACCTGCGGGCCAGCGACCGCCTCCACGCCTGGGAGTCAGCCGCGTTCGAGTGTGGCGTCCGGTCGCTCGCGATCATCCCCGTGACGTTCGAGGACACCACCTACGGACTGCTCTCGGTGTTCGCGTCCCGACCGGACGCGTTCGACGAACGCGAGGAGACGGTACTGGGCGAACTCGGCGAAACGCTCGGCTACGCGCTGGCCACCATCGACCGCGAGGAACGCGAGCAGTTGCTCACGACGCTGCAGGGATCGACCCGCGAACTCATCAACGCGGACTCGAAGGAGGCGGTGTGTGATCGCGTCGTCTGTGCCGCCGCGGACGTCCTGCAGACGGCCAACATCGGCGTCTTCCTGCTCGACGAGGACGGCGACCTCGTCCGAACCGCGTCGACCGACGGGTTCACCGAGCAGTTCGTCGCGGACCGCCTGTCCGATCCGGACACGGCAGGTGCCGCGCCCTGGTCGGCGTTCCTCGACGGCGAGACGACCGTGTTCGACGCCACCGACCTGGCAGTCCTGGCCGACGAGGGAAGTCGGAGCGGCCTGGCCGTCCCACTCGGCGACCACGCCCTCCTGATCGCGCTCTCGACCGATCCGACCGGATTCGACGGCGACCTCCGGCGCGTCCTCGAACTGTTCGGAACCTCGGCCGAGGCCGCCCTGGACCGAGTGGAGGGCGAGGCCAACCTCCGGGCCCGGGACGCCGAACTCGAGACACAGAACCGCCGGCTGAAACGGCAGGTGAAGATCAACGAGGTGATCCGCGGGGTCGACGAGGCACTGGTCGACGGGACTACGCGGACCGAGATCGAACAGTCCGTCTGCGAGCGGCTGGTCTCGGAGGGGTCCTATCGGTTCGCCTGGATCGGCCAGTTCGATCCGGCCACCGACGATGTGACACCACGGACCTGGGCCGGCGAAGGCGGCGAGTACCTCGATACCCTCGGCGCGGACGCCAGCGAGCCGAGTTCCCGCGCGCTCGACGACGGTGAGCCGGTGATCGTCTCGCAGGTGTCGGACCGACTCCACGACGAACCGTGGCGGCAGGCGGCACTGCTCCGGGGCTTCCGGTCGGTCGTGGCCGTCCCGCTCGAGTACGAGAACTACACCTACGGTGTGCTGGCAGTCTACGGTGCGGAGAGCGACGCCTTCGGCGAAACCGAGCGCCCAGTGTTCGCGGAGTTGGGCGAGACCATCGCCAACGCGATCAACGGAATCGAGACGAAACAGTCACTGCTGGGCGACGACGCCATCCGACTCAAACTCCGCCTCGACGACGAGACGAGTCCGCTGGTCTCGCTCGCTCGGACCCTCGACTGTACGATCCGGCTCGAAGGGGTCAACACATGGACCGCCGACGGACTGCGTGCGTTCCTCACGATCTCCGGCGCCGATTCGGCGGCCGTCGTCACCGCACTCCGCCAGGCAGTCGCGGTCGCCGATCACCGCCACGTCGGCGAACGCGACAGCGAAGTGTACGAGGTCGAATTCGCCGATGTGACCGTCCTTGGGACCCTGCTGGAACACGGCGGCCTCCCGCGGGACCTCACCGTCGAGGGCGGCGAGATGGACCTGATCGTCGACGTGTCTCACGACATCCACGTCCGGGAACTGGTCGATGCCGTCCGCGCGAGCTACCCGACGACGGAACTGATCGCTCGCAGGGACGTGACCCGAGAGCTTCGCAGCGAGGAACAACTCCGGAGCGACGTGTTGAGCGACCTGACCGAGCGCCAGCGCGAAGTCCTGGCGACGGCCCACCTGAGCGGCTACTTCGAGCGACCGCGCGAGAGTACGGGCCAGGACATCGCGGACGCCCTCGGCGTCTCACAGCCAGCCGTGAACCGCCATCTCCGGGTCGCCCAGCGGACGGTGTTCGACTGGCTCCTGTCGGGAAACGTGGTCGAGAGCGAGGCACTGGATCGCTGAGCGACCGATAGGGGTCCCCAGACGGCCAGACCGGCCCACGGTGTTATACTGATAACGCCCCGTGTCGGCGACGGTTATCTATATCGTGAGTATCGACTTCGGAGATGGTACCGTGTGTTCTACCTGGAATCATGCGTGCGAGTTTCAGCGACACCAGTGGCGTACCAGGATCGAACAAACCCATCGTCGAGTCGGTCGTCAACGCGGTCGCCCGGGTCGAAGGCGTCGACCCCGTCGACCTGTCCGAGCCCGTCTTCGCGTTCGTCGACCCCGACGCGCTGGACGCACTCGTCGCTTCGTCCCAGTCCGGGACCGGTCTTACCGTCGTGTTCGAGGCCTGGGGGCACGAAATCGTGATCGAGGGCGACGGGACGATCACGGTCGACGGCGAACCCCAGGACCAGGCCACGTTCGAGGGCGTGGCGAGAACCGGACCAGGGAATCACAGGTGAGCCAGGAGTCGTCTCCGCCCCGGAGACCATCGAACATGAACGCAGCACCCACGACGACGGTCTGTGAACACTGTGGCACCGGCATCGACACGAACGAATGGTATCCCGTCGAGACGGCGACGGCGGGTGACGGGACCCTCCGCTTTCACTCGTTTTGCTCCGACCGCTGTCGGTCCGCCTGGGAACGGTGACTGGACCGCCTACAGCGCGTCGAGGACTGCCTCGGTCACGTCCGTGGTCGTCGCGTCCCCGCCGAGATCCGGCGTCCGCGGCCCGTCCTCCAGCACGGCCGTAACTGCATCCCGGACCTGCGTCGCCTCCTCGCCGTAGCCCAGGTGATCGAGCATCATCGCCGCGCTCAGGATCATCGCCGCCGGGTTCGCGATGCCCTCACCGGCGATGTCCGGTGCCGACCCGTGGACCGGCTCGAACAGCGCGTTGTCCGGTCCGATGTTCGCACTCGGGAGCAGACCGAGCCCACCGACGAGTCCCGCCGCCAGATCGGAGAGCATGTCGCCCGCGAGGTTCGGACAGATCACGACCCCGTAGTCCTCGGGGTGCATGATGAGGTGCATCGCCAGCGCGTCCATCAGCGCGTCGTCGTACTCGTAGCCGCTCTCCGCTGCGACCGCCTCGCAGGCCTCCAGGAACCGCCCGTCGGTCTTTCGCATGACGTTTGCCTTGTGCGCCACCGTCACGTCGTCGAATCCGTTCTCCTCGGCGTACTCGAAGCCGTACTCGGCGATCCGCCGGGAGGCCGACTCGGTGATCAGTCGGGTGAGCGTCGTCACGTCGTCGGTCAGGTCGTCCTCGATGCCGGCGTAGACCCCCTCGGTGTTCTCCCGGACGAACACGAGATCGGTCTCGGGTTTGACCGCGTCCACGCCCGGGTACGCGCGGGCCGGGCGGACGTTGGCGAACGAGTCGACGGCCTCCCGGAGCGGGAGGATCACGTCGGCCGCGGTCTCGCCCGCCGCGCCGAACAGCGTCGCGTCGGCCTCGGCCGCGAGGTCGTAGGTCTCCTGTGGGAGCGCCTCGCCGCGTTCCTCTTTCACGTAGTCGCCCGCCTCACCGTCGACGAACTCGAAGCCGAGATCGAGTGCTTCGAGGACCTCGATGGCCGCAGGGACGACTTCGCCGCCGATACCGTCGCCGGGGATGACCGCGATCCGGTGTGTCATTACCACGTCAGGCGAGTGCCCGAGCGAATAGGCTTGCGGTTTCCCGGAACATCGAGCGGGCGGCCGGGGACTCTCCCGGAACGGGTTCCAGCAGGGGTGCCGTGTCGTGACGCCACGAGTTCCGTCCGTTCGACACGCTACTCCGGGGTCGTGTAACTCCCCAACACCCTCGGTCTCCCGCCGGACTCCCACACAATTTTGACTTCCTGTCCGTTCCACTCCCCGCCCGGCGGCTGGACGCGAACGCTGTCTCCGGCAGTGTAAGTTTCGCCGGCCTCGAACACACCGTCGACACGGTCGCCGTCGATCTGGGCGACCGCCCCATCGCCGGATACCGCCTCCCCGCCGCTGTGAGTGATGACGAGCGTTCCGTCCGCGCGCAGATCGAACGAAAACGAGACACTCGGAGCCGTCTGGGCGACGCTCGCACCGAAGATCGGCGGTTCGATACCCACGATTCTCCAGCCATCGTCGCCGGTCCGTAGTTCGACGGTCCCTTCCTTGTCCACCGTCCTGCCCCGTTCCTCGTCGGTCAGCTCGTACACGACGTGTACGGTCGCCCGCTCGTCGGTCTCCTCGCGGGTCTCTATCCCCTGTATCGAGAAGGTCACGTACCGTAACTCCTCCTGAACTGCCTCCCCGATCCCGTCGGTCGGGGCGTCCTCGTGGATGAGGCTGTTCACCCGCTCGATATCCTCGTCGTCGAGCGCGGTGAAGAACCGTTCGACGACGGCTTCCGGGTCGCCAGTATCGGCATCGGCTTCCGGAGTGTCGGTACTGCCCTCCGGATCAGTGACACAGCCCGCCAGAGCGACGGCGAGGCCGCCTGCGGCGAGCAATCTCCGACGGCAGAGCGCATTCGAAACGTCGTCTCCGTCCGGTATCATAGCGACCATATCCCGATACGTCGACAATAGATGTTGGGTCCACTCCGACGAGTGAACTCGACGCTGTGAGACGCGGATCGACGACAGTTGCTCGCATCCCGTCGAGACTGCGGAAAATTCGACGGGTTCAGCGGTCAGTCCGCCGACTACACGTAGGGCAGACTCTCGGCCGTCTCGGAGATGGCCTGCTGGTTGGCCTTCATCAGGGCTGTCGTGTCCCAGATGCCGTCCACGAGGGCCTTCCGCTGGCCCTCGTCGACGGTCACGTCGACGGTCTTGCCGTCGTAGGTAACGGTCTCTGCGGCCACGTCGATGTCGATTTCGGCGTCGGGGTTCTCGTCCACGAAGTCCTGCAGGTCCTCGATGGTCTCCTGATCGGCCGTGACCGTCGGCATCCCCAGCGCCAGGCAGTTCCCCGCGAAGATCTCGGCGAAGGACTCGCCGATGAACGCGTCGATACCCCAGCGCATCAGCGCCTGGGGCGCGTGTTCGCGGGACGAACCACAGCCGAAGTTCGCGTTGACGACCATGATATTGGCGTCCTGGAACCGGTCCTCGTTCATCGGGTGGTCCTTGGGCTCGTCCTCGTCGTCGAACCGCTGGTCGAAGAAGGAGAACTCCCCGAGGCCGTCGAAGGTGACGACCTTCATGAACCGCGCCGGGATGATCTGGTCGGTGTCGATGTCGTTCCCGCGGATCGGAATGCCCGAGCCCGTGACTTCCTTGACTTCGGGGATCTCGACTTCCTCACCGCCATCGGCTCGCGGTTCGCTTCGCTCTCCGCTCGCCCGTTCGGAGGACTCACTGTCTCGCGGCTTCGCCGCTCGACCATCCGAGGACTCCCCGCGGTCGTCCTCGCGCCGTTCGTCCTCCCGACTCATACACTGACCACCTCCTCCAGGTCGCGCACGTCTGTGACTTCCCCGTTGATCGCCGCCGCGGCGACCATCTGGGGGTTCATCAGGACCGTCCGGCCGTCCTTGCTCCCCTGCCGGCCGATGAAGTTGCGGTTCGACGAGGAGGCACAGGCCTCGTCGCCCTCCAGCTGGTCCTCGTTCATCCCGAGACACATCGAACAGCCGGCGTTACGCCAGTCGAACCCGGCCTCGGTGAAGATGTCCTTCAGGCCTTCCTCCTCGGCGGCCTTCTGGACGCGCTGACTGCCGGGGACGACGAACGCGCGCACGTCGTCGGGGACCTGGCGGCCCTCGACGATCTTCGCCGCGCGGCGCAGGTCGGGCAGGCGGGCGTTCGTACACGACCCCAGGAAGGCCACGTCGATCTCGTAGCCCTCCATGGTGTCGCCGGGCTCGACGCGCATGTGCTCCTGGGCGCGTCGGGCGGTGTCCTGTTTCTCCGGCGGCAGGTCCTCGGGGGCCGGGATGGGGTCGGTGATGCCGACGCCCTGTCCGGGCGTGGTCCCCCAGGTGACGACGGGTTCCAGTTCGTCGGCGTCGATGTGGACCACGTCGTCGTACTCGGCGTCCTCGTCGCTGCGGATGGACTCCCAGTACGGCTTGAGTTCCTCGAACTTCTCGGGGTGTTCCTGGAAGTAGTCCGTCTGTTCCAGCCACTCGTAGGTGGTCTCGTCGGGGTTGACGTAGCCCGCGCGAGCGCCGCCCTCGATGGACATGTTACAGATGGACATCCGGCCTTCCATGCCGAGGTCCTCGATGGCCTCGCCGGCGTACTCGTAGACGTAGCCGACGCCGCCCTCCGTGCCCAGACGGCGGATGATCTCCAGGATTATGTCCTTGGCCTCGACGCCGTCGCCGAGTTCGCCGTCGACCTGGATCTTCCGGACCTTCTGCTTCTCCATCGCGATGGTCTGGGTCGCCAGCACGTCGCGGATCTGGCTGGTCCCGATGCCGAAGGCCAGCGCGCCGAACGCACCGTGGGTCGAGGTGTGACTGTCGCCACAGACGATGGTCTTGCCGGGCTGGGTCAGCCCCTGTTCCGGACCGATGACGTGGACGATGCCCTGCTCGCCCGTCTCGGGCGAGAGGAACTCGATGCCCGCGTCCCGGACGTTCTCCTCCAGTTCCGACATCATCTCCTCGGCCGCGTCGTCGCTGTAGGGCCGGGACTGGTCCGCGGTCGGGACGATGTGGTCGACCGTCGCCAGGGTCAGGTCGGGCCGGGCGACCTCCAGGTCGCGCTCCTGGAGCATCCCGAACGCCTGCGGGCTCGTGACCTCGTGGATGAGGTGCAGGCCCACGAACAGCTGGTCCTGCCCGTTGGGCAGCGTCGTCACCTTGTGCCGGTCCCAGACTTTGTCGTACAGAGTTCCTTCGCTCATACTGTCTCAGCTCGTCCTTCGGTGCCACGCTCGAAGGCACGTTCGGCGCCTTCGCCGTGTGGCGGTGTGTGGTCCACGTCGCGCATCGTCTGTCGGTCGGATTCCTCGGTCATTCTTGCTCCTCGCCCCAGGCAAAGAGGTCGCGCAGACGTGCGCCGACCTCCTCGATCTGGTGGTCCTGTTCGGCCTGTCGGTACTGCTTGTAGGCCGGCCGGTTGGCCTGATTCTCGTTGATCCACTCGCGGGCGAACTCGCCGTTCTGGACGCCTTCGAGGATCTCCTCCATGCCCTCGCGGTCGATGACTTCCTCACCGCGCGTGAGGCCGCCGTACTCGGCGGTGTCGGAGACGGAGTTCCACATCTCCATGTGGCCGCCCTCGTACATGAGATCGACGATGAGTTTGAGTTCGTTCAGACACTCGAAGTAGGCCATCTCCGGGGAGTAGCCCGCGTCGACGAGCGTCTCGAAGCCGGCCTTCACGAGGTCGGTCACGCCGCCACAGAGGACGGCCTGCTCGCCGAACAGGTCGGTCTCGGTCTCCTCGCGGAATGTGGTCTGGATCGTGCCGGCGCGCGTACAGCCGATGGCCTTCGCGTAGGCGAGTCCTTCTTCCTTGGCCTCGCCGGTCGCGTCCTGGTAGATCGCCAGCAGGCCGGGCGTCCCCTCGCCTTTCTCGTAGTTGCGGCGCACGAGGTGGCCGGGGGACTTGGGCGCGACCATGGTCACGTCCACGTCTTCCGGCGGTTCGATCTGGCCGTAGTGGATGTTGAACCCGTGGGCGAACTGGAGCGTGTCGCCGGCGTCGAGTTCGTCGCGGATCTGCTCGTAGACCGCGGGCTGGACGGTGTCGGGAACGAGCATCTTCACGATGTCACCCCGCGAGGCCGCGTCGACCGGCGTCGTGACCTCCAGTCCTTCCTCGCTGGCGGCCTCGCGCGAGGACGACCCTTTCCGGAGGCCGACGACCACGTCGACGCCGCTGTCCTGCAGGTTCAGCGCGTGGGCGTGGCCCTGACTCCCGTAGCCCAGCACGGCCACGGTCTTGTCTTCGATGTGCGACACGTCTGCGTCGTCGTCGTAGTAGATCTCGTTGGTAAATTCGTCAGTCATCGTCGGCTGGCACCTCTGTGTCCGCAGTCAGTTTCACTTCGTCTTCGATTTCCGCTGTCTGCTGTTCGCCCCGGGCCAGCGCCGCGTAGCCGGTCCGGACTATCTCCCGGATGCCGAACTGCTTGTACGCGTCGATGGCGTCGTCGATCTTCTGCTCGTTGCCGGTGATCTCGACGGTGATCGTTCGGGGCCCCGCGTCGAGGGTCTCGCCGCCGTACATCTCGGTGATGGCGTGGACCTTGTCCGGTTCCTCGCCGTTGACCTTCACGATCACCAGTTCGCGCTGGACCGAATCGTCGGCCAGCTCCCGCACCGAGACCACGGGGATCAGCTTCCGCAGTTGCTTTTTGGCCTGCTCGATCCCCGGCCGCGTCTCCTCGATGACGATTGTCATCCGGGCACGGGACTCGTCGACGGTCGTACCAACCGTGAGACTCTCGATGTTGAACTGCCGGCGGCTGAACAGGCCGGAGACCTCCGCGAGGACGCCCGGCTCGTGTTCGACCAGCGCCGACAGCACCGCGCGACGCGGTTCGTGTTTCGCCTCCGCTTCGGGATCGATGCGAATACCGTCCTCGTTACGCCGGCCCTCGGGTCGCATCCGCTCGCCCGGGCCCGGCCCTGGAAGTTTCCCTGTCATCGTTAGATCTCGTCCAGATGGTCTTCCGACAGCGCGAACAGGCTGTTGTCACCGCCGCTGGGTACCATCGGGTACACGTTCTCCTCGGGGTCGATGATCGCGTCGACGACCGCCGGCCCGTCGTAGGCAAGCGCCTTCTCGATGACCTCGTCGACCTCGTCGTAGTCCTCCAGCCGGAAGCCGCGCGCGCCGTAAGCCTCCGCGAGCTTGTCGAATTCGGGCACCCACGGGTACTCCGAGGCCATCCGGCGGCCCTCGTAGAAGCCGTCCTGCCACTGGCGGACCATCCCGACCGCTTCGTTGTTCAGGACGACGATGGTGATGTCGAGGTTCTCCCGCACCGCCACGGAGAGTTCCTGACTCGTCATCAGGAAGGAACCGTCGCCCTCGAAGGCGATGACCTCCTTGTCGGGTTTGGCCAGTTTCGCGCCGATGGCCGCGGGGAAGCCGTAGCCCATCGTCCCCAGGCCGTGGGAGGTGACCCACGTCCGGGGCTCCGTCCAGGTCCAGTACTGCCAGGCCCACATCTGGTGTTGCCCGACACCGGCCGTGACGATGGTGTCGTCGGGCATGGCCTCGTCGAACTGCTCGACGATGTACTGGGGCTTGAGCGGACGGTCTTCCGGCATCTCGTAGTCCAGCGGGTACTCGTCCTTCCAGGTCTGGCACTGCTCGCGCCACGCGTCTGCCTCGGGCGAGTCCGTCATGGCGTCGCCCAGCTGGTCGAGCACCGCCTTGGCGTCGCCCAGCAGGGGATAGTCGGCCTCGACGTTCTTGCTGATCTCGGCCGGATCGATGTCGACGTGGACGATGTCGGCGTCCGGTGCGAACGTCTTCACGTCGCCGGTCAGCCGGTCGTCGAACCGCGTCCCGATGGCGAGCATGCAGTCGGTCAGCGTGATCGCCATGTTGGCGTAGCCGGTGCCGTGCATGCCGGCGATGCCCATCGAGAGTTCGTGAGTCTGATCGAAGGCACCGGTGCCCGGCATCGTCGTCATGACGGGAATCTCGTGTTCCTTGGCGAACGCCCGCAGTTCGTCGCTGGCGTTTGCCTTGATCACGCCACCGCCCGCCAGGATGATCGGCTGTTCGGCGTCGGAGATCACGTCGGCCGCCTCGGAGACGGCGTCTTCGTCGGCCTTCTCCGGCGGGTTGTACGTGTCCGGCGTCTCCGGCTTGCCCGGTTCCACGTCGGTCTCGGGCTGGGTCACGTCCTTGGGCAGGTCGACCAGCGTCGGCCCCTGGCGGCCCTCGTCGGCCAGCGCGAAGGCCGTACTCACGTCGTCGCCTACCTCGTCGGGCGAGGCCGCGAAGTGGTTGTACTTGGTTATCGGCTGCGTGACGCCGATGGTGTCGGTCTCCTGGAAGGCGTCGTTGCCCACCAGATCGGTCGGTACCTGCCCCGTCAGCGCGATCAGCGGGTCCGAGTCCATGCTGGCGTCGGCGATGCCGGTCACCAGATTGGTCGCACCCGGGCCCGAGGTCGCCATACAGACGCCGGGGTCGCCGGTGACGATCCCGTATGCGTCGGCGGCGTGGACCGCGCCCTGTTCGTGGGCCATCGTGACGTGGGTCATGTCCGACTCGCTGTACAGCGCGTCGTAGACGGGCATGATCGCCCCGCCCTGCACGCCGAACAGGTAGTCGACGCCGGCCGATTTCAGGGCCGCGACGACCGCGTCCGCGCCGGTCTCGATGGGTTCGACGTGGCTCTCGCCCTCGGGTTCGTCCGGTCTGTCGTCCGTCGCTTCCGTTTCGACTTCGTCCGCGTGTGGTGTCTGTGCGCTATCGCTCATGTGGGTTCCTCCGTCCGTTGTGTGCGTGGTCGTTGCATGTGTCGCCTCCCGGTCGCTACCGACTGTGCTGCAGAATTCGGGGTGAGAACGTGTGTAGGGGCTATAGGGCCCCTACGATACCCGCGAGAATCACGAGCGCGCCGCTGGGGTCGGGGGCGCTCCCGGGTCCAGCACGCGCGGTCATCGTATGCCGAGTAGGCCCGTCCAGTGACATAATTCTTCCGAGTCGTGACGCCCTTTACCAGCCGCTGACGGGCGCGAACACCGCGAGGGGAGGCCATGTTAGACCCGGACCTCCTCCTCGGTGACGCCGACTTCACGGGCGAACTTCTCCAGCACGTCCATCGTGACCCGCTTTTTCTCGGCGCCGTAGTCTTTGACGCGACGAGTGACCTCACGGACTTCCTCCTCCGTGGGGTCGAACCCGGCGTCGACCAGCCGCTCCCGGACGGAGTGCTGGCCGGTGTGTTTCCCGAGGACGAGCTCGCGCTCGGCCCCGACCATCTCCGGCGTCATCACACCCGGCTCGAACGTGTCCGAGTTCTCGATGACGCCCGCGGCGTGGATGCCGCTCTCGTGGGAGAAGGCGTTCTCGCCGACCACCGGCTTGTTCGCCGGCACCGGAATCGACGACCGGTCCTCGACGAGCCGCGACAGCTCGGTGATGCGAGTCGTGTCGATGTGGGTCTCCACGTCGTACAGCGATTCGAGGGCCATCACGACCTCCTCGTAGGCCGCGTTGCCCGCCCGCTCACCGATGCCGTTGACCGACACCTGCGACTGGCTCGCGCCAGCTTCGAAGCCGGACAGGGCGTTCGCCGCTGCCAGCCCGAAGTCGTCGTGTGTGTGAACGTCCACGCGCGCGTCGATGGCGTCGACTACCTTCTCGACCATGTCGTAGAACCGTCGGGGCGTGGCGACGCCGCAGGTGTCCGGAATGTTCACCCAGTCGGCGCCGGCAGCGTCGGCGGCCTGTACGACCTCGATCAGGAAGTCTTCGTCCGTTCGCGTGGCGTCCATCGGCGAGAACATGCACTCGACGCCGGCCTCCGTGACACGCTCGACGCTCTCGACGGCGGCCTGTTTGGCCTCCTCGCGAGTGGCGTGCATGGAGTCTTGCAGCTGAACGTCGCTGGTTGACACGAACACGTGTACCAGGTCGACGCCGCTGTCGAGTGCAGCCTCGACGTCCTCGTCGACCACGCGCGCTAACCCACAGATTTCACTGTTCTGTGCGGATTCGGCGATGTCGCGGACGGCCTCGAACTCCGCGTCCGAGTTGACCGGGAACCCCGCCTCGATGACGTGGGTGCCCATGTCGTCCAGTACAGCCGCTATCTCACGTTTGTCGTCGTACGAGAACGACGTGCGTGGCGACTGCTCACCGTCGCGCAGCGTGGTGTCGAAAATGCGTGCTTCTGTTATCTCAGAAGTGGAATCCAGTGTGCCCTGGAAGAACTCGATCCGCCGGGGATCCCGACGTGCCCTCTGTATCGTTGGACATTGTAGCACTTGTTCCAAAACCGCGTATCGTATATAAAACTGTCCGTGCGACATCCAGTGTGGGTTTAATTAGCACGGGCGTGTTCGACCGGGCCAGCCAGTCAGCCCGCGTCAACGTTTTTGATACTCGAACCGTGACGACCGGACATGTCCCCGCAATCGCGACCCATCGCCCTCCTCAAGCGATACTCGCTCGCGCTCGAACTGGCCGGCACCGCCACGGCACTCCTGCTCGTCTGGTATTTCACCGACATTTCAGCGGGCGGCCTCGGTGGCGCGGCTGTCGGAATCACCGCGGCGACGGTCTGGCCCCACGTCCGGCGGCGCTACGGGATCAACCGGGGCTGGGGCAAGCTACCGCTCGGCCTCGCACTGATCGGACTGGGCGCGTACGCCCTCGCGTTCACCGGTGGCAACGACGTTCTCAAAGTGGCGTTCCTCGTCGTCGGCGCGTGGTTGGCACTCGACGGCGTCTACGACCTCAAGTCCGGTGCCGGCCGGACCGACCCCGGCGCACCCGACGCCATGGACCGGTTCGGTGACGCGTCCATCGTCGGCCAGTCCCTCGACGAACGGCCGAAATCCGTCGCGGAACTGGACGACGCCCTCGACCTCTCCCGGTCACGGATCGAGGACGCACTCGACACGCTCCTGGATCTGGACGTGATCGAACGCGACGGTGAGCGCTACACGTCGCGGCTGGACGACCGGAGCCTCACCGACACACTCCGGACCGAACGGCGGCGGGCGCGTGAGCGGATCGACGGCCTCCCCCAGCGCATCCTTCGGCCGTTCCGGCTGTTCACCTGAGGCCGAGTCGTCAGACGTTGCGAGGGGTTTTTGCCGGCCCGGTGCGAGGGAGCCGGTATGAGCGATTTCGACCTCGACCTGCAGGCGGTCGAGGACCAGATGGACGACGACGAGCGCGAGGGGAGCCGGATCGTGCTCGGCATCCTCGACGGTTCGACGCCGGACGAGGAGTGGATCGCGGAGGTCGACGGCGGTGCCGTACTCGTGCTGGACGTGGAGGGGAACGTGAACGAACTCGCCTCGGGGTTCGCCCGCGACGTGACGGAGATGGGCGGCGAGTTGATGCGGTTCCGGGACTTCCTGCTCGTGACGCCGCCGGGCGTCGTCATCGACACCGAGCGACTGTAACGGGTCGGGACAGGTCTCCCTCTCGTGGCCCGCCGGGAACACCGGATCGTGGGACCGTCACCTCTCGGCGGACCGTTCGGTACGTGATGCACGGCGACGGAACAGCCACGACGCCGACACGAAGTGGACGAGCCGTCCAACGCGGCCGCTGGCACGAATCTGCTCGGGCAGTGACCCGACGGACGCTGTTCAGGCCCAGATACGGTGGTCGCTATCGGTTGTGCCCGGCTTCAGCGGCTGAAGCCGGGCGGCCAATATCGTATGTGTAGGGCACCGTCCCCCGAATGGAGATGTCGAATGAGAGTTCCCCCGCTGACGCGACGGACGACACCGCACGTTCGGCCCTCGACTCGGCCGACAGAGGCGACAGTCCCGTCCGGCGAGCGGGGCAGGCACTGCTCGCACCGTTTTACAATCGAAGACAGGGACGGATCAGAGCGTTCTGGCGTGTCTTGGTACCGCTTCTCGCCTTTCTGGCTGGCTCCCAGATACTCGCGGCCGTGATCGCTCCCCGGTTCGGGATGACCGCCGGGAGCCTGCTGATTTACTCGCTCCGGGCCGCCCTCGCCGTCGGCCTGCTGATCGTCTGGGCGCGATACGTCGACCGCCGCACCGTGTCTGCGTACGGTATCCACTTCGCCTCCGACAGTCTCCAGCATCTCCTCGCCGGACTGGTGATCGGTATCGGGATTCACGCCCTGGCGCTCGCCGTCTTCCTCGCTGGCGGGTGGGTTACGGTGACCGGTTTCGTCCACGTCGGGGCCGCCACGCGTCCGTTCACACTGGTCGTCCTCGGATGGACTGTCGCGTGGGTCTGTGTCGCTATCTCCGAAGAACTGCTGTTCCGTGGCCTGTTCATCCCCAACGCCGCCGAGGGGCTCGGTCGCCTTTCGAACCGGGCCGCCCTGATCGGTGCCTGGGCCGTCTCGTCGGCGGTGTTCGCGGTGGTACACTTCAGTCAGGTCACCTCGCCGGTGGCCTTTCTGTTCTGGAGCCTGATCGGGGGCGGATTACTCGGAACCGCGTACGTCGTCACCGGTGACCTGGCGTTACCGCTCGGGCTCCACATCGCGTACAACCTCGCCGGCAACACCCTGTTCGGGCTCACGATGGTCGAGAGCGAGCGGGTCCCGAGCGTTCTCGACCTCACGTTTACCGGTCCGAACGCAGTCGTCGGGATTCCCGGGGCGGTCAACGCGGCGACCGTCGTCGTCGGCATGGCCGCCACGCTGGCCTGGGCCCGATACCGCTGTGGCGGGCTCGGTCTCCGGACCGACCTGGCAACCTGGGAGTCACGGGACTGACTGGCGTCCCCCCACGGATTCGCCGTCCCAGCGCGTCTGACGCGGCACTTGCGTCGATCCGGACACTCGCAGGCCGTCGCCGATCGCCGGTGGACTGGTTCAGTCCCGGCGCGGCGTCCACAGTCCGTACAGAATCAGGCCCAGGCCGGCGATCTCGACGAACTGGTTCGCGCTGTTGACGATCGGTGCGGGAACGTCCAGGAGGACGTACAGTCCGACCGCCAGAACGCCCGGTACGAACAGCACCAGAACGAACCCGATGGCGACGAACAACATGGGACGGCTCTGGTTCTCGCGGTACGCGGTGTAGGCGATGTAGCTGATCGCCATCCCGAACAGAATGACGATCGCTTCGCTGGCCTGACGGACGACGCGGAGCGTTTCGAGGTCGATCGACTGGAGCAGTATGTCGAGCATATCAGGGTCCCTCTACGAACTGCATGAAGCGGTCACGCATCCGATCACGGCGCGAAATCGTTATCTCGAACCCGTCCTCGTCGAGATCGAGTTCGATACCCTCGAGCCGTGTCCGGTACAGTTTGTAGTTTTTGCCGTCGGTGACCGGCTGGATGTCTTCGGTAACCAGATCGTACTCGCGAAGTCGTTCGAGGCGGCGATAGACCGTCGGCTCCGAGACGCCCGCGCGGTCGCTGAGTTCGGACGCGGAGCGAGGCTCCTTTTTGGCCTCCACGAGGATGGTGCGCACGCACTCGTCACCGAGCAGATCCGCGAGCCCCTCGGGGTCTCGCACGTCGGACACGATATGTGATCCATCTCCTATCTCGCTGATATGCGTTGTGTCGACCTCGTGGTTGTGGCTGGCTTCAGCCGGTGAAGCCACACGGAACCGCTTTCACGGACTCAGACGAGCGTCAGCCGGTGCCCGTCGGGATCTTCGAGGCGGATACCCTCGCCCAGTTCGGTCACCGACCGTGCACGCTCACGCACGGCTTCGACTGCTTCCTCGCGATCCTCTACTCCCAGCCCCACGTCCACGTGGACGCCGCCGCGCCCGTCCGCGAGACCGAGCTGTGGTTCCCAGAGTTCGAAGTCGAACGACCCCGCCGTCAGCCGAACTCGCTTGCGGTCGTCGCCCCGCCCCATCAACTCCATCCCGAGGTCCCGATAGAAGGACTCGGCCCGGTCGAGGTCTGCGACCTCGAACACGACCTCGAAGATACCCGTGATGCCGTCGGTCGCGGCTCCCTCGCCACGCTGGCCGACCTCGACGCAGTTCCCGTCCACGTCGTAGAAGTACAGCGACTTGGCGTCCCCGAACTGGTGTTCCACGAGGTCGAAGGATTCGGAGAGACGGTCCCACCAGCCGTCGTACGCCGCCGACGGCGTCGAGAACGCGTAGTGGGTGTGGACGCCGCCCCGCGGAACGTCGGTCGGGCGGCGCAGGATCAGGTCCGTCTCGCCCGCTGCCAGGGCCACTTCTGCGTCCCGTTCGCGTCGTACGTTCAGATCGAGAAACGACTCGTAGAACGACTGGGCCCGGTCGAGGTACTTGGCCTCCAGCGCGAGCCAGCGCAACTCCGTGAGCATACTCGCATTTGGTCCCGTCCGGCCTTAACGGTGGGCGACGGGGAATGCCGTGCCGACTCCCGGCCGGGATTCGGAGTTTACACTGGTAGCCAACGGCCGAGGGATCGTTGCCAGTTTACGATTATTTTTGAGTCGTGGCCCCGTACGACGGGTATATGCCGATGAAAGGCTCGGGGCCGGCGACGGAGTATCGCGAGATCGACCGCCGCGAACACGGCGTCGGGTGGATGGCCTATCCCAACGAGCGAATGCAGCGGGCGAGCCACGCCTTCGAGGTCGACGGGGACGTGTACGTCGTCGATCCGGTCGACGTGGACGGACTCGACGACCTGCTCGCGGATCTGGGCGAGGTCGCGGGCGTCCTGATCCTGCTGGACCGACACAAACGGGATTCGGCCGAAGTCGCCAACAGACACGACGTACCGGTGTACGTGCCCGACTGGATGGATGGTGTCGCCGGCGAACTCGACGCGCCGGTCGAACGTGTCCACGTCGAACTCGAAGACACGGGGGTCGGAGTTCACAAACTCATCGACAACCGATTCTGGCAGGAGGCCGCCGTCTCCATCGAGGACCACGACGAGTTGCTCGTCCCGGAATCGGTCGGGACGGCGAGTTACTTCCTGTCGTCCTCGGAACGCCTGGGCGTTCACCCGGCGCTCCGGCTCAAACCACCGACGAAGCTCAAGCGCTTCTCGCCCGGGACGGTGCTGGTCGGACACGGGACCGGGATTCACGAGGACGCGGCCGAGGCGCTCCACGACGCGGTGTCGGGATCGCGCTCCCGGACGCCCGCGCTCTACGCGAAGATCGGCAAGGAGTTCGTCTTCGGCTGACTCACGCTGTCACGACCTCCAGGTCGTCGAGGTAGGAGTCCTCCCACTCCCGGCGTTCCGAGAGGGTCTCCGTGCCGGCATCGGTCAACTCGTAGGAGTTGGTCCGGCGGTCGATCTGCCCTTTTTCGACGTAGCCGCGCTCGACCAGATCGTCGAGGTTCGGGTAGAGCCGCCCGTGGTTGACCTCACCTTCGTAGTACTCCTCCAGTTCGGACTTGATCGCCAACCCGTAAGCCTCGTCGAGTCCGGCAAGGACGTACAGCACGTCGCGCTGGAACGCGGTCAGGTCGTGCATCGTTCGTTATGTGTTATGTTTTGACAGGGAAAAACGTGTTGGCAGGGAGACACCACCTTCCAGTCGATTGGTAGCGTGTTCCGTGTCGCCGTCGGGTCGTCGGCCGGCGGTTGCGGAACCGAGATGGCGATGCAATTAAATCGCCGTGCCACGAACTGCCATCGTGGTCTACATCACTCGGGGGTTGGCCGAGACACTGCTCAGGCTGGGAGAGGACCGTGATCCGGACTCGACCACGATCCGGCTCTCGGTGTCACCGGCGAGCGACCTCGACGACGCCGACCTGCCCCCGGAGACCCCGGTGTTCACGCACTTCTACATGCCCGAAGCCGGGGGGTCCGTCGGTGCAGTGTTCGGCATCGACCTCGGAACGCCCCCGGGACAGACGCAGGGGCTGTTCGTCTCCCATCCCGTCGGCGACCTGTCGATCTCCGAGCGGGACGACCTCGCCGAAGTGGTCTTCGTGGCTGTACCGCCGTACGAGGAGGAGTCACTGGCGGCGTTCGACCGGAGCGGCCGCCGGAAGGAGTTGGAGATCGTCGACGCCGAACCGCCCGAGGAACGGGTCGCCTAGTCCAGATAACCTAGATCTTGCAGCTGTTCGGTGATCTCCTGGAACTCCGACTCGGTGAGTTCGCCGCGTCTCTCGTGTTGAATGACGATACTCCGGAGCAGGAACCGCACCAGGTCGCTCGTACTCGAAAAGCTGGTGCCCTCGATGGTCTCCTCGACGCTGTCGGCCAGGTCCTGGGGGATCGAGACGGTGGTGTAGTCTGTCATGTGGACGTGCAGGTCGACCGTTCGGATATGGATTGTGTTGTCCGGAGCCGATCTGTCAACGGTCCGGTTCGTGTCGGAGCGAGGGATAGGGTTTTCGGGGCTGGAAGCGAAAGTGAGGACGATGGGAGTTCGGCCACCACAACAGGACGACGACGAACCGGATGCCATCGAGTTCGGCATCGCGGCGCTGGACGCCCGGCTCTCGGAGGCAGGGGTGGCGTTCCCGGCGGACAAAGACAGCATCGTCGCCGCACTCGGCGACCGCAAGATTCCCTACAACGCGACCGGGAACAAGGTCACCGTCGCGGAGGCCATCGACCGCTCGGGCAAGGAGTACTTCGAGACCGAGCAGGAACTGCTGAACGCGCTCCATCCCGTGTTCGAGGAGATGCGCGAATCGGCCTCCTCGAGTGTCCTGATGCAGTTGCGGGCGCTCGTCCCCTTCTAATCGCGGTCGCCGGCGGACGCGAGTTCCTCGGCCTCCGGGTCGCCGTCCGCGTCGGCCGCCCCGCTGGCCGGTGCCCGTGCGGCGGGGTTCTCGGCCACCGTGTCGCGTCGCTCACCGCCCAGTTGCTCGGCCAGTTCTTCGAGCCGGCGGGTCTGCTCGCGGTTCAGCGCCACGATCATGTCCGAGAGGACGCCGAAGATCAGGAGCTGAATCCCGACGAGGATGGAGAACACGCTGACGATGGCGATGACCTCGTGTGACGTGCGGGGCGGAACGAACCAGTCGTAGGCGACGTACCCGCCGAGGACGAACCCGACGAGCGAACTGAGCGCGCCGACGCTCCCGAAGTAAAAGAGCGGGTTGTTCGTCTTCGCCATCTGGTACAGCGTCAGGATGATCGTCGCGCCGTCCCGGAACGGGTGGAGGTTCGTCTCGGACTCGTCGGGTCGGGCCTCGTACCGGATCGGGACCACCTCCGTCCGGACGCCGTGTTTGACACACTCGACGGCCATCTCGGTCTCGATCCCGAAGCCCGATTCCGTCAGGGTGAGTCGCTCGGCCGACTCGCGGGTGAAGGCGCGATAGCCGCTCAGGATGTCTTCGAGGTTCCGGCCGTGAATCCAGCGGAACGCCCGGTTGATGATCCGGTTGCCCGTCCTGTTGAGCCGGGACATCGCGCCCGACTCCATGTCGGCGAACCGGTCGCCGATGACGTGTTCGGCCCGCCCGGAAAACAGCGGTTCCAGCATCGCCTCGGCGTCCTCGACGCGGTACGTGGCGTCGCCGTCCAGCATCAGGACGTACGGCGCCTCGATGTGGCGGAGCGCCTCGCGGACTGCCTGCCCCTTCCCCGTCCCCGACTGGACGATGACTCGGGCCCCGTGGTCGCGGGCGATCTCGCGCGTCCCGTCGGTGGAGTCGCCGTCGATCACGAGGATGTTCTCGAAGCCGTGCTCGGAGAAGGATTCGAGGACCGTGCCGATAGTCTCGGCCTCGTTGAGCGTCGGCACCAGCACACAGACCTCCGAGCGGTCGGGCATCGTCGCTCTATCGTTACGGTGGGCGCAAAAAGGTACGGTTCCCGACTCCCGAACCGACCCGTGGCGGCGCGGTCCTCACTCCTCGTCGCGGTGTTCGCTCATGTGTTCCCACATTTCGGTACACCCGCACCCGTCGCTCACGTCGTCCAGATGCTCGTCCGCGTCCTGTTGTGCAAGGTCGTCCGACATGGTTACTCAGTCTGTGAGTAACTGGTTCGTGGACGAGCGATAAATACCTTTCGGCGAGTTTACAAGGCCGGCCGGCCACAGGCCGAGGTATGACCGACGAAGCGGTCGGCCTGCTGGATCGGCTCGGCCTGACCGAGTACGAGGCGACGGCGTTGCAGGAGTTGCTGACGCTGGGCCGGACGACGGCTCCGAACCTGGCACAGGCGACGGGCATCCCGAAGGCCCGCATCTACGGCGTGCTGGACTCGCTGTCGGATCGCGGGTTCATCAAGATCATCCCCGGTCGGCCCAAGGAGTACCAGCCCAAATCGCCCGACGCGATCCTGGATCGGGCCAAAGAGAACCGCCGCCAGGAGTTCGAGGGGTTCGTCCAGGAACTCGAGGCCGTACGTGAGGAGTTCCTCGCGGAGTTCCAGCCCCGCTTCGAGCGCGCCAGCGAAGACATCACGCCGACCGAAGAACTGTTCCACGTCGTCGACGTGGGCCAGCCCAGCGAGCGCGAGACCCGCCAGCTCTACCACGAGGCCGACGAACGGGTCCGGATCATCACCAAGAGCTTCGAGTACTTCGACTCGGTTCGGCCGGCCTTCGAGGACGCCATCGACCGCGGGATCGACGTGGACGCGCTCTTTCTCCACCCGGACCTGCTGGAAGCCGAGAACCGGCCGATCCAGGCCGAGATCGTCGCGGAGATCAGGGCGACCTACCCCTCCGTCGACCTGCGGTTCAGCAGCGAACAGCTCCCCTGGCGCGGGACCGTCGCCGATCCCAGCATGGACTACGAGACCGGACGCGCGATCATCCTCGTCGAGGAGAAAGACGTGCCCCTCCACATGCGCCAGGCCGCACTGACCGACAACGGGTCGTTCGTCGCCGGCCTCCAGCGGTACTTCGACCTCGTCTGGGAACACGAGAGCGTCGCCGAGTACCCGGACTGACCGGCGCGGACCGCGGGATATATTAGCTGCCCCTCCACGTCTCGGAACATGCGCGTCCTCTATCTCACAGAAGAGGCCATCTCCTTTTCAGACGCGATGGTCCGAGGGGGCGCGATTCACGTCCGGAACGTCGTCACCGGCCTGCGTGACCGGGGCCACGACGTGACACTGGTCGACTGGAACGACGCGCCGGAACGCCCGTTCCAGCTCTCGGTGTCGCCTCGGACCCGATTCGTCGACGGACCGCTCCGGACGCTCGGCCACGCCGTCCGGGTCGGCGACCGACGGAACGTGGACGTGATCGTCTCGAAGACGCGCAAGACCTACCTCCCCGGGCTGTTCGCCGCCCGCCGGCTGGGCGTCCCCCACGTCGTCCACGTCGGGTCGAGTCTCGACCCGCCGGTCGAGGGCCTGACGGGACGCCTCGACCTGGCGTCGTTCGGCGCGCGGCTCCGCGCCCCGCACGACGGCTACTTCGTCGTCTGTGCGCATATCGGCGACCAGTTGCGGGAGCGTGGTGTCGCTCCCGACCGGATCTTCGACGTTCGCAACGCCGTCGACGTGGACCGGTTCCACCCGGACCGGGTGCCGACGCCGCTGGCCGACCGGTTCCGGGACCCGCTCCCGTCGGATGACGGACTCGTGGTCGGTTACGTCGGCGGCCTCCAGCCCTACAAGGGCCTCGACGACCTGGCGGACGCGCTGGACCGGACGGAACGGGACTGGCACCTGCTGGTCGCCGGCGACGGGCCGGAACGCGACCGGCTCGACGCACGGGTCGGCGAGCAGGCGACCTTCCTCGGCTCCGTCCCGTACGAACAGATCCCGGCGCTGTACCACGAGTTCGACGCGTTCGCGCTCCCCTCTCACACCGAGGGACTGCCCCGCGTCGTCCTCGAAGCGCAGGCGACGGCCACGCCGGTCGTCGCCACCCGCGTCGGCGGTGTCCCGGAAGTGATCGAGGACGGCGAGACGGGTCTGCTCTGTGACCCCCACGACCCGAAGGGACTGGCGGACGCGCTGGACCGACTGGCGGCGGACGCGGGGGAGCGGGACCGTCTGGAGCGGCAGGGCCGGGCGGCCGTCGAGACCGAGTTCTCGTGGCCGGCGCTGTACGAGCGGTACGAGCGGTACCTGCGGCAGGTGATCGAATGACGGACATCGACCAGGCGATCCGCGACGTGGTCAAGGGGGCGAGCGTCGTCACCATCGGGCTGTTCCTGGAGTTGCTCATCGCGTTCGTCGCGCAGGTCGTCGCCGCGCGCTACCTCTCGGCCGCCGACTTCGGTGGCCTGACTGCGGGCACGGCACTGCTGGATATCGGGGCCATCGTCGCCGGCCTGGGCCTGGCGTCGGGACTGACGCGGTACCTTCCGCGGGTCGAAACGGGCGAGAAGCGCATGCTCGCACTGGTGACCGTCGGCCTGTCGCTGGTGACCTCGACGGCGCTGGGTGTCGCCGTCGCGACGAACGCCGGCTTCATCGCCAGCGAAGTGTTCGGAAACCCAAACGTCACGGTCAGTATTCGGGTGTTCGGTGCCGCGATCCCGTTCGCGACGCTGTTGAACGTCGCGGTCGGCGGCATCCGCGGTCAGGAGCGGTCGACATACTGGGTGCTGGTCAAGAACATCGTCCACCCCATCGTCCGCATCGGCCTCGTCGTCACCGCCGTCCTCTACGGTGCCGACCAGGCCGGACTGGCCGGGGCCTACGCCGTCCCCTACGTCGTCAGCGCGACTATCGGACTCGTCCTGTTACACCGGACGCTCCCGCGTACCCGCACCGACTTCGACCGCGACCGGATCGAGGAACTGACCCGCTACTCCCTGCCGTTCACCGTGACCGGTGTGTCGAGTTTCGTCTACCGGAGCATCGACATCTTCCTCGTCCTGTACTTCATCGGTGACGCGGCGACCGGCGTCTACGGCGTCGCCTACGCGGCCGTGAGCTTCATGGGCATGTTCTCGACGGCGGTGAACTTTCTCGGCTCGCCCATCGCGAGCCGGCTGGAGAGCGACGGTGCCGTCGAGGACGTGATGGCGATGTTCCGGGCGGTCGTGCGGTGGTTGCTCGTCGCCAGCGTGTGTGCCCTGGTGCCCCTGGGCGTGTTCGCGACCGACTTCATCGACGTCATCTACGGTTCGAAGTACGCCGCGGGCGGGACGGTGCTGACGATTCTCGCCGTCGGATTCGCCGTGAAGAACGTCCTGAGCATCCACAATTCGATCCTGGAGGCGGTCGGCCGCTCGAAGGTACTCTCGGTCAACAGTGCCATCGCGGCCGTCACGAACCTCGGCCTCAACCTCGTCCTCATCCCGCGCATGGGCATCGTCGGCGCAGCCGTCGCGACGACCGCCTCCTTCCTCCTCCGGGACGGGCTGGCCGCGATCCAGGTCTACCTCGCGCTGGACGAGACGCCGCTGTCCTGGCGCGCCACCCGGTCGGTCACCCTCGCCGTCCCCTTCCTGGCAGTCGTCTGGACGGTCGTCGCGCCGGCGACGCCCGGAACCTTCCTCTGGCTCGTCGGGATCACGGGCGTGACTGCCACCGCCTACGTCGTCGCGGTGTTGCTGGTCTTCGGGCTCTCGGAGACGGACGTGATGATCATCCGCTCGGCCGAGGAACAGTACGGGCTCCCGCTGGGCCGGGTCGACGGGCTCATCCGCTGGCTCGCGAACTGACGGACCAGTCGGGACCGTTCGGGAAACCAACACACCTAAATCGGCCGCTCTGACACCTACGCATGATGGGTCTCGATCCGCGACACGCCCTCTCCGAGGTGCGCAAGAACTTCACCTCGCTCAACTGGTGGCGAAACCGGGTGTTCGTCCCGTTCGTCTTCGGCACGGCGACCAGGCTCTATCCGGGGTATCCCGGGTACGGCGAAGCCGTCCGCGTCATGGACGAGGACTGGGATACGATGATCGTCCTCGACGCCTGTCGGGCGGACTACTTCGAGCGGACCGTCGACCTCGACCGCTTCGACGAGTACCAGTCACGCGTCAGCCTCGGGAGCCACTCCAGCGAGTGGACCCGCCGGAACTTCCAGGGGGGTTCGTTCGGGGACACGGTGTACGTCTCGGCCAATCCGCACACCGCACTCGAAGCCGGCGACGCCTTCCACCACGTGGTCGAACTCTGGGAGACGGACTTCGACGACGACGCGGGCGTCGTCCGCCCCGAAGTCGTCCGCGACGCCGCCATCGAAGCCCACGAGGAGTTCCCCGACAAGCGGCTGATCGTCCACTTCATGCAACCGCACGGGCCGTTCATCGGGGCCGAGAAGCAAGGCGACTACGCGGACGACGGCGAGTACTGGCAGGCCTACACCGAGAACCTCGAATACGTCCTCCCGTACGCCGACGATATCGTGGAAAAGGTCCCCGGCAGGACCGTTATCACGGCCGATCACGGGCAGGCCCACGCCACCGGACTCGCCCACAAACTGGGCCTGGGCGGCCACAAGCCGCGGCTCCGGCTCCCGGGGCTCGTCGAAATACCGTGGGCAGTTCTCGACGGCGAGCGCCGCGAGATTCGCGCGGGCGAGACCAGCGAAGCGAGCGGCGAGCAGGTACAGGACCGGCTCGAGGATCTGGGCTACCTCTAGTCGACGTAGCCGAGGTCTTTCAGTCGCTGTTTCGTCTCGGGACTCTCGTCGATGTCGGGTAGCTCGGTGTTCGTCGCGGCCGCTTCTTCCAGATACTCCTCCAGTCGCTCGCGGAATCGCGACACTTCCTCCGGCCGGTCGTCGCTCACGTCCCGACGCTCCTCGGGGTCGCTCTCCAGATCGTAGAGTTCGACCCGCTCGTCCGCGCGATGCCAGAGGAACTTCCACGACGGCGTCCGGACGGCCAGCCGGTCCCCCTGTGAGGAGGTTCCGATGAGGGTCCGATCTTCCGAAGACTCGCCGCTGAGGTACGGATCGAGACTCTCGCCCTGCACGGCCTCCGGAACATCGGTGCCGACGAGATCACACACCGTCGGGCCGATGTCGATCAGCGAGACCTGTTCCTCGACGGTCCGGCCCGCCCGGCCCGGCACGTCGACGACCAGCGGAACGTGCATCAGCTCGTCGTACATGTACTCGTGGTGGCCGTACCGGTCGTGTTCGCCGAACGCCTCCCCGTGGTCGGCGGTCACGACGATAGCCGTGTTCTCCCGTTCGTCCAGCGCCTCCAGCCTGTCGACCAGCCGACCGAGGTGGTGGTCCATGTACCGGATCTCGCCGTCGTAGAGGTCGAGCAGGGTCCCGCGGTCGGCCTCGGAGAGTTGCTCGGGGTTCTCCTGCATCTTGCCGTTGAGATCGGCGGTCCGGCGGGTCGACGGTGGCTCCGCCCCGATCTCCGAGACGAACTCGTCCGGCGGCGTGAACGGGTAGTGGACGTCCATGTAGTGGAGCCACATGAAATACGGCGTCTCGCCGTCCCAGGTGTCGTCGAGCCAGTCGATGGCCCGGTCGGTGATCTCGGGCGCTTTCACGTAAGCCGAACTGTCCGTCTTCATCGTGAAGTAGTGCCAGACGCGACGGAGGAGGCGATAGAGGCGAGAGTCGGGGTCGAGGTTCGCGTCGACGAAGTTCTTGATCGTCCGTGCGTCGTCGTCCTCCTCGGCACCGTCGTTGAAGTTCTGGAAGCCGCTGTTGTAGTTCTGTTGTGGTCCGAGATGCGGATTCGAGTGGTAGCCCACGGTGGAGAGGCCGGCGTCGGCCAGCGTCTCCGAGAGGAACGGTCGGCGGTCGTCGAGATAGTCGTAGCCGCCGTACATCAGCGGGTAGGTACTCGTCAGGATCGACGGAAAACTCGTCGGCGTGTTCGGGCCGTTCGAGAACGCGTTCGTGAACGACGTGCCTGACTCCGCGAGACGCGAGATCGTCGGTGCCGGATCGACCCCCCTGTCGCCCAGTACCCGGTCGTAGCGGAGACTATCGATAGTGACGAGAAGCACGTTGTCGACAGTCATCGTGGGTTGACTTCTATTCGACGCCGTGATGAGCTTTTTCCCATCGCGCGGTCAGTCACTCGTCGATCCGGTCCCGGAAGTCGTCGAGCATCCGCACCAGTCCGTCTTCGAGGGAGACCGACGGACTCCACCCGAGGACCTCCTGCGCCCGGTCGATGTCGGGGCGGCGCAGATCGGGGTCGTCGACGGGCCGGGGCTCGAAGGTCAGCTCCGACTCGGTGTCGATCAGCTCCAGAATCGTCTCGGCGAGCGTCCGGATCGAGACTTCGTCGGTACTGCCGACGTTGACCACGACGCCGTCGAGGCCCTCGCGGGTGCCGAGCCGGACGACGCCCTCGATCAGGTCGGACACGTAACAGAAGCTCCGCGTCTGGGACCCGTCGCCGTGGACGGTGAGGTCGTCGCCCCGGAGCGCCTGTTTGAGGAACGTCGGCATCACACGGCCGTCGTCCAGTCGCATCCGCGGCCCGTACGTGTTGAAGATCCGGAGCGTCCGAACGTCCAGGTCGTGTTCGGTCCGGTAGGCCGTCGCGAGGGCTTCCGCGAACCGCTTGCCCTCGTCGTAGGGGGCGCGTGGGCCACGCGGATCGACGTTCCCGTTGTACGCCTCGCTCTGCGGGTGGCGCTCCGGATCACCGTAGACTTCGCTGGTCGACGCCAGGACCACGGTCGCGTCGGTCTCGACCGCGAGTTCGAAGACGTTGTGCGCGCCCAGCGAGTTCGTCATCGCGATGTCTATCGGATGGGACTCGAAGTCGACCGGACTGGCCCGGGACGCGAAGTGGTACACGGTGTCGACCGTATCGAACTCCGGGAGCGGTTCCGTGATGTCCCGTTCGAGGAGCCCGAACGCGTCGTCGTCGGACAGGTGCGCCACGTTGGTCGCGCGTCCGCTACTCAGGTTGTCGAGTCCCGTCACCCGATACCCGTCGTCGAGGAGTCGGTCGACCAGGTGACTCCCGACGAACCCTGCCGCGCCGGTGACGATTGCGTGTGGCTTCGTCATGAGAAATCGAGTGTGCTGTTGTCGCCGACGTTGAGATGGTTGGTACTGCCGGTCACCGTACTGTTGTCACCGATGATGCTCTCCGCGAGGTTCACCGTCCGGAGCGTCGAATCGCGGCCGACGATCCCGTCTCGCAGGATGCTGTCGACGACCGTCGCCCCGTCGTCGATACTGACGTACGGGCCGACGACGCTCCCCTCGATGGTCACGTCGTCGCCGATGTCGACGGGCTCGCGGACGACCGTCTCCGTCGCGTCCGCCGCGCCGTCCGTGTCGATGTCGTCGAGCAGGACGCGGTTGGCCTCCAGGAGCGTCTCCGGACGGCCACAGTCGTACCAGTCCTCGACCTCGAACGTCCGGATCGTCGCGCCCTGATCGACCATTCGCGCCAGCGCGTCGGTGAGCTGATACTCGTTCCCCGCACCGCGGATATCGTTCTCGACGAGGTGGGCCAGCGCGTCGAACAGCCCCTCGGAGTCCTCCACGATGTAGACGCCGCTGATCGCGAGGTTCGACTCGGGGTCGTCGGGTTTCTCGACGAGGCCGGTCACGCGCCCGTCACTGACGCTCGCGATACCGTAGTGCTGTGGCTCCGCCACGCGCTTGACGCCGATACTGGCGTCGGCGGTTTCGAGCGAGGCGTGTGCCTCCAGGAACTCCCGGTACCCACGCTGGAACAGCATGTCGCCCAGCGCGATGAGGAGGTCGTCACCACGGGCGACCGGTTCTGCCTGATAGATACTGTGGCCGAGCCCCTCCGGAGTCTCCTGTTCGACGAAGGTTAGCTCGAACCGGTCACCGAAGGCGGCCTCCGCGTAGTCGATGACCTGCGTCTGCATCCGTCCACCGACGACCAGGACGACCGAGTCGACGCTCGTCCGGGCGAGCTTCGAGAGGATGTGTCCCAGTATCGGTTTCCCTGCGACACGGACCATCGGTTTCGGCTTCGTGTGCGTGTGGGGGTAGAGGCGTGTTCCCTCGCCAGCCGTCGGAATGACTGCCTTCATCGTCGGCCCCCCACCGCCGGACTCGCGGCTCTCATTGTAAGCGTCATTCGGAGGGGTGCTAAAAAACCCACCGTGACTACGATACTTTCTCCGCGAGGATAGCGGCCATCCGTCGAGCCGTCGCGCCGAGTCCGTGCCGCCGAACCGAGAGGACGAACCGGTTCCACGTGGTGACGTCGCGACACGCCGTCGATCCGTGACGGTGGTAGTGCCGGTGTGACGAGCAGGAGTTGAGGTCGTCGAGGACCCGTTCGGCACCGCCCCAGTACCAGAGTTTCGCGAGGCGGGGGAACCGGCGATCCGACGGGTACTCGGTGTACGCGATGTTGCCGTGGAGGATCTTCACGTCGTTGACCAGGTGCCCGGGTGCGCCGTACAGACAGTTGTACTCCCGGGGGAGCGTCGCGATCCGCAGGTCGCTCTCGTACGCCGCCTCGCGAAACGCGGGCTGGTCGTGCTTGTGATCGGCCTGGTAGAGGCGTTTCCACTCGTCGAGCAGGTCGCTCGCCGCGTCGGTGTACGGAAGCACCCCGGTGTTGTACTCGGGGAAGGAGGCTGGGACGCCGGGATTGGTCGTGTTGAGGTCGCGGTTCGGGGCGACGGCGGCCGCGATGTCGACCCCGTCGAGCATCTCGAACAGCTCGTCGACCGCGTCGGCGACGTACACGTCGGTGTCGAGAAACACCGTCCGGTCGTACGGCGACAGTTCCATGCCCGTGATCTTGTCGACGTAGCTGTACGCCGGATCGGACATCCGGATCACGCGGTCGAACAGGGGCGACTCGAGGTCGCCGTCCGTGACGAGCGTCACCGATACGTCCGGCATCGCGTCCCGGAGCGTCTCGGCCGAACGTTTCGCCTCCGCGACGTACTCGTCACCGGTCGCGACGTAGAGCACTCCCGTATCCATCGGTGGAGCCGTACTCCGGAGAGAATGATAAAATCTCGGAAACGTCTCGCGTGAACGGGCCCTACTCCTCCTCGCGCAGTTCCATGTAGCCCAGGGCTTCGAGTTGTTCGCGGTCCACCTCGTCTTCCGGCTCTCGCGGGTCCTCCACGTCGCGGTCGAGCACGGAGTCGGGGATCGACCGTGCGAGTCGGGCGGCCACGTCCGGGTTGTCGTCGACGACGTTCTCGGTCTCGGCCGGGTCGGCGGTCAGGTCGTACAGTCGTTCGTCGTCGCCGGTGTCGATGTACTTCCAGCCGTCGTGACGCACCGCGACGGCCGGGTCCCGGTCGTTGGGCTGGCCGAGCGTGACGACCTCGCGTCCGTCGCCCTCGAACAGCGGCGTCCCCTGGAAGTCGTACGCGTCGGGGTCGAGGCCGTGGAACTGGCAGATCGTCGGTGCCAGGTCGAGCAACTGGCGCTGTTCGGTGACGGTCGCGCCGCCCGCGGGGTCGTCCGCCCGCTTGGCGATCAGGGGCACGTGGATGAGTTCGTCGTAGGGGTAGTTCCGGTGGAAGTAGTTCCCGTGTTCGTAGAACTCCTCGCCGTGGTCGCTGGAGAACAGCAGGTTCGTCTCGTCCCAGAGCCCCCGGTCGCGGAGGTAGTCGAACAGTCGAGCGATGTGTCGCGAGCAGTAGCGAACGTCCGAATCGTAGAGGTCGACCATCAACTGGCGCTCGGACTCGGAGACGGCGTCGGGGTCGGTCCCGGCCGTCTTCATCAGTTCACGGACGCGCTCCTGGTCGACCGCCCCGTCGTGGTAGGCCGGGTCGTCGTCGTGGACGCCGTACGGGCGGTGGGCCTCCATGTAGTGGACCCACAGGAAGAAGTCCTCGCAGTCGGTCTCCTCGAACCAGTCGATGACCCGGTCGGTGACCACCTCGGCGCTGGTGTAGCCGCTGTGTTCGAAGGGCGTCTCCGGATAGAGCGTCCGGTAGGGCCGCTTCAACACGTCGTAGAGCCTGTCGGCACCGCGACGCTGGAGTTGCTGGCTGATCCACGTCGCGACCTTGTTCACCCGGTAACCGATCAGTTCCGTCAGCGGGCGGTCGGCGTTGGCCTCGTCGAAGTTCTCGTCGCGCCCGAGGTCGATGGTCTCCCCGTACTCGAACCCACCGTGGACGAGCCCGATCCCGGTCTGTGTCCCGATCACCGCGGTCTCTGTCCCGCCCGATTCCAGCGTCGGCGCGAGCTTCGGAACGGCGTCCAGATTCTCGTAGGCCAGGTAGCGCGAGGTCTGGAACGACGGGACCGAGATGCGGGTGTACGTCCCGTTCGAGAACGCAGATTCGAACCGCGTCCCTACCCCCGTGAGGTCGTCCAGCACCGGCATCGTGTCGCGTTCGTACCCGTACTGACCGAGGTGATCGGCACGGAGCGCGTCGACGGTCAGCAGTAACGTCTTCATTGGTGCAGTCGTCAATCGCGTGTCTGATAAAGTATTCCGAGTCGCGTCGTGGCCGAGTCAGGCCTCGACATCCGAGAGGTGGACCCCGTGGTCGACCGCGTCACACAGCCGCTCGAACGCCTCGAATCCGTCCGCGAGTTGCATGCACGCGGGATGGGCCAGGACGGTCGCGACCGTCCCTGACTCCCGGTGGTCCTCGACGCGTTCCAGCACCCAGTCGGCCCAGTCCGCGGGCGACCGCGACTCGGTCCCGAACGGTCCCTCGAAGTCGTCGGCGGCGACGAACTCGGGGGTCCGGAACGCGTGATAGACGTGTTCGTGATCGGGCGGCGTGTTGATCGGGACCACCGTCAGCCGGTCGTCCTGTCCGACTTCGCCGTCGGGGTCGACGTGATCCGAGAAGTGCGTGACGCCGTACCGCGAGAGCAGGTCGGCGGTGTGGCGGTCGTGGCGGTAGGCGTGGTCGCGCCAGCTCCGGACGCGGACGCCCAGTCGCTCGAACGCGTCGAGCGTCTTCCGAATCTCGTAGGCCTGGAACGGGCGGGGCCCGTTCCACGAGCCGATTCGTCCGCCGGTCACCTTCCCCAGCGCACGCCACGCGGAGTGAACGGGGGTCGTGAACGCCCAGTAGTTGTGCCCGCCCAGTTCCACGTTGTCCATCTCGGCCAGCGTTCGCATCCGTTCGGGGTCCTCGTCGATGCACTTGCCCGTACAGAACAGCGTCACGGGCACGTCGTGTTCGGCCGCGATCTCGGCGTACTCGACGGCCGCCTCGACTTCCGTGCCCTCCAGGTACTCCTGATCGCGGGTCGCCATCGACACGTGGTGAACGTCCCCAGTGATGCAGACGGTCATTCGAGATAGCCGAGGTCTTCGAGGCGGTCCTGCACGTCCCCCCGGGCCGCGTCGGTCACAGCGTCGAACGGGAGCGGGTCGCAGGTCTCGACCTCGCGGTCGCCGAACAGCGGGACTGGACTGCCGTCCACGTCGGTCGGGACGGCACAGTCGACGCTGTGGAGTACGGTCGGCGCGATGTCGGTAATCGAGATCGGGCCGTCGATCCCGGTCGCCTCGACGGCCGGCCCGTCGGCCAGAAACAGGCCGGTGCGGACGTTCTCGGCCTCCCACTGGCCGGCGTCAGCGAACACGGGATTCGAGCCGATAGCCCCGCTCGTGTGGACACCCGGTCGCTGGTCGAACACGATCTCCGGCGCGTCGTCGACGAAGGGGCCGTCGTAGGCTTCTTCGCGGCGCATCACCTGCCGAGCGACTGGGTTCCCGTCGTCGTCGGTCAGGGATTCGAGGTCGTCGACGAGCGCGTCGACCGTCTCCGGGTCGTCGTCGATCACGTAGACGAGGCCCTGCCCGCTGGCGACGGCGCGCGACCGCTCCCAGTCGACCTTCTCCAGTTTCTGCTCGCGTTTGAACCCCTCGTCGTCTTCCGGGAGGCGGTCGGTGACCGAATCGGGCGTCAGCCGTGTCACCAGACCGTGAACGCCGAGTCTGTGTGCGAGTTTCGAGAGCCGTTCCTTGTTGATCCCGTACTCGGTGAGCAGGCCCGATGTGTCTTCGGTGACGAGATACCCCTGTTCTTCGAGCCAGGAGTTGACGTAGAACACGGTGTCGACGTCCTTGCAGCCGTGATCGGACATCAACAACAGCGTGGCGTCGGGATGGGAGTCGCGGATCGCGCCGATCTGTTCGTCGATGACCTCCCAGGCGCGCCGCGTCGGCTCCCCGCGCCAGAAGAAGTGCTGGAGGACGTTGACGTAGAAGACGGTGCAGTGGGCCACGTCCACGTCGGTGTCGTCCAGCCGTTCGCGGAACGTGAGGAGTCGCTCCCGGATCAGGTCGACGACGGCGTCGGCGGCGTCGCGGTCCTCCTTCGAGGTGACCGGCACGTCGGGGTGGAGGCGGTACCCTTCCATGTCGAGCCGGTCGCCCAGTTCCGGCGGGTGGGCGTACCCTTCCGGCTCGCTGTCGGGGCCACCGGCGATCATGAACTCGTCGACCTCGAAGGGCGGGTAGGTCATCGGGAGGTTCATGATTCCGGCGGTCAGCCCCGCGTCGTTCAGGTAGTCCCAGTAGTTCGCGCTCTTGAACGAGCGGGAGTCCGGCGTCGTCAGCGTCCGCCGGTCGGTGTCGATGGTCTCCCACCAGAACACGCCGAGTTTGCCGGGGTTCTTGCCGGTCGAGTAGCACCGCCAGTTCGGGCAGGTAACCGGCGGGAAACAGCTGTGCATGTCCGTCCACACCCCCTCGTCCCGGAGGGCGGCGATGTTGGGCAATCGACCCTCATCGAGCCAGGGTTCGAGCAAGGCCCAGTTGGCCCCGTCCAGGCCGAGTACGATCGTCTCAGTCATGATCTCGTGTCCCGGTCGCCCGGAAGCGTTCGAACCGCCGGACGACACTCGATTCGAGTTGGTCAACGAAGGCGTCCGTTGAGAAGGTTTCGACCTGTTCCCCCAGATCTGCGGCGATTCCGTCGCGCTCGAACCGCTCGATGGCCGCAAGGATGCCCCTGGCCGACCCGTCGTGTCGGTAGCCGTTCTCGCCGTCGTCGACGAAGATCGCGGGGAACCCCTCGTCGCGAGTCAGCACCGCCTTGCCGCTGGCGTTCGCCTCGATGGGGACGATCCCGAAGTCCTCGTCGCGGCCGTTGAACACCAGCGCGCGGCACGCGGCGAGCAGGTCGTACTTCTCGGCTTCGTCGACGAATCCGCGGTAGTCGATCCCGTCGGCGCGGCGAATCCGATCCATCACGGCGTCGTCCACGTCGCCGCGGCCGCCCGCCAGCACGAGGCGGTGGTCACTCCCCGCGAAGGCCTCGACGACTGCGGGGACGCCTTTCTCCTCGTCGAGTCTGCCGAGGTGGAGGTAGAAGCCCTCGTCGCCGCGGTCCTCGTAGGCCGAGAGATCCACGGGGGGATACAGGATCTCGGACTCCCGGTCGTAGAACTTCCGGATGCGGCGGGCGACGACCGGACTGTTGGCGAAGTAGCCGTCGACGCGCGGGTCGACGGTCGCGTCGCGCATCCGCAGGTACCGGACAAGTGGGCGGGCGAGTTGGCCCACGAGCGACTCTTTCCGGTCGTGATACAGGTCGTAGAACCACCGCGGCGGCGAGTGGCAGTAGTTCAGGTGGAGGGTGTCGTCGGGTGTAATCACCGCACGCGTGGTCGCGCCAGAGGTCACGAGTACGTCCGGATCGCCGTACGCCCGCCAGTCCACGTCCTCCCAGAGGGCGTACTCGAAGACGCGGCCGACACTGGCCTGCACTCGTCTGAGCGGTGCGGGCGAGAGGTCACGCGTCACGTCCACGAACTGCACGTCGCCGTAGGGATTGGGGTCGTCGGGGTCGGGCTCGCCGAGCGTGTACACCCGGTCACAGTCGAGCGCCTCCGCGAGGTGGGTGACCAGGTACTCGGCACCGCCCCAGGCGTTGATCCCCCAGTGGGCGACGGCCACGTCGAGGTCCGCGAGGGTCGGGGTCGCCGGTCCGTCGGCCCCAGCGTCGCCGTCCGTCACCCCATCTGTCATTGTCGGGTCGAGCGACGGCGCGCGCTTAAGCGTACCGACGACAGTCCCCGGCTCGGGGCGGGTCGAACCCTGCACTCACCGCCACTTGGTCGCGCCGTAGAAATAGCCGAACCCGACCGCGGCGGTGAACACGAACAGCATGACGAACTGGAGCGCCTTCTCGCGGGACGGTTCTGTGACGAGACCACGGAGTCGCTGGGGGACGAACTCGCCGAGCAACTGGCCGAGGAAGTCGTACTCCTCGCCGGTCGACTCGGGGACCAGGACTTCCATCCCGCGTTTGGAGTAGCCCTGCCAGAACGCGCGGTCGAGTAGCCACTTCGGATCCGTCCGGTACTCGAAGACCTTGTGCGCGACGCGTGCGTCAGGATTGTAATAGACCCCGGCATCGTAGGCCTCGCGCAGTCGGGCACAGAGTTCGGTCTCCCCGCCCTGGAGGTTCTCGTCGCCCTTCCGACCCCCGATATCGGTGTCGAACCCGTCGAGGTCGAGGAACACGTCGCGGCGAAAGGAGATGTTCGAGCCGAAGGTGTTGCGGACCTCGCCGGGACCGTCCGCGAATCCGCGTTGCGTGACGCCGACGAGGAAGTAGAACTCCTCGGGGAGGAAAGCGGGGCGACCGGCGACCCACTCCGGGGTCATCTTCCCGCCGGCGGCGACGGCGTCTCGATACTCGTAGGCTTCGACGAGCTGGGCGACCCAGTCTTCGTCGGCCACGGCGTCGTCGTCGATGAACGCGACCACGTCGCCGGTGGCGACCTCGGCCCCGTTGTTGCGGCTCTCCAGCAGGCCGACGTTCTCGTCGTTGCAGTGGGTGATCACGTCCTCGCGGTCACCGAAGTCGGTCCGGAACTGCTCGTAGACGGCCTCGGAGCCGTCGCTGACCAGCACCAGTTCCGTGTCGTCGTGTGTCTGTTCGAGGACGCTGTGGGCGGCCTCGGTGAAAGCGTCGTAGCGGTCGAGCGTGTGGGTACAGAGAACGACCGAGACCCGCATAGAGACGCGTCGTCACCCGCCCGGCAAAGGTATTTCTATCCCGCGCTGCTGTTGGGCGGCCAGCGGGACAGCACCCGCGTCTCGTTCCCGCCGGTGTAGACGATCCGGACCGTCGTGTCCGTCGTGATGGGCCTGCCGAACCGGCCAGTCCCGGTCAACTGGACCGTCGAGCCCTGGGAGACCTCCTGGGACTCGGTCGTGTTGGCCAGCATCGCCCAGGTTCGGTTGGTCTCGCCGCTGACGACCGACAGGTCCCCTGCCTGGATCGAATCGCCTTCCACGAACGTCACGACCAGCACCGAATCCTCCGAGAAATGCTGGTAGGAAAAGTCCGCGCGCGTCGCGTTGTTCCCCCCTTCCGAGGGGGCGAAGAGGACGCCGAGCCCGAGCCCGGCCGCGAGTACCACGGCCAGAACGACGAGCGAACCGGCGGCGATGCTATCGGTGACCGTGATGGCTCGTTCGTCGCCTCGAACCGTCCGTCGTGTGTCCTGGCGGGGCATCGTCGTCGGTCCGACGTGCCGGAGGGCACGCCGGGGGTTCCCGACCCTTCGAAGTGACCCCACGTGAGTGTTGTGTCGGTGTCGGGGTTCGATTCGAAAGGGGAAAGTCCGGAATACCGTCTATAGAAGCACTCTCTGAACGGTATCACAACCACTGTAGGGCGGGCGAGAAGAAGACGATTTGACAAAGCTTATCCCCGCGTTCGTTTTTACCCCGGGCAATGAGTCAACGCCGGGGGTACTTCGAGGACTACGACTTCGGCACAGTCCTCGGAGATGTCCAAGACTGGTATCATATTCCGACTCTGGTCGCGTTGCTCGGGTTCATGCTGTGGGTCCGGGTGCAAAGCTGGAGTAACTTCGTCAGGGGCGGACAGGTGTTTTTCTCTGGTAACGACGCGTGGTATCACTACAGGCAGACCCAGTACGTCGTGAACAACTGGCCACAGACGATGCCGTTCGATCCGTGGACGTACTTCCCGTACGGGACCTCCTCGGGCCAGTTCGGGACGCTGTTCGACCAGTTGATCGCGACGGTGGCGCTGATCGTCGGCCTCGGGAACCCCAGCGATCAGACTGTCGCGATGACGGTGCTGATCGCGCCGGCCGTGTTCGGGGCGCTCGTGGCGATTCCGGTCTACTTCGCCGGGAAGCGACTCGGCGGGCGGTTCGGTGGCCTCGTCAGTGTGCTGATTCTCGCGCTCTCCTCGGGGAGTTTCCTCAGCCGCAGTATCGTCGGCTTCTCCGACCACCACGTCGCCGAGGCCCTCCTCCAGATGACCGCCGTGCTGGCGATCATGGTCGCCGTCGCGGTCGCCGAGGAGGAGATGCCGGTCTGGGAACTCGTGGTCAACCGCGAGTGGGACGCGCTCCGTCGGCCCGTCGGCTGGGCGACACTCGCAGGCGTCGCGATGGCCCTGTACATCTGGGTGTGGCCGCCCGCGATTCTGCTGGTCGGTATCTTCGGTATCTTCCTCGTCATCCAGCTGAACCTCGACTATCTCCGCGGTCGCAGTCCGGAACACATCGCGTTCGTCGGTGCGGTCGCGCTCGTCGTCACGGGTCTGCTCTCGTTCGTCCCGCTCAGCACGTTCGAGTTGACGGCGGTCGACTTCACGTTCATCCAGCCGTTGCTCGCGTTCGCGGTGGCCGCAGGGGCCGTGTTCATGGCGTGGCTGGCCCGACAGGTCGACGACGCCGACGTGGATCGGTGGGCGTATCCGGCGGCCGTGTTCGGTGCCATCGCGGCAGTGGCAGTGGTGACCGCCGTGGTGCTGCCCGACGTGTTCGGGTACATCGTCAAGAACACCGAGCGGTTCATCGGCCTCGGCGGCGGGGCGCAGGCGGGTACCATCGGTGAGGCACAGCCGCTCCCGCTGGGCGATCTGCTCCCGCGTCTGTTCGGGAGCTACGGGCTGGCCTGGTTCGGTGCCTTCGCCGGCATCGTGGTGATGCTGGCTAGCCACGTCCGTGGGACCGAGCGCCGAGCCGAGACGATCTTCGTGATGATCTGGACGGTCATCATGTTGCTGGCGACGTTGACCCAGGTCCGGTTCGGGTACTACCTCACGCTCCCGGTCGCCGTGGTGAACGCCTACGTCATCGCCCTGATCGCGAAGTACGTCTCCCCGACGGGCTCGCTCGAAGAGGTCGAGACGTTCCAGGTACTGACGATCATGGCGGTGTTGATCCTGGTGATCGCACCGATGGTCGTGCCGATGACCAGCGGTTCCACGACCGCGATGGAGGCAGGCAGCCAGGCGGGGCCGAGTGCCGGCGTGGTCGGCTGGACGGACAGCCTCGGATGGATGCAGAACAACACGCCGGTTCCGGGGACCTACGGCGGTGCCGACAACCAGATGCAGTTCACGGAACCGTTCCCGAGACAGGACGATTACGACTACGACGAAGGTGCCTACGGCGTGATGTCCTGGTGGGACTACGGCCACTGGATCACACAGCGGGCGGAGCGGATCCCGAACGCCAACCCGTTCCAGCAGGGCGCGGCCGAAGCGGCGAACTTCCTGCTCGCACCCAACGAACAGCAGGCCAACGACGTGATCGAACAGGTCAGCGAGGACGACGCCGAGACGCGGTACGTCATGATCGACTGGAAGATGGTCAACACGTACTCGCGGCTCTCGCGCGGGAAGTTCTTCGCGCCCATCGTGTTCAACGAGAGCACGACGGCGACGGACTACTACAGCCGTGTGATCGACATCGGTACCGGACAGCCCCGTGTCGGGTACAACCTCAAGACCCAGCGCTACTACGAGAGCATGGTCAACCGGCTGTGGCACTTCCACGGGAGCAGTCGCCAGCCCAGGCCGGTCGTCATGGACTACAACACCAGACAGACCCGGGGCGGCGAACTGAAGGTGCTCCCGACCAGCGAGGAGAGCCAGCCGTACCGCGTGTTCAACTCGATGCAGGAAGCGCGTGATTACGTCGAGGAAGACGGCACTGCACAGGTCGGCGGTGTCGGCCCGAACCCGCCGGAGGCCGTCGAGGCCCTGAGCCACTATCGGCTGGTCTACAACTCGAACACGTCCGCGTTCCAGACCGGGAGTCCGTACACCCGCGGATTCCAGCGTGAGGCGACCTCGCTGGCCGGTGGGATCGGCGAGTTCCGGAACTCCAGTCGCGCGGAACTGCAGGGCATCCAGAGCATCCTCCTCGGTCGTGGATCGACGCCCCCCTGGACCAAGGTGTTCGAGCGCGTCCCCGGGGCGACCATCGAGGGGACCGGGCCGGAAAACCGGACGGTGATCGCATCCGCTCAGATGCAGATGAACAGCGGCAACTCGACGTTCCGGTACATCCAGCGCGTCCAGACGGGGCCGGACGGCGAGTTCTCCATGACGGTACCGTACTCGACGACGGGCTACGAGAACTGGGGGCCCGAACAGGGCTACACGGACGTTGCTGTCGAAGCCACGGGGCCGTACTCCATCAGAACGAACGTGTACCGGAACCTGGGGAGTAGCTCGAGCTACATGTACAACGCCACGGCCCACGTGAGCGAAGCGAAGGTCATCGGCGAGGACAGTTCGCCCGTGCAGGTCGAGCTGGAGCGGACCAACCTCAGCCAGCCCCAGCCGGATGGCAACGAGTCGACGAACGGCACGAGCAGTGACGGCACGACCAACGAGACCAGCGATGACGGCACGACCGGCGACACCTCCGGCAGTGACGGTTCGACCAACACGTCGACCAACGACTCGGAGAGTCAGTCGCTGATCGCGGAACCCGCAAGCGGCGCTGGCATCGTGGCTCCCTGAGAACCCGACGACGTTCTTTCGCAATCAGTCTCCGTTTGTTGTCCGTCAGTCCCAGTGTTCGTGTTCGTTCGGTCCCTCACGCAGACCCGTGTCGACCCAGGCGGCCGCCACGAGCGCGACGAGGACGACGACCCCGATGTGATGGATCGGGACGCCACCCGCGAGCGCGGAAACCTGCGCGAGCATCGGGGAGAACTCCAGCGTCGGGAACGCCAGAATCGGGGCCATACCGGCCACCGCGAGCCCGACGACGAAGACGGCGATGTCACGTCCGTTTGCTGGCATACACCCTACTCATCGAACATCCGAAATAAGTCCACCGCGTCAGTTACGAAATTTGAAAACCGGAACCCCCCATATATAGCGGGGATAGAACCGGTTTCGAGAACGTCCGTCGGACGGAGCGCGTACGCCTGTCACGACGAACTCGTTGACAGGTCCGGATTCCGACCGGATCGAAACCACCCGTGACCGCAGCTGGGCGGCGGTTGTTGGTCGACCGATAGATACATTTACGGTTCTATCGACATGTCCGAATCGGAGAGCTATGGAACTGATACGACGCTGGCTCGACCGGATCAGTTTCGTGGGGGTGACCAGTGGCGTGTTCGCCTGGGGGTTCGTCCAGGGGAACGTGGCGCTGGGTGGCACGATCCGGTTCGAGTTCGCATTCGTCGTCCTGGCCGTGGTCCTCCTCCAGGCGGTGATCTCCAGTCTGCTGTTCACCGGGTTCATCGGTCTGTCGGGAATCACCTTCCTGTGGTCGCTCCTCCGCGAGGCCGATCCCGAACCGGTGTACGCTGGCGACACCGTCACAGCTATCGTCCCGGTGTACCGGGACGCGAACGTCCTCGACAGGAGTGTCGAGAGCCTGCTGGCGAGCGAGTACGAGGACCTCGAAGTACTGATCGTCACCGAGGAAGACGACGAGCGGAGTCGCGAACGCGCCCGCGAACTCGCGACCCGCGAGGGCGTGTCCGCGCTGGTCAACACGCGCTACCCAGGTTCGAAGGCCGGCGCGATCAACTACGCCGTCGAGGAGACCGAGGGGGAATACGTGGCCGTCTTCGACGCGGACGAGGTTGTCGATCCGCAGTTCCTGCCGGAGGCGGTCGCCCGCCTCGACGACTGTGACGTCGTGCAGGGCCGCACGGTCCCCCAGCCAGACGGTCTCGTCGAGGAACTGGCCTACTACGAGTCGGTCCTGTTGAGTTACGTCGGCCGACGGTTGCTCTACGTGTTCACGGAGTTCCGGATGGCCGCGAGTCGTGCCGTGGTGATGCGTCGCGCGGCGCTTTCGATCACCGGCGGCTACGATACCGAGATGCTGACCGAGGACTTCGACTTCGCGTACACCTGCTACAAGAATCACCTGGACGTCGACGAGCAACTCGGCCATCCCTCCAGGATCGAGTCGGCACACTCCCTGCGGGACTGGTGGGGCCAGCGCAAACGCTGGATGACCGGATACGTACAGGTCCTCCACAAGTTGGTGGCCAACGCGCGCCCGATCCGGAAGATGCGGAATCTCACGTCGGCCGCGATCTGTGCGGGAACGGTCGTCGGGAGCTTCCTGCTGTTGACCATCCTCTCGAAGTTCGCCGTCCTCTTTCTGGTCGGGATGGAGGGCTACTTCGTCCCGCCGCTGGTCGCCGTGATCGGCGTGACGGCCGCGGTCCGATTCCACGACTGGCGTGTCGGTTCGGTCGACCGCCTCGGCTGGGCCTGGCTCGTCGTCCCCGTGATCGTCCCGCTGTACAGCCTCACCGCGATCAAGGCCGTCATCGAGTACGCCTACGGCTGGGACGGTGACTGGTACAGCGTCGAGAAGGGGAGCTGAGCCGGGTCGTTTTTGTCGCTGGGGTCGGACAGCACGCACGATGATCAGAGCATTCGACGGTGTCGAACCGACCATCGCCGACTCCGCCTACGTCGACCCGGCGGCCACGGTCATCGGTGACGTGACGCTGGAAGCCGACGCCAGCGTCTGGCCCGGAACCGTGCTCCGTGGCGACCACGGCGAGATCGTCCTCCGCGAGGGCGCGAACGTACAGGACAACGCGACGCTCCACGAGGGCGTCGAGATCGGTCCGTACGCGACTGTCGGGCACAACGCCATCGTCCACGCCTCGACCGTCGAAGAACGCGCGATGGTCGGGATGGGTGCCATCGTCCTGGATCGCTCGACCATCGGTGCGGAGAGTCTGGTCGGAGCCAACAGCGTCGTCACTGAAGACACGGACGTACCCGAGTCGGTGCTGGTCGCGGGTCAGCCCGCGGAAGTGGTCAAGGAAGTCGAGGACTCCATCTGGCAGTACGCCGGCGACCAGTACGTCGAGATCGCCCGGGAACACGCCGAGACGGACGAGCCTATCGCGGACGCACACATCCCCGACGAGGACTGACGTGGGCAGGGCGGTCACTCCGTCGGGCCGACAGACTCCTGCAGCCAGTCGGCGAACTCGGCGGAGACGCCGGAGTCGTCGAACCGCTCGATAGCCGGTACGTCGTAGGGATGTAACTCCGCGATGCGTTCTTTGGCGTCCTCGTAGCCGCTCTCGGTGGTCTTGACCAGCAGGATCTCCTCGTCGTCGGCGTGAACCTCGCCGTTCCAGCGGTACGTCGACCGGCAGGGAAACCGGTTCACACAGGCGGCGAACCGTTCCTCGACGAGCGTTTCCGCGAGGGACGCGGCCTCGTCCGGTGGCGCAGTCACGAACACTGTCGGCATACCCGAACGCAGGAGAAGCAGGTAAAAACGTGTTGCGACGGTCAGATTTCGACGGCTCCGATCCAGCTGTCTTCCCCGTCGTGGGGACACCACTTCCGGTGGTTCTCGCTACAGTTACGGTCGAGCCACCAGCCGCAGGTGCAGTCGGCGTCGTGACCGGTGTCGGGCAGTCGATGCCGGCAGAGTTTACAGCCTATAGCCATGATAACTGGTACCACAGAGTAGCGGGAAAACCTGCCGGTCGGCGTGTGTAACTGGCGAGAACGTGGCCGCGTCGTGGAACGCAGTTACCCTTCGAAGGGGTTGTAATCGCCGTTGATGTCCCACTCGTGGAGACAGTGGGGGTTCCCGACTGCTTTCTCGTCGTCCTCGGTGACGATGATCCAGGTGTCGCGCTCCTCGTCCCAGCGGTCGTGACGGCCACAGCGCTCGCAGACCCGTTCCGTCGGCGGGATGACCTCTGCCATGTGTAACAGGAGGGCAGGCACCCGTTAAGAAGGTCCCGACTGCCGTCGAATCCCCCGCCCACGATCCCGGCGAACCGGGTGGTGAGTCGGAACGAAAGGGTTATTTTGGTTCGTTTGTCAGTAGCTCGCATGAATGGGATCGACCCGTACCAGCCGGGGGAATCGGTGTACGAATGTGTGGAGTGTAACGGTCGAATCCGAACGGACGATCACATTTCGAGCTGTGACGGGTGTGGCGGGGACGTACGCAACATCGCGGTCCCGCGCGAGTAATCAGAAATCGGGGAGGTCCTCGGGTGGTTCGTAGTCGGTCTCCCAGTCGATGTAGTCGTCTTTCAGCACGTCACAGACGATCTGGCCGAGTTCGGTGAGTTCGGCGTTGATCGAGGAGACGGTCCCCCACGAGTCCAGATCGGGGTGGAGATCGTGTTGTTTCCAGTCCTCGGGCAGTCCTGGCGCGTGATATCCCACGCGGTCGGCGTGTGAGTCCCAGAAGAAGTCGAACCGCTCGATCAGGCCGAGGTCGGTCACGATGGCGTACTCCTCGGTGTCGAGATCGGTGTGGTCGGTCCACTCACCGAACGCCCGGTCCCAGGCCCCGTCATGGAGGAACTCCTCGATCTCGTCGCGGCGGAAGTCCGTGTCGCCGACGACCTCGGCGTCGTCGTACTCGTTGGGGTCGAACGCTTCGAGTTCCGGTGGCTCGGGGGTGTCCACATCCAGTCCCATGACCGACGATAGGACGCCGGCGGGGAAAAGGACCACCCTCGGAACTGACGGGGGCGGCCGGCCTCACTCGACGTGGTCGTTGTTCTCGTCGCTGGCTCTGGCGGCTTCCAGCAGTTCCTCGCCGCGCTCACTGTCGACGGTCAACTCCGGGACGCTCCGGGGTTCGAACTCCTCGTCGATGGCGACGTAGACGAGGTGGGACTCGGTGGTCAACTCGGTCTCGGGGGTCCGGAGATCCTCGCGGAACGTCCGCACCCGAACGCGCATGCTCGTCGTCCCTGTCTCGTAGACGTAGCTCTCGATGAGGGCGTTCTCGCCGACCGGGATGGGACCCCGGAAGTTGGTCTGTTCCATCCGGGCGGTCAGCACGTCGCTGCCGGCGAAACGGATCGCGGACATCGCGCCCACTTCGTCCATCCACTTCAGGACGTTCCCGCCGTGTGTGGTGTCGAGGTTGTTGGCGTGGTTGGGCTGGATCATCTTGCGGTTCTCGATGTAGGTGTCCATCAGATCCGGCATTTGCCCGGGATTTCCTTCGGCGGGAAAAGAGTCTTCCGAGCCGTCGCTCGCGGGGCGGGCGTTGTCGTCCCGACAATCGTAAGACGGGGGGTTGTCTATGACGGGGCAATGAGCGAACGGTCGGCACCGACGCCGTCGGACCCGTCGGCCCCGTCGGGGGAGGGGAGCGTGACGGTACTGGGGACCGCCCACGTCTCCGAGGACAGCGTCCGCGAGGTCGAGGAGACCATCGAGGAGCAGCGGCCGGACGTGGTCGCCGTCGAACTCGACGACGGGCGGTATCGCCAGCTCAAAGGCGAGACGCCGGACGACCTCGACCCGAGCGACCTGCTGGGCGGGAACACGGTCTTCCAGTTTCTGGCCTACTGGATGCTGTCCTACGTGCAGGCCCGACTCGGCGACCAGTTCGACGTCGACCCCGGCGCGGACATGATGGCCGCGGTCGACACCGCCGAGGAGTTCGGACTCGGGGTCGCGCTGGTCGACCGCGACATCCAGACGACGATCCAGCGGTTCTGGGCCCGCCTCACAGGGTTAGAGAAGATCAAGTTACTGGGCGGGCTGATGGCCGGCGTCGCCGACCCCATCGTGGCCGGGATGACCTTCGGCTTCATGATCGGGTTCTTCCTGGCGATCCCGCTGGAACTGCTCGCCGGCCCGCTCCTGCTGGGCGGCGTCGCGTTCGTCCCGGGCATCCTCGTCGGCGTCCTCGACGGCCTGGCGCTCGTGGTGACCATCGGACTGGCCGTCGGGATGCCGCTGGCCCTCCTGCTCTCGGGCTCTGGCGAGGAGGAGGATCTGGAGGACCTGGACATGTCCGAGATGACGAACACGGACGTGGTCTCGGCGATGATGGAGGAGTTCCGCCGGTTCTCCCCCGGGGGCGCGGAGGCGCTGATCGACGAACGCGACGCCTACATCGCGCACAACCTCGTCGAGTTGCGCAACGCGGGCTACTCGGTCGTCGCGGTGGTCGGCGCGGGTCACCGGGCGGGAATCGAGGAGTACCTCGACAACCCGGAGACCCTCCCGCCGATGGAGTCGCTGATCGGCGTCGAGTCGGGCCGCCGGTTCTCGCTGTTCAAGCTCTTTGGCTACCTGTTCACGCTGGGCTTCCTGGTCATCTTCGCGCTACTGGTGATGGCCGTCGCGACCGGCGTCGAGGGCATCTCGACCGGGCTGTTGATCCAGATTTTCGGCTCGTGGTTCCTGATCAACGGAATCATCGCGTTCGGACTGGCGAAACTCGCGGGGGCACACTGGCAGAGCGCGACCGTCGGCGGGGCCGTCGCCTGGCTGACCAGCCTCAACCCGCTGCTGGCACCGGGCTGGTTCGCCGGCTACGTCGAACTCCGGTACACCTCGGTCAACATCGGCGATATCAACACGCTCAACGAGATCATGAGCGACGAGGAGGCCCCGGTGCGAGACATCTTCGGCCGGATGTACGACGTGCCGCTGTTCAGACTCATCCTGATCGTCGCGATGACCAACGTCGGGAGCATGATCGCCAGCGGCCTCTTTGGCTTCGTCCTCCTGCCGTACTTCTTCGCCGAGATCGGCTCGACCGGCGAGGTCGTCGGGCTGATGGCTCAGGGCGCGGAGAACAGCGCCCGCCTGCTCTGGGGGCTGGTGACGTGAACATCCGGTTTTCCACCCGCGAACTGCTGGATCTCGGGGCCGCCTGGGTCGCGCTGAGCGTCGCGTTCAGCATCCTCTTGCTCCCCGGATTCCGTGGCTTCTCGATCCCACAGGCAGTCCAGACGTTCGGCCTGAGCTTTCTCACCGTCGGCGTGGCCTTCCTGCTCCACGAACTCGCGCACAAGGTCGTCGCGATCCGCTTCGGCAAGATCGCCGAGTTCCGCGCGGACTACAGCATGCTGTTCGTCGCGATCATGGGGGCGCTGATCGGCTTCCTCTTTGCCGCACCCGGCGCGGTCTACCATCAGGGTCGGTCGACGCTCAGACAGAACGGCCTGATCGCGCTGGCCGGACCGGTGACGAATCTCGTCCTGGCGGCGTTGTTCGCGCCGCTGGCATTCTTCGCCGGGGGATTCCTCGGCTCCATCGGTGGTCTCGGGCTGACGATCAACCTCTTTCTCGCCGCGTTCAACATGATCCCGTTCGGGCCGCTGGACGGGAACACGGTCAAGGAGTGGAGTCTCCCGGTGTTCGTCGCCGTATTCGTCCCGTCGCTGGCGCTCGGGCTGTGGGCGCTGTTCGGCTTCGGCCTGTTCTGACGGCGGTTCGGCGGATGGAACGGATCCGGGGTTTATACCCCGGGTATCGCAACCATCCCTGTGAACAACTCATCACGGCGGGGCTATCTCGCCGGACTCGTCGGCATCGCCGCACTGAGTGGGTGTCAGGACGTACTCGACGGGAGCGGCGGTAGTGGTAGTTCGGATCCCGAAGCAGACGACGATGACGACGAAGACGACGGAGGGGACAGGGGCGACGGACCTGCGGCGGCGGTCGAGACGTTCTACGCCGCCTTGGATGCGGGTCGATTCGACGTGGCCAACGGGCTGTTGCACAACGAGACCTCGCAGCCGCCCGTGACCGAAGAACAGTACGGGAGCCTCGACGAGGGGTCAGTCACTGCGAGCTCCACCGAGGTAGTCGAGCGGAGCGAGGGTCGGGCCGTGGTCCGGACAACCTTGGACGCGGCGTTTGCGGATACGGATCGACAGGTCACCCGGGAACTGGAGATCGAACTCCGGACCGAGGCCGGTGAGTGGCGGCTCTACTCGGTCGAACCGGTCGACGACACGGGCGAGGCACCGGGCGACGAGGCGACGGAGGAGGAACCGACCCCCGACTCCGGTCCCGGGCCCCGTCCGACCGGTGATCCAACCGTCGTCGTCACCGAGTTCTACGCGGCGTTGAACGCCGGCGACCGGGAGGCGGCCAACGCCCGACTCCACAGCGAGGCGGTGGGCATCGACGTGACCCAGCAGGCGGCCGATACGATGGAGGACGCGTCGCTAGCGACCGAGAACGTGACGCTGGTCGAGGGGGGAGCCGACTCCGCGACGGTCGATGTCACGGTGATCGTTTCCCCGGCCGGGGGCGACCGGGAGCGGAGCAATCGGGTCCGGATCGAGCTGCGGCCGGAGAACGGGCAGTGGCGGATCTACTCGGCGGGGCGGGCGAGCTGAGCCGCCTGCGACCGACGGGCTTTTGCGCGCGCCGGGCGCGAACTCGGGTATGACCGACGACGCTGACGACGGGATGACCTACGCGGAGGCCGGGGTGGACATCGACGCCAGCGAGGCGGCGACGGCCGCCCTGATCGGCGCGACCGAGGGGTTCGAGGGCGACTTCGCGGGCCTGCTCGACATCGGCGACCGCTACCTCGCGCTGGCGGCCGACGGCGTCGGCACGAAACTCCTCGTCGCCGAGGCCATCGACGACTACTCGACCATCGGTATCGACTGCATCGCGATGAACGTCAACGACCTCGTCGCGGCGGGCGTGCGCCCGGTGGCGTTCGTCGACTACCTCGCCGTGGCGGAACCCGACGACGAGACCAGCGAACAGATCGGCGAGGGGCTCGCGGAGGGTGCGGACCGCGCCAGCGTCGAACTCGTCGGCGGCGAGACGGCCGTGATGCCCGAAGTCGTCAAGGGACTCGACATCGCGGGGACCTGCGCCGGACTGGCCGAGAAGGGCGCGCTGTTCCCCGGCGAGGCCGAGGCCGGCGACAGACTGGTCGGGTTCCCCTCCAGCGGCATCCACTCCAACGGCCTGACGCTGGCTCGGCAGGCAGTCACGAAGAACCACGCGTACACCGACCCGTTCCCGCCGAATCCTGACCGCTCCATCGCCGAGGAACTGCTGGAGCCGACCCGGATCTACACGGATCTGCTCGACCCGCTCCGGGACCATGACACCAACGCGGCGGCCCACGTCACCGGGGGTGGCTGGGGGAACCTCACCCGGATGGGCGACTTCCGCTACGAGATCACCGACCCCTTCGAGGCCCAGCCGGTCTTCGAGTTCGTCCAGGAGGAGGGCAACGTGGCCGACGAGGAGATGCACCGCACGTTCAACATGGGAACTGGCTTCGTGGCGGCGCTGGCTCCCGAGGACGCCGAGGCGCTGGTCGCGGAGACCGACGGTCGGGTCATCGGCGACGTGCGGGACGGCGAGCAAGCGGTCGCGATTCGCGGACTGGAGTTGTAGCATCCGCGGGAACGGAGTGAGCGCGGTTCACTGCCGACGAGCGCCGGAGGTGCGAGTCGGCAGGTCGTTTTTCGCCCACGTTTTTGCAAGGGGGGTTCGCCCTCGGCGAATCCCCCCGCTGTAAAAAGGTGGCGTGGCGGCGCTGGCTCCCGAGGACGCCGAGTCGTTGGTCGCGGAGACCGACGGTCGGGTCATCGGCGACGTGCGGGACGGCGAGCAAGCGGTCGCGATTCGCGGACTGGAGTTGTAGGGACCGCCGTCGAATCGATCCGTTCGCTGGGAAGTAAGCTGGGAGTACCCGGATCCGAAGTGCCTATGTGTCCCCTTGCCGCTTGCTCGACACACATGACTGAGGACCTCTCCGACGAGCGGGACGCGTTCCTGGCGATGGCGCGTGCGTTCCCGCTCCGAACCAGTCTCTTTACGCTCGGCCTACCCGCGTTCGCACTCCTGCAGGTGTTGGGTGGACTGTTCAACGACGGGCCGCTCGCGTTCGGACTGATTCTGGCACTGCTCGCGGTGGCGATGTCGGTGGTACTGACCAGATATCACGTCGCGAGGTACAGACGACAGGTCGTGACCGACGCCCTCGAACCGGACCGGTAAGCAGGGCAACCCACGATCCTGATCGGGTTAGCTGATGTTGGCGGCCACGTCCGCGTCGGTGATGATGCCGACCATCTCGGCGTCCTCGATGACGATGACGGCCTCGTGATGGTCGAGGTGAGTGTCCACTTCGTCGACGGTCGCGTCTTTCGTGACGGTGGTGATGGACTCGCGCATCACTTCGGCAACGGGGAGTTCGCCGGGGTCGTCCTCGTCGGAGTGGCGGATGTCGCTGTGGGCGACGATTCCCACGGGGTAGTCGTCCCGAACGACGGGCAACTGGGAGTAGCCCTCCTGGTTCATCACCTCGATGGCCGTCATCACGCTGTCGTCGGGTTCGACGCCGTAGACGGGGCTGTGCATCAGGTCGCCGGCGCGTAGAATACCGCCCTCCGCTTCTTCGAGCGCGTTGACGATCCGCCGGAGCGTCGAGAGCCGCGGGTCCACGTCCCCACCCTCGATCCGAGCGATGAGTGGCTGAGACACGTCCGCACGCTCTGCCAGTTCACTCTGGGTCAGATCCACCTCCTTGCGGCGGTCCTTGAGATCCTCAGGGGTCGGTAACTCCATACAGCTCGATAACCAAGGGTAATACAAAAAGGTTGCCCAGTCGTCAGGCGCCGGCGGAGGCGTCGGCTTCCTCGTCTTCCTCGAACTCGATGGTCTCGACGACGGAGAGTGGCACGTCACGGAGGGCACCGCCGACCTCGCTTTTCGCGATCCGCTGGGCGTGTTCGGTGTTCTCGGCGTTGAAGACCTTCATCTCCAGCACCAGGCCCACGAGCGCGGTGTCGGCGGCGATGAACGCCGAGTCGAAGGGTTCGCCACAGGCGGGACAGCCCGTCGCCCCCACGTCGACTTCGACGTAGTCCATGTCCTGATCGTTGAGGCGCTTGCCCGCTTCGCTGACCGCGACACCGATAGCGTCGTCGATGTCCTCCACGTCTCGAACCAACCAGGCGGCTTCCATCGCTACGAGATAGTTCATATCTACCCGTCGGGCCCCCACCCCCACGTGTCTTGTGATTCGCTCGCGTCTCCGCGACAGATGCGCACGTGACTTCGATAATGGCCATAACTTATGGCACCGACTGGCGTCGATTATCTCCGTGTTACCGTTCGCGGCCGACGAGACGCGCCTCCGGTTGTCGTTTCCCCAACTGGAATTGAATCGCAAGACGGGAGCGTCACGAACTCGTAGAAAAGACGATTATGATTCTGATACAGAAGGAATGTTTATATATACCGATGGACCCAGGCACAGACGAGGACAATGGAAACCCGCCTGCACAGTGGCCTGCTGTTCGCGCTGTACCAACTGAGCCTGATGCTCGGCATCGCGCTCATGCCCGTCGCGTTCGTCACGAGTCGATTCGGCGTCAACCTGCCGATCCACCGGATGGTCGACCGACTCGGCGCGGCCTACGAACGGACCAGCGCTGGAGAGTAAGTCGCGACTACCGTCGCCGCCCGGCCACTCGCCGACCCCGTTACCGGGGCCACCCGCTTTTCCGGGATCGATGACCCGCCGACTCCGGACGTTTTAACACCCGGTCGCGGCTACTGCGTGTCGATGGAATTCGCCGTGTTCGCCGAGCGTGCCGACGAGATAGAGGCGACTGCGGCCGATCTGGAGATCGTCTCGCTCGTTCGTGATCTGTTCGCGCTCGCCACCGACGACCTCGACACCGTCGCCCGGTTCGTCCAGGGACGCGTGTTTCCCGCACACGAGTCGACGACGCTCGATATCGGCCCGAGTCTCTGTTATACCGCGATCGCTCGCGCGGCGGGCCACAACGTCTCGGCCGAGGACGTGGAGTCCCGAGTCGCGGCGGTCGGCGACGTGGGCGACGTGGCCGCGGAGTACGATTTCGGCGGCCAGCAGGGCCTGGGCGCGTTCGGCGACGGCGGCGGCCAGGCCGGTCTGACCGTCGCCGAGGTCGAATCCGAGTTGCGCGACCTCGCGGCGGCGGCCGGGTCCGGCAGTCAGGACCGCAAGCTCGACCTGCTCTTTGGCCTGTTCAATCGCTGTGAGCCCGCGGAGGCGCGCTATCTCGCGCGGATCGTCCTCTCGGAGATGCGCATCGGCGTCGGCGAAGGGACGGTCAGAGACGCCATCGTGGAAGCCTTCGACGTGCCCGTCGACGCCGTCGAACGCGCGCTCCAGGTGACCAACGATTACGGCCTGGTCGCCACCGTCGCACGCGACGAGGGCGAGTCGGGCCTCGCGGACCTGCATCTGGAAGTCGGGCGACCGGTCCAGGCCATGCTGGCGCAGGCCGGGACGGTCACCAACGCCGTCGACGCGTGGGAGCGAGTCGCCGTCGAGACCAAGTACGACGGCGCTCGCGTGCAGGTCCACTACGACGGGGACTCGGTGTCGCTGTTCTCCCGGAACATGGAGGACGTGACCGACCCCCTGCCGGAAGTCGTCGCGTTCGTCGAGGAGAACCTCGCCGTCCCGGCCATTCTCGACGGCGAGGTCGTGGCCGTGGACGACGCGGGCGACCCGCTCCCCTTCCAGGAAGTTCTGCGTCGCTTCCGGCGCAAACACGACGTGGCGAAGGCACGGGAGGAGGTCGAGGTCCAGCTGTGGGCGTTCGACTGTCTCCACGCCGACGGCGAGGACATGCTCGACACGCCGCTGGTCGAGCGCCACGACCGGCTGACCGACATCCTCGATGCGGGCGTGTCGACGCCCACCGTCACCGACGATCCCGACGAAATCGCCGGGATCGAGGCCGATGCCCTCGACGCGGGCCACGAGGGCATCATGCTGAAAGACGCCGAGTCGACGTACTCCCCCGGTCGACGCGGCAAGGAGTGGCTCAAGCGAAAACCCGACGTGGAGACGCTGGATTGCGTCGTCACCGGCGCGGAGTGGGGCGAGGGCCGCCGGGCGGAGTTCCTGGGGACCTTCGAGCTCTCGGTGCGTGCCGGCCCCGACGACCTGGAGACCATCGGCAAGGTCGCGACGGGGATCACCGACGAGGAACTCGCCGACCTGACCGACCTGCTGGAGCCGCACGTGCTGTCCGAGGACGGCAAGGACGTGACCATCGACCCCGCCGTGGTCTTCGAGGTCGGTTACGAGGAGATCCAGACCTCGCCGACGTACTCCTCGGGCTACGCGCTCCGATTCCCCCGCTATCTCGGCGTCCGCGAAGACAAGGACCCGGAGAGTGCGGACACGCTGGAACGCGTCGAGCGACTGGCCGACGGCGAGTGAACCGACACGGGTTTTCCAGCGCCGACCGAACCGTCCGGTATGACCGTCCACTTCGACGACCTCCAGGTCGACTGGCTGGGGTACGCGACCGTCCGCATCGAGGCACCCGACGGGACCGTGGTCTACCTCGACCCTGGTCGGTACGGCGTGCTGGACGAGTACGACGCCGGGGATGGCCACATTGTCTGTGTCAGCCACGTCCACCACTACGACAGCAACGGAATCGAGCGGGTCGCCCGCGACGACGCGACGGTGCTGGTCTACGACGCGGTCCACCACAGCGAGACCGACCGCGACGTGACGGCGGTTCGAGACTTGCCCCACGACACCCGCCGGGTCGACGCCGAACTCGACGACCTCGTCGGTGACGTGATCGTCCGGACGACGGCGGCGTACAACCACGCCGACGGCCCCCACACCGACGCCAGCGGCGAGCCGATTCATCCCGAGGGTTTCGGCTGTGGCTTCCTGCTCACCGTCGACGGCACCACCGTCTTCTGGCCGGGAGACACCGACGTACTCGACGGACACGCCGAACTCGACGTGGACCTGTTCCTGCCACCCATCGGTGGCACCTTCACGATGGACCGGGAAGCGGCCGCCGACCTCGCCGAAGCGATGGACCCTGGGCTCGTCCTCCCGATCCACTACGACACGTTCGAGGCAATCGAAACGGACGCCGAAGCCTTCGCCGCCGACGTGGCGAGTCGCGGCGTGCCGGTCGTCCTGGACGGGTAGAACAGGAGCAGCAAGCCGGTCAGATCACGTCCATCGCGTCCAGTCGCTCCGGCAGGTACGTGTCCGTCACGAAGTCCAGGCCCCGCGCCGCCAGGCTCTGCTGTTCTGCCTTCTTCTCGATGTCGAGTTGCAGTTCGATCTGCTCGCGCCAGTAGTCGGTCTGGAATCGCGGGTCCTCCAGTTCCGACTCCAGCGCGTTCACGTCCGAATCCGAGAGGGGGTCGGTCGGCAGGTCGTACTCCACGATGTCCGCGGGCTGGATGCCGATGAACTGCGCGTCGGGCGTCGCCAGGTACTCCGAGAGGTGGGCGGACTTGATCGACCCGTATGCGACCGAGCCGTAGATGCGGTACGACCAGGGGTCACCGTCAGTGAACACGGTGACGGGGAGGCCGAGTTCGTCCCGGAGCCGCTTGGTCAGCCGCCGGGTCGCCCGTGCGGGCTGACCCTTGAGGTGGACGATCAGGGCGTTGTGCTCCTCGTCGAATCCGTTCTCGACCAGCCGGTCGCGCATCCCGCCGGTCTCCACGCAGAGTACGAAGTCGGCGTCGTTGTCCAAGAACTCGATTGTGTCGGGGTTGTTCGGGATCTGGTAGCCGCCCTCGCCCACGTCCTCCTGGCAGTGGATCTCGCGTTCGCCCCGCCGGGTCTGCTCGCGGATGAGCAGGGGACCCATCACGGTCGCCCCGGACTCCTCGGGGCGCATGTGGAACTCCTCGCGGCGCACGTCCGAGACGATTTCGAGGTCCTCGATCAGCTGGTTCGACTCGTCCTGGCTGTTGAACTGTGCCTCCTCGTGGTCGAACGATTCGCTGAGGTAGTAGAGCTCACGCAGGGTGGACGAGCGGTCCTCTTCGAGTTGCTGGGCCAGGAAGTCGATGACGTACGTGGCTTTCAGCAACTTCTGTGCGCCGCTGACGGTCTTGGCACTGCGGGTGCTCTTTCGGTCGCCGTACACCCAGACGTCCATGTCCTCGTCGTACTCGATGTTGGACTTCGTCCGGGTCGGGATCGACATGGTCGGCACCTCGCCGTCGGCGAACTGGTCGTAGAACTCCGCGGCCAGGTCGATCAACTGCTCGCGCGCGTCACTTTCGCTCTGGGTATCGCTGTCTGTACTCATGTCAGGCGTTGATAGTCAGTTTCTCGTCTTCGATGCCCTCGACCTGCACGTCGAAGGTCGCGTCGCCGTCGACGCTGTACTCGATGCTCGCTTCCGTTCCCGCTTTGACCTCCGCGGTCCACTTCACGAAGTACTCGCCGTCCATCTCGACGACGTTGGCCCCCTCGACCTCGCCGGGGTCCTCGCTCACGATGTCGGTGATCTCCAGGGTGGCGTTGGTGTCGTCGTTGTTCTCGACGATCAGCCGCACCGTGTCGCCGTCGCGTTCGCGGTCGACGAGGACGTTGTTCATAATCCGGGCCAGCGAGTCGTCGATGTTCAACTCGCCTTTGCCCGTCACCTCCTCGAGTTTCTCGGCCATCTCGGGCAGGATCGTCGCGAGTTTGTCCTGCTTGCGCCGGCGCTTCTCCATCGACCGGCGCTTCTTGAGGTAGGACTTCAGGTCGCGGGCGGCCTCCCGGATGGCCCGCTCGACTTCGTCCTCGATCTCGGGGACGTTGGCCACCGCGTCCTTCGACTCGCTGGTGAAGGGCACGTTCGTGGAGGCGACGTGGACCATGATGACCGCCGGGCCGTTGGGGATGCCGCTCCCGCCGGGCTGGTCGAGTTTGTAGTTGCGCCAGTTGATCGTCTTGACCACGTCGGTGATCGAACAGGCGCCGCGCTGGTAGACCAGCGGGACGCGGTTGGCGAAGCGCATCACGTCGGCGCTGGAACTCTCCTCGAGGTCACCGCCGTAGGCGATGCCCGCCTCGACGATGAACGGGTCGCCGCCGTGGACGGCCGCGTCCCGGGTCGAGGCCGCGTAGAAGTCCGCGTCGAACTCCTTCTTGAGTCCCTCCAGCACCAGTTCGTCGGAGATAGGGGAGAGACAGTCCGTCGGCGGCGCGATGATGTCCGTCTCGCGCATCGCCTCGTGGAGTTCGCTGGCGGTGTCGCGGTCGTCGTCGATGGCCCCGATGTTCGGCGGTTCGTCGGGGACCGTCGCCATCCGCTCCCAGATGGCGTCGACGACCTTCTCGCGGGCCGTCTCGCCGAAGGTGGCCTCGTCGTACTCCTCGGTCGCGTCTGCGGCCCGGTCGACGTAGTCCGCGACCTGATCGCGGGTGAGCCGGTCGTGGGGAGTGTCCTCGTCCTCGAACTTCGCGGCGATGCGCTCGGCCAGCCCCTGGACGTGGGCGTCGTCCTTCCGGTCCGTGGTGGCCTCGTCGACCAGCGCGTAGATGTCGCCGGTTCGCTCGTCGGTGACCGCGTCCCAGGCGGCCGCGACGGCCTTCTCCCGGACGGTCGAGCCGAAGGTCGTGCCGTACTCGTCTTCGACGCCCTCGGCGACCGTCTCGACGATGCCCTGCACCCGCGAGTGGGTGACCGACCCGGCGTCGTCGATCTCGGCGGCCACCGATTCGGCGAATTCGGCGGTCGCGTCTGCGCCCTTGTTGGCGACGGCCTCGGAGACCGCCGCCTCCACGTCGGCCTCCTCGTGTGTCGCGGGGGCGCTCCAGGCCATCTCGCGACCGAAGTGCCGGTCCCGGAAGTTGTCGATCACCTTGTCGGCGGTCTTCCCGCCGACGCGGGTGAACTCCTCCTGCAGGAAGCCCGACACCGAGTAGGAGTCGGTGGCGTCGAGCATCTTCTGGAGGGTGCCCAGTTCGACACCGTGGGGGTGGGGCCGGATCTCCTCGGTCTCCTCCGGGAGCTGGTCGGTCGCGCGCTCGAACTTGAAGTGTTCCTGCGGTTCCCGGAGTTCCAGTCGCGCGTGGGGGTTGACGACCGCGGTGTGTTTGATGTAGTCGTGGAGCTGGTTGCGGGCGCGCATGTTCGCCTCCATCTCCAGTTCGATCCGGGTGCCGTGGGGCCGGTCCCACGAGGTCGTGTCCTCGCCCTCGATCTCGGGCTCGTTGGAGTCCGTGTCGATGGTCAACTCGAAGTATTTTGCGTCGTCGCTGCCTTTGGTGCGGCTGGTGATCTTGGCGGGCTTGCCGCTGGTGAGCTGGGAGTAGAGGACGGCCGCGGAGATACCGATCCCCTGCTGACCGCGATTCTGCTCGCGGGCGTGGAACCGGGAGCCGTAGAGCAGTTTGCCGAAGATCTTGGGAATCTGCTCCTTGGTGATCCCGGGGCCGTTGTCCTCGACGATGAGGCGGTAGTAGTCGTCGTTCTCCTGAATCTCGACGTAGATGTCCGGGAGGATACCGGATTCCTCGGTGGCGTCGAGGGCGTTGTCGACGGCCTCCTTGACGGCCGTCACCAGCGCCCGCGCGCCCGAGTCGAACCCGAGCATCTGACGGTTCTTCTCGAAGAACTCGGCGATGGAGATGGACCGCTGGGCCTCCGCCAGCTCCTCTGCGATCCCCTCCCCCTCGGCGAGTGTCGACTGGTACGAGGTCATTCTCTGCCCCCTTCTACCCCCGGAGGGGTTAAATGTTGCACGACGGCTCGGTGAAAGTGAAAGTGTGAGTGTTACTCTCTTACAGGCCACGGAGCGACCGATGACGAGCGACCGAACCGGCGAGTCGAGGACGGTCACAGCGCCGCGGAGAGACGGCGAAACGTGCCCCTACTGGGTGAGTTCGCACGCGAGCGCGTGCGTGCGGGGGTTTTATCAGTCCCCAAATCCTACGCCGTAGTAGATTTCATGTCTAACGAGTCTGAGTACGGAGCCAGGCAGATTCAGGTCCTGGAAGGGTTGGAGGCCGTCCGCAAACGGCCGGCGATGTACATCGGGTCGACGGACTCCCGTGGACTGCACCACCTCGTCTACGAGGTTGTCGACAACTCTATCGACGAGGCCCTGGCGGGGTACTGTGACACCATCGAGGTCACGATCCACGAGGACGACTCCGTCAGCGTCAGCGACGACGGACGGGGGATTCCGGTCGACACGCACGACGAACACGACCGCCCTGCACTGGAGGTCATCATGACGGTCCTCCACGCGGGCGGGAAGTTCGACAACAAGTCCTACCAGGTCTCCGGCGGGCTCCACGGGGTTGGGGTCTCGGTCGTCAACGGGCTCTCGAAGTGGCTCGAAGCCGAGGTCAAGCGCGACGACGCAGTCTGGAAACAGCGGTTCGATCACGGCGAACCCGAGTACGAACTGAAGGAGGTCCGGGACCTCGAATCGGACGAGGAGACGGGGACCTCGATCCGGTTCTGGCCCGACGACGACATCTTCGAGACGACCGAGTTCGAGTTCTCGACGCTGGAAGCGCGCCTGCGCGAACTGGCGTTCCTCAACTCCGGTGTCGAGATTACGCTCCGTGACGAGCGCGACGGCACCGAGTCTACCTTCTGCTACGAGGGCGGCATCAAGGAGTTCGTCACCTACCTCAACGAGACCAAGGAACCGCTCCACGAGGAGGTCATCTACTTCGAGGACGAGGAGGGGATCGACGAGGGGACCGTCCAGCTGGAGGTGGCGATGCAGGCCACCGACGAACTGCAGGGCTCGATCCACGCCTTCGCCAACAACATCAACACACGCGAGGGCGGCACCCACCTCACCGGCTTCAAGACCTCGCTCACACGAGTCGTCAACGACTACGCAAACGACCACGGCCTGATCGGGGACCTCGACGAGAACCTCAAGGGCGAGGACATCCGCGAGGGACTGACCGCCGTCATCTCGGTCAAACACCCCGACCCGCAGTTCGAGGGTCAGACCAAGACAAAACTCGGCAACTCGGAGGTCCGGGGCATCGTCGAAAGTGCGGTCCACGAACGACTCACGACCTTCTTCGAGGAACACCCCGACACCGCACAGTCGATCATCCGGAAGGCCGTCGAGGCCGCGAAGGCACGCAAGGCAGCCAAGAAGGCCGAGGAACTCACGCGCCGGAAGAACGCGCTGGAGTCGACGGCCCTGCCCGGCAAACTCGCCGACTGCCAGACCAAAGACCCCAGCGAGTCCGAACTGTTCATCGTGGAGGGTGACTCCGCAGGTGGCTCGGCCAAACAGGGGCGCAACCCCGAGTTCCAGGCGATCCTCCCGCTCGGCGGGAAGATCCTGAACGTCGAGAAACACCGGCTCGACCGGATTCTGGAGAACAACGAGATCCGGAACATGATCACGGCCATCGGGACCGGGATCGGCGACGAGTTCGACCTCGACGACGCCCGGTACCAGCGGATCATCTTCATGTGTGACGCCGACGTTGACGGCGCACACATCCGGACTCTGCTGTTGACGCTGTTCTACCGACACATGCGACCACTGGTCGAGGCGGGCTACGTCTACGCCGCCCAGCCGCCCCTCTACCGCGTCCGGTATCGCGGTGAGACCTACGACGCGATGACCGAGGCCGAACGGGACCGCATCGTCGCCGAGAAGTGTGACGGCAACCCCACGCAGGTCCAGCGGTTCAAGGGGCTGGGTGAGATGAACCCCGAACAGCTCTGGGAGACGACGATGAACCCCGAGAACCGCCACCTCAAGCAGATCACTATCGAGGACGCCGCGAAGGCGGACAAGATGTTCAACGTCCTGATGGGCGACGCCGTCGAGCCACGGAAACAGTTCATCAAGGAACACGCACCGGAAGCGGAGTGGGTCGACATATGAGCTCGGACCTGCCGGATCAGCCCGACGACGCGACGGCGGCCCCCGCGGCCAACGTCGAGCGCGTGCGGGTCGAAGACGAGATGGAGCAGAGCTACATCGACTACGCGATGAGCGTCATCGCCGGCCGCGCCCTCCCGGACGTGCGTGACGGGCTCAAGCCGGTCCACCGACGCATCCTCTACGCGATGCACTCCATGGGCGTCACCAGCGGCTCCAGCCACCGCAAGTCCTCCTCGGTGGTCGGGGAGACGATGGGTGACTACCACCCCCACGGCGACCAGGCCATCTACGACACCCTGGTAAACATGGCCCAGACGTTCACGATGCGGGAACCCCTGATCGACGGGCAGGGCAACTTCGGCTCGATGGACGGCGACCCCGCCGCGGCCATGCGGTACACGGAGGCCCGGATGAGCCCCATCGCCGAGGAGTTGCTGGCGGACATCGAGAAGGACACCGTGGACTTCCAGTCCAACTACGACGACCGCCTCGAAGAACCGGAAGTCCTCCCGGCGGCGTACCCGAACCTGCTCGTCAACGGGTCCACCGGGATCGCGGTCGGGATGTCGACGAAGATCCCGCCCCACAACCTCGGCGAGGTCATCGACGCGACGATCCACCTGATCGACAACCCGGACTGTGACGTGGAAGACCTGATCCACCTGGAGGAGAGTCCGGGGCCGATCAAGGGGCCGGACTTCCCGACGGGCGCGAACATCGTGGGCCGCAACGACATCCACAAGGCGTACAAGACCGGGCGCGGTCGGCTCACCGTCCGCGCCGAGTACGAGGTCGACCGCGAGGAGGGCCGCATCGTCATCTCCGAGTTGCCCTACCAGGAGAACAAGGCCCGCGTGGTCGAACGCATCGCCGAGAACGTCAACGAGGGGAAGATCGAGGGGATCAGCGACCTGCGCGACGAGTCCGACCGGGACGGCGTCCGGGTCGTGATCGACCTCAAGCGCGGGGCCAACGCCGACGTGGTGGAGAATCAGCTGCTGGAACACCACCTCGAATCCACGTTCGGCGTCATCAATCTGGCCCTCGTGGACGGCCAGCCCCGCGTCCTGACGCTCAAGGAGACCCTCGCCGAGTACGTCGACCACCGCAAGGAGGTCGTCCGCCGTCGGAGCCAGTTCGAACTCGACGAGGCCGAGGATCGCGCCCACATCCTCGAAGGTCGGCTGACGGCGGTCAAGAACGCCGACGACGTGATCGAGATCGTCCGGGACGCCGACACCCGCGACGACGCCAAGGAAGCCCTCCGCGAGGCGTACGACTTCTCCGAGGACCAGGCCGACCACATCGTCCGCATCCAGATCGGGAGCCTGACCTCCGAGGAGGTCGGCGAGATCGAGACCGAGTACGAGGAGGTCCAGGAACGGATCGAGAGGCTAGAGGAGATCCTGGGCGACCAGCAGGAACTGCTCGACGTGATCAAGGACGAACTCCGGGAGATCCGGGAGGACTACGGCGACGAGCGCCGGACCCGGATCGTCGAGGACGACGGCGAGGTCACCCACGAGGACCTCATCCCCGAGCAGGACTGCGTGGTCGTCATCACCGAGGACGACTACATCAAGCGGATGCCCGTCGAGAAGTTCGAGCCCCAGGGCCGTGGCGGGAAGGGCATCATCGGCGCGGACCCCAAGGAGGGCGACCGCGTCAACGAAGTCTTCCGGGCCAACAGCCACGACTATCTGCTCTGTTTCACCAACCAGGGCAAGGTCTACCGGCTCAAGACATACCAGGTACCCGAGATGAGCCGGACGGCCCGTGGCAACCACATCCGGAACGTCATCGAAGGGATCGACGACGGCGAGGAGATCACGGCCGTCGTGGACACCGACGAGTTCACCGAGGACAAGTGTCTCACGATGGTCACGCGGAACGGCTACGTCAAGCGGACCTGTACGACCGACTTCCAGAACATCCGGTCGACTGGGATCATCGCCGCCTCGCTGGAAGACGGCGACGAACTCGTCGACGTGGAGGTGACCGACGGCGAGCAGGACCTCGTGATCGCGACCGCACAGGGCATGACGATCCGCTTCGCGGAGACGGAGGCCCGGCAGATGGGCCGGAACGCCCGCGGTGTCGGCGCGATCAAACTCCAGGACGACGACCACGTGGTCGGGTTGGTCGCCACGAGTGGCAAGGACGACCGCGCCCTGTTGACAGTCACCGAGAACGGCTACGGGAAACGGACGCTACTGGACGAGTACCGCCAGCAGTCCCGCTACGGCAAGGGGCTGATCGACATCAAGACCGACGGCCGGAACGGCCCGGTGACAGACGTGAAGGCTGTCGAGGAGGCCGATCACCTCATCATCATGAGCGAGAGCGGCCAGATCATGCGTATCCGCGCCGCCGACATCTCGACGGTCGGCCGGAACACCAAGGGCGTCACGATCATGGAACTCGAAGGACAGGATCGGGTCGCCAGCGTGACCGTGGTTCCCGACCCCGACGACGAGTAACCAGGGCTCCCAGCGCCGGCGGTCGTTGCCTCGCCGGTGTGGGTCAGCCGTCGGGACCGGTGAAACTCGCGAGCGTCGCCGTATTCTCGTCACCCTCGAAGACGATTCTGATCGTAGCCCCAGACTGCAGGCCGACCGTCACCTGATCGCCAGCCTCGACACGACCGTCCGAACCCGACGGCCAGGTGCCGGGGCCGACCAGCTCTGCACCCTCGGTATCGGTAAAGCCCGTCCCGCGGATGTAGAGATTCGAGGCGGGAATCGCGTCGCCGCCGTCGTGTGAAATCGTCCCAACCTGGGTAGCTTCGTCGTAGTCGAACGAGAACGACGCCAGCGGGACCGCCACCGTCGATCCGTCGGTCTCGACGGTCGTCGCGTCGACGACCTCGCCGAGTACCCGGTTCGCGTCGACCTGTGGATTCGCCGCGATGTCGGCACCGATCTCGTCGATCCGGGCCCGGAGCGTCGACGCGACGGAATTCGTCCCGCCAGCGGTCGCTGCGTTGACGCGCAACTGCGAGGATTCACCGCCGGTGATCGACCCGTGTGCGGCGGTGACGTTCGACAGTGCCTCACCAGATGGGGTCACTCGGACCGCGCTCGGGACTGTAGCACCGAATCTGACGAGCGCGTCTCGCGTCGCCTCGTACTGCGTCCTGACCGTGCCGCCGACGGGGTCGGTTTCGCCGCGCTCGACGTCGATGGCATCGCGGACGGCGCCGAGTCCGCCCAGCGCGTATCGGCCGCCGTCCAGTGACGCCACGACGGCACCCGTGTCGTCGCTGTCCGGAAGGTAGAGCGTCCGGCCGCCGTAGGTCCGTTCCCTCGCCGAGCCACCGATGACGCCGGCGACCACGTCGTCAGTCGACCAGTCGGCCCGGACGACAGTTCCGTAGCGGTTCATTCCGCCGTACACGACGAGTCGCGACGCCGCACGGGGATCGAGTCCGGTCGAGCCACGAACGAGGTCGAGGGCAGCCGAGAGCGACGCCGGGGTATCGGGAATCGACCCGAGCAGGTCGTCGACGGCGGATCGGAAGGCGTCGTCGGACCGGAGGCCGTCGAGGTCGGCCGTCGCCACGAACGTCGAACCCTCGGGCGCGTAGGTGAGCGGTGCCCCGGTCCCACCGTCCCCGGACGGGGTCGCTGTCGATCCGTCCGAGAGCATTCCCTGACACCCTGCGAGCGCGGAGAGCAATCCAGTCCCGGTCACCGCTGCGCCGCTCCGCAACAGCGCACGCCGGGAAGCGGGTACGTCTGGCATCTGACGACCTGTTGAGCGGCCAAGGTGAAAACGTCTGTCGGTTACTCAGTCGTCCGCGGGCGCGGCGTCGGCCAATTGATCGGGTGAGAGGGGCGCGTGCCGGACGATCTCCGCGAAGTGGTCGTCGGGCAGTTTCTCGCCGTCCGTGATGCCGCGGGCGTCCCGCTCGGCGAAGCGGGTCTCGACGAACCACTCGGCGATCAGGGCCTTCCGTGCGTCGTCGCGTTCGTCGATGGCGTCCTGGGCGCGCTCGATCAGCAGGGCGGCGGTCACGACGTCGAAGATGTAGTCGGCGAGTTGTTTGGCCTCGTGCTGGGCGTAGTCCTGATCCTCGGTCGCCAGGGAGATCATCGCCGCCTGCATGTCCTCGAACTCCTCGGCGACGGTCGCCGCGAGGTCGTCGAGGTGGGGATGCTCGGCGGCGTCGAGACTGTCCTCGACCAGCGGGAACAGTTCCTCGTGGGCGGCTTCGCGGTTCAGCACGCGCAACACGTCCAGCGAGAGGACGTTCGAGGTTCCCTCCCAGATGGGGAGGACCTGCGAGTCCCGGAGCATCCGCTCGGTCGCGAAGCCGTTGACGTAACCGTTGCCGCCGAGGACCTCACAGGCGTAGGAGGCGGTGTCGACGGCCATCCGGGCGGTCTTGTACTTCGCGATGGGCACGAGCAGGCGCATGAGTTTGAACGCTCGCGCCGCGTCGTCGTCGCGGTCCTCGGGTGCTTCGTCGAGGCGCTGTTCGTTGGCCATGTAGTTGGCGTAGTGGCGGGTCGCCTCGAAGGTGAACGCGAGCGCGGCCTCGTAGTCGGTCTGCATGTTCACGAGGTCCCGGCGCATCAGCGGGTACTCCTGAATGGTCTCGCCGAAGGCGTCACGCGTCGCGGCCTGGACCTTCGATTCGAGCAGGGAGCGCCCCATCCCGCCGACCGAGCCGGTGGCGTTGGTCAGCCGCTCGAAGTTCATCATCTCGGCCATCAGCTTGAACCCGTTCTCGGGTTCGCCGACGAGGTAGGCCTCCGCGCCGCGGAACTCGACTTCGCCCGTAGGGACCGCGATGGTGCCGAGTTTGTCCTTCAGCCGGCGGTAGAGCTGGTCGTTCAGACTGCCGTCACGCTTTGTATGGGGAACGAGGAACAGCGAGAGCCCCGCGGTGCCGTCGGGGGCGTCGGGCCGGCGGGCCAGCGCGAGCGTGCCTTCGGCGTCGATGTTCGAGCAGAACCACTTCTCGCCGTAGAGTTCGTAGATGCCGTCCTCGTCGGTGGGTTCGGCGGTGGTCTCGTTGGCCCCCACGTCGGAGCCGCCCTGCTTCTCGGTGAGGAACATCGCGCCCTCGATGTGGTCGTCGTAGTCGCGGCTGGTGAGGCCCTGGAAGTACTCGTCCAGCAGGTCGGCGTTGGGGTGGTCGTCGTCGACGTACTTCTCCAGGACGATGGCCGCACCGGTGGTCATCGAGACCGGACAGACGAAGCCGCCGTCGACGAACGAGAGGATGGTCTGCTGGGTCAGGACGTGCTGGAATCCCAGCGGCTCGTCCCGACCCGGCGGCGCGTGAAAGATGTCGTGTGTCACGCCACGGTCGTAGACCAGCCGGTCGTTCTCGTGCTGGAGCGGGTGGTACTGGACGTGGTTCTGGATCTCGCCGTGCTTGTCGTAGGTCCGCAACTCGTGGCCCTCGCGGTCGATGACCTCGGCGTTGTCCGCGATGGTGTGGCCCGTCACCTCGCCGAGGTCCGACAGTTCGGACTCGGCCCACTCGAACTCCGCGTCGGGATAGGTCCGCTCGACTTCCGCCCGCAACGCGGGGTCGAGAGTCCAGTAGTTGACGTGTCGCCCCTCCTCGTACTGGCTGTAGTCGATTGGCGTGTCCACCATACCACGCCATTTGCGGACGACCCACATAAAGACACAGCCCACCCGTTGTTCGTTTATTGCGACCGTCGAGCGGCGAATCTTTTGAAAACGGGGAACTCCTTGTGAGTTTCTTCCTGTCCGAAATACTATTGCGGCGGCGTGTGCCACGATACAAAACCTCATGGAAGATCAGGAACTCTCGAACGAGGCGCTCGACGTATCGGTGAGCGACGACGGCTTCGTCGTCCGGGCGACCATCGACCGGCCCGAGGAGCGCAACTCGCTGAACGAACCGGTCATTCTGGGACTGCTGGACGCGATCAAGTTCGCCGACGAGAGCGAGGCACGTGTGTTCGTCCTCCGGGGCGCGGGCGGCACGTTCTGCTCGGGCGGCGACCTCTCGGAGATGTCCGGCGTCATCGGGCAGGGATCGGAGGCCTACCGGGAGCAGTTCTCCTCGCTGTCGGCCATCGTCCAGGCGATGGTCGACGCCAGCGTCCTCACCGTCGCGGCGGTCGAGGGCTACTGTCTCGCTGGCGGACTCGGCCTCGCGTCGGCGTGTGAGTTCGTCGTCGCGCGGGACGACGCCGAGTTCGGCACGCCCGAGGTGAACGTGGGGCTGTTCCCGGCCCAGGCGATGGCGCCGATCATGCGCTCGGTCGACCAGAAGGCCGGGCTGAAGCTCCTCTTTACCGGCGAGCACGTCACCGCCGAGGAGGCCGCCGAGATGGGGCTCGTGACAGAGTTGGCTCCCGAAGGCGAGTTCGAGGCCACGCTGGACGACCTCGTGGACCAGCTCGTGAACAACAGTCCGGTCCTCATCGAGGTGGGCAAGGAGGCCTACTACACCCAGCGGGACATGGGCTTCCAGGAGGCGCTCTCCTATCTGAAGGAGATCATCACGGTGGTCGCGATGAGCGACGCGACCGAGGAGGGGATCAACTCGTTCCTGATGGACGATGACCCAGAGTGGGAGGTGCGACAATGACCGACGCGAACCGCGAGTCCGTGAAGGGCAACGACCCCGACAAAGTGGTCATCTCTGCGGCGCTGACGGGCGCGCTCACGACCCGGGATCAGTGCGAGGCGATCCCCTACACCGCCGAGGAGATCGCCGAGGAGGCCGCCGCCGCGCGCGAGGCGGGCGCGGCCGTGGCCCACATCCACGCCCGGACGGACAACGGCTCGCCGACCTACTCGACCGAGCGCTATCAGGAGATCAAAGACGAGGTGCAGGCCCGCACCGACATCGTCATCAACTTCTCGACGGGCGCGATCCACGAACCCGTCGAGAGCCGCGCGGAGTACGTCCGCGAGACCCAGCCCGAGGTGGCCGCCCTCAACATGGGCTCGATGAACTACGCGAAGTACTCCGAATCCCGGGAGGACTACGTGTTCGACATGGTGTTCGAGAACTCCTTCTCGGAGATCCGCGAGATGGTGACGACGATGCAGGAGGCCGGCGTCAAACCGGAACTGGAGTGTTTCGACACGGGCCACATCGGGAACACCCGCCCGCTACTGGCCGAGGGCAAACTCGAACACCCGCTCCACTTCAGCCTCATCATGGGCGTGCTGGGCGGCATCCCGGCGACCGCGGAGAACCTGGCCCATCAGGTCCGTCAGCTCCCCGACGACGCCACCTGGCAGGTCATCGGGATCAGCGAGGACCAGTGGCGGCTCGTCGGCGCGGCGCTGGCGATGGGCGGGAACGTCCGGGTCGGCCTCGAAGACAACTTCTACGTCAGCGAGGGCGAGATGGCGGAGAGCAACGCCGACCTCGTGGCGAAAGCCGCGAGAATGGCCCGCGACGTGGGCCGGGAACCCGCGACGCCAGACGAGGCTCGCGAGATCATGAGCATCGACTGACCGAGCGGTTTCCGGGACCGCCCGAACCTGCGGCTGGCCGACGGGATCTGTTCGGCGAAAAGCGGTGTCGTTCTAGCCTGACCAGCCGCCGCGGATGTCGCTGTTGATGTTACCACGCCACTGGTCGAAGCCCGACTCGCAGTCGGGGTTGGACTTCAGGTGATCCATGAAGCCCGCGCCCGGCGATTCGAGTTGCATCTCACAGAACGGACAGACGTTCGGGTTGTTCCACGTCGTCGGCACTGGTGTACCTGTATCCCCCATGGGACCACGATCGGCATGGTTGCATATAATTGTTTACGCTAACGTCCGAGGTTGGATTAAATGTCCTAATATGTCACGAGCGGAGCGACCGCGACGAGTTCGTGACGACCAGCAGGCTGGAGGCGGTCATCGCGACCGCGGCGAACAGGGGGTTCAGCAGGCCGGCGACGGCGATGGGGATGGCCACGGCGTTGTAGAGGAACGCCCACCCGAGGTTCTGCCGGATGCGGCCGTGGGTGCCGTTGGCGATCTCGAACAGCGCGGTGACGTTCCGCAGGTCGTCGTCCAGCAGGACGGCGTCGGCCGCGTCCGCGGCGAGGTCGGTCCCGCTCCCCAGCGCGATGCCGAGGTCCGCGGCCGCCAGCGCGGGGCCGTCGTTGCTCCCGTCGCCGACCATCGCGACGGTGCCCCGGCCACGCAGTCGCTCGACGGTCTCGGCTTTGGCCTCCGGCGGGACGCCTGCGAACACCTCGTCGGCGTCGATACGGTCCTCGATCCGCTCGACTGCGCCGCCCTCGTCCCCGGTCAACACGACCACCTCGTGATCGGCCGAGAGGTCCGCGACGACCGCTGCGGCCTCCGGGCGCTCGCGCTCGCCCAGCAGGAGCAGGCCCTGCGCCCGCTCCGCCCAGCCGACGAACACCGGGCGCTGGCCCGCCTCGGCCGCTTCGGTGGCCTGCCGGTCCAGTTCGTCCGGGACCGCGAGTCCCGCTGACCGCAGGCAGTCCGCCCGACCGACGGTCACGCGGTCGCCGTCCACGTCGGCGCTGACCCCGGTGGCGTGGCGCTCGAAGTCGGTTGCATCGGGCGGATTATCGACGGTATCGGTGATGGCCGTCGCGACGGGATGGTTCGCCCGGGACTCGACCGCGGCCGCGCGCCGGCGGAGCGCCCCCGGATCGTCGCCGACGACATCGGCGACCCGCATCTCGCCGGTGGTCAGCGTCCCGGTCTTGTCGAACACGACCACGTCGACCTCGGGGACGGCCTCGAACACCGCTTCGGAGACGACGACGATGCCCGCGTCGGCGGCCTCGCGGACCCCCGCCGCGACGGCGAGCGGCGTCGCCAGCCCCAGCGCGCAGGGACAGGAGACGATCAGGACCGTGAGTCCGATCAGCAGGGCCGAGACGCCGCTCCCGCCGGTCAGGAGTACGGCCGCGGCCGCGAGGACGCCGAGCGCGATGACCGTCGGCACGAACACCGTGGCGAGCCGGTCGGCGAGTCGCTGCATCCCCGGCCGGGCGCTCTGGATCGACCAGAGCAACTCGACGATGCGGTCGAGGGTGCTCTCGGCGTCGGCCGCGACTTCGACGGTCAGCGGCGCGTCGGTGACGACGCTCCCGCCGATCACCGCGTCGCCCACGCGCTTGTCGACCGGCATCGGCTCGCCGCTGAGCAGTGACTCGTCGACGGCGGCCGACCCCTCGACCACCTCGCCGTCGGTGGGTACCCGCTCGCCCGCTTTGACCAGCAGGCGGTCGCCGGCAGAGAGGTCCTCGACGGGGACCGTCTCCGTTCCGTCGGCGGTCAGGCGGCGCGCCTCGGTCACTCTGGACTCGGTCAGCTCCGAGAGCAGGCCGACCGCGCGGTCCTTGACTCTCCCCTCGTAGTAGTTGCCCAGCGAGACCACGAGGACGATGGCGACGGTCACGTCGAAGTAGAGGTGGGTCCGCCCCAGCAGCATGGCGACGGTGCTGTAGCTGTAGGCGGCCGTGGCCGCCAGCGCGACCAATAGGTCCATGTTCGGGTGACCGGCCCGGAGGCTGACGTACGCGCCCCGGAGGATGGGCCACCCCGTGTAGAACAGGACGATGGACGTCATCAGCCAGACGTTCCCGAACAGATAGAGGCCGACGAGACTCTGCAGGTCGACGAACGGCGCGTCGTAGCCGAAGTACGTCGGGTAGAGAAACAGGGCGTACCAGCCCATCACCATCATGCCGAAAAAGCCGCCCAGCGCCAGCGCCCAGGCGGACTCGTCGACCTCGCTCTCGGCCTCGACCTCGCGGTCCCGGGCCGTGTAGCCGTAGCCCGAGACGGCCGCCGCGAGTTCGTCGGGTCGGGTTTCCTCGGGGTCGTAGACCAGCCGCATCGTGTCCGTGGCGTAGCTGGCGGCGGCGTCGTGGACGCCCGACTGCTCGACGGCGCGGGACTCGACGAAGGCCTCGCAGGTACCACAGTGCATCCCGTCGACGGCGAGATACGCCGTCTCGGCGTCGTCGGGGACCGAGACCTCGTCCGTCCCGCGACGCTCCCCGAGGTCGTCCTCGGTCGTCGCCACGTCGTCGAGCGCACGGGCGACCGAGAGACAGCCCCGACAGCAGTACGCGCCGCCGTCACCGTCGGTGATCGGCGGGTCCGGCGTCGGTCGGTCACAGAGAGTGCAGTCGGTCATGCGAGGGGCTGGTAGAACGGCACCGGCAGCATCGGCACGCCGACGCCGAGCAACACCAGGCCGTGTGAGAGGGGGATGTATCCGAGCAGGATGAAGGCTCCGCCCAGCATCCGGTGGAGGCTCCGCCGGTGGCGGTCACCGAGCGTGCCCAGCACCGTGCCGTAGGCGAACAGCGTCGGGACCGTCCCCAGGCCGAGGACGCCGAGGCTGAGCGCGGCCCTGACGGGATCGCCCAGCGCGAACGCGTAGACGTAGGCGGGATAGAGGATCGGGCACGGGAGGATTCCGTGGACGGCTCCGAGGCCGACGATCCTCGGCCCGCCGACCAGTCGGTCGACGCGTGCGGTGAGCCACCCGCTGATCCGCTGGAAGCCCCGCGTGACGAGAGCAGGCGTGAACCGGTCGAGGTGACCAGTCCCGCCGAGCAGGTATCTGACACCGGTCGCGACGATGACTGCCCCGACGGTCAGCCCGGCGACGATCCGGACGGGATCGGCGATGGCGGGCAGTCCGTCGACGGACGCGAACACCAGGCCGCCGGCCGCGGCCGCGAGCGCACCGACGAGGGCGTAGCTCACCGTGCGTCCGAGGTTGAACAGCAGGTGCTGGCGGACGGCGAACGTGGTGAGTCGGCGCTCGCGGTCGGTGCCGGTCTTCGCGTCCATCCGGTCGGCGTACAGCGTCACCAGCGGCCCGCACATCCCGAGACAGTGCGCGCCGGCCAGCAGGCCGATCACCGCGAACACCAGCAGGTCCACGTTGCCCTCGACGGCAGAGACACCGGCCAGCTGGAGCGGCGTCACGGTCATCTATCGAAGGTCCTCGCCACGTCTCAGCCGTGTGCGGCCTCGGTACCGTGGTCCTCCGATTCGGTCGGCGAGAACAGGAGGTAGAGACTCGTGGTGATCAGCACGACGTTCGTGGCCGTCACTGCGAGTGCCACGTAGAAGGATAGCGTGAGGCCGAAGGTTACCACCGGCACCAGCGCCAGTAATGCAACCGCGATGACAATCCGTGGCGACAGCGAGTCGAATGCCTGGATCATACCGGTGGTTGGCGAACGCGAAGTATAATCCTGGGCGCTGTTCTCACTCCGTGGGAACTCCCGGTATTGGATTTAACGAACATGTGCGTACACCCTCCTATGACCGCGACAGAGGCTGAGGCGGAGACGGACTCCGCGGTCGTCGGTGAAGACGTGTACACCGACGGGACGCTGGTCAGGGATCCAGACATCGAGGAGTCACTCTCACAGGACGAGTACAATCCAAAGGGGACGCTGGCGTTACTGCTGGTGTACTTTCTCATCCTGGGACTGATGTGGACGTACATGTACTTCGTCGAGTTCCTGGGGAACGGGCCGACAGTCGTGGGGTGATCTGGGATGCACGTCCACAACTACGAGAAACTCTGGCTGGGGGCGTCGCTCCTGTTGATCGTCGGCTTCATCTCGACCATCGTCTACGGGGCGGTGGGTGCCGGCGTCGTCATGGTCAACGACGAGGGCGGGCAGGTGAATCCGAGCGATCTGGCGAACACGAGCGGGTTCGACGACCCCGGAGTGACGAAGGTCGGACCCAACGAGTACGAGGTCCACGTCGTCGCCCTGCGGTTCGCCTTCCAGCCCGGGACCGTCGAGGTCCCGGCCAACAGCACGGTCACTTTCTACGTGACCTCCCGGGACGTGATCCACGGGTTCCAGATCGTCGGCACGAACGCCAACACGATGGTCATCCCCGGCGAAGTGTCGAAGATCACCGTGAACTTCGACGAGCCGGGCGAGTACGGCATCGTCTGTCACGAGTACTGCGGGTCGGGCCACCACAGCATGGCCGCCGAGCTACTCGTCAAAGAACCGTCCAACTTCACGATGCAAGACGACACGCAGACACAGACCAGTGGGAACGGGACGACGAACGCGACCGCGACGCCGACGGGAGGTGAGTCGGCGTGAGCACGCCCGGTGAGACGGCTGGCGAGACCGTCGAGTCGGCCCGGGAGATGCTGCCGGACAACTCCTTCCTGATACAGTACCCGCACGTCTCGCGGGTCGTCCGGTCGCTGTTCCTGACGGCCTTCGTCGCCTTCGGGATCGGTGCGTTCATGGGCGTCCTCCAGGCGCTCCACCGGACCGGGCTCGCCCGGATCGTCGAATCGGCCGACTACTACACGCTGTTGACGCTCCACGGTGTCCTGCTGGCGATCGTGTTCACCATCTTCTTCCTGGCGGGCGTGTTCACCTGGGCGAACACGCGGAGCCTGGACCGCCCGCCGGTCAGCAAGCGGTTCACCTGGTTCTGGGTGGCCACGATGTCCGTCGGGACCGCCATGGCGGGCGTCTCGATCCTCGCGGGGTTGATCCCGAGTTCGGACATTAGCGCCGACGTGCTGTTCACGTTCTACGCGCCCCTGCAGGCCCATCCGCTGTTCTACATCGGCCTCGCGCTGTTCGTCATCGGGACCTGGCTCGCCGGCATCGACTGGTTCCGCCAGTATCTGGCCTGGCGACGCGAGAACGCCGGCGAACGCATCCCGCTGCAGTCGTTCATGGTCCTGACGACGATGATCATGTGGTTCGTCGCCACGATGGGCGTCGCCGTCGAAGTCGTCGTCTTCCTGATCCCGTGGTCGCTCGGGATCATGCCCGCTCCGAACCCGCTGCTCACGCGGACGCTGTTCTGGTTCTTCGGCCACCCCGTCGTCTACTTCTGGCTGATGCCGGCGTACCTGCTGTGGTACACGGTCCTGCCGAAGATCGCCGGCGGCCGGCTGTTCAGCGATCCGCTCGCGCGGGTCGTGTTCGTCCTCTTCTTGTTGCTCTCGACCCCGGTCGGGATCCACCACCAGTACGTCGATCCCGGCATCGCCGAGGGGTTCAAGTTCATCGCGATGACGAACACGATGTTCCTGCTGTTGCCGAGCCTGCTGACCGCGTTCACCGTCGTCGCCAGTATCGAACACGGCGCACGCCAGCGCGGCGGCACCGGCTACTTCGGCTGGCTGAAGGCCCTCCCGTGGCGTGACCCGGCCTTCACCGGCATGGCGCTGGCCGGACTGATGTTCGCCGCCGGCGGATTCAGCGGCATGGTCAACGCAGGTATGAACATCAACTACCTCGTGCACAACACGATTTGGGTGCCGGGGCACTTCCACCTCACCGTCGGGACGGCCGTGGCGCTGACCTTCATGGCCGCCTCCTACTGGCTGGTGCCACGCGTCACCGGCCGCGAACTGTACAGTCGCCCTATCGGCCTCTTTCAGGTCGTCCTCTGGTTCATCGGCATGGTGTTCATGTCCGCGGCCATGCACCGCGGCGGCCTCGCGGGTATCCCGCGCCGGACGGCCGAACCGCAGTACCCGCAGGTCGCCTTCGAGACGGTCGCCGGGTCGGTCGGCAGTCTCCGGCTCCAGCTGGCCTTCGGCGGTGTCCTGCTGTTCGTCTCGGCGCTGTTGTTCCTGATGAACGTCGGCCTCACCGCGATGAACAACGAGCCCGCACGGGGCCTCGATTCGGCCCTCCCGCCGGCCCTGTCCGGGCCCGAACAGTCGCCGACGGTGCTGGACAACCTCAAGCTCTGGGCGCTGATCGCCGTCGTGCTGGTGATCCTGGCCTACTCGCTGCCGCTGTACAGCATCGTGCAGGGTGCCGGTCTCTACCCGGCCGGGCACGAAGCCACGCCAGCGGTCATCGCGCCGTTGCTGGAGGTGATCGCATGAGCCGCCTCTCGCCGGCCGCGCTGCTGATCGTCGGCGCGTTCATGGTGCCGCTGTTCATCGAACTGCCCGTCGTGCTGTCGTTCGTCGGCGTCGAGCTGTCGATGACCGCCTCGCTCGGCATCGGTGTGGTCGCGTTCGCGCTCGTGCTGATCTGGTCCGAGGTCAGCGAGAAGCCAGAGGCGGCGGACGCCTGACGCCACGGGACCGCGGACCCCAGCCGTCGCTCACCGGCCGAGTACACGGAGAAGGAGCGTCGGTTCGACGACCGCGCTCAGAACGAGTGGCCGCCGTCACGCAGCCGCGGACGCTGTTCTGCCAGCACGTACGCGACCCCGAGCAACAGCAGGAGCGAGACGAGCGACCCGACGAGGTAGCCGTCGGCCCCGAGGCTCGTCGGTCGTCCGAGCAGGACCCAGGTACCGAGGGCCGTGTATCCCACTGCGAGGACGCCGACGAGCCGTCCGAGCCAGACTGTCACCTGTTCCGCCGTCGTTTGCCGTGTCATGGCTGTCTGGGAGTACGTGATCGTCCGATGAAACCCGTGGAGCGCGTTCCCACGACGTGAGAACGGCCGTGGGGCCGTTCGGTCCGCCGCCGAGTCGACCGGGAGCCTTCCCAGCGCGGGGGAACCACCGCCGCACTGATTAGGTCCGGCGTTTTGTACCCGAATAGCTCGACACGAGGCGAGAGAGACTGTGTCCGAGAGCGACCAGACCAACAGAGCCGGCGTGGCACCCGTCGAAGTCGCGTCACCGGCGGCCACCGACGAGGAGACGACTGTAACCGAAGAAGGGTCGGAACTGGAGCGGTCCATCGGGCTCGTCGGCGGCCTCTCGGTGGGCGTCGGGACGATGATCGGCGCGGGGATCTTCGTGTTCCCCGGCATCGCGGCGGGCCAGGCCGGCCCGGCTGCGGCCGGTTCGTTCGCCATCGGCGCGGTCGTCGCCCTGCTCGTGGCCCTGCCAGCCTCCGAACTGGCGACGGCGATGCCCAAGTCCGGCGGCGGGTACTACTTCGTCTCGCGCGCACTCGGCGCGCTCCCCGGGGCCGTCGTCGGCATCAGCGTCTGGCTCGGACTAGTGTTCGCGACAGCGTTCTATCTCGTCGGGTTCGGGAACTACGCGGCCGCGGTGCTGGCCGAAGCCGGCGTCGCGCTCGGCGGAGCGAACGTCGTCCTCCCGCTGGCGCTGGTGTTCGGCGTGTTTCTCACAGGGTTGAACCTGTTCGGGACCGAAAACGCCGCGACGCTCCAGAACTACGTCGTCGGGCTGTTGCTGACGATTCTCGTCGTCTTCCTGGGCTACGGCGGTCTGGACGCGCTCGGCATCGTCGGCCAGCCCAGCGCCCCGGAGTCGTTCGTGCCGTTCGGCCCGATGCCGGTGTTCACGACGGCCGCGCTCGTCTTCACCTCGTATCTCGGGTTCGCACAGGTGGCGACCGTCGCCGGCGACATCAAGGATCCGGGCCGGAACCTCCCGCTGGCGATGGTCGGCTCGGTCCTGATCGTCGGCGTCCTCTACGTCGTGACCATCTTCGTCGCGACCAGCGCGTTCGGGAGCGAACGACTCTCGACGTTCGGCGAGACGGCGATGGTCGAGGTCGCCCGATCCTTCCTCGGCGGCCCCGGCGCGATTCTGATCCTCGTCGCGGGTCTGCTGGCGACGATCTCCAGCGCGAACGCGTCGATCCTCTCGACCTCGCGGGCGGTCTTCGCGGTCAGCAAAGACGCCATCATCCCGAGATACGCCAGTCGGATGAACCTCAAGTACGGGACACCGCACGTCGCGCTCGCGATGGCCGGTGGACCGGTCCTCGCGCTGGTCGCGTTCGGCGAGGTAGAGGTGCTGGCCGAGGTGGCCTCCTTCCTCCATCTGGTGATGTACGGCCTGATCTGTGTCGCGTTGCTGGTGATCCGGCGCGACGACCCCGACTGGTACGACCCGGACTTTCGGGTTCCCGCGGCCCCGCTCGTGGCCGGACTCGGCGCGCTCGCCAGTTTCGCCATGCTCGGCTTCATGCAGCGAGAGTCACAGATCATCGGGGCCGCCATCATGGTCGCCGCCGGCGTGTGGTACAAGTACTACGCGAGCGACGTTGCCCTCAAGGGAGTCTTCCGATGACAGGGAACGACCAGCCGGACGGGGCGGGCGCGCTCTCGATACGGGAGCCACCGCGCGTGCTGGTGCCCATCGAAGTACTGGAAGGACAGACCATCCCGCAGTCGCTGGTGGACTTCCTCGCGCCCGCCGAAGTGGTGATCCTGGGCTATCACGTCATCCCCGAACAGACGCCGACCGAACAGGCGAGCATGCAGTTCGAGGACCGAGCCCACGCGGCCGTCGAGGACATCGCCGCGTCGTTCGCCGACGCACACAGCGACGTGGAAGAACGGGTGGCTTTCACGCACGACCGGGAGCAGACGCTCGACCGCGTCGCCGACGATGTCGACGCGACGGCCGTCCTCCTGCCCAACCCGACGGGCGAGATCGACGACATTCTGGTCCCGCTCCGGGGGGTCGTCGACGTGGACCGGCTGGCGGACCTCGTGGCCACACTCGTGGACGGCGACGACAGGCGGGTCACGCTCTGGGACCTGACGGTCGGCGACGACACCGCCCTGCTCGATCAGTCAGAGCGAACGCTCCGGGACCGTGGCCTGACGGACGCCCAGATCCGCACGGAGTCGGACGACGTGGAGTTTCCCACGCGGGCCATCGTCGAGCGCTCGGACGACTTCGACGTGATCGTCATGGGCGAAGGGGAACAGACCCTCCTGACGACGGTCCTCGGTGACACGAGCGAACGGATCGCGGAGGGGGCCGTCGCGCCCGTCCTCGTCGTTCGGCGCGACGGGAGTGAAAACGGAGAGACGGAGAACTAGAACAGGATCGTCCCGTGGTGGCGGTCGGGGTCGTCCCGGCGCTTGTTCCGGAACGCCGAGAGCCTGGCCAGCAGTTGCTCGCGGAGGTCGCCCGCCGGCAGTAGTTCGTCGACCTGCATCTTCGCGGCCTGGGCCCGCAGGTCCACGAAGTCGTCGAACTGCTCTTTGGCGCTCTCGATGAACGCCTCGCGGGTCTCGCCCTCCATGTCCTCCAGTTGCCCGCCAAAGAGGGCGTGGACGGCGGCGTCCGGGCCCATCACGGAAATCTCGGCGCTCGGGAGCGCGAGGGTCGCGTCGGCACCGAACGCCGGCCCACACATGGCGTAGATGCCCGCACCGTACGCTTTCCGCGTGATGACGCAGAATTTGGGCACCTGGGCGTTGGAGGTGGCGTAGATGAACTTCCGACCGCGCTGGAGGATGCCCTCGCGTTCGACCTTCGAGCCGACCATGAAGCCGGGCGTGTCACACAGGTACACGAGCGGAATCTCGTAGGCGTCACAGATCCAGACGAACTCGGCGGCCTTCTCCGCGGAGTCGGGGAAGATCGCACCGCTGACGTGATTCGGCTGGTTCGCGACGATGCCGACCGGGCGGCCGCCCATGCGGGCGAAGCCGGTGACCATCTCCGGGGCGAACTGGGGTTTGGTCTCGAACCAGGAGTCGCGGTCGACCACGCGGTCGATCACCTCGTGTACGTCGTAGGCGGCGTTGGGTTCGTCGGGGATCACCGCGTCCAGCCCCTTCGGGTTCTTGACCGGCGGTTTCGGCTCCCGCGTCGGGTTCGGGGCGTCGTACTTCTGGGGGAGGTAGGAGAGCAGGGCCTTGACGGCCTCGGCGGCGGTTTCCTCGTCGGGCACCACGAGGTCGGCGCTGCCGGACTGGGTGGCGTGGACCTGTGGCCCCCCCAGGTCCTCCATGTCGACGGACTCGCCGGTCATCGCCTCGACGATGCGGGGCGAGGCGATGGCCATGCCGGAGATGTCCTCGACCATGATCAGGAAGTCACAGAAGACGGGCGTGTAGGCCGAGCCGGCGATGTTCGGGCCGTAGAGGACGCCGATCTGCGGGACCTGCCCGGAGTGGAGACACTGGTTGTAGAACATCTTCCCGCCCCGATAGCGGTCCATGTGCGTGTCGCCTTTCTCGCGTTCCTCGGCGTTGAGCCGCGCGCCCGTGGAGTCGATCAGGCGGACGATGGGCGCGCCGGCTTCGGCGGCCCGCTCGGAGAGACGGATCTCCTTCTCGACGCCCATCTGGCCGAGCGATCCGGCCTTGACGCTGTAGTCGTTCGCGGTGAAGAATACCTCCCGACCCTCGATCTCGCCGACGCCGGTCAGCAGACCGTCGGCCGGCAGTTCGTCGTCGTCGGTGAACCGGGCGAAGGTGCCGTCCTCGTAGGTGATCTCGTCGAACAGCAGGTCGAGCCGGTCGCGGACGAACGCCTTCCCGAGGTCCTCCAGTTTCTCGTGACCCCGTTCGGGCCCGCCGGACATGATCTCCTCGATCTGGTCGCGGAGCTGCTGTTCGCGCTCTGTGACGATGTCGCCGCCGCCCGTCCACTCCTCCTCGTCGGCCGCGACCCGGTCGCCGCCGGGATCGACGATCTCGACGGGCTGGCCGAGGTGTTCGGCGACGGCCGTCGCGATCACGCGAGCGGTGTCCTCGTCGGTCTCGCCGTCGACTGTGATCTCCATGGTCAGCACTCACCTGCCGACGGACCGGCCGGGAAACTCACGCAGTGTTTACAATTGACTCGCATAGTGACAGCAAACTCTCGCCGGACGGTAAAATATGTATGGGTCTCTCACGCACGGTCGAGTGGGCAACCGTTGACTCACGAATCGTCGCGGAAACGGCGCTGAACGGACCGTATCGCGGGACGCAATGTTTTTTACAGTAGGTTCGAGAACCGTTGGAATGGATCATGGCAGACAAAGACGATCTGCGCCAGCAGATGATCGAAGCGTTCGAGGGGGCCGACTATCCGATCTCGAGTCCGATGGATCTCGTGCCTGCCCTGCCCAACGGGCCGTCGACGACGTTCGAGTCCGGGAACTTCTCGATGACGGCCATGGAACTGAACACGAAACTCTCCGGGGGGGACTTCCCGTACGACAGCGCCGAGGACTTCGTCGACGACATCGTGGACGAACTGGAGGACCAGGACCTCATCTGAGCAGGCGTGCGTCACCGTGTCGTTTCTCAGCCCGGTGTGACGACCAGCACTGCCGACATCGTGCCCAGGACACCGAGTCCGAGCAGTCCGTAGTTCGCGAGCGGGTTCTTCGCCCGAACGAGATCGAGGGTGACGGTCCGCCCCGAGAGCGGCCACAGCGGCGTGATCCCCATCGGGGTGAGTACGTCCCCCAGCAGGTGGGCACAGATGCCCAGCGTTCCGAACACGAACCCGGCGAGCGCGAGGTCGAACGAGGCCGGTGTGGCCGGACGGCCGCCGAGAACCCACCCGACCGCGCCGAACCCGATGCCGACCAGGAGTGCGAACCAGACCGTATGGGTCACGCCGCGGTGTGAGACCAGCGGCAACTCGTGGTCCACGTCGGGCAGGGAGGCGACCGACAGCACGCACAGCTCCCCGAGGACGGCCAGGTCTGCCCGCCCCGCCAGTACCAGCCCGACGCCGACCGGGAGAAAGACCAGCAGCGAGACGCCGAGATGGCCAGCCCTGTACACACGCGTGAGTCGTTCGCGTTCGGATATGAACCTTCGGCCGCGATGGGGACGTTTAACCGGCTTCCCGCCCGAATCCCGATATGTTCGCGTCGGTCGCCGGAGACGTGTTGGGTCGCGTCGGACCGTTCGTCATCCCGGTCGTCCTGTTCGCCGGCGGGGTGGTCGTCTACGCCCTGCTGTGGCTGTTCTACCGCTGGCGCGACGGGGCAGTGATCGACGACGACGCTCCGGAGGAGTGAGTCGCGGCCAACACTGAAGCCCCCGCTGGTCGAGTGGGGTGGCATGGGAGACGAAACGGACGCGATGACGCGGTTCGAAGTGCCCGATATCGAGGACCTGCCCGCGGACCTGCAGGAACGGATCGAGGAGGAGACCGAACGCGCCGGGTTCACGCCGAACGTCTTCCTGGCACTGGGATACCGGCCCAAGCAGGCGCGGGCGTTCATCGAGTACCACGACGCCCTGCTGGAGGAGACGGCGCTGGAACGCGAGGAGATCGAGATGCTGATCGTCACGGTCTCGGGCGTCAACGACTGCCTCTACTGCATCGTCGCACACGGCGCGCTCTGTCGGATCTACGCCGACGCGCCGATGCTGGCCGAGCAACTGACCGCGAATCACCGCACGGCCGACATCAGCGAGACCCACCGCGCGATGCTGGATTTCGCGGTCAAACTCACGGAGGAACCGGAACGGATCGCGGACGAGGACCTCCAGCGTCTCCGGGATCACGGGTTCAGCCAGGAGGCGATCTGGGACATCGGCAACGTCGTCTCCTTCTACAACCTCTCGAACCGGATGGCTCACCTCGCGGACATGCGGCCCAACGAGGAGTTCTATACTCTTGGTCGTAGAGGATCTACACAGGACTGATAGGCCTCCACGTCCGAGGTACAAGCATGACCAAGGATGCGCAAGTGAACATCTATCTCGACCAGGAGCAGAAGGACAGATGGGACAAGTACAAGGAAGAATCGAGCAAGGTCAGTTCAATGGCCGAGTTGATTCGGTCAGCTGTCGAACTCTATATCGAGACTGACGGAGGACGTGAGTCAGTCGGTGGAGCCGTTACTGGTGATGTGAATCTCGGTGGGGTCGAGACGGAACTAAAGGGTATTCAAAACCGTCTTGACGATCTGGAAACCACGATTGATACCGTTCGTCGAGAAGTGGAGTCCGATGAAGTGGATGCGAGCCTTCAGCAAGCTGTCCTCCGTTCACTCCCTAAGCGTTCCGAGTTGAACGACGGGGAACGAGGTGCGATGGCCGGAGAAGTGGCGAACTCAGTTGATGCAGGTGAACGGGAAGTGGCGAAGGCACTCGACATTCTCGATGAAACGACCCCGAACGTCCAGTCACGAGTATTCGAGGAAGGTGGGCGTCGGCTCAAGTACTACTGGAAGCAATCATGACGCAGGTAGATCATGCCGACCTCCTCGAAGCCTACGTCGAGCACATCGAAGGAACCGAACTGTCGGACTCTACGGTCGTCAGATACGAGAACAACGTGAAGCAGTATCTGGAATGGGTTGCTGAGACATCCGATGGAAATCCAGCACTCGATGGCGTTTTCGACGTCAATCCGGAAACGCTCGAAAGCCACCTGCGACAAATGAGCCAGGACGGATACGCTCCGCAGTCTATCAAACTACGTCGAGCGTCGGTCAAATCGTTCTATGACGCTTGTCAGAAACTTGTCAACGACCAGACGGTCACAGTACTGGCAAGTCTGGAGGAAGAGACGGTCGAACAGATAGATCAGAATCCAGTTGACGACCTCGACACCTCGAACATCGATCTGAACAGCAGCAAACGAGAGGCAGAAGTCGGAGACGATGCACCCCCTCACATCCAGCCGGCGGACAAAGAGCAGTTGGTGGAAAATGTACCGTGGCCCCGTACCCGGAATGCGCTGATTATTAGGCTGTTATGGCAGACCGGTCTTAGGGCACATGAGGCTTGCAACATCACACTTGGCGCGATAGACCGCTCAAAGCGACAGATCACCGTCCGGTCTGACAAGACGGAATCGACTCGAAAGGTCTGGTATCAGTCGTCGCTTGAGAATCTGATGGAACTGTGGATCGAGGTGGAACGACCTGGCTTCAAGACAGCAGAAGACTCGCCGTATCTGTTCGTTAGTCAGAAGTCGGAGCAAGTCTCGCCGGACCAGCTGAATCACATGATCAGGCAAGCTGCAGAGGAAGCAGGAATACAGGAATCAGAGTATACTGATCAGATGGGTCGCACGAAACACAAGATCCACGCTCACGTACTACGTCACAGTTTCGCTGTCCAAGCCCTCAGAAACGGATGGAACCTCGAATACATCCGGCAGGCCATGGGACACGAAGAACTCGACACTACTCGTGTATACCTGGACGCCCTCGACGAGGACCTGCGGGAAGCCTTCGCTGAGAAGGGGCCGGGTACGGAGCCGGTACGGAAATCAGAAACCTGACTACTGGACGGACTGCCTTCTTCCTGATTTACCCGGAGTGAATAACCGAAAGATTTAAGTGTTTCGGTATCGTAGGTGTATGTGAGGCGAAGTGCGAGAGGCTTCCGCGTCTCGACGACCCTCTCACTTTCCGGCCCGACGAGCGATCTCATGCTCTTGTCGGTTCCGGTCCTCGACCACCGATTCGGTGGAAACGTCGCATGTCGCACTCGATCCGGATGCCCTGGCTGTAATGGTCAGTGTAGATGAAGGAGAGCAAGCCTAACACCACGACAGGTGGCTGTGAAGCCATAGGGTCCCTCTTATATGCTGTACCCTTCCGGTCGGGGACCGGGACCTACGATGGGGTCGCTGCCCACAGGTAAGCCGTTCATGGTCTGTGGGACCTACGTCGGAAACGGCGTAGGTGTGTAGGGCAACCACGTCCCGACAGCACAGTGGCAACATCGCCCTGCGTGTCGCCCGCAGTAAGGACGTGGTTCGTCCCCGACCGAAACCCGGTTGGGTGGGACACGACACCAGTTCTGGGGAGACATCCCGAACCGAGTCCCGGTTCGGAACGATTGTCGCAGTGGTGTCGTGTTCGACTGACTCCGGTTCGAGTCGGGGAGTTCCAAGGTGGAAAACGACCTGTGTTCCGTGGTGCTCTAAACGAGTCATCGAGGAGGGCACCACGACGAGGTGTCTGTCGCACCCTCGTTTCGGAGCACTTACCGAGTGGCGTCGGTGAGAATCGACACGGAACACTGGTCGTTCCACACTGAGGGATACACCACCAGACACCTCGTTGTGTGACCCTCCTCGGAACCTGATAGCGAATCGCCACTACCTGAGATCCGTCTTTTCTGACCTTCTCACAGTGAGTTTTTCATTTTTGGGCTTTCAGAGCCGTGAGTCTGTGAATCCAAGGAATACAGATCTTCATTGGATTGTTTGCGATATGCAGATATAGCCGTTCAACGACGTGGTCGAGTAGTTTCTGACCGTTATTTCGTAGGTGGGAGGGGCAGAAATCAGGCTTCAGTATTCCAGATATTTTGCGATGGTCCCCCGCCGTTCTCCAGTCGGGGGCGAAGATACTCATATAAAAAACGAGGGAGGAACGCCTACTTTGAAGGCATGCTCGGATGAAGGGATGCTATCTAACGTATGTCTACCGAAGGAACACAAACCGAATTTGACTTCTCCGAGTTCGAGACGGCGGTTTCAGAGGCAGACAAAGACCGGGTCATCGAAACACTCGCAGACAGTATTGACCGGCTCCGTGATCAGGTGGATGATGACTTTCTGGACGGGATGTTCCAACACGATCCTGGTCGGTACACGCTAAAGGCCAAACACTCACAAGATCAACTCGATCCAGAACCACTTACGAAAAATCGAGTGATTGAACCCCTCCTTGATTCGCTCGGGTACGAGGACTACGGATATGAAGCGGGTAGTTTTGCAGAGGATCGGGGTGAACAAGCCGACTATGCGGTTTCACTACGGGACGTCGACACCGTCGATTCAACTCGCCTGTTGATCGAAGCGGAGCCAGTCAATAAACCCCTACAAAACCGTGGCCACGGGCTTGATCAAGTTGAAAGTTGGCTCAGTCAACGGGAGTTCGAATCTGACTTTGGGTTTGCTACTGATGGTGTGAGATGGATCTTCGTCCGATACAACCCCGATTCATACACACACAACATCATCGAGCAAGTCGATCTACGTCCGGTCTTCCTTACTCTGTTCGAGAATGCTACAGCGGTGAATCCCGATTCACCTACGTCTGTCGTAACCGAGGAGCAGCGAGAACTCATTTCCACTCTACTCCGGACCTTCAACTACGGGAACTTCGTCTCGATTGTCGGTGACGCTCCAACTGTCCTCAGTGAGAAAAAGGAGGCAATCACGCAGGAGTTCTACGATGACTACATCCAGATTGTCTTCGGGGTTTCAGAAGAAAGCGAGGAACGACGTGCTCGAAGCCTCATAGGGGAAGGAGGTATCGAATCGCCTGAAGAAGCAAATGGAGATGACGTCCGACTGTTCGCTGTCGAGTTGATGAACCGGTTGATCTTCGTCAAGTTCCTTGAGGACAAGCGGATTGTCCGGCCAGACTTGCTCGATACGTTGGTAGAAACCTACGAGGAAGGAATCTATCCCCAGTCATTCTACAAGACCTTCCTCGATCCGCTGTTCTATGACGTGTTCAACGAGAAGCCGGAACGTGATCCACAAATCGAAAGCATCGATGTCTTCGCCGACATCCCGTACCTCAATGGGGGTCTGTTTCGGCCAGAACTCAATGGTTCGTCCACCATAAACGAGCGAGACTTCGATGTGAGTGACAGTGTTCTGGAATCGATCATCGACCTTCTCGAACGATACCGCTTTTCGACCGATGGTGGGCCGACTGACATCGACCCGAGTGTGTTGGGTAGTGTGTTCGAGAAGACGATAAACTACCTGTCAACCGATCCGGGCGACCAGAACAAAGAACTCGGGGCGTACTACACTCCGAGTGAGATCACGCGGTTCTGTGCTGAGGAAACCGTTCGGCCTGCCCTCTTGGAACGGTTCAAAACAGTACTCCATGAGGAACGTGGCTGGCCCGAAGCCGAACTCCAGCAGTACAATACTCTGTATGAACTAATTGATGGAGTACCGGGTTCAGGTGATATGATTACATCGTTGCTCTCCGAAGTTGATGAGTTCTACGTCATCGACCCAAGTATGGGGAGCGGACACTTCCTGACATCAGTAGTTGAGGAGATCGTCAATATCCGCCAGTCACTCTACGCCCGGCAGGAACAGGAAGACTATCCGAGCCGTCATCGACTCAAGAAGACGACTATCCAGAACAACATCTATGGCGTAGACATCATGGAACCGGCGGTCGAAATCGGAAAACTACGGCTCTGGCTGTCGATCATTTCCGAACTCCGAGAGGAAGATAGAGAGGATCTGGAACTTGAAGAACTCGCACTCCCGAACATCGGGTTCAACGTTCAACAAGGTAATAGTCTCATCGGATACGTCGATTTCCCAGAAGAAACCGATGACGGTGATCAGACCTTTGAGAACTTCAACGATAACAGTGTCCGAGATCGGTATGAGGAAATCATAGAGCACATTGAACTGTATGAGGAGAGTGCAGCATTCCCTGAGAAGGCTAAAAAACATCGACAGAAAGCAAAGAAGTTGCAACAGAAGCACCGAAAATCGTTAGACAAGGACTTCCTCCACGAGTTTCAAGTGGCTGTGGATGGTGCGACTGAAGATGATCTCTCTGACCAACGTCCGTTCCACTGGATGCTTGAGTTCCCTAAGGTCTATGCAGACGGTGGTTTCGATGTGATTGTCGGCAATCCGCCTTGGGACATGCTACAGCCTCGACGGGATGAATTTTTCACAAGATACAGATCTGATTTCCGATCACTAAAACCGGATGAAAAAGAAGAAGTTCAGGAGGAACTGTTAGAGAACGAAAGAACCCAGACACAGTGGGAGGAGTATAAGCGCAACTTTGAGATTCGCTCCACCTACTTCACCGAGAGCAGTGATTATTCGTTACAGTGGGGCGAAATTGACGGTCGTACAAGAACTGGAAGGAATGAATTATCGATGCTCTTTCTGGAGAGAGTATTCGAGATCTCGCACGATGGCGCATATGTACAGCAATTACTCCCAGGTAAAATTTTTCGGAGTGGGACGTGTAAGAATCTTCGCTTGCACTTATTAAATGAGACGACGATCCGATCTATTGCCGTGTTTGAAAATAAAGGAATATTTGACAATATAGACAACAGACAAACTTTTGGGGTCTTAAACTTCAAGAATTCTGGAGAATCCACAGAATTCCCGGCTATATTTATGCAGCGTGATACGAGCGTATTGAGCGACTTTTATAACAAGGCGGTTCGGCTCAAAAGAAAGACTCTGGAGGAATATTCACCTGAGGCAATCACCTTCCCATTTGTCCGATCACAGACTGAACTAAATGTATTAGAAACTATCCTTCAGCATCCAAATGCGAATGATAACGATGGCTGGTCCGCAGACCCATATATAGAAATTTACACAAGAGATTCAGATTACTTTACCGAATCCAAGGCTGACGCAGACTATCCTGTGTATGGTGGAAGCAATCTCTACCAATTTGTTTATAATAGCGAGTACTTCGATTTGGAAGAGCCAAAATATTGGAGCGTTGAAGAAGATGTAAATCCAAATAAGAGCGCAAAACGTCGGGTGAGAGAAAAGAATCTGACAATATTGAAGAGTGCTCTCTACGACAAATTCGACGGTGATGAGACGAGTAAATCTAAAAAGGCGTTCGTGAATGATTTACTCGAAGATTATCGGGGTGAGCCACTGAAACTTGATGATGTCAAACTTGATTGCACGGATTATCGGATTGCCTTTCGTTGTATTACTAAATCGACTAATGAACGGACTTTTGTGGCGTCCATGATCCCTCCGGGTATCATCTGTTACCACGCATTGTCGACAATCCGGCCGTTCCGGTTTAATCCGACAGAAGAAGACCTTTCAAACAACAACTTACACAGCGCCTATGAGAAGCACTTATCAGATAGAGAGTCTTTCGTGTTGTTAGGTCTGTTAAATAGTATACCGTTCGACTTCTTGATGAGAACTAAGATAGACGTTAACATCTCTAAGTATAAATTCGAGTATTCTCCTCTCCCACATTTGTCAAGTGATACTGAATGGTTTGAGGAGATTTGGACTCGATCAGCGCGTCTGAATTGCTATGGTGAGGAGTTTGAGGAGATGCGTAAGCGACTCGGTGGTATCGAACCGGCAACCAAAGATGAAGAGCGACAAGAAATTCAGGCCGAACTTGATGCTGCTGCGTTCCATGCATACGGATTGACCCGCGAGAAAACTGAGTTCGTACTCGATGACTTCTACCAAGTCCAGAACCCCCGTATGATGACCGACGAGTACTTCGACCTGGTGCTTGAGAAGTACGACGAACTGAACGACTGAGCACGTCTTCGAGCCTTCAATCGGGGCGCATATCGATCTCGGCAGGTCGAACGGTGGACACGTCACCCCGGTTTTCGACCGGACACAGAGCAAATTCCGCCCGGATAACAGCTCTGTACGTCTCTCCCACACTGTCCGAATCGGTGCCTGTAGGGCAGAAACACCGCTCGAAACTACACAGAATCTACAGTCGTAAGAGTTTACAACGAGGAGTTCTACACGCTCGGGCGGGAGTAGCACGCGGCCGCCACCGCCTCAGAGTTGCGGTTCGATCTCCTCGTCGAGATACTGGATACAGTACTCCACGTCTTCCATCGTGGCGGTCTCGCCGTCGCGTTCAATGGAGATCAGAAAGCCCGCTTTCACGTTCGAGGGTTCGCGCCACGTGAGGACCCACGCGTCCTCGAACACGCGAACGAACGATTTCAGGTCGCCGGTCTTGAACACCGAACCCTGGTCGGAGAAACTCAGTTGCTGGACGATGGCGTCGTCGAGGATCTGCTGTCGCTCGTCCTGTTCGTACTGTTCTCGCACGTCGGGCCGGAACGTCACCGCCGAGGATCCGGCGTCGTACTGGACGACGGACCGGAGGTCCTCGCCGATGCGCTCGTGTAGATGGTCCCAGACGACATCAACGAAATCGTGGTCCATATTCCGAGATAGTTCGGTTTCTCGGCTTTCAGTCCTTCGTTTGGTCGTGTTAACAGGGAGAGGGGTTTGCGGTATCGACACACCGAGTGCGGGGATGGCGGCGAAACTGACTTGCCGGGGCCGGTCGCACTGCCTGCATGCGCGGACTCGACGACACGGACCGGGAGATCCTCGACATCCTGCTGTCCGATGGGCGGCGTTCCTACAGCGACATCGCCGACGCGGTCGACCTCTCGCCGCCCGCGGTGTCGGATCGAATCGACCGGCTCCAGGAACTGGGTGTCGTCCGCCGGTTCACCGTCGACCTCGACCGGTCGGTCCTCCGTGAGGGCGTGCCGGTGCTGGTCGACCTGCAGGTCCGGCCGGGTCGCGGGGACGCGGTCGCCGACGCGCTCTCGGCGGCAGACCCGGTCGAACACGTCTTCACCACCGCGGACGAGCGGATCGTGGCCACGGCGACGGTCGGAGACGGCGACGTGAGCGGCATGCTCGCCGACGCGCTCGAGATGGACGACATCGGCGAGTACGACGTGGACCTGCTCGACGACACCGCCTGGTCCCCCTCGATGGACGACGCGGAGTTCGCCCCCGAGTGTGCCGAGTGTGGTAACACCGTCGACGCGGAGGGCGAGACGACGGAACTCGGCGGCACGCACTACCACTTCTGCTGTTCGTCCTGCGAGTCCCGGTTCGTCGAGCAGTACGAGGAACTCCGGGAGGGTGCCACCTCCTGATCGGACGAAGTCCGAGACTGTCCACCGGACAATACTTTCGAAACCAAAGTCTCGCCCGGAATCGGGGGCAGGAAGACAAGGACAAACCGCTTGAACGTGGGTAGCCTACGTTCAGACGAGATGACCGAACGGCGCACGCGGTTGGAGTTGACGGGGATGAGCTGTGCCAACTGCGCGGGCACCATCGACGACGCGCTCGCGGAGCTGGACGGCGTCGTCGAGTCGGACGTGAACTTCGCCACCGACGAGGGGACGGTGGCCTACGATCCCGACGAGACCTCGCTGGCCGAGATCTACGCGGCCGTCGAGGACGCCGGCTACGGCGTCGTCCGGGAGTCGGTCACGATCCCGATCACGGACATGTCCTGTGCGAACTGCGCGGACACCAACGAGCGGGCCCTCGAAGACCAGCCCGGGGTGATCGAGGCGGAAGTCAACTTCGCCACCGACGAGGCCAGCGTGACGTACAACCCCGCCGAAACCGACCGGTCGGCGCTGTACGACGCCATCGAGGACGCGGGTTACACGCCGGTCCGGGACGACGAGGGCGGTGATGGCGACGAAGGCGGCGACGCGGGAGCGAGTTCCCAGGACCGCCAGGACGCCGCCCGCCAGGCCGAAATCGACCGCCAGAAGCGACTCGTGCTGTTCGGTGCGGTGCTGTCGCTCCCGCTGGTCGCGATGATGGCCGTGGAGTTGCTGGCCCCCGCCACGATGCCCGAGGAGGTCGTCGGGATCGGGGTCGGCTGGATCGCGTTCCTGCTCGCGACGCCCGTCCAGGTCGTCCTGGGCCGGGAGTTCTACGAGAACAGCTACACGGCGCTGGTCAAGAACCGCACGGCCAACATGGACGTGCTGATCGCGCTGGGTTCGTCGACGGCCTACGTCTACTCGGTGACCGTCCTGCTCGGACTAATCGCCTCCGAGGGGCTGTACTTCGACTCGGCGGCGCTCATCCTGACGTTCATCACGCTCGGGAACTACCTCGAAGCCCGCTCGAAGGGGCAGGCCGGCGAGGCGATCCGGCAGTTGCTGGAGATGCAGGCGGACACGGCGACACTCGTCGACGAGGACGGGACCGAGCGCGAGGTTCCCGTCGAGGAGATCGAGGTCGGCGACCGGATGAAGGTGCGGCCGGGCGAGAAGATTCCTACCGACGGAACGGTCGTGGACGGCTCCAGCGCGGTCGACGAGTCGATGGTGACCGGCGAGTCCGTCCCGGTCGAGAAAAGCGAGGGCGACGAGGTGGTGGGCTCGACGGTCAACCAGAACGGCGTCCTCGTGGTCGAGGCCACGAAGGTCGGCTCGGAGACGGCGATCCAGCAGATCGTCTCCATGGTCAAGGACGCCCAGAGCCGCCAGCCCGAGATCCAGAACGTCGCGGACCGCATCAGCGCGTACTTCGTCCCCGCGGTCATCGTGAACGCGCTGCTCTGGGCGGGCGCCTGGTACGCCTTCCCCGAACTCCTCGCCGGAATCGTCGGTGCGGTTCCGTTCCTCGGACTCGTGGCTGGCGGTCCGATGGTGGCCGGTGGCACCGTCTCGGTCTTCGAGTTCTCGGTGGTCGTCTTCGCCAGCGCCGTGTTGATCGCCTGTCCCTGTGCGCTGGGACTCGCGACCCCCGCGGCGACGATGGTCGGGACCTCCATCGGCGCGCAAAACGGCGTCCTGTTCAAGGGCGGTGACGTGCTGGAGCGGGTCCGGGACGTGGACACCGTCGTCTTCGACAAGACGGGGACGCTGACCACCGGCGAGATGCAGTTGACCGACGTCGAAGTCGTGGGCGGCGAGGCGACCGCCGACGGCGGCGCTGCGCCCGACGGGGGCGAATTGCGGCCCGAAACCGACGAGTCGTTCGTCCTCTCGGCCGCCGCGAGCGCCGAGCGGGGGAGCGAACACCCGCTGGCCGAGGCCATCGTCGCCGGCGCGCGCGAGCGTGACCTCGACCCCGCCGAACCAGACGAGTTCGAGAACGTCCCCGGGCAGGGCGTGCGGGCGACGACGGACCACGGCGAGGTCCTCGTCGGGAACCGCCGCCTGCTGGAGGACGAGGGCGTCGACCCGACCCCCGCGGCCGAGACGATGGAACGACTGGAGAGCGAGGGCAAGACGGCGATGCTGGTCGCGGTCGAGGGCGACCTCGTGGGCGTGGTCGCCACGGCCGACACGATCAAAGACTCCGCGAAGGCGGCCGTGAGCGCACTCCACGAACGGGGACTGACGGTCCACATGATCACCGGCGACAACGAGCGCACCGCCGAGGCCGTGGCCGAGCAGGTGGGCATCCGTCCGGAGAACGTCCGGGCGGAGGTCCTGCCCGAGGACAAGGCCGACGCCATCGAGGCGATCCAGGACGACGGCGAGAAGGCGATGATGGTCGGCGACGGTGTCAACGACGCGCCCGCGCTCGCGGCGGCGTTCGTCGGCTGTGCAATCGGGAGCGGGACGGACGTGGCCATCGAGGCCGCCGACGTGACGCTGATGCGCTCGGATCCCCAGGACGTGCTGAAGGCCATCCGCGTCTCCGAGGGGACGCTGGCCAAGATCAAGCAGAACCTGTTCTGGGCGCTGGGGTACAACACGGCGATGATTCCGCTGGCCTCGCTGGGTCTGCTCCAGCCGGTCCTCGCGGCGGGCGCGATGGCGCTGTCGAGCGTCTCCGTGCTGGCCAACAGCCTCACGTTCCGGTCGTACACGCCCAGCGAGGACTACCAGTTGCTGGGCCGGTTCCGCTGATCAGAGGTCGCCGTTCTCGGCTCGCTCGCGCAGGTCGGCGGCGCGGTCGCGGATCGCCTCTCGCTCCGCGTCGTCCTTGTCGTCGAGGTGGCCGTACACGAGTCCCATGCGGTGGTTCGACCGGAGTTCGTCCTCCTTGCGGTCCAGGAAGTCCCAGTAGAACGTGTTGAACGGGCAGGCCCCCTCGCCGGTGGTCTTGGTCTTGTAGTAGGGGCAATCCGAACAGTAGTCGCTCATCTTGTCGACGTAGTTGGCCGAGGCCGCGTAGGGTTTCGTGGCGAACACGCCCGCGCCGAACGATCCCATCTCGATCACGTTCGGGGTCGTGACCCAGTGGAAGGCGTCGACGTAGCCGGCGTGGAACCAGCGGTTCAGCGCGGCCGGTTCGACGCCGTAGATCAGCGCGAAGTTCGAGAGGATCATCAGGCGCTCGATGTGGTGAGAGTACCCGCGGCGACGCACGCCGTCGATCACGTCCGAGAGACAGGCCATGTCGGTCTCGCCGGTCCAGTAGAACTCCGGCAGGGCTTCGGTCTGGCCGAGCTGGTTGGCCGTCGCCAGCTCGGGCATCTCCCGGCGATAGACGTGTCTGAGGAACTCCCGCCAGCCGATCACCTGCCGGACGAACCCCTCGACGCTGTTGAGCGGCACGTCCCGAGACTCGTACGCGTCGAGGACGCGCTCGACAACCTCGTCGGGCGTCAGCAGTCCGAGGTTGAGCGGAGCCGAGAGCAGGCTGTGGTTCATCGCCCACTCGTCCTCGCGCATGGCGTCCTGGTAGGGACCGAACTCCGGGAGCCGGCTCTCCGCGAACCGGTCCAGCGCGTGCAGGGCCTGTTCGCGGGTCACGGGCCAGCGGAACTCGTCGGGGTCGGCCCAGTCGCCGCCGTAGGGTGGGTCGTCGTAGCCGCCGGAAAACTCCGACTCGACCCACTCGATCACCTCGCGGGTTTCCTCGTCGTACTCGAAGGTCGGCGGCTCGGGCGGTTCGTACCCTTCGGGCGGTGTCTCGCGGTTCTGCTCGTCGTAGTTCCACTCGCCGCCGACGGGCTCGTCGCCGTCCATCAGGTACCCGGTCTCGCGTCGCATGTGACGGTAGAACGACTCGTGGGTGAGACTGTCGCGGTCGCCGGCCCACTCGTCGAACGCCGCGGGCGAACAGAGGAACCGTTCGTCGTCGACGACCGTGAGCGTGCCGCCGGCGTCGGAAACCAGATCTCGCAACCGGTCGGCCCCGCCGTGGCTCGCCGGGCGGACGACGGTGAGGTCGTCCCCAGGGTGGGCCTCGAAGTGTGCGTCCAGACCGTCGGCGAACGTCTCACACTTCCGATAGTCGACCGTGTGGCCGTCCGCTCTGAGCGTGTCGCGGAACCGACGCATCGCGGCGAACACCAGCGCGAGTTTGTGCGGGTGGTACGGATGGCGGCGAGCGAACTCGCGGGCTTCGATCATGAGTACGCGACTGTCGCCGTCGTGGGGGCCGACGGTCCGTGTCAACTGATCGCCCAGCACCAGTACCGTCATCGGTCGTTCACTCCCCGGTGGCTGGCCAGCATATACACAATCGTAGGCCGGAAAACACAAAAACTGCGTGTCGGAGTGCGAGGGAAGGTCAAGTGATTTATATTTGTGGCCACAGAGGTTTTCCGCATGACCTGGCAATCGAAGCGTCGAGCGTTTCTCCGAACCGCAGTGGTGGCGACAGCAGCGGGTGTCGCCGGTTGTTCCGACAACGGTTCGGGCGACGACCCCGGCGGGGACGACGAGGACGACGAGACCGACGCGGGGACACAGACGGCCACGCCCGAGGAGACGGAGGAAAACGTAGAGACGCCGGAAGAACCCGACGAGCCGGAAGGGCCGACCGAACCCGACGAACCGGCCGACGTGCAGAACCCGGAGCAGGCCATCGACGACTGGCTCAGGAACACGAAAAACTACAACGGCAACATCAACGATCAGATCGGCGAGACCGACGTGTCGATCGGCGTCGGCGTCGACGATACGTCGGGCAGTACCTTCGCGTTCGGCAAGCCGGCGGTCAGGGTCACGACTGGAACCCGTATCCAGTGGATCTGGGAGGACCCGAACAACGCGCACAACGTCCGGGAGCGAAACGGACTGTTCGACAGCGGAGACCCCGTAACGTCGTCCGGAAAGACGTTCACGGTGACGCTGACCGAACCCGGCGTCTACCTCTACAAGTGTTCGAACCACGGCGGACCGCTCGGGATGCGCGGTGCGATCATCGTGGAAGACGAGCAGACCCTCAGCGGCTACCCCGAGGTCGACGAGTGGCTCAGCGATTACGGTGAGTACGACGGCCGGCTGACAGACAGGACTGGCGAATCGTCGGTCTCGGTGGAGGTCGGCGCGGGCTACGACGGGCAGAACCGATCTTTCTCGCCGGTCGCGATCCTCGTCGATCAGGGAACCGAAATCGTGTTCGAGTGGACCGGCCGCGGCGGCTCACACGACGTGACCTGGAAGAACGACTCGTTCGAGCCCAGCGACAACGTGAGGGACGCCAGCTACACCTACAGCGTGACGATGGACGAGCCAGGCGTCTACCTGTACTACTGCCGCGGCGACCGACCCTACAACGGCCGCGGTGCGGTCGTCGTCCGCTAGGTCCGCTCGACGAAGTCGACGATCTCCGCTGCGATCTCCTCGCCCTTGTCTTCCTGCAGGAAGTGGGCACCGCCTTCGATCCAGATGTCCGGCTGTTCGCTCGCGGTCGGGAACAGATCGCGCAGATAGTCACGCGATCCGTGGGTGATCGGGTCCGAGTCCGAAAAGAGGACGAACACCGGTTTCTCCCACTCCTCGAAGGTCGCTTTCGCCTCGCGCATGGTCTCGGCGCCGTCCATATCCGGTTCGATCGGGACCCGACTCGGCAGGATGCGCGCACCCGCCATGTGGTCCTCGTCCGGGAAGGGCGCACGATAGGCCTCGATCACGTCCTCGGGGATGTCCGAGAGACAGCCACCTTCGACGAGCTGGCCAACGTCGAAGTCGGGGTCCTCCGCGGCCATGTCCTTGAAGTCGTGCCAGATGTCCGGCATCGACTGACTCCCGTCCATGAGTCCGGTGTTCATCGGCACGAGCCGGGCGAACCGGTCGGGGTTGTTGGCCGCCACGGGCAACCCGAGCAGGCCGCCCCAGTCCTGGCAGATCAGCGTGACGTTCTGCAGGTCGAGTTCCTCGAGGAACTGCTCGACCGTGTCGTACATCGCACTGTAGGTGTAGTCCTCCTGCTCGGGCCACTTGTCCGAGCGGCCGAACCCGATCAGGTCCGGCGCGACGACGCGGCCGGCCTCCGAGAGCGTGGGAATCATCTTCCGGTAGAGGTACGACCACGTCGGTTCCCCGTGGAGACAGAGGAACGTCTCGTCGCCGTCGCCCTCGACGTCGACGTACGCCATCTCGGGGCCGCCGACGTCACCAGAACGCCCCGCGTTCTGGTTGCCCGGTGAGGTTCCCTCACCGACGTCGACGTAATTGGCCTCGTAGTCGTAGCCCGGCAGGTCATCGAACCGCTCGTCTGGTGCGCGTTCCAGTGACATGGTGGTTTCCACTCCCCCATCATTCATAGTTATTTTCCTTCCAGCAGTAACGTTGAGCGCGAGTTTGCTAACAGCGTTCGGCCACCGCCGGGCTTAACCGGATCGCGGTCGGAGACCGGCCATGCACGTCGAGTTCGTCACGTACGCGACGATCCGGGACAGCATCGGCGAGAAACGGCTCGAACGGGAGTTCGATTCGGGTACGACGGTCGGCGAGGCACTCTCCGCGCTCGCCGACGACTACGAGAGCCTCGGCCCGTTGCTCTTCGACGGGGACGGCGAACTCAGACCGCACGTCAACGTCCTCGTCGACGAGGAGAACGTCCGGAACGGTGACGGATCGGCGACGACTCTGTCCGACGGTGCGACGGTCAGTCTCGCGCCCGGCGTCGCTGGCGGACAGGAGTGACCGTCGACGAGTTCGAAAAAATGGTTCGCTCCACGTGGTTCGTCCCGTGGTAGGACGGTCTGTACCCGGTTAGATCAGACCGCGGAGTCCGCCCGGTGTCGGCATCTCGGACTCGCGGTCCGTCTCCTCTCCGTCCCGGTTTTCCTCCCTGGAACCGGACCGTTCCGCTTGTGCCATACTGCATTCCAATGTCGGGAATAATCCAACAAAAAGTTTGTTCCTGGCCCCGGAAATCTGGAAGATACACCGTCGAGATATTTCCTTCGTGTGTGTTATCCGGGATCGGTCCGGTCTCGACGGTTCGAGTGCCGCGTCACTCGGTCGTGACGGTCGTATGCGTGTGAACCATCGTCGCGCGGTGGGTGCCCGTCCCCACCTGGAAGTGGATGGTGTGTTCGCCCGGTTCGTAGGCGTCACCCAGTTGCTCGGCCAGGTCGATGGACCCGCTGGTCGACCCATCGCCGTAGTGGACGTGGTTGGCGTCGCTCGGGATCACGTCGCCGACGGGGACGTGGTCGGTGTCGATCACGGCGTGGAGGTGGCCGGAGTTGGCGTTGATGCCCTCGCTGGACGGTTCGATGGTGTAGTTCTCCGCCGTCACGTCCCACTCGACGACGCTTCCGTCGACGCTGGTCGAGAGGGCGAGACTGGCGGTGTCCTCGACGGTCACCTCGACGGTGTCGGTCAGGGCCATCGCCTTGTGCTTGCCGTCGGCGACCTGGAGGTGGAGCGTGTGGTCGCCCGGTTCGAGTTCGAGGACGCCGTTTTTCTGCCCCGTCCCGTAGTGGACGTGCTGGTCGTCGCTCGGAATGGTCTCGCCCGGTTCGACAGGGTCCGTGTCCACCATGATGTGGTAGTGGCCGGCCCCCTCGTTGACGGCCCCCGATTCTTCGATGGTGACGCCACTGGCCGACCCCTTCCACTGGACGTACGGACTGTTGAGCGTCGCCCCGTCCGAGGGGACCGCGAGAGAGACCGACGCGTCACTCCCCACGCCGTTCATGTACTCGCCATCGCCGGACGACGTAGTCGACTCGGGAGAGCCGCTGGAACCGTCCGTCTCGGTGTCTGTACCGCTTCCATCGTTCGACGTACACCCCGCGACCCCCGCCGCAGCAGCACCGGCAGTCAGACCGAGGAACTCCCGTCTGTCAACGTTACCGAACATGTTACGCTCGGACATTTACGATAGGAGATTAAATACCACTCGAATCGTCACGATATTTACCCGCAGGCTTGCGGGGTGTCCTGTGAGACAGGCGACGTGAGGCGAGCAGACGTGCCGGGGGTTCCGCGAGCGCAGTGAGTGGGACATCGGCACGTCCGCGACCGCAGAGAGCCGTCGTGCCGGGGGTTCCGCTTTTTCCCGGAGTTTTTGCCGCGAGTAGTGCGGGAGCGAAGTCGTTCGAGGGACGAAGTCCCTCGTGATGACGAGAGAGCTTCGCTCTCTCGAACCACTCCCGCATAGCATGCGAACGGGCGCTTCTCGCCCGTGAGCAGATGGTGGCCACAGGCCACCCGAGCGGGAAAAGTGGGGAGCGGGCGTGCCGGGATTCGAACCGGAGCCAGACGTGCTCGCTGCGCTGCGCGCGACTGGCAGGGCTCGAATCCCGGGTCCGGTTCGGTCGGCGCTCGCCCCGCTCGCGCCTCCCTGCACGGGCGTGCCGGGATTCGAACCCGGGATCGAGAGGTTAGGAACCTCTCGCCCTGTCCACTAGGCCACACGCCCTACTCCCAATTGCGTCGGTCCGGTTGAAAAACGATTGCTCTTTGCTCCCAACGGTTATGTCGGAGCCACCGCAGGAACTCCTATGGAGAAAGTCGCACTCGAGGACGTTCGCATCGAGAACAACCCGCTGGGCGTCCACTCGGTCCGCAAACCCGTCTCGGACGCGCTGGGGACGACCGACTTCGCGTTCAACTACTTCGAGCTTCAGCCGGGCGAATCGTTCTCCGGCGGCATGCACCGCCACCACGATCAGGAAGAACTGTTCTACATCCTCGACGGTACGGCCACCTTCGAGACGCCCGAGGACGTCGTGGAGGTTCCCGAGGACGGCTGTATCCGCTTCGAGCCGGGCGAGTACCAGACCGGCGGCAACGAGACCGACGACGTGGTCCGCGGGTTCGCCATCGGCGCACCCGACGCCCGACACGACTGGGACGAACTCGACGCGCTGGTGTACTGCACCGAGTGCGAGGAGGAGACCGACCACGGCATGGAACTCACCGACGACGGACAGTTCGCCTTCTCGTGTCGCGAGTGCGGCAACGATCCGCAGGCCTGATCGGTGGGCCGGCGTTCGACAGGCCCGCCCCGCATCCGGCACAGTCGCGGGGTTGTTACTGTGACGGGTTGCGGGCCGGAAAATTGATCGGAGCGCGTCTAACTGCTCGAAGTGTCGGTGCTGGTCTCGCTGGTGGACTCGACTTCCGAGTCGACCTCGGAGCCGACCGAGCCGCCGGTCTCGGCCGACGTGTCGGACGAGGAGTCAACGTCGGGATTTTTCATCTCCTCGAGTTCTTCTTCGATCTCCTCACGGCCTTTCTGGAACTCGCCGATGGCCTGCCCGGACGACCGGGCGAGTTCGGGGATCTTGTTCGCACCGAACAGCAGGATTGCGATGAGCAGGATCACCAGCAGCTCCGGTCCGCCAGGAGCCCCTGGAATGAACAGTGGGATCATCTGTACCTGAGCATAACCGGAGGCTAATTATAGGCTTTTTGCTCGTCTGCAGATCGTAACAACGGCCACAGGGGCGCTCTCGCGGCGCGTCGATGGCACAACAGTAATCCCACCCCCGTCCGAAGGGATGGTTGTCATGGTAGACGAAGGAGACGCGGCCCCCGACTTCACTGCACCGCTCGCGAACGGCGACATCGCCGAGTTCACGCTCTCGGAGAATCTCGACGACGCACCCCTGGTTCTGGCTTTCTTCCCCGGTGCGTTCACGAGCGTCTGCTCTCACGAGATGAACACGTTCCAGGACCGCCTCGGGGACTTCGAGGACGTGGGCGCGACCGTCTACGGCATCAGCGTCGACTCCCCGTTCGCCCTCAACGAGTTCCGCGACAAACTCGGGCTTGAGTTCGGCCTGATCAGCGACGCCGACAAGGAGATCATCGAGCAGTACGGCATCGGCATGGACTTCGCCGACCTGGGCGTCCACGACGTGGCCAAGCGCGCCGTCTTCGTCGTGAACGGCGACGGCGACGTGACCTACGCGTGGGTCAGCGACGACCCCGGCGTCGAACCCGACTACGACGAGGTCGAGTCGGCCGCCGCCGACGCCTGAGGTACTCACCGAGTCTTTTTCTCCGTCGCGCGCGAGAATGGTGGCATGAGTGACGCCACCAGCGGCGGCGATAGCGGGACCGGCGGCGACGGCCGCGTGTACGACGTGGACGGCGACCACAACTTCCCCGACGAGCGACTCACCGAGACCCTCGAATATATCGAGGACGACGAGGAGATCACGGCCTACCTCGAAGCCCAGAACGTCAACCCCGTCGCGCGAAAGCGCTACAACGATCACGGCACGAAACACGTCGAGATCGTCCGGAATCGGGCGCTCTGTCTCTACGACCTCCTCAAGGGCGAGGGCGTCGAGTTCAACGGCGCGGCCGAGCAGGGACTGGCCGAGGCCGACGAACCGGTCATCGTCGCGCTGGCGGCGACCCTCCACGACATCGGCCACGTCGTCCACCGCGACGAACACCCGTACTACTCGATCCCGCTCGCGGCGGACCTGCTCGACCGCATCCTCCCCGATCTCGGGTACGAGGTGGCCGAGGCCGTCCGGATGAAAGGCGAGGTCCTGCACGCGATTCTCTGCCATCACGTCGAAGAAGACCCGCTGACCCTGGAGGCAGGCGTCCTCCGCGTCGCGGACGCACTGGACATGGAACAGGGGCGGTCGCGCATCCCCTACGAGCGCGGCGGCCGCGGCATCAACACTGTCTCAAGTCAGGCGATCAAGGCGGTCACGCTCCATCCCGGCGAGGACAACGCGGTCCTCATCGAGATCGAGATGACCAACGCCGCCGGCGTCTACCAGGTCGACAACCTCCTGAAAGCCAAAGTCGACGGGTCCGGGCTCGAAGATCGACTCCGGATCGTCGCGCTCAACGTCCACGAGGACGGCGATCAGATCGTCGAACGCATCGAGTTGTAGTCCAACTGTCGACCGGGTGCGATCCGGACACACACCCGCGGCGAGACGTAACCCCTTATTCTCGCGGGTGCCGAACGCGACCGTGAGCGAGGATGCCGGCGGTGCGCTGGGGTTGTTGAAAAACGCCGAGTTTCGCGCGCTCGCCAGCACCGCCTTCGCCCGGAGTCAGGCCTACTCGACGATCATCATCGCCCTTGCCCTGTACGCCGACCTGTTCTCGACCTCCGGGTTCGTCGAGGGTCTGTTCGGGACCGTCTTCGCCCTCACGCAACTGCTGATCGTCCTGCCACTGGGGCGGTACGTCGACACGAACAACGCGAAACGTATCCTCCTGCTCGGCCTCGGCATCAACGTCGTCACTTTCGTCGGGTTCACGCTGGTCTCGGCGGTCGAACACGTCCTGCTCGTCCGGATTCTCCAGGGACTGGGCGCGAGCATCCTCTGGATCACCGGGACGACTGTCGTCGGCGAGATCGGCCCCGAGGACGCCCGCGGCCGCTGGCTCGGCGCGTACAACCAGGTCGGCGCGTTCTCCAGCCTCGCGGGCGACGTGGTCGGCGGTCTCCTGCTCACTCTCTACGGATTCACGCTCACCTACGCCGTGTTGAGCGGCGTCACCCTCCTGTCGGGTCTGCTGGTCTATCGCCACCTCCGGGACGACCCGGGCGGACAGGCCGACCCCGACGACCAGGGGAGCGTCGAGACGTTCCGCCTGTTGCTCGACCGGACGACGGTCCGCGCGCTGGTGATCTTCCGCCTCGGCCTCAGTTTCGGGAAGATGGCCGTCCTGATCTTCCTGCCCATCTACGCCCGGACCGGGTTCGGCATGTCCGCGCTGTTCGTCGGCGGCATCCTCGCGGGCGGGAAGCTGACGAAGGCGCTCACGCAGGGGTACGTCGGCGACCTCACCGACCGGATCGGCCGGAAACACCGCTTCGTCTTCGTGGGGGCCATGCTGTACGCGCTCGGCGCGGCGCTGATCCCCCTCGCGGAGTTCGCGGTCGGAGTGGTGCCGGCGGTCGCGGTCCCGATTCCGGGCGCGGCCGCCGTCACCCTCCCGCCTGCCTTCCTCCCGCTGTTCGTCGCCTTCGGCGTCTGTGGCGTCGCGGACAGCATCCGCCTGCCCGCGAGCATGGCGCTGTTCGTCGAGGAGGGCGAGCAGTTCGACGCCGTCGCCGGGAGCATGTCGCTGCGCTCCATCGCCTGGAAAGTCGGTCAGGTCGTCGGCCCGGTGACCGTCGGGACGCTCTGGGACTACACCGACGTGTTCGTCGCGTTCTGGACCGCCAGCGCGCTCATCGCCGTCGCGACCGTTGCCTTCCTCGTCCTCTACCGGGTCGATCCCGCCGAGGGTGTGGAGACGGCGACCGCCGACTGACTCACTCCTCGTCCAGCAACGCCTCGTCGCCGTGGCGCTCCCGGAGCGCCCGGAACGCTTCCCGTTGCTCCCGGATCCGAGGCGTGTCGGACTCGTAGGCGTTGGCGAACAGTTGCTCGGGATCGGGTTCGAACTGCTCGGCGGCGTCGATCAGGTCCGCGACTCGCTCGCGGGCCGCCTCCTGTATCGCGTCGATCCGCTCGTCGTCGAGCAGGCCGCGCTCGCGGAGGAACGTCTCCATCCGCGGGATGGGATCGCGCTCTTTCCACTCCTCGACCTCCTCGTCGTCGCGGTAGACCGACGGGTCGTCGGCGGTCGTGTGCGCGCCGAAGCGGTACATGATCGCCTCGATCAGCGTGGGCCGACACTGCTCGTCGTCCGGGTCCCTCGCCTTGCGGACGGCCTGCCGGGTCACCTCGTAGACGGCGAGGGGGTCCATCCCGTCGACCTGGATGCCGTCGATGCCGTAGGCGTCGGCCTTCCCGGCGATGGTCGGACTCGCGGTCTGGCGCTCGCGGGGGTGCGAGATGGCGTACTGGTTGTTGTTACAGAAGAAGATCGCCGGCACGTCGAAGACGCCGGCGTAATTCAGCGCCTCGTGGAAGTCGCCCTCGCTGGTCGCGCCGTCCCCGAAGTGACAGGCGACGATCCGGTCGTCGCCCTTGAGTTTCGAGGCCCATGCCATCCCCGTCGCGTGGGGGAGGTGGGAGGCGATGGAGATGTTCAGCGGGAAGACGTTCTTCTCGGCGAGCCACTCGTTGCCCCGCTCGTGACCCATCCAGTAGAGCAGGTACTCCGGCTCCAGCCCGCGGACGACGACGGCCCCGTGTTCGCGATACTGGAAGGAGATCCAGTCCTCGTCGGCCAGGGCGTGGGTCGAGCCGATCTGGGCCCCTTCCTGGCCGGCAAGCGAGGGGTAGGTGCCGAGCCGTCCCTGTCGCTGGAGGCTGATCATCCGTTCGTCGAAGTGGCGAGCGAGCCACAGCTGGCGGTACATCTCGACGAGTCGCTCGTCCGGGAGGTCCGGCACCGACGCGCCCTCCAGGACGTGGCCGTCTTCGTCGAGGACCTGCACGCGGTCGCTGGCGTCGTCGCCCAGGCTCCCCTGATTCGTCACGGTGTGGAATGGGCACGGAGCACCGGGACATAATGGTATCGCTCGGAGAGGTGATCCACCCCGACACAATCGTTTTGTACTGGCGGCCGTATCTTTGGGTATGGGTAACACGCCTACCCAACAGCCCTACGAAGGCGACTCCCCAGGCGCGGACGAATCGGATGCCGGCGGGTCGGTGCGGGAGGCGGTAGTCGGGTTCGTGCGGTCTACCCTCGGTCGCGTGCGCCGCCGCATCTCGGTGTTCCCGACACTGAATCTCGCGTCGGCGTTCGTCGTCGACGATACGGAAGTCGCCGACTCCCGCCGCCTCCGCCCTGCCCACCGGGACGAGGATGTGGACCCCGACGACACGCAGCCGGCGTTGCCGGACCGCTCGCTCCCCCTGGTCCAGCCTGCCCGCGACACCGGCCAGGAGAACGCGCCCGACCTCGAAGCCACCGAGGACGACGGCCAGCTCTCGATCTACTATCCGGACCGGGCGGACGCGCGGATCACCTCCGACACCTGGGAAGACGTCGAACCGTGAGGGTGCAGGTCCGCCGGCCCAGCCACAGCGCAGGCGGTGACATTCAAGTTCTCGGCGCTCCGGGGGGTAAACGGTGACTACGCGTGTCCGATCTGCCGGATGAATTCGACTGCACGATCACGAACTGGGAGTACATCTACGGCCTCTGTCGCGACGTGAGCGATCAGGTCAAGGCCGCCGACTTCGAGCCCGACATCGTCGTCGCGCTCGCCCGCGGCGGCTGGTTCGCCGGCCGCTGTTGCTGTGACTTCCTCGGCCTCGACGACCTGACGAGTCTCAAGATGGAACACTACGTCGGCGCGGCCGAGAAGTCCGACGAACCCACCGTCCGCTACCCCATGCCCGAGGGCTCCGTCAAGGGCAAAGACGTGCTGATCGTCGACGACATCGCCGACACCGGCGGCTCGATCAGCCGCGCCCACGACTACGTGACAGACCGGGACTGCCACGAGGTCCGCACCGCCACCCTCCAGCTTCTGGGCACCAGCTCTTTCGAGCCCGACTTCGTCGGCGAACGCCTCGCCGACTGGACCTGGGTCGTCTACCCCTGGAACTTCGTCGAGGACATGATCGACCTCGTCTCCGACGTGATGGGCAAAGCCGACGGGGACGTGTTCACCGAGACCGAGATCCGCGGCGCGCTCCGGGAGGTCCACGGCATCGAACGCATCGAGATGGAGATCGCCCAGCCCGACCGCTTCGACGAGGTGATGGCCGAGATGGTCCGCCGCGACGTGGCCGAAGCGTCGGGTGACGGCTGGCGGCTGGTGGAGTGACCGGGCGTCCGCGACGACCGGTCGAACTCAGTTTTCGCCCTCGTACTCGTTCGCCGCACTCCCTTCGAGCGGACTGTCCTCGCCGCTGATGACCCACCCGGCGACGACGCTGACGAGGACGACCCCGCCGATCAGCGCCCCGTGAAAGAGGAGGAGCGGATCGCCACCCACGCCGCCCGACGAGAAAAGTCCGAACAGCAGGACGAACGCCGCGATGATCGCGATGGGGACGACGTTGACGAACAGATCCGAGAGCAGTTGCCTGTCGAAGCCGCTCCGGCCCGTGTTCGAATGTTCGGGCTGCGTCTCGCCTCCCGTCTCCGCCGACTCGGTGTCTCGTGCCATCGTCGGTTCGACATCGTTGGTCAGGGCGTAGAGACGATTAATTCCTGCTCTTCCGGGCTGTCGGTCACACGGGCCCGCTGAGTGCGACTCCAAGGGGTCGAATCGCCTCGTACCGCAATCGTCGCTCACCGTTTGCTCGCTCCACTCACGGCTCGCGACGCTCGCCGTTCGTATCCCCGAGGCGCTCACTTCGTTCGCGCCTCACAATGCGGCGACCGGGAGTGCGCGACCACGTCGCGCACGTCGACCGACTTCGTCGGTCGGAATTTGAACCGGAGGGAGACATTCCTGCTCGCCTCGCTCCGCTCGGCTGTGCGGGCTGTGACTCCCAGGGTTCAAATCCCTCTGCGATACCTGCGACTCACGAATTGTTCGTCAGGAATGCGGCGACCGGGATTTGAACCCGGGCCATGAGCTTGGAAGGCTCAGGTCCTACCACTAGACCATCGCCGCACATCGTTCACTTCGTTCACTCGTGCGGCGTAGATCGCAAATCCGTCGGATTTGCTCACCATCGCCGCTCGAACGTCGCCCCGACCGGGCGCGCCAGTGATCCAGGCTGGATCGCCGCGGCACGAGGTGACAGCCGAGTGTTCCGCGTGGCGATTTATGTGGCTTTCCCTTCGCCGTCGGCCACCACGGCGTAACAGTTCCCGCTGGAGACGAACACCTCGACCGGTGCCAGCCCACTCGCGTCCAGATCCGCCCGGAACTCCGCGGGGCTGTAGATGTGATAGAACCGCGGCACGCGCTCGCCGCCGGGGAGCGTCCAGTCCACGGTGGTGTCGAACCCCTCGTCTGCATCGAACCGGTCGTGGGCCGTACTCCAGGCGCTGACGAGGGCCCGCCCCTCCGGCGCGAGGACGCGAGCGAGTTCGTCCAGACTCGCCACGCGCAACTCGCGAGTGGGGAGGTGGTGTAGCGTCGCGACGTACACGGCCAGGTCCACGGTCCCGGTCGAGACCGGGAGCGAAGACGCGTCGCCCTGCACCAGGCGGACGGCCGAACTCGCGTCGGTACCGGCGACGCGCTCGCGGGCCGCGTCGAGGAGGCCGCGACTCACGTCGAGGGCGCAGACGCGATCCGTCGCGTCGGCCAGCAGTTCGGCGTGGCGGCCGTTGCCACAGCCGATATCGAGGCCCAGGGTACCGGAACGGTCGGCGAGAAAGGACTCGACTTCCGGCCAGGCGTACTCGCGGGTGGCCGAGAAGTGGTCGGCGATCCGGTCGTAGGTGTCCCGGACGCCAGCACGGGCCGGGTCGTCGTCCATGCTCGCGCTTTCGGGCCGTGGCTCAAGACGATTGTGTTAGCCGAAGGTGAATTCCACCTGATTGGCGTCGGCGCTGGGCGGATAGACGCCATCGGTATCGTTGCCCTCGTCGTAGGTCCGGTCATCGTCGGTGTCCATGTGCGGTATCAGGACGATGGTCTCCTCGTCGTCGACCTCCTGACTGAGCTGGATGGTGATGTCCTCGGAGGTCCCGGCGGGGAGGTACTCGCTCACGCCCAGGACCTTCCCGTCGGCGGTACTCTGGCGGACGACGATGAACCCGCCTTCCGAGAGCGACGCGGACTCGACGTTCACTTCGGCTTTCCCGCCGAACTGGGCCTCCATGTTCATCGACGCGACGGGCGAGGAGAGCAACACGAAGACGACGTAGGCCACGGTCAACAGGATCGCGGCGTGTTTCACGCCGTCACGGATCGACCCCTCACCGAGCTGGCCGCCGACGAGGCCCGAAAAGAAGGCCTGGACCATCCCGACGTGGAAGAAGACGAGGGTGTAGGCGGCCTTGTTGACGCTCCCGAAGCGGGTGAACTGGCTCGGGTCGACGCCGAGCCGGTTGTTCGAGGACGGCGTTGGCACGCTGTTGGGCAGGCTCGGGACCAGCACCTCCTCGACGGCGACGATGATGACGAGGAACACGAGGAAGGCGACGTAGATGACGACGAGGTAGGTGAGCATCTGCCGGCGGCGCTGGCGTTTCATCCGCAGGTCCGCGCGGGCCTGCGTGGCGGCGATCCGCAGGACAGCGCCGATGTTCCCGCTGGCCCGCATCGCGTTGGTCAACAGCGTCACGGCGCGGGTGACGGGGATGGTCCGGACGCGGGTGCCGAACCGGACGAGCGCTTCCTCGACGTTCGCGCCGAGGCTGATGTCGGCCCAGATGCGTTCGATCTCGTCGGTCAGCGCGCCGAGATCACTCCCGCGGATGCGGTCGAAGCTCTCCACGACGGACATCCCGGCCTCGTTGAGGCTGGCGAGGCGTTCGAGCATCTCGGGGGAGGCGGCCTCGACCCGCCCGAGCCGGCGCTGCTGGGCGTACCGGACGACGGCGTAGGTGCCGAGGACGAACAGGAGCCCCTGAATGAGCAGGTCGTCGAGGACGCGGACGTTGACGCCGACGCCGGTGAGCGCGGCCGGCAGGCGCAGTGCGGTGACGACGACCGCGAGCGGGATCGTCACGTACAACAGCGCCGACGGGTTCCGCAGCACCGTCTCGACGGGGGCGTTGAGGACGCGCTTGTACCGCTGGAGCCGGTCGTAGATGGCCAGTCGCTCGAAGTTGTGCGCCAGCGCGTTCGTGTGACCCCCGTCGGCGGCGGGCACGTCACCACCCTGGGACGTACCGCCGCCCACGAGCGAGGACTCGTCCGGGACCGACACGCCGTCGCTCCCGATACCCAGGAGTTCCAGTCGCTGGTTCAGAAACACCATGAACCCGACGTTGGCGAGCGGGATCGCCAGATACCCGAGCAACTGGAGGATGCCCAGCGTGTCGGTCGTCGTGAGGCCGAACACGAGCAAGACGGTGATCAGAAAGAGCGTCCCCGCGACGAGGACGGTGACGTACGCTTCGGCGATGGTCGCCAGCAGTTCGAGCAGTTCCTCCTGCCGTTCCTCGGCTTCCTCCTGGTAGCGCTCGTACTGGTCGTGGAGGAACTGCGGGAGGCTCTGACCGCTCTGGAGGACCGACGAGAGGTTCTCGCTGAACGTCTTGTACTCCTCGCTGGGAGTCCGTTTCGACATCCGGCGGATGGCGTTGATCATGTCGGTGCCGAACAGGTCCATCTGCCGGACGGCGACCGACATCTCGCGGGCGCTCTCCCCGTAGATCCGCCTGTTGTCCGCCAGCGTGCGCATGATGACCGGGAACGGCATGCCACCGCGCGAGAGCGCGTAGAGGAAGGCGACGGTCCGGGCGAGACTCTCGTTGATCCGACGGCGGCGCGCCTCGGCGCGACTGGCCAGCAGTTGCCAGCGCATCGTGTAGGCCAGCGCACCCGACACGAGCGACGAGACGACACCGCCGGCGACGGCGACCGCGAGGAACACGTCGGGCGCGAGTTCGAGCGACCAGGTCGAGGGGCGTCCCAGCACCGCCGTCATCGTGTTGGGCAGGCCCGCCAGCAGGCCGCCGATCAGCGGGATGGCGAGGATCAGTCCGGCGACGACGTAGCCGCCGACGATCCCGCCCAGCACGGCGAACAGCACCGCGTAGAGGTAGGTCTTGGCCGCGTAGGCCCGATAGGTCTCCGGGACGTAGGCCGACTGTAACAGTTCCTTCCGGTCGATCCTGTCGCCGACGAACCGGCCGAACACGCCCCGGGAGATTCGGGTCAGCCGGCGGTTGAGTGACTCGCTCGATCCGGCCGCGATCAGAATGGCTCCGAGGCCGAGCGCGACGAGGGCCGGGACGAGCGAGAGTGGCGAGACCATGTCAGGATTCCACTTCGACGCCGGCGTCCTCGATCCGGTCGAGGACGGTTCCGCTGTCGGCGTAGTACTTGTTCACCATCGCCGTGAACCGCCGGTAGTCGTTGACGCCCTCCTCGCGGAGGTACTTGAGGAACTTCTTGCGGTTCCGGATCTCGCGGAGCAACTCGGACTGGCTCCAGCCCCGCTCCTCGCGGATCTCGTCGAGCAGATCGCTCCCGCTGTCGGAGAACTGGTCCTCGGTGGCTCGCCAGGAGTATGTGTTCGAGTAGTCCAGTTCACCGGTCCGCTGGTCGATGCCCTCGATCTCTGCGAGAGTGCGCATCCGGCGGACGCGCTCGCCCTGACTCCGCGTGAGGACCTGCACGCAGAGCACGTCCAGCGACTGGACCATCGGTCGCGGGACGTTGATGGGTTCGTTCTCCAGCCGATTGATGACGGTCTGGACGGAGTCGGCGTGCATCGTCGAGAACGTGGTGTGACCGGTGTTCATCGCCTGGAAAAGAGTGATCGCTTCCTCGCCCCGGACCTCGCCGACGATGATGTACTCGGGCCGGTGGCGCAGGGCCGACCGGAGCAGGTCGTACATCGTGATGTCGTCGTCGTCCAGGCGCTCGCGAGTCACCGACGAGAGCCAGTTGTCGTGGTACAGCGAGAGTTCGCGGGTGTCCTCGATGGTCAGCACCTTCGCCCGCGGCGGGATGAACATGGAGACGGCGTTCATCGAGGTGGTCTTGCCCGCCGCGGTCCCGCCCGCAAAGAGGAGCGAGCGGTTGTTCTCGATACAGAGCCAGAGAAAGGCGAGCATGTCGAGGTTCGCGGTGCCGTACTCCAGCAGGTCGATCGGCGTGAACGGCTCGTCGGCGTACTTCCGGATGGTGAACGCGGACCCGCGGGGCGTCACTTCCTCGCCGAGCGCCAGCTCGATCCGGGAGCCGTCGGGCAGGGTCGCCGAGACCACCGGATCGGAGACGCTGACGTGGCGACCCGAGCGCTGGGCCAGCTGGATGACGAAGTTCGACAGTTCCTGGCTCTCGAAGGTGACGTTCGTCTCCACGTCGGTGTAGTCGTCGTGATAGACGAAGATGGGCAGGTTGGGCCCGTCACAGGAGATGTCCTCGACGTGGGGATCGTGCATGATCGGGTCGATCTGCCCGTAGCCGTGGAACCGCCGGTGCAGGTAGTAGAACAGCCGGTAGAACGATTCGAGACTGATGTCGACGCCGTACTCCTCCAGGCGGTCCTGGAGTTCCTCGCGCAGTGCGGCCTCGGGGTCGTCGGCCACGTCCTCGCGGTACAACAGCGGTTCGCGGATGTCCTCTGCCAGCCGGTCGAGGAGTTCGGCCTCCAGTTCGTCCAGCTGGGGCTCGACGACGTGATAGAGGTGTTTGTCGTCCTCGTGGTCGTAGTTGATCGAGACGAACGAGAAGGGAACGTTCAGCCAGTAGCGGTCGGTCTCCTCGTAGCCCGGCAGGCCGGAAAAGGAGATGAGCCGGTCGTGTTTGTCCGGGTCGTAGTTCTGCACCGGGAGCGTCGTCCCCCGGAGCAGGTCGGCGGTATAGGAGAGCCAGCGGCGTACCTCCTCGACTCGTGACTCACCGACCTCGTCACCGGCGCTCGCGTTCTGTCCTGCCATAGATCGACCTCGCCGTCCGGCGAATGCGTTACTGGCGCTTACGGACCCACTTACTTAAATTCGCATCTCGTTTCCGTCCGTTTAATCGTGCAAACTGACAGGTCCCTGGCGGCTGCGGGCGCCTCACTCCTCGCTGGTTTCGTCGGGTTCGGTGTTGTCGGGGTCCGCGTCGGTCCCGGACGCCTCGACGTCGGGGTCGTCGACCCGTTCGACCCGGAGCAGGGTGTACGCGAAGGCGAACTGGAAGACGACGCCGACGGGCAACAGGATGCCGGGGAAGGCGTCGGTCGCGATGCCGGAGATCGGAAGCGCGCCGAACTGGAGGAGACCGCTGGCGACGGTGTGGAGGACGGCGGCGACGAGCAGGAGGCCGCCCATGATGCGAACGGGGTCCCGCCGGGCCGTTCGGAAGCGCTCCTCGAAGACGTACATGGCCAGACTCAGCAGGACGGCGAGGCCGACGACGGCGGCACCGACGGTCCAGACGGCGAACGGGAGCGGGCCGGGCGCGTCGCTGTAGTAGGCGATGGCCTCCCACGGGGGCATGATGAGCGGGTTCGGTCCCGGTACTTCGATGCCCAGCAGGACCCGGATCAACAGGAACGGAAAGTGAAACTCGATCAGCGATCCCCCCTGAATCTCGCCGATGGAGACCGAGATCGACCACGGGATGAGTGCGCTCAGCCAGGCCGACACGACGGCGAGTTCCTCGGCGTACTCCGACTTCACCCAGACCATACCAGCCCTCCCGAACGCGTCCGTCAAAAATCCCCACGCCGCGGCCGGAAATCACCGGGCACATCTGAAACAGGCGTTACGTTCATTGGTTCGGACGACGTAGGTTGTCATACTGAATGAGGCGCGATTACTTCAAACTCGAGTTGCGCGACGTGGCGGACGATCCAGTCGAGCAACCGACGGTACACATCGAGTACGACGGCCCGTCGGACGAACTCGAGACGCGCCTGACACCCGGGACCGACCTCGACCTGGCTTTCCGCTTCCAGACGCCGGTCGACGACCCCGACGCCGACGGCGTCCTCGCCATCACCGAACGGCTGACCGGCGACTTCGTCCTCGAAGTCAACGCCGACGCCGACGACATCCTCGACCTCGTCGACGCCGCGAAGGCCTACGGCCAGGAGGAGAGCGACGCCCCCGGCTGTTACAGCCTCGAAATCGACGTGGCCGGCGGCGACCGCTACACCACCGACAAGCGGACACTGCTGGTCTACGACGACGACGGGAGTCTCCTCCGGAACCACTCGCTGATCCCCTCCGGCGTCGAACTCTGAGCGGTCCGGCGAGACGGGCGGACCGCCTGCCTCTAAGTGTGTGTCGCCGCTCTCGGTAGCTATGGAACTGTTCGGAACGGCCGGCATCCGCGGCCCGGTCGACCAGCAGGTGACGCCCGAGTTGGCGCTGTCGGTCGGTCGCGCGGCGGCGGCCGACGGCGACGAGTTCGTCCTGGGACGCGACGGACGGGAGACGAGTCAGGCGCTCGCGGCGGCGGTCGCCGCCGGCCTGGAGAGCGGCGGCGCGACCGTCCGTCGGGTCGGCGAAGTGCCCACACCGGCGCTCGCCTACGCCTCGCAGGATCGACGTGGCGTGATGATCACCGCCAGCCACAACCCGCCGACCGACAACGGACTGAAACTGTTCGTCGACGGGCAGGAGTACGGCGACGACGCCGAAGCTCGGATCGAACAGCGCGTCGCTGGGGAACCCGATCCGGTGGCCTGGGACGCCTGGGGCGGAGCCACGGACCTCGACGTACTGGAACGCTATCGTGAGGCCGTCGTGACCTACGCGGAGGGATTCGGAGCCGCTCCGGACGGGTTGACGGTGGCCGTCGACTGTGGGAACGGCGTGGGCAGCGTCGCGACGCCACAGGTCCTCCGGGCGCTCGGGGCCGACGTGCGGGCGCTGAACGCGACCGTCGACGGCCACTTCCCCGGCCGGGAGAGCAAGCCGACCCCGGAGAGCCTGGCCGATCTCCGCGCGTTCGTCGCCGACGGTGACGCCGATATCGGCATCGGACACGACGGCGACGCCGACCGGATCGTCCTCGTCGACGAATCGGGCGAGGTGGTCCACGAGGACACCGTGCTGGCGATTCTGGCCGAGCGGTACGTCCGCGAGAGCGCCGCGGGTGACCCGGTGGTGGTGACGACGCCCAACGCATCGGCACGGATCGACGAGCGGGTCGAGGCCGCGGGCGGTCGCGTCGAGCGGACGGCGCTCGGTATCCTCCACGAGGGACTGACCGCGGCCCGCGCCGCAGGCGACGGGGAGACCGAGGTCGTGTTCGCCGCCGAACCGTGGAAACACATGCACACCGGGTTCGGCGACTGGATCGACGGCGTGGTCAGCGCGGCCGTCCTCACGCGACTCGTCGCGGCGTCGGGCCTCGACCGCCTGCGCGAACCGGTGACCGAACGGCCCTACCGGAAGGAGAACGTCCGGTGTCCGGACGACACCAAAGCCGAGGCCATGGCGACTCTCGAAACACGGCTCCCCGAGCGGTTCCCGGAAGCCACCGTCGAAACCGAGTACGGCGTTCGGCTCTCCTTTCCCGACGCATCGTGGCTACTCGTCCGGCCGAGCGGGACGGAACCGTACGTCAGAATCTACGCGGAGAGCGACGACGTGGACGCGCTGATTTCGGACGCGGTCGCGACCGTCGAACGCGCCGTGGACTAGCGGCTGGCGTGGCTCTCGAACGTGGACCGTAGCTGGTCGGGATCGGGGCCCGACGAGAGGTCGAGCCGGTACACGTCGGCGAACCAGCCGCGTGGCCGGATCACCAGCGAGTCCTCGGCGACGGTAAACGAGTCAACCTCCTCCCAGCCGGTGAACGCACCGTCGACGGCCAGCCCGGCGTCGGTGACGACGACGGTCCGGTCGTCCGACCGGAGGACGGCCAGCGCGAGCGGCACGACGACGAGCAATCCGAGGACCGCCGCGATGGACGCCTGCCCCGACAGCACCAGCACCCCGAGCAAGCCGGCGACGGCACCCAGTCCGACGGCCAGCGCACCGTAGGTGATCCGGCGTTCCCGCTTGTCGGGACGGGTCTGGAAGCTGTACAGGACGGTGGCGGCTTCGATCCGGGAGACCGTCACCGAACGAGTGCCGAGTTCGACCAGCGCGACCGCCGGTCCGACGGCCAACACGCCGAGCGTCGCCGGTCGGCCCAGCAGCGTCAGCGGGCTGATCCCGGGATTGTGTGCGAGGAGCGCGATGAGCCACACGAGGTAGCCCAGCGGCAGGACGACGGGCGGCACGGCCAGCGGTAGCGACGTGGCCAACCGCTCCACGTCGAGACGATTCCCCACCCAGTACCCGAGTCCACCGGCGACGAGGCCGGCGACCGCCAGGCTGATCCAGGGGTCGAGGAGGCCGGATACCCCCGCCAGCGCCGCGGCGAACGGCCCCACGACCAGCGCGCAGTAGGTCCCCACCAGTGACCGATAGAGCGAACGCGTGTACCGCATGCCCGTCCATTGTCAATAGTCCCTCATAAATCGTCCGTCAGTTCTCGCCGCGGAGTCGGGCTAGGTATTTGTCCGGTCGCCCCGTCGGCACCGGCCATGGAGGATCTGGTCGAGCGTGCGCGGTCCGCGCAGGACGACGCTCACGTCCCGTACTCGGAGTATCGGGTCGGGGCCGCGCTCCGGACCGCGGACGGCACCGTCTTCACCGGGTGTAACATCGAGAACGCCAACTACAGCAACAGTCTGCACGCCGAGGAGCTGGCCGTCGGGAAGGCGGTCGAGGCCGGCCACCGCGAGTTCGACCGCCTCGCGGTCTCGTCGAGCGAACGCGACGGCGTGACCCCCTGTGGGATGTGCCGACAGACGCTCGTGGAGTTCTGCCACGACGACCTCGTCGTGGTCTGTGACGAGGGCGACGCGACGCCCGAGTACCGACTGGGCGACCTCTTGCCCGACGCCATCAGCGCAGAGACGCTGGGGAAGTGAGGATGGACAGCGAAGACCCCAACGACGGCGAGCAGTACCACCTCGAAGTCGGCCCCGGAGACGTGGCCGAGACCGTCCTGCTCCCCGGCAATCCCGAGCGCGTCCCGAAGGTCACCGACGCGTGGGACCACAGCGAGGTGAGAGCCGAACATCGCGAGTACCGCACGGCGACCGGTGCCTACGACGGCACGCCGATCTCGGTCACCTCGACGGGGATCGGCAGTCCCTCGGCGGCCATCGCAGTCGAAGAACTCGCTCGCGTGGGTGCGGACACGCTGATCCGCGTCGGCTCCTGCGGTGCGATTCGCGAGGACGCGGCCGTCGGCGACCTCGTCATCACTCGCGGCGCGGTCCGGCAGGAGGGGACCAGCGACGAGTACGTCCGCGAGGACTACCCCGCCGTCGCGGATCACGCCGTGGTCGCCGCCCTCGTCGCCGCCGCAGAGCGCCTCGGCTACGACTACCACGTCGGCCTGACCTGCTCGACGGATTCGTTCTACGCGGGCCAGGGTCGCCCCGGCTTCGAGGACTTCGAGGCTCGCGGAAGCGAGGGGCTGGTCGAGGAGTTGCGCGCGGCGAACGTCCTGAACTTCGAGATGGAGGCCAGCGCCATCCTGACGCTGGCGAACGTCTACGGCCTGCGCGCGGGCGCGGTCTGTTCTGTCTACGCCAACCGCGTCACTGGCGAGTTCCGGACCGAGGGCGAGCGGCGGGCCGCCGAGACCGCGAGTCTCGCGACGCACCTGCTGGCGAAGATGGACGAGCGGGTCGCCGAATCGGGCGCGGGCGAGTGGCACGCGGGGCTGGGAATCGAGTGAAAAGAAGGGGGTTCGGGGGGCAGACCGGAGCGACGCCGGTCAGTTGATGCCCTCGTACAGCGTCACCACGTCGTCGTAGTCCAGTTTCCCGTTCTCGTTGAAGTCGTAGGCGGCCCTGTTCAGCCGAACGCTGTCGTCGTCGAAGTGCTCGAACAGCGTCTCGATGTCGTTGTAGTCGAGGCGACCGTTCCCGTTCACGTCCTCGAACAGGCCGTCGCCGTCGGGATCGCGCGGAGCGTCGCCACCGCCGACCGGCGGCGGCCCGACGACCACGACGCCCATCTCGGTAGTGGTCTGGAGGTCGGCCCCGCCCTCGTCGTTCAGGCGGCCGACCTCGACTTCGAGGTCGGTGGTGCCCGTGGCGTCCCCGCGAACGTCGAGGCTCGCGAGCGGGGTGTCCGTCCCCGCGACGACCGACTGGACGTTCTTGTCGAGGTCGGCGAACCGGAGCGTCGCCGACGAACCGTCGCTCGCGACGGTCGCTTCGGCCATGCCGAAGGCGTCGACGACCGAGGCGTCGGTGATCGTCGCCACCTCGGGGTTCGAGAGCGAGAGCGTCACCGAGCCACCGGCGAGGCCCTCGTCGAGCCAGCGAGCCGTCAGCTCCGCCGTTCCGGTCTTGCCGTTGCCGACGGCTACCGAATCGGCCAGGACCTTCGGGTGCTTGGGCTGGAGGCCCGGCTGACCGGCTTCGACCCGGAAGACTGCGTCCGTCCGCGAGGGCGCGCCGGGCTCCTCAACGTACTCGACGACCTGGAACTCCGTGGTCCACTCCTCGGGCGTGACAGTACAGCGGACGTAGCCGCGACGATTGTTGTAGTACTCGACGTTGTCGTTCTCGGTGACGACGTACCGGCCGAAGTCGTCCATGTCGGCCCCGTCGCCGCCTGAGGCGATGGACGTGCCGACGAACTCCGCCCCGACGGGTTCGTCGGAGCCGGATTTGGCGCTGATCAGATTGTTCGCCCAGTGGGAGTGGAAGTCACCGGTGATGACGACTGGGTTGTTGGCGTCCTCCTCGAATGCCCGCTTTACCTGGCGCTGTTCGGGGACGTAGCCGTCCCACTGCTCGGTCCGGTACCCTTCCTTCGGCCCCATTTTGAAGTCCATCTTCGCGAAAGGCAGCTGATTGGCGAGGACGTTCCAGGTATTGTCGGACTCCGCGAGGTTGCCCAGGAGCCAGTCTTCCTGTGCGTCGCCGAGGATGGTACGGTCCTCCTCGAACCGCTCCTCGCAGTCGACCTTGTTGAACACGTCGTCACAGGCCTGGTCGGAGCGGTACAGTCGCGTGTCGAGGACGTTGAAGTCGATCAGGTCGCCGAACTCGTAGTACCGGTAGAGCTTCTGGCTCGGGCCGTCGGGTTTCTGGGCCATCCGGAACGGCTGGTGCTCGTAGTACGCTTTGAACGCCGCCGCCCGGCGCTCGACGAACTCCTCGGTACTCTGTTCGTCGGGGTCCTGGGGCACGTCGCCGGCCCAGTTGTTGTCGACCTCGTGGTCGTCCCGCGTGACCAGCCACGGGGCACTGGCGTGTGCCGCCTGCATGTCGGGATCGGTGTTGTAGAGAGCGTAGCGCAGGCGGTAGGTCTCGAGGTCGGTGGTTTCCTTCTTGTACTCCTGGGGGAGCTGGCGGTTCCGAGGCGTCTGGGTCCCGTCGATGCCGTACTCGTAGATGTAGTCGCCGAGGTGGACGATCAGATCGAGTTCGTCCTCGGCTATGTCGCCGTAGGCCGTGAAGTAGCCGTCGGCCCACCGGTTACAGGAGGCGAATCCGAACCGGAACTCGTCGACGGAACTACCGGGTTCTGGGGCGGTCTTGGTCCGACCGACGGGACTCGTCTCGCCCCGGCACTCGAACTGGTAGTAGTACTCCGTGTCGGGCTGGAGGCCGTCGGCGTCGACGTGGACGGTGTGGGCGTGTTCGGGTTTGGCCGTCGCGGTTCCCGACGAGACCACGTTCGACATGGCCTCGTCGGACGCGACTTTCCAGTTCACCTCGAAGGGCTCGTTCGGCATCGCGCCGTCGGCTTCTAGCGGATTCGGTGCGAGTCGCGTCCAGAGAATCACCGAGTTCGGGAGCGGGTCGCCGGACTTGACACCCAGCGAGTACGGATCGGTCTCGAACTCGCCGTCTTCTGTCACCTGTGCCGACGCGCCGCCGGACAGGCCGACCACGGCCGCCAGCGAAACGCCACCGGTTCGCTGCAGGAATTTTCGTCTGTTGTGCGCCGTCGGGTCGATGTCTGGGAGATTCTTGGGCTCCACACCCGCCGTTCCGCCCGAACCCCGACTTAAATTTTATAATTTTGATATATTCAACTGGATTCGACAGGTGTCCGATTGGTATCGACTCGGCGTGATACGTCGGACACATGTCTCTCGTGACCGGGACGAGCAGTGTCGTTCGATAGTGACGACTACTTGTGCTATGGAACGGTGGGGAGATATCGGTTCGCCGTTGGTCGGTTTCGACCCTGCTTTCGCGACGGTGTACCAGTCGGTCGTCACTCGCGTCGCCGACGACGGTCACGACCGCCAGTATCGCACGAATCAGACCGCTAGCGGATGCTCGAAGGTGACAGACTGCGCGAAGGTGACGGTCGGTGACGGCGGGACAGCCGTCCCGTTCGACGGGTGGCTACCGCGTCGATGGTCCCTCGGTGTGGGGCTCAGACGAACCGACAGCCGCGGTCGGTGTCGGTGGTGAAGACGTTGACCGAGACGCCGTCTTCGAGCCGCATCCAGCAGGGATGGCGGGCCGCTGGGTTGTAGAGGTCGTAGCTATCCCACCAGGTGGCGGGATCCTTGTCGAAGGCGGCGGCCTGATACTTGTCGGACCCCCCGTCGACGATGCCGATTCCACCGATTGCGTCGTGGGGTTCCGACCTGTCGGAAAGTTCCTGTTCCCCGGGCCCGAACCGGCTCCCGACGGACTGGTCCCGACCCTCGTGTTGCATGGTGACGATCTGGTCCTGTGACTCGAAGTTGATCCCGACCGGCCCGTAATTTTCTCCGTTCCGCCGGACGGCGATCGGGACGTAGAACGTCGAGACCGCGCCGTCCTCACGGCCGGTCTGGTCGAGGCCGGCGAACTGGGTGGGCTCCAGTTCGACGCTGTCGCCGGCTTCCCAGACGTGCCCGTAATCTTCACCCGTTGAAGTTGAGGTACCGACGTCCTCTGCGAACGGCACTGCGAACACGTATTTCCCGTCGCCAGAGACCTCGATCTGGGAGAAGCGGTCGCCGTCGCCTTCCGGCGTGTCGTACTGCGCCTCGGCGTTCTGAGGGAGGTACTGGGCACCGTAAGCGAGCGGACCTCTGCTGGCACTGACACTTTCCAGGGCGTACTCCTCGACACCGATTACCACCGACCCCCAACTGCTCGTGATCTCCCCGGAAACCGTGGCACCACTCTTGTTGGCGTAGCCGTCCCAGGGCTCGGAGACCACCACCGGGTCGACAGTCCAGTCGAAGTCGATATCGAACGCCGTCTCGGAGTTTATCGGGATGATCTCGATCTGGAATAGCTTGTCCGTGAGCGCCGCTGTGGCAGGCTGACTGGCGACACTGATACCAGCCCCCACCGCGAGCGTCGCACCTGTTCCTCTGAGAAACTGGCGTCGACTCGAAGACCTGTTATCTGCCATGCCATCGCCGGCTTGACCGGGGTTTTGTAAATTCTTTGTGTATACGATACGAATTGATGCAATCAAAATTATTAATGAAATTAATTTCGGGCGTCGGGGCATCGAACGAGTAGCGATGGCGGGACGGAGCCGACGGGCACGGTGCCCTCACCACGACATCCGTCGGTGGTCCCGCTGTGTACTACCACGACAACACGAGTCGGTCGTCGCTCGCGTGCCCGACGACGACGAACGCGGCCTCCAGCATGCCGCCGAAGCAAAACGCCAGCAGGTGCCCGAAGTGAGCGACCCAGGCCCCGTGGAGGGCGACGGCGACGATCAGCAACACCAGGAAGAACGGGAGGAACAGGCCGACCATGATCGTTAGCAGCCACTCCATCGACGCGTTCTGCATGGCGTCGCCGACGGTCCTGACGATCAGCACGCCGATGATGGCGAAGGCGATCCCGCTGGACCCGACTACGGGACCGGACCCGACGTGGTAGACGAAACTCGCCAGCGCGTCGGCCCCGACGACGACGGCGAGGACGTGTTTGTCGCTCGTCAACAGCGTCAGGACGACCCCGAGCGGAACCAGGACGAGCATGTTCCCCCGGTAGTGGTCGAGGCTCGCGTGGAAGAACTGATTCGAGAGGTGAACGAGCGGGTTGAACGGACTCGGCGACGGGCCGAACACGTCCGCCATCCGGACGCCGTTGGTCACGAGTACCCACCCGACGCCGGCGATCAGGAAGATGGTGAACGGAAATTTGCGTTTGAACAGGGACAGGAACGGAATCTCGGGGAGCGTCCCGGACAGATTCGGTCGACGAGGCACGAACGCCAGCAACTTCACGGACGGATGACAAAAAGGTAGCGTCACCGACGCGTTCGGCTCAGGCCGCTTTCCGCTCGTAGTGCCAGCGAGCGACGTGGACGAAGGCGAATCCGAAGGCGAGGCCGGTCGCAGTCGGGAGCCCGCGGACGACCGCCTCGCTCACCGTGGCCGTCGAATCGAAGACCAGCAGTTCCAGTGGGACGACGGTGGCCAGCGAGAGCACAAAAACGAGCGGTGCGTTCCGGGCGGCCTCGCGAGGGGTCCACGCGTCCATGGCGGCGCGTGATCGCCCGAACGTCTTAGTATTGTTTGGTCAACAGGAGTTTACATATCGGGCCAGGCCTTCATCGCGCGGCCCGGGCCGGTGATCGAGGAGATCCAGCGCGCGGCGATTGCCTTCTTCAGGTTGCGCGCGAGGAAGCCGCCGAAGGTCTCCATCGGCATGAACATCACGTCGTGGGCGACGGCGTCCTCGCCCACGGAGATGGCGGTCCCCTTGCTCTTGAACGTCCAGTCGTCCAGCGGCTGGCCGCGCATGGCGCGGGCCATGTTCTTGCCCACGTGGTCGGCGGCCTCCCAGGCGGCCTCGGCCGTCGGCGGCGCGGGGTTCTCGCCGGGCTGGTCGATGAGGGCACAGTCACCGATGGCGAAGACGCGCTCGTCCTCGGTCTGGAAGTTCATGCCCGTGTTGATGCGGTGGTTGCGCTCGTCCTGTTCGAGGTCCACGTCCGCGACGGCGTCCTGGCCCGTGATGCCGCCGGTCCAGAGCAACACGTCGTAGTCGAGTTCGGTCTCGTCGCCGATGTAGACCGTCTCCTCGTCGACTTCCCCGATGAACTCGCCGGTCATGATGTTCACGTCCAGCGCCTCCAGGCGCTTCCGCAGGGCACCCTGCACTTCGGGGTCGTTGCCCGGGAAGATCTCGTCGAGGCCCTCGACGAGGTGGATGTCGATGGGGGCGCGGTGGTCGTCGCGGAACTCCGCGATCTCGCCGGCGCTCTGGATGCCCGACAGGCCGGCACCGCCGACGACGACCTGTGCGGGGTCGGACTGGGACGCCTCCCGAGCGGCCTCCTTCACGTCCTCGTGGATGCCGAGCGCGTCGTCGAGGCCCTTCAGCGTGTGGGCGTGTTGTTCGAGGCCGTCGATGCCGAAGAAGGCGGTCTGGGAACCCAGCGCGACCAGCAGGTAGTCGTAGTCGACTTCGGAGTCGTCGGCCAGCTCGACGGTGCGGTCGTCCGTGTGGATGTCCTCGACCTCGCTCTGGACGAAGCGCGTGCTGGGGGACTTGATATCCTCGACGGGAATGGTGATCTTCTCCTGAATGCTCGGGTCCCGGATACAGCGGTGAGATTCGTGGAGAACGAGGTGGTAGTCGACGTCGGAGATCCAGGTGATGTCCGCGTCGCTTCCCACTTCCGATTCGAGACTCTTGATCGCGCCCGCACCGGCGTAGCCGGAGCCGAGCACGACGACGTCGTCGGTCATACCCGGACCTCGGGAGTCACCCGATACAAAGGCTTTGAAATCGCCATCGCCATGTCGTCAGTTTTTATAGGTGCGCCCGTTTCGGTGACTGGGGTTTGACCGACTAGCGGCGACGACTGCCGGGATTTCGACGGCTGGACGGACGGCTTGGAGATCGAAGAAATAGCGAGGATTACTGGACGAACGGAACTTACTTCTCGACTTCGCCGACGGGGGCCTTCATGTCGTCGATAGTGAGGATGAGGATGTTGCTCGTGTCGTCTTTCCCTTCGATGGTGCCGATGATGCGGAGCTTCGACAGCGGTGTCGGACCGACGGTGATCGTGTCGCCCTCGTGGAACTCCGAGATCGACCCCTGGAGTTTGATCTCGGCGCGGCACTCCTCGGGGTGGTGGACGCTGGTGAGGTCGATCTCCTCGACGTTGGCGCTGGGGACCGCTTCGCCGTTGTGCTTGAGCGGCACGTCCGCCGCCTCGTCCATGTTCTGGACCTGGAGTGCCTCGTACGCGTTGGAAGTCGGCTTGTAGCCACCTTTCGGCCCGGGTACACCCTCGACCAGCTGGAGGGCCTTGAGACTCTGCATCTGGTTCCGTATGGTGCCGGGATTGCGGTCGACCTGTTCGGCGATATCCTCGCCTTTGACGGCGCTCTCGGACTGTCGGTGGAGATTGACCAGCTCCTGAAGGATGTTCTTCTGGCTCGGCGTGAGTTCGATTGATGACATGAGAGGACGTTCGTTGTAGCTTTCCATAAACCCGGCGGATAAACGAGTGCTTGCGGACGTGTCCGGAAACCGAGGGACGACGGGCTCACCGACGCCGATCAGTGTCAGATATTCCGGGGAACGACACACATTTGATGGTCGACTAAGATGTCCAGATATGCAGGACAAACGCGTACTCGTCACTGGGGGTGCAGGGTTCATCGGCTCGAATCTCGCGAACCACCTTGCCGACGACAACGAGGTCATCGCGCTCGACGACGGCTATCTCGGAACGCCCGAGAACCTGGACGCGTCCGTCGAATTCGTCGACGCCAGCGTCCTCGACGACGACCTGCCCGTCGACGTGGACGTGGTCTTTCACCTCGCCGCGCTCTCCTCGCTCCAGATGCACGAGGACGACCCACAGCGGGGTGCCCGCGTCAACATCGAGGGGTTCGTCAACACCGTCGAGCAGGCGCGCAAGGCTGGCTGTGAGACGGTCGTCTACGCGACGACCTCCTCGATCTACGGCAGTCGAACCGAGCCCTCGCCGGAAGACATGCCCGTGAGCGTGAACACCGGGTACGAGGCCTCCAAACTCGGCCGCGAGCGCTACGGGGAGTACTTCGCCAACTACCACGACATGAACATGGCGGGTCTGCGCTTTTTCTCGGTCTATCAGGGCTACGGTGGCGCGGAGGAACACAAGGGCGAGTACGCCAACGTCATCGCGCAGTTCGCCGACGACATGGCCAGCGGCGAATCGCCAGTGCTGTACGGCGACGGCGAGCAAACCCGGGACTTCACGCACGTGGACGACATCGTGCGGGGCATCGAACTGACCGCCGATCACGAACTCACCGGCATCTACAACCTCGGCACCGGCGAGGCGTACTCGTTCAACACCGTCGTCGAGATGCTCAACGACGAACTGGGGACCGACATCGACCCGGAGTACGTCGAGAACCCCATCCCCGAGGACGTGTACGTCCACGACACCTGCGCGGACTACTCGAAGATCAACGACGCGACGGGCTGGGAACCACAGATCTCCTTCGAGGAAGGAATCGCGCAGGTGTGTGCACAGTACCAGTAGTTTTGTAGATCCGCGAGAGTGGTCGAGGTGATGGATCGGAACGTGCGGATCATCGGCGTCCCGATGGACCTCGGGGCGGACCGACGTGGCGTCGACATGGGGCCCTCGGCCATCCGGTACGCCGGTCTGGCCGGGGAGATCGAGGGGCTGGACGTGGCCTGCACCGACTGGGGTGACGTACACGTCCCGCGCCCCGAGGAGACCGATCCCGACAGCGGTGCCCCGGCGTCGGGCGACGCGAAGTTCCTCGGCGAGACCGAGACCGTCTGTACTCGGCTCGCTCACGAGGTCGACGACGCCGTCGCCGACGGTGACTTCCCGCTGATACTGGGCGGTGACCACTCCATCGCCATCGGCACCGCGGGCGGCGTCTCACGCGAGGCCGAGACGGGCATCGTCTGGTTCGACGCTCACGGTGACTTCAACACGCCCGCGACGACGCCCAGCGGGAACGTCCACGGGATGAGCCTCGCCGCCATCCTCGGGAAGGGATCGTTCGCCGACACCGACTGGGCCCCCGCGCCCAACGTCGCCGAGGAGAACGTCGCCCTCGTTGGGCTCCGGAGCATCGACGAGGCCGAACGGCCGAACATCCGGGATAGCGACGTGACCGCGTACACGATGACCGACATCGACGCCCGCGGCGTCACCGAAGTGGTCTCGGAGGCACTCGACATCGCCACCGACGGCACCGACGGCGTCCACGTCAGTCTCGACCTGGACTGGCTCGACCCCACCGAAGCGCCCGGCGTCGGGACTCCCGAACGCGGCGGCGTCTCCTACCGCGAGGCCCACGCCGCCATGGAGATCATCGCCGAACGCGCCGCCGACCCCGGCCGACTGGCGAGCATGGAACTCGTCGAAGTCAACCCCATCCTCGATCAACACAACCAGACCGCCGAACTCGCCGTCGAACTCGCCACGAGCGCGCTCGGGAAGGTTATTCTGTAAGGTCCCACGGTCGTACCCTGGCAGGGAATCGGGCCGCGGCGACTTGCAAATGCAGGCCGTCCCTGTATCCGAACCGGCCCCATAGCCGCCTGCATGGTCGACGTGATGGGACACCTGGCGATGGGACTGCTGTGGGCTGCTCCGGCGTGGTTCCTCTGGAGTCGGCGGGTGAGCCTCACCTTCGTCGGGATCGCGGTCGTCGCGGCCCCGCTTCTCGATATGGACCTCTGGATCGAGAAACTCGCGCCGGCGCTGATCCACCACCACGGGATCACCCACACAGTGGTCTTCGTCGTGGCCCTGAGCCTGGCGGTGGGTGGAATCGTCGCGGCGACGCAACGTCGACCGCTCGACCGCTGGCTGTGGAGCGAACGGGCCACGACGCCGGGCGTGGTGATGTTCACCGTGACGGCGTTCATGATCGGCGGCTTCAGCCACCTGTTCGCCGATATTCTCTCGGCACCGGACATCGCCCAACCCCTCGAACCGTTCTGGCCCGTCTACCCCGAACCCGTGATCGTGGACCTCATCTGGTACAATTCGCCCCTCTGGAACGCGGGACTGCTAGCCGTCACCGTTTTACTCCACCTGTTCCTTGCACTGATCGTCGATCCGTTCGATCACCAATACCGTATCACCGATGTGTAGGCACAGTTCGGATTTCGTCGGTCGAACCGCTATCGCCCCGTCCGGCGCGTAGCCGTGTTCCCGATTGGACGCGGTGTCGGCGTCACGGAGGTCCTGCACGGGCAGGCAGAGATAGCCGTCGTCACGCTGTTCGCCCTGCTCACACAGCTGGGCGACGTGTGGTTTCTGTTCGTCCTCGGCGGTGGACTGTACGTCGGCGGGAGCGCGATCCCACGCTCGGCTGTCGACCGCCCCCGCGGACTGTTCGTCTTCGCACTCGTGGTGACCTACGTCGTGGTGGTCGGCACGCTCAAACCGATGTTCGGGTTCCCGCGACCGCCCGGGGCCAGCGAGGCCCCCGCAGTCGGATGGCTCCCGCCGATACTGGCCGCGGTGTTCGAGAACATCACCACCGCTTCGAGTTCCGGGTTCCCGAGCGGGCACGCGCTCGGCAGTACGATGGTCTGGGGTGGACTGGCGCTCGTTCTCGACGGAGTACGCGACCGCGTACGGATCGGACTCGCCGCAGTCGTCGTCACGGTCGTCGCGACATCGCGGCTCGTCCTCGGTGTCCACTATCTCGTGGACGTGATCGCCGGCGTCGGACTCGGACTGGCGATACTCGCCGCGTGCTACTGGCTCGCCGACGGCGGGACCGCGCCCGGCCGGGTCCTCGTCGTCGGAGTGGTAGTCGGGATCGTCGGGCTGTTCGTCGACGGCCACCCCGAGAGCGCGGCCGCAGTCGGGGCGGCCGTCGGCGCGTGGCTGGTCTGGTACGCCGTCGCCGACGCGATTCCGACGCTCGCCTCGACTCGCCGGGAGGTGATCGTGGGGAGCGTCGTGTTGGTGGTCGTGGGCGGACTCGGCGGCGTTCTCTACGTGTTCGGCCCGTCGGTCCCGGTCGCGTTCGTCGGTGCCGTTGTCGCCGGTGGGGGTATCGTCGCTGCACCGCTGGTCGGCGAACGAGTCGCCTGATGCCGGGAAAAGTCCTTGTCGTCGGTGTCCGACGTGGCTCGCATGGACTTCGCCAGCAAGCGACTGATCGACCTGAGCGTCGGCCTCGAACCGGGCGTCGCGAGCGAACCCTACCCGCCCGAGATCGACTACATGGATCACGAGGCGGGCGCGGCCAGTCTCGCCGGCAACCTCCAGGCACTGGGCCACGACGTGGCGGGCGAGGAGTTCCCCGACGGACAGGGGCTCGCGTGGGAGGAGATCACGGCGATCCCCCACGCCGGGACCCACCTCGACGCGCCCTGGCACTACGGCCCCGAATGTGACGGCGAACCGGCCAAGACCATCGACGAGATTCCGCTGGAGTGGTGCTGTGGCAACGCCGTGATCCTCGATTTCACCGATCTCGACGCGGGTGCAGAGATCACGCCGGATATGATCGACGACCGACTCGACGACCTCGGTCACGACCTCTCGGCCGGCGAACTCGTCTTCATCGAGACGGGCGCGGACGAGTTGTGGGGCCAGGCCGAGTACCTGACTGAGTTCCCCGGAATGGGCGCAGCGGCGACGAAACACCTCGTCGAGCAGGGGGTGAAAGTCGTCGGCACCGACGCCTACGGCTTCGACAAGCCCTTCGACGAGATGGGGCGGCGGTACGTCGAGACAGGCGACGAATCCGAACTCTGGCCCGCCCACTTCGCGGGTCGTGAGGTCGAGTACTGCCAGATCGAGAAGATGGCCAACCTCGACGAGTTGCCCCGCCGGACCGACGTGCCGGTCGTCACCTTCCCCGTGAAGATAGAGGACGCGAGCGCCGGGTGGGTGCGCCCCGTGGCGATGGTAGAAGCGTGAGTCGGCGGCGGGTCAGACGGAGCCTGCATCGGCGGCGACCCCGTCGCCGTCGTCGCTCGGTTCGGTCCAGAACGCCAGCGTGGTCATCGTGCCGACCTGCGGGACCCCGACCAGCACCGTCGCCAGTCCGCCGCCGAAGAAACCGATCTGCCGCGACAGACCGAACACAGCCAGCAGCAGGATGAAAAAGGTCAGCGAGATACCGTAGCCACCCATGCGTCGCCAGCTCGTCCGGACCGCGGTCGTGATCGACTCGCCGCGCACGACCAGCGGGAACGCGACGAACAGGCGCACGGCGACGAACAGGGTCAGGACGAACGCCGGGACGACGAGGATGGGGGCCACCAGGACGAGCGCCACGACGGGAACCAGCGTCAGCCCGAACCCGACCACGTAGCCGACCGCGCGTGCGGCGGACGCCCCGTCGAGCGCCCGGAGCCCCGGACGGAGCCCGCCCTCGTACATCCCGGCGACGGCGACCGCGCCGGCCAGCGCGGTGGTTCCGGTCGTCACGAGCGCGAACAGGCCGCGCTCGGCGAGCCAGCGGAGTTCGAGCCCCCAGAGGGCGACAGGCGGCGTCGTCACGCGGCGCTGTTCGACCGGCAGATACGGGAGCTGCAGATCGACGCCGGTCCCGGTGAGTGATTCCGTCGTCGTGACCGGCACCGGGTCGGCGAGCATCGCCTGCTCGACGCCGACGATCACGAGGCCGGCGAGGAGGAAGGGGACGAACAGCGCCGGTCGGCTCAGGAAGACACTCGTCGCGTGGGTGAACGCCCTGGTGACGCCGCCCCCGCCGGCCTCGTCCCGTGCCGACATCCCGGGAACGCGATAGGGCACGGTCAGGCACCTCCGAACGCGGTGAGAGCGTCGCCGTCCGCGAGGTAGAACCGACCGTCACCGGGGGCAGGCTGGGAGATGATCGCGTCGCGCTCGATCCGCCACAGTCGTTCGCCAGTCGCGGCGTCGAACGCGTCCAGGTCGTGGTCGCCGGGTTGGACGACCACGCCACCGGCGACGACCGGACCGTCCGTGTTCGGACCGACCATCGAGAGTGGGGCGTCCCACAGTCGCTCGCCGGTCTCGGGGTCCAGCGCGACGAGCCCGTCGCTGCCGTCGTCGAGGACGCCAGTCCCGGCGGCGTAGACGGCATCCGACGTTACGGCGGGTGGTGTGAAGAACTGTCCGTGGTCGCCCGACCGCGGCCCGGTCGTCCAGAGACGGTTTCCGCCGTCGGCGTCCATCGCGACCAGCCCGGTTTCGTGACCGACGTACACCCGCCCGTCGGCGACGACGGGGGGAAGATCCGGCCTGATGTCGGGGACGGACTCGCTCCATCGCACAGTCCCGTCCTCGACCGCCAGTTCCCGAACCCCGTCGAAGGTGACGGCGTAGACCCCGCCATCGGCGACCGACGGAGTGCTCGTGTACTGTCGGGGCTCCGACCAGCGGATCGACCCGGAACTGGCGTCTATCGCCACGATGCCGTCCTCGGGGGCGTACACCGTACCGTCGGCGGCGACCGCCGGTGATTGCCACCCACTGCCGAGGTTCAACGACGAGACTGCCGAGTTGTTCGGCTGTTGTCCCGTGGACCAGCGCTGTGCCAGCCCGCTCCCGTCGGTCAGCGGCAGGTCGGGACCACCGCCGATCCCGACCGCCCGGAGTCCGTACTCCGTCGCCGCGACGAGACTCGGCGTCACGTAGGCCCGTGCCGACGCGACCGCTGGTGTCGAGAGAAACGGTTTCGCGTCGTCGTCGGGATCGAGTCGAAAGATTCGGTCGCCGGAGTCAGCGTCGAACGCGGTCAGCGACCGGCGCGCAACGAACACGCGCCCGTCGTGGAGGATCGGTGCGGGCGTCCGGAGTCCGCCCACGTCGTCGAACTCGTAGCGCCAGCGCTCGGTCGGTCTCGCTCGTGGCACGCTGGCGTCCGGGGCGTGTGCGGTCCCGGCGGGGTCGTGGCGGTACATCGGCCAGTCGGGACCGTCGGTGCCGTCGGCACTGGCGACGAGGGCTCCAGCACCGAGTCCGAGGGCACCGACGCCCGACAGGAAGGTGCGTCTGGAGAGTGGAGGGCGGCGTGTCACGCGGGCCGGTTCTCACGCCATCGTGGACAACCTTGTGGTTCAGTGACCAGTCAGTCGTCCGCCGGCGCGACCGGTTCCCCGTGTTCGATGTCGGTGCCCAGCATGTCGAGGAACTCCGAGAGCCACTCGACGTGGTCGCTCCAGTCCTGTCCGGTGACGAGGTTCCGGTCCCGAGTCACCCCGTCGACCCACGAACAGCCCGCGGCCTCGACCTCGGCCCGCACCGCGGGATAGCTGGTCATCCCGTAGCCGTCGAGTACGTCCGCAGCGGCGAGAATCTGGGGGCCGTGACAGAGCGCCCCGACGGGTTTGCCGGCCTCGAAGAAGTGCTGGACCGTCTCGATGACTTCCTCGTGTGTGCGCAGGTACTCCGGCGCGCGCCCGCCGGGGACGACCAGCGCGTCGTAGTCGGCGGGGTCGATGGCGGCCATCGTCTCCGTCACCGCGAAGTCGTGCCCCCGGGCTTCCATGTAGGTCTGGTCGCCCCGGAAGTCGTGGATCGCCGTCTTGCACGTGTCGCCCGCCTCCTTGTCCGGACAGACCGCGTCGACCTCGTGGCCGACTGCCTGGAGCGCCTGGAACGGCACCATCGTCTCGTAGTCCTCCCCGAAGTCGCCGACGATCATCAGGATCTGCTTGCCAGTCATGGTGAATCCGTGTTCGGCTGGAACACGAGGTGTGCTAACGGACGGCACAGACATAAAGCTAGCCGGCAATGAGGACGGTCGGGAACGTCCTCAGCCCAGCAGGTCGGGCACGTCGCCGATGGTATCGAGAACGTGGTCGGGCGTCACGTCGGCGTCGGCCACGTCGTCGCGGTCGGCGGCCCCGGTCAGCACGAGGGCGGTCGTCATCCCGGCGCGTTCGCCCATCGCGATGTCGGTGTCGAGGCGGTCGCCGACGAGCAGGCACTCGCCGGGCGAGACGCCGAGGGCCTCCCTGACGGCGTCGATGGCTTCCGGCGAGGGCTTGCCCATCACGCGGTCCGGCTCGCGGTCGGCGACGGCCGCGACGGCGCCGATGATCGCCCCCGAACCCGGGACCGAGCGGCCGCCCGAGGCCGGGACGGTCCGGTCGGGGTCCGAGCCGACGAAGACCGTCGTCGGGTCGGCCAGCGCGCGGAGGCCGTCGGTCATGTCGTCGTAGTCGAATTCGCGGTCCCAGGAGGCGACGACCACGTCGGCGGCGGTCGGGTCGTCGATCAGGGTGACACCGGCGGCGGCCAGCTGGTCGCGCAGGCCCGGCGATCCGATCAGAAAGCAGTCGTCGCCGGCGTGTTCGGCGACGAGGTAGTCGGTGGTGACTGTCCCGGCCGAGAGGACCTCGTGTTCGTCGATTTCGACACCCATACCGGCGAGTCGGTCGACGTACTCGGTGCGGGTCTTGGTGGGGTTGTTCGAGCAACAGCACAGCGAGATATCGCGGGCCCGGATCGCGTCGACCGTCTCGGCCGCGCCGGGGAGGAGTTCGTTGCCACGGTAGACCGTCCCGTCGAGATCGAGCACCACGCCGCGGTATGTCATCGTCCCGGATCACGGACGGAATCGGCATAACGACCGCGGTCCGGAGCGGGCCGCCGGAGGGCGACTCAGGTCGGGTCGACGCCGGTCACGTCGAAGCGCGCGCCACCGTCCTGGCTCTCGCCGACGTCGACCGTCCACCCGTGGGCGTCGGCGATCTGCTCGACGATAGCCAGGCCGAACCCGGTGCCGTCACCGGCGGTCGAGAAACCGGTCTCGAACACCGTCTCGTAATCGTCTTCCGGGATGCCCGTCCCGTCGTCGGCGACGTAGAAGGCGATGGACGCCTCGTCCTCGCCGGTGCCGTCCGCGAACGTGCCGACCCGTACCGTGTCGGCGTTGCCGTGGGTGATGGCGTTGCGAAACAGGTTGCTCAGGAGTTCCTGCAGGCGCGCGTCGTCGGCCATGATCTCCGCGTCCGTCTCCACCACGAGGTCCGTGCCCTCCGCGTCGACGTACGGCCACACCTTCTTGGCGGCCGTCCCGATGGTCGTCGCCACGGGGTCGTCGACGGTGTCGCCCTGCCGTGCCAGCGTCAGCACGTCCTCGATGAGTCGCTCCATCCGGTCGTGAGAGCGCTGGATGGCGTCGAGTTCGTCCGGGTTCTCGTCGAACTCCTCGGCCAGCAGTTTCGCGTTCATCGTCGCGATGTCGAGCGGGCCCTGGAGGTCGTGTGAGACCATGCTCGCGAAGCGGTCGAGCCGCTCGTTTTTCCGCTTGAGTTCCCGAGCGCGCTCGGTCCGCTCGGTCACGTCCCGGGCGATCAACTGGAAGGTGTCACGTTCGGTCCGGATGTCGACCGGGACGACGATGTTGTGGAAGTGCCGACCGTCGAGTTCGCTCTCGAAGGTCCGGGACTCGCCGGTTTCGAGGACCGCCTGCCCCGCGGTGAGCCACGACTCGCCCGTCTCGGGGAACTGCTCGGTGAGCGACGCTCCCCGGAGCGCGTCACGGTCGACACCCGCGAGGTCCGCCATGGCGGGGTTGGCCGCCACGATCTCCCCGTCGCGTTCGACCTGTGCGACCACGTCGGGGGTGTTGTCGACGAGCAGTTCGTAGCGCTGCTGGGTCCGTTGCTGGTCGACAGCGCTCGTGATCCGGTTGGCCAGTTGCTGGTACTGCTGGTCCTCGACGACTTCGAGTTTGAGGATGTAGTCGTCGACCCCCGCGGAGATGGCCTCGCTGGCGATCTCCTCGGTTCCCCGGCCGGTCAGCAGGATGAACGGCACGTCGCCGTGTTCGGCCCGGACCATCTCCATCAGCTCCAGTCCGTTCGGGCCGGGCATCTCGTAGTCGCTGACGATGCAGTCGATCTCGGCGTCGGCCAGCACGCCCATCGCCTCGTCGGCACCGGTCGCCCAGTGTGACTCCATCCCGTGGTCCTCCGAGAGGGTTTCGGCAGTCATCTCTGCGAAGAACTCGCTGTCGTCGACGACCAGGACACGAATGTCGTCACTCACGGCTCCGGTCCTCCGTGAGGGAACGACACACACAGCGCGAGACGACGGACGGACTGGCCATACGTACTACTCACAACAAATTCGCCCACTGTCAAATATCCTCGGGCGATTTTAGCCCCGAAGCCGCCGCTCCCACCGGGGTCCGGCCCGTCGCTGGAGGGCGATGCCGACGACGGCGGCGACCGCCGCGAGCGCGACCGCGGCGACGGTCGCCCCCGGCCCGAACGCTGGTTCGATCAGCGCCGCCACGAGCAGGGGCATCGCGACGACCGACAGCGCCGCGCCGAAGGCCAGAAAGCGCGGCGTGTCGAACAGCAGTTCCGTCGGCGAGAGTCCAGCGACGAAGGCCGTCACGCCGAAGACGTACACCGAGAGCAGGGGGAGGACGGCGAGGCCGGGAACCAGCGCGACCGGGTCGTACCAGACCGCCGCGATGGCGAGGTAGATCAGGCCCGCCGGCACCGAGAGCAGGAGATACGCCCGCCGTTTCGCCGCGAAGACGGTCGCCACCGACACCGGGTACCGCAGGTACTCGTCGGCGCTGTCGAACTGCGTCACCCAGCTGTAGGTGGTGAACGATCCCAGCCCGAGCAAGGTCCCGAAGGCCACGCCCGGCGAGGGCTGGAGCCCCGTGGCGGCCGTGATCTGTCTCAGGAGCAGTGCCGTCACCGCGAACAGGACGCCCATGGAGAACAGGACCTTCCAGACCGACCCGCTGGAGCGACTCACCTCCAGCAGGGCCCGCGTCGTCAACCCCTCGTCGTCCCGGAGCCACGATCCGAGGGTCGTGAACCGCTCGCTGGCGGTCCGATAGGCTCCGCTGTCGGCCGGCCGGAACAGGACGGGACCCAGGACGCCGAAGACCGCGACCGGCGTGAATCCGCGGACCGCCGCGAGCGTCGAGGGCTCCCGGTACAGCGCGTACGGCGTGTACGCCAGCGCGTCGATGTCCGGCCAGAGAAGGGCGGCAACCACGAGCCCGACCGGGACCACCACCAGCCAGCGACTCCGGGTCGCCGCGCCGGCCAGCGTCAGCGAGAGCGTCACACCCAGTGCGAACGCCCCGATCAGCGTCAACCAGAGCAGTGCGATCCGACCGGGGGCGATACCCGCGTCGAGCGCCGTCGGAACCGCGGCGACGCCGATAGGAGCGATGAAGAAGCCGGTGTAGTAGACCAGGTCCTTCCAGAGGAACACGGCGAGCAGGCGATTCCACGACACCGGGAGCGTCCGGGCCGAGAACACGAGCAGTGTCACGTCGCCCAGCGCGTCGCGCAGGGCGTCCCGGCCCACGAGACCGATGGTGCCGACCTGGAGGCCGAAGAAAAAGAGCAGGCCGTGCAGGCCGGCGACGATCGCGCTGAAGTCCGTGCCAGTATAGGAGAGCAGTGCGAATCCGCCGGCCGAGAGGACGGCGACGGCGGCGGGGAAGGCGGCGAACCGCCGGCCGCCAAAGAGGTGTTCGTGGAGTCGCCACTCCTCGCGAAGCATCCGCCGGAACAGGTCGGTCGTGAGCGACATCGTCAGTGCTGGGCCGGCCCGGCCGGCGTATCGGCGTCGGCGGTCTCCACTTCCGTCCGGAACACGTCGAGCAGGCGCTCGCCGTCGTCCAGTTCGCGCGGGTCACGCTCGGCGACGAGCCGGCCGTCGCTGACGATGGCGACATGCGTGCAGAGTTCCTCGGCCACCTCGATGAAGTGCGTCGAGAGAAAGACCGTGTTCCCGCGCTCGACGTACTCCCGGAAGTGGCCCTTGATCTGTTCCTGCATCAGCGGATCGAGATTGACCAGTGGCTCGTCGATGAACACGAGGTCGGGTTCGTGGACGAACGCGGCCGCGAGCATGACTCGCTGGCGTTCCCCCTCCGAGAGATCCGTCGAGAGCGTATCGAGCAGGCCGGCGAACTCGAAGCGCTCGGCCCACTCGTCGATACGAGCGGTCACGTCGTCGAGGTCCCGGACGCTCCCGACGAACTCCAGATACTCCCGGGGCGTCAGAAAGCTCGGCGGGTCCTCGCGCTCGGGGAGGATGCCCACCGACCGCCGGACCGCGAGGGGGTCGGCCACGGGGTCGTGACCCAGAACCGAGGCCGTGCCGGAGGTGGGTTCGAGCTGACCGGTCAGGATCTCGATGGTGGTGGTCTTGCCCGACCCGTTCGGGCCGAGCAGGGCGAACAGTTCGCCGTCGGGGACGGTCAGTGAGAGGTCGACCAGCGCTTCCACGTCGCCGTAGCGCTTGGTCAACTCGTCCGTCTCGATGGCGGTCATCCCCCGAGTGGTGTCGGGCCAGCGAGAAAAGGATTGCCGGGGCTTCAACCACTGAACTTCAACGACCCCATATCCGACGCTAAAGGGTTAGGCCGGTCGTGGGCACACCAGTTCCACAGAGTGGACCGCGCGGTCCACGGGGGATCACATGACTGACATCGACACCGATTTCGAGACGATTCGCATCGAGACGCCCGGGAACTACGTCGGCCACCTCGTGCTGGACCGGCCCGAGGACATGAACACCGTCAGCGCGACGATGCTGGAAGAACTGGACGAGGCCGTCGACGTGCTGGAGGATCACGAGGAGGTCCGGGCCATCTACATCACCGGCGAGGGGGAGAAGGCCTTCTCCGCGGGGGCGGACGTGTCCTCCAACGGCGCGATGGACAACCGCGAGGGCGTCGAACACTCCCGGTACGGCCAGCGCGTGTTCGGCAAGTTCCGCGAGAGCGACCTGCCCGTGATCGCCGGCATCGACGGGTACGCGCTCGGCGGCGGCCTCGAACTCTCGATGTGTGCCGACCTCCGCGTGGCGAGTGAGTCCTCGGAGATGGGCCTGCCCGAACACAACCTCGGTCTCCTGCCCGGGTGGGGCGGCACCCAGCGCCTCCAGCGACTCATCGGCGAGAGCGCCGCCAAGTACGTCGTCTTCACCGCCGAGCGCATCCCCGCCGAACGGATGCACGAACTCGGCTTCGTCCACGAAGTCTACGACGACGAGGAGTTCGAGGAGAAGGCCCTCGAGTTCGCCGAGAACGTCGCCGGCGGCCCGCCCATCGCGCAGAAGTACACCAAACGCGCCATGCGGGAAGGCTGGGACAACATGGAGGCCGGCCTCGAACTGGAGGCCAGCGCCTTCGGCCACCTGCTCGACACCGAGGACCTGAGCGAGGGCATCACCGCCTTCGTCACCGACCAGGAACCGGAATTCGAGGGCAAGTGACGGGCGCACCGACTCGGACTAGTCCGAATCGGTAAACACCATCTCCGCGATTTCGTGGCGCGTGTTCTCGTCGTCGTCGCCCTCGTACTTGTACAGTTTCCCGTCGTCCTCGTCGGCGGTCGCCTGATGGGAACCGTCACAGAACGGGTAGTCGCCCGACAACCCGCACATACAGATCGCGATGTTCCCTTTCTCTCCGATGTCGTCCTCGTCGACGATCTTCGGCCCGGTCGCCTCGTGGGTGATCTCTCGTGTCACACGTTGACAAGGACCTCACGAAGCAAAAAGGCGCGGGGTGATTCGGAGGCAACCCTGGTCAGAAAGCGTAAGGGGAGGCTGTTCGTTTGGGCCGATAGCGATGGACACGTGGCAGCGTCGGACGGGATACTATCTCCTCGCGCTCGGTGGGATCATGCTGGGTTACGCGCTGGTCTATCACTGGGCGATGTCGACCTTCGAGGGGATCGACCGCACTTTCCTGCGCTCGCTTCAGATCGTCGTCGAGACGTTCACGACGACCGGGTTCGGCTCGGACGCCTCGTCGTGGGACACCTGGCAGACGAACCTGCTCGTCATCGTCATGGACCTGACCGGCGTGGTTCTGATCTTTCTCGCCCTGCCGGTGCTGTTGTTCCCGCTGTTCGAGGAGACGATCTCCACGACGCCGCCGACGGCAGCCGAGGACGTCGAGGATCACGTCGTCATCTGTGCGTACTCTCCGCGGATCGACATGCTCATCGACGAACTGGACGTGTTCGAGGTGCCGTACGTCGTCCTCGAACCGGACCGTGACCGTGCCGCGGAGCTGGTCGAGGAGGGCGTCGAGGTCGTCCACGGCGATCCGGAGTCGATGGAGACGCTCGAAGCGGTGAATCTGGGATCAGCGCGGGCGCTGGTCGCGGACGTGGACGACTCGACCAACGCCAGTATCGTCCTGACGGCCAAAGCCGCCGCGCCCGACGTGCGGTGTATCACCTTCGTCGAGGACCCCGACATCGCGACCTATCACCGGTATGCCGGGGCCGATCAGGTGTACTCGCCCAGACGACTCATCGGCGAGAGCCTCGCGAGCAAGGTGACCACCGGCATCACCGCCGAGGTGGGCGACGCCGTCGAGATCGGCGAGGACTTCGAGATCGTCGAACTGCCGGTGATGGCCGGCAGTGAACTGGTCGGCGAGACCATCGCCGAGAGCGGCATCCGTGAGCGCACCGGCGCGAACGTCATCGGCGCGTGGTTCCGCGGCGAGTTCGTCAGTCCACCCTCGCTCGACGCACGGCTCGACGAGCAGACGATCCTGCTGGTCGCCGGGCACGAGCGCCAGCTCGAACCGCTCAAGGAGATGACGCTCTCGGAGAAGCGCCGCCGCCGCCGGGGCCACGTCGTCATCTGTGGCCACGGCGAGGTCGGGTCGACCGTCAAAGAGCGCGTCACGGCCGAGGGGGTACCCTGTACGACCGTCGACAAAGAAGACTACGAGGGTGTCGACATCGTCGGTGACGTAACCGAGAAAGACGTACTCCGTGAGGCCGGCGTCGACGAGGCGAGTACGGTCATCCTCGCGCTGTCCTCGGACACCATGACCATCTTCGCGGCGCTGGTGGTCCGCCAGCTCAACCCCGAAGTCGAGATCATCGCCCGCGCCGACCAGACCGAGAGCGTCCGCAAACTCTACCAGGCCGGTGCGGACTACGTTCTCGCCCTGGCGACCGTCAGCGGGCGGATGCTCGCCTCGACGATCTTCGAGGAAGACATCATCTCCTACGACAAGCAAGTGGAGGTCGTGCGGTTCGAACCGGGGCAACTCGTCGGCGAGACGCTGGCCGGGGCCGACATCCGTGCCGAGACCGGCTGTACCGTGATCGCCGTCGAACGCAACGGGGCCGTCATCACCGACCTCGCGCCGGAGTTCGAGATTCAGGAGGGGGACGACGTGATCGTCGCCGGCCCCGACGAGAACATCACCGAGTTCGCCGCGCGCTACGACTAGACCTCGCCGAGCCAATCGGGTTCCTCGACCGTCGTCGAGCCGATATCGGAGAAGACCGCGCTGGCCTCGTAGCCGAAGGAGAAGCCCTCGTCGGTGCCCGAAGTCGCGCTGAAAGAGGCCTCGTGGATGATCCCCTCGGAGTCGACGAACACCGTGCCCTCGACCTGCGTGTCGCTCCCGATGTTCAGTTTCGCGTCGGGCGTCGACACCACGGTTTCGAGGTCGTAGCGGACGAGTTCGGTCCCGTTGCGGCTGACCACGTCGGTCGCGTTGTACTCGCCCGAGCCCAGGATGGTCCGCAGCAGCGTCCGCCCGGTGAAGCTGTCCGGTGCGGTGTCGGCGAACGGCGCGTCGACCGCCGTCGAGACCGCGCCGTACTCGACGCCGGTGGACCCGTCGACCCGGTACGCCGCCGTCCCGTCGGTCAGGTACGAGGTGAAGGTGTTTCCGGAGCCACCGCCGACGATCCGTGTCAGCGTCTCGTTACTGCTCGCCTCGTGTTCGATGGTGTACTCGATGCCCGCGCTGGCGGAGCTTTGACTCCCGCCGGCGGAGAATCCCTTCGTGCCCGAGAGCGTCACGCTCGACCCCGAGAGCGCGGCCTCGTGTTCGTCGAGCAGGGTGGTGACGTTCTCGATGCCGGAGGGCGTCGCACCGGCCGGATAGGCGAAGTTCGTCACCGTCGCCGTCGTCGAGTCGAGCGCCTCCTCGTTGGCGTCCGTCGAATCCGTCCCTGCGTCCGTGGTCGTTCCCTCCCCACCGGAGAGACCCCCTGTACAGCCCGCGAGGGCGACGACGAGAGTCAGCGCCAGCGTCACGAGAACTCGTTTTCGCATATCACCCTATCGGCAACCGTCTTTTGTAAACGTATCGCCCACGTTAGCAGTACGGACGGTGACAGAAATATCATCGCCGCCAGGAGTCGGAAGAAGGGAGGCGTCCGCGACGGTGGCGTACGTCGAGATTCCGGTCAGGCGTCGGGCCGAACGAACTCGGCGGTCCCGTCCTGGTGGACGGTGATCCGGTACTCCTCGTAGCTGAACTCGATGCACATCTGGGCCTCCTCCGCTGGCGGGTTCGAGAACAGGTGATCGAGCACGTGGTCCGCACACTCGAAAATCGTCGCCAGGTCCGTCGGCTCCCGGTCCTCGATGTCGGCGACGGCCTGGGCGACCTCCACCGCCGGTTCCTCGGCATCGGTGTCGAGCGTCCGGCGAACGATCCGGTCGTCGGGACTGTCTGCCATTGCCGAGAGACGTACCCGTCCCAAGTGCAAAGACTCCGCTATTCCGGCACGCACGGCGCAATCGAGTGCTGGTTTCGCGGCACGGACACCACGGTACTGGGGGACCAACGCTGACGAACGTACAGCGTTCCGTCGACGAGTGGCTGCCGAGAGGTGGGTGCGGTTCCGGATCGACGGTCAGCCGGACAGCCCGAGCCGTCGTCGGACCCACAGCGCCGTCGCGACGGTCCAGCCGGCCAGCGCGGCCGCGCCGACGACCTCCGGCAGGGCCAGCCCCGGCCGGCTGAACTCCCCAGTGGCTACCCAGACCGCCCACGCGCCGACGTTGAGCAGGCCCAGGAAAACGGTCACGCCGCCGCGAGTCCGGTCACCGGCCAGGAGGTTGCCGGCTCCATACACCCACAGCGCCAGCGACAGGAGGACGTAGAAGGAGACGGCGACGAAAAAGTGGGCGTCCTGCGGGAGCGGGAACACGCCGATCAGCGCCATCGAGAGCGACGTGAGCCCGAACAGCCCGATGCCCGCGAGTTCGACGAGGTTGCGCGCGGCCAGGAACAGGGCGTACCCGAACCCGAGGGCGACGACCCCGCCCGAGATCAGGCCGCCGTTGAACAGGAGACGCGTCAGATCCGTCGCGACGGGGCCGGTCGGGCCGCCGAGTTCGGAGAGTGCGTTCCCGGTCCACGCGAACGAGGGTGAGACGACTGTCGCGAGCAGGACGCCGACGAACGAGAGGACAGGGGCCGCCACCCCGGCCCAGACGCTCGCCCGCTCGACTGTGTCGGTCATAGACCCGCTGTCCAGACGCCGACTAATCAACGGTTCGGTCTCCATAGCGACCGTTCGGTCGCGTAACGGTCGTGCGGTCTCGGCTCACAGCTGTAACAGCGCGGAAGCCCACCCCTTCAGGGGTGGGAGCAAGCGCGTACCTTCCGTGCAACGATCCACCAGTATCAGCATTCCTGACTCCCAATATAATAAAAATATTAATAAAGAATAGATACTACTGTGACGTATGGCGTGGGAGGTGACTCGAACGGTTCGCGTCCGTCTCGACGTACCCGACGACCGCAAGAGCGACCTCCACGCTACCAACAGCAAGTTCCAGTACTGTGCGAACCGCACCGCAGACTGGGCGTGGCGCTATCCCGACGAAGACTGCGTGACCAGCAAGAGTGAAGCCGAAGCCGCTATTTATGACGATCTCCGCGACGAGACGGACGGCTTGCACGCGAACCTCGTCCAGAAAGCCATCAAACGCGCTACCGACGATATTGGGAACTGCGTAGACAGGCTTACCGAGGGCGAGACCACCAGCAAGCCCGAATACGATACGTTCAGCATCGTCTACGACAAGCGAGCGGCCACCTACTACCGCGACAAGGTAAGTCTCGCCACGGTCAACGGCAGAGTCGAATGCGAGTACGACCTGCCCGACGACCCCGACGGCACTCCCCACGGCGAGTACCTGCTGAACGACGACTACGAGTTTGCAACAAGCACCGTCCACTACGACAGCGAAGCCGACGAGTTCTACCTTCACGCCGCGATGGAACGGGAACTCGACGCGAGCAGTCCTGAGAAAGCCGAGGATTCGAGAGTCCTTGGCGTGGACTGCAACGTTGACGACCACATCGCCGTGACCTCGACTGGGACGTTCATCGGCAACGCCGACTCCCTCAACCACGAGCGCCGCGAGTTCGAGAAACGGCGTGCCAGCCTGCAACGGACCGGGACGCGAAGCGCCCACCTGACCTACCACCGCATCGGTGACAGGTTCGGACGCTGGAGCGAGGACTACCTGCATCGGTGTTCCAAGCAGATCATCTCGGAAGCCCAAGGCCACGGCTGTACGCACATCGCGTTCGAGGACCTGGCACAGATTCGAGAGTGCATCAGCGACGGCAAGAAATTCCAGCAGTGGGCATTCCGTGCGTTACAGGAACAAGTTGCGTACAAAGCCGACGAACACGGCGTCGTGGTCGAGACAGTCGAACCGTCCTACACGAGCCAGCAATGCTCGAAATGTGGCTGTACGCTCGAAAAAAACCGCGACGGGCAACGCTTCGCCTGCCTCGACTGTTCGTACTCGGTGAACGCCGACTACAACGCGGCGAAGAATATCGCCCGGAAACTCGCACTCAAACTCCAGCGGGGGCAGAAGTCCCCTGCTGGAGGGGCGTTCTGTCAGTACGCCCTGAAGTCGGGGGTGATGACCGTGAACGCGACTGACGTAGCGTCCGACACTCCCGTGTCGGCAGAACGGGAGTCCACCGACAAGCCCACCGCTTCAGCGGTGGGTAGCTGACGATGACGGGCCTTTTTTCTACGCCCGGCCCCGAGGCCCGAGTATGCGCGGGTACGACCGTCGGACGTTCCTGGCCGCCACCGGGGCCGCAGTGACGGCACTGAGTGGGTGTACCCAACTGCCCGGGTCGCGCGATGGGCCCGGCGCGGGCGGGGGGAACGGTGCCGGAACCGGCGACGGCGCGCAAACGCTCGATACGCTCGACGTGGGTGGCTCCCCCGGCGAGACGATGCCGGTCGTGCCCGAGGACACCGTGACGTTACTCGATTTCTTCGCGACGTACTGCGCCCCCTGCAAGCCACAGATGGCGGAGTTGCGGGAAGTCCGGTCGGCGTTCCCGGACGTACACATGCTGTCGATCACCTGGGAACGGGACGAGACCACCGTCCGTTCGTTCTGGCGGGAGTACGACGGGACCTGGCCCGTCGCGATGGACCCCGAGGTCGAGACGGGGCCGACCTACGACGTGCAGGCACTGCCGACGATGCTGGTCGTCGACGCCGACGGGACCGAGACCTGGCGACACAAGGGGCTCGCGGCGGCGGCGACCATCGAGGCGGAACTGGAGGCGGCCCGGCAGTGACGGACCTCGGGGTGGCCCGGCTGACCTACGCGTTCACCCTGGGGGCGGGCACCTTCTTCGCTCCCTGTGCGTTCCCGCTCCTGCCCGGGTACGTGGCCTACTATCTCGGGACCTCCGAGGACGGTGGATCGACGGGGTCGGTCCCGCGCCGCCTCGGTCGCGCGGTCGGCGTCGGCCTGCTGGTGAGTCTCGGGTTCGCGCTGGTGTACGGCGCGCTCGCGCTCTCCCTCGCCGCGGTCGGGCCACGGATCGTCGAGAACATCGCGGCGCTGGAACTGGTCGTCGGCCTCGCGCTGATCGCCGTCGGCGGCGTGATGGCGACCGGGCGGTTCCGGGCGACGACGCTACACGTGCCCCTGCCCGAGCGGCGGCGCTCGGCAGCGGGCTACGTCCTGTTCGGCGTGGTCTACGCCGCGGCGGCCGCGGGGTGTACCGCCCCGCTCTTTCTCGGCGTGGCCTTCGCCGCTGTGACGACCGGCCCCGTCGCGACGGTGACGACGCTGGGCGCGTACGCCGCTGGCATGAGCGTCCTGATGATCGGCGTCACGACCGCGACTGCGCTGGGTCGTGACGCCGTGCTGAAACGGCTGTCGGCGGCGACCGGTCGTATCTCGCAGGTCGCTGGCCTCGTCGTCGTGCTGGCCGGGCTGGTACAGCTGTACTACTTCCTGGTCGTCTTCGACGGACTGGCGACGCTCGGGCTGGCCTGAGTCACTCCGCTTCCGATTCGGGCGGTTCGACGACGACCTCGCCGTCCTCGGTCGAGACGGTCGTCCCGTCGACGAAGCCACGCTCGCCGACGAGCAACGCGAACGTGCGTCCGTCGATCCGTCGCAGCGCGAACGCGTCGGTCCCGCGGGTCCAGCCCGCGGCCGAGTCGGTGGCGTAGCCGTCGAGATAGTCGGCGACGGCACGGCGGGCCTCGGTCGCGTTCGCCCCGTCGTCGAAGCGCAGGACCCAGGCGTAGCTCCGGTCCGCCTCGCGGTAGAACGGGACGAGGCGGTCGTTGCCCCAGCCGGTGGCCGCCGCGACCGCCCGGTCGTGGGGGAGTTCGCTGTCCAGCAGGAGGCGCAGGAACAGTTCACCGCGGCTGTCGGTCGAATCGTCGACCCACGCCGTGTCGGCGTCCGCGACCGTGACGGCGAGCGGTGTCGGCGGGTCGCCGGTGCGGTGGAGTAACTGTTCGGTGGTCGCCGGCGGATCGGCGTACACCGACTGCAGGTCCCGGGTGCCGTCGACCGAGGCGGCCACGTACCGCGCCCCGTGGTAGTACGCCCCCCAGAACAGGCGCGTCCCGGCGCTGGCGTCGGCGTAGATGCGAGCCAGCGTCTCCCGCTCGGTCTCGACCTCGGGCAGGTACCGTCGCGTATAGCGAGTCGAGACGTACGTGGCCGCACCCTCGACGAGACTCCGGACGACGTACTCCCCGTCCGTGGTGTCCGCCCGGGTGGGGGGCAGTCGGTCGGGGAGCCGCGAGACCGTGCCGCGGTCGAACTGGACGACGTGAACGAACTCGTGGGCGAGCGTGCGCTCGATCCGGTCCGGGGACGCGTCGCCGGGAGCCACGTACACCGTCTCGTCGGGCGTCGTCGCACCGCCGACCCGGATCTCGCTCTCGGCGGCCGGGCGTGGTGCTTCGATCCCCAGCGACGCCTCGAACTCGCCGGCCTCGGGTCGAAGGCCGTCACCCCGGGTCGGCTGGTCGCGCACCTCGACCGTCGGTGGCCCCGTCGACGCGTCCAGCAGGTGGCGAAGCCGTGCGAACACCGGCCCCGGGCTGACGGGGAGGTCGCCGTCGGCGACCGCGACCGTCGCTGGTTCCGGCGTCCCCGGGAGCGGCGGCAACTGGTCCGTCGACGGATCGGTTGCTGCTGGCGCGACCGACTCCGTCGGTGTGTCGGGGGTGTCCGTCGTCGAGGGCTTGATCGGCGCGTTACACCCCGCGAACAACACCAGGAGGCAGACGGCGATACGGGCGGCCCGTCGCATACCCCGTGGTCCACGCCGGGCGATATAAAGCTCGGGAGAAAACCGGCTGACGGCGGCTCAGTGCTGGTCGCTCTCTGCGTCGAACAGCCCCGTGATCGGGACCTCGTTGTCGGTCGCGAACGTCAGCGGTGCGCCGGTGGTCTCGTCGCCGGTGGTCGTGGGTCGAGTCGTCGGGGTCGGTGTGCGTGTACTCATTGTGGATGTCTGCGAACCGCGCAATCTTGGAACGATACCGATACGGGTCAGGAGAGAAGCGAACAGCGCCCGCGTACTATCGGTATCATCGTGACACGTAGGGGTAGTTCGCAATCTGTAATAAATGTTCCTGTCAGACCCGCGTGCCGGGAATCGGGAGGTGCATCTCGCGGCGGGAGTCGCTACCTCACTCGCGTCGCTCCAGTTCGGCCAGGGCCGCCTCGAAGTGATCGGCCCCGATCACCACCTCGTCGGCGCGGGCGGTCGCCTCCGAAGGCCCGTGTTCGCGGGCGAACGCGCGGATGGCGCGCATCGAGGCGTCCCGGACCAGTGCGTCGAGTTCCGCCCCGGAGAACCCCGCTGTCTCGGCGGCCAGATCGACCAGCGACACGTCGTCGGCGATGGGTTTCTCGCGGGTGTGGACGTCGAGAATCTCGCGGCGAGCGTCGGCGTCGGGGTCGGGCACCTCGATGTGTTCCTCCAGTCGACCAGGGCGAAGCAGGGCGGGATCGAGCGCGTCTCGGCGGTTCGTCGCCGCCAGCACCACGAGGTTCGGGTTCTCGGCCAGCCCGTCGAGTTCCGTCAGGAGTTGCGAGACGACCCGCTCGGTCGCCTCGCCGGTCTCGCCCCGACGGCCGGCGATGGCGTCGATCTCGTCGAAGAAGACGATAGAGGGGGCGGCCTGCCGGGCGCGCTCGAACACCTCCCGAACGGCCTTCTCGGACTCGCCGACGTACTTGTCCAGCAGTTCCGGGCCGGCGACGTGGACGAAGTTCACGTCGCTCTCGCCGGCCAGCGCCCGCGCGAGCAGGGTCTTGCCGGTTCCGGGCGGGCCGTACAGCAGGACACCCGAGGGCGGATCGGTCTTCGTGGCCTCGAACAGTTCGGTGTAGGAAAGCGGCCACTCGACGGCCTCGGTGAGGCGGTCCTTGGCCTCGGCCAGCCCACCCACGTCGTCGAAGGAGACGCCCGGCGACTCGGCGACGTACTCCCGCATCGCGGAGGGGTCGACCGCCGCCAGCGCCGCCTCGAAGTCCTCGCGGGCGACGACCGGTTCCTCGCGGGTGCGCCGGAGCGCGGACATCGCGGCCTCGGTGACGAGCGACTGGAGGTCCGCACCGACGAACCCGTGAGTCCGGGCGGAGAGCCGGTCGAGGTCAACGTCGTCGTCGAGTGGCATTCCGCGCGTGTGGACCTCCAGGATCTCGTGACGGCCCGTCTCGTCCGGGACGCCGATCTCGATCTCGCGGTCGAAGCGGCCGCCCCGCCGGAGTGCGGGGTCGATGCTGTCGACGCGGTTGGTCGCGCCGATGACGACCACGCGGCCCCGATCCTCCAGCCCGTCGAGGAGGGTCAGCAGTTGCGCGACCACACGATTTTCCATGTCGGCGTCCTCGTCGCGCTGGCCGGCGATGGAGTCGATCTCGTCGATAAAGAGGATCGCCGGTGCGTTGGCCTCGGCCTCCTCGAAGGCCTCCCGGAGTCGTTCCTCGCTCTCGCCTTTGTACTTCGAGACGACTTCCGGCCCGGAGATGGTCCGGAAGTGGGCGTCGACCTCGTTGGCGACGGCGCGGGCGATCAGCGTCTTCCCGGTGCCGGGCGGGCCGTACAGCAGGACGCCCTTCGGCGGGTCGATGCTCAGGCGGCGGAACAGGTCCGGCTCCGAGAGCGGGAGTTCGATCATCTCCCGCACCATGTCGAGTTCGTCGTCGAGGCCGCCGATGTCCTCGTAGGTCGAACCGAGGTCTTCCGCCTGCTCGCCGGCCCCGGCGGCCGCGTCGGCGTCGGGGTCGGGGGCGTCGTCCGGGAGTGCGTCGCCGCCGGCGGCACCGTCGCCCAGGTCGAGGTCGATGCCGGGCAGGACGGTGACCTCGGTCTCCTCGACGACACGGACCGGGCCGTCCGGATCGGTCAGGGAGACGACCACGACGCCGAGGCCGTCGACGTGGACGCGCTCGCCCTCCCGGATCGGGCGGTCGAGCAGGGCGTCGGCAACGAGCGCGTCGGCGTCCCCGTCCTCGGGCAGTGACTCGGTTGGCCGGACCGAGACGATGCTGGCTTCCGCGACGGACGTGGTCGCGACGGTGACGGTCTCGCCGATGTTGACGCCGGCGTTGGCGCGGGTGTCGGCGTCGATGCGGACCACGTCGTCGCCGTCGTCGGTCGGCCAGACCTTCGCGACGGTCTCGCGCTCGCCGCGGACGACGACGGGATCACCGCTGAGGACGCCCAGTCGACGCCGCGCGGACTCGGGGAGGCGTGCCACGCCGCGGCCGGCGTCGCGTTTGTCGGCGCCGGCGACGGTCAACTCGACGCCGTGCTCGTCACTCATGCGCGGCCGTAGTCGCCCCACCGTCAAGAGGTTTCCCCGGAGAAACGCATATACCGCCGGGCGTACCACTCTCTCACATGGTCGTGCAAACCCAGCGCGACGAGGTTACCTGGTACAAGTGCGAGGCGTGCGGACTCATGTTCGACTCCAAGGAGGACGCCCGTCAGCACGAGTCCGACTGTGACGGGGAAGACCCGTCGTACATCCAGTGATCGTCGGGGGCCACCGGGCGCTTTCTCAAACGTTCGCGGGACGTAAGCCGTTTGTCCGTCCACCGCCAATCGCCCTGTAGTGACCGACAGCGACGAGTCCGACGGTACCGACACGGCGGACGAGGAGACGCATACCGACGGTGACCCACCGGCCGGCGACGCGGCGCTCGACGCCGAGACGTTCGCCGACGTAGTGCAGGAGATCGGCCGGCCAGTCGTCACCGCCAGCCACGTCGCGCAGGCGCTGGAGTGGACCCAGGACGAGGCCAGCACCGCCCTCGACGCGCTGGCCGACGAGCGCGCGGTCGACCGACTCGACGTGTCGGCCGACCCCGTGGTCTGGTACCCGACCGACTGGTCGCGGCTGGTCGAACGCGAGCGGGTGATCCTGTTCCCCGGCCGCCGCGAGATCGTCGTCGATCACCCGACGCAGTTCACGCGGGCACAACTCTCGCAGTTCGCCCACCTCGTCGACACCACCCACCGAGGCGGGTATCTCTACGAACTCCGCCGCGAGGACATCTGGGGCGCGCCCTACGACGAGTTCGAGGACCTGCTGGGCACCGTCAGGGACGTGCTGCCCGAACGGTCGCCCGAACTGGAGGAGTGGATCGAAGACCAGTGGAAACGCGCCCACCGCTTTACCCTCCGGACACACGAGGACGGCTACGTCGTCCTCGAAGCCGCGACGGACGCGCTGATGGGCAACGTGGCCCGCGAGAAACTCGACGAGGGACAGCTCCGGGCGGCCATCTCCGACACGGAGAGCTGGGTCGCCGAGGAAGCGGTCGCCGAAGTCAAGCGCACCCTCTACGAGGCCGGCTACCCGGTTCAGGACGAGCGCGACCTCGATTCCGGCGAAGCGCTCGACCTCGATCTGGACCTCGACCTCCGGGACTACCAGCACGAGTGGGTGAGCGAGTTCATGGAGACCAAATCCGGCGTGCTGGTGGGGCCGCCCGGCGCGGGCAAGACCGTCGCGGCGCTGGGCATTCTGGCTCGCGTCGGCGGCGAATCGCTGATCCTCGTCCCGAGCCGCGAACTCGCCGGCCAGTGGCGCGAGGAGATCCTCGCGCGGACGACCCTGACAGAAGAACAGGTCGGCGAGTACCACGGCGGTGAGAAGACCGTCGCGCCGGTGACCATCGCCACCTACCAGACCGCCGGGATGGACCGGCACCGCCAGCTGTTCGACAGCCGCGAGTGGGGGCTGGTGATCTACGACGAGGTCCACCACATTCCCGCCGCCGTCGCGCGACGGAGTGCGGACCTCCAGACCAAACACCGCCTCGGACTCTCCTCCTCGCCCGTCCGCGAGGACGACAGGGAGGAGGAGATCTACACGCTGATCGGCCCGCCCATCGGGACGGACTGGGACGCCCTGTTCGAGGCCGGCTTCGTCGCCGAGCCGGAGGTCGAGATCCGATACGTCCCCTGGGTCGACGAGGACGCGCGCAACCAGTACGTCAGTTCCGACGGCCACGAGCGCCGACAGCTGGCGGCGTCGAACCCGGCGAAGGTGGAGGAAGCGCGCTACATCCTCTCCCGGCATCCCGACAAGAAGGCGCTCGTCTTCTGTGACTACCTCGATCAGGGGCGGGAGCTGTCGGCCGCTCTCGACGTGCCATTCGTCAGCGGCGAGATGCCACACAGCCAGCGCGAGCGCTATCTCGACGAGTTCCGGCGTGGCGACCGCGACACGCTGATCGTCTCCCGGGTCGGCGACGAGGGGATCGACCTCCCCGACGCCGAGCTTGCGGTCGTCGCCTCCGGGCTGGGCGGGTCGCGCCGGCAGGGGGCCCAGCGAGCCGGGCGGACCATGCGCCCGGAAGGCAAATCGCTGGTCTACGTGCTGGCCACGCGCGGGAGCCGCGAGGAGGACTTCGCCCAACGCCGGATGCGCCACCTCTCGTCGAAGGGCGTCCGCGTCTCCGAGGCCGAAGCGGAGGCGGTCACCGACGACGCGGCCGAGGGAGACACGGCTGCTGGAGACGCGGCCACCGACGACGAGGATAGCAGTCGCTGACGAGTCGGGACGGCACGAAGGGAGAACCGGGTCACTGCGTCGGTCGGATCGGCGGGTTGACGAACAGCGCGTCCAGCAACGCGAGCGCGCCGACCGCCGACGCGCCGACGAGCGTCGTCCGGAACGGCACCGACAGCAGATGGCCGAGGACGACGCTCAGTACGAACACCACCGGAATGAACGCGAGTACGAGATCGTACCGCGACAGGGAGTCGAGCGTCTGGAGTCCGATACGATCCGAGCCAGCGTTGTCACTCCGGGGCATGCGTGTCACCTCCTCCAGTTGTAACTACCACACAATTCCACTAAAATCTTACTCCGATACAGTTCAGTGAACACACTTCGAACACCGGCGGCGGTTCAGAAAATAATCCAAAAATAATACGAGATGGTTATCTCACCTCGAACGGCGATTCCGTCGTGGCACCGGCGACTGGTCGCCGTCACGACGCTTATCTCGGTCGGGGTGTAAGTGGACCCCATGGATTCGGATTCGCACGACGACGCGGTGTCGACCGGCGGTGGAGAGACCACCCGGACGATAGACTGGTCCCGGCCGGACCCCGTCAGCAGTGCCGTCGTCGAGGCCGCCGTGGCGAAGACGGGCACCGACGCGGTGTCGTTGCCACCACTGGAGGAGTTCGTGGACGGCGACGCGCTGAACCGTTTGTTCACGCGGGATACCGACGGACGACTGTCCTTCGAGTACGCCGGGCTGGCAGTCGTCGTCTCGACGCTCGACGGCGTGACCGTGAGTTGAGCTGGCAGGTTCCACAAGACACAGGGGCGTCGCGGCCGTAACGCCGGGTATGCATGAACCCGGGAGTCGGCCGGCGGAGGGCCAGCGAGTGCGCACCACACTCGACGGTGCGGACGTGCGAGGGACCGTGGAATCGGTGACGTACACGCCGAAGAAGGGAAACCTGATCGCGAAAGTGACGCTCGACGAGCCGGGGCCGGACGGGCAGTCGGCGCTGGCTGTCGCCGTCGAAGACCTCACCGAACTCGACTAGTTCTGTGACCACTTGGCGTCGGCCAGCGTCCGCTGGACCGCCTCCTGTCCGACCGCAGTGGCCAGCGTCTCGAATCCGGCGCGTTCCTTCCGGTCGTCGGCGTTGGCGACGAGTCGTGAGACGATGAACTCCGGCGTGGACTTCCCCACAGTGCCGAAGCGGGGCTGGTAATCCACCGAGAGGTCAAGCTCGGTGGTCAGGCCCTCGGCGAAGATGCCGTCGGTCCGGGCTTCCTCGGGGAGCGGTTCGAGGTCGTCGGCGAGGTGGGTGACGAACACGCCCAGCGCGTCCTCGTCGACGGTCAGCGTCACCAGCCCGTGCAACAGGTCGGCGGCGCTCCCCGGTTCGGTGATGGCCTCGAACTCGTCGACCAGCATCAGCGTCCGACCCGCGTCGGTCAACGGTGGCACGACGGTTTGCAGTGTGGACTCCAGCACGCCCGCGTTGAAACTGGCGTGGCGGCGGTGGAACACGATCACGTCCACGATGCCGACCTCGGCGGCTTCGGCCGGGACCGGCAACCCCATCTGGGCGAGCAGTTGTACCTGACAGAGCGTCTCCAGCAGGGTCGTCTTCCCCCCGCTGTTGGCCCCTGTGAGGACGGTCACGCGGTCGCCGGCCGGCGGCGCGGAGGCGGACGGAAAGTCCAGGTCGTGGTCGCCGACGGCGTAGTCGACGGGCTGGACGGTCACGTCGGCCGCCTGCAGGTCGAGATTCCGCGCGCCACGGACGGCGACGGTCTCGCGGTCCTCGACGAAGGTCGGTCGCGTCAGGTCGAACGCGTCGGCGAAGCGAGCCAGCGAGACGTACAGCGCCGCGTCGTCGACGGCGGCGACGGCGGCGTCGATATCCTCGCGGGCGTCCTCGATGGCCCCCTCCAGATCGGCGACGATCTCGGCCTCGCGCTCCTCGACCGCACTCCGGCGGTCCTCGGCCAGGTTCCGGAGACTCTCGCCGACGAAGCCCGCCGCGTCGGTGGCGTCGCCGGGCATCGCCTCCCTGACCGCGGCCGCGGGGACGCCACTCTCGTCGGTGACGTGGCGGCGGAACGCCTCGCGGAACTCGTCGGCCCCCCGAGCGCTCCCCTGGACTGCCTCCACGACCGCGCTCTGGTTCGCGGCGAGTTCGTCGACGGCAGCGTACTGGTCGCGCAACTCGTCGAGGCGGTCGTCGACACCCCTGTCGACGCCGCCCTCGCCCAGCGCCGCGAGCGCGTCGGCGGCGTCGGCCAGCGCGTCGCGGTCCAGTTCGGACACGCGGTCGAAGACGCCGCCGCTGACGCCCAGATCGAGCAGTTCGACCGCCGTCTCGACCGCCGAGCGTTCGCCGCCGGAAACGCTGTCGTGGGCCTCGAAGGCCTCGACGACGGCCTCACGGTCGCCCTCCGAGAGCGCAGTCCAGGCGTCGACGGCCGCGAGGACGGTATCGAGGCGATCCGTCATCGCCTCGCGCTCGCGCAGGGGTGTCAACACGCGGATGCGGTCCTCGGCGTGGCGCGTGACGGCGAACTGGCTGGCCAGGTCGAGGATCGACTTGTACACGTCCCGCGTGTCGCGGGTCGCGAGGACGGCCATCCCCTCGCCGCCGTTGGCGCGCCGGAGAATCCGGGTGGCGCGTCCCCGGCCGAGTCCAGCCTCCATCAGCGCGCGGCTATCGGCGCTCTCGATGGCCTCGATGGCCGCCGCCTCGCCGATACTGTCGGCCAGCACCGCCTTCGTCTTGGGCCCGACGCCCCAGTACTCCTCCAGTCGCATACCCCCGGCCAGACACGGCGCGGTCTTAGTGGTTCGGAAACCCGACTACTCCAGCAGTTTCCGCGTCTGCCGGTGACGGTACCGGAACATCGGTTCCATCCCGACGACCGCGAGCGGTGACACCGCCCGGCCGAGTGCGCCCAGCGGGAGTTCGTACTCGACCCTGTCGTGGACGATGGTGCCGTCGCCGTCGGCGAAGAAGGAGTGGGTGTGTTCCCACTCGGCGAAGGGACCGCCGTCCATCGTGTCGCGGAACATCGCCGAGCCGTCGCTCTCCTCGCGTTCGACGATCACCGAGATCCACTCCTGGCGTGGGCCCACGCCGAACGGGCGAACCGACGACTCGATCCGCGATCCGGTTTCGAGTATCCCGGGATCGGGGTCGCCGTCGGGACCAGTGACCGACTCGATCTCCAGGTTCATCCAGCCGGGCGTCAACGCTTCGAGCCCCGTCACCCGGGAGTGAAAGTCCCACACCTCGTCGAACGGCGCATCGACCCGGACTGTTCGCTGGTACTGAGACACGGACGGACTAGGGCCAGCACGGGTAAAACTCCGGCGTTCGAGGAGATCGCTGGAGCGTCGAACCACTGCTACCGAAGATCGGTCGGAAAATCAACCACTCCGACAGAAGCCTGAGAACCGGCGCTGTCCGACGCTCGCCGGCTATCCCGAGTGCCGAAATTTTAACTGTAAGACATATTTTGTGTTCGGCATGGATCGACGACAGTTCGTCAGAGCGGCTGGCACGGCAGGGGCACTGGCGACCACGTCGCTGGCAGGGTGTCTCGGCGGCGTTTTGAACGGTGTCACCGGTGGCGGGGGGAGCGTCAGCGAGGGCGAACCCGCGGCGTACAACGCCTGGATCGGAGCCGGTACGACGGATGGGGCCGGTGGCATCGACGTCTCCTCGGCCAGCGGGTCGATACTCAGACGGGACTGGGGATCAGCACAGGAGAACCAGCGCATCCAGGACGACGCGCTCGCGATGTCCGTCACGGAGTGGGCCGTTCCCATCGGCTGGCTCTCCCAGGCCCTGAATCCGAAAGGGATCGCCAAACCGACCGCCGACGGGTCGAACACGGATCGGTTCACCCTCGTCAACGGGACGCGCGTGTTCGAGGGTGACTACGACACGGACGCCATCCGACAGACACAGGAGCGCAACGCGAGTCGGAGCGAGGAGTACGAGGGGTACACGCTCTACATCGACGGCGGCGCGACGACCGCGGTCTCCGAGGAGGCCGTGCTGTACGTGAGCGACGAGGCGGCCGGCGTCGACGACGCGACGGCGCGAATCGAGGCGACTATCGACGCCGCCACGAACGAGGGTACCCGGTTCGCCGCCGAACACGAGGCGTACGACGAACTCCAGTCTGCACTCCCGATCCGTGGGTACAGCGGTGTCGAATTCGATCCGGATGGTGGCGTCCTCGAGGGCGACTCCGACCGCGACTTCACGACGTTGCAGGATACCGACCTCGACCCGGACGTACTCGGGTTCGCTGGCAGTTCGAGCATCGAAGAAGACGACATGACCGCATCGGTCGCGCTTCGCTATCCCAGCGCCGACGCGGTCGACGACCGCGGGACCATCGAGTCCGAGTTGGGACAGGAGGCCGACGAGCGGGCCATCCAGATCGACGGGCCCCTCGTGATCGTCGAAGGAGAGTACCGGGCTCTCTCGGAGGACTAGGGGAAAACGCCCGCCTCGTCGGCGGCGTTGGCGACGCGCTCGATGGCGGTGACGTAGGCCGCGGTCCGGTAGTTGGGCACGTCGGTTTCCTCGTAGGTATCGGTAAGCGTGTCGAAGGCCTCGGTGACGACGCGTTCGAGTTCCTCGTTGACGCGCTGTTCGGTCCAGTAGAATCGCTGGCGGTTCTGCACCCACTCGAAGTACGAGACCGTGACACCGCCTGCGTTGGCGAGGATGTCGGGGAACACCGCCACGTCGCGGTCGGTCAACACGTCGTCGGCGTTGGGCGTGAGCGGTCCGTTGGCGGCCTCGACGATCACGTCGGCACTGACTCGCTGGGCGATCTCCCTGTCGATAGCGTTTTCGAGCGCCGCCGGGATCAGCAGGTCCACGTCCATCGTCAGCAGTTCCTCGTTCGTCAGTTCCTCGCTGGCACCGGGGTAACCGGCGAGCTGGCCCGTCTCTTTCTTGTGGTCCTTGGCGTCGGCCACGTCGAGGCCGTCGGGCTGGTGAATCGCACCGCTGGAGTCGGAGACGGCGACGACGTTCGCGCCGAGTTCCTCGTCGATCAGTCGGGCGGCGACCGAACCGGCGTTGCCGAAGCCCTGGACTGCGACGGTCGCTTCCGAGGCCGTCTTCCCGAGAAATTCGAACGCTTCCCGCGCCGTGAGCATCACCGAGCGACCAGTCGCCTCGACGCGGCCAGCGCTTCCCCCGCTCGTCGGTGCCTTCCCCGTTACCGTCCCCGGTGCGGTGGTGTTTTCGAGGGTCTCGTAGGTGTCTTTGATCCAGTTCATCTCCCGCTGACCGGTGTTCACGTCCGGGGCGGGGATGTCCCGATCCGGGCCGATCAGCGGCCGGAGTTCTTTGGCGTACGACCGCGTGACCCGCTCCAGTTCCGACAGCGAGTACTCGCGCGGGTCGATCACGATGCCGCCTTTCCCGCCGCCGTAGGGGATGTCGACGGTCGCGCACTTGTACACCATCCACCCCGAGAGCGCCTTGACCTCGTCGCGGCTGACGTTGGGATGGTACCGGATCCCTCCTTTGTAGGGACCGCGGTCGCCGTTGAACTGCGACCGGAAGGCGGTGAACACCTCGATCGACCCGTCGTCCATCTCGACCGAGAGGGTGGTCTCGAGGACGCGCTCGGGCCGTTTCAGCCGTTCGAGCACGTCGGAGTCCACGTCGACGTACGCGGCCGCGTCGTCGATCTGCTCCTGCAGACTCTCGAACGGGTTTACGTCGCCAGACATGCCAGATTCCTCGACCGTTTCGGTAGTAAACGTTGTGGTGTTATTATCATGTGGAAGAATTAATATTGTATAAGGTAAACTACCGCCTCCCCGCGGCGCGTGCCCGGTCGAGTACCTGTTCGGCCTGGGCGATCAAGGGCGCGTCGATCATCTCGTCGTCGACGCGGAACACGCCGCGGCCCTCCGCGTCGGCTTCGGCCTTGGCCGCCAGCACGCGCTCGGCCCAGTCGATGCGCTCCTCGCTCGGGGTAAACGCGTCGTTGATGATCGGCACCTGGGCGGGGTGAATCGCCATCTTCCCGTCGAATCCAAGCTGGACGGTGAACTCGGCGGCCGAAGCCAGTCCCTCGGAATCGTCCACGTCGACGTGGATCGTATCGAGCGCGTCGATGCCCGCGGCCGCGGCGGCGAGGACGATCTGCTCGCGGGCGTGGAGCACCTCGATACCCTCCTCGGTCCGCGTCGCGCCGATGTCTGCGGCGAGGTCTTCGGCCCCGATGGCGACGGCGTCCACCCGGTCGGCCGCGGCGATCTCCTCGGCGTGGAGGACACCTGCCGCCGACTCGATCAGCGCGACAACGGGGACCTCGACACCGTGGTCGTCGAGCAGATCGACGACGCGTTCGAGACCCGCCGCGTCGCCGACTTTCGGTACCATCACGGCGTCGACGGCCGTCGGATCGGCCAGCGCAGTGGGAACGTCGGCGTCGGCCACCGTCCCCGGCGGGTTGACGCGCACCCAGACCGAGCAGTCGGGGTCGAATTCGGAGTCCGTGAGGACCTCGTTGATGGCCTCCCGGGCCGCGGGTTTCCGGTCGGGGACGACCGCGTCTTCGAGGTCGAACACGACGGCGTCGGCCCCGGAACCGGGCGCTTTCCGCATGAGGTCCGGCTGGTCACCGGGGGAGAACAGGACGCTTCTGCGAGCCATATCCTGGCGTGTGTGCCCAGCCGTAAGTCCGTTCCCCCCGGCGAATCGACCCGGCGTCACCGTTATTGGTCCCGGGGACGACGGGGCGGCCATGACTGGTCTGTATTACGAGGACTTCGAGGTCGGGGAGACGATCCGCCACGAGAAACGCCGGACGATCTCCGAGAGCGACAACCAGCGGTTCTGTGACATGACGATGAACCAGCAACCGCTCCACCTCGACGAGGCGTTCGCTGCCGAGACGGACTTCGGCGAGCGGATCGTCAACGGTCTCCTGACCATGAGCCTCGCCGTCGGCCTGACGATTCCCGACACGACCGACGGGACAATCGTCGCGAACCTCTCGTACGACAACGTTGAACATCCGGCCCCGGTCTACCACGGCGACACGATCCGAGCCCAGTCGACGGTCACGGACAAACGCGAGACGAGCGACGGCGACCGTGGTGTCGTGACGATGCACGTCGAGGCGTTCGTCGTCGGCGAGGACGAGCGACTGGTCTGTGAGTTCGACCGGACGGCACTCTCGCTGAAGCGACCGGACTGACTGGTGGCGAGGCGGGATCGGAGCCACCTGCGGAGGGGTCGTGAGCCGAACCGGCGGGAATCAGCGAGTGTAACGACCGATTACGAGAGGGAGAAGCCCACCAAAAGTTGATTTACTAGGTCGGTAATGGGTCATATAGTATGGTGAACAAGGCGGCGTTGTCGGTACTTGGCGTCATCGTTCTCGTCTCGATGGGTGTGGGTGTACTCATCGGGATGCAGATCGGTGGTGGGGGTGCCGACACGACGAGCATGTCGACCCCGACACCCGGCGAGAGCACGGCACAGGGACAGAGCGACGGTGAATCGAACCCCCGAGCGCGAACCACGATTCCCGGCGGAGAGGTGGAGACCGTCCAGCCACCCGAGGACGAGCAGACGATTCCCGCCAGACGATTCGAGAGACGGGAGATCAGCGCGGAGATCAAACGCCTGATCAACCAGCGCCGGACGGATCGTGATCTGTCGAATCTGATCACGGACGGACAGGTCACGGACAAACTCGACAGGATGGCCCGCAGTCACAGCGTGGCGATGGCCGACGAGGCACGTGTCAGCCACAGTATCGACGGGAACACCAGTCGCGACCGGTACGAGGCGGCCGGCCTGTACAGCTCCTGCCAGTTCGAGTCCGACCCCGGAACCTACGTCGTCGACGCGCGGTACAACCGACTCGAAGTGATCGACCACGTAGTCGCCGGACGGACCCACGACGGTGAATTCCTCGAGAACGAGGAGGAAGTCGCGCAGGCCATCGTCTCCGACTGGTTCTCCGGAACGAGCCGCGATCGGCTCCTCTATCAGAACGCCAAGCAGATCGGCGTCGGCATCGAGATCACCCAGGACGGCGACGTCTACGCGACCGGGAACCTCTGTTAACCCCGCACTCGCCGTTTCTCGTCTCGGCTTCCCGTCCGGAGCCCTCGGCAAGACTTGCGATAACGTTATATGGTACCGATACACATACTACGAGCGAGAACGATGTCCGGACCCAACTGGATGCGATCAGCGGACGAGCGGATTCTCCGGCAGCTCCAGGAGGAGCGGCCGGACTACCTCGCGCTGGTCGCGAACCGTCTCGGGATGCACCTGCGCTACGTCGAACGCCGGTGTGCGGTCCTCGTCGATCACGGGATGGTGGAACCGGTCAGTGGCGAAGTCGTCTACCGGACGACCGAGCGCGGCGAACGATTTCTGGAAGAAGCCGAGTTAGAGACGGAGACAGCGGACACGGCGACGAGTGACTGATCGGGCCGAACGCTGGTTGTCGCGACGAATCGAAACGGAAAGAGCGACGCCGTTACCCCTGTGCGCCGAACCAGGTCCGGGCCAGCCAGGAGTCGTAGTTCGACTGTGACCGGACTTCGACGGTCCCGAGCATCCCGGAGTGCCCGACACCGCAGTACTCGGCGCAGTAGAGCTGGTACTCGCCCGTCGACGTGGGCCTGGTGACGATGTAGTTCGACTGGCCGGGCAGTGCGTCCATCTTGAGCCCCAGGTCGGGAACGTGGAACGCGTGCAACCAGTCACGCGATGTGATGTTCAGGCGCACGTTCTCGTCTTTGGGCATCACCAGCGTGTTCGTGCTCTTGACGGTGGCGTCGGAGATGCTCGCACCCTCCACGGCTGCCCCGCTGACGCTCACGTCGGTGAAGCTCACCTGTTCACCGGTCTCGTACTGGGAGGCGTTGCCCGCGCCTGCGGTCACGGTCCCGTTGACCAGCGAGGCGCTATCGAGCGCGCCGTCCCCGGCACTGGAGGCCGACCCACCCGATATCACGATTCCCTCGCTGGTGACGTTCTCGACGGTCGCGCCCTCGATCGAGACGTTCGTCATCGACACGTCGGTGGCGCTCGCACCGTCGACGCTGACGTTCCGGTAGACGAAGTTCCAGTTGTACTTCTGGCCGTACACTTCGACCTCCTCGGCCGCGTTGCCGGGCATCTCTGCCTGTGACTCCGCGGCGACGTAGGGGTTCCCGAGCACCTGGTAGGAGGCGACGCCGACGAAAAGCAGAATGACGGCCGTCGCGACGGTCCAGGTGATCTCCAGTCGACGGTTCTCCTGGGTCGGCTTCGCCTCGTCGGTCTTGCTGAACTTCCAGACGGTGTAGATCAGGATCCCCTCGACGAGGATCGTGATCGGGACCGCCACGTAGATCAGGTTACTGTTCAGTCCCCAGATCGCTCCTTCGGTGGTCGACGCGTACCCTGACTGGGCGGCCGCGGGTTCGACCGCCATCAGCAGCAACGCAGCACCGAAAAGCGCCAGTGCCCCGACGCGCTTGCGGTTCATCATTACGCGGGGCTTAGGAATTGGGCCATAAATAGCTGCTGTCTTCGGGCGAGTTCGGCCCCCCTGCGACGGTTTCGCGCGGTGTCGGGAGTCGCCTGACTGACCGAAAGCGCGGGTCATAAGTACGCCCACTCCAAGGATTCGGTAGTGAGAGGTACAGCCGTGATCGAACGCTATTCTCGTCCCAGTTTCGCGACGCTGCTGGCCGGATCGGCAGTCGGTGTCTACCTGCTCGTCGTCGCCGGCGCGACGGCGGCCATCGCGGACGCCGCGAGCGCCTGCTCGGCGTGGCCGGTCTGTTCCAGCCCGCCGTCGCTCGCCGAGCCCGCACTGCTCGTCGCCTGGGGGCACCGCGTAGTCGCGGCGGTCGTCGGCGTGCTGGTCCTCACCACCGCAGTGGTCGGCCTGCGCCGATCCACCGTCTCGCGTCGCGTGAAGGCCGCGCTCGGGTTCGCACTCGTCCTCTTTCCGGTGCAGGTCGCACTGGGCGCACAGGTCGCGACGACCGGTGCCGCGAACCCGTTCCCGGCCGCCCACCTGCTCACCGGAATGGGCATCTTCGCCGGATTGACGCTCGCTCTCGCGTGGGACCTCGAACCCCGCGACGCCGATGCGTCGGCGGCCGACCCCGACCCGGAGCCGACGCCGGCCACGGAGCCGGCGACCGAACCCGGGGACCAGCCACCGCTTCCGGAGAGTTCGTTCGCGCGTGCGATCCACGTCGTCGAGGCGTACTTCCGTCTGATGAAGCCGCGCCTGATGTGGCTGCTCTGTCTCGTGGCGTCGGCCGGGATGGCGCTGGCCGCCGGTGCCGCCGGGACGGACCTGACGGTCCGAACCATCGTGTTGACGCTGGGCGGCGGCGTCCTCGCCATCGGGGCGAGCGGAACGTTCAACCACGTCCTCGAACGCGACCGGGACAAGAAGATGGACCGGACCAGCGACCGGCCGGTCGCGACCCACCAGTTGCCGGTCCGCAACGCCGTCGCGTTCGGGCTGGCGCTTGCGGCCGCCTCCGTGGCCGTCTTCCTGCAGGTGAACCTGCTCGCGGCCGCGCTGGGCCTGTCGGCCATCCTGTTCTACAGCGTCGTCTACACGCTCGTCCTCAAGCCCAACACCGTGCAGAACACGGTCATCGGCGGGGCGGCCGGTGCCCTGCCGGCCCTGATCGGCTCGGCCGCCGTGACGGGGACGGTCGGTCTGCCGGGCCTGATGCTGGCCGGCGTCATCTTCGTCTGGACGCCGGCGCACTTCTACAACCTCGCGCTCGCGTACAAGGACGACTACGAGCGCGGCGGCTTCCCGATGATGCCGGTCGTCCGCGGTGAGGCGACCACCCGCAAACACATCCTGCTGTGGCTGGGAACGACGCTCCTGGCCGCGGCGGGGCTGGCGGCCCTGACGAACCTCGGCTGGCTGTACGCAATCACGACCACCGCACTCGGCGCGGTGTTCCTGTGGGCGGTCGTCCGCCTCCACCGCGAACGGGACGAGTCCGCGGCGTTCCGGGCGTTCCACGCCTCGAACGCCTACCTCGGTGCGCTCCTGCTCGCAATCGTCGTCGACGCACTCGTCGTATGACCACCGACGCCACGATCACCGACCGACTCGCGGGCCTCAGACCGACCCGGGAGGACCTGCTGATCGCACTGCTGATCGTCAACTCCGAGGTGCTCCTGCTGGGCGTCTACTGGCTCGTCAGCCCGAGCGAGTTGACCAGCATCTGGGCGGTCCGCTACTGGCTCTACCCGTTCATCTGGATCAACGTCGGACTGTTGGCAATCTTCCGGACGACGCCGGCCCCGGCTCCCAGCCGTGACCGCTGGCTCGCGGGCGGCATCGCGGTCGGCTACTTCGCCGTACTGGCCTACGCCGGCGGGATCGTCGGCCCCGCCAGTAGCATGGCCGGACGGAGCCTGCGGGTCACGGTGCTGGCACTACCACCGGGCTGGGCCCCGACGCTCATCTACAACGGGACCTACCTCTCGGCGGCGCTGTTCCCGTTCAAAGTCGTCGGCTACGTCGCGCTGGCCTATCTCGTGTACGCGACGGTGCTGGACGCCACGGGGTCGGCGGTGACGGGCCTGCTCGGCCTGCTCTCCTGTGTGAGCTGTAGCTGGCCGGTCCTCGCCTCGCTGGCGACGGGCCTCCTGGGAAGCGGGAGCGCCCTCGCCGGCGCGGTGTACACCCAGTCCTACGGCCTCTCGACGCTCGTGTTCGTGGTGACGGTCGGCCTGCTGTACTGGCGGCCGTTCGGGCGGTGACGGACGGGTTTTTCCGCATCACTCGCCAACTTCGTGGTATGCCAGAAGTCGAGATCGAGTACTGCGTCCCCTGTGGTTTCCTCGACCGCGCCGAGAACGTCCAGCACGTCCTGCTGACGACGTTCGGCGAGCGACTGGACGCGGTGACGCTCCGAACCGGCGCGAACGGCGTGTTTCGCGTGACCGTCGACGGCGAGCGGGTGTACGACAAGCAAGAGGACGCCTTCGACGTGGACGAGATCGTCCGCCGAGTGCGCGACCACGTCTGACGGCACCGAACCGACGGGCTTAGGGCGGTACCGGACCGCCATCCGACAATGACAGCAGCCGTCGTCGCCGAGGACGTTCGTCGGGTCTACGGCGACACGACCGCACTCGACGGGGTCTCGCTCACCGTGGACGAGGGGGACGTGTTCGCGCTGATCGGACCGAACGGCGCGGGAAAGACCACACTCGTCCGAGCCGTGCTCGGCACGACCGACGCCGAGGGCGACGTGACGGTGTTCGGAACGGACCCCAGAGCGGTCGAGCGGGCGCGGCTGGGGTCGCTCCCCCAGTCGTTCGAACCGCCCGCGCGGCTGACCGCCCGTGAACTGCTCGATTATTACGGCGGACTCTACGACGAGAGCCGGCCGGTCGCGGACGTACTGGACGACGTTGGACTGGCCGACGACGCCGACACCTGGTACGAGAACCTCTCGGGCGGCCAACAGCGTCGGGTCTGTGTCGGGACCGCGCTGGTCAACGACCCCGACCTGCTCGTACTCGACGAACCGACGACGGGCATCGACCCCGCGGGCCGGCGGGCGCTCTGGCGACTCATCGAAGACCTCGCCGCCGGCGGGACGACCGTCTTCCTGACGACCCACTACATGGCCGAGGCCGAACGGCTGGCCGACGAGGTGGGCCTGCTGGCCGACGGGCAACTCGTCGCCCGGGACTCGCCCGACGCGTTGATCGCCGACCACGGCGGGGAGAGTCGACTGGTGATCGACACCGACGCCGACCCCGCGATCACCGGCGATCTGGACTACCCGGCCGAACTCGCGGACGGCCAGTTGACCGTCTACGACGTGCCGCCAGAGGAGATCGGCACGGTCGTCGCCGCCCTCGACGCGGCCGGTGCGACCTACGAGTCGATCAACTGGACCGAACCCGACCTCGAAGACGTGTATCTCGATCTGACGGGGCAGGCAGTCACCGCGAGCGGCGAGACGGTCAGCCGCGGGGAGACGCCGCTGGCCGACGGCGGGCGGCTGGACGGTGACGCTATCGAGACTGGAGGTGAGCCACGATGACGGCAGTCGGCCGGATCGGTGCGGCGACCGTCGCCGCCGGGAAGTCGTTCCTGCGCCGGCGGACGGCCGTCTTCTTCACCTTCTTCTTCCCGGTCATCATCATCCTGATCTTCGGGGCGCTGGTCCAGACCGGCGGCGGTGGGACGGGGCTGTTCACCGAACCGGCGGCGTACTACGTGCCCGGCTATCTGGCCGTGGTCGTCCTGTTCACGCCGCTCTCGCGAGTTGGGAGCGAGGTCGCCCGCCACCGCGAGGGCAATCAGTTCGAGAAACTGGCGACGACGCCGCTCTCGCGGTCGGAGTGGCTGCTCGCACAGACGCTGGTCAACGTCGTCATCATCGGCCTCGCCGGCTTGCTGTTGCTCGGTCTGATCGTCGTCGTCACTGGAGCCGAGATCGCGTTCTCGCCGCTCCTGATCCCGTTCGTCTTCCTCGGCGTCGCGCTGTTCTGTGGTGGGGGTGCGCTGATCGGCAGTTTCGCCGGCTCACAGGACGGCGTCATCGCCGCGAGCAACGGGATCGCGCTCCCCTTGCTCTTTCTCTCGGAGACGTTCGTCCCGCCGTCGATGCTCCCCGAGTGGTTCCGGCCCGCCATCCTGCTGTCACCCTTGACCTACTTCTCGCGCGGCGTGCGAGCGGCGACCTACGGTCCCGGGATCGAACCGCTGGCCGGGTTGCCGACGGGCTGGCCGTTCTATCTCGGTGTGCTGGCCGGGCTGACGCTGGTCTTTTTCGCCGGCGGTGCCGCGGCGCTCCCGCGGACGGATTGAGAGGGTTCGTCCCCCGACAGCTCACATGTCGGCGTCTTTCGCGATCTCGAACACGTCGGCTATCGGGGCCGTCTCGTCCCAGTCGTACGAGACGACGACGGCCTCGTGACGGGTGGACGGGAACTGGAAGACGACGATATCCTCGAAGAAGTACATCTCTCCGTAGTACTCGCCCCCCTCGATGGTCTGGCGCAGGTTACCGGCCGAAATTCGGTTCCCCATGTGCTCGCGGTACGTCGCCTCGAAATCCGACTCGGAATACGTGTCTGCCACGTCGTCCCTGACGTACAGCAGGTCCCACGTGACTTCCGAGAGCGCGAAGACGAGGCGGAGATTCGCGTCCACATCCCGAAACTCCCGAACGAGTTCGTCCATGTTATAGGACACTGACGGACAGATACATCAAATTACCTCCAGATCCGGGCCCGGAATCACTCGCAGTCGAAGATCGGACGGACGGCCGAGAGGGGCCGCGTGGAGAACAGCAACAGGAGCAACCCGGCGCTGTGGCCCCGCGGCGTCCAGCCGTAGACGTGGTTCAGGAGGATGTAGGTCACGATACCCAGCGCGAGCGAGAGGCCCCACGCGGCGACGGCGATCCGGCCGACCCTGGCGTGGATGGTGTCCCGCAACTCGGCGGGCGAGTGCGTCAGCCCGAGGACGACGGCGTGAAGGACGACCGGGACCGCCAGCGCCGACAGCAGGATGTGGATCGCGAGCATGACGAGATACGCGACCCTGACTGGCCCCTCGACGGCGATGGCCTTCTCGAACCCGCCCCCGACCTTCAGGAGGTAGAGGACGAGAAAGACCATGATGAGGGTGAACGCGGTCAGCATGGCCGCGCGGTGTTTCCGGATCTGGTCGTTCCGGATGAAGTAGACGCCGGCGACGATGGCGGTGAGTGCGAGCGTGTTGACGACGGCGATGGCGTCACCCAGGAAGATGACCGTTCCCCGGCTGAACTCCGGGAGCGGGAGGAACCCGCCGAACGCGCCGATCACGAGGGCGTACCCGATGATCGAGAGAATCGTCGTGACGGCGCGCGGGTGAGCCTTCGGCCAGCGCTGGAGGTCGTCGGCGACTGCCATACCCGATCGTGAGGACGCCTCGGGCATCAGTCCGTCGGAACCCGCTCACTCGTCGGTCGAGCGCAGGCCCGAGACGGTCAGTTTTCCACCGCCGACGAGAAGCGGTGCCCCGATCAGGATGCCGACGGCGTACCCGCCGACGCTGACGAGGCGCTCGCCGAGTGGCTTTCGCTCCAGAAACGCGCGATCCGGGTCGCTTGGATCGACGAACACCGTCGTGTTCTCGCCGGACTCGTACCCCGAGACTCGATCACGGGCTTTCGATTCCGAGTACGGTGGGTGGCCGAATCCGGGATAGAAGTTATCGTCCTGGACGGTCTCGCCGTCGATCTCGTACTCGTAGACGACGACCGGCCGGTACTCCTCGTCGTCGTCGTACTCCTCGATCCCGGTTTCGATCACGGTCGCCTGCACTCGTTCGTACCCCGAGGCCCCGGTGATCGCCGGGACGATTCCGTGCACGCTGCCGGCCAGCATGGCGAACCCCAAAATGGCCAGCGCGATGCCACCCTTCACCGGACTGCCCTCCGACATGTCCGCGAGAAATACAGTTCGATACATCAATATTCCGTTCGCGACCGACGTGGACCGTTCCGTAACGGCAAGAGTGAAAGTGACCAACGTGTTACGAGGTGGCATGAGCGAAGCGCAGGAACAGCGGACGATCCGGTGTCTCGTCGGAAAGGTCGGGCTGGACGGTCACGACCGGGGCGCTCACGTCATCGCGCGGGCGTTCCGCGACGCCGGCTTCGAGGTCATCTACTCGGGTCTGCACAAAGCCCCCGACGAGATCGTTCAGGCGACGGTTCAGGAGGACGTGGACGTACTCGGCATCTCCATCCTCTCGGGCGCACACAGTACGCTCGTTCCGAAGATCATGGACGGACTCGAGGAGTACGGGGCGAAAGAGGACACGCTGATCCTCGTCGGCGGGATCATCCCCGAGGAGGACCGGGACGAACTGCTCGATCTCGGTGTCGCACGCATCTTCGGCCCCGGAGCGTCCATGGACGAGATCGTCGACTTCGTCCAGGAGAACGCGCCCGAGCGACGATGACGGATCTGATCGAGGACCTCCTCGACGGCGACCACCGCGCGCTGGCCCGCACGATCACCAAGATCGAGGACCGCGCGCCGGGCTACCGCGACCTCGTGTCGGAACTCCACGAACACACCGGCCACGCCGACGTGATCGGCATCACCGGCAGCCCCGGCGCGGGCAAGTCGACGCTGGTCGACAAGATGGCCGAGGAGTACCGCAACCGTGGGCTCACCGTCGGCGTGATCGCCATCGACCCGTCCTCGCCGTTCACCGGTGGCGCGGTCCTCGGGGATCGCATCCGGATGGCCTCGAACACGGGCGACATGGACGTGTTCTTCCGCTCGATGTCCGCGCGTGGCTCGCTGGGTGGGCTCTCGACGGCCACCACGGACGCCGTCAAAGCGCTGGACGCCTTCGGGAAGGACAAGATCATCATCGAGACCGTCGGGGCCGGACAGAACGAGGTCGACATCGTCCGGACCGCCGACACCGTCGCCGTGCTGGTCCCACCGGCCAGCGGCGACGACGTGCAGATGCTCAAGGCCGGTATCCTCGAGATCGCGGACCTGTTCGTCGTCAACAAGGCCGATCTGGACGGGGCCAACAGGACGGTCCAGGAACTCCGGGAGATGATCGAGATGCGCCGGGACGAACTCGCCGTCGCCACCGGCCACCACGGAACGGTCGAGAAGACGGGCGACGAGGGCGAGGCCAGCGATGCGGCCGACGACGAGGCCCCCTCCTGGTCACCGCCCATCGTCGAGACGGTGGCCAAGCGTGGCGACGGACTGGCGGACCTCCTCTCGGTACTGGACGACCACCGCGAGTACCTCGTCGAGTCGGGCCGCCTGGAGACAAAGGCCCGCGACCGCTACGCCGCCGAGATCCGGACGCTCCTGCGGGAAGACACGGCCGACCTCCTGGCCGAGGAGATCGAGGCCCGCGGCGGCATCGAGGGATTCGTCGACCGCGTCCTCGACCGCGAGACCGACCCCTACGCCGTCGCCGACGAACTGCTTTCCCCCATCGAGGAGTGCGTCGAGGAGAATAGATGACGAGCGCGTTCCCACGTTCCGGGAACCCCCGGCGGGTTTTAGGCCGAGTGCTTGTAACTATGACACAATACCATCCCGACCAACGGCCGCGCCAGTCGCCGACGAAACGGCCTCTCGTCGGGAACGGGTGACAATACATGTGTGACAATCATGCACACTCGGCGGACGCGAACCGGCACGACCTGTACAACCGACGGGCGGTCCTCGGCGGCCTGGGATCGGTCGGAGTGGTGGCACTCGCGGGCTGTTCGGAGCAACAGGACTCGGGGAACGGGACGGCGGACGTACCTGCGGCGGTGACGCTGACGGAGGGCGACACCTGCGAGGTGTGTGGGATGAACATCGTGAACCACCCGGGGCCCTCGGCGGAGATCTTCTACCCGGATCACCAGCCGTCGGGCCACGAGAATCCGGCGCGGTTCGACAGCACCTGGGAGGCGTTCCAGTACGACTTCGAGCGCAGCGACCGCGGCTGGGAGCGGTCGGTGATGTACGTCACCGACTACTCGGCGGTGGAGTACGACCTGTTCGAGTTCAGGGACACCACGGGGATCTCGACACACCCGGAAGCGTCCGCGTTCGCGCCGGCCAGCGACGTGACCTTCGTCGCCAACTCCGAGGTCGTCGGGGCGATGGGCAGGGATCTGATCGGGTTCGGCGACGAGGGGGACGCCGCGTCGTTCCGCGACGAGTACGGGGGCGAACTCGTCACGGCCGACGAGGTGACGCCGCAACTCATCTCCCGGCTCGGCCGATAATGGACGTGAAGTACGTTCTCGCGGGAATCGGATTCGTCGTCCTCGTGACGGCGACGGGGTTCACGGTCGATCCCCACGGCGAGCGCGAGGTCGAGCCGGTGTCGTTCGACTCGACGCTCACCATGGGGATGACGGGCGTCGACGTCGAGGAGGCCCAGGAGCGAAACCTCTCGATTCCCCGGGCCGAGGTGTTCTTCTCCCAGTACGAGTACGTCGTCGGCTACTACGGCATCGAAGCCGTCGCGACCCACCTCCGGGGGCCGCGCACCACCGAACAGTTCGGCGAACCGGTCGGCGTCCTCGTGACCGACTACGCCGGCACCGATCCCTCACTGAACGAGAACGGCTTCCTGATCGAGCGCAACAGCCTCGGCGGCGGCTGGGTGTCGGCCCGCGAGGCGTCGTTCGTCGTCGACAGCCGCGCCAGGACGCCGGGGGGCCCCGCTATCGTCCCGTTCGGCGACCGGGGGGCCGCCCGGTCGTTCGCGGACCGCTACGGGGGGCAGGTCGTCGACTGGGCCGGCGTCCAGTCCCGGACTGCGGAACGAACACCGCCGGAGACGCAGATGGACCGGATCACGGCGAACCGAAGTCGGTGGGCCGACCGGCGGGTCGACACGACCGCCCGGCTCCGTGACCGGCCGGTGTCCGTCGTCGTGGGCGAGGACGCACCGACGCTGGCCGCGGCTGTCGACCAGGCCCCCGCGAACACGACTGTCCGGCTCCCACCGGGGACCTACGACGGGAACGTCACGGTCGACAAACCCCTGACGCTGGTCGGTGCGGGGCCGGAGACACACGTCCGAGGCGACCGCGAGGGGACAGTACTCTCGGTCACGGCCGAGCGGGTAGCCGTCACCGACCTGCGGATCAGCGGCGTCGGGTCGACCGGCGCGCGGTCGTTCGGCGATGCGTCGGGCGGCGAGTGGGACCAGTTCGTCCGGCTCGCGTACGGCCGCGGCGACTCGGCGATCCGGTTCGTCGACGGCACCGGCTCGCTCGTGGCGAACGTCCACATCGAGACGCGCGCCAACGGCGTCCTCGTCCGGGGCGGTCGGGGCCTCGTCGTCCGTGACTCCCGCGTCGAGGGGCCCCCGGAGTGGGAGGACGGCTTCATGGGCGTGCTGGCGATGTTCGATCCAGTCGTGGTGCAGAACGTCACCTTCGAGGGCGGCCGCGACGGCGTCTACACGCACCGTGCGAACGGCATCGTCGTCCGTGACTCCCGGATGACCGGGCTCCGGTTCGGGGTCCACGAGATGTACACCTCGGGGGCGCTGATCCGGAACAACACGGTCCGTCAGGCCTCCACCGGCGTGATCGTGATGACCCGGCCGCGGGGGAACGTCCTGCGAGGCAACGACGTGCGGGCGAGTGAGGCGGGGCTGATCGTCGCCGGGAGCGCCTCGTTCGTCGCCGAGAACGTCGTCGCGAACAACGAGGTCGGGCTGGGCATGGCCGCCGCGCGCTCCTACGTCGCCCACAACGTCGTCGTCGACAACGGAATCGGCATCAGAGCGGACCTCCTCCTGCCCTCGCTGACGGTCACCGGGAACGACGTGGTTGGCAACGACCAGCAGGCCGAGGCCGACATGGGGCCGGTCCGGATCTGGACGGCCGACGGCCGGGGGAACTACTGGGGACGACTCCCGGGCACCGACGCCGACGGCGACGGAACGCTGGACGAGTCTTACCGCCCAACCGGAGCCGTCGACGCCGCGCTCCTCACGGCCGAGGGCAGCCTCGCACTCAGGGAGTCACCAGCGGTGACGCTGTTGCGGTCCGTCCGGGACCGTCTGCCGGGCCTCCGGTCCAGCGGCGTCGTCGACACTGCACCGCTGACCGAACCGGCGCGACCGGACACGCTCGCGCGAGTGAACGGGAGCCGACCATGACCGACGAATCACCCGACACCACGACCGACGGCACAGTCGAGACGGCGACAGCCGACGCCGGGACGAACGACACCGAATCGCCGGAGACGGCCGACACAGCGGCGACGGGAGGGACGGACGCCGCCGATCCGGCGCTGGTCGTCGAGGACCTGACGGTGGCCTTCGGCGACCTGATCGCGGTCGACGACGTGTCGTTCGCCGTCGCACCGGACACCGTGACCTGCCTCGTCGGCCCGAACGGGTCCGGCAAGACGACACTGATCCGCGCCGTCGCGGACCTGGTGGGGACCGATCACGGCACCGTCGAGCGCCCCGAGAGTGCGACGCGGCCGGTCGGCTACCTGCCGCAGGCACCGGCGTTCCGGCCGCAGTTCACGGTCGCCGAGACTCTGCAGTTCTACGCCGACCTCACCGGCGAGGCGGTCGACGTGGACGCGACCGTCGACCGCGTGGGACTGGGCGGCGTCCCCGACCGGCGAGTCGACGCGCTCTCCGGTGGGATGACGCGATTGCTGGGCATCGCGCAGGCGACGGTCGGTGACCCGCCGCTGGTCCTGCTCGACGAACCGTCCAGCGGCCTCGACCCGATGATGACCCGCCACGTGTCCGACGTGATCACCGACCTCGCCGCCGATGCGGCGGTGCTGGTGACGAGCCACGACCTCACGGCCGTCGAGCGGATCGCGGATCAGGTCCTCGTACTGGATCGAGGGCGGATCGTCGCGGCCGACAGTCCGGCAGGGCTGAGAGAGTCGACGGGCACCGACGACCTGGAGTCGGCGATGAGCGAACTCGTCGCCAGCGAGTCGGGACAGGTCGCCACGCGCGGCACGGAGGTGGGCGAATGAGTCGCGCTCGGGGCGCGCTGGTCGTCGCCCAGCGGGAGTTCACCACGCTCCTCCGGACGCCGACGATCCTCGTCCTCGCACTCGGGTTCGTGGTCGTCGTCGCCGGGTTCGTCGTCGCTGCGGGGACCGGCGGCTACCTCCCGTTGATCCTCGATCTGGTCGGACCGATGGAGATTCTCGTGCCCCTGCTCGCGTTCGCCTTCGGCTATCGAGCGATCCAGTCGGACGCGGACCGGGGGGAACTGGAGACGATCCAGACCTACCCGGTGAGCCGCCTCTCGTTCGTCGGCGGCGTCTTCCTCGGCCGGCTGGCCGGACTCCTGCCCGTCGTGCTGGTCGCCCTGGGGCTGTCGGCCGGTGCGGTGGTGTTCGCGCCCGGGGACGCCGTGTCAGTCGTCGTGCGGCACGGCACCGTCGACGCGCCCGTGCTGTTCCTGCGGTTCGTGACGCTCACCGTCCTGTTCACGGCGGTGGCGCTGGCCGTGGCGGTGGCCGTCTCGGCGGCGGCACGGTCGGCCCGCGAGGCGCTGGCCGTCGCCGTCGTCCTCGTGATCGCGCTCGTGCTGGGGTTCGACGCCACCATCGTCGCGGCGCTGTCGGGCGGGCTGATCGGGCCCGACGCGCTCGGGACGCTGACGGCGCTCAGCCCGAACAGCGCTTACCGGGGACTCGTCTACACGCTCGCTGTCGGGGACGTGTACACCCGGAGCGCGCCGACGCCCTCGCTGGTCGCGGGCGTGGCCGGATTGACGCTCTGGTTCATCGGCGCGCTGGGCGTGGCCGTCGCCCGCGTCTGGCGCGGGTAACTCGGCGTGATCGCCACCTTCCCCATCACGTATAAACGCCTGTCGCCCCTTGATTCCCGTATGAAGCTCCGCAACGTCGCACTGGGGGCGCTTGGCACCGTCGGACTGACCGCGGCTGCCAACCGACTGCTCGGCCGGCGCGCGGACGGCCTCGACTCGCCGCTCGACGGCGAGACCGGGACGTATCGCTGGCGCGGGTTCGACGTGGCCTACGCCGAGGCCGGCGACCCCGGGGACCCCGATATCTGCCTGTTCCACGGGATCAACGCCTCCGGCTCCAGCCACGAGTTCCGCGGTATCTTCGACGCGCTCGCGGAAGATTACCACGTGATCGCACCCGATCTACCCGGTTTCGGGCGCTCGGACCGCCCGCCACTGCTGTACTCCGGATCGCTGTACACCACGTTCGTCGGGGATTTCCTCGACGACATGACCGAGGACGCGACCGTGATCGCCAGCTCGCTGGCCGGCGCGTACACCGCCGTCGCGGCCGGGGACGCCGACGTAGCGGAACTGATTCTGGTCTGTCCCGACGCGACCACCTTCGAGGGCCGGCGGCCGCTGGTCCGCTCGCTCGTCCGGACGCCACTGCTCGGGACCGCGCTCTACAACCTCGCGACCTGCAAGCCCGCGATCCGCTACTTCAACACGGATCACGGCTACTACGACGCGGCCAACGTCACCGACGAACTGGTCGACTACCAGTGGGCGACGGCCCACCAGCCCGGTGCGCGCTTCGCGCCCGCCTCCTTCTTCGGCGGCTTCCTCGACCTCGACGCCGATCTCGGCGAGACGCTGGCCGACCTCGACGCACCCGTGACCCTCGTCTGGGGCCGCCAGGCCACCGTCTCGCCGCTCGAAGACGGCGAGGCACTCGCCGAGCGCGCGAACGCCCGGCTCCTGGTGTTCGATCAGTCCGACGTGCAACCCCACGTCGAACACGCCGATCAGTTCGTCCGCCGGGTCGTCCACGGCGAGGAGCCCGGCGCGGCGACCAGCATCGAGATCGAAGTCCCCGGCGAGGGCGACCCCGCCGAGCGGGAGGAGTAGCATGCGGACTGGTCCCCGTGCCGTCCTCGCGGCGCTCGTCGGTGTCCTCGCTGGCGGTGGTAGCTACTGGCTCGCGGGCGACGCTCTCGTGGCCGTCCACGTGCTGGTCGTCTACGCGATCCTGACGTGGCTGTTCGTCGGGCACCGCACCGCGATCCCGAAAGGCGAGTCGTGGGCGACGAACCGCTGGAACGGGCTGTTCGTGGTGGTTCTCACGCTGGGGACGATGCCCTACATCAACAATCGACTCGGCGTGACGGTTCGAGAAGGCGCGGCCCTGGCGATTCTGGCGTACGGGATCGCCGCCGCCTCGTTCCTGGTCGGCGTCGTGATGGTCCGGTCCGCGGTCGCGGAGGGTGAGTCGGACCCCCAGTCCGCGGGTGCCGGGGAACCCAGTTAGCGCGGCTCGAAGACGATCAATCGCTCGTCACGCGTGACGGTCTCGCCGACGCCGATGCCGACGACCTGCCCGGTGTCCACGTCGTCGGGGTCGACGCCCCGGACCTGGCCGGTGATCGACACCGGACCGAAGTCGACGACGGCGGTGACGTAGGGCGCGTCGTCCTCGAACTGCGGCGTCGGGACGGTGACGACCGTGTAGGTGCTTATCTCGCCGGAGTCGGGGAGCGGTTCCTCCGAGAGGTCCTGTGACCCACACTGCGGACAGGCGAGTCGCGGCGGGAGCGAACCGTGCCCGTTCGCACACTCGACGTAGAAGCCCTCGCCGTCGGCGATGGCGTCGAGCAGGTCGTCGAAGCCCTCGTCGCGCGGTTCGTCGCTCATTGCTCTACCTCCTGGAGCACGTGGACGGTCGCACTCGCGACGGTCCCACCTGCGTTGTGGGCGAGGGCAGTCGTCGCACCCTCGACGTCCTCGGCGCGAGGGTGGCGCCCCTCCAGCAGTTTCGTGAGCGAGATCAGCTGTGCCACGCCGGTCGCGCCGACGGGGTGGCCCTTGGCCTTCAGCCCGCCCGAGAGATTGACCGGGAGGTCACCCTCGCGGGTGGTCTCGCCCCGGCCCGCGGCCCCGATGGCCTCGCCGGGTTCGTACAGGCCCAGTCCTTCCAGCGCGAGGACTTCGGCGATAGTGAAACAGTCGTGGACCTCCAGAAAGTCGACGGCGTCGGGACCGATGCCGGCGTCGTCGTAGGCCTCGTCGGCGGCGTCCTCGGTCGCCGGCGTGCGCGCGAAGTACTGGCGGTCGTGCAGGGCCATCTTGTCGCCGCCCTGCCCGGTGCCGGTGACCGCGACGCCGGCGTCCAGATCGTGGTCGGCGGCGTACTCCTCGCTGACAAGCACTGCGGCGGTCGCGCCGTCGGTGATCGGACAGGAGTCGTACAGCCCGAGCGGGTCGGCGATGGTCGGCGCGTCCAGCGCGTCCTCGGTCGTGATCGCCTGTTGCATCTGGGCGTACTCGTTGGGGAGCGCGTGTTCGTGGTTCTTGACGGCGATCTCGGCGAGGTCTTCTTTCGACCCGCCGTACTCCTCGAAGTACGCGCGTGCCATCAGCGCGTACGCGCCGGGGAAGGTCATGCCGGCGCGAACCTCGTAGAGGTCGTCGGCGGCGATAGAGAGCGCGTCGGTCGCGGCGGCCGTCCCGATGTTGGTCATTCGCTCGGAACCACCGACCAGCACCACGTCGGCCTCACCCGACCGGAGGCGGAACACGGCGTCCCGGACCGCCGCGCCGCTCGACGCGCAGGCGGATTCGTAGCGCGTCGCCGGTACGTCGAGCCCGACGGCTTCGGCCATCAGCGGTGCCTGGTGGCCCTGGTGTTCGGCCAGTTCGCCCATGAAGTTGCCGTAGAAAAGTGCCTCGACGTCGTCGGGATCGATCCCGGCGTCGTCGAGCGCGGCCAGCCCCGCCTCGGCGAACATCGCACGCCCGGTCCGCTCGGGGTGCTTGCCGAAGTGGGTGAGGCCGACGCCGGCTACGCGTGGGTCAGACATCACAACGGCTTACGAGTCGTTCAGCATTTAGGCTTGCCGGTGTGGCCAGTTTTCGCACACGACCGCCGACAGGAAGCCGCCGAAAGACGGGTATGAGACGGGATGGAAGTGGGTCGGAACCGATCAGTCGAACAGCCCCCCGAACAGGCCGTCGTCGGGATCGGTGACTTTCCTGCCGGTCCCGAGGGCGGCCTCGGGCACGTCGGCCACCTGCGTGACCATCGGGTAGTCGCCGGTCGGAATCGTCGCGACCTCCTCGGCGGTCTCGTACTCGATCACCGAGATCTTCGCCTCGTTTTTCACCGAGACGAAGGCGTGCTCGCCGTCGGGCGCGTTCGACACCCAGTAGGGATACTTCCCCACGTCGGTGATCCCGACTGTCTCGAAGCTCTCGCGGTCGACGACGGCGGCGTAGTTGCCAGTGGTACCCGCGGCACAGATGTACTGCCCGTCGGGCGAGACCTCGATCCCGTGGTGGGCCGACTGGAGCGGGTAGTCCTCCTTCGAGTCGGGGACGTTCTCGTTGATCGGAAGATCCTTCGTCCGTTCGATCTCGCCGGAGGACACGTCGACTTCGTGGAAGCCGTGCATGTAGGAGATCTGCACGTAGACCGTCTCGTCGTCGTCGGCGAAGGCGAACGGGCGGACCCCCTCCTCGAAGTCGATGGTCTTGGTGACCTCGAGGGTCTCGCGGTCGGCGAAGGTCAAACGGTGGTTCCCGTCGATCTCGTCGGGCAGGAGGATACTGCCCAGCGACCCGTTGATGATCCGATCCTCGTGGACGTGGGTCCCGTGTGGCCAGTCCTCCGCCTCGAAGTAGTCGACCTTCTCGCCCGTGTCCGTGTCGATCTTCCAGACCTTGTCGGCGAGGATGTCGGCCTGATAGAGGTAGTCCCCGTCGGGCGTGATCTTGGCGTGATCGGAGCGGAAGCCGAGCATCTCCGTTCGCCACTCGATCTCGCGTGTTCGCATGTCGATGGCGACGGTGTCGCCGAGGTTCGCGCGGGAGACGTACAGCGTCTCGCCGTCCGGACTCACGTTGACGTGTTCACAGACGTTCGGCCGGCCGGCGACGCTGTCGATGATCGGCTTGGCGATCTTCTTGATCGGGTCCGTCAGCGGTGGACTGTCCTCGCCGGGACTCGAATCGAAGTCCTCGATGTGTTCGTACGTGGTAGCGTCCGCCAGCGTGATCGTCCCCGTGCCCTGACAGCCGACGACCAGTACCGTTCTGGTGTCGCCCGACTGGGCGGCCGCCGACGGCACGCCGCCGAGTGCCGCCGTGGCCAGCGCCGCGCCGGAGCCCGCCACCACACGCCGGCGCGACGTGTGCCCTGCCGGTGACGCCTCGCTGTCGGTTCGGTCCCGGTCCACCCGGTTTGCTGTGCCCCCTCTGTCTGTCGTCTCGTCGGTCTCGTCCATAGTGTTCCCCCTCGCACCCACCGACCCCACGTCAGTGCGTGCGACGTGCTGGCGTCTCGCCAGCAGGTACCGTTTCTGGAAGCTACCGATTGATATTTTCCGCGGATATAGAGACGTATTTTTAACGAACTATGATCCGGAAGATACGACGGGAGGGCGAGCCCATCGATTTTTGTCGCTGGCCGGTAGAGGGTGGGACGATGACGCGAACCGACGTGCGAACGGGGGCACAGGAACCGTCGACTCGACGGGGGACGGGCAGCGAGGCATGAAGGTCACGGAGGTCACGCTCGACCCGCCCGGCGGTGCGTTCCCGGGCGTCGACAGTACGCTCGCGGAGACGGCAGGGGTCACCCGCGACGCGGTGTTGAACCTGGAGTGGATGGACGACGGGAGCCTGTCGGCGCTCTACCGCGTCGTGGCCGAGGATACCGACGCCGTCAGGACCGCGCTGGACGGCGACGGGACCGTCCAGAAGTACGAACTCATCGAGATGGACGGCGAGTGGCTCTACGTGTTCGTCCACGCGGACCGCAGCGATCTCATGGGAACCTTGCTCGACATCGCCGACGAGTACACGTTGCTCGTCGACGGTCCCTACCAGTGGACCGACGATGGCGTCACCATCACCATCGCGGGCCGAACCGAGGACATCCAGCAGGCCCACACCCGCATCAGCGACCAGTTCGACCTGACAATCGACTGGCTGGGCGACTACGAACCCGGCTACAGCGGACCGCTGGCACAGCTCACCGACCGCCAGCGGGAGGCCCTGGAGACCGCCTTCGAACTCGGCTTCTACCAGTCACCACGGGCGACCAGCTACGAGGAGATCGCGGCGGAACTGGACTGTGTGCCAAGCGCCGCCAACGACCTCCTGCGACGGGCCGAGGCGGCGCTGGTCGCCGCCGTCCTCGATTCCTGAGTCACATCCCCATGTCGGCCGCGGCATCGGGGACGGGCAGGGTCGAGGGCGAGACCCCGAGCAACTCCGCGGCGTGGTCCAGCGCCATGTCGAACCCGTAGTAGCGTTCCAGTTCGTCGCCGTCGGCCGTCGGCCGCACCTTCAGCATGGCGTACCCCTCCCGGTTTTGCGCGACGGCGGCGCTCGCACCGTCGCGCTCGAACGCGAGGACCCGCTCGGTGTCGGTCTCGTAGTAGCGCGCGGTGATTCCCTCGGCAGTCACCTCGCTCTCTGCGTCTGGCATGACCCCGACTTGGGCCGTGGGACAGTCGAACCTGTCGGTCCCGGCGAGTCCGTGCGGCCAGTCCTCAGGAGAAGGCACTCTCGGTCTCGAACTCGCTCAGCGCCGCCCAGGAGTACGACCCCTCGACGCGGACGGTCGACCCGTCCCGGACGTACGAACGGTTCGAGGCCGCCGCGCCGACGGTCGCGGTCAGCGCGTCCGCGTCGATAGCGTCCCGATCCGGGTAGAACAGCGTCCCGCGGGCGGGCTGGGGCGCGTCGCCGTTGTTCAGCCCCATCCGGAAGACCCCGGCAGTGGCGGCCTCGAACCCGTCGGTCACGAGATTCACGCGGGACTGAGACCCGTCGCTCGTGCGGTCGGCGATCAGCGTCGCGAGGTCGGCGTCGGGTGCGTAGGCACCGGCAACGCTGCCACCGTCCTCGGCGTGTCGGAGGAGGGTCGCGAATTCGGCGTCCGTCTCGTGTTTCGGTCGCTCGGCACCCGTCCGCGCGTCGACGACGGCCCGAATTCGCTCCACCGGATCGAACGATCCGGACCGTTGCTCGGCACCGGCGAACACGAGTGCGTCGGCAGTCAGCCCGAACACGTCGTCTTCGGGGCCGACGAAGACGGCGCGGTCGTCCGACTGGAAGCGCATCGACACGTCAGCGCCTTCGAGGTCCGCCATCGCCCCTTCGAAGTCGACCGGGAACACCTGCACGCCGACGCCGCCGACGCTCAGGACGCGTTTCGTCTCGTCGATTCCCAGTCGGTCGACGCGGAATCCGAAGTCCGTCGACAGGAGGAACGCGGCGAGGACCCGGCCGGTCACCGCGCCCGCCAGGCCGTCGAACCGGAGCGGGTCGCTCGGCTCGTCGGGCGTCGCAGCGATCTTGTGGCCGCTCTCGGTTTCGGTTCCGAAGACGGCGAACACGAGTGAGTCGTCGTCGAGTGCCGGGAGCAAGTCGGCGTACGGCGGGAGTTCGCCAGCCGATATCGTCCCGCTCTCGACCGCGACCGACTCGGCGGCCGAGGTCGCTGTCGCGTCCGTCTCGGTCGGCGAGGACTTGTCGCCTCGCGTGTCCGTAGCCGTGTCGGGACTCCCGTCCGGTGATCCGGAACAGCCAGCGAGCCCACCCGCGGCCGCGAGTCCGAGACATCGCACTACGCTGCGGCGGTCGAACTGTCGTCGTCCACCCATCGACGGTACCCATCGCCGGCGGGCCGAAAGACCTTCGGGTGGGATCGGGAACTGAGCGGCGACGTTCAGCACCGACTCGGCCGCCGAGTCGCCGACCGGATTTATGCGGTCCTGGACCGTATCGGTGGGCATGACCCTGCGGGAGATCATCGAGCGAGTCAACAGGTCCCAGGAGACGCTGACGCTGCTCAACCCGGACGTTCCACCGGCAGCGACCGGCCGGATTCGCGACTACCTCGATGCCCAGCACGTCCGGGTCAGAACGGACGAAACCGATTCGGGGACCCCGAAGAACGTCGCCATCCTCCACGACGACGGCGAGTTCCGTGCGGCCTCTGACCTCCGGGACCTGGCCGAACGGGCCGACGTGGAGAGCGCGATGGCTGCGGAGTTCGAGGACGTACCGACACCGGACGTTCTCACGGCTATCGACGACCGGACGTTCACGGAGTTCGGCAAGCGACGGATGATCGTCGCCTCCCGCGAGATCGAAAAGCTGGCGTACAACACGGGCGGGGGCAATCTCTACTCCGGCTTCCAGCGCCTCTCCCTGGTCAAGAGCCAACACCGGATCTACGAGAAACTCGGCGAGAGCGCCGTCGACGTACACGTCTTCGGCTATCCCGACTGGGACGTTCCGGAGAGTCTGGGGGTGGACGTGTACCCCACCGAAACCGAGGAGATCGGCCGGACCTGGTTCGTCGTCTTCGACGGCGGGGCCTCCGCGACACCGGAGGGAACCGGCGGAGCCGGTGCTGGCGGTGGGAACGACGACGCGAAGGGAGCCCTGCTCGCCGAAGAAGTGGGCGAGAACGTCTACAGTGGCTTCTGGACCTACCGGGCCAGTATCGTCGACGAGATCATCGCGCGACTACGCGAGATCAGTACCTAAAAACGGTCGCGGCTCGCCCTTCGAGTATGCGCTGGCTCCAGAGCGGTACCCGACGGGATCTCTGTGTCCTCCTCGGCGGGGCGGAGGACGGCGAGTTGCCCGCCCAGAAACTCAAAACGCGGCTCGAAGGCCACTACGACGACCGGATCGAGCCGCGGCAGTTCTACGGCTCGCTCGAAGACCTCGAACGGAAGGGGTTCGTCGAGTCCCGGACGGAGGGGTTGAGCGACGTGTACGCGCTGACCGACGCCGGCGAGAAACGGCTCCGGAACCACTACGAGTGGCTGTGCGACCAGCTCGAGTAGCTCACTGCTCGCGGGCCATCGCCGACGGGTCGCGGGGGAGTCGAGTTCGCTCCACGGTCCCGGCGGTCATCACCCAGCGGTAGACGTGCGTCTCGGAGTAGACGACGAGTTCCGTCCGGACCGGTGTGGTGTCGAAGGGCTCGTCGGGGAGTCGATCCATGGCGTCGAACCGCTCCCGGCTGACCGCCGGGTTCGACGGTGATCCCTCGGTCCGGCGGCGGAAGGCGGCGACGAACCGTTCGCCGGACAGCGCCGACGCCACTCGGTCACGGATCGTCGATCCCGAAGTGGTGTCGGGACGCACCGACTCCCCGGGCTCTCCTTCGGTCGTCGCGGTGGCTGGTTCCTGCATCGTTGCCAGGGGTTGGCACTGCACGGTCCCAAACTGTCGGCTTCGATATGCCACGTTTTAAGTTAGATATCCCCTCGACCCTCAGACCCGTCGTTCCGGCGGTTCGTCGACGGAGAGCGTCCCGTCGATCAACGCGGCGACGGCGCGGCGGACGCGCTGTGAAACCGCCGAGTCGGAGACGCCCAGTTCCGCGGCGAGTTCGGCCTGACTGATCGACCGCGGGACGTCGAAGTAGCCCTCCCGCGCGGCAGTCAACAGCGTCCGGCGCTGTTGCTCGGTCAGGCCGTGGTCGTCGCTCCGCGTGGGTTCGGTTCGGTAGAGGCGTTCGAGACGGTACTCGATACCGCTGTCGATGCAGAACTCGCGAAAGGCGGCCAGCGCGTCCCGGTCGGGGACCTGGAGTTTGACGAACCAGACGCCGCCGGTGCTGTGCATCTCCAGCACCATCCCGCCGAGTTCGGTGACCGTCGGCGTCACGGCGATCACGTCCTCGGTCAGCCCGAGCCGGTACATCCGCACGCCGTCCTGTTCGGCCAGGACGGTCGGCTCCGCGACGGTGTAGTCGTCGTCGAGCGCGTCGTCGAAGGCGTCGAAGTCCGGGCCCTCGACCAGGACGAAGAAGCGCCGCCGCTCGGGATCCATCGCTGGCTGGAACTGGATGCGAACCCGTGCCGACGGATTCGCCTCGATGGTCGGCGTCAGCACGAGGGTCGGTGAGGAGAGCGCGAGCTCGGCGATGACGAACACTACACGCTCTAGCAGGTTCGGACGTTTGACCGTTGCGGCTCCGGACCGACGGCTCACTCGGGTCGGCTGACTGCAGTCGGCCCCTCGAAGCCGAAACGCCCTGTTACTCCCCGTCCGGAAGCGACTCGGGGTCGCGGGGCATCCGTTCGGGCCCCTGGGCGAAGCCGCCCGCGACCCAGTGGTAGACGTGGGTCTCGGTGTAGACGTACAGTTCGTCCCAGCCGTCGAAGGCCCGGTCGGGCAGTTCGGCCACCGTCTCGTAGCGGTGCCACCGCTCCTCGGGCGCGTCGAGCGTGCCGACGTTCTCGCGGTAGGCGATCTGTTCCGGCGCTGTGTCCACTGCTTCCCCAACCACGTCGCGCACTGTCGGTTCACCGTCGGACGCTACTGGCTCCCGCCCGTCGGCGACGTTGTCAGCTGCTGCCGTCATGTGTACCCATCACAAGTGACTCGATAGCACAAAGCCTGTGCCTTCGATTATCCGCGATTGAAGTGGGGGTGCGTGTTATTCCGCCTCAGGCGGAGAAGTACCGGTCGTGAATCCGTTCGGCGGTCCGGATAGCCAGCGCCTGCCCCGTGTGCGTGGGGTTCTGGCCGCCCAGCGCGTTCGGGATGACGCTGTGGTCGCCGACGAACAGTCGATCCACGTCTTTGGCCTCACAGCCCGTGTCGACGACTTTGCCCATCGCCATGGTGCCGTGGATGTGGATGAGGTTCGGTTCGAGGTCGCTCCGGTGGATGCGCTCGGCACCGGCGGCCTCGAACATCTCGGCGGCCTTCCAGGCCAGCGTGTCGCGCTTGTAGGTGTCCGAGAGGCTCGGGTCCCAGGAGATTTTCGGGGACGCACCGTTGGCGTCCGACATGAGCGAGTCGAGTTCGACGCCGTTCTCCTTGCGGGGTTCGTCGTCGACGCTGATCAGCACCGAGAGCGTCCGGCGGTAGTCGCCCATGAACTCCTTGAGATCCGCGCCGGTGAGCCGGCCCACGGTGTCCCACGGACGGCCCCAGGTGCTGTTGTCGACGGCCAGTCCGGACCGACTGGACCCAGTCAGGACGCCGTGCAGGCCGGGCGTGTTCCCGACCAGCCCGATGATGCCCTCCTCGGCCTCGACCCGGCCAGCCCACGTCTGGCCGACGTGAGGACGGAGGTCCCGCTCGCCCACGATGTCTTCGAGCGTGTCGGGATCGAACACGCCGTGGACGGCGTCGAACCAGTGGTGAGTCAGTCCCTTGCCGACCCACTCGCGCTCGGGGAGCCCGGAGTTCTTCCAGAGCCGCGGCGTCTCGATGGCCCCGCCCGCGAGGACGACCACCTCGGCGTCGACACTGCCCGTCTCTCCGGACCAGGTGTTCCGGAAGTCGACACCCTGGGCCGCGCCGCCGCTGGTCCGGACGTTCGTCACGAACGTGTTGGGCTGGATCGTGACGTTCCCGGTCTCCAACGCCTCGGGAACCCAGCTGACGTTGGCGGATTTTCGCGCTCGCTCGCTGACCGGCGCACCGCGTGGCGCGTACCCGCCCTGGAAGTCGTCGTTGGCGAGGGTGTCGCCTTCGACATCGGGATACTCGAACGACCCGTCGTAGTCGCCGCGCAGTTTTTCATCGGGCGGGTCGATCAGGCTGGGCGTCGGCCGATAGCTCGGCAACTGATCGCTCGTGACGTTCAACTGGTCGTTGAGTTCGTACCCCGCCTGTTCGGCGGCGTGGTAGAACACCTCCTCCTTGGTCGTGTTCGCACCGGGGCCGAACGCGAACTTGTCCTCGATCAGCCGGTAGTACGGCACCAGGTCGCCGTAGTCGATTGGCCAGTGGTCCGAGTCGTTGACCGAGGGCACCGTCGCCCGCGGGTGATTGCCGTAGTAGTGCAGGGTCGAGCCGCCGACGCCGGCGACCTGCGTCACCAGCAACTCGCCCTCGCTCTGGCGACCCCACGCCCCCTGCGAGCGGTCGGCCGGGCCGAACCGCAGTTTCCCGGTCGCCGTGTTGTTCGCGTCGTTCTCCAGGCCCGGCAACTGCTCGTCCAGCAGGTCGCCGCTCAGGTCGTCGGGATCGGAGCTTCGCGTCCCACCGGGGGCCTCGTACGGGTCGGGCCAGTTCTCGTTGCCGTGCCACGGGCCGCCTTCCAGCACCAGCACCTCCAGCCCCAGCTGGCCGAGTCGCCAGGACAGAGCCGGCCCGTCGCCGCCAGCGCCGACGACGACCACGTCGGGGTTCAGAACCATCCGTCGTCACCCCCCGAGTCCCAGTCGTTGTCGCGGAACCCGTCGATGGGGAACCCGCGGAAGTCCGCGTACCCCTTCGCCGGCCCGGGATAGCCGACCTGTCTGTGGCCCTGGACCTCGCTCGACGGTTTCTGCAACTCCCGGTCGTTCGGTGCGTCGGTCTTCGTGTCGCCGTAGCCCGCCCACTCGTTGTAGTAGCCGAAGTACGTGAGGACGAAGCAGTTGACCGCGATCTTTTCCAGCAGGTCCGGAATCGGCAGAATCTCGTCTTCCAGCCCACCCAGCGGATCAGAGATGTCGATCACGTACTCCAGACACCGGGCGCGGTCGGTCTCCGAGAGGTAGGTGAAGAAGCCGCCGTTCTCGACGGCCGGACTCGTCGACGGCAGGTCCTCGTTTTTGCCCCGCCAGACGAAGACGACCGCGAACAGGTCGAGGATCATCGCGAAGATCGACGCGATGCTGATCGTCGCCTGCTCTTTGCGCGTCGTCTCGACGTTCCCGTCGCCGTTCGCGTCCGACTCGACCGTCAGAATCGACGTATCGTCGCCGATGGACAGCGATATTCCCTCCAGGGCACCGAAGACCTCGTCGCGGGTGATCCCCAGTGCGTCCGTGACCGAAAAGCCCAGTAGCGACTCCAGCCGCTCGATCAGCGACTCCAGCGCGTCGCTGGCCGACGGCAGATCGACCTCCAGTGAACTCGCGAGATCGCCGGTAATCTGGTCGATGGAGGGGAGATCGCTCCCGTAGTTGACGTTGTAGATCAGGAACTTCTCCAGTTCCACGTCGGCCGCGCCGGGCACCTGTTCGCCGCCCAGTTGCGGCGTCCGCGGGACGATTCCGTCGACCAGCGCCCGGTAGGTCGCCAGCGTGTGCCCGTCGGCGTTGACATCCGCGGCCGCGAACCCACTCGGAATCGAGAGGGTCGCCATCCCGGCCGCCCCCGCCATCACCGTCCGCCGCGAGAGTTCGAAGCGTTCGTTCGACTGTGCAACTCCGTCCGTCCGCTGTCGTGTGTCGTCTCGTTCGTCCGCCATCGTACCCCCGCACAGCAGCCCCCGCTGTGCAGCCTCCGTTCGATTCCCGCACTGTTCGCCCCCCGACGGTGCTCGACCTGCTCTCTGAAACCCCCTCCGCTGCGATTCGATTCTCGTCGACAGGTCCGATGGACTGACAAAAGGCGTTCTGGTGTGATTCTGAAGGGCTTTTTACGAACCCACGAGAGGGAAAAGAGTGGGAAGCCGGCGGTCTACTCCAGGATCTGCTGGCCGATGGTGTTCCGGAGGACTTCGCTGGTGCCCTCGTAGATCTCGTTGAGCTTGGCGTCGCGGTAGAACCGCTCCATCGGGAAGTCCTTGGTGTAGCCGTAGCCGCCGTGGATCTGGATGCCCTCGTTGGCGACCTCGCGGGAGACTTCCGAGGCGTAGAGCTTGGCCTGGGCGGCCTCCTTGATGAACTTCTCGCCGCGGATCTTCTTGTCGGCGGCGTCGTGCATCAGCAGGCGCGCCGCGCGGGTCTTGGTGTCCATGTCGGCGAGTTTGTGCTGGATGGCCTGGAAGTCGCCGATGGGCTGGCCGAACTGCTCGCGGTCGCCGGCGTACTCTGCGGCCTCGTCGAGGGCGGCCTGTGCGATCCCGACCGAGCGCGCGGCGATGGTGATTCGTCCGCCGTTGAGCGTCTTCAGGGCGTGGACGAAGCCCGCACCCTCCTCCTGCAGGAGGCGATCCTCGGGAATCCGCATGTCGTCGAAGCGCAGTTCGGCGGTGGGACAGCCCTTGTCGCCGAGTTTGTCCTCCGTCCCTTCGACGATGAACCCGTCGTCTTCCTCTGGCCGGACGATAAAGGAGGAGATGCCCTTGTTCCCGGCGTCGGGGTCGGTCTTGGCGAACAGCGTGACCGTGTCGGCGACCGACCCGTTGGAGATCCAGAGCTTGTTCCCGTTGACCACGTACTCGTCGCCGTCTTTCTCGGCGGTCGTCTCCATGGCCGGCACGTCCGAGCCAGCGCCGGGTTCAGAGAGGGCGAAGGCTCCGATGTCGCGGCCCTCTGCCAGCGGCGTCAGGTACTCCTCCTTCTGGGCCTCGTTCCCGAACTCGTAGATCATGTTGCCCGCCAGCGAGATGTGGGCGGCGACGATGGTGCCCAGGCCGCCCGAGCCCCGCGAGATCTCCTCCAGCGCCATGGGGTAGGCGTGGTAGTCGAGACCGGCACCGCCGTACTCCTCGGGGAAGGGCATGCCCATCAGCCCGAGTTCGGCGAGTTCGTCCACCAGATCCCAGGGGAACTCGTCTTCCTTGTCGATCTCGGCGGCTCGCGGCACGACTTCCTCGTCCACGAAGTCCGAGACCATCTCCTTGATCTGGCGCTGTTCCTGCGTGAGACTCAGATCCATACCGAAACCCTAGGCCAGTCAATCCTTTACTTTTCCCATCTCCCCTTCAGTTCCGAAGGGTTCGGTCGAAGAAGTCCCGCTGGCGCGCGACGACCCGCTCGAACGCCGGCGGTTTGTAGGGCCCGAAATGTCCGAGATCGTAGCGCACTCGCTCCACGTCGTCCAGTTCGTCGACCAGCGCGTCTACCGAGTCCGAGGGGATGATCGAGTCCTCGGTCGCCTCGGCGACGAACGCCGGACAGTCCACGTCACTCGCCGAAGTCACGGGCCGGTACAGGCCCACGGTGGCGAGAATCCGTGCGGCACACTCGTTGTCCCACTCCTCGACCCTGCCGCCGGGGATCAGGGACAGGTAGCCCTGTTTCGCGTCGGGCGTGTTGAGAACGCCGAACTCGTCGGGGTCGGCCGCGATGGGCACGTAGTGGGGGTCCCGGAACGTGACCATCCGGCCGAGGTCGCGGGCGATCGCCGTCGCGGCGCCCGTCACGTAGCTCAGCCCGCCTCGACGGACGAGATGGAGCGCGTTGCGGAGGCCGTCGGTAAACGGGACCTGCGAGACGATGGCGTCGACGTCGCCGTCCCTGGCCGCCGCTTCGATCACGTGACCGCCGGCGAACGAGGTGCCCCACAGGGCGACACGATCACCGTCGACCGCGGCGAGCGACCGGGCGTGGTCGATCGCCGCCAGATAGTCCGCGACGTGGCGCGGGCCGGAGACGATGTGGGGCGGGTCGCCGTCGCTGTCACCGAAGCCACGGTAGTCGAACAGCAAGACGGCGTAGCCAGCCTCGGCGAACGCTTCGGCGAACGCGGGCAGGCGTGCCTCGCGCTCCCCGCCGAATCCGTGCGCCATGACGATGACGGGCGGGTTCTCGACTGCTGGTTCGTAGAGCCACGCTGCACAGCGAGTCCCGTCGCTTTCGAAGTCGGCGTCTCGTCGCTCGAAATCCATACCTAATCGTTTCCGCGAAGGGGGCGTAGATTTTCGGCCGCGATTGGGAGGCCTATTATTACGGGCGCTCGTCAGTCCCGACAGGTCGCCACCCGCTCGCGGGGGAATCGGAGCGAGACGGAGGCCCCCGGGGCAGGCGGGTCCGCGCTGAAGACGGTGATCGGCTCCGGGACACCCCCGACCGCGACGGTCACGCGACTGGTGGCGTCCTCGCGAGTCACGCGCTCGACGGTCCCCGTGAGGTCGGGGTCGTGCGCTCCCAGTTCCACGTCTTCCGGTCTGACGGTGAGGTGGGTCGCGTCGCGGTCACCGTCCAGCAGTCGCTCCCCCCGGTCGCCCAGCGCCGAGCGCGGGACGACGTTGCTCCCCGTGAACCGCGCCACGAGGGGCGAGGCGGGTCGCTCGAACACGTCCTCGGGCGTGCCGGTCTGGACCACCTGCCCGTCGTTCATCACGACGATCCGGTCGGCCAGCGCCCGCGCCGTCGTCCGGTCGTGCGTGACGTAGATCGAGGTCACGTCGGCCAGCACGTCCTGCAGGTCGTCCCGGAGCGACTGGCGGGTCGGCACGTCCAGCGACGAAAGGGGTTCGTCCAGCAACAGGACGGAGGGATCGACCGCGAGCGCCCGGGCGAGCGCCACGCGCTGGGCCTCGCCGCCCGAGAGCGTCGGCGGATACCGTTCCGTGAGGTCGGCGACGCCCAGATCAGCGAGCAACGCCTCTGGGTCCGCATCGGCCGCGCGGTACCGCTGGCCGAACCCCACGTTCTCGCTGACGGTCATGTGTGGAAAGAGCGCGTAGTCCTGAAACACGAACGCGAAGTCCCGGCCCTCGGGCGGACGGTCCGAGAGGATGCGGTCGCCGTTCTCGACGGTGCCCTCGTGATCGTGAAAGCCCGCGACGGTCTCCAGCAGGAGCGTCTTCCCGCTCCCGCTCGGGCCGAGGATCACGACCGTCTCGCCCTCCCGGACCGCGAAGTCGGCGGCGACGTGGAAGGCGTCGGCCCCGTCGGCCGAGAACGTCGCCTCGACGTCGACTTCGAGGGTCATGCCACACCCTGTGTCGTCGTCGCGTCGGTCGTGAGCCAGCGCACCAGCAGGAAGATCGCGGCGGAGACCGCGAGCAACAGGGCCGCGACCGCGCCGCTCTCGTCGAGTCCGCCCTGCAGGTAGGTGTTGTAGACGAACACGGGCGCGTGCTGGGCGATCACCCGCTCGCCCGCCGGCGGGTAGAAGAACTCGACGCTGTAGGCGACGACGGCGACGGCCCCGAACTCCGACACCGCACGCGCCCACGCGAGGACGCCACCGGTGACCATTCCCCGCACCGCGAGCGGACCGGTCACCCGCCGGAACGCCTGCCACGGGCTCGCGCCGTGGACCCGGGCGGCGTACTCCAGCCGGTCGTCCACCGACTCGAAGGCCTCACGGGCCGCGTTGACCGCGTAGGGCGCGCTGACGAACGTCAGGGCCAGCACCATCCCGGGGAGCGTCCCCAGCACCGAGAGTCCCGGGAAGGCCCCGCCCTGCCCGAAGCCAAAGAGGATGATGATGCCCGCGACGCTGTGGGGCACGACGAGCGGGAGGTCCACCAGACTCTCGACCAGCGGCTGGCCCGCGAACCCCCGCGAGAGGTGGTAGGCCAGCGGGACGCCGAAGGCCAGACTCGCGACGGCGGCCAAGAGGGGCGCGTAGACGCCCAGGTACAGCACGCGGTGGACGCCCGGGTCCAGGGCTTTCTCGGCGATCAGCGAGGGGGACTGGCGGGCGGCAAAGAGCAAGAGCGGAAGCCCCAGTGCGACCAGCAGGACGCTCCCGAGGGTCGCCATCGCGACGCCGAACAGCCCGCGCCGTGACGCGAACCCGAGACCAGCGGCGCTCAGGACGACGAAAGCGGCGTAGAGGGTGGGCCGACCCAGCGAGTAGGCGGCGGCGAAGGCCACGAGCTGGACGGCGACGACCGCCAGGGCGACCGAGCCGCGGCCGAGGGCGTGCATCGGGAGCGGCGTCGTGCGTGTTGCCATCTGATTGTGGGTCCCGGTGGGAGCTTACTGAGCCTTCCGCTCGGTCGTCACGAGTCCAGCTGGAGCGGGCCGAGCGTCTCTTTGGCCTCTGCGTGTTGCATCACCCGGTCCGGCACGCTCCCCTCGCCGCTGGCGTTGACCGCGGGCGTCTCGACCGGCTGGAGGCCCTTGTCCCGCAGGACCTGCTTGCCGGGTTCGGTGATCATGTACTCCACCCAGCGGGCTCCGTTCTCGGGATTCCGGGCGACGCCGGGCACCGTCATCCCGTAGGCGATGGGTGCGCCGACGTAAGTCGTATCCTCGGTCTCGACCTCGGCTTTCGCGTAGTGTTCGGCGTACTTCGCGGTCGCCTTCGAGAGGTCGACCTGTGGCTGGAGGTCGACGTAGGGCAGGTCCGAGGACGTGCTGATCGACTGGTAGTAGAACACGTAGTCGAGTTCACCGCTCTCGAGCTGACCCTCCAGATTCGTCTCGGTCCCCGTCGGCACCGTGGAGTTGTCCCGCATCGCCTGGTAGGTCGACTCGTCGTAGAGTCGGCTCCCCTCGAACTCCTCTTTCCCGAGTTGCTGGGCCATCACCGCGCGATAGCCACCGGGGTCGACGGCGGGGTCGCTGTGGCCGATGGTCACGTCGTCACGGGAGAGGACTTCCCACCAGTTGTCCGTCCCGATCTCGTCGGCCCCGGGCGAGTCCTCCCGGTACTGGATCGACATGGCGTTGGTCGTGAACACGATGAGCCACTCGCCGTACTCCCCGAGCACCATGTCCCGGATGAGTCGGAAGTCCGAAACGCCGAGTACATCTGCTCGGCGACGCTGTTCGGTGATCTTCTTCGTCGAGGCGACCGACCCCTTCGCCTCCCGGGTCACGTCGATACCGGTCTCCGCCTCGAACTGTGGCTCGGCCGAACTGAACGGCGGTGCGAGGCTCCCGGCGTGGAACGCCAGCATCGACCCCGGCGAGTCGCCGCTCCCGTCACTGCCCCCGATACACCCGGACAGCGCGGCCGCGCCCGTCGCGCCCGCCGCCGCGAGGAATCCCCGTCGTGTCCGATCCGTCGCTCCCGTCTCACCCTGCGATCCGTTGCGTTGTGCCATAGTCGATACAACGCCGTTGTGCGGCCCCTGACATAACAGTTTTGTCAGTGCTTGGCAACCATCGGCTATGGACGTGTCCCCGGATTTCGACGTGCAACTCGGTCGCGACGGCGTGGCGCTGACGGTTCGGGACCGGGAGTTACTGGCGGCTATCGACGAGGCGGGCTCGCTGAACGCCGCGGCGGACTCGCTGGGCCGCTCGTACGCCCACGCACAGCGTCGCGTGGTCGAACTCGAAGACGCGTTCGGGTCACTGGTCGACCGGAGTCGCGGCGGCGGGGGCGGCGGTGGGAGCGAACTCACCGACCGCGCCCGGGAGTTGCTCGCGACGTTCGACCGCGTTCGCGCGGAGTTCGCGGGCGTCGCCGAGGCCGACGAGACCGTCGTCTCGGGCCGAGTGACCGAACGGGACGGTGAACTCGCCACCGTCGAGACCGCGGCCGGCCGAATCCGAGCCGTGACCCCGCCGGACTGTACCGAGGTCGTCGTCACGATCCGCGCCGACGCGGTGACGCTGAACCGACCGGCCGACGCCCCCGAACCCGGCGGGACGAGCGCGCGCAACCGGTTCGAGGGCGAGGTGGCCGGCGTCGAGCGTGGGGAGACGCTGGCCCGTGTGACGGTCGCGGTCGATCCGGACCTGGACCTGACCGCGCTGGTGACCGTCGAGAGCGTCGAACGGCTGGAGCTTGCCCCCGGGACCGGGGTCGTCGCGACGTTCAAGGCGACGGCGACGCGCGCCGTCGCGCGAGCGGAGTGTTAAGGCTTACACGGACGGCTTCCCTCGGCCTGGGTATGCCGACGATTTCTGAACTCTCGGACGTACTCGACTGGGAAGCGGTCACGGTGTTGCACGCCATCGACGAGCAGGAGGGGGCCGGTCTCGACACACTCGTCGAGGCGACCGGCCTCGACCGGTCGCAGGTCGAGACCCGCTGTCAGCAACTCTCGACGCTCGGTCTGACCACCGAGACCGACACCGACGACGGCGTGATCCACGAGTTGACCGGCTCCGGCCACGGCGCCGTTGGCTCGGGGCTCTACGACGAGTACGATATGCTCGGCGACGCCGACCTCGACGAACTCGCCGAGAAGGTCGCCGAGCTACTGGATCGGCGTGACGAACTGCAGGCACAGGTCCAGCAACTCGGCGACGACGCGACACAGCTCAAGACCCGCGCCGAGCGCCAGTTCGGCGACCGCGATGACGTGAGCGACGAGTTCGAGTCGCTGTTGGCGGACGTGGAAGCACTCGAAGAGTCGCTGAGTGAGGGGTAACGCGGCCGCCCGTCGTCACTCCCCGTACTCGTAGAACCCCGTTCCCGATTTCTTCCCGAGGTCGCCGGCCTCGACCTTCCGTTTCAGGAGGTACGGCGGCTGGTAGCGGTCGCCGAGTTCCTCGTGGAGCGTCTCCATCGCGTCGAGACAGATGTCGAGGCCGATGTGATCGGCCAGTTCCAGCGGCCCCATCGGGACGTTCGTGCCGAGTTTCATCCCGCGGTCCATGTCGGCCTTGGTGGCGACGCCCTCGTCGTAGGCCCGGATGCCCTCGGCGATCCAGGGCATCAGCACGCGGTTGGTGACGAAGCCGGGCTTGTCGTCGGACTCCCAGGTGGTCTTGCCCACGTCTTCTGCGAGGTCGTGGGCGAGCTGGGCGACCGCGTCGCTCGTGCGTTCCCCGACGACGACCTCGACGCCCTCCATCAGCGGGACGGGGTTCATGAAGTGCAGGCCGACCACCTGCTCGGCACGGTCGGTCGCGCTCGCGATGGAGGTGATCGAGAGCGTGCTGGTGTTCGTGGCGAGTACCACGTCCGCGTCGACCGTCTCGTCCAGGTCCGCGAACACGTCCCGTTTGACGTCCATGTTCTCGACGATGGCCTCGACGACGAAATCACAGTCCGCCAGGTCCCCGAGGTCGGTGGTGCCGGTGACTCGTTCGCGGGCTGCGGTGGCCTCCTCGCTGGTGAGTTCGTCCTTCTCCTCGAACCGGGAGAGGCTGGACTCGATGCCCTGGAGTCCCTCCGCGACCAGATCCCCCTCGACGTCCCGCATTACCACGTCGTAGCCGCTGGTCGCCGCGGCCTGTGCGATGCCGTGGCCCATCGTTCCCGCGCCGACGACGCCCCAGGTCTCGATCTCGTCGAATCCGCGCATACCGGGAGACTCCACCCGGACTCGCGTAAGTGTGTCGGCAGTTCCCGATCCGACAGAACTGTTCGCAAAGAGAAGGTTTACTCGCATCCGGATCAAGATTTCGCTACCCGTCTCCAACAACTTAATTAGCGAACGTGGGGCAGAGAAAGGTGAGATGATCCCTATCGACGACAGCCCCCTGACCCGGGACGGGAAGGTGCTGATCCTGGCGTACGACCACGGCCTGGAACACGGCCCGGTCGACTTCGAGGACGTACCGGAGAGCGCAGACCCCGCACACGTCTTCGACGTGGCGACGCACGACGCCGTGACCTCCCTCGCGGTCCAGAAGGGCGTCGCGGAAGCGTACTACCCCTCCTACGAGGACGACGTGAACCTGCTGGCCAAGCTCAACGGCACGTCGAACCTCTGGCGCGGCGAGCCCAACTCGGCGGTCAACTGGACCGTCGACTACGCCAACGAGGTCGGTGCCGACTCCGTCGGGTTCACCGTCTACGGCGGCTCCAATCACGAGATCGAGATGGTCGAGGAGTTCCGCGACGCCCAGGAGAAGGCCCGCGAGTACGACATGCCCGTCGTCATGTGGTCCTACCCGCGCGGCCAGGGCCTGCGTAACGCCAAGACGCCCGAGAGCATCGCCTATTCGGCCCGCCTGGGCCTCGAACTCGGCGCGGACGTGGCCAAGGTGAAGTACCCCGGCAGTCAGGACGCGATGGAGGAGACCGTCCGCATGGCCGGCAAGACGAAGGTCGTCATGTCCGGCGGCTCGAAGCGAAGCGACGAGGAGTTCCTCTCGAACGTCAAGTCCGTGATCGACGCGGGTGGCGCGGGGCTGGCGGTCGGCCGGAACGTCTTCCAGCGCGAGAACCCCGAGCGCATCCTCGACGCCCTGGAGAAGGTGATCTTCGAGGAGTCCTCCGTCGAGGAGGCCCTGGCCGCCGCCGAGGGCGCGGCCCCCGAAGCCGAATAGATGCGCGACACGGTATCCGAGATCGTCGACGTGGTCACCGAAACCGCACCCGACGTGCGGGCGGGCCTGACCGGTCGGCGCGAGTACGAGACCAGCGAGAACCCCTCGGGCGAGCAGATGCTGGCGGCCGACCGCCACGCCGACGAGTTGCTCGAAGACCGCCTGCTCGCCATCGACGGCGTCGCCAGCTACGCCAGCGAGGAGCGCGAGGAGATCGTCGAGTCCGGCGACGGTGACCTCCACGTCGCCTGTGACCCGCTGGACGGCTCGTCGAACCTGAAGTCCAACAACGTCATGGGGACGATCCTCGCGGTGTACGACGAGCCGTTGCCGGCCCCGGGCCGAGCGCTCGTCGCCGCGGGCTACGTTCTCTACGGTCCGATCACGACGCTCGTGCTGGCCCGGGACGACACGGTGACCGAGTACGTGATCGACGACACCGACGAGGGCGTGGAGCGCCGCGTGGTCGAGGAGGACGTGACGCTCCCCGCCGATCCGGTGGTCTACGGGTTCGGCGGCCGCGTCCCGGACTGGCACGCCGACTTCGAGGCGTTCGTGCGCGAGATCGAGGACGAACTGAAACTCCGCTACGGCGGTGCGATGATCGGCGACGTGAGCCAGGTCATGGAGTACGGCGGTATCTTCGCGTACCCCTCGCTGGAGTCCGCCGAGAACGGCAAGCTCCGCCTCCAGTTCGAGGGCAATCCCATCGGCTACATCGTCGAGTCGGCCGGTGGACGCTCCTCCGACGGCGAGCAGTCGCTCCTGGAGGTCGAACCCGACAGACTCCACCAGCGCGTCCCGGTCCACGTCGGCAACACCGAGTTGATCGAGCGACTGGAAGGCGCGCTGGACTGACCGCCGACTCGTTCTAGAACCGCCCGCTGGGCACCGAGCGCTCGCTCGTCGAGGCACCCATGTGCCGCCGGACGGCACCGCCCATGCCGAGCGAAAGGATCAGAAACAGCGGAACCTCCCCGAACGGGACGAGCTGGAAGGCCACCACGAGGACGGCCCCGACGAGGAGGCCGAGCCAGGGGCCGCCACTGGCGAACCGGTTCGCGACGAACCGGCCGACCGAGATCACGCCGAGGATGCCCCAGGCGACGTAGAACACGAGCAGCGCGATCCAGACCGGGATCGTGACTAGCCCCATCAGGGGGATGACCGACACGAACCCGACGGCGAACGCCAGAACCAGGAAGCAGAGTTGCACGGCGATGCCGATGGCGAGCGAGACTGGCGCATTCGCTCGAATCGCGTCCAGTGACTCGTGTGTGTAGGTCTGAAACAGCGCCAGCATGCAGACGCCGACGAAGGTCGTTAGCGCGAGGCCCACAGCGACCCGGATCTCCAGGGGCACCACCGGAGCCGTCCGTCCCACCGGCATCGGCTGAGCCGCCCCGACGCCGCTGGTGCCGACCGACACCCCCAGCGCGACCAGCACCGATCTGATTCCCGCCCGCTGCACCGACCGCCCACCGTCCCGCACCCGTGCCAACATCGTGAGTTCAGGCGTCTGTTCGGGGCCCCGGAAGTAATTGTTGGGGTTCCCACATGACAGACCGAATGGAGCCAGTCCCGGAAACCCGAGACTCACTCGTGCCAGGAGAGCGCCGCGTCGAGGTCGTGGGGTTCGTGCCCCCCACTATCGAGCGCGCGGTCGAGATACGCCGCCAGTCGGTCGCGGTAGTCGGGGTGGGCACAGCGGTCGACGAGCAGGCGAGCGCGCTCCCGCGGGGCGGTGCCGCGCAGGTCGGCGACGCCGTGTTCTGTGACGACGGCGTCCACGTCGTGTTCGGTGTGGTCGACGTGGGGCACCATCGGGACGATTCGCGAGCGGTCACCGTCACCGACCGTCGAGGGCAGGGCGATGATCGACAGCGCCGCGTTGCGCGTGAAGTCGGCGCTCCCGCCGATGCCGTTCAGCACTCTGGAGCCGTCGACGTGCGTGGAGTTGGCGTGGCCGTACAGGTCGACTTCGAGGGCGCTGTTGACCGCGACGACGCCGACGCGGTCGATGAGTGCAGGCCGGTTCGACACGTCGGCGGGGCGCAACACCACGTCCTCGGCGTAGCGTTCGGCGTCGGCGAACAGCCGATCCTGTCCCTCGGCCGAGAGCGCGAGCGATGTCGCGCTGGCCGACGCCAACTCGCCAGCATCGAGCAGGTCGAGCAAGCCGTCCTGGATGACCTCGCCGAAGTAGATCAGGTCGCGGTCGCCGAAGTCGGCGTCCGCGAGCGCGCCCATCAGCGCGTTGCCGAGGCTCCCGACGCCGAACTGGACGCGCACGGAGTCGGCGAACAGCGGCGAGCGCTCGACCTCGTGGGTCAGAAACGAGCGCAGATTCCCCGCGATGGCCCGGTCTGTCGCGGTCGGCTCGCGGAACTCGTAGGGCTCGTCGCGGCGGTCGGTCTCGACCACGGCGGTCAGCGCGTCGGAATCGAACTCGATCCGCGGGCCGCCGATGCGCTCGCCCGGCGCGGACAGCGGCACGGGGTCACGGTCGGGCGGCAGGGCAGGGCGGTAGATGTCGTGGAACCCCGCGAGCGACCGCGGCTGTGCGTGATTGACCTCGACGATCAACGCCTCGGCGCGCTCGACGTAGGCCGGAGTGTGCCCGACCGATCCCGATGGAATCAGCCAGTCCTCGCCGACAGCGACGGCCTCGACCACGGCCACGTCGGGGTCGACCAGCCCGCCGAACTGCACGTCGTCGCCGAGCGTCGAGATGTGGCGGTCGGCGAAGGCCATCCGGCCGTCGTTTGCCGCCGCCCGGGCCGGCGAGCGGGCCTGGTAGGGGTAGCGGCGGGCGATGGCGTCGGCCTCGACGAGTTCCACGTCGATCTCCTCGCCGACGCTCCCGCCGCTGACGACCGTGAGCGAGAGGTCTCGGTCCGACTCGGCCAGCGCGAGCGGGACGGCCTTCGGGTAGCCGACGCTCCCGAAACCGCTCACCAGCATCGTCGCGTCCGCGGGCACGTCGGCGGCCGCGCTGGCGGCGTCGGTGACTGGAAGCTCGCCCTCGATCCGCTGGTCGGTCACGACAGGTCCTCCGGCTGGGTGCCGACGCCGTCGGGCCAGCCCGTGGGCGCGGCCGCCGAGGGCTCGGCGGCCTCGCGTTTCAGCACCATCGGCGTCCGTTCGAGCGTGAGGACGAGTTCGTCGTCCTGGTTGTACGTCCTGAGTTCGGTGGTGACGATGCCGACGTGGTCCCGGGAGTCCGATTCGCGCTTGTCGATGACTTCGCTCTCGGCGAACAGCGTGTCGCCGTGGAACACGGGCGCGTGGTGGCGGATGTCGTCGTAGCCGAGGTTCGCCGTTGCGTTGGCCGACACGTCGACGACGCTCATCCCGACCGCGAGCGCGATCACGAAGGTGCCGTCGACGAGGCGCTCGCCGAACTCCGTCTCGGCGGCGTAGGCCTCGTTGAAGTGCATCGGGTTTGCGTTCATCGTGAGGTTCGTGAACCAGACGTTGTCCGTCTCCGTGACGGTCCGGCCGTAGGGGTGTTTGTACACGTCGCCGATCCGGAAGTCCTCGAAGAAGCGGCCCTGCCACCCCTCCACGAGGCGGCGGTCGGTGTCGTCCGTGTCTGCAGGCATAACCCCTCCCTCGAACGCCGGGATTGTGTCAGTGTCGGTCGGGAACCGAGACAGGGGAAAACGGTTTCACACTCCTGGGCCCAGTCGTGGGCGATGAAAGTCCGCGTTCCCGAGGGGGCAGACGAGGAGGAACTGGCCGCCATCGCCGAGGCGATGGCCCAGCACGTCGCAGATACCGTCGAGTTGTACGTCGGCGACGCGACCGAACCCGCCGTCACGCACACGGCACCGTCGAACGCCACACCGGAACCGGACGGGGACCTGGGGCCGACCGAACGCGAGCAACGCCTGCGCGAGGAGATCGAAGACATCGAGCGCGGCGGTCCCGAGAAGTACCGCGACCGCCTCGAAGAACAGGGGAAACTGTTCGTCCGCGACCGCCTCGACCTCTGGTTTGGAGAGGACGGCGTCGCGTTCGAGGACGGGAAGTTCGCGAACTTCGATAGCTGGCACGAGAACGCGGCGGACGGTGACGAGAACGACGGCGACCGCCTCCCCGCCGACGGCCTGCTCACGGGTGCCGCGGAGTTCGAGGGCCGGGACGTACACTTCATGGCCAACGACTTCACCGTGAAGGCGGGGAGCATGGCCGAGAAGGGCGTCGAGAAGTTCCTCCGGATGCAACAGCGGGCCCTGAAGACGGGCAAACCCGTCCTCTACCTGATGGACTCCTCGGGGGGCCGGATCGACCAGCAGACGGGCTTTTTCGCCAACCGCGAGGGGATCGGGAAGTACTACTACAACCACTCGCGGCTCTCGGGCCGGGTGCCACAGATCTGCGTCCTCTATGGCCCCTGTATCGCCGGCGCGGCCTACACGCCGATCTTCGCGGACTTCACCGTGATGGTCAGGGACGTGAGCGCGATGGCCATCGCCAGCCCCCGGATGGTCGAGATGGTCACCGGCGAGGAGATCGACCTGCAGGACCTGGGCGGCGCGGAGGTCCACGCCCGCCACACCGGCAGCGCGGACCTGATCGCGGAAGACGAGGAACACGCCCGGGCGCTCGTGGCGCAACTGCTCTCCTATCTCCCGGACAACAGCGACGAGAAACCACCAAAGACCGCGGGTTCCGCACCCGCGAAATCGCCCGATGGGATCGACGCAATCGTCCCCGCCGAGCCGAACAAGGGTTACGACATGACCCGCGTGATCGAGCGCGTGGTCGACGCCAACTCCTTTTTCGAGTTGCGCCCGCAGTTCGGCTCGGAGATTCTGACCGGTTTCGCCCGCATCGACGGGCGACCCGTCGGCGTCGTGGCCAACCAGCCCGCCCAGCGCGCGGGGGCGATCTTCCCGGACGCCGCCGAGAAGGCCGCCCAGTTCGTCTGGACCTGCGACGCCTACGACGTGCCCCTGCTGTACCTGTGTGACACGCCAGGCTTCATGGCCGGGTCCGGCGTCGAGAAGGAGGGCATCCTCGAACAGGGCAAGAAGATGATCTACGCCACCTCGGCGGCGACGGTCCCCAAGCAGTGCGTCGTGGTCAGGAAGGCCTACGGCGCGGGCATCTACGCGATGTCGGGGCCGGCCTACGACCCCGAGTCGACCATCGCGCTCCCGAGCGGCGAGATTGCGATCATGGGCCCGGAGGCGGCCATCAACGCCGTCTACGCCAACCGGCTGGCGGCCATCGACGATGAGGAGGAACGGGCCGCGAGGGAGCAAGAACTCCGCGAACAGTTCCGCGAGGACATCGACGTGCATCGGATGGCCAGCGAGGTCGTCATCGACGAGATCGTGCCCCCGAGCGACCTCCGGACGGAACTGGCCGCCCGCTTTGCCTTCTACGAGGACGTGGAGAAAGAGCGACCGAGCAAGAAACACGGGACCGTCATCTGACCCGACCCGCAACCGAAAGGCGTGTGTACACCGCGGGGTGAGATTTCGCTATGTACGACGACATTCTGATTCCGACCGACGGCGGCGAGGGGTTCGGTGCCGTCCTGGACCGCGCCGTCGAAATCGCACCGGACACGGCGACCGTCCACGTCCTCTACGTCGTCGACGACCGTGCGTTCCTGACCCTCGACGACGAGATGAAGTCTGAGGTCCTCGAGGACCTCCAGGCGGAAGGGACCGACGCCGTGGGCACTGTCGCCGACGAAGTCGAGGCCGCCGGCCTGGATGCCGTCACCGCGATCCGACGTGGCACGCCGGCCGACGAGATCGTCGCCTACGCCGAGCAGGAAGACATCGACGTGGTGACCATGGGGACACAGGGCGACGACTACACGCAGAACATCCTCGGCAGTACGGCCGAAAAAGTCGTCGCCGACGCGTCGGTCCCGGTGTTGACCGTCGATCTGTCCTGACTTCTCAGGCCGACCGCTCGGCCAGTTCGACGCCGAGGTACCCGCCCAGCGCCGACAGTCCGACGACGGTGAGGACGGTCACGACCAGCGCGAACAGCAGGACGAGCGCGACGGCGACTGCACCGAGGCCGACGCCGATCTCGGCACCGACGACCGCGGCCCCGCCGATCAGAAACGCAAAGAGGACGATCACCGGGATCGACGTGACCAGCCCCGAGTACGCGCCGGCGCGGATGCCGTTGCTCCCGTCACCGCGGCCGAGGTAGCCCGCGACCGCCCCACCGAGCACGGGCGAGAACGGGACGAAAGAGGTGACGACGGTGACGACCGCGCCGATCACGGCGTTGGTGGTCGTGTCCGGGCCGGCCTCGCCGGTCTCGGCGCGGCGGCGGTGCCAGCGAGTGCGGTAGGCCATGAACGCGACACCGGCGACCACGAACAGCAGGCCCGTGACGGCGAGGCCGATACCGCCCCACCAGGCGAGGCCGTAGAGCGCGTCCACGAGTTGCGCCTCGGTGAGTCCGTCCGAGCGGACGGTGCCCTCGGCGACGGCGGCGGCGATCCAACTGCGGTCGGCCGCGCTGTAGAGCGCGATTCCGCCCGCCGCGAACAGCAGGCCTGCGAGGATCGTCACGAGGGTGACAGCCCAGTCGACGGTGCGGCTGACGGTCCCCGAGCCGATGCCCTGTGAGTTGGATACTGAAGACATACCTGAATGTACGTCCGGTGTGGACATAAACTAGCAGTGACGGTTGCTGACACTGAAACTGCGACCGGCGGTGTACCGGCTCAGTCGTCGGCGGGCAGTTCCCGCTCGGGCGCGACGGTGACGAGGGCCTCCAGTACGTCCGCCGGCGACGCGACCCGTGTCGATTTCTCGGGTCGGGTCGGAGCAATTCGGTCCTCGCATTCGGTGTCTACCGGCCTCGCTCCGTCGACCGTCACGACCGGGAGTCGGGCGTCGAGTACGGCCGCGATGCCGTCGGCGGCCGGTGGGTCGGCCGCGACGAGTGCGTCCGCCTCGTCGCGGAGGACGCGCACGCGGTCGCGAATCGCGGCGTCCGGCGATCCGAACGCCGGGGCGGTCACGGTCTCCAGATCGCGAGCGCGGGCGGTCTCGGCGGCGAGATCGCCCTCGGGAAGCGGACCGACCGTGACCGTCACGCCGGCGTCGTGGAGCCGGGCGATCACCCGCGCGGCGGTCCGGCCGGTCCCGACGACGTGGACGGTCAGCTCACGGTCCCGGCGGTCGCCGAGGGCCGTCACCGAGGGCGTCCCCGTGGTGGGGTGGGTCGTCACCGCGGCATCGGCGTCGAAGGCCGCGCCGAGTGCGGAGGCGTCCAGCACCTCCGCCGGCGGGCCGTTCGCCAGCACCCGGCCGTCGGCGAGCAGGACGATGCGATCACAGAACCGCGCGGCCAGGTCGAGGTCGTGGATCGCCGCGAGCGCGGCCTTGCCCGAGGCGGCCAGCTCCGAGACGAGCGACAGCGTCTCGACCTGATGGTTCACGTCGAGGCTCGCGGTGGGTTCGTCGAGCAGGAGCGCGGGCGTGTCCTGTGCGAGGGCACGGGCGAGCAGGACGCGCTGACGCTCGCCGCCGCTCACTTCGTCGACCGGGCGGTCGGCGAATCGGGCTGTGTCTGTCCGGTCCAGTGCGCGCCGAATCGCTCGCTGGTCGGCCTCCCGGTCGGTCCGCCCGAAGCGCGTGTGGTAGGGCGTCCGTCCCATCGCCACGATGTCCTCGACGGAGAAGTCGAAGCCGACGTGGGTATCCTGGGGGACGGTCGCGACCAGTCGCCCCCGCTCGCGGGCCGAACAGTCGCTAATCGGCCGACCGTCGACCCTGACGGTCCCGGATTCGGGCGTGAGAACGCCGGTGATGGCCTGCAGGAGCGTGGTCTTGCCCGCGCCGTTGGGGCCGACGAGGGCGACGAACTCCCCCTCGTCGACTGACAGAGACACGTCCTCGAAGACGGTGACGCCGCCGCGAGCGACCGTGAGATCGGAGACGTCGATCACAGCGCGTGCACCTCCCGGTTCCGGAGCAGGTAGAGGAAGAAGGGTGCGCCCAGCGCGGCGGTGACGATGCCGACGGGGACCTCCGCGGGTCCGGCGCGGGCGAACGTGTCGGCGGCGACGAGGAAGGCCGCACCCGCGAGGGCGCTCGTCGGGAGCAGGATGCGGTGGTCCGGGCCGACGAGCAATCGCATGACGTGGGGGACGATCAGCCCGACGAAGCCGATGACGCCCGCGACCGACACCGCCGCGGCGGTGATGACGCTGGAAACCGCGAGCAGGATTCGCTTGGTGCGTTCGACCTCGATGCCGAGCGTGTGCGCGTCGGCCTCCCCGAGCAGGAGGACGTTCAGGTCGCGGGCGTAGGCATACAGGACCGCGAACGCGAGCAGGGCGAGCGGCAGGGTCACCTCCACCTCGGCCCACGACGAGCCCGAGAGCTGGCCCATCAGCCAGTAGACGGCCTCCCGGAGACTCCCCCCGGCCTGCAACAGCATGTAGGAGACCGCCGCCCCGAGGAGGGTCTGGACCGCGACGCCCGCCAGGAGTAGCGTGGCGACCGGCGTGCGGCCGCCCTCGCTGGCGATGGCGTAGACGCCGAAGGCGGCCACCAGCGCCCCGACGAAGGCGGCGGTCTGGAGGCCGAAGGGGATCGCGAGCGGGAAGGCGATGGTCGCGACCGCGCCGACGGCCGCGCCCGAGGAGACGCCGATGATCGACGGGTCGGCCATGGGGTTGCGGAAGAAGCCCTGCATGACCGCGCCGGCCGACGACAGCGAGAAGCCGACGACGGCCGCCAGCGCGATCCGGGGGAGGCGCACCTGCCGGACGATGATCTCGGCGGTCGTCGGCACCGACAGCGAGAGCGGGTAGTAGTAGGACAGGTCCGGCACCGGGACGGGGACCGACGCACCGAACGCGCCGGCGGATTCGACGCTCACCGAGACGCCGACCGGGACGGCGACGGCGTTGAGCGTGGCCTTGGCGACGGTGACGGCGTCGATGGCGACGGGTCCGACGGTCGCGCTCGCGAGGACGACCGCCACGAGGAGGACGGACAGCCCGGCCGACCACCAGACGGTCCGGACGCCCGTGTGCATAGTCTCCAAGCTGGATTGGAGTAGGCAAATACTTATTGGATACCGACAGAGGCTGACGCAGATGAACACGCGAACACTCGTTCTCGCGGCGGTCGTGCTGGTCGCCGGCGGACTCGCGGCGACCGGCGCGGTGGCCGGTGGGTCGGCCGACGGTACTTCGGCCGACCGATCTGCCCTGGGGCCGTCCGTCGGTGATCGGGCGGCGTCGGTTGCACAGAGCAGTTGTGAGTTCCCGGTCACGCGGACGGACGTGACGGGGACCGAGGTCACGGTCGAGGAGCGGCCGGAGCGGATCGTCGCGCTCCAGCCCAGCGACGCCCAGATCCTCTGGGAGATCGGCGCGCAGGATCGGGTCGTCGGGATGCCGGTGAACCAGTACACGTCGTATCTCGACGGTCGGTCCGGCAAGGCGGACGTGAGCGGTGAGGGCGTCGTCGAGAAGGTCGTCGGCACCAACCCCGATCTGGTGCTGGCGGCGAACGTCTCCGATCCGGAGACGGTCGCGTCGCTCCGTGACGCCGGAGTGACGGTGTACCACTTCGCCGGCGTGGAGTCGCTGGAGGGAATCGCACGGAACGTCGAGACCGTCGGCCGGCTGGTCGGGTCCTGCGAGTCCGCGCGCGAGGAAGCCGACGAGTTCCGACTCACCGTCGAGCGCGCACGGGCGGCCCACGCGAACGCGAGCGACCGGCCGTCCGTGCTGTACACCTTCTTCGGCTTCACGACCGGTACGGGAACCCACATCCACGACGCCATCGAGGCCGCCGGCGGGGAGAACGTCGCCGCCGAGGCCGGACTGGAGGGGTACAAGGAACTCAGCGACGAGATCGTGATCGACCGGAACCCGGAGTGGATCGTCTACCCCGACGACTACGCGATCCCCGAGGGGACGCCGTACAACCAGACGAGCGCGATCCGGCAAAACCAGACCATCGCGCTGGATTACAGCTACATCAACCAGCCCGGGCCTCGCGTGGCCATCCCGCTAACCCAACTCGCGAGGACCTGGTACCCCGAGGGGCTGGCCGAAGCCAACCGCACGGTGAACGCCTCCGACGTGGCGTCGCCGAACCGGACGGCGGCGGAGACGACTGCGGTGAACGGCCCCGGCTTCGGTGTCGCGGTGGCGACGCTCGCCGTGCTGGCCCTGATCGCGGCGGCGCTTCTCGTCGGGCGTCGGCGGTGAAGGCTGGACGGAAAAGTCCTTACCGACGGCCCGGCCAGAGGCGAGTATGGTCGAAAACGTCATCTGGCCCGCCTACCTCGACGCGGAGTTGACCCGCGCCGAGGGTCGGCGGGTCAATCTGGAGCAGGCGGTCCCCGAGCCGACCGTCGACGAGATCGCACAGGCGGTCCAGCAGGTGGGCTACGACGCCGTCATCGAGCGGGACAAACAGTACTCCCGGGAGTTCGAGCCGCGGGGTCGCGTCCTCGTCAAGGACGCCGACGACGCGACCAAGAGCGACCTCCTCGGGGCGGTCGCGGCCTACCTCGACGTGATCCGCTCGTGAGCATGCAACGCGTCGGCGAGGTCGTCCGCACCGCGCAGGGCCTCGCGGTGGTCCGCTCGCCCGACGACGGCCACCCCGACTTCGGCACGACCGTCGTCGACGAGAACCTGGACGAGATCGGCCGCGTCGTGGACGTGTTCGGGCCCGTCGAGCAACCTTACGTGGCCGTCTCGGCCGACGAAGGGGTTCGCCTGCCGACCTTGCTGGGGTCGGCGCTGTACGCGCGGTGAATCATCGTCACACCAGAGAGACGGGAATCATCTATTGATTACGGGAACACTTTTTGTTTCTCCCGTTCAACGAGCGGGTACGTCATGTCCAAGTCGACGGACGAACGGGGGCGGCTCTACCTCCCGAAAGCCGTTCGCGAGCGGTTCGGTGAGCAGTATCGGATCGTCGAACTACCGAGCCACGTCGCACTCTTCCCCGTCGACGAGGACCCGCTGGACGGGCTTCAGGCAGCCGTCGGCGATGCTCTCGCGGAGACGGACGCAGACGAGCTGAAATCGGACGCACGCGAGGGGGTCTCCCGGGAGGTTCGGGCGGAAGCAACGGAGCGGTCACGGAACGATGGGGAGTGAGCCGTGTACGTCGAAACGGACTTTCTCATCGCTCTGGTGAAAGACGACGACTGGCTACAGGACGCCGCGATCCGTGCCCTCGAGGAGCGCGATGACATCCATACCTCGATACTCGCCTACGCCGAGATTCTGGTACTGTTTTACGACCGCGAGGCCGCCGAGTACGAGATCGATGCTCCGCGAGCGATCACAAATCTGCTCGAACTGGTCCCCATCGAGCCAGAATCCCACGAGGATGCGGTCCTGGCCGCCGCTGCGTTCCTCGACGAGTACGACCTCACTCCGTTCGATGCACTCCACGCTGGCCTCGTCACGACCCGCGACGGCCGTGTGTTCTCGACCGAGCAGGACTACGATGCTGTCGGCCTCGACCGTACGCCGCTGGAACGCGACTCGTCGGGGTGAGAGCCCGGCGTTCGACGACGCCGTCTTCGCAATCCTGAAACGGGAGACGGGCGTGGGGCTGGTATGGAGCAGCGAACGCGGGCGCTCGTCGCGAGCGCATTCATCGGACTGATCTTTCTGCTCGTGCAACTGGGGGCGCTGGCGCTGGTCCAGCCGTTCGAGGCGGCCGGCTACCAGGCCGTCGAGGACCCGAGCGACCCGACGAACACCGTCGTCTACGTGGCGGCGATCCTCGTCGCGACCGGGCTCATGTTGCTGGCGATCAAGCTGGACGTGGACCAGCTCATCCGGGCGTTCGTCGTCTTCGCCGGCGTCTACCTCTCGTGGTACGTGTTCAGCGTCGTCGTCCCGAGCGTCGTCACCTACGCGGGGTTCAACGTGCTGGGTGTGGCGGCGGCGCTCGCGCTCGGGGCCGCACTCCTGCTGTATCCGGAGTGGTACGTCATCGACGCCTCCGGGGTCGTCATGGGAGCCGGCGCGGCCGGCCTGTTCGGGATCAGCTTCGGCCTCCTGCCGGCCATCCTGTTGCTGGCCGTGCTGGCCATCTACGACGCCATCAGCGTCTACGGCACCGAACACATGCTGACGCTGGCGTCCGGCGTGATGGATCTGAAGGTTCCGGTGGTGCTGGTCGTCCCGCTCACGCTCTCGTACTCGTTCCTGTCGGCCGAGACGCCCGATCCCACTGGCGAGGTCGAGGGCGAGGCGGCGGCCAACGGCGGCGCTCCCGACGAGGCAGAGACCGAAGACGGCGGGGACGAGGGAGACCCCGAGGACGACCCGATGGACCGTGACGCGCTGTTCATCGGCCTCGGCGATGCGGTGATTCCAACCGTCCTCGTGGCCAGCGCGGCCTTCTTCGCGCCGGCGTCGGTCCCCACCGTGGGCGCGCTGGGGCTGGTGATTCCGGTCACCGCGCTGGGGGCGATGATCGGCACCTTCCTCGGACTGGCCTTGCTCTTGCGGATGGTGCTGGAGGGGCGTGCCCACGCGGGCCTCCCGCTGCTGAACGGTGGCGTCATTGGGGGCTACCTCGTCGCCGCACTGGTCAGTGGCCTCCCGCTGCTGGAGGCGCTCGGGCTCGCGGGCTTCATCTAAGTTTTTCCGCTCGGCGTCGGAAGGACCAGGTATGTCCGCCCGCGAGTTCCCGAATTCGTGGACCGATCCGGCGTACGTCGCGACGGTCGTGATGGTGGTTGCGACTGGTGCGCTCTTTTTCTACGCGGCACTCCGTCCCGGTGAGCCGTCCCCCGAAACCGTGGGGTTCGTCGTGTTGTGGGTTTCGGCCCCGGCGACGGTCGCGTACGAACTCGCCCGTCGCTTCGGGTAGTTACTTCCCGGTCAGGGCCTGACTGGCCGGCGCGAACTCCAGCGGTTCCCCCAGGCCCCGCTCGACGGCCCGCTCGTAGAGCATGTGGGCGGCGGCGACAGTCTCGACGGCCGTCCCGCCGCTGTCGAACAGCGTGATCTCGTCGTCGCTCGTCCGGCCCGGTTCGACGCCGGCGACGACCTCGCCCAGTTCCGCGTGGACGTGATCCTCGCCGATGACACCCTCCTCGACGGCCTGAATGAACGCGCCGGCGTCGCTCTCGGTGCGGGCCCGCAGGTCGGGCACGTAGGTGGCGCGCTCGACCGTCTCGGCGTCGACCTCGCGCACGTCGGCGTCGTACTGCCCCATCGCGGTGACGTGAGCGCCGTCCTCCAAGAGGTCGCCGTCGAACACGGGCTGGGAGGCGTTGGTGGCGGTGATCACCACGTCCGATCCTTCGACGGCGGCCGCGCTGGAGGCGACCGCTGCGACGGTGGCGTCGAGCGCGTCGTTCATTTCCGCCGCGAAGCTCTCGCGGTGTTCTTTCGTCGGGGAGTACACGTCGATTCGGTCGAAGTCTCGGACGGTCGTCGCGGCGCGGAGCTGGCCCCGAGCCTGCGCGCCGCTCCCGATGATCGACAGCGTGGCGGCGTCGTCGCGGGCCAGCGCGTCGATGCCGACCGCACCGACCGCGCCGGTCTTGAACGGGTTCATGCTCGCGCCGTCCATGAGCGCCAGCGGTTCGCCGCTCTCGGAATCGAACAGCGAGAGCATGAAGTGGGCGTCCTGTGCGCCGAAGCCAGCGCCGTAGGTGTACGTTCCCATCGCGCCCGTCTCGGGCAGGATAGCGAGATAGCCGGTGAAAAAGCCCGGCGGGTCGGCGTTCGGGAGTTTCGTTCGCGGTTCGGCCGGTGCGCCCTCGCCGCGCTGGCGGTACCCCTCCCGGACGGCGTCGACGTATTCGGCCGGCTCGGCGAGGCCGGCGAGTTCGTCGCTTCGCAGGAACAGCGCTTCCTTGTGTGTCGTCATGCCCGCCCGTTCGGACGACCCACTCATAGGTGTGCTGGAAGGGGAGGTCACGAAAGTAACAGGACGACAGAACCGCAGAGAGGAGATCGGAGCGGGAGAGAAATCGACTTCAGTCGGCCGAGAACTGCGGCGTGTCCTGCGAGGCCGCGGGCCTGGTCGGCGTCACGTCGTCGACCGGACCGTTGACGAACATCGCGTGACCGATCAGACCGATCGCGAACAACAGGGCGACCGGAACGGCGACGGTAAGTGTGATTCCCGCACCGAGAAGCGCAGCACTGATTCCTGCAACTGACACCGGAATGAGACCGAGAACGTAGTCGTAGTAACCTGTCATAACGTACACTAATATAGCATTGATGGGGTAATAAGTGTTTTCCTGTAGGCACTGGATAGTATCTGTTGTAGGCACCGGGTATTTACTCTGAACTTCTTGAGTACTACAAGCGTATCCAACTCATAACTTATGAGCGCGAAATCGCAGGACTGCAGTCGGCCCCCATCGTCACCCGTTTTATGTCCGGTCGGGAATTCGGGTTATCCCCCTCCAGAGGGGTCCGCGAGGAATCCAACGGACGTGGAGCCGTCCCGATTCTTGCATCGCATCGTCGGAGAAACACGGAGTTCGAGGAGACACACTGTTACACCTACGATATCCGCTCCGTTTTTTACTACTGAGAATATCGGTATTTCTCCAGCTTTGTCGAGTATATAGCATTATATTGAGTGATAATCTGGAGCAAGCCCTTATGAGGACGTGCGGGAAAATTCTGATCGAGGCGGACGGAGGCGGCATGGCCGCCGAGGTCACACATGAGCATCCACAACACGGACACCGACGACGAAGCAGGCAACTCCCAGCAGCCACAGTACGCCGAACTCAACATCGGAGAGGACGAGTTCGTCATCTACGACCGGGAGAACCACCAGGCCTGGATTCAGTCCAGCGTGTCGATCCCGGTCGACGAGGAGTGCTGAGGCCGACCGTAGGGGGGAAGGCCCATACTCACGTTTCTCTCGATACCACCGGCGACAGCCGAGCGTGACCGATACCCGGACTGCGCGGAACCGACGCGTTGAAGCGGCTCAACGTCGAAGACGTGCCGCGTGAACAGTAACGACCGATCGATCGTCGGTCTCGTGACGGTCGCCCACGCGATGGTCCACACGTACGAGCTGTCGATCCCGGTTTTGATCCCCATCTGGCTCACGGAGTTTTCAGTCATCGACGTGGGACTCGCGCAGTTCCCGGTCAACGAGGCGACCGTCGGCGCGCTCGTGACCGTCGGGTTCGCGCTGTTCGGCCTCGGCGCGCTCCCCAGCGGTGTCCTCGTCGACCGCATCGACGCCCGCGTCCTCATCACGGCCTGTCTGGTCGGGATGGGTTTCTCGTTCCTCCTGCTTGCTGTCTCGCCGACTCCTGCGGTGATCGGCCTCGCGATGGCCGTCTGGGGCGTCGCCGCGAGCGTCTATCACCCATCCGGGCTCTCGCTGATCAGCCGCGGCGTCGAACAGCGCGGGAGCGCCTTCGCCTACCACGGGATGGCCGGCAACGTCGGCATCGCCGTCGGCCCGCTCCTGACGATCCTCCTCCTGCTGGCGTTCGACTGGCGGGTCGTCGTCGCCATCCTCGCCGTGCCGGCCGCCCTCGCCGCCCTCTACGCCTTCCGGGCGGATATCGACGAGCGTGCGGCCGTGGCGGCCGCCGACGGCGGTGCCACCGACGGCGACAGTCGTGCCGGCGGCGGCGTCGACTCGCTCGGCGACTTCCTCGCCCAGTCGCGCCACCTGTTCGCGGGGGCGTTCGTCGTCGTCTTCGCCGTGACGCTCTGCTCGGGCCTGTACTACCGCGGCGTGCTGACCTTCCTGCCCGAACTGCTCGACAACCTGGAGGTCGCCGCGCTGGCCCCCGTCGAGTTCGGCGGACGCACCCTCCAGCCCAGTCGGTACGTCTACGTCGGCCTCCTGATGGTCGGTGTGGGCGGGCAGTTCGTCGCCGGCAAGCTCACGGACCGGGGCCGCCCCGAGTTCGGCATCCTCGCGGGCTTCGGTGCCCTGGCCGTCGTCGCCGTCCTGTTCCTGCCCGCGGCCGCGCTCGGACTGCCGGCCCTGCTGGTCGTCTCGGCACTGCTCGGCTTCTTCCTGTTTTTCGTCCAGCCGTTCTACCAGGCCAGCGTCGCCGAGTACACGCCCGCGGGGACCCGGGGACTCTCCTACGGGTTCACCTATCTGGGCGTGTTCGGCGTCGGCGCGCTGGGAGCGACGCTGGCGGGGACGATGCTGACCTTCTTCGCGCCCCAGCAGTTGTTCCTCGTCCTCGCGGGACTGGCGGTGGTCGCCGCCGGCCTCGGGGCGTACCTCGTCACGCGGGCGCCGTCGACTGCCGTCGGGACGTGACGAGCGCGAGGGTCAGCCGCCAGGCCAGAAGCAGGATGCCGCCGACGAGGAACGCGACGATAGCGAACGTCAGGGCCGCGTTCCCCGGAAACACCGACGTGGAGCGCAGGCCCTGGGCGACCACGTCCGCACCGAGCCACGCACCCAGTACCAGCGCCGTCGACCGCGTCAGGTCGCGTCTGTAGTCGGTCGCGTACACGCCAGCGGGAATCGCCACGACCAGCCAGCCGATCACGAACTGGGCGTAGGTTCCGAGCACGCGCACGGAGAGCAGCGGGTACTCGTGGCTGATCTCGCCCATCACGATGAACACGGCGATGGCCAGCAGGTCACCGACGAGAAAGAGTGCCGTCGCGGTGGACGGATCGACGCGACTCCGAACCCAGTCGAGCGCGGTCATGGGCGGGTGTTCGGGCCGGCCCGACTTGGGTGTCCCGACTTCCGCGCTCAGAACCGCTTGACGCCCGCGACGGTGTACTCGAACCCGGTCCGGGGGATCGACGCCGAGAGTCCCGCCGCCCGGACCATCGCCGCCAGATCGCCAGCGGTGAGAAACCGCGAGTCGAACCCGAACAGGTGTTCGGCGGTGACCAGCCCCCGGCCCAGGAGCGTCGTCGGATCGAACTCCAGACAGACCAGCACGCCCCCGGGCCCGAGGACGCGGGCCGCCTCCTCGACGACCGGTTCGGGCTGGCCCATGTGGTGCAGGGCGTCGAGGATCAACACGGCATCGACCGACTCGTCGGCGACGGGGAGGCGCGTGGCGTCCCCGCGAACCCCGGCGAGGCCGTGGTCCCGCGCCTGCGAGAGCATCCCCGGCGCGGCGTCGACGACGACGCCCGTGGGCACGTCCAGCGCCCGGATTCCCTGTCCGGTGCCGCCACCCACGTCGAGGACGCGCTCGACGGGACGGTCGGCCAGTGCGAGCGCGGGTGCGAGTTTCGCCCGGCGAGTGGCCGGCTTCAGATCGTACAGCCGTGCGATCCGGTCGAAGATGGCCACGTCACCGGTGCGTGTGTCGGATGGCATAGTTCGCCTATCGCTCCCGATCCCCTCAGTCGTTCCCCCGGAGTAAAGCGGGTCCCGCCCGTAGGAGCGTCCATGGAGTACGCGTTGCTGGGGTGGCCCCCGGACGGACCGACATTCCAGCTGGACTACCGGCGGTTCAGCTACGCCGGGAAGTTCGTCATGTCGGCGACCGGGAAGGCAGTGGTCCGCGAGGGCGAGGACATCGTCGCCGCCGTCGCGTTCAACGAGGACCGCACAGACGCCGACACGCTCTGGCTGCGCTACGTCACCGTCCGCGAGGACCACCGCGGCGAGGGGGTCGGCCCGCGGCTCTGCCGGTTCGCCGCCGAGCACGCCCGAGACAGGGGCTACGAGCGCATCCGGATCGCCGTCAACAACCCCTTCGCCTTCGAGGCGCTGTCGAAAGCCGGCTTCGCCTTCACCGGCGAGGAGACCGGCATCGCCGAACTCGTGATGGTCTGGCCCGGCGAACGGACTCGGGAGTCCTACCAGTCCGGCCTCGACGTGTACCGCGAGCGGGACCTCTCCGAAGCCGAACGGACGTTCCTGCGCGAGCGCGAGGACGCGGACCCACCGGCGGTGATCCCGTCGACTCCCACCGGGGACGCCTGATCGGGGTCGGGAGATTCAAGCGGTGGCCGCCGCTACCGGAAGGTAATGGGAAACGCAGATCTGCGCGATCTCGCGGTCATCGAGGAGGTGGCCTACGACGACCTCGCGGGGTCGGTCGTGGCCGTCGACGCCCACAACTGGCTGTATCGCTATCTCACGACGACGGTCAAGTTCACCCGTGACTCGGCCTATACGACCGACGACGGCGAGGAAGTCGCCAACCTCATCGGCGTCGTGCAGGGCCTCCCGAAGTTCCTCGAACACGACGTGACGCCCGTGTTCGTCTTCGACGGCGGCGTCACCGATCTCAAGGAAGCCGAAGTCCAGAAGCGCCGCGAACAGCGCGAGAAGTACGAGGAACAGCTGGAGCAGGCCCGCGAGGAGGGCGACGCCGTCGAGGTCGCCAAACTGGATTCGCGCACCCAGCGGCTCACCGACACCATCGTCGACACGACCCGCGAACTGCTGGCCCTGCTCGACGTGCCCGTCGTCGACGCCCCCGCCGAGGGCGAGGCCCAGGCCGCGCGGATGGCCCGCTCCGGCACCGTCGACTACGCCGGCACGGAGGACTACGACGCGCTGCTCTTTGGCTCGCCGCTGACGCTGCGGCAACTCACCTCCAAGGGCGACCCCGAGTGCATGGACCTGGACGCGACACTGGCCGAACACGACCTCACCTGGGAGCAACTGGTCGACGTGGGCATCCTCTGTGGCACCGACTTCAACGAGGGGGTCACCGGAATCGGCCCGAAGACGGCGGTGAAGACGGTCCGGGAACACGGCGACATCTGGGGCGTGTTCGAGGCGCGGGACGTGTACGTCGAGAACGTCGACCGCATCAGGAACCTCTTTCTCGATCCGCCGGTGGCCGACGACGTGGCGTTCGACACCGAGATCGAACCGGACGTGGACGCGGCGAAGGCGTTCGTCACGGACGAGTGGGGCGTCGCGGCCGACGAGGTGGAACGCGGCTTCGAACGGATCGCGGACGCGACGGTCCAGACCGGGCTGGACCGGTGGACGTGACGTGACCGTGCGGGCCGTGACCCGAAGACTCGTCGGGCGACGGGCATCTATTTACGGAGCGGGACCGCTGTCGGAGTAGATGCCGATCGAATCGAATCTGCTCGACGACGGGGGGCGGCCGCGGTGGCTCGCCGCCGCCGTCGTCGTCGGTGCGCTCCTCGTCCTGTCTCTGGTGCTTGGATTCGCGGTGGCCGTCGCCGACTTCTCGGCGGGCGCGGGAGACACAGCCGCGGCGAACGTGACGAGCGTCGAGACGAGCGAGGCCCACTGTGGAACCCACCTGCGCCAGTCGGGATCTGAGGCCCAGCGGACGGCGGGTGGCACCACGTACCTCAGCCTGAACGGGACGCTCCCGGTCGCGGCGGTCGACAGCGAGGTGACCGCGACGGTCGACGAGATCGGGGAGCATCGGTACCGTCTGGACCTGCGGCGCTCCCCGGGCAACCGGACAGAGGACTGCTATCTGGAGCGCCGATACAACGTGACGGTTGCGCTCCCCGATACCCGGGAATTCACCGTGCTGGTCACCCACGACGGATTCCTCAGGGAGATGACCTACCGGACCCGCTGGGGCGGCGGCGGGTGGTCGACCAGCGCGGTGGCCCGACCGCCGTCGATGAACGAGAGCGCGTGGGCCCGAGCCCTGAACGCCAGCGAGGCCTACGCGCGAAACCGGTCCGACGGGGCGTGATCGGCCGGCGACGACCCTGACCACGGCCTGTGCCCTTCCGGAACGCTTTCACGCCTCGCCTCGGACATCGGAGACATGAACGCCCTCCAGTCGCGCGTCCGAGTCAGGTGGGGCATCGTCGCACTGGTCGTCGCGGCAGTTCTCGGGGCGGTCGTCTACGCTATCGACCGGTTCGTCCTCGACTTCTCGCCGTTGCTCGGCCCGGGCTTCGCGGTGGTGCTGGCCCTCCTCGCGGCGGCGTACATACAGGCGCTGTACCGCAGTTGGGGCTACCGCCTCGACGACGACGCCCTGGAACTGGAACGCGGCGTCGTCACGAACGTCGAGACGGCCGTGCCCTACGTCCGCGTCCAGCACGTCGACACCCAGCGCGGGCCGCTCGACCGCCTGCTCGGCCTCGGTCAGGTCGTCGTCTACACCGCCGGGTCGCGGGGTGCCGACGTGACGATTCCCGGCCTGAAACCGGACCAGGCCCGCGACCTCCGGAATCGACTCCGGGACCTGGCCATCGAGAGCGAGCCGGAGGACGGCGTATGAAACTCCACCCGCTGAGTGCGGTCACGCGGAGCCTCCAGCGGGGGCTGGTCGCGGCGTCGATGGCCTTCGTCCTGACCGGGATCGGCCGGTTTGCCGCCCCGGAACTGCTCGGCTCGTTCGCCCTCATCGCCGGACTCTTCGTGCTCCTGTTCGCCGTCGGCGTCGCGTACGGCGTCGCCTACTACTACCGTTTCGAGTACGCGCTGACGCCGGACACGTTCGACGTGTACTCGGGTGTGATCGGTCGGCAGGAACGGGAGATTCCCTACCGGCGCATCCAGAACGTCGACGTGACCGAGAGCATCTTCCACCGGATCGTCGGCGTCGCCATCGTCCAGATCGAGACCGCCGGTGGCTCCCAGACTGAGGCCACGCTGAACTTCGTCGCCGCCGACGAGGCCCGCCGACTCCAGCGGGAGATCCGCGACCGCAGGGCCCGCGCTCGCGAGGAAGACACGGCGGACGGGGATGCCGCAGCCACCGAGACGGCGGGCGAGGCGTCGGCGGAGGCGACCGACAGTCCGTCCGGGACCCGCCACGCCGATCCCGAGGCGGTGGCCGACCGGCTCTCCCGGGAGGGTGACCTCGAACCCGAGACGACGCTGTTCGAGCTGGGATCGACCGAACTGCTCGTCCTCGCGCTGACCTCCTTCCAGCTCGCATCCGTCGCCTTCCTCCTCTTTGGCTTTCCCATCGTCGAGGACCTGCTCGTCGGGGTGTTCGCGAGCGTCACCGGGATCGAGGCACCGGTCGACGCGCTGACCGGCACGCCGGACCTGGCGATCCTGGTGGGCCTGCTGGCCGTCGCCTTCGCCGCCGTGACGATGTGGGCGGTCAGCACCGTCGTCACGTTCCTCCAGTACTACGGGTTCACGCTCGGTCGGCAGGGCGAGGATCTGGTGTACGAACGGGGCCTGCTCCAGCGGTACAGCGGGTCGATCCCGACCGACAAGATCCAGACGCTGACGATCCAGGAGAACGTCCTGATGCGCGCGCTCGGCTACGCCGGCTTCACCGTCGAAACGGCCGGCTACAGCCCCGGACAGAGCGACCAGGGGCCACAGTCCGCGATTCCGCTGGCCGACCGGGAGCACACGCTCGCGCTGGCGCGGGAACTCGAACCGTTCGACGAGCTGTCGTTCACCCGCCCGCCCAAACGGGCGCGGCGACGCTACGCAGTTCGGTACGGACTGGTCGTCCTCGGCCTGTCGGCGCTGACGTTCGGGCTCTCCGTCGCCGTCCCCGCGTTCGGTCTCTGGTACCTGCCGCTCGTGCTACTGGTAGGTGTGCCGCCGGCCGCTCACCTGAAGTGGAAACACCGCGGCTACTGCGTCGGCGAGGATCACTTCGTCGTCCGGGACGGCTTCTGGAACCGGAAGACGCGGATCGTCCCCTACTACCGGCTCCAGACGGTGATCCGCCAGCGGACCGTCTTCCAGCGTCGGCTGGACCTCGCACACCTGACCGCAGACACCGCCACCGCGTCCCTGCTGGGCCGTCAGGACGCCACCGCCTACGACATCGAGGCCGACACGGCGAGCGAGCTCTACGAGTTGAATCGCGAGCGATTGCAGGCGAGTCTCCACGGTGGGAACTGACGGGCCGTTCTCGGTCCGGACCGTGTGCTTTTAGGACCGTTCCGGACGGAGGTTCGGACGATCATGACTGACGAGGACTACCGTACGGAGCGGGACAGTCTCGGCGAAATGCAGGTGCCCGCGGACGCCTACTGGGGCGCACAGACACAGCGTGCCGTGGAGAACTTCCCCATCTCCGACGTGACCTTCGGCCGTCGGTTCGTTCGCGCGCTCGGGATCGTCAAGAAGGCCGCCGCGCAGGCCAACAAGGACCTCGGCACCGTCCCCGAGGACAAGGCCGACTGCATCGTCGAGGCCGCCGACGAGGTCATCGCCGGCGAGCACGACGACCAGTTCCCCGTCGACGTGTTCCAGACCGGCTCCGGAACCTCCTCGAACATGAACGCCAACGAGGTCATCGCCAACCGCGCCACGGAACTCTACGGCGGCGAGATCGGGACCCGCGAGATCCACCCCAACGACCACGTCAACTTCGGCCAGTCCAGCAACGACGTGATCCCCACCGCGATGCACGTCGCCTCCCTGGAGGCCGTCCAGAAGGACCTCATCCCCGCGCTGGAGGTCCTGCGCGACGAACTCGAAGCCAAAGAGGAGGAGTTCGCCGACGTGGTCAAGACCGGCCGGACCCACCTCCAGGACGCCACGCCCGTCACGCTGGGGCAGGAGTTCGGCGGCTACCGCGCGCAGGTCGAGAAGGGCATCACCCGCGCCGAGGACACGCGACACCACCTCGGCGAACTCGCCCTGGGCGGCACCGCCGTCGGGACGGGCCTGAATACCCACCCGGACTTCCCCGAACTCGCGGCCGAGTACATGAGCGAGGAGACGGGCCTGGAGTTCCGCGAGGCCGACAACCACTTCGAGGCACAGGCCGCTCACGACGCGATGAGCGAGGCCCACGGTGCCCTTCGCACCATCGCGGGCTCGCTGAACAAGATCGCCAACGACCTGCGGCTGCTGGCCTCCGGCCCGCGCAACGGCCTCGGTGAGATCGACCAGCCCGAGAACCAGCCCGGGTCGTCGATCATGCCCGGGAAGATCAACCCCGTCGTGGCCGAAGCGGTCAACCAGGTCCACAAGCAGGTCGTGGGCAACGACGCCGCGGTCTCGGCGGGCGCGGCCGAAGGGCAGATCGACCTCAACCTCTACAAGCCGGTGCTGGCGCACAACTTCCTGCAGTCCGCGAAGCTGCTGGCCAACGCCAGCGAGACCTTCGGCGAGAAGTTCGTCCACAAGCTGGAAGCCGACGCCGAACACTGCGAGGAGCGCGTCCAGCAGAGCATGGCGCTGGCGACGGCACTCAACCCCGCCATCGGCTACGACAAGGCCAGCAAGGTCGCGAAGAAGGCCCTCGCGGAGGGCAAGACGATCCGGGAGGTCGTCCTCGAGGAGGGGTATCTCGACGAGGACGAGGTCGACGACGTACTCGACCCGATGAAGATGACCGAGACCGGGATTCTGAGCGCGGACGAGTAGCGGGAGACGCGACCGTCAGGGAGCGTCTCCGAATGTGCGAGCGGCGATAGCCGCGAGCCGGGAGGACGAGCGGAGCGAGTCCTCCGGGAACGGGGAGCGGAGTGACCCGTGAGTCGGGAGACGCGACCGTCAGGGAGCGTCTCCGAATGTGCGAGCGGCGATAGCCGCGAGCCGGGAGGACGAGCGGAGCGAGTCCTCCGGGAACGGGGAGCGGAGTGACCCGTGAGTCGGGAGACGCGACCGTCAGGGAGCGTCTCCGAATGTGCGAGCGGCGATAGCCGCGGGCCCTCCGGTTCAGCCCACCACCGCCGCGCCGAGGCCGAGTGCGTAGAGGAGCGACGACAGCGAAAGCGCCACGGCAGCGATCCGGTCGACCGTCGCGAGCGTTCCAGTTGTGTCACTCCAGGTCAGGAATCGCCGGGCTGTCAGGTAGCCACTCGCGGCCAGACTCACGAGGGCGAGGAGGAATCCGTCGTAGAAGACGAAGACACCGGCGGCGTGCAGCGGGCCGGCGGCCAGTGACGTACCGTACGGAGCGAACACCAGTGCGCTCACACCCGTCGCGCGGAGCAACACGATTCCCAGGTAGCCGAAAAACGCCGAGGTCGCCAGCTCTCCGGCCGAGCCCGCAGTCGGCGGTTCGCCGTCGAAATCGCGTGGTTCGGGTTCGGCCGTATCGTCGTCCTGTGTGGGGCCGGCGTGCGGTTCCGAGTCCGTCTCGCTCGTCGACGTGTCCGCCTCGTCCGTTCCCGCGTCCTCGTCGTACGTCGTCACGTCCGCAGTTCCGACAGTGTCTCCCGAATCCGCCGGTCGATCTGTCGATCCGTGGCGGAGCTTCGCACCACACGCGGTACAGTAGGACTGGTACTCAGCGGCTTCGGCGCCACACTCGTGACAGTACATCGCCTCAGCCTCCGTATTTCGTGACTGCTAGCCACACCAGCCCGTAGGATGCCAGTAGGCTGACGACGCCGCCGATCGGGCTGTAGCCGGTGATGGTGTAGGTCGTCGAACTGCCGAGGACGGTCGTGCCAGTGACTTCCCAGATCGAAATCAATCCAACCAGCACGCTCCCGAGGTCGGGCGCGGCGAACCACAGCACCCAGTTGTAGAACAGGAAGACGAGCAGCGTGAGCGAGATCCGCGGGAGGTCGAAACTGACGAGGTCGTCGTCAGCGCCCCGGAGCGGATTCCGCGGGACCCACGACTGCCCGGTACGGTCCGCGCGTCGGCGTGCATACACCGCGACGACGACGTAGTTCACGACACCGACGAACGCCCCGATGGTCCAGAACCAGCGTCTCGGTGACCACTCGCTGTGGCGGGCGATGTGTGTCGTGTCTTTGTAGACGGACACCAGGAGGATTCCGACCCCGGTGTAGGTGAGCAACAGCGCCAGTGCTCCACCCCGACTCGTCGCCGTCGGTGCGGCCGACGCGGTGGCAGCGTAGGCGAACAGTCCGACGGTCAACGTGACGATGCCGACGAAGATGTACGTGTACCACTGTGAGTCAGTCGTGACTGTCGACCCACCGGTGTCTTCGACGGGGTCTGTCCGACCGGTGTCCGTCGGCCCATCGAGGTTCGCACCGCAATTCGAGCAGAAGTCCATTCCTTCCGTGACCGGGTCGCCACAGTCCCAGCAGTACTTCGTCGCTCCATCGCCGCCGGATGCGGGGTCTGGAGTGACCATAATATTTGATTGCCGACAGGAATGTAAAGTGATAGGGTGCGCTTCGGGGACTGAAACGCGAACTGGAGCGAGTCTTGGGAATCACCGTCCGCAACTGGGTGTCAACATCCCGTCGCGGAGCTTGACGCTCCACTGGCCGTAGCCCCAGTCCCAGCCCTTCGGCGTCGCGCTCGTCCGGAGCCGTCGGGGCAGGTCCGGGTGTGGCCTGATGACCTCGACGAACGCCACCTGTGGCGTGATCCAGACGATACAGCTGGCCTCGCCCTTCGAGAACGGATAGCCGACGTGGGTGCCGACGTACCCCTTCCCGTAGCCGTGATCCGTCGGGTCCCAGTCCTTGGGATCCCACCCCCAGACGAAGGCGGCGTCCGGGTTCGATTCGTTCCACCCCTCCCGGAGGAACGTCTCGTCCTTCCGGAAGTGAACGTCCTGGTGGAGCGTGTCGCTGCTGAACTCCGACGACGACTCGGTGTCCGGTCGATACCAGGTCGCGTCGTCCTCGTGGATTTTCTTCTTGTACGTGTCGTACCAGGACCCTTCGTGGACGCCGGCCCAGGCCAGCCAGTCCGCGGCCGAGGCGTAGGACGAGGGGGTCCCCAGGGCCGTCTCGATATCGGATTTCGTGATGTCGACTCCGGCAAACGTCGCGTTCGACCTGGCCATCTCGCGCGCGGCACCGTGTGACGCCGCGAGTTTCGTGGCCAGTTGCGCTCGCGTGTACGTGACGTGCTTTCCGGTCTCGGATTTGTCCTTGCGTTTTCGGAGCGTGATAGCGTCGGACCGCACGCCGCTGTGGATCTGCTGGACGAGGCTCCAGTAGTCCGCGTAGTCGTCCGGGAAGGTGTCCGAGTCACCCACAATAACTTCCATTTACATTTCTGTGCAAAAATAACTACTGGCGACTGTTCACACCCGCGGTACGTTTCCGTGGCCGGACGGTGACGAACCCGCATCGGGTCGCATCACCGGCGTTACCTGGGTTAGGCGACGATCCGACTGTGAACGGGGCTCGCGAACCGGCCAATAGATTAATAAATTAGAGTGACAAGTATCACCCGGGTAATACTTTTCTGGTCGGCCGTTAAACACTCGCACAGACCGACATGGTCTGGTGGTTCAGTCCGCACGCGGTGTTGACGGCGCTGTCGACGGTCCTGGGGGTCGGCGTGGCGGTGTTCTCGCTGCGAAACCGGCGGGTCGCCGGCGCGGTCCCGCTGGCGGCGCTGATGGGGACCGCGAGCCTCTGGTCGGCGCTCGATCTGGCCGCGGTCGCGGTCGCCGGGATCGAGGGGAAGTTGCTGTTGAGCCGCCTGCAGATGTCGCTCGCGCCGCTTGCGGTCCTGTGCTGGCTCTGGTTCGCGGTCGTCTACACCGGCCACGAGGAGTGGGTCAACCGGTGGAGCGTGCCGGCGTTACTGGCCGAACCGGTCGCGTTCACGGCCGTGATCTGGGCGCTCGATCCGGGTCCGTTGCTCCGGTCGGGTGTGACGCTCGAACCCGCCGGCGGGATGCAGGTGCTCGGGTACGAGCCCGGGCCACTGTTCGAGGCCCACATCGCGTACACCTACCTGCTCTTTCTCGCGGGGGCGGTCCTGCTCACGCGACTGGTCGTCAACACGGACCGGCTCTACCGCGATCAGAGTGTCGCGCTCCTGCTCGCGGTCTGTGGTCCGCTCGCGGCGAACGCGCTCTGGTTGCTCGGCCTCCTGCCACCGGGCGTCGAGACGAACGTCGGGTTCGTGTTCACCGGCGTCGTCCTCGCGGTCGCGATCTTCCGCCAGCGGTTGCTCGAAATCGTCCCTGTCGCCAAGGAGATCGCCCGGGAGGAACTCATCACGGAGATGGAGGACCGCGTGTTCGTCCTCGACGCCGACGACCGGATCGTCGACGCCAATCCCTCGGCCCGACGCCTCGTCGGCCGGGACTCCATCGTGGGCGAACCGCTGTCGTCGGTCCTGCCCGAACTCCACGCGGAGTTGGACGAGGGCGACGCCGACGGACCCGGGTCGGTTCGGCTCGCCGTCGACGGGATCGACCGTGACTTCGACGTTCGCGTCGCCAGACTCCATCGCGCGCACGGACTGGTCGCCGGCCGGCTGGTGAGCCTCCGGGACGTGACCAGCCAGCGACGGCGCGAACAGCGGCTGAACGTCCTCATGCGCGTGCTCAGGCACAACCTCCGCAACGGGACGGCCAGCGTCATCGGCTACGCACAGGTCATCAGCCAGCGGGCCGACGACGAGGAGATCCAGACGGCCGCCGACCGCATCCTCGCCCAGTCGTGGGAACTGTCGGCGCTGAGCGATCAGGCCCGGGAGATCGCCACTGTCCTCGAAGCGTCCGGCGAGTCCCGGACAGTCCACGATCTGTCGGCGGTCGTCACCGAGACCGTCGGCGAGATTACCGAAGCGTACCCGGGGGTCGAGGTCGAAACCGCCGTCCCCGACGACGCACCCGTGCTGGCCGTCGAGTCGCTCCCGACGGCCGTGACCCAACTGGTCGAGAACGCCTGCAAGCACAACGACGACGAAAACCCCTGGATCCGGGCGACCGTCGACACCTACGAACGCGACGGCCGGACGTGGGTTCGCCTGCTCGTCGTCGACAACGGCCCCGGGATTCCGGAGGCCGACGTGGCCGCGCTGGAACAGGGCTACGAGACGGCACTGGAACACGGCAGCGGCCTGGGACTGTGGATCGTCAAGTGGATCGTCGAGCTGTCCGGCGGCTCGGTCGCGTTCCCGGAGACGGACCACGGCGGGGCAGTCGCCGTCTCGCTCCCGTACACCGATCAGACCCGGGCCGACGACGTGGCCGCCGATGTCGCCACCAGATCGAACCACCAGCCACCGGGGAAAAATTAAGTTCACTCGCTTCGGTGAATATACCGCACGTAGGTGGCACGAGTGACGGATCAAACGCAGACCTCGACGCACGGGCCGGCTGTCGAACAGATCGTCGAACTCAGCGACGCGGAACTCCTGAAGGGGATGTGGACCGCTGGCGACCTCCGGCGGCAGATCGACCTCGCCGACCGACACCTCTGGGTCGCCCTCGCGGACGGCGACGGGGTGGTGTATCGCGAACTCGATTCGCAGGACAGCGCGGAGATACGGCGGGAGGTGCTGGGGTTCACGCTGACCTGCGTCCACACCTACGAGGAACTCGACGCCGAGTTGCAGGTACCGGTCGGGGAGTTGTTCGACCGCGAGGACTGTCCCGTCGGGATGTTCAAGTCGCTGGTCGTGAAGCCGAGCGCCCGTGACAGGCGAATCGGGACGGAACTGGGCCTGCGCGCCATCGGCGAGACGTTCGTCGAGGACGACCGCGTCGACGAGGCCATCGCCGTCGCGTGGGTCCGGGAGAGCAACGCCGCGAACCTCGAACTGGTCGAGACCTACGGGGAACTGGTCGCCGAGTACGAGGAGTACTACGGCGAGGGCCGTGACTGTCCGGAGTGTCCCGGCGAGAACTACTGTGGCTGTACGTTCCGGATCTACCGCGCGCCGTTCTAGTTGTCCGGCAGTTTCTCCGCGAGTTTCCCCATCGTCGTCGCCAGCTGGTCACCGGTCGCCTCGGAGCCGTCCATCTCGAACTGGCCGTCCTCGTAGCCCGAGACGGGGTCGAGCTGGCCGGTCGTCAGCGCCGTCAGCGTGTCGGCCGGCCCGCGGATTTCGAGGTCGGGGTTCTCGGCCAGCCCCGCGCCGCCCGAGACGGTCCCCGCCTCGGCGTCGAGTTCGAGGTGGCTGGCCATCGGCGCGTCGGTCGCCTCGAAGTTCACCGTGGTGTCTTCCTCGATGGACTGCTGTACGTCGGGACTGAACTGGGCCAGCAGTTCGACGCCCTGCCACTGGAGTTCCTGGAACTGATCGACCGTCTCGGGGTTCTCTTGGGCGAATTCGGCCACGTCCACGTCGCCGACGCGGTCGATCACGTCGGACAGGAGCAGTGGGTTCTCCAGGGCCAGCACTTCGACCTCGCCTTCGAGGTCCGCCAGTAGCTCGGGCAGTTCCTCGGTGAGTTCGTCGGTCGGCAGTTCCAGCACGCGCTCGACTTCCTCGGCGAGTTCCGCGGTGTCGCTCATGGTTCCCGTTCACGACCGGCCCGAAAGTGTGTGTCTCGTCGGTTCCGAGGCGATTTATGCGTGGGCCGTCGCCGCGGTCGACAGTCGGGCACGGACTGGCCGGAAGGGTGCGTTTTTTGACCGCCGGCCTCGCAGGTTCGGGCAATGACTGACGCGGACGCCTTCGACTACGAGGAACTGGGGCTGGTGGCCGGCCTGGAGATCCACCAGCAACTCGACACCGAGACGAAGCTGTTCTGTGCGTGTCCGACCGAGTTGCGCGAACCGGAAGAATCGACGCGACGCTTCACCCGCTACCTCCACCCCACCAAGTCCGAACTCGGCGAGATCGACGAGGCCGCCCTCGAGGAGAGTCAGGTCGAACGCGAGTTCGAGTACCTGGCCTACGACACGACCTGTCTGGTCGAGGAAGACGACGAACCGCCACACCGCGTCGACGAGGAAGCGCTCGCGACGAGCCTGGAGATCGCCCAGCTACTCGACATGCAGATCGTCGATCAGGTCAACGTCATGCGCAAGATCGTCGTCGACGGTTCGAACACCACGGGCTTCCAGCGGTCGATGCTGGTGGCAAACGACGGGCAGATCGAGACCTCCGAGGGGCCGGTCGGCATCGAGGACATGCTCCTGGAGGAGGAGTCCTGCCAGCGCGTCGCGGAGACCGACTCGGGGGTGCGGTTCAGCCTCGACCGGCTCGGGATTCCGCTGGTCGAGATCGGTACGAAACCCGACATCCGCTCGCCCGAGCAGGCCAAGGAGGCCGCCAAACGGATCGGGATGCTCCTGCGCTCGACCGGCCACGTCAAACGCGGCCTGGGCACCATCCGTCAGGACGTGAACGTCTCCATCGCCGACGGCGCGCGCATCGAGATGAAAGGCGTCCAGAGCCTCGACGACATCGACGACCTGGTGCGCAACGAGGTCCGCCGGCAGGTCGAACTCGTCGAGATCGCCGACGAACTCGACGCACGCGACGCCGCCGTCGGCGATCCCGAGGACGTGACCGACGTGTTCGAGGGGACGGACTCGGGCGTCATCGGCGGCGCACTCGACTCCGGCGGCGTCGTGCAGGCGGTCCTGCTGGAGGGGTTCGACGGGCTGGTCGGGCGGGAGATCCAGCCCGACCGCCGGCTCGGCACGGAGTTCTCCGACCACGCCAAGCGCCACGGCGCCGGCGGCATCTTCCACACCGACGAACTCCCGGCCTACGGCGTCACCGAGCCCGAAGTCGAGGCGCTCCGGGAGGCAGTCGGTGCCGACCCCGACGACGCGGTGGCCATCGTCGCCGACGACCCCGAGACCGCCGAGTTGGCCATCGAGGCCGTCGCCGAGCGCGCCGAGACGGCGATGGCGGGCGTCCCCGAGGAGACCCGCGACGCCAACGAGGACGGCACCTCCCGGTACCTCCGGCCGCTCCCGGGTGCGGCGCGGATGTATCCCGAGACGGACGTGCCGCCGGTCGAACCCGATCCCACGGAGGTCGAGACGCCCGAGTTGCTCACCGAGAAGGTCGAGCGCTACGAGTCCGAGTTCGGCCTCGGCGAGGGCGTCGCCGAGCAGGTCGCGTACGGCCGCCGCTGGAACCTGTTCGAGGAGGCCGTCGAGACGGGCGTCGACCCGAACCTGGCGGCCCGGACGGTCGAATCCGACGTGACCGAACTCCGGCGTGACGACGTGCCGGTCGAGCACCTGACCGAGGACCACTTCCGGGGCGTGTTCGATCTGCTGGCCGACGGCGAACTGGCCAAGGAGGGCGTCCCGGACCTGCTGACCGCGCTCGCGGAGAATCCGGCCTTGACCGCGGCCGAGGCGGCCGAGCAGGAGGATCTCGGGAGCGCCGCCGAGGACGAAGTGCGGGAGGCCGTCGTCGAAGTCGTCGAGCGCAACGCCGAACAGGTCGAAGCGGAAGGAATGCAGGCCTTCTCCGGACTCATGGGCGAGTGCATGGGAGCCCTGCGCGGGCAGGCCGACGGCGACCTCGTGAGCGAGGTGCTGCGCGAGGAGATCCAGAAGCGGGCGTAGTCAGTCTTCGTCGCCGTTCTCGGCCCGGTCGATCCGCTGGCCAGCCTTCCGAAAGATCCCGCGTAGCGTTCTCGCTTCACGGCCAGTGGGGTGCGCGCGGCCGACGAACCGCCGCCAGAGTCGCTGGGCTTTCGCTCGCTTCTCCTCGGGATGGCCGATGTCGTCCAGAAACGCCCCGAACTGCTCGTGCAGTCCTTCGATTGCCTGCTGGTCGGCACGTTCGTGGCGCTCGTCGGGGTGTTGTGTCTCGTCGACGGTCAGATCGCGGAGTTCGTACAGCACGACGGTCGCGGCCTGTCCGAGGTTCAGGACGGGGTAGTCGGCGCTGGCGGGGATCGAACACACCTGATCCATCTCGGCGAGTTCGTCGTTGGTGAGGCCGACGCGCTCGCGGCCGAAGACGACGGCGGTCTCGGCCTCGATGTCGGCCAGTTCCTCGGCCAGGTCGGCGGGTCGCAGGAACGGATAGCGGACGTGTTTGGTCGCGTCCTCGTTGGTCACCGCGGTCGTGCCGACGGTGTGGTACTCACTGCAGAGTTCGTCGAAGGAGAGTTCGCGGGCCGCGGGAAGCACGTCCTCGCGGGCCTGGCCGGCGAAGCCGTAGGCCTCGCCCTCGGGGTCGAGGTCCGGCGGGTCAACGAGGAGGAGATCCGAGAGCCCGAAGTTCTTCATCGAGCGAGCGATGGTGCCGACGTTCCCGGGTTCGGTCGCGTCGACGACGGCGACGGAAACCATCAGAGATCGAGATCGCTGAGGTCGACGCCCAGGTCGTCCAGTTTCTCGTCGTCCAGTTTCTCCAGTTCCTCTTCGAGGGTGGGGAGTTCCTCGGCGGGGTCGGGCGCGGGAATGTCGTCGGCGTCGGTGTCCACGTGGTCGATGCCGGCGTATCCGTCCGGAGCGCGCCCGCCGTCGTCGAACCAGGCGTGGAAGGCGTCTTCCAGTTCGGTCTCGCCGGCGTACTCTTTGCCGCCCTCCTCCCGGAACCAGTAGAGGAAGTCGGCCTCGTGTTCGGGACAGAGCAGAACTTCCCCGAGCGGTTCCCCGTAGACGATGCGGGCGACGTTGCACTCCTGGATGTTCTCGTCGCCGTGGACCAGATAGCAGGCGTCACACGGCTCACCCATCATCGTCGAGAGCCGGACGATGCGGTCGCGCGTCTCGGGCTCCAGCGTTCCGAGCGGCTTGAGGTCGCCGTCGTCGTCGAACACTTCGTCCTCGTCGAACCGCCAGCCACGCAACCCGATGTTGACCTTGCCCATACCGGTCGTACTCGTTTGCCGACCAAAAAGCGCGCGACTCGGACTCCAGGGTCCCGCTCCAATTCTCGGAATCTGAGATGGACCGGGTAGTATTTGAGAATCACGTCCCAAACGGAAGACAACTAACTAAAAATTTATGGCCGAACACCCGAGTTTCAGCGTTCTCTACGTCGGGAGCGATGATCGACTCGCACCTGCGCTCGCCAGGCATATCAATTCTGAATCTCTCGACGTCGCTGCCGAACGAACGGCGGACGACGCGCTCGACAGGCTGTCGGCGGAGCCGTTCGAATGTGTCGTCTGTGACGCGGAGTTACCGGACGGTGACGCACTGAGCGTCCGGCAGACCACCCGCGAGCGAGCCCCGACGCTCCCGTTCGTGGTTCTGGTCGGCGACGGCGAGACCGCCGTACTCGCGGACCTGCGCGACGACAGCGCGGCCGAGTACGTGTTCGTAGATACCGATCCGGAACCCTACGCGACGGCGGCCAAACGCGTCCGCGAGGCCGTCGAGGGGAGTCACAGCCGGGAACCGACCGACCACGACGAGTTCGCGTCGGCGCTCGTCGGGGCGGCGACCGAGGCGATCTGGGTGGTCGACGAGTCGAGAACGATCACCTTCGCGAACGCCGCCACAGAGCGGCTGTTCGGCTGTGACCCGTCGGCGGTCGTCGGCGACGACGCGCTCCGAGCGGTCGAACCCGTCGACAGCGAGTCGGTACGCGATATGTTCGAAACCGTACTCGCGAACCCGGGCCGGACGGTGACCAGCGAGATACGCGTCCGGCCCGAGGACGGCGACCGCCGCTGGGTCGAGTGTCGATGTCGGAACCAGTTGCAGGACCCGGCAATCGACGGCGTCATCGTGACGCTGACCGACGTGACCGACCGAAAGCGGAAGGAACGGCAGCTCCGCCGATTCCGCCGGGCCGTCGAACAGGCCGGCCACGCGATCTACATCACCGACACGGACGGGACCATCGAGTACGTCAATCCCGCGTTCGAGGAGTCGACGGGCTACTCCCGGGCGGAAGCGGTCGGAGAGAATCCGAACATCCTCAACTCCGGCGAACACAGGCCCGAGTTCTACGCCGGGCTCTGGAACACCATCCTCACGGGGAACGTCTGGAAAGGTGAGGTGATAAACGAGCGTCGCGACGGACAGCGGTACGTCGTCGAGCAGACCATCGCACCGATCGAAGACGAGACCGGCACCGTCGACCGGTTCGTCGCGATCAACACGGACGTGACCCAGCGGAAGGCGTACGAACGACGGCTCCAGCGCTACGAGAACATCATCGAGAACCTGCCGGTCGGCGTCTACCGAACGACGCACGAGGCGGGCGGGGAGTTCGTCGAGGTGAACTCGTCGCTCGTGTCGATCTACGACGCCTACTCGAAGTCGGAACTGCTGGACAGAAGCGTCGACACGTTCTACGCCGACGCCGACGACCGCGCCGAGTTCAGAGCCCAACTGGAGGAGCACGGACGCATCACCGAATTCGAGGTCGAACACCGGACGCTCTCGGGCGAACGTATCGACGTGACGCTCACGGCGATCCTGACGGAAGAAGACGGCGAGACTTACATCGACGGGATCCTCCAAGACGTGACGAATCGCCGCCAGCGCGAACGCGAACTCGAACGCAAAAACGAACAGCTCGAACAGTTCGCGAGCATCGTCACCCACGACCTTCGCAACCCGCTCAACGCGGCACAGTCACGTCTGGAGCTGGAACGACAGGCCAGCGACTCCGAACACCTCGCCGTCCTCGAAGACCAACTCGTCCGGATGGAGGAACTCGTCGAGGACGTGCTCGCCATCGCCCGGCACGGCAAACAGGTCGAGGACAGAGAACCGGTCGACATCGCCCCCCTCGTCGAGAGTTGCTGGCAAACCGTCGAGACGGGCGACGCCGAGTTGGTCGTCGACACCGACCGGACCATCTCGGTCGACACCAGCCGCATCCAGCAACTGTTCGAGAACCTCTTCCGGAACGCGATCGAACACGGCGGCCGGGACGTGACGATCCGGGTCGGCACGCTCTCCGACGGGTTCTACGTCGAAGACGACGGCCCCGGCATCCCGCCCGAGGAGCGCGAGGCGGTCTTCGAACACGGCTACACGACCGACGACGACGGAACCGGATTCGGGCTCAATATCGTCGAGGAGATCGTCACCGCTCACGGGTGGGAGATCCGGGTCACGGACGGTACCGATGGGGGCGCACGGTTCGAGATCACGGGCGTCGAGCGACGGGAGCAAGCCTGACGGCCGGCACCCGGCGCGAATCACGTCGTTTTAGCGGCTGGATTCCTTGGAGGTGGTATGCGCAACGTCGACGCAGCCGGGCTGGGAATCGGTGACGACTATCCGCCCCGCATCATGGGCGTGCTGAACGTCTCCAGCGAGTCGCCGTACGACCCCAGCGTCTACGACGACCCCGGAGAGGCCGCCGAGTACGTCGACGAGGAACTCATCGACGAGGGGGCCGACATCGTCGACGTGGGTCTGGAGTCGGCCAACAAGAAGTTCGACGTGCTCTCCGCCGAGCAGGAACTCGACCGGCTCGACACGGCCGTCGAGACGATCGAGAGCGTCTCGGGCGACGCCGTATTCTCCATCGAGACGCGCTATCACGAGGTCGCCGAGGCCGCCCTCGACCGCGGGTTCGACATGGTCAACGACATCTGCGGGTTCGCCGACCCGAAGCTACCCGAGGTCTGTGCCGACTACGACGTGGCCGTCGCGAAGATGGCCAGCCCGCCGGATCTGGAACGGCCGGGCGCAATCGAGGACGTCGACGACATCTACGACGCCCTGGAACTGAACGGGTTCACCGACAAGACGATCCTCGACCCCGCGTTCGGCGGCTGGAGCGAGGACAAGACGACCGACGACGACCGCGAGACGTTCGACCGGCTCCGTGAGTTCCGCGGCTACGGCTACCCCCTGCTGGTCTCGATCAACCGGAAGAACTTCCTCCGGGAGATCGCCGGCCGGACGACCGAGGAGGCCCTCCCCGTGAGCCTCGCGGCCACGGCGATGGCCGTCGAGCGCGGCGCGCACGTGATCCGGACCCACGACGTGGAAGAGACACGCGACGCCGCGCTGGTTGGCGACGCGTTCACCCGCGAACGCGTCCGGACGCCCGAAGTCGAGGAACTCGACGTGACCACGACCGGCGAGGTGAGCCGCCATCTCGACCGGCTCGGCGTCGATGGTACCTACGCCGACGACGCCGTAGTCCGGGTGTTCGAGGTATCTGGGCTCGACCGGGAGGCCGCAGACCTGCTCCGAACCGAGGCCAGCACGTACGGCGTCACGGCCGTCGAGAGCGGCGGAGACGGCGACGGACGCGAACTCCTCCTGTTCGGGACGGTCGGTTCCCTCCGGCGATTGACCGCAGGTGTCGACGGAGATGGGGTCGCGCCGGTCCTGGCTGCGATTACGGACGGGCTACCGGACCCGTAAGCCCCGCTTACTCGTCAGCCGTCAGCCGCCGTACGACGGCCGCCCGGACCGTCTGACGAAGACAAAACTTATGCCAGATCCGCCAGAACAGGGGGGTGAAGGCCGAAAGGGCACCCGGGTAGGGGTACCAGGTTGTGCCACTTCGGCTCACCTCGATTTATATAGGACCGAACCGGTGAGCGCGTAGCATGGAATTTCGTACCTGGGAACCCGTCTACGAGGCGATCCTCGCGGACTTCGGATACGACCGGGAGGCCGACGAACACGCCCGCGACGTACTCGCCGACCTCGTCGAGCCGTTCGACACGTTGCGGCTGGACTGTTCCGACCAGCGCGTCGCGATAGCTGGGGCCGGGCCGTCGCTGGACGAGGAAACCGACCGGGCGGCCGAGGCCGACGCCGTGATCGCCGCGTCGACGGCCGCCGATACCCTCCGTGAGGCCGGCGTCACCGTGGACTGCATGGTCACCGACCTCGACAAGAACCCGGAGACGGCCCGAAAACTGACCCACGAGGGGGTCCCGGTCGCGGCCCACGCCCACGGCGACAACGTCGCGGCCGTCCGCGAACTGGTCCCGGCGTTCGAGGGCGGGCAGGTACTCCCGACGACGCAGGCCGAGCCGTCGGGGCCGGTCGAGAACTTCGGCGGGTTCACCGACGGGGACCGGGCCGCGTTCCTCGCGGACCACTTCGGCGCAGCCGAACTGGTGTTCGTGGGCTGGGACTTCGACGATCCGGACGTGAGCGAGGCGAAACGGCGGAAACTCGGCTGGGCCGAACGATTGCTCCACTGGCTCGAACAACGACGCGGCGAGCGGTTCGACGTGCTGGAGGGGCGGCGGGACACGCTCACGCTGTCGTGGATGGACGACTGAACGGGATCAGTCGCGGTCGAACCGCCCGACTGAACGGGATCAGTCGCGGTCGAACCGCCGGTCGAGTTCGGACAGCGCTCGCTCGACCACGGTTTCTTCGGCCCGTTCCAGCACCCGCATCACCTCGTCGGTGTACTCGACGGTGACCGAGGGGAGTCGCGCGGCCAGCGGACCGCCGAACACGTCGCCCGGTTCGATCTCAGTCTCGAAGACGTACGCGTCCGGGTCCTCGCGGAGCGGGTCGGTGAAGGTGAAGTGCGTCTGCACGAGGTCGCGGGCGTGATCGCGATCCAGCGCGTCGACGGCGGCGGCCCAGAAGTCCGACTCGGGCGACTCGACCAGCGGTCGGGCGGCCTCGGCCAGCCGGCGCTGTCTGTCGAGTTGGGCCTGCTCGATGGTCCGACGCCGGTCGCCCCGGACACTGGGTCGGAGGTGGTCGAGATACACGTCGGCGTCGCGGATGCGGTCGCGGTACTCCTCGAAGTCGCTTTCGCCGTCGGCGGCGTAGGCCAGGACCGGTTCGAACTGGTCGAGGACCTGTCGGCGGTACGCCCGCAACTCCGGGCGGACGACGCGCTGGTCGAGGCGGCGGCTGTTCTTGAGGAGTCTGTTGAGCAGTCGGCCGCTGGTCCCCGATTCGCCACGCAATACGGCGACCACGTCGAACTCGTCGTAGGCTGTGTCGACGATATCGGCGACGAACTCCTCGAACCCGGCTCGGACGGCCTCACGGGTCATCACCCGGGCTAGGGACTACCGGTTCCTAATGGTACTGGTCGCTTCGAGCCGGGAGACCGCGGCTCAGGGCGTCAGGACGACCTTCCCGCTGGACTTGCGGTCCTCGATGTACTGGTGGGCCTCCGCGGCGTCTTCGAGGTCGAAGCTCGTGCCGACGATCACCTCGAGGTCGCCCGATTCGAGCTGGCCCGTCAGCTTCGGGACGGCCTGGAACACGCGACCCGGGTCGCGGTACATGGCCTGCCCGAGGTGGTAGCCGATGACGGTGTGGTTGTTGAACAGGAGGTCGGCCGTGTTGGGCTGGCCCGGTTCGCCCGATGCCGCGCCGAACGAGACCATCCGGCCGAAGTGAGTCAGCGCCTTCAGGCTCTCGGTGGTCGTTTCGGAGCCGATGCCGTCCAGCACGAGGTCGACGCCGTCGCCGTCGGTGATGTCGTTGACCTGCTCGACGAAGTCCTCCTCGGTGTACTGGATCGGGTGGTCACAGCCCAGTTCCTCGGCGAGTTCGAGCTTCTCCTCGGTACTCGCGGTGCCGAACACTTCCGCGCCGGCGTTGCTGGCCAGCTGGACGGCGGCGGTCCCGACCCCGCCCGCGGCGGCGTGGATCAGCACCTGCTCGCCCTCGGTCATGTCGCCCCACTCGAACAGGCAGTTGTGGGCTGTCAGGAACTGGACCGGGAAGCCTGCGCCTTCCTCGTAGGACATGTCCTCCGGGAGGTCGAACAGACCTGCGGCGTTGGCGATGGCGTACTCGGCGTAGCCGCCCTCCTCGACGAAGCCCATCACTTCGTCGCCGACCTCGCGGCCGACGCCCTCGCCGACGGCGTCGACGACACCCGCGACTTCCATCCCGGGGACGTACGGCGGCTCCGGACCGCCCTGATAGTGCCCGCGGCGCTGCATGATGTCCGCGAAGTTGATCCCCGCGGCCTCGACCTCGATCCGGACCTCGCCCGACCCGGGCTCCGGTTTCTCCCGTTCGTTGACCTCGATATTCTCGTTTCCGCCGAACTCTGTTACCTCAGCTACCTTCATGGCCTTACAATGGAAACCCCTCTATGTAAAGTCCCCCGGTTTGGGGGAACTTTGCCGTTGTGGAGAGTTGTCCGAGTGGGGACTATCGGGCACGTTTCCGGGCCATCAGGACCGGGATCGGTGACGACCTGACGAGTTTCGACGTGACACCGCCCCAGAGAAATCGGCCGAAATCCGACGCTTCGCCGGTGCCAAGGACGACCAGGTCGATGTCCTCGTCGTCGATGAACGATCGGATCTCCTGATAGGGTTGTCCCTGCCGGACGGCGGTTTCGAGCGAGTCGACCCCGGCGTCCGCTGCACGGGTCCGGGCGTCCTCGATCGTTTCCTCGGCCGTTTCGGTGAGTCGCTCCGTCGTGCTGGCCGACCGAACATCGGGGCCGAGCGATGCCGTCTCGGCGACGGTGAGGAGGTGTAGCGTCGCGCCGGTCGCGTCGGCGACGTCGATCCCGGCCGAGAGGGCCCGGTTGGCCGCGTCGCTCCCGTCGGTCGGAACCAGCACCCGCTCGGACGGATAGGTGAACGCGAACTCCGACCCGGGGTTGCAGACGAGCACGGGGACCGGAGCCGACGCGATTACCCGCTCGGTGACGCTTCCGAGGAGGACTCGTTCCAGCCCGCGCCGCCCCCGGGTCGGCATGACGACGAGGTCGATGTCGTACTCGGCGGCGTAGTCGACGATCGTCGGTGACGGGTCACCCTGCAGCACCGCCGTCTGGACGGTGACACCCCAGTTTCGGGCCTGCTCACCGACATCGTCGACGATCCGTTCACCCTCCTCCACGAGGGCGTCGACGATCTGACCGCGGACGTTCGTCACGCTGTCCCGTGTCGTATCCGCGACGTTGAGCACGTGGACCGCCGCGTCGTGAGCCGCCGCGATCTCGAGGGCCACGTCTGCGACCGCCGTCGCCTCCTCGCTCCCGTCGGTCGGCAGCAGGATTCTGTCGTACATACGTCCAGATGACACGGCGGACCAATAAAAGAGCAGGTCGACCCCGGAATCGCGCTGCTCACCCGCATTTCCGGCGAGGACTGGCTGGCAGTGAACACCCCACCAGAACCGACAGCGTACGGCATGGATTTAAGCCGGCCCGCGCGTGGGTGTACAACAATGCCACACGACTGTTCGTTTCTGACGGACGTGCTGCCCGACGAGCAGGTGTCGTTCGGAGACTCAGACAGGGACAACCACGCGGGCGACTGGGCCTCCGACGGTGCCGGGACGGGCGTCAAACCGGACGCCGTCGTCTGGCCCGAGTCGACCGAGGAGGTGTCGGCGGTCCTGGCCGCCGCCGACGAACGCGGCGTCCCCGTGACACCGTACGCCGCGGGCACCAGCCTCGAAGGGAACCCCGTTCCCGAGTACGAGGGCGTCAGCATGGACATGACGCGGATGAACGACGTGCTTGAGGTCCGTCCCGAGGATTTCCAGATCGACGTGCAACCCGGTGTGATGGGCGACGTGATCGACGAGGAAGTCGGCACTCACGGCCTCTTTTTCCCGCCGCTGCCCTCCTCCGGCGATATCTCCACCATCGGCGGCATGATCGCCAACGACGCCAGCGGCATGCAGACGGTCAAGTACGGCGAGATCGCCGACTGGGTGCTGGAACTGGAGGCCGTCCTCGCCGACGGCTCCGTGATCACGGCCGGCTCGAAGGCCGTCAAGACCTCCAGTGGCTACAACCTGAAGGAACTCCTGATCGGGAGCGAGGGCACCCTGGGCGTCGTGACGCGTGCGACGCTGGAACTCGAAGGCCGACCACAGCAGATCCGGGGCGGGCGGGCGATCTTCCCGACGCTCGACGACGCCGCCGAGGCGGTCATGGACGCGATCCAGTCCGGCGTGGACGTGGCCAAGATCGAACTCGTCGACGACGTGAGCGCCGAGATCGCCGCGGACTACGCCGACGGCGACGCCGACCTCCCGCCGGACCCGATGGTCTTCCTGGAGTTCCACGCCAACCACGGGATCGAGGAGGAGATCGACTACTGCCGGTCGATCTTCGAGGCTCACGACGTCGAGCGGTTCGAGATGGCCGCGGAGGAGGAGATGGATCAGCTCTGGAAGGCCCGCGCGGAACTCGCCTTCGCGATCCAGATGTGGGAGCCAGACCTCCAGCCGCTCCACCCCGGCGACATCACCGTGCCGATCAGCAAGCTCCCGGAGATCATCCGCTACGCCAAGGATCGAGGCGCGGAAGACGACATCGTCGTCCCCTGCTTCGGGCACGCGGGCGATGGGAACGTCCACTACTCGGTCATGGTGAATCTGGACGACCCCGAGACCATCGCGACCGGCGAGGAGGTCTACACCGACATCGTGGAACGCGCGATCGAGATGGGCGGCACCTGCACCGGCGAACACGGCGTCGGCCGCGGGAAACGGAAGTACCTCGTCCAGGAACACGGCGAGGAGAGCGTCGAGGCGATGCGGGCGCTCAAACGTGCCCTGGACCCCAGGGACACGCTGAATCCGGGGAAGATCTTCCCCGAGACGGCGCAGGGCGAGCGGGTGCGGGCGGAGAGCGACGACTGAGTACCGCGACGATCGAGATTCAGACCCCGAATTCGAGGACCAGCGCGAGCGCGACGACGACGAGCGCCAGCAGTCCAGCGACGGTGTGACTGCCGACGGTCTTGTAGCTCCGGTAGTTCGAGATCATCAGCGGTGCGGCGGGCAGGACGGTCGCGGCGGCCAGCCAGCCGTTCCACTGGCCGAAGAAGGCGGCGAGAAAGTAGTTGGCGACCACCAGCACGTTGAGGTGGACGACGGTGATCCCCCGGTAGTAACTCGTGCCCTCGTCGTCGTCGAGTCCCTCGCTGGCGAACCGAACCAGTCGGAGGAGCCCGAACGCGAGAACGGTGAAGCCGACGACGACGCTGAGGAACGTGGCGGGCGACAGGACGAAGTGATAGATCGCGACCGCGGGAACGAGATAGGTGAACACGTCGATGAACGCATCGATGTGGCGGCCCATCGTCGTCGGTTCGCCGAACTCCCGGGCGTAGAACCCGTCGAGTTTGTCGAAGCCGAAGGCGATCAACATGGAGACGAGCGCCCAGTTGGGTTCGCCGGTCGCGATCAACATCGTCGCCGTCCAGCCGAAAAACAGCGCCACGAGGCTGATGTAGTCGGCGACGCCGAGACTGAACAGCATGTACTCCTCGTCGGCCGGTGGTTTCCGCCGGTCGACCTGTCGCCTGACGTTCCGCACGGCTGTTCGAACGTGTGTTTTGACGTCGGTCATGGGCCCCTTCCCTGTTTATACCGAAATATAACTGACTGTATAAAGGTAACTAAAAGTACTATATAGGGCCGTATGCCGCCCCGTTCGGGTCCGTTCGGCACTACAGGGGTTTCGTCCTGCGGCGCTCGAACCCGAACAGGTGGTAGTAGCTGACGCGCTTTTCCGGTTCGAACCCGTTGGCGGCGAAGACGCGCCTGGAGGGGACGTTGTCCACGGCGACGAGTGCGTTTGCGCGGTTTGCGCCCCGACTCGCCGCCTCGCGGAGTGCCCGGCTGACCAGCGCCGTGGCGATGCCCCGGTTCCGGTGGTCGGGGTCGACGAACACCCGCCAGACGTACGCGCCGTCGAACAGGCGCTCCGAGTCCAGCGCCTCGACGTAGACCGGGCGGTTGTGGCTCAGGAAGCAGTAGCCCACGAGGTCGCCGTCGATCCGGGCGGTGATCACCCGGTCGATGGGGGCCGGTTCGACGAAGGCATCGGCCTCCGACCGGTCGAGTTCCCCCGCGCGGCGACAGTCGATAACGACGCCGGCGGGCGCTGTGGGGTCGGGCACGGTCGTCAGGTCGCAGACGTACTGGTCGAGTTTGGCGACTTTGATCCCGAGGTCGGCGAGGGCCTCGTACATCTGCCGACCGTACGCGTTGCGCGTCAGCCGCCACAGCGGATTCTGCACGATCCGGCGGTAGTCGCCCCGTCGAAAAAATACCTGTCGACCGGACAGCCCGTGGCGGGTCGGTGAGGGCGATTCAGTCGTGGACCAGCACGTCCAGTACGTCCGTGCCCTCCCGATCCAGCGCGTCGGCGAATGTGTCGGCGATCTCGTCGGCCGTCTCGACGCGGTGGCCCCGCGCGCCGTGACTCTCGGCGTTTTTCACGAGGTCGACCGGCGGTTCGAAGTCCATCCCGACGTAGTCGTGGTCCTCGTCGTCACCGCCGAAGATGGAGATAGTGTTGTCCTTCAGGATGCGGTAATTGCGGTTGTCCGGGATCACGACGGTGAGGTCGAGGTCGTGGCGGGCCGCGGTGTAGATCGAGTGCGGGTAGTAGAGGTACGAGCCGTCGCCGATGTACCCTACCACGTCGCGGGGGTCCTCGGTCATCGATTCGGCCAGGGCCGCGCCGACCGAGGCGGGGAGGCCGTAGCCGAGGCCGCCGCCCTTGTTCGAGATCATCTGTTCGGCCTCCATCTCCCAGCGGATCAGGAGGGGGTACTTGGAGGTGACGCCCTCGTCGACGATGTAGGCGTCCGGCGCGGTCGCTTTGAGCGCGTCGACGAGTTCGGCCTTGGAGGCACGGGTCTCGCCCTCGGGTGTCTCGTCCTCGCTCATCGACTGGATCGTACTGGCCAGCGCCTGCTTGGTGGTCTCGACGCTGTCGATCCGGCGCTCTCGCTCCGCGTCGTCGATCCGGTCTTCGAGACGCTCGGCCAGCTGGTCCATGACGAGGCCGGGGTCGCCGACGACGGCGGCCTGTGCCGGGTGGTTCTTCCCGACTTCCCAGGCGTCGTCGGAGATGTGGATGCAGGTGGTGTCGCTGTCGACCAGCGCGTTCTCGTGGTTCAGCAGGGTCGTGTGGGTGGACGTACCGACGAACACGAGCGTGTCGGTGTCCATGAGCATGCTCGCGACGCCTTCGTTGGGCGGGATGTGGGAGATCCACTGCGGGTGTTCGCCGGGGAAGTTCACCTCGCAAGAGAGTATCTCTGCGTGGACGCGCGCGCCGGCGGCCTCGGCGAAGTCGACGGCGGCGTCGACGGCATCGGCCCCCGAGCGAGCGACGTGATCGCCCAGGATCAGGACGGGGTCGTCGGCCTCGGCGAGCAGGTCGGCCGCCCGCTCGATCTGGCCGGCGTCGCCCGGCCCGGCGTTCGGGATCGGGCCCAGCGGTTCGATTGCCTCTGGGTCGGTCTCGGACAGCATCACATCCTGGGGAAGTCCCAGGAAGACCGGTCCCGTCGGCGGTGTCAGCGCGACGCGGAAGGCGCGCCGGAGCATCGTCGGCAGGGCCGTCACGTCGAGTACTTCGTCGGACCACTTGGTGAACTGGTCGACCATCGCCTCCAGATCGCCGTGGAGGAGTGGTTCCTCGTGGCGGAAGTCCCGCTCGTGGTTGCCGGCGGTGATGACCAGCGGTGTGCCCGCGAACTGGGCGGCGTAGGTGTTGCCGACGCCGTGGGCCAGGCCGGGCGTGATGTGGAGGTTGACGACGCCGGCCGGCATCACGTTCTCGTCGTGATGGGCGTGGTAGCGGCGGGTACTTGCGTAGCCCGAAGCCATCCCGACCGCGATGTCCTCGTGCAGTCCGAGGACGTATTCGAGGTCGCTCCGACTGATCGCGTCGAGGACCGGCAACTCCGTCGTCCCGGGGTTGCCGAAGACGTGTTCGACGCCGTACTGCTCCAGCGCGTCGACGAACAGATCCGAACCGGTATAGCCTGTCATGGAGATACTGTGTCTGCGGCGGGCACCCCTAAAATAGTTACACACCAGGCCTGAGGGGTTACCAGCGGCTTTCAGCGACGACCGCTCGGAAAAATCTGTTAACTCGGGTTCCACCCCGATCGTTATCTACGCGCCGGACAGGCGGCCGAAGAAGCCGCCAGTTCCGCCGTCGTCTCCGCCGTCGCCGCCGTCGGCGGTGAGACAGGTCGTCTCCGTCACCGTCTCGCCGTCGTGGACGACGACGATCTCCTCGGGCGCGTCGTCGAGGCCAGGCGCGACCGCGACGTACTCGTGGCTGACGATCTTCTGTGTGCACACATCGGCATCTTCGGGTCGTTCGGTAACCACCTCGAAGCGGACGGTCCCGTCGGATTCGGACACGTCGGCCAGTTTCGGGTCGCTACACGTGTCGGAGGCGACGATGGTCCCACGGACGACGGGCACCCCGCCACAGACCGCGTCGGCCGAGTCCTCGGTCTCGTTGCCGGTTCCGGTCGTCACGAACACGTCGCCCGAGCCGCCGTCACAGGACTTCTTCGTGACTTCCGTGCCGTTGTGGACGACGACGACCTCGTCAGGCGCGTCGTCGTAGCCCGCGACCGTCGCGACGTACTCGTGGCCGACCAGCGCCTGCGTGCAGAACGTCAGTGGCCCGGTGTCGTCGACCGTCTCCAGTTCCAGTCGGAGCGTCCCGTCGGTCAGGCTCGCGCTGGCCACTGCGGGTTCCGCACAGCCGTTCGCGGCGACGATAGTCCCAGTGACGACCGTCGCGCCGCCACAGGTGATCTCCGCGTCCTCGTCGAGGTCGCTGGTCTCCCCCGTCGTCGTCAGTGTCGTGGTCAGGCCGTCGGCTCCGGGTCGACCCCGGCCCCGGGCGTTCGCCACTCCGGATACGCCAGTCGTTGCCACGCCGATGCCGACTGCCTGCAGGTACTGTCTCCGGTTCATATCCCCACGCCAGTATGTTCAATTGAACTTGTTTTCAATCTTTCCGCTAGTATAACAAGTGCCGGTCAGGACGAACTTCGGGGGCTGGGCGACGGGAGCTATTCGAACCGCGCTAGGCAGTGTATTTGGGGATCCGTACTCTGAACACGGCCCCGCTGTCCCCCGGTGTGGATTCGGGTGGGATGTCCGTGTCCTCGCGGTCGTCGACCCAGACGCGGCCGCCGTAGGCCTCTGCGAGTCGGTTGACGAGGTACAGCCCGATTCCGGTGCCCGGGCTCTCGGTCCCCATCTCACCTTTGCCGAAGATCTCGTCTTTCTGGTCGTCCGGGATGCCGGGGCCGTCGTCGGCGACGCTGACGATCACGTCCTCGGCTTCCTCCTCGACGACGACCCAGACGGTCGGGTCGTCGCTGTCGTTGTGGCGCACGGCGTTGCTCAGGAGGTTACCGACGAGCGACCGGAGTAGCTCGTTGGCGCAGACGTCGACCGACGGCACGTCCCCGACGACGGATATTGTCACGTCGTCGGCCGTGCGGCGCTTCTCGACCTCGGTGGTGACGACGGGCTCCAGCGGGACCGGTTCGAGGTCGAACGTCTCACCGTGGGCGATGGAGTCGACGATGTCGCCGACGACGGTTGTCAGCTCTGCGATGTGTTCGGAGGCGTCCTCGATGCGGTCGAGATACTCCCAGGGCTCGCCCTCCGCGGACTGTTTGGCGACTTCGGCCCAGCTGAGGAGGAGTTGCACGTCGTTGTTGATGTCGTGTCGCACGAGGCGGTTGATGACCGCCAGTTCCTCGTTCGTCGCGGCCAGTTCCCGTTCGCGGCGTTTCTGCTGGGTGATGTCCCGCGAGATGAGCTGGAAGGACTCGTCGCCACTGCCCTCCGTGATCGGGACGGCGATGTTGTGGAAGTGACGGACGCCGATACTGTCCTGAAAGGTGACCGCGCTCCCGGCGGTGATTGCCCGCTTGCCCTCCTCGATCCGCCCCTGCGCCACGTCGCCCGGCACCACGTGGCCGAGTTGCTGGCCGATCAGGTCTTCTTCGTCGGCCCCGAAGGAGGTCGCCATCGCGCTGTTGGCGGCGACGATGGTGCCGTCGGTGTCGACGTGGACGATCTCGTCGGGCGTGTTGTCGACGAGCATCTCGTACCGGTTGCGGGCCCGCTGTTGCGCCACGACGTTTTTGATCCGGTTGGCGAGCAGTTCCAGCCGGTCCTGGGCCGCGATCTCGTCTTTCTTGAAGTACTCGTCGACGCCGGCACTCATGGCGTGACTGGCCACCATCTCGTCGCCCTCGCCGGTCACCATGACGAACGGGATGCCGTACCGATCCTCGATCCGCCGGTACAGTTCGAGTCCGTTCATCTCCGGCATCTGGTAGTCACTGACCACGCAGTCGACGGATTCGTCTTCGAGGATCGACAGCGCCTCGGCACCGCTGTTTGCGGTTCGCGTCGCGATCCCGTGTTCCTCGCCGAGTTTGTCGGCGGTGACGCTCACGAAGAAGTCACTGTCGTCAACGACCAGCACATCCAGGGTATCCGACGCGAGCATAGCCACTGTAGCAGGGGACGGTGCAAAGTATCCATCGTCTCCGTATTCAGGACTGATACTGTCCCCCGCAGGCGTCGCTGGACGGTCGTCGGTGCGGCGTTCACTCTAAAAATCGGCGGGGGAGAGAGAACGCTGCGGTCAGCGGTCCCGCGCTCGTGGCGCGGGCGTGATGGCCGTGGGCAGTCGGTCGATCTGGGTCAGCGCGAGGCCGGCCAGCGCGATGGCGGCCGCGGTGATCTGCAGCATCATCGTCACGCCGCTCCCGACGTAGACGCTCATCGCTGGGGCGTACAGTGCCACCATGGCGAGGCCGAGGTACGCCGCCCGGTGCGGGACCCCCAGGACGTGCCGGCCGTCGAAGCCGATGGTCGTGGCCGTGAGCGCGATGACGCCGATGAACACGCAGAACACCGCGACCGGCGTCGCGGTCAGCGACCAGTTGACGAGGCTGTCGTTGGCCACGAGCGCGTACGGGATCAGGAAGCCGGCCGCACCGATCTTCAGCGCCTGCTTGGCCGAGATCATGAACCCGCTGTTGGCGATCCGGGAGCCGACGGCGACACCGACCGCGACCGGCGGCGTGATCGCCGACAGCATCGCGAAGTAGAACACGAACAGATGGGCCGTGATCTGGGTCACACCCAGTTCGACCAGCGGCCGCACCAGAAGCGTCGCGACGAGAATGTAGGCCGCCGGCGTCGGCATTCCGAGGCCGAACAGGATGCTCGTGATCATCGCCAGGATCAGCACGATGAGCAGGATGCCGCCGCCCAGCGCGACCATCCGAACGCTGATCTCGGCGGTCAACCCGGTCTGGGTGAGCATGCTGATGATGATACCCATCGCGGCCAGGACACCCACGAGCGGGGCCATGTCCATCGCGCCGCGACGGAATCCCTTGAGCGTCCGGTAGACAGTCCCGGCGAACGCATCGAGCGTCCGCACGAGAGTCGTTCGGATCGGGACGCCGGAATCGGTGGCGTCGGCGTCACCCTCGTCGGTGATGCCGCCGAGGTTGCGGGCCAGCGTCGCGACCGGATTCCCCAGAACCATCGTCCCGATCATCGTCAGTGAGGTGTACAGGCCCGCGGCCATCGGCGAGAGCTGCATGACCACGAGCGTGTAGACCAGCACCGACATCGGGATGGCGAAGTGCGTGCCGTCGAAGAAGCGGGCCACCGCACTCGCGAAGTCCTCGGCGGGGCTGGTGTCGGCCCCCGACAGTGCCACGGCCTGTACCAGGCGGACGGCGACGAGCGCACCCAGTGCGGCCGCGGCCGCCTCGAAGAGACTGCGGCCGACGACGGACCGAATCACGTAGAACGCGCCCACGACGACCAGCGCGTACAGCGTCTTCAACAGCGCAGCCTGACTGAACAGGGACGCCAGGATACCGGGGCCGTCCGTGTTCTCGGTCGTCCAGCCGTACCGAAGGACGGCGAACTGGACGGCGACCCCGACGGAGAAGTAAAACAGGAGCGCCGGGATGATCGCAGCCTGGATCACCCGGACGTAAGAGACGCCCAGGATGTCGGCCATCAGGAACGCGGCGACGCCCATCACGGGCGGCATGATCTGCCCGCCGGAGGAGGCGACGCTCTCGATGGCGGCCGCGTAGTCCTTCCGCACGCCCTGCTCTTTCATCATCGGGATCGTAAAGGAGCCGGTGGTCGCGGCGTTGGCGGCCGCGCTCCCGGTGATCGACCCCATCGCCATGCTGGAGATGACGGCGACGTGGACGACACCACTCTTCAGGTTCTCACCGAGTTTCTGTCCGAGGCCCAGGATCACGTCCAGCGCGCCGAACTCGCGGGCGAGTCCGGCGAACATGATGAAGATGGCGACCCAGGTGGCACCGATCTCCATGATGAACCCGAAGGCACCGGTGAGCCGGACCGCACCGTAGGTCGCGACACCCTCGAGGGAGAACCCCGGGTGCTGGAGGAAGCCGGGCATCAGTTCCCCGAAGTAGGCGTAGAGTACCGAACCGACTGCGACGAGGGCGATAGACCAGCCGTAGGCCCGCCGTGTCGCGTCGATCGCCAGGGTGACGATGATCAGCCCGACGTACAGGTCGAGGTTCCGGAACCCGGAGATGAGAGCCGGACCGTCGAGGCGCAGGTAGTTGGTGAAGACGTGGTAGCTGGCCGCGATGGCGGCGACCGCCAGCGCGACGCAGACGAGGCCGTCGACGATCCTGACGAGTCGATACGGCCGGTCGGACAGCCAGTCCGTCACCACGGTCGCGTCGCTGCGGTCGGTCGGGTCCTCGGCGACTGACAGGGCCTGTGCGAGGTAGTACAGGGCCGTCCCGACGCCGAAGAAGCCGACGGCGAACTTGGCACGGACGAGGGGTCTGGCCCAGGCGAAGTACAGCGTCACGGCGGTGAGACCGACGCCGATGAGCGTGATCAGGACCAGCAGTACTTGTTCGGCTATCCCCCGGTCGCGGAAGGCGCTAAGATCCTCACGCGGCGACCAAATCTCGGTTTCTGACGTGATATCGGTCATAGTAATCGAAAACGTGGTTGCGGCGGCACTCGGCCCCGGACGCTACTGTTCGGCGACCGTGTACTCGTCGTTCCAGATGCCCTGTTCCTTGTAGAAGTCGGCGGCCGCGGGGTGGAACGGCAGGGTCGTGTACCCGTTCTCGATCCAGAACTCGCCTTCTTCCATCCGGCCGAGCAGTGCGTTCTGCTCCCCGAGGCCGTCGCGGTTGGCCCACAGCGTCTCCAGGAACGTGTAGAGCGTGTCGTAGTCGAAGTCGTCCCGGGTGACGAAGTTGTAGGCGAGCGCCGGCGTGTTCAGCGTGTCGGGCGCGTACCCGTACCCTTCGAACTGCGTCGTGTCGACCTCGCTCATGATGATCGACGGGTCCTGTTCGAGTTCGGAGACCACGTTGCTGGGGAACTGGAGCAGGCGGAGGTCGACCGTACTCTTCATCTGCTGGAGCCAACTCGGCTCGACCGCGAGGTTGACGAAGGTACCGGCTCCGGCGTCCAGGCGGCCCTCGCTCATCGCACTGCCCTGTTCGCCGTAGCCGATACTGATGCGTTCGTAGTCCTCCGTGGCGAAACTGAGCGCGTATTCGAGCATCTCCGCAGTCCCCGAACCGCTCGGGGTCGGCGAAATCCGGTCGCCCTGACCGATGTCTTCGACGCTGGTCCAGCCGTCGTTGGCCGAACACATGAACCAGGCCAGGTCGTACAGGTGGAAGGTCTGGACCGGCGTGAAATCGAGGTTCTTGAACGGCTTCTCCCCGTTTGCGATCTTGCTCGCCGTCCAGTTTTGAATATAGGCGATGTCGGACTGGTCCTGGCTGAGTCGACCGATGTTAGCGTTGGTCCCCTCGCTGGGCTGGGCCTGTACGCTCACCGTGTCGTTGTTCTGGTTGACGACGTTTGCGATGACCGTACTCATCGTGTAGGCCGCAGTGTCCTGGGTCGAGGTCGTCATGACCATCTCGCCGTCTGCACCGGGGGCCTCACCGCTCCCACTGCCGTCGTCGCCGAAACACCCGGCGAGTCCAGCGGCACCGACGAGCCCTGCAGTACCGAGCGAACGCTTCATGAACGACCGCCTATCGACGGCATCTAATGTGGATTCTCCACGCATAGGAACCCAATTAACGTTTACTGCATATATAGCCTTTCATAATAGAAGTGTAAAAGTGAATAGTATCTGTCTTAACAGTTGGCTGTGTTATACAGTGCCTACCATATAATATTTTCCCGCCTCTCGCTCCGGAATGTGGACGAGGTGACTCGGGTGGCCGATTCGGTCCCGGACGAGTCCCCTCGTCAAAGATACGCGTTCCTATCAGTTATCCGGTGCGAGCGTCTCGATGGTCCGCTGGATGTCCGCCTGTTCGGCCGCGCGGGGGAAGGAGACGGATGCGGAGGTGACGCCGTCGATGGCCTCGAACTCGTCGATGCGGTCCCGGCACTCCTCCGGTGTGCCCGCCACCGCGAGTTCGTCGAGTAGATCGTCCGGGAACTCCGCGACGATTTCCTCGCGGTCGCCGTCGTCCCAGTTGTCCGCGATGTCGTGGGCCAGGTCCTCGTAGCCCTGGCGGGCCAGCGCGTCCCGGTAGAACGTGCCCATGCCGCCGATATAGAAGCAGATGTGTTGTTTGACGAGTCTGCGCGCTCGCTCGCGGTCCTCGTCTACACAGCAGGTCAGCGAGACCGTGACTTCCTGGTCGCTCCGGTCCCGGTCACCGAGGTCGGCACCGTGGTCGAAGTCCTCCAGGCGATCGCGGAGGCCGTCTTTCGTGAGCATCAGGGCGTGCCAGCCGTCGGCGAAGCGCCCGGCGAGTTCGACGGACTTGGGCCCCATCCCGGCGGCGTCGATCTGGGGCATCTGTTCGGGCGGCTCACAGCGCAGGCGGAACCCGTCGAGGTCGTAGTACTCGCCGTCGTAGCTAACGGTCTCGCCGGAGAGGACCTGCTTGACGACCTCGACGGTCTCGCGGGTGTACTTCAGCGGGTTGGCGAAGTCCTTGCCGTGCCAGTTCTCGATGACGATGGGACCCGACGGGCCGAGGCCGAGGCGGAAACGGCCGTCCGAGACTTCCTGGAGGGTGGCGGCGGTCTGGCCGATGAGGGCGGCCGACCGGGAGTAGATGGGCATGATGGAGGTCCCGATGCCGATCTCGTCGGTGCCGTGGGCGATGCTCGTGAGTGTGGTCACCGCGTCCCGGCCCCAGGTCTCGGGGAGCCACGCGCGGTCGTATCCCAGCTCCTCCGCGGTCTGGGCCTGTTCGACGAGGGTATCCACGCTGGGCTGTGCCGCAACCGGCAGGAATACGTCGCGTGCCATACCATCTCACCGACCGGGACCGGCAAATAAGTTGCCGCCTCGGCGCGCCAGTTCGACCGTGAGGCGGTGCTATCGGTGCGACTCACGGGACGGGCCGAAAAAATCGAAGCGGGTTGTCGCGGACCTAGATGTCCGGATCTTCCATGATGTCCGGGACGCCCTTCGCCGTGATGGTCTCGCCGGTGATGTACGAGGACGCGTCGCTGGCGAGGAACTGGGCCAGGTCGGCGATCTCCTCTTCGAGACCGATCTGGCGGTCGACCTCCGAGCGGTCGATGTTGTCGGCGCTGACCCCCATCTGGCTCTCGACACCGGGCGTGGCGACGAAGCCAGGGGCGATGCAGTTCACACGGATGCCATCGTCGGCCCACTCGTGCGCGAGCGTCGACGTGAGGTTCGAGACCGCGGCTTTCGCGGCGGCGTAGTGGCTCATGAACGGCGCACCGCGATTGCCCGCGACGCTCGAGAAGTTGACGATCACGCCGCCGTCGCCCTCGCGCATGACCTCGCCCGCGGCCTGCGTGCAGTGGTAGGTACCGTGGAGGTTGATGTCCACGATTGTCTTCCAGCCGTTCTCGCTGATGCCCTCGAAGTTGGCCATGAAGGAAGCCCCGGCGTTGTTGACGAGGATGTCGACGCTGCCGAACTCCTCGACTGTGGCCTCGACCAGCGCTTCGACCGCGTCGCGCTCGGTCACGTCACACTCGATGGCGAGACACTCGCCGCCGTCCTCGGCGTTGATGCCCTCGGCGACCTCGTCGACTTTCTCCTGCTCGCGCGAGCAGATGACCACGTCGGCCCCGTCGTCGGCGAACCGCTCGGCGATGGACCGACCGATCCCCTGGGACGCACCCGTGACGATAGCGGTCTGGCCCTCGACTGCGAACTGCTCTCTCATCGTGCTGCCTCCGTTTCAGTTACCATTGTTAATCAACAATGCCGCGTTCAACCTCAATGTTAATAAATCTGCACATACAGGCGGGGCCGGCGGGCGGCGGGTCGGGTGTGTGAATTTCCCCGCTACCAATGTCAAGTAAAAAAATTCTAATGGGAAGAAGTGGGAGACCTACGCATAGGACGATGGTCCCCAACTGTCCTTCCCCTCCGAGGTTGCAGCCATGAGTAGCGTCCTCTCACGGCCGCTATCGGCGGTGACGGCGATCGCTATCACGGTGTTGCTGGTCGCGTCCGCGGCCGGCGCACCGCTCGCGGCTGCGAACACGGCGAACAGTACCCAGTCCGCCGGGCCACAGATTTCGCTCAGCAACGTGGAAATCACGCCCTCCCAGCCCGGTCCCGGCGATCTGGTCGAGATCAGCGCCGAGATCTCGAACGCGGCGGCCAGTTCCGAGTCCGCGGAGGTCCGGACGGTTCGGCTGGAGAGTCGGTCCGGCTTCGAGCGGTTCGGCCAGGTCAGAAATCTCGGGACGCTGACCCCCGGCGGGTCGGTGAACGCGCCGCTGACGACGACGTTCGAGGAACCCGGTGTGAAGAAGCTCCAGTTGACCGTCTCCGTCGAGACGGCCGACGACGAACTGGTCCAGTTCCACTATCCGGTGACGGTGGTCGTCTCCGAGAGCGGCCCGAAGATGAGCATCGACGTTGCTGGATCGGTCGGCAAGTACCGCGAGATCGCGGTCAACGTCTCGAACGGCCAGCGCGAGGCCATCCGGAACCTCGATCTCACCGTCGACGGCCGGAACGTCCGGATCGACGATCCGGAACGGCTCGACGCGAAGCTCGAACCCGGCACCAAGCGGACGTTCACCTACTCCGGGTCGGTTCCCGACGGTGACACGGCCAGTCTCACGGCGGTCCTCGAATACACGAACACGATGGGCCAGACCCAGGAACTGGAGCGGACGGTCAGCCTCGACACGCCGAGCGGGACCGCCGCCGTCGACGGCCCGCAACTGGCCCTCTCGGTCGCCGACGGACTGCCCGGGACGACCCGGCCGGTCAACGTCACCGTCGCGAACGGCCTCGACGGCGACCTGAGCCAGGTGGAAGTGGCCGTCGACTCGCCGGTCGCGACCTTCACCGCGAGCGAGCGCGTCACCTCCCGGCTCCAGGCCGGCGAGACCACCGACTTCCGGTTCCCCGCACGCGTCGCCGAGAGCGGCACCTACCCGGTGACGGTGACGCTGAACTACACCGACGACGGCACCCGCAAGCAGGTGACCGACCGGTTCCAGGCGGCGTTCGACGCGCCCCCCAATCCCGGCGACGTAGTGCTGACCGGCGTCGAAGCGGTCGCCAGGGGCGGGACGGTCGAGATCACCGCCACCGCGAGCAACGTCGGCTCCGACGAGGTGAAATCGGTCATCGTCTCGACGGGTGAGGCCGAGAACGTCGGGCGCAAGAAGTACTTCGTCGGGTCGGTCGACGCGAGCGACTTCTCGTCGTTCACGCTCACGCCGTCGATCCGGGGGAACGTCTCGACGGTCCCCGTCGAGGTGAGCTACGTGGTCGACGGCGTCCGGCGCAACTACACGACCGAACTTCCGGTCACGCAGGCCGCGATGCCGGATCGGTCGCCACAGCGAGGCGGGCTCCCCATCGTGCCGATCGTCGTGCTCGTGGCCCTGATCGCGGCGGTCGTGATCTACCGCCGGCGGGGGTGACCGCTGTGGCACCCGACCCGGACGAGGACGGATTCGGTGCCGGCACGACGGGTGAGACGATCCCGACGGACGCGATCATCCGCGGGACCGACGTGGTCAAGGAGTACGAGACGGGCGGGCAGGTCGTCCGGGCGCTGAAAGGCGTCGACTTCGGCATCGCGCCCGCCGACTTCGTCGCGGTCGTCGGTCCCTCCGGGAGCGGCAAGTCCACCCTGCTCAACCTGCTCGGCCTGCTGGACGTGGCGACGAGCGGCGACGTGCGCCTGCGCGGCGAGGACGTGTCGACGTTCACCGACCGGGAGCAGACACGGAAACGCAAGGAGACCATCGGGTTCGTCTTCCAGAGTTTCTACCTGATCCCGACGCTTACCGCGTTAGAGAACGTCGAGATGCCCCGGATGCTCGACCGGACGCCCACGAAGACGCGCGAGCGAGCGACGCAGTTGCTCGAACGCGTCGGCCTGGGCGACCGGCTCGACCACTATCCCGACGAACTCTCCGGCGGGCAGAAACAGCGCGTCGCCATCGCGCGCTCGCTGATCAACGACCCGGACATCCTGCTGGCCGACGAGCCGACGGGGAACCTGGATCGGGACACCGGCGACCGGATTCTGGAGTTGTTCGACGAACTCCGCACCGACGAGAACGTCGCCGTCGTCACGGTGACCCACGACGATTACGTGGCCGAGGCCGCGGACCGCGTCGTGACACTCATCGACGGGCGGATTCGGGACACGGAGAGCCGGCGGGCCAACTTCGAGGAGGGTCCCGATCCGTGAACCCGCTCCGCTGGCTCGCCGGGCGGTTTCCGACGCTGGCGCTGGCCCGGCGGAACCTCTCGCGTGCGACGCTGCGCTCGGCGCTGGCAATCACGGCCGTCGTCATCGGCGTCGTGGCCATCGGGGCCATCGGCACGGGCGGCGAGGCGTTCAAACAGGACCAACTGGAGGCCTACGAGGGCTTCGGCGGCACGGCGACCGTCGAGCCCGACATCAAGTTCGAGGACGGCAACCTGACCAACACGGAACTCTCGGACGGTGACATCGACCGGATCAGGCAGGCCGCCGGCAGTGCGACGGTGTTGCCCGTCCACGAGCCGGCCGGCTCGTTCGTCCAGACCCAGTCGGGGACGCTCCTGTTCATGGCCCAGGTGAAAGGGCTGGAGAACCCGGGCGAGTTCTACGAGGCCCGGAACGGGACGATCCCGGACAACTGGCGACGAACCGTCGTGATCGGGTCGCGGATCGCCGACCAGAACGATCTGGAGCCTGGCGACCGGCTCCGGGTCAACGTCACCGACGAGTTCGACCGGAGCTTCGAGATCGCGGCGGTGCTGGAGCCACAGGGCTTTAGCGCGCCGCTAGGGGCGGACCAGACGGTCTTCGTCCCGGCGTCGCAGTTCGAGAGCGACGGCTACGAGCAGGCTATCGTCCGGGTCGACACGACGACCGGGTCCGTCGACGCCGCGACCCAGGCCATCGAGCGGGAGTTCAACGCCCGCGAGCAGTTCGTCCGGGTCGAGCAGGTCCAGGAGCAACGCGAGCAGTTCACGGAGTTTTTCGGCACCGTCAACCAGTTCCTGATCGGCGTCGGCGCGATCTCGTTGCTCGTCGCTGCGGTCACCATCGCCAACACCATGCTGATGGCGGCCATCGAGCGCGAGAGCGAGATCGGCGTTCTCCGGGCCTACGGCTATCCCAAACGGGCGGTCGTCAGTCTCCTCGTCGCCGAGTCGACGATCCTCGGCGTGGTCGGAGCGGCCATCGGCGCACCCCTCGCACTCGGCATCGGGATGGCGGTCAACCAGCTCCTGCTCGGCGATCCGTTCGCGTTCACCGCGGCGGGACTCAGGTACGTCGGGATCGGCGTCGTCTTCGGCGTCGTGACCGCGCTGGTCGCGGGCCTGTATCCGGCGTGGAAGGCGGCCAACAAACGGCCCGTGGAGGCGTTGGACTGATGTCGGGGACGGAGGTGTGGCGATGAGCTGGCTCCGACGGATCACGGGCCGGTTCCCCTCGGTCGTCATCGCCCGGCGGAACATCTCGCGGGCACGCACGCGGTCGTTGCTGGCGGCCGCGGCGATCATGATCGGCGTCGTGGCCATCGGAGCCATCGGGGCCGGCGGCGCGGCGTTCAAGGAGAGCCAGCTCGACCGGATTCAGGAGCAGGGGGCGACGAACGTCTACGTCTCGCCTGGCTTCGACAAGGCGGATCGGTACTTCGACCGGACCGACCTGATGCGGATCGACGAGACGGTCGGCGGGGCCGGCATCGTCGCCACGGAGTCGCGCTCGATGGAGTATCGGGTCCGGTCGAATCGCCAGCGGTCCCTCTCGGTGACGTATCTCGACGACCCGCGCCGGCTCTACGAGGTCGCGGCGGGAGAGATTCCGACGAACTGGCGGCGCAGCGCCGTCGTCTCTCACGAGTTCGCGATGGACTACGACCTCGACCCCGGCGACCGCATCGTGCTGTCGCCGGGGACCGACGAGGGCGAGACCGCCGAGTTCCGGGCCTACCGCGTGACGGCCGTGCTGGCCGAAACCCAGGCGTTCGGCGTCGATCAGGTCTACCTGCCCATCGAAGCGACCGGTGATCGACGGTACGGGCAGGTTCGTATCACCACCGAATCGGTCGATGAGGCCGAGGCCGCGGCCACGGCACTGCGCGAGGAGTTCAACGGGCGGAAAGACACGCTGATCGTCTTCGAGCTCACGTCGCTCGTGCGCCTGTTCAAGTCCATCGTCAACGGAATCAACGTGTTCCTGGCGGGTCTGGGCTCGCTGTCGCTGCTGGTCGCCGGCGTCTCCATCGCCAACACGATGCTGATGTCGGTGACCAAACGACGCGAGGAGATCGGCGTCCTCCGGGCGGTCGGCTACTCGAAGGTCGACATCCTGCGCATCCTGCTCGTGGAGGCCGCTCTGCTGGGAGCCATCGGCGCGGGTATCGGCATCGCCCTGGCCCTGCTGGTCGTGCTGGCCGCGAACGCCATCTTCCTCGGGAGTCCCTTCGCGTTCACGTCGGGTTCCATCCTCTACCTGGTCGGTGCCGTCGCGTTCGGCATCGGCACCAGTCTCGTCGCGGGCGCGTACCCGGCCTGGCGGGCCGCCAACGAGCGCCCCGTCGAAGCCCTCAGGGGCTGACTACCGCTCACTTCCTACCAGTTCGCGTACGTGAACGACGGTAGTTATTAATGATGCTGAATGGTATCGGGTGCCATGGACTTTCAGGATCTCGGCGACGAACCGCTCGAGGGCAACGCCGCGGAATTGCACGACCGGACAGCGGAGGCCGACGGCGACCTGACGGCCGTCGAGATGGACGGCGAGACGCTGACACACGCGGAGTTACGGAACCGGTCGGCGGAGTTCGCCGGCGGGCTCCACGACCTCGGGCTGGAACCGGGCGACCGGATCGTCCTCTACCTGCCCAACGGGCCGACCTACGTGATCGCCTCGCTGGGTGGACTGAAGGCGGGGACACCGGTCTCGTTCATGAACCCACAGTACAAGCCCCGGGAGATGGTCCACCAGCTGGAGGACACGGACGCCGAGGCCATCGTCACCCACTGGTGGCTCCGGGGTACCGTCGACGACGCCCTGGCGGAGACCGACGTGGACCCGGTGGTCATCACGGCGGGCGACCGCGAACAGGTGCCCGACGACGACCACCACGTCGACGACGTGGCGGGCGACCCGACCCACGTCGACCGAGACGGCGAGGACGTGGCACTCCAGCCGTACACCAGCGGGACCACTGGCCAGCCAAAGGGCGTGCAGTTGACCCACCGGAACGTCCGCGCGCAGGGCATCGACATGCTGGTCGACGACGACGAGAAAGCCCCGTTGACGCCCGCGGAACTCAAGAGCCTGATCTGGTTGCCCATGTACCACATCACGGGCTTTATCCACTGCGGGTGGCAGCCGCTGCTGTACGGCGGATCGCTCCACCTCCGGAGCGCGATGCGGTGGGACGCCGCCGACGCGATGGCGACCATCGAGGACCTGGGAATCACCCACTTCGTCGGCGTCACGACGATGTACGTCGACATGGTCAACGACGACGCCTTCGGCGATCACGACCTGTCGAGTCTGGAGGTCGCGGCGGAGGGCGGCGCGAAGATGGCCGTCGCCGTCCAGCGTGAGTTCGAGGAGACAGCGGGCGTCGACATCACCGAGGGGTACGGTCTGACCGAGACCTGCGGCGCGACGCACACGGAAAACGAAACGGCGTTCGGCCACCGCGAGGGGACCGTCGGCCAGCCCCTCCAGATGACCGACTCGAAGATCGTCGACGAGTCGGGCGAGGAAGTGATGCCGGGCGAGGAGGGCGAACTCCTCGTCCGTGGCCCGCAGGTGATGAGAGGGTACCACCACATGCCCGAGGCGACCGAGGCGGCGTTCACCGAACGCGGCTACTTCCGGACCGGCGACGTGGCCCGGCGGGACCGGGACAACTACTACGAGATCGTCGACCGGAAGAAACACGTCATCGTCACCGCCGGGTACAACGTCTACCCCAGCGAGGTCGAGGAACTGCTCACCGAACACGACGCCGTCGCCGAGGCCGCCGTCGTCGGGATCGACGACGAGCGCCGGAACGAGATTCCCGTCGCCTACGTCGTCGCCCGCCCGGATGTCGAGCCCGGCGACGACGTGACCGCCGAGGAGATCAAACAGTTCGCACTCGACGAACTGGCCGAGTACAAACACCCCCGCGAAGTCGAGTTCGTCGACAGCCTCCCCCGGACGACCAGCGGGAAGATCCAAAAGTACAAACTCCGGGACGACGAGTGATCCACTAACTCGGCCCGGGACCGACTGGACGACTAAATCGTACACACCGTTAAATAAACTGCCCCAAATAACTGGCTCTGTTGCTGTTTTTGCAGGTATTAGTTTCCATTGTTGTGTTCTAGGGGAACGTTTATCTGTCGGAAGACTCTCCTATTCTGAAAATGAACGAGCAAGCAGAGCAAATGCAGGAGTCGACGACGGTTCATCGGTTGGAGTGTAGCGTGGACTGGCCGCCGGAGAACGTCGCCGCGTACTTCGTCGACTGTGCCGAACCGATTCTGTTCGACGCCGGGATGGCGGGCGAGACGGCCCGCGAGGAACTGACCGACGACATCGCGACCCACGGCTACGAACTCGCGGACATCGAACACCTGGTCGTCACCCATCCGCACACCGACCACATCGGGCAGGTACAGGCAGTCATCGACGCCGCCGATCCCGAAGTGTACGCTCCCGCCTCGATCCAGCGCCGCTTCGAGCGTGACCCCGAGGACCTGGGCGACACCGTCCGTGCGAACGCCAAGGCGGCGGGCGTTCAGGGCGAGTACCTCGACGACGCGGTGGAGATGTCCGTCGAATCGCTGAAACGCGACAGCAGTCTCCTCCCCAGCGAGGCCGTCGACCACTGGCTCGGCCGCGGCGAGACCGTCGAGGTCGGCCCGCTCACCGTCGAGACGGTTCACACGCCCGGCCACCAGGCCGACCACCTCTGCTATCTGGCCGAGTTGGACGGCGAGCGCGTCCTCTTTTCGGGCGACATGGCGCTGGGCACCTTCCGCCCCGTCGCGATGCACGTCGGTTTCGACGACGGCTACGAGGACGCCATCGGGCAGTTCTACGCCGCACTCGATACGCTGGCGGACCTCGACGTGGACCGCGTGTTCACCGGCCACGACGACCCCCACACCGAGTTCAAAGCGCGGGTCCAGCACGACCGCGAGAGTCTGGACCGCCTGCTCGACCGGACCCGGGAAGCCCTCGAGGACGGGAGCGGCTCGACGGCCGTCGAGATCGCGTTCCAGCGCTCGGGCGACCGAAACATGGAGTACCTGGTCATCGAGACCGCCAGCGCGCTGGCCCACCTCGAAGGCGAGGGCGTCCTCACGAGCGAGACGGACGACCACGGCGTCCGCCGCTACGAGGTCGCATGACCGAGTACGAAGCCGTCTTCTTCGACATCGGCGGCGTCATCGTCTCGCTCCCCTCGATCCGACAGGGCTACGTCGACTTCCTCAGGGAGTTCGCGACGGAGCGTGACCTCGATCCCGAGCCCGCACTGGAGACCTGGCGGGAACGGCTGGGTGAACACTTCAAATCCGCCGAAGGGACCGAGTACATGTCCGCGGCCGAGGGGTACCACAAGGCCTTCCAGGCCATCGTCGACGCCGACCTCGACCGCGATGACTGGGAACCCGGATTCAAGGCCGCGACGAAGGCAGCGATGGAGACCGAACCCAACGTCGTCGAGACCATCCAGGCACTGGACGACGCCGGCGTCTATCTGGGTATCGTCTCGGACATCGACACGCGCGAGGCCCACCGGATGCTCGACCAGTTCGGCATCGACGACGCCTTCGACGGCGTGACCACCTCCGAAGCCGTCGGCTACAAGAAACCCGACCAGCGCATGTTCGAGGACGCGCTCGGGAAGGCCGACATCGATCCCGCGACCGGACTGATGATCGGCGACCGCTACGATCACGACATGCAGGGCGGCACGGAGGCGGGCCTCGATACCGTTGCCTACAACGGCACCGCCTTCGAGCGCGCCGCCGAAGTCGGCCGGGACGGACACCGGGTCGTCGGCGACGACGCCATCGACTACGCCATCGAGGACCACCGGACGGTGCTGGAGATCGTCGGCGTCGAGTAACCGGCCCACAGGAGCGGCCCGCTACCGCTGTTTTTCGACGGCACTGTGGCCCCTACTGATAAACCCCCCTCCCTTCTGAGGAGGAACTGTTAACAAAGTGTGTTCGGTACTGGGCAGGTGCAATGGATTTCGGACTCGACGACAAGACGGCCCTCGTGACGGGGGGTGCGGGCCGCATCGGTGAAGAAGACTGCAAGACACTCGCCCAGGAAGGGGCGGAGGTCGTCGTCCTCGACGTGGACGAGGACGGCGCACAGGACGTGGCGGACGACATCAACGACAGCGACGCCGAGGGCGAGGCCATCGCCATCGAGTGTGACCTGACCGACCGCGATCAGGTCAGCGAGGTCGTCGACGACCTGCAGGACGCGACCGGCGGCGTCGACATCCTCGTCAACAACGCCGGCCTCGTGGACGCCGTGGGTACGGCCGGCGACCTCGACCCCAGCATCTGGGACCGCGACCTCTCGGTCAACCTGACGGGCACGTACAACATCACCCGCGAAATCTTCCCCAACATGTGTGACCGGGGCTGGGGCCGCGTCATCACGATGTCCTCGCTGGCCGGCTGGGAAGGCGGCTACGGCCAGATCTCCTACTCCACAACGAAGGCCGGCCTCATCGGCTTCGGGAAGACGCTCGCCCTGGAAGGCGCACCCGAGGGCGTCACCTCCAACATCCTCGCGCCGACCATCGTCGTCGGCGACCTCGCCGAACTGCCCCACGACCAGCTGGAGAACATCAACGAACACTGGGCCGACATCGCCCGCGCCACGCCGATGGACAAACTCGGCAGCGAGGAGGACGTCTCCAACCTCGTCGCCTATCTATCCTCGGAGCAGGCCGAGTACATCACCGGCCAGGTCATGGGCGTCACCGGCGGCGTCGATCTGTTCACCTACTGAATTTTTACTTCGGAGGGTGCCCTGCGGGCACCCCCATCTGCTCACGGGCGGCGAAGCCGCCCGTTCGCATGGTATGCGGGACCTTCGGTCCCGCACTACTCGCAAAAATTTAGTATAAAAACTTCCCGCGAGTCGCGCCTATGGCGCGCTCGCGGTGAACCGCGCTCGCTCCGCTCGCGCGGATGCTTGTTCAACACAGCCACTGCATCCTATCCGCTCGACAGCTTACCGCTCCTCACGCGTCCGGCGCGAGCGCCTGAATCGTCGACATCGCCATCTCGCCGGCGGCCTGCCGCGGCACCGTGATTATGGGCAGATCCACGAACCCGTCCTGTAACTCGGCCAGGCGCTCGCGGGCCTGCTCGGTCGTCCCGGCGACGCCGAGCGCGTGGACCATCTCGTCGGTCACCGCGGCCTTCGCCTCGTCGCGGTCGCCCGCCTGCCACCGCTCCGCGACCGTCCCGGCCTGGTCGGGGAACCGCTGGGCGACGGCCTTCCGGTAGCCCTCGCCGTTCCCGACGTAGTAGGCGACGTGACCCCGGATCGCGTCACGGGCAGCGTCGGGGTCGTCGTCGCTGACCGCCGAGGGGACGTAGGGTGCGACCGTGATCTGGCTGGCGTCCCGCCCCGCTTCGGCCGCGGTCCCCTCGATGTCCTCGAAGGCCTCGGGCAGGTCCGGGAACGGCACGTTGTGCGGAATCCAGCCGTCGGCCAGCCGGGCGACGACCCGCCGGTTGGCCGGGCCGAGCGCCGCGTGGTAGACCGGCACCTCCCGTCCCAGCGGCTCGAAGTCCTCGACCTCGAACAGCTTGCCTTCGTAGGAAACGGTGCCGTCGTCGGTCGAGAGGTAGCGCTGGGCGATGGCGATGGTCTCGTGCGCGCGCCGGACCGGGTTCTCGAACTCCATGCCGTGGAGGTCCTCGATGGCTTTGGCGGTGCTGACGCCGGTGCCGAGGACCATCCGGCCGTCGGCGTAGCGGTCGACGGTGGCCGCGGCCATCGCGAGGACGGCGGGTGTGCGGGAGAACACGTTGGCGATGGCGGTGCCCAACTGGACGTTGTCGGTCGCCTCGGCGACCGCCGAGAGCTGGACGAACGCGTCGCTCCCCCAGAGTTCGGGCATCCAGACGGAGCCGTAGCCAAGCTGTTCGGCGGTGGTCGCGACGCCGGTCGGGTCCATCACGTCCGCAGGCGGCAAGAGCAGGCCCGGTTGCATGGTCTCCGCAATCGCCGCCCCGGCACAAAAAGCTCCCTCCGGCGGAGCCGCCAGTATCGACGACTACTCGACGATGCCGTCCTCGCGGAGCGATGCGATCCGGTCGGCGTCGTATCCCGCCGCTTCGAGCACGTCGTCGGTGTGTTCGCCGTGCCCGGGCGGCGCGCCGGCGGCCTCCTCCGGTTCCGCGGTCGACTGAGCGGGGAACCCCACGCGGGGCACGGTTCCGGAGTGGTCGATCAGGTCACGAGCGTCCGCGGCCTCGCTGTCGAGTGCTTCGGCGGGCGTCCGGACCGGCGCGACCATCGCCTCGGTGTCGCCCAGTTCGGCCTCCCACTCGTCACGCGTCCGCTCGGCGAACAGGGCTTCGAGTTCCTCGCGCACGGCCTCGCGCTCGGCCGGATCGCCGGTCATGTGCGCGTCCGCGAGGTCCTCGCGCCCGACTGCCTCGCAGAAGGCGTCCCAGAACTTCGGTTCGAGCGCCGCGAGCGTGACGTAGTTGCCGTCGGCGGTCTCGTAGGTGTCGTACCAGGGGAGCGAGCCCGAGAGTTCCGTGTCGCCCGGGCGGGGGTCGCCGCCGGTGAGCGCGTCGTGGGCGACGGCCTGGGAGAAGGAGGCCACCACGTCGGTCATGGCCACGTCGACGTACTCGCCGCCGGTGTTGCCTAACTCGCGGGAGAGCAGGGCGCCGACGGTACTGAACGCGGCGAACAGCCCACCGGCCATGTCGCCGACGGGGTAACCGGGCATCTGTGGCTTGCTGTCCTCGTCCTCGCGGGTCATGTCCAGCAGGCCGGCCATGCCGACGTAGTTGAGGTCGTGGCCCACCCGGTCGGCGTGTGGGCCGTCCTGGCCGAACCCGGAGAGCGAGCAGTAGATCACGTCGTCGTTGACCGTGCGGACGGCCTCGTAATCCACACCCAGGCGCTCGACGACGCCGGGCCGGAACTGCTCGAACACCACGTCCGCCTCGGCGGCCAGATCGAGGAAGGCCTCCCGGCCGCGGTCGGTCTTGAGGTCGAGGGCGACGCTCCGCTTCCCGCGGTTGACCGCATCGAAGATGGCACCGACGCCCGCGTCGGTGTACGGTGGGAGGATTCGCGCGTAGTCCCCAGCGTCCGTGTCCTCGACCTTGATCACGTCCGCGCCGGCGTCGGCGAGCAGTTGCGTCGCGTAAGGGCCGGGCAACAGTCGCGAGAGGTCGAGGACGCGTACTCCGTCGAGTCGCATATCCCTCCTCCCGAGGCCACGACCATAAGCCCACGTCCCCAGCTGCAAGGCCGGCGACCGGTCGGGAAAGGTGGACTTACGGACTGGCGAATCGGGCGACGCTCGACGATGCCGTGCAACGGTCGGGCGCCTTTATTCGCTGGTTCGCGGTACGGGCGCGGTGTGCTGTGACGGTCCACAGCGACTGGGGGAGTTTCGAATGCACACACGAGTTCAGCGCACTGACGGACGTACAGACCGGCGGGGTGGCCGATGAGGACGGGTCTGTCCGTGACCGGTGCGGCGATCCTGGTTCTCGGCCTCGTCGCCGCCCTCGCGGTCGGCGGACCCACGGTCCTCGACTCGGCACCCGACGGCGTCACCGACAGCGAGGGGAGCGCCGGCCCAGCGGCGATACAGGCCTACGACGACGAACTGCGGAGTCTGGCGGCGGCGAGTCGCCAGAACGGTGACCCGAACGCGCTCACCCAGGCGCAGACGCAGGCGGCCCGAGAGGGCGCTCGGGCGGGCGCACGGCTGGTACGGGAGCAGGGAGTCGACGTGAGCCAGCGGCAGGTCGACGCGGCCGCAGCCGCCGCGGCGCGAGCAACGAGTCAGATGCAGGGGGCATCGGTCGAGCAGATTCGGGCCGCCGCGAGAGGCGCGAGTCACGGTGCCCTGGTCCAGCGCCAGGACGCCGAGATCGACCAACTGCAGGCGGTGGTCTACGGCGGGACGCTGGGCGCGCTCAGCCAGTCCCAAAACGCCGACGTCTCGCAACTCCAGGCCGCGGCAGCGGGCGCGAGCCACGGCGCGCTCGCGCAGCGGGGGAACGTCACGGTCGAGCAACGGCAGTTCGCCGCCGCGGGCGCGGCCGCCGGCTCGGTCCAGGCGGCCGTCCAGAGACGGCGCACCGCCGTCAGCCAGATTCAGGAGGCGGCGCAGGGCGGTGCCTACGGTGCCTTGCTCCAGTCACGGGAGATCGCCGTCGAGCAGGTCCAGGCCGCGGCCTTCGGGAGCGCGGGCGGCGCGATCACCGACGACGACGCCGATCCGAAGAAAGTCCAGGACGGCGCTATCGGCGGCGCGAAGGGCGCGCTGGTCCAGAGCCAGCGAGCCAGCGTCACCCAGATTCAGGCGGCGGCCCGCGGCGGGTCGAGCGGTGCGCTGATCCAGCGCCAGCGGGCCAGCGTCACCCAGATCCAGCAGGCCGCGGCCGGCGGCGCGGAGGGGGCGATCAGCCAGCACCAGCGGGCATCGATCCGGCAGATCCAGGCCGCCGCGTCGGGGGCCGCCCGGGGCACGCTGGTGCAGGTGCAGGTCGTCAACGTCGTCCAGATCCAACAGGCCGCGGCGGGTGCGGCAGCGGGCGCGACCGCGGCCGCGGTCCAGAACCAGGTGACCAACGTCGAGCAGATCCAGGCCGCCGCGGCGGGCGCGGGCGAAGGCGCGACCGTGCAGGTGCAGGTCGTCAACGTCGTCCAGATACAGGCCATCACGCAGGGCGCGGCCGCCGGCGCACTGAGCCAGGCCCAGACGGCGAACGTCGACCAGATCCAGGCCGCGGCCAGAGGGGCCTGTAACGGTGCTATCGAGCGTAGCCAGCGCCAGGAGATCGAGATCGAGCAACTGCAGGTGATCGCGGTGGAGGCGGCGGCGTCCTCGGCCAGCGAGGCCGCCCAGCAAGGTGTCACCGACACCGACGAGATCGCCGAAAACGCCCAGTCGGCCGCGAGCGCCGACGAGGAAGCACAGGAGGAACGGGACTACGAGAGCGTCACCGTCACGCAGGAGGGTCCCGAGGTGACCGTCGAGAACCCCAACGACGTGACGGTGGTCGTGACGCTGACGAGCGAGACCGGCGAGACGCTCGTCTCGGACGTGCCAGCCGGCGACAGCGTGACCGACACACCCGATCCAGGTGAGTACGACGTGACCGCCGAGACCGAGGACGGCGACCCGGTTCCCGTGAACGAACAGGAGGAAGCACGGATCGACGTTCCGGCGATCACGACCGAGCCACCGGCCACGACCGAAACGGCCACCGAGACTGCGACAGCGACCGAGACCGAGACTGCCACGCCAACTGAAACCGAGACCGAGACCGAATCGCCAACTGAAACGCCGACCGAAACCGAGACCGAATCGCCAACTGAAACGCCGACCGAAACCGAGACCGAATCGCCAACTGAAACGCCGACCGAAACCGAAACGCCGGCCGGGGAAGCGCCACCCGGTGGCACCGAGACGGAACCGGCGGACGAAACCGAGACTCCGGACGAGTCTGAGCCGTCGCCGACCGAGACGCTCACCGAAACGGAGCCGACGGAGGACGAGCCAGCGGAGACCGAGGAACGGACACCGACGGAAACTATCGAACCGCCCATCGAAACCGAAGAACCGGTCGAGACACCGACAGAGCCACCACTGGATACCGAGACCGAACCACCGCTGGAGACTGATTCACCCGACACTGAACAGCCACAGGAAACGGAAACCGAGCAACCGGTCACCGAGCCACCCGTGACGGACGAACCGATTCCGGGGCGGGAGGGAACCCCCGGCACGACGACGCCGGGACCGGGGACCCCCGACGAGGGCCTCGGCCTCGGGGTCGCCCTGGCTGGTATGGTCAGTTCCGTCGGGCTGGCCGTACTCGCGGCGCGCCGGCGCTGATCGAGCCGGGTTCCCGCCCGTGGCCCCGCGGGCGACGCCGATCAGCTGGAGCGGTGGATTCATAGCAATGGCGCGCGTTCGCTTGCGCCATGGCAACAGAAAACAAGAAACGGTCGGTCAGTTTCGACACGGGCGAGGAGACGCGGCTCATCCTCGACAGTCTCGACGAGTTCATCGAGCAGGAAGTGAAACCGATCAGGGACGACCTGGGCGAGACGTGGGAGAACCCGCGACTGCGCCACGAGGACGACGGGCGGCTGGTCCCGGAAGTCGTCGATGCCATCGAGACCATCCGGAAAAAGAGCGCCGACGCCGGCTACTACGCGATGAACCTCCCCGAGGACGTGGGCGGCGAGGACGTCTCGAACGTCACCTGGTACCGGGCGAAGAAACACGTCGCGAGCCACGGGATCGGCCTGACCGAGTACGTCCTCGCGGGTCCCGAGGGCCCCAAGCCCCTCCTGATGCAGGCCGAGGGTGAACAGGTCGAGAAGTACCTGAAGCCGGCCGTCGCAGGCGAAGTTTCGACGGCCTTCGCCCAGACCGAGCCCGGGCAGGGGTCGGACTCGCCGAACATGGACACCCACGCCGAGAAAGACGGCGACGAGTGGGTCCTGAACGGCCAGAAGCAGTGGATCACGAACGCGCCCTACGCGGACTTCGTGCAGGTGTTCGCGCGGACGACACCCCAGGAGGAGGCCGGCCGCTACGGCGGGATCACCTGCTTCATCGTCGAGGCCGACGAGTTCGAACTCGGATCGATGAACAACGCCGTCGGGCTGGAGGGGATGCAGGCCGAGTTGCTGTTCGACGACGTGCGCCTCGGTGAAGATCGGGTGCTGGGCCAGCCAGACACCGCGTTCTACAACGCCATGGACTTCCTCTCGCTGGGCCGGCTGGAACTCGGCGCGGAGGCGGTGGGCTACGCCGAACACCTCATCGAGAAGGGCGTCGAGTACGCCAACGACCGGGAGGCCTTCGGGCGACCCATCGGGAAGTTCCAGGGCATCTCTCACAAACTCGCCGAGGGGCGAGCGCGGAACTACGCCGCCGACGCCGCCGGCCTCAAACTCGCCTGGCAGATGGACCAGGGCGAGCAGGCCATCGAGGAGTCGTCGATCTTCAAGTACCTCGCGACGAACGTCTACTTCGACATCGCCGACGACGTGGTGCAGGTCCACGGCGGCAACGGGCTCTCGGAGGACAACCCGTTCATGGACCACCTCCACGTCGCCCGCATCCTCCGGGTCGTCGAAGGTACCGACGAGATCCAGCTCAACACCATCGCGAAACAGCTGGGCGTGTCGTAAGCGTCGACGAGACGGGGCTGGGTACCTGTCCGGCCGTCGTCGAGCGTTGCGGGGGCCACTCCCGTGGGTTGAGAATCGCAGTGTGTATTTAATCGACCGGCCCCCCAACGCCGAACTGTATGTACGACCGGATCTTGCTCGCGACGGACGGCACTGTCGCATCGGACGACGCCGAAGCGCACGCCATCGAACTCGCGGCTGCCAACGATGCCGTCCTGCACGCCCTCTACGTCGTCGACGAGAACGTCGTGACCGCCTACAGCGGCGACGAGTACGTCGACGAGAGCGAAGGCCCGGAACACGGGCTCGAGGAACTGGGAACGGAGCGACTCGCGGCGATCCGCGAGGCCGCGGCCGAAGCGGGCGTCGAGGTCGTCGACGAGATACGGCACGGCCAGCCGGCCGACACGGTCGTCGCTTACGCCGACGAGGTCGACGCCGACCTGCTCGTCCTCGGGACGAAACGGCGGCCCGAGGAGTACCGAACGCTGCTCGGAAGCGTCACCGACCGTGTCGTGCGGTTGACGACTCGCCCCGCGACCGTCGTGAAGACCGAAGTGACCGAGTGACCGACCGACGGGGCGAGCCTGCAAGACCAGCCCGGAACACGCCGTCGAGCTTCCGACGGAGTCGGGTCGGCGTGGTCAATGTCGGAACATCAGGATGCGGTCGGGTTCGTGCCGGATACAGAACGGCGTCACCGACGACGGCGTGAACGTGTTGTCGGTCTTCTCGGAGACGAACAGTTGCTCGAACGGTTTCCCGCAGGCCGGGCAGGCGTACCCCTTCTTGTTCGCCCAGTGGCTGGTATCGCGGGTCTCCTTGCGGAGTTTCAGCCCGTGTCGATAGTCGTGGATGTCGATGGGACCGTCACCGTCGCCCAGCGTCTCCATGCGGGATGGCAGGTCACGGAGCGATATCAATGTCCGGAGCGGTTCGGGAGGCGTTGCCGGCTCCCCGGGCGTTAAGACGCGGGCTGGAGAACCCAACTGCATGACGCTTCTGGTCCCGTTCGACGGTTCGGCGCTGTCCCGGACGGCGCTCGAACGCGCGAGCGAGTTCGCCGACTACCGCGACGAGTCGGTCGTGGCGCTGACCATCATCCCCGACGACGAGGAGTTCGCCCGCGAACGCGGCTGGATCGACGAGGACGGCACCTACGATCAGGCCGCCGTCTGTGAGGAGTTCGAGCGCACCGTCCAGGAGGTCGCACCGAACGCGACCTATCGGTGTGAACACCCCGAGACCAGCGACTCGATGACCGCGACGGTCATCGACGACATCACGCGGACGATCAGACACGTCGCCGACGACGTGGACGCGTCCATCGTGTTCATCGGCAGCGAGAACGCCGGCCGGGTCTCGACGCCGGTCACCAGCGTCGGGAGCCCCGTTTCGGAGGACCCGCGCTACGACGTACACATCGTGCGACACTCCGACTGATCGCTCACACTTCCTCGACTCACGGGCCCCACAGCGACCGCTTATAACTGGCCGATGATATCGTGAAGAAAACTGAACCACAATGGGTTCGTTGAATCAAGTGCGGTTCGCTCCCAATCCCGAACCGGTTTTCCCCCTCCCTCTTTCCGCTCCCCCTCTTCGAACGTTTCCGAGTAGTGGTGCCTTCCGGCAGACCTGTCCGTGACCGAAATCACTAGCCCGTGGCTACCCTACGACGGGGTATGACTGCTGTCCTCGACGGACTGGCCGAGCAGGACGGGTGGCGCGTCGAGAACGCCGCGGCGCGCGTTCACTACGACGGGGGAGGTGAGCGCTACAGCATCGAGTACTACGAGCCGAGCGACTGCGTGGTCTACTGGAAAGTCTCGCCGGACGGCGATATCGCCGTCCCGGTGGGACGTGACACGGTACCGACGCCGCTACGCGAGCGGATTCGCCAGGACCTGGCCGCGGCCGATATCGACCCCGAGGTCGAGCGGCGATCCCTCTGACTCACATGGACAGGTGGTCGTCGTCGTCGGCCTCGCGGCTCCGCCCGTCCGTTTCGGCGTCCGCGACTGCCGCCTCGACGGCCGACTGACTCGCGCCCGTCGGCGGTTCGACCACCGCGTCGATCACGGCCGTCGCCGTCTCGCTCTCGGTGTCACCCGACTCGTCCGCCGCGTCGCTCTCCGACCCAGCCTCGTCGACCATGTCGTCCCAGAGCCGGTCGATCTCGGCCGCCAGCCTGGCCGGCAGTGGTTCGGAATCCGAGTCTTCCCGTTCGCGGTCGGCGACCGATTCGGCTGGCATCAGTGTGGTACTTGCACCCACACACGGATAAACACAGTGCCAAATTACCGGATCGTTCGGGCAGGAGAGATTCGCCGAACGGAGCGGGCGATCCGGTGATTTTAATCCCGCAGGCGGTCTGTGACAGTGGTATGAGCGTCGACGAGTCGGACGTGCGGGCGGTGGCCAGGGCGATCCGCGACGCGGAGTCGGTCGTCGCGTTGACCGGAGCCGGCGTCAGCACCGCGTCCGGGATCCCGGATTTTCGCGGCGAAGACGGCATCTGGGAGCGACACGACCCGATGGACTTCCACATCGACCGCTTTCGGGCCGATCCCGGTGGGTTCTGGCGCGACCGCGTGCAACTCCAGGCGTCGGCGTTCGACGACGGCAACGTCGCGCCCAACGCCGCCCACGAGGCCCTGGCGGCTCTCGAATCGGCGGGCCACCTCGACACCGTCGTCACACAGAACATCGACGGGCTCCACCAGGACGCCGGCTCCGAGGACGTGATCGAGATCCACGGCTCCGCCGCGCGTGTCGTCTGCCGGGACTGTAGCCAGCGGTTCGACGCCGAACCAGCCATGGAGCGGGCCCGGGACGGCGACCTCCCGCCGACCTGTGACGACTGCGACGGGACGCTCAAACCCGACACCGTACTGTTCGGGGAGCAGTTGCCCGAACACGCACTGATGCAGTCACAGGCCAGAGCCGAGAACGCGGACGTGTTCCTCGCGGTCGGCTCGTCGCTGACCGTCGAACCGGCCGCCTCGCTCCCGCGGGTCGCCGCCGAACGAGGCGCGACGCTGGTCCTGGTCAACCTCGAATCCACACCGCTCTCGGACCGTGCCGACTACGACTTCCGGGCGGACGTGACCGAGGCGCTCCCGGAATTGCGCCGAGCGGTCGAGGAGTGAGAGCGGTCGCGGCTGTCCTCGGCCGGCGACCTCGCCCCCTACGCTTTTGGTGTGACCGGGCGTGGGTTGTGCCGCTATGGAGTACGAAGTGCTCGACACCGAGGACGTACCGGTCACCGACCTGTCGGAAGTCGAGGGCGTGCCGCCGGACCTGGACATCCGCCCCGTCGGACGGACGATGGGACTCGACAACCTCCACGTGACGCTGTGGTACTTCGAGCCCGGCGAGGAGATCCAGTATCACGCCCACAGCGAACAGGAGGAACTCTACTACGTGATCGAGGGCGAGTTCTCGCTGAAGCTCGGCCGGTCCGGTGAGGAGGAGACGATGGAGGTCGGCCCGGGTGCGTTCTGGGCGGCCGGCCCGGAGATCGGCCACGGCCACCGCTACGTCGGCGACGACGAGGGCGTCGTCCTCGCGGTCGGCGCGCCGGCGGTCGAGGACCCCGGGCTCGACCCGCACAGCCTGGACTGAAACGGGTCAGGCGTAGCTCTGATCCAGGTATTCGAGGATGCGCTCGGACTCGGCCATCGTGATGCCGCGGTCCTCGTCGACGACGACGGGGACCTGGCGCTGGCCCGAGATCCGCTTGACCTCGTTGCGTCGGGAGTGCAGCCCCTCGACCCAGACCGACTCGTAGTCGATGTCCAGTTCGTCGAGGCGGTCGACGACGAGTTCGCAGTACGGACAGCCCTCCAGCCGATAGAGTGTCATCGTCATACCACCCGCTATGGAGGCGGCTGGCAAAAAACTGCGGCTCGGGGTCGTCGCCGGACCCACCGTGCCCGTGCCTTCGCCGGGGTTTTTGAGGGAGGCACCCCATGCCCGGGTATGCCACCCACCGACGGCGACGAACTCCCGGATTTCGAGGCACTGTGCTGTGACGGCGAGACGTTCCGCTCGACCCACCTCTCGGCGGCCGTGGGTGACCGCGGCGCGGTCCTCGTCTCGACCGGCTTCGTCTACAGCGCCATCGCACAGAACTGGTGGAAGCGCTTCCAGAAGTACGGCTGGGACGACTTCGAGGACGTACCCGTTCTCGGGATCAGCCGGGACGGGCCCTACGCCCAGAACGACTTCCTGCGCTGGCTGGGCCGCCCGCCGTTCCGGATGTTCGCCGACGTGAACGGCGAAGTCTCCGAGGCACTGGACCTGCTCACCGACCGCGATCACATGGCCAACGTCGCGACACCCTGGCGGTCCGTCTTCGTTGTCGATCCCGATCTGACTGTGCAGTTCGCCTACGTCGCCGACGAGTGGATCGGTCCGCTCCCCCACGAAGACGTGGAGGCGGCCGTGGCCGATCTCTGAGTTCGGCCGGACGTGTCGAGGCAGGGATTTACGTCTTCGACCCTCGGTGTCGACTATATGGATGCTGGAAGCGAGATCGTGATCCACGTCACGAGCGGCGAGAGCGGCGACTGGCGGATGGCACTGCGCAACCTCGTGAACCTCGTTCAGGACGAGTCGGTGTCGACGCCGCCGGGGCTAATCAAGGTCGTCGTCAACGGCCCGGCGGTCCGGTTCCTGCTGGCGACGGCCCCGGAAGCGGCCAAGATCGAACGGATGGCGGACGCTGGCGTGGAAATTTCCGCCTGTGCGAACTCCCTCGAACGGTTCGACCACGCGGTCGACGACCTCGCCGACGGAGTCACGACCGTTCCGTCCGGCGTCGCAGAAGTCACCCGCGCCCAGAAGCGGGGGGCGACGTACCTGAAACTGCCGTAAGCGTCGGCGTCGGGGCCGACGTTCGCTCGCCGTACTCGGAGCGAGGGGTCAGTACGGTGGGGTCAGTCCGCACTGGCCGACTCGCCGTAGATCGCTTCGACCTTGTGGAAGAAGTGATCGCGGATGTTCCGGCGCTTGAGCTTCATCGAGGAGGTGAGCATGTCGTTTTCCGGCGTCCACTCGACGTGGACAAGCTCGAACTGCTTGATCGTCTCGTGTTTCTCGAACCGCTCGTTGACCTCGTCGACGGCGTCCTGGACCCACTCGTGGACGCGCTCGTCGTCACACACGTCGTCGCGGTCCTCGGGCAGATCGATCCCTTCCTCGTCGGCCCAGCGACGGATCGCCTCGAAGTTCGGGACGATCAGCGCGCTGATGAACTTCTGGTTGTCGCCCATCACCATCACCTGGTCGACGCGCTCGCTGGTCGCGAAGGCGTCCTCGATGGGACCGGGCGCGACGTTTTTCCCGGTCGAGAGGACCAGGAGTTGCTTCAGCCGGTCGTGGTAGACCAGATAGCCGTCCTCGGTCCGCTCGATGATGTCGCCGGTCCGGAACCACTCGTCGTCGTCCTCGTCGTCGCCGGGCAGGGTGGTGAAGGCGTCCTCGGTCTCCTCGGGCTTGTTCCAGTAGCCCTGGGTGACGTTGGGGCCGCGCACGAGGAGTTCGCCGATCTCGCCGTCGGCTTTCTCCTTCCGGTCCGGGCCGATCACGGAGTCGTCGAGGTGCGTCTCCATCCCGGCCATCGGCGGGCCGAGCGTCCCGGGTCGCGGGTCCTCGGCGGGGTTGGTCGAGACGACCGGTGAGGTCTCGGTGAGGCCGTAGCCCTCGAAGATCTCCAGGCCCATGCCCTGGAACAGTTCCGCCAACTCCTTGTTGAGGCTGCCGCCGCCGCTGACGAAGTAGTCGATGTTGCCGCCCAGCTGGTCTTTGACCTGCTGGAAGACGAGTTTGTTCGCGACGTAGTACTCCAGTTTGAGCCGCCGACCCGGGTCCTCGGTCCGGCCGTACTCCTTGCCGATCTCCAGTGCGCGCTGGAAGATCTTCTCTTTCAGATCGGAGGAGGCGGCCTGTTCGCGCATGGCGTCGAAGACCCGCTCGTACACCCGCGGGACGCTCGTGGCCGTCGACGGCTGGACCGCCTTCATGTCCTCCTGGACCGTGTCGGGACTCTCGGCGTAAGCGACTGTCGCGCCGGCACCGAACATCGAGAAGTGGCCGGCGGTCCGCTCGAAGACGTGCGCCAGCGGGAGAAAGGAGAGCGTCTTCACGTCCGAGTCCAGGACGGGGATGTCCTCGGCCTTGTCCGGTCGCGGGCCGAATCGCTTCCGGATCTGGGTGACGTTGGCCCGGAAGTTGGCGTGGGTCAACTGGACGCCCTTGGGTTTGCCCGTGGTCCCTGAGGTGTAGATGAGACTGGCGAGGTCGTCGGGCGACTGCTCGTCGAGCCAGGACTGGTAGGCCGACTCGTCGAACGCCTCGCGGCCGAGTTCGTGGACCTCGCCGAGCGTGTAGATGTCGTCGTTGTTGTCGTAGATGTCGACGCCGTCGACGATGACGATGAACTCCACGTCCGTGTCGTCCTGTACGTCCAGCACCCGGGCGAGCAGTTCCTCGTTCTCGACGACGACGCCCGTGGCACCGGGATCGTTCAGGAGATAGCGGACCTGTCGCGGCGAGGACTCGGTGTAGATGGTCGTGACGACGCCGCCCGCGGCCAGGAGCGCGAAGTCCGTCTGGGCCCACTCCATCCGGGTGTTCGAGAACAGCCCCACCCGTTCGCCGTGGTCCACGCCGAGTTCCCGAAAGCCCGCCGCCAGGTTCCGGACGATCTCTGCCATCCGGTCGTAGGTCAACAGCCCCCACTCCCCTGCGGCGGGTTCGGGGATCACGTCCTCTGTCAGCGACCGGTCGTAGACGCCGCCCTTGTACTGCTGGGCAGGCAGTCCCGCGTGGCGTTCGACGCTGGCCTCGAACAACTCGGGGACCGTCCCCGACCCGGTCACTTCGTCGGTGTACTCACGCTCCAGTTGCAACAACTCCTCCGTTGTGGTCATTGGCGAGACCCACGCAGTCCCACACAATAATACGTTCGGGAATGATTCGGCCACCTCTCATAAAAGGCACCTCATACGAACGCTACGGTGTGGGGTCGATATCGGCCTCGGTGAACTCACGGCCACAATCACCACACCGGTAGGTTCCGATGGCGACTTTCCTGACCGGTCGCGTGCGACCGCAGGAGGGGCAGGCGATATCGACGAGCAGCGTCACGTTCTCAGGTCGTCCCGAACCACCTTCAGCCTGCCGGGAAACCTGTCGCTTCCGGAGACAGTCGTACGAAATAAACTGTTTGAACAGCCGCGGCGGTTTATGCCGGTTCACGGACGAGATGTGGTATGACGGAACGTGACGACCGAGTTCTCGTCGTGGGGTCGAGCGAGCGCGCGGCGACGTACGACGGGTGGCTCGACGACTGGGCCACGGAGACAGTCGAGGACGTGGCGGAGTTGCTGTCGACAGTCACGGCCGACGTGGCCGCTATCGTCGTCGAGGCCGGAGTCACGGACGGGTTCGACCGGTTGTTCGACGAGCTCGTGGCGCGTGAGATCGACCGGCCTGTCGTCGTGATTAGCGACGACGCGGCCGTCGCTAACGGACTCGGACTGCGGTTCACGGAGTATCTGGTCCGACCGCTGGAGCCGGAGACACTCCGGGAGGCCGTCGCGACGGCGGCCGCGATGTCAGACGAAGCCGTTCGAAGGCAGACCTATCTCTCGCTGGCGGCCAGTCAGGCGACCCTGGAACTGGAGTTGACGCCGACCGAACGAGCCGATCACGACACGTACGAACGACACACGGAACGGCTCGATCAACTCCGTGCCCGCTCCGAAACCCCTCTGGACGAACTGGAGGAACGGGTCTCGGGCCACCCCAACTGAGCCCGCAACCGACGGACACCCGACGCCCCGTGACAATTATCGAGTATGATACTCGTCTATCGGATAGCCGTCATTGTCTCGTAAATTGTTGATTTTTGATCAAAATTATCATTGATAATATACTCCAGAGATCCGTACTGTCTCCTATCCTTTTCTATGGGTAGTGAATAGATAGAGCCGGACGCCGGTCCGGGTAACGCGTTCGTGGCGAACGCGGATGACCCCCGACCGAACAGACCCCCGTTTATCGATACAGATGATTGGAACACACAGGTTCTGCCCCGAGAGCGGTGCCGCTCTCTCTCGGGAACGACACTACGACGGTGACGGACGACCATGGCGGGCGGTCGACCCGGACGACGAGTCCGGGCCGACAGAGACGGTCGGCGCACTCACGAACGGCGCCGTCCGTTCCTCGCGGAAAGCGCTGATCGTGTACTACGAGCGGTGTCGCGAGCGTCATCGGGACGCCGACGACGACGCCGTCCGCCGCGCGTCGCTGGCGATCAGGCGGCTCAAGTCGGCCGCCACTGGCCGACAGGAGTGGGACGTACACGTCTGGTTCGCGCTCGCACGACGGCTCGACCGGTACGGATACGACTCGGCCTGGATGAACGGGTACGCCGCGCCGCGCTGTCCGTTCTGTCACGGTCGCCTCCAGTACCGGACCGTCGGCGACACCGTGACGGCCCAGTGTGCGACGAACTGCGCCGACCGGGGACTCGACTGCCTGGCCGAGATCAGGGACCTCGTCGCCGACCTCTACACGGTGGCGTTCCCCGATCCGAACCCGCCAGCAGCGGAGACGTACCTCCAGCTGTGACACACCTGCAGTCGCTGGCACAGCCCGGACAGACACGGGACGACACGTCCGCGAAGCCCTGTACGGAAGCCCGCCATGGATACCGATACCGACGACCCAGTCGACGGTGCCGACGAGACACCGACCACGCGGTCGAGTACCGCTCCGGACCGGGCGTTCGTCGTCGAGGAAGACATGCGCGTCGTCGAGTTGCTGGTACTGACGGCCCAGACCTTCGAACGGGCCGTCGCGGTCCTCGACGACCTCGAACTCGACTACGTCGTCTCCGACCGGACAGACGACACCGACGGGTCGGCCGTCGTCAGGTTCCCGCTCCCGAGCCACCTCGTCGAACACGTGCAGAGCCGGTTCGAGTCCATGGGCATCGACGAGGACCTGTACACGGTCGTCGTCGATCCCGAAGTCGTCGTCTCGAACCGGTTCGAGTCCGACGAACTCTACCGAGAGATCGGCGGCCGCGGGTACTGGGGCGTCTCCCGGAGCGAACTCAAAGGCCGTGCCGGTGACCTGATCCCGGACCTGAGCATCTACGTCCTGCTGACGGCGATCAGTTCGGTGGTCGCCACCGCGGGCGTCCTGCTCGACTCCATCGGCGTGCTGATCGGGTCGATGGTCATCGCCCCCCTGATCGGACCGATGATCGCCACCGCCGTCGGGACCATCATCGACGACGACATGTTGTTCTTCGAGGGCCTGAAACACCAGGTGATCGGCGTCGCCGGCGGTCTCTGTAGCACCGTCGCGTTCGCGGCACTGGTCCGGTTCAGTTCGATCACGCCGGCCGTCGACAGATCGACGTTACTGGCGATCAGCGGCTACACGGCCCCGACGTTCCTGCTGGTCGCAGTCGCACTCGGTGCCGGGTTCGCCGGCGCCCTCAGTCTCTCGACCGGCGACACCATCGATCTGGTCGGCGTGATGATCGCCGCCGCGGTGATGCCACCAATCGGTGTCGTCGGCGTCGCCGTCGCGTGGACGTACCCGGTGATCGCGCTCGGCTCGCTGTCGGTCGTCCTGTTGAACCTGCACGCGATGTTGCTCGCGGCCATCGTCAGCCTCTGGTACCTGGGCTTTCACCCGGAGAGCCTCGAAAAGCTCCGGCCGGCGCGGCGCACGATGCTGGTCCGCGTCGTCACGCTCGTGGCGATCATCCTCGGCCTGACGGTCGTGTTGACACAGGTGCCCACCGCAGGCGCGATACTATCAGTATGACCCGAAATTCCGACGATCAGACGACGAACAGTCCGACGACCGACGAGCGCGACGACGCCGGCGCACAGATCGGCCGGGCACTCGTGGTCGCCCTGCGGTTGGCGTGGGTCCTCGTCCGACTCGCCGTGACTGGCGTCCTCGTCGCCGCGCGCTGGGTGACCGACGCCGACCGCCGCCGCAGACTGCACCGCTGGCTCCTGCTCGAAGGCGACCGCTGGACCATCGTCTGGCTCCTCGTGGGCGGCATCGGCTTGCTCTGCCTGCTGTTGTGCCTGCTCGGCGTCGTCGGTGTCGCCCGCGGGACCTTCGTCGCGACCACGTTCGGCGCGGTCATCTCCGGACTGTTCTCGTTCGTCCCCATCGTCATCGCGGTGAACCAGCTCGTGGTCAACCGCGTGTTCGGGACGCCCGAGCAGGTCCGGAGCCAGATCCGTGACGTGGACGCGTTCCGGGAACAGATCGAACGACAGCACCCCTCGCTGTCGATCAGCCCGACCGAACCCGCAGGATTCCTGCAGGCTGCCGTCGAAGTCGTGGCCGACCGCGCCGACCGGCTGGAAGCCGCCGTCGCCGACGACGATACCGAGGCCGCGAACGCGGCCCGTGCCTACGTCGCGGTGATCCGACGACAGACAGCGGAGGTCAGACGACGCCTCGACGGCACCCACCAGGATCTGTTCGAGATACTGCCCGCGATGATGGGCGACAGCTACTCCCGGAACGTCAACGAGGCCCGGCGGCTCGGCCGCCTCGACGACGGCCTCTCGGACCGCGCCCGGGAGCGACTGGCCGACCTCGAAGACGTGTTCGTCTCGCTGGACGTACTCAGACAGTACTTCAAGGCGCTGTATCTCACCCAGGAGCTATCGTACCTCTCGCGGCTGGTGGGGTACACCGGCGTCGGCTCGTTCGTCGTCGCCGTCTTCGTCATCATGGCCTACGCGAACGGGCAACCGCTCGCGGGCCACCCGCTCTTGCTGTACGTGCTGTTCAGCGGTGCGGTGGCCGTCGTCACACTCCCGTTTGCCGTCTTGCTCTCGTTCGTCCTGCGCATCGCGACCATCGCCCAGCGGACGGCAGCGCCCGGCGCGTTCACCCCGCGCCGCGAGACGCCGCCACACACCACCCACCGCGAGGAGGGCGACACCCGTTCCGAAACGGACTGACCAGCCATGGTAGGGACGCCACCACCCGACGAGAACCGGGACTGCTGGCGGGGCCGTCCGCCGCCGGACTGCCCCCGCCCTCTGTCACGTACCGCCCGCCCGAACGACTCCCCGCGTGGCGATTCGCTCGCCGCGCTGTATTCACGCGACGATGACTCTCGGAGACACACTACGCTCGTACAGAACGGAACTCGAACGACAGGTCCGACCGGACAACGTCCCGCCGGCGTCCGTCGGCGTCGCCGCCGTCTCGCTGTTGCTGTGGGCCGTCCTGCTCGGCGGCTGGCTCCCCACGCCGTCGATGCCCGGTCCGATGGCCGTTCCCGGCGTCCCCGAGGCGATGGGGACCGGCAACGGACTCGTCGGCGTCGCGGCCTACCTGCTCGTGTGGGGCGTGATGATGTCGGCGATGATGTATCCCGCCATGTTGCCCACGGCGCGCCGCTACGTCGACGCGCTCGACGAGGCGGACGCCCGGTCGACCGGCACGTTCGTGGCGACCCTGTTCCTGGGGTACAGCCTCGTCTGGACCGCGACCGGCGTCGTCCCCCTGCTGGTCGACGCGCTCGTCGGGATTCGCGGGCTGGTCGCCGGACACGGCACGCTCGTACTCGCGGGGCTGGGCCTCCTGATCGCCGGCTACCAGCAGTCCGACTACAAGCGCGACGCGCTCGCGGGTTGCTGTCGCGACGTGGTGGTGTCGGACCGCTCGTTCACCGGCGCGCTCGAACGCGGCTTCGACCACGGCAAACAGTGCGTTCGCGCCACCTGGCCATTCTTCGCGCTGATGGTCGCCGCCGGCTCGATGAACCCCGTCGTCATGCTCGGGTTGACGGTCGTCGTGGCCGCCGAGCGCCTCCCCGCCTGGGGCGAGGAAGTGTCGACGGCCATCGGCATCGTCAGCGCGGCCGCAAGCACCGTACTCGTCCTGACGGTCCTGCTCCCCTGACCGGCATGGTGCCGGACACGTCCGCCGGATCGGTCGACGACGGCTCGGCGCTGGCCCTGTCACGCCGCTCGTTGCTCGCCGCCGGCGGTGCGACGCTCGCGAGTGCCGTCGCCGGCTGTTCGGACTCGACACCCGCTCGCGGCTGGAACACGGTCGACACGCCGGTCGGTGACGCGCTCTACGACGTGGTGATCACGCAGGCCGGCCCGTACGCCGTCGGCGGCGGCGGTGCCGTCCTCACGCGCGCCGACGACGCCTGGACCGCCGTCACGAAGCAGGGGCCCGGCGAGGAGGGGAACACCCTCTACGGGGCCGACGTGAGCGACGGCGGCCGACAGCTGTGGTTCTGCGGCGGGAGCGGCGCGGTCGGTGCCTACGACACCCTCGACGAGCGGCTGACCGACTTCTCGGCCCCCGAGGGGAAGACCAGTTCCTGGGCCGACGTGGCCGTCGCCGGCCGCGCCGGCAACGAACGGGTCGCGCTGGTCAACAGTTCCGGCGAGTATCTGCCCGGGAAGAACCGGAACGGAACCGTCGAGTGGGGGACCGTGACCAAACCCACCGGCGGCGAGTCGGCCTCGGCCGTCGATCTGGTCGGCCGCCGCGCCTTCGTCGCCGACACGGGCGGCACCGTGGCCAGACGCGCGTTCCGGGCCCGATCCGACAACAGAGAGCGACGGTGGACCGCCATCGGCATCGACGACACCGGGGCGGAACTCACCGACCTCGTCGCCTTCGAACACGACCTCGTCCTCACCGTGACGGACGGGGGCGAGGTCTTCGACTACGACGGCCACGCGTGGATGCGAGACGACGTGACCGACGGCTCGCTCCGTGCGGTCGACCGCCGCGGCGGCCGGGGACTCGTGGCCGGCGCGGAGGGCCGGATCTTCGCGCTGACCGACCACGCGTGGACCGAACAGGAGACGCCCACCGGCACCACCCTCCACGGGTGTGCCCTCGGCACCGACCAGTACGTCGACGTGGCCGTCGGCGAGGGCGGCACGCTCCTCGAACGCTTCGGGTGAGAACAGTGCCGTGGATCAGAACGTCTCGCCGACTTACAAGCGAGTCGGCCCTGCGACGGGATGGGATGTCCGAATACACCCTCACCGTCAGCGGGATGACCTGCTCGAACTGCGAAGCCATCGTCTGTGACGCCGTCGCCGACCTCGACGGCGTCGCCTGGGTCACCGCCGACGCCGACGCGGACACCGTCACCGTCGAGTGCGCCCCCGACGCCGAGTCGGCGGTCCGGGCCTGCATCGACGACATGGGCTTCGTGATCGACGCCTGACGCGAGTCTGGTCGGACGGTAGCCGACCACCACTGCGCCGTCGATCACAGTCGTATCGACCACCGACCAGCCACCGGGCAACCGCTCGCCCGGCTGGCCCCTCGCCGTACTGCGGTCGTCCGCCGAGAACTGCCTCATGATGTGGCTCACCCACCTCGTAGTCGGCTGGTTCGTCGACGGACTCGTCCGGTCCGGGACGTTGATCGCGGAGATGACGTGGGACACCTGGTGGGCGCTCGTCCTCGGCTTCGCACTCTCGGGCGCGGTGGAGGCGTTCGTCAGCGCGGAGACGATGAGCGCGTACCTCGGCGGCGACGGCTGGCGCGAGGTCGGCCGCGGGACCCTGCTGGGCGCGGCCTCGTCGAGCTGTTCGTACTCGGCGGTCAGCACGACCAAGACGCTGTTCCGGAAGGGCGCGTCCGGCGTCGCGAGCCTCGGCGCGTTCATGTTCGCCAGCACGGACCTGGTGATCGAACTCGGTCTCGTGCTGTGGGTCCTGCTGGGCTGGGAGTTCGTCGTCGGCGAGTACCTCGGCGGCCTCGTCGCCGTGGCCGTCCTCGCGCTCCTGTTCCGGCACGTCGTCCCGGCCGACTGGATCGAGGCCGCCCGCACACGCGTCCGCGAGTCCGAGACGACCACCTGTGAGACCTGCAACGTCGACGTGGACCCGGCCGATCCGGCCGCGGTCACGCGCGAGACGGCCGCGGGCACGGTCTACTTCTGCTGTGGCGGCTGTCGGCGCGTCTACGACGCACGCGAGGACGGCGACGACCAACCGCTCACGTCCCGCCTGCTGTCGGCCGAGGGGTGGCGCAGTGCCGCCCGGGCCGCGAGCAAGGACTGGGAGATGCTCTGGACCGACGTGGCGCTGGGGTTCGTGATCGCCGGCCTGGTCGGCGGCTTCGTCCCCGAGGGCTGGTGGACGGCGGCGTTCACCGGCGGCCACTCGTTCGCTGCGGTCCTGAGCGACACCCTCGTCGGCGTCGGCATCGGCGTCGTGACGGTGATGTGTTCGGTCGGGAACGTCCCCTTCGCGCTCGTGCTGTGGCAGAACGGCCTCTCTTACGGGGCTGTCCTGGCGTTCGTCTACGCCGACCTGCTCATCCCGCCGCTGGTCAACGTCTACCGCCAGTACTACGGCGGCCGGATGGCCGCGACGCTGGTCGTCGCGCTGGCGGTCGCGGCAGTCGTCGCTGGCCTCACCGTCCACTACCTCGTCGGCGGCCTCGGCCTGGTGCCACCGCCGGGCGAAGTCGGCGGCACCGTTCCCGACGCCTACACGACCGCGCTGAACCTGCTGTTCACGCCGATATTCGTCGGCCAGATGGTCGTCACCTACGGCTGGGACACGGTTCGGGCCACGATCCGCGACCGGACCCTTCGCGTCGGCCGATTCGCGCTGACGGCAGTCGCACGGGTCGGCCGTGCGACCGCACTCGCGGCCGCCGCGCTCGGCGCACTCCTCACGGACCCGCGCAGTGCCGTCGCCCGCGTCGCCGACGGCGACCGACCGCTGTTCGAGTTCGATGCGGCGTGGGAACAGTTCCGGACCGCGAGCCGTTCGGTCCGGGCCGGCACCGGCCGGCTCGTCCGTGCAATCGGGGACGGAATCGCCCGCATCGCCAGCCGACTCGCAGCCGACGGACCGACCGACGACCCCGAGAGCGACGCCACGACCGACACCGACCATGACTGACAGCGACGACACAGCCACCGACAGTATCGCCGCGGACGCCGACGCCGGACCGGGCGAGACCGTCCGGCGAACCATCGAAGCGAGGACCGGAACCGATCCGCTTCGGATCGCACGGAGTGCGCGGGAGCGCCTCGAATCGGGCGACCCGGCGGCCGGCCTGCTCCTGACCGCCCTTTCCTTCGAGGGAATCGTCTACGCCCTCGCCAGGTACGTCCCCGAGTACCTCGGCAGGCTCGGTGCCGGGCCGCTGGCCATCGGGCTGTTCGGGACGGTCGCACTGGCGCTCCCGGCGCTGGCGGGATTCCTCGAAGCCGGCAGGGCCGACGGGACCACGGCCGTCGCCGTCCCGGTCGTCGCGGCGGTCGGTCTCCTGACGTGGCTCGTCGCCCCGACTATCGGCAGCAGCGTCGGCCTGCCGGCATGGGTCGTCGTCCTCGTGGGCGTGCTCCCACTGGGCGCGCTCGCGTTCGGCCGGGAGACACCGCTTGCCCCGTGGCCCGGGTCGGTCTCGACCGCTGCGGGGCGGGCCGACGGGTTCGGCGGCCTCGCGGCGGCCGGCGGCGTCCTGATACTCGCCTGTCTCGTCATGGCGACGGGGTCGGTCGGGGCCGCGTTCCGGGTCGTCCTCGCGCTCGGGGCGGCGCTGGGCGTCGGCCTCGGGGTGCTTCGCTGGGCTGCCCCAGATGCCGAGGGCGATCCGTCCGAAGCGGACGCCGGCGACGAATCGTCGTCCGGCCCACGACTGCCCGACTGGCGGTCCGTCCTGGGGGGACTCGCCTCGCTCCCGTCCGGCTACCGGGCGCTTCTGGTCGGCGACCTGTTCCTCCGGGTCGCGACCGGCCTCGTGTCCGTGTTCACCATCCTCGTCGTCACGCGCGTCCTGTCGGTGCAGGTGTCGGTTCTCGGCCTCACCCTGGGTCCGAGCGTGGTGTTCGGCGGCCTCGTCGCGGTCGAGTTGCTCGTCGCCGGTGCCGCGAGAGCGGCCGTTCGTCGGACCGGCGGGCGGTTCGGTGCCGACAGTCGGCTGTTGCTCGCCGGGTTCGTCACCGCCCTGTTCCCGCTGGCGCTCGTGAGCGCTCCCGCGACGGGCTGGGTCGTCGCCGCACTGTTCGGACTGTACGGGCTCCGCGACATCGCGACCGCACCACTGACGGCCCACCTTGACGACGCGCTGGCGGCGTTGCCGGTCGACCCCGACGGCTATCGACGACTGCGCGACCTGCTCGTCGCCCCGAGCGCGCTCGTTGGCGGCCTGCTGTACGCGGGCGGTCCCGTGCTGGCCTTCGGCGTCGCGACGGCCGTCGGCAGCGTCGCGCTCCGGGAGTTCATGCAGTTCTCGGTCGCCGCCGACGCACCCACGCGAACGACCGCCGACTGATCGTCGCCGTCTCGATCCGACCCATGCCCAGAAACACACCCACCGGCCTCGCCGCCGGCGTCCGGCGGTGGGTGACGACCACCGACCACGCGGACGTGGGACGACTCTACCTCGCGTTCGGGACGGTGGCCGGGCTCTGGGGTGCCCTCGACGCGATGGCGATCCGAACGGCACTGCTGACGCCGACGCCGACGATCTGGTCGGCCTCGACCTACGGCGCGTTTTTCACGACTCACGGTCTGACGATGCTGTTTTTCGCGGTCACGCCGGTCGCGTTCGGGTTCGCCAACGTCGTCGTTCCGCGGCTGGTCGGCGCGTCGGACCTCGCCTTCCCGCGGCTCAACGCCGTCGCGTTCTGGCTGTTGCCGCCCGCACTGTTGCTGGCACGGAGCAACGTCCTCCTCGGCCTGGTGGCCCCCTCGGGACCGACGGTTCCGGCCGTCGGCTGGACGCTGTACGTCCCGCTCTCGATGCAGGTTCCGGGGCCGAACCTCGATCTCCTCTTGCTCGGCCTCCACCTCGCCGGTGTGAGTACGATCCTGAGCGCGCTCAACCTGCTCGTGACCATCTTCGAGGAGCGGACGGTCGGGTGGCACGCGCTGGACGCGTTCACCTGGTCGATGCTGACCGCGGCTGGCCTCGTGCTGTTCGCGTTTCCGGTCCTGGGGAGCGCGCTCGTTATGTTGCTCGCGGACCGGAACCTCGGAACGGCATTCTTCGCCGTCGACGCCGGCGGCCCGACGACCTGGCAACACCTGTTCTGGTTTTTCGGCCACCCAGAAGTCTACATCCTGCTCCTGCCGGCGATGGGGATCGTCAGCCACGTCCTGCCGCGGTTCGTCGGCCGGCCGCTCGTCGGCTTCCGCGGAATCGTCTACTCGACGCTTGCCATCGGCGCGCTCAGTTTCGGCGTCTGGGCCCACCACATGTTCACGACGGGACTGGACCCGCGCCTCCAGGCGAGTTTCATGGCCGTCTCGCTGGCCATCGCGGTGCCCAGCGCGGTCAAGGTCTGCAACTGGATCGCGACGGTCTGGGGCGGACGCGTCCGCCTGCAGGCACCGGCGCTGTTCTGTCTCGGCGCGGTCGGCTTCTTCGTCCTCGGCGGCGTCACCGGCGTTCTCCTCGCCTCGGTTCCGGTCGATCTCCGGTTGCACGGGACCTACTACGTCGTGAGCCACTTCCACCTCGTCCTCGTCGGCACCGTCGTGTTCGCGCTGTTCGCCGGCTCGTACTACTGGTTTCCGCTGATCACGGGACGGCACTACGACGAGCGTCTCGCCAGGACGCACTTCCTCCTCACGGCGGTCGGCGCGCTCGTTTTGTTGCTTCCGTTGCTAGCCCTCGGTGTCGCCGGCCTCCCTCGTCGGAGCGCGACGTATCCACCCGAACTGGTTCCGGTGCAGGCACTCGCGACCCTGGGCGGGTACGTTGTCGGTATCGGGCAGTTGCCGTGGCTGTTCACCGTCGTCCGGTCCGCCGTCGTCGGCAGGGTCGTCACCGACGCCGATCCCTGGTCCGTCGCCGATGACACGCCACGGGCCACCGAGTGGAGCGGGACCGAAACCGAGACCCGTCACCGGGAACGGTGACAGTCGCGTCCGGTAGGCAGGCCGGCATCCGGGTTCGAGGCCCGGCCGCGACATCGGCGGTTCGTCCGCCGAGATGCACGATGGCAGAAGACACTGGCGACACCGGTGACACGGAAGTCGGTGTATCGCTTCTCGAGTATCTGGACCCGGGCGGTCCCGGAGTCGTCGATCCGGAACGGCTGCAGGACGTGACGCCCCTGTCGGGATTCCAGCGCGACCTCCTGTTCGTCCTGAGCGGTCTGACCGACACCAGACCCAGCGGCTCCGACATCAGTTCCGAACTCGTCGCCGTCCGCTCCCCGGAGACCAGTCACGGCCAACTCTACCGGAACCTCCGGGAACTGCAGGACAAGGGGTTCGTCGCCAGATCCCCGATAGACGGCCGGACGTACAGCTACCGACCGACCGAGAAAGCCCGGTCCTGTCTGCGCGCGTACCTCAAGTGGGGCGTCGACTGCGTGGCCACCGGCGAGGACGGTGAGACACGGAGAACCGGGAGCAACGTCTGTCTCCCGGGGTCCGACGACGGTCACGACGGGATGGACGGAGGTGTCGAGGAGTGATCCTCGTCGGGCTCGTCGGTGGCGTCGTGGCGGCCGTCCTGCTCGTCGGGCCGGCCCTCTACGCCAGCACGCGGACGACGGTGATCGACGAGGCGGTCGACTTCCCGGTCGCCGTCGCAATCGCGCTCGTGGGGGTGTTCGTCGGTGGACTCACCGACGTACTCCTCGGCTGGATTCCGGTTCTCGGTCGCTTCTTCTCGCCGTTCGCCTGGGCGCTCGTCGTCCGCTACACCGTCGACGAACGATGGCCGGTCGCGCTGTTGCTCGGCGCGGTCTCCTGGGCGCTCACTGCCGGATTTTTCGCGCTCGTCTGATCGGAGACGGGTCACCGCGGACGCGGACACACCACCAATGACAGACACGGACAGCAGTCTCATCGACAGCGTCGCCGCGTCGCTCCGCCGCGGCTTCGGTATCGACGATACGAGCGGAGAGACAACCATGCCAGAACAGACAGAGAGCGGCTGGGCCACGGCAGAGAGCTCGGCCAAGAAGACGCTACACGGCGTCGTCCAGACCGTCGCGGGACCGTTCGCCGTCGGCACCGGTGGGATCGTCCTCCGCCGGACCGACGGCGGCTGGGAGACGGTGATCCCGGCCGGCCCCGCGACGAAACGCAACACCCTGACCTGCGTCGACGTGACCGACGACGGCGAGCGGATCTGGTTCGCCGGGTCCAGCGGCGCACTCGGGGTCTACGACACACAGACCGGACGCAAGTACGACTACTCCGCACCCGACGAGAAGACCAGCACTTGGGAGGCCATCGCCATCCGGGGCGAAGTCGGCGAGGAACAGCTGTTGATCGCCAACGGCTCGGGCGAAGTGCTGTCGGCGACCATCGACGCCGAGGGCTGCCCGACCTTCGGGGAGGTGGTCAAGCCCGGCAGTGGCTCGACCATCTCCGGCCTCGACTTCGGCGATCAAACCGCCTACGCCATCGACACCAGCGGAAACGTGTTCGCAAAGGACGCGACCGGGTCGACCGACAGTGACGGACCGACGGACGGCGACGAGTCGGCGGACACCGCCGGATCGGACGCCCTCGCCGGCGACGGCGGGACGGACGCGACCGTCGCGGACACCTCGGAGTGGCGCGACATCGGTATCAGGAACGCACAGGTCAACTTCCACGACATCGCGGCCAGCAGTCGTCGCTTGCTCGTCTCGGCCGGCGGCGGCCTGGTCTACCGGTACGACCGCGCCTGCCGCAACTGGACGCCGGTCCAGGCCGGGACGGGACCGTTGCTGGGAATCGACGGCGACGAATCGACCGTCGTGGCGGTCGGTGCCGGCGGCGAGATCGTCGAACGGCCGGGCGACACCGGCGGCTGGCGGTCGCTCGAATCGCCCACAGGTTCGAAGCTGACGGCCGTGTCCGTCGGCGATCCGGACGTGGCCATCGGCGAGAGCGGGACCATCGTCGAACGGGGTAGCGGGCAATGAGTCAGGACGTCGCGCTGGCGCTGTTACAGCTGGTCGCGCTGGCGATTCCGCCGATAGCGGTGCTGATCCAGCAACTCAGGCGGTCGGAGAACCTGCCCTGGGAGTGGCGCAAGTGGAGTTTCGCACTGGCAATCGTCAGTGTGGTCGCGTTCATCGCGACCGGCGGCGCAGTCGTGCTCTACTTCCTGTCGAGTACGGCACTGCCGGCACTACTGACGCTCGGCCTGGCGCTGTCGGTCGTCGGCCTCGTGCCGTTCGCCCTGTTCACCGGTATTCTCTACAGGGAACACAAGGCCGCGTTCGGCCCCTGAATCGGATCGGTGGGGCGTCGGGGACAGATCTTACCCATGTCACGACGCACGACGAGACGAACGGAGACGCACAGCCACGCGAAACACCAACACAGTCGGTCGAGGGCCGACGAGTCGTCGACGGAGCCGCGAGATGCCAGCGAACGAGGGCGGATCGACCGCCGCCACTGCCCGGAGTGTGACGGCCGACTCCGGACCGACCGCTCACGCGGTGAGGTGGCCTGCGAACAGTGCGGACTGGTCGTCGACGAGACGATCCTCGACCGCCGGCCCAGTCGGCAGTCGGACCCGACCGACTGCCAGCGGTTCGGGTCCCCCACGACACCCCAGTATCACGACGACGGGCTGGCGACGGTGATCGCGGCCTCGGACCGGGACGCACAGAACAAACGGCTCCAGCCGCGCAAGCGGCGGCGCGTCGAGCGGTTACGGACCTGGAACAGGCGGTTCATGACGCGCCAGCCCGCCGAGCGCTCGCTCCAGTTCGGGCTGGGCGAACTCGGTCGGATGGCCGCCGCGCTGGAACTGTCCGACAGCCTCCGGGAGACCGCCAGCGTGATCTTCCGGCAGGCACAGGACGCCGAGGTTCACCTGGGCCGCTCCGTCGAGGCCACGGTGACGGCGTCGCTGTTCGCGGCCGCTCGGCAGGCCGGTGTCCCGCTGACCATGGACGAGGTGACGGCACCCAGCCGCGTCAGCCGAGCGGCCTTCGAGCGGGCCTACCGCAACCTCATCACGGAACTGTCACTGGAGATCGGCCCGCCGGACCCGAGCAACCACGTCACCAGATTCGCGTCGGAGCTGTCGGTGAGCGAGCGGGTCCAGCGTCGGGCGACGGCGGTCCTCGACGCCGCCAAGGCACAGGGATACCACGTGGGCAAGCACCCCGCCGGGATCGCCGCCTCGGCGATCTACGCGGGCTGTCTGCTCGAAGACGCCGACGTGACGCAGGCCGACATCGCCGCCGTCGCGGACATCAGTACGATGACGATCCGGACCCACTACCAGGAACTGCTCGACGCCTGGCGCGACCCGGCCTGACGGATGGCCGACCGCCCACGCGCGCTCCTGCTGGCGACGGGTGGCGTCTCGCTCCTGGCGGGCCTGCTCCTGGCCGTTTCGGCCGAAGTCGGCGGATACGCCTCGACGACGGACGCGGTGACCGGCGGCCTCGCGCGGACCCTGCTGGCCATCGCAGTGCCGGCCACACTGCTCGCGGAGGGCGCGCTCGCCTACGCACTCGTCCGGGACGACGCACCGCTCCCGGCGAACGACCGACGGCTGGAACTCGCGTGGACTGCCGGTATGGCACTGGTCGTCCTCGTCGTCGGCGTCGTCTCCTACCAGGCGATGGCCTCGCCAGCGGTGTCCGGGAGCCGAACCGACTCGTCGGTCTCGCCGGACGCGGTTACGGTCGAGGTAGTCGCGTCCCAGTGGAACTGGCGGGTGACGTACCCGGACGCGGGCGTGACGGTCCGGGACCGGATCGTCCTGCCGGCCAACCGAACCGTCCGGCTCAAGCTCCGGTCGCGGGACGTGATCCACGCGCTGTCCGTCCCGGGGCTGGCGCTCAGACGCGACGCGTTCCCGGGCCGTACCACGACGATCAGGACGACACCGACCCGTCCCGGAAGCTACCGGCTCTACTGCGCCGAGTACTGCGGGAGTGGCCACGCACGAATGACTGGTCGCGTCGTCGTCGTTCCGCCCGATGACTACAGGGACTGGCTCGACGACCCCGGGACGACACTGGAACGGACTCCCCGGGGCCACTGAGACACACGCGATGGACGAACGAGAGACCGACGACCCTCCGACACCCGAGAACTCCGTGGACGGGAGTCCCGTCCCGGGTCTCGTCGCTGCCGGAGTCGCCGCGGGGTATCTCGCGGTCGCGCTCGCGGTGGTCGGTCACGCACGGGCCGGCGCTGTCCCCCTGTGGCCCGTCGTCGCCGTCGCGGTCGGCCTGACGCTGGCTGGCGTCGGTGGATGGATCCTCGGCCTCGTTCGACGGCGGTCCGGAGCGCGTGCGGTCGCGGTCGCTCGAACAGCGGCGCTCGCGTTCGTTGGCACCGAAACCGCGACGTTCGGCGCGGCGGTGGCGACGTACGCGGTCGTCAGGGTTCGAGCCTGGCCGCCGGCCGCGCTCCCGACCCTCGACGTGGCGAGAGTCGGCGTACTGACGCTGGTCTTGCTCGCCAGTAGCGCCACGATCCAGGCGGCCGGTCCAGCCCGGGACCGGTGGGACGCCGCGACCGTCGGCAGGACCCTCGCGGCCACTGCGGGACTCGGCTGCCTGTTTCTGGTCGGCCAGGCCGGCGAGTACTACACACGGCTGTCGGCAGGTTTCGGCCCGGAGGTCGGGACATACGCCGGGCTGTTCTACCTGCTGACGGGGCTACACTGGCTCCACGTCGCCGCCGGGGTCCTGGCGCTCGTGGTGCTGTGGTCGCGGACGAGGCGGGGCACGCTCCCGGACGCGTCGCTCCGTGCGGTCACGGTGTACTGGCACTTCGTCGATACGGTCTGGCTCGTCCTCGTCGCGACGCTGTACGTCGGTGCGCAGGTCACGGTTTGATAGCGACCGCTGGTTTTTTTCGTCCGGTCGGGCGCGACACGACGTATGCGACGCCTCCCGGTCCCGCTCCTCCCGGCCTGGCTGCGGTGGCTCGGCGTCGCCGCCGTCGCCGGATTCGTCTTCGTCACCTCGATCCTGGTCGCACCGCCACCCGAACCGGTCATTCCCGGGAAGGCCGACCCGCTCCCGCTGGACAAGTGGCGACACTTCCTCGCGTACGCGGCCATCGCCTACGCGCTGGCGTACGCCCTGGCGGACTCGGACCGACCGCGAACCCACCTCGCCGCCGGCGTGGTCTGCGTGGCGATGCTGTACGGCATCGGGATCGAACTCTGGCAGTGGACGATCCCGAACCGCTTTTTCAGCGTGGAGGACGCCTACGCGAACGCCATCGGTGCCGCGCTGGTGGTCGTCTGGTAGGCGGTCGAGCCGTATCTGCATCTCCGTCCGCTCTCGTCGTTCCTGCCGGCGAGCGAGGCCGACGCCTGATTCACTCCCGGGTCGCCGCCTCCAGACCGCCGGGCACCCACGCCAGCGAGTCGAAATCGACAGCCCCTGGCTCGCAGTGTTCGACCACCAGTCCGTCGTCGTCGCTGGCGACGACCAGCACGTCCGCGTCGTCGTCCACTGCCGCGGGTGCGGGACCGACGGTGGGACCGACCGGCCCCGGACCGCCCGCAGACCGCGCGAGGACGACCTGCTCGTCGTCCCGGAACAGGACGGCGTCGTCCAGCGACCAGGGGAGGACGGCGGACAGCCGCCCGAGCCGCTCCGCCAGCACCCCGAACCCGTCCTCGACCGACGACCGCTCCGTGCCCGCGTCGCCCTCGCCGTCGTCTCCGGGTGTCAGTACCATACCCGCCCTAGGCAGTCCCGGGTTGTAAGCACCGCGCCGAATTCGAGCGCCGAACCGCGGACGCCAGACCGAACACGCGGACGCGTCGGAGCCCGAACAGGTTGCGGCCGGGTTTTACGGACATCGAGGCCGTCCGTGTTCCCGTATGCCAGACGCTGGTGATCAGGCACCGGACTTCACCGTTCCGCTCGCCCACGACGGCGATCCCGAACCGTTCACGCTGTCGGACCACCTCGACGAGGCCCCCATCGTGCTGGCCTTCTTCCCCGGCGCGTTCACCCCGCCCTGCCGGGAGGAGATGAGCCAGTTCCAGGACGACATCGACCAGTATCGAGACATGGGCGCGACCCTGTACGGCGTCAGCGTCGACTCGCCGTTCGCCCAGAAGGCCTTCCGCGAGGAGAACGGCTTCGAGTTCCACATGCTCAGCGACTCGAACAAGGAAGTCATCGAGGACTACGGCGTGAAGATCGACTTCGCGGACATGGGCTACTACGGACTCGCCCAGCGCGCCGTCTTCGTCGTGAACGGCGACGGCGAAATCACCTACAAGTGGGTGGCCGACGACCCCCACACCCAGCCGGACTTCGACGCGGTGCAGGAGGCCGTCGAGGCCGCTGGATAAACCGGGATCCGGAGTCGAATTCTTTGCAGACTGGCTACAGCATCAGTAGTTACTACAACGACTTGCTGAACAGAGAGCTCGTTCTTCGAGCGGTCAGCGACCCACCAGACCTTTGCAACGAGAGTAGATAGTCTGTATCAATGACAACAAGGCGGTCCTCGGGGTTTTCATTCCGTCTCGTCATAATAGCGTTGCTGATGGTCCTGTCGGGGTGTTCTGGATACGATCCCACTACAGCACCGGAAAGCGACGCGGGGGCATTCACCGAACCAGACGTTCACCCTGGGCTCACGGCTACTGTGGACATCCAAAATCTGGCCCGTGCCCCGGTACACATAACGATTACCGAGCTGAACGAAAATGGACGCGGGGTCGTTCTCGGTCGGACGTACGACGACCGGACGACGATCGAATTCGACAAGAAAGATGTGTTTCGTGAAAATGGCGACTATCGGGTCGAGATTCGGGTGAACGGAACGATCGAGTGGAATCGAACGGTACAACACTTCGAGTCCTACGAACTCCGCGTCGAAACCAACGGCACCGTTTCGGTCGTTACCCATGCGGTGGCGTGACCGAGATGCGACCCGTATTCAGCACGGCACTCGAAACCCATCGCCGACTGTCGGTCTCGAAAGGATGCATCCCCTCAGTCGTCGGCGACCGATTTCGACCGTTCTTCGTCGGCCTGTGCCGCCCACAGATCGGCGTACGCACCACCCTCCACGGCCAGCAGATCCTCGTGGCTTCCCGACTCGACGATTTCGCCCTCGTCCATCACGACGATGCGGTCGGCGTCCTTGATGGTCGAGAGCCGGTGGGCGATGACGAAGGCGGTGCGGTCCTCGATGAGGCGGTCGAGGCTCTCCTGGATCAACTCCTCGGTCTCGGTGTCTACGTCGCTGGTGGCCTCGTCGAAGACGATGATGGCGGGGTCGTTCAGCAGGGCCCGCGCGATGGCGACGCGCTGGCGCTGGCCGCCCGAGAGCTTGATCCCGCGCTCGCCGACCTGCGTGTCGTAGCCGTCGGGGAGGTCCTGCACGAACTCGTGGGCCTCGGCGGCCTTCGCGGCCTCGACGACGCGCTCGCGGACCGCGGCCTCGCGCTCGGGGTCGACCGACCGGCTGTCGCTCTCGACCTCCAGGGCGAGTTCGTCGCCGTACGCGATGTTCTCGGCGACGGTGCCGGAGAACAGGTAGGGATTCTGCTCGACGACGGCGATCTCCTCGCGGAGTCGCCGGAGGTCGTACTCCCGCACGTCGGTGCCGTCGACGCGGACGGTCCCGGAATCCACGTCGTAGAGCCGTGGGACGAGTTTGAGCAGTGTGGACTTGCCCGCACCCGTCGCCCCGGCCAGCCCCACCGTCGCGCCGGCGGGCACGTCGAGTGAGACGCCGCGGACGACCGGTTGGCCCTCGCCGTAGGCGAAGGTCACGTCGTCGAACTCGACCGCGCCCTCGATCTCGTCGGGGCGGTAGGGGTCGTCGGGGTCGGTGATCGTCGGCTCGGTGTCGAGCAGGCCGAACACCCGCTCGGCGCTGGAGTGGGCGAGCTGGTACTTGTTCGCCGACTTGCCGATGCGGCGCATCGGCGAGTACAGCCGCCGGAGATAGAGGAAGAAGGCGGCGAAAGCCCCGGTCGAGATGATCGCCTCCTCCGGGCCGGCGAGGATGATGTCCCGGCCGCCGATGTAGAGGACGAGGACGAACACGATACCCGTGAGCATGCGGAGCGCGGCGAAGAAGGCCCGCCGGATGCGGAGCGCGGCGACCTTCTCGTCGTGGTACTGCTGGCTCTGGGCGGCGACGCGGTCCCGCTCGAAGCCGTAACGGTTGAACGCCTTCACGACGGCGACGCCGCCGAGGTTGTTCTCTAACCGGGTGTTCAGCCGCGAGACGGTCTGTCGGATCTCCCGGTATCTGGGTTCGATCCAGCGCAGGAAGACCGCGCTGGCGATACCGATGAGCGGCACCGGCGCGAGCGCGATCAGCGCCAGCCGCGGCGAGTAGTACGCCAGCACGATAGCGATGCCGCCGACCGTGGCCAGCATCCGGATGAACTGCCGGAACTCCGTGTTGAGGAACGACTCCAGTCTGTTGATGTCGGAGTTGAGGATCGACAGCATTCCGCCGGTCTGGTGGTTGGCGAAGAAATCCATCGAGAGGTGCTGGAGGTGGTCGTAGGCGTCGTCGCGGAGGTCCCGCTGGATCTTCTGAGCGGTCGCCTGGATCAGGTAGCGGCCCGCGAACCGGGTTACAGATCGGAGGAGGTAGGCCAGCGCGGCGATGACGACCAGCCGTTCGAGGAAGGCCAGCCGCGCGGCTTCGCCGGTGATCGTCCCTGCAGGAACCAGCCCGACCGTCGCCAGCAGGCCCGGGTCGCCGGACTGGAGGACGACGCGGTCGATAGCGGTCGCCACGATGATCGGCGGGACCAGTCGGGCGAAGCGGGTCAGGAACGAGGCGACGACGCCGACCGAGAGGGTGAGCCAGTAGGGGCGCGCGTAGCCGACGAGCCGCCAGACTGCGTTGCCGTCGACGGTCTCGCGAACGTGTTCGAATCCCCCGTGTTCGTCCGCCATGTTCTGGGCAACGGCTCCAGCGCCAAGTATGGCCCGCACTCGGGTCGCAGTCGGCACAAGCGTTTTTTCGCCGGGCCGACGACGTTCGACGGGGTGCGACTCCCATGCCGATCGCTCCGTACGACCCGCGAGAGAGCGACGAGGACCGGGACGCGCCGGACATCGGTGACGTCGTCGAACGGATCATCAACGGGGGCGACGACCCGTCCCCGGCCGCGGCACCGGCGTGACGAGGAGTCGTAACCGACCGTTTTCTTCGGCGACGACGCGCAACACGTAATGCGCTCGATAGTCAAGCGCTGGTGTGGCGAAGCCGCTCCGCTTTCGGGTATCGAACGAACGCTGGACCGAGGGACGGGTCCGGTCGGACCTGCTCGGCCCCCTCGACGCCAACCTCGGGGCCACCATGCGTCGCCCCTGGTACAAACAGCCCGCGGGCTACGACGCCCGTCGGTTCGAGATGGACAACGGCGACATCGCCCTGTTCGCCTGGAACGGACAGGGCTACTGGCTGGGCAACACCGAGACGCCCAGCGCCCTCTGGCGCACCGAGAAGTACACCTTCTCGCAGGTGCCAGACCGCATCTCGGAGTGGGCCCAGCGCGAACTGCTGGCCCAGCTCCACGAGGAGTCGCCGTGGCTGGCCGATTACCCGACGATCTCGCACTTTTTCCTGCCCGTCCTGCTCTCGAAGGACGGCCGACACACCACCCGTGAGTTCCTGCACGACCACGCCGCGGGTTTCCCCGATGCCGACCCTGACGAGGGACTCCAGTTCTACGAGGAGTTCCTGGGGACCGACGCGCTCGACGACCGCTACACGATGGCGTCGAAACTCGGCACGAGCGAACACCTCAACGTCGGCCGGATGCGCTCGACGATGAGCGAGTTCACCGTCGCCAAGATTCTCCACGAGGCCGGCTACGAGGTCACCCCGGAGATCGAGGTGACGACCGGCCACTTCATCGACTTCCGCGCGGACAAGAACGGCCGGGGCGTCCTCGTGGAGGTCACCCGGCCGCAACCGCCCGCGGAACGGGCCGCGAATTCGGCGAGCAAGTCGATCCGCGAGACCGCCGAGACGAAAGTCAGCGGCCAGCTGTCCGAACACGAGGGCGGCGTGACGCTGTTCGTCGACTGTTCTTCCTTCGCCGACCACCACTGGGAGACGCTGCTGGAGGAACGACCCGAGGTCCGGCACCGCCCCGCGGTCGTGTTCCGGGCCTGGCCCGACGGCCGCGTGGAGGGCTACACGAAGGGAAGCGTCCCGCTGGATCTGCCCGAGGGTATCGAGACCGCGTGAAAAACGGCGACAACCCGTTTCGTTGCCGCCGGAGGGATACCCGCCCGGATGCGTACAGAGTCACCAGGCGAGACGGGTAATCAAAACGGGAATCCGTAACCAGCAGGAGGGATCCCGTCATCAGGGCGGGTTTATTTGTCATCTCGAACAGAGTAAATAACTGACATTTAATACAATCTGGCTATCTGGTTGTACTAGATGGTCCGGTCCGATCGTGCTCAGAACAGTGAACAAACCCCTTCAGAGTATCTCGACGAGGTAGTGGCCTTTCTTCACTCTCGTGGCTACGATACGGAAACGAACGTAATCAACCCTTCAGCTGCGGTGATCGGATGTGTTTCACGTGACGAATCCGACCGGACGGAACGCTGTCTCTGCCTCGTCGAGACCGGATCGGATACGGCGATCAGTACCGATCATGTGAAATATTTGCTCAAGGCCGGAAAGAAGAAAGACGTTGGAAACCTGTCACTCACGGCCCCCGGTGGAATCAGTCCGGAGGCACAGGAGGCGGCGGCCGAATACGATATCGACCTCATACAACCCGATGAGGTGTTGGACGATACTACGGGGTTCGACCTGGCTGCTGACAGCATCGCGATGCCGGATTCGTCGGGTGGGACTGACACTGGGAGCGGTGTTGAGACGCATTCGACAGGCGCGGGTCACGATTCGGCCGGGACTGCCGAACCGGTCGACGAATCGACGGGTGAAATGGCTCAAGAACAGGCATCACTCGTCGAGACGCTCGTCATGATCATCGGGAGCGGCCTGGCTTTGATCGGTTTGGCTCCACTCATTTCCAGAATCGGTCTGGTGGTCGGTCGGTCACCCGTGGCAGCAGTCCTGGGTCTCATCTTCGTCTTTCCGCCGCTCTTTGTCGCCGTCTCGGCGGTCGACGACTACTTCAATCTCTATCTTTTCGGATCGTGGCGCGCCCGGAAAGAGAACGTGGCAGGAATCATGGGGATCATGATCATCATCTACGGGGTGATGTTAAACGAGGCCGGTTCGTCGTTCGTCGCTGGTGCGTCGGGAAGCGGGAACCTCTTGTTAGCTGGTGGGGTGATTCTATTCCTGTATTCCGCCAGTATCTACGTGATACAGGGGTTTTTCGAGAAGCGACGGGGCAGTCGCTGATTGTCGCTCACGCTCTCGTCTTGCTATCGACGCCGACAGACCGGCGGAGTCACGCTGAACTGACTGTGCAGTCTGCTGTCCGTGATTCCAAGCTGCCACCCGGGGAGATAGCGTGGTACTTGCGGTGTCACTCCGCGTCGGCGACGATCTCGAAGGACCGTTCGCCCATCTGGTTCTCCTCGAAGACGAACACACGGCCGTCGGCGCGGTCGAGGTCGGCCTCCACGATCACGCGGTGGGCCTCGTTGCGGACACTGACGCCGGGAAAGACCGTGGTCTGCTCGTCAGGTTCGAGCATGACGCGACCGACGCCGGTGTCTTCGAGGATCTCGGCGTGCGTTTTCAGGTCGTTCACGTAGGTCAACACGCCCTGTGTCTCGCTGCCGTCGGTGACGAGGACGTGTACGTCCCGGCCGGGCGCAGTCCGCAGCGGCGACTCCCGCTTCTGTGGGACGCCCCGGTAGAACGCCTCGCGTCCGTCGTTGTACTCGACGGTGATCCCGTCCTCGGTGAGCTCTATCGGCAGGGTCTGGGGGGAGACTTCCTCGCGGGTGGTCATAGTGGAACGTTCGGTCCCGAGGGCAAAATCCCGTCGAACGCGCGACCGACAACCACCACAGGTAAGTACCGAGATACGAGAGGAACGGATGATGGAAGGTCGGGCACAGGCTCCAGCGGCAGGGACGGTGTTGAACGCCCTCGCGACCGGCACGGGATCGGCGTTCGCCATCGACGCCTACACGACGGCGACCGTCGAGTTGGACCCCGAGGGGGGCGTCGAGGGCGAGATCGCCGGCGCGCCCGACGCGGACACGCGGCTGATCGAGCGGTGTGTCGAACGCGTCACCGAGCAGTTCGGCGACGGACAGGGCGGGACGGTTCGGACCGAGAGCGAGGTGCCGATGGCCTCCGGGCTGAAGAGTTCGAGCGCGGCCGCGAACGCGACCGTGCTGGCGACCCTCTCGGCGCTCGACGCGAGCGACGAGATCGACCGCGAGGACGCCTGTCGGATCGGCGTCCAGGCCGCCCGGGACGCGGGCGTCACGGTGACGGGCGCGTTCGACGACGCGAGCGCGAGCATGCTCGGCGGCGTGACGGTCACCGACAACACCCAGGACGAGTTGCTGGCGCGCGAGGAACGCGACTGGTCCGTGCTGGTCTGGACGCCGCCGGAACGCTCGTTCTCGGCCGACGCCGACGTGGATCGGTGCAAGCAGGTCGCGCCGATGGCGGAACTGGTGGCCGACCTCGCGCTCGGCGGTGACTTCGCGCGGGCGATGACGGTCAACGGCCTCGCTTACTGTGCGGCCCTCGATTTCCCCACCGAGCCCATCGTCGAGGCGATGCCGCTGGTCGAGGGCGTCTCCCTCTCGGGGACCGGCCCGAGTTTCACTGCGGTCGGCGAGCACAGCGCGCTCAAGACAGTGCGGGATATCTGGACGGAACGAGACGGTAACACATGGCTGACAACGACACAGACCGACGGCGCACAGACGAGATGAACCTGGACGAACTCCGCGAGGAGATCCAGTCCATCGACCGGGAACTCGTGGAGTTGATCGCCCAGCGAACCTACGTCGCCGAGACCATCGCGGCCGTCAAGGAGGAACAGGGCCTCCCGACGACCGACGAGGAGCAGGAACAGGCCGTGATGGAGCGGGCCGGCGAGAACGCCGAACGGTTCGACGTGGACTCGAACCTCGTCAAGGCCGTCTTCCGACTGCTGATCGAGTTGAACAAGGTCGAACAGCGCGAATCCCGGTAGACAGGCAGTTTTGTAACGGGGCCGCCAAAACGGGGCGTATGGACGGCGACGAGTCCGTGTCGGGCGGAGACGGCCTCCGGGAGACGGTCCGATTCTACCTGCTGGACCACCGGACGTACCTCGGGAAGGCTATCGACATCGCACTGCTCCTGTTGAACCTGCTGTTCGTCTGTCTGTTCGTCGTCGAGACGTACCCGGTCGCGGATCGGTTCCGGGACCTGCTCTGGACGTTCGAGGTCGCCATCGCGGCCGTGTTCATGGTCGAGTACGTCCTCCGGCTCTACGGCGCGGAAAACCGACTCGGCGAGTTCCTGAACGGCTACACGATGGTGGACCTGTTCGCCATCCTGCCGACGCTATTGTTGGTCGCGTTCCCGGCGTCGATCTTCGCGGTCAACGTGGGATTCCTGCGAATCCTCCGGATCGTCAGGGTGTTGCGCTTCTACCGATTCACGCAGGACGCGGAGTTTTTCTTCGGGACCGTCTCGGACAACACCCTCCGGGCGATGAAACTCCTCCTCACGATTCTGGTCCTCCTGTCGGCCTCGGCCGGGCTCTTCTACAGCGCCGAACACGGCGTCAACCCCAACGTCGACACGTTCGGGGACGCGTTCTACTACACGGTCGTCACGCTCTCGACGGTCGGCTTCGGCGACATCGTGCCGACGACGGCGGCGGGGAAGTGGATCACCGTCGCGTCGATCCTCGCGGCGATCATCGTCATCCCGCGGCAGGCCAGCAAGATCCTCAAGGAGTGGACCAGTCGGGAGAAGGTCAACGTCACCTGTCCGGAGTGTGGCCTCTCGTATCACGATCCGGACGCCTCACACTGCAAGGCCTGCGGGCACGTCATCTACCAGGAACACGACTCCCGGGAGTGATCCCTCAATACTCCCAGCGGCGGTCGATCCGGGCTTCGATCTCGGGGTGGTCGGCCCGGAGCCGGTCCACGTCGGTCTCGCCGTCGACGTTGACGACGTGAATCTCGCCGCGACGGCCGCCGTACACGTCCTGGAAGTCGTAGACGGTGCCGACGACGGTGACCGAATCGGGGACATCGCCGCTCTCACGGAGGAACTGGACCTGTCGGTCGACGTTGTACTCGACGAGGTGGTTGATGGAATCGGGTCGGGAGAGGTCGGCCGGCAAGCGGTCCAGTCCGGGTTCGAGGTGGGGTTTCAGCAGGTCGAGACAGTGCCCGATGCCGTCGGGCTCGGAGACGCCGTGGACGAGCGCGTCGTGGGTGGCGGTGACGGCTCCACAGCCCGTGTGCCCGACGACGACGGCGATCTCGGTGCCGGTGTGTTCGATGGGGTAGAGCACGTCGCCGGAGACGGTTTCGCCGACCGCGGTCCGCTGGACGACCCGGTTGCCGATGTTGCCACAGGTGAATATCCGACCGGGTTCGTCGTTCCCCCACATCTGGTCCTGGAGGACGCGCGAATCCGAACAGCAGACGGTGACGACGGCGGGGTGCTGGGCGTCTTGCACGTCGTCGAACCGTGAGTCGAACCGCTCGGCGTGTTCGGCGTTTCGCGCCAGCAGGTCGACGAACGTCTGGTCCATACTCACGAGAGGGACACGGAACCACCGTAACTCTTGGTTTTCACGCGGAATCGACAAGTAGCGGCGCTCGATTCGCGAGAACTGTTCGGCCTGTGCTCGGCAGCGAGCGACGGGCTACAGCGTGTACTCGTCGTCGCCGGGTTCGTCGCGCATGGCGGGGTCCTGTTGATCGGCGACGGACTGCTGGAACATGTCTTCGCCGAGTTCCTCGCTCTCCTCCTCGATGGGGCCGTAGGCCGACAGGCCCTGCGTGAGCAGTTTCTCGACGGCCTCGTCCCAGTTGACGAACTCGCCCTGGTTCACCATGCGCTCGATGTCGTTCTCGACGCGGTCGGACAGCTCCATCTCGATCTTGGCCATACCCCCGCTCAGGGCAACAGGCAGGTAAGGTTTGGGTCTCCTATCTGAGGGTGAAACGCTCGGCACGCGACCGGGGGCGTAACTCAGTCGGCAGTGTCCGAAAAGGTCTCCGCGAGCGCGTCGAGTGCTTCGTGGTGTTCGGTGGTGTGCGGTGCCGTCAGCGGCGAGACGCTGACTTTCCCGTCGACGACGGCGCGGCGGTCTGTCCCCTCGGGGTCGGGGATCTCGCCCTCGCCCATCAGTTCCCAGATGCGGTCGTGGAGGGTGATCTCCCCGTCGTCACGCTCGGCGTCCATCATGTAGGTCCGGGAGGGTTCGGTGACGACCATCTCCGCCGGCCCGTCACCGCTCTGCTCGGGGACGGGTGCGTTGACGTTGAGGTAGTCCGCCCGCTCGAAGACGCCGGCGTCGAGGGCGTGGTCGGCGAGGTACCGCGTCGCGCGGGCGGCGTTGTCGTAGGCGGACAGGTCCACGTCGACGTCGGTGTAGCTCGTGTCTTCGCTGACGGGGACGTACAGGGAGACGGCGATGGCCGGCACGTCGAAGAAGGTGGCCTCGACGGCGGCGCTGACGGTCCCCGACCGGCCCAGCACGTACGCGCCGAGGTTGGCCCCCTGATTACAGCCCGCGACGACGAGGTCGGCGTCGGGAACCAGCGTCCCCAGACCCGCGACCACGCAGTCGGCCGGCGTCCCCTCGATGGCGTAACCCAGTTCGTGCTGGTGTATCTCGACGTTGTGTGAGAGCGCACGGCCGACGGCACTCTGATCGGCGGCGGGGGCGACGGCCGTCACCGTCCCGACGGCCGAGAGCGCGTCGTAGAGGGCGCGAAACCCGGTGCTCTCGATGCCGTCGTCGTTCGTCAACAGAATCTCCGGATCGGCCATGTCGAGTGGTAGGACGGCCCTCGCAAAAGCCCACCGCTCACCCGCGACGCTCGGGAACTGAGTCGGCACCAGTTTTTATATGACGCTTTTTATAAGGTACTGTATATGACTGAGGAGAGGAACCCACCCGAGGATCTATCGGTACTCGGGAGTTGCCGGTGGCTGTTGTTCGACCAGTTCGACGAGTCGCGGGCCGACCGACTCCGGAGCGCGTTCGTCTTCGTCGGGTTGGCGACGAGTTTTCTCGCCTTCGTCGCGGCCACGTCGGCGCTCCTACAGAGTCTCGGGCTGTGGTGGGTCGCGCTGATTCTGGGTCTCCTGGGAGCGGGGACACTCGCCTTCGTCTGGCTGCTCGCTCTCGGCTCGTTCGCGGAGTGGTTCGAGAGCGGCGAGGGCCTGGGCGCGGACACCGAGTAACTCAGGCGTCGGCGGGCACCCGGTCGACGACGCTCTCGCCGTCCACCACCAGATTGTAGGCGCCCTCGTCGTCGTTCCAGAGCGCCAGGACGTTCTCACAGACCAGCAGGTCGCCGTACGCGGCCGTCGCCAGGTCGCTGTTCAGCGCCGACTCCTTGGTGAGGACGGCGTAGTGGGCGACCTGCTCGCTCCCGTCGCCGATCTTGAACAGCGGGTTGGCGTCCTCGCCAGCGAGGTCGTGGCTCAGTTTGATCGCCGCCACGTCGATGCGGTTCGAGACGTGGGTGTCCATCTCGGCCATTCGGGCGAACTCGCTGACGGACGGTGAGAAGTCGATCCGGCGCTGGCCGTCCAGCCGCATGATCGTGTAGGCGTACTGCACGTCGACGTTGACGAACTCGCCGGGTTCGTGGTCCGGGCCGCTGGCGGCCTCGTCGAGACGACGCTGGAAGGCCGGCGGTTCGAGGTCCGGCTGCACGTCGAACGACCAGCCCTCGTCGGTCGGCGTCGCCGACGGCCAGAGCCGCACCGTCGGCGCGTAGACGGTCAGTCCGTCCTCGACTGTGCGTTCGACTTCGCGCAGTCCGATAGCGGTCTCGCGGTCGGCGGGCGCGAGTCCGACGAGCGAACCGTCCGCTGCGAGTGCATCCCGGTAGCGGTCGACGACGCCGGCAGGATCGTCGAGTTCGCTCAGGACGTTGGCGAAGAGTATCAGGTCGTACTCCCCGACGGGTTCGAAGTCCTCGGCGGTGGTCTCGTGAACCGTCGTCCGGAAGTTCCGGCCGGTCTCCTCGAGCAGGGTCGAGAGCACGTCGGTCGCCGCGCTCGGTTCGACGGCGTGGTACTCGACCAGCGCGTCCTCGGGGACCAGATCGGCCAGCCCCAGCGCCGGGCCGCCGACACCCGCGCCCACGTCGAGGACGCGCAGTTTCCGTGGACACAGACCGTCCGCGATCAGGTCCGCGAGGACGTACTGCACCGCGGCGTAGTAGTCGGGCAGGTGATAGAGCGCGTAGGCCAGCGCCGTCTCCGCGTCGTAGTCCACGTCGTTGCCCCACAGGTAGTCGGTCTTCAGGTCGCGAATCCGCTCGCGGATGGCGTCGCCAGACTCCCCTTCTGGCCAACCCGCGCCGTACTGCTCGACGAACATGTCTTCGAGCGCCATCGAGTACGCCGACGGGAACCCCTCGACGCCGTGGAACGGGACCGAGAGGGGGCCTTCTTCGACGGGTTCGAACGTGCCGTCGTCGTTCTCCAGCAGCCCGAGGTCGAAGGCGTCCTCCCGCAGGACCTGCGTGATCGTGGCTGGGTGCGGCTGTCCCTCCACGTACTCCTGTATCTCCTCGGGGTCGATTGGGCGGACCGACTGGAGGTACCGGGCGTTGTCCCGGACCTGTTCGCGCTGGTCGGCGTTCATCGGCGATCACCCGCGTCGCTGTACAGGGTTCCGAACCCGTCGTCGTCGGCCGCCGCGATCTCCTCGGCCGCCGCGGCCACGTCGCTGGCTCCCTCGAAGGCGGTCTGGATGTCGGCGTACACGCGTGGATCGCCGCCCGTAACCTGTTCGACCAGATCGAACAGCGCGGCGGAAACGGGCGTCTGGAACTGCTCGGGCACCGGATCGGCGGCCAGCCCGAACGCGAGGATGGCGGCGTGGGCCTTGGCCTGGACGGTCTCCATCGCGCGGTCGTGTTCGGCCGCAGTCGTCTCGAAGACGGTGTTGCCGCGGGCCTGCAGTGCGTCCCGGATCGCGTCGGTCGTCGGTCCGGCGGCGTCGACGACGGCGGCGACGTTCCCCGGTTCGTTCTCCGGGGCGAAAAGTGGGTGGAGACTCAGCCGTTCGCGGTCGGGGGCCGCCTCGCGCATTGCGGCGACGGGGTCGGCGGCGACGCCGGTCACGTCGACCAGTGCGTCCTCGGCCCGGTCGGCGTGGGTGTCGATGGCCTCGACGGCGACCGGGATCGGGACCGCGATACAGACGGCGGCGAAGGACTCGTCGGTGTCGAGCGGGACCGTCCGGCCGCCCACGGTCTCGGCGGCGGCGCTGGCGGCCGCGTCGTCGGGATCGGCGAAGGCGACGGCCACCTCGTCTGGGCCCGCCCGGACCGCGTCGGCGAACCAGCGGCCCATCGCGCCGGCACCGACCACGAGTACGTTCATGGAGACGTGGTAACCGTGGCCCGCTCAAAAGCGGTTCGGGTCGCCGACCACGAGCCTTTTACCGCCGCGCTGACGCTATCTGATATGGACAGGCGGGTGGCGCTCGCGTTCCTTGTCGCCGTCGCGACGATTCTCGCCGGGTGTTCGTGGGTCGAACGACCCGAGCCCGCAGGACCCGCACCGGGGAACACGACCGAAACCGGTGGCGGCCCCGGAATCCCGTACGACCGACTGGCCGCACACGCCGACGCGCTCCGTGATCGGGGGTACGAACTCAGCCTCGACGTGCGGATCAGGTCTCCCAACGGGAGCTCGAACGAGACCGTCAGCGTCGCCAGCGACCCAGCCAGCGAGCGACAGCTGATACACAGACGGACGACCGACAGCACCCTCGACCGGTACGTGGACGGGGCGGAGTTGTTCACCAGGTTCGTCGCCGACGGCTCCACGACGTTCGACACGGCCGACCTCGGCGACGAGAACGTCACGTTCACCACCGACGGTGACGGTTCCGTCGCGTTCGTCAACACCGTCCACGGCAGTAGCCTCCGCACCCGACAGCTCCGCCGGATCTACGAGTTCGGCGAGTTCGAGCCGGCCGGGAACGTCACCCGCAATGGCCGTAAATACGCCGCCTTCGACCTGACTGCGGCGGCGACCGGCCCGAACGCGACAGTGACGCTGAACTCCTCGTCGGGCCGAATCCTGATCGCACCGAGCGGTGTGATCCGCCGGGCGAGCATCGACCTGCGGGGCACCCAGCGTGGCGAGCCGTTCGTCTACGCCGTCGACTACCGGATCACGCAGGTTGGGAACGTGCCGATCCAGCCGCCGGGGTGGCTGGACGAGGCGCGAGAGAGCGGGAATGCAACGTCGAGCGGGTCTCAGACGACGAGTGCCTCGGGATAGTCGGTGAGGTTCTCGTAGCCGTCCTCGGTGACGACCACGATGTCCTCGATCCGGATGCCACCGACTGCGGGATCGTACAGGCCCGGTTCGATGGTGATGACGTGGCCGGGTTCGAGTTCACCCCCGCCGGGGCCGACGAGGGGCTGTTCGTGGACGTCCAGCCCGACGCCGTGGCCGGTGTTGTGGATGAAGCCCGTCTCGGTCGTCTCGTCGCTCCTGAGAGTCGGTTCGCCGGCATCCTCGTACACGTCACAGACGGCGTCGTGGACCGCCGCGCCGGTCGCGCCGGGTTCGACGGTTTCGAGGGCTGCCTGCTTCGCCTCGGCTGTCAGGTCGTACCACCGGCGGATCTCCTCGGGCGGGTCGCCTTTCAGGAAGGTCCGGGTCATGTCCGCGTGGTACTTCGTGGCCTTGTCCCGCGGGAAGATGTCGACGATGATCGGTTCGTCGGCCGCGAGCGGGCCGCTCCCGCGGTCGTGGGGGTCGGCGGCGTCGGCCCCGCAGGCGACGATGGTCTCGTCGAGCGCACAGCCGTGCCGGAGGAGCGTCACCTCGATCTCCTCTTTGACCCGCTCGCTGGTCAGCGGCTCGTCCTCGTGGTGGAGCGTCCCGTTCTCGATACTCGCCGCGGCGATCAGGTCCTCGGCGGCCGCCATGGCGGCTTCGTTGGCTTTCTGGGCCGTGCGAACGTGGTCGACTTCCGCGTCGGTCTTTTTCGCACGGGTGCTCTCGATGACGTTGGTCCCGCCGCGGCCGATGGGCGGCGTGTCGGGTGAGTGGACTTCGATGCCGTGGTCGCGGAGGCCGTCGGCGGTCGCCACGGGGAAGCGTGACGGGACGGCCACCGACTCGACGCCGCGGTCTCCGACGAACGAGGCGAGGACGCGACGCCCGCCCTCGAGCCGACCGTGTTCCTCGACCAGCGCGGGCAGGTCGTAGTCGACGTGGCGCTCGACCGAGGCCGCCCGGCTCTCGGTCATCGCGCGGCCGTACTCCAGGCTGGAGACCAGGAGGTGAACCTCGCCGTCGTAGAGCGTGTGGAACGGGTCCGGTGCGTCGAATCCGGAGAGATACAACTGGTCGGAGTCGTCGCCAGCGGCGTCGATCAGGAAGCCGTCGACGCCCGTCTCGTCGAGGAAGGCGTCGAGAGCGGAGAGGTCGCGTTCCATACGGCGGTGTCCGGTCCCGACCGACAAAACCTCGTGGGTCCTCGGGGCGCTCCGGTACCCTCATGCCGGGGGACTGCGACGACTTCCCCATGAACGTCGAGATCTCACCGTCTCGGGTCGGCGGGACCGTGCAGGCCCCGCCCTCGAAGAGCTACACCCACCGGGCGATTCTCGCGGCGGGATACGCGGACGGCGCGACAGTGACCGACCCGCTCGTGAGCGCGGACACGCGAGCGACGATGCGCGCGGTCGAGGCCTACGGCGGCACCGTGGACCGCAGTGCCGACGACAGCACCCTCGACATCGAAGGGTTCGACGGCCGCCCCGAGGTGCCAGACGACGTGATCGACTGCGCCAACAGCGGGACGACGATGCGACTGGTCACCGCGACCGCCGGGCTCGCCGACGGGATCACCGTCCTGACCGGCGACGACTCGCTCCGGTCACGGCCCCAGGGGCCACTGCTGGACGCGGTCGAGCAACTCGGTGGCCGTGCGGAGAGTACCCGCGGGAACGGCCAGGCCCCGCTCGTTGTCGAGGGCCCGGTCGACGGTGGATCGGTCTCGATCCCCGGCGACGTGTCCTCGCAGTACATCACCGCCCTGTTGATGGCCGGTGCGGTCACCGACGAGGGCATCGAGATCGATCTGGAGACCGAACTCAAATCCGCGCCGTACGTCCAGATCACCATCGAGGTTCTTGACGCGTTCGGCGTCGAGGCCGTCGAGACCGACGCGGGCTTCCGGGTCGACGGCGGGCAGTCCTACGCGCCGGGAGGTGGCGAGTACGCCGTCCCCGGCGACTTCTCCTCGATGTCGTACCTGCTGGCGGCGGGCGCGCTGGCGGCCGACGACGACCTGGTTGTGCGTGGCGCACAGCCCAGCGCACAGGGGGATGCGGCCATCGTCGACGTACTGGAGCGGATGGGCGCGGACATCGACTGGAACCGTGATCGGGGCGTCATCACGACCCGCCAGTCCTCGCTCTCGGGGATCGAGGTGGGCGTCGAGGACACACCCGACCTCCTGCCGACGATCGCGGTGCTGGGCGCGGTCGCCGACGGCACGACGACGATCACCGACTGCGAGCACGTCCGGTACAAGGAGACCGACCGCGTGAGCGCGATGGCCGAGGAACTGACGGCGATGGGAGCCACGGTCGAGGAGGAGCAGGACACCCTGACGATCCACGGCGGCGAGACCGAGTTGCAGGGCGCGACGGTCGACGGCCGCGCCGATCACCGGATCGTGATGTCGCTGTCGGTGGCCGGGCTGGTCGCCGACGGACCGACGACCATCGAGGGCGGTGAACACGTAGACGTGTCGTTCCCGGATTTCTTCGACGTGTTCGAGGGAATCGGGGCGACGGTCACTCGGGAGTAACGGCTCGCCGGTAGTGAGCGATGAGGGCGAGCAGACGGGACGGGCGGGTCGCGGCGCAGTGTCCCGTGCTATCGCGGACTGCGCCGCGGCGGCTCTCAGCGCACGGTCCGCGGTGGTCCCGGCTTTCGACATAAACCCTCGTGCGGGCGAAGGCGGGGTTCGACGCTTTCTCAACCTTCAAATGCCAGGGCCACTCAGAAGCCAGTAATGAACGGCAACAGTTTCGGGCGGCTCTTTCAGGTGACCACCTACGGGGAGAGCCACGGGGAGGCCATGGGCTGTACCGTCTCGGGCGTCCCGGCGGGCGTCGAGATCGACGAGGAGACGATTCAGCGGGAACTCGACCGGCGCAAGCCGGGCCAGTCGATGATCACCACCTCCCGGGGCGAACCGGACAAGGTGAAGATCAACAGCGGCGTCCAAGACGGCTACACCACGGGGACGCCCGTCGGCATGGTCATCCAGAACAAGGACGCGCGGTCGGGCAAGTACGAGCCCTTCGTCACGGCCCCGCGACCGTCCCACGGCGACTACACCTACTCGGCGAAGTTCGGGACGCGCAACTGGGGTGGCGGCGGCCGCTCGTCCGCCCGCGAGACCGTCAACTGGGTCGCCGCGGGTGCCATCGCCCAGCAGGTGCTGGACGCCTCGGAGTACGACGTGCAGATCAAGGCCCACGTCAACCAGATCGGCGACGTGAAAGCGCCGGAAGTCACCTTCGAGGAGATGCTCGAACACACCGAGGAGAACGAAGTCCGGTGTGCCCACCCCGAGACGGCCGAGGAGATGCGCGAAGTCGCCGACCAGTACCAGAAAGAAGGCGACTCCATCGGCGGGTCGATCTACTTCGAGTGTCGCGGCGTCCCGCGCGGCCTCGGCGCACCGCGGTTCGATTCCGTGCCCGCGCGCCTCGGGAAGGCGATGTTCGCCATCCCGGCCGTGACGGCCTTCGAGTACGGCCTCGGGCGCGACGCCCGCGACGTGGCGGGTATCGACCGCAACGAGGACTGGGAGTTCGACGACGGCGAGTCCCACCCCGAGACGGTGAGCGAGGAGGGCGACCCCGTCCCGGTCGGCAACGACCACGGCGGTCTCCAGGGCGGCATCACGACCGGCGAACCCATCTACGGCGAGGTTACCTGGCACGCGCCCACGTCGATCCCGAAGACCCAGACCACCGCCGACTGGGAGGACGGCGAGCGCAAGGAGATTCAGGTCGTCGGCCGCCACGACCCCGTCCTGCCGCCGCGGGCCGTGCCCGTCGTCGAGTCGATGCTGGCCTGCACCGTGCTGGACTTCATGCTGCTGTCGGGCCGGATCAACCCCGACCGCATCGACGACCGCCCCGGCGAGTACGACACCGACTACCACCCGTCGAGTCCGCAGGACGACCCCGAGGACGCCGCGACCAGGGCCGAGTCGACCGAGGACGACGACTAGCGTTTCACTCCCGTCACCGCGTAGAACGGGTCCTGTCCTCGCTCGACCGTGCTGTGGACGGACGGAGCGCCGAACGCACCCGTCGAATCGAGATACTCAGCCACGAGCGCCGCGCGTTCGTCCATCGACCGGGACCGCCACGCCCGGATCGCTTTCTGTGCGAACATTCGGTTCGAGAAACTCACGATGACGACGCCACCGGGTCGGAGTGTCCGTGCTACTTCCGCGAAGACCCGACCTGGATACTGGAGATACTGGACGGAGACGGCACACAGCACCGCGTCGACAGATGCGCTCTCCAGGGGTAGCGTCTGATCGTCGTTGAGGTTCCGGCGAAACCAGCGGTCGAGGCGGTCGTTCCGGTCGAGTTCGGTTTCGTTCAGGCCGTGGCCAACCACCTCGCCGAGTTCCAGATCCGACGGGAGGTGCGACACCCAACTGCTCATCAGATCGAGAACGTCGTCTTGTGGCGAGAGTCGGTCGCGGTACAGCGCCGTCAGTCGCTCTCGGAACGGCTCGTCGACGTGCTGGACGAATCGCGGTTGCTCGTAGAATCGGTCGTCGTCACCGTCGAGAAGGCGCTGTCTGTCGGCCTCTGAGAGGACCGAGGGCATAACACCCCCAGGGACGCCGCCGGAATCAGCCTGACGCCTCACCGCCGGACCGGGCCTCGCGCAACTGCCGCCACTGCGACCGCGCACAGCGGAGCGAGTCCACGAGAATCGCCAGCACGACCACCGCGCCGAGCCACATCAGTATCGGATACTGGTCGAAGACGGTCGTCGTTATCTCGGTCAGCCCGAAGGCGATCAGGAAGGTCAGTTCGGCGAGGCGTCTGAGGTGACCCATCACCTCGGTTTAGGAATCGAGCGTAGTTAGCGTATCCCATCGTTTCGACGTGTCGGCCCTGAAAGGTAGCACCCGACCGACCCCGGGCTTATGGGCGGCCCGGCCGTGCTTCACCCATGGACGCGAACCAGGAGACCGTCGCCAATCCGTTCGGGATGGACGCGGACTGTCGGCAGTGTCCGGCGCTCTGTGAGACGCGCACACAGGTCGTCCACGGCTACGGCGACGTGGGCGCGGACTTCCTCGTCATCGGGGAAGCGCCCGGCCCGGGCGCGGACGAGACGGGCGTTCCCTTCACCGGCGACGAGAGCGGCCGCGCGGTCCTGTCGATTCTCTCGGATCTGGGGTTCGTCGACGCGCCTGACGGCGACGAGCCGGCAGTCGAGAACGTCTTCCTGACGACGCTGACGCGGTGTCACCACCCGGAGCGACCGCCGAGCGAAGACGAGGTGCGCAACTGCGAGGGTTTCCTGACCGCCGAGGTGCGGATGATCAACCCCGAGGTGATCCTGCCAGTGGGACAGCGACCGCTGGAGGCGCTGGCGCTAGAGTACACGACCAGGCGGGCCGACGATTTCGACGTGGCGGCGGATCACGCGACGACGATCAGGGGTCGGGGCTTCGAACTCGTGCCGATGCTCCCACCGACGGAACAGACGGGCGAGCAGCGAACGGCGTTGCTGGATCACCTCGCGTCGCTGCTGGATCGGGACTATCGGCAGACGAAAGGGCGACGGAGCCGGTGAGTTACCAGTAGGGGTTCGAGACGGTGTCACTGCCGGCGGTGCCGGCGGCCGCGAGGCCGAGGACGAAGATTACTGTGAGCGCGAGGGTCGCGCCGACCGCCGCGATGGAGGTCACGCCTGGGACGTCCGCGACCAGGGTTGCGATTCCGACGACGCTGCCGACGCCCATCACGGCGATCAGGATCGCCGCGACGAACCCGGTCATCTGTTCGTAGATCATATCATCGGTTTGGCCCACGGGTGACATAAACGGGGGTGGTTCCGGCGCTGGAAACGGCGCGTTCAAGGGCCGCCCGCGCGGAGGATGGGACATGACTACCGTCGCCGTACTCGCGGACCCGCCGCGCGAGGGACTCGTCCTGTCGGAACTCGCCGCGGCAACGCCACTCTCGAAGGCCGAGGCGGTCGAACTGTACACCGCGATGCTTCGGGACGTGTGTCGCGCCGTCGAGGCCAGCGGTGGCGACCTGCTCGTCAACTACCGTGCCGACGACGACCTCCCGGCGTACGACGGGGAGTCCTCGGAGGCACAGCTTCGCGCGGCCGTCGCGCCGGCGCTCGAATCCCCCGGCGAGGCGCGGTACGAGGTGCAGGTCGGCTCGTCGTTCTCGGCGCGGGCCGGCAACACGGTCTCGCACCTGCTCGATCAGGAGCAGGTCACCTCGGCCGCGGTGGTCGAGCCGACGGCCGCGTTCCTGACCCGCGGGATCGTCGACAACGCGGCGATGAAACTCCGGCGACACGAGGTCGTCCTCGGACCGGCGGGCGACGGGCGGGTGTACTACGCGGGGTTCGCGGACGGGATCGACTTCGAGGACGCGTACGATCCGCCGGCCGTGGAGACGCTGACCGACCGCGGTGTCGCGGCCGACCACAGCGTCGACTTCCTGCCGATGACGCCGGTCGTCGAGTCCCGGGGGGATCTGGTGACGGCGATCACACAGACCGCCGCGCGGGCCGAGGCCGGACGCAATCATCCCGGCCACACGGCCCAGTGTCTGGCGGAGTTGGGAGTGGACGTGATCGCGGGTGCGGACGGGCCGGAACTGGTGCGGGAGTAGCGTCGGCAGTGACCGACAGGTCTTATAGTCGGCGGAGAAAAGTGGAGACCGCGGTGGGATAGCGAAGTGGCCTAACGCGCCTGCCTTGAGAGCAGGTGTCCTCACGGACTCAGGGGTTCGAATCCCCTTCCCACCGTATTCTGTCGCGAACAACTCGTGAGCGACAGATTCGGCGAAGGGATTGGAAGTAGACCAGACGCGCACAGCGAAGCGAGCGCGTCTGGGCGTAGTTCGAATCCCCGTCCCACCGTATTCTGTCGCTCAGACGGGCTTGCAAATGCCGGCGCAACGAACACCGGACCGCGAACCGACCGGGACGTATGACCTGTCGGACGACGGTCGGGTGGTCGCTCATCACTTCTGGCGTCGTGACGCTCCTGCTGGCGTATCTACCGGGGGACTCGGTACTGTGTGGGTCGGTCTGCTGGTTACCGGGATTGCGGTATTCACAATCCGTCGGTAGCACCCCCAAGATTGCTAATGCAGAGCGATACTGGCAGAAGTATGACAGAGTTGTTATGTATATTCGATTCGTGGGAGTCCTATGGGTGCGGACAGTTGGCTCGTCGCGGAGGCACTGGACACGCTGGACGACGTGTTCTACGTGTACGACGAGCGGGGGAAACTCGTCCACTGGAACGCGGTGTTAGCGGAGCTGTTCGATCTGTCTGACTCGGAGTTGTCCGGGATGGCGGCCACGGATTTCTTCGTCTCGGCCGACAGGCCTCAGGTCGAGGCGGCTATCGAGGAAGTGCTGGAGACGGGGCGAACGGTCGTCGAGGCGCGAGCCGAAACCACGCGCGGGACGGTCCTGTTCGAGTTGACCGGCGAGTTGCTGACCGACGCGGACGACGAGATTCTGGGATTCTGTGGCGTCGGGCGGGACGTGACGACGGTCCGGGAGCGCGAGTGGCAACTGGAGCGCCAGAACGAGCACCTGGGGGAGTTCGCGAACGTGGTAGCTCACGACCTTCGGAACCCGCTCCAGGTGGCCAAGTTACAGCTGGAGGCGGTCAACGGTGATCCGGACCCCGAAACCGTCACGAGCGTCACCGAGGCGCTCGACCGGATCGAGGGCATCGTCGAGGACGTGCTGACGCTGGCCCAGGAGGGACAGACGGTACTGGACAAACAGCCGGTCGAACTGGCGACCGTGGCGCGCGCGGCGTGGGCCGCGGTGGAGACGACCGGCGGGACGCTCGAAGTGCGGACGGACGCGACGGTCGAGGCCGACGCGAGTCGCCTCCAGCGACTGTTCGAGAACGTCTTCCGGAACGCTGTGGAACACGGGCAGGCGGACGGGCACTCGGTCGGGGCGACTGCGGTCGACAATGGGGACGGGGGCGTGACGGTGACCGTCCAAGACACGGAAACGGGGTTCGCCATCGAGGACGACGGCGGGGGATTCCCCGCCGAAGTCGTGGACGAGGTGTTCGAGCCGGGCATCAGCGGGGCGGACGCGGGGACCGGACTGGGACTGAATATCGTCCGGACGCTCGCGGAGGCCCACGGATGGATGGTTCGGGCGACCGAGGGTGCCAGTGGCGGGGCACGACTGGAGGTGGATTTCGAGTCGCTGTACGCCGATACGGCGTCTCTCGATTCCGGTGACGAGCGTGGAGAGTAACGCTTTTGCGTGGTTCGGCCCGAGCGTGTGGTATGAGCGACTGGCCCCACGATCCCGACGGTGACGAGGGTAGCGAGGGACGCCGCAAGTACGGGCAGGCGATCCTCGCCAAGAAGATCGACGAGGACGAGGACTTCCCCCTCTCTCAGGAGGAGTTCGTCGAGGAGTTCGGCGACGAGCCGATCCGGATCGACTACGAGACGGTCGTCAGCGTGGCCGACATCTTCGAGAACGTCGACGAGGAGGAGTTCGAGGACTTCCCGCACTTCCACAGGGTCGTCGGACAGTCCATGCGCGATGCGGGCTACTGGCCCTACGAACTCGCCTGACGGACACCGACCACGGTTCTTTTCGGCCCGGCGGTCCGGGGCGCGGTGTGTGACCGCGACACATACTTGTGCAGGGGTGGCGTAGCTCTACGACGAGCCATGGCCACCCATACAGTGAACAGGCGATCCGGCGGCGAGGGGGATCTGGAGCTACCGGCAGACGTGGTGGATAGCTTGCTCGCGTCACCGGCGCGCCGACGGATGCTCCGACAGCTCAGGAACGCGGGGGAGCCGATGCCGGTCGACGATCTGGCGGCCGCGGTCGCAGCGTCGGCGGCCGACGCCGGGAGTCCGGACGCGGACGAGGACGGCGTGCCGACCGACCGGCGGCGAGCGCGAGCGGACATCTACCAGCACCATCTGCCGCGGCTCATGGAGACGGGTGTGGTCGCGTTCGACTCCCGGCTGGGGACCGTCGAGTTCGTCGGCGGACCGGGACTGACGGCGCGGCTGGACGAGGAACCCTAGACGGCCCGGAGATCGCTGTCAGAACCAAAGACAAATAGCGGCCGGGAGCCAAGCCGTGGCCACTGTGACGAACACGCAGGTGACCCACGTCCAGATCGACAACTACGGCCCCTGGACGGTCACCCCGGAGCCGCGACGCGAGGTCGACCTGCAGACGCTGCAATCCCGGCTGTACGCCGACCTCTCGCAGTTGTTCGGGAACCGGAACGGCTACGTCTTCTTCTCCAGGTTCGACAACATGATCGCGGTGACCAACGGGCTCGACGTGGACGACCACGCGATGATTCAGGAATCGGTCGGCAACCGTTACCCCGTGACGATGAGCATGGCCGTCGCGACGGGGACGACACCGGTGAAGGCGCTGGGTGACGCCACGAGCGAACTCCAGGACGCCGGGAGCGCCCAGGACGAACACCGGCGGGAGATCCTGCGAGGCCGGACCATCGACGAGGAGTTCCGGACCGACGCGGACGTGCAGATCGCCCACTTCGACGTGAACGACGCGACGGGCAAGTACACGGACGAACTCAACGAGTTCGACACGTTCATCCGGATCGAACAGGGCTACGCCGAGTTGATGCGGTACATGCGCCAGGCCCACGGCTCGCTGTCTTTCTTCGTCGGCGGCGACAACGTCATCGCCGTCTGTCCAGACCTCGACGGGGACGACTATCGGGACGCCATCGACCACGTCAACGACGCCGTCGACGTGGACCTGAAAGTCGGCGTCGGCCGCGGGCGGACGGCCCAGAACGCCGGGATGGCCGCGAAACACGCGCTGGAGGAGTGCCGCGCGACCGGCGCGGACGTGGAACTGGACTTCTGACCCCGCTCGCACGAATCTCCGAAGGGTCGGAAAGTAGGGCACGGGCAGTCTTAAGCGTGGTGCAGGTAGCTTTTAGACACCGTGTGTGAAAGTGTATCACATGAACGGCAACGTGACGGTCGGACAGGTGATGCGGCGGGACTACGTGGGTGCGAGCGAGGGCGACGGCCTCGCGGAGACGGCCGCGCTGATGCTCGAAGAGGACGTGGAGACGGTCGTCGTGTTGCGCGGGACCGACCCCATCGGGATGGTCACTCAGCGTGACGTGCTGGAGATGGCGGTCGAGCGGGGTGACCTGACCTCGGTGACTGTCGCGGACGTGATGCAGAACAATCCGCCGACGGTGGGGCCCGGCGAGACGCTGGCGGCGGCGACCGACCGGATGTCCGGGACGGACTCGCGCCACCTCCTCGTGACGGAGGGCGACGAACTGGCCGGGGTGATCACGGAACACGACGTGGTGACGGCCTCGACGCTCGACCCGGGAGTCGAGAGCGAACGGGTGGAGACGGAACGGGCCACGGTGGACGCGGTGACGGCGACGGCCGAAGCCGGGGCGACGGACGAGGAGTACTCGAACCAGGGGATCTGTGAGTTGTGTGGGTCGTTGAGTCGCAACCTCTCGACGTTCAACGGACAGCTCGTCTGTAGCGACTGCAAGAACGTCTGAGCGTGACGGGATCCGCCACGTCGACCCCACAACAAAACACATATCCTCCACCGAACGGGAGAGGGGAGCATGGGGATACCGACGCTCGACGACCTCGCCGTCGACGGCACGACGGTGGGGGTGCGCGTTGACATCAACAGCCCGCTGGGCGAGGACGGACGCCTCGCCGACGACGCTCGGCTGCACGCGCACGTCGGCACGCTGCAGGAACTGCTCGACCGTGGCGGGAAACTCGCCGTCCTCGCCCACCAGGGCCGACCCGGGGGCGACGAGTTCGCCACGCTCGAAGACCACGCCCGCCGCCTGGGCGAACTGCTGGACCACCCGATAACCTACTGCGACGCCACCTTCTCGGCGGACGCCCGCGACGCCATCGCCGACCTCGAGTCCGGCGAGGCGGTCCTGCTGGAGAACACCCGCTTTTACAGCGAGGAGTACATGGAGTTCCCGCCCGCGGAGGCCGCCGAGACGTTCCTCGTCGACCGGCTGGCCCCGGTCGTCGACGCGTTCGTCAACGACGCGTTCGCGGCCGCACACCGCTCACAGCCCTCCATCGTCGGCCTGCCGATGCGGGTCGACAGCTACGCCGGCCGAGTCATGGAGCGGGAACTCGACGTGCTGAGCAACATCGACGACACGCCGCGCCCGCGGGTGTACGCCCTCGGCGGTGCGAAGATCGCCGACGCCTTCGACGTGGCCGAGAGCGTCCTCGAACGCGGACTGGCCGACGAGATCCTCACGAGCGGGATGACCGGTAACGCGTTCCTCGCGGCCAGCGGCGTCGACGTCGGCCAGCCGTCGATGGACGCCATCACCGACCGCGACGCCACGGCCGTCGAACAGGCCGAGGCACTGCTGGACGAATACGGCGAGAAGATCCACGTCCCGGAGGACGTGGCCGTCGAGCGGGACGGCGAGCGGGTCGAAGTCGGCATCGACGAGTTGCCCGTCGACGCGCCGGCGCTGGACGTGGGATCGGACACCGCGGCCGCCTACGCGGACGTGTTCGAGACCGCCGGCACGGCCATCCTGAACGGGCCGCCCGGGGTCTTCGAGGACGAGCAGTTCGCCCACGGGACCCGCGAGATCTTCGGCGCGGCGACCAGCGCCGAGTACAGCATCGTCGGCGGCGGCGACACGGCGGCGTCGCTTCGCCAGCTCGGTATCGAGGGGTTCGATCACGTCAGCACCGGCGGCGGTGCGGCCCTCCGGTTGCTGACCGGCGGGGAACTGCCGGCGGTCGAGGTGCTGCGCGAGTAGTGAACGTCGAACGCCCGGACACGGACGCGGCCGACGCCATCGCCGACCTCTGGGTGGACCTCGCGGCGGAACAGCGCGAGGTCGGCTCACACCTCCAGGCGGCCGAGAACCGGGACACCATCGGCGAGAACGTCCGTCGGGCGATCGTGGCCGACGGCCTCTACGTCGCCGTCGCCCAGGTCGACGACGAGTTCGACGCCGACCCGGGTACCGTGCTGGGATTCGTCATGTTCAGCGCGGGGAGCGAACTGCTGGCGACGACGGCCACGCGGGGCACCATCGAGAACCTGTACGTGCGTCCCGAGTACCGCGATCGGGGCATCGGTGGTGAGTTGATGGCGACAGCCGAGGAGAAGCTGGCGGCACGCGGTGTCGACGCGGTGAAGCTGGAGGTGCTGGCGGCCAACGAGGCGGCGCGGCGGTTCTACCGACGACACGGGTACGATCCGCATCGGGTGCAACTGGAGAAGCCGGTGGAAAGCGATAATCACTCAAAGGGGTAGGCGCTATCCGGAGGTGTGCCAGGGGAGCTTGGGCGGTCCAAGCACCCGACTTGTAATCGGGAGTTCGTGGGTTCAAATCCCACCCCTGGCTTCGACGCGCTCACAACTCGTGAGCGCGGCGAGCCGTCTGGGATTTGAATCGGGGAGCGGGAGGTGAGTGAGTGAAGCGAACGAACAGGAGCGACCGTGGTTCAGTATCCCACCCCTGGCTTCGACGCGCTCACAACTCGTGAGCGCGGCGAGCCGTCTGGGATTTGAATCAGAGAGCGGGAGGTGAGTGAGTGAAGCGAACGAACGGGAGCGACCGTGGTTCAGTATCCCACCCCTGGCTCTTTCCGCTTCACCGAACAACGAGCGGCGCTATGCCCGCCGCGTTCGATTCTCGCCGAGTGACTGCCGGTGTACCGCCGCGGGGTCGGAGTAACTGCGACCGTTGTACGTCCAGGAGAACGAATCCGCGAGCAGCACCGACCCGGATTCGGGGGGATCGTAGAGCCGGGTGCGGTTGGCCGAGGCATTTTCGTCGACGACGAAGGTGACGCGAGCGGCCTTGCCGGGCGGGAACTCCTCGACCCCGACCGCGCCGTAACAGGTGGCGTTGGCCGAGCGGTTGGCGTATTCGCCGACCCGCACCTCGTTGGTCTCGTTGGAGACCAGGGCGGTCCCGAAGTTGGTCGCGCCCAGCGAGGAGCGCTCGACACAGCCCGGGAACCGGGCGTTCAGCTCGAAGTTCCGGAGGGTTCGCTGATCCGGGTTGCTGAGTTCGAGTCGATACGCGGAGTAGTTGCCGGCGCTGAGGTTGTACCGCGCCTGCAGTTCGCGGTCCGGGACTTCCAGGTGGTCGACCTCGACGGCGGGGGTCGGGCTGTCGACGATACCGCTCTGGACGTGGAGGTCGTACATCGCGGGCGCGACGGCGGGGCTGAGGCTGGCGAAGACGACGCCGCCGATGAGGCCGCCGATGATGGCGGTCTCGACCTTGTCGGCGAGTTCGAAAGTCCAGTCGTCGCCGCCGAGTCGGTCACAGGCCCGGCGGACGGTACTGCCGCCCAGCGTCCGTCGGAAAGCGCGCCCGAGCGCGAGCGTCAGCGGGAGCGCGACGAGGACCGCGAGGACGCTAATCCCGACACCGAGCACCAGCCGCAGGAGGGCCTCGATCATGTCCGTCCGGCGATACTCCGGAGGGTCTTATGAACTCCTTTCTTTCCGATACCGGCCGAGTGGTTGCGGGTCAGTCGTCGGCTTCGAGCGCTTCGACTGCGAGGTCGCCACGGAGGTATCGTCGGCCGCGGTCGGTCAACTGGTAGAGGGCCCGGGCTTCGTCGTAATACTCGACGAGGTGTTCGTCCGAGAGCTGGAGGAGATGCTCACGAACGGTCTGTCGCTCCCAGTCGGAGTTGACCGCGATCACGCCCGGGGTGAGAACGAGTTCCCGCTCGTCCCCGTTCCGGAGCAGCTCCAGCACGTCGCGGTCGACGGGTGTCATCCAGGAAGCCAGCGGCGGCTGCATCGTCGTATCGTAATGACGGCCTCCTTAAAATTCATTCTCATTTCACAGTCACCTCACAAGATACGACTGGAGTTTATGGACGATCGTTGTGGTAACAATTAAGTGGGTTACCAACAGGGCTGTTGATACAGGCGGTTCGTCGTCGGGTGGTGAACCCGGGCGGTCCGCAACCGAGTTCGACGAACCGAACGACACGACGCTCGACAGGGCAGGTCCTCTGTGAGCGGGCGGGCGGTTGCGGTACCGATGGTGGGCCGAGTGATCTCAGATGACCGAATCCGAATCTAGTACCACGGCCGAGGTAACGTATGCGGACCTGAGTGCGTTCCAGCGGGACGTACTCATCGTCCTGCGACGACTGGAGTCGAGCGACGAGGACAGTTACGGGCTGGCGATCAAACGCCGGCTCGAAGACCGATACGACGACGACGTGAACCACGGCCGTCTCTACCCGAACCTCGACGAACTCGTCGACTTCGGGCTCGTCGAACGCGGCGAGATCGACAAGCGGACGAACCGATACACGCTGACTGCGGACGGCCTGTCGCTCCTGCAGGCCCACGCGGACGCTCTGAACGAACTGCTGGACTGACGGTCGGCACGACGGGCTCGGCGACCCGGATGCCCCGTTCAGTCGCGTCTTCGATCAGTCGTCTCCCATCTGATGTCCAGACTGCCGGTCGCGTGAGGGTGCTGGCGATTCCGTGTACAGCGAGTACGTGAGGACACCGAACCCGATAGCGGTGAACACGCTCTGCAGCGTCGCGCTCGCCTCCAGCGGCAGTCCGAGTATCTGGTGGAGGGCACCACCGAGGATGGCCCCCGTCGTGACGAGTCCGATGCCGACGGCGAGCGCACGGAGGGCCGGCGATCCAGTCCGTCGATACGCCCGGAGCGACAGCAACGTCAGTATCCCGCCGAACAGCAGGGTCACCGCCTTCGCGGCGGTCAGGAGGGTCGTACTCCCGTACATACGGCCAACTGCGACCCGGTCACAGATATAAACGAGCGAGTGTTTCCAGGCTCCGGGAACGCCGTTCGGGAACATACTTATGCCGCGCCCGAAATGATATCCAGTCACGAAGTAGAGTTCGCGTAGCCAGTTACGGTTACCTCACACCCACACATAAGACAATGAATCTGACACGTCGGGAGCTACTCGTCGGGCTGGGTGGCACGGCCGTCGCGGGCGGTCTCGGGGCGGCGGTGTACGGCGGGGTGACCAGTGGCGCGGACGACACGCCGTCGGCGCTGGTCGCGGGCAGTCTGCTGGGCGTCGCGTCGCAGGTGCCCGGTGCGACGGTCGAAGCCCACGGGAGCGTGGCCGTCCGCCAGTTGATCCGGGACGGACTCCGGGATCCGGACGCGGTCGCGCTCGCGGACCCGCGCCTGTTCGAGGGCGTGGCCGAGCAGGTGACGACCTTCGCGACGAACGCTCTGGTGGTGGCCTACAATCCCGACAGCACCAGCGCGGACGCCATACGCGACGACTGGGCCAGCGCCGTTCAGCGGTCCGGGGTCGCCGTGGGCCGGACCGACCCCGCGGTCGACCCGCTGGGCTACCGGACGGTGATGGCGCTCGAACTGGCGGCCCGGGAGGACCTGCTTGACGCCGACCGGGCGCTGGACAACGCCCGTATCCTGCCCGAGACGGACCTGGCGAACGTCCTCGAACGGGGCGACCTCGACGCCGCGTTCGTCTACCGCAACATGGCCGTCGAGCGCGACCTCCCCCTCGTCTCCCTGCCGGACCGGATCGACTTCTCCACGCCAGCGTCGGCCGACAGCTACGCCCGAGTGTCCTACGACCTCGACGACCGGACGGTTCGGGGGCGGCCGATCCGGTACGCGGCGACGGCGCTCACCGACGCCGGACAGCCCTGGGTGGACCGGCTCACCGGCGGCCACGACCGGTTGCACACGGCGGGGTTCGGCGTACCCGAATCCTATCCGGACAGGTACGTTCTCGCCTAATCGGCACTCTCCGGCGTCGGGCGGCCCTGCAACGTCAGCATGGACACGTACCCCACGAGCAACCCCGGCCAGTACGTCGTGAGCCGAAAGAGGACGGCGGCCGTCACGGCGGTCGCCAGCCCGACCGGGAAAAACAGCGTCATCAGTGCCGAGAACGCCACCTCGTAGGTCCCCGAACCGCCGGGCGTCGGCGACAGCGTCGCGATGACCGAGAGGTTCACGATGAGGTACAGCGGGACGAAATCTGGCTCGATCCCGATGGACAGGAGGACGAAGTACAGCGAGACGATCTGGGCCAGGATCGCGAGATGGGAGACCCCGGCGGTCGTCACCAGAAATTGTGGGTCGCTCCCGGCCTCCTGGAACGCGTCCTCGATCCGGTCGACCCGTTCTTTCAGCGACCGGATGAGTGATTCGGCGCGGCCGAAGCGACTCTCGACGGCGGTCAGCAACCGGGTGATGGCGGTACCGAGCGCGTCGTTGTCGGACCACAGCAGGTACGCCAGCAGGCCGCCGACGACGACGATGCCCACGGAGAGGATCGTGATGTCGACGAGCAAGCCCTCTATCGACCCCATCACGGCGAGATAGAGGAGGCCGCCGAGCGTGAACGTGAAGAAGGGCGTGGCGTTCAGGATGTCGGCGGAGATGACACACGCCAGCGAGCGCTCGTAGTCGGTGTCGGTGTTGTCCGAGACGATGTAGGCCATGATCGGCTCGCCGCCGAACTGGCCCAGCGGGGTGATCGAGTTCAGGAAGTGCCCCGTCAGGAACATCCGCACGGTGCGTGAGATCGACGTGTCGATGCCCATGCGCTGGAAATACCGGTACCAGACCAGCGCCCAGACCAGGAGCGAGGAGAACCCGACGCAGACGGCGACCGCGAACAGTTGGGGATCGGCACGGCTGATCGACGACAGCAGTTCGTCCACGTCGGCCAGATAGAACAGGATCGCGAACAGCAGGCCGGTGACGCCGAACCAGAGCGCCCCCTTCCGACCGAAGCTTATCGGGAGTCGCATCGACACCTCCGAATGGATACCGTCGGGCCCCTCGCTCCGTTCGCGGCCGCTCTCGGGATGGCGATACAGGTGTCGGCGTGGTCCGTGCGAGGCCGTCCGTCCGTGCAGTATCCCGGCGTTCCCATCGTCTCTGGTCTGGCTTACTTGTAGCCCAGTTCTTCGAGTCGCCGCGTTACCTCATCGTCCACCTCGTCGTCCGGCGGCGCGTCCGCGTCTCCACTCGACGGCTGGTCCGCCGACGTGATCTCGTCGACCGCGTCTCTGAGATCGTCCGGAACGGGGACCTCGGTTCCGGCGTCGAGATCGTACGCCTCGTAGTCCGCCGTGCCGTCCTCGTCGACGGACTTGACGACCTTCGTCCCGTCGCGCTTGGCGTATCTGTACTTCCGGTAGTACTCCTCCCACCGTTCTTTCGGGATGTAGCCGGTGAAGTTCTCCGGGTACTCGATGCCGCCTTTGACCGTGTCACTGAAAACTCCCTCGGGACGGGACGCGATGCCGGCGTAGTAGGGGACCAGCTCCGCGAGTTTTCGCAACTCGATCGGTCGGTCTTCCCTCTCGGGGCCCATATCCGGGTGGTCGACCAGCAACACGGTGTTCACGACCGGTTCGGCGACGGTGAACTGGTGCCCGAACTGCTCGCCGTCCTCGCCGAGCGCCTGGCCGTGGTCCGACAGCAGTACCACCACCGTATCGTCGTCGAGGCCGTTCGCTTCGAGCGCGTCGACGATGCGCCCCACGAGGTCGTCCGTGTAGTCCACCGAGGCGTCGTAGACCTTCCGCAACTCCTCGAAGTCGATGTCGTCCATGGTGAACATGTCCTTCTGCCGGTGGGGGATGTTCGCGTCCTCGGAGACGCCGTGGCGATCCGCGTACGACTTCGGGGGATGGTACGGTTCGTGGGGTTCCATCAGGTTGACGAACAGGAAGAAGTCCTCGTCGGCACCCCGCTGGCCGAGGTACTCCTCGACCGCCGCGACGGTCTCCTCGGATTTCGTGGAGTCGTCGACGCCGACGAGTCTGAAGATGCGGTCGAGTTGCCGGCCCAGCACGCGACGCGTGCCGTCGCCGAGTGAGTCGAACAGTTTCGTCCCGAGCTTCGAGAGCCGGACGCTCACCCGGTTGTCCGCTTTGCCGAGGAAGTTCTCGACGTGGTCGAAGTCCTCCGTCATCCCCTTGTGCGGGGTGATCCAGACGTTCGGCGTGATCGCGGCGGTCGAGTGGCCCGCCGCCGTGAACTCGGAGACGAACGTCTCGCCGCCCTGGAAGTAGCTCCTGGTGTGGTTCGTCCCGTGGTCCCACGGGTACTCCCCGGTGAACATCGACGCGTGGGACGGGAGCGTCCATGGGGCCTGCGTGACGGCGTTCTCGTACACGACGGCCGAGTCCGCGAGCCCCTGGATGTGGCTCGTGAAGTCGACCGCCTCGTTGTAGACGGAGAGGCGATCCTTCCGTAGCGAGTCCAAAACGAGGAACACCACGTTCTTTGTCCCCGTGGGTGTACCCTCCATGCACATCAGCGAGGTGGGAGCGTCATTAGTAACTTTGCTTTCAACCTGGCTGTGATCGGAGACCACACTGGCTTTACTGGTTGGGATGCGACGGACTCAGCATGACCGAGAAAGTCGCAATCGTCTACTGGTGTGACGGCGCAGGGCACGCCGCCAGGGCCATCCCGGTCGCACAGGAACTCGAATCCCGCGGTATCGAGGTCGCAGTCGCCGGCGGCGGCAAGGGACAGAAGTTCGTCGAGATGAACGGCTTCGAACACCCCGACCTGACCACGGTGACGGTCGAGGGCAGCACGCCGCTGTCCTTCCTCAAGCACACGGCGTTCGATCTGGTTCCGTCCGCGGCCCGGCGGATGCGGGAGGTCTACCGGTGGCTGGAGGCGGAAGACCCGGACAAGCTCGTGACCGACGACGTGTTCGCGGGGCTCGCGGCGGCCGAGCAGGGGATCGAATTCTACCGGATCGACCACCTGACGACGGATCTGCTCGACCCCCTCTGGCGAGTCCCGCTGACGGCCTACAACGAGATCTCGCTGGCCTTCGCCGAGCAGATCATCGTCACGTCACTGTGGGCGGACGATCCCGATCCGGAGGGGATCACGCGGGTCGGGCCGCTGGCCCAGGAAGGCGAGGCGACGGACGAGGTGGAACCCTACGACGTGCTCCTCAACCCGGGGACCCACGGGGAGAACTTCGACGCGATCCGGCGGCGACTGGAGGCCGATGGACTCCACGTCAGGTCGGTCGGGGACGACGAGTGGGAGACGAAACCGGCGATGACGCCCTACACCGCGGCCGCGGACGTGGTGGTCTGTACCGGCTTCTCCTCTATCGCGGACACGGTCGTCGCCGGGACCCCCTGCGTGATCTATCCGTTCCTGCCCTTCCAGAAGGCCATCGCCAAGCGGGCCGAACGGAAGCGTATCGACGGGATCGCGAGAGCCACCTCGGTGCGGGAGGTCGTCGACAGCGTCGAGCAGTTCCGCACCTCCGGTGAACGGCCGGACTACGAGAACGGTGCGCCGGCGTTCGTCGACGTGGTTCTCGGCGAGTGACGGCCCCGTCCACACGGCGATCCAACCCTCGGTTGTGGTCCCGAACCGACCGTTTGCCCAGTTCTCCTCCGGTCGATTCGTCAGGCATAAACCCGTGAGTCGGCCAGTGGGCGACGGATGCAGGAGTCGTCGTTCGGCTGGTCGGCGTTCGAGCGGACACGCCCACTCGTCGACGCCGGGTACGCCGGCGTCTTGCTCGTCGTCACCGGCGCGCTGGCGTGGGTGACCGGCGAGGCGTTCGTCTTCCCGAGCCTCGGCCCGACCGCGTACCTGCTGGCGACGGTCCACACGGAACTCCAGACCGGGCGGCGCGTGATCGGCGGGCACCTGATCGGCGTCCTCGCCGGCCTGCTCGCGTATCACACCATCGCAGGCGGGCTCTCCATCGTCGCGGCCCACCCGTCGTACTCGGGCGCGCAGTTCCGACTCATCGCCAGCGGCGTCGTCTCGGTCGTGCTGACGACGGCTGGGATGCGCACGACCGGCACCGAACACGCGCCGGCCTGTGCGACGACCCTGATCGTCTCGCTGGGCCTGCTCTCGGCACCCGAGGAGGCCGGGTTCATCGCCGTCTCGGTCTGTCTGCTCTACCTCGCCCATCTTGGCGGAAAGCGGGCCGTAGACGCGCTCGTCGACTGATTACCAGGCGTCGGCCTCGGTGGTGCCGTCCCCTTCGTCGTCCTGGATGAGCGTGCCGCCGTAGGGGCGGAAGTCGAGTTCGTAGACGCTCGCCACGTCTTCCAGCACGTCCTCGCGGCGGGCGATGGTCTCGGTGTCGAACCCGACGGCTTCGACGGCCGCCTCCAGTTCCTCGCCGTCCACGACGCCCGCGGCGTAGGCGTCGGCGATACCGTCGCGCAACACGTCGGCGTTGCGCCGAAAGCGCAGGGCTTCCTCGAAGGCCCGGCGGGTCTCCGGGGAGGCTTCCTCACCGCGCAGCGGCACGTCCTCCAGTTCGGCGACCGCGCGCTCGTCGTACTCGTCGGCCTTCTCGAGGACCTCGACCACCTGCTCCTGCGGGGAGAGTCGCTCCCAGGCGTCCCGCGCCGCGGGAGCCACCATCGCGTCGACGGCCTCCTCCCACGTGGTCGAGCGTTCGGCGTCCTCGAAGACCTCGGCGACGAACGCGCCCGCGTGTTCGTCCGGAATCGATACCGCGAGCGATTCACCAGTGTCCGTGTCTGTGTCGGTCATGGGTTCCTGTCAGTAGCCGGGCCCGTCGTTCGGTCGTGGGCTGTCCGGACCGCCGAATCCCTCCCGCGACGGGGAGGGGCCGGGCCCGCTCGGTCCGCCACCGCCCGGCCGGCCGCCGCCCGGCCCGCCGTACTTGGGTGCGTCGGCGGGCGCGCCGGCCCGACCGGGAGCCAGTTCCTCGCCCGGGGCGTCCGGGCCACACTCGCTGGCCTCGACTTCTTCGGGGTCTTCGCCGCGGGCGCGGGCCAGCGCGCGCCTGGCAGCCCGTTGCACGTCGTCCGAGCGGTCCGGCAGGCCGTGGTCCTCCAGCGCCTGCTCGGCGCGGTCGGTGCCCAGATCGCCCAGCGAGACGGCGGCCTTCGCGCGGACGAAGGCGTTCTGGTCGCGGGCCAGCACGGCCGCCAGCAGTCGGACGGCGTCCTCGTCGCCGGCCTCGTCGGCGTAGTCGGGAAGGAACGCGGCCGCGTACTCGCGGCTCGGCGGGTGTGGATCGTTCTTGAGGCGGTCGGCGAGCAGGTCCCAGCTGGCGGCCTCGCGCTTGCAGAGCGCGATGATCGCGTTGCGTCGGACCCACCCGCTGTCGTCGTCGGTCGCCGCTCGGATCGCCTCGGCCACGTCCCCCGAAACGCGGGAGAGCGCGACCACTGCCTCCGCGCGGACCCACTCGTCGTCGTCGGCCAGCGCGGCGGTCAGGGCGTCGACCGGCCCGCCGGCCGCGCCCAGCGCCTCGACGGCGAACTGGCGCACGTCCGGATCGTCGTCGGTGCGTGCCGTCGCCGCCAGCGCCTCCCGGAGGTCGTCGCCGAGGCCGTCGTCCCGGGCGCGGTCCACCAGTGCGAGCGTCGCGTCCCGTCTGGTTCTGGCCTCGTCGGCCGAGAGCGCCGCCAGGAGCCGCGTCTCGGGGAGCGATCCGTCACCGTCGTCGAGCGCCCGGCCACGGGCGCTCTCCATGGCGAAGTCTGTCATGGTTCACCGTCGAACTTCCGGTAGCTGTAGAGCCACGCGAGGCCGGTCGCGACCAGCAGCAGCACCACGTAACTGCCGAAGTCACCGCCGAGCAGGCCGTCGCCCTGCCCGCTGGTCGTCGACGTGTTCGAGTCCGCGGTCGGCGTGGGCGTCGCGTCCCCACCAGGACCGCTGTCGGCGGCGACCAGTTGCGACCCGTCGCTCGTCAGCTTCGTGAACTGCAGGGAGACGGACTTCTTGCCGTTGACCTCGCCGGCGCTCCCGTTCCAGACCGCCCAGGCGAGATACACCGGCTCGTCGGTCCCGAAGGCCGCGTCGTACTGGCCCTCCGTCGACCGCTCGCGGACGAACACGACCTGCCAGCCCTCGTCGGTCCGTTCGGCGTTGGCCACGACGTTCTGTGCCGACGCGTTGCTCAGCGAGCCGAACCCCTTCGCGTAGTAGTTCTGTGCGTACCGGTCGTACGCCGCGTGGGAGAGGGGGTTGCCCGCCGCAGTGCCGGGCCTGGTCTCGTTGTCCGGGTGCGGGTAGTTGTACATGTCGCCGGCGCTCGCGCCGGTGTTGTTGGAGTACTGCCAGCTCGCCCGCCAGTACCAGATGTCGACGGGTTTGCCGGTGCCACCCATCGTGATCGGCGGGCGGTCGCCGGTGCGCAGCATCACCGCCGCGGCGTCGCTGTAGTCGTTGGGCTTGGCCAGCCCCGTGTCCCGGGTCGGATCGTCCCAGGAGAGCCGGAAGCCGACGTGCGTGTCGTTGGTCATCGCCGCCACGTCGACCTCGCCGACGCTCCCGCCGCCGTAGGGCAGGGCCATCTGCTGTTCGTACAGCGAAACGGTCCGACTCGGCGCGTTCTGCCACTGGGATGCCTGCACGTCCATCGGGACCGTCGACGTGTGCGCGACCGGCTGGGCCCCGCTCGTGACCGCCATCGCCAGCCCGGCCTGCGCGGCGACGACGAGACCCACGGCGAACACGCCGGCCGCCAGCGCCACCGCGAGCGCGGCGACCGCCGGCGGGTACGCATCCAGCCGCTCTGCGACGCGACTCGGGACGCCCAGCGCCGCACGCACCCGGTCTGGGAGGCGGCCGCTCATTGCGCGCTCACCCCCGGTGGACCGGAGAGGTCGGCGTCGGCCTCCACGTCGCTGGGCGGGTGCGCGGCGACGTCGGCGGTCACCAGTCCCTCGGCGAGGTCCGCGGCCGCGAGGTAGACCGGATCGTCGGTCGCCGCCCGCAGGTCGTGAGCCAGCGCGGGCAGGAAGTCACCGAGGTGGTGGTCCAGCAGGGTAGCCTCGATCCGCTCGATATCGGCCGCCCGGTCCTCGGCGTCGGCCGCCAGGGATGCCCCACGCTGGGCCGCGAGGATCTGCATGAGTTCCAGTTCCAGCGCGAGGTGGTCGTGGCGCTCGGCGAAGTCGGGCGACCGTTCGAGGTCGAACGCGTCGAGCAGGCCGGCCACGGTCGCGATCCGGCGCTGGGCGAGGCTCACGTCGTCGCCGACCGTGTACTCGGCCTCGTAGGGCACGACCTCGTAGGTGCCGTCCTCGCCGGGGAGGCCGAACAGTTCGTTGTACGTCGGTTCGAGCGCGTTCGCGTCGGTCCCCGCGAGCGCGTCGAGGAAGCGGTCGGCCGCCGCGTCGAGGCCGAGCGTCTCGGCCGCCGAGCGGATTCCCTCGACGGCTTCGGGCGCTGTGAGGTCCGCGAGCGCGTCCTCGTCGGGGTAGACGAAGACGCCGGCCAGCGCGCCGTAGAGGGCGCTCCGGGCACCGTGGCGCTCGGTCGCCGTCGCGTCGTCGGGGAAGGTAGTGTCGTCCATCCTGATCACCTCACGGCTGGTTGGTCCACTGTTCGCCCTCGCGGATCTCCATGGGCTCCTCGATGGGGATGTCGACGACTTTCTTGCCGTCGGGGTCCCAGCCCTTGACCCGCGTCTCCTTGACGTTGTACGTCTCGATCATCCGGGTCGTCGCGCCGAACAGCTGGAGGATACCCAGCACTTCGTGACTCGGGTCGCGGACCCGCTGCTGGACGATCTCGATGCTCTCGCGGTACGTGCTGCCGGGCCAGTCGTTGCGTTTCTCGTCGGTGTTGGGCGTGAACATCTGGGTCAGGAAGTCCGGCGGCACGTGGTAGGGTGGCATGTAGAACACCTGCGGCTGGGTCCCGAACTGGGGGTACAGCGGCAGGGCCACCTTCTCGTCGGACTTGACGAGGTAGTTGATCGGACTGCGACCGCCCGGGGCATCGCCGCCCGGCGATTCGGCGTCGGGCCCGCGGTTGATGTTGCCGTGCAGGCGGGTCTTCCCGATACACGAGGAGACACACCGGGGGACGTTGCCGTCCTCGATGCGCGGGTAACAGCCGATGGGTTTCTCCGTGACGCCGGTCTCGGCGTTGAACATCGGCTTGTGGTACGGGCAGGCCTTGACACAGCGGCGGTAGCCCCGACAGCGCTCCTGGTCGATCAGGACGATGCCGTCGTCGCGTTTGTAGACGGCCTGGCGCGGACACGCGGCGAGACAGGCCGGGTTCTTGCAATGGTTGCACAGGCGCGGCAGGTAGAACTGCCACATGTCGTGGTACTCGCCCTCGTCCACGTCGCTCTCGACCACTTCGTCCTCGGGGTACTCTCCGTGGACGGAGTCGTCCCCGAGAGCGGGGTACTCCCAGTCTTCCTTCTGGGCGACGTAGCCGTGGACGCGTTCGTCCTGTTCGGCGGCCTCGAAGATGGTCTCGCCCGAGTCGAGATCGTCGAGCAGGCGCATGTCCCAGCCCATCGGGTAGCCGCCGTAGGGCTCGGTCTCGACGTTCATCCACCACATGTACTCCTGGCCCTTGCCCGAAGTCCAGGTGGACTTGCAGGCGAACGAGCAGGTGTTACAGTTGATACAGCGGTTCGTGTTGATGACCATGCCCCAGTGCCAGTCGCGTTCCTCCTCCCGGTGTTCGTACGGGTAGGTGTGTTCGCGACCGAGCTGGGGGTTGTAGACGTTTGCCATGACTGCTCACCTCACTGTAGCTGCCCGTCGATGTAGCCCTCGACCAGGTCGTCCCGGCGGGCGTCGCCGGGCCGCCAGTCGGCCTCCTCGTACTTCTCGACCTCCACGAGGTCGTCGCGGTTCGTCCCCGTCGGTGCCCAGACGGTCTCGGTGTAGCCCGATTCCAGTTCCGCGCCCTTCCAGGCGATCGAGTCCTCGACCACGTCCGAGATGTTCGGGTCGCCGAACACGCCCTTGTGGACGAGGTCGTCGGTCTCCTGAGCGGGGTCGAGCCAGATGTTCGTCGTCACGTTGTAGCCCGTGATGCCGTCGCCCTGCTCCTCGTCCTCGGGGAACTGCTGGGGCCACCAGCCGTGCCAGATCGTCAGCTGACCCATGTCCCCCGCGGAGCGGGGCCGCATCCGCTCGCTCACCATCGCGCGGATCACCAGGTCGCCCCGCAGGCCGGTGATCCGCACGTAATCGCCGGTCTCCACGTCGATGTCGTCGGCGTCCTCGGGGTGGATCTCGACGAACGGCTCGCCGAGCGGGGGCACGTCGTTGGTCTCGCCCTCGCCCTGCGGGAACGAGAAGTCCTCGACGAGGCGGTCGGTTCCCGCCGGGTCGGCGCTGGTCGACCCGAAGTCCCTGGCCGACCAGATCAGGTTCCAGTCGGTCATGCCCCACGAGGAGTGGGTCCGGTACTTCGGGTGGGGCGTGTTGTAGTAGAACTGCTTGCCGTCCTCGTAGATCGGATTGGTCTGATCCTTGGCCGTCTCCCACTTCTCGTTGCGGCCGTAGGGCGTCCCCTCGGGACTCTCGACGTGATCGAGGTCCGACCGGCCGAGTTCGAGGAAGCGGTCTTCCTCCTTGTGGAACTCCATCCGGCCGGTCTTTGTGTAGAAGGGACGATCCTCGTGGATCTGCGACCAGAACGGGACTCGCGGGTAGGTCTTCAGCTGTAACCGCGCTGGCCCGTCTTCGATGTCCTCCACGTCGATGTCGCGGGTGGTCATGCCCGCGTCCAGCGTCTCCTGGATGTAGTCCCGGACGTCCTTGTCGTCGTCGAGGAACTTGTCGAAGTAGTCCCGGTAGGAGTCGACGTTGCGCTCCGCCGGCGGGATCTTCTCGTCGAGTTTCTCGGCGACGAGCGCGCAGATCTCCCCGTCCTGTTTGGTGTCGTAGATGGGGTCCATCACCCCGTGGTCCATGTGCAGGAAGGGGTTCTCCGGCCCGACCGTGATGTCGGGGTACTCGCATTCGAGCCAGGAGTGCACGGGCAGGACGATGTCGGCGTGCCGGGCCGAGTACGTCATGTGCATGTCCGAGACGATGAACAGCTCGTTGCCCGTGTCCGGGTGTTTGACGAAGTTCTCGACGACGTGCTCCTGGTGTTTGGTCTGGTTCAGGAGGTTGCAGTTCATCGTCCACAGCACGGCCGGCCGGGACATCGTGTACCCCTCGGCGTTCTCCGGGATCACCGGTTCGTCGGCGTCACCCTGCGGGACGAGGTCCAGTTCCTCGTCGAAGTCCCCGCGGATACGGTGGGGGTCGAGTTGCTCGCCGCCGAAGAAGGCGAAGGCGTAGCCGGGGTACATCCCGTGAGCCGCGTTGCCGTCGGGGTTGACGAAGGTCGGGTAGCCGTCCAGCAACTCGATCTTGTACTGGCCCGAGTAGTTGTAGTAGCCCGCGCCGGCCTCGCCGATGTTGCCCAGCATCGACTGGACGAAAAAGATCGTCCGCTGGAGCGAGTCGTTGCTGTGGAACCAGTGGTTGATCCCCTCGCCGGTGAACCACTGGGCTTTCTCCGCGGCGGCGAGTTCCCGGGCGGTCTTCCGGAGTCCGTCGGCCGGGATCGTCGTGATCTCCTCGACCGTCTCGGGGTCGTAGTTCTCCATGATGTTGGACTTCTGCCGGGTGAAGTCCGTGTGGACCCCGACCGAGTCGCCGTCGACCAGCGAGAGTTCCGTGTCGACTTCGAGTTTGGGCGTGACCGGCGTCTCCGTGCCGACCTCCTCGCGGTCCAGCGGGACCGGCTCGCCGTTCTGGTTCAGGACGACGAACTGGCCCCAGTCGCCCTCGCCGTGGCCGCCGTGGCCGCCGGACTCGGGCTCGCCCCCCTCGCCGTCCGCCGGCGGCTCCACGTCCTCGAACACCTCGTGTGCGCGCAGGTACTTCCCGTCGTCCTGGCGGATGAGGAGCGGGAGGGTCGTGTACTGGCGCATGAACTCTTCGTCGTACAGCTGTTCGTCGATGATGACGTGGGCGACCCCGAGCGCGAACGCGGCGTCGCTCCCGGGGCGGATGGGGAGCCACCGATCACACTTCTGGACGGTCGGGGAGTAGTCGGGGTAGACGCCGACCATCTCGCCGCCGCGCTCGCGGGTCTCCTGGAGCCAGTGGTTGTCCGCGAGCTTGTTGTGGATCAGGTTCTTCCCCTGCATGATCGTGTAGTCGGCCTTCCGCCATGCGGCGGCGTCGGCGTCGCTGGTCTGGTAGCCCGTCGTGATGACGTGGCCCGGCGGCAGGTCGGCGTACCAGTCGTACTCCGTCCACTCACAGCCGCCGAAGATGGAGGCCAGCCGCCGGCCAGCGCCGTGCCGGGTGATCAGCCCGTCGGCCTTGATGGCGTTGAAGACGTGGAACCGCTTCTCGTCCTCCAGATTGGCCATCTTCTCGGCGATCAGGTCGATGGCCTCGTCCCAGGAGACGCGCTCGAACTCGTCTTCGCCCCGACCTTCGGGACTGGGGTCCTCGGGGTCCCACCCCTTCCGGACCATCGGGTACTTGATCCGGGACGGCTCGAAGGTCCGCCGGTGGAGTGTCAGCCCCTTCATGCACCCGCGAGGGTTCCAGTGGCGGCTCACGTCGGCCTCCTCGTAGCCGCCCGGACTCCCCGGCCCGGGACTGCCCTCCTCCTCGTGGTAGATCTGCTCGGCCCTGATCGGCACCCCGTTTTTCATGTAGAAGTTCAGCGCGCACGACTGGGTGCAGTTGGGGTGACAGACCGTCCAGTCCACCTTGTCGTACTCGTAGATCTCGTGGTAGACCCGCTCCCAGTCACGATTGGGATAGGACTTGAGCGGGTTGTCCACGCTGGTCACCGGTTCGACGGCCTGGGTCGCCGACCAGGCGTCGCCCACGAGCGCTCCCACCGCGCCGGTCCCCGCCGCCGCGAGGAACTCACGCCGTGAGAGCGACATGGCTCACCTCCTGTGCCGCGGTCGTCCGTCCACCATGCGCTGTCATACACCGGAACGTTCGCCCGGATCTATTTGACTCCGCGAGCGTGTTCTCAGAAGACTGGAACGTACGGGAAAACGTTCGGGCTTTGGTTTTTATACTCCCACAGAACTGTATTTTAGGCTAGCTTAAAAATTCGCATTACATAGATGCGTTTAACCAGTTATTTATCAGTATTCGTATCTTACTGTATTCGGGTCCAGATAAATAATAAGGAAACAGAGGTATCGAGTGCGTTCCGATGGAAGCGGGCGAACGTGCCGGGGGAGTCCCGGCACCGCCGAGGCGGAGGACACCAGCACTCGGACCGCTGTGATGCCGGGCGATCTGAACCGCCCGAACTGTGGACGCTTCGCCGGTCGTGGTTCGGTAGCCCGATCCGTTCTGTCCGGCAACCGAAGCCAGGTCGGGTTCGGTTGCACGTGTAGATACCGGCGGATGGGGAATCAGTGTGGGGCCAAAACTGGATGGGGCTTTTTCTCCGCCCCCGCTGGGACCGTCCCGGACACCGCTCCGAGTGGGTCCGAACATCTCCGGGAGTACCCAAATGCTGTGGGAACACCGATGAGTGACTATGAGCGCGACCGGTCTCCAGATCGCGATGGCGGTCGACGCCCCGGCGGGGTGTCCGGCGGGCGAGGTATCGGCGGACACCGGTAGTTCGGTCGAGTCGGTAACCTGGAACCGTGCCGGCGACGGGAGCGTCACCGAGGAGTTCACCGTGGAAGCCGACCTCGACCGCGCGGACGTGGACCCGGTCTTCGAGACCGACGGCCGGACCCGCTACCGGTTCGACCGCGACTGGACCGACCCCTGTGTCTGTGAGACCGTCGAGTTGCAGGGCTGTCCGCTCCAGAACGTCCGCGCCGAGGACGGCCGGCTCCACCTGACCTTCTACGCGCCGGACGTGGACCACGTCCGAGAGATCGTCTCCGAGCTCCGGGAGCGCTACGAGGGCGTCCAGCTGGAACACCTCAGCCAGTCCGGTGACGTGGACGACGAGAACCTCGTCCTCGTGGACCGGAGCCGGCTGACCGACCGCCAGCAGGAGGTCATCGAAACCGCCTACCGGATGGGCTACTTCGAGCATCCCCGCGAGGCCAACGCCAGCGACGTGGCCGGCGAACTCGGGATCACGCTGTCGACGTTCACCGAACACCTCGCCATCGCCCAGTCGAAAGTGCTCGACGCCATCGTCGACGCCGATTGACTCGCTTCGCTCGCCAATCGAGCCCGCCCTCGCTTCGCTCGCGCGGACACCGATTGATTCGCCCCGTTCGTCAATCGAGCCCGCCCTCGCTTCGCTCGCGCGGACGGCGACTGATTCTCAGGGCCGTCTCGTCCGGAGGACCCACGTCTCGGGCCCCCGCTTTTCGACCTCGAACGGCTGGAAGGCCAGCAGGGGGTCCTCGACGCCGGCCAGTTCGCCGAGGTACTCCCGGACCGGCGTCGGGTCCCGGTCGCTCACCAGGTGGAACGGGTCGCCCGACGCGACCGACGCGAACCCCTGTTCGACGGCCTCGTACCGTGCCTCAGGGTCGAGACCGCGCACGTCGACGGCGGCCTCGGGCACGTCGATGTGGCCGACCTCGGCCAGCCGCTCGGTCACACGCTCGGCCAGCTCCGCGAACGGGTCCGGTGCCTCCCGGGGAACGGCCGTCTCCTGCACGTCGTCGGTGAACGGCAACTCCGCGAGGACCGGGACGTCGAGGTCGTCGGCCTCGCCCGCGAACAGCGGATGTTCGTCCCCACACTCCGGGCAGGTGTGACTGGCCATGTTGAGGACCGTCCCCAGCACCGGCACGCCTTCGTCGGCGAACAACTCGACGCTCCGGCGCGTGTCGGCGACGCTGGACTGGAACGGCGTGGTGACGAACAGCACACCGTCCACGCTCGTCTCCTGAAGGATCGACAGCGGCACGTCGCCGGTTCCGGGCGGCAAGTCGAGGACGAGCGTGTCCCGGTCGGTCCAGGCAGTCGTCTCGGCCAGATCCGTCACCGCGTCGTGGGCGACCGACCCGCGCCAGGCCAGCGGCTGGCTGTCGCTCATCAGCCCGGTACTCATCACCTCGACGCCGCCGGTCTCGACGGGCCGGGGCCGGTCGTCCGCGCCCGCCCGGACCGGCCCGTCCACGTCGAGTAGCGTCGGGACGTTCGGACCGTAGAGGTCGGCGTCGAAGATCCCGACCGCGCGGTCCGCGGCCAGCGCACAGGCCAGCTGGACCGCGACAGTCGACTTCCCGACGCCGCCTTTGGCGCTTGCGACCGCGATCACCCGGTCGATCCCTTCGAAGGCATCAGTGTTGTCGGCGGACTCGGCGTCGTGCCCGTTGTCGGGACGACCGCCGTGGTCGTGCGCCGGCGTGGTCCCGTGACCGCCGCCCATCGCGTGGCCGCCGCCGGACTGCGGCGTCACCTGCCGCACGCGCACCTCGCCGACGCCGTCGACGCCGCCGACCGCGCTGACCACGGCGTCTGCGACTCCGCGGGCCATCGAGGGGTCGACGGCGGTCGTGTCGAGCGCGACCGTCACGTCGCCGTCCTCGACCGTGAGGTCGTGGACCAGCCCGGCCTCGTACACGTCGGTTCCGAGCGACGGATTCTGTACCTGCCCCAACGCCGACTCGACCGCGGATTCGAGTTCGCATGACATGCTGGTGTCTCCGACGCGAACGCGTCGCCTAGCCATAGCACCCGGGCCTCGGTAGCTTCCCGACCAAAACGTCGTGGCGGTTTAAGTGAGCGGTGCCGGTCGGGCCGTGTCTGGCAGGGGCATCACAACCCCCACAGCATTGTGGCCCGCGTTTTAGTCCCACCGTGGCCGAACCGACGCCCGATGCCCGACTTCGAGTTCGAGTGTCCCCACTGCGGGGAGCGGACGGTCGTCGACGAGGCGGTCCGCCGACTCCTCGTCGCGAACGGCTGTGTCGTCTGTGGCGGAGTCGTCACGGGAGACGCCTTCACACGGGGGACTGCGGCCTGAACCGTGGTGGGCGTTCGTCGTCACAGTTCCGTGGGGAGTAACTTATCCGACTGCGGACGCGAGCCTCGCGCATGACGCGGGAACACCTCGAAGCGGCCAACCGGGCCCTCCTGGACGCCATCGAGACGCCGCCCGAAACCGGGATGGAGGACGAACTGGACGAACTGGCGGGACAGCTCTGGTACCTCGCGACCGAGAAGGAGCGCCCGCCGGATCAGGGCCGACTCGAACGCGTCCAGTACCGCCTGACCGTCCTCCGCGAACAGGTTCACGGGCGGCGGCGTGACCTGGTGGCCGCCGCAATCGACGAGATCTGTGCCTGTCGGGAAGACGCGACGGCAGCCGTGTGACAGGGCAGAAAAACGGATTCGAGTCCGTCAGGATTCGATGGAGACCGACCCTTCGCTGTGGACGGTGACTTCGCATCCGTGGTAGGTGAAGACGATCCGTCCCTCCCGCTGACCGGCCGCCGAGGTACCGGCGAAGATCCTGTCCAGCGCCTCCGGATCGACCGCCTCGTACAATTTGGGCGTGATGTCGGACGGGTCGACTCCCTTCTCCCGCGCCACCGCCTCCACCACGGACTGACTGACGCTCCGATTCCCTCCGATCACCGTACTGGCCGGGGCAGTCATGCTTCGAAACAACGGCCCCACGTTCTTGAAAGTATTGATAATTTTACAATATACAGCCGCATTTTAAACAGGCTGGAAATCATCGACTCTCGGCCTCGCTGGTGTACTGTTTTCCGAAGTGATCGTACGGCTGGAACCGGTGTCGTTTCATCATGACCATGCGTTCGACGTCGACACCGGTTTCGTTCAGTGCCGTGAGGCTCCGCTCGATGTCGTCCTGGGTGTGACCGACCAGTTCTATCGACAGGTTCTGCTTGCTCGTCAGCAGTTCTCTGACGCTCACGACGCCGGCGATAGAGAGGATATCGTCGGCGGTGTCGCCCTGTTCCGTGATCGGGACCGTCGCGATAGCGAGCACGTGGTGTCGCAGATCCGTCTTCTCGTAGTCGATCGACGGGAAGTAGCCGGTGATGACGCCGGCCGATTCGAGATCGTTGATGCGGTTGGCGACCGTGCTGGACGAGACTCCGACTTTCTCGCCGATGTCCGCGGTCGTGTGGCTCCGGGCGTTCTGCTGGAGTAAATAGAGAATCCCCTTGTCGACCCTGTCGATGTCCGCTGAGGACATGGGTGACAGTAGGTCACCCACGGTGAAGTGAATTTTTGCAAGCGCTCACACAGTTCGGTCGGCCCGTCGATGGCCGGACCCTGCCGGGCCGATCAGTTCGCTTCTTCCTGCTCGCGGAGCTCGAACTTCTGGACCTTCCCGGTCGTCGTGCGGGGCAGTTCCTCGACGAACTCGACCTGGCGGGGGTGTTTGTACTCGGCCATGTGTTCGAGGCAGTACTCCTTGATCTCCTCGGGGGTCACGTCGGCGTCGGGCTTGGGCACGATGAAGGCCTTGACCGTCTCGCCACGGCGCTCGTCCGGGATGCCGACGACGGCCGCGTCGGCCACGTCCTCGTGCTCGAAGAGCAACTCCTCGACCTCACGCGGGTAGACGTTGTACCCGCCCGTGACGATCATGTGTTTCTCCCGGTCGATGACGTAGAAGTAGTCGTCCTCGTCCCAGTAGCCGAGGTCCTCGGTGTGGAACCAGGTCTTGCCGTCGACTTCGGTGAAGGCCTCCTCGTTCGCGCCGGGGCGACCGTGGTAGCCCTTCATCACGTTGGGGCCGGAGACGACGACCTCGCCGACGATCTCGTCGAGGTTGACCTCCTCCTCGTCGATGGGACCCTCCTCGACGCGGGGCATCTCCTCGAAGTCCTCGTCGACGATCTTGGCGTCGACGCCGGGGATGGGCTGGCCGATGGAGCCTTTCCGGCGCGCGCCGGGCCGGTTGGCGTGGGTGATCGGACTCGTCTCGGTCAGGCCGTAGCCCTCGAACAGTTCGACGCCGAAGATCTCCTCGAAGCGGTTGATGACCTCGACCGGACAACTGCTCCCGCCGGAGTTGACGAAGCGGAGACTGGAGAAGTCGTAGTCGCCCGCGTCGGGGTGGTTGATGATGTCGTTGTACATCGCGGGCACCCCGTGCATGATGGTCAACTGCTCGGACTGGATCAGACCCATCGCGGTCTCGGCGTCCCACTCGGGCAGGGGGTAGTACGTCGAGCCGTTGTAGAGGCCGGCGTTCATCACGACGGTCATGCCGTAGATGTGGAACAGGGGCAGGACGCCCAGCAGTTTGTCCTCGGGGCCGTAGTCCTCCTCCATCACGTCGCCGGCGTGGCGGGTCATCCAGCCCAGGTTGCGGTGGGTCAGGAGGACGCCTTTCGGCGTGCCCGTGGTCCCGCTGGTGTAGGGTTGGGCGGCCACGTCCTCGTCGTCGCGCTCGACGGTCTCCATCGGTTCGTCGGCGAGGAAGGCGTCGAATTCGGTCGCGCCCTCGGCGTCACCGCCGACGCTGACGATCTGCTCGACGTTCGTGTCGTCCTGCACCTCGCGAACGAACGGTACCAGATCCGACAGCGCGACCACGGCCTTGGCCTCGCTGTCCTCGAGCATGTGGCTGATCTCGCGGGCCTTGTACTGGGGGTTCATCGGGACGACGGCCCCGCCGGCCCGGAGGACGCCGTAGTAGGAGGTGACGAACTGCGGGAGGTTCGGCAGGTAGACGCCCACGCGGTCGCCGGGTTCGACGCCGGCGTCCCGCAGTGCGGCCGCGAGTTGCCCGGTCCGGTGCCAGAACGCCTCGTAGGAGATGTCCGTGTCCCGGAAGGAGATAGCGGTCTGTTCGGGGTATTCTGCGACCGTCTCGGCCACGTCGTTTACGAGGTTTGTCATCACTCGCCACCAACGGCTGACGTGATTAAAATAGTTGTCTTATCCTCCACCATCGTTTCGGCATTTCGTGTCAGGCGCTAACAACGGTGCCGTGGGGAGCGGTGGAGCTTACAACGGAAGCGGTTCGGCGGTGTGAGGGGTTATCCGCCGAGATAGGACTCGCGGATGTAGTCGTCGTCGCGCAGTTCCGACGGCGGTCCCTGCCGGACGACCTCGCCGTTTTCGAGCAGGTTGATCCGGTCGGCGTGGTTCATCGCGAAGGTGACGTTCTGCTCACACAGCAGGATAGTGACGCCTTCCTCCTGGATGCGGTCGATGCCCTCGCTGATGTCGTCGAGGATGACGGGTGCGAGCCCCAGCGTCGGTTCGTCCAGCACCAGCAGTTCGGGGTCGCTCATCAGCGCGCGGCCGATGGCGAGCATCTGCTGTTCCCCGCCCGACATCGTGTGGGCGTGCTGGTCCTTGCGCTCCTCCAGCGTCGGGAACAGGTCGTAGACGAACTCCAGCCGTTCGTCGTAGTCACCCCGGACGTACGTGCCCAGATCGAGGTTGTCCTCGACGGACATGAACCCGAACAGGTCCCGTTTCTCCGTACACTGGATGAGGCCACGCTCGACGAGGCCCTCCGGATCGCTCTCGCCGACCTCCTCGCCCTTGTACGTGATCGAGCCGTCGTAGGGGAGAAAGCCGGAGATGGAGTTGGCCAGCGTCGACTTGCCCGCGCCGTTGGGACCGATGACCGAGATCAACTCGCCGGTTCCGATCTCCAGGTCGACGCCGTTGAGCGCCTGGACCTTCCCGTAGGAGACGTGGACGTCGTCGATGGACAGGATCGAGTCGCCGCCGGGACGGGAGCCGGCCGCCGCGCCCGTGGTGCCCTCTGCGTCGGAGCTCATTCGAGTCCACCTCCGAGATACGCCTCCTGAACCTCGGGATTGTTCTTGATCTCGTCGGGTGTGCCCTCCGCGAGCAGCGAACCGAAGTTGATCACGATGGCGCGGTCGATCAACTGCAGGAGTCCGCGCATGTTGTGGTCGACGACGACGAGGGTCATCCCCTCGTCGCGCAGTTCGAGCAGGAGTTCCGAGACGCTCTCGACCTCCGGCCCGGAGAGACCGGCGAACGGCTCGTCGACGAGCAACAGGTCGGGATCGGTCCCCAGCGCGCGCCCGAGTTCCAGCCGGAGCATCCCGGCGTGAGGCAGTTCCGCGGGCGTCTGGTGGAGCCGGTCGCCGAGGCCGACGCGCTCACAGATCTCCTTGGCATCGGACCGGAACTCGCCCAGCAGGCCGTCGGTCGTGACCAGTTTGTCCTTCATCATCGAGAGCGCGACGTTTTTCAGGACGCTCCGGTCTTCGAGCGGTGCGAACGACTGGAACGTGCGGGCCATCCCGCGTTTGACCATCTCGTGTGGCGGCGTTCCGGTCACCTCCTCGCCCTTGTACCAGACGGTGCCGGCGGTCGGGGGGTACGTGCCCGTCACGCAGTTGAACGTCGTCGACTTGCCCGCGCCGTTGGGGCCGATAAAGCCCAGGATCTCCTGTTCCTGCACCGCGAAGGAGAGATCGTCGACGGCCACGAGGCCGCCGAACTCCTTGCGCAGGCCCTCGACGGCGAGGATGCCGTCGTCGGGGCCGACCTCGTCGTCGACCGTCGCCGTCGCCGCTTCCTCTGCCGTCGTGTCGGCGCTCATTCGTCGTCACCTCCGAACATGTTGTCGTAGTACTCCTGATAGCGTTCCATGGTCTGTGCGACCGGGTTGGTGCCGGCGTCCTCGGGGGACTGGCCCCCGTCGGCCGCCATGCCTTCTTCACCGCCGTCGCGGCCGGTCGCGCGCCGGCCCAGCGCGATGCCCCAGCGCAACACGCCACCGGGGAAGATGTTCAGCAGGAAGAGCGTCACGATGGCAAATAGGAAGAACGACATCTCCGAGATGGACTTCCCGAGCACCGGGACGGTGAACTCGACGAGATTGAGGTAGTCGGGCACCATGGCGACGAACAGGCCGCCGAGTGCAGCCCCGACGATGGTCCCCATTCCGCCCAGCACGGCTGCGATGATGACCTCGACGTTGATGATGACCGACATCAGCTCCGAGGGCGTCGGCGACCCGACCGGCGTGTGCACGTACACTGCGCCGGCGAGGCCACCGATAGCGCCGCTGAGGACGAACGCGAAGATCTTGAACTTCGCCTTGCTCAGGCCCGCGGCCGACACGGCGTCTTCGTCCTCGCGGATCGCGGTGAGGATCGATCCCGTGTTCGAGCGGGTGAGTGCCCACAGCAGGGCGAAGATGGCGAGGAACAGCCCGAGCGCGAGGAAGTAGTTGCTCACGAAGCCCAGGCCGATGAGATTGTCGGGGTTGCTCAGGCCCTGTTCACCGCCGAAGATGTCGCTCATGAAGATGAACACCTGGAGCAAGATGAGCGGTGCGACCAGCGTCACCAGCGACAGGTACGGCCCTTCGATACGGAGGGCCGGCACGCCGATCATGACGCCGGCCAGTGCGGCCAGCAAGACACCGCCGAGGATCGAGATCCACGGCGAGAGTCCGTGGCCCATGTTCAGCAACGCCGAGGTGTAGCCCCCGACGGCGAAAAACAGGCCGTGCCCGAAGCTGATCTCGCCGGTGTAGCCGGAGACGGCGTCCCAGCTCATCGCGAACATGGCGAAAAACAGCGCGGCCGCCACGTTGTACAGCCCGAGTTCCCAGGAGTTGGCCGGCAGGATGATCACCACGAGCTGGCCGACGACCGGTAGCGAGACCAGCAGCGGTAGCGCGATGAGGAAGGCCAGTCCGAGCACGCCGATCTTCTGTCGCAGCGGCAGTCCGAGCGGGTTCAGTTGCCCGAGTAGCAGGCGTAGTCGAGATTTTGAATTGTCAGTCATGGTATCACTCCGCGAACTCCCGGCCGAAGAGGCCTTCAGGTTTCACCAGCAGGACGACCACGAGGACGACGAGCGGTGCCAGCCCCTGGAGGCTGGACGAGATCAGGTTCGTCGTCGCGATCTCGAGGAAGCCGATGAGGTACGCGCCGATGACGCTTCCACGGATCGAGCCGATCCCGCCGACGACGACGATGGAGAAGGAGAGCACGAGTTGTGCCTGCCCCATCGCGAAGTCGGCCGTCAGCCACGATCCCAGGAAAAGGCCGGCGATGCCGGCGAACGCGCCCGCGATGATCCACGTGATCAGGTTGATGCGACTGCTCTTGATCCCGACGAGCGATGCGCCCTTGTGACTCATGCTGACCGCCAGGATGCCTTTGCCGGTTTTCGTGTAGTTGACGAACAGGAACAACAGGCCGATGATGATCCACGAGACGACGAACATCACGCCCAGCAGGTTCTGGAACGTCGACCCGGCGATGGAGAACTGACCCTCGATGAGTCTCGGGAGCGACCGGCTGGTCGTTCCCTCGAAGACCACGATGGCCTGTTCGATGACGACGCTCACCACGAGCGTCGTGATCATCACCATGATCGGCTCCTCTTCGAGCCGCTTGACCATGCCGAGATACAGCAGGCCGGCGAACAGCGCCGGGATCGTGACCGAGGCCAGCACCGCCCCCGGGATACCGAGGCCGAACTGGCCGGCGTAGTACGCCGAGAACGCGCCCATCGTGATGGTGGCCCCGTGGGCGAGATTCAGGACACCCCCGACGCCGAAGATGAGGGTAAATCCGATGGCGATCAGCGCGTACAGGGCGCTGATCATTGCCGCCTGTACGATGATTGTGAGTGCGACTGAGAGTATACTTGCCATATGTGAAATATGAACTGAGAAGGTCAGTCCGCGTTACACCCAGGGCGGAGTTTCGTAGTCGGCGCTCGAGACGTAGCTCGGGTGCAGGACTTCCTGAACGCCGCTGCCGTCTTCCGACTGCCACTGCTGGAAGACGGGGTTGACGCCAGTTTCCGGCGGACTGTCGGTCGTGAAGTTGTACTTGATGTCGTGTGCGTACTTGTGATCCTTGCCGTAGTAGTCGATGCTGCCCGCGGTCCCCGTGTAGGAACTCTGTTCGAGTCCTTTGACGATCTCGTCGGAGTTGACCGTGCCGCGCTCGGTGGCGACGTTCGCCCACTGCATGACCGCGTCGTGGGTGATGTACCCGGTGTAGACCGGGTACCCGCCGTTGGCTTCGTTGTAGGCTTCGGCGTAGTCCAGCGTCTTGTCGGTGAGTTCGCTCTGGGGGGTCGCCGTGTTCTGCGTGACCGTGTACTGGCAGGCCCCACCGGTCATGCTGTAGTAGGCCGGCAGTTGCGTCAGCACGTGGATGCCACCGAACTCGAAGGGTCGCTGGTCACGCGCCCACTGGACGACCGCCGGCGTCCCGGTGTGGGCCATCGCGACGAAGGCCGCGTCCGCGCCGGAGTCCTCCACGGAGTCGTAGATCGGGCCGAAGTTCTGGGTCCCGGAGGCGTACCGTCGTTCCATCGCGACGTCGACGTCCAGATCGCCGATGTGGTCGTCGATGGCCCTCTGGACCGGATTGGTCCACTCGTAGTTCTCCACCAGCAGCGCCACCGAGTCCCAGCCGAGGTCGCTCCCCTTCGCGCCGAGGAAGTCGACCATGTTCTGGCCCAGGTGATACCCGTTGATCGGGCCGGTCCGGAAGTGGTACTTGTACTTCTCGTAGTTTTCGTTGACCTGCTTGCTCGCCTTCGGGGACGCCGCGCCGGTCGTCATGTGGACCGTCTTCTGCTGTGCGATGGGGTCCATCAGCTGGAGCAGGACCTCGCTCGTGAACACACCGGTCGTCATGTGCGCGCCTTCGTCCAGCGTCAGCGCACGATAGCGCTGTCGACCCGTCGACGGGCTCTCCTCGGTGTTCTTGATCGAGACCTTGACGTTGTCGGCCTCGCTCAGCAGCTCGTCGCTGTTGTTGATCTTCTTGGCGGCCAGTTCCGCCGAGTTGGCGATGGCCGCACCGATCGGGTTGTTCTCCGGTGCCGGAGCGAGTACCCCGATGGTCACCTCGCTCGGGATGCCCTCGGTCGAGCTTCCGGGACCGCCCCCGAGACAACCCGCGAACCCTGTCGCTGCCGCCCCGACACCGGCCGCCTGAATGAACCGGCGACGGTTAAGCTTCGATTTATTTCCATTGTATTCGTCCCCAATTTCTTTGCTACCATTGGCGCCTCCTGCACCGCTACTACTTCCATCGTTAACCATGGTGTCTGTCCCCACATTGTAAACGAGGGTAATAAATGTTCGTGGCGTTTGTTGGCAGCACGACAGGAAATTTGAAGCTACTATAAAAGGCCTCGTATTACCGGCCTTCAAAGTCGGGGTCCCGACCCTCCATGAACGCCGTCGCACCCTCCTCGTGATCGTGCGTCTCGAAGACCTGCGCCTGGCCCGCGGCCTCGTTTGTCATGGCCTGATCGAGGTCGCTGTTGAGCCCCTGGCGGATGAGTCGTTTCGAGGTTTTCAGCGCGACCGTGGGGCCAGTGGCGATCCGGTCGACGTATTCGGCGGCCTTCTCCTCGAACTCGTCCTCGTCGTAGACCTGGGTGAACAGGCCGACGTCCTCCGCTTCCTCGGCGTCGAGCATCTCGCCGGTCAAGACGAGTTCCTGGGCCTTGTTCTGGCCGACGATCCGGGGCAGGAAGTACGACGTACCCGTGTCGACCGCGAGCCCGACCTGTCGGAACCCGAAGCTGATCCGGGAGTTCTCGCTGGCGACCTGCACGTCACACGCGATGGCCAGGTTCGCGCCCGCGCCGAAACAGGCCCCGTCGATCTTGGCGATCACCGGCAGTTCACACTGGTGGACCCGAACGAGCGCCTCGGAGGTCTGGTTGATGCTCTGGACCTTCTCGTAGGGCTGGACCTCCCCGTGGAGGCCTTCGAGCATGGCGTTGATGTCTCCGCCGGCGGAGAAGGAACCGCCAGCGCCGGTGAGGACGACACACCGTGCGTCGGACTCGTCGACCCGATCCATGGCGTCGACGATGCCCTCGGCCACGTCGCCCGTCAGCGCGTTGCGCATGTCCGGTTCGTTCAGCGTCACTGTGGCGATGCCGTCCTCGACTTCGAAAAGTACTGATTCGTCCGACATACTACGACCCCTGTCGGCCCACCCGTTCAAAAAATTTCCCCATCGGCTACCACTGGTTCGTCATCGCCAGTTTACGCTAACATTGTAATTTAGCCGGTATCCGACCGTGAGGTCCCAGCTAGCGACTCGTCCAGCCACCGTCGACCGACAGCACGGAGCCGGTAACGTAACTCGCGGCGTCGCTGGCCAGGAAGACGGCCGGGCCGGCGATCTCGTCGGGCTCTGCGAACCGCTCCAGCGGCGTCCGGTCCAGCAGTGACTGGCGGATGTCCTCGTTTTCCATCGCTTCCTCGATGAGGTCCGTCGCGACGTAGCCGGGCGCGATGGCGTTGACCCGAATCTCGGGAGCCCAGTCCAGCGCCATGCTCTTGGTCAGGCCCACCAGGCCGTGTTTGGAGGCGACGTAGGGATGCTGGCGGGGAAGCCCGACCAGCCCGCCGACGCTGGCGACGTTGATCAGACTGCCGCCGCCGTCTGCCAGATGTTCCGCGCCCGCCTGCGCGCACGCGAACGCGCCCCGGAGGTTCACGTCGACCGTGAAGTCGAATCCGTCCTCCAGGTCGACCCGCTCGGGCGACCCGAGTGCGGGGTCGGGGTTGACACCGGCGTTGTTGACCACCACGTCGACGCCGCCGAAGGCGTCGACCGCCTCGTCGAACAGGGCCCCGACGCTGTCCTCGTCGGTCACGTCCACCGTCGCGGCCCGGGCCTCACCGCCGGCTTCGCGGATGGTCGCCGCCACGGTCTCCACGTCCTCGGCCGTCCGGGACGCGGGAACGACCGACGCGCCAGCACCGGCCAGCCCTTCCGCGATGGCCCGCCCGATGCCGCGACTCCCGCCGGTGACGACTGCGACACGTCCACTCAGGTCGAACTCGTCGTGCATACCCCCGCCTGCGACCGGGACGCCGATAAATACTGTGCGAGTGCCCCACTGGTTGGGCGGGGACTTTTGGACAAGCCCGTCCCTACAGGAGTTATGCGCATTCACTGGCATCGGCGGGACCTGCGGGGCGCGGACAACGCCGGCCTCCGGGCGGCCGCGACTGCCGCCACCGACGACGATACGCCCGGTGTGGTCCCCGTGTTCGTCTTCGACCGTGACGTGCTGGCCCACGCCGGGCCGCCCCGGGTCGCGTTCATGCTCGACGCGCTCGACTCGCTCAGGGAGTGGTACCGCGACCGCGGCAGCGACCTGCTCGTCCGGCGGGGCGACCCCCGCGAGGTCCTCCCCGACCTCGCCGCCGAGTTCGACGCCGCGGGCGTCACCTGGTGCAAGGACTACTCCGGACTGGCGACCGAACGCGACGCCGAAGTCCGGCAGGCCCTGGCCGAGGAAGACGTGACACGGGAGAGCGTCCACGACGCGATCTTCCACGAACCCGGCGCGATCACCACCAACGACGGCGACCCCTACCAGGTGTTCACCTACTTCTCGAAGAAGTGGCACGACCGACGGAAACCCGATCCCTTCGACGCACCCACCGGCGACGAATTGGCCGACGTGTCCGACGACGAGCCGCTGCCGTCGCTCTCGGAGCTGGGATTCGACGACCCCGAGGCCGACGTGCCGCCCGCGAGTCCCGCGGCCGCACGCGACCGGCTCACCGACTTCTGTGACGGACCGATCTACCGCTACGAGGAACGACGCGACTACCCCGCCGACGACTGTACGTCCCGGCTCTCGGCCCACCTGAAGTGGGGGACCATCGGCATCCGGGAGGTGTACGAGGAGACCGAGGCCGCGAAGTTCGAGGTGGCGGAGGGGAGCGACGAGGCCGAGTCAGTGGTCGAGTTCCAGGACCAGCTGGCCTGGCGGGAGTTCTACACGCAGGTTCTCTTCTACAACCCCGATGTGGTGACGGAGAACTACAAGACCTACGAGCGAGCGATAGAGTGGCGAGACGACCCAGAAGCACTGCAGGCCTGGAAGGACGGCGAGACGGGCTACCCCATCGTCGACGCCGGGATGCGCCAGTTGCGCGAGGAGGCGTACATGCACAACCGCGTGCGCATGATCGTCGCCTCCTTCCTGACGAAGGACCTCCTGCTCGACTGGCGACACGGGTACGACTGGTTCCGCGAGAAACTGGTCGACCACGACACGGCCAACGACAACGGCGGGTGGCAGTGGGCCGCCTCGACGGGGACCGACGCCCAGCCGTACTTCCGGATCTTCAACCCCACGACACAGGGCGAACGCTACGACCCCGACGCCGAGTACATCACGACGTACGTGCCGGAACTGCGCGGCGTCGATCCAGACCTGATCCACGACTGGCCGACCCTCTCGCTGACCCAGCGCCAGCAGGCGGCACCGGAGTATCCCGCGCCCATCGTGGATCACGGCGACCGGCGCGAGCAGGCCATCGAGATGTTCGAGTCCGCTCGCGGGGACGACTAATCCCCGGAGAGCCACCGGTTGTCTTTATAACGTCAGCCACACGAGATACGCGGGAGTCGCGATTATGGCGGTCTCTCACGTCTCGTTCGTGCTCATCTGGGGGACGATCACGGCCTCCGCCGCGCTGACGCTTCTGGCGTGGCGACAGCGGCCCAAACCCGGCGCGACGCCGTTCGCGGCGATGATGGGAGCCGGGACGTGGTGGGTCGTGACCTCCGCTATCGGTCTGTTCACCCTCGATTCCGGCCGGCGAATACTCCTGCACAACCTGGAGTGGGTCGGTCCCGCCATCCTCCCGCCGGCGTGGCTGGTGTTCGCCCTGGAGTACACGAGCCGCGAGGAGTACGTCTCCCGGCGGACGCTGGCAGCCCTCGGAGTCGTCCCGCTGGTCACCCTGCTCTTGCTGGCGACCAACGACGCCCACCATCTGCTGTACACGGACCGGGCGGTCCGACGGTACGGCGACATCGCCCTCGTCGAAGCGCGGCGTGGCCCCTGGTTCTGGGTGTTCATCACCTACGCGTACGCGTTACTGGCGGCCGGAACCTTCCACGTCATCCAGCTGGCGGTCAGTAGCCGGTCGCTGTACCGAGGGCAGGCGGCCGCCCTGCTCGTGACCGTCCTCGCGCCGTGGGTAGGAAACCTCATCTACGCCACCGACTACCTCCCGGTCGTCCTGCTGACGGGCAGTGACCTGTCGCTGACGAACTTCGACCCGACGCCGTTCATGTTCGTCATCTCCGGGGCGGCGGGGCTGGCCGCGCTGTCGCAGTTCCGGTTTCTCGACGCCGTCCCGGTCTCCAGCCGGGTCGCCCGGGATTCGGTCGTCGAGAGCATGGACGACGGGGTGATCGTCGTCGACGACGACGACACCGTGATCGACTGCAATCCCCGGGCGGCCGACATCCTCGACTGCGAGCGCGACGCCGCCGTCGAACGGCCGGTGTCGGCACTCCTGCCGACGTACTCGGAGCTGGACGACGGTGACACCGAGACCATCGAGATCGAACGCCCGGACGGGGTTCGCTACTACGAACTCAGCGAGACCGATCTGGGGTCGACCGTCGACGGAACCGACGGCCACATCGTGTTGATCCACGACGTGACCGACCGGCGCAATCGCGTCCAGCAACTCGACGTGCTGAACCGCGTCCTCCGGCACAACCTCCGCAACGAGATGAACGTCATCTACGGCTACGCTGACCGACTCGACGATGGCGAGGCCGTCGACCGCATCCAGGAGAAGGCCATGCGCATGGTCACACTCGGCGACAAGGCCCGCGAGATCGACCGCATCCTCGACGACGAGGGTGACGGCGATCCGATCACAGTCTCGCAGGTCCTCGACCTCGAGATCGAACGCGCACGGGAGACCTACCCCGACGTGACCTTCGAGTCGACGGCCCCCGACGGGGACGCTACCTGCGACCGGCCGCTCGGGGCTGTCCTCCGGAACCTGCTGGAAAACGCCGCCGAACACAACGACAGCGACGAGCCATGGGTCCGGGTGGACGCCCGAATCGAGGGCGACGAGGCGGTCATCGACGTCGTCGACAACGGCCCCGGCATCCCCGCCGAGGAGCGGTCGGTCCTGCGGACCAAAGAGGAGACGCCGCTGCAGCACTCCAGTGGCCTGGGCCTGTGGCTCGTCTCCTGGGGGATCGAACGGCTCGGCGGGACGGTCACCATCGTCGAGTCGGACGAGTCGGGCACCACCATCCGGCTGGAAGTGCCGGTGATCGAGGACTCGAACCAGGCCGCGAGCGAGTGAGATCCGCGGCCGTGCCGGCGACCCGATCCTAGCCGATACCGGTTACGCGTCGGCCGGATTTTGCACGATATCACCCGCCTTCTAAACCTTTAACAGGTGGCCAGCCGACTACTGTGGTGGAGGAGAATTACATATGCCCGAGAGATCTAACCCCGAACTGCCACCGCTTCCGTACGACTACGACGCGCTGGAGCCGTCGATCAGCGAGCAGGTGCTCGAATGGCACCACGACACCCACCACCAGGGCTACGTCAACGGCCTCGAAAGCGCCGAGGAGACCCTCGCGGAGAACCGTGAGAACGGTGACTTCGGGAGCTCCGCGGGTGCCATCCGTAACGTGACCCACAACGGCAGTGGGCACTATCTCCACACGCTGTTCTGGGAGAACATGGACCCCAACGGCGGCGGCGAACCCTCCGGGGAACTCGCCGACCGCATCGAGGAGGACTTCGGCTCCTACGAGGGCTGGAAGGGCGAGTTCGAGGCCGCCGCCGGCGCCGCCGGTGGGTGGGCCCTGCTCGTGTACGACCCGGTCGCCGACCAGCTGCGCAACCTCGTCGTCGACAAGCACGACCAGGGGGCGCTGTGGGGCTCGCACCCGATCCTGGCGCTGGACGTCTGGGAGCACTCCTACTACTACGACTACGGTCCGGACCGCGGCAGCTTCATCGAGGGCTTCTTCGACGTGATCGACTGGGACGAAGTCGCAGACCAGTACGCGAAGGCCACCTCGCAGTAGCGCCGTAGTCGAACCACGACATTTCTTTCGACGCTCGATCCATCAGCCCCGGGTCCGTCGGGAAAACGGGATCCGGCTCAGTGCAACTCCGACTCGTGGCGGAGCGTGTCCCGCGTGATCTCGTCGACGTTGCGACAGCCCGAGAGCCCCATCGTCAGATCGAACTCCGCGACGAAGTTCCGCAGGTAGGTCTCGACACCGTCGGCCCCGTCGACCGCCAGCGAGTAGGCGTACGGCCGGCCGAGCAAGACGGCGTCGGCACCCAGCCCGATAGCCTTGAACGCGTCGGAGGCCCGCCGGACGCCGCTGTCGAAGGTGATCGGCACCTCGCCGTCGACTTCCTCGGCCACCGCAGGGAGGGCTTCGATGGCCGAGATCGAGCCGTCGACCTGGCGGCCGCCGTGGGTCGAGACGCCGATGCCGTCCGCGCCGTGTTCGATGGCCAGCCGGGCGTCTTCGGGGTCGAGGATGCCCTTGATGAGGACGGGCAGATCGGTGTTGTCGTGGACGAACTGGAGGTCCTCCCAGGTGAGGCCGGGGTCGCCGAAGATATCGAGGAAGTGTTCGACCGCCGCAGAGGGGTTCTCCTCCGGCGGTTCGTCGAGCTGGGAGCGGAACTCGGGGTCGGAGAAGTAGTTGCCCACGCCCTCGCCCTCGAGGAAGGGGTAGTAGCCGCGTTCGATCAGGCGCTCGCGCCAGCCCAGGATTGGAGCGTCGACGGTGACGACGATGGCGTCGTAGCCCGCCTGCTCGGCGCGGTCGAGGAAGCTCTTGGCGATGGCGTCGTCCGAGGACCAGTAGAACTGGAACATCTTCGGGGTGTCGCCCAGCGCCTCGGCCACGTCCTCCATGGGTTCCGTCGAGAGGGAACTCAGGATCAGGGGCACGTCCATCTCGGAAGCGCCCTGTGCGGTGCCGATCTCGGCGGACTCGTGGAGGAGCGACTGGACGCCCAGCGGTGTCAGCGCGATGGGCACGTCGAAGTCGACGCCGGCGATCTCGGTCGAGAGGTCGCGGGACTCGACGCCCCGGAGCATCTTGGGGACGATCCGCCACGGCGAGAAGTCCTTGTTGCGCTCGAAGGTCTCGTCGCTGCCCGCACCGCCGTGGACGTAGGCGCGGCCTTCGTCGCTCATGGCCGCGTGGGCGGCTTTCCGGAGGTCCTCGTAGGACACCGGGAAGTCCGTGGTCTCGTTCTCCAACATACCGCGGCGATAGATGTCGTTGACGCGGTCGTCGCCGAATCGGTCGGAGTCTGGCATACGCCCCCGAAACAGCGCCGTCTCAATACCAGTTTCGGCTCCCGGGCTCCGCTGGCCGACGGTTGCGGGCGTCAGACCTTTCCCCTTCGGCGAGCGGAACGTCTCGCATGCAGCTGCTGGACGCCGGGGGGTACTGGTACGTCCGGTTCCTGTTCCAGCGCGGGCTGGCGCTGATCTACCTCGTGGCCTTCCTCGTGGCGGCCAGCCAATTCCGGGCACTGGTCGGCGAGGACGGCCTGCTCCCCATCGACGAGTTCGTCGAGGCCGTCGAGTTCCGGGACCGGCCGAGCCTGTTCTATCTCTACCCCACGGATCGCGTCGTCGGCCTCGCCGCCTGGACCGGAGTCGGGCTGGCGGTGCTGGCCCTGCTGGGTGTCCCGTATCTGCTCCCGGAGCCGTGGCCGCTCGTGGCTTCGGTGTCGATCTGGGCGGTCATGTGGGGACTCTACCAGTCGTTCGTCAACGCCGGGCGGATCTTCTACGGCTACGGCTGGGAGTCTTTGCTGCTGGAGACCGGCTTTCTCGCGATCTTTCTCGGTGCCGGGACGACCGGCCCGCCGGTGCTGGTGATCTGGCTCGTCAAGTGGGTCCTCTTTCGCAATATGTTCGGGGCGGGCCTGATCAAACTGCGCGGGGACGACTGCTGGCGGGACCTGACCTGCATGGACTACCACTACGAGACCCAGCCCATCCCGAACCCGCTCTCGTGGTACGCTCACCACCTCCCCGACCGGTTTCACCGGGTCGAGGTGCTGGGCAACCACGTGGTCGAGCTGGCGATCCCGTTCCTCTATTTCGCCCCCCAGCCCTACGCCACTGTCGGCGGCCTCGCGACCATCGGTTTCCAGCTGTGGCTCATGCTGACGGGGAACTTCTCGTGGCTGAACGCCCTCACCGCGATCCAGGGGGTCGCGACGTTCAGCGACGGCGTGTTGACGGCTGCCCTCCCGCTCCCCGCGGCCCCGTCCGCGCCGGCACCGCTCCCCCTGCAGGTGGCGTCGGTGCTGGTCGCCGCACTCGTCGTCGCCCTGAGCGGCAACCCCGTCCGCAACATGCTCTCGTCGTCACAGACGATGAACACCGCCTTCGATCCGCTCCATCTCGTGAACACCTACGGCGCGTTCGGCTCGATCACGACGCGGCGCTACCAGCTCGTCGTCGAGGGGACGCGGGCCGACGACCCCGACGAGGACGACTGGCGAGCCTACGAGTTCGAGGGCCAGCCGGTCCGGACCGACCAGCGCCCGTCACAGTGGGCACCGTACCACCTGCGACTGGACTGGCAACTCTGGTTCGCGGCCATGCAACCGCGTCCGGGACGCCGCCAGCGCTGGTTCACGGCCTTCCTCGCCGACCTCCTGGAGAACGACGCCTCGACCCTGTCGCTGCTGCGGTCCAATCCGTTCCCCGACGAGCCGCCGGAGAAAGTCCGGGTACGGCGGTTCCGCTACCGCTACACCACGCCCGAGGAGCGTGCCGAGACCGGCGAGTGGTGGGAGCGTGACCTCGTCGGCGTCTACGTCCACCCCGCGTCGCTGTCGGAGCTCCGGTCGCCCGCGGGTGGGCGTCGGCCTGGGCCGTAGTCACCCGCCAGAACGCCGGTCGTCGCCGCCGACGAGCGAGGCGAGGTCACCCCAGAACGAGCGGTTGTGGGCGACGCGCTCGTACCCCCACTCCCGGAGCCGTTCGTACTCCTCGAACTCCCGCAGGAACTCGACGACGGCGTGGTACTCCTCGCCCACGTCCGACATGAGCAACGCCTGCTCGATGGACTCGCCACAGGAGTACACCGTCTCCTCGGTGACCAGATGCGAGCAGTCCTCGTACTCGTCGGGCAGGCGCTCGCGGAGGTCCGTCTCGGCCAGTTCGGAGAAGCCGACGATGTCCACCGGCGCGTGGTCGTCGACGTACTCGGCACTCCGCGAGCAGAAGGCACAGTCGTCGTCGTAGACGAGCGTCGCGTCCGCCATGCTCGGCGGTAGGCACTCCAGGTTCAAACCGTTCCGGTCGGGACGCCGCTGCCTCCGGGTCGGCTGGCCCCCGCACCGCCAGACCCATACCGATCGGGCGGCCAGTGAGAGCCGTGTCCACCGAACGGTTCGTCCCCGGTACGGTCGAGCGGTTCGTCCAGGCCGTCGTCGCGGGCGGTATCACGATGGTCGCCGGCCTCTGGCTGACGGCGCTTTTCCGGGTCGGTTCACTCCCGTGGCTGGCAGGCGTCGCTCTGGCCGTGGCGGGCGTCGCCGGGTTGGCCTGGGGAATCTACAGCGAACTGTCGCTCTGACCGGTCAGCACGAGACGGGAGGGTTTTGAGCGGCGGGCGGTAATCCACCGCCATGCCAGTACCCAAGTCCGAATTCGACGATCTGCGCTCCCTGGAGTTCCGCGATCCCGACGAGGTACTCGACCCCGACGAGATGTACACGGTCTACGAGATCGCCCGCCTGTTCCAGGGGCTGGAACCGGGTCAGGACCTCGATCCGGCGACCGAGGACATCCTGCTCGACTGGACCATCCCGTGGATGCTCGACAACAGCGAGGCCTTCGTGTTCGCCGAACCGGCCGACGACGACGAGCCCGGCCACTACGGGCTGGCGACCGACAGCACGGGCGGCGGGACCGGCGAGGAATGAAGCTGCTCGTCGCCGGGGCAGACCGGGTCGACGCCGGCAAGACCACCTTCACCGTCGGTCTGCTCGACCGCCTCGACGCCGTGGGCTTCAAACCCCGCGCGGGCAACGACCACTGGTTCCACCACGACGACTACCGCCACGCCGTCGAGCAGGGCCGCCTGTTCGGGAAGGACGCGAAGCGGCTGGCGGCGGCCAGTCCCGACGACCTGGATCCGGAGGACATCAACCCGATCCACCGGCTCTGGCGGCCCTCGCCGGGGTCGGGCGCGGGGATGCTCGGCCAGACCGACCGGGAGTTCGTCGTGGACCGCGTCGCCGAGAACTACGTCGTCAACGACACCGTCGAGATCCCGGCGGAAGTCCGGAAGTCCCTGCCGCTCGACGAGGCGATCCACGTCTCCTCGCTCCCAGAACTGAACGAGGTGATGGAGAACCTCCACCTGGTCGCGCTGGACGGCATCGCCCGCCGAATCGAAGCGCGAGAGCACGCGGTCGTCGAGTCCTACGGCGACGTGGCCCGGCCGCTCCGGGAGTTCGAGCCCGACGCCGTGGCCGTCGTGGAACCCGCCCGCGTCCGGATCTACGAGGGCCAGCGCTACCGCAAGGCCTGCTCGATCACCAGCGGGGGCCCGGAAGAAGGGCAACTGGAGGAACGCGTTCCGGGCGTCGTCGACCTGATCGACCCGGTCGAGTCGGTACCGCTTCCGGCGCTGTCCGGCGAGGACCGCGAGGACCCGTCTGCGGTGGCGGCGGCGTACGAACAGGGGTACGAGGCACTGTTGGCGGCTCTCCCGTGACTCGTCGGTGCGTCAGTCGGTCTGGTCGACGACCACGCCGGTGATCGCGACGCGTGCGCCGGTGGATCCGGCGTCGTCGGCGCTCTCCCCGTCCGCGCTCTCGGTGAGTTCTATCGACCACTCGTGGGCGTCCACGATGCTCCCGACGATAGCGAGGCCGAGGCCCGACCCGCCGTCGGTGGTCGAGAAGCCACTCTCGAAGGCGCGTTCGCGCTCGTCCGGCGGGAACCCGGGGCCGTCGTCTTCGACGTAGAACCCGTCGTCGCCGAGGGTGCCGACCCGGACGGTCACCCCGGGCTCGCCGTGTTCCACCGAATTTCGAAAGAGGTTCTCGAACAGCCGTCGCAGCCGATCCGGATCGGCGCGAAACTGCAGGTCGTCCGCGACGACGAGCGACGCGTCGCGGGTGTCGACCATCGTCCAGCAGTCCTCGGCGACGCTCGACAGCGAGACCGTCTCGGTCTCGGTGACGTGCTGGCCCTGTCTGGCGACCGTGAGAACGTCGTCGATGAGGCCCTCCATCCGGTCGAGCGCGTCGTCGGCACGCCCGAGGCGTTCGTCGTCCCGGTCGGCACGGACGGATTCGAGGTTCAGTTGCGCGACGTTCAGGGGGTTGCGGAGGTCGTGGGAGACGATGTCTGCGAACTCGTCGAGCCGGTCGAGTTTGCGCTGGGTCCGCTGGTGTTCGAGCTCGTGCTCCAGCATCCGACCGATGAGTTCCGCGAACAGCGTCTCGTCCTCGGAGAACGACTCCTCGCGTGGCTCCTCGGCGGCGAAACAGACCGTGCCGTACACCTCCCCTTCGACGGTGATCGTAGTCCCGTGGTAACACCGGAATCCCTGGCGCTGGAAGGCCGGATCCGCTTCCCAGTCGCTCTCCAGCGCGTCGTCGATCTCGACCGAGTCCTCGGCACCGATGGTGTGGCGACAGTACGTCATCCCCAGATCCAGGACCAGGCCCGGCGGATACTCGTCGTCGGCCGAATCGGTGCTGACGACGATGCGCCAGTACTCGCTCTCCGGGTCGATCCGCGTCAGACGGCCGTAGGTCACGCCGAGGTACTCCTCGCCGAGCGCCAGCGCCTGTTCGGCCTTGGCCTCGAAGGGAGCGTCCCCCTGCATCACCTCGTAGAGGCGTCGGCGGGCCGTCATCGCGTCGAGGTCTGCCGACCCGTCCGGCTCAGTGGGATCGGTGATACACCCACGAAAGCGACTGCTCGACTAAAATCCTGAGGGGGTTTCCGCGCTCGAAATCGGGTTATCCCATCCTGGCGGCCTGTGCGGCGAGTTCGATGTCCTGGTAGGGGTTGGTGGTGACGCTCGGACCGTGCCCGGTGTGCATCTCGCCGAGGTCTTCGGGGACGACCGAACGGACGCGTTCGATGCTGTCGATCAGGACCTCGCGGTTCCCCTCGGCGAGGTCGGTCCGGCCGAACCCGCCGTTGGCGAAGATCAGATCGCCCGCGAACAGGGTGCTGGCGGTCGCCGAGTAGAAACAGAGGTGGTCGTCCTTGTGGCCGGGGGTGTGGAGCGCGCGGTAGTCGTGGTCGCCAAGCGTCACGGTTTCCTCGTCGTCGATGGCGTGGTCGACGCCGGACTGGTCGGTGTCGTAGCCCCACACGTCCACGTCGAACTCGTCGACGATGTCGGGGAGGTTGCCGACGTGGTCGGGGTGTGTGTGCGTCATCACGAGGGCATCCACGTCGTCGACGTACTCGCGGGCCGCGTCGACGACGTCGAACTCGTTGCCGGCGTCGACGATCACGGTCCGGTCGCCGTCCACCAGGAAGACGTTGCTCGTGAACGCGCGGACGCCACGAGCGAGGTTTACGATCATGGCCCCCGCTACAGCGACCGGCGGCTTTTGCGTGTCGCTTCAGACTGACACGACCTGACAGGCGGTTGATCCGTGTGAGGAGACCCGTGGATCGGTATCAGGCGCGAGTATCGACCCACAGGGCTATGTATGAGGAATGGTAAAAGCGTACAAGAGCGCAGATGACTGATTCAGCAGCACCTGTCGTGCTCATCGTCGAGGACGAGCCCGACGTCGCCGAGACCTACAACCTCTGGCTCGCCGACGACTACGAGGTGCGGATCGCGGGGGACGGTGACGAGGGGCTCGACAAACTCGACGAGGAGGTAGACGTGGTTCTGCTCGACCGGATGATGCCCGGACTGTCGGGCGACGAGGTGCTCGAACGCATTCGGGAGCGGGAGTTGGGCTGTCGGGTGGCGATGGTGACGGCCGTCGAACCCGACTTCGACATTCTGGAGATGGGGTTCGACGCCTATCTCAGCAAACCGATCAGGAGCGAGGAACTCATCGAGACCGTCGAGAAACTCCTCGAACGATCGACCTACGACCGCCTGCTCCAGAAGTACTACGCACTGGTCGAGAAGCAGGCCACGCTCGAAACGGCAAAGAGTGGCGCAGAACTCGCAGAGAGCGACGAATACGCACAGCTACAGAACCGGATCGCCGAGCTGCAGGAGGAACTCTCACAGACGATGGGCGGCGTCGAGGACGACGCCGACTTCATCACGGCGATTCAGCAGATCGGCGGGAGTGAGGACACGTAATGTACGACCTATCATCTGTTCTGGAAACTGAGGCAGTGTCGGAGGTCCGCCCGGGGACCAGCGTCCTGATCGCTGGCCCGGCGATGACGGGCAAAGAGAGCCTCGCGATGGAGATTCTGGCCGAGGGCTCGCGGAACGGCGACGGCGCGCTGGTCGTCTCGACGAGCGACAGCGCCGAGACCATCGTCGAGGACTACCGCGACCGCGTCGCCGGCGTCTCCAACCTCCAGTTGGGCGTCGTCGACTGCCGGGCGGAAGGGTCCGGCGGCGGCCTCGCCGACGGCGACACCCCGCCCGGCCTGTACGTTCACAAGGTCTCCTCACCTGGAGACCTGACCGGCATCGGGATCGGGATCACGAAGTGTCTGGAAGCGCTCCACGGCGCGGGCGCAGAGGAGGGGCGGATGGCCCTGATCTCGCTGTCGACGATGCTCACCTACACGAACCGCGAGACCGTGTTCAAGTTCTGTCACGTCCTCTCCTCGCGGCTGGACGCCGCGGGCTACATCGGCGTGTTCACCATCGACAGCGGTGCCCACGACGACCAGACGCTCCAGGTCATCAAACAGGCCTTCGACGGCCTGATCGAAGTCCGCGACGGCGACGCCGGCCGCGAGGCACGCGTCATGGGGCTGACCGACGGCCCCACGGACTGGCAGTCGCTCTAGATCGGCGCGCCGACCAGCACCAGCCGCGCCAGGTCGTCGCTCTCGTTTCGGATCTGGCGGCGCTGGTCCGGATCGATCCGCACGGCCTCGTTCTCGCCGAGCGTCACCGTCTCGCCGTCGAACTCGACGACGACCTCACCCTCGACCACGCAGTAGACTTCCTCCTGGCCGTCCTCGCTGTGGTCGTGGGGTTTGCCCTTCGAACCGGGTTCCAGGCGCATCACGGTCACGCCCACCTCGTCGGTGTCGAGGGCTTCCTTCAGGAACCACATGCCGCCGTACTCGTCGTCGATCACCGATTCCACGTCGTCGGTCGAGGCTTTCTGGTAGGCCATGTCGGTTCTTCGACCGCGGCCGGTTTCAATCCGCCGACGGGGTGGGTCGAGTGATCGAAAGGTGACTTTATCATTCTCCGCTCCGGCGTGAGGGTATGGAGGTCCGCCTACTCGAAGCCACCGAGGACCCTGAGGAACTCGTCTGCAAAGCGGCCCGCAACGACTACATGGCGGAGTTCGTCGGCGAGACACCGTTCGACGATGTCATGGCGTCCATCGACGGCGATTCGCTCGCAGACAAACAGGAGACGCTGATCGGCCACCTGCTCGATCACGGCCACTTCGGCCCGTTCGAGCATCCACAGGCCACCTTCGCAGTGAAGGGGATCAGCCGCTCCTGTATGGCCCAGATCACCCGTCACAGGCACGTCTCGTTCGACATCCAGTCGATGCGCTACGTCTCCTTCGACGAAGTCGACCCCGACGACGTGCGCGAGGGGGAGATGGTCGTCACTCCGCCGTCGGCGACCGATCCCGACTGGGTAGGGCGCAATCAAAAGAGCGGCGCGGTGGGCGAGGAGACGGCAGAGAAGCGCGAGGAAGTCTTCCAGGAGGCCGTCGCCGACGCCGTCGAGTCCTATCAGGAACTGCTCGATCTCGGGATGCCCCCCGAGGACGCCCGGTTCGTGCTGCCCATCGGCACCGAGGTCAACATGGTCATGTCGATGAACGTCCGGATGCTCATGCACGTGGCGGACATGCGAGCGGCCGCCGATGCCCAGTGGGAAATTCGGGAACTGACCGAGAGCGTCCTCGACCTGGCGGCCGAGTGGTGTCCGATCACCTTCGAGTACTACGACGAACACATGAAAAACCGGAAGAACCGGCTGGCACCCTGAGAGCGGGCGACGACCAGCCGACGCCCACTCGTGACCGACTAACCGCCAGAAGGCGATAGGGTACTTGACCTGTCGGCATCGACGAACGTGGGTCAGACACAGTGTTTTTATGGAGTCCGGGGGTTCTTTCTCCCACTAGATGTCTCGTCCGCTCTCGCTCGCTTTCGTCTGTCTCCTGCTGGCCGGGGTCGCCCTCGGACAGAGCGTGGTCGCCGCTCCTCTGGGGGGCAGTGGGGCGGCCGCCGTCGACGGCCCATCGGCACAGGCCGGCGACGGGCGAGCGCTCGCGACGCCACAGCAGTTCGAGTCGACGCGATTCGTCGTCACGGTGTACGCGAACGGCTCCGCACGGTGGACGTTCAAGCACTTCACCGGCGGGCCACTGAACGACAGCGAACGCGCGCAGTTTCAGGACTACGCCGAGCGGTTCCGTACGGAGGAGACCGACCTCTGGACGAACTTCCAGGACAGCGCGGCAGGGCTGACCGCCGCCGGCAGTGACGCGACCGGTCGGAACATGACCGCCACGAAGTTCACCCGGACGGCCGGGCTGAACCCGCAGGGCAACAGCGGCGTCGTCGAGATGTCGTTCCTGTGGACGAACTTCGCGCAGGTGGCCGGCGACAGCGTGACCGTCGGCGACGTGTTCCAGGGCGAGTTCTACGTCGGAGAGAGTCAGCAACTCGTCTTCCAGGCCGGTCCCGACCTCTCCCTGGTGACGGACCGGACCGCCCCCGAACCGGACAGCACGACCGGCGGGGAGACGGCGTCGGTCAGCTGGGCCGGCCCGCAGTCGTTCGCCGACGACAACCCACAGGTCGTGTTCACGAGCGGCGAGCCCGACGCGCTCGGTAACGGCGGCGGTGTAGCGACCACCACGGGCAACCCCGATCAGGTGTCCAACGACGGCGGTGGCCTCCTCCCCATCGTCCTCGTCGGCGTGCTGGTCGTCGCCGTCGGTGCCGGCGCGGGCATCGCCTGGCGGACCGGGATGTTCGGGTCGACGACGACCGAGACCGACGACACGGACGGCCCGGCCGGCGGCGCCGCGGCGGAGACGGAACCCGAGCAACAGGCCGCGGGCGAACCGGACGAGGAGTCACCGATCCCGGACGAGGAGTTGCTGACCGACGAGGATCGAGTCCTCTCGCTGCTCGAGGACAACGGCGGGCGGATGAAACAGGCAAACATCGTCGACGAGACCGGCTGGTCGAAGTCGAAGGTCAGTATGCTCCTCTCGGACATGGAAGACGAAGAACACATCAGCAAGTTGCGGGTCGGGCGCGAGAACATCATCAGTCTCAAAGGCCACGAGCCGGACGCCGCCGGCTCGCCGTTCGACGACGAGTGAGCGGGACCGACGGCGCAGGCTGACGTGGACGCGCGCTATCCGAACTCGTACTCGCCGTCGTCGTCGGAGTCGTACTGCACGCGCAGTTCCAGCTCCGGGAGCGTGATCTGGTTGGTCGCGAGGTAGGTCGCGTGAATCTCGGGATCGGTGAGTTCGATCCCGGGGTTCTCACCGCCGTCGAGGTCCACCGTCTTCCCCTCGACCGGTTCGGAGGGGGCCGAGATCTGGAACGTCTCTGTCAGGTCGTCGGAGTCGGACCCACGCATCTGGAGGCCGTTGAACGTTCCCTCGCTCGCGTTCAGTCCCGGCGACTGGATGAGGATCTGGTCGGTCTCGACGGTCCCGCCGGACTCGATCAGGATGCGGACGGTGCCGTCGAGGGTGTCCACGGACACGTCACCGAGGTCGACGGTCTTGACGAGTCGCAGGCCCTCGATACGGTTGGCCTGGAGTTCGATGATCGCCTGCGGGGCGTCCGATCCCTGCTCCCGTTCGACAACGTCGGGATAGAGGATCAGATCGTCACCCTCGATACTGTCGGCCTCGATTGTGAACCCGCCGATGCCGGCGACCGGGACGGCCAGTCCCGTTCCGGTACTCAGAAAGAGCAGGCCGATGATCGCGATCACGCCCAGCGAGACGCCGGTACTCTTTGCCAGTAGTGATTTGTCGTACATGGTGTTCCCTTTCGTGGTTGCCTCGTCGGCCACGCGGCGTCACAGGCTCCACCGCCCCGCCGGGAGTCCCGCCGCTCGACGGTGCCGGTCCGCCCCCAGGAGTCGCCGACCCCCTCTACTGGCCGATCCTCACTCGGCCGTCCCACGCCACAACCACCTGCATCCCTACGTGAGTGTCCAGTGTGAGTATTTTCGCGGGAAAGCGGCCGACCAGTCGGCACTTGGCGACGAACTGGCCCCCGACACGGGCCGGACACATCCACCCCGTTACCGGCCGCTTTCGCGTTCACTTCGCATACCGGCCCGATCCGGACCACGGTCCGGTGGAGTCAGTAGCAACGTGGTACCCAAGCGCAGGCTGTCGTCCCCGTCGTCCCTGGTTTCCAGTGGCAGAGACCGGTTGGTACACCGGACCACGGTGGTCCGAAAACGGAACTGTTAAACACAACTCGCGGTTACCGTGGAGTAGACGCGCCGAGGGCGTGCGGGACGCCCGAAGCCGGTGCGCTCCGATGGTGTAGTCCGGCCAATCATATTGCCCTCTCACGGCAATGACCAGGGTTCAAATCCCTGTCGGAGCACTTCTGTCGGAATCGATCCACGAGTGACGTGTGTGGCTACGCAGTGGGTCGTGCTGACACCTTCGAGACCGCGCGAGACACGTAACCGTAGCCTCGGGATCGGTTGTCGAACGCGGTGGGTGTGACTCACACACCCTAACTAAATTTAATACCCACTATCGGTATTCTGGAAGTGAACGCGGGCAGTCACGACGGCGTGCCCCAGAGGTGGCAATCCATGCACACAGCCAGATCGGACGGAGGACGCTCGTTCGGCCCGAGCGCGAGCGGTGTCCACGATTCTCCCTGGCTGTCACTCGCCGTCGCGCCCGGTCGGGCGGCGGTAGACGCCGCACTCACTGCACGTGGCGCAGGCCACGTCTAAGTCCGGACAACCGGCCCCCACACACGGACTACCCGTCGGGGGCCGGGAACCCGGACACCACAGTTCCAGACGCCGAGAGCGGCGTTCACGGTTCTGTGGCTATTTTCGGTCCGTTCACGCATTGCCAGTGACTGCCCACTCGAGTGGCTGTCCACCGACCGACGGCGGGCCAGTAGCCTGCCGACGCGACTGGCGTATCCGATCAGCACTCTCCGAAGCATGACGATTACAGACACCGACACGGAATCGACGCGAAGGACGACTGCGACGGGGATCATCGCCGTCCGGATCCCCGACAGCGCCGGGGCCGACCTGGCAACGGATGCAGAGCGGCGACTCGGCCGGATAGCGGGCGTCCGCAGTGTGACTGTCGACGGCCTCCGCGGCCTCGAACCGCGGTTCACCGCGACCCTGGTGACGTTCGCCGTCACCGTCGAGAGCGACGCGTCCCTCGAGGACCTGCGTGAGCGACTCTCCGACGCGGTCTGTGTCGAGAGCGTCGAGCGACTGGTGACCAACGGGTGATGCTCCCAGTCGGTTGATGTGAATGGAGACGACGAGAAACGAGGTCAGTACGAATGACTGTCGACGATCTAGAGTTGGAGTACAGTTCCGCGGAGATTCGTGAGTTCATCGAACTGAGAGTACACGCCAAGGAGGAACATCCGGAGAAGTACGAGGAGAACTTCGGCGACTGATCCGGGTCGTCTCTAGCACAGGCGACTCAGTTCCTGTCGGTCGGTTCGGTCCTGTCTCGGTCCCGCCTGAGCGGTGAACGATCACAGCGGTACGTCGTCGAAGGCGTACTCGACGACCTTGTTCAGCGTCGGATGGGCGTGGATCGTCTCGGTGATATCCGAGACCTGCCCGGACCCGGCACGCATCGCGACGACGACCTCGTGGATCATCGTCGAGGCCTCGTAGCCCAGGGCGTGACAGCCCAGGATCTCGCCGTCCGGGGCCGCCAGCACCTTCACGAATCCCTCGTCGAGTTTCTTCGCGCGACCCATCGGCGTGTCCGGCAGGTCCGCGCGGCCGACGACGTACTCCGCCCCGGCCTCCTCTAGTTCCGCCTCGGTCTCGCCGACGCCGGCCATCTGCGGTTCGGTGAAGATGGCGTGGGGCATCGCGGTGAAGTCGGCGGTCGCGTCGCCCCCGTGGAGGACGTTCTCGATGGTAACCTGCGTCTCGTAGTCGCCCGAGTGTTTGAACATCGCATTGTCGGCGATGTCGCCCTGCGCCCAGACATTCTCGGCGGAGGTTTCCAAACGGTCGTTCGTGGCGACGAACCCGTTGTCGTCTGTCTCGATCCCGGCAGCCTCGACAGCCAGGGTGTCGGTGTTGGGTCGACGGCCGAGGGCCACGAGCAGTTCGTCGCCGGTCACCGAAACCTCACCGCCGGCTTCGGTCTCGGCGTGGGCCCTGACCATCTCGCCGTCGGACTCGACGGCCGTGACGCGGTGGCCGGTGTACACGTCGTGGCGCTGGCTCGCGATCTCCGTGAACGTCTCGGCCACGTCCGGGTCCTCGCGAGGGACGAGTGAGTCCATCATCTCGACGATGGTCACGTCGGTGCCCAGCGACTCGAAGAAGTAGCCGAGTTCGACGGCGATGTAGCCGCCGCCGAGGATGACCAGCGAATCGGGCTGCTCGCGCAGGTACAGCGCGTCCTGGCTGGTCAGATACTCCACGTCGTCCAGTCCGTCGATAGGTGGGACGAGCGGTCGACTCCCCGCCGCGACGACCACCTTGTCGGCGCTGACCTCCGTTCCGTCGACGTCGAGCGTGCGCTCGTCGACGAACTCCGCGTAGTCGTCGTAGATCGTGAGGGCGTCTTTCTCGCGGTAGCTGGCTTCCATGCCCTCGGCCAGCGCCGACAGCGTCTCGTCCATGTCGTCGACGATCCCCGCGAAGTCCACGCCGTCGAGTGAGGCGTCGAGATGGAACGTCTCGGCATCACGGACGTGATTGGCGGCGGTCGCGGCCTGGATCAGCATCTTCGAGGGGTTACAGCCGCGGTTGAGACAGGTGCCGCCGAGCGGTCCCGGTTCGATCAGCGCGGTGTCGAGTCCGGCGTCGGCCCCGGCCGCCGCGACGTTGTTGCCGGTGCCGCCACCGATCACCAGGAGATCGTGGTGGGGCATCTACTCGCCCTCCACGAGTATCTCGGATTGCCCCGCCGTTTCGGATTCGTCGGCGGTCACGTCGTGTTCGGCCCCCCAGTTGACCATCTCGGTGATGAGCGGTTCGAGGGAACGGCCGGCCTCGGTGAGTTCGTATTCGACACGGACCGGCTTGTCGCTGAGGAGGCGTCTGTCGACCAGGCCCGCCGCCTCCAGATCGTCGAGACTCTCCGAGAGCATCTTCGAGGAGATGTCGTCGACGCGGTCTTTGAGCGCGCTAAAGCCCAGTGGCCCGTCGTCGAGCAGGTGGTAGACGATGATCGGTTGCCACTTCCGGCCGATGATCTCCTGCATCGACAGCAGCGTCTCCTCGACGCCGGTAAACAGCGGGCCCGAAGGCCCCCGAGCGTCGCCGGTCCGGTCGAGTCTGGATTCCGAACTCATCGTGCCTCATCCGACGACCGAGACCGTATTCAAGACGGCCCGGACGCGTGCCAGTAGTTCGCGTCCCCAGTAAATATTTATACCAGAATCAGCCAGCGACCGCCGGCGGCCTCACGATTCGCTCTCGAATTTCTCCCAGAAGACGTCGTTGAGTCCCTCGGAGTAGTCCTCGTCGAGGTACTCCTCTTTGGTGAGGTTGGCCTCCTCGATGAGTGCCGCGGCTTCGCCCGCCCAGGCGTAGAAGCCGATCAGCGTGTCCCTGCGCATCTCCGTCACGTCGATGGAGTGATACACGTTGACGAAGCCCCCGCCTTCACGGTTCAACTGAGACTTCTCCAGCAGGCCGATATCGACCAGGCGGTTGAGATAGCGACGAACGGTCGTCTCGTCGTAGTCCAGATGCTCGGCCACGTCCGCGGGTGGCATCGGTCCTTCACCGATCACGCAGAGACAGATGTCCAGACCGGGCTTCGGGAGGCCGAACGCGTCGAGCAACACCTGTTTCACGTCCGGTGGCTGGATGTCGATGTTCACGTCCGTAACCCGCTCCATCACCTGTCCGTGACAGGTCATGCCGCCGTCACAGTCCTGCAACGTCAGGACGACGTTCTCGCAGTCGTTACACTGGTAGATACCGTACTGGCGGTCCCGGAGGTCGCTTTCCCCGGCCGGTTCGTTCACAGTAGTATCGTCGTCGGTCATGATCCGGACTTGGCCACCCGAGTAGCCGTCTCGTACTGGGAATCGAATGCGAGAGATTAAAACCTAGTGCTAGTCCGAATCACACTCGTCGAGACTCGCGTCCACGACCACGAACTCGTCGTCGATATTCAGTTCCAGCAGTTCTCTGGCCGTGATCGTCGGCCGATACCCGTCGTCGACCCTCGTGAGAAGCTCACACTCGACGAGTCGGTCGAAACACTCGTCGGCTTGCTCGCGTGTCATCCCGAACCGGGTCGCAGCGTCGGCCGGCGTCAGCGGTCGTTCGAGGTCGTCGTAGGTCCCGGCGACGAATTCGAGCAGGCGGTATGGTGAGGGGGTCATTGATCGGTGACTGGCGAGGAGTCGCGTGTAGCCTGTGTGTTAGTATCGTCTTCTAAAACTTCTTGTGTACCTTCTCCTCACCCTGTTACCTCGACCTCAGCCATTCTCAAGAGGGGCCTTCGTATATCGTGTGATATGTATCGGCGACGACAGCTGACGGGTGTGGACCACGGTTCCGCCGAGGCTGGATAGTGATGGCGCGGCAGTCACCGCGGATCGAACTCCTCTGTCGCTCACTGGCACCCAGTACGGGTCGGGAACAACAGGACCGTATCGTCCAGCGGCTGCGAGGGCTCGACGAGGCGGGCCGAATCCGGGGATTCGAGGTCGTCCTCTGTGGGGAGTGTGTCTGTCCACGCGCGGCGACGGCCGAGACGGACCCCGGAGAGTTCCTCCTCGACCGGCACGACGCGTTTCAGACGTGGGCCGAGGAGACCGGCCGAGACCTCGTCGGCTTCGAGAAACGGGACACGAAGTCGATACTGACCGGAGCGACCGTCACGGGAATCGTCTTTCCGCGGCTCACGCTGGCCGAGTACCGCGACGGGGAACTCACGTTCGTCGCACCGTCGAGTGACGACGGTGAGCAGACGACCGTCGCGGATCGGCTGGGTGACTACGAACGGGGGAGTGTCGACGGTCTATCAGACGAGGCCCAGCGAGAGCCACGCGCCGAGGACGCCACCGTAGACCAGGTGGAAGAAGAAAAATAGCCCCATCGTCTTCGGTGGGGCTCCATCGCCAGGACGATCCGCATCCACAGCACCATCCCGACGACGGTCAGGACGATCCCGTAGACGAGTCCGAGCCCGACCGCCGTCGCGAGCGTGAGACTCACGCCGAGCAACGGAAACGCGACGGCGAACGCCACACCAGCCCCGATGCCGTACAGCATGTGTAAGGCCATCCCCTGTGGCATGTACTCCTCGGGCGGCCCGTCGCCGACGTATTTCGACCACAGCGCCGCCGTCGGTGGCGGCGAGTCGTCGCCCAGTGCCATCATGAACACCGTCATGACGATGGTCGCAATCAGTCCGCCTGCCAGTCCGTTGAGTATCGTTGGGTCAGCCATGGTCTCTTTGATCGAGGCGTTACCCGGAACTGGGTTACCTCTAGTAACCTACTGACTGTCAGCGGTAATAATTGTCTGCTGAATTAGAGGAAAGCCGGTTACGCCGGGGAAACCCGGCTCGTCGGCGTCGCGCACGACCAGTCAGGCGATCACGAACTCGGTAAGGAGGATCAGCAGACCGACGAGGCCGAAGACGACCCCGAGGCCGACCTCCATCAGGTCACTCGGCACGTACTTCCCGACGCGGGTGCCGACGGTCCCGCCGATCAGGACGCCGGGGATCGACCAGGCGACGACGTACCAGACGGGCGTCGCGGTGAGTGCGTGGACGAGTGCGCCCGCACCCGCCGCAATCGCGAGGACGAACACGCTCGTTGCGACGGCCACGCGGGGCGGAATCCGACAGCGGACGATCAGCTGGGTCGTGACGATCTCGGGCAGGCCGGCGCTGATGAGGCCGGTGACGAACGCACCGACCGTCGACAGCGCCACGCCCGGGGGCCGCCAGCAGGTGTCGTAGGTGAACGTCTCGCCGTCGGCCGCCTCGATGGTCGTCGTTCCACGGCCCGAGTTCTTCTCCTGCAGGAACTCGCCCTCGCACTCGCCGGGCACACACTCCTCCGGGGGGTCGTAGTAGACCAGGAATGCACCGAGTCCGACCAGTCCGACGCCGAAGATGCCCTTCAGGATCTGCGGGTCGACGAAGTGTGCGGCGAAGGCGCCGACGACGACGGCCGGAACCGCGCCGGCCAGCAGCCACTTCGCCGTCCGGAAGTCGACGACCTGCTGTTTGACGTAGGATCGCAGGCCGTTCCCCATGCCGAACACCTCGGTCAGCAGGCCGGCACCGATGGCCTGGGATGGTGTGAGCCCGACTCCGAGCATGAAGAACGGACTGAAAAAGAGCGCGCCGGAGACGCCGGAGGCCAGCGCGACCGTCGAGAACGCGATGGAGGCCGGGAACACCCACCAGTGGGTGAGGAACCGGTCTACTGGAAACCCACCCGGGACCGCCGATCCGCCACCCGTCGACCCGAGGGCCGTCCCCACGGTGACAACCAATCCGACTGCGACCAGCGCGGTCCCGAGCGTCCGCTTCATGCGAACAGCTCGTCGACGGTCTCGTCCGTGGGCGTCCAGCCGACGAACTCTCCGCCCTCGAAGGGCAGGTCCACCGACGCCACGTAGTTACACAGGCCGACGTAGAAATCCACCAGCAGGCCGACCGCGACGATCTCGGCGTCCGTGTAGTGGGTCGTCAGCGCCCGATGAATCTGGTCGGTCACCTCGCCCTCCGCGACGGCCTGGGCGTACTGGAGGAGGACGAACTCCGCGTCGTCGAATCCGGAGAAGTCGCCGCCGCCGATGGCCCGCATCTCCTCGGTCGTGACGCCCTTGTCGCGAGCGATGTCGACGTGCTGGTGCCACTCGTAGCGTGCCCCGCGGGCCCACGCCACCGTCAGGATCACCAGTTCCTTCGTCCGGGGCGTCAGCTGGTCGTACAGCGTGTTCAGGTACTCCAGGGTCGCCTCCAGCACCTCGGGGTTGTGCGCCCAGGCGCGGAAGATGTGGCGGTCGCCCAGGTAGTCCTCGGTGAACAGGTAGTGGTACTCCTCGGGGATCTCGTCCAGTTCGAGCAGATCGACTCGGGTCACGCTCGACAGATCACCACGGGGCGTTAAATCCGTAGCTCACACCGCAGTAACCCGGTGAATCCGCGCGCAGTTACCCGTACGGGCGAAAGCTTTTCCGCGAATCGTCGCCTCCGTTCGGGTATGTCGACGACAATCGAGACACCTCAGGCCGACGAGTCGTGTGCGTACTGTGGCTCGCGGATCTTCGACCACGACCCCGTGTGCGTCCGGGACTGCACGGACGACTGCGGCTCGCCGACGTACTTCTGTAACCACGCGTGTCTGTCGGCCCACATCGACGAGAACGACCTCACGAGCGGCGACGCCTGCGAGTGGTCGCCGGAGTGACGGACCGGCCATCGGTATGGCCGCGGTTTCCCGGACGGTGGCGAGCGAGACGGAGCTTGGCCGGTACTGATACGTCCTGGAACTGATTCTCGAACGGAATCGGCTACTGCCAGTCGCCGAGGTCGAGGATCAGGTCCGCTTCGACCCACTCCTCGGGACGGTCGACGTGATAGACTATTCCACCGCTGTCGGTGGAAACGTAGCTGTACTGGTCGTACGACGCGGTCGCGGGTCCGGTCGTGGGGAGTCCGTCCCCGGGGTCGGCGGTGTTCGTTGGCATCGTGGGTGTCGTGCTGGCGTCGCCAGCCCGTGTAGGGAAGTTACGTTTGGTAACTCATAGGCGTTCTCGAACCCCTGGCTCACCTGGTTACCCACCGGTAACTCGGTTCGTCGCCCCGGTCGTCCAGTCGGAGTTACGCTGACGTGAGGTGCAGTTAACCGTCAGGGAGCCGTTCCTTCGGACGAGTCCATGACTGGAGATTTCGATCTGAGCGCGCCCGAACTGACCCGTGAGGACCTGCTCGTCCTGGAAGATCCGTATTTCGGTCCGGGGACGGTTGCCATCGTGACCGGCGCGGCCTCGGGCATCGGCCGCGCGACGGCGGTCGGACTGGCGGCCAACGACCTCACCGTCGTCGGTGCCGATATCGACGCCGAGGGGCTGGACGAGACCGAATCGATCGCCGCCGACCTCGACGTGTCGGGGACGATCCACGGTATCGAGACGGACCTGACCGACGACGGCGACGTGGAGGCCGTCGTCGAGGCGGCCGCCGACGAGGGCGACCTGCGGTTCGTCGCCAACATCGCCGGGATGCAACACATCGCGGGCATCCACGAGTTCCCGATGGAGAAGTACGATCTGCTGACCGACATCATGCTGCGCTCCCCGTTCAAGATGGCACAGGCGGCGATGCCACACATCCGGGAGACCGACGATGGAGTCGGTGCCATCGCCAACATGTCCTCGGTCCACGGCCACTACGCGACCAAGGACAAGCCCGCCTACATCACCGCCAAGCACGGCATCACGGGCCTCACTCGGGCCATCGCCGCCGAAGGCGACGGGAGCCTGCGCGGCTACTCCGTCAGCGTCGGGTACGTCCTGACCCCGCTGATGGTCGACCAGATCGCGGACACGGCCGCGGAACGTGGCATCTCCGAGCAGGAAGTCGTCGAGGACGTGATGCTCGGCCAGGCCCGCACCAAGGAGATGATGACGCCCGCCGAGGTCGCGAATCTGTTCACCTTCGGGTTCTCCAGTCACGCCAGCCACCTCAACGGCGCGGACCTGTTGTTCGACGGCGGCTACACCCACACGTATGAGTGAGTCAGCGGAGCGCGACGAGCGAGACGGACCGCGAGTCGTCCCCGACGGCGGCGCTGGCGACGACGAACTGACCAACGTCGCCATCGCCTGCCAGGGCGGCGGGAGCCACACCGCGTTCACCGCGGGCGTCCTCCAGCACCTCCTGGAGGTGTGGGACGAGGACGAATACGAACTGGTCGGCATCAGCGGCACCTCCGGCGGCGCGTACAACGCGCTGGCGGCCTGGTACGGCATCGTCACCGGCGACCACGGGAAGGCCATCGACACCCTCGACGCCATCTGGGACGACCTGGCCACCGACGGCTGGGCCGACCGGATGATGAACCAGTGGGTGACCGGGATGTCCCGCCTCGAAAGTAGCGGGCTCCCGATCCCGTCGGTCAGTCCGTATCAGATTCCCGGCCCAGAGGTCGGCAAGGAGCGGATCACCGAGACGCTGGAACGGCACATCGACTTCGAGTCCATCCCGGACTTCTGTGGCCGGGAATCGCCGGAACTCGTGGTCGGGACCGTCGACGTGAACGGCGGCCACTTCGAGACGTTCACGAACGAAGACGTGACACCAGAGGCTGTGCTGGCCTCGGCGGCCGTCCCGAACTTCTTCGAGGCCGTCGAGATTCACGGCCACTACCACTGGGACGGCCTGTTCTCCCAGAATCCGCCGATCAATGCCCTCATGTCGGTCCCTCCGGAGCGCAAACCCGACGAACTCTGGATCGTCCAGATCAACCCCCAGGAGTTCGAGGGCGAACCCGACACGCTCGACGTGATCGCGGACCGGCGCAACGAGCTGTCGGGGAACATCTCGCTCAATCAGGAACTACACTTCATCGAGCGCGTCAACGACTGGATCGACGACGGCTACCTCCCCGAATCGGAGTTCTCACGCACTGAGATTCACCGGATCGAGATGGGCGAGCGGTTCCACTGCTCGACGAAAGTCGACCGCGACAGGGACTTTCTGAACGAACTGATGGAACTCGGCCACGAGCAGGCGGCCCAGTTTCTCGACGAGAAGTGACCGCCCGGCGGTGAGTCCCACGTAACTGGGCCGTTGAATAGTGTCCAGCCACACCGATTGGCCATGGACGAATACGACTTTCTCGTCGTCGGATCGGGTTCCGGCCTCGAAGTCGCCAACGTCGCGGCAAGACAGGGCCAATCGGTCGCCGTCATCGAGAAGGGGCCGCTCGGCGGTACCTGTCTGAATCGCGGCTGTATCCCCTCGAAACACCTGCTGTACCACGCAGACGTACTCGAGACGATCCAGCGCGCCGACGAGTTCGGCATCGAGGCGACCGTCGAGGACGTGGCCTTCGCCGACATCGTCGGGAAAGTCAACGAGGAGGTCGGCGAGGACGCCGCGGGAATCCGACGCGGACTGGAATCCTCGTCCCAGCACGACCTCTACCAGGGGGAGGGACGGTTCGTCGACGACCGGGCCGTCGAAATCGTCGGCGGTGAGGACGACGGGGCACGACTCAAGGCCGAGACGGTTCTGATCGCGGCGGGAACCCGACCTGCGATTCCGGACATCGACGGTATCGAGGACGTGCCCTACCTGACGAGTACCGAAGCCCTCCAGCTCGAAGACCCGCCGGAGCATCTCGTAATCGTCGGGGGCGGCTACATCGCGGCCGAACTCGCGCACTTCTTCGGGACCTTCGGCAGCGACGTGACCATCGTGGGTCGGCGGCCAAACCTGCTCCCGCAGGCCGACACCGAGGTCGCCGCGGCGTTCACCGATATGTACGCGGATCGGTTCACCCTCCACACCGGCCACGCGGCGACGGCCGTCTCGGCCGACGACGGGACGATAACGGTCGAAGCACGGCCGTACGAGTACGGTGACGACGGCGGCCTCGTCGCGGACGCCGACGGCGTGACGGTCACCGGCGACGAGTTGCTGGTGGCGGCCGGGCGGACGCCGAACACGGACACACTGCGTCTGGACCGGACGGCCATCGAGACCGACGCGCAGGGATTCGTCGAGACCGACGAGTACCTGCGGACGACCGTCGACGGCGTCTGGGCGCTCGGCGACATCGCGGGCGAGTACCTGCTGAAACACAGCGCCAATCACGAGGCCCGCGCCGTCGCGCGGAACCTGTTCGGGAGCGACCTCGAACCGGTCGACTACACCGCGATGCCGTTCGCCGTGTTCGCCTCGCCCGAGGTCGCCGGCGTCGGCGCGCGGGAGCGAGAACTCCAAGAGGCGGGTCGCGAGTACGCGACCAACACCTACCAGTTCGCGGACACCGCCCGCGGCGACGCGATGAACGCCACCGGCTTCGTGAAAGCCATCATCGATCCGGAGGGCGAGATTCTGGGCTGTCACATCGTCGGCCCCGATGCGTCGACGCTGATCCAGGAGGTCGTCGTGGCGATGAAAGCCGGGACCGGAACGGTCCGCGACATCCGGGAGTCGATCCACGTCCACCCCGCGCTCCCCGAGGTCGTCCAGCGCGCGTTCTCTGGGCAGTTCAGCCGCGGAGACAGCCACCAGCACCACTGAGGCCCCCGGCGGTGACACGGATGTCAGCGGGTTACCCGAACGTTCGGGTACGATTTAGTAACTCGGTACGGTATCGTAATCCGCAATGGCAAACGCAGCAATCGTAATCCTCGCAGGGACGGAATCGCACGCGGACACCGGTCGGCTCGTGAACGGGCTCGAAGCCGCCAAAGAGTTCGAGGAGACCGAGGGCGACGAGGTGGAGGTCATCTTCGACGGTGCCGGGACGGAGTGGATTCCGGAACTCGAAGACGAGGACAGCGACTACCACGAACTGTACCGGGCCGTCAGCGACGACGCCGCAGTGTGTGACTTCTGTGCCGGCGCGTTCGGCGTCGACGACGCGGTAGACGACGCCGGCGTCGTCCGACTCGACGACCACGACGGCCACCCGAGCATCCGCTCGCTCGTCGACGACGACTACGAGATCATCACCTTCTGAGCGGCCCGCGGCGGCGCTGTAGCCGAGCGGATCGCCTCCCGGGTGTGCCGTTATGTACCAGTCCCGCACACTCGCTCAACCGTTAACCGGTCACCCCCCGTTATTTCGGTCATGCCCGCTTCGAGACGCGGATTCCTCGCCACAGTCGGACTCACTGCAGTCGCCGGCTGTCTCGGCGATTCGGCCTCGAAAACGCCCAGCGGTCCGCTCTCCTTACCGACCGCGGACGAGCGCTTGCCGCTACCAGCGTCACCGGCGCGGCTTCGGGATGCGGCCCGCTCGGGTGGCCCCTCGAAAGACGGGATCCCATCGATCGACGATCCGCGGTTCGTCGGGCCGTCCGAGGCGGACTTCCTCGCGGACGGTGACCCGGTGTTCGGCGTCGTCCGTGACGGCGTGGCGAAGGCCTACCCCCAGAAGATCCTCGCACAGCACGAGATCGTCAACGACACGCTCGCCGGCACCCCGGTCAGCGTCACATACTGTCCGCTCACCGGCACCGTCCAGGGGTTCGAGCGGGGGAACACGACGTTCGGTGTCTCCGGCCGTCTCATCAACAGCAACCTCGTCATGTACGACCGCCACACCGAGACGTGGTGGCCCCAGATGCTCGCCACGTCGATCCCGGGACCGTGGAACACCGACCCGGAGATCCGGTCGCTCCGGGAGTTCCGACTGCTCTGGACGACCTGGAAGCAGTGGCGCGACCACAACCCCGAGACACGGGTCCTCTCGACGAATACCGGGCACGCGAAAAACTACAGCCGTGATCCCTACGGCTCGTACAATCCGCGCAGGGGCTACTACGCGGACGACGACCTCCTGTTTCCGGCGCTGAACGGGAGCGACCGCTTCGGCCCCAAGCGAGTGGTCATGGGCTTGCGGACGCCCAGCGGTGCGGCCGCGTTCCCGAAAGACGCGCTCCGCTCGGCGGGCCAACTGCGCGGGAGTGTCGGCGAGACCCCGGTTCTCGCCGTCTACGACGACCGCTACGATACCGGCTACGGCTACCTGAACCCCGACGACCAGTCCTTCGAGCGGGACGGCAACCGACTGGTCGACGCGAGCGGTACCGCCCACGAGCCGGATGCACTGCCGCTCTCCCGCGTCCACACGTTCGATTCGATGTGGTTCGCGTGGGCGGGCTACTACCCCGAGACCGATGTCGCCGAGTGAGCGCCACCTCGCGAGCAGGGTCCGAACCGCGGTGTCGCGGACGCGGGCGGCCTCCGCACTGGTCTTCCGTCGACGCGATAGCCTCTCCGTGTTCGCCCTCGTCACCGGGCTCTATCTCCTCACGTACCTCTGGGCCATCGGTCATCTCGCGCCGGGCCTCGGTGGGTTCGATCTGCTGATCGTCGCCGACCCGCTCGGGAAGCTCCTGCGGCCGGAACTCGGTCCGTTCTCTTTCACGCCGGTCGCCCGAGTTGCCCTCGGTCCCGTGACCTACCTGTTCTCGCTGAACACTCTCGTCGGGCTCGGGCTCGCCGCGCTGGTCGGCCTGAACCTGGCGCTGACGTATCTGATCTGGCGACAGCCAGCGGCCTGTGGCATCGGTCGGTCGTCGACGGGATTGCTCGCGGGCGTGCCGGCACTGCTCTCGGGCACGGCCTGCTGTGGACCCGTCGTCCTGCTCGTGGTCGGCGTCCAGGCGTCGGGCGTCCTCCTGACGGGCTTCCAGTTGCTCCTCCCAGTGGCCGTGCTACTGTTGGTCGGGAGTCTCGTGCTGGTCGGGCGACGGGTGACCCTCGCGGAGTGACCCGGACTGCCGGTTGCGACTTACTCGAAGGTAACTGATACTTTTTGAGGGACGGAGTCGAACTACGTCCGATGGCCGCTCGCAAACGGAACGTTCTCGTCGTCATCGCGGTCGCCGAGTTGCTGACGATGTCGCTCTGGTTCAGCGCGACGGCGGTCGCGCCCGAACTGGCGGCGAGTTGGGATTTGACTCCGACGGAGACCACCTGGTTGACCAACGCGGTCCAGTTGGGGTTCGTCGCCGGAGCCTTGCTCTCCTCGTTTTTCACGCTGTCCGACGTGATCCGGCCGCGATATCTGTTCGCCGTCTCGGCCGTCGCCGGCGCGGTCTGTACCGCACTCATCGCGGGCGTCGTGACGAGCGCCCTGCCCGCGATCGGGCTCCGATTTCTCACCGGCGTCGCGCTGGCCGGCGTCTACCCGCCGGGCATGAAGATCCTCGCTGGCTGGTTCGAGGAGGGACGCGGGTTCGCGATCGGCCTCCTCATCGGCGCGTTGACCGTCGGCTCGGCGCTCCCGCACCTCTTTCGCGGCGTCGGCGGCGTCGGCGATCCGGAACTCGTCCTCTACGGCGCGGCGATCGTCGCGACCCTGGGCGGCCTGCTGGCGCTGTTCGTCGAGCCGGGACCACATCAGGCACCGGCAGCGCCGTTCGATCCCGGTGCGCTCGGCCGCATTCTCCGTGACCGCCCGACGATGCTGGCCAACGGTGGCTACTTCGGGCACATGTGGGAGCTGTACGCCGTCTGGACGTGGATCCCGACGTTCCTGGCGGCCAGTCTGGCGGCGTCCGGATCCGCCGGGCGTGGTGCCGGACTCGGATCGCTGCTGGCCTTCGCCACGATAGCCATCGGCGGTGTCGGTGCCGTACTCGCGGGCTCGGCTGCCGACCGCTGGGGTCGAACCAGCGTGACGAGCGTGAGTATGGCCGTCAGTGGCCTCTCGTGTCTCGCGGCTGGGTTCCTGTTCGGCGCTTCGCTGCTCGTCCTCGTCCCCTTCCTCCTGATCTGGGGGGTCGCCATCGTGGCCGATTCTGCCCAGTTCTCGGCGGCCGTGTCCGAACTCGCCGAGGAATCCTACGTCGGCACGGCGCTGACGCTCCAGACGGCCATCGGGTTCCTGCTCACCACGGTCTCGATTCAGGCAGTGCCGATGATCGCGGACATCGTCGGCTGGCAGTGGGCGTTCGCGCCGCTGGCTGTCGGCCCCGTCGTCGGCACCGCGTCGATGCTGACGCTCAGGGGGTCCTCGGCAGCGAGCCGACTCGCCGACGGGAACAGGTGAGTGTGAACCGTTCGCGACTCGGTGGTGTTGGTGCGATAGGTGCCCTGGCAGGGTGTTCGGGCGGGCAGTCCGACGGGGCTCCGAACGGGACCGGCACTGGAACGCCGCCGTCCCGCGGTACGCCCTGCCGGGGCCGACCGACTCGGTTGACCGAACGATCTCAGCGCAGCTGTCGAGGTGACTGCGACCCGGCTGGACAGCGATCAGGCCGAGGACAGCGCCGGAACCTCGTCGGCGAGTCGCTCGCGGAGTGCCGCGGCCTCGTCCGCGTCGTAGTCGGTGTGGTACTCCTTGGCGATGCCTTCGGCCGTGAGCTGGTAGTGCTCGTCCGGCCTGACGTCGTGGTTCGCCAGACAGTTCTTGGCACATTCGAGGGGACAGCCGTCGATGGCGACGATGGGGCGGTCGCTTTTCGCGGTCTCGACGAGGGGTGCCACGTCACCACCGACGCCGGCGATACAGGACATCTCGGCGAGTCGTTCCCTGTCGAGCCAGACGGCGAGGTCGTTGGCCAGTTGCGCGGCGCTGGAACACCCGGAACAGGCGTACACCAGCGGCAGGTCGTCGTAGTCGTCGGACATGGTCGACTCTCCTTCGGGCAGGGCGATAAGCGGTGTCCCGAACACGTCGGGATCGGGGCGACGGGACCGCTCAATCGGTCGTCGATGCGCCCTCGAACCGACTGGCGGGCAAGAGGAGTTCGTTGACGCCGGGGAGGTACTTGACGTTGAAGACGATCTTCGCGTCGTCGGAGACGGGCGAACTGATACAGGAGAGGCGGATGCCGCGGTCGAGCATCTCCTGGGGGAGGATGTGGTTGGTCGGTGTCGGCATCTCGCCCTCGACGACGGCGACGGCGCAGTTCGTACAGGCACCGCCACGGCAGGCGAAGGGCCAGGCGTGGCCGTCGTCCTCGGCGGCTTCGAGCAGCGACTGGTTGTCCTCGACCCGCAGTTCGCCGTAATCGTCGTCGTCGAGGTACGCACCGGCGGCCTTCTCGAAGAGGTCGTCGTCGGTGAGTTCCCAGCCGTGGTCGTCGAGGACTTCGTAGTTGAGGTACTCGACGCGGGCACCGTCCGGTTCGTGTGTCGTCTCGTCGGCGCTCGACGCCGACTGACCGGGCTGTGGGGGACCAGGCTCGGACTGCTCGTCGGGCTCCCATCCGTTCTCGATCTTCTCGTAGGCCTCCTTGACGCGCTGGAACTCGCGGGCGGACCCACCGCGGTCGGGGTGGGCCTCCTTTACCCGCCGACGGTACGCGTCGCGGATCGCCGCGTCGTCGGCGTCAGGGTCGATCCCGAGAACGTCGAATGGGGAGTCCACGCTTTCGCTACGGCTCTGTCGTATAAAGCCCCTCCTTCCGCAACAAGTTATTCCGGGTGGGGGACGTGGACATGCCCCACGAAGCTGGGTGGTGGGGCCCGGGACGGACCGGAATCCACAACGAATAGGTGGCACGCCGCCGGTGGACAGAGTATGAGCGAGACAGACGACAGCGAGTTCGCGAGGGAACTCGAAACGGCGTTCGTCGAGGAGTTCGAGGCCGACGAGGAGACGGCGGCGGCCGCCGCGGAGAAGGCGGCGGCCTTCCGCGAGGAGTACCACGAGGACCTCACGGTCGCGGAGGTGACCGACCGCCTGGCAGACGACAGCTACGAATCCTTCGAACACCGGTTCGACTACACCATCGGTACCCTCGCCGCCGCCGTCGAGGACTGCACCGACTCGCGAGCGTTCCGGCTCGCCGGCTTCGGCGACATGGCGGCAGACCCCGAACAGGGCGCTTGATCGCGGACGAGCGGTTTCTCAGAGCGGCCAGCGACCGTCGTCGCGGTCGGCGAACCGCTCGCGCGTGTCGGCGGGGAGCGTGTAGGTTCCGTCGTCGTCTCTCTCGATGGCACCCGCGCGAGTCAGGTGGTCGAGGTGGGCGGACGCCTCGCCGGGCCCGTGGAGGACGTGGATGTTCTCCAGGTCGCCGAACAGTTCGGCGCTGACTTCCCAGGCGGTCGCGGGGCCGAGGTCGTCGAGCGCTCGGAGGACCCGATACGCGCGTTCCTCGTGGTGGTGAACGATCTCCTCGGCGCGAGCCGTGGGGTCGTCGATGGGGTCGCGATGGCCCGGCCAGGCGCGGTCGAAGTCCGCGTCGGCGATTCTGCCGAGTGCGTCGACGTACCGCGCCAGCGGACGGTCGACGCGAACGTCCGCGCCACCGACGTTGGGCGTGTAGACTGGGAGGACCGCGTCGCCAGTGAACACTTCGTTACGGTCGGTCAGCACGAAGGAACTGAGACCGGCCGTGTGGCCGGGAGTGTGCATCACTTCGAGCGTGGTCTCGCCGACGTCGAAGCGGTCGCCGTCGGCGAAGGTTTCGACCTCGCTCCCGGCCGCGTGGTGGTCGACACCGGTCTGCATGACCGTCAACAGCGCCTCCTGTCGGTCCTCGGGCATCCCCCACTCGTCGAAGGCGCGGCGCTGCTGGTCGCGGAAGTCGTCCCAGGCGTCGTCGTCGCCCTCGATCAGGGGTGCGTCCTCGGGGTGGGCGTGGACGGTGGCACCGCCAGCGTCCTGAATCTCGGCGGCGAGGCCGGCGTGGTCCGCGTGGTAGTGCGTGAGAAAGATGTCGTCCACGTCGGCGAACGAGACGCCGTACTCGGCCAGGCCGTCGGCGAGTTGCTCGCGAGTCCCCTCGGTCGCGATGCCGGTGTCGATCAGCGTCGTCCGGTCGCCAGTGAACAGATAGGTGTCGTTCTCGCCCTCGAAGTACGTGTTTCCGAGTGTGATCCGTTCCATCGAACGCTCGTACAGGTCGAACCATCATAAAACGGACGTGCCCGGAAATCCGCCCCGATTCACCGTACTGCGCGGTGATAGCCGCTGTTTGGCCTACTGCGTCGGCCGCCGAGGAAGTTAACGGCGTTTCCGCCGCCCGGAACTTATTTTTCCAATGGTAACGATGGGCCGGTATGTCGTTCCGGCTGACAGCGGAGCAACGCGCCGTCCGGGAGGCGGTCAGGGAGTTCGGCGAGGCCGAGATCCGCCCGGTCGCGCGCGAGTACGAGGCCGCCGAGCGGTATCCGGACGGCCTGCTCGAAGCGGCCGCCGAGTTGGACTTCGTCGCACCGAACGTCCCCGAGGAGTACGGGGGCGCGGGGATGGACCCCGTCAGCGAACTCCTCGTGACCGAGGAGCTGTGGCGGGCCGACCCCGGCATCGGCGGGTCCATCTCTGCCGCCCGCTTCGGGACCGAGATGCTCCTGGAGTACGGCGACGACTGGATGAAAGAGCGGTGGCTCCCGAAGATCACGGCCGGCGAGACGCCCATCTGTACGGGCATCTCCGAACCGGCCCACGGGAGCAACGTCGCGGGCATGGAGACCACCGCCGAAAAAGACGGCGACGAGTTCGTCGTCGACGGCCAGAAGATGTGGATCACGAACGGCACGGTCGCCGACGTGGCCATCATCATGGCCCGGACGGGCGGCGAGGGCCACGGCGGCATCTCCGCACTGTTGACGCCGACCGACGTGGACGGCTACGAGGCCACCCGCATCGACAACAAACTGGGCATCCGCGCCCAGGACACCGCCGAGATCGTGCTGGACGACCTGCGCATCCCCGAGGAGAACGTCGTCGGCGAGGTCGACCGGGGCTTCTACCAGCTCATGGAGTTTTTCGCCCCGGCGCGGGCCGACGTGGCCGCACAGGCCACCGGCGTCGCGCAGGCGGCGCTCGACGCCGCCCTCGACTACGCCGACGAGCGCGAGCAGTTCGACCGGAAGATCTCGGAATTCCAGGCCATCCAGCACAAACTCGCCGAGATGGCGACGAACGTCGAGGCGGCCCGGTCGATGGCCTACCGCGCCGGCGCGGCCATCGACTCCGGCGACGACGCGCTGGCGACGAAACTCGCCAGCATGGCGAAGCTGTTCGCCTCCGAACGGGCCGTCGACGTGACCGACGAGGCACTTCAGGTCCACGGCGGCGCGGGGTACGTCACCGATCACCCGGTCGAGCGGTTCTACCGCGACGCCCGCATCACCAAGATCTACGACGGTACCAGCGAGATTCAGAAGAACATCATCGCGGAACACCTCTAACGATGTCCGAGACACGCTACACACACGACGAGTGGTCCAGCGAGCAAAGCGACGCGACCGTCACCGTCGACGGGCACGAGTTGTCGGTCGCCTTCTGGGATTCTGCGGACGAGGGCGAGGCCGACACCGCCAACGACGACCCGCCGGTGGTCTTCCTGCACGGCATCCCGACGTGGTCGTTCCTCTGGCGGGACGTGGCCCCGGCGGTCGCCGAGGCCACGGATCGGCGGGTGATCGTCCCGGACCTGCTCGGCTACGGCAACTCGGCGATGCACGACGGGTTCGACCGGTCGGTCCGCGCCCAGGAGCTGATGCTCCGGGACCTGCTGGAGGAACTCGAAATCGACGAGTTCGCGCTGGTCGCCCACGACATCGGCGGCGGCGCGGCGGTGCGGTACGCCGCCCACCGGCCCGACGAGGTGACCGATCTGGTGATGGCCAACGCGGTCTGTTACGACTCCTGGCCGGTCGATTTCATCACCAACCTCGGTCTGCCCGAGGTGGCCGACCGGGATCACGGCGCGGTCATCGGTCAGGTCGAAGGGGCGTTCAGTCAGGGCGTCTACGCCGAGGAGGCCGACGACGCCTTCGTCGAGGGGATGGTCGCCCCCTGGGACTCAGAGGAAGGCCAGACCTCACTGTCCCGCAACGCCGTCGCGACCAACACCAATCACACCACCGAGATCGACTACGGCGACATCTCGGCGGACCTGCTCTGTCTGTGGGGCGCGGACGACACCTTCCAGCCCCTGGAGTACGGGGAACGACTGGCCGAGGAGGTCGGGGGCGAGGTGATCGAACTCGACGCCTACCACTGGGTCGTCGAGGACCGTCCCGAGCGGTTCGCCGAGGAAGTGTCGCAGTTTGTGTCCAAGTGAAAAGGGTAAAATGAACGTACAAACCACCACTCAAACGATGGAGGGAGACGCGTGAGCGGAGAACGAGACGCACCGGACTGGGAGTTCAAGGAACGGGACGTACTGATACTGCGCGAGCTATCGCGGGACCCACAGCTGTCCTCGCGTGACCTGGCCAGAATCCTCGAAACGGAACACGACATCGAGGTGTCCCACGTCACCGTCAGCGAGTCGATCCGCGGGATGCGCGAGGAAGGCGTCTTCCGCGAGGCGATCATCCCCAACGAGGAGTACTTCATCTTCGGGATGTTCGAGTTCAAGATCAATCCCGAGAAGTTCGAGGAAGGCTGGCGCGACGCCATGGAGTACATCCGTGACTCGCCGAACACGCTGATGTACTTCCTCTCGGACGGCGAGTACCAGTGGAAGTCGGTGATGATGTTCCCCGACCGCCAGACCGAATCCAAGTGGATCCACGACTTCTACAAGGAACACGGCCACGTCGTCCACAACATCCGCAACTCCGTGGTCCACAACGTCCTGAAGTTCCGGACCGATCCGGAGATTCTGGAGACGCTCCACGAAGAGGACTGAAGACCCGCGAGTTCCGCTCGTTCGCGTCAGGTCACCAGCGAGAGCATCTCACAGGACAACACCGTGTCGTCGTCCTGGGTGACCACGTCGATGTCGTACCGGACCACGCCGGTCGCGACCGGGTGATCCCGTTCTTCCTTGTCGATCACTTCGAGTTCGACGTGGATCGTGTCGCCGATGAACGTCGGCCCGACGAACCGCACCTTGTCGATGCCGTAGAACGCGACGACGGCGTCGCGCTCCAGTTCCGACCGGGACTGCCAGAGCAGGCCCGTCGCGATGGAGAACACCAGCATGCCGTGGGCGATCCGCTCGCCGAAGTCCGACTCGCCCATCGTCTCCGCGTCCGTGTGCAGGTGGTTGAAGTCGCCGCTGACGCCCGCGAAGTTGACCACGTCCGCTTCCGTGACCGTCCGGGCCTGTGTCTCGCGCTGTTCGCCGATCTCGACCGTCTCGAAGTAGCTCTCTGTCATAGGCTGCTGTCCGTGAAGAGTCGGTAGGTCGTCGCGCCGATAGCCACGACCTTGCGTTCGCCGTCGTCGGTTTCGCCAGTGACGGTGACGCGGGTGACCCCGGTCGACGTGCCCGAGCGGATGACCTCCGCCTCGACCTCGATGTCCGAGGTCGCCGGTCGGACGTACTTCACGTCCAGATCCGTCGTCGCGAGCGTCGTCTCCATCGGGTCGTCCATCGTGGTCCGGAGCGCGAACGCGCTACACGTGTCGATCAGCGTGGCGGTCACGCCGCCGTGGATGGTGCCCGTCACCCAGTTGGCGAGTTTCTCCTGGTAGGGCAAGTGCATGACCGCGCGGCCCTCCTCCAGGTCCTCGACCGTGATGTTCAGCCACGAGAGGTAGCCGTGGTTCTCCAGGACGTACGCGGCGACCTCCGCGCTCGGGGCGTCCGGGTCGATGTCGACCGGGCTCTCCGGGGCGTCGTCACCGTCCTCGCCCATCTATTTGCCCTCGAACTCGGGGTCGCGGTCCTCGGCGAACGCCGAGGTGCCTTCCAGCACGTCCTCGGTACTCAGGAGCAGGCCGAAGCTCTGGCTCTCCATGGTCAGCGCCGCCTCCAGACTCGCGTCCTCGCCGCGGTTCATGACCTTCTTCGCGTAGTCGAGCGCGACCGGCGGGCCCTCGACGATGTCGTCGACGAACTCGGCGCACACGTCGTCGAACTCCTCGGGTTCGACCGCGCGGTTGATCAGGCCCCAGTTCTCGGCGCGTTCGGCGGAGATGCGCTCGCCGCGGAAGACGAGTTCCTTGGCGCGTGCCTCGCCGATCATCCGCATCGTGCGCTGGGTGCCGCCGCCGCCGGGCAGCAGGCCGAGGTTGATCTCGGGGAAGCCGAACTCCGACTCGGTGGTCGCGATCCGGAGGTCACAGGCCAGCGCGAGTTCGTGGCCGCCGCCGAGACAGAAGCCGTCGATCTTGGCGATGGTGGGCTTGGGGAAGTCGTTGACCGTCTCGAACATCGAGGTGATGGTGCCCCGCTCCCAGGGTTTCGCACCGGCGAAGCCGCCGATGTCCGCGCCGGCACAGAACGCGCGGTCGCCAGCGCCCTCGAAGGTCGCGACGCGCACCTCGTCGAGGTCGGCGTTGTTGAGGACGTGTTCGATCTCGTCCATCAGGTCCTCGTTCAGGGCGTTCATCCGCTCGGGCCGGTCGAGTTCGATGGCCAGCACCTCGTCCTCGCGGAGGACGTTCAGGGTGCGGTACTCGCGGTCGCCGTCGTCGCCGCCGTACTCGTAGAAGCCCTGCCCGGCGTCCTCGCCGGTGTGACCGTTGTTGACGAGTTCGACGAGGTAGTCGGCCGGCCGGTAGCGTTCGGCCTCGGTCTGTTCGTACAGGTGCTCGAGTTTGTCGAGTACCTGGTCCAGTCCGATCTTGTCCGCGCGGCGGCAGGGGCCTTCGGGGAAGCCCGCGCCCAAGCGCATCCCGGTGTCGATGGCGTCGGGCGTGGCCACGTCGTTGCCGATGAGCTTGGCGGCCTCGTTGACCATCCGGGCCTCGATGCGGAGCCAGTCGAAGTCCTCGGACACGTCCTCGTGGCCGTAATCGGCCCCGTCACCGTCCTCGTAGTCGTAGTAACCCTTGCCCGTCTTCTGGCCGAGTTCGTCGGCCTCGACTTTCTCCTCGACGATGGGCGGGACCGGCTTGCCCGCTTCCTTCCGGACGTGATAGCCGATGTCGATGCCGGTGAGGTCGCCCAGCTCGAACGGCCCCATCGGGTAGCCGCGCTCGTGGACCATCGTGGCGTCGGCCTCGCGGATGGTGGCCTCGTCGGCGCTGACCATCCAGCCGGCCTCGTCGCCGAACGGGCCCAGCACCGAGTTGACGACGAAGCCGTTCACGTCCTTCCGGACGTAGATCGGCGTCTTGTCGATAGACTCGACGAAGTCGTAGGTCGTCTCGGCGGTCTCGTCGCTGGTCTCCTCGCCGTAGATGACCTCGACGAGGTCCATCTTCACCGGCGGATTGAAGAAGTGCATCCCGACGACCTTGTCGGGTTTGTCCGTGGCCGTCGCGATCTCCGTGATCGACAGCGAGGACGTGTTCGACGCGAGGATGGCGTCCTCGGGCGTGAACTCCGTGAGATCGGAGTAGATGTCCTTCTTGAGGTCCATCTGCTCGGGCGCGGCCTCGATCACGAGGTCCACGTCCTCGACGGCGGTCTCCAGGTCGACCTCGGTGTCGATCCGGGCCATCACGTCGTCGGGGTCCTCGTCGACGATGCCCTTCTCCGAGAGCTTCTCGAGGCTCCACTGGATGTCCTCGTAGCCCTCGTCGACGATCTCCTGTTCGATGTCACGCATCACCACGTCGTAGCCGGCGATGGCGACGACTTCTGTGATGCCGTGACCCATGTTCCCGGCGCCGAGTACTGCGACTCGCTCGATGTCGTCAACTGACATGCGGGGTAGCTGTACCCCCACCGGTATAACTCCACCGGAGCAGTGGAACAGTGTTAGATTAATTCAGATTTATCTCGTCGGTCGTAAAGTAGAGAGGGGTGAGCAGGTGATCGTGTTAAGACCTGCCTGGTACACCGGGTACAGGTTGCAACCCATCAGCTTCTTCCAACGTTTCGTATATATGCTTTTCGTCTTCCATCGGAAGGGATTACTACCAGGCCTTCGTGGAGCGTTAATGGTATGCACTGGCAACGCAGCATCGATCCGGTCGCCGTGAGGTGGTCGGAATGGTCGTGATCGACGGACACGGCGGGTACGTCCCGCTGTACCGCGTCGACAGGAGCGAAGTGGCCGCCCAGCACGGCGGCCGGGGCCGCGGCGAGAGCGCCGTGCCGGCCCGCGACGAGAACCACGTCACGATGGCCTGTGAGGCCGCCGACAACGCGCTGGGCCGCGCCGACGTGGCCGGCGAGGACCTCGGTGCCGTCGTCACCGCGAGCGTGAGCGACCCGTTCGCGGAACACGGGATCGCGGCCCACGTCGCCTACCGGCTCGGTGCCACCGGCGACGTACGCACGGCGGACCTGCGCGGGAGCCGCCGCGCGGCCACCGACGCGCTCGCGACGGCCCGGGAGTTCGTCGCCGCGAACGACGCGCCAGCCCTCGTGGTGGGCGTGGACGTACTCCCCGCCGACCCGGACAGCGACGACGTGGCCGAGGCCGGCGCGGGGTCGGGCGCGGTGGTCCTCAGCTCGGACGCCGACAGCCCTGCTGCCGAACTCGTCGGCGTCGCGCAGGAGACCACCGGCTTCGTCGAACACCACCGCCGTCACGGCGAGGCCGCCGAGACGGGCGACGCCAAATTCGAGAGCCAGCACGGCGTGGCCGAGGCCGCACCCGCGGCCACCGAGCGCGCGCTCGACGGCGCGACACCCGCGAAAGCCGTCGCCGCAGCCCCGAGTGACCGACTCGCCGGGGCCGCCCTCGGTGGTGTCGACGCCGAACGGGTCTCGACCCGCGATCAGGTCGGCGACGCCGGCGCGGCCGCCGCCCTGCTCGACCTGGCGCACCTGCTGGAGACCACAGCGGCCGGTGAGACCGCACTCGTGGTCGCATACGGCGCTGGCGGTGCCGGCGCGGTCGCCCTGGAGACCGCCGATGGCGTCGGGCCCGCCGACGCCCAGTCGGTCGCCACCTACCTCGACGCCAGCGAGGAGACGACCTACGCCAAACACCTCGAATACCGTGAGCCGGTCGAGTACGAGGGGGTGAAGACGCCATGAGCGGCCCGCGCTACGACCGGAGCAAGCGCCAGGACCAGCACCTGATCGGCTTCGAGTGTCAGGCCTGTGGCTGGGTCTCCTTCCCCGAGGAGAAACGGACCTGCAAGCGCTGTGGAGACGCCCCGGCCGAGATGGCGGAGGTACGACTTGAGGAGCGCGGCGAGATCCAGACGTTCGTCGTCCAGCAGTACCTCCCCGACGACATCGAGACGCCCCAGCCCGTCGCCATCGTCGACCTGCCCCAGGAGGGCGAGGGCGAACCGGCGCGGGCCTACGGCCTGTTGACCGAGACCGACCTCGACGAGATCGACGTGGGTACCGAGGTCGTCGCCCGGTTCCGGGAACTGTTCAGCGACGGCGAGCGGCCGATCAACTCGTTCAAATTCAGCGTTCCGCGGGAGGAGAAAGCATGACGGATCCACACGTCGTCGGCGCAGGGATGATCGACTTCGGCGAACTGTACGAGCAGAGCTTCGACGACCTGCTCGAATCGGCCTACCTCTCGCTCATCGAGAACGTCGACAAGGGCGTCGACCCGAGCGACATCGACGCGGCCTGGTACGGCACCATCGACATCGCCAACGAGGGGTCGTCCGGGTCGGCCGTCGCCCACGCCACCGGCCTGTTCGAGACCCCCATCACGCGCGTCGAGAACGCCTGTGCGACCGGGAGCGACGCGTTCCGGAACGCGGCCCAGGCCGTGAAGGCGGGCGACGCAGAGGTGGCGCTGGTCGTCGGCGCGGAGAAGATGACCGACTCCACCGAGGGGCTGATCGCCAGCGCCGCCCTCGAACGGCTCTGGCGCGGCCGCGGCGTCACCATGCCCGCGTACTTCGGGATGCGCGCGACCCGCCACCTCGAGGAGTACGAGACCACCCGCGAGCAGATCGCGGAGATCAGCGTCAAGAACCACGAGAACGGGACGAAGTACCCCCACGCCCACCAGCAGTTCGAGTGTACCGTCGAGGACGTGAAGGAGTCCCCGACGGTCTCGTACCCGCTGAACCTCTACGACTGCTGTCCGGTCACCGACGGCGCGTGTGCGGTGCTCGTGACCAGCGAGGAGCGCGCCCGCGAGTTCACGGACGACCCGATCCGTGTCGCGGGCTACGGCCTCGCCAGCGACACCTTCCAGCGGGGCGCACCGGAGGCGCTGACGAACTTCCCGGCCACCCGGCAGGCCTCCAGTCAGGCCTACGAGCGCGCCGGACTCGGCCCCGACGACATCGACGTGGCCGAGGTCCACGACTGTTTCTCCATCACGGAGCTGATCACCTACGAGGACCTCGGCTTCTGCGAGGAGGGCAAGGGCGGCCAGTTCGTCGACGAGGGACGGCCCCACCTCGACGGCGACAAACCGGTCAACCCCTCGGGCGGCCTCCTCTCGAAGGGCCACCCCATCGGGGCCACGGGCGTCGCGCAGATCGCGGAGATCTTCGAACAGTTGCGCGGCGAAGCCGGTGACGTGCAGGTCGACAGTCCGGAGGTCGGCCTCCAGCACAACATCGGTATCGGCCGCAACGCGACCGGCGCAGTCTCCTGCGTGAACATTCTGGAGCGGCCCTGAGACGCGTCGCGTCTCAGTTTTCGAGCGACGCGCGGTCGGGGACCGTCGGCACCGTCTCGTTGTATCCGGTGAACCAGGTCACCATCGTGGCGCGCCCGATCTCGGATCGGTGCCGGAACTTCAGCGTCATCTCGACCCGCTGGACGCGGTGTGTCGTCCGGTTCACGTGCATCTCGTAGGAGCGGTCGAGTACCGTCACCGACCCGGCCAGCTCGATTCCGTTGCCGGGCTGGTCCGCCAGGATTCCCGCGAGCGTGCTGTTCCGTGGGGCCAGTTCGAGCTGGTACGTCAGCCGGCCGTTCGTCCGGGCCCGCTGGAAGTCGGTCACCGTCGCTGCGGTCAGGAGGGCGGCCTGCGCGCGTGCGGGGTCGCTCACGTCGGCGGACTCGCTGGGCAACGGCTCCCAGCCGTCGCTGGTGTTGCGGTAGGCCCGGTCGTCGACGACGTGGGTGGTGTAGTTGCTGTCGGTGCTGTAGACGCTCGTCGCGTCCAGCGACCGGTTGGCCAGCGTCGTGACGTTGCTGAACGTGCGGTTCGCGCCGATGGACACGTCCATGTTCGTGACCGCCCGGTAGCTGTCGACCGATTCCATCGCGTCGAGCGCGTCCGACTGGATCGAGACCGCCTGCTCGCCGACAGACGTGGCCCCCGTTCCGGGGACGATGCCGGCGCCGCTGACGAGGACGACGAACGTCAGCACGGCTGTGAGTGTCGCGTGGTGGAGGGACGCCATCTCGTTCGATACAACCACACCCGGGGGTCATCAACCCATTGGTTTCCGAACAAATCAAACGAACGGGAACGTTCCGGACGTTCCAGCGCGCGATGCGACTCCTCGGGGAGCCCAGCCCGACCGACGTACCCGGATTAGAGTTTGCTCTCGGCGTCCTCGGCGAGTTCCTTCATCCGCTTGCCGATCCGGCCGGCGTCGGAGAACTCGTCTTCGCTCATCGCGGTGGCCAGCGCGTTCCCGAGGACGAAGACGGCGTGTTTGTGTTCGCTTTTCGACTTGTGTACGTCGTTGGGCGTCACGTCGAGTTCCTCGTACGGGTCGAAAAGCTCCGAATCGACGTCCTCCAGATCCGAGAAGTAATCTTTGATCTGCACCATGTGATCGTGCAGTTCGAGCAGTTCGTCTTTGTGCATCTCTACTGTGACATACGCAAAAGCACTGTTTAAGGGTTTTTGACAACCCGTGTCACAGGTCCGCACACTCCCCGTGGGCGGGGTCGAGAGCCCACAGCAGCTACTTCGGCCGACGGCGGCGGGTCCCAAGCGGGGAGTCGGGCCCGGGGTGGCTCCCCGGTCTGTCAGAAGACGTACTCGTCGTCGTGACCCATCATCCCGTCGTCTTCGAGGCCGGCCTCCTCGTCGTCGTCGACCGGACCGCTGGTCTTGTACGCCTTGATACCGGTCGAGAGGAGGTCTTCGATGGCTTCTTCGCGGTTCAGGAACTCCCCTTTCTCGACGAGCTGGGCGATCTGCATCTCGAGGTGCTCGGGGATCGTTATCTCTGCCTTCGGCATTTGAACGTTCGAGGTTTCGACTGAGGGGTATTTAACTCTGACGGGGGTTCTTCGGTTCGCGTAAAAGATTTCGTCATCATTCGCAAACTTGTCTTTTCAGACACGCGCGTTCTGTTTCCAGAATACGGCATTAGGGTTCCGCAATCGGCAAGCAGTCGCCGATCCGATACGTTCGTCCACCCGTATCCGGCACGCATACGTAGCTGTGGCCCGTTCGCTCTGCTGTGCCCGTTACCGACGTTACGGACCTCTACGAGGAGTTCGGCGACGAGCGGCTCCCGCCCGGCCAGCACGAGACCAGCGACTTCCCGATCCTGTCGAAGGGGAACACCCCGACGTGGGACCCCGAGACGTGGACGTTCCGGGTCAGCGGGGCCGTCGACGAGGAGCTGGAACTATCGTGGGACGAGTTCACCGACCTCCCCAGTGTCACACAGCGACAGGACTTCCACTGTGTCACCGGCTGGAGCCGGTTCGACTGCGAGTTCACCGGCGTCACCTTCCCCGAGTTGGCCGAGCGCGCTGGCGTCCACGACGACGCCTGTCACGTCATGTTCACTTCCCTGGACGACTACACGACGGACCTGCCCCTCGGGGACTGCATGCGCGAGGAAGTCCTGTTCGCCTACGGGTTCGACGGCGACGACCTGCCCGCCGACCACGGCGGTCCGCTCCGGGTCGTGACGCCCCACAAGTACGCCTACAAGGGCGCGAAGTGGGTGTGTGGCGTCGAGTTCCTCACCGAGCCCGAGCGTGGGTTCTGGGAGAAGCGGGGGTACTCGGTCACGGCCGACCCGTGGGCGGAAGACCGGTACAGCTGACCGCGAGCGCGGCGTTGGCCGGGTCGGCGACTCGTTCTCGCGCGCTGGAAGGACAGTCTCAAGAGGGACCAACCCTGAGATTCAGGGGAATGGAACCGGCCCAACGCGAGGAGAGAGTGGGTCCACGCGCTGGTGCGGTGCTGGTCAGTCGTACCTGCGAGGTACCCGACGTATCCTACCGGGCGTTCCTGTCCAGCCACCCGGCCCCGCGGCTTCACTGGGCCGCACCCGACGGCCTCGAAGTGGTCGGCAGCGGGGCGGCAGTGACGCTCACGGCCCACGGGACGGACCGGTTCGGTCGACTCCGCGAGGACGCGGCGACGGTCTTCGGCGACGTCGACCGTACCGGCCCGACCGAGACGCGACCGCGATTCCTCGGCGGTCTGGCGTTCAACGAGAACCACGATCCGGCACCGCCCTGGACGGGCTTCCCCGCGGCGGCGTTCTCGCTCCCCGAGACACAGTTGACCCGTGCCGACGGGACGACCTGGCTGACCGTGCGGGAGTACGGGCAGGACGTCTCGCCCGACGAGGTGGTCGAACGGCTGGAGCGGACCCGCGAGGACCTGGAGACGCTCCCCTCGATGTGTCCCAGCGGCGGTCCGCCGGGCGTCGAGCGCACCGAAGTCACGCCCACCAAGGCCGAGTGGACCACGCAGGTCGAGGCGGCCATCGACCGTATCGCCGACGGCGACCTCCGGAAGGTCGTCCTCGCGACGGCGCTGTCGGTCGACCTCGCCGACGAAATCGACGTGCCGGACGTGCTCGAACGGCTCCGCCGGACCTACCCCAACTGCTATCGCTTCCTCGTCCAGCCGACCGACGAGGCGGCCTTCTTCGGCCCGCCGCCGGAACGGCTCGTGAAACTGACCGACGGGCACGTCCAGACCGAGGCGCTGGCCGGGTCGGTCCCGCGGGGCGAGACACCCGAGGAAGACGCCGATCACGCCCAGTCCCTGCTGGAGAGCGAGAAACTCCAGCACGAGCAACGGCTCGTCGTCGACGCCATCATGGACCAGCTCGCACCGCTGGGCGACGTTGCGGAGGGCGAGCAGGGCGTCCGGAAGCTCACGAACATCCAGCACCTCCAGACGCCCATCGAGACGACGCTCGCGGACGACGAACACGTCCTCACCATCGTCGAGGCGCTCCACCCGACGCCGGCCGTCGGCGGGCTCCCGCCGGAGCGGGCCTGGGAAGTCATCCGCGACACGGAGACGTTCGAGCGGGGCTGGTACGCCGCGCCAGTCGGCTGGTTCGACAGCGACGGGGACGGCGAGTTCGCCGTCGGCATCCGCTCGGGCGTGGCCGGCGGGCGACGGGCGACGCTGTTCGCCGGCAACGGCATCGTCGCCGACTCCGACCCCGACGAGGAGTGGGACGAGGTCAAACACAAGTACCGGCCGATCCTCGACGAACTCGAACGGGAATGACCGCGCCGAACCGCAACACGCTGTGGGGTCGCGTGATCGCCGACGAACTCGCCGCGGCCGGCGTCTCTGGCGCGGTCCTCTCCCCCGGCAGTCGCTCGACGCCGCTGACCGTCGCCGTCGCCGACCACGACGGGATCGAGACGTTCTCCGTACTCGACGAGCGCTCGGCGGCGTTCTTCGCGCTCGGTCGGGCCCGCCGGACCGGCGACCCCACCGCGGTCGTCTGTACCTCCGGGACCGCCGCGGCGAACTACCACCCCGCGGTGATCGAGGCCAGCCAGTCGCGGGTGCCCTTGCTCCTCCTGACCGCCGACCGCCCGCCCGAACTCGCCGACAGCGGGGCCAACCAGACCGTCGACCAGGAGAAACTGTACGGCGACGCGGTCCGGTGGTACCGCACGCTCCCCGAACCCGAACCCACCGACAGAAAACTCCGCTCGCTCCGGACCACCATCGACCGGGCCGTCGGCGAGACCACCGGCGTCCCGGCCGGCCCGGTCCACCTCAACTGCCCGTTCCGGAAGCCCCTCGAACCCGTGGCGGTCGAGGGCGACGTACCAGAGGACCTGGCCGAGCGCGCGCCGCTGGCCGTCGAGGGCCGCGACGGTCCCTTCGTCGAGCGGACCGGCGGCCGGCCGACCCTGACCGATGGAGAGGTCGAATCGGTCGCCGCGACCCTCGACGAGGCCGACCGCGGCCTGCTCGTCGCCGGGCCGACCGACGCGCCCGCACTCGACGCCGACGCGGTGGCGGACCTCGCCGCCGCGACCGGCTTCCCGATCCTCGCCGACCCGCTCTCGGGACTGCGCTTCGGCGACCACCTCGACCGCGACGGCGTGACCGTCTGTGGCGGTTACGACTCCTATCTCGCCGGCGCGAGCGCGTGGCCCGACCCCGAGGTCGTCCTCCGGATCGGAGCCTCGCCGACCTCGAAGGTCCTCCGGCAGTACCTCCGGGACCACGCGGGCCGACAGTTCGTCGTCGACCCGGCCGGCGGCTGGCGGGAGGCCGAGTTCACCGCCACCGATCATCTCGTGGCCGATCCCTCGCGGCTGGCGGCCGGATTGGCGGCGGAGGTCAGCGGGGGCGCGGCCGGACCCACGGCCGACTACCGCGACCGCTTCGCCGCCGCCGAGCGCGAGTACTGGGACCTGATCGACGACGCCCGCGCCGACGAGACCTTCGAGGGACAGGTGCTGGCGACGGTCGCCGAGCGGTCGCCCGATCCAGCCACCGTCTTCGTCTCGAACAGCATGCCCGTCCGCGATCTGGACCGGTTCGGGCGGCCCCGTGCGGCGGACCTCACAGTGCTGGGCAACCGCGGCGCGAGCGGCATCGACGGGATCACCAGCACGGCGCTGGGGGCCGGGAGCGCGACCGACGACCCGCTGGTCCTCGTGACGGGCGACCTCGCCTACTACCACGACTCGAACGGCCTGCTCTCGGTCGCCCGCTGTGGCGTCGACGCGACCATCGTCCTCGTGAACAACGACGGCGGCGGCATCTTCCACATCCTCCCGATCGAGGACTTCGACCCGCCGTTCACCGAGCAGTTCCGGACGCCCCACGGCCTGGACTTCGAGCCGACGGCGGACCTCTACGGCCTCGCCTTCCAGCGCGTGCGACCCGACGGCTTCGCCGACGCGTTCGCGGAATCACGGGAGATGGACGGCACGCAGGTGATCGAGGTCGTGTTCGACGCCGAGTCGAGCCACCGGACGCGGGAGGCGATCCACGAGCGAGCGGTCGGACTGGTCGAATCCAGCCGCTGAGCGAGCGAGGCCGCCGAAACCGTCGCTCCCAAACGCCAGCGTCAAGTATGACCCGGTGTGACCACTGGGTAATGCAACGACGCAGGTTTCTCTCGCGAGCGGGTCTCGCGACGGCAGGACTGGCGGCGACGGCCGGATGCATGGGCGACTCGTCGGACTCCGGTTCGGGCGACGGGACGCTGACGGTCGCGACGTACAGTTCCTTCACCGGCGAAGACACGGCGGGCAACTGGCTCAAGTCGGCCTTCGAGGAGGAACACTCCGATGCGACCGTCGAGTTCCGGACGCCGGAGAACGGGATCAACCGGTTCATCCAGCGGAAGGCGTCGGGTGCGACGGTCGACGCCGACCTGTTCGTCGGGCTGAACACGGGCGAACTCGTCCGGGTCGATCAGCAACTCGACGAGTCACTGTTCGCGACGGTCGAAGACAGCGTCGAGGGGGCCGACACGGTCGATCCCTCGCTGTCGTTCGACCCCGAGGGCCGGGCGATCCCCTACGACACGGGCTTCATCAGTCTGGTGTACGACGAGGGCGAGGTCGACGCGCCGGGGACCTTCGACGCGCTGCTCGAACCGGCCTACGAGGACGGGCTGATCGCCCAGAACGCCCAGCAGTCCGACCCCGGCCGTGCCTTCCTGCTGTGGACGATCAAGGCCAAGGGACCCGACGGCTACCTCGACTACTGGGAGGGGCTGGTCGACAACGGTGTCCAGATCCTCTCGGACTGGCAGCCGGCGTATCAGGCCTACACCAACGAGGAAGCGCCGATGGTCGTCTCCTACTCCACGGATCAGGTGTACTACCACGGCGAGGGCGTCGACATGTCGCGCCACCAGGTCGGGTTCCTGAACGATCAGGGCTACGCCAACCCCGAGGGGATGGCGCAGTTCGCCGACGCCGACAACCCGGAGCTGGCCCGGGAGTTCATGTCGTTCGTCCTCTCCGAGCGGGCACAGAAGGAGATCGCAGTGCGCAACGTCCAGTTCCCGGCGGTCGAGGGCGTCGAGCCGGGCGGTGACTTCGGGAAGTACGCGCTCAGACCGCCCGAACCGGTGACGTACAACTACGACGAACTCGCCGGCAACGTCGACGGCTGGATCGAGGACTGGGCGCGCCAGATCGCAGGCCAGTAGCGATGGCCCGCCGGGACGGCTGGGCACTGTGGATCGGCGTCGCCGCGACGCTCGCGACGCTCGTCGTCGTCTTCTACTACCCCGTGGGCCGCGTCTTCGCCGACGCGGTGGCCGTCGACGGCCAGTTCTCGCTCGCCCCGGTCGCCTCGGTGCTTGGCGATCCGTTCTACACCGGCGCGGCGCACACGCTCGTGACCGACCCTGGGGCGGTGCCGTCGGGGATCGTCCGCTGGCTCGCGGCCGGCGCACCGCCCGTCGAGTTCGGTCTGTTCGGTTTCACGGCCTACCAGGCGCTACTCTCGACGCTCGTCAGCGTGCTGGTCGGCCTCCCCGGCGCGTACGTGCTGGCCCGGTTCGAGTTCCCCGGCCGGCGATTCCTCCGGTCGGTGACGATCATCCCGTTCGTCCTGCCGTCGATCCTCGTCGCGGTCGGCTTCCTCGCGATGTTCGGCCGGACGGGCCTGTTCAACGACCTGCTCGGAATCGTCGGTCTCGGGCCCGTCGAGTTGACCTTCACGCTGGAGATCGTCGTCCTCGCGCACGCCTTCTACAACGCGCCGCTGGTGACGCGGCTGGTGACGGCGGCCTGGGAATCGGTCGACGCCGACCGCGTCGAGACCGCCCGGACGCTCGGGGCCTCCCCCGCACGAGCGTTCCGGGACGTGATCCTCCCGCAACTCCTGCCGGCGCTGGCGACGGCCGCAGTCCTGACCTTCGTGTTCACGTTCATGTCGTTCCCCATCGTCCTCGCGCTCGGTGGGCTGGAGCTGGCGACGGTCGAGGTCTGGCTGTTCGCACGCGTCCAGAGCCTCGATCTGACGGAGGCGGCGACGCTGGGTGCCATCGAGACCGCCCTCTCGCTGGGCCTGCTGTACGTCTACCTGCGCTACGAGGCCCGCCGGACCGAACCAGGGGGAACGAGTCGCGGGCTGTCCCGCCGGCCGCTGGTCGACGGGGTTCGGTCGCTGGTCGACCCCCGCAGGGTCGCGATCTTCGCGTACGGTGTCGTCGCCCTCGTGCTGTTCGCGGGGCCGCTGGTCAGCCTCGTGATCGAGAGCGTCACGACGCCCGCGGGCCAGCCGACGCTCGACTACTACGCGTTCCTGCTGGCGCGACAGGCCTCAACGGCCGCGGGGACCGTCCGTCCGTTCCCGGCCGTCGTCAACTCCCTGCTGTTCGGCGTGGGCACGCTCCTCGTGTCGATCCCGATGGGTGTCGTCGTCGCCGTGGTCGCGACCCGCGGGGGCCGTGGCTCCCGCGCGGCCGAGGCGTTGCTGACGGCCCCGCTGGCGGTCAGCGGCATCGTCCTCGGGCTGGGGATGTTGCAGGCGCTCGTGTTCGGGACGACACTGTTCGGCTACCGGCTCACCGTCACCGGACCGGTCGCCATCGTGGCCGCTCACGCCGTCGCGGCCTACCCGTTCGTCTCCCGCAGTGTCACCCCGGCGCTTCGCTCGATCGACGACCGACTGGGTGAGGCCGCGCGCTCGCTCGGGGCCGACCGGACGCGCGTGCTGACCGACGTGGAACTCCCGCTGGTCGCGCCCGCGCTGGTTGCCGGCGCGGCCTTCGCCTTCGCGATCAGCGTCGGGGAGTTCGACTCCACCGTCCTGCTCTCGACGGGCGTCGACAGCGCGACGATGCCGGTCGCGCTCGAACGGTACGTCGGCGACCGTTCGCTGGGCCCGAACCTCGGCCCGGCGACGGCGATGGGCACCGTCCTGCTGGCGGTGACGACCGTCAGTTTCGTACTGATCGACCGCGTCGGCGGGAGGTGGGAGTGATGACTGGCGCAGACGGCGGCGTCGACGTGGACGAGTTGACGGTCAGTTTCGGCGACGTGGAGGCGCTCGTGGACGTGTCGCTGTCCATCGACGACGGCGAGTTCTTCACGCTCGTCGGTCCCTCGGGCTGTGGGAAGACGACGCTGTTGCGCACGGTGGCGGGCCTGGAGACGCCGACCGCGGGCCGGGTCCGGATCGACGGCCGGGACGCGACCGACGAGCCGCCCGAAGACCGCGGCGTCGGCGTCGTCTTCCAGAACTACGCGCTCTTTCCCCACATGACCGCCCGGGAGAACGTCGCCTACGGGCTCCAGTTCCACGACCTCCCCGAACCCGACGACCAGCGGGTCGGCGAACTGCTCGACCTCGTGGATCTGGCTGGCGTCGCCGACCGGGAACCCGACCAGCTCTCGGGCGGCCAGCAACAGCGAATCGCACTGGCCCGCGCGCTGGCTCCGAAACCCGACGTGCTCCTGCTGGACGAGCCGCTGTCGGCGCTGGACGCCAGCCTCCGGAAGCGGCTCCGGGTGCAGATCCGCTCGATTCAACGCGACCTCGACATCACGACGGTGTACGTCACCCACGATCAGGGCGAAGCGCTGGCGATCAGCGACCGCGTGGCCGTCGTCCGCGACGGACGGATCGAACAGGTCGGAACGCCGGAGGACGTGTACCGCGAACCGGCCACCCGCTTCGTCGCGGAGTTCGTCGGCGACAACAACGTCTTCGACGGCGTCGTCACGGAGGCGGGCGACCGGATCGCCGTCGACGGGACGGCGACGCTCCCGCTCCCCGCCGGGACCGACCTGACGGCCGGGGCGAGTGCGACGGTCTCCGTTCGACCGGAGGCGATCTCGATCCGCGACCGGGAACGAGCACAGACCGACGGGGACGGCTCGGCGGCGGAGCGGGAACCGGGAACCGCGGTGACACGATCCGCGAGCGTCGAGACCGTCGAGTACCTCGGGGACGCCTACCGCGTCCACTGCCGGTGGGACGACCGGCCGGTCACGGTCAAGACCGACAGCACGAGCCCGCCCGAGGGAGCGGTGTCGCTCGGGTTCGAGCCCGACGCGGTTCACGTCCTCTCGAACGGCGACCGGCCCGCGGGAACCGGAGGTGACCGATGACCGACCTCGGGAAGATCGACCGCGACGTGTTCCGGGAGGTGATCTACCCGGCGCTGGGCGCTGACCGGGACGACGTGGCGCTCGGCCCGCAACACGGGATCGACTTCGGCGTCGTCGAGGTGGGCGAGCGCGCGGTCGTGCTGGCGGCCGATCCGGTCTCGCTGCTGCCCGAACTGGGCCTCGAACGGGCGGGGCGCTTCGCGCTGGAGGTCGTCCTGACCGACGTGGCCGTGTCCGGCATCCCCCCGACACACCTGGCGATCAGCCTGACGCTCCCGCCGGACTGGAGCGACGAGGGCCTGGCCGCGGTGTGGACCGGGCTCGCCGACCACGCCGAACGGCTGGGCGTGAGCGTCGTCACGGGCCACACCGCGCGATACCCCGAGGTCGACAGTTCCTGGGTCGGCGGGGCGACAGTCTTGGGCGTGGGCGACCCCGAGGACGTGGTTCGGCCCGACGGCGCGAGTCCCGGCGACGACCTCGTGTTGACCACGGGGCCGGCCGCGGAGATGACCGGCCTGTTCGCGACGCTGTTTCCCGAGCAGTTGGGGCTGGACGCCGAGACCGTCGCAATAGCACAGGAACGCGTCGACGACATCGCGGCCGTGGCCGATGCACGCGCGGCGTTCGACGCAGGGGCGGTCACCGCGATGCACGACGCGACCGAGGGGGGCGTCGCCGGCGGGCTGACCGAGATGGCCCGCGGCGCGGGGGTGCGGTTCGAGATCGAGTCCGACCGGGTACCCGTAGCTCCGGGCGTCGAGGCGGTCTGTGACGCGGTGGACGTGGACCCGTGGCGGGTGTCCAGCGCCGGGACGCTCCTGATGGCGGTCGAGTCGGGCGAGGGAGCGGCGGTCGCCGAGGCAGTGCGACGGCGCGGGACCGCCGCAGCCGTCGTCGGGTCCGTGACCGACGGGTCGGGTGTCGCCGTCGACGGCGAGGCTATCGAACCGCCCGACAGCGACCCCGCGTGGGACGCCTTCGAGCGACTCTCGTGACGGTCAGGTCCGGAGTGCGGCCCGGGTCAGCACCGCGAGGCCGAACGGGACCCAGCAGGCAGTCAGTGCGATGACACCGACGAGCGAGACGACGCCGACGCCGGGCAACGCGATCAGGACGGCCGGGGCCAGCACGCCCCAGCCGCCGAACACGACCATCCCGACCTCCGGGATCGAGAGGAGATAGCCGATCACGAACAGCGTGCAGAGTCCGACGACGAGGTTGACGACCGACGGGAAGACGGGCCCCACCGAGGCGAACAGGAACAGCGGGTAGAACGCGAACATCGTCCCGACCTGGATGAGCGACTGCGGTGTCAACGGCACCCGAACGCGGTCGAAGGACTGTTCCTTGTAGTCCGTCCGTGTGGCGTAGCCGGCCGTCGTCGCGCTCGCACCGCCGCGTCGACTGTCCGTCTCCCGCCAGTCGGTCCCGCCAGCGGCACTCCCCGTCGTGGCGTCGGCCGCCTCCGAACCGCTCGCACCTGTCGATCCGCCCGCGCTGGGATCTGCGCTGTCCGACGAGCGGGCGTGACCCGTCGTGTCACTGGTCGACTGACTGGCGGTTCGCTCCGCGTCGCGCTGGCCCGTCGCCTCGTCGGATCGGTCCTGCTCGTGGAACCCGTCCGCGTCGGTGTCGTCCGCGGCCCAGCCCGCGTCCGTGACGTACTGTCGGTGGCCCAGTCGGTCGTAGCGGGCCCGTTCGTCCGGGTCCGTCAACACCTCCCTGGCTCGCGTGACGCGTTTGAACCGCTGCTCCGCGTCGGGGTGGTCGCTCACGTCGGGATGGGTCTCCTTGGCCTTCTCGCGGTAGGCGGCCTTGATCTCGTCGCGGGAGGCGTCGGGCGGCACGTCGAGCACGTCGTAGAACGTGGGCTGGGCGTGCATCGGGGGTTGTGGTGGGTGGGTGGGGTAGTTGCGGGGCGACACCGAGCGGGCACGGCTTCGGGATTCGTTCACACGGAATTACGCGAGCGTGCTGATAAATCTCCCCCCGCGTTCTCGGCGCTGATACCGGCCGTGACCGGGAACCTATTTGACGGCACCGGCCCGAGTCCGCGTATGGTCTCGGCACTTTTCGACGACGACCGCTGGGAGGCGGTCGACGAGTTCGATTTCGAGGACATCACCTACCACCGCGCGACCGACACCGGTGCGGTCCGCATCGCCTTCGACCGCCCCGCAGTACGCAACGCCTTCCGCCCGCCGACCGTGGACGAACTCTACGTCGCGCTCGACCACGCAAAACGGCAGACCGACGTGGGCTGTGTCCTCCTGACCGGCAACGGCCCCTCCCCGAAAGACGACGGCTGGGCGTTCTGCTCCGGCGGCGATCAGCGCGTTCGCGGACCGGACGGCTATCAATACGACGAGGAAGGCAAGACCGGCCGTCTGCACATCCTCGAAGTCCAGCGACTCATCCGGTTCATGCCCAAGCCGGTCGTCTGCGTGGTGCCGGGCTGGGCCGTCGGCGGCGGCCACTCCCTGCACGTCGTCTGTGACATGACGCTGGCCAGCGAGGAACACGCCAAGTTCCTCCAGACCGACCCCGACGTGGCCTCTTTCGACGCCGGCTTCGGCTCTGCCCTGCTCGCCCAGCAGATCGGCCAGAAGAAGGCCCGCGAGGTGTTCTTCCTCGGGAAGACCTACGACGCCGACGAGGCCGAGGAGATGGGCATGGTCAACGAGGTCGTCCCCCACGAGGAACTGGAGGAGGTCGCCCTGGCCTGGGCCGAGGCGATCAACACCAAATCGCCGACGGCGATCCGGATGCTCAAGTACGCCTTCAACCTCGCCGACGACGGGCTGGTCGGTCAGCAGATCTTCGCCGGGGAAGCGACCCGACTGGGCTACATGACCGAGGAAGCCCAGGAGGGCCGGGACGCCTTCGTCGAGGGCCGCGAGCCGGACTTCTCCGAATTCCCCTGGCACTACTGACAATCATTCGACACCGTTCTGGCCGGTGAGCGAGCGACCGAACCGCGGAGGTGGCGATCTCTCGATAGATAATTTTTATAAATCCCCAGTCATATCCCCAGGGTGTGTCAGAGGAGTCTTTTCGACGGTTACGGGTCGCCGCACTGATCGTCGCGGCGGCGGCGGTCTTCGGTCTCGCGACGGGGACGGCAACGGCTTCGGGAGCGGTGACGGCCACGAACGCGACCGCAGTCGGGGGCGCACAGCAGGCCTCCGTCGAGGTCGCCGTGATCGAAGCGGGATCGGAGGATCCGATCGATGGGATCAGCGTCTTCGCGGAGTGGGACGGCGGTTCGGTACTCGAGGAGACCGAACCCAACGGCCGGGTGCTGCTGGACGTGCCACGAGGTGCCCGCGTCGAGATCACCGTGGTGTCACAGCGGTACCACCGCGACTCGCCGTTCGTGATCGAGAGTGCCGCTGCCGGGGAGGTCGTCGTCCCGGTGATGCCCCTCGGGAACGCGCCACCGACGGCCGAGGATGTGACGGTCTCGACGACAGCGGGGGCGGCGGTGTCGGGGACCTTCGACACGACCGATCCCGACGGCGGTTCGCTGGAGTACTCTCTCGTCCAGCGTCCGACCCACGGAACGGTCGAGGTGACCGGTGACGAGTTTACCTACCGGCCGCCAGCCGGCTTCACCGGGACCGCCGGGTTCCAGTATCGGGTGCGCGACGGGAACGGCAGGACCGACACGGCGAGCGTCACGGTCGAAGTCCAGGAGTCGGAGGGCGATGGCGTCTCGCGGATCGCGTTCGACTACCGGAACTACGGCCCCGACCCGAACCTGGCGGTCAACGGCGACCGCCGGTTCGCGGCGTTCCCGTCGCTGGACGGGGCGACCGTCGGCGGCGCGACCGTGTCGGTACGGGAACACGGTGATGGCGGATCGGCCGGTACAATCGTCTTATCAGGCGACATTACGTCCTTCAGCGTCGGCGGTGTAGAACACTGGATCGACAACGTGACGCTGTCGACCGGGGCGACGACGCAGACCGTCCGGTTCTCGAACCTGCGCCCGGCACAGCCCTACGAACCGGGGGACACGATCACCTCGGCTCCGACGGGCGTCGAGATGCGCGTCGAACCCCTCGCCCGGGAGGACGGGTCGACGTACGCGGACGGGACCCCGCGGCTCTCGAACGGCAAGTACTGGTTCGGGAACACCAATCTCCGGTTCCCGCTCGACGGCCTCGGCACCGGCGCGCCGAGCGTCGATGCATCGTCACTGCGGCTCAGACCCTATCCCGTTCCCGTCGGTACGGATCCGGTGGTCGAGGTCGACATTGCGAACGCCGAGTCCGCGTCGGTCGTCGTCGATCCCGTAGGGAGCGACGAGACCGCGACGGTGCCGATGATCAACGCCGGCGGCGACCGCTGGACGACTGACCTCGACGACGCCGCAGTACTGGACGGCCTCGACGCCGGGGCGGAGGTCGACCTGACCGTCCGGGCGGAAAACGACGCCGGATCAGCGACGCTGGACCGGTTCTACGGCGGCGCTGCGCCGCCGGGTGCCGTCGCGTCGACGACCGACCTCGACCTCGATTACTACCTCTTCGAGCGGGTCAGAGACGCGGCGGTGGTCGTCGGCGAACTGGCCGACGAACCGGTCCCCAGGAGTGAGATTCCCGGCCGCGAGGGGCGTCGCGAGTGGCGCTTCGCCCGCGAGTTGTCGGTCAACGACTACTACGGCTCCGGGAACGGGTCGATGGGTGCCGTCGGGTTCACCCTCGAGCTGTTCACCAACGACGGCGACCTCTACCGGGTCGACGGCACGCGTTCCACCTACGAGGACGACGACGCACATCCGCGGTTCGCCAAGGACCTCCGCGCGGTCGTCGATTCGGAGATCGCCTTCGAGCGCTTCGACTTCTGGGTCGCGTCCCATACGGGCAAGCCCCTCGGTCGGGCGTTCTTCTGCCCGCAACTCCCCGAGAAGGGACTCCGAACGGAACTCGACTTCTATGGGTGGGGGTGTGACAACTCCGGGTCCGGAGCCCGGACGGTGTACGTGACCGCGACCGGGCTGGTCGGTGACGGGGGACACGGGAACGACGTGTGGCTCCACGAGTTCGGCCACGACCGGGGGCTCGACGACCTCTACGAGGGCGGGAGTTCGATCGCGACGCTGATGGGTGCCGGACTGACTGACCGGAAAATCGGGACGCTCAGCCGACTCGGGCTGAACAACGGCTCGTGGGAACCGGGGGTCAAGTGGCTCGACGCGAGTCGGATATCCGTCGCCGACCTCCAGTCGGACGGCGTCGCGGTCGAAGTTCCGCGGCTCGAAACGCTGGCTCTCGGTGACGAGGTGCCGGTGATCGACGGACGGTCGACGTTCGTCCCCGGATACCGACGGCCGCCAGGCTACGAGAAGACGGTCCTCTGGCTCTACCGGGCGAATTCCGGGCTCTTCGGCGAGGTCAGAGAGCGGATCGGGACCCTCACCACGGTCGGCGAGTCGCTCCGGTACCCGACCGGTATCAGATCGCCGACGTTCCTCCGGTTCGGGCTGACGGGTAAAAGCGACGACGGGGCGACGGTCTCGGTCGCGTCCACGACGCCGCGGCCGAACACGCACACGGTCGTCATGCAGGATCGGGTACGAACGGGACCCGACCGGATCATCGCCGCGCCCGGCAACCGGACCGACGGACAGGACCTCCATCTGCTCGCGATAGACGACCGGGGCCGACGTGTCGGCGTCACCGCGAGCGGCGAGTACGTGACCGAGATTCCGGGGGCGAGAGCGTCCGGCGACCGGGACGGCCTGGAGTGGATCTCGGTCCCGCGGGACGCTGATGTCCGGTTCCGCGTCCGGAGCGACGGCGCGGCCTCGTCTCCGGCGACGGGGGGTGCCGCTCGCGGGAACGTGACCCTCGCCTACCGAACGGCGGTCACGCGGACCGGAGACGATCCCCGGGTCGTCCGACGGAACGGTAGCTACGCGGTGGCGGACGCGGCGACGGGCGTGGCGACGAACCGGACCGTGGAACCGGGCGCGAGTGTGCCAGCCCTGGACGCGCGGATCATCGCCGTAGCGGAGGCGAGTCCGCGGACGGCGAGACCCGGCGAAGCAGTCGCGCTCGACGCGTCCTCGTCGTTCTCCCTCGACGGGTCGGTCGAGCGGTACGCCTGGGACCTCGACGGGGACGGGAGTACCGAAGCGAGTGGCCGGCGGACACACACGTCGTTCGCGGACGCCGGCACGCACACGGTGTCGTTGCTCGTCACGGGATCGGAGGGAATCACCGACACCGCGAACGTCACTGTCTCGGTCGCGGCGGCCGACGATCCAAACGACGAGGACGACGGTTCCGGGACATCGGCGGGCGACGGTCCCGGGTTCGGCGTCGTCGCCGCGCTCGTGGCGCTGACGCTCGCCGTGGTTCGACTCCGCCGGAAGTCCCGCGAGCGGAGCGAGGGGGCTCGCCGGAACTGAACCACCGTTTGTCGGGACCGACCGGGCGTCCGACACTCGGCCGGCCCGACCACTTATTACCGATAGCGTGACAATTGCCGCCCGTGACGAGTATCGCGCGCAGTGTCGCGGTCGGCGTACTCCTGTTGGCGGCCGTCGCGACCGTCGCCGGGGTGAGCGCCGGCGCGACCGGTGCCCAGACCACCGACGAGCCGACCGACAACGGGAGCCTCTGGTCGCAGGACTACTTCACGAGCGCCAGAGACGAGTGGGATCAGCGACTCTACGGCGTCTCGCGGACGGACGACGGTCTCCTGCTGGTCGGGACGGGCCGGGGCGACCTGTTCGGTGACGAGGTCGTCGCCTACGCCGCCGAGGCGACACGCGACGGTCGCCAGACCTGGGGCCGGCCGTACATGCACGCCGCGACGCACACGCGCGCCCTTCACGACGGCCTGAAACTCGACGACGGCCGGTACGTCTTCGCGGGGACGACCAACGCCCCGTCGATGACCGGCGTGGGCAACTACCTCCTGTTCGACAACACTGGCAACGTCCACACCTGGCGGTACGCTCGCGGCCACGGCGCGTTCTACGACGTGTTCCCGCTGAACACGACCCACGTCGTCGCGGTCGGGTCCCAGCGGGTCTGGGCCGTCGAGACGGCCCGTGACGACGGCGGCCGTACGTGGACCCACACCCCGCCGAGTGCGGTCACACTTCGGGCAGGGACGGCGACCGACGACGGCGTTCTCGTGGCCGGTGCGCGAGAGACGACCGACGGCGTGACGGCCGGGTACGTAGCCGAACTGGGCCCCGACGGGACTCGTCACTGGAGCCGGACGGTCGGTGAGCAGTCGGTTCGGTTGCGGGCTATCACGACCGTCGGAGACGACATCGTCGTCGGTGGGACCGACGGGGAGCGGGGCTGGCTGGCACGTCTGGACGCGGACGGGGACGCGCTGTGGACGCGCCGACCGTTCCCGGACGGCGGCCGAGTCGATGCAGTGGCCCGGGGCCCGGACGGGACGGTACTCGCCGCGGGCGAGACGGGAAACGGCACCGGCGTCGTCGCCCAGTTCGGCGCTGGCGGCCGGGAGCGGTGGCGTGGCCGCCACGGCACCGAAATCAACGGACTGCTCCCGGTGCGAAACGGAACGACCGTCGCCGTCGGTGCGCGGTCGAACGGCGGGCACCTCGACGCCTACGCGACGCGGATCGACTTCCGGCCCCCGACCGCCGCGATCACGGTCGGGACCGACCGTGCAGAAGTCGGGAACACGACCGTCACACTCCGCGCGAACGACTCGACCGACAACTTCGGGGTCGCGCGATACCACTGGGACACCGACGGCGACGGTACGGCCGACCGGACCACCGGGGAACCGATCTTGCGGTACGTCCCGACGGAGACCGCCACGTTCCGGCCACGAGTCACAGTCGAGGACGCTGGCGGACGGATCGACACGGCGACCGCGACCACGGCCGTCGAGGTGACGGACACGACCCCACCGACTGCGGTGATCTCCCGGCCATCGTCGGGGCTGGTGGCCGCCGGAAAACCGACCACCCTGTCGGCGGCCGGGAGCCGTGACAACGGGGCGATTCTGACGTACCGCTGGGACTTCGACGGCGACGGCCAGCCGGAGACCACGACCGACAACGAGACGGTCGTCCACGCGTTCGGCGGGCGAAACCGTTCCTACGAAGTCGGACTGACAGTCGTCGACGGAGCGGGACAGCGCGACACCACCTCGCGGCTGATCGAGACCCGGCGAAACGATCCGCCGGAACTCGCCCTGTCGGTCGAAGACATCTCCTCGCAGTCGTACGACGAGGGCTACGAGGCCCGGCTCGTGGCCGACGTGACCAACGCCGTCGGGAACGCGACGGTCCGCTGGCGACTCCCGAACGGGACCGTCCTGACCGGACACGCGATCAGCTTCGAGTTCCGGGAACTGGGGACTACTGTCGAGGCGAGGCTCGCCGACGAGTACGGCGGATCGGACTACGAGTCAGTCGAGCTAACCCGTGGTGTGGAGGGTGAGGTCGTCGACCGAAACGCTGGAGACCTGCCGACGACGGAGAACGGCGGGACCGCTTCGAGTGCCTCGAGTGAGGGAACGGCCGCCGTCGGCTCCGGGTTCGGTCCGATGGTCGGTGCCGTCACGCTGGTACTCGCGACCCTGCTGATCACGCGCGACTGACCGGTCGCCGTGCAGTCGGGCCGACCGACCCGTCACACGATGTTCGATGCGCACAGTTCACGTTCACAGTGGCAACCTTCACACGGCTGGACCACCAACTGTACGGCAATGGCAACGGCAGACGCGGAGGTATCGCGCACGAAGGCGTGGCTGATGGCCGCACGGCCCCAGACCCTGCCCGCGGGGGCCGCGCCGGTCGTCGTGGGGACGGGGCTAGCGCTCCACGACGGGGTGTTCGCGCCGGCCGCGGCGATAGCGGCGCTGCTGGGGGCGCTCCTCCTGCAGGTGGGGACCAACTTCGCCAATGACTACTACGACGCCGTCAAGGGGACCGACTCGGCCGACCGCGAGGGGTTCACCCGTGTCACGGCCGGCGGACTGATCGAGCCCACTCGCGTCAAGCAGGCGATGGCCGCGACCTACGCACTGGCGGTCGTCGTCGGCCTGTATCTCGTCTACGTCGGCGGCCTTCCGATCCTCGTGGTCGGGCTCTCAAGCATCGCCGCCGGCATCGCCTACACCGGCGGGCCCTACCCCTACGGCTACCGCGGGCTGGGCGATCTGTTCGTGTTCCTCTACTTCGGCGTGATCGCCGTCGTCGGGACCTACTACGTGCAGGCCGCGGCCGCGCTGGCGAGCGTCCAGCCGCTCGCGATGGGGATTCCCGAGGGCACCGTGACCGCGGCCGCGCTGGTCGCGAGCCTCCCGGCGGCCGGCCTCTCGACCGCGATCCTGATCGCGAACAACGTCCGCGATAAAGAGGAGGACGCCGCGGCGGGCAAGCGGACGCTCGCGGTGATCTTCGGCTACACGTTCAGCCGGATCGAGTGGCTGGCGATGGTCGGCATGGCCTACGTCGTCCCCGTCCTGTTCGCGCTGGACCCGACCTTCGGTCTCCCCGCGCTCGCACCGCTTGTGACCCTGCCGCTGGCTGTCAGGGTCGGGGCCACAGTGATGAAACGAACCGACGGCGCGGCGCTCAACCCGGCACTCGAACGGACCGGCCAGTTGCTGGCGGCCCACTCCGCGCTGTTCGCGGCCGGACTCGCACTCGCATGATCGACATCGAACCCTACCACCTGGACCTGGCACGACCGCTCTCGACCGCCCGCGGCGAGATGGACGAGCGCGAGGGCTTCCTCGTGCGGGTCGAGTACGCCGATCAGGTTGGACTGGGCGAGGCCGCACCGCTTCCCGGCTGGACGGAATCGCTGGATGCCTGTCGAGAGGCTCTGGAGTACGCGCCCGAACTCGCGAGCGACGAGGACTGGGGCGTGGCCCTGGGTGAGACCTCCGCGCCGGCGGCCCGCCACGCGCTGGCGCTGGCACTCGCCGACGCGCGGGCGAAACTCGACAACACGCCGCTGTACCGCTACCTCGGCAACGAGCGACTCGTGCGCCGGGTGCCGGTGAACGCGACCGTCGGCGACGCGGACGCCGAGACGACCGCCCGGGAAGTCAAAGAGGCCGTCGAGGACGGCTTCGACTGCGTGAAGATCAAGGTCGGCGCACGGCGCGTCGCGGAAGACGCCGACCGCCTCCGGCGGGTCAGGGAGGTCGTCGGTGACGAGGTGACGCTCCGGGCCGACGCCAACGGCGCGTGGGACCGCGAGCAGGCCGAGCGCGCGCTCGAAGCCGTCGAACCCCTCGATCTGGAGTACGTCGAGCAACCCATGCCCGCCGAGGAAGTGGCGGCCCACGCCGGCCTCCGAAACGGGGGCAACGAGGTCCCCATCGCCCTCGACGAGTCGCTGGCCGAGCGGCCGGTGACGGACCTGCTGGCCGCCGAGGCCGCCGACTACCTCGTCCTCAAGCCGATGGCGCTGGGCGGCCCCGACAGGGCCAGAAACGTCGCGCGACAGGCCAGACAGGCCGGCGTGACGCCCGTGATCTCCACGACGATCGACGGCGTCGTCGCGCGGACCGCGGCGGTCCACGTCGCCGCGGCCGTCCCCGAGATCCCGGCCTGTGGCCTGGCGACGGCCGGCTGGCTGGCCGACGACCTCGGCCCCGACCCCGCGCCGGTCGCCGACGGCCAGATCGAAGTCCCACAGGACAAGGGGCTGGGCGTCGACCTCGGGGACGAGTGATGGACTGGCCGACCCGGGACCTCGTGGCCGCCCGCGCCGCCGCGACGCCGGATCGAACTGCCCTGATCGACGCCGACCGCGACGAGTCGATCACCTACCGCGAGTACGACGCGGCGGTCGGCCGTCGGGCGGCGGCGCTGGCCGGGCTGACGGACGACGACACCGACCGGATCGCGTTCATACTCGACACCCGACCGGCCTTCGCCGAACTGTTCTTCGCGGCCATGCGGCTGGGCGTCTCGGTCGTCCCGCTGAACGTCCGGTTGACGCCCGCCGAAGTGACCGAACAGATCGAACGTACCGATCCCGACGCGCTGGTCTGTGAATCGGCGACGGCAGCGACGGCCACCGAGGTGTTCGAGGGCCCGATTGCGTCGGTCGACGGGACCGAACAGGACGGCGTGCGGGCGCTCGACGAAATCGACGGCCCCCCGGTCGAACCGGCGACGCTGACCGCCGAGACCGAACAGCTGGTCATGTTCACCTCCGGGACCACCGGCCGACCCAAGGGCGTCCGACTGACAGTCGGGAATCTCGTGGCGAGCGCGACGGCCTCGGCCTTCCGGCTCGGTGTCTCCTCCGATGATCGGTGGCTCTGTTGCCTCCCGACCTACCACATGGGCGGACTCGCGCCGGTCGTCCGGTCGGCGCTGTACGGCTCGACGGTCGTGATCCAGCGGGAATTCGACGCCGCGGAGACCGCACGGGTGTTCGACGAGTTCGAGATCACCGGTGTCTCGCTCGTCCCGACCATGCTCACTCGACTGCTGGACGCGGGTTGGGAGCCACCCGAGCGGTTGCGGTTCGTCCTGCTCGGCGGTGCGCCGGCCGGCGAGGAACTGCTCGCGCGCTGTCGGGAGCGGGACGTGCCAGCCTGCCCGACCTACGGCATGACCGAGACGGCTTCACAGATCGCCACGGCCACGCCCGAACAGGCGGCCGCCCACGAGGGGACGGTCGGGCAGCCGCTCGTCGATACCACCGTCACGGTCGTCGACGAGGCCGGCGATCCCGTCGCGCCGGGCGAGACGGGCGAGATCGTCGTCTCCGGCCCGACCGTGACGCCGGGCTATCTCGACCCCGCGGTCACCGAGGACGCGTTCGGCCCGGACGGGCTGCACACCGGCGACGTTGGGTCCCGGGACGAGGACGGGCGGCTCTGGGTCCACAACCGCAAAGACGACCGCATCGTCACCGGCGGGGAGAACGTCGACCCCGGCGAGGTCGTCGCGGTCCTGCGCGAGCATCACCGCGTTCGGGACGCCGCCGTCGTCGGACTGGACGACCCGGAGTGGGGCGAGCGGGTCGCGGCGCTGGTGGTCCCCGAAGACGGGATAGACCTCACCGCCGAGGACATCGAGTCCCACTGCCGGGAGCGACTGGCGGGGTTCAAACTCCCGCGGACGGTCGCGTTCGCCGAGGAACTGCCGCGGACGGCGTCGGGGACCGTCGACCGGGAACGGGTGCGGGAGCGCCTGCGCGACCGGCGGGGGTGAGGGTTACCGCTCGCTCACCGACCGCTTAAGCGGCCCGAGCCACTACGGAAGTCCGTGTGCACACTCGTTCTCGCCTGGCAGGTGTTCGCCGACACGCCCGTCGCCGTCGCGGCGAACCGCGACGAGATGGTCGACCGCCCCTCGGAACCACCCCAACGGCTCGACGACGAGCCCACGGTGATCGCACCGCGTGACAGCGAGGCCGGCGGGACCTGGATCGGGCACAACGAACACGGGCTGTTCGTCGGCATCACGAACCGGTGGACCGACGCCGAGTTGGCGGGCGAGCGCTCCCGGGGTCTGCTCACCAGGGATGCCCTCCGGCAGGAGGGTGCGGAGGAGGCCGCTCGGTTCATCGAGAGCGAGGTCCGCGAGCACGAGTTCGAGGGGTTCAATCTCGTCGTGGCCGACGAGAACGCCGCCCTCCTGCTGGAGTGGGACGGCCAGCTCGCCGTCCGGAACTTCCAGCCCGGCGTCCACGTCGTGGTCAACGTCGGCGCGGACGGCGACTGGCGAATTCCCGACGAAAAGTCCGAGGACGGCCGAAAGCAGGGCGAGAACGCCGCGGCGGTCCGGACCGCACTCCGACCCGAACCCGGCGAGCGAGCTGGCGCGTGGATCGAGCGCGCGGCCGACGTGATCGCAGACCACGAGTACGGCGTCTGCGTCCACCGGGATCGGTTCGGGACGCGCTCGTCCTCGCTCGTGACCATCGGTCCCGAAGGGAGTCGCTACCGGTTCGCCGACGGCCCACCCTGCGAGACCGAGTATCGGCCGGTCGAAAGTCAGTTTTAAACCGCAGAGAGTCCCAGAGACGGGTATGGTTACGCCCGAATCCGAACTCACCGAGGACGAGCGTGGCGGCCTCGAACTCGTCCGGGAGACCGGTGGCATCCACCAGAGCGAATTCTGGAAGGAACTCGACGTCTCCTCCCGCAAGGGAAGCCGCATCGTCGAGTCACTGGCCGACAAGGGTCTCATCCAGCGCGAGGAGACCGTCTACGAGGGCCACAACACCTACCACCTCACCCCCGCGCCCCGCGACCTCGATTTCTCCCTGTTGATGGCCGGCGACATGCTCTCGCCCTTTATCGGTGACGAGGAAGTCGACCCACACTCCGACGCCTTCTCCCAGTGGGTCATGAACCTCGCCTACGAGGAGTAACTGTCATCGGAGTGGCGTGAAAACTGGCGGGCATGGTCGCCCGCGGCTGGTCCCCCGGCGAACGAACGCGAATCGGCTTCTATGTGATCGTCGGTCTCGCGCTGGTCCTGAATCCGCTCGCAGTCCAGGCGTTCGATCTCGACGAGCCGCGGTACGAGTACGTCGCGTACGACGCCGAACCGACCGCGGACACCATCCGGTTCGACAGCGAGAGCGGCGTCATCTTCACCGGCGGCGTGTCAGGCATCGACTGTGGCTTCCGGTGGGAGACCTGGGACTGTTACCTCCAGGAACACGTCGTCCGGACCGGGAACGTCACCGTCGACACTGTCGAGTACGACGACCGACCGCCCACGAGGTACGTCCACTTCCCCACGTTCTACTCGGACTTCGAGGGTGGCTTCTACAGACGAACGATCCGTAGCGGGAACGAGTCGACGACGGTCTCCTACGAGCCCGTCGACGGCGAACGGGTCGCCGCGGCGGTGAGCGTCGCCCTGTCGGACGCACGTCCCCCGGTCGCCAACGCCGTGCGGAGCGGATCGGCGTACGGAGAGACCGAGATGGAAAGAGGCCTGCTCGTCCGGGACGGCGACCGCTACTACTACGTGATCGAACTCGGCGAGAGGGACGGTCCACCCGGCCTGATCGTGCTGTCGCTGCTGGCCGCACTCCTCGGCCTCGGGTTCCTGACCCGGGGGCACAGACTCTGGCTGGCTCGTCGGGACGCAGAATAGTGTCTGCGTTGTCAGTACTGGGACCAACCCGGCCGCCCAGCGCCCATTCCGGATTGCTTGCTTCATTACATTCATTACGATGGAGGAAATTACCGCACGCCATGGGAATTGGGGACATGCGTCGTGTCGAGACGGGGAGTTGCACCGACCTGTACTACGTCGATCCCGGCGTGTACGAAGTGTCGGGACACACGTCGGTGTATCTGCTGGACGGGGAGCGGCCGGCGATCATCGAGTCGGGGATCGGGAAACACACCGACCGCGTGCTGGCCGCGCTGGACGAACTGGCGATCAGTCGCGAGGAGATCGAGGTAATCGCACTCACGCACGTCCACCTCGATCACGCCGGTGGGGCCGGGGAACTCGCCGCGGCGTGCCCGAACGCGGAGGTGGTGGTCCACGAACAGGGGGCGCCCCACCTCGTCGATCCCGCCACGCTCGTCGCCGGGACGAAGCAAGTCGTCGGCGAGTCCGGCTGGCAGTTCTACACGGACCCGGAGCCCATCTCCGAGGATCGGATTCGCGAGGTGACCGACGGCGACGTGATCGACCTGGGTGACCACGAACTCGCCGTCCACTACGCCCCGGGTCACGCCACTCATCAGGTGGTCTACCACGATCCTGCCAACGACGCCGTGTTCACCGCCGACGTACTGGGCTGTTTCTACGAGCAGTTCGACACCGCTCGGGTCGCGACGCCGCCGCCCACGTTCGATCTCGACCAGTGTCTGGACGACATCGAAGTACTCCGCGAGATCGACGCCGAGACCCTCCTGTACAGCCACTTCGGACCCCGACCAGCGGACGGCGCGCTCGACGCCTACGCCGACGTGTTGAAAGCCTGGGTCGCCCGGGTCGCACAGACGCGCCGCCGGCAGGACGACGACCGCGCGGCGTTCAAGCACTTGCTAGAGGTGAACGACGTGCCAGAGGGCTGGAGCGACGATCTGGAGTACGGCGAACTCCGGATGAACTTCTCGGGGGCAGTGACGTATCTCGACCAGCAGGAGGGAGCCCCGCGGGACGAGCGGGAGCGGCCCGCCGCCGAGTGAGCGGAGCGAGAGCCGTCCCGCAGTTTCGTTCGCATCGACCGGTGAGTCCGTCACGACAGTTTTCAAGCCCACGGCGGAATCCCGGGTCGGGAAATGGACGACTGGCGACAGCGACTGGGACGCGGGACCGACATTCTCGCTCGGCAGGCCGTCAGGGTGCCGCTGCCGGACGACGCTGCCGAGCGAACGCTCCACGAGAACATGCACCGCATCGCGGACGCCGGTGACCGGAAGGCCGAGTTACTCGCCGATCCCGACGTGCCGCTCACCGACGCCTACGAGTACGAGCTCGACGAGATGAGTCAGGGATTCAAACACCGGCTCCAGCAGATCGTCGGCGAGGAGTATCACGCCGTCGCCGACGAGTATCTTCGCGGCGAGCGTGACGACTGGATCGGCGCGCTCGCCGTCTACTATCAGGAGTGTTACTGCCGGTTGCAGGAACGGTTCACCGTCGACGACGATATCTGCGTGCTGACCGTCCTTCGCTACCCGGACTCCTTTACCGTGAACTTCAGTTTCTTCGACGGCGAGGTGGCCGGCGACGCCATCCGCTACGAGTCGCCAAAACACGACGAGTCGGACCTCGACTCCCGGTATCGAGACCGCTACCACGCGGAATGCCAGTACTCACAGCGGAGAGCGGCCGAGTACATCCGCGAACGAACCGATCTGATCCGAGTTGCGTTCCCGGACCCGGCGGCGTCGCGCGCCGAAGACCGCCAGTACGGCGGCTTCGTTCACATCACCGGTCGAGACGGCCCCGTGTTCTCGGAAGTCCTCGAATCGGTCACGCCGGACCCGGACCGCTTCGACGAGCCCGCGACGACCCCCGGGTTGGTCCCGGAGGGGCCCGAAGTCGAACGCATCCGGAACGAGTACCTCGACGACGCCGAATTGATCGTCTGATCGGGCCCTGCATCCACGCAAAAGCAGCCTTGCTCTCGGAGCGAACCTACGCCAGCGCACTCCCGGCCCGGATAATCTCCGTCTCACCGAACGCCGGCCCGACGAACTGCATCCCGACGGGGAGGCCGTCGTCGGTCTCGCCTGCGGGCACGGAGATCGCGGGCAGGTTCGCCAGGTTGACCGGGGTCGTGTTGGCGTCGGCGAGATACATCGTGAGCGGGTCCGACAGGCTCTCGCCCATCTCCATCGGCGGGACGGGCATCGTCGGCGAGGCCAGCACGTCCGCCTCCGTCAGGGCCTCGTCGAAGTCCTGTTTCACCCACGCCCGGGCGTCCTGGGCCTTCTTGTAGTACTTGTCGTGATACCCCGCCGAGAGGGCGTAGGTCCCGAGCAGGACACGGCGCTTGACCTCCTCGCCGAACCCGTCTTCGCGGACGCCCGCGAACTCCTCGTTCCAGTTGCCCTCGTAGTCGGGGCTGGGGCCGTAGCGGACGCCGTCGAACCGCGCGAGGTTCGAGGAGGCTTCGGACATGGCGATCACGTAGTAGGCCTCGACGGCGTGTTCGACCGACGGAAGGTCGACCTCGTGGTAACTGGCCCCCTGGGCTTCGAGGTCGGCGATGGCGTCCCAGAAGGTCTCGACGACCCCCTCGTCGGCTCCCTCGACCAGTTCCGTCGGAATCCCGATCTCCATGCCCTCCACGTCGCCGTCCGCGGCGGCGGCGTAATCGGTGTCGGCCCCCTCCTCGCTTGCCTCCCGGGTCGTCGCGTCGTGTTCGTCGGGGCCGGCGATGACTCCCAGCAGTTCGGCGGCTTCTTCGACGCTGGGCGCGATGGGACCGATCTGTTCCAGCGAGTTGGCGTAGGCGATCAGGCCGTACCGCGAGACCAGGCCGTAGGTCGGCTTGATGCCGACGACGCCACAGAACGCGGCGGGACAGCGCACCGAACCGCCGGTGTCCGTGCCAAGTGCGAGGTCGGCTTCGCCCGCGGCGACGGCCGCCGCCGAGCCACCGGAGGAGCCGCCCGGGACGTGGCCCGGCGCGGCGGGGTTCTCGGTCGGGCCGAACGCGGAGGTCTCGGTCGTGGTTCCCATCCCGAACTCGTCCATGTTGGTCTTGCCCGTGATGGTCGCGCCGGCCGATTTGAGGCGTTCGACGACCGTCGCGTCGTAGGGCGGGACGTAGTCGTCGAGCATGGCCGACCCGCAGGTGGTCCGGACGCCCTCGGTCGAGATGTTGTCCTTGACGGCGACGGTCCGGTCGGCCAGCGGGCCGTCGTCGTCGCTCTCGATCCGCTCGTCGGTGATGTAGGCGTTGTGCGACATTACGAGACCTTCGGCCCCTTGAAGAAGCCCTCCTCGCTCTCGGGGGCGTTTCGCAACGCTTCGTCCTGATCGAGGGAGTCGCGAACCTCATCGGCCCGCATCACGTTCGCGAGGTCCGTCTCGGAGTCGACCTCCGGGACCTCGTCCAGCGTCTCGAAGTAGTCGAGGATGTCCGCGAACTGCTCGACGAACCGGTCGACCTCCTCGTCGTCGAGGTCGACGCGGGCCAGCGAGGCGACGTGGCGCACGTCCTCGGGTTCGACGGCCGAATCGCTCATGTTCGCGGCGAGGCCCGGACCGGCGGTAAGGGTTTCGATACTCGGGCTTTCTTCCAGTGGGTCGCCCGCGAGCGCGCTCGCGCGAGGCAGCACGTTCAACGGCCGAAATCGGCACGTACGACCGCTCAAGAGGCCAAAAGTTTTAAGTCGGCGGACCCACAACATAATAACGCATTAGAGAGTTTTCCGGGCACCAGCGCCCGCCGATTCAACCAATGACCGACACCACCATCAGAGAGTATACGGGCGAGCGCGAGCGCACGCGCGAAGAGCCGACGGAATCGGACGAACGGGAAAACGAGGAGCAGGTCGCCTGTCCGGAGTGTGGCGGCTCGCTGGCGACCGACTCCGAGCGCGGCGAGACGGTCTGTGAAGACTGTGGACTGGTCGTCTCCGAAGACGAGGTCGACCCCGGGCCGGAGTGGCGCGCCTTCGACGCCAAGGAGAAAGACGAAAAGAGCCGGGTCGGTGCCCCGACCACCAACATGATGCACGACAAGGGGCTCTCGACCAACATCGGCTGGCAGGACAAGGACGCCTACGGGAACTCCCTGTCCTCGCGCCAGCGCGAGAAGATGCAGCGACTGCGCACCTGGAACGAGCGGTTCCGCACCCGTGACTCCAAGGAGCGCAACCTCAAGCAAGCGCTGGGCGAGATCGACCGCATGGCCTCCGCGCTCGGCCTCCCGGAGAACGTCCGGGAGACCGCCAGCGTCATCTACCGCCGCGCGCTCGACGAGGACCTCCTCCCGGGCCGCTCCATCGAGGGCGTCGCGACGGCCTCGCTGTACGCCGCCGCGCGGCAGGCGGGCACACCGCGAAGCCTCGACGAGATCGATTCGGTCTCCCGGGTCGACAAGGACGAGATCGCCCGGACCTACCGCTACGTCGTCCGGGAGCTGAGCCTGGAGATCCAGCCGGCAGACCCCGAGAGCTACGTCCCCCGCTTCGCCTCCGATCTCGACCTCTCGGAGGAGGTCGAGCGTCGGGCGCGGGACCTGCTGAGTTCCGCCAAGGAGAAGGGCGTCCACTCCGGGAAGTCCCCGGTCGGCCTCGCGGCGGCCGCCGTCTACGCCGCCTCGCTGCTGGCCAACGAGAAGGTCACCCAGTCGGAAGTCTCCGAAGTCGCATCCATCTCCGAGGTCACCATCCGTAACCGCTACCACGAACTGCTGGAAGCCGAAGACACGGTCTCCCAGTAACTCACCGCTCTCCTCTCGCTGTCGCAGTGCCCGACAGCGACGACAACGCGATCACCGACGGTCACTCCACCAGCGACCGGACGTACTTCGTGACGTGATCGTCCATCCGCCGCTTGTAGCCGGCCTGTCGGGCCAATCGGTCGAGTTCCCGGGCCACGAGACTCCCGTACTGGACCGCTTTCTTGTCCCGCCCCGCGACCGCCTCGGGGAGCCACGACTCGGCCGCCCGCCGGAGCGCGACCTTCCGCTCGGCGTCCCCGCGGTCCGCGCCCGGTTCGGGGTCGGCGACGAGCAGGTGCCCTGGGAGCGGGAGCGCCGCGTCGATCACGCGGTCGTCCAGCAACGGCGCGACGGGTTCGACGCCCGCGGCCCGCAGTGCGAGTACGTCCCGCTCCAGCTGGTCGGGCAGGGTGGTCACGACCTCGCGGCGCGCGCCCCGGACCGTCTCGGCGTCGACGCGCGGGTCGTCGGGTGCTTTCGCGACTTTGGCGTAGCCGCCGAACAGTTCGTCGGCACCCTGGCCTACCGCGAGTCGGTCGTAGCCGTCGGCGGCGACCCGTTCGGCCACGAGATAGAGCGGGAGGGCGATCTGCACGTCCATCGCGTTGGTCCGGCCCGTGGCGGCGACGAGTTCGGGCACCGCGCGTTCGAGGTCGTCGTGCGTGAGTTCGACGACCGTGAGGTCGCGATCCATCGCGGCGGCGGCCGAACGGGCGGCCTCCACGTCGTGGCTGTCGGGAAACCCCGCGACGTACAGCGGCGCGTCGAGCCGGGCGGCCAGGATCGCCGAATCCACGCCGCCGGAGAACGCGACCGCGAGGCCCGCCGCGTCGACCGCGGCGGTACTCGCGGCGACCGCCTCCCGCACCACCTCGATTGCCGCCGCGTCGTCGTCGCTCGCGGGCGGGTCCGGCAGCGTCCAGACCTGTTCGTCGCCGTCGGCGGTTCGGGCGTGGCCCGCCGGAACGGGGTCGGGCTCGGTCAGATCTCGGGGGTCGAAACTCCAGGCGGCCGGATCGTCGGCCTCGGAAAAGCAGGGGTACCGACCGAGAACGTCACGAACGAGCCGGGGCGATCCGTCCTCGGCGTCGAGTCGTCCGGCGAATCCGCGGGTCCCGGGCAGTGGGTCGCCACTGTCGAGTGCGGCCCGGACAGTCGCCGGGTCGGCACCGTCGATCATCGCAGATCGGAGAGGCGGCGCGCGACGCGGCGCTTGACCCCGCCAGCGGCCTGCCGGAAGCTGATCCGCCAGGGCGTGCGCTTGCCCTCGACGGTGGTGTGGCCCTCGCGGATAGCGTCGAGGATGGCGTCGACGCTTCGCTCTGCCGCGTCGATACGGGTGACGGCCTGGCCGACCATCTCGCTGATGTGAGCGTCGCTCCCGGCGGTCATGGGCATGCCGTTGCGGCGAGCGAACCGCTCGGCCTGGCGGTTCGACCGGCCCGTCAGCAGGCGCGAGTTGTACACCTCGATGGCGTCGGCGGCCGTCAGCGTCTCCTGTGAGATGTTCGCGAGGACGCCGCTCCGGGACTCCTGGAACGGGTGGGGCACGACGGCGATGCCGCCGAGCCGGCGGATGCGGTCCAGCGTCTCGCCGAAGGAGAGCCCGGGCGGGACCGCTTCCCTGACGCCGAGCGCGAGGACGTGGCCGGCGGCCGTCGAGACTTCCATGCCCGGGATGCCGACGAGGCCGTACTCCTCGGCCTTCTCGACGGCCGCCAGACTGGCCTCGATCTCGTCGTGATCGGTGACGGCCAGCGCGTCCAGTCCGACGGCCTGGGCCTGTCCCAGAAGCAGTTCGATGGGATCACGGCCGTCGTGAGACAGCGACGAGTGGGAGTGCAACTCGGCGGCGAGCACGTCCGTTCATTGACCCGGGCCTGTCAAAAGCGAACCGGTCCGCCAATCGCGTGTCCGCCGACACAGCCGGGACGTGGCGCGGCGGTTTCCGATCCGCTGACACGTCACGGGGTCCACGACACGGCGCTCGAACATGTTCCCTCGAACGGGCGGCCAGAGGCGGACGCACGGCCGCTGTCGGCGGTCGCGTGTCGGAGCGATTATAAGCGTCGCCCGTCCAGATGCGGACACATGGTCCGAGACCCGTTCGCGGACGAGGACCAGCCGGATCTACAGGACGTGCTCGACGCGCTGGACGACCCGAAGTGTCGAGCCATCGTCCGGAACCTCGACGAACCCATGACAGCCGAAGAGATCTCGGAGGTCTGTGACGTTCCCCTCTCGACCACCTACCGGAAACTGGATCTGTTGACCGAGGCGTCCCTGCTCCGGGAGGGCATGGAGATTCGCCCCGACGGGCAACACGCCAGCCAGTACGAGGTGGACTTCGAGGAGGTCGTCGTGGGCCTCGACGACGACCGGGCGTTCGAGGTCGGGATCAGCCGGGTCCCCCGGACCGCGGACGAACGACTGCGCGATCTCTGGTCGGAGGTGCGTAAAGAAACGTGATCGAACTCTATCCCCTCGTCCACCTGCCGACGGTCATCACCGCGCTCAAGACGGTCACGCTCGTGCTGGGCGCGATGATCACGTTCTTCTCGTACAAGGCCTACCGCCGAACCGGCGCGAAACCGCTCGGCTTGCTCGCGTTCGGGTTCGCGGTCGTCACCCTCGGGAGCATCCTGGCCGGCGTGTTCGATCTCGGCCTGGCGCTCCCCCGGGAGTACGCCATCATCGCCGAGACGGGGCTGACGGCGCTTGGCTTCGGCGTCATCGTCTACTCGCTGTACGCCAGGTGAGCGGGGCCGTCGGCAGGCCGGACCGAACTCAGGCCGTTCTGAGCCGATTCATCGCGTCTGGTAGCTCCGCCGCGGCCGTCGAGGTCGCCGCGTCTCCGCGCCAGAACCGTTCGACGTAGCCCTCGGCGTTGACCAGCAGGATCAGCGAGCGGTGCGTGAACATGTAGCCCTCGGAGTCGTTCGGTTCGGACGCGGTCGCCGTCGACGGCGTGGAACTGTCTGCGTCCGTCTCGGTCCCGGTCGAGTCGGTCCCCGTCCCGTTCTCGGGGTACGCTTTCTCGAAGTGGACGCCGAACTGCTCCTGGACGACCGCCTTCGCCCGGGCTTCCGTCTCGGGACGGAGGAACGTCCAGTTGCCGGCGTCGAGCGCGACGTTTCGCTCGTCGGCGTAGGTGCGGAGGCGCTCGGGCGTGTCCCGCGCCGGATCGAACGTGATTTCGGCGAATTCGACGGCGTCGCCCCACCCTTCGTCGAGGGCTTTGCCCTGGGCGGAGACGAGCGCCTGCGTCAACAGCGGACAGGCCGTCATGCAGTTGCTGAAGACGAAGGTTAGCGCGAGCGGTTCGTCGAACCCCCGCGTCGACATCTCACCCTCGCCCAGCGCCCGCGGAAGCGTCGCGGCCGGAATCCGCTGGCCCCACGCCGGGAACCGCACGTCCTCGGGGTCGAACGACATCTCCTGTTTGGGCAGTTTCATATTGGGGTACTCGTCGGCCGAGTCGCCCCCACCGAGGCACCCGGCGACCGCGACCGTTCCCGCCGTCGTACCGAGGGCGGTCCGGAGGTACTGTCGTCTGTCCATTGTGCGGACGTTGCGACTGGACGGAGTAAAGCGTCGCGTTCTCCCGCGGTCGTGTGCGGTGAGCGCACGGACGGCGATTCCCGGAGCCCTGGAATCTCGACGGATACTAATCCGGGCGAGCGCCAAGATGGGGTATGACCGATCACGTGTTGGTCCCGCTCGACGCGTCGCCGCTGTCCGAACGCGCACTGGAGTTCGCCCTCGACGAGTACGCCGACGACGCGACGATCACCGTCCTGCACGTCCTGGATTTCGTCGAGGCGGGCTACGGCGCACCGATGGAGGCCTCGCTCCCGGGCTACTGGGAGGACTGGTACGAGAGCGAGGAGGCGAACGCCGAACAGTTGTTCGAGGACGCACAGGCGACCGCCGACGAGTACGGCGTCACCCTGGAGACGGAGACGACGCTGGGCAAGCCGGCCCGGAGCATCGTCGAGTTCGCCGACACCGAACCCGTCGATCACGTCGTCATGGGGAGCCACGGCCGCTCGGGCGTCTCCCGGATCTTGCTGGGTAGCGTCGCCGAGACGGTACTCAGACGGGCGCACTGTCCCGTCACGATCATCCGCTGAGGCCCGCTCGCCCCGACTTTTCGGGAAGTGTGAAACGGGTTCCCAACCCCTGTCACGTTTAGTCGGGCTTATACAGGATGGTGAAAAACCGACGGGTATGGAGACAGAACGTTCGAGCGAATCCGACGGGTCGACGGCCAGTCGTCGCGGCTTTCTGCGGACTGCGGCGACGGGCGCGGCGGCCGCGGGCGTCGCGGCCGGTGCGTCCGGCACGGCGACGGCACAGGAAGGGACGGAGTCCGGCGGGCCGACGTTCGACGGCTGGTTGTCGGACACGACCAACTACGACGGCGAAGTCGTCGACATGACGGGCGAGGACGCGGTCACCATCGGGGTCGGCGGCGACGGCCTCGTGTTCGATCCGCCCGCAGTACAGGTCGATCCCGGGACGACGGTCACCTGGGAGTGGCAGGGCGGCCGCCACAACGTCGTCGGCGAGAACCGCGACTTCGACAGCGGCGAACCGACGAGCGAGACCGGGACGACCTTCGAGCAGACCTTCGAAGAAGAAGGCGTCGTCAAGTACCTCTGTGAGCCCCACGCCGGCGTCATGCAGGGCGTCGTCGTCGTGGGCGAGGCGGCCATGGGCGGCGAGCACGGTGGCGGCGAACACGGCGGCGGCAAACTCGTCCTGACGGACGGCCTGCTGGCGATGGGCGTCGCCATCGTGCTGGGCGTCCTCTCGCCGATCCTGTTCGCGATCCACCTCTCGCTCAACAGCGACAAACTCGGCGGCGGCGGCAACTCCGGCGACGGCGACCTCAAGCGGATCGACTCCTGAGGGTCGACTCCGCCCCCGGACCGCACCGGCGACGAAACAGTTAGCACCGTCGCCCCGTAAGCCGGGCCGTGGACGAGACGATCCGCTGGCTCCGCGACCGCCCCTACTACGACGGGCAGCTCACCCACCACGAGACGGTCCCCGGACACGACGCGACCTTCGCCGATCTGGACCTCCCGGATCGCCTGGCCACCGCGCTCGAAAAGCAGGGAATCGAGCGGCTGTACGGCCACCAGGCGGCCGCGGTCGAGCGCGTCCGCGACGGCGACGACGTGGTGCTGGCGACCGACACCGCCAGCGGCAAGAGTCTGGCCTACACCGTCCCCGCCTTCGAGCGCGCCCTCGATCACACCGGCTGTACCCTCTATATCGCCCCGCAGGTCGCGCTCATCGAGGACCAGACCGACGCCCTCCAGGACCTCGCACGCGGCCTCGGCTTCGGCAGTCGCGTCACCGTCGCCCAGTACACCGGCCGCCAGTCCAAATCCGAGAAGCGAGATATTCGCGAGCGCCAGCCCACGGTCCTGCTCACGACGCCGGACATGCTCCACTACGGCATCCTGCCCCACAGCCACCGCCTGTGGGAGTGGTTCTTCGAGCGCCTGGAGACCGTCGTGATCGACGAGGTCCACGAGTACCGCGGCGTGTTCGGCAGTCAGGTGGGGCTCGTGATGCGTCGACTCAACCGCGTCTGCGAGCGGTTCGACTCGTCGCCGCAGTACGTCTGCTGTTCGGCGACCATCGGCAACCCGGTCGAACACGCCGCGACCGTGACGGGCCGGCCCGAGTCCTCGTTCGCGGCGCTCACCGACGACGAGAGCGCCACGGGGCCGACCCACTGGCTGTTCTGGAACCCGCCCGAATACGAAGACAAGGAGGGCTGGGGCGGCGGCCGCCGGAAGTCCAGTCACACCGAGACGAAACGGCTGTTCGTCGACCTCGTGAGCCGTGGCTTCCAGACGGTCGTCTTCACCCGCTCGCGCCAGACCGCCGAGCGCTACGCCACCGAGAGCGCCGACGAGTTGCGCCGGCGGGGCGACCGCGACGCCGCCGAGACGGTGACGGCGTACCAGGCGGCGCTGACGAACGAACGCCGTCGGTCGGTCGAGGACGGGCTCCAGTCCGGCGAGATCCGGGGCGTCTGGAGCACGAACGCGCTCGAACTCGGCGTGGACATCGGCGGCCTCGACGCCGTCGTCCTCGACGGCTACCCCGGGACGCGGATGCAGGCCTTCCAGCAGGCCGGCCGGGCCGGACGGGGCACCGATCCGAGCCTCGTCGTCCTCGTCGGCGGCGAGGACCAGCTGGATCAGTACTTCATGCGGAATCCGACCGAGTTCTTCGATGCGGAGCCGGAGCGAGCCATCTCGAACCCGGAGAACCGCCAGCTCATGCCCGGGCACGTCCGCTCGGCGGCCCGCGAGACCTGGCTGACGCCGACGGACGACCGCCACTTCGGGCCGGAGTTCCCCGAAGTCGTGGCCGAGTTGACCGACACGGGCGACCTCGACCGGCGGGAGACGGACGCCGGCATCCGCTGGCTCTACGACGCCGACGGGAGCCCCCAGCACGAGATGAGCCTCCGGACCATCGACGACCAGCAGGTCCAGTTGCGTGACCGTTCCAGCGGCGACACCGTCGCGAAACTCCCCTTCGGCGACGCCCTGCGCGACGCCCACCCCGGCGCGATCTACCACCACCAGGGCCGGACCTACGAGGTGGTCGACCTGGACCTCGATCTGGGCGTGGCCGAACTCTCACGGACCCACGCCGACTACTACACGAAGGTCCTCCACGACAAGACGATCACTGTCGAGGACGACCACGACGAGCGACCGATGCCCGGGCGCGAGGACAGCCGACTCCGGCTGGCCGACGTGACCATGCGCAAGCAGATCACGGGCTACGAGCGCCGGGACGGCTCCAGCGGCGAACCCCTGGGACGGTTCGCACTCGACCTGCCCGAGACCACCCTGGAGACCCGGGCCTTCTACTTCACCGTCCCCGAGCCGGTCGAGGCGGCGATGCGGGAGCGGGCGAGCGAACGGAGCGAGACCGGCGACACCGACGAGGCGTTCGGGGGCGGCATCCACGCCGCCGAACACGCGATGATCGCGATGATGCCCGCGGAGTTGCTCTGTGACCGCCGGGACGTGGGCGGCCTGTCGACGCCCCTGCATCCCCACACCGACCAGTCCACGATTTTCGTCTACGACGGCTACCCCGGCGGCGTCGGCCTGACCGAACGCGCCTACGCCGACATCGGATCGCTCGTGTCGACGACCCGCCGGATGGTCGCCTCCTGTGACTGCGCCGACGGCTGTCCGGCCTGCGTCCAGTCGCCCCACTGCGGGAACGCAAACGACCCGCTGGACAAGGACCTGGCGCTGGACCTGCTCCGGGAACTGGACGAGGACGGATGACCGCCCGTCGCTGGACGGCGAACCCGTCGACTGCGTGGGGATAGCCCATCACCCGACCGACCAATCCGGCACGCCGTTTTCCACTGTTCGGCGATGGGGTCCACGACCGGCACGACCCCGAGCAGATCGGCTGACGTCCCGAATCTCGGTCCTGTCGAGACGGAAATATACACGACCCAGGATGTCTGTTGTAACCGTAAGTTCAGTAGATTTATACTATACCAGCGGTCAGAAAAATTAAAACCAGAGGTATGGATCGGCAGTGGGGTCAGGGTCCCGGTGGGACGGGACCAGCGGGTGGACAGACGTACAGATCGGACGGAACGCACGCCCGGGTGACGGTCCGCGGGCTGGTCGGACGGCTGGTCTTTTTCACGGTATTGCTGTCGCTGGTGACTGCACCGGTGGTCGGGACACTCGGTGTCGGAGCGACGGTACCCGCCACGGCCGCGGCGGACGACGACTACTTCGAGGGCGGCGGTGGTGGCGGTGGCGGCGGCAACCAGACGAGCGGGGACGGCGGCGGGACGACGAACGACACGGAGCAGAACGAAAGCGGTCCGACCTCTGATCCGCCGACGGCCGACTACATCGCGTCGCGGACGCAGGTGACGGTCGGCGAGACGATTCGGTTCGACGCGTCGGGGTCGAGCGACGACGGCTCCATCGTGAGTTACGAGTGGGACTTCGGCGACGGGTCGACCGCGACCGGCGAGACGGTGGCCTACGCCTACGACGAGCCCGGTACCTACGGGGCAAGCGTGACGGTGACCGACGACGAGGGACAGACGGACACGCTGGTCGGGACCATCTGGATCGAGCCTCCGCAGGACGAGAACGGTGACGGCGGGTCGGACCCGGCCAACGGGTCGGACGGCACGGACGACACCGGCGACACGAACACGACGGACTGTGTGGAGGTGCCCGACGGCGTGGCCCCGGCACCGGGTGTCGACGCCGATCCGTGTCCGACACCGAACCCGCCGACGGCCGTCGCCAGTGCCTCGGCGACCACCGTCACCGTCGGTGAGGAGGTCACGTTCGACGGCTCCGATTCGACGGACAACGGCACCATCGAGAACTACGGCTGGACGTTCGGCGACGGTGAGGGTGCGACCGGCGTCGAGGTCAGTCACGCATACGGTACCCCGGATACCTACGTGGCCGAACTGATCGTCACCGACGATCAGGGACTCACCAACTCGACGACAGTGGAGATCACCGTCACCGACAGCGCCGATGGGGGCGACGGCTCGTCGGGCACGAACGGAACGGACGCCGGCAACGGGACCGACGAGACGGTTCCGTACAACGTGACCCAGTACAGTTTCGCGGTGGGACCGGTCGGCCTGTTCGGGGCCAGCGCCGAGATCGACGAACAGCCGCCACAGTCCTACGAGTGGACGTTCCACGACGGGACGACGAAGACCGGATCCGAGGTGCGGTACACCTACGACGGACCCGGGAGCTACGACTACGATCTGACGGTGACCGGTGTCGGCGGTACCGTCAAGACCTTCGACGGGTCGATCACGGTCGAGTCGGCGAACGCGACCGAGTACTGTGGACGGTTCGAGCGGGCGGCCGCGAACCGCTCGCTCCCGGAGTCGTCGCTGCTGCCCCTGGATCGGATCGCGTCGGTCTGTGAGGACGTGGACACGGGCGGCGGATCCGGAAACGGCGACGAGTCGACGAACGAGACCGATGGGACGAACGGGTCGAGTGACGGGACCAGCGACGGACCGACGGTCGACGCGGAGGATCCCGAGTCCATCAGCTACGGCGAGACGGTGGTCGGTCGGCTGGACGGGAGCGACCGGAAGACCACCCGCGGCTACAACGATTACGTGGAGTTCCAGGGGTCGGCGGGTGACCGGATCCGGATCACGCTGGAAGCACTCACCCCGACCGACGACTCGCCGTTCATCGAGGTCCGGCCCGGTGCAGACGGTGGCCTCGGCTGGGTCGGTCGGAGTGGGTTCGGCAACGACCCCGCGACGATGACGGCGACGCTCGAACAGAACGGCACCTTCAGCATCGACGTGGGGAGCGAGACGTACTACGACCGGACCGACGCCGTGAACCTCTCCGATCAGTCGTTCACCTATCGGTTGACGCTGGAACGCACGAACGGCCCGTCCGACGGCGACGGCACCGACGGCGACGGCACCGACGGCGACGACACGGAGTGTGTCGAGGCACCCGACGGCGTGACCGCGCCCGACGGCGTCGACACGGACTGTCCCACGCCGAATCCACCGAGTGCGGTCCTCGCCGTGTCGGCGACGGACGTGACCGTCGGCGAGGAACTCACGTTCTACGGGTCCGACTCGACGGACAACGGCACCATCGAGAGTTACGACTGGTCGTTCGGAGACGGCGAGCGTGGCGACGGCGAGACGGTCACACACGCGTTCGAGGACCCCGGAACCTACACCGTCGAACTCACCGTCACCGACGATCAGGGGCTGACGAACGCGACGACCACCACGGTCGAAGTCGGTGAGGAAGGGACGGACGCGTTCACCGTCGATCCCGAGAACGCGACGGTCGACGTGCCGGTGACGTTCGCGGCCGACCCGGCGGCCCCGGACTCGGTCGGCAGCTACGCCTGGGCGTTCGGGGACGGGTCGGTCGGGAACGGCGAGACGACGACACACACCTACGACGAGTCCGGCGAGTACACGGTCGAGTTGACGATAACCTACCGCCAGGGCTTCGAAGAAACGTTCTCGCGGACGGTGAACGTCTCGGCACCCGACACGCGACTCGTCGTCGACGAGGACGGTGGGTCGGACGTGTACCACGCCATCGAACCGGCCGTGGAGAACGCCTCCGACGGCGACCGAATCGTCGTGAAAGCCGGCCGGTACGACGGTGGCATCACGGTCGGGAAGAACGTCACGCTGGTCGGGACGGACGAGCCGACGGTGGGCGCTGGCTCCGGCACCACCGACGTGGCCTTCCGGATTCCGGCGGGGAGCGAGGCGGCACCCACGATCCGCGGCTTCGCGTTCGAGGGCATCACGGCGCTGGACGCGACGGGAACCGACGACGACTGGACGCTGACGGACGCGACGATATCGAGCGTTGACGATCACCCGGTCGAGGCACGCGACGCCGACGGCGACTGGACCATCAGCGGCGTGACGGTCACCGACGGCGGCCGCCTCGAAGTCTCGGGGTCGGACGGAGCGTGGACGATCACGGACGCGCGACTCGACGGCACCGAGGGGATCGCCGCGAACGCGGCCGACGGCGACTGGACGATCAGCGACACGACGGTCGAGTCCGGGTCGGCGACCGCCATCGACGCGGCGGGGACCGACGGCGGCTGGGAGATCAGCGACGTGGTGATCCGGGACCACGAGGACGGGATCGACGTGCGCGAGACCGGTGGCTTCGGACGGATCGTGGAGACAGCCGTCACCGGCACTGCTGGCGCAGGGATCGCGGCGAGCCAGTCCAGCGGTCGGCTCCGCATCCTCGACGCGCGGATCTCGGAGAACGGCGGTCCCGGACTCGTCCTCCGGGACGTGGCCGACGAGTCCAGCGGGAGCGTCCCACCGGGACTTGGCGGCACACAGAACCCGACCGACTGGGAAGTCCTCGACACGCGGGTTCGGGACAACGCCGGTCGGGGGATCGCGGCGGCCAGACTGGGCGGGAACGCACGGTTCGAGAACGTAACTGTCGTCGGGAACGGCAACGACGGGCTCTCGCTGGTGGAAGCCACGGGCGGCTGGCTGGTCACCGACTCGTCGGTCCGGGCCAACGACGCCGCAGGTGTCGATGCCGCGGCGACGACCGGTGCCTGGTCGGTGCAGGTGAGCAACGTCAGCGCGAACGGGATCGGTGTCCTCGCGACCGACGCGACCGACGAGTGGTTCGTCACCGACAGCGTGGTCGAGGGCAACGCCGGTGCGGGGGTCAAAGCGACCGGGACCGCGGGCGACTGGCAGGTCGTCGACACGTCGGTCAGCCGGAACGGCGACGGCGTGGTCGCGCCCCGGAGTACCGGCGACTGGACGGTCGACAACGCGACCGTCGAGTTCAACGACGGCGCGGGAATCGACGCCGGCGACGCCGACGGCAACTGGTCGGTCGAGGGAACGACCGATCTGACGAACAACGGTCTCGTCGCGACTGGCACGACCGGCCGGTGGGCGGTCCACCGGACGAACCTGGTGGCGGGCGCGACGATCGACGCGACGCGGGCCGATCCACGCGGGAACGCCCGCCGGAACTGGTGGGGAACGCCGCGAGGGCCAGGAGCGTTCGACGGCTGTCTCGGCAACGTCACCTGCCGGAACCCGCTCGGCGAACCGGCGAGCGAGGACGCCATCGGTATCTCGGTCGACGTGAACAACGGAACCGACGACCGGCCGTTCGCGGGCGTGAAGGTCTACCTCTACGAGAGCGAGGAACTGACGGGCGGTGCCGATCCGCTCACCACTGCTGACCTGCTCGAGTGGTACGACGGGCTCGAGTATTACGACGAGCGGACGGGAGAGATTAGAACCTTCCGCGCCTTGACCGAGTACACGCAGTATCCGCGGACACTCCCCGGCGGGCCGGACGGGAACTTCTACCGCACCGGGCCGGAGGGCCTGGTTCGGCTAACCGACCTGACGGCGGGCGAGTACTGCCTGCTGGTCGCGCCGCCGGATTACAGCCCGCGGAACGTCCGGACCGAGTGTGTCACGGTGTCCGGAAGTGCCGTCGAGGACGTGACGGTCACGCACACGAACGACACCAGCCTCGATCACCTGTCCGACGACCTCTACCGGATCGAGCGTGGGTCGCTCGGCAAGATCGGCGAGACCGGTCGGCTCGCGACCAACGCCTACCTCAATACTGGCGAGGTGCTGGCCGGGAAGAAACCGGTGACGCTGAAAAACACCATCGGCTCGATCCGGGCCGGGATGGAAGAAGCGGCGCTGGCATCGGCAAAGCGGGGCGCCAATCCCAAGGCCGCGGCCAAGGAGGCGGTGACGACGTTCGCGACCGAACTGGCAAAGAGCGCGCTCGTCAGGGCGACGCGCAACCAGATCAAGCGCCTCTACGGGGAGTGGGCGTTCGCCGCCGCACAGCGCTCCGACGCCGAGCGGTACGCCGCCTACGCCGGGACGCTCAGCGAGACGGAGTGGATGACGGACTTCCGCTACGCGCCCGGGAAGGCCGGAAAGGCGGGCGCCGCCTTCGACAGCATCTCACACGTCGCCGACGCGAAACAGCAGGTCTACAACAACCACGAACGGACCGAACTGATCCGGCGGGGTGAGGGGGTGCCCGAGCGCCCGCCCGAGTCGTTCGACCCGGCGGCGGTCGGAGACGTCGTGCAGACTCAAAAGCGTGCGGTGACGGGCCAGTGGCTCACGCAGGGCCTCGTCGTGACGCCGAACGGTGACGTGTACTCGATCAACAAGACCAGCGGGGCACGCCAGGCACACAAGCGGGCCTATCGGAAGTTCAAGGGCTCCAGTGGGGCCAAGAAGCTCTCGTCGTTCGTCGGCAAGGTCGGCAGCGTCATCTCGACCGGGAGTGCCGCCCACGGGAACGCACTCGGGGTCGTCGTCGGGTCCGGCGTGGAGGCGGTCGGTGCCGGCGGCGAGGTCCTGTTCGGCGTCAAGACGGAACTCGCCCGCTACGAGACGGTGAAACGGAACGTCCGGACGCAGTTGTACGCGCTCCACGACATCGAGAACGTCGGGATGATCAACCGAGACATCGCGGACTGGCTCGAAACCGAGTACCGGAATCCCTCGGTCGGGAACGTCTCCGGCGAGATCGTCGACAGTCCGGAGTTCGAGGAGAACGGGTACGGCGTCAACGTCGTGAAGGCGAACCGCCCCAGAGACACGGGCTTTACCGACACCCGGACGCGCTACGTGGACGAGCGACCGGTCGCGATAACGAACACCGGCGAGGCAGCCGTGCCGACGCGCGTCGTCGTGGCCGGCTCCTACCACTCGGAGCAGGGCGAGGGGTCGCGTGGCCTCTACGGCGAGGCGACGACGGTCCCGGAGCCCAGCGAGGACGCGCTGACCCTCCAGCCGGGCGAGACGGTTCGCCGGGACGCGACGGTCACCATCGGCGAACCCGAGACCGATCCGCTCCGGGTCCACTTCGTCCACACCATGCTCGTCATGGAGGGCAAACAGGTCGATCACGAGACCGACTGGACGTTCGTCAACATATCCACCACGGACTGTGCGAACTACAAGACGAGCGCCAGCGAGGGGCCCTACGGCGAGCCCTGCACGGTCGACCCGGACAAGCGGCTGGGCTACGACTTCACCGAGATCGACGGCGACGACGGCCCGCCGAGTCAGCCCGCCAGTGGACCGGACGTCTCCGCCGGCGCGGGACTGGCCGCGACGGGTGGGACCGCCGACCGGATGCGGACGCCCGACGCCGTGTACACGACCGCCGAGTCGGTGCCCGGCCGGGCGATGACTCGCCAGGCGTTCGGCGAGCAACAACCGCGCGTGCGGACGCTGGTCGACACCGAACTCGGTCCGCAGGGATCGGCGGCGGCCAGTCTGACGACCGGCGAGGACACCGACAGCCTGACGCTCGTGCTGATCGGCCCACCGGACGCCGACACCGGGCTCTCGGTGACCGACGGCGCTGGCCGAACCACTGACGGGACGACGGCGGCGATTCCCGACTCCCGGTACGGGGACGGCGGCGTCGTCAACCGCGTCCGGATCGAGAACGCGAGCGGGCTGGAACTCTCGGTCACGGCGAGTGCCAACGCGCGGGGTCGCGAGGGGGCCGTCCCGGTCGAAGTCATCGCTATCGAGACGCCCGAGCGCCCGGCGATGATGGGCGTGATCCCGTCGGCGGTCGACGTGTCGGCCACGCCCGGCAGCGAGCGGTCGGCGGCGCTCGACATCGCCGAAGTCGGCGGCCAGCGAGCCATCGCAGACCCGACGGTGACCGTCGGGAACCTGACGAACGGTGCCGGTGTGGAACTGCCGGCTGACGCGGTGACGCTCGACGGAATCGAGCGCGTGCCCGCGGGCGAGACGGTGACCGCGAACCTCACCGTCGACCTGCCCGCGACCGTCGATCTGCCCGCCGACGACGCCACGCGGTTCACCGGGACGGTCAACGTCAGCGCCGAGACCGCCGGTTCGGTCGAGACCGGCCTGTCGGTCCTGGCGCTGGACACGTCGGTCGCGAACGCGAGCCTCGTGGCGGCCGACCGAACGGTCACGGGCGTCCACCTCGACGCGGCCGGGACCGGGCAGGCGTCGGTCACCGGCACCCCGGTCGCCGGGTACGACGCCACGGTCCAGGGCACCGGTAACGCGACGGTCCGACTCCCCGGCACCGCCGGCAACGCAACCGCCTACGCCGTGGGCGGTGGCACTCCGACGGCACTGGACACGAGCAGCAGGCGCGGCAACCTCTCGGTGACGCTCCCTGCGGGCGACTACCGGATCGTCGTGGCCGCGACCGACACCACCGGCGGTCCCGACGGAAGCGACGCCGGCGAGGGTGACAGCGGGACCGGTGGCGACGACGGGGCCGGGAGTAGCGACGGCGGCGAGAGTGCGGGTACCGGCCCCAGCGGCATCGACGGGCCGGTCGACATCGACGCCGACGGTCCCGGGGTCGTCACGACCACCGACGACGGAACGGCCGACGGCGAGGGGTCCGAGACGGAGACGACGACGCGCCCGGTGACGACGGACGAGCCCGAACCGCCGGCCACGACCGCCCCACCCACCGCGTCACCGGACCCGGTGACCCCGCCGACCGGTGGGGCGGACGAACCGGCCGACGACCCGGGCGCGACCGAGACGACCACCGCGGACGGCCCCGGCTTCGGACTCGTCGTCACGCTGGTGGCGCTGATCGGCTCGCTGGCACTCACGGCTCGCAGACGGCGGGAGTGAACGCACCGCGGCCCCAGCCGCCGCGGGCCAGATACCTATATCTCCTCGGGGCGCGTTACTGGCGTATGAACCCGCGACCGATACTCAGAGCGGAAGGGCTGGCGGTCTTCGGCGTCGCGACGGCGGCGTACTTCTGGCTCGGCGGCCCGCTCTGGCTGTTTCTCCTGCTGGCGCTCGCCCCCGACCTCGCGATGCTCGGGTACCTCGCCGGCCCGGTGAGCGGGAGTCGACTTTACAACGCCGCACACACGTACGTCGGGCCGCTCCTGCTGGGGGCCGCTGGCGTCTGGGTGACCACGCCGCTGGCCGTCTCCGTCGCGCTGGTGTGGACGGCCCACATCGGCGTCGACCGTGCCGTCGGCTACGGGCTGAAGTACCCGAGCGGGTTCGGAGACACGCACCTGAGCCGGACGAGCGTGGCCGGATCGGTGGACGCGCCGCCGGTCGAGCCGGAGCCGAGCGACTGAGACCCCTCGGCGATCAGTCCGCCGGTTCCGGCCCGGTGTCGAAGACCGGGTTCTGCCCCTCGATCTCGTCGTCGTGGAGGTAACACTGCGGATCGGGGGCGAACGGGTCGTCGTGGACCGACAGGGCGCGGAGGCGGGAGCCACCGCGACAGATGGACTGGTAGGCACAGTCGGCGCACTTGCCTTTGAGATGGTCTTCGCGGTTGCGCAGCTGTTCGAGGAGCGGGTTCGACTCGTCCTCCCAGATCGCGCCGAACGGGCGGTCCCGGACGTTGCCCAGCGAGTAGCCCTGCCAGAACTGGGTGAGGTGGACGTTGCCCTGGTAGTCAACGTCCGCGACGCGCTCGCCGGTCGGATCGCCGCCGTTGACCTGCAGGTACCGGTAGATCCGCTCGGCGGCGGCCTCGCTCAGGTGTTCGCGAGCGTACTCGACGAGGTAGCCGGCGTCGGCGTAGTTACCAACCAGCAGGGTCTCGATCTCCTCGCCGCGGGCGTGGTACTCGCGGGTCATGTCACAGACGGTCCGGACGGCCTCGCGGCGTTCCTCGGGCGTGAGGTCCACGTCCTGAATCTCCGACCCGCGACCGCCGTAATCGAGGTGGTAGAAACAGAACCGGTCGAGGCCGGCGTCGTGGAGCAGGGCGACCACGTCCTCGAGGTCGTCGGCGTTGTGTTTCGTGATGGTGTAGCGGAGGCCGGTCTTGAGGCCGGCCGACTGGCAGGCCTCGATCCCCCGGAGTGCGGCGTCGAACGCGCCCTCCTCCCCGCGGAAGGCGTCGTTGCGCTCGGGGAGGCCGTCGACGGAGACGCCGGCGTACTTCAGCCCCGCCGCCTGCAGGTCGCGGGCGCGCTCCTCGGTGATGAGCGTCCCGTTGGTCGAGAGGACCGGGCGAATCCCCGCGTCGGCGGCGTAGGCGACGAGTTCTTCGAGGTCCTCGCGGACGAGGGGTTCGCCGCCGGAAAAGAGGACGACGGGGACGCCGTAGTCGGCCAGGTCGTCGAGCAGGCGTTTGCCCTCGGCGGTCGAGAGTTCGCCGGGGGCACACTCGGTGTCGGCGGCGGCGTAGCAGTGGTCACAGTAGAGGTTGCACTGTTTGGTGGTGTTCCAGACGACGACCGGGCGGCGCTGTTTCTCCTCGCGGATCTGCTCGCGGTCGGACTCGTCGGCGGCGTCGTACCGCAGGCCGTCGCCCTCGGCGTCCAGGTCACAGAGGAGTTTGCTGACCGAGATCATCGGTCCACCCCTGCCGTCGGCGACCGGTCGGGACCCACGATACTGCGGGCGCGAGTCTGCAGTCTCGGCGACATACGTGAGCGAAGGGAACACGTTCACAAACAGTCACTGTGCGTTCTCACACCCTGGGAACGGATCCCGCTATTTACCCGTGTCCACCCCTGAGTTACTATCGAGGTGACCAGTGAGATGGAGAGACGTACGTTCGTGCGTGGAATCGGAGCGATGACAGTGGCCGGCGCGCTGGCAGGCTGTAGCGGCGGTGGGAACGACGGAGACGGTGGCGACGACGGCGGCGGGAACAACACCACCACGAGCGGCGGTGGCGGTGCCAGCGTTCCCAGCGAGGTCGACACTTACCTGAACGACAACGACGCCAACGGGTACGATGGCTCCGCGGCCGACATGACCGGCCAGGATACCGTCGAGATCAGCGTCGGTGCCGGGGACCGAGGGTACGCCTTCGACCCCGCCGCAGTCGTGGTCTCGGCCGGGACGGAAGTGACGTGGGTCTGGACGGGCAACGGCGGCCAGCACAACGTCGTCTCGACCGACGACGCGTTCGAGAGCGAACGCATGTCGAGCGCCGGCTCGACCTTCGCACACACCTTCGAGGAGGCCGGCAACTACACCTACTACTGCGTGCCCCACGAACAGCTGGGGATGCACGCCGCAGTCATCGTCGAGTAACGGCGGCAGTCTTCTACTTTTTCGGTGCGCCCGGCCGACCAGCACCGGCTCAGCTGACGACCAGCACGAACCCCGTCACGAACATCAGCAGTGCGATCCCGGCCAGGACCAGAAAGAGCAGGTCTTTCTCGGACATTACTCCCAGTAGGAAGTGAAACGGCTAATTACCTTCGTCTCTAACTTCGGGCAATGACAGACACGGTCACCCGGTCTCCGGCCGGTCGTCCGGGCACTCGCGTCGTCCTGTTCATCTACGTCGCCATCGTCGCCATCGCCGGCGTGATGGGCTTCATCCTCGGGAACGCCCGCCCGGAGGACCTCGACCCGGAGCTGTTCGGGTTCATCCAGTTGCCGCCCAACGCCTTCGGGACCGCCCTGTACGGGATGCTGACTGTCGCTATCGGGCTGGGCATCATGCTCGGGCTGGTGATCTACGTCTCGGATCGGTACGCGGGGAGCGACTGAGTTCTAGCCCTGCCCGACCATGCTGTCCTCGTCGTCCCACTCGCGCTCGCGCAACTCGTACTTCTGAATCTTCCCGGTCGCCGTGGTCGGGAGTTCCGCGACGAACTCGAACCGGCGAACGACCTTGTAACCGGCCAGCCGCGACTCACAGAACTCCTTGAGTTCGTCCGTCGAGACCGGCGGGTTCTCGGGGTCGTCGTTGGCGGGGACGACGAACGCCTTGGGCGTCTCGCCCCACTCCTCGCTGGGCGCGGGGATGACCGCCACCTGACTCACCGCGTCGTGTTCGTAGAGGGTGTCCTCCAGCTCGATGCTGGAGATGTTCTCCCCGCCCGAGATGATGATGTCTTTCTTCCGGTCCTGGATGGAGATCATCCCGTTGTCGTCGACGACGGCGAGGTCGCCGGTGTGGTAGTAGCCCTCGATCCGGTCGGTGAAGGCTTCCTCGGTGGCGTCTGGCTTGTTCCAGTACCGATCCATCACCTGGTTGCCACGGACGACGACTTCGCCGATGGTCTCGTCGTCCCACTCGACTTCCTCGCCATTCTCGTCGACGACGCGCACGTCCGTCCCGAGATAGCCCAGGCCCTGTCGTTTCTTGATCTTGAACCGGGCGTCGCTGTCGTCGTCGTACAGCCGTCTGGCGTCGGAGGTGGTGATGAGCGGCCCGGTCTCGGTCGCGCCGTAGACGTGTTTGAGGTGCCAGCCGAACTCGTCTTCGACCGTGCGGATGGTCGCTTCCGGCGGCGCGCTCCCGGCGGTGGCGATGCGGACCTCGTTCGCGCCGGTCGTCGCCACGTCGCCGTCCTCGCTCTCGTAGTGATCGCTCAGCATGTTCAACACGGTCGGCGCACCGCACATGTAGGACACGTCCTCCTCGGCGACGGTGTCGAAGATCCACTCGGCGTCGACGCCGCGGGTACAGACGTGGGTCGCACCTATGCCGGTGACGGCGTAGATGTGGCCCCAGCCGTTGACGTGGAACATCGGCAGGGTCCAGAGGTACACGTCGTCGTCGCGAATCTCCTGATGGACGGAGACGAGGTACGCGTGGATCGTCTCGGTTCGATGGGTCCGGACGACGCCCTTGGGATCGCCGGTCGTCCCCGAGGTGTAGTTGATCGTGATGTCGTCGTCCTCGTCCATCTCCGGCCGGTCGTAGTCGGTGCCGGCGGCGTCGATCACGTCGTCGAAGGACTCCCAGTCCCCGTCGACGGCGTCGGCGTCGTTCGTCACGAACGTGTCTGTCGGCACGTCGTCCCGGACGGCCTCGATCCGGTCGGCGTACTCGTGATCCGCGTAGATGGCGTCGACCTCGGCGTCTGACAGGATGTACTCGAAGTCGTCGGGAACCAGCCGGTAGTTCAGGGGTGTGTGGACCGCACCGACCTGCATGCTCCCGTAGGCGGCTTCGAGGTGGTAGTGGGTGTTCGGGTCCAGTACCGCCACGCGGTCGCCTTTCTCGATGCCCCGATCCTGCAGGAACGCCGAGAAACGGTCGGCGCGCTCGCCGAGTTCGTCGTAACTGTACCGCTCCCCGGTCGTCGCGACGACGGCCTCCTCGTCGCCGTAGTGGCGTCGTGCCCGATCCAGAAAGTCCGTGACCAGCAGTGGTTTTTCCATCGCGCCTCGCAAAACGGGGGAAAACCTAATAGAAGTTTTCGACGATCCCGCCGCGTGAGAACGACCGCTCGGGCGTCACGGGCGAGTCGTCGCGTCGCGGTCGACGGGCAGGGACAGCACGACGACCGAGCCGTCGGAACCGGCTTCGCGGACCGTGATCGACCCCCCGGCCGCGGTGACGACCCAGTTGGCCAGCCACAGGCCGAGACCGCTCCCGTGGTCCAGCGGCGTCTCGGAGCCGCCTTCCAGCACGGCGCGGTCCTGTTCGGGGAGGCCCAGGCCCTCGTCGGCGACCCGGACCGTCACGTCGTCGCCGTCGCTGTCGATGTCGACCGCGACGGTCGGGGCGTCCGTCGTCGCGTGTTTGATCGCGTTCTCCAGTAGCTCGTGGATGGCCACGTCGAGCGTCGGTTCGACGGCGGCCACGGCGTCGGCGTCCCCCCTGACGGTGATCCGCGCGTCGGGGTACGCCTCGGACAGCGAGTCACACACCCGGTCGATCAACGGGCCGATCTCGACGCTGTCGGCGTCGGGGTCGCGCTCGTCGAGCTGGCCGAAGGTCCGGGCCTTCTCGCCCAGTTCGGTCAGGCCGCGAGCCGTGTCGAGAATGCGCGCGAGGTGGGCCTGTTCGTCGCCCGACGCCATGGCGTCTTCGAGCATCGAGGCCCGCCCGATGATGACGTTCATGTCGTTGCGGATGTTGTGTCGGAGGACGCGATTGAAGACGCTCAACGCCTGTTCGCGGTGTTTCCGGTCGCGCACGTCGCGGATGCTCGCGAGGACGTGGTCGGTACCGTCGAGTTCGAGTTCGGCGGCCGACACCTCGACCGGGATTCGGCTCCCGTCGCGGTGCCGGAGGAGGAGTTCGTCGGCCCGCGCGCGGCCGGTGTCCAGTGCCGTCGCGACCAGCCGCTGGAAGTCCGCGAGGTCGTCGCGACAGATCGTCGACGGCGCGACGGTCCGCAGGGTCGCGCGGTCGTAGCCCAGCAGTTCACACACCCGGTCGTTGCAGTCGACGACGCTGTCGGCGTCGGGCTCGACCAGGAGCAGGCCGTCGCTGGCGGACTCGAACATCCGGCTGAACCGCTCGCGTGCGGTCCGGAGCTGGTCGATCCAGTCGGTCCGTTCGAGGGCGGCCACGACGTTCGAACCTAGCATTCCGGCCATCGACCGGTCGATGTCGTCGAAGGCCGCGGCCGTCCCGGACCCGGCGACCAGCACGCCCTCGGTGTCCAGCGGTACGACCACCAGACTCCGCGTCGTCTCGGCGAAGCCGGTCCCGTCCAGACCGTCGGCGTCGTCGTACTGGCACAGGTCGCCGTCGTCCAGTGCGTCCCAGAGGCAGGTCCCCTGGCCGTCGGCCCGGTCGAGCGGGTCCGGGTCGGCCGGGCAGCCGTGACTCGCGGCCGCCCGGAGCGTCGTCCCGGGGTCGTCGTCGACGAGCCACACGCGCGTCCGCGGTGCGTCGAGCGCGGCCACGGCGACCGCGGCGGCCGTGTCACAGACCGAATCGGCCGTCGTCGCCCGCATCAGGTCGGCGGTGCCGTCGTGGAGCGCGTCCAGTGCCGTCCCGCGGCGCGTCCGTTCGAGTTCGTGGCTGAGCCACCGCGCGACGAGGCTGACGAACGCCTGTTCGGCCTCACTGAAGGGGCCGTGTGGCGACCGGTCCATGAAACAGACGGTGCCGTACAGCGATCCGCCGACCGTGATGCGGGCACCGAGGTAACACTCGATGTCGTTTGCCTCGTAGGCCGGGTCGCCGAGCCAGCCCTGTTCGGCGGCGTGTTCGAAGGCCAGCACGTCCTCGGACTCGATGGTTCGGCGGCAGAACGTCGTCGGGAGTTCCATCAACTCCCCGGGCTCGATGGGTAACTCGCCGACGCTCGCGACCACCTCGTACCGTTCCGGGTCGCGGTCGATGGTCGAGAGGTGTGCGTTCTCGACGCCGAGCCTGTCGAGGCCGATACCGAGGATGCGGTCGGCCTTCGCCTCGAAGGAAAGCGTCTCGTCGGTCGCCACGTCGTAGAGGTCACGCAGATACCGCCCGTCGGCGGGCACGTCGGGCGTCGGCGAGTCGGCGCGTGTTCGCCGACCCTGGACGACGCCGCGCACACGATTGGCCAGCGCCGTGTAACGGTCCTCGTCGGCGACCACCACGTCGGTCGCGTCGGCCTCGGACGCCCGGGGGCGGACCCCCGGCGCGTCGGTCGGCGTCGTGAGGACGACGAGGGGCACGCCGTCCCGGTCGCCGAGCGATTCCCAGTCGGCGTCCGAGAGCGGCGCGACGGCGACGACACAGTCCGGCACCGTCCCGTCCTCGTCGGCGACGATAACGTCGTCGTAAACGGTTTCGAGAGCCCGCAGAACGTCACCGCGGACGGCCTCGCCGTCGGTGACGACCTCCGTCGTGAGTCGCGCCGTCATCCCTGGATCGGTACCCGGGTGCTGGCGCGGGATGGGGCGTCTGCAGACCGCATGGAGAGCGTCGTTCGGTCAGTCATGCTCACCCCGAGGAACGGAACCAGCATCAAAGTACGGGACGGTTCGTGGCCCGAGACCCGCGTCAGGCCAGTCCGACGGTCTCCTGGTAGGAGCCGTGGTGGTCCTCGAAGACGCCCATGATCTCGCCCATCGTCGCGTAGGCCTTCACCGCGTCGACGATGGCCGGCATGACGTTCTCGCCGTTCTCGATGGCCGCGCGCACGTCGGCCAGGGCGTCGTCGACCGCGCCGTCGTCGCGCTCGGCTTTCACTTCGGCCAGGCGCTCGCGCTGGCGCTCGCCGGTCGTCTCGTCGACCCGCAACAGGTCCGGCGACGTGTCCTCGTCGATGGTGTACCGGTTGACGCCGACGACGACCTCCTCGCCCTCGTCGACGCGCTCCTGGTACTCGTAGGCCGCGTCCTGGATCTCCCGGTGGAAGTAGCCGTCCTCGATGCCTTTCAGCACGCCGTCCCGGACCGACCCGTCGCCCATCTCCCTGATCTCGTCGAGATAGGCCATCGTCTCGGCCTCGACCTCGTCGGTCAGGGCCTCGATGGCGTAGCTCCCGCCCATCGGGTCCACGATGTCGGCCGCGCCGGACTCGTCGGCGATGATCTGCTGGGTTCGCAGGGCGACCCGGACCGCCTCCTCGCTGGGCAGGGCCAGCGCCTCGTCGAAACTGTTGGTGTGGAGGCTCTGGGTCCCACCCAGCACACCCGCCAGGGCCTGGATCGTCACGCGGACGATGTTGTTGAGCGGTTGCTGTGCAGTCAGGGACTGCCCGGCCGTCTGGGTGTGGAACTTCATCTGTTTCGCCGCGTCGCTCTCGGCGTCGTACCACTCGTCCATCAGCCGGGCGTAGATGCGCCGCCCCGCCCGGAACTTCGCCACCTCCTCGAAGATGGAGTTGTGCGAGTTGAAGAAGAAGGACAGCTGGGGGCCGAAGGCGTCGATATCGAGGCCGCGATCCAGACAGTCCTCCACGTAGGCGAAGCCGTCCGCGAGGGTGAACGCCAGCTCCTGCACCGCGGTCGAGCCGGCCTCGCGGATGTGATACCCCGACACCGAGACCGGCTTGAACTTCGGGGTCTGGTCGACGGCGAACTCGATCACGTCGGTCACGATATCCAGCGAGGCCGCCGGGGGGACCACCCACTCCTTCTGGGCGATGAACTCCTTGAGCATGTCGTTCTGGAGGGTGCCCCGGATCTCCTCGCGGGGGACGCCCTGCCGGTCGGCCAGCGCCAGGTACATCGCGTAGATGACCGGCGCGCTCGGGTTGATGGTGAATGACGTCGAGACCTCGCCCAGGTCGATCCCGTCGAACAGGATCTCCATGTCCCGGAGCGTGTCGACGGCGACGCCCTCCTTGCCGACCTCGCCCTGACTCATCCGGTCGTCGCTGTCCAGTCCCATCAGACTCGGCATGTCGAACGCCACCGAGAGCCCGGTCTGGCCCTCATCGATCAGGTAGTGGAACCGCTCGTTGGTCTCCTCGGCCGTGCCGAAGCCGGCGAACTGGCGCATCGTCCAGGTCCGGCCCCGGTACATCGTCGGGTAGACCCCGCGCGTGTACGGTTCTTCGCCGGGGAACCCCAGATCCTCGCCGTAGTCGAGGTCGGCCACGTCTTCCGGGGTGTACAGCCGGTCGACCTCGTGGTTCGAGACGGTCGCGAACCGGTCTCGGCGCTCGCCGTGTCGGTCGAGTACGGGGTCGAGCGTCTCGCGCTCCCACTCCTCGCGGTCCTCCCGGATTGCCGCGAGGTCGTCCTCGTCGTACATGCCAGTCAATTACACACGGAGTTCGCTTAACAGTTCGGCCGGAGTGACGAGGGTCAGTCCGTCGAACCGGGCGGGTCGTCGCCGTCCACACCCTCGATCCCCTCGCCGTGTCGCCCCTCGCCACTGGCGAACCGCTCGGCCCCCTCGTGGGCCGTCGAGAGCGACCGGCTCCCGTGCCAGGCCTCGACTTTCAGCCCCTCGTCCAGCGGGAGGCCCGCGCCGTCGTACACCGCCGCCCGGTCCGTCCGGACGGTCTGCTGTGGGAACTCGGCGATGGTCTCGCCCATCTCCCGGGCCGCATCGAGAGCGTCGCCGTCGTCGACGACGCGGTTGACCAGCCCCCACTCCCGGGCCTCCTCGGCCTCGACGGGGCGACCGGTGAGGATCATCTCCAGCGCCCGGCCCTGCCCGACGACGCGGGGGAGGCGCTGGGTGCCGCCGTCGACCAGTGGGACGCCGAACCGACGCTCGAAACAGCCGAACGTGGCGCTCTCGCCCGCGACGCGTAAATCACACCACAGCGCCATCTCCAGGCCACCGGCGATACAGTGGCCCTCGACGGCCGCGATGGTTGGCTTGTCGACCGTGGTCCGGGTGAAGCCGAGCCACCCCTCGGGGCCGTCTTCCAGATCCATCTTTTCGAGGTCCGCGCCCGCCGAGAACGTCTCCTCGTCGCCGGTCAGGACGCCGACGGCGGCGTCCTCGTCGTCGTCGAACCGTTCCCAGGCGGCCCGGAGTTGGCGGGCCGTCTCGCCGTCGATTGCGTGTTTCGCGTCCGGACGATCTATCGAGACGACGGCGACCGGGCCGTCACGCTCGTAGCTGACCATGGTACGCGCTCACAGTACGGGGGAGAAGTGATAGAACCACGGGGCGAAGCGACCTCAGGCCTCGTCTTCCTGCAGGCGCTTGGTCGTCTCCACGAGCGGGTGGTGGGCGTACTCGACTTCCTCGATGTCGTCGATGGAGTCGAGGTTCTCCTTCCGTGCGGTTTCGGCCATCCCGAGTTCGACCCGCTCGTCGATGACGATGACGTAGGCGTCCATCTCCTCGATGCCGAGGCTGTCGGCGGCCTTGACGCGGTGGTGGCCGTCGGCCAGCAGGAACTCCCCGTCGTTGTCGATGACGACGAGGGGTTCGGCGAGCCCGCGCTCCAGTTCGTAGCGCCGGCCCTCTAGCTCGTCGGCGTACACGCGACTCTGGGTGGGTGTGAGTTTCTCCAGGGGCACTTCGCGGCGGTCCTCGCGGGCCTCGATGCCGTGGATCGTTTCGAGGGTGCGCTGGAGTTTGTCGACCTTGCCGGGCGTGGCGCGTTCGATCTGACTGCGGATCACGTCGGCGTTGGAGATGATTCCGACGAGGTTGCCCGCGTCGTCGACGACGGGGAGCCGCTGGATGCCCGACCGGAGGATGACGCGCCCGGCGTCGTTGAGCTTCATGTCCGGGTGGGCGACCAGCAGATCCTGTGTCATGACCTTGAAGATGGGGTCGTGGTCCTCCGCGAGCAGGAGGTCGCGGGCGCTGACGAACCCTTCGACGTGGCGGCCGTCACAGACAGGGAACCCGCTGTGGGTGTCGTCGCTGTCGGCGATCCGGCGGGCGACGGCCTCGACCGTGTCGTCGGGCGAGACGGTCGCCACGTCCCTGGTCATGTAGTCTTTGACGCGTGGCTTCTCGTCCTCGGAATCCATCGTCCGTGACATCTCCCCGCGCCGGGAAAACCCCTTCGGCGGACGGACTCGCGATCACCAGCCAGCGTCCTCGGTCGCGAACGGACCGCCGAGCAGTAGCCCCGTCCGCTCGCCCGGCGGGCGCTCCCGGAGCGCCTCGAAGAACCGCTCGGCCACGAACTCCTCCAGGTCGCCGGCGAGTTCGGCACCGTCGGCGCTCCCGGCTTCCCCGTCCGCTCGCTCGTCGGGCCTCCCGTCGGCGTCCGCGGTCTCGACTGCCCCGGCGGCGTCCGCGCCGTCGCTGGCGGGATCGAGCGCGGTGTCGGTGACGGGGATCTGTGCGCCGGCCATGTCGGCGTGCCCGCCGGCGCTCCCGATCTGGTCGAACGCCGAGCGCAACGTCTCGCCCAGGTCGAGGTCGGTCCCGCGAGCGCGGCCGGAGACGTAGATCACGCCGTCGATGATGCCGTAGACGACGGTCGCCTGCACCCCCTCCAGATTCAGGAGTCGGTCGGCGGCCTGCGCGAGGGCGTCGCGGTCGTTCAACTCGCCGACGCAACTGGTCAGGACGGGGCCGCGGCGGTGGCGGTTGCCGATGGCTCGCGCGATGGTCTCGAAGGTGTCGCCGCTGATCGACGGGGACTCGATCCGGTCGAGCGCGCCCATGTCGGCGGCCCGGACGACCGTCGCGGCCGCCTCGAAGTCGGCCGTCGAGACCTCCCGGCTGAAGTCGTTCGTGTCGATCCGGATGCCAAAGAGCAAGCCGGTCGCCACGTCCTCCTCGATGGTGATGCCGAACTGGTCGAGGTACTGGACCAGCAGCGTGCTGGTCGCGCCCACGTTGCTCCGGAGGTCGACGAAGCGGGCGTCCACCGGCGCACGTGGCGGGTGGTGATCGATCACGATGTCGACGGGCGTGTCCTCGGGCAACTGGTCGTTGACGCCCGGGCGGGAGTGATCGACCAGCGCGAAGCCGCCGAACCGGTCGAGGTCCGCGTCGGGTTCCAGCCGGGTGAGATCGAACTCAAGCAGGTTGACGAACGCCCGGTTCTCCTGGTGGGAGATGCGGCCGTAGTAACAGACCTCGGCCTCGACGCCCAGCACGGCCGCGATCCGCTGGAGTGCCACCGCGCTCGCGATGGCGTCCGGATCGGGATTGTCGTGAGCGACGATCGCCAGCGGTTCCTCGACCTCCCAGAACGCCTGACGGAGTTTTCGCGTCTGCAGGCCCTCGTCGCCGATCCGGCGGCCGAGAAAGTCGGCGGTCGCGGCTCCCGGTTCGACCAGCGTGTCCGTCAGGTCACGGAGTCGTTCGAGGACGGCCGTGTCGGGTTCGAGGCCGGCGAAGGCAAAGAGCATCGCGTCGGGGACGGCCTCGCTGGCGACCGAGGCGCGGCGGTAGTTCTCCCGTGGGTCGTCACCGGCGACGACGACCGTATCGACGCCGTCGGCGTGTTCGGCCAGTGTCGCGGCGTCGAGCGACTCGACGTGGGTCGCGGCGACGCCTTCCTCGCGCAGGCGCTCGACGCGCCGTTCGCTCTCCTCCAGCACCGACACCGTTCCCGGCCTGTCCGCGAGCGCCGAGACGAGGTCGTAACCGACCGATCCACACCCCACGACCAGCCGGGTTTCCATGTTGCTCCATCACGGACGAGCGGGCATAAACCTTCGATTTCGGCCGAGCCGCGTCCACGGAGACGCGTTACTTCAGCCGTTCCTGGAGGAAAGAAGGGTGTGCGGCGGCGACGCCGTCGCGGGCGACGATCTCCTCGTTGATCACGTCACCGAGCGCGTCGCCGTCGGAGGCGTGGACCTCCGCCATCAGCGTGTGGTCGCCACTGGACGTGTAGAGGGAGTCGATGGCGTCGATCTCTTTGAGTTCCCGGGTCACCTCGACGTAGCGTTCGCTCTCCACGTCGATCCCAACCAGCGCGATGGACTTGGAGGCGAGTTTCTTCGGGTCCACGTCCGCTGAATAGCCCACGATCACACCCTCGTCTTCCAGTTGCTGGATGTATTTGCGCACCGTCGGCTTGGACACGTTGGCCCGCTCGGCGATCTCTGCGTAGGAGGCCTGTGCGTCCTCCTCGAGGACGGACAGGATGCGCTCCTCCGTGGACTCGGCTGCCATAGGGGTAGGTTTTGCGTCCGAGAAAAAATATCTTCCGAACCCGAAAACGGGTCGAACAGGCCGAAAGTTTCACCTCACGAACCGAAAGCGCAAACGCCGGGATCGGCCACGGGGCCGCCCTCAGCGGTGGTGGTGGAGCAGGTCCGCCGAGCGCTCCCACTCGCTGTCCGCGTCGAGGTACCGCTCCGCGAGGGGGTCTTCGGGCATCTCCCCGGTGGCGCGCTTCTCCGTCCCGTAGGACGGGCGGTCGCTGTCGACGTAGAACCGCCCCGTGAGAACCTCGCCCTCGTAGAGGCGGGACTCGGCCTCGTACATCGCGTCGGCGGCCTCGCGCCGGTCGGTCACGTCGAAGTCGAACTCCTCGTCGTCCTGCACGTCCGTGTAGGGGACGTACTGCTTTGCGTCCTTGTTCCAGGTGGGACACTGGGTGAGGAAGTCGACGTGGGCGAACCCGTCGTGTTCGATGGCCTCGATCAGGATCTCCTTGGCCTGGTTGGGGTTGACCGCCGCGGTGCGGGCGATGAACGATGACCCGGACGCCAGCGACAGCGACATGGGCCGCACGGGGTCCTTGGCGCTCCCGTGAGGCTGGGTCTTGGACTTGTGCCCCTTCGGACTCGTGGGGGAGGTCTGGCCCTTCGTCAGCCCGAAGATCTCGTTGTTGAACACGATGTAGGTCATGTCGTGGTTCTCCCGGGCGGTGTGCATGAAGTGGTTGCCGCCGATGCCGTAGCCGTCGCCGTCACCGCCGGCCGCGATGACCTCCAGACCCGGGTTGGCCAGCTTCGCGGCCCGGGCGACCGGGAGCGACCGGCCGTGGATGCTGTGGAAGCCGTAACTCTCGAAGTAGGAGGAGAGCTTGCCCGAACAGCCGATGCCCGTCACGAGGAGGGTCTCGTCGGGCGTCCGGCCCACCTCGGGCATGGCCTGTTTCAGCGCCTTCAGGACGCCGAAGTCGCCACAGCCCGGACACCACGTCGCCTGCGGTTCGATGCCGGGTGTGAACTCGTCGCGGTCGATCTCGCGGTCCTCGCCGATTGCACTGAATACACTCATGGTTAGTCACCTGCCGCGGGGACGAACTTCGTTCCCTCCGGGATCGCGGCGTCCCGGGAGACGATGCGCTCGAAGCCCTCCACGATCTCGTAGGGTTCGAAGGCCTCGCCGTTGTACTTCAGGAGGCTGTTGAGCTTCGGCCCGAAGCGACCGAGTTCCTTCTGGGTCAGCCCCCTGAACTGCGCCGAGGCGTTCATCTCGACGACCAGACACGACTCCACGGATTCGAGGAAGTCGGTCACCTCCTGTTCGGGGTAGGGGAGCATGTCGCTGACGCCGAGGGCCTTCACCGACTCGCCGGCGTCGGTCAACTGGTCGACGGCCTCGAACACGGTGTCCTGCTGACTACCCCACACCAGCAGGCCGTAGTCGGCGTCGTCGGGGCCGTAGTGGGTCTGGTGGGAGCCGTCGCCCTCGTCCAGTTCCGCACGGATGGACTCCAGTTTCCGCATCCGGCGGTCCATCTGTGCGACCCGGTTGGTCGGGCTCTCGCTGATGTGGCCCTCCGGGGTGTGTTCGTTGCCCGACGCGAGGAAGCGGCCGTCCTTCTGCCCGGGGATCGACCGCGGGCTCGCGCCGTTCTCGGCGTCGTGCTGGTAGCGTTTGAACTTCCCCGACTCGTGGTGGGCCGCCTCGCGGATCTCCTCCTCGGTGAGGACGCTCCCCGGGTCGGCGTTCGGTTCGCGGTCGAAGAACGACTCGTCGACGTTGCGCATCTCGCCCGAGAGCTTCTGGTCGATGACGACGATGGCCGGGAGCTGGTACTCGTAGGCCAGCCGGAAAGCCGCGCGGGTCTGCTCGTAACACTCCCGGACGTTGGCGGGCGCGAACACCACCCGACAGGAGTCGCCCTGACTCGTGTAGAGGATGTGTTCGAGGTCGGCCTGTTCGGGTTTGGTCGGCATCCCCGTCGAGGGGCCGGCCCGCATCGCCTCGATCAAGACGATGGGTGTCTCGGTCATCTCCGCGAGGCCGAGGGGTTCGGACATCAGCGCGAACCCGCCGCCGGAGGACCCGGACATGGCCTTGACGCCGGCGTGGGACGCCCCCACGGCCAGCGACGCCGCGGCGATCTCGTCCTCGACCTGTTCGGCGATGCCGCCGAACTTGGGGAGATGTTGCGAGAGGATCGTGAACACGTCGGTCCAGGGCGTCATCGGGTAGCCGGCGATGAACCGACAGCCCTCGTCGATAGCGCCGTAGGCGACGGCGTTGCTCCCGGACATCAGGACCTGCTGTTCGTCGTGGTCGCCGGTGGGGACCCGGAGGTCGTGGGTGATCTCGTACTCCTCGCGCACCGAGTCGTAGGCGCGTTCGAGGATGTCGAGGTTGGCTTCGAGTACGTCGCCGGTCATCGCGTCCTCCATCAGGTCCTCGATGTGCTGGAGGTCCATGTCGAGCAAGGCGGCGGTCGCGCCGACGCCGGCGGTGTTTCGCATCACTTCCCGCCCGTGTTCGCGGGCGAGGCCGCGCAGGTCGAGGGGGTAGACGTGCCAGTCGTTCTCCTCGGCCCGGGCCTCCAGGTCGAGATCGGCACGCTCCAGGGTCTCCTCGTCGAGCAGGCCCTCGTCGTAGACGATCACGCCGCCCTCGTTGAGGTCGTCCAGGTTCTCCGAGAGCGGTTTGATCTCCTCGTTGCCGTAGACGGTGTCGGCCCCTTCCTGTGGGTTGCGGGCGAAGCTATCGCCGAGCGCCAGCAGGAAGTTGAAGCCGTCGCCCCGCGACCGGACGGGGTCGGCGTCGGCCCGTACCTCCACGTAGGTGTGGCCGCCCCGGATCCGTGATGGGTAGTGCCGGTGCGTGAATACGTCCAGTCCCGCGCGCATCAGGGCCTTGGCGAAGTTCTGGCTCGTGGAATCGATCCCGTCGCCGGAGCCACCAGCGATGCGCCACATTAGTTCTGTCATGATAAATCAGTGGCCGAATCGGCCGCCCTAGCGGAGAAACGGCGCGCCGGGACAAAAGAGTTTGCGACGCGTTACCACACATTAATCATGACAGTTGCACTTGATTCACACAGTCGGGAGATGGGGTCGGAGCTGGCCGATCCGGAGCGCGGCGCGCGTCTTCGGAATCCGAGAGGTCGCGGTGGTACGGCAACGTCTCGCAAACGATTTACGCACCGAGGACGTGGGTCTGACGAAGCGAATGTCTCTTTCGGAACTGATCGCGGGTGTCGAGGAACACGAGAAGACGCTGACGGTTTTCAACGCGGGCGAGGACGTGGTCGCGGCGTTTCGCGAGCGGTTCGCGGACCGGAACGTGACGGTCAGGCAGGAGTCGACACCGAGCGGGAAACCGGGCGAGTTCGTCACCCTCAGCGAGGACGGCGAGGTGTTGACGGCGACGAGTATCACCGATCTTCAGCGGATGATCGAGGACGCGGACGTGGCGCTGGGCCTCGCGGACAGCCCGTACCAGCCGATCCTCGATCACATGGACGAGACCATGTTCACCTCCTGGAGCATCGAGCAGATGGTCGCGGCCTCCCGGGAGATCGAAGACCGGGCCTGGCGGGTCGGCGACGGATCGCTCCACGCCGGGTTCCAGTACCTCTCGACGCTCCGGGGCGAACTGCCCGTCTACGAGCGACTCGGCTCGAAGAACCTCGACGTACACGCGTACGCCGCCCCCGACGAGGACCCGCCGGAACACGAAGGGTTCACCCTCCACATCGAACGCGCCGAGGAGATCGAGAAGTCGTGGTTCGTCGTGTTCGACGGTGACGGCGTCGACGAGAACAAGTGCGCCCTGCTGGCCGAGGAGCGCGAACCACGGAAGTTCTACGGCTTCTGGACCTACGACCCCGACACCGTCGACTGGATAATCGACCACCTCGACTCCACCTACGGCGTCCTCGAACAGTAACCGCCTGCCGACCGCGCTTCTCGCCCCCGGAACACTGCGACGACACTCCCGAGCAGTCACAGCTGTGACCAGTCACCACGGGACATTTTCCTTTTGCATAAGTTATTTAATTGAACGTTTTATTCAGTAAAATGATGTCCGAGAAACACATAGACCGCTCTGGGTTGGATCGACGATCACTACTTCGGACGGCAGGTGCGCTCGCGGCCGGTAGCGTCGTCTCGACGGCACTGACGGGGACCGCCGGGGCCGAGGCGACTGGTAGCGACTGGGTACAACATCAGGCCGACGAGGGGAACACTGGCCACCACACGGACGTGTCGCCCCCGACTGCCGATCCCTCGGTCGCGTGGTCTTACGAGACGGAGGATACGCCGTTGTTCGAACAGACGGATCACAACCCGTTCCAGTCGAACGTCGTCGTGGTCGACGGGACCGCCTACGCCGCCTGCAGTAAGGGGCTGTTCGCGTTCGACACCGCGGATGGGTCGGTCGAGTGGACGTTCTACCCGGGCACGAAGTGGAGTCAGGCCGATGCGCTGGCCCACAGCGGCGACGCGATACTCGCGAGTCGCTGGAACTACCTCACGGCACACGACCCGGGCGACGGGAGCATCCTGTGGAGTTACGAAACGTCGAGCGAGACCGGTGACGGACCCTCGCCCGGCGTGCCGACCGTCTCGTACGGCATCACCTTCATCGCGGCCCGAACCGGCATCCGTGCGCTCGACTCGTACGACGGCTCCGTGTACTGGCAGTACAGCGACCTCAACTCGGAGCCCGACCCCGCACTCGTCGGCGACTACCTGTACCACTGGCCCGTCGTCGAACATCAGGAAGGTGTCGTCGCCATCCAGTCCGAGAACGACGTGCTCCACGCCGTCGATCCGTTCGACGGGACGCTGCGGTGGACGGCCGACGTGGGTGACGGTTCGACGGTGAACACGCCGACGCCGGCCGCCACCGACGGGACCATCTACGTCGTCGACAACCGGCCCGAACGAGGGTTCGTCCGGGCCATCGACGCCGCGGACGGGTCGGAACTGTGGGCAACCGGGCTGAGCGGGCGGATGACTACCTCACCGGCCGTCGCCGACGGCAAGGTCTACGTCACGTCCCAGACCGGGAGTTCCTTCCACGCGATAGACGCCAGCAGTGGCACCGTCGACTGGACCGCCAACGTCCAGTACCGTGCCGAGGGATCACCGGTCGTCGCCGACGGACACGTGTACCTCGGGCTCGACTTCGGGAAGTTGCTGGCGTTCGATACCGCCGACGGGACCCAGACGATCTCGCTGTCCCTGTCCGGGACGGGTGACGACGGCGTCACCTGGCCGGCGGCACTCCAGGACGGTGCGATCTTCACCGCCGTCGGGGACAAACTCCACAAGCTGACGGGGGAGTAGGACGCCAGAACGCGTCCGCTTCGCCACCGTTTCGACCACTGAGCCGAGACCAACACTTCTTGCCGTCGGACACGCAGGGAGAGGCATGATCCGTTCGTCCGGTCTCCCCCGCTCGGCCTCCCAACGACGTGGTTCTCCGGAACGCACGCGACGATGAACCCGAAGCGACTGCTCGCGGGCGCGTCGGTCGCGCTGACGGGTGCCGGCGTCCTCGGTCCCCCTCTGCTGGCCCTGCTGAGCGGCGGCCTGGGCCTGTACGGGAGTCTCGTCGCGGGCATCGGCGTCGTCCTCGGCCTCCTGCTCGTGGCCGGCGGTGGCTGGCTCGCACGGAGCGACCTCGCCGGCAACCGGGCGCTCCGGGTGGCCGGCTGGAACCTGCTCGGGCTGGTTGCGCTCGGGGCCGTCCTCCTGCTGGTGCTGGCCTATCCCGGCGCGAGACTCCCGCCGTTCGTCGCCGCGGTCGTCCTCGGCGTCAGCGCGGTGGCTCACGTCCTGATCGGCGTCAACGACGTGCGCCGCATCCGGGCCGGCGAACTGGCCAAGGAACGCGAGAAACTGGCGGTCCTCAACCGGCTGACCCGGCACAACCTCCGCAACGATACGCAGGTGATCGTCGGACTCGCGGACGTACTCGCCGACAGAATCGAAGACGAGGACCTCGCCGACATCGCCCGCAAACTCCGGGGGAACGCCGAAGGACTGGCGGGTCTCAACGACACGCTCAAGGACTACCAGGAAGCCGTCGAACACGACCCCGGGACCGAATCGGTCGTCGCGCTCGACGACCTCGCCGAGCGCGTCGTCGCCCGGGCGGCGGACGGCGCGACGGTCGCCATCGACGTGCCCGACGGGCTGGCGGTCCGCGCGGACGATCACCTGGAGACGGCGCTATTCCACCTCGTCGAGAACAGCGTGGAGTACGCCGGCGAGGACCCCGACATCACGCTATCGGCACGACAGGAAGGGGACTACGTCGTCTGTACCGTCGCCGACGACGGCCCGGGCATCCCGGACGTGGAGCGGGGGGTCGTCCTCGGTGAGCGGGACATCACCCAGCTCGAACACGGGACCGGGCTGGGTCTCTGGACCGTCAGAGCGATCACGGAGTCCTACGGCGGCGAGATGGCGATCCGGAGCGAGGACGGCGCGGCCGTGGACCTCCGCCTGCCGGCGGCCTGAGTGTCGGACCGGAAAACCCATCAATTCGGATGCACGACGCCCGGTATGGACGGTCCCCTGTCCAGTGACGCCCCTCCACGCACAGCGACGGTGAACGACCCCGCCCGACGAGATCCGGTGGTGACCTGACCGTGCCCACCATCGAGACCCGCGGGCTGACGAAATCCTTCGGCGACGTGGATGCCGTCCTCGACCTCGACCTCACGGTCGACGAGGGTGAGGTCTTCGGCTTTCTCGGCCCCAACGGCGCGGGCAAATCGACCACGATCAACCTCCTGCTCGACTACATCCGCCCCACGAGCGGGCGCGTCGAAGTGTTCGGCATCGACGCCCAGCGACACCCGGCGAAGATCCGCGAGCGCGTGGGCGTCCTCCCGGAAGGCTACGGCTTCGACGATCCGCTCACGGGTCGTGAGTACCTCGACTGGGCGATCCGGACGAAAGACGCCGACGACGATCCCGAGGAGCTACTCGACCTGGTGAGTCTGACGGACGACGCCGGCCGGATGGCCGCGGACTACTCCAAGGGGATGCAACAGCGCCTCGCCTTCGCGATGGCGCTGGTCGACGACCCGGAGCTGCTGATCCTCGACGAGCCCTCCACGGGTCTGGACCCCAACGGCATCCGGACGATGCGGGAAGTCGTCGCCGACGTGGCCGCCGACGGGACGACGGTGTTCTTCTCGAGCCACCACCTCAACGAGGTCGAGGCGGTCTGTGACCGCGTCGGCGTGATGAACGAGGGGGAACTGGTCGCGGTCGACAGCATCGACGGCCTCCGCGACACCGTCGGCGGACACGCCGCCATCGAACTGGAGTGTGCGTCGCCACCGACGGACCTGGGGGTCGAGGCACTCGACGGCGTGGTCGACGTGACCGTCGAGGACCACACGCTGACGGTCACCTGCGTCGAACCCGACCGGAAGGTCGACGTGGTCACACACGTCGCCGAGCGTGCCGATGTCGTCGACATCCTCTCGACGACGGTGTCTCTGGAGACGCTGTTCAACGAGTTGACCGAGGGCGGCCGCGAGGGCGAGGCGGCCCCGGAGGTGGCACAGTGAGCATCGAGAGCGTCCTCTCGAAGGACCTCACGAGTGTCCGCCGGTCCGGCGCGCTCTGGGGCGTCGCGGTCTGTCTGGCCATGCTCGCGACGATGGTCGCGTACGTCAACCTCGGCCACGGCGCGCCGCCGCTCAGGGAAGCCCAGAACGCCTACGGCCTGCTGGTCGGGCTCGTTGGCGTGCTGGTCCCCATCGTCGCCATCGTCGCGAGTTACATGTCGATCACCGGCGAGCGCGCCACCGGTGGCATCAAGTTCCTGCTCGCGTTCCCGAACACGCGCCGGGACGTGTTCGTCGGCAAGCTCCTCAGCCGGCTGGCCGTCGTCGGCGTCATCGTGCTGTTCATGTTCGTCTCGGCGACGGCCATCACGGTCGCGAAGTACGGCGTCTTGCCAATCGGCGTCGCCGTCGGCGTGTTCGCGGTCACGCTGGTGTACGCCTGGGTGTTCGTCGCGCTTTCCGTCGCGTTCTCCTCGGCGACCGCCAGCCGGAGCCAGGCCATCGCCGCGGCGGTCGGGTCGTACTTCCTGCTGGTGATCCTCAACCTGACCGTCCGGTTCTCGCAGGTCGTCCGACTGGTCTACGACACGATCCTCGGACTGGGCGAGAACCCGCATCTATACGCCGCCGTCGACTACGTCAGTCCGTACATCGCCCTCCAGAAGGCGGCTAACCTCGTCTATCCCGCGGCGATGGAACGAAACATCTTCCGACTGCCCGAGGAGGCCCGCCAGTCGATTCCGGTCTATCTCACCGACGAGTTCTCCGTCGTCGTGTTCGCGGCCTGGCTGGTGATCCCGCTCGCGCTCGGCTACGTGCGGTTCCAACGGAGTGATCTGCAGTGATCTCCCGGTCGCGAATCTCGGCCGCGTTCCTCGTGGTCGGTGCCGTCCTGCTGATCGCACCGGCGCTGGCGCCGGTCCAGCCCGTGCTCTATCACGAGGTCGACGGCCCGCTCATCACAGAAAAGTCGGCTCTCGAAGAGCGCGGCGTCGACGTAATCGCCTACGAGAACCTGTCCGACCGCGGGAAGGACCTGTACGAGCGGGCGCTCCGGAACGGCGGCGACTATCAGGTTCCAGCTGGACAGGGCGCGTCGGACTTCCAGTATCGCACGGAACTCGAGGCCGACGACGAGAGCGAGCCGCGACGGCGGTTCGGTCCACGAGTTATCGCTATCGAGCGGCCCGAGGACAGTGACCTGCCGACACTCGACGAGAGAGTGCCGGACCGCCGACCCCCGGACAGCGAACCAGACGAGGCTGCCGGGACTGGCAGCAGCGAGACCGTGGGAGAGTCCAGCAACACGACGGAGACACCTGCCGACGGGACTGGCGACCGGCCGCCCGAACAGCAAGAGGAAAACGAGTACACGCTGCTCCGGACCAGCCTCGGGCAACCGCCCCTGACGGACTCGGGGAACCTGCTCCGGTTCGTCGCGGTCCTGGCGGGCGTCGTCATGCTCGGGAGCGGCGGGTATCTCCGGTCGAAACCGTAGCTGTCACGACTCCCTGTCGCGGGCGGTTACCACTGCCCGTAGATCAGGTTGCGCTGGATCTCGTTGGCCCCTTCGTAGATGACGGGGATGCGCACGTCGCGGTAGACCCGGGAGATGCGGTTCTCGGTGAGGACCGAGCGGCCGCCGTGGAGTTGCATGCCGCGTTCGGCACACATCGTCGCCGTCTCGGTCGATTTGACCTTGGCCTGTGCCGCCCAGAACCCGGAGTTGTCGTTGTTGGCGACCTTCTCGGCGGCCCGCCAGTTGAGCGAGCGGGCGGCCTCGAATTCGGTCCGCATGTCCGCGAGGATGTGCTGGACCTTCTGGAACTCGCTCACGTCGCGGCCGAACGCCTGCCGGCCGTGGACGAAGTCGTAGGCCTCCTCGATGGCCGCCGCGGCGAGGCCGAGACCGTGCCCGCCGACCACCACGCGCCCGTGGTTGAAGAAGTCCGCGAGCATGTAGAAGCCGGTCCCCTCGGTCCCGATGACGTGGTCTTCGGGAATCCGAACGTCGTTCAGGTGGATGTGGGCCTGCTTCGAGGCTCGGAAACCCATCTTCTCGGGGATGTGTTCGGCCTCGTAGCCGTCGGTGTCGGTGGGAACGATGAACAGGGAGAAGTTGCCGTACCGGTCGTTCTCGTCGTGGCCCGTGCGGGCGTACAGCGTCACCCAGTCGGCCTCGACGCCGTTGCCGATCCAGTACTTCTCGCCGTCGATCACCCACTCGTCGCCGTCCTTCTCCGCCGTGGTCTCCATCCCGGCGAGGTCGCTCCCCGTGTCGGGTTCGGACACCGCGAGCCCCGTCAACTGCTCGTTCTCCGCGACGGGCCGGAGGAACTCCTCTTTCTGCCAGTCGTCGCCGTACTCCTGGAGCATCTCCGCGCCGAAACTCGCCAGCTGGAGGGTCAGCGCGATTCCGGCATCGGCCCGGTAGAACTCCTCGGCGATGGCGAGAATCTCCTGCAGCTCCAGCCCGCGACCGCCGTACTCCTCGCTGATGTCCTGAGCGACCAGCCCGGCCTCCATCCCGGCTTCCAGCACCTCCCAGGGGTACTCGCCGGATTCGTAGTAGTCCGCCGCCACCGGCTCGATGTGTTCTTCCGCGAACTCCCGAGCCTCCTGTTTCACGTCGCGGGCCTCGGCCGGCACCACGTCTTCCGTTAGCAGTTCCATGACCGAGAGTTAACAAGGCCTGCACAAACAAAAACGGACTGGAACATTGTAAATTGTGAACGGAGTTCGAGTTTCTTTCGGCGGTGGGTCCCGCTGGCGGCCGTTCGCTGTCGACATTCCTATCACGGAGCCGGACAGCTACACGGGTGATGACGGACACAGGTCCGCTCGACGGGACGGTCTGTATCGTGACTGGTGGCGGCCGCGGCCTCGGCGAGGCGACGGCCAAACACCTGGCGGGCGAGGGCGCGACGGTCGTCGTGAACGACCTCGGGACCACACTCTCGGGCGACGGCGCGAGCGAGGAACCCGCGGACGAGACCGTGGCGGCCATCCGCGACGCGGGCGGCACCGCGATGGCACACTTCGGCGACGTGACCGACCTGGACTACACCGAGGAACTGATCGCGGACACGGCCGCCGAGTTCGGCCGCGTCGACGCCGCCGTCAACTTCGCGGGCGTCCTGCGGGACGCCTACCTGACCGAGATGACCGGCGAGGACTGGGACACGGTGATCGACGTGCACCTGCGGGGGCACTTCGCCCTGCTCCGGAACCTCGCGCGCCACTGGGACGAGACGGCCGACGAGGCCGACCGCGAGCGGGCCTTCGTCGGCGTCACCAGCCCCTCCGCGCTGGGTAACGCCGGGCAGGCCAACTACGCCGCGGCCAAGGCCGGCGTCCTCGGGCTCATCCGCACCGCCTCGGCGGAGTTGCCCCGCTTCGACGCTCGTGCCAACGCACTCCTCCCCATCGCGTACACCCGGATGATCGAGGACATGCCCCACCAGCCCTTCGGCGAGGACGACTTCCCGCCCGAGAAGGTCGCGCCCGTCGTCGGCTACCTCGTCAGCGAGGCCGCCGAGGGCGTCAACGGCAAGACCGTCCGCGCGCAGGGCGACATGGTGTCGCTCGTGGCCGATCCGAAAGACGAGAACTCGATGGTCGATTCCGAGGGCTGGACGGTCGAGAAACTGAGCGAGCGATTCGACGAACTGCTGGAATAACGCGACGCGCCCGGGGCCGGCTCAGCGCCAGTCGGCCGGCAGTTCGTCCTCGTGGTTCTGCATCAACTGGATCAGCGGCTCGATCTCGTCGAAGTTGTCGCCCCGCGTAATCGTGTTATTCTCCCGGTCCCAGTCGACGTAGCCCGCCGCTTCGAGTTTCGGAAGGTGGACGTGGAACAGTTCCGTCTCGAACAGTTCCAGGTCGTCGTCCTCGGCCCGCAGTTCCGCCGGGGAGAACTCGTCTTCGTCGCGGGGGTTGGCCGTCGCGAGAACCAGGAGGGTGCGACGGCGGTACTGGTGACTCAGGGCTCGAAACACACGGTCGAGGTCCGGTTTGTTCGAGTCGCGCTCACCACCGCCCGTCGCGGTACTGGTGTCGTTCATTGTTGGGTTCGAGAACGCGGCACAGCCAACCGCCTTCCCTACACCCCTTACTCTGTGGCAATCGCAAAAGTGTTGCGTTCATCCGCTCTTACATGTTAGTATTTTCCGCAATTTTCGACACCGAGTTGTGAAAAGCACAGTTCTGTCGTGAGCCTGTCGTCCTGTGCTGGACCGTCCCGGGTCAGAACTCGAACTCGCCCCAGGGTTGGACGGAGTGGTTCGTGATGATCTCCGAGGATTCGACTTGAAAGCCGAGATTGGACAGTTCGTTCGTGAGTTCGGTCAGGTCGCGCGTGTCCGTCGCCACGACTTCGATGTAGAGATTATTCTTGCCGGTGAGTAGTTCCCGCACGTCGATGACCCCGCGGGCGTCGAGTGCCTTGGCCGCCAGTTCCTCGCGTTCGTCGGACGCGGCACTGCAGACGAACAGGACGTGCAACGGGAAGTTGGCCTGTTCGTAGTCGATCTTCGGGTAGTAGCCCTCGATGACGCCCGACGATTCCATCCGGTCGATCCGGTTCCGGACTGTACTCGGGGACACGTCGACCTCGCTCGCGATCTCCTCGATCGTCGTGTTGCGCGCGTCCCGTTGCAGGGCGAACAGGATACCACGATCCACCTCGTCGAGTGCAACCTCGCTCATACGTGTACCGTCGCGCCGAGAGACCATAATTCCCGTTCGAACGAGCGACGGTGGCGGCGCTCGGGACGACCGGAACTGTCGCGCCTCGTGTCGATTCGCGAAAGAACAGCGGTGATTCGGTGCGGTCGCGGACTACTCGCTCTCGGGCGCGGCGTCCTCGGGCACCTGGCCCTCGACCAGATCCTCGTCGGCGTACTCCTCGCGGAGGTCCTTCTTCGAGAACTTGCCCGTCGCGGTCTTTGGCACCTCGTCGATCTGGATGAAGTCGTCGGGGAGCCACCACTTGGGGTAGTCCTCGGAGATTTCCTGGCGCAGTTCGTCGGCCACGGCGTCGGGGTCGGCCCCCTCGACCGGGACGATGAAGGCCACGGGCCGCTCCTGCCAGCGCTCGTGGGGGACGCCGACGACGGCGGCTTCGGCCACGTCGTCGTTGGCCATGATGGCGTTCTCCAGTTCCACCGAGGAGATCCACTCGCCGCCGGACTTGATCACGTCTTTCGCGCGGTCGACGATCTTGATGTAGCCGTCCTCGTCGACGGTCACCACGTCGCCGGTCTTGAGCCAGTTGCCCTCGAAGTCGTTCTCGTTGGCCTCGGGCCGCTGGAAGTACTCCTGGGTGACCCAGGGACCGCGGACGTACAGTTCACCGAAGTCCTCGCCGTTCCAGGGCACCTCGTTGCCCTCGTCGTCGATGACCTTGAACTCCAGACCGGGGACGATCAGACCCTGCTTGGCCCGGCGGTCGATCTGTTCCTCGTAGCTGAGTTCCTCGGCCAGTCCGGATTTGAGGTGAGCGACCGAGCCGATGGGACTCATCTCGGTCATGCCCCAGGCGTGGGTGACGGAGACGCCGTACTCGTCGAACCACTCGATCATGGCCTTCGGCGCGGCCGACCCGCCGATGATGACGGTCTCCAGTTCGGAGAGGTCGACCTCGTTGCCGGCCTGCATGTACTCCTGGAGGCCGAGCCACACCGTGGGGACGCCCGCGGTGATGGTGACCCCTTCCTCTTCGATCAACTGGGCGATGTCCGCGGGTTCGGGCGAGGGGCCGGGATAGACGTGTTTCGCGCCGGCGGCGGTCGTCGAGAACGGCATCCCCCAGGCGTTGACGTGGAACATCGGGACGACCGGCATCACCACGTCGTCGTCCTCGATGCCCAGTCCCTGGGGCGTCATCGTCGCCATGGTGTGGCCCCAGAGCATCTGCTGGGTGTACTCGACGCCCTTGGGCTTGCCCGTGGTCCCGGAGGTGTAACACATCCCGGCGGGCTGGTCCTGATCGACGACGGGCCAGTCGTACTCGGTCTCGTGGCCCTCGATGAACGACTCGTAGGAAACGGCGTCGAACGGCAGGTCCGGCACCGAGTCGCCCATGACCACGAACTGGTCGACGCTGTCGAAGGAGTCGGGGTCGTAGGCACCGGCCAGTTTCTCGGCCAGCGACGGGTCGACGAAGATCGCCTTGTCGGCGGCGTTCTCGACGATGAACTGGATGTGCTCGTCGGGAAGGAGGGGGTTGATCGTGTGGAGTTGCGCGCCCAGCGTCGGGATGCCGAAGTAGGTCTCGAAGTGACGGTGGTGATTCCAGCAGAACGTCGCGATGCGGTCGCCCTCGCCCATGCCCGCGTCGGTCAGGGCGTGGGCCAGCTGGGCCGTGCGGTCGCTGTACTCCTCGTAGGTGTAGCGTTCGATTCCCTCGTGTGTCCGGGAGACGATCTCCGTGTCGGGATAGAGGTTCTCCGCACGCCACAGGAACGGCCGCAGTGTCTGGTCAGTGCCTCCTGGCATGCGCTATACCAGCGGCGCATGTCATATCATAGTTCCCCTCGGATGTGACGGAGGACCGTCAAGAACGGTCAGACTTCCAGACGCTGCATCAGGCCGACGAGTTCTTCGAGCTGTGGGAAGGTGTAGACCTTGACGTTGATGTCCGCGTCCTGGGCGTGGACGCGGGAGTCGAACATGAGGGCCATGTCGCTGTCGCGGTCGCCGATGATCTCGTCGACGGTGCCGCTCCCGGGCCCGAACGTGAAGTTCGGCGTCGACATGTCGATTGTCGTCTCCAGCACGTTGGCCCAGCCGTCGATGAACCCGCTGGTCATGATGTTGCCGATCTCCTGGATCGCGCTCTTTTCCATCTCGGTGAATCCCTCCGAATCCGGGTCGGTCCCGCCCATGTCACCGAGCATCCCGGCGGCCAGACGCTTGGCGCTGTCGGCGTTGAACAGAAAGAGGACGTGGCCGTGCGGTGGCTCCTGCATCTCGATGTAGATCCCGATCTGCTCGTCGTGGCCGACGTGTGTCTTGATGTCCGGGATGTCGATGAAGTTGATCTTCGTGATCTCCATCTCGGTGTTCATCCCGGTCATCTGGCTCATGTGGTTGGCGACCGTGTTCCCACCCTCCTTGGCCATCTTGTTGAAAATACTCAACTTCCGTATATCGATCATCAACTCGCTCATGTGAGACCCCGAGGTAGCGAATCCTTCCGGTCGGCCGTATATAACTGATACCCAGCGAATATCAAATGCTGTAACGTCTGCGCGGCGAAACCACGGCCCGTCAGTCAACCCGGAGACTCACGGCAATCCCCTCCCCGAGTGGAATCAGCGCCGTCTCGAAGGCCGGATCGTCGCCGACCGCACCGAGATAGTCCGCGACGCCCGCCGTGTGTTCGTCAACCTCGCCCGGATCGTCGCCCCGCACCAGCGCCGACAGCGCCTCGAAGTCGATGGGACTCGCAGTCACGGCGTTGTCCGCGATCACGACCCCACCCTCGGGAACCTTCGGACGGACAGCCTCGAAGGCCTCGCGGTAGCGGTGTTTCTCGTTGTCGATCAGCACGGCGTCGAACGGCCCGTCGTACACGTCGACCGTCTCGATGGCGTCGCCGAGTTCGTAGCTGGCCAGGTCGTCGAACCCACCGCGGCGCATGTACTCGCGGGCCTGGTCGAGTTCGTCCGCGTCGATCTCGGTGAGGACGATCTCGCCGTCGTCGGGGAGCGCGCGGGCGAACCAGTACGCCGAGTAGCCGAACCCGGAGCCGAACTCGAAGACCCGTCGGGCGTCGACCACGCGAGCCAGCAACTGGAGCCAGCCCCCGACTTCGGGGCCGACGGTCGGAAAGCCCTCGCTCTCGGCCTGCGCGTCCATTTCCTCGATTACGCCGTCGGGTTCGGGACCGATTTCGCGGGCGAACGCGGCGGTGGCGTCGGGCAGAATGTCGGCCATGCTCCGGGATTCGGCGGGCCCAGGCAAAAGAGCTGGTCCTCGGGTGCCAGCCGCGGCACCTATCGGTTGCGCCCGAGCGGGAAGTCCACCCGGTCGGGGTGTTCGTTGAACGCCGCCAGGACGCGTTCGTAGAGCTGGTTTCGCGTCCGCTGGCCGCGCTTCGGATCGACCAGATACCGGAGCCGAAGCTCCACCCACGACTCCTGCTGGACGACGTTGACCGACGGGCGGTCCTGGACCTCCAGTTCGACGGGCGTCTCGTCCAGTCGCTCCCGATACGTGGCGATGCGGTCGGCCATCTGGTCGCCCAGAAAGTCGTCGGCGACGCCGGCCATCGTCTCCCGGGCGAACGCCAGATCCGTCTCGTAGGCCACCTGTATCGTCAGCTCGTTCCAGACGTAGGGGAACTCCTCGCGCGTGTAGTTCTTGACGTGGCTGGAGAGGACGACGCTGTTTGGCAGGGTGATGATCCGGCCCGAGGGCTGGTTCGAGGAGACCAGTTCGCCGTCGATCTCCCACAGCGTCGTCACGAGAAAGGAGACTTCGACCACGTCGCCCTTCGAGTCCTCGATGGCGACCCGGTCCCCGACCTGGTAGGGCCGCTTGAGCATGATGTAGATCCAGCCCAAAAGCGAAAAGAGGGGTTGCTGGAGCGCGAACGTGACCGCGAACCCGACGACACCGAGCGAGAACAGCAGGCCGACCCACTGCTCGGTGAGGACGCCCAGCACCGCCACCAGCGTCCCGGCGCCGAAGGCCAGTCGCAGGACGCCGCGCACGTCGTGCTGGCGGCGTTTGCTCGCGCCGAACCGCGACATCGACCCCGCGACCAGCAGGTAGAAGCCGAATCCAGCGAGGACGACGGCCAGCACCGACAGCAGTTTCACTGCGACCGCGGCGAGTTCGAGTCCCGCGACCGTCCCGAGCGGCGACGTTCGACCGATCACGGCGGCCGCCACGCCACAGCCGACGGCGGCGAGCAACGAGAGGTACCCCAGCGGACGCTTCACCCCGACTTCTGCTCGTGGCGGCGACTAAACGCTTTGGTCGCCTACCGGATCGGGGGCTATCCCTCGTCCCGGGCGGCGACGAGCGCGGCTACCCGTTCGGGATCGACCGGATTCGTCGTCTCCCCGTCTTCTTTCAGGGCCGTCCCGACGATGGCACCGTCTGCGACCGACAGGAGCTCCGCCACCGAGTCGGCGGTGACCCCGCTCCCGACGAACACGGGCACGTCCGGGTCGGTGTCGTCGCGGGCGGCCGCGACGGTCCGCAAGTCGTCGGCGTCGGTCACCGACCCGGTCGCCGGACCGGAGACGACGAGTCCGTCCGCGCGGCCCCGACCTATCGCGTCGGCGACTGCCGCGCCGAGGTCCCGCTCACCGAGCGGTGCGGAGTGTTTGACCGCCACGTCCGCCAGCACGGCCACGTCGGCGTCGATGCGCTCGCGCAGGCGCATAGTCTCCGCGGCCCGGCCCTCGACGAGTCCCTGATCGGTGACGCGCGCGCCGGTGTGGACGTTCACGCGAACGAAGGCCGCGTCGACCGCCGCCGCGACCGATAGCGCCGCAGTCGCGTCGTTCCGGAGGACGTTGATCCCGACGGGGCAGTCGACGGTCTCCGTGACCGCCGTTGCCGCACGCGTCATCCCGGCGACGACGTGGTGGGGCACGTCCTCGGCGTGGAACGGCGCGTCACCGTAGTTCTCGACGATCAGGCCGTCGACGCCGCCGTCGGCGAGCGCGCGAGCATCGGTCCGGGCGCGTTCCAGCACGGCCTCGCGACCCCCGTCGGGGTCGTACTCCGGCGATCCGGGGAGCGGTGGGAGGTGGACCATGCCGACGACCGGACTGGTCGTCCCGAACGTCGCGTCGAGATCGAGTGACATATGTCACCGTTCAGTGACGATCCGTATAGTCGCTCCGGCGTCGCGGCCAGTGACGAGCAGCATCCGAACGTATTCGGGACGGAATTTACCGTATTCGTTCGATCTGGCCGGAACGTCGCGGGATTCCAACGTGCTGAAAATGCCATATTCGTTTGATATATACTGGCCGTGTAGGTTCACCTGTAGAGGTGCTACAACAATGGCAACGAACGTCGACACCCGGAACGTCCTCGGCGAGGGCGTCTCGCTGGAGCTGTCGGGGACCTGGGCCGGCTACTGGGTCGCCATGCTGCGACTCCTGACCGGCTGGTGGTTCTTCCACGCAGGGATCACCAAGTACGCGAACCTCTGGACGAGCGCCGAGCCGTTCACCGCGACCGGCTGGCTGACCGGCGCGACCCAGGGGACCGTCGTGGCCCCGATCACCGTCTGGTTCGGCAACAACGCCGCGTGGTTCGTGAACTTCATGATCCCGCTCGGCGAGACGCTGATCGGGCTGGCCCTGCTCCTCGGGGTTCTCGTCAGGTTCGCGGCCTTCTGGGGCGCGTTCCTGATGGCCTTTTTCTACCTCGGGAACGCCGGCTTCAGCCACGGGTTCGTCAACGGCGACCTGATGGGCCTGCTGCTGTTCGTGACGCTGATCGTCCTCGGCGCGGGCCGGATCATGGGCCTCGACCGGTACGTCGAGAACTGGGACCTGGTCCAGAACCACCCGCGCCTGAAGTACCTGCTCGGCTAACGAGGTGACAGGATATGACAGACACACCCACGATGTCCGCGGCTGACAGGGCGGCGATGCTCGTCGGTGGCTCGCTGATCGTCATCGGCACCGTCGTCCTCGGTCTGATCGAGACGTTCGTCGGGAACCCCAGTCCGGTTCCCGTGACCAACGAAGCCGGCGACGTGATCGCGGCCCCGACGATCCCGGTCGAGATCAGGGCGACGCTGATCGGCCTCGGCCTGCTGGTCTGGGGCTGCTACGGCGTCTACAAGCTCGCCGCCCCGACCGGCGGTGAGGGCGCTCCGACCGGCACCGCCGCGATGACCGAATGATCGGCGCACCGCTCCGGTGTGACCATCGCGTCACACCCGCGAACCGACGCTAGTTCGTCGCCGCTCAGGTCCGACCGATACCCGACAGCGGCGGCTCTGTGACGCTCACTCCTCGCTCCACTTGATCGAACAGCCCCGCGACGGTTTGAACTCGTCGTCGATCGTCTCGCCGGCCAGCAGTCGGTCAACGATATCGCGCATCTCCATCTCGGTCGGTTCGTCGTCGGGATTCAGCGCGTCGTCGATGCGGCCGTGATAGACCAGCTCGAAATCGTCTCCAGTACGTTCGAACAGGAACGGATCGGGCGTACAGACCGCGCCGTACTCGCGAGCGACGGCCTGGCTCTCGTCGCGGAGGTAGGCGTCGTACTGGATGGTGCCGTCGTCGACGAGGTCCTGCATCGCCTCGAAGGAGTCGTCGGGATACTCCTCGGCGTCGTTGGGGTTGATCCCGACGACGGCGAGGTCGTCGTAATGACTGGCGAGGTGGTTCAGCTCGTCGAACTTGGCCTGTGCGTACGGGCAGTGGTTGCAGGTGAACACCACCAGCAGGGCCTCGCGGTCGGCGAAGTCCGACAGCGAGTACGTCTCGCCGTCCGCGCCGGGCAACTCGAAGTCGGGTGCCGGTTCGCCCCGCTGGATGGCGTCGTCTTCGGAGTCGAGTGCGACCATGACGGGCGGTGGTACGGCCGTGCCGGACAAAAAGGGTCGAGTCACTCGACGGCGGTCAGGTACACCGCCGCGACCGCCAGCGCGATCCCCAGGACTTTCCTGGCGGTCAGGGACTCGTCGAGGAACGCGATCCCGAGGACGGAACTCGTGACGATGAACAGGCCGAAGATCGGGACGACGACGCTGACCGGGCCGGCCGCCAGCGCCCGGTAGTACGCGAGGATGCCGACCGCGAGCGCGAGCCCCGCGGCGTAGGCGTAGACCGCCCGGTCGTGAGAGAGGTACTGGAGGACGGGGGTGTCGGTGGCGACGACGACGCCCGTCGCGACCACCACGAGCATCCCGTTGGAGATCAGAAGCACCACCGTACTCGGAATCTCCGCCGTCGCGACCTTCGCCAGCGGTGCGACCAGACTGTACGCGAGCAACGCCAGGAGTGCCCAGAGGAGATAGCTCATCGTCGGAGAGGCAAAACCGAACGACAAATCCGTTCCGGTTCCCCCAGCCGACAGGTCGAAACGCGTCGAGACCCTACGCCCGGGCATGAACGCGCCGTCACTGCTGGCGATGCGCTGGGCGGACGTCCTCTTCGCACACTGGAGCGTCGACCCGGCGGTCGTCGACGCGAAGCTCCCCGACGGACTCTCGGCCGACACGTTCGACGGCGAGGCGTACCTCGGCGTGATCGGGTTCCAGATGGAGTCGATCCGGCCCCGCGGCGCGCCGGTCGGCCTCTCGTTCCCCGAGTTGAATCTCCGGACCTACGTCGACGGCCCGGACGGGCCGGGCATCTACTTCTTCAATCTCGACGCCGACGACTGGCTGGGCGTGACCGTCGCCCGCCAGTTCTTCGAACTGCCCTACTACCGGGCGGAGATGGACCTGGCCGAGTCGGCCGACGGGTTCCGACTCCGGAGCGGTCGGGTCCACCCCGGCGTCCCGATGGCCGGCTTCGACGCCACCTACCGGCCGACGGGCGACCCGTCCGAACCCGACCCGGGGTCGCTCGAACACTTCCTCACCGAGCGGTATCGCTTCTACGTGGCCGACGACGGCGGCCGGGTGTACGTCGGCCCGGTCGAGCATCCACCCTGGCCGCTCCAGGGCGCGGCGCTGGAAGTCCGCGAGAACGACCTGTTCGCCGCCAACGGGTTCGACGAACCGGCGGGAGAGCCGCTGGTCCACTACAGTTCCGGCGTGGACGTGGAAGCGAGCGCGCTCCGCCCCGTGGACGGGTCGAGTCTGCTCCCGCTGTGACTCGGTTCGTGGCAACCGAAAGGTGAAACGGGATGGACGGTGACGGTTCGAGCATGCCCTGGAGCGTCATGCCGGATTTCGAGTCCCGCGCGACCGCGCGCGAGGAGTTCGAGTGGGACTTACCCGACGAGTTCAACCCAGCAGTCGACTTTCTCCGCAAACACGACGACCCCGAGCGGACGGCGCTCGAGTACCTGACGCCCGATGGCGAGCGAGCCTCCTACACGTTCCGGGACCTGGACGAGCGATCCGACCGCCTCGCCGCGGGTCTCCGGGACCTGGGCGTCGGCCCCGGGGATCGGGTCGGCGTCATCGTGCCACAGAAGCCACAGAACCCGATCACGCACCTGGCCAACTGGAAGCTCGGTGCGCTGTCGGTGCCACTCTCCGTTCTCTACGGTCCCGACGCACTCCAGTACCGACTGGCCGACGCCGACGCGAAAGCCGTCGTCGTCGACCCGGCGGTCCGCGAGGAGATCGACGAGGCCCGCCGGGACTGCCCGGCCCTGGATCACGTGATCGAGATCGAGACGGAGACGGCGACAGGCGACGCCGTGGCCTTCGAGGACGTGCTGGCCGACTCCAGCGCGTCGGTCGACGCCTACGACGCGACGCCGGACACCGAGAGCGCCATCCTCTACACGAGCGGCTCGACGGGCCCGCCGAAGGGTGTCCTCCACTCCCACGCGCTCTGGCTCGGTCGGGCGGCGGCGTCGTACAACTACATGGATCGGGGCCTCGGTCCCGAGGCGACGGTCTGGACGCCCTCGGACTGGGCGTGGGGGTCGGCCTTGGGCGGGACGCTCTTTGCCACCTGGCACCACGGCGGGACGATGGTGGCGTACCCCTCGGAGAAGTTCGACCCGGCGGCGGCCTTCGAGTTGCTGGAGCAGTTCGACGTGACCCAGTCGTTCATGCCGCCGACGGCGTTGCGACTGCTGATGGACGTGGCGAATCCGACCGAACAGTACGACCTCTCGCTGGAGACCGTCGCCGCCGCGGGCGAACCGCTGACGCCCGAGATCCTCGACTGGGCCGACGAGGAACTCGACGGCGTGGCGGTCAACGAGTATTACGGTCAGACCGAACTCAACCTCGTGGTCGCCAACTCCACGGGCTGGTTCGAGACCAGACCGGGGAGCATGGGCAAGCCGCTCCCGGGCTACGACGTGGCGATCCTCGATCCCGAGGCCGCCGACGCGGGCGAGATCGAGCGCCTGCCGCGGGGCGAGACCGGCGAGATCGCCGTCCGCCCACACGACCGGTCGGTCTTCTTCGACGAGTATCTGGGCCTGCCCGAGAAGACGGCGGCCAAGCAGGTCGGCGAGTGGTTCCTGACCGGCGATCTGGCCGAGCGCGACGAGGAGGGGTACATCTGGTTCAAATCGCGCAAGGACGACGTGATCATCACCGCCGGGTACCGGGTCGGTCCGATGGAGGTCGAGGAGGCGATCCTCGAACACGACGACGTGGCACAGGTCGGCGTCGTCGGCGTTCCCGACGAGACCCGCGGGGAGATCATCAAGGCCTACGTCGAACCCGCGGCCGGCGTCGCGGGGTCGGACGCGCTCCGGGCCGAGATTCGCGAGTTAGTTCGGGATCGGCTGGCCGAGTACGAGTACCCCCGCGAGATCGAGTTCGTCGACGAACTGCCACAGACCACGACCGGCAAGATCCGCCGGACGGAGTTGCGCGGGCAGGACTAGCGGTTCGCCTCGACCGCGCGCTCGAACTCTCGGGCGGCTTCGAGAACCGGACTATCGGCGTTGACCGTGTAGTAGACTTCCTCGTCCTCGGGGTGGTGCTTGTCGAGCATCCCGAGGTCGACGACGCCGTCCACGTCGTCCATCAGGTGGAGGGTCTTCAGGGCGATGCCGGTCTCGTCGGCCAGTTCCGAGCGGGTGTAGGTCTCCTCGGGGTCGAGGTCGAGGAGCGTGTCGATGATCGTCGCCATGGAGTCGTGGTCCGCGACGAATCCCCAGCCGCTGTCGGCCCGTGTGTCGCTCTGCATGTAACTGAGACACCGCTACGGACGAGGGTGGCTTAAAGCTAGGAACGGTATTCGCTGTCGAGGTCCCGACGGAAGCGAGGACGGCGACCGGGTTCGACCGGTCGATAGCAAGTCTTTAGTCCGCGCTCTGGTGGGGTTAGGTATGAGCAGTCGCGCCGAGATACTGGCCTTGCTCCGGGAGAACGCGCGCTACTCCGCCGAGGACATGGCGCGCCAGACCGACCTCGACCCAGCCGACGTCGAGGACGTGATCGCAGAGTTAGAGGCCGACGGCGTCATCGCAGGTTACCAGGCGGTTCTCGACTACAGCAAACTGGAAGACGAGCGCGTGCGCGCGCTGGTGGAACTCAACGTCACGCTGGACCGCGAGACCAGCTACGCCGACATCGCCGAACGGCTGGCGAAGTTCCCCGAGGTCGAGGGCCTCCGGCTGGTGAGCGGCGACTACGACTTCGACATGGAGGTCGAGGGCGACTCCATGAGCGAGGTCTCGCGGTTCATCAGCGAGAAGGTCGCGCCCGTCCCCGAGATCACCCAGACGGTGACCCACTACGTCATGGAGTCCTACAAGGAGCGGGGCATCGTCTTCGGCGACGGCGACGACGACGACCGCCTCTCCGTGTCCCCGTAACCATGCAGGTGTCAGATCGCGTCGACGGCGTGCCGCCGTCGGGCATCCGGCGCTTTTTCGAACTCGCAGAGGAGATGGACGACCTCATCTCGCTGGGCGTGGGCGAACCGGACTTCTCGGCCCCCTGGAGCGCCCGCGACGCCGCCATCGCCTCGCTGGAACGGGGCGAAACCTCCTACACCGCCAACCGTGGGAAGCGGGAACTCCGCGAGGCCATCGCCGACCACCAGGCCGAGAACTACGGGCTGGAGTACGACCCGGACGACGAGGTCATCGTCACGACCGGGGCCAGCGAGGGGATCGACCTGGCCATGCGGGCGCTGGTCGACCCCGGCGACACCGTGGCGGTGGCCCAGCCGAGTTACATCTCCTACGTCCCCGGCGTCATCTTCTCCGGCGGAGAGCCACTGCCAGTGCCGACTCGGGCCGAAGACGAGTTCAAGCTGACCCGAGAGGTGCTGGAGGACGCGGGCGCACAGGAGGCCGACGCGCTGGTCTACTGTTACCCGAACAACCCGACCGGGGCGACGATGACCGGCGACGAACTCGAGGAAGTCGCCGCCTTCTGTCGCGAACACGACCTGATCGTGCTTGCCGACGAGATCTACGCGGCGCTGACCTACGAACACGACCACACGTCCATCGCGACGCTCCCGGGGATGCGCGAGCGGACCGTCGTGTTCAACGGGTTCTCGAAGGCCTACGCCATGACGGGGTTGCGGCTGGGCTACGCGATGGGGCCACCCGAGGCCATCGGGGCGATGAACCGCGTCCACCAGTACACGATGCTGTCGGCGCCGACGACCGCCCAGCACGCGGCACTGGACGCGCTGGAGAACTGCGACGACGACGTGGCCGACATGCGCGAGCAGTACGACCGCCGCCGGAACTTCGTCCTCTCGCGCTTCGCGGAGATGGGTATCGACTGCTTCGAGGCCTCCGGGGCCTTCTACGCGTTCCCCGAGTGCCCGACCGACGACAGCGAGGCCTTCGCCGAGGAGTTGATCCAGGAGAAGAAAGTCGCCGTCGTCCCCGGCGACGTGTTCGGCGCGGGCGGGTCCGGCCACCTGCGCGTGTCGTACGCGACGGGACTGGACGACCTCAAAACGGCACTGAACCGCATCGAATCGTTCATAGACTGACACGTATCGGGCACAGTACGCCGTCTGCCGGGGGATCGGGAATCCCCTGTTAGAAATCCGGAATAAAGCCACAGATCGGTCGAGCGGTCGGTTAGTTGCCATCTCCGCCGGTCGTAACGTCGGCTTACGGCTGGTAATGTGGACATAAACTTTTTTCCCTCGTAACAGCAGAGTGATGAGCAATGGCAACCGATGACAAAGAGGGGGGCGATGCCGATCCCGTCGACGCCGAGGAATCCAGCGCCGACGCGGAGGAGGTACTCGCTCGGGTCGAACGTGCCACAGTCGGAGAGTATACCTGGGAGGACTTCCGACGCGAGTTTCACACTGGTGGTCCGTTCGACCGCACGGAGTTTCTCGGGTTCGATCCCCGGAAAACGGAGGACAAACTGATCCAGGGTGCGAGCGCCGCGAAGGGGCTACACGAGCCCTTCGAGCAGTTTCTCGATCCGACGAAGGCACCCGTCGTCAAGGACACCTACAAGTGGGAACATTACAAGCAGGAGTACTACTACACCGACGGGACGCCGCCGACGACGAGCGACGGGGAGAAAAAGGAGTTCGACCCGGCCGACGCCCTGGGGTTCGACCCCGAGAAGACCGAGGGCGTCCTGAGTTTCGGCGAGGGGCTGGCCTCCGAACTCGACGAGATGGTCGAGGAGCGGACCGTCAACGTCAACGAGGATCTCGACGAGGACATGTTCTTCTCGACCGTCGACGGCAAGACGACGGTCGTCAACCGCTACGACGTGGAGAAGGCCGTCCCGATATCGAAGAAATCCCACTTCGAGGAGATCGAACGCTACTGGGTGAACAAGCCCTACGCCTGCGTCATCATCTTCCACTCCAAGAAGGAAAACGAGAAGAAGTACTACGTCATCGAGCCACACCTCAATCCGATAGAAGAGGAGCTACAGGACTTCCTCGCCGGCAAGCTCCGGACGGCGATCAAGTACTCCGAAGACGACGTGGTCGTGGAGGGGAGCGAGGAGGACCGCGCCGAGGTCATCCAGCGGGAGGCCCAGCGGTTGCTCGACCGGTACGACCTGTTGCGCGAGGACGGCGCGGTCGAGCCGGACCTGGGAACCATGGGCAAGTTCAAGCAGATGATGGGGATGGAGGTCGATTTGCCCACCACGCCGTCGGGTGACCTCTCTGGCATCAAGGCCCGGCCCGAGCCCGCCATCCTCGACGAGGACCCCGACACGCTCAGCGAGTACCAGGTCGAGAAGATGCTGTACGTCCTCAAACGTAACTTCATCGGGTTCGCGAAGATCGACCCGGTCAAACACGACATCAACGTGGAGGACGTGTCCTGTGACGGGTACAACAGTCGGGTGTTCGTCTACCACACCGACTACGAGCAGATCATCTCCAACGTCGAACACGGCGAGGAGGAACTCGACGACTTCGTCGTCAAACTCGCCCAGCGCTCGGGCAAAGGTATCTCCAAGCGTCAGCCACAGGTCGACGCCACCCTCCCGGACGGATCGCGTGCCCAGCTAACCCTGGGTCGGGAGGTGTCCGACCACGGGACCAACTACACCATCCGTCAGTTCAAGGACGTGCCGTTCACGCCCATCGACCTGATCAACTGGAACACCTTCAGCCTCGACGAGATGGCCTTCCTGTGGCTCTGTATCGAGAACAACAAGAGCCTCATCTTCGCGGGCGGTACGGCGTCGGGGAAGACGACCAGCCTGAACGCGGTGTCGCTCTTTATCCCCTCCAGCGCCAAGATCGTCTCCATCGAGGACACCCGGGAGGTCGAACTGCCCCAGCGAAACTGGGTCGCCAGCGTCACCCGGCCCTCGTTCGGTGAGGACGACACGGGCGACGTGGACGAGTTCGACCTGCTGGAGGCCGCACTGCGTCAGCGTCCCGACTACATCGTCATGGGTGAGATCCGTGGTGAGGAAGGTCGGACCCTCTTTCAGGTCATGTCGACCGGGCACACCACCTACACCACGTTCCACGCCGACTCGGTGGGCGAGGTCATCAAGCGCTTTACGACCGAGCCGATCAACGTCTCGAAGACGCTGTTTACCGCGCTCGATCTGGTCAGTATCCAGACCCAGACCCGGACGGGCGGCCGGAAGGTCCGTCGGAACAAGACCCTGACCGAGATCAACGAGTACTCCGCGGAGAACGACGAAATCAACGTCAGGGACGTCTACCAGTGGCAGGCCGAGACGGACACGTTCATCCAGATGGGCCAGTCCAACACGCTGGAGGAGATCAAGTTCGACCGCGGGTGGGACCAGGAGAAACTCGACGAGGAACTGTTCAAGCGGAAGGTCGTCCTGGCTTACCTCATCAACAACGGGATCAACACCTACCAGCAGGTGGCGGCGACGATCCAGGCGTTCATCAACGACCCCGACACGATCCTGACGCTGATCGCCCACGATCAACTCGAGAACAGTCTCGAAGACCTCCGGGAGATGGAGTCGGTCAAGATCAACATCGACCCCAAGAAAGAGGAGATGGTCCCCCGGCCGGACGCCGGCGAGGAGATCAGCGAGGAGACGAGCAACATCCTCGACAACGCCACGCCGCTGTTCGACCGGTACAAGAGCATGGACACCCCGGAGATCGTGAAGGCGCTGTCGGGCATCGAGACCGATGAGGACGTGCCCGCCACCGAGGAGGAGGAAGACGACACCGAGATCGACTTCGGACAGTTCGTGACCAAAGCCGGCGCGGAAGCAGAGGAAGGGGACTAACATGAGCCTCGACACGCGAAGCGGGCAGACAGTCGGTAGCACCAGCACGCTGGGGGACACGTTCTATCCCCTCTACGAGTCGCTGTTCGACAGCGAGGGCGACTTCGTCAGCGGCGTCGAGAACAAACTCGCCCAGGCCCGGATGCCACAGAACGTCGAGCTGTTCCTCTCGCGAGCCCTCGGCGTCGGCGCGCTGGCCGGCGTGACGCTGTGGATCGTCGGCTCACTGCTCGGCTACCTCATCTTCGCCCTGTTCCTGCCGGACGCGCCGGTGTTGCTCGGCCTCGCCGAGAGCCAGATCCCGCCGATCCTGTTGCAGTTGAAGATCCCGTTCCTGGTGTTCGTCACCGGCATCGTGTTCGGGCTGATCGGCTTCGGCATCGGCTTCGGCTCGATGGTCTCGATCCCGTACTTCCGTGCGGGGGCGCGCAAACGCGAGATCAACGTCTTGCTGTCCGATTCGATCTCGTTCATGTACGCGCTGTCGGTCGGGGGGCTCAACCAGCTGGAGATCCTGCAGGCGATGGCCCGCGCCGACGACACCTACGGCGAGGTGTCCAAGGAGTTCCAGTCCATCGTGCTGGAGACGGAGTACTTCGACACGGACTACCGGACGGCGATCCGGAACCAGGCGCTCCAGACGCCCAGCGACGAGCTGGCGCAGTTCCTGACGGACATGCTCTCCATCGTCGACTCGGGGGGTGACATGACCGGCTTCCTCGAGGACCAGAAGGAGAAGCACATGCGGACGGCAAAGCAGGAACAGGAGATGGTGCTGGAGACGATGGAACTGTTCGGCGAGATGTACATGACCCTCTCGCTGTTCCCCCTCCTGCTCATCATCATCCTCGTCATCATGTCGATGATGGGCAACTCCCAGCAGTTCCTGCTTCTCGGTACGGTCTACGGCCTGATCCCGCTGACCGGGGTCGGGTTCCTGGTGCTCGTGTCGACGGTCACGCAAGACGAGATCGGTGACGGGTACCTCCGGCCCGAGGGTGGCCGCGACGACGTGGTCGTCCGCGAAGGGCTGGATGTGCTGAACCTCGGCCTCGTCGAGAAATACACCGGCGACCACGGGGTCTTCGAGAAGATCAAGAGCCGCGAGCGATCCTACGAACTGAGTTCGATCCTCCGGCGGCCACACATCTTCTTCCGGGACAACCCGACGGTCGTCCTCGGACTGACGATTCCCATCTCCCTCGTGGCGGTCGTGCTGGCCGTGCTGTACGGGTTCGCGCCGCTGTCCCCGGAAGGGTTCGTCGAGAATCCGGTCGGCTCGACGTTCTTCTGGTTCTACGTCCCGCTGTACGTCAACTTCGTCCCGCTGATGATCTTCTACGAGTGGAACGTTCGCTCGCGGCGGGGCGTCGTCAGCCAGCTCTCGGAGAACCTCCGGAAACTCTCCAGTGCGAACGACACCGGGATGACGCTCTTGGAGTCGCTGAACGTCGTTTCCGAGACCTCCTCGGGCAAACTGTCCGACGAGTTCGAGACGATGTACGCGAAGGTCAACTACGGGACGAACCTGAAAGACGCGCTGCGGGAGTTCAACAACAAGTATCACATCCCGCGGCTCGCGCGGACCGTCAAACTCATCAGCAAGGCTCAGGAAGCGTCGAGTCAGATCGAGGACGTGCTGACGACGGCGGCACAGGCCTCGGAGAATCAGGACGACATCGACCGCGACCGGAAGTCCCGGACGCGGATGCAGGTGGTCATCATCATCATGACCTACCTGACCCTGCTGGGCGTGATGGCACTGCTGAAGACGCAGTTCCTCGACGTCATGTCCGGCCTGGCCAATCAGGTCGGCGGGAGTGGGGGCAGCAGTTCCGCGGCGGCTGGTGGCGGCCAGTTCGGCTCGAACGTCGACACCGGCCTGCTGTCGGTGTTGTTCTTCCACGCGGTGACGCTGCAGGCGGTCCTGTCGTCGTTCATCGCGGGATACATCCGCGAGGTCGACCTGATCTCGGGGGTCAAATTCGCCGTCATCCTGCCGACGATCGCGCTCATCACGTGGATGGCGGTGGGGTAACGGAGTGTCGACAGTGGGGGATTCAGAAGTCATGGAATTCGAGACAGGACAGGAGCCGTCGGGCGACGAAGGACTGCTGAGCGACGACCGGGGACAGACGCTACAGGATTTCGTCCTGGGCGTCAGCATCTTCCTCATCGTCGTCGTGTTCGTGTTCGGGCTGTTCCCGAACTTCCTGTCGCCGTTCACGGCGGGCGTCGACGCGGCCGAACGGGCACAGGCGGACCGTCTAGCGCGCAATCTGATCGAGAATCACTCGGTCGAGGCGGCCGACAACACGCTGAACGGGACACAGCTGGCCGATACGATGCAAAAGCCCGAGTCGACGTTTCGCGAGCGGTTCGCGCTCGCGACGACGGCCAGCATCAACGTCACCGTTCGCGAGATCGACGGACGGCGAATCGTCAGGTACGACGGGACGACACTCGCCATGGGGAGCGACCGGGCCAACGAGACCAGCGGCTCGGTCTCACGGATCGTCTCCATCGCGGGGAGCGAGAAGTGCCAGCCGGGCTGTCGACTGATCGTCAAGGTGTGGTAACATGAAGGAAACACGAGGGCAAGCGTTCACGCTCGAAGGGCTCACCGCCGGGCTCGTACTCGTCACGGCGGTGTTGTTCGCCGTCCAGTCGGTCGCGGTGACGCCGACGACCGGCGGTGCCATCGACGAACGCGTGCAATCGGACACACGTGCGGAGGCCAAGGACATCCTGACCTCGGTTGCGGCCAACGAGAGCTTCGGACTCAGCGAACTCGTGCGGTACTGGTCGCCGGACGCGCTGACGTTCCAGGGTGCGATCAACACGCGGATCGGGTACGGGGATCGCCGGCCGCCCGGCGAGTTGGGCGTCCTGCTTGAGGAAGTGTTCACCGCCCGTGGCGAGACGTACAACATCGAGGTCGAGTATCAGCGGAAGAACATCTCGAACGGTACGCGCTCGATCACGATGGTGTACCGTGGTGAGCCGTCCGACGATGCGGTGACGGTCTCGCAGGTCGTCACGCTGTACGACAACCAGACGCTGACTGCGCCGAGTTCGTCGCGGGCACGGCTCCGGCAGTACGACACGAACGCGACCAACAGCGAGGCGAGTTACTATCCGATTCCGAACGCCGTCAACGGCACAGTCTACAACGTCGTCAAGGTACGGGTGACAGTATGGTGACACTACGCGACCCGGAGCGATCCGACAGGGCGCAACTCCTGCTCGTCGGGAGCCTCGCCATCGCCGTGGTCGTCATCGGCCTCGCGGTGGTCGTCAACTCCGTACTGTTGACCGAGAACGTGGCCCGGAGCGAATCGGTCGGTGTCGCCGACGAGGCGACGGGGTTCGACGCCGAGGCGGTCCGGAACGTCCGCGAGATCGTCCTCCGGCTGAATCACCGCTCACGGCTCCGGACGCAGGACCAGATCTCGTCCCGGATCAACAGCAGTATCCGAAACTACAGCCAGCTGTTGGCCCAGACGACAGTCCGGGACGAGGGCGCCTGGGTGAACATCGAGTTCGCCGATGGGAGAAGTACCTGGGGCCAGCGGGTGGTCCAGGTGACGGACGACGGGATCGTATCACCCGCATCGACCAACAGCAGTGACTGGCGTCCAGTGGTCAACGACCGGTCTGACGGCGACGACAACGCCGACATCGGCCGGTTCGTCGTCAACATGAACGTGACGAGAAGCGAGACGAATCCGATGGTCGTCACCGTCACGAACGAGAGTACGGGGTACACCACCCGGATTCGGGTCGAGAAAGAGACCAACGACAGCGTGCTCGTCGACACCGTCCGAAACTTTGCGCCGGACCCGCCGGAGACCAGCTGTAGTCCGACACAGGACCGGCTGCTGGTCGAGCTGAAGACCGGATCGGCGTTCAACGCCGAGTGTTCGTTCGGCGGCATCGTCAACACGAGCGATCCGTCACGAACGCTGGAGCCGCCCTACGGCGTCCAGGTCGAAGGCGGTGCCAGCGTCGTCGGAAAGTTCAGTCTCGTGATGAACAGATCGGTCGAGTACGCCGACGACCTGTCGCTGACGGACTTCCCGTACGACGACTGCACGGCTCCGGCACCGCCGGTGGCACCACCGGGTGACGATCCCTGTGCGACGCCGGCGGTCTGGATCGCGAACGCGACCGTCACCTACCAGTCGGATCGCATCGACTACAGCCGCCAACACAACGTGAGCATCTACCCATGAGCAGGCGACCCAGATTCAGCGACGACCGGCGTGCGATCGCGGCCAACGTGAGCCACGTCCTGGCGATCGGCATCGCGAGCCTCCTGGTCGTCACGCTGTTGTTCGCCGCCAACTCCTACCTCGCGGACCAGCAAGAGACCGCGGTCCGGCAGGGGCTAGAGTCGGTCGGGAACAACATCGCCAACGAGTTGACCATGCTCGACGGGTTGCAGGCCAGCAAGACCGACGTCAGCATGCAGGCGAGCCACCCCGACCGGATCGCGGGATCGAGTTACTCCGTCCGAATAGAACACGGGTCGGAGTGTGACGTGCCGACAATTACGACCGAGAGCTGTGTGATACTGGAATCGGTGACGCCGGAGCTGACGGAGTACGTGCCACTGCAGAACGAGACGAATATCGAAATCTCGCAGGGCACACAGGGCCGGTTCCGGTACGTCTCGGAGGGATCGAGCCGGATCGCAACCCGTGCCGGTCCGGACCGGGCAGTCTCGTCGCTCCGGGCGAGCCTCCAGCTCGGCATCGGAGAGAACGTCAGCGAGGAGACCTTCGGCTCGACCGACGGCGGCGTCACGAACGTGCCACCGGTGGCTACCTTCCGGACCGACCCATCTTACCCGTCCGTCGGGAGCGACATCACGTTCGTGGCGTACGACGACGGGATTCCGGGCGCAAGCGACCCCGACGGTGACGACTCGAAGCTCTACTACCGGTGGGACTTCGACGACGACGGCAACTGGGACCGGAACGGCACCGGCCAGCAGACGACGGTCCTCGGCGGAAACTCGGAGTACTTCGACTCGCCCGGCGTCTACAACGTCACGCTGAACGTGACCGACCGGAACGGCAACGGTCGGTCGACGTACGTCAGCAGGAATATCAGCGTCTCCGGGCTCGAATTGGTAGGTGGGTTCAGCATCGGTTGTAGCGGGGATTGCATCCTGTTCGACATGCGAAACCAGTGGGCGAGTTACGACATCGAAATTACGGGCATCTATATCAACGCGACGACGCCAGGGGTGACGTTCGAGACGGACTGGGTCGGCATCGACGACGACGGCGACAATTACGTCGAATGGATCAGGTACGATCCGGAGGTCACCGAAAGAGGAGTCATCATTCCCGAAGGATCCTCGGTTACGAATCCGGCGACGTTCGGACCGGGGCAACTGGGAACGGTCGGGATCGTGGAACCTGATCCGTGGCCAGAGAATGAGCCACTCAGAATTGTCATCGAACACACTGTCAACGGCCGTACGAACGCGACTTCGTTCGAAGCTACAGCACCACCTGAACCATGATGGGAAACGACGGGAACGGAATCAGTGATTTCGAGGAGTCGGATCGCGCGCTGAGTAACGTCATCGGCTTCGTCCTCGCGTTCGCGGTCATCATCACGGCCGTCGGGTTCGTCTCGATATTCGGCATCGGTGTCCTGGAGAACGTCCAGCAGGCAGAACAGGACGACAACGCCGAACTCGCGCTGAGCGTCCTGGCGAACAACTTCGATGCCCTCGCGAGCGGAGAAGGACCGCGACGGTCCAGCGAACTCGATCTGAGCGACGGGTCGCTCTACGTCCGCAACGAGTCACGGATGATCGTGACGGTCGAGCACGACGGCACGGCGAGTCCGGCAGTCTACGATATCTATCCCGGGTCGATAGAGTTCGGCACCGGGTCGGGCAGCAGCGAACGGATCGTCTACGAGAACGGGGCGACTCTCCGTGGGAACACGCAGGCAGACGGGGTCGCCGTCGTCCAGAACGAGCCGCGAATGGTCTGTCGCGAGGAGACGGCCATCCTCTCGTTCGTCCGACTGAACGAGAGCATCAACGTGGGGTACGGCTCCGGGACGGTGCAGATCACCGGCTACCAGGAGCACACGCGTGTGCTCTATCCGACGAACCTGACCGGCGCGAAAAACGCCACCAGCGCGACCGGCGTCACCGTCGAGTTCAACACCGTGTTCGACCGCGGCTGGGAGAACTACCTCGTCACCGAGGGCGAGGCGTGGGAGGACGGCGCGACGAGCGGGACCGTCGAATGTGACGTGGGGTCGGACGGTCGCGTCTACGTCCGGGAGACGGTCCTCACCGTGACGGCGTCGCGGTGACGAACGGAAGCGTCAGAAAACGGTCCCGCCGGGGTCAGTCGACTCGGACGTTCCGGACCTGAATGTTGATCACGTCCTCGGGCTGGACGGCGTCCTCGGAGAGGCCGACCTCGTAGATGACCGGCAGGCGGTTGTACCTGTCTTCGGGTTCACCGGAGATCGAGAAGTTGTAGACGACCAGCGCCTGGTTGCTCGCGAGTTCGAGTTCGTCGCCGTCTCCGTCACCGTCGGTGTCGACCAGCAACTCCTCGATGTGTTCGTGGAACGGGGTCTGCCAGGAGTAGCTGCGGGGGTTGCTCCTGTCGAAGAGGTTCGACTCGGCGTCGTAGCCGTCGAGGTAGATGCCGACGTTCTCCTCGGAGACGTTGTGCATGTTGTCCTCGTTCAGCTTCGCACAGCGGCTCACCCGCTTGCCGTCGGCCTGGAGCGAGAGGACGCGCCACTCCTCACACCCGTACCAGGACGCGCCGAGGAACACCTTCTCGCCGTCCTCGACGGCGAAGCTGTGCCGGAACGTCGACGGGGCCTTCGGATCGTTGATGTTCGGGAACTCCGTCCCGCCGGCCTCGTAGAAGGAAATCTGGCCGGTCTCGCCGGTGAGGTACGGGGCCCGGACGCCGTCGAGGCCGCCACCCGCGGTCGCGTTGGTCGTCATCGCCGTCAACCGGACGCGATCCTCCGACACCGGGTTGGTGACGGCCTCGCGGAAGAATTCACGGACTTCGTCGGGCGTCCCGGTCTGCTCGTACTGACCGCCCGTGATGTCGGCAATGTCTTCGAGCAGTCCGGTGTCGGCGCCCGATCCGAACGCCACCGTGTGAATGACGATGCCACGGTCGGCGGCCCTTTGCGCGGCATCGAGCGTCGCCGAGTCCGATGCGCCGCTCGCAGTGTTTTTCCCGTCCGAGAGCAGCACGACCGACCGGTTTTGCGACTGTCCGCCCGTGGCGCTGAATGCTCGGAGTGCAGCATTCAGACCACAATTGATACACGTCTGGGAATTGGCAGTGAGGGTGTCGATGCTGTCGTTGACCGCCTCGAAGTTGCGGGTCAGGTAGGCGTGGTCGCCAGCACCAGGATATCGAGCCGTATCGTCGTAACCAACGATACCAGCCCGGTCAGTCGCGTTGAGTGCGGCGATCCCACCTGCTTTTGCAGCGGTCTTCGCGGATTCTATTTTCTCTTCACCGTAATTACTCAGATACTGACATTCGGGCTCTGATGGGGCGTTACTACTCAAGCAAGCCATCGACCCCGAGTCGTCCAGCACGAACACCACGTCACGCGTTTTGGGGTTGCTGGTGGTGACGGTGGTGACGGTCGTGGTGTTCCCGATCATGAACGACCCGTTCGCGAGCGGGCGAATGTTCACGCGGTAGCGGTTGTCCAGCGTCGTCGTGGCGTCCTCTTTGGAGATCTCCACGTACGGTGGCAGGCTGTCACTGTCGTCTTTCACCGTCTTGGCGACGGTCATGTACGACGCGCCCGAGAGATTGACGACGCGGTTGACCTCGTCGTCGAGCGAACGGGGCAGGCCGTCCTGTGGGACGTACGCGAACGCAGTTCGGTTCTCCTCGAACGTCTCGACGCGTGCGGTGTTCCCGAACTCGGTCTCCATGTGTGCGCCCCAGGCACGGTAGTAGTCGCTCTGGACCTTGATCGTGACATTGTTGGGCCTGATACACGGGCCGTCGAGGACGGTCGACGACGCGTTCTCACTCTGTGTCCGCGAGGTCCCGACGTTCAGGACGGCCTCGTTCCGCTCGGCCGTGACCCGGCCGGACATGTTGACGACGGAGATGGACAGCGACCCGTTCCGGAACGTCAGTGACGGCGGCGTCACGAGCGAACTCCCGTTGTCCCGCCCGCCCTTGAACACGCCACCGGCCTCATAGGCGATTCTGTTCCCGTCCTCGGTCTGGTACTCGACGGTATCGAAGCCCACGACCGCCCGGCAGTCCGGCCCCGATCTGGAGACGTTCCTGTTGACCGTGACGTTCACCGTTCCCCCCTCGCGCGTGCTGAGACTCTCCGGGGCGGCACCGCCGAGATTGAACTCGACAGCGCCGATGTCGTCAAGCTGTGAGAGCGTCGACAACCGCGAGTCCATCTCCTGTAGCACCAGCTCGGCACTCTGTTGCTGGTTCTGGCTGGTAGCCTGATCGAGTACACCCCCACCGAAAACCACGACCAGGATCGACCCCAGCGCCGCGATACCGATGATTAGCGAGTACGCGATGACCTCCGAAACACCCCGTTCGTCCCCCGTCAGTAGACACCTGTCTCCGGTCATACGCTCTGAATCACCTTGAATTGTTAATCAGGAGCTATAAATTTGCCGGATAGTTCGGCACACGCGACCGATAGCGTTCCCGTCCTGCAGTTCCGCCTCGACGGCGACAGCGACGACCGTCCGCGACGTACCGGCCGTGAGCAGATACCACCGCGTGACGCTCAACCGAGTCGACCGCCGTTCTGGAGCGCCGCCGTCACGATGCCAGCCGTCTGTCCGAGCCCGACGACCGCCAGCCCCGCAACCGCGACCACCGCCTCGTCGAGGAGCGCTGCCCCGCCAGCCGCGAACAGCCCGAGCCCGACGAGCGACAGCGCCGCGCCCACCAGATAGACGTGTCGGTAGGCGGGCCCCGACATCGCCGTCCACGTCCTGACGTAGGCGGCCGCCGGCAGGGCGATCCAGGCGTACAGCGCCAGCGCGGCCAGCGGATCACTCCCCGGCGTGGCGACCAGGTCTACCGTCCCGAGAACGTTAACGACCGCTCCGACCGCCAGGACGCGCTGCCACGCGCTCAGGACCGGGCCGGTCATCTCCGACAGGGTCGTTACGAAGAAGGTCACCAGCAGTACGTCCATCACCACCATCGCGATCAGGACGGTCCGGGCCGTGACCAGCCCCAGCACCGCCGCCGCGGCGAAGATCCAGGCCGCCGGCACCAGCCCCGCCGGCCCCACGTCTTTCAGCAACCCCATGCCACGTGCCAACGGACGACGGCGTGTTGTGTATTCCGGTCGGTCGCTGGTGGCGAGCGGCACTGTCGTGGCTGCCGTGCGATAACTCGGCGAGCGATGAATACACCGAATGAATCGGGTGGACTCGCGGGGGTCCCGCGAACGAAGTGAGTGGGACCACGCGAGGGAACGAGTGACTGACGGAGCGAAGCGACGGAAGGAAACGAGTGGACTCGCGGGGATTTGAACCAGAGGAAGACGGTCACCTCGCTCCGCTCGGTGCTGCGACTTCCAGGGTTCAAATCCCAGCTTCGACGACGATTCGCGCCGCTCACGATGTGTGAGCGACGCATGAATCATGGACTCGCGGGGATTTGAACCCCGGGCCTTCCCCGTGCCAGGGGGATGATCTACCGCTGATCTACGAGCCCGCGCACTCATCGGTATCCGTCGAGTTTTCTTAAACCCATCGAAGGAGATCCCCCGCGGGGGAGGACAACTCACAACGTGTTGGCCCGGCCAAAATCATTATATGCAAGCGGTGACGGCCACAATTCCTATATTCCCGGTGCTGTGATTAGGGGTAGTTGAGAGTACGAGTCGGCAGCGGGCCGGGCGACGTGCGGGAATCGAGTGGAGACTGTTCGGCCTCGTTCAGACGAGGGATTTGCATGGACAACGGAAGCGCGGCCGACGGGACGAACGCGGCCAGCAGTCACCGGTCACGGAGACGCGCGCAGACGACGCTCGATTTCACGACCGGTGTCGTGCTGTTCGTGTTCGTCCTGGTCGCCATCTTCGCGTTCGTGGCGGGGACCGTCCAGCCGTTCACGACGGGCGATCAGGAGGATATCGTGGCGGTCAACAGAGTCGCCGACGGACTGGGGCAAGACACGCTCGGCGATCCGGACACACCTTACACCCTCGATACGGACTGTACGGTGGCGTTTTTCGAGGGCGGGAGTCCACCTGCGGACTGCCGGTTCAGTGACCAACCACTCGACGAGCAGGTCGGCGTGACCGGGAGTGCGTTCCTCAACGTGACGATACGCGGGAACGTGAGCGGGTCGGCATCGCCCAACGAGTTGCTCTGCTGGGACGAGACGGCCGGGGAGCTGGTCGAGCAGGGCGACACGGACTGCACGGCGGCCGACGTGGAGACGCTCGCGGTCGGTGACGATGCCGAATCGGGCGCGCAGTCGTCGGTGACGGCCCGTCGTGCGGTGTCGATCAACGGGACCAGCGTCTCGCTGGTGGTGAAACTATGGTGAGCGAGCGCGGGCAAGTTCACACGCTGGAGGCTATCGTCGCGGGGTTGTTGTTGACGTCGAGTATCGTCTTCGCGCTCCAGATGACGGCGGTGACGCCGCTATCTGCGAGTACGTCGAGTCAGCACATCGAGAACCAGCAGCAGGCCAGCGCGGCGGGCGTGCTGGCGATGGCGGCCCGGGACGACTCCTTGCGCGAGACGGTGCTGTACTGGAACAGTACGGCGAGTCGGTTCCACGGCGCGACGGTCAACGGGTTCTACACCCGTTCGCTCCCGACGGAACTGGGCCAGAAGCTCGAACAGACGTTCGGGGACCGCGGCATCGCCTACAACGTCTACGTGACCTACTACAAGTCCGGGCGGCCACAGCGCAAGGCGATCCTCTACCGGGGTGAGCCGACCGACAACGCGGTGTCGGCGGGCAGGACGGTCGTCATCGCGAACGACACCCACCTGTTGAACGAGAACATGACCAGCGGGCCCCGGATCAACAGCTCGAACTTCTACGCCGACAAGAACGGCGAGGGACCCGTCTTCGACGTGCTTCGCGTGGAGGTGGTCGTGTGGCGGATCTGAGGAGCGACGACCGGGCGCAGGTCCTGCTGGTCGCGGGGTTCGTCCTCGCGGCGTCGTTCGTCGCGCTGACGCTGGTGTTGAACTCGGTCATCTACACGGAGAACCTCGCCACCCGCGGGGACGACGCCGGGGGCGGTGACGCGATCAGTTATCGCAACGACGTGGCCGACGGCCTGGAGTCGGTCGTGGAGTCGGTCAACCGGAACGGGTCGACACAGTCCGTCCTCCGGGACAAACTCTCGCGGGCGGTCGTCTCGACGAGTCGCCGGGCCGCGCAGTTCCAGGTGTTGCGCGGGATCAGTGCCAACGCGACGCTGGTTTCGGTCGAGTGGGGGACCCGTATCGGCCAGAATCGGACGACCGGGAACTTCACCAACTCGACGGTGCCGGCAAGCGCCGACGTGGCCAGCGACTGGACGGTCGCCACGGGCGTCGCGGCGACGCGCTCGGCACGGTTCAACGTGACCGACTCGTCGGAACTGGCCCTCGACACCGGTTCCCCGCTCGAATTCCGGGTCACCGACGGCTCGACCTGGACGCTCACGCTGTTCAAGAACGTCAGCGACGGCTCCGTGACTGCAATCGAGGTCGATCCGCCATCGGGACCGTCCCGCGTCTGTTCGGCCGGGTCCGACCCCACCGTCGGATTGACGGCGGGTACGTTCAACGGGACGGACTGTCCGGCGCTCGACTACGGGGAGGGCGTCGCCGCGCCCTACGATATCGAAGTCCGGAACGGCCGCCAGTTCCAGGGCACCTACTCGCTGGTCGTCCGGGATGCGACCATCGATTCGACGAACTACGGGACTGCGCCCGACGTGCCGTTCGCACTGCCGGCGGTCTACGAGGCGACGGTCCACGTCGAGTATCAGTCCACGTCGCTGTCGTACGCGACCGACACGCGGGTGCGCCCGGGTGAGAGCGATGACTGACGACCGCGGCGTCTCGACGACGCTGAACTACGTCCTCGGTCTGGCTATCGCGCTCATCCTGATCACGGGCCTGCTGTTGGCGGGCGGGACGTTCGTGGAGGACCAGCGCGACCGGAGCATCGAGACGGAACTGGAGGTGCTGGGCGAACAGGTGAGTTCCGACGTGATGATGGCGGACCGGTTGGCCGAGACGACGAGCGACAACGAGTCGGTCCAGGTGGGCCGTAGCCTCCCGCCACGCGTCGCCGGGAGCACCTACGAGATCAGTATCGAAGGGGGGTCGGACCCGCAGGTCGTCGTCCGGACGACCGACCCCGAGATCTCCGTCACGGTCCCCGTCAAGACGTCGACACCGATAGAAGCCTCGTCGGTGTCCGGCGGGACCATCGCGATCAACCTCACCGCGAGCGACGAACTCAGACTGGAGGACGAATCGATATGAGCCGGAATCGTGCAGTGAGCGACGTACTCGGGTTCGTGATCGTCTTCTCGCTGGTCGCGGCGACCGTGGGCATCGTCTCCGTCACCGGTATCGGCATCTTGCAGGACGCACGCGACGCCGAGCAGGTGAACAACGCCGAGCGGGCCTTCGACGTGCTCGCGGACAACATGGCCGACATCCACCAGGAGGGCGCGCCGAGCCGCTCGACGGAGATCAAACTCGACAACGCACGGCTAGAGGTGCGATCCCCCGTCGAGATCAACGTCACCGGCGTCGATCCGAGCGGCACGAACCCCAACGTCTCGTACTCGGCGATCCCGATCATGTACGAGGGGCGCAGCGACACGGCCATCGTCTACGAGGGCGGTGCCGTCTTCCGTGACTCGCCACAGGGCGGCGTCGTCAGCGAACAGCCGCCGTTCCGGTTCTCTGACGGCGAAGTGATCATCCCGATCATCCAGACCCAGCAGATGGGCAACGCCACGAGCGTCAGCGGCGGGACGGTTCGGGTGCGGGCCGAGCGAGCGGTTCGTGAGCCGTTGCCCGAATTCGTCCAGCGGGAGGCCGACTTCGACGCCCTGATCGTCAACGTCACCTCGCCCCGGTATCGGCTCTGGCGACGCTACCTGGAAGACGACGCCGACGCGACGTGTACGGTGACTCGCCCGGAGACGGTCCAGTGTCGGATCGACGATCCGAAGCGGCTGGCGGTCACGCGGACGCTGATCAACTTCGAGTTCGAGACCTAGTCGAACTCGACCGCGATCTCGTTTTCGGTCACGTGCAGGTACGTGATGTACTCCGCGCCACTCGCCGTCTTGTAGTTGAGCGAGCCCGAGGATGCGTCCTGCACGATGGCGCGGCTGTTGCCCGGTCCCATCTGTGAGGTCATGTCGATGTCCGGCCCCATCAGCGAGGTGTAGTGGTTGACGATCTCGTCGAGCGTGCGCCCGGTCGAGGTGTCGCCCGGGGAGTAGGGACCGGCCGGCTCCCAGCCAACGTCCCCGTCGTGCTGGTCGAGCGTGGCGTCGCCGTGGGTGTAGTCACACTTGATGTGTTCGCCGAAGCGCCACTTGTTGCCGTTGTTCCCACAGCTGATCCCGGGCGCGTTCTGGTCGTAGTCCATGTCGACGGTGCTCGACAACATGTCGATTGACAGCTGTGGGCCGTCGCTGGTACAGCTCCAGCTGATGGCGCTGTTGGAGGGGTCGATCGTCGCCTCCCAGAACTCGTACTCGCCGGAGCCGTCTCCGGAGTAGTAGTACATCCCGACGTACACGTCCGAGGTCGGCGTGGACGGACAGCTGTTGTGGTAGTTGCTCCCCGTCGGGACGACGTGTAACTCGTACTCCTGATTGTTCTTCTCGTCGTACAGCGAGAAGTGGTCGTTGTTCCCGTTGGTGTAGACGATGTCGAACTCGAACTCCGTGAGCGGGTGGCCGTCTGCGATCCCGTCGGCGGGGACGCTCTCACCCTCCTCGGGGATGGTGAACGAGCCCGGCGGGCCGCCGATGGACTTCAGCTGGAGGCGGACGGTTCGATTGGCGTCCCAGACGGTGACTTCCCCGGTCGTCCGCTCACGGAAGTACTCGGCCCAGGCCTGGTAGTAGTCACTGCGGACCGTGACGTTGACCGTCCCGTTGCGGATCGGGTTCGTGTAGTTGCGGTCGGTCCCGTTGTAGGGGACACCGACCTCGTCGCCGGCGGTCGGCGGCGACTTGGCGGGGAAGACGAGGTCGGCCTGTTTCTGGGGCTGGATCGACACGTCGACGCTCCCCTTGGCGTTGCCGGCACCGAGCGTGCGGATGATCGGGAGCGTCAGCGTCGCGCCCCGGTAGTGAAACTCCGGCGGGGAGATCATGCCGGCCTCGCCGTTGGCTGAGCGCTCCCAGACGCCGCCGCCCTGATAGGCCAGTCGCCGGTCGCCGTTCTCGTAGGTCAGCGACCCCATCGACTTGTTGTAGATGACCTCGCGCTCGTCGTCGCCGTCGTCGGTGTAATTGTTGTGGACGATCCGCATCCAGCCGGTCCCCTCCTCGACCTCGAAGGTCCCGCCGCCCTGGCCGAACGAGATGCTCTGTCCGTTGGAGTCGCCCAGCGCGACCATCGCCGCCCGGGAGTCAAACAGCGTCATCGAGTGTTCGGCCCGCTGGAGTTCCGACTGGGACTGGGTCTCGGACAGTCCGCCGACGCCGATGAGCACGATGATCGCCATCCCGGCCATGACGATGGCGAAGACGAGAACGTAGCCGATAGGACCGGATTGTGCGCGCGTGCCCGGCCGCCGCGTCCCTGCTGCCATGTTCACTCACGTTACGTACCGAGTAGCAAAAGCGCTCTGGCCGTGAGCACGAGATCTGAGAATCGCGGGTACAGACGGCGCGTGGCCAGCGCGACCGTCGAGTCGGCGGCCGCGAGTAGAAACCGTAAAGTGGGAGAGCGGGAAGGTTGGGGTGGGAACAGCACGACCGCAAATCCGACTCGCCGCGACGATCACTTACGCGGCTTGGGATTGCGGTAGTGTTTCGGCAGTCCGCCGGCCCGCGGTGTGCGCCCCAGCGGCCAGCACCGCCTGCCGGCACGCCGGACAGCGGTCGTCGCGGTTCCAATCTAACTATGGCACGAATGCACACACGCCGCCGCGGCTCGTCCGACTCGGACAAGCCCGTGGCAGACGAACCGCCGGAGTGGAGCGACGTCGACGCCGATGCCGTCGAGGAACGCGTCGTCGAACTGGCAGAGCAGGGGCACAGTCCCAGCGAGATCGGGCTGAAGCTCCGTGACGAGGGCGTCCAGGGGACCCCGGTCCCCGACGTGACTCTCGCCACGGACAAGAAGATCACCGAGATCCTCGAGGAACACGACGCCGAGCCCGATCTGCCCGAAGACCTGCGCAACCTGATGGAGCGGGCCGTTCGCCTGCGCGAGCACATGAACGAGAACCCAAACGACCATCAGAACAAGCGCGCGCTCCAGAACACCGAATCGAAGATCCGCCGCCTGGTCGATTACTACCGCGGCGACGAACTCGACGTCGAGTTCACGTACTCCTACGACACCGCCAAGGAACTCCTGTAGGATGTCCACCGCCGACCGTCCCACCGAGTCCGCGTCCGCCGCCAGCGACGTCGCCGCGGTCTGTCGCGACGCCGAGTTCGTTCGGCTCGTCGCGACCGCCGACGGTGACGCCCTCGCGGCGACCGGCGTTCTCGCCCGCGCGCTCGCGGCGGCCGACCGGCCCTTCCAGGCCAGCGTCGTCGCCCCGACCGCGACCGCCGAGCGCGCCACCGAGGCCGACGCGACGGTCACGCTGGGCCGCGCCGACGCGGCCGCCGACGCGGCGATTCCGACCGGGCCAGAACCCGTGAGCGAGGTCGCGTTCCGTGCCGCCGAGGAACTCGGGAGTGCCGACGCCGTCCTCGCGCTGGCCGGTGCGACCGTGGCCGACGCCACGCCGAGCGCCACGCTCGCCGACGCGGCGGGCGTCGAGCGCCGCCCCGGCGTCGCGACGCCGACACCGGACCTCACCGAGGGACTGGCCTACGGCACGCGCCTGCACGCACCGTTCTCGGGCGACCCCGAGTCCGTGCGGACGGCGCTGGCCGAATGCAACCTCATGCTCGCGGCCGAGGACGCCGACGGCATGGACGAGGACGACCGCCGCAGACTGGCCTCGATGGTCGCGCTCCGCACCGTCGGGACCGACGACGCGAGTCGGCGCGCCGCCGAGTGTGTCGAGGACGCGCTCCGCCCCCACGATGGCGGTCCCTTCGGGACCGTCGAGGGGTACGGCGACGTACTCGATGCGGTCGCTCGCGTTCGGCCCGGCACCGGCGTCGCGCTGGCGCTGGGCCACGACGCGCGCGAGGCGGCCCTCGACGCGTGGCGCACTCACGGCGAGCGCGCACACCGCGCGCTCGCGAACGCGACGACCGGCCGGTACGACGGCCTGTTCGTCGCGCGAGGCGCGGGAGATGGCGACGCCGAACCGCCCGTCGCGACGGCCGCGCGCCTGTGCCGGGACTTCCGGTCGCCGGAGCCGGTGGCGCTGTTCGTCACCGACGGCGAGGCCGCCGCGGCGTCGGTCGCGGACCGCCAGCTCGGCGCGACGATGGACGCGGCAGTCGAGAGCGCGGGCGGTCGCGCGGCCGGCACCGGCCGGCGCGCGCGGGCGTCCTTCGAGACCGACACCGCGACGTTCATCGAGGCGTTCAGGGAGGCACTATGAGAGCCGTGATCGAGACGACCCACGGCACTCACGAGCGGGCCGCGATGGTCGCGGCCGCGCTCGCCCCCGACAACACCGACGAGATGGAGACGACGGTCGACGGCGAGACGGTCAGGACGGTGATCGAACGGGCGTCGACCGGCGGGTTACACGCGACGGTCGACGACTACGTGGTCAACTGTACAGTTGCGGACGAACTCACACAGACACAGACATGAGCGAACGATCAGTTTCACGGCAGAAGCAGGGCAAGCAGTGGTACACCGTGTTCTCGCCCGAGCAGTTCGAGCGCGAGGAACTCGGTGACACGCCCGCAGAAGAATCGGAACAGGTCCTCGGACGGACCATCGAAACCACGCTGGGCGATCTGAAAAACGACGCCAGCGAGAACAACAAGAAGCTCACCTTCCAGGTCGACGAGGTGGCCGGCGATTCCGCCTACACCCAGTTCGACACCTTCGAGCTGACACGCGACTACAAGCGGAGCCTCGTCCGCCGGGGCTCCTCGAAGATCGAGGCCTTCGTGACGGTCCTGACGACCGACGACTACCGCCTCCAGGTCCAGCCCGTCGCCTACACGACGAAGTCCGCGGACCACAGCCAGGAGAAGGCCATCCGCCGGACGATGATCGACCTCGTCGAGGAGAGCGCGAGCGACCGCACCTTCAGCGACCTGGTCGACAGCGTCGTCGAAGGTCGCCTCTCATCGGCCATCTACAACGAGGCCAAGCAGATCTACCCGGTGCGCCGCGTCGAGATCCAGAAGACGACGCTGGAAGCCCGCCCGGAAGAAGTCGCCGCCGAGGAGGAGACCAGCGTCGACGTGGGCGAGGACGACTCCGAGGTCACCGAGACCGACGAGGCCGACGCGGACGCCGACGAGGAGTAATCCGACTCGCTTTTCGATTTTTTCACGCTCCGGGAGTGGCGACGCTGGCCACAACAGTCGGGATGGCTGGGGCGGCCGGGCCCGGATCGATCACTCGGTGTCGGTCCCGGAAGGGGTGCCGTCCGCGGTCCTCACCGGCGTCTTCGGCGTGCGGGTGGCGTTCTCGGTGACCTCGATGGTACCGACCATCCCGGTCTTCTCGTGGGGGATACAGAAGTACTCGTAGGTACCGGGGACGGTGAACGTGTGTTCGTAGGTCTCGTTGCTGGAGAACCCGCCGCCGCTGTTCTGCAACCAGCCGTCGCGGGCGGCCTTCGTACTCTCGAACCCCCCGGAGGCGAAAAAGTCCGCTTCGTCCGGAATGGCGCTCTCGTAGGCCGTGACGGTGTGAGTGCTCTTGCTCGTGTTCTTCCACACCACGGTCGTCCCGGAGGCGACCGAGAACTCCGCCGGGCGGAACGCGGAGGTCGACATGCCGATGTCGTACTCGTCGTCCGCCGTTCCGGCGCCGCCCGAGCCGAGGCAACCGGCGACCGACAGTGTGACGGCCGTGCCACCGACGCTCGCGAGGAAGGCCCGTCTGCGCATACCTGAAGGTCAGGACCGGAGCGTGATATGTCGCGCGGTTTCGGACGGGCGCGGGCGGCGTGACCCGGAGTGAGCGGACTTTTCTACCCGGCGCTCGGACGGGGGGTATGGAGCGAACGCAGTTCGGAGCGGGCCTGCTCGCGGTCGGGCTCGCGACGGTCGCGGCCGCCGTGGTGGAGTTCGGCACGAAGATCCCGCGACTGACCGGTGTCGGCGTGGGCGCGGGCGCGGTCGTCGCGCTGCTCGGCCTGGCGAGTGTGCTCGGCTACGGGTTCGATCCCGACGGGGACAACCGGATCGCGGGCGTCCTCGTGGTCTTCGGGGCGGTCGCGGCCTTCGGGTTACTCGTGACCGCGCTGATGCACCGCATCGAGTAGCGGGGTCGTACCGAACCGATTAAGGCTGGGGTCCACCGAGCCCGTGATATGCAGCCGCGGTTCGTCGGTCGGCTGGGACTCGCCGACCTGGTGACGGTGGCAAACGCAGGCCTGGGCTTCGCGGCCGCGGTCGCCGCCACCGCCAGTCCGGCCCTGGGCGCGCGCCTGATCCTCCTGGCCGCCGTCGCCGACGGGCTCGACGGCGTCCTCGCCCGGAAGGTCGGGAGTACACCAGTCGGTGAGTTCATCGACTCGCTGGCCGACGTGGCCTCGTTCTGTGTCGCGCCCGCCATCTTCGTCTACAGCGTCGCCAGCGCCGAGTGGGGGCTGACCCTCTCGGGGGCCGATCCGCCGGCACTGCTGGCGACGGCACTCGTCGTCCCGGCGCTGTTCGTCGGGTCGGGTGTCGTCCGGCTTGGGATGTACACCGCCTACGACATCGGCAGCGACGAGACCGAGGGCGTCCAGACGACGCTGGCGGCCACGATTCTGGCCGTCGTCTACCTGGCGGGCGTCCCCGGCGCTCGCGGCGCGACGGCGTTGCTCGCGATGACGGCCGTGTTCACGTACCTGATGATCACGACGATCACCTACCCGGAACTGCGCGCGTCCCACGCGCTGGGGATGGGCGCGGTGCAGGCGGGAGCCATCGTCGCGCCGACCGCCTTCGGTCGGCTGTTTCCCCGGGCCCTGCTCGTGGGCGCAGTCCTCTACCTGATCGGGCCGTGGTTCTACCGGCGGTACCTCGTCGACGCGCCCGATGAGGGGGCCGAGGAGAGCCCGGACCCGGCCCCAGGCGCGGATACCGAATAGAAACGCCTTTTGTGTGGACAGTCGAGTGTTCGGGTATGAGCAACGGCGACGACGGGGACGGCGCGAACGAGGCCGACACCGACGCCGAGAGTACACCCGAGGGCGGAGCCGACGTACCCGCGGCCGACGCGGACGCGGTCGGGGACCGGCTCGACTCGGTCGAGGAGGCACTCGAGGACGCCGAGACCGAGGCCGACCTCGACGCAATCGACGCGGACCTCGACGCCATCGAGGAGGCCGTCGAGGCCCTGGAACCCGACGACGAAGACGAGGAGAACGAGGAAGCCGCGGACCTGCGCGACCGCCTCGACTCGCTCCGTGACGACGTGGCGAGCCAGCGCGGCCCCTACGCCGAGGACGTGACCGAGATCATCGAGACCGCCGCCGACACCGTCGAGACCACCGAGTGGACCGAGGACGGCGAACTCGAAGTCATCCCGGCCGTCGAGGAGTTCCTCGACACCGCCGGCAGTCAACTCGTCGAGACCTTCGAGCCCGACAGCGACGAGATGGGCGACCTCGCGGCCGAACTCCGGACCGTGAGCGAGATCGTCGCGGACACCGACCTCGACGCCGACGAGGACGCCGAGACCATCGAGACGCTGCTGGAGGCCGGCGAGAGCCTCGAAACCGCGCTCGACGATGCCGAGGAGTGGGACGACCTGCTCGTCCGGGAACAGCTCGACGCACAGGGCTTCTACGATCCGCTCGACCCGGAAAACCGGAAGGACTTCCCGGCCGAGTGGAACGCCGTCAAGCTCCACGAGAAAGCCTACAAAGACGGTGACGAGGAGGCAGTCGAGATGATCCTCCTGGGACTGGAGAAGTTCGAGTCGGACTTCATGGAGGAGAACGTCCTCGACTCGCTGGAGCGGATCGCCCCGCCCGAAGCCACCGAGGACCTGCTGGCGATGGCCGAGAAACGCAACAAGCAGGCCATCCGCATCCTCGGCCGGATCGGGGCCGAGGAGGCACTGGACACCATCGAGGAGTACGTCGAGGGCGGCGACGTGGCGCTCCGGAAGGTGACCCTGCGCGCCATCGGCGCTATCGGGCAGGAGCGCTCGACGCAGGTCGTGGCCGACCAGCTCGTCGACGACGACGCGGAGGTCCGCAGTACGGCCGCCCGCGCGCTGGGGCTGATCGGCGACACCCGCGCCATCGACCCGCTGGCCGACGTGCTGGCCGAGGACGACGCCGACGAGGTGCGGGCCAGTGCCGCCTGGGCGCTGAACGCCATCGGGACCGAGCGCGCCCGCGAGGCCGCCGCCGACTACGCCGACGACCGCGCCTACCTCGTGCAGGTCGAGGCCGAGAAGGCCGCCGAGTCCACGTCGGCCTGAGCCGTCGCCGGACTCACCGCCCGCGAACCGCCCTCCCGTTCCGCAACGCCAACTGTTTCCCTGCTCCGGCCGCTATCACCGTCTATGAGTTCCGAGTCGGGAGCCAGCGGTACGTCGTCGGACGATCCCCGCTCCGACGACCGGGCGGCCTACGACTACCAGGGCGGCGACGTGGCGCGGCCGGGGCTCGTCGCCGACCTCCAGTCTCTGATCGACGGCGAGGTCCGCTTCGACGAGTACTCCCGGGAACAGTACGCCACCGACGCGAGCATCTACGCGGTGACCCCCGTCGGCGTCGTGTTCCCCACCTCGACGACCGACGTGGCCGCCGTCGTCGAGTACTGCGCCGACCGCGGGATTCCCGTCCTCCCGCGGGGCGCGGGGACGAGCCTCGCCGGACAGACGGTCAACCGCGCGGTCGTCCTCGACTTCTCGAAGCACATGGACGCCCTCCTCGAAGTCGACGCGGACGCACGACGCGCCCGCGCACAACCGGGGATCACGCTCGGTCACCTGAACGCCGCGCTGGCCGACGACGGCCTGAAGTTCGCGCCCGACCCCGCCTGGGGCGACAAGTCTGTCCTCGGTGGAGCCATCGGCAACAACTCCACCGGCGCTCACTCACTCCAGTACGGCAAGACCGACGCCTACGTCGAGGCCTGCGAGGTGGTGCTGGCCGACGGCACCGTCACCACGTTCGAACCGGTCCCCGTCGACGAACTGGACGAACTGGCCGACCCCGACGGCGGCCTCGAAGCGCGGATCTACGCGGCGGTCCGGGACCTGCTGGACGACGAAGACATCGCCGACGCCTACCCAGACCTCAAGCGCAACGTCTCTGGCTACAACCTCGACTGGCTGATCGAACGCGCCCGCGAGGACGGCGTGGTCGACGTGCCCGGTCTGCTCGCGGGGAGCGAGGGCACCCTCGCGGTCGTCACCGAGGCCGAAGTCTCGCTGGAACCGGTGCCGGAGACGAAGGCGCTCGCACTCCTGCGGTACGACGACCTGCTCGACGCGATGGAGGACGTGGCGCCGATCCTCGACCACGATCCCGCCGCGGTCGAAGTGCTCGACGACGTACTCCTCGACCTGTCCCGTGACACCGCCGAGTTCGGAGCGCTCGTCGACGAGATGGTTCCGACTGGTACTGGCGCGGTCCTGCTCGTGGAGTTCTACGCGGACGACGACGCCGAGGGCCGGGAGAAGGTGGCGGACCTGCTGGCCGACCGCGCACCGGGAACGGAGACGCTGGCCGAGCCGACCGGGGACGGCGTGCAGACGGACGCCCCGATCCGGGCCGCGTCGGCCGACGAAGCCCACGGCGAGGACGAGCGCGAGCAGTTCTGGAAGCTCCGGAAGTCGGGCCTGCCGATCCTGCTGGGCCGGACCAGCGACGCGAAACACGTCGCGTTCGTCGAGGACACCGCCGTCCCGCCGGAGAACCTGCCCGAGTTCGTCGCGGACTTCCGGGCCGTGCTGGACGAGCACGACACGTACGCCAGTTTCTACGCGCACGCGGGCCCGGGCGTCCTCCACATCCGACCGCTGGTCAACACCAAGACCGAGGCCGGCGTCGCGCAGATGGAAGCCATCGCCGACGACGTGACCGACCTGGTCGTCGAGTACGGGGGCTCGGTCTCGGGCGAACACGGGGACGGCCGCGCGCGCACCCAGTGGAACCGCAAACTGTACGGCGACGACGTGTGGGAGACTTTCCGGGATCTCAAAACCGCGTTCGATCCCGACTGGCTCCTGAATCCGGGACAGGTCGTCTCCAGACCCGACGACCCGACGGACATGACCGAGCACCTCCGGTTCGACCCCGACTACGAGTTCGATGCGGGGTTCGAGCCCGAACTCCAGTGGGACGACGAGAACGGGCTCCAGGGGATGGCCGAACTCTGTCACGGCTGTGGCGGCTGTCGGGGCCACCAGGACACGACCGGCGGCGTGATGTGCCCCACCTTCCGGGCCGCCGAGGAGGAGTCGCTGTCGACGCGGGGCCGCGCGAACAGCCTCCGGCGAGCGATGTCGGGCGAACTCCCCGAGGACGAGCAGTTCTCCGAGGAGTTCGTCACGGAGGTGCTGGACCTCTGTATCGGCTGTAAGGGCTGTGCCCACGACTGCCCGAGCGAGGTGGACATGGCGAAGCTCAAGGCCGAACTCACGCACGAACACCACCAGCGCGAGGGGGCGAGTCTCCGCGACCGGCTGTTCGCCAACGTCGACACGCTGTCGGCCGTCGGGAGCGCGCTGGCGCCGCTCTCGAACCTCGCGGCGAAGGTACCGGGTGCGCGGACGGCCATCGAGAAGACCGTCGGCATCGCCCGCGAGCGGTCGCTCCCGACCTTCCGTCGAGGGACCTTCGCGAAGTGGTTCCGCAAGCGCGGGAGCCACGTTCCGGCCGACGCGGCCGACCGGCGGGTCCTCCTCCTGCCGGATACCTACACCAACTACAGTCGCCCGGAAGCGGGGAAAGCGGCCGTCCGTGTGCTAGAGGCGGCGGGCGTCCACGTCGCGGTGCCCGCGAGCCTGACCGACAGCGGCCGCGCGGCGTTCTCGAAGGGCTTTCTCGGCAAAGCGCGCGAGACGGCCCGGACGAACGTCGCCGACCTCGCGCCGCGGGTCGAAGACGGCTGGGACGTGGTCGTCGTCGAACCCTCCGACGCGGTGATGTACCAGTCGGACTACCTGGACCTGCTGGGCGATACCGACGACGCGGCGGCCGCCGAGACCGTCGCCGAGAACGCGTACGGCGTGCTGGAGTACCTCGATACCCACCGGCTGGACGCGGGCATGGAGTTCGACGCGCCCGACGAGCACCTGACCTACCACGGCCACTGCCACCAGAAGGCGACGGCCAAGGACCACCACGCCGTCGGCGTCCTCCGGCGGGCCGGCTACCGCGTCGACCCGCTCGACTCGGGCTGTTGTGGGATGGCCGGTTCCTTCGGCTACGAGGCCGAACACTACTCGATGAGCCGCGCCATCGGCGAGATCCTGTTCGAGCAGGTGGCAGACAGCGAGGGCGAGCGCGTCGTCGCACCCGGCGCGTCCTGCCGGACGCAACTCGGCGACCGTCCCGACGCCGACGCGGAGCCACCCCACCCCATCGAGTCGGTCGCGGACGCGCTGGCGGAGTGACGGGCTACGCGGTCGTCTCGAACTCGAAGCGGGCACCGCCGTCCGACCCCTCTGTGAGCGACACGTCCCACCGGTGGGCGCTCGCGATGTCGGAGACGATCGAGAGCCCGAACCCGGTGCCGCCCTCGCCGTAGCTGACACCGTGTTCGAGAACCTCGTCGCGGCGGTCCGGCGGGATTCCCACGCCGTCGTCCTCGACGTAGAAGCCGTCCCGGTCCGAGAGGGCGCCCACGGTGATCGTCAGGTCGGTCTCCGTGTCACCACTCGTCGCGCCGTGTTCCACGCTGTTACGGAACAGGTTCTCGAACAACTGGGTTACGCGGCCCGGATCGCCGTGGATCGTGGGAGCCTGTTCCGTGACCGTCAGCGACGCCTGGTCGGTGTCGACGTAGCCCCACGCCTCCGTGGCGACGGCGTCGAGGGCGATCCGTTCGGGGTCCTCGACCGTCGACTCGCCCTTGGCCAGCGTCAGGAGGTCGTCGATCAGATGTTCGATCCGGTCGTGGGCCGACGCGACGCGCTCCAGATGATTCAGGTCACCGGTTTCCTCGACGACTTCCAGGAACCCCTTCGCGACCGACAGCGGGTTCCGGAGGTCGTGGGCCACGACGCTCGCGAAGCGGTCGAGGCGTTCGTTCTGTCGCCGCAACTCGTGTTCGCGTTCGGCCCGGACCATCGCCGCCTCGACAGCCGCACCGAGAACCCTGAACAGATCGACGTCCATCTCGGTGAACTCGCGTGGCTCGGTCGCACCGGTGGACATGAGGCCCTGATCGCCCAGCGGGAGGATGATCTCGCTCTGGATGGGCGTTCCGTCGTTGTATCGGCCTTTGATCTCGGACACGTCGTCGTACGTGCGGAGTTCGCCCGCCTCGAAGGCCGCCCAGGCGAGGCTGTCTCCGGGTGTGAACCTGGGTGAGTCACCGATCACCGCCCGTGCGCTCTCGGTCCCGGCGACCGGTTCGAGCGCCTCGGCCCGCTCGTCGTAGACCCAGATGCCCGTGAGATCGAGACCGAGGATGTCGTTGGCCGCGTCCACGGCCATCTCTCCGATTTCCTCGACGGAGCGAGCGGTCGCCAGGTCGCTGGCGACCCGCTGGAGGGCACGAAGCCTGCGTTCGAGTCGCTTTCGCTCGGTGATGTCGATCAGGTACCCGAGATAGTGGGTGATCTCGCCGTCTTCCCGGACGATCTTCGTGTTGTCGGTGACCCACTTCACCGCCCCGTCGGCCGTCACCATGCGGTAGGGATCGTGACTGAACCGTTCGGTCGTGTCGTCACTGTTGGCCTCGACCTCCTCACCGACGCGTTCGAGGTCGTCGTCGTGGACCAGATTGCTGTAGGGAACGGTACCGGACTGGAGTTGTTCCGGCGAGTACCCGAACGTCTCGGTGACGTTGTCCGAGACGTACTCGACGGGCCAGCCGTCCTCGTTGCGCCACTTGAACACGACCGCTGGCCCCTCGGCGAACATATCGCGCTCCTCCTCCAGCGAGGCCTCCGAGGTTTTCCGCTCGTCGATATCGATGTGGATGCCGACGGCGCGTTTCGGCGTCCCGTCGTCGCCGCGCTCGACGACTTTGCCCACGTCGCGAATCCACATCCAGTCCCCGTCTTTGGTCCGCATCCGGTGTTCGGTGTCGTAGTAGTCGGTCTCGCCGTCGAGGTGGCGCTGGAGCGTGGCTTCGATCTCCGGCAGATCGTCGGGGTGGACGCGCCGTTCCCAGGCGTCGAGGGTGTTCTCGATGTCCTCGGGCGCGTACCCCAGCATCTCGGCCCACTGGTCGTTGAACGTTACCTCGCCCGTCTCGACGTTCCAGTCCCAGACGCCGAGGTTGGCACCCGTGACCGCCAGATCGAGACGTTCTTTGATCTCCCGGAGTTCTTGTTCGCGCTCGGTCCGGTCCGTGATATCGCGGGTCACGATGGCTGCCTTCCGCTCGTCGTCGTGACGGAACGACGAGAACAGGTACTCGACGGTCCGGTCGCCGGTCGCCGCCTCGACTTCGAGTTCCACCCGGTCGTGGGGAACGTCCTCGCCGGCGAGCGCGGCGTCGAGTGCCGCCTCGAACTGATCGAGATCGGACGCGTCGCTGGTCACTTCGCGCGCGAACGGCATTACCGGGCGACCCTCCAGTTCCGCCCGGGAGTCCGCGGACTGCTCAACGATGCGCTCGTTGACGTATTCGAGCCGTCCGTCGCTGTCGACGACAACTGCACCGATGTCCATGCTCTCGACGAGCGCCTCGTAGCGGGCCAGTTCCCGCTCGCGGCGTTTGCGTTCGGTGATGTCCGTCGCAACCCCGAGGACGGCGTCGCCATCGGCGTCGATGGGTTCGTACGGGATCTTCGTCGTCTCGACGATGCGCCGCTCGCCGTCGTCGGTCGTGAGCGGTTCTTCGGGGATGTGTTTGGGCTCGCCGGACTCGATGACCTCTAGGTCGTCGGTCTGGAACTGCTCGACCTCGTCGGGGGAGGCGGCGAAGGCCGCATCCGTGGCCCCTTCGAGTTCGTCGACGGAGGTTCCGTACGCCTCGGCCAGCGATTCGTTGGCGAGGAGATACTCGCCACTCGCGTCCTTGACGAACACGAGGTGCGGGAGGATATCGATGATCTGTCGCAATCGGTCACGGCTCGCTTCGGCCCGCTCTTTGCTCCGGCGACGGCTCAACTCCGTGCCGATCCACTGTGCGAGCAGGCGGACGAGCGTCGTCTCGAAGGCGCTGAACGGTCGGTCACGGCCGTCCGAACTCGAGAAGTTCAGGGTCCCGTAGAAGGACCCGTCGACGGCGACCGGCGCACCGAGATACGACTCCATCCCCTGTTTCTCGTAGGCCGGGTGTGTCGCCACGTCACCGCGGCTGGCACTGCGGAAACTCACCGGTTCGCCCCGCTCGACGACCAGATCGCAGAACGTCTCGCCGAGGTCGAACTCGTCACCGGTGCTGAGCGGAATATCCGGTGCCGAAACGGCGGTGATCTCGTAGTCGTCGCCGTCGATCTCCGCGAGGATCCCAACGTCGAGGTCGAGGACCTCACGGGCACTCGCCAGCACTCGCTGCAGTCGAGTGTCCGTCGTCAGGTCGCTGTCGGCCATCACGCGCTGGATCTCGCCCAGCGCGTCGCGCTCGCGTTCGAGTTGCGTTCGAGCCTCGCTCTGGTCGGTGACATCGCGTGCCACCACGAGCACCTGCCGAACGTCGGCCGCCTCGAACGGCGTGAGCCGCACGTCGAAGGTCCGCTTCCCGGCCCGCGTCTCCAGGTCGATTCTGAGGTCGAAGTCGTACAGTCCCGTGAGCCCCCCGTCGGATTCGGTCCCGGTCCCCGAGAGAGTCCGACTCACTGCCGTCCGGAACTCCTCGACAGCCTCGGCGGTCGCCATTCCGTCGACGAGCGCCGCCAGCGACCGGTCCTCGAGGTCGGCCGGGCTGTCCTGTCCCAACAGCCGAGCGGCCGCCGAGTTCGCGAAGCGGACGTCGAGGTCTTCATCGACGGCGAAGACCACGTCGTGGACGTTCTGCAGGATTCGCTCCTGTCGCTGTAACTCCAGTTGGCGTTCACGCTGGCCGGTTATCTCGCGGGAGAACACCGTCAATCCGTCCTCGTCCGGGAACGCACGCACCTGGACCCAGTAGTCGTAGGGCTCGTCGAGGTACTGCTCGAACGAGATCGGCTCGCCCGAAGCCATCGCCTCCCGGTAGTTCGCTTCCAGGTCCGTCCCCAGGATTGTCGGAAACTGTTCCCAGAGGACTGTTCCGACAACCGCGTCGGGGTCACAGTCGACCCGCGTCGCCATCCGTTCGTTCATGTACTCGATGCGCCAGTCCGAGTCGACGGCGTAGATCGCGTCCGTCGTCCGTTCGATCGTCCGACGGAACCGGTCGGTCACCGCGTCGGCCCGCCGTCGTTGCCGGGCCGCATCGACCAGCGTCTCGATGCGCGCCGCGAGAATTTCGAAGTCGTCCTGTTCGGACTGGATCGGAATGTAGTCCGAAACCCCCGCCTGGGTCGCCTGACTCGCGATTCGCTCGCTCCCACGGCCAGTAAACAGAATCGTCGGAACGTCGGCGTCACGCCCCTGCACGCGCTCGATGAGGTCGATCCCACTCCCGCCGGCCACCGAATACGCGGTGACCACACAGTCGACACCCTCGTCCAGTCGGTCCAGCGCCGGTTCCAGGCCGTTCTCAACAGCGAGATCTACACTGGGAGTGATTAGATCGAGTTTGGTCCGCACGAGATCGGCGAACGCTTCGTCGTCGTTCACGTAGAGAACGCGTATAGACTCGTTAGATTCGTCGCTTGGCGTCGACACGGTTGCACAATCTAGGAACCGTAGATAGATGAATCGTACTCTCCATTCTACAGTATGATAACTCCGTGGTCCCTCGCCTGACGACCGGGTAGGCGCCGGCCGACGAGCGAGTGAATCGATATCGCGGCCGAGGGTTTATGATCCAAGCCGGGACCACCCGATCGCGTGCCCCGATTCAGAGCGCCGGTCGCCGTGTTCGTGCTTCTGGCAGCCGGATTCGGTCTCATCGTTGCGCCAGCGGCCGGTTTCGACGAAGGGCCGGAACAGGTAGCCGGCGTCGCTCCGGCACCGATCAACGAGACAGTACCCGTCGGGCTAACCGGTGTCTACCCCAATCCGGTTCCCGACGGCGACGCCGGCGAGTTCGTGATCCTGAACGTCACGACGCCGACATCGCTGGGGAACTACACGATCACGGACGGGGAGGACCGAATTCGACTCCCGGACCGGACCGTCGAGGGTCGGATCGCACTCACGACCGCACCCAACCTGACGCGAAACCGGACGGACGCCCGAATCCTGGCGCTCGGCCAGGGGTTGGCGCTCGCGAACGGCGGTGATCACGTCACGCTCTCACGCGACGGCGAGCCAGTCGACACGATTCGGTACGCGGACGCACCGGAAGGGGAGATCGCCATCCCGGGGCGCGACGGCATCCGCTGGCGACCGGTCGGCGCGACGGAGTTCCCCGTCGTGGCCGCCCCGGGCGAATCGACTCGGGCGTTCGTCCTGCCCGACGGCGCGGCGGTCCCGGCCGAGACGCTCGCCGCCGCAGACGAGCGAATCCTGCTGGCGGGCTACACGCTCACCTCGCCGCGGGTCGAGCGGGAACTCGTCGCGGCGGCCCGCCACGGCGTCGCGGTCAGCGTCCTCGTCGACGGCAGTCCGGTCGGTGGGCTGTCGCGTCGGTCCGCGCGGACGCTCGACACACTCGCCGAACGCGGCGTCGAGGTCACGGTTCTCTCCGGCGACCCCGCACGGTACGCCTTCCACCACGCCAAATACGCCGTCGTCGACGGGCGGGCCCTGGTCACCACGGAGAACTGGAAGCCGGCGGGCACCGGCGGCCACGCCAGCCGCGGCTGGGGTGTCGTCGTGCGATCGGATCGAATCGTCTCCGCGCTGGCGGCGACGTTCCAGGCCGACGCGAGCGGGCTGGACGCGGAGTCCTGGCGTCGGTATCGGGCCGGGAAGCGCTTCGAGCCGGCGGACGGTCCCCCAGCGAACGGGACCTTTCCGGAAAGGGCCAGTCCACGCCGCTTCGATCCCGAGCGCGTCGAGTTACTGCGAGCGCCCGACAACGCCGAGCGGCGCGTCCGCCGCCTGCTCCGGAACGCGGACGAGACCATCCGTATCGAGCAGGTCTCCATCGGGAGCCGACGCCAGCCGTTCCTTCGCGCGACGCTCGCGGCCGCACGGCGGGGCGTCGACGTGCGGATTCTGCTCAGCGGGGCCTGGTACGTCGAGGAGGAGAACCGAGAGCTGGTCGAGTGGCTGAACGAGCGGGCGGCCCGCGATGACCTGCCGCTGACGGCCCGGGTCGCCGACCCGAACGGCCGGTTCGAGAAGATCCACGCCAAAGGCGTGATCGTCGACGACGACCAGGTACTGGTCGGTTCGCTCAACTGGAACAACAACTCCGCGCGCGAGAACCGCGAGGTCGCGGTTCTGATCGAGGGCGAGGGCGTCGCCGGCTACTTCGTCGGCGTGTTCCGGGCGGACTGGCAGGGTGGCGACTGGCGGCTCCCGGCCAGCCTGCTACTCGTCGTGGCTCTGGCCGCGCTGGGGGCTGTACTGGTCGCACGCCGGTTCGAGTTCGAGACCCGTCCGGCGCCGTGAGTGGGTCTCGTAAACTACTATTCGCGATAGGAAATCAGGGGCCTGGGGCGACAGCCGCCAGTTGCCGGAGTGACTCGCGCAGGTCGACGACGAGGTTGTACTTGGAGATCGCGATTGTCTGGGCCTGTGAACCCTGTGGCACGGAGTTCAACTCGGCGGTCGCCTGCTGTTGCTGGACCATCAGTTGACGGTCGAGTTCGGCGAGTCGGTCGTGGAACCTAGGTGTCGCCGGCTGATTCGAGTGAACCGGGGCCGGTTGCTGGTGGCCTGTTTGCCGAGTCTGCGCCGCGGGCGGGGTTCGCCCGCCACCCGCCGGTGGCCGAGGGTGACCGGCGGCAGTCGGTTGTGACGGTGGAACCCCACCCTGCCCTTGAGACGGGCCGCTCGGCTGAGACGGTTGTACACCCGACGCCGGTGGCTGTCGGGGAGACTGCTGCGGTGGCCGGGCCGCGCCGGTTCGACCGGCCGTCGGTGGCTGGCTTCCGGTCGGCGGGGGTGAGGAGGGCTGTGTCGGACCAGTCCGGGACCGCGGGACCGGACTGCCCGTCGTCGGTTCGGGGGGTGCTGGTTCGTCCGCGGACCGACTGGATTCGGCCGGTTCGAGTCGGTCGGCGAAGGGCCATCGACCGTCGATGTCGTCGTCGGCGAGGTCAGAGCGGTACCGCGCGACCAGTTTCGGTTCGTGTGCGGCGGCGATCTCCTCGAACGAGAGGTCGTCGTCGTCCTCTTCGCCGGCCATCGCACGTCTGATGTCGGACGCGTATCCCCGCGACGAGCCGGTGAGGTCGCTCACGTCTGTCGTCTTGCCCTCCGGCCCGACGGCGATCCAGGCGTTGATCAGTCGCTCCTTTTTCGATAAGTCCGTCCCGGTGTCGTCCTCGCTGTCGCTCATGGCCGTCGATTCCGTCCGGCCACGTTTCGTTATGGGTGGCGTAGACTGGATAAGCGCGCCCAAACCGCCGGTAGCCGCTGGATGTGGCGTATCGAACGTGCGTGAAAACGAGTAAGCCGTGCCCAATGCGGTGGGCCGGAGCCGCGAGCGTCGGTTATTCGTCGGGCAGCGTCGCGGCGAGGTCCTCGTCGAGTTCCGCGTCGGCCATCTTCTCGACCAACGCCGAGATGACTTCCTCGCGCATCCCCTCGACGAACTTGATCGAACCGACGACGAGGTGACCGCCGCCGGAGACGCCGCCGCCGTCGATCTCGTCGACGAGTTCCTCGACCATCTCCGGGATGTCCAGCCGGACGCCATCGGATCGGAGGACCGCGAAGTCCGGGCCGTAGCCGATGGTGATGACGGGATCGCCCGTCTCCTCGACTTTCCGGTCGTGGATCTCGCCCGTCGTCTTCCCCGGTGCGGGGTAGGTGAACCGATGGGCGTAGTTCTCCACGTCGATCCGGTAGAGGTGGGCGTCGTTGTCCAGGCGCTCGTGTTCGACGTGGCTCATCGCGGCGTCGAGTTGCTTGTCCACGTCGCGTTCGGCCCGGGAGGCGAGGAACTCGACGAGCTCCTCGTGGCGCTCGCGGTCGTCACAGGCGACGTTCAGTGCGTCGTTGATGAGTTCGCGACCGTCGTTGTACTTCAGCCAGAAGGTCGCGTAGTCCAGCGCCTCGCCCACGTCCCGGAGGTCGGCTTCGGAGTAGCCCTTCTCGGCGGCGAGGTCGATGAACTCGTCCATCACCTCGGCCTGCGAGCGATCCGCGAGGCCGGCGACGGCGGGCACGTGGCCGAGTTCGTCGGTGAGCGACGGGTCGATCATCCGCGCGAGTTCGACCGACATCATGCCCGTCGTGATCCGGTAGTCCTCGTCGTGGAGGTACGGGTTGACGTGTTCGTCGACCAGCGGGCCGACGGCGTCGGGGTCGGGGTGGTGGTGGTCGACGACGACGATGGGCACGTCGTAGTGCGCGAGGTTCCGGTAGGCCGGCGTGTCCTCCTCGGTCGACCCGTTGTCCAGCATCAGGAGCATCGGGAGCTTCTGCCCGTGGCGCTTGCGATTTTCCAGCGCGAAGTTGAGGTCACGGGTCACGTCCTCCATCTCGTAGAACGGCGCTTTGCTCGGGAGGCGCTTGAGCAGGTGCCGCGGTGCGTCGGGGTCGTGGTGGTGCTCGCTGATGAACCGCTCCAGTGCCAGCTGGAGGGGAACCGACGCACAGAGGCCGTCACCGTCGGCGTGGTGGCGCATCCGGATCGGGCGCCCTTCCAGCACGGCCTCGCGGAGCCGTCGGGCGACCCGTTCGAGGTCGGGTCGGAGTTTCTCGAAGGCCTCCCACTCGACCATGGGCTCGACGGCGTTGGGTTCGGCGTACTCCTCCAGCGCGTCGTCGAGCCGTTCGCGTGTCTCGTCGGCAGCCTCGCCCTCGTAGCGCTCCAGGCTGTCGACTTCGATCTGGACGGCCGCTTCACGCATCTCGACGCGGCCGGTGAGCCTGACCACGTCGTCGAGTTCGATCTCGGGGTAGGCCCGGACGCCCGCCTCCTCGAAGGCGGCACAGGGGACGACCCCCGACTCGTCGCGGACGTGGAAGATGGTCGGGCCGCCGGTCTGTTTGATCTGGACGACTTCCCCGTCCAGCGTGACCGTCGATCCGACGGCGTCTTCGAGGTCGGCGATGGCGACCGACTCGCCGGCGTCGACCCGCTCGGTCTCGTAGTCGGCCAGTTCGACTTCCTCGAAGCTCACGTCGCCGTCCTCGCGGACCTCCGAGAGTTCGACGAGCAACTCGTCGCCAACGTCGTACGTGCCGAGCAGGTTCGACTCGTGGACGAGGCCGGAGAGGCCCTCGGTGAGGTCCACGAACACGCCGTAGGCCACGACGCCGTTGACCGTCGCCCGGTAGTACTCGCCGCGTTCGACGTCGTCGAGCGAACAGCCGTCAGCGAGGTCGTAAACCGTAGGAACCCCGTCGGCGGAGACCTCCGCCCCGTCATCGGGAGTCTGTGGAGACATTTGCCAGAGGTTCGGCGCTCGCGTGTTTTAACCTTTGGAAACGCTGACGAGTCGGTCCCGGCGCATCCGGAACCCTTAGAAGGTAACCGGCCCGAGATGGACACATGCGGCTGTTCCGGTCGGGCGAAATCCTCGGCATCGCCGAGGACGCGCTGGAGTTCGCGCTGGAAGCCTCCGAGGACGCGCACCCCAACGAGTACATGGGGTTGCTCCGGGGCGAACGCGCCCAGAAAGTCGGCCTGGACCGCGAGGGAACTGTCATCACCGACGTACTCGTGATCCCGGGCACCGAGTCCAACCCCGTCAGCGCCACCGTCAAGACGAACATGATTCCAAACGACATGCGCGCGGCCGGGTCGGTCCACTCACACCCCAACGGTGTCCTCCGCCCGAGCGACGCCGACCTCGCGACGTTCAACAAGGGGAAAGTCCACATCATCGTCGGCGCGCCCTACGGCGAGACCGACTGGCAGGCCTTCGATCAGGAAGGGAACCCACGAAAACTCGACGTGCTCGACATCGACCTCCCCGAGGAGGAGTTCTTCGATTTCACGCAGGCCGACATCGACGCGGAGTTGCGCGACGAGGAGTTCGACGGGGGCGTCCGATGACGACCGTCGTCGCCCAGGGGACGTTCGACATTCTCCATCCCGGCCACGTTCACTACCTCGAAGAAGCCGCCGGGATGGGCGACGAACTCCACGTCATCGTCGCCCGCCGGGAGAACGTCACCCACAAGGACCCGCCGGTCCTCTCGAACCGCCAGCGCCGGGACATGGTGGCGGCGCTGGACGCGGTGACCGAAGCACACGTCGGCCACCCGGAGGATTTCTTCGTCCCGATCCGCGAGATCGACCCGGACGTGATCGCGCTGGGCTACGACCAGCACCACGACGAGGAGAAACTCGCCGGCGCACTGGACGAAGCGGGCCTGGATTGCCGGGTCGAGCGCGCGTCCGGCCGCGAGCAGGTACACGACGACGAACTCCTCTCGACGGGGAAGATCATCGACCGGATCTGCGACGAGCGCTGCTGAATTTTACACCTCACTCGCTACGCTCGCTCGGGCAAAATTTAGTACACCTCGCTCCCGTTGGTCGCTCGTCGGCGTCGTCAGAGCGCGTCGCGCTCTGACTGCTCGGAAATCACGCCAGTTGATTTCAGGCGTGCGCTCGCGCGGCGGAGCCGCGCTGCGCGTACGATGAGCCTTCAATCGTACGTCCAGTGATCGACCGACCCCACGTCGATCCGGACGCCGGTGTTCTCGGTCCAGGCGTCCTCGTCGGCCCCGTACTTCTCGTTGAGTCGGCGATTGATCCCGTCGCTCTCGGATTCGACGACCGTCGCCGTCCCCCGAATCGTCATCCCCCACAGGGGATCACCCGCCTCGACCTTCTGGATAGAGAGTGCGACGCGGGGATTCGCGCGGATGTTGGCGAGTTTCGTCCCCGTGGTCGCGATCTCGATGGCCCCGTCGCGGTAGACGTACCAGACCGGCGCGGCGTGGGGGCGGTCGTCCCGACTGGTCGCGAGATGGGCGACGAGCAGTTCGCTCGTGAGGTGGTCCTCGGCTTCCGGCGGAATGGACGCCATATCCGGAGTTCGGCCCCCAGCCACCTGAATGTAGGCGCCCCCGTGACGGCGATACGAACGTGGAGCGGGACCAGTGTGTCACCGGATACCACCGGTCAATCGAGGTCGAGACGTGTGACATTCCGTTAACTTCTCGCGCATCTTTCTTGCCAGTGTAAATCCAATATTACGGATGATAGTCAGCACCCTAGCTATATTTGCAAGTATGAGATTCTGAGGCTATGCTGAGTCGGGTATCGGAACAGTTTGGAATCATTTTCGAAAATAACCGAAACCGGGTGAGCGTCCCGGAGTTTCGTCGACGACTGGATCGTCGATGCAGTGATCGCGGGCGAGCGAGTCACGGAGGGACAGTAGAATGAGCGAGCGCGCCGAGCGCGAGAAACTGCTCGCGGTTTCGCTCACCGCCGTGATGGTCGCGTCGGTCCTCGTGGGCGTGGTCGCCCTGTCGGGGACGGCCGCCGCAGCGGGCAACTCCGAGACGACGCCGTCACGGATCGAGATCGTCGACGTGGGACAGAATTCGGGCGATCTCACCGTAACCGTTCGGGGAACGAGCAGTAAACACGTCACCGACCTCAACTTCACCTACCGGGACCTCACCGGTGGCAGTACGCAGGGACCGCTGGAGTACAGCAACGCCTCGGCGTTCGTCTCGGCGGTGTACGACAACAGGACCGCCTACGAGGTCGGCGACCCGGTACACCAGGGCGCAGGCGACAACGGGATGGTGACCTTCACGTTCGATTCGAGCAAGAACGGGTTCGACTACGTCCAGAACGCGTTCCGAGTCAACGTGACCGGGTACGACACGAAATACAGCAACGCGGACACCGGGAACCGGTCGATAATCACCGCCAACCACTATCGGGTGAGCGGCGTCGACCACAAAGGGAACACCCTCAGCGGCGTGCCCATCATGTTCTATCAGGAGGGCACGAACGAGTCGGGCGGATTCGCCTTCCTCAGCGGGAGTGCGAAGGGGTTCCACTGCCAGGGGTTCGACAAGAGTGGCACGTGTACGAACCCGGACACCGACACGGCCGGCACCGTCGTCCCCGCCGGTCAGAGTCCGGCCTCGAGTGCCGCACCGGTGACCTTCCAGACGTTCGCACTCTCGCAGTCGAACGCCTCGAAGAAGGTCGATCCGGGGAGCCGTGGGTCGGTGTCACTCACGGCCGACAACCCCAGAGCGCCAGTGTTCGTCAACTGGGGTAGTTCACTCCGGAACAATCCACTGCCCGACGTCGAGAACATCTCCGTCGTCGCGAGCGACACTGACAACGTCGTCTACAGGGACTCCGGCGTGAGCCGGGAGACGATGGTGCCCGTCTTCCTGCGCCCGAACACGCGCTACGTAGTCAGCCTGGAGAACGGCGGCACCTTCGGCACCTACAACCGGACGCTCGTCTATCCCGCGAAGGGGACCTCGGGCGCGTCGCTGAAGATTCCGACCGGGAGCGTCGACAGATCGACCGTCGCGGGTCAGGTCGTCGACGAGAGCGGCAACCCGGTCGCCGACGCCGTCGTGATCGCCCAGCCGAAACGAACCGCCGGGAGCCAGCTGGAGGTGTACAACTCGACCAGTACCGACTCGAACGGGCTGTTCTCGATGAAAGTCCCCGAGACCGACCAGTTCGAGGACGGCATCGGCTTCCGGATCGTCGGCACCGACACCAGCGGCGGGACGCCGGTCTACTACCCCACGACCGACACGAACGACGGCGAGGGGTACACGGTCCAGTCCGGCAAGACCGTGTTGCCGCCGATGGTGCTCCAGAAAGGCGGTCGGATCAAGGTGGACGTGACGAGCAAGAAGACGAAACTGCCCGCCAGCACCGTGTTCACGTCGCTCTCACAGGTCTCGTCGGCGTTCCCGCAACTGACCCGGACCGCCAACGCCAACACCTTCACGACGCTGGCGTTCGGCCGGCAGACGCCCAAGAGTGCGTCGGTGGATCTGCTGGCCCCGACCACCGGCAGTGACACCCAGGTCACCTACAACGTCTGGGGGCTCGGCCAGAGCATCGGGAAGTATCTCTGTGCCAACAACGTCGACGTGTCTCAGGGACAGGACACGGCCTCGACCTGTAGCCTCGCCAACGGCGGGTACATCGACCTCCGCGTCGACGAGTACCGGAGTATCGTCCAGCAGAGCACGTCGCGGCAGGCGGCCGTCGAGGACTTCGGGTTCTTCTTCGAGAACGAACTCGTCGTCCGCAAAGCCACGAACGGTGACGTCGTCGCCTACCTGGGTCCCGACGGGGCACAGCAATCGTTCGTCCAGCGAAAGGGGCCGAAGACGAACGTCAGTATCCCGGTGCCCGCGGGCGACTACGAACTCGAATTGCGTCCGCGCGGGGAGTTCAGCCAGTGGACGACGGTCAACGACACCGCCAAGGTATCGGTCACGTCGGGCACTCACGAGACCGTGACGCTCGACCGCGGCCGGTCGTTCGAGATCCGGCCGATCTTCGACCGGTTCGAGCGCTCGCTGAAACGCGACGGGGAGAACACGCTCGCGGTGCAGGTGGTCGACCCCGCGACCGGGAACCTGCTCACCGACAGCGAACTCACGGTGAAGGCACAGCTCCTCGCCCCCGACGGCACCACGACGATGACGCCGGTGACCCTGAGCTACAACAGCACGGACCAGAGCTTCGACACGAAGACGTTCAAACCGAAAGCACAGGGCGTCGACGCCGGCACCTACGATATCGCGATCACCGCCTCACACACCGCGGGAACCAGGACGTACAACACGACCGTCAGCGCGCCCGCGCAGGTGACGGGTATCCAGACGTCCATGGAGTTCAGCTCCCGGACCGTCGCCCCTGGGTCGAAACTCCTCGGCCTCGTGACGGCCTACGACGACGGGACTGGTGTCAGCGCGAGCGCGAGCGACGTGGACATCTCGGTGTACGACGAGAACGGCAAGCAGGTCTCGACGACCAACCCCGACAACGGCATCACGAGCGGCGAAGGGTCGTTCAGCGTGTCGATGCCGGACGATCCGGGTCGCTACCGCGTCACCACGAAAGTCGACACCGGCACCAAACAGGGCATCGCCCAGCGGACCGTCCGCGTCAGCCAGGTCGATCTCGAAGTCGAGACGAACAAGCGCACCTACAGCCCGACCGACACGGTCACCGTGAACGTCGAGGCGTCGGACGCGACCAGCGGGAACGCCATCGAGGACGCGACCGTCGAACTCCGGATCAACGGCTCGCGCAACATCACCGCGACCGACGCGAACGGCGAGTCGACCATCCGTCTCGATCCGAGCGAGTACACCCAGAGCGGCAGCTGGAACCGCGGGCACCCGATCACGGTGACGCTGATCCAGCAGACCGACACCGGCGTGGTCCGGAAGACCACCGGGACCGGGTTCGAGGTCCGTGCCTTCGAGGCGCGGGCCGCACCCGCGAGCCGGTCGTTCACGCCGAGCGAAGCGGCGAAAATTGACGTGTTCGTCCCCACGGACAAGACGATCAGTTCCGTCAAAGTCACCGAACTCGACGGCGAGCAGGTGAGCATCGGCGGCAGTGCCGTCTCGAACCCGGCCAGCGGCCTCTACCGGGTCGACCTGGGACAGCTCCCGGTCGGTGACCACATCGTGACCGCGACGGTGACGACGGGGTCCGGTGTCGCACAGACGGCGACGACGCAGGTCCCGATCAAGAGCTACGACATCTCGGCGTCGCTCAACAAGCGATCCTTCGAGACCGGCGAGACGATCGAGCTGACCGTCGGCGTCCGCAAACCGGACGGCACCGCCGTCTCCGGACAGACCGTCGACGTGTCGCTGAACGCCAGTGGCCCCGGGGAGGTCGACTCCGGAAGCAAGACCACCGGGTCGAGCGGCGAAGCGTCGTTCTCGCTGTCGTCCAGCTCCGGCGGCGGCCACTTCGTGAAGGTGACCGTGGGCCAGCAGGAGCGATACCTCGGGCTGTTCGTCAGCGACGTGTCCGTCCGGCTGGAAGACAGCAGCGGGAACGCGGTCGAGGGCTACGAGGCCGAACCGGGGACGACGAAGACGCTGTACGTCGACGCCACGAAGGCGGGCGGCGGTGCCGTCCCCGACGGCTCGAACGTGACGGCGTTCGTCGACGCGTTCGACCAGCGGATCGAACTCGGCAGTGCCACGACGACGAACGGCGAGGCGAGTATCAATTTCGACGTGCCCCAGTCGGTCCCGGCCCGCGAGTACGGCCTCGCAGTCGGCGTGACGACGACGGAGGGCACCGGCACCGCCGCCGGCGTGCTGAACGTCACCGGCGCGAACGCGAAACAGGTGAGCGCGGCGACGAACGAGAGTGCCTACACGCCCGGTGGTTCCGCACGGCTGTCCGCGACGGTGACCACCGGCGACGGGGCACCCATCGCCAACGAGGACGTGGACTTCGTCCTCCAGGCCGAGGGGAGCGCCGAGAACCGGGTCGCGACGGTCTCGACCAACGCAGACGGCGTCGCGACCTACGACTACGAGATCCCGTCGGACGCCAACGGGGAGTACGTCCTGAAGACCGCGCTGAACGACACCGCGTCGATCCGGGCGTACAGCGGCTTCCGGGTCCGTGACTTCGACGTGAGCATCAGCGCCGAGGACGGGCCGTTCGCACCCGGCGACAGCGTCTCGCTGACGGTGTTCGCCAACGACTCCAACGGTGACGCCGTGTCGGCGACCGGCGGCTCGCTGAGTCTGGTCCTCCCCGGGAGCAACGCAGAGCAGGCCCTGTCGCTGTCCGGTTCGTCGCCGTACACCGTATCGGTGACCGTGCCGGACGACGGGAGCGTCACCGGGACGCGCCCGATCAGCGTGACGCTCCAGAAGGACCGCACCAGCGACACCGACTCGACGCTGGTCGAGGTGCGCGACGACTCCGAGAGCGCGAACCTCTCCATCGCGGGCCCGGTCACCGCCGGGCAGGCGACGACCGTCACGGTCAACGGGAGCGTCGACACGACCGCCACGCTGACGGCCTTCTCGCCGAACGCCGAGACGGTCGCGTTCAACGACAGCGTGTCGGTGTCCAGTTCCAGCGACACCGACAAGTCGATGACCATCGGGTCGCCGGGGACCTACATCGTGAAGCTGTCGGTGCCCAGCGTCGGCACGCTGACCGAGGTCATCGAGGTCCAGCCGGCCAGCGGCGAACAGACGGTCTGGACCGGAACCAGCGTGAGCGCGAACGCGACGACGTTCTCGACGACCGAGGACATCTACGTGAAGACCAACGAGAAAGGCATGACTGCGACCGTTATCAGTCGGAACGCGACCTACGAGATCGAGCTGGATCAACAGAGCGGGGACACCTACTACGGCGTCCTCTCGACGGATCGGCCCGCAGACGTGTATCTCGTCAGGCTCGATTCGGAGCAGGCGACGAGCGTCGACGACACGCTCGTGGAGGTCAGTGACTGATGTCGCGACGACCGACCCTCGTCGTGGTCGTCACGCTCGCCGTACTCGTCGGAACCACGGGCATCGCGGCCGCCGACACGAAACTCTCGATCACGGACGTGTCGATGCCCGATAGCGTCTCGCAGGGCGACTCGTTCGACCTCACCGTCTCGGTCTCCGGCGAGGAGCTACAGAACGACGAGGTCGACGTGTCGCTGACCCTGCCCGACGGTCTCTCGTGTTCACCGTCGGGATCACAGACCGTCACGCTGAGTAGCGGCACCGCGCAGGCGAGCTTCGACTGCACCGCCGACGTGGAAGGCGACTACAGCGGCGAGATCACCGTCAGCGCCTCGGGCGTCAGCTCCGGCGACGATCCGGACCCCTCGCGGTCGACCCAGGCCGGGCTGGACGTGATCAGCCCCGCCAGTCTGACGCTGTCCACCTCGCTGGATTCGGGCAGTATCGACGAGGGGAAATCGACCACGCTGACGACCGTCGTCCACAACTCCGGGGACGCCTCGACGAGTTACAGCCTGTCGCTGTCCTCGGCGAGCGGGTACTCGACGAGCCTGAGTACCGGCTCGGCCAGCGGGACCGTCGCCGGCGGTGCGACCGAGACCGTCGAGTACACCGTCACCGGCGACAGTAGCGGCGACTACACCCTCACCGCCAGCCTGAGTGGCGGCAACGGCCAGTCGATCAGCGAGAGCGAGTCGCTTTCGGTCGCCAGCACGAGCAACAATAACAACAACAACGGCGGTGGCGGCGGTGGCGGATCGAGTACCGCCGACACGTCGACCACCACGGAGACCACTACGGAGACCGAGACGGCGACGGCAACGGACTCGGACTCGGGCGACGGAACCGCCACCGGCGACGACGGCGGGTCCGACGGCCAGACGGACAGTGGGACCGCGATGGACGCGACGAGCGACGACGAGCCGGCGACGATGGCACCGACCGACGCTCCGGCGGAGACCGAACGGTCCGGCGCGACCGCCGCCGGGACGACGGCAGGGTCCGGTCCGGGCTTCGGCGTCTCCCTCGCCGTGGCCGCACTGCTGGCCGTGGCGTTGCTGGTTCGGCGGCGACTGTAGCAGAACGGTAATCGCGGCGCGCCCGTTTTTTCGGTTTGATCGTCACTACACCGGTAGCAGTGGCGAAAGAACCGACTCTGCCGGTTACAGGTAGCCGTGCTCGGCCAGTCGCTCGACGCCTTCCTGCAGGCGCTCCTTGCTCGCGGCGTAGGACAGCCGCGCGTAGCCGGGCGTCCCGAAGGCGCTCCCCGGAACCGTGGCGACGTGGGCGTCCTCGATGGCGCCCTCACACCAGGCCTGGTCGTCGTCGTCGACGGGCAGCATCATGTAGAACGCGCCGTCGCCGACGGGTACGTCGACGCCGTGGTCGGCGAACAGGTCGGCGAGCATATCGCGGCGTTCCTCGAAGGCGTCTCGCATCTCCACGACGGCCTCGTCGGTGTTTTCGAGGGCCTCGACGCCCGCGTGCTGGACGAAGTTCACGGCACACGAGACCGAGTGGCTGTGGAGCTTCCCGGCCTGGGAGACCAGTTCTTCGGGGCCGGCGAAGTAGCCCAGCCGCCAGCCGGTCATCGCGTAGGCCTTCGAGAACCCGTTGAGGGTGATCGTCCGGTCGGCCATGCCGTCGATAGCGCCGAGACTCGTCGGCTCGACGCCGTAGGTGATTTCCTTGTAGATCTCGTCGGAAATCACGGTGATGTCGTGTTCGACCGCCAGGTCCCGGACGCCTTCGAGGGCGGCGTCGGAGTAGACGGCACCGGTCGGGTTCGACGGGGAGTTGACGACCAGCAGTTCGGTGTCGTCCGAGACGGTCTCGCCGAGGGCGTCGAGTGCGGGTTCGAGCTGGAAGTCGTGGGGCGAGAGGTCGACGCGGGAGAGACTGCCGCCGGCCATCTTGACCATGGCCTCGTAGGAGACCCACGCGGGGTCGAGCAGGCAGACCTCGTCCCCGTCGTCGATCAGCGACATGAAGATCTCGAACAGGGCCTGCTTGCCGCCGGGGGTGACGATGATCTCGTCGGTCGTGTGATCGAGGCCGTCGTCGTCGAGTTTCGCGGCGATGGCCTCCTTGAGTTCGGGGATGCCGTTCGAGGACGTGTAGCCGGTGTGGCCGGCTTCCATGGCGGCCTCGCCGGCGTCTTTGATGTTCTGGGGGGTGTCGAAGTCGGGTTCGCCGACCGAGAGGTCCACCACGTCGACGCCGTCGGCTTCGAGTTCGGCGGCGAGGTTGCTGATCGCCAGGGTTGCGGACGGTTCCACTCGCTGTACGCGGGATGCGAAGTCCATAGTCATAGTTCCTCCACGAGGTCGACGGCTCCGTCCAGTGCGGCGGCACCGTAGTCGGTGCGGGCGCGGGCTTCGTCCATGCTCATGCCGGGGCCGGTGACGCCGAGCGTCACGGGCGTGTCCCGGTCGAGGCTCACGTCGGTCAGCCCCTGGGCCATGGCGTTGCCGATCACCTGGTCGTGGTCGGTGTCGCCGGACTTGATCGCGCCGACGACCGTCACGGCGTCCACGTCGTCCCGGCGTGCCAGCCGGTCGGCGGCCAGCGGCGAGTCGTACGCGCCGGGGACGTGAACGGTCTCGACGATCTCCACGTCCAGCTCGTCGGCGCGCGCCTTTGCCGCCGCCTCCATCTCCTCGGTGACGTCGCGGTTGAACTCCGCGACCACCAGTCCGAGCCGTACCATGTGGTGGCGATAGCAACGCCGACCTAAAGAAATACCGTTCGGCGGTCGTCGGGTGGAGCCGATACCGATCCGACGACCGCTCGTTTGCAACCAGAAGGGTTCTAAATCCCCGGACAGACTGCACCGACAATGGCAACGGTCGAGGACGACGATTCGGCGACGGAGTCCGCCGCCCAGCGGTCCGAGTCCGCCCTCCCCACGTGGTTCGGCGTCGACCGCCTCGTGCTGGTCGTCGCCGTCATCACCGCGTTCGCGCTGTTCGCTCGCTTCCTGTTCCTCGGCGAGCGCATCGCCCACTGGGACGAAGGGCGAGTCGGCTGGTGGATCCTCCAGTACGTCCACACCGGCGACTACGCGTATCGGGCGATCATCCACGGCCCGTTCTACCACCACGTCAACGGCCTCCTGTTCAGCGTGTTCGGGACCACCGACTTCTGGATGCGGGCAGTCGTGGCGTTGCTGGGCGGGCTGACGCCACTGGCCGCGCTCGGTCTGCGCCACCGCCTGCGCGACATCGAGGTCGCCCTGCTGGCCCTCTTTCTGACCGCCAACCCGCTCTTGCTGTACTACTCGCGGTTCATGCGGGGCGACCCCATCGTCGCGTTCTTCATGTTCGGGGCAGTCGTCGCCTTCGTCCGCCTGATCGACTTCCGGCGGGCGCGGTACCTGTTCCTGGGCGTCGCCGGCGTCGCGCTCGCGCTCACGGCGAAAGAGAACGCGCTGATCTACCCGGTTACCTGGATCGGCGCGCTGGTCCTCCTGCTCGATCACCGGCTGTTTCTCGCCCGCGACGGCGACCCTGCGTGGACGACGATCCTGAAAGACCGGATCGTCGGCGTCGTCTACGGGCTCTGGAACTGGGCCCACTGGATTCTGCTCGCAGTCCTGGAGTTCGTCGCGATCATCGTGTTCTTCTACGGACCTCGGGACGGCGACCCCGGCGACGTGGGGCTGTACAACGCCATCGGCCAGGGCGACATCGGGATGTTCGCGACGGTGGTCGACCGGGCCATCGTCGGCTCGTGGAAGGAGTTCTACGGGCTGTGGATCGACGGCGGAATGAGCGACCACGCCTACATCCCCTATCTCGGCGACCTCGCCGAGACGCTCGGGTACGGTGCGCTCGCGCTCGTCGTGTTCGCGGTGATCGGGTTCGTCGTCGACCGGTATTCGGGCGAACGGCCGCGTGATCTGGTGGCCTTCTCGTTCTACTGTGGATTCGTCTCGGTCCTGGGCTATCCCATCGTGACGGACATTCAGGCCCCGTGGGCGGCGCTCCACGCGGTGGTGCCGCTGGCGATCCCCGCGGCAGTGGGGCTTGGACTCGTCCTCCGGTGGGGCCGGGACGCGCTCGCCGAGGACGACCCCGTCGGGATGGGCGCGGCCGCGGTCGTCGTGATCGTCGCCGTCAGTTTCGTCGTCGGCATGGGCGTCTACGGCGTCTATCTCGCACCGCAGGCCCAGGAAGGGGAGAACGCGCTCGTCCAGTACGCACAGCCGGGCGACGACCTGCGGCCGGCGCTGGACAGCATGGAGATGGCCGCCGCCGCCAACGAGGGGACCGACGTGTTGCTGTACGGTGACTTCTTCGTCGACCGCGGGACCAACGCCACGACCGACTTCGTGTACAATGGCTACCCGCGGGACTCGCAACTGGTGCCCAAAGACGAGCGTGGGATCACGCTCTCCCCCGCGTGCGCGGACTGGTTCAACGCGCTGCCGCTCCCGTGGTACTTCAACAAGAGTGGGGCGAACGTGAGCTGTGCCGACAGCACCTTCGAACTGGAGGACGCGGCCGAGTCGGAGCCGCCGGTCGTCATCGTCCGCGCCCACGACGAGGACGACGAGGACGATCAGGAGAACGAGGAGGCACAGGCCCGCGCGCAGTTCCCGGAGTACTGGACGGCGACGTACGAACTCCGGACCTACGGGACCGAGACGGTCTTTCTGATCCACCCGGACTACGTGGGCGAGGTGAACGCGTCGGCGACGCCGCCCGAGTGATCGCGGCCGCTGGCTCCCGGGTTGACAATCCTTAAGCGCGTGCCCGGGGAAGCGCCGGTCGATGACACTCACGTCGCCAGGCCCGACCCTCGGCGTCGTCGGGGGTGGCCAGCTCGGCCGGATGCTCGGCGAGGCCGCGGCACCGCTCGGGGTGGAACTCGTGGTGTCGGACCCGACGCCGGACGCGCCGGCCGCGCCGGTCGTCCGCGACCAGCTCGTCGGCGACTTCGACGACCGCGAGACACTGCGGGCACTCGCCGAACGGTCCGACTACCTCACCTTCGAGATCGAGTTGGCCGATCCCGACCTGCTGGAAGCAGTCAGCGAGGAGACCGGCGTCCCGGTCCACCCCGCGCCGGAGACCCTCCGGCTGATCCAGGACAAACTCGTCCAGAAGGAGCGCCTCCGGGAGGCGGGGATTCCAGTGCCGGAGTTCCGACAGGTCGACTCGGTCGAAGACCTCCACGCCGCGCTGGACGACCTCGGGACGCCCGCGATGCTCAAGGCGCGACAGGGGGGTTACGACGGGCGCGGCAACGTCCTCGTCGAGACTCGCGAGGACGTGGAGTCGGCGATGGACGAGATCGCCGGCCCGGCGATGGTCGAGGCGTTCGTCCCCTTCGAGCGCGAACTGGCGGTGATGGGCTGTAACGGAGCCGACGGGACCGACACGTTCCCCGTCACCGAGACGATCCACGAGGCGGAGATCCTCCGGGAATCCGTCTCGCCCGCCCGAGCGCCCGACGAGCGGATCGACGCCGCCCGCGAGGTCGCCCGGGACGTGCTGGGCGAGATGGCGGGGCGGGGCGTCTACGGCATCGAGTTGTTCGACACGGGCGAGGAGATCCTGCTGAACGAGATCGCGCCGCGACCGCACAACTCCGGGCACTGGACCATCGAGGGCTGTCACACCTCACAGTTCGAGCAGCACGTCCGGGCCGTGACCGGGCGGCCGCTCGGCTCGACCGAGCGCCGGGACCCGACCGTCTCGGTCAACATCCTCGGTGACGGCGAGGAGCGGCGGGAAGCGCGGCTCACCGGTGCGGACGCGGTCTTCGAGCGCGACCGTGCACACCTCCACTGGTACGGGAAACGCGAGGTGTACCCGCTCCGGAAGACGGGTCACGTCACGCTGACCGGCGACGGCGAGGGGACCGACGAACTACTGGCATCGGCACGACAACTACGCGACGAACTCAGCTTCGAATGAGCGACAACGTCGACGCACTGATCGAGGAACTGCACGAGGAAGCAACGCGGGACAGACCGGCCGAGGACACTCCCGAGATCGGCATCGTCATGGGTTCGGACTCGGACCTGGACGTGATGGCCGGCTCCGAGTCGGGCCGTCCCGGGGCCTACGACGCCCTGACCGAGGAGTTGGGCTTTGCGGAGCAGACGAGCTACGACGAGCCACCCGAGGCGCGGTTCACGTTCGAGACGTTCGTCGTCTCGGCCCACCGGACGCCTGAACTGATGTACGCGTACGCGGAGACGGCCGAGGACCGCGGGCTTGACGTGATCATCGCCGGCGCGGGCGGGAAGTCGGCGGATCTGCCGAACATGACCGCCTCCATCGCCTATCCCCTGCCGGTGATCGGCGTTCCCGTCCAGGAGAAGTCGGTCGACTCGGTGATCGGGATGCCACAGGGCGCGCCGCTGACCGCCGTCGACGCGGGGAAGTCGTTCAACGCCGCGCTGTCGGCGGTCCAGTACCTCGCGCGCCAGCACGAGGAGTTGCGGGACCGCCTCGTCGAGTACCACGAGGGACTGCAGGACGGTGTGGCCGATGTCTCGCGCGACCTGCACGAACTCGGGACGCCGGCGTTCAGGACGCGAGAGGAGTGAACCGCGGCCCCGAACTCCCCCGACCGATTCGAAACTGATCGATCCCATAGACTTTTCAACCATTCTCACAAAGGGCGGGTATGTCCAGTATTGGCAACCGACAGGTCATCGTCGCGATACTGTTGGCCGCGACGATGGTCCTGGCAGGCTGCTCGGGTGGTGGCGGCCCTGCAACGACGGAGGCTCCGGACGAATCGACAGACACGAACGGGACGGCCAGCGCCGAGATGACGGCCAGCGGTGAGGCCGAGGCGAGTGGCGAGGCGGACATCCCGGCGGTGGACTACCAGTGGCAGGAAGGGGAATCCTACACGTACGAGAGCGAGGCCGCACAGGGGAGTACCAGCGAATACTCCTGGACGGTCACCGACGTGAGCGACGGACAGGTGACGGCCGACCTGTCGAGCAGTTTCGGCGGCCAGACCCAGACATCGACGCTCACTGGGCCGCAGGGAGACATCTTCAGTGGCTCCAGCCAGAACCCCCAGGCGTTCACGTTCGTGTTGATGCAGGTCCCCCAGCTGTTCGTCCAGGGCCGGGAGCTCTCGCCGGGGAACTCCTGGACGGTGTCCAGCAGTGAATTCGAGACGGGCGGGCTCCAGACCCAACAGCAGTCCCGGGAGATCGACGTGAGCGTGACCGGCACCTCACAGGTCTCGGGCACGCAGTGTTACACGTTCGAGGCGACCACGGAGAACCAGACGTTCAGCGGCTGTGTCAAGGAAGGCTGGCCCTTCGCACTGTCGGCCACGTTCGAGTTGCAGACCCGGACCACGACCGGCGGCGAGACCCAGACGAGTACGCAGACGAGTTCGTTCGTGCTGGTCGACTACAACCGACCGTAGGCACGGGCCGGATCGGTTCTTTCACCTGCGGTGACGTATTCAGTAAAATTAAACACCAGACTGCAGTAGAGGTATCTATGGGGACGTTGCGGACGCGGACGGTTGGGGGTACAGTACTACTGGCGCTGTTGCTCGTTCTGGCGGGCTGTAGCGGCGGCGGTGCCAACAGTGACCCGGCAGGGACGGACACCGTCACCGAGACAGTGACGGAGACGCCCGTCACGACGACCGACACGGCGACCGGCGGCGGGGAGACCGGGGGCGACGAGAGCGACGGCGAACCGGCGGTCGACGAGGAGTGGGACACGTTCTTCCTGTTCAACGAGAGCGAGGCGTACGGCTACCTCGCCAACTACTCCGACACGACGACCCGGATGTCGTGGGTCGTCACGGCCGCGCCGGACGGGCGGCCACTGTTGGACGACGAGATCACCGTCAACGTCACCGTCGGCCCGTACTCGAATACCAGCACCGGGACCCAGTCGAATATCTTCACGGAGACGATCACGGAGGGGTCCGTCGGCAGCGAGTTCCGGTACGTCAGGATACCGGTACTCATCGCCTACGGCCACGATCTGACCGTGGGCAACTCGTGGACGGTCCGGGGCGACGAGGTGACCGTCGGGGACGGGTTCGCGGTGAGCTGGGACGAGGCGACGGCGGAGATCACCGGTACGGCGACCGTCGCCGGTGAGACCTGTTACACCATGGAACTCCGGATCACGGGGAACGAGACCGGTCCGACGAGTTGCGTGAAGTACGACTGGCCGTTCGCGCTGGCAGTCGATACGAGCGATCAGGACTACCGGCTGGCCGACTTCCAGCGACCCTGATCGCCCGGTGAGCGAGGACCGAACTCCTGTCAACGGTCGAAACCGTGGTTTTCCGGCGCGTGGAATCTATGAACCCTTATATGCCACCGTTCCTAACCCGTAGAACGATAGGTGTACACGGATGGGCAATCCATGGATAGCCATCGGGGCGCTGGCGCTGGTCGGTCTTCTCATCCCAGTCGGGATGATGGTGATATCGAAGCTTCTCCGGCCCAGCGTGCCCGAGCAGGGAAAACGCTCCACCTACGAGAGCGGTGAGATTCCGACCGGTGACACCCGGATTCGGTTCAACATCCAGTACTACATGGTCGCGCTGCTGTTCGTGATCTTCGACATCGAGACCGTCCTGATCTTCCCGTGGACGGTCATTTACCGCAGCGCACTGGAGAACGGCGTCGGGCTGACGAAGACGCTGGGGCCAATGCTGGTGTTCATCGGCGTTCTCGTCGTCGGTCTCGGGTGGGCGTGGCGCAACGGCGCGGTCAAGTGGGTCCGCTCACCGCGGGCCGAGAAACGCAAAGATGCCAGGTAACACATGAGTAGTCAAGACAAACTTACGGACACGGTCGGTGCCGACACCGGACAGTCGACACAGGACGCCCGCATGGGCGAGGGCGCGGACAACCGATTCAACTCCCCGCTCCGGAAGGCGCTGGGCTCGTCCCCGTTCATCCTCACGAAGTTCGACAAGTTCATGAACTGGGTTCGGGGCTCGTCGATGTTCATGCTGCAGTTCGGGATCGCCTGCTGCAGTATCGAGATGATGCACACGTACTCGGTCAAGCACGACCTCGACCGATTCGGGGCCGGCGTTCCGCGGGCCTCGCCGCGACAGGCCGACGTGATCATCGTCCCCGGGACCATCGTCTCGAAGTTCGCCCCGCGGATGAAGCGGGTGTACGACCAGATGCCCGAGCCCAAGTTCGTCGTCGGTATGGGCTCGTGTACCATCTCCGGCGGACCGTTCCAGGAGGGGTACAACGTGATCAAGGGCGCGGAGGAGGTCATCCCGGTCGACATCCACGTCCCGGGCTGTCCGCCCCGCCCGGAAGCCCTGATCTACGGGATCGCCAAGCTCCAGGAACGGGTCGCCAACGGCGAGTCCGCGCCCGTGACGGTCAAACCGTACGAACTGGAGCAGTTCGGCGACCTCGAACGGGACGAACTCGTCGAGAAACTCGCCGACCAGATCGATCACGACGATCTCGTCATGCGGTACAACTGGGTTGATTCGCCATGAGTACGCTAAGACGTTCCTGCTCGCGTAACTGCGCGGGCTGCGACTCATCTACTCATGCTCGCCACCGGAGGTGGCTCGCATGAGCCTAGAGGAACCGGGACCACGCGACGTGGGCCTCACGAAAGCGGGCGAAGTCGACTACGACGAACTCGAAGCCCTGCTGGGCGACGCGGTGCTGGATCGCGAGACCCACCTCAACGCAGAGGCATTCGTGATCCGGCCCGACGCCGTGCAGGACACCCTCTCGACGCTGAAGGAGGAGGCCGGCTTCGACAACTGCAACTGCGTCACCGCACAGGAGTACCAGGACCGCTACGAGACGATCTACCACCTCACCAAGTACGACGACCGGACACAGGAGGTCGGCGTCGTCGTCCCCACGAGCAAGGACGACCCCGTCTCGGAGTCGGCCGAACCGGTGTTCCGGACGGCCGACTGGCACGAGCGGGAGGCCTACGACCTGGTGGGTATCGAGTACGCGGATCATCCGGATCTGCGCCGGATCCTCCTGCCAGAGACCTGGCAGGGCCATCCGCTCTCGATGGACTACGACCAGACCAAGCCACAGATCGTCACGCTGCGGGAGAACAAGAACCCGCTCGAGGAGGATCAGCGGCTCGACGACGACAGCGACACGATGTTGCTCAACATCGGGCCCCACCACCCGGCGACCCACGGCGTCCTCCACGTGGAGGCCACGCTGGACGGCGAGCAGGTCGCCGACGTGGAGCCCGACATCGGCTACATCCACCGCTGTGAGGAGCAGATGTGCCAGCAGGGCACCTACCGCCACCAGATCATGCCCTACCCCGACCGCTGGGACTGGGGCGGAGCGGGCCTGCTGAACGAGTGGGCCTACGCCCGGACGGCCGAGACGCTGGCCGACATCGACGTGCCCGAGTACGCACAGGTCATCCGGACGATGTCCGCCGAGCTGTCGCGGATCCTCTCGCACATGCTCGCGGTCGCCGCGTACGCGCTGGACATCGTCGGCGACTTCACGGCAACCTTCATGTACGGGATGCAGGACCGGGAGACGGTTCAGAACATCCTCGAAGACCTGACCGGCCAGCGGCTGATGTTCAACTACTTCCGGCTGGGCGGGGTCGCCTGGGACCTGCCCGAGCCCCGCGAGGAGTTCTTCGAGAAGATTCGGGCGTTCATCGACGACCTGCCCGAGAAGCTGGAGGAGTACCACAACCTGCTGACCAGCAACGAGATCCTGCAGGTCCGGACCGTCGATACCGGCTACCTCGACCCGGAAGTCGCCAAGAACTACGGCGCGACGGGGCCGGTCGCCCGTGGCTCGGGTATCGACTACGACATCCGGCGGGACGATCCCTACGGCTACTACGACAAACTCGACTGGGACGTGGTCACCGAGGACGGCTGTGACAACTACGCCCGTCTGCTGGTGCGGCTCCAGGAAGTCGAGGAGTCGGCCAAGATCATCAACCAGTGTGTCGACCTGCTGGAGGACTGGCCGGAGGAGGACCGCACGATTCAGGCCAACGTGCCCCGGACGATCAAGCCCGAACCGGACACGGAGGTCTACAAGTCCGTCGAGGCCGCGAAGGGCGAACTCGGGATCTACATCCGCTCGGACGGGACCGACAGTCCCGCCCGATTCAAGATCCGCGGGGGGTCGTTCTCCAACCTGCAGACCCTGCCGGAGATGGCCGAGGGCGAGTACATCGCCGACCTGATCGCGTCGCTGGGTAGCCTGGACACGATCATGGGCGAGGTGGACCGCTGATGACGCTGTCGGACACCATCGCCGGGCTGCTCGGTCTGAACGCGAACGATCCGCTGCAGTTTTTCGTCGCGGCGATCATCGCGTCGGCCATCGTCGGCACGTTCATGCTCGTGAACGTCGCTATCGCGGGGCCGTGGGCCAAGCGGAAGATCACCGCGACCTTTACCGACCGGATCGCGGTCAACCGGATCGGACCGTTCGGCCTGATGATCATCGTGGCCGACGCGGTGCGACTGCTGTCGAAGGAACTGATCGTTCCCGAGAAAGTCGACCGGCCGGCGTGGGACCTCGCGCCGCTGATCATCGCCGGGTCCGCGCTCTTTGGCTTCGCCGTCATTCCGATGGGGAGCGGCGTGCAGGTCGCCGACCCCGAGGTCGGCCTGGCGTACGTGTTCGCGGTCGCGTCGCTGGCCTCTATCGGCCTCGTGATGGCCGGCTACGCGTCGAACAACAAGTACTCGATGCTGGGTGGCCTGCGCGCGGTCGCGCAGAACCTGGCCTACGAGATTCCGCTCGTGCTGACGGGCGCGTCGGTCGTCATCTTCGCCGGCACGCTCCAGATGAGCGAGATCGTCACGGCCCAGACCGAGACGCTGGTGACCATCGCCGGCATCGGGATCCCGTCGTGGTACGCGTTCGTCAACCCGTTCGCGTTCGTGCTGTTCCTGGCGGCCAATCTGGCGGAGGTCGGCCGGAATCCGTTCGACACGCCGGAAGCGCCGACCGAGATCGTCGCCGGGTACCAGACCGAGTACTCCTCGGTGTACTTCGTGCTGATGTACCTCGGGGAGTTCATTCACATCTTCCTCGGTGGTGCGATCATCACGACGATCTTCCTCGGCGGGCCGGCCGGACCGGTCCTGCCCGGGATCGTCTGGTTCCTGATCAAGATCTGGGCGGTGTTCCTGTTCACCCAGTGGGCGCGGTCGGCGCTGCCCCGGGTTCGTATCGACCAGCTGATCGAGATCGGCTGGAAGGGGATGCTCGTGCTCTCCTTCGCCAACCTGGTCCTGACGGCAATCATCGTCGGAGTGATCGCCGCATGACCGACGTGACCTTCGGAGGTAACTCATGATCGGACTGCTCAAATCCATGGCGACGACGATGAAACACGCGCTCGACGGGGAGACGTTCACCGTCGAGTATCCCGAAGAAGCACCCGAAGTGAGCCCCCGGTTCCGCGGGGTCCACAAGTTCAGCCAGGAGCGCTGTATCTGGTGTCGGCAGTGCGAGAACGTCTGCCCGAACGACACGATCCAGATCGTCACCGACGAACAGCGCAACGGCGAGGAGTACAACCTCCACATCGGCCAGTGTATCTACTGCCGGCTCTGTGAGGAGGTCTGTCCCGTCGACGCCATCCTGCTGACCCAGAACTTCGAGTTCACCGCCGACACGAAAGACGAACTCGCCTACAACAAGGAACAGCTCAAGAACGTTCCCTGGTACAAGGACATCGATCCGCTCGAGTCCCGCGAACCGGACCGGGGCGCGTGGATCGGCGAAGGCGAGGGCGAACTCGACTACCAGTAACCACGGACGACCGACCGCCGTCCGGGTGCAGCTTTTTCCCCGATCCGTCTGAACGACACGTAACACCAGACACACATGACACACGACAATCACACCGGCGGGAGAACAGACGCGTCTCGGTCGAGAACCCGATCTCGGCGACGCGCGCGCGAATCTGATAAAGAAATCTTCAAAGGCCCGCCGATTGGAGAGTGAAGTAAGATGGCACTGTACGAAACCATAGCATTCGGGTTGTTCGCGTTCGTCACGATTGCGAGCAGCCTCGGCGTCGTCCTCTTACGGGACATGTGGCACTCGGCGCTCATGCTGGGTGTCGCGTTGCTCAGCGTCGCGATCCACTACGTGATGTTGCACGCGGAGTTCGTCGCGACGATGCAGATACTCGTGTACGTGGGCGGCGTCCTGATCCTGATCACCTTCGCCGTGATGCTCACCCGCAAGGACGAGCCGGCGGAGTCGCCCGAGGTGACAACATGACCACTCGGCCGCGTCTGGCCGACGACGCCAACTGGGTCGCCGGCGTCGCTGCCCTCGGCCTGTTCGCCGTGCTGGCGGCCGTCTTCGTCACTGCCGGGTTCCCCGGTGCGGCAGGGTTCAGTGGCGAGGGGTCGATCACGGCGAGTATCGGTTACGCGATGTTCGACATGCCCGATCAGGCCACGTTCCCGAGCGAGAACTTCCTGGTGGTGTTCGAGATCATCGACCTCGTGCTGGTGGCCGCGCTGGTCGTCGCCGTCATGCTGGCCCGGCGCGACGACGGGTCCGTCCTCGGCGTGCTGACCGACGGCGGGCGTGACCAGAAACGGGACGGAGGTGACGACTGAATGGTCCCAGCCGAGTACTACCTGTTGCTGTCGGCCGCGATGTTCTGTATCGGGCTGTTCGGCATCCTCACGCGGCGTAACGCGTTGATCTTCCTGATGTCCGTCGAGCTGATGCTCAACGCGGCGAACATCAACCTCGTGGCGTTCTCCTACCAGTGGGGGAACCTCACGGGACAGGTGTTCAGCCTGTTCACGATGGCGCTTGCCGCGGCCGAGGTCGCCATCGGGATCGGGATCATCCTGGTGCTGTACCGCAACTTCGCGGACATCGACGTGACCAAACCGACGACTATGAGGTGGTAAGATGGTGAGTGCATTCGAGTTCGTTCCGGCGATCGCGGTGTTGCCACTCGTATCGTTCGTGGTCGCGCTGACCTTCGGAAAGTGGATGCCCAAGAAGGGTGCCCTGGCCGGGATCTTCGCGACGGTCGGCTCCCTGCTCATCTCGATCTGGACCGCACTGACGGTCGCGGGCATCCTCGGTTCGGAGACGGCGTATCACGAGGAAATCTGGACGTTCGCGACGGGGCTCGGAACCTTCGACCTGCATCTCGGGGTCTTCGTCGATCCGCTCTCCTCGCTGATGCTGTTGATCGTCTCGCTGATCTCGGTCCTCGTGTTCATCTTCTCGCTCGGGTACATGAACGACGAGGACGAAACCGGGCTGCCCCGGTATTACGCTTCGCTCTCGCTCTTTAGCTTCAGCATGCTCGCCTTCGTCTTCGCGGACAACATCCTGATGGCGTTCATGTTCTTCGAGCTGGTGGGCCTGTGTTCGTTCCTGCTCATCGGCTTCTGGTTCCGCGAGGACGCGCCGCCCAGCGCCGCGAAGAAGGCGTTCCTGGTCACCCGCTTCGGTGACTTCTTCTTCCTGATCGGCGTCGTCGGCATCTTCGCCACCTTCGGCACGGGTCTGTTCGCCACGGAGGCGGGCTTCCCCGCGATGGCCGAGCAGGCGATCACCGGCGAGATGCCCGGGCCGGTCGGCGAGTTCCTCGGTGCGGTCGGCATGGGTGCCCAGCAGTGGTTCACCATCCTGGGCCTGCTCGTGCTGGGCGGGGTCGTCGGCAAGTCGGCGCAGTTCCCGCTGCACACCTGGCTGCCCGACGCGATGGAAGGTCCGACCCCCGTCTCCGCGCTGATCCACGCGGCGACGATGGTCGCGGCCGGTGTCTATCTGGTCGCGCGCATGTACGGGTTCTACCTGCTGACCCCGACGACGATGGCCATCATCGCGCTGATCGGTGGCTTCACCGCGCTGTTCGCGGCGACGATGGGCGTCGTCAAGCAGGAACTCAAGCAGGTGCTGGCGTACTCGACCATCTCCCAGTACGGGTACATGATGCTCGCGCTGGGCTCGGGCGGGTACGTCGCCGCGGTCTTCCACCTGACGACTCACGCCGTGTTCAAGGCGCTCCTGTTCCTCGGCGCGGGGTCGGTCATCATCGCGATGCACCACAACGAGAACATGTGGGACATGGGCGGGCTCAAGGAGAAGATGCCCGTGACCTACTGGACGTTCCTCTCGGGCTCGCTCGCGCTGGCGGGGATCGTGCCCTTCGCGGGCTTCTGGTCCAAGGACGAAGTGCTGTACGAGGCGCTGATCCACGGCCTCGGTAACCCGGTCCTGCTCGTCGCGTGGGCGATGGGCCTGCTGGCGGTCTTCCTGACCGGCTTCTACACCTTCCGGATGGTCTTCCTGACCTTCCACGGTGAACCGCGGTCCGACACGGCCGAGGACCCCGAGTCGGTGCGCTGGAACGTGAAGCTCCCGCTTGGCATCCTCGGCGTGCTGGCGGCGACCATCGGCTTCATCAACATGGTGCCGATCAAGAAGCTGACCGGGCTGAAGATCGACTACCTGCACCAGTGGCTGATGGGGTCCGAAGCGGTCAACGCGGAGTTCCTGACTGGACTCCACCACTACGAGCCGATCCTGAAGGAGGTCGCCGGCATCAAGGCGAGCTACATCGCTGGCGGTGAGATTCCGACACTGCTGATTTCGGCGGCGCTGTCGCTCGGGCTGGCACTGGCCGGTGTCGGACTGGCCTACCGGCTGTACGCGGTGCCGGAGCCGGTCGAACACACGAAGAAACTCGGCGGACTGCGGACGCTGCTCATGCACAACTACTACCAGGACGAGTACCAGGTGTGGCTGGCGGAGGGTGTGACCCTCCCGCTGGCCCGCGTGGCCGACACGTTCGACCAGGGAATCATCGACGGCGTCGTCAACGGAATCTCTAGCGTGAGCCTGTTCTCGGGCGACCGCGTCCGGCGGATCCAGACCGGCGTCGTCTCCAACTACGCGGCCCTGCTGACCATCGGGCTCGCGCTCCTGTTGATCGCCTTCGGCATCGTCGGGGGGTGGTTCTGAATGCTGGTCGAACTGCTCATCGTCTTCGCGCTGATGGCGGCGGGACTGGTCTTCCTCGTCCCCGACGAGTACGCGGGCCAGTTCGCGGCCGTCCTCAGTCTCGTGCCCGTCGGCGTGAGCCTGTGGATGTACAGCGTCTTCGACGGCACGGGCAACGCCCTGCTCGAAGGGGGGCAGCCCGCCTTCGAGACGGTGGCGAACTGGATCACGCTCGGGCCGTACGCGATCAGCTGGCACGTCGGGCTCGACGGCGTGAGCATGCCGCTGGTCGTGTTGACCACGCTCCTGACCACGCTGGCCATCGTCAGCGCGTGGACGCCCATCGACGAACGGAAGTCCCAGTTCTACGGCCTGGTGCTGTTCATGCAGGCCGCGCTGATCGGCGTCTTCGCGGCGCTGGACTTCCTGCTGTGGTTCGTCTTCTGGGAGGCCGTCCTCGTGCCGATGTACTTCCTCATCGGCGTCTGGGGCGGGCCGCGCCGGAAGTACGCCGCGATCAAGTTCTTCGTCTACACCAACGTGGCCAGCCTCGTGATGTTCGCGGGCTTTTTCACGCTGGTCTTCGGGCTCGGTGACTCCATCAGCACGCTGGGCCTGCCGGCAATCGCGCAGGCGCTCGAAGCGGGACAGCTCGGCAGCGTCGGCGGCTTCGGCCCCGGCACCGTCAAGCTGGCCGCCTTCGCCGCGCTGTTCTTCGGCTTCGCGGTCAAGGTGCCGGTCGTCCCGTTCCACACGTGGCTCCCGGACGCACACGTCGAGGCCCCGACGCCGGTGTCGGTGCTGCTGGCCGGCGTCCTGCTGAAGATGGGGACCTACGCGCTGCTCCGGTTCAACTTCACGATGCTCGCGGACGTGGCGCGGGCCAACGCCGCGCTCATCGCTATCTTCGCGGTCGTCTCGGTGATCTACGGGGCCATGCTGGCGCTGGCCCAGCAGGACCTCAAGCGGATCGTCGCCTACTCCTCTATCTCCTCGATGGGCTACGTCATCCTGGGACTCGTCGCCTTCACGCCCCACGGGGTCGGCGGTGCGACCTTCCAGATGGTCAGCCACGGCCTGATCTCCGGGCTGATGTTCATGGCGGTCGGCGTCATCTACAACGAGACTCACACCCGGATGATCGGCGACATGTCCGGGATGGCCGACCGGATGCCCGTCACCGCGGGCGTGTTCGTCGCGGCCGCCTTCGGGTACATGGGCCTGCCGCTGATGAGCGGCTTCGCGGCCGAAGTGCTCGTGTTCATGGGGGCGTTCCGGTCGACGACGATTCCGATGGCCCCGCTCTTTACCGGGATCGCGATGTTCGGTATCGTGATCGTGGCGGGCTACCTGCTGCGTGCGATGCAGAAGACGCTGTTCGGGCCCTTCCGGCTCGAAACGGACTACGAGATCGGGCGTGCCCCGCTACAGGACGTGGCACCGCTGTTCGTCCTGCTGGCGCTGGTCATCGCGCTCGGCGTCGCGCCTGATCTGTTCTACCAGATGATCCAGGACGCAGTGTTCGAAGTGACGGCACTGGGCCTGGGAGGTGGTGCCTGATGATTCCACTCCAGACACAGAGTACGTTGCCCGACTGGGCGGCGCTGGCCCCGACACTCCTGCTCGGGCTGACCGCGCTGGCCCTGTTGCTCGTCGACAGTATCGACCCGGACGAGGACTCGCCGGGCCTGCTCGCTGGCGTCGCGACGCTGGGCTCGGTTCTGGCGATGGTCGTCACGGGCTGGTACCTGGTAGCCGGGACGGGCATGCCCCGGACCGGCGGCGCGATCGAGCTGTTCAACGGCCAGCTGATCATCGACGGGATGAGCCTGTTCTTCACGTTCATCTTCGCGAGCGTGTCCGCGCTGGTGAGCGTCGCCAGCTACGACTACCTGGCCGACCGCGCCCACCAGGCCGAGTACTACGCGCTCGTCTTGCTCGCGGCGACCGGGATGACGCTGATGGCCTCGGCCAACAGCCTCGCGACGGCGTTCGTCGCGCTGGAACTGTCCAGTCTCCCGTCCTACGGCCTGGTCGCGTTCCTCAAGAACAACCGCGGGAGCGTCGAGGCGGGCCTGAAGTACTTCCTGATCGGTGCCGTCTCCTCGTCCGTGCTGGTCTACGGGATCAGCCTCGTGTACGCCACGACCGGCGTCATGAAACTGCCCGCAATCGCGACGGCACTCGAAGGCGGCGTCGCGGGACAGGGGACGCTCGGCGTCCTCGGCGTGGGCATCTTGATGGTCGCGGGCGGCTTCGCGTTCAAGACCGCCTCCGTGCCCTTCCACTTCTGGGCGCCGGAAGCCTACGAGGGCGCGCCGGCCCCGATCTCCGGGTTCCTCTCCTCGGCCTCGAAGGCCGCCGGGTTCGTGCTCGCCTTCCGCGTGTTCGTCACGGCCTTCCCGCTGGAAGTCGTCGCCGGCACCCTCGACTGGACGCTCGCGTTCACCGTGCTGGCGCTGGTGACGATGACGCTCGGCAACTTCGCCGCGGCCACCCAGGACAAGGTCAAGCGGATGCTGGCGTACTCCTCGATCGGCCACGCCGGCTACGCGCTGATCGGTATCGCCATCGTGACCGGGACGGCCAACCAGGGCTACGCCCTGGGGGCCAGCATGCTCCACCTGTTCGTCTACGGGTTCATGAACACCGGCGCGTTCCTGTTCGTCGCCCTGGTCGAGTACTGGGGCGTCGGCCGGACCTTCGAGGACTACAACGGGCTGGCGAAGCAGGCACCCGTCGCCTGTTTCGCGATGACGATCTTCCTGTTCAGCCTCGCGGGCCTGCCCATCGGGGGCGGCGCGCTCTCGAAGTGGGCGCTCCTGTCGGCGACGGCCAGCGCCGCCACGCTGAGTGCATACCTGCTCGCGGCGGCACTGATCGTCAACAGCGCGCTGTCGCTGTTCTACTACTCCCGGGTCGTCAAGGCGATGTGGATCGAAGAACCGACCGGTGACTTCGAGGTCTCGTCGTACCCGACCGGCCTCTACGCGGCCGTCGTCGGTGCGGCCATCGTGACCTTCCTCCTGTTGCCGGCCTTCGGCGTCGTCTCCGGGACGGCCTTCGACGCCGCGGCCGCGCTCTTCTGACGCCGCGGGTCGCTTTCGCTCGTCGCTCGTTTTCGCCGCTCGCGCATTCGACGACGCTCACTCCGTTCGCGTCGTCCTGCTCGCGGGTCGCTGGCGCTCCCCGCTCACCTGTCCGGAGAGACTCTCGTCGGTCGCCTCTCCTAACCGACAGCCTTTCCGTCTACGGGTCCCTCGCTCCGGCCGATGAAGTGGCGGTGTGAGCACTGTGGGAAGCCACACGAACGCAACGATCCACCCTGTGACAACTGTGGCCACAGCGAGTTCGAGAAGGCAGTCGTGCCGATGGCCCCGGAAGCCGACGACGAGGAGGCCAGCAAGACCTACGCCTGGATCTGCACGGAGTGTGGCAACGACCATCCCAAGCACACGCCGCCCTGTGACCGGTGTGGGAACGCCACACTGGAACGCCGGGAGCTGAGCTACGACGAGGACGAGATCGTCTCCGAGATGCTGGAGGACAGTTCCGGGCGGACCCCGAGCGCGGACGTGAGCTATCTGGAGGTCCTCGACGCCAAGCTCGTCTTGCTCTTTCTGGGCGTGGCCGCGCTGGTGGCGTATCTGGCGCTGGGCTTTCTCGGGATCGTCCAGATCCCGGGGATCTCCCCCGCGCCACCGGTGCCCGGGAACGCCACCGCCGCGGACGGCCTGGTGTTCGCGGACGTGGAGTCGGCCTACGTCGACGAGTTGAACGCGCGGCGGTCCGCCGATGGGTTCGCGAATCTGACCGCCGACGGGAATCTCGCCTCGGCGGCGACGTACATCAACCAGCAGGTGGTGCGGGCGCAGTACACCGACGAAAGCCCGACCATCGACGAGTCCGAAGTCGGGTCACGGCTCGGTGACGCCTGCGCGGACGGGTACGCGCCCGCGACGTACTCCTACGACCTGGATCGGGCGAGCGACACGCCCACGGAGCGCGAACTGGCGCGGCGGCTCGCGGCGAGTTACGACCAGACCCGTTCCTTCGAGGAGGCACCGGAGGCAGTGATCGGCGTCGATCTCCACGCGGGGCCGGACGGCGTCCTCTACGTCACGCGGATCGTCTGTTAGGCCGCCGCCTCGTAGGCCGACCGGAAGTCGTCGGCTTTCTCCATGACGCGTTCGGCACCGGCTTCGAGCGCGTCGAGTGCGTCCACGTCCTCCTGGGTCTTGACCGTCAGAATCGGCTCGGTCTGCCCACCGGACTGTTCTGGGTTCACGTCGTAGGTCGCGGCCTCGACGCCGTCCGATTCCAGCAGTGCGCCCTTCAGGACGTTCATGAAGGTGTGGTCTTCGCCCGCGATCTCGATAGAGAGTTCCGTGTCGGTCTTCTCGATGACCCGCAGTTCCATGGTCTCCCGTCCACACTTGGCGGCATTGAAGCTTACGAACACGGGAGGGGCGGTCTCGCCGGTTCGTGACCCCGACCGGCCGGGTCGGTCCCCGGCGCACCGGGTCACGTCCGGCGGGCCGCGTTTTCCCCGCAAAGTATTAGGACCGCATGGGACTTGTGTGAGGTAATGACGACACGCGCGGTCGAGCAGGTCGACGACTGGGACTCCCGCCCGTTCTCCGGCGGGTACCGCGGCCTGCACGACCTGGCTGACGACGACTTCTCCGGTATCGTCGCGGCGGGACCGACGCGACTCTGCATGACCTCCGGCCGGGTGATCGGCATCCTCGACGGCACCATCGAGGACTTCGAGGACGCGGAGGGGACCGCCTACGAGGCACCTTCGCCGGCGCTGCCCCTGCTCTCGGTCATGCAGGAGCGCAGCGACGAGGTCCGCGCCCAGTACTACACCGAGGAGACGAGCATCGAGGAAGTCGACCGGACACTCACGCAGGGGAACTTCACGGGCTACGTCGAACTGTCCGAGAACGTCCTCAGCGGCGACTACTATCTGGTCTACCACCAGGGCCGCTCGATGAGCGTCGCCTGGGTCGGCGCGAGCGAGCAACTCCTGATCGACGACGAGGCCTTCGACCAGGCCAACGGCGAGGTCGGCATCTACGAGGTGCGACCCGTCGACATCGAGGTCGTCGAGCTTCCGGAGCCGACCGAACCCGCGACCGGCGGGTCCACCTCGGAGACCGGCACGGCGGCCGCGACGACGGCCGAGAGCGATACCGGGTCCGAGGCGACCAGCCCGGAAGCGGCCGGCGACGAGCCGGCCGAACCGGCCTCCCCAGCCGAACCGTCGACGGCCGACGACGCCAGCGAGGCGGGGGGAGACGAGGGGGAGCCGGCCCCCGACGACGCCGAGGAGACGAGCGAGCCACCGGCCGACGAGTCCGAACCAGCGCGAGCGGAGGCGGACACAGCGGACCAGTCCGCGTCCGAATCCACGCCGGAGTCGGCCGAGACGAGGGACCAGGGACGCGGCGGCGCGGCCAGCAGTGGCACGGCGGGGGCGGCCGCGCGTGACGAGCGGGGGCGGGACGAACCCGACCGACAGCAGTCCAGTGGATCGCGACGCGAGAGCCAGCGTACCGAGTCCACGGGGACTGAGCAACAGCGAGAACGGTCCGACCGCGGGGCGTCCTCGCGGAGCGGTGAGACACAGCCCCGACAGCAGCGATCCAGCGCCCAGGAACCGACGCCGAGAGACGCACAGCGCGATACCGGATCACGGAGTGCCGGGACCACCGGGAGTGCGAGCGGGCCTCGGTCGGGGGCTGGCGAGTCCCCCCGCGCGCGCCAGAAGCAACAGCAGAGCAGTACCGGCAACGTCGGTGAACTGGAGACCCGATCCATCCCGTCGCTCGATCCCGACCGGACGAGCGAGCCGGACGACGGGAACGGGCAACAGGGGCCGACGGCGGCCGGGTCGAACGCGCGTTCGGAACCCGACCCCGGGCCCGCAGGAAATCCGGGCAGTGAACCTCGTCGCGGATCGGGACCGGCGGGTCAGGGGCCGGAGTCCGCGTCGCGGCAGGGGACGCCACGACGGGATCGGGGCCAGCCCGAGCGGCCGCCGGCGGAGGGTCAGCAGGGCGAGCCACACCGGGAACCGGCCGATACGGAGCCGGACCCCGAACCCGACGGCCCTGCGCCGGCCGAGATCGAGGAGCTAGAGGCGGAACTGGAGGCACGGGAGGAGGAGATCGACGAACTCGAATCCACGCTGGCGACGGTCGAGGACGAGCGCGACGAACTGGAGGCGGAACGCGACGAGCTGGCGGCCGAGCGTGACGAACTCCGCGAGCGGGTCGAACAGCTCGAACGCCGGATCGACGAACTCCGCACCGAGGAGGGCGGAGAGTCGGTCGCGGACCGGGAGCGGCTCAGCCCAGCCGAGGCCATCGAGGGGACGAACCTCTTCGTCCGGTACGCCTCGAAAGGCGACGCGACGCTGGAAGCGGCCCACGCCGGGAACGCCGAGGCTGGTGCGGTCAACGACAACATGCAGATCCAGTTCCACACCCAGTTCGAGGCCGACGACGTGGCCGTCAACGGGGAGCCGTTCGCGGCCTACCTCACGGACACGATCCAGTACAGCTTCGTCGAGTGGGTCGTGCGGGTTCTGCCCTACGAGATCCGCGATACGGGCCACCAGGAGGCGCTGGGCCCGCTGTACGACGCGCTCCCGAAGATCGACCGGGCGGAGCTGAACGGCGCGATCACCGTCCAGTACCAGGAAGACGGCGAGGAACACCGCAGTCAGGAGAGCTTCGACGTGGTGTTGCGCGACCGGATGGGCAATCCGCTGATCGTCGCGAACATGAACGAGTCCCGCCAGCCCGCGAGCCAGAGCATGATGGAGGGGCTGATCACGGCCTCACAGCGGGTCGGCGAGTCCAAGGAGTCACTGGCCGGTGCCTTCCTCGTCACGTCGAGTTTCTTCGAGCCGGAAGCGATGGAGGCGGCTTCGGACGCGACGGGGAGCGGTCTGCTCAGCCGTGACAAACGCGAGAGCTTCGTGAAGCTCTCTCGAAAAGACGGATTCCACCTCTGCCTGGTGGAAGCGCGCGAGGAGAATTTCAACCTCTCCGTGCCCGAGATCTGAGAGAGGGTTCAGTTTTCGATTTCGGCGACGTCTTCGATCTTCATGTCGTCGAGTTTCTCGATGATGTGATCGATCTTCTCGTCGAGATCGTCGACGAATTCGGAGGTCTGTTCGGTCGTGATGGCGCCCTGACTCGAGGGTTCGATGAGGTTCTCCTCCTCGAGGACGCGCAGCGAGTACCGAACCTTGTGATGTGGGTAGCCGGTCTCGTTCGACATCTTGACGATGCCGATCGGCTCGTTCTCGATTACCATCCGGAGGACCTGCAGATGGCGCTCGAGCATATCTACTTCCTTCTCAAGCCTGTCTATCATGGCAATTGTTAACTTGTGTTCGCAGGTTTTAAAGGTTGCTGTCCGGCCTACTTAAAGAGCAGCCTCAAATTACGTGTTCGACGGGTACGGGTTTAAAACTTTGTATGATACCACACGGCACGGGCCGCCCGAGCGGGCGGCGCTGTGCGCGTGCAGTGGACGATTGCGAGGGGACCGTAACCTGTTTATCGGGATGGGCAGAAACCCCGGTGATGACCGTAACTATCGTTGGGTCCCAGCTGGGCGACGAGGGCAAAGGCGGCATCGTCGACCTGTACGGCGACGCCGCCGACGTCGTCGTCCGCTACCAGGGTGGCGACAACGCCGGTCACACCGTCGTCGAAGGGGACGAGGAGTACAAACTGTCGCTCGTCCCGAGCGGAGCCGTCCGCGGCAAGGTCGGCGTCCTCGGCAACGGCTGTGTCGTCAACCCGCGGACCCTGTTCGACGAACTCGACGCGCTCCGGGACCGCGGGCTCGACCCCGACGTGCGGGTCGCCCGGCGCGCACACGTTATTCTTCCCTACCACAGGGTTCTCGACGGTATCGAGGAGGAGGTAAAGAGCGAGACCGACGACGAGGTCGGCACCACCGGCCGCGGCATCGGCCCCACCTACGAGGACAAGGCCGGTCGCCGCGGCGTCCGCGTCGGCGACCTGCTCGACCCCGAGGTCCTCCGTGACCGACTGGAGTACGTCGTCCCGCAGAAACGCGCCATCGTCGAGGACGTGTACGGTCTCGACGTGGCGGACCTCGACGACCCCGACGCGCTCGACGTGGACGCGCTCTACGAGGAGTTCCGCGAGTTCGGTCGTCGACTGGCGGACGAAGGCATGACCGTCAACGCGGGCGAGTTCCTCGCCAGCGCCATCGACGACGGCCAGAACGTCATCCTCGAAGGGGCCCAGGGAACGATCATCGACATCGACCACGGCAACTACCCCTTCGTCACCTCCTCGAACCCCACCGCGGGCGGGGCCTGCACCGGGACCGGGCTCTCCCCGGGCGTCGTCGGTGACGGCGAAGTCGTCGGCATCGTCAAGGCCTACCTGACCCGCGTCGGGAGCGGCCCGATGCCGACCGAACTCGGCGGCGTCGAGGGCGACACGCCGGGCTACGAGGAACAGGGCGAGGGCGAGAACGAGGAACTGGCCACCTACATCCGCGAGGAGGGCGACGAGTACGGCACCGTCACCGGCCGCCCGCGCCGGGTCGGCTGGCTCGACATGCCGATGCTCCGCCACGCCGCCCGCGCGAGCGGGTTCACCGGCCTCGCGGTCAACCACGTCGACACGCTGGCCGGCCTCGACGAGTTACAGGTCGGCCACACCTACGAACTGGACGGCGAGACCCTGGAGACGATGCCGGCCACCACCGAGCAGTGGGCCGACTGCGAGGTGAACCTCAGGACCTTCGATGGCTGGCCCGAGCAGGACTGGGCCGCGGTCGCGAGCGAGGGGTACGACGCGCTCCACGAGAACGCGCGGGCGTACCTCGACTACCTCAGCGACGAACTCGACACGCCGATCTACGCGGTCGGCGTCGGCCCGGGACGGTCCCAGACCATCGTCCGGGAACGTCCCTTCTAGCGACAGAGAACGTCGTCTTCGAGTCCCCGCACCGCCGCGACCACCTCGTCAGCGTCGGCGTCGTCGACCCCGCAGGCGTCGAGACTCGCCCGGAGGTGCGAGACGACCGTCTCGAAGTCGTCCTGCGTGAGGGCGAGGTCACGGTGGGCCGCGCGCATGTTCTCGCCGCTGTACTCCGCGGGCCCGCCGGCGACCTGACTGATGAACAGCGTCTGGTGCTGGCGCTGGCGGTCCATGTCCACGTCCTCGAAGAACGGTTGCATCCGTTCGTCGTCGAGCATCCGGTCGTAGAACTCGTCGACGACGGTCTCGATCCCGTCGGCGCCACCCAGTCTCTCGTAGAGGGTCGTTGCCTCCATGTCCGGGGAGGGCGGTGGACCGGTGAAAAGAGTGCCGTAAACAGGGCGTAGCAGGCGTGTACGTTGCGAATACGTTCGGGAGAGGATTTATGTGTGTCGCCCGAGCGCGGCGGGGGTCGGTTCGGCACGTTTTTGCCTCGGCCGGCCGGAGGTAGACGTATGCGCGAGGACCTGATGGACATCATCTGCTGTCCACTCGACAAACACGAACTCGACCTGGAGGTCATCCGCCGGGACGACGAGGAGATCATGGAGGGGCGACTGGTCTGTACCGAGTGTGGCGAGGAGTATCCCGTCGAGGACGGGATTCCGAACCTCCTGCCGCCGGACATGCGCGAGGAGTCACCGGCGTAGACTGAACCTTTTTCCCCCCGCCACGCGCAGGTGGCGGTGTGCCCGACGAGTTACCCGTCGACGTGAACCGCCGGGAGCGCAACTCCCTGAACGTCCCGGCGTCCATCGAGACCGACGATTCGTTCGTCATCAGGGTCCGGAATCACGGGAACGCGAGCCGGGTCCACGTCCACCTCGACGAGAACCTCTCGGCGGTCGCCTCGCTTGAGGACACCAACTACTACGTCGAGGCAAACAGCGCGCAGGCGATTCCGGTGAGCGTCCACGAACACGGCGTCGTCCACGGGAAGATCAAACTCTCGGCGGGCTACGGGGCGACGACGCGGTGGGTCGACGTGAAGCTGACCGAACCCGACGACGCCGGGAGCGTCGAGGTCGACGAGAGCCTCGCGGAACCCGGTGGCGGCGAGCGCGACACGGACGAGGAGCGCGCTACGGACGGGGCCGCCTCCGGCTCGGTACTCGCGGATCGTCCGGCGTTGCCGGTGCTGGTGCTGGGTGCGCTGGCAGTGGCCGTCGCCGTCGGCGCGGCGGCGGTCTTCGAGAGCGGACTGGTCGCCGCCGGCGCAGTCGCGGTCTTCGTCGCCGTCCTGCTGGCCGGCTACCTGCTCGTTCGCTAGTCCTCAGTTTCGACGCCACAGAGGTTGCCGTCGTCGTCGAACAGCTTCGCCCGGAGGTATCGTGTGCGATAGCGGTTCGCGTCGTCGTACACGTCGGCCTCGCGGATCTCGTCGCTCCGGCCCTCGGCGACGGCGTCGATGATCGCCTCGATCTGTTCTTTCTCGCTGGGCGTCAGCTCGAACTCGTAGGTCCGTGACTGCTCGCCTTCGAGTTTCGTCCACTGGCGCGCGGCCGAGACGACGAGCGAACACGGCTCCCGGCAGGGGAACGCGCCGTCGCCGCCGTCCACGTCGAGGTCGGTCTCGTCGTCGTACTCCCACTCGCGGCGCTTGAGACACTGCGAGTCGTCACAGCAGGCGTCGGCCACCCAGTTGACGTGTTCGTACCCCTCGCCGCGGTCCCAGGTCTGGATGACGCCGTAGATGCCCGACTGCCGACCCATGGTCTCCGTCCAGTGGTCCACGTCGAGTTCGCCCTCGCGCTCGCGGTGCCAGTTGACGACCGTCGCCGGGTAGAAGAAGTCGACCGTGCTGACCAGTTCTCGCGGGCTCAGCTCCGGGAACACCCAGCCCGACCGAAGCGTCGGCGCTGTCTTCAGCGGCCGGTACCGGTCGCGCTCGTCGTGCTTGGCGATCCGACGGGCGTCCAGCGGGTCGTCGTGGCGTTCCAGGTCCGCGACAGCCGCGTCGGCGTCGTCGACGTGACGCACCTCGTAGCGGCGCTGGCCGTCCTCGGCCCGCTCGACGGCGAGGCGCAACTGGCCCCACTCGCGGGTCACTCCCTCGGCCAGTCGGTCGTAACGCTCGGGGACGGCCCCTTCCTCGGCACCTTCGAGCCAGCGCAGGTAGGCCCGGTCGGCTGGCGCGTCGGGCGCGACGCGAGTCCAGAAGTCCCAGTTCGTGACGTAGGCCGGGTTCTCCGACGCGACCGCCTCGAACTCGGCCTCGGTGAGTCCCGCACGGTCGATGTCGGGCGTCCGGAAGCGATAGCCCGCATCCGTCGTCTCCGCCCGGAGACCGTCACAGTCGACGCCGCCCTCACTCGCGGCTTCCGCCAACCGGCGAACCGCCGTCTCGCTCATACCCGAACGGTGGGATGCCAGTCGAATAAACTCCGTCTTTCCGTCCCGAACCGCCGGGAATTTCTTTCTCGTATTTATATTTTTGGCCGAACTTCCGGGTCGGAAACGTCGATTCCCCCTTTTTGGTACAGGGGGGTATAGGTAGCAGTGCATGGTCTCACGCTGACGATGGGTGCCGCCCTGTCAGCAATCGGTTGCCCGCGACCATGCTTCGGCCCTCCACGCTTCGGCCCACCCGGTCCCGCTTCGGCCCCCCTCGCCCGTGACCACCGCCCTTCCCCAATCTTTCCACGGATGTATACACGCACACCGCGCGGTACTGTCGGCGTACGAAAACTATTTCGGCCTCCTGTCGTGTCGTCCAACTATACGAATGCCGTTCGATGAGCCCTCCCCCACGACGGTCCTCGCAGTCGTCGGCGTACTCGCAATAGCCGGCGGTGCCGTGGCCGTCGGGCTGTTGACGACCGGCGGGCAGGCGTCACCGCCGGTGGGTCACAACGCGTCCGAACAGTACGTCGCCCTCGACGGCCTGAACGCGACGGTCGTCACGACCGTCGAGCGCGGTGGCGAGACCAACCGGACCGTCCGAGCGGTCGCCATGCGTCCGGGGGCCGGCCAGGTGCGGTTGCGGACGGTCGATGGGTCGACGGACGACGGCGCTGTCGTCGTCACGAACGGGTCGACCAAGTGGACCTACGACCCCGAGACGGGGCTCGTGAGCCGGACCGACGCCGGCAGGGTGAGCGAGCGACTGCGGACGCGCGGCGAGCGGATCGAACGCCTCTTCGACCGTGCGGTCGGTTCCGACGGGACGGAGACCGCCTCCAGGGAGCGGACACCGGGCGTCTCGCCGCTGCCGGTGATGCCCCAGGGGCCGGACACACCCGACGCCCCGGTGACCAACCGGAGCGGCGACCAGGTGACGGTGAGTTACGACGGGACGACGACGGTCTCCGGTCGCGAGGTCCACGTCCTCCACGTGCGGCCCCGTGACGGCGCGGCGACGACCGTCTCACAGACGCTGTGGGTCGACGCCGAGTGGTTCGTCCCCCTCAAGTACCGGACCGAGTGGGTCGACGACGGCGAGCCGGTCACGGCGACCGTCGAGTACCGCGACCCGACCTTCGATCCCGGCCTGAGCGACGACGCGTTCGACTACGAGCCGCCCGCTGACGCCGCGGTGGTCACGCCGAACCTCGGCGAGGACGCCAGCGAGCGAATCCAGCGGATCGACGGACTCTCGGCCACGCTTCAGCGACGCTACGGCGGACTGAACCTGAGCGGGTCGAACGGGACCGACGAGACGACCTACGAGACCGTCCAGCGGGTGCGGATGGTACCGGGCACGGGCAAACAGCGCGTGGAGGTGTTGCGCTCCTCGTCGGTCCCCGGGACGGCCAACAACAGCCTGCTGGTCTCCAACGGATCGGTGTCGTGGCTGTACGACAGCGCCGCGAACAACGCGACGCGGCTGGAGGTCGACGCCACCGGGCGACGACAGCAGTACCGACGGATCGAACAGCTGTTCGCCCGGCTGAATCGGACGCGGACGACGCCGGACGACGGAGCGTCGATTCCGGGGCCCGGACTCACCCCGGTTCCCGGGTCGGGACCGTCCACGCCGACGCCGCAACTCCCCGCCGATCAGTTCGGCGTCTCGCTCGACCGGGCCGCACAGGTCGACGGACGGACGACGTACGTCCTCGAGATACGCCCGGAACGGGACCGAAACGCGACGGGGAACCGGTCGACCCTGGCGAACTACTCACAGACGCTGTGGATCGACGCCGAGACGTTCTTCCCGGTGAAACAGCGCACGGAGTTCGGCACCGGCGACGACCGGTTCACCGTGTCGGTCACCTACCGAAACGTGACGATCACCGACGGGTTCGCCGAGGGGACCTTCACCTTCGAGCCACCGGCGGACGCGAACGTCACGCGGAGCGACCTCGGTAGTTCACAGAGTTACGAGAGCGCGGACGCGACGGTCGAGAACGCGACCATCGAGGTCGCGAAACCGACCGTGCCGCCGAGTTTCTCGTTCACCTCGGGTCGGACGGCGGACTCGAAGTACGTCGAATCGGTGACGCTGACGTACCGAAACGAGACCTCGCGGCTGATCGTCAGTGCGTACGCGACCAACGAGTCGGCGCTGCCCGGGAACGAGACGGACGACGGGGTCGCCACCGGCGAGCGGATACGGATCGGAAACCGGACGGGCCGGTACACGCAGACCGGACTGGCCCGCTCGGTGTCGTGGTCCTGTGGCGAGGTTCGGTACAGCGTCAGCGGCCGGTTCGTCTCGAAACCCGTGCTGGTCGAGGTGGCCGAATCGATGCCCTGTCCCTGAACCGCGCGTCTCGAAACGACTATCAACACGTCTCGACCTCTAGTCGAACGAGCAGATGTCTCGCGGAACCGTCACAGCGAAACAGATCCTCGCGGGGATCTGTCTGCTGGCACTCGTCGGGGGCGTTCTCGCGGTCGGATTTCTGTCGGCCGATAGCACCGAGGAGCCGACGCCACGGCAGATCGGCGCGAACGCCTCGGAGCGATACGCGGCGGTCGAGGGACTCAACGCGACGCGGACCACGATCAACCGGGAGGGCGACGAGGTGAACCGGTCGGTCTATCGCGTCTCGATGCGTCCGGGGACGGATCGGTTCCGCGAGCGGTTGCTGTACGGTCCGCGCCACCGGCACAACCTGACCGTCTCGAACGGGTCGATGATGTGGTGGCAAAACCGAACGTCGGGGGTCGTCGAGCGGCTCAACCTGAGCAACCCGAGTCTCTCCGCGCAGCGCACCGAGGGAGAGCGGATCGAACGACTGTTCGCCCGGCTGAACGTGACCGACGGCACGGACCGGACGGCCGCGACGCCGACGCCGGGCATCAACCCGTTGCCCGCCGTCCCGCAGTCGGGCGGTGCCCCCGAGGGGCAGGCCGGTGAGCGACCGGACGGCGTCGGGAACGCCGCCTTCGCCGTGAGTTACAACGGCACCGACACCGTCGACGGCCGGTCGGTCCACGTCCTGAAGATCACGCCCCGGAACGGGTCACTGGTGGGCGACTTCCGGCAGACGCTGTGGGTCGACACGGAGTGGTTCTTCCCGCTCAAACGCCACTCCGAGTGGCGCTCGAACGGCGTCCAGCACGCGAAGACGGTCGTCTACGAGAACGTCACGTTCAATCCGGGCCTCGACGAGTCCGTGTTCCGGTTCGACCCGTCCGCGAACGTCTCCGTCGAACTGGAAGACACGCCGCGCCGGGACTTCTACGCGTCGACGGCGGCCCTGCGACGGGTGACGAACGTCTCGGTTCCGACGCCGGACCTCCCGCCGTCGTTCCAGCTCCAGTTCGCCTCGAAGACCGAGAGCCCCCGCATCACGAGCCTCGGTCTGAAGTACGTCAACGCCAGCACGGAGATCTCCGTCTCGAAGGTCGAGGGCCTGTTCTACCCACCGACACCCGACCGGTCGACACGGGTCGCCGGCCAGCAGGCGAACGTGAGCGTCGGCTACACCACCTACGTCTCCTGGTCGTGTGACGGATACCACTATCAGGTGTCGGGCAAAGCCGTCTCGCCGAAACTGCTGATCGAGGTCGCCAGGTCAGTCGGCTGCGAGTGAGTGTCGAGTGTCCGCCCGGCCGGATTACCGCTTGTGCAACGAGTAGGCGATGAAGAAGACGCCGAGGAACTGGAGCAACCGCGTCAGAAGCGTCAGCGGCTGCTGGAAGGTCTCCGGTGGAAGCACCTGCATCTGCAGCAGGATCGAACCGACGAACGAGAGCCCGAAGGCGACGGCCGTCAGCAGGAACAGACCGATAGAGAGGTACTGCATCGGTCGGCTGTCGTGGCGGCGGAACCCACGGTAGGCCTGGTAGCCGACGTAGCTCCCGACGACGACCGAGCCGGCCGAGAGGGCGAATATCAGCCAGTACGCGAGTTGGTCGGTCCCGATCATGTTAGAGGTTCTCCCACATTTTGGTGAATCGGTCGGCGGTGTCGTCGGCGTCTTCGCCGGGGAATTCGGCGCGGGAGGTTCGTTCGATGGTGGCTTCGTAGCCGCCGTCGTCGAGGTCCATCGCGAACTCGTCCAGAGTGGCCGAGTACACCTTGTGGTGGTTACCGCTCAATTCGACTTTCGTGCGTTCCTCGATCAGATCGTACTCCTGGAGCCACTCGATCCGTCGGTAGACCGTCGGGAGGGACGCGTTGCACTGTTCGGAGAGCTGTTTGGCGGACATGGGTTCGACACTCGTTGCCGCGAGGATTGAGCGGGCGTACTCGTCGCTGAGCAGGTCGAGGACCTCGGCCAGCTCCCAATCCTCACTCACGAGTCGAGGGTTGGCACCACCAGGGGTTAAAAGCCCACAGTCGCTTTCCGACTCTGAAAACGGGCGGAACGGACGCACGGGCCGGACACTCGTTCCGTGGCTACGCAGTCTCGCGCCCGCGCCGCTCGACCGTTCGGCGACGCTCCCCGTCTCGCGGTTTCACCGCTCGACTGTCCGAGGACTCCCTTCGGTCGTCCACGCCCCGGTCGCGTCGCCCGTCAGTCGTCCGCCGTCACTCGCCCGCCACCGGTCTCCTCACGGACCCGCTCGATGGCCTCGCGCACGTCCGCACCGGCGTCGGCCGCGCGTTCCAGCACCACGTCGGCCAGCAGTGGTTCGGTGCCGACCGCCCCCGAGTACCAGATCCGATGCCCGTCGACCTCGGCGGGCGTGTCCCAGCCGTTGCGGTAGTCGTCGGTCAGGCCCATGTCCTCGGGGATGTCCTCCTGGGTGTGGTAGCCGTCGGCGATGAACAGCGGGACGACCACCACGTCGTCGCTCTCGAAGAAGTCGGTCACGTCGTCGACTTCCGGGTCCTCGTCCATGTAGAGGGCCTCGACCTCGTCGAAGCGGCCTCGTTCGCGGATGCTGTCGGCGTGGTACTCGATGGCTTTCGCCGAGTTCTCGTTGCGCTCGGTCCCGTGGCCGACGACGGCGAGACCGAACCCGTCCCCCACTTCGGGGTCGCCGGTGACCGACTCGGCGCGCTGGACGATCACGTCGCTCATCGCGTCGTGGGTGCCGACCGGGCCGCAGTAGTGGACGGTCTGGCCCGTGTCGGTCGCGGTCAGCGTGGTGTGGGTCGCGCCGGTGCCGTCGGAGTCCCACTGGTCGACGTCCCACTCGTCGAGGCGGAACTCGCGGGGGATGACCTGCTCGGTGAAGTAGCCCTCGCTGACGAACAGCGGCACGAGGTACACCTCGTCGGATTCGAGCGTCCGAAGCGCCTCCCGGAAGTGTGGCTCCTCCTTCCAGAAACTCTCGCGGACCTCGTCGAACGCGCCCGACCGCCGGATCGTGTCGGCGTGGTCGAACGTCGGCGTGCTCGACTCCGCGTTGAGGTGTGACCCGTGGGCCGCGATGACCAGCGCTTGCATATCCCGACCTAGGCACAGGCGAGTCTTAGGGGTTCGGATGTTCGCGAGGGAATCGTCTCGGCGTCGGTCCGCTGGGTGCGTGCGTCACTCGGACCCGAACGGACACCCCTGTTCCGGGTTGTCGAGGAACTCCTGGACCAGCGACTGTTCGAGGTCGTGGTCGCAGGCACCGCTGACTGGTTGCTTGTACGGACAGTTCTCCGTGCAGTTCGGTATCGTGAAGTCGGTCATGTTGGGTCCCGGTCGGGCACTCCCCCGACACGTCCATGTGGTCCATCCCCACGGGAATAGCTGAACTGCCACAAAGTTACGGGCGTTTTAGTACCCCGTCGAGGCGGGGCGTTTTTTGTCGCCGCGAGCGCCAGGAGCGGTATGTCGCTGGCATCCCGCACACGTGAGGCCGTCCGCACCCATCCGTTTCTCTACGAGGGACTGCGGGCAGGCGTCGTCAACTACACCGCCGCCGCACGCTATCTGGACCTCGGCGCGGACGACCACGAGGCAGTCGTCGCCGCGCTCCGTCGCTACGCCGAGGATCTGCCCGAGTACGACCCGGCGGGAACCGAGGCACGCGTCTCGATGGAGAGCGGGCTGGGCGAAGTCGAGGAAGGCGATTCCGCCGACGCGCTCCTGGCCGTCGGCGACACCGCGCTGGTCCCCGGTGGCGGGCAACTGACGGGCATTCTGGCGACCGGCGGGGTGGACGCCACGGCGCTCGCGCACGTCCTGAACCACCTCCGGGCCGAGGAGGTGGCGGTGACGGCCGCCGGTGTCGGCGGTGACGCACTGCTGGTCGTCGTCGAGCGTCGCGCCGGGGCCGACGCCGTCAGGGCGGTCGAGGCGGCGCTAGAGACGACGCCGGCGACCGGCGACTGACGGCGAGCGGTGGCTTTCCGACGCATTGAAACCGTCCCCCGCGCTCCACTCCGGTAATGACGCTTCGCGTGACGAACACGCTCACCGGCGAGCGCGAGGAGTTCGAGCCACGGGACCCCGACTCAGTGCTGCTCTACTACTGCGGTCTGACGACCTCGGACCCAGCACACCTGGGCCACGCCCGGGGCTGGGTCCACGTCGACGTGATGCACCGGTGGCTCGACCACCTGGGCTACGACGTCCGCCACGTCGAGAACTTCACCGACGTGAACGAGAAGATCGTCGCGCGCGTCGGCGAGGACGGCGAGAGCGAGGCCGACGTGGCCCGCACCTACGTCCAGCAGGTGATCCGGGACATGCGCTCGCTGAATCTCCTGCGCGCGGACGTGTACCCCCGCGTCACCGAGCACGTCCCCCAGATCATCGACCTCGTGGAGACGCTGCTGGAGCGGGGCTACGCCTACGAGGTGAACGGCTCGGTCTACTTCGACGTGACCGCCTTCGACGACTACGGCAAACTCTCGAACCAGCAGGTCGACGAACTCGACGCCCAGGGCGAACACACCGGCGAGAAGCGCAACCCCGCCGACTTCGCGCTCTGGAAGGCCGGGGGCGTCGACCCCGAGGACATCGCCGAACACCAGCACGAGGGCGCGGCCTCACCCGAGGAGGCCTGCGAAACCGCACAGACGTGGGACTCGCCGTGGGGCGAGGGTCGCCCCGGCTGGCACATCGAGTGTTCGGCCATGAGCACGACCCACCTCGACGACACCATCGACATCCACGTCGGCGGGCAGGATCTGGTCTTTCCCCACCACGAGAACGAGATCGCCCAGAGCGAGGCCGCGACCGGCCAGCAGTTCGCCCGCTACTGGCTCCACGTCGGCCTGCTCGAAACGAAAGACGAGAAGATGTCCTCGTCGCTGGGCAACTTCTCGACGGTCGCGGAGTTCGTCGGTGAACACGGTCCCAACGTCGCGCGGACCTTCCTGCTCTCGACGGCCTACCACAGCAAGGCCACCTACAGCGCCGAGACCGTCGCCGAAGCCGAGGAACGGTGGGAGCGACTCCGGACGGGGCACCGGCGGGCCGTCGAAGCGGCCGACAGCGTCGACGCCCACACCACGGTCGAGGACGACGCCCTCCGGGAGACGGTCGCCGAGATCCGCGAGGCGTTCACGACGGCGATGAACGACGACTTCAACACGCGGGAGGCGACGACGGCACTGCTGGATCTGGCGGGCGCGGTCAACCGTCACGTCGACGACCACGACGAGTACGACTACGTGGGCCTGCGGCGGGCCATCGAGGCCTTCGAGGACCTGGGCGAGGGCGTGCTGGGACTCAGTTTCGGCGGCGAGAACGAGGGCGACGTGCGCGTCGCGCAGGAACTGGCCGACCTGCTCCTCACGGTCCGGGAGGAGGAACGCGAGGCGGGCAACTACGAACGGGCCGACGAGTTGCGCGACGAACTCGAAGCGCTGGGTGCGACGGTCGAGGACACCGACGACGGGCCGGTGGCGCGGTTCGACTGACGCTCAGTTCAGCGACCACGTGAGCGTCACGTGGGAGGTCATCTCGACGGCGAAGGTCTCGGGGTTCGCATCGGCCGGAACGGTGTACAGCAGAATTCCGGCCTTGGTCTCGCCGGGGTCGAGGCCCTGATAGGTGCCACGGTGGTAGGTATCGTCCGCGGTGTAGGACGCGTTTTCTTCCTCCCAGCCGTCGCCCCGGAGCGTCATCTTGTAGGGTCGGATCGCCCCGAGTTGTCGCGTCGAGACGTTCTCCAGTGCGAAGTCCACGAGGACGTACTTCTCGCCCTCGGGGGGCGCGTCGTACTCGAACTCGTTGCCCGAGTAGGTGGTCTCGAACTGGCCAGTCTCCTCGCGCACGTTCCGGACGGTCGCGCGAAGTCCCAGTGACGAGTCCCCGACGGTCGCGCCCTCGCCGACGTCGAGTGTCCCGAAGTCGTGCGTTTCCGGGGTGACACTGGACAGATCGAGCGCCCAGGCTTCCGGCTCCGGATCGAAGGCGGCCATGTCGAGGTCGGCCACCAGCCGCCCGGCGGCCGTGTCCGCCGGCACGGGGAACCCGATCCACATGGTCCGCTCCGCGCCGGCCTGAAGCTGGCCGTACTGCTGGCGGATGGGGAAGGCGAACCCCAATCCGGAGATCTCCTCGAACGCGACCCGTTCGTGTTCGGTCCCCTCGGCGGTCTCGAACCTGAAGCCCAGCGGCTGCTGGTACGTCGTACTCCCGGTGTTTTCGACCTGCAGTTCGACGAGCAAGAACAGGTCGTCCGCGTCCGACCCCACCCACGGATCTTCGGGCGTGAGCGAGGCCAGCGATGCGTACTCGGCACCGACCAGCAGGTCTGTCAACCGAACCGAGGTCGCAGCCAGTCGGAGTTCGTTGTCACCGTTGGTGAACGTGACCGACTCTCCGAGGTCCCGTCCCTGGACCCCGAGGTCCGCCTCGTCCGTGCCGTCCGACCCGTCCGGGGAACCCGCCGTATCGCCGTTCTCGCCGGACTCATCGGTACCGCCGGGACCGGACCCGCCGTCCGTGCAACCGGCGATTGCCGTCACCGTCGCGCTCGCACCCACGAGCCGAAGCAAGCGCCGTCGTGTCTCCATACACGACTGTACGGTCAGGCCGAATTATAATCGTCACCACCGATACTCAACTTCGAAACTGACGACGTACCGATTGAACGCGAGGGTGTGAACCACGGACAGGCGCTCTCTACAACAATTGAGAATCGGGAGCGGATTTTTATAAGGAGCGGTGACCCAGCACCGGTAGTAGCGATGGATCGAAACGACCGTCCCGCGGCGCTCTGTGTCACAAACGCCAAGGGCGGGACGGGGAAGACGACGGTGGCGATCAACGTCGCGGGCGCGTTGAACGAACGCGGACGGGACGTGCTGTTCGTCGACCTCGACCCGCAGGGCAACGCCACGGAGGGGCTGGGCCTGGTCGAGGCCTACGACGCGGCACCGCCCACGCTGTTCGACGTGCTGACCGACCCGGAGCAGCGGTCGGCGGTCCACGACCTGATCCGCCCCCACGACGAGATGGACGTGTTGCCCAGTAGCATCGACATGCTCCAGGCCGAACACGAGCTGACGCTGGCCAACGTGATGGCCAAACTCGACGCCGACCCGACGCTCGACGTCGATCCGGCGGTGCTGGAACCGCTGACGATCAACGTCGGGCCGGACACCGTCAGCGGCGACACGGCACTGGACGGGCTGGACAAGGTACTCGACGAACTCACCGGCTACGACTACGTGGTCGTCGACTCGCCACCCTTCTACGGTCAGTTGACCGACACCGCGATCTACGCGACGGGGAACGTCTTGATCCCGGCGCTGACAGAGGCCACCTCCGAACGGGCCATCGAACTCCTGTTCGACCAGATCGCGGCGCTGGAGGACCGCACCGGCGAGACGGTGCGGGAGGTCGGCGTCGTCGCAAACCGGGTGGAGTCGACCAACGAAGACACGGAGATGCTCGACTGGCTGGAGGCGGTGTTCGAGGACGTGCCGGTCTGGTCGGTCCGCAAGCGCGTCGCGCTCCAGCGGGCCTTCTCCAGCGGCCAGTCGCTGTTCGCGTACGACCCGAGCGTCGACATGGCCGACGTGTTCCTGGAGATCGCCGCCGACCTCGACAGACAGTTCGGATTCGCCGAGGAGATACCACAATGACCGACGAGGACGACACCAACGACCGGATGGAACGGGCGAACCGCATTCGAGAGATGCGCGAAGGACGACGCCGCACAGCCGACGAGGACAGCGACGGCGCGGACACAGACGCGGACGCGGCCGACGCGACCGCCGACGGCGGCGAGGCCGAGAGCGAACCGGCGGCCGACGTGGCCGACGCGACGGACGAGGCCGCGGCCGAGGCCGATTCGGACGAAGCCGATCCGGAACCCATCGACGACGAGGGCGGCGATCAGGACGCGGACGACACCGGGACCGACGAGCCCGTCGAATCGACGCCGACCATCGACGAGACGGTCGACCCGGCCGCGGAATCGACGACAGCCGACGCCCCGGCCGAGGCGAGCGAGTCGACCGAGGAACCATCGGCCGACGAGGCGTCCGAAGCGGTCGACCCCGCGACCGAGGACGACGATGGCGCGGAGACCGACGAGGTTGACGGAGGCGACGACGAGGGTGCCGCCGACGAACCCGCCGCCGACGAATCCGACGCGGTCGAGACCAGCGGCTTCGAGTTCGCCGAGTCGGCCGGTGACGAACCCACGGACGGGGACGGGGACGACCAGACTGGTGAGCGCGAGGACGACGGGGAGTCGACGGCCGCGGACGCGGCGGCCGAGGCGGCCGAGCGGACGACACCGCAGTCCGGCGTCGCGGCCTCGGTGTCCTCCGCGGACGCGGCGGAGGCCGTCGACGCACTCTCGGGGAGCGAAACGTTCGCCATCCCGGAGCAGGCGACGACGGTCTCGGAGGACGACGAGCAGTCGATGCTGGACGGGGAGGGAACCGTCGCCGCGGCGCGAGCGGCCGCGGCGGGCCGACGCACGGCCCACGCCGGCGACCGCACCCGCGTGTTGGAGTTCGAACTCGGCGACGAGCGGTTCTGTCTCGACATCGAGTACATCGAGGAGATCGTCGAGCTGGAGAACATGACCCGCGTGCCCAACTCGCCGTCCTACGTCGAGGGCGTGGTCGACCTGCGCGGGCAGGTGACCGCTATCATCAACCCGAAAGACGCCCTCGCAGTCGAGGACGACGGCCGGGGCGATCTCATCGTCGTCTTCGACTCCGAGGAGATGGACGAACAGGGCCACCTCGGCTGGGTCGTCGACGAGGTCCGGCAGGTCACGCCCGTCAGCGACGAGGAGGTCAACGAGTCGCCCGACGAGGACGACGAGCACATCAACGGCATCATCAACCGCGAGGACGAGGACGACTTCATCGTCTGGACGACGCCCGACCTCGCGCTGAACTCCTCGTCCTAACTGCCGCCGTCTTCGTCGTCACTGCCGACAGTCACGTCGACAGTCCCCGACTCGCCGTCTCCCGCCTCGCCGTCGATAGCGTCGGCGGCCTCGTCGGGGACGCCGTCAAGATCCAGTTCTTCGCCCACGAGTCCGACGGCTCTCCGGACGGCCCCGACCGAAGTCAGGTAGCCGACGCCGACGGTCGTCTTGAGCGCCACCGCGGCCGGACCGGTCAGCACCGTCCCCCCGACCTGAGCCACGGCTCCGTCGCCGACGCTGACCAGCCAGCCCGGCGAGTCGAACTGGAAGTCGTCGAGTCGCGGCTCGAAGCCCCCACTTCCGTCCCCGAGGCGGTGGTCGACGAGTTTTTCTACGTTCGCCGCCGCCACGCGGGCCTCCCGGATGGCCGCCTGCGCGCTCGCCGGGACGGCCTGCCCGTCGGCATCGACGACGCGCGCGGCGTCACCGACGACGAACGTGTCGCCGGCCAGCTGGAGCCGGCTTCGCACTATCGGGCGGTCGCCGGCCAGCGCGTCCGGGCCGCGGATCCCGCCGGTCCAGACGAACTCGTCGTAGTCGAGTTCCGAGCCATCGTCGAGCGTGATCGTCGACTCGTCGGCTCCGGCGACGGCCGCGTCCGTCCGGACCGTGATCCCGCGGTCGCGGAGCTGCTGGTCGACGGCACGCTGGAACGGGCCGGGGAAGTTCGGCGCGACGGCCCCCTCCTGTTCGAGCAGTGTGATCTCGACCGCATCGTTCGCGCCCTCCTCGCGGGCCAGCGCGGCGAGTTCGCCCGCGACCTGGACACCCGACAGTCCGGCCCCGCCGACGACGATCCGGGCGTCGCCGGCGTCGAAGGCGTCGAGTACGTCTGCCCTGATCCGCTCGGCGTCGTCGAGACGCTTCAGCGGCGTCGCGTGGTCCTCGACCCCCGGCAGGTCGTAGAAGGCCGTCGCCGCGCCGAGACAGACCGCCCCCACGTCGTAGGTGAGTTCGTCCGTGCCGTCGAGCGTGGCGACCCCGGCTTCTGCGTCCACGTCGGTGACGCGAGCCTGGCGGATCTCGGCGCGGTCGAAACAGTCCGCGATGGGGACCGTGATGTCCTCCGTGATGGACGGCCGGCGGATCGCGCGATGGAGTTCGTGCTGGACGAGGTGGTCCTCGCTCTCGTCGACGACGATCAGGTTTGCCGCCGGCGGGAGCCGTCGCTCCAACCGGCGAGCGAGCGTCAGGCCGGCGTAGCCGGCCCCGAACACTGCGACGTTCATGATGTTCCCGTTGGGTCGCCGAGGGGTAAAGCGCTCCGCCGATCCCCGGACCCGCGGAGTCGGCCTCAGAACAACGCCGCGCTCTCGTCGAGCAACTGCGACGGCCCGCCGACCTCCCAGACGCGGGTATCCACGCCGCAATCCGCGACGGCACCCTCGACGCGGTCGACGTGGTCGGCGGTCGTGTTGACGTAGACGCTCGCGCCCGTGTCCACGGAGAAGTAGACCGGCACGCCCTCCTCGCGGAGTTCCCGGACCGTGTTGAAGATCTCGATGGTCCGGGGCTGCCAGTAGACCCACCCTGCCGGGCCAGTCATCGTCGTCGCGGCCAGCGACAGCGAGTCGTGTTCGGCCAGCTCGAAGGTGCGGTGGAAGTCACCCTCGCGCAGGGCGTCGCGCATCTCCGCGATCTGGCCGTGGATGTGGGCCATCCGCGCCTCGAACATGTGGCTGTCGGCGGCCTCGCGGTGGGCCTCCTCGGTCTCCTTGTAGGCCGGCACCTCCGCGCCGACGATCCGGAGGTCGTCTTCGAGGGCGGTCTCGATACGCTCGGAGCGACAGTCGGCGTCGTTCAGCCCGGTCCGGAGGTGCGAGAACGCGCCCGTCACGGCCCGTGCGGCCGAGGCCGAGCCGCGACGCGCGACCGTCGAGATGTCCGGGAGCGTCATGTCCAGATCGGTGGCTCCCACCAGGGCCCGCGCGGCGGCGGCGAAGCCCGACGACGACGACCCGAACCCGATGTTCGTCGGGAAGTCGTTCTCGGACTCGAACCGCACGGCGTGGTCGATGTCCGCGAGGTCGCGGACGTGATCGACGACGTTCTCGATGCGTTCGCGGCCCCGACCCTCGACTGCCTCGCCGTCGATCAGGAACACGTCCTCGTTGCTGTCGGGTTCGAACTCGACGGTCGTCACCGTCCTGCTCGGTGCCGTGCTGACGCTGATCGAGTCGTGGTACGGCTGGCGCAACTCCTCGTCGCGCATCCCGTGGTACTTCACCAACCCCTGAATCGGATGTGCCTTCGCCGTCGCTTTCATACGTCCCGATTCGGGCACCGGAACTTATTACAACCGGAGTTCCTCGCAGGCACCCACACGCAGCTCTCAAAAGCGCACCGGCACACCGCGCTCGTCCAGGTACTCCTTGGTCTCCTGGATCGAGTACTCGCCGAAGTGGAAAATAGAGGCCGCCAGCCCGGCATCCGCGCCTGCTTCAGTGAACACCTCGTACATGTCTTCGGGACTCCCACAGCCCGAGGAGGCGATCACGGGCGTCGAGACGGTATCACAGACGGCTTTCGTGAGCGGGATATCGTAGCCGTCCTTGGTTCCGTCGGCGTCGATGGAGTTGACGAACAGTTCGCCCGCGCCGCGGTCTTCGGCCTCCTCGGCCCACGAGATCACGTCGATGTCGGTGCCCTCGCGGCCGCCCTTGACCGTACACTCGAACCAGCAGGACTCGCCGTCTACCTCGACGTAGTGGTCGCCCTGTTCGTCGAACCGGCGGCGGGCATCGACGCTGATGACGATACACTGGCTGCCGAAGGCCGCCGCGCCCTCCTCGATGAGTTCCGGGCGCTGGAGCGCGCCGGTGTTGATCGAGACCTTGTCAGCGCCCGCTCGCAGGGTCTCTTTCACGTCCTCGCGGGTGCGGATGCCGCCGCCGACGGTGAGGGGGATGAACACCTCGTCGGCGATGGACTCGACGACGTGGAGCATGGTCTCGCGGCCCTCGGCGGAGGCGGTGATGTCGAGGAAGACGAACTCGTCGGCCCCGGCCTCGTTGTACTTCTTGGCCATCTCGACCGGGTCGCCGGTGTACTCCAGATCCTCGAAGTTGACGCCCGTGTACACCGCCGCGTTGCCCTCGTCGTCCAGGTCCACGTCGATACAGGGAATGATCCGTTTCGTGAGGGTCATCAGTTGCCTCCGGCTACGGTACCGCCCGACAAAAGGCGTCTGATTCCCGCAGTCGGGGCCCCGACAGAGGTTACCGCGAAAGCCCGTCGGCCTCGACCACGGGTTCCTCGGCCGGTTCGAAACGGAGGAACACGTAGAACAGCGCGATCATGCAGGGCAGTGCGGCGAGGGCGATTCCGGCGACGAACTCGGCTCCGAACATACACGGGGATAGGCGGAGTGCTACTTCAGCGCTCGCCGCGTATCGGTCGCTGAGTCGTGCGGACCGCGGTTCCGACACACCGAAGTACACCGACTGCGAACGCCGAGGTATGAGCGACGACCACGACGAGGACCGACCCGAGTACGATCCGGAGAGTCCCGAGATTCCCGACGGGGAACCGCCGCTACGCAGCACCGCACCGCAGAGCGACTACACGATGAGTCAGGTCGGCTTCGGCTTCGTCGTCCTCGTGATCGGCCTCGCGGTCACGTTCGGCATCCCGTTCCTGCTGTAGCGCAGTCGGTGACGTTTTGTTCGTCCTGCCAGCATCGCAACTATGGAGCGACGGGAGTCTCTCTGCCTTCTCGCCAGTGTCGGCTGTCTCTCGGTGAGTGGCTGTCTAGACAGTGTTCTCGGCCCGGACGGAGTACTCGTCGACCACGTCGAACTGGTCAACACGACCGGCATTCCGATGGACCTGACCGTCGAGATCGCCGAAGACGGCGCGACTGAGTTCACCGAGACGGTCACAGTACTCGGCGGGTACGACACCCGGACGCGTGTGGTTATTCCGTCACCGGTCGACGAGCCAGGACAGTACACGGTCACCGCACGGCACGAGGACACCGTCACCGACGTAGACGCCGCCGACTTCGGCGAGGACGACCAGTTCGTGTCGGTGACGTTTCGCGTCCGCGAGGACGGCGATATCAGCGAATGGATCGGTTCCAGCGACGACCCCGACTACTACCGCGAGTGACGCTCGCAATTCTGGTGAAAATTCGTGTGGGTTTTGTAACTGGTTCGAGTACGGCCAACCGATGGACAAGATCAACGAGTCCGACCTGGACTGGAAGACCTACGACAACGGCGACGCGACGTTCCACCGGAAGGAACTCGGCGCGGCCGTCGAGGCCGACGACCTGGGCTGTAGCCTCTACGAGATGCCGCCGGGGACCCGAGCCTGGCCGTACCACTACCACACCGCCAACGAGGAGGCGATCTACGTGCTGGCCGGCGAGGGCCTGCTCCGGGCGGAGGACGGCGAACACGACCTCCAGGCGGGCGATTTCGTCACCCTCCCGGCCGACGAGTCCGGCGGCCACCGCGTCGTCAACGACGGCGACGATACCCTCCGGTACCTGATGGTCTCGACGATGAACGAACCGGACGTGACGATCTACCCGGAGATGGAGAAGTTTGGCGTCTACGTCGGCTCGCCGCCCGGCGGCCGCGACGAACGCACCTTCGAGGGGTACTACCCCACGGACGACGAGGTGGCGTACTGGCCGGACGACGAGGACGAGGAGTGATAGACGCGGACGTTATTCCAGTTCGCGTTCGATGACCGACCGCAGGTCCGCGATCTCCGCGGCCTCGTAGTCCAGCGTCGCGTCGCCGACCGACAGCGACAGCGCGCCCGAGTCGTCGGCCGACCCGACGTGTTCGACGGGGGCGACGCCCTCGAAGGCCGCGGCCACGGCGTCGGCATCGTCGGTCTCGATCACGACGCGACCGGGCTGTTCGTGAAAGAGGTGTTCGGCGGCGGAGGCGTCGCCGTCGAGGGTCACGTCCGCGCCGGCCGTCTCGGTGACCATCTCCGCGAGCGTCACCGCGAGGCCGCCGTGGCTGGCGTCGTGGACCGCGAGCGTGGCCTCGTGGTCGGCCACGTCCGCGAGCGTCTCGACGAACGCGGCGCGGTCGTCGGGCAGGGTCGGGAACCCGTCGCTTCCGCCGTGCTGTGCGAGGTACTCCGAGCCGCCGAGTTTGGGGTCGGCCTCGCCCGAGAGCGCGCGGTCGTTGACCACGAGGAGGTCGGCCTCGCCGGAGAGTGCGGCGGGCGGGGCCTCGTACCCATCCTTCGTCCCGACCAGCGCCAGCGTCGGCGTCGGCGGGATCGGCCCCGCGTTCGAGTCGTTGTACAGCGAGACGTTCCCGCCGACCACGGGCACGTCGAGTTCGGCGCACATGTCGGCCAGCCCGTCGACGATCCCCTCGAACCCGCCGTACACGTCGGGTTTCTCGGGGTTGCCGCCGTTGAGGCAGTCGACGGCCGCGAGCGGGGTGGCGCCCTTGGCGGCGACGTTGGTCGCGTTCTCGAGCGCCACCGCCCGCGCGCCGTCGTAGGGTGCCGCGTCCGTCCAGTTGGGGTCGGCTCCGGCGGAGTAGGCCAGCCCGGTTTCGGCTTCCCGGATCGCCAGAATCGCCGCGTCGTCGCCCGGCGGCGTCGCGGTCCGGACCTGCACCTCGTGGTCGTACTGCCGATAGACCCACCGCTTGGAGGCCGTGTTGGGACTGCCGACGACGGCCTCGAACGCGTCACCGAGGTCCCTCTCCGGGAGGTCCCGCTCGGGCTGGCTCGGCTCCACCGAGTCCAGGTCGTTGAACGGCGCGCCGTCACCGAGGAACTCCGCGGGCGCATCGACGACGGTCTCGCCCTCGAACTCACAGACGTAGTTGCCGTCGGTCACCTCACCGATGACCGAGCATCCGAGGTCGTACCGCTCGGCGATCTCGGCCACCCGGTCGACGTTCTCGGGTGTCACTTCGTAGGCCATCCGCTCCTGGGACTCGGCGAGCAGGATCTCCAGCGCGTTCATGTTGGGCTCGCGCTGGTGGACCCGCTCCAGTTCGATGTGGGCCCCCAGCCCGCCCTTCGCGACGAGTTCGCTGGTCGCGCCACCCAGGCCCGCCGCGCCGAGGTCGCGGGCCGACTCGATCAGGTCCTCGTCGATCAGGGCCTCGTTGGCTTCGATCAAGAGTTTCTCCGTGTAGGGGTCGCCTACCTGCACGGCGGGTCGGTCCTCGGTTTCGGCGTCCTCCGCGAGGTCCTCACTGGCGAAGGAGGCTCCGCCGAGGCCGTCCCGGCCCGTGGCGTTGCCGACCAGAACGAGTTTGTTGCCCGGTTCCTGGGCCTCGGCGGTCACGAGGCGGTCGGGGTCCTCGATCAGGCCGATACAGGAGACGTTCACCAGCGGGTTGCCCTCGTAGTCGTCGTGGAAGGCGACGCTGCCCGTCACCGTCGGGACGCCGATACAGTTGCCGTAGTGGCTGATCCCTTCGACGACGCCCTCGAAGAGATAGCGGGAGTGTTCGCGGTCGAAGTCGCCGAAGTACAGCGAGTCCGCGAGCGCGATGGGGTAGGCCCCCATCGAGAGGGTGTCCCGGACGATGCCCCCGACGCCGGTCGCCGCGCCGTCGAACGGATCGACGTAGGAGGGGTGGTTGTGGCTCTCGATGCCCAGCGTGATGTAGGTCTCGCCGTCGGGCAGGGAGACGACGGCCGCGTCGTCGCCGGGGCCGACGACGACGTTCTCGCCCTCACTGTCGAACGCCGACAGCAGTGGTCGCGAGGAGCGGTACGCGCAGTGTTCGCTCCAGAGGTTCTCGAAGAGCGCGGCCTCGGCCGGCGTCGGCTCGCGGCCGAGTTCCGCGGTGACGAGATCGTGGTCCTGATCGGACAGACTCATTGGGCACGGGTAGCCACAGGCCGGCTAAATCGCTTTCCATGTCGCGCGTGCGGACGGCGAAAAAGAGCGGCGAACGGCGATTCGTCGTCGGCCGCGATTACTCGGCGGTGTCGTCTTCAGATTCGGTCTCGACAGGCTCGCCACCGTCGGCCGCGACCTCCTCCTCGTCACCGCCGTCCGTGGCAATCTGGGTTTCGAGGCGGTTCTCGTGCCAGGTGAACTCGCGGCCGAACAGTTCCGGCGCCTCCTCCTTGAGGTTCCAGGGGTCCGGACCGACGCGCGGGCCTTCGAGCCACGACTGGACGAGGTTCCAGACGAAGATGAGCTGGCCGACCAGCAGGATGAACGCGCCCACGGAGGCCAGCTGGTGGAAGGTGGTGACCGACGCCAGCGGCGCGATAGTCTCGGAGAACTCGTAGGTGGCGTACCGGCGCGGCATCCCGAGGTACCCCAGCGCCAGCATGGCGAAGAACGTGATGTTGGTGCCGATCATCGACAGCCAGAAGTGCCACTTCGCGAGCGTGCGCTGGTACATCCGACCGGTGAAGATCGGGAACCAGTAGTAGATGCCCGCGAAGACGGCGAAGCCGATGGCACCCATCACGATGTAGTGGAAGTGGCCCACGACGTAGTAGGTGTCGTGGAGGATCATATCGACGGGGATCGACGCGAGGAAGACGCCGGTGACACCGCCGATGATGAAGTTCGAGACGAAGCCGATGCAGAACAGCATCGGTGCCGCCAGCCGGATCTTGCCGTTCCACATCGTCGTGATCCAGTTGAACGTCTTCACGGCGCTCGGTATCGCGATCGCCAACGAGACCGCCATGAAGCTAGCCCGCAGTCGCGGGTCCATCCCGGTCGTGAACATGTGGTGGGCCCACACGCCGAACGAGAGGACCCCGATGGCCAGCGTGGAGTAGACGACGAACTTGAACCCGAACAGCTTCCGGCCCGCGAAGCGGGGCAGGATGTAACTCACGAGCCCCATCGGCGGGAGCACGAGGATGTACACTTCGGGGTGTCCGAAGAACCAGAACAGGTGTTGCCACAGCATCGTCCCACCACCCTCGACGGCGAAGAACGTCGTGGCGAAGTTCCGGTCCAGCAGGAGCATGATCAGCGCCGATCCCAGCAGGGGGAAGGCAAAGAGGATCAGCGCCGACTGGGTGAGGATCGTCCACGAGAAGATGTCCAGGTTGGCCCAGGTCACGTCCTCACTGCGCTCGGTGAAGATGGTCGCGATGAAGTTGATCGCACCCATCGTCGCCGAGACCCCCGTGAGGTGCAGGCCGAGCATCATCAGGTCGGCCCCCATCTGGGTCTGTTCGACCGACAGCGGCGGGTACATCACCCAGGAAGTCTGGGCGGTGCCGATGCCGGGGATGAGGAAGCCGCCCCAGACCAGCAGTGCGCCGGGCGGAAGCAGCCAGAACGCGATGGCGTTGATCCGCGGGAACGCCATGTCGTCCGCACCGATCAGGAGCGGGATGAAGTAGTTCGAGAACGCCGCGATGATGGGCGTCCCGAACAGGAACAGCATCGTGATGCCGTGACTGGTCAGAATGGCGTTGTAGAAGCCGTTCTCGATGATGGCCCCTGCCGGAACGATGAGTTGCATCCGGATGAGGAAGGCCATGATGCCACCGACCGCGAACGCCAGCACCCCGTAGGTGCCGTACAGCATCCCGATATCTTTGTGGTCGACGGTGGTGAGCCACCGCACGATTCCGCCGGGCTTTTCGTCGTGCCCGTACCCCGCCTCCTCGCCGATGGCACCGCCGCCGGCGAGTGGCGTGTACGAGCGCCAGTCCTCGATCCGTGTCAGCAACGCTGCCACGGCGATGAGGAACACGCCCATCAGCACCGTTAGTGCGAGCTGTCCTGCAGCCATTGATACTCGACTCTCAGGACTGGGGGCTAAAGAAAGATTCCCTTTGATTCCCGGCGCGAACGTGTTCGTCGGGGGACGACGCGGCGATACAGCGGTGTCGCGGCGGCGCGACTATCGGAGCGAAAACGCCCGAGAGAACAGAGAGAGAAACGAGCGTCGATTCAGGCCGTGTGGTCTTCGTCTTCCATCTCGGCTTCGGCCTTCGAGATGGCCTTCCCGGAGTAGTAGGTCAGGATGGCCAGCAGGACGAACGAGGCGATCAGGATACCGAACTGGAGCGAGGAGATGACGTTGTTCCAGCCGAAGGGGTTGACCAGGCCGAACGCCACGATGAAGAACAACAGGATGCCAAGCGGGATCATGTTGACCGTGAGATCGAGGATGGTTTCGCGGTCGAATGTACTCGGGAGCATACCAACCGGTTTGGAGACGACGATAAATAGGTTGTCGGAATCGTCGCGTGATCGGTCACGGCCCGGAGTCGTCCCAGCTAGCGAGCGTCGACGTTCCGTTCGAGGGCCTGGACTGTCCCCCCGGCGGCCAGCAGGATGATGCCGGCGACCGCCACCGCCAGTGCGCGCGGGACGAGGAGTCCGAAGTCACCGGGCGTGGCGATCACGTCGACCAGCACGCCGGGATCGACGCCGACCCGCCAGGCGACGACGCCGACGCCGATGGCCGCGAGGACGCCACCGAAGGCGAGCAGGGACCCCCAGAGCGTCTCGACGTACGCCGACTCTTTGAGGATGCCGGCGACGCTCCCGCCGAACAGCAACAGGCCGCCGACGGCGATCGAGAAGATGCCGACGATGATGCCGACCTCCGAGAGCACGAACCCGAGCGCGACGAACATGGGCCACGGGCTGGCTTTCCGGTACTGGTCGCTCAGGCCGGGTTCCTCTTCCATGCCCAGACAGTAGGGCTCACGCGTAAAATGCGCATCGAAACCCCGAGCCGTCGACTCGGAACCAACATATTCACTACCACCCCCTTCTAACGCCCGACCATGAGCGACCGTTCGGAGGACGTGTCACGACGGGGTTTCCTCATGGCGACGGCGGGCGGCGCTGCGGCCGCCGGCGTCGCGGGCACGGCGGCTGCCCAGGAGACCACACAGACTGGCGGCACCGCGACGGCGAACGGGACGGCAACTAACGGGACGGCCACCAACGGGACGAGCGCCCCCGAAGGGACCGAAGGCGGCGGTGGCGGCGGTGGCGGCATCCCCGACCTCGGCGGCTATCTGGACGGCGCCAACACCTACGGCGGAAGCGTCACCGACAAGACCGGACAGAGTACCGTCACGGTGCAGGTCGGTGCCGGCGACGGGTTCGCGTTCAGTCCCGCAGGCGTCCACGTCGACAACGGCGCGACCGTCCAGTGGGAGTGGACCGGCGAGGGTGGCGCGCACAACGTCGTCTCCGAGGGTGAGGGACCGCTCGACTCCGGGTCCCCGGTCGGCGGCTCGGGCGTCCAGTACGAGCACACCTTCGAGGAAGACGGCATCTACAACTACTACTGCAGCCCCCACAAGGGTCAGGGAATGCTCGGTTCGGTCGTCGTCGGGACGGACTACCCGACCATCGAACCCCAGAGCGGCGGCGGTGGCGGCGGCCCCGCACTCCCCGGCAGTGCGAAGGCCATCGGCGTCGCGACGGCGCTGGTCATGAGCGCGTCGCTGGGGCTGTCCTACATCTTCATGAAGTACGGCGGCGACTACGAGGTCGACGAGTAGCGCCGCGGGGCGGACGGCCGGTCACACCGACGTATCGACGGTTTCGATTTCGAGGTCGACCTCGCGCTGACGGCCTTCGAGGTCGGCGACGATGCGCTCGACGACCCGCTCGGCCTCGGCCTGGATCTTCGGTTTCACCTTCTCGATCACCCAGTCCATCGAGACGAATCGCGGGAGATCGAGTACGCCCGAGTCCGCCGAATCGGGGCGGAACGTGACGGTCAGGCGCACGCGACAGGCGTGTTCCTGGCTGTCGGGGCGTTCGTCCGGGATCGGTTCGACGGTCCAGTGGCCCTCGGCGTCGATGTCTTTCGTGATCTCCCAGTCGATCCGGTTCGGCGGGTCGGTGTCGGTCACCTTCGAGTGGGCGGTGTAGGTGAGTTTCCACCAGGCGAAGGTGAGGAAGTAGCGCGTCCCCGGACTGCCGTCGCCGTCGCTGCGGACCTCCCTGAGGTACTTCGAGTACTCCGCGTACCCGGGGAAGTCCTCGAGAAACTCGTAGATCTCCTCGGGTGGCAGGTAGACGACGGTGCTGACCTCGACTCTGTCCACACCCCCTTTGGGTGCGACCGCGCCGTAAGTATTCCGCAGGCTCGGCGAGGCGACCAGTCGGCAAACAGTAGACATATGTGCATTCCCGAGACACTGGGATCGACATGAGTGAACACGACGACACGGACGATGCGTTCGGTGGTTTCGGCGGCCGACACGTCCCCGAACCGATGCAGGAACCGCTCGCGCGGCTCGCGGCCGCGTTCGAGGACATCGCACAGACCGAGGAGTTCGAGGCGGAGTTCCGGTCGATCCTCGAATCCTACGCAGGCCGTCCGACACCGCTGTACCACGCCGAGCGACTCTCCGAGGCGTACGGTGCCGAGATCTACCTCAAACGCGAGGACCTGCTCCACGGCGGGGCCCACAAGATCAACAACGCCATCGGGCAGGCGTTGCTCGCCGAGAAGGCCGGCAAGGAGCGACTGATCGCCGAGACGGGCGCTGGCCAGCACGGCACCGCGACCGCGATGGTCGGCGCGCTGTTCGACCTGGACACGGAGATCTACATGGGGAAAAAGGACGTGGAGCGCCAGCGGATGAACGTCTTCCGGATGCGGCTGATGGGCGCGCAGGTCAACCCCGTCACGCAGGGCGGCGCGGGGCTGGCCGACGCCGTCGACGTGGCCCTCGAGGACTTCATGGAGAACATCGACGACACCCACTACATGGTGGGGTCGGTGGTCGGCCCCGACCCGTTCCCGCGGATGGTCCGTGAGTTCCAGTCGGTCATCGGCAAGGAGGCCCGCGAGCAGGCCATCGAACAGATCGGCGGACTCCCCGACGCCTGTGTGGCCTGCGTCGGCGGCGGCTCGAACGCCATCGGCCTGTTCCACGCGTTCCGCGACGACGACGTGGCCTTCTACGGCGGCGAAGGCGGCGGCGAGGGGGCCGGCTCGGGTCGCCACGCCGCACCGCTGGACGAGGGCAAAGAGGACGTGATCCACGGCATGAAGACCCGCGTGATCGACGAGGACGTGGAGGTCCACTCCGTCTCGGCGGGCCTGGATTACCCCGGCGTGGGCCCCGAACACGCCCGGTTCCGCGAGATGGGACGCGCCGAGTACCGTGCCATCACCGACGACGAGGCCCTGGAGGCGTTCCGGACGCTCTCGATGACCGAGGGGATCATCCCGGCGCTGGAGACGGCCCACGGGCTGGCGATGGCCAGGAAGGTGGCCGCGGAGACCGACCACGAGACCATCGTGGTCAACCTCTCGGGCCGGGGCGACAAGGACATGGAGACCGCGGCCGAGCAGTTCGATCTCGGCGAGTAAACCGAACCATTCTATTCGGGGGCCGGTCAACTCCCCGCTGTCATGACCGAAACCACGGACGTGTTGATCGTCGGCGGCGGCGTCGCCGGGCTGAGCGCGGGCGTGTTCACCGCCCGGCACGGGCTGGAGACGACCGTCGTGAACGACGGCGAGTCGCTCCTCCGACGGAACGGCCATCTGGAGAACGTGCCCGGCTTCCCCGCCGGCGTGAACGCGCGGCGGTTCCTCGACCTCCTCGAACAGCAGGCCGAGGAAGCGGGCTGTGCCTTCCACGAGGCCGAAGTGACGGGTGTCACCGTCGACGACGAGGGGTTCGACGTGGAAACGGCCGCCGGCGACCAGTTCTGGGCGGACTACGTCGTGGCCGCGACGAAGAACACGGTCGACTACCTCCGCGGGATCGAGGGCGTCGGCTTCGTCGACCGCGGGAAGATGTACGTCGATACCGACGAGCGCGGGCGGACCGGCGTCGACGGCCTCTACGCCGCCGGGCGACTGGCCGAGAAACCCCACCAGACGGCGGTCTGTGCAGGCCACGGGGCCGAGGTCGCCGTCACGCTCCTGGAGGAAGACGACCGGCCGTTCTACCACGACTGGGTGGCACCGGAGGGGTACTTCTCGGGCCGGGGTCGGGACGTGCCGCCGGGCTGTGAGGAGATCGACGGGGCCGAGCGGGAAGTCCGCGAACGCGAGGCCATGGACGTGATGACCGAGGCGTTCGCCGAGCGCCACCCCGACGAGCCGACCCAGCATCCGAGTGTCGCCGAGGACGGGGAGTAGGCGGACGACCGAAGGGAGGCCGCCGAACGCGCGAGCGGTGACGCAGGAACCGGGAGTAGGCGGACGACCGAAGGGAGGCCGCCGAACGCGCGAGCGGCGAAGCCACGCCGTAGTTTCTTCCCTCGGGCGGTTCTATTGCCGGTGGAGGGATACCGTGAGCGACCTACGACTGGAGAGTCCGGCCTTCGAGGACGGGGAGCGCATTCCCGAAAAGTACGGCTACACCGAGGACGACGTGAACCCGCCACTGCACGTCGAGAACGTGCCCGACGGCGCGGTGTCGCTGGTGTTGATCGTCGACGACCCGGACGCGATGGAGCCGGCGGGGAAGATCTGGGACCACTGGCTCGTCTGGGACATCGACCCAGACATCGGGGAGATTCCCGAGGACTGGGCGGCCGACGACGCTACCGAGGGGCAAAACGACTACGGCGAACACGGCTACGGCGGGCCGAACCCGCCGGATCGGGAACACACCTACCGGTTCCGCCTGTACGCCCTCGACGCGACGCTGGACCTGCCGGCATCGACCGGCAAGGGCGACCTGGAAGACGAGATGATGGGACAGGTACTGGCGAACGCGCGGCTGGAGGGAACGTACGCACCCTAAGAAAGACGAAGTTCGCGCGCCCCACCCCCAGGGGTGCCAGGCGCGGTTCGACGGTTCCGGGAGTCGCTTACTGCGAATACTCCTCGTGTGCGAACACGGAGTCGACCTGTGTCGCGCACTCGGTCAGCAGCGTCGCGGCGTCGGAGTACTGGAGGATCTTCTGCATGTCGCCGTCCAGCTCGAACTTGCCGGACATCATGCCGTCGACGGCACCGATGTTGCCTTTGGTCAGCTCGACCCAGTTCTCGTAGGTGCCGGTGAGCTTGAAGCCGTTGTCGACCTCGTCCTCGGATTCGATGAGGTACGCGTCGGTACACTTCCCGTCTTCGAGGCCGACGAACGTCTGCCCGGTGTACCCCGAAGCACCCTCCGAAACGTACTGATCGAGTTCGTCCTGGATGTGTTCGGGCATGGCATCGACGTCGATATCGTCGAGCGGCATGTCGGTCATCTTGAAAATGAAGTCGCCGTTGAAGTCGACCCCCCACCCGGCGGACTTCTCCGCGTACTCCTCGTTACTGTTTACTTTTTCCTGGTAGTCTTCGAACCATTCCGAACTCGGGAATATGAGTCCATCTGCCATAGCATCACCACGTGAGACCCCAACCCTAGTAAAACTTCACGGGGAAATCTACGGCCTCTTTTTAAGCACCCCCAAATCGGGGGCTCGCTAAGGGAACCCCTACGGATTTACCCCGCGGGGGCCAACGGGGTGATAATGCTTTCCGGAGTGAACGTTGCACTCGGGGTCACCGGGTCCATCGCGGCGGTCAAGACGGTGGAGTTGGCCCACGAGTTACGCCGCCAGGGGGCGTCGGTCAGGGCCGTGATGACCGACAGCGCCACGGGGATCGTCCACCCGTGGGCCGTCGACTTCGCGACCGACGAGCCCGTCGTCACCGAGATCACCGGGCAGGTCGAACACGTCGAGTTGTGCGGTCGTGAGGGCTGGGCCGACGTGTTGCTGATCGCGCCGGCGACGGCGAACACCGTCGGGAAACTGGCGGCGGCCATCGACGACACGCCGGTGACGACCTGTGCCACGACGGCGCTGGGCGCGGACGTGCCCGTCGTCGTCGCGCCCGCGATGCACGAACCGATGTACGACCACCCGGGTGTCCTCGAAACCATCGCCCGCGTCGAGTCCTGGGGCGTCGAGTTCGTCGACCCGCGGATCGAGGAGAGCAAGGCCAAGATCGCCACCGAGGACGCCATCGTCACCGGCGTCGCCCGCGCGACGACGCCCGACCCGCTGGCGGGCGAACACGTGATCGTCACGAGCGGGGCCACCACCGAGTCCGTCGATCCCGTCCGGACGCTCTCGAACCGCGCGTCGGGCAAGACCGGCCGCGCAGTGGCGCGTGCCTGTTACGTCCGCGGCGCGGACGTGACGCTGGTACACGACGGGCCGGACGTTCACTACGCCGACGTGGAACAGGTCGAGAGCGCCGCGGAGATGCTCGACGCCGTGCAGGCGCACGCCGACGACGCCGACGCGCTGGTCTCGGCGGCGGCCATCTCCGACTACACCGTCGAGGCGGCCGACGAGAAGATCAAGTCCGGGAACGAGCAGTTGACGCTCGAACTGACGCCGACGCCGAAACTGATCGACACCGTGCGGGAGGCCCACCCCGACCTGTCCATCGTCGGGTTCAAGGTCGAGACGGAAGGCGACGAGGAGACCCTCGTGGAGCGCGCCCGCGAGACGATGGAGCGGGCCGATCTGTCCTTCGTCGTCGGGAACCGTGCGGACGTGATGGGCGAGGCCGAAACGGAGGCGCTCGTGATCCGCCGGGACGGGACCGACGAGTACGCCGGGGGCAAGGCTGGCCTCGGCGCGCGCGTCGCCGAGGAGCTCGCGACCGAACTGTCGTTCCCGGACTCCGAGAACGTGTAGCCGGGCTTTTGTGTGCGCCGACACGACACCGAACCGACGTGACTGGCGAGCACGAGCGGCCCGGGGCGGCCTACGTGGAGATCGAAGGCGAGCGACAGCTCCTGCTCCCGACGACGCTGGACGCCTGCGAGGGGTTCGAACCGGTCGAGATACGGACGGACATGGCGTGTGACGACAGCGGCCCCATCGACGGCCCCTGGACCGGGCTAGACCTCGGCGACCTCCTGACGGCCGCCGAGAGCCCGCCCGACGCCACGCACGTCCTCGTGACCTGCCGGGACGGGTATCGGGTCTGTCTCGACGTGACCGACGCGCTGTCGGGGGTGCTGGCCTACCGCCGGGACGGTGACCCGCTCGACCCGGACGAGATTCGGGTGGTCGGACCGGGGATCGACAGCGGGCGGAGCGCGAAGGGCGTCGTCCGGATCGAACCGGTGGCGCTCGACGCAGACACCGATCCGACCGAACTGGAATCGCTGGCACCGGCGAGCGATCCCGCTGTCGAGCCGTGAGAGAGTCGGAACGCCTTTGCGGGACACCCCCGAGGCTCTCCCATGCTCGACGACGTTACAGCCTTCGTCACCGGCGCGAGCCAGGGCATCGGCCGCGAGATCGCGATCACCCTCGCCGACCACGGCGCGAACGTCGCGCTGGCCGCGCGGGGGGACGGCATCCACGACACCGCCGACGCCATCGACGCCCCCGACCGCACGCTCGCCGTCGAGACCGACGTGACCGACGAGGAATCGGTCGAAGCCGCCATCCGGGAGACGGTCGACACCTTCGGGGGCCTCGACTGTCTGGTCAACAACGCCGGCATCGCCGGTCCGGTCCAGCCCTACGACCGGGTGGAGGAGGCCGACTTCGAGCAGGTGCTGGACGTGAACCTGATCGGCGCGTGGCGCTGTGTGAAACAGGCCGGCGCGCACCTCCGCGAGAGCGATCAGGGCAGCGTCGTCAACATCGGCTCCATCGGCGGCAAACGCCCCTACGCGAACCGCACGCCCTACAGCGCGTCGAAGATGGGACTGGTCGGGCTGAGCCGGACGCTCGCCGCCGAACTGGGTCGGGACGACGTGACGGTCAACGTGATCCAGCCCGGGCCGGTGCAGGGCGACCGGATCGATGACGCGATCCAGGAACAGGCCGAGTTGGCCGACGTGGAGAACGCCGAACCCGCCAGCGTCGGCGGTGACGACTTCACGCTGCCCGAGTACTTCATCGATCCCGAGGACGTGGCCGAGCAGGTCGCCTACCTCGCCGGGCCGCACGCCCGGAAGATCACGGGGCAGGAGATCGCCGTCGACGCCGGCGGGACCTGTTTCTGAGCGTTAGGCTCCCCGGAGAGCGACGTCAGGGGGTCGCGGTCACGTTCGTCGGTACCCAGTCGGGTTTCTCGACCGGCGTCGCCGCCGTCCACACGTACTCGTCGTGGTATCGGGTGTTGGCCGTCGTCCAGGTCCGGTCGAGTGAGAGTACGCGCCCGGAGGCAGCGACAGTGACGGTCGCGTCGTAGGTCGTGACCGGACGGCGTCCGCTGTAGGTCCCGTTCCTCGCGACGAGCGTGGTCACTCGTCGGCCGTCGCGTTCGGTCACGTTCGCGATGTCGTAGTCCACGTTCGACAGCGTCGGGGTCAGGATCCGCGCTTTGGCCGCGGCGGAGACGACGACCCGTTCGATGGTGGCGCTCCGGTTTCGCACGTTCACCGTCCTATTCCCGTCCGCGGTGGCGACCCGCGAGACGAGCACCGACTCGTTGGCCCAGTAGCGCTCGTCGAGGACGCTGCTCTGGTTCCCACGAGTGGTGGTCGCACCGGCCGTCCACCGGAGCCGTGCAGCCCCCGGCGCGAGACGAGCGGTCTCGTTGCCGCGGATGCGGATCACGGTCCCGTTGACACTGCCGTTAACCCGGGTCGTAGTTCGCATCGTGGCACCGTTCGAGACGACGCTGCTCCGGTGCGCGTCGACCAGGGCCGTCGCGTTCACCACACCGTCGGCCGACACGCCGGGTGGATACGCTGTCGCGTCGGCTGCCGAATCGTTCGCCGGTCCATCGACGGTCGCCGGGCCGCCGGTCGTCTGTGCTGCCGGTCGATCGCTCGCCGGGTCAGGTGTGGACCCGTCGGTGATCGTCGGCGAGGCGGGGTCTGCGTCGGGCGCAGTGGTCGTCGTCTGTCCGCTCGGTCCGCTACAGCCGGCCACCAGCAGGAGGGTTACGACTGCAACGGTCTGGAGGGCTCGTCGCACGGGGCGATGAAAGGAGTTCCCGGATTTAAATCGGTCGAGACAGGTCGGTGCGGTCGCGTGGGCACGACCTCACAGCACCACGACCGCCACGGCCAGTGTGATCACCACGAGCAGGACGCCGAAGCCGATGGTGTCCTGTCTGGTGATCCGGTCGACCGTCGCGTCGTCGATCACCGACCGCGGATCGCGGACCAGCCGAACCGTCACCCGGGTCGCCCGGACCACGGTGCGGTCGACCGCGGCGTACAGTTCGGTCGTGCCGACGACGAGGGCGCGGGTGCCGTACATCGTGCCGGGGTTGTAGAGCCGGTCGATATCGGGAATCTTCGCCACGCGTGAGAGCGGCGTCTTCAGCAGGACGAAGCCGATCACGCCGGCGGCCGCCAGCGCGACGCCTTCGAGGACGTGTTTGAACGTGAAGACGGTGTAGTCCAGATCGGCACCCGCCGGCAGGATCTCGTACAGCGCGGGCGGGTAGACGCCGAACAGGACACACAGCGCCGCCACGGCGACCATCGGCACGGCCTGCCCGATGCTGGCGTCCTCGACGTACCCGTCGTACTCGCCGTGGATGAAGGCGTAGTAGCCGAGTTTGATGAAGGAGAGGAAGGTCCCGACGCCGCCGGCCAGCAGGAGATACCACAGCAGGTCGTAGTGTTTCTTGTGGGCCGCGACGATCACCATGCCCTTCGAGACGAAGCCGTTGAACCCGGGGAACCCGGCGATGGAGAGCGCGGCGACGAAGAACGTGATCGCGGTGATCGGCATCTGCCGGCCCAGCCCGCCGAGTTTCTTCAGGCTCTCCTCGCCCGTGCGGTAGATGACGACGCCGACCGTCATGAACAGCAGACTCTTGTAGAGGATGTGGTTGAACACGTGGCCGAAGGCTCCGGCGGTCGCGAGGTGGCCCGCGATGCCGACACCGGCGACCATGTACCCGACCTGCGACTGGATGTGGTAGGACAGGAGCCGGCGCATGTCGTTCTGGAGCAGGGCCATGCAGGCCCCGAAGACGGCCATCGCGCCGCCCATGTACGCGATGGCGAGTTCGCCCTCCGGGAACGCCCGGTACATGCCGTAGACGCCGGTCTTGGTGGTGAACACGCAGAGGAAGACGCTGGCGGCGACGTGGGGCCGCGGGTAGGTGTCGGGGAGCCAGGCGTGCAGGCCGACGAAGCCGACGTTGACGCCGATACCCAGCGCCGCGAGGACGGGCGCGACGGTGCCGGCCATTCCCGGTGCGTGCTGGACGCCCGGGAGACTCCCGAACAGGAAGGTTCCCACGGCGGCGTACTGCCAGATGATCGCCGCGAGCAGGAGCGTCCCCCCGATGCCGTGCAAGAGGGCGTAGCGGAAGGCGGCGCGGACGGCCTGCCCGCCGTAGTGCCACACGAGCAGGGTCGAGGTGACGGCCATCAGCTCCCAGAAGAAGATCAGGGTGAGCCAGTCACCGGCGAACACCGCGCCGAGACTGGTCCCGACGTAGGAGAGCGCGAAGGCCGTCTGGACGGTGTCGGCGTCGCTGGCCCAGGAGTAGGCCACCGCGACCGCGCCGATGAACCCGAAGATCAGACCCATCAGCCGCGAGAACACGTCCACGTGGAAGACGACCGTCTCGAACCCGAACAGATCGATCCCCGCGAAGTAGACGCCGTCGGGCACCAGCCAGACGTATGGGACGACGACCGCAGTCGCCAGGATGCCCAGCGCGTGGGCCGCGCGCCGGCCGAGGTACTTCCCGACCAGCGGGAGCAACAGGGTCGCCAGCAGGACGGGGACGAACGGCGGGACGACGGGATCGACCATCAGACGGTCACCCCCGTCACGCCGGCGACGATCAGGCGGACGATCCTGAGGAAGACGGCGAGGTCGGGGACGATCCCGAGGACGACCGAGCCGGCCGCGGCGAAACAGATCGGCCCCAGCATGAGCCACGTGGACTCCTCACCGGTCCAGCGCCGGTGTTCCCAGTCGAGTCGGTCGTCCTCGCCGTGGTCCTCGTCGAGTTGCTCGACCGTCTCCATGGTGTCCTGGATGCCCTGCCCCTCGTGGTCGGCCGCGAAGCCGTGGTCGTCCTGTTCGGCCTCGGACCCGTCGTCCGGCTCACCACCGTCGGACCGGAGGTCCGACGAGGACCCACTCTCCCCGCTCGCGGGACCACCGTCGGACCGGAGGTCCGACGAGGAATCGCCGCCGTCGGATCGAAGCGCCGATGCCGCCGCCCCGAACCGGCCGCCGAGCGGCCCCTCGACAAGCGGTTTGGGGTCGCGCTGGGTCGGCGACTCGAAGAAGGCGGTGTAGACGACCGGCCAGAAGTAGGCGATGTTGAGGACGCCCGAGACCAGCAGGGCGACCGCGTAGATCGTCCCGCCGGCCGAGACCGACCCGATCAACAGGAAGTACTTGCTGACGAAGCCGGCTACGAGGGGGATGCCGGCCATCCCCGCCGCGGCGACGGCGAAGGCACCCATCGTGACGGGCATCCGCCGGCCGATCCCGGCCATGTTGGAGATGTCGTCGGTGTGGGTCTCGACGTGGAGCGCACCCGCACAGAAAAACAGGGTGAGCTTCATGAACGCGTGGGCGGGGATGTGCAGGAGGCCGCCCACGAGGGCGTACGCCGAGGCGTTTCCGGGTGACCCCACCGCGACAGCGCCGACGGCCAGTCCGAGGACGATGTAGGAGAGCTGGCTCACCGTCGAGAACGCGAGCCGGCGCTTGAGGTTGTCCTGCCGGAGCGCGATGACGCTGGCCACCACGAGGGTAAAGGCGGCGACGGCGGCGAGGATCGTGCCCATGCCCAGTTCGCCCACGAGGCCCGGACCGTAGATGTCCAGCACGACGCGGGCGATGCCGAAGACGCCGGACTTGACGACCGCGACCGCGTGGAGCAGGCCCGAGACGGGCGTCGGCGCGACCATGGCGTCCGGGAGCCAGGAGTGCAGTGGCATCAGCGCCGCCTTGACGCCGAACCCGCCCGCGAGCAGGGCGAAGGCGAGTCGGGCGATCATCGGATCGGCGTTCGCGAGGTCCGCGATGCCGCCCGGGGTGAAGGCGACGCCCCCGGTCAGCCAGTAGACGAGGACGGCACCGGCGAAGACGGCGACGCCGCCGCCGAAGGTGTAGGTGAGGTACTTCCGGCCGGCCGCGCGGGCCTGATCGGTCTCGTCGTGGGTGACCAGCGGGTACGTCGCGACGGTCAGCAGTTCGTAGAACACGAACAGGACGAACAGGTTCGAGGCGAAGGCGACGCCCACGGCCGAGGAGACGCTGGCCGCGAACGCGGCGAAGTATCGGGTCTGTGCGTGTTCGTCCAGCCCGCGCATGTACCCCATCGAGTAGAAGCTCGTGATGATCCACAGCAGGCTCGCCAGCAGGGCAAAGAGGAGGCCGAGCGGGTCGGCCCGGAGCGTGAACTCGACGCCGGGCAGGAAGGTGCCCAGCCGGGTCGCGTAGACGGTGCCCGAGAGGACGCCAGGCACCATGCTGGCGATGAGACCGAACTTGGCCAGCGCGGCCAGCACCGTCCAGGACTCCCGGACGTTGGGTCGCCGACCCGACAGCAGGATCGGGACGACGGCGATTGCCGACACCAGTACCGCCGCGAGCGGTCGGAGTGAGTAGATCTCGGTCATGGCAGGAGGAGTTCGAGGGTCGGATCGAGCAGTTCGGCGAACGGAACGACTGCCGCACCGAGGGTCACCGCCAGGACGGCCGCCACGAGGACGGCGGCGTACATCCCCAGCGAGGGACGCCCGCCGTCGGCGACCACCGCGTCCGGCTGGGCCTCCGTGGCCTCACCCGCGGCGTGGTCGTCGGTCGTGGCTGGCGCTCGGAAGTACATCCGCTCGACGAGCCGTGCGAAGTAGGCAAGCGTCAACAGCGTCGAGGCGAGGATGATCGCCGCCAGCGGCCACAGCTGGGCCTCGACGGCCCCGAAGGCGATGTACCACTTCCCGACGAACCCGACCGTCGGGGGGACGCCGACCATCGAGAACGCAAGCACGGCGAACGCACCGGCGGCGTAGGGCATCCGCTCGCTCAGCCCCTCGTACTCGTGGACCTCGCGGGCTCCCGTGGCGGTGGCGATCAGCCCCGCCGCGAGGAACAGGCCGCCCTTCATCACGGCGTGGCCCAACAGGTGGACGGTCGCGCCGATCATGGCGGTCTGGTTCAGCACGGCGAGGCCAGCCAGCACGAGGCCGAACTGCGAGACCGACGAGTACGCGAGCATGCGCTTGATCTCGGTCTGTGAGACCGCGAGCAGACTCCCCGCGACGATGCTGACGATGGCCCCGACGATCAGCAGGGTCTGGGCGAGGTCGACCGCGGCGAAGAACTCGGGGGTAAAGACCGTCAGCGAGATGCGGATCAGCGCGTAGGCGAACGTCGTCGAGACCAGCGCGGAGATGAACCCGCTGACGCTGTCGGGCGAGCCCGCGTAGGCCTCGGGCTGCCAGGTGTGCAGCGGGAACACGGCGGTCTTGATGAACAGGCCGACGGCGATGAAGGCGAAGGCCGTCTGGACCAGCGTGGACTGATACCCCACATCGGCCAGCATGGCCGACAGGTCGGCCATGTTCAGCGTCCCCGTCCCGATGTAGGCGTAGCCCACACCCAGCAGGTACAGGGACGCGCCGACGGTCCCGACGATCAGGTACTTCAGTGCGGCGACCGCCGAGCGCCCCGTGTCACCGCTCGCGACCAGCGCGTAGGCGGTGAGTCCGGAGATCTCGATGAAGACGTACATGTTGAACACGTCGCCGGTGACCGCGACGCCGGTCAGGCCGCCGACGAGCAACAGGTAGGTCGCGTAGAACGGGTTCCCGCGCGGGCCCGCGGTGCGAGCGTACGCGAGAATCCCGAGCGAGACGGCCGCGATCAGGACGACGACCGAGGCCGACAGCCCGTCGATCACGAGTTCGATGCCGTAGAAGGCCTCGTACCCGCCGACGACGTAGCTGATCGGGCCGGCCGTGAACACGCGGTAGGCGACGGTCACGGCGAGGCCGAGCTGGCCGAGGCCCGCGAGTGCCGCGATGGGCCAGCCGGTCTCCGAGCGCGCGAGGCCGGCGAACAGGACGACGACCGACGCCACCAGCGGCAGGGCGACGAGGAACGGTGGCAGGTCAGTCATCGGAACGCACCTCCTGGAGCACGTCGGCTTCGAGCGTGCCGTACTCGTTGTAGATGCGGACGATGAGCCCGAGGGCGACGGCCGTGAGGCTCACCCCGACGACGATTGCGGTCAGGATCAGGACGTGAGGCAGTGGGCTGACGAACGGTCCCGTCGCCTTCGGTCCGACGATTGGGCTCTTCGCGCCCTCGACGTAGGCAGAGGCGATGAAAAACAGGAAGATACCGGTCTGGAAGATGTTCATGCCGATCACTTTCTTGACGAGGTTCGGGCTGGCGATCATGACGTACGCGCCGATCCCCAGCAGGAGGAAGGTCCCGGCGTAGTACGACCGGGTGGCGAGCAGGTCGACCGGGCCGGTCGCGAGTGCGTCGATCATAGCAACCCCTCCCGTTCGTCCGGATCACGGTCGGCGCTGCCCTCGCCGCTGGCCCCGGCGGCCAGCCCGAAGAACAGGCCGGTGACGATACCGGAGACGATGATGCCGATACCGAGTTCGAACAGTTCGATCCCGTACTTCGTGAAGTGGTAGATCGGGACCACGTCGTACTGCAGAAAGCCGCCGCCGAGCGCGACGGTCCCGATGCCCATCAGCAAGACGACGGAGACCCCGACACCGACGAGGGCCACGAGCCGTTCGGGCGTGACCCAGTCGCGCGTGGACTCGACGCCGAAGGCGACGGCCAGCATCAGGATGACCGTACTGACGATGACGCCGCCCTGGAAGCCGCCGCCCGCCGAGTTCGCGCCGTGGAACATGATGAACAGGCCGAAGGTGAACACGAACGGCGCGACGACTCTGACGGTGGCCATGATGATCGGACTCTCGACGTACAGCGAGCGGTTCTCGCCCGCCTCGACTGCGGTCCCGTCGCCGTTCCCGGATTCGTCGGCGCTCATGCGAACACCTCCCGGCCGAGGACGACCAGTAGCCCGACGCCGGCGGCGAAGACCACGACGGCCTCGCCCATGGTGTCGAACCCACGGTAGGCCGCCAGCACTGCCGTCACGGCGTTTTTCACGTGAGTCTGCTCGTAGGCGTTGTCGAGGTAGTAGTCGGTCACCTGCGACTGGGCGACCGGCGTCTCCGCCGAGCCGACCGGCGGGAGCGCCCCCAGCGTCGACGCGAGGACGCCGACGATCAGGACCGCGACGACGAGTCCCTTCGGGTCGACGGACTCGAAGATGTCGTCGCCCGGTGGCCGGACGGTCTTGGCGATGGTGAGCAAGAAGAGGACGGTCGTCACGCCCGCGCCGACCGCGGCCTCGGTCAGGCCCACGTCGGGTGCCTGCAGGAGGACCCAGATCATCGCGATACCGAGACTGTACGCGGCGAAGGCGATGATCGCGGCCAGCACGTCCCGCAGGACGGCGGTCGCCAGCGCACAGGCGATCACGAGTCCGAGCAGGACGACGGGGACGACCTCGATCACTCGCCGTCACCCCCGTCCTCGGAGGTCCAGGGCTCGATGCCCTGGTCGGCGGCCGCGCGAGTGATCGCGTGGGCCGCCGTCGGGTTGGTGATGAACAGGAACACGAGCAGGAGGACGACCTTGACCGTCGGCAGGCCAGAACCCAGCACCACGGCGGCGGCCGCCAGCGACAGGCCAGCCCCGAGCGTGTCCGTCTTCGAAGCACCGTGTGCGCGTGTGTACAGGTCGGGCAGGCGGAGCAGGCCGACGGCGGCGACGATGCCGAAGAAGACGCCGCCGACGAGCAAGGCGAGGACCGCGCCCTCGTAGAGCGTGACCATCTACATCACCCCTCCGCGCTCGACGGTGAACTTCGAGATGGCGATGCTCATCAGGAAGTTGAGCAGGGCGTACACCAGCGCGATGTCGAGGACGCCCGGCGAGTCCAGCGCCGCGGCGAACAGCGCGATGATGACGACCGTGTTCGTCCCGACGACGTTGACCGCGATGACCCGATCCTGCATCGTCGGGCCGCGGACGATCCGGTAGACGATCACGACCGACAGGACGACGTAGGCGGCCGCGGCGACAAGCAGGGCGTCGGTGACCAGCGTCACGACTCCTCACCTCCGTCGTCGCCCCGCTCGCGCGGACCGGGACCGCGGGCGGCCGCGCGACCGTAGAAGACGAACCGGACGGCGCGTTCCAGTCCGCCGTCCAGCAGGTCCTCGCGGGAACTCTCGGTGAGCGTGTGGACCGTGAAGTGCTGGCGGGTCACGTCGACCGTCAGGGTCCCCGGCGTGAGCGTGATGCTGTTGGCCAGCGTCGTGACCGGGATCTCCGACCAGACGGCGGCGTCGAACTCGACCATCTCCGGGTCGATGGGCAGACTCGGGTGGAGGACCACGTACGCGACGTGGAGGTTCGCCACCACGATCTCCCAGAGGAGATACGGCGTGAACACGAGCATCCGGGCGAGTCGAGCCACGAGCCGCCCGGGCCGAACCGGCCCGGTCAGCGAGATGCGCCACAGGACCGTGGCGACGATGGCGGCGCTGACCGCACCGGTCACCAGATCGAAGACGGCCAGCGAGCCGCCGATGAGGAGGTAAAAACCGTAGGAGAGAGCGGCGAGCAGGACGAACTGGCCGAGACCGGCGCGTCGGACGAGCCGGGCGCGGCGCGTCCCGCGCTCGACGGGCGCCGTCTCGACGACGAGGCCGGCCCGTTCGAGTTCGGATTCCAGCGGCGGTAACAGCGGCGTGTTCTCGCCTGGGTTGAACTCGGGATCGAGCAGGACCGACGCGATCCCGTTGGCGTCGGCGTAGTCGGCCAGCAACTCGACGTAGTCGCCGGGGCTGAACAGGTAGTCGTCGACACCGATCAGCGCGGTCTCGACGGCGATCTCGGGGTCGTCTTCGCCGAGGTCCTCGCCGGCCCAGACTTCGACCCGTTCGAGTAACTCGCGGGCGCTCTCGATGTACTCCTCGCCCGCGATGCGGCGGGAAGCGGGGTAGACGAAGTGGACCGCGTCGTAGCGGCTCTCGCCCTCGACGGCGTTGCGGACGGCGTAGGCCACCGTATTCCGGAGCGTCGGGGACTCGCTGACGGGCACGAGCAGTTTTTCGCCCGTCACGGTCGGCCCCCCGCAGTGGCGGGCCGCCGGACCGCCGACCGGCCTGACTCGGCCGCTGGATAGTTGACAGCAGTCACTGTTGTCGTGATGCCCATGGCAGGTCCGAATCAAAGCCATTGTGTTTTCAGACGGCCGACCCACCACCGGACCGCGACGGCACCGCCCCTCCAGCCCCACAGTCGCCGTCCACTCGGCCGCGATTCCAGAATAGTGACATGTTATGGCAGGCCATAGCTCGAAACGCGGCGGCTGGCGGGGCGAGTGAGAAAACCGGGGGACGGGAGGACTACGTTTCAGCAGGTAGAATGGCGTGAAGGGGGTGTAAACGGCGATTAAAACAGTACGAGCCTTTATGTAACGCCACCGCCTTGTCAGACTGTAAGCACGCTCGCTCCCCACGGGAACGACGTCCGTCCGGGCGATTCGAGTCCGGCCGGGACGACCCCAACGGCGCGCGTGCCCCCATACCCACCCCACCCATGCAACTGAAACAGTTACTTTCCGACGACGATGCCGTGAGCCCGGTCATCGGGGTCATCCTGATGGTCGCGATTACGGTCATCCTGGCAGCAGTAATCGCAACCTTCGTGCTCGGGCTCGGTGAGCAGGTCAGTTCCACCGCACCGCAGGCGAGCTTCGCGTTCCAGTTCGACGAGACCAACACCGACAAAGCTGGCAGACTGACCATCACCCACGACGGCGGTGACTCGGTCAAGGCCACGCAACTGTATCTGCGCGGGCAGAACGGCTCGAACGCCGTCAGTACATTCCAGTACGACAACACCTGGAAAAACATGTTAAGCGGCCCCAGTGGGTACGGCGCGAGTACCTCTGGCACCGCCAGCGGTGAGATCGGGAGTACCAGCGCGGTGACCGGCGGTGACTACCTCGAAATGGGTATCGGAACCGACGGCCAGATCCGACTCATCTACGAGCAACAGCAGGGCGACTCCTCTGCGACGCTCGCCACGTGGGAAGGCCCCGACGCGTAACCGGCCAGTTATTTTCCGGTTTCAATCGGCGATTACTACGCGCAGTCCCGCGATTTCCTCGGACTTTTTCTCACCATCTTCAGAGGTTAATGCCTGGTTATGTCGAGTCAAAATAGATAAGTAATGGTCAGAATAACAGGTTCCCTATGCAGGTACGCCAACTACTGCAAGACGACGACGCAGTCAGCCCGGTCATCGGGGTCATCCTGATGGTCGCGATCACGGTCATTCTGGCTGCGGTCATCGCATCGTTCGTGCTGGGACTCGGCGGGAGCCAGCAATCGACACCGCAGGCCTCGTTCTCGTGGGAATACAACAACGTCACTGGAACGGATACTGGAGAAGGTATCGTTGAACTGAGCCATGACGGTGGTGACTCGATCAAACATACCGAACTGTACTTGCGCGGCACTGGGTATGCGGATCCGACTGACGGGTCCCCGCCAAGTGGCGTAACGGCGATCAGTACGTCAAGCGAGTACCCGCAGATCGTGGATTCAGGACAGCAGTGGGATGGAGCGAACGCGACTGGCGAAATCGGAGACACATCCGCCGTTGTCGGTGGTAACACCATCAGCATCGGTGCAGCAAGTGACTTCGAGATGTCGCTCGTCTGGGAGCCCTCGGAAGGCGATACTTCCGCCACCCTCTCGGAAAAGACTGGGCCCGACGCATAAATTTACCCTGTTTTCCCCGCTTTAACACTGCGTTAACCGCCACCTTCAAGCAGTCATTTCTTCGCGTGCCCGAGTTCGATTTCGTCGCTGAGTTGACCCGAATGTATAATACAAGCACCAAATAACAGGTGTGGTATGCAGGTGCGTGAACTGTTACGAGACGACGACGCAGTGAGTCCGGTCATCGGGGTCATCCTGATGGTCGCGATTACAGTCATCCTGGCCGCCGTGATCGCCTCGTTCGTGCTGGGACTCGGCGGGAGCCAGCAGCAAACGCCACAGGCCTCGTTCTCGTGGGACTACAACAACGTCACCGGCACGGACGTTGGTGAAGGGATTGTTGAAGTCAGCCACGACGGTGGCGACTCGATCAAAGCCAACGAACTGTACTTCCGCGGCACTGGGTTTGCGGATCCGACTGATGGGTCTCCACCGAGTGGCGTAACGGCGATCAGTACGTCAAGCGAGTATCCGCAGATAACCACGTCCGGCACACAGTGGGACGGTGCGAACGCCTCCGGTAAGATTGGTGACCAGTCCGCCGTCGTCGGCGGCAACACCATCAGCATCGGTGCAGCAAGTGACTTCGAGATGTCGCTCGTCTGGGAACCCCAGGAAGGCGACACCTCCGCCACCCTCTCCGAGCAGACTGGCCCCGACGCGTAACGGCGCATTAATTCGTTCTTTCGATGCAACGGCCAATTAAGGCCTGGTTTACCGACACGACTTATTTTCGCAAATTCGTCGTCGGAACGCCTCACTCGGCCGTTGAGCCGACCCGAACGTATAAGTTAGGGAGTAAGTAACAGAGTCCCATGCAGGTACGCCAACTGCTAGAAGAAGACGACGCAGTGAGTCCGGTCATCGGGGTCATCCTGATGGTCGCGATTACAGTCATTCTGGCCGCCGTGATCGCCTCGTTCGTGCTGGGACTCGGCGGGAGCCAGCAGCAAACGCCACAGGCCTCGTTCTCGTGGGACTACAACAACGTCACCGGCACGGACGTTGGTGAAGGGATTGCTGAAGTCAGCCACGACGGTGGCGACTCGATCAAAGCCAACGAACTGTACTTCCGCGGCACTGGGTTTGCGGATCCGACTGATGGGTCTCCACCGAGTGGCGTAACGGCGATCAGTACGTCAAGCGAGTATCCGCAGATAACCACGTCCGGCACACAGTGGGACGGTGCGAACGCCTCCGGTAAGATTGGTGACCAGTCCGCCGTCGTCGGCGGCAACACCATCAGCATCGGTGCAGCAAGTGACTTCGAGATGTCGCTCGTCTGGGAACCCCAGGAAGGCGACACCTCCGCCACCCTCTCCGAGCAGACCGGTCCCGACGCATAACTGACCGCGCACTTTTCGTTTTCTTCACGCCGACCAGCGACGGCCATCGACCAGTCACACCCGCGTCAGGTTTATGCCCCCGTTACACCAGTCACAGCATAGATGGATTTCGGCTCGTACGCGCCCGCCGTCGCGGCCGCGCTGATCCTCGTCGGGACGCTGGCGTCCGGCCCGTTCGCCCTGGCCGACCGCCCCGCCGAGCAGACCGGCGGTGTCGGGACGGGCTCGGTCACCGTCAGCGAGGTCCGACTGCCCGAGACGGCGACGCTCCAGCAGGGCCAGTTCGGGGAACAGAGCTACTCTCTGGAGGTTCCCGACGCGACCGTGATCTTCGAGCAGGTCGAGGGACGACCGATCCTGACCTACAAACTGGAGATCGACGGCCTGGAGTACAGCCGGGAGTCGGCGTTCTTCCTCGGGCCGGACACCGGCGACCGGATGCAACTCTCGCTCGAACGTGACCAGCTCGCCCCGGAGAAGGTGCAAAACGAGTCGTACGCGGGCGTGTTGCGCGTCGTCGACCGGACCGGCGAGGAATCACGGGTCGTCGCGGAGCGAAACGTGACAGTGCAGGTGCGGCGATGAGTACGCTCGACTCGGGGGTCACGGAGCGACTCGCCGCGCGGACCGAGGCCGTCCGGACGGGCGTGTGGCGAGTGCTGTTCGGTGATCGAGTCGGCCTCGCACTCTTTCTGTGCGGGCTCTGCTTTTTCGGTCTCTACTGGCGGATGGGGATCTACATCACCGACGGGAGCGCCATCGCGAACACGCTCGTCAACGTCGCCGAGGGCCGCGTCGTCCTGACCGAGGTCCCGTACGGGAGCGGGCTGGAGGCTCCGGGGACCTACATCGGGGACGACGGGCCGGTCGGCCGCAACTACGGGATCGTCGTCCTCGCGGTGCCGGTCCTCTACGCCCTGCAAGGACTCGGGGCGGTGCTGGATCTCGGTGTCGTCCTGATCGGCGTCTGGTCGCTGGCGCTCGTCGGGGCCGTCACGACCGTCGGGCGGCTGGTCGACCGGGAGTGGGTGGTCGTCGGCGGGAGCGCCGCGGCGGTGCTGGCCTTCCTCGCGAACGTCGCGTTCGCGACACCGGTCGCGCCGACGCTGTATCCCATCCTCGCGCTCCAGGTCGTGGGGATGGTCGCCGCCGCGCTCTCTGGCGTGTTCTGTTACCGTCTGGTGGCGTGTCTGCACGGGCGGCGGATCGGCGTCGCCGCCGGGGCGGCCGTGCTGGTGGCCACGCCGATCGCCTTCTGGGCGGCGCTGTTGAAACGACACTCCTTCACCGTGCTGTGCATCGCGGCGGCGCTGTACGCGCTGGCCCGCAGTCGCACCGCGAGCGAACCGGACGGGATTCGCCGGTTGCGGGCGCTGGCGTACGTCCCGGTTGCACTGCTGGCCTGGATTCACGCCGCCGAGGCACTGCTCCTGTTCGTCCCGCTCGTGGTCGTCGATTTCGCGACGGCCGACGCCAACGACCGGCGGACGCTCGCGGTGATCGCTGGCACCTTCGCGCTCTCGCTCGTCCCGTTTTTCGTCACGAACCTGCTGGTCGCGGGCAATCCCGTCGAACCGCCGCGGATGCTCCCGTCCTACGGCGCGATGGAAGGGCTCGACCTGAGTGGCGGTGGCGGTGGCGGAGGCGGACTCCTGACTGCGATCCCGCTCGTGGGCGGATTGCTACGGATCGTGATGCGGTTCGTCTCCCTGCTCTCGGAGGGTGCCGTCGTCGCGTTCACCGAACCTGGCCGGTGGTTCCGCACGTTCCTCCGTGGCGGGTACATCCCCGCAGTCGCCTCGGAGGACGGCTTCCAGGCCATCCGACTGACGGTCCTCGAATCCGCACCGCTCCTGGCCGGCCTCGCCGCCGCCCCGGTCGCGGCGAGCCTGTGGCTCCGGGACCGGGGTCGCGCCGCCCTCGGGTCACACCTCCAGTCGGCGGCCGGCGTCGTCGATACCGTCGCGCTCGGGTCGGGAGTGCTGTTCGTGTTCCTCTTTCTCCCCCGACTCCCGCTCCACGCACAGGTGACCGTCCGATACCTCCACCCGCTGTTCCTGCTGGGCGTGTACGGACTCGCCAGACTGCCGGCGGTCCGGTCCGCCGTGACGAATCACTGGCGGACGACCGGGCTTGGGTACGGTGGGACAGTGTTCATCGGGGGCCAGCTCGTCGTCATCGCGCTGACGGCCATCAAGCCCGGCCTCGGTGAGGCGGTCCAGTTCCACGCCCTGCTCGCGCTCGCGACCGCGACCGTCCTCGCAGTCTGGGCCGTCGCCCGAACGCTCTCCGATACCGTCTCCGAGCGCGCGGGCGCGGTCGTCCTCGGCGCGGCTGCCGGTGTCGGCACGATCTTCGTGTTGCTGTCGGGCATCGAGTACTTCGCGTACGCGGGGGAGTTCGCACTCCCGGTCGTCAGGTGGCTCTCGGCAGCACTGCCGCTCGCGTGACGGGCACCTTTTAGTCGTCGGGGGCAAACTCGCGCGACATGGATCGACTGCAGGAGTCACTTCGCGAGGCCCCGATCATCGAGAAGAACGGCTATCACTACTTCGTCCACCCGATCAGCGACGGCGTGCCGATGCTCAAACCCGAGTTGCTCCGGGAGATCGTCATCAAGATCATCCGCAAAGCCGAACTCGAAGACGTCGACAAGATCGTCACCCCCGCGGCCATGGGCATCCACATCTCCACGGCCGTCTCCCTGATGACCGACATCCCGCTGGTCGTCGTCCGCAAGCGCCAGTACGGCCTCGACGGAGAAGTCTCGCTCTCGCAGGTCACCGGCTACTCCGAGAGCGAGATGTACGTCAACGACGTGTACGAAGGGGACCGCGTCCTCCTGCTCGACGACGTACTCTCGACCGGCGGCACCCTCAAGGCGCTGACCGGCGCGCTCGAAGACATCGGCGCGGACGTGGTCGACGTGGTCGCCGTCATCAAGAAGGTCGGCGGCGAGAACAAGATCGAAGGCTCCGACTACGACGTGAAGACGCTCATCAACGTCGACGTGGTCGACGGCGAAGTGGTCGTCGTCGACGAGTTCGGCGACGACTGACGCGATGCGACTCGTCCTCGCGTTCGCCGCCCTGTTCGTCCTCGGTCTCGCCGGCACCGGCTACGTGATCGCCACCGCCCCCGAACAGGCCGCCGGCCCACAGACGCTGGAACTCACCGCCGTCGACCCGCCCGACGACGCCACGATCACCGCCTTCCAGAACCTCTCGGACGGCGACCGCCGACTCGTCAGCGATGCGCTCGACGCGAACGGGTCCACTCGGGTCGACCCCGACCAGCGTCCCAACGCGAGTTACGTCCGCTACGAGGGGTCGGTCTATCGCCTCCGCGTCGTCGTCGGTGACCCCGCAGAGGACAGGACGCTCGCACATCTGGTGGCTGTCGTCACCGGTGGTGCGGCGGCCGTCGTCGGCGCGATCGGCCTCGTCGGTGCGCTGTTCCGGGCGTGGCAACGGGAGCGCGAGTCGGCACGATAGATCCCGTGTCCGCCGTAGAATAGCGTTCGAGGGACGGTTATCGCAGGCCCCGACGCTGCCGCCGAAACGCCGGCACGGGCCGAACGAGTCCGAAGACGACCCGGTTGAGCGTGAACGCACTCACGACACCGAGAACGATCCACGGGACGACACCGAAAGTGAGAACGTCTGTCGCGATAGCGATGGGAAGAACCCACAGAAAGAGCATCCCGGTGCCGATCAGCAGCCACAACCCGCGACGACTCCGGTCCGCCACGAGGAAGATCGCGCCACTCGTCACTGCGACAGCGACTGCAATCGGCCAGCCACCCGGTCGACGTGTGGGGAACATCAGAAATGCGGAGATCAGGCTACAGAGCGCGACGAACAACTCCGTCCGAATCACCGTCGTTCCCTGTTCGCTCTCCATACGCGTCTCCGTCCTTCGCGACACGTAAATAAATCATCGCGGGGGGCAGATTTGAACCAGGCGAACCGCTCGGTGTGCTCACCGTTCTCTCGTTCAGACTGGGACGCATGTTCGTCGCTCACGGGTTGTGAGCGACAGAATATAGCGGGAGGTAGATTTGAACTACGCCCACGTCGGTCGCGTCGCTCCCTCGTGGTCTACTTCAAATCTACTCGGCCATGTTTGACGCTCCCGGGACTCGTCGCTTCGCTCCTCGTCGTTGGTCGCGTCAAAAAGTAGCGGGAGGTAGATTTGAACCGGAGCCACTTCGCTCCCGTCGGTCGCTCGTGGCAGGGTTCAAATCGACACAACTGATTCTCGCGACTCACGGATTTGTTCGTCGCGAGAATATCGGGAGGTAGATTTGAACTACGCGAAACGCTCGCACCGCTCGCGTTTCTCTCGTTCAAACTACAACGGTCTACATTCGTCGCTCACGGATTGTGAGCGACAGAATATAGCGGGAGGTAGATTTGAACCGGAGCCACTTCGCTCCCGTCGGTCGCTCGTGGCAGGGCTCAAATCTACTCTGCCATTTTTGACGCTCCCGGGACTCGTCGCTTCGCTCCTCGTCGTTGGTCGCGTCAAAAAGTAGCGGGAGGTAGATTTGAACTACCGATCTGCGGGTTATGAGCCCGCCGGAATCTCCTGGCTATCCCATCCCGCTACACCTTCGTAAACCCGACCGCCAATTAAGGGTTGTGATTCCGAAGCCGTCCGTCAATTTCTCCCGTGATCACTCCGCGTGAACACGCCACGTGAACAGGCTCTCGAACGCGTAGTTGACGAACATCGCGACCCCGACCGCGATCCACTTCGAGAACAGGTACCAGATGTCGTTCCCGAACAGCGTCACCGAGATTCCGGCGAACGTCACGAGTCCGTAGAAGATGCCGTACTGCACCGACGACCCGACCGACCGCACGGCGTGGGACTTCACCAGCCGCCGCAGCAGTTTTCCCGGTTCACCGACGCCCGCGAACGTCCAGCGCTCGTTGACCGCGAACATCACGAGAATCGCCGCCTCGATGCTCAGCAGGCCCGCGAGCCAGGGCTCGACGCCGACCAGTTCCGTCAGGGCCACGAGGGTGATCGTGTCGGCGATCAGACCCACGACCCCGACTGAGACGAACTGCCCGAATCGGACACCGGACAACAGCGAGTCCAGTTTGCGTGGGAGTTCCCGGTCACTCATCGTTTGTCGATCAGGGCCTCCTCGTCTTCCCGGCGGTCCGCGATGGCGGTGTGGAGTCGGCTGTTCCGGACCTGCTTGACCCGATGCCGGGCGGTGAACAGCGCCTTGGCCATCCGGATCGAGGTCCGGATCGGTTCGACGGTCGAGCCCGGCTGATCTTCCCAGGTGATCGGGACCTCCGCGATCCGCAGGTCGAACGCGGCCGCCATGGCGACGAGTTCGATGTCCCAGGCGAACCCCGCCTCGTAGAGGTGTTCCCGGATCCGTTCCCAGCCCGTCCTGGTGATCGCCTTCGCGCCGCACTGGTAGTCGTGGAGTTTCGCGTCGAGCAACCGACGGGCGAGCCAGACGAAGCCCTCGCCGAGCCACCGGCGGGCCGTCGTCTGGTGGTCCGATACGGTCGCGTCGGGGTGGCGTCGGGATCCGACAGAGAGGTCGGCCTCGCCCGAGAGAACGGGCTCGACGACGGCGGCCGCCGAGTCCGTCGTCGTACTCCCGTCGGCGTCGAGGAAGGCGAGCACGTCCGTCGACAGCGCCTCGAACCCGGCGGTGACCGCCGCCCCCTTCCCGCGGCGATAGGGGACGACCCCGAGCGAGGCTGGGAGGTCGCGGAGGCGGTCGAGCACCTGCTCGTCGGGGGCGTCGAGTTCGATGCGGATGGCCGCCGGGTCGAGTCGCCGGTCGATGGCCTCGACGTATGCCGACAGTCGCTCAACGTCCGGGCGGTAGGCGGGGACCACGACACCCAGGGACCGGCTCATCGTCTCCAGAATTCCGCGGGGTGAGTAAAAACGGTTCGTCTCGATACGGTGGCGAACAAGAAAAGGTATAGGCACGGGGGCGTCTCCCACAGGTGATGGAGTTCCTGCTCGTCGCCCTGTGGTTGGGAGTCTTCCTGGCCCTGCTTCTGGCCGGGCTCCCGCTGGCCGACGCGCTGTTCGGTCGCCTCGCCGACCGGGGTGTCGGCGTGGCCCTCGTCTGCTCGTTCACCGTCGTCTGGCTCGTGGCCTACTGGGTCGGTCGTGTCTCGCTCGATGCCGCACCGTTCGTCGCCGTCGCCGCCCTGCTCGCCCTCGCGGGCGGCCTCGTCGCCTGGCGCGGCGTCGAACTGGATCGCCGCGTCCTCGCCGAGACCGTCGGCGTGTTCACCCTCGCCTTCCTCTTTCTCGTCGCGATCCGGGCGGTCGACCCCGCCGTCCACCCGCCGGGCGGCGAGAAGTTCCTCGATTTCGGCCTGCTCCAGTCGCTCCTGCGAGCCGAGACGCTCCCGCCCGAGGACATGTGGTTCGCCGGCGAACCGGTGAGCTACTACTACGGCGGGCACCTGCTGGCCTCGTTGCTGGCCCGGCTCACCGCGACCGAGGCTCGCTTCGCCTACAACCTCGCCCTGGCGGGCTACTTCGCGGCGTTCGTCACCGCGGCCTACGGGCTCGCGGGGTCCGTCGCCGCCAGCCGGGACAGTCCGCGGTGGCTCGGCGGCGTCTTCGGTGCCTTCTTCGTCGGTATCGCGAGCAACCTCACGACCCCGCTCCGGCTGGTGGTCGGACTCGTCGACGGCTGGGCGGCGGCCCTGAGCGGACTGGGCGGCATCCTCGGCACCGTCCTGACCCCAGTCCGGCTCGTCTTCGCGGTCCTCGACGGGCTGATCGGCGCGCTGATCGAGATACTCGGCGTCGAGACGGACGGCCTCGCGAACGGGCTCGGGAAGTTCGACTACTGGGACGCCAGCCGCGTCATCGACGGGACGATCAACGAGTTCCCCCTGTTCGCCTGGCTCAACGGCGACCTCCACGCCCACATGATGGGGCCGCCGTTCCTCCTGCTGGCCGCGACGGTGTGTCTCGCGTACTACCTGACGCCGGCCGAAGCGGTCTGGCGACGGCGCGGACTCCTGTTCGGTGTGCTCCCGGCGCTGGCCGGCCTGCTGGCGGTCGTCAACACCTGGTCGTTCCCCAGCGTCGCCGGGCTGACGGTACTCACGGTGTTGTTCGCGCCCGCGTCCGCCCGGACGTTGTTGCCCGAACCGGTCGCCGAGTGGCTCGACACCGACGACTGGCGGCTGGACGAACTCCTGACGCTACTGATCGCCGCGGGGTCCGGGGCCGTCGTCGTGGTCGGCGGACTCCTCCTCTCGGCGCCGTTCTGGCTGATCGCGGCCAGCGGGCGTGAGATCGCACTGTTCCCGCCCCGGAGCGGTCTCGGCGCGCTCGTGCTGGTTCACGGCACGTTCCTGCCGGTGTTCGTCCCCTACCTGCTCCGGCACGCGCTCCCGCGGCTCCGGGACGGCTGGCGCACGGCCGCGATGCTCGCCGTCGTCGCCGTGATCGCGGTCCTGAGCCAGGCGTCCGCGGTCGTCCTCTTCCTCCCGCTGGTCGGCGTCGGCTGGGCGTTGCTCCGCTGGCGGGACCTGCCCGGCGGCGTCGGCACGCGGATGGGGGACCGGCTTCGATCCGACCGGGCGGACGCCGAGACTGCCGTGAGCGCCGACGGTGGCGACGGGGACGCCGGCACAGGGGGCGACGAATCGGCTGACGCGGACGGACGCTCGCTCCCGCTCCCCGGCTTCGAGACGGTGTTGCTCGTCGCCGGCGCGGGACTGGTCCTGCTCGTCGAGTTCGTCTACGTCAAAGAGCAGGCCGGCCCCGGCCGCATGAACACGGTGTTCAAGACCTACGCGCAGGTCTGGGCGCTGTGGGCGGTCGCGGCCGGCGCGGCGCTGGCGCATCTGGTCTGGCGACACCGGCCGGGACTCGCACTCAGCGGTGGCCGCTGGCGACCCGCCCTGCAGGTGTTCGCCGCACTCCTGATCGCGGGCACGTCGGTGTACGGCGGCCTCGCGCTGACCAGCCACTTCGCCAGCGACTCGGTGTACGCCCAGACCGACGACCCGACGCTGGACGCGACGGCGTTCGTCGAGCGCGTCCACCCGAAGGAGGCCGCCGCGATCCGCTGGATCGACAGGCTGGACGGTCGACCGACGATCACCACCGCACCCGGGAGTTACGTCTGGGACGGCGAGCGCAACGGCGGGTCCAGCGCGCCGTCGAGTCTGACCGGCGTGCCGACGGTTCTGGGCTGGCACCACGAGATTGGCTACCGCGGGCAGGAAGCGTACGACCGCCGGGCCGCAGATCTCACGACGATCTACACGGGCGACCCCAACGAGAGCGCGGCCCTGCTGAAAGCGTACGACGTGCGGTACGTCTACGTCGGGCCGGCAGAACGGGCGACCTACGGGACCTCGCTGGAGGGGATCACCGTCGACGAGGTCGACGGCGTGACGGTCGCGAAACAGTGGGACGCGGTGACTATCTACGAAGTCGAGCAGTCGAGGCTCTAGGTCGCGGACTCGACGACGGTGACGGCTTCGGCGTCGGCCGACATCGTGTCGAGGTGGTTGGGGATGTACCGGCGGTACTGGTAGTCCTCGCGTTCGTCCTCGGAGCCGACGGTACACCACAACTGGACCCGGTCGGGGCCGTGCCAGTCGCCCTGCCGTGCGACGGCGAAACAGACGTACTCCTCGCCGTCGTACTCGATGACGGCGTTTTTCCGGATACCGGGGTCCCCGTTGATGATGAGCTGTTTCATGCTCGCCGGTTGGCCCGAATCGCTGTTAAGCGCTTCGATGCCGAGAAAACGGGCGGTGGACGGGTCGCACACGCTCACCAGCGCGGCCGATTGCGGATACCGAAACCAAACGGGTTTTAACGGGCACTGTCTAACCACGGGACAAGGTAGATATCTATGGAGATGCCACGCCGATTTAACACGTACTGCCCGCACTGCAACGAACACCACGAAGTGGAGGTCGAAAAGGTCCGCTCGGGGCGTTCCTCGGGCATGAAGAAGGTCAACGACCGCCAGCGCAAGCGACGCGGCACCGGGATCGGGAACAAGGGTAAGTTCTCGAAGGTGCCCGGTGGGGACAAGCCCACCAAGAAGACCGACCTCAAGTACCGCTGCTCGGAGTGTGGCAAGGCCCACCTCCGCGAGGGATGGCGTGCCGGCCGACTCGAATTCCAGGAGTAACAATGGCAGGAAACTTCTACAGCGTCGCGTGTCCGGACTGTGAGAACGAACAGATCGTCTTCGGCAAGGCCGCCACGGAGGTCGCCTGCGCGGTGTGTGGCCACCAGCTCGCGACCCCGACCGGTGGCGAGGCGGCCATCGAGGGCGAAATCACCGACACCGTCGAGGCGCGATAGATGAAATACAGTGGCTGGCCCGACCCCGGCGAACTCGTCGTCGGCCGGATCGACGAGATCGAGGACTTCGGCGTGTTCGTCGACATGCTGGAGTACGAGGACAAGCGCGGGCTGTGTCACATCTCCGAGGTCGCCTCCGGCTGGATCAAGAACGTCCGCGACCACGTCAACGAGGGCCAGACGGTCGTCGCCAAAGTGCTGGAAGTCGACGAGGAGTCCCAGCAGGTCGACCTCTCGATCAAGGACGTCAACGACCACCAGCGCAAAGAGAAGATCCAGGAGTGGAAAAACGAGCAGAAGGCCGACAACTGGATGGAACTGGCCTTCGGCGAGGACCTGGACGACGAGACCTACGCCGCCATCGCCAACGAGTTCCTCGCGGAGTTCGGCTCGATGTACGACGGCTTCGAGCAGGCGGCCATCCACGGCCAGGAAGCCCTCGACGACACCGACCTCGACGACGAGGAGGTCGAGCAGATCGTCGAGACCGCCCGCGAGAACGTCTCGGTGCCCTACGTCAACGTCACCGGCTACGTGGACCTCTCGGTCCCGACGGCCGACGGCGTCGACGTGATCAAGGAGGCCCTGCAGGCCGCCGAGGGCAACGGAGAGATCCCCGAGGAAGTGGAACTCGAAGTCACCTACGTCGGCTCGCCGGAGTACCGCATCCGCGTCCGCGCGCCCGATTACAAGACCGCCGAGTCCCACCTCGAACAGAGCGCCGACCGCGCCAGCGCGGTCGTCGCCGACCACGGCGGCACGGGCGAGTACCACCGCGAACGCAACACCGACGAGGAGTAACCGACCGTTCCGGCCACGCCGCTTTTGTCATGAAATCGGATATCCGCGTCTGTTCGGCCTGGGAGTCGGCCCACGAGCGACCGGTGTACACGCTGGCGGGGACCTGTCCGGAGTGTGGGGCCGCGGCGGAGAACAGCGCCCCGGCGCCGTTCGATCCAACTGACAGGTACGGTGAATATCGACGCGCTATTAAGCGCCGGAACCGCCAGTAGCGGGTATGGACGAGTTCGAAATCGAGACGCTCGCGGACCCGGAGCTGACGGACCCAGTGCTCGTGGAGGGACTGCCGGGCGTGGGTCACGTGGGGAAACTCGCCGCCGAGCACCTGCTCGAAGAACTGGACGGCGAGGAAGTGCGCCGCCTCTACTCACAGCACTTCCCGCCGCAGGTCAGCATCGACGACGGGCGCTCGGAACTCGCCGGCGCCGCCTTCCACGCGGTCGAGACCGAACAGGGGCAGGACCTGCTCGTGTTGACCGGTGACCACCAGGCACAGGACAACCAGGGCCACTACCGCCTGACCGACCGGATTCTCGACGTGGCCGACGAGTTCGGCGTCGAGCGCGTGTTCGCCCTGGGGGGCGTTCCGACGGGCGAACTCATCGAGGAGTACGACGTACTCGGGGCCGCGACCGACGAGGGGTTCGTCGAGGACCTCGAGGCGGCGGACGTGGAGTTCCGCGAGGACGAACCGGCCGGCGGGATCGTCGGCGTCTCGGGCCTCCTGCTGGGCCTGGGCGAGCGCCGCGGTTTCGAGGCGGCCTGCCTGATGGGCGAGACCAGCGGCTATCTCGTCGACCCCAAGAGCGCGCAGGCGGTCCTCACGGTCCTCGAAGATCTGGTCGGCTTCGAGGTCGACTTCGGCTCGCTCGAAGACCGGGCCGAGGAGATGGAGGAGGTCGTCCGGAAGATCCAGGAGATGGAGAGCAGTGCGGCGGCGGGGCCAGCCGACGAGGACCTGCGCTACATCGGCTGACGGCTCCGAGGGGTTCTTTAGCGATGATCCCCTAACGTGTTCGTGTATCCGGAGGTGTTCGAGGGTTTGCCACAGTGGCTCATCGACGGGGCGTTGCTCGGGCTCGCGCTCAGCGCCGTAATCGCTGCCGTGTTCTACGTGGGGGTCACCAGATTTCCCGGCCGCGGTGCGGTCGACGGCCGCGAACCGAGCGGCGAATCACACCGCCGTGACGAGATCCGCACCTATCTCGACGCTATCGGCGAACAGTACGCCGAGCGCCACTTCGTCGAAGGGCAACACGTCGCCTTCTACCTGCCCAAACGCGACGTGGCGATCACCTTCGACGCCCGGGCGTACTACCGCATCGAACGCTCGGATACGTTTCCTGTCCTCGTCGAACACGAGTTACCGGGTATCGCGCTCGGCGCACGACTCCCCTTCGAGACGCCCGAGATCAGCTTCGACGACGAGTCCGACGGTGAACTCGACCCGCGCGAGGCCGCCCACGCCGTCCTCGGCCTGCCGGTCGGGGCCGGCCTCGACGACATCAAGCGCGCCTACCGCGAGAAGGTCAAGGAGGTCCACCCGGACCACGGCGGCGACGAGGACGAGTTCAAACGCGTCCGCGAGGCCTACACCACGGCCAAACAACACGCCAGCTAACGGCAGGCATTTACACCACAGAACCCGACGGGGAGTGTGGACGTGACCTACCGAGACCGGGCCGCCCTGCTCGGCGACGTACTGGTCTGTGCCGACCTCCACGTCGGGAAGGCCGCCGCGGCGAACGTCTCGCTCCCCCTCGGCGAGCGCGACCACCTCGTCGACCGCGTGGCCGCACTCTGTGACCGATACGACCCGGAGACGGTCGTGTTCGCCGGCGACCTGCTCCACTCGTTCGACCGGGTCGCCTCGGCCGCCGAGGAGACCGTCACCGCGCTGGAGACGACGGTGCGGGACACGGGCGCGACGCCGCTCGTCACGCCGGGCAACCACGACGCGATGCTCGACGTGGTCTGGTCCGGCCCGACCGCCCACGAGTTCGAGATCGGGACCGACGAGGGGCGGGCCGTCGTCTGTCACGGACACCTCGAACCCGAGACCGATGCCGATCTGTACGTCGTCGGCCACGACCACCCCACCATCACCATCGAGGGGCAGAAGTGGCACTGCTATCTCTACGGCCGCGAAGTCTACGAGGGAGCGGACCTGCTCGTCCTCCCCGCCTTCTCCCACCTGATCGAGGGCGTCTCGATCAACCGGCGCTACGGCGGCACCGCCACGACGAACTCGCCCCTGATCGGCGACCTCGACCAGTTCCGACCCATCGTCTGGGACGACGAGCGCGAGGAGATCCGGGAGTTCCCGCCCCTCGGCGAGTTCCGCGACCTACTCTAACTTCCGGGCGGCGACCCGCCCGCTCTCCAGTGCACCCTGGATCGCCGACCAGCGGGTGTAATCGCCCGCGAGGACGACGGGGCCCTCGGGCGCGTCGACCGCGGGGAGGTCGGCACGGAATCCGGGGGGCTGGGTGAACTGCGCCACGTCGATCCGGTCGGTCCGGAGGAGTTCGAGGGCGTCGAACTGGCGTTCGGGATACCACTGGCCCAGTACCTCGCGGCCGCGGGCCTGGAGTTCCGCGTCGCTCTCGTCGCGCTCGCCCAGCCAGGTCGCACTCACCAGCGTCCGGTCGTCGGGCGCGTACTCGGGCGCGACCGCCGAGAGCGGCGCGATCTGGTTGGGTTCCGCGTCGCGGGCGTTCAGGACGATCTTCTTGCCGGTCTCCAGTTCGACGTGGCCGGGGAGGCCGTAGTACTGGGTGACACAGCCGCTGGTCTCGGTCGGGACCGACACGTCAGTCAGCTCGGCCGCAGTCGGCGGGTCCGTCGCGACGACCGCCCCGTCGGCGCTGATCGTCTCCCCGTCGGTCTCGACGGTGACGCCACCCTCGCTGGCGTCGAGGTCCGTCACCGTGGTCCCGAGTTCGATGTCGGCACCGGCCGCGCGGGCGCGGTCGGCGAGTTGCTCGCTGATCGCCCCCATTCCGTCGGCGGGAACGGCGGTCTCGCCCTCTGAAAGCATCTTGAACGTGTAGCGGAACACGCCGGCGTCGGTCGACAGCGAGCGGTCCAGCGTGATCCCGCCGTAAAATGGTGCGGCGAAGTTCTCGACGAACTTCTCGGAGAAGCCCCTGTCTTCCAGATACGCCCGCACGTCCTGGCGCTCGTCGGGATCGAACAGCGTCCCAACGTCGGCGGCCTTCAGCTCGCGCTGGAGTGTGAACAGTCTGAGCTTGTCGCCCAGGGTCACGTCGGTGTTGAACAGCGTGTCAGAGAGGTCGCCCGGACTGGAGAGGGGGTCGGCCAGCACGGACCGGCGACCGGGGTTGGCGATGGTCGCGCCGGCAGAGAAGTAGCGCAGATCGAGGGCGTCGTAGTCCAGTTCCCGCCTGGCCGCGGGGTAGGCGGTAAAGAGGACCTGGAAGCCGCGGTCGAAGACGAACCCGTCCTCGCGGGTCGAGCGGACCCGGCCGCCCACCGCGTCGCGCCGTTCCAGCACCGTCACGTCCCTGCCCGCGTCGGCGAGGTGGCGGGCCGCGACCAGTCCAGCCAGTCCGCCACCGACGACCACGGCGTCTGTCATGACCGGGGGAAGGGGCGGCGACCACTAAAAGCCCGCGCGGTCGGTCGCGAGGGCAACGGTTATTCAGACGCCGTGACAAGTCCGGGTCGATGTGCCCTGAAGCGTCCTCCGGTTCGGGTGGGAGTGCGACCAGACGGCCGCTACTCGCGTCGAACGCCGCGTTCGGTGCGATCCTGACGGTCGCCACGCTCGTCGTGCTCTACAGCCTCCTCGTCGTCCAGCAACCGCTCCTCGGCGGACTCGTCGCCTCGTGGGTGATCGGCCTCTACGTCGTCTGGCGGTTCGTCAGGTGGTTCACGTCCGCCTACGAGCGCCGGACGGCGGCGATGGAGTCGATGGCCGACTCGATGGATCGGATGGCCGACGGCCGGACGGGGCCGGCGTTCAACGGCGACGATCACGACCGCTGACCGCCCGGGAGCGAACGGACAGGGCTTAGTCCGTCGCGCCCCGAACGGCGGACATGACCCGCAATTCGGCCGTTCGGGACCTCACCTGCCGAGCGTGTGGCGACTCGTTCGACCCCGCCGAGACGACCGGCCCGTGTCCGTCGTGTGACGGCCACCTGACCGTCTCATACGACCTCGACGCGGTGGATTTCACCCCCGAGACCGCCACCGACCGCCGGTACGAGGGGATCGCCCGCTACGCCGAGTTGCTCCCCTTCACCGCCGAGACGCTCGTGACGATGGACGAGGGCGCGACGCCGCTGGTCGCCTGCCCCGACCTGGCCGACGAGTGGGGCGTCGGCGAGGTCTACGTCAAAGACGAGGGGCGGAATCCGACGGGCAGCGTCGCGGACCGCGGGATGGCCGTCGCGGTGACCGCGGCCGTCGAGGCCGGCGCTGAGGACGTGGCCCTGCCCACGACGGGCATCGAAGGGCAGGCCGCGGCCGCCTACGCCGCCCGCGCCGGACTGGACTCGCATTCGTTCGTCCCCTCGCGGGCGACCTTCGACGCCAAGGCGATGATCAACGTCCACGGCGGCGACATGGAGGTCGTCGGCGGCCGCTACGGCGACGCCGTCGATTCGTTCCGCGAGACCGTCGCCGAGGAGGGCTGGCACTCGCTGTCCCCCTTCGGGACACCCTACCGCCGGGAGGGCCAGAAGACGCTGGCCTACGAACTCGTCGAACAACTCGACTGGGCAGCGCCGGACGCGGTGGTCTACCCGACCGGCGAGGGCGTCGGTCTCGTCGGCGCACACGCCGGGGCGCAGGAACTGGCAGAGCTGGGGATCGTCGAGGACACACCAGCGATGTACGCCGCACAGGCAGATGGCTGTGCGCCCGTCGTCGAGGCGTTCGAGGCCGGCGACGAGGACACCGAAGTCTGGGAGCGGCCGGACACGATCTGTGGCGGCATCGAGATACCCGACCCCGCGGGCGGGGCCGACGTACTCGCGGCGATCCGGGAGAGCGACGGCGGTGCGGTCGCCACCGAGGACCGCGAGGCCCTCGAAGGCGCGGTGAGCATCGCCCAGTCCGAGGGCGTCGAGATCGGTGCGTCGGCGGGCGTCGCGGCCAGCGGCGCGGCGGCGCTGGCCGACCGGGGCGAGTTCGGCCCCGACGACACCGTCGTGCTGGTCAACACGCTCCCGGGCAACGCGGAAGCGGACATCCTCCGGAACCACCTGGTGAGCAAGGGCATTTGAGGCATGGCGGCCAGCCCCGTCGCGTCGCTCGGTGCCGGCGTTCTGTTCGGTCTGGCGCTGGCGGCACCGCCCGGGCCGATGAACGCCGTCATCGCCGAGGAGAGCGTCCTCCGTGGCTGGCTGGCGGGTTTCACCGCCGGCCTCGGTGCGATGACCGCCGACGCCTGCTTCTTCGCGCTCGCGCTGGCCGGCGTCGTCACGGTCGTCCAGAACGCCCCGACCCTGCGAGCGGCGATGATCCTCGCCGGTGGCGGACTGATGCTGTACTTCGCGGTCGGGGCCGCGACGAGCGCGCAGGCGGCCCTGAGCGTCGACTCGGGGGGCGAGACGACCGACGGCGGGATGGGCCGCGGGTTCCGGAAGGCGTTCGTGCTGGCGCTGACCAACCCCTACCAGATCGCGTTCTGGCTGACCGTCGGCGTGGGCCTGCTCGAACCCGGCACCGTGGACGTCCTCGAAAAGACGCCCTACGTCGGCGCGGAACTGGCGGGGCTGGTCGTCGTCCGGACCGGAAGCCCGCTCCTGCTCGCGGGACTGTTCGGCGGTATCGTCTGCTGGATCGTCGGCTTTCCCGCGGCGCTACGTGCGGCTGGGCGACGGGTCGACCGACTCACGCCGCTGGTCGCCGGCGGGAGCGCGGTGGTGCTGGCCGGCTTCGGCCTCCTGTTCGTGGCCGACGGCCTCGGCGCGCTCCTCTAGTCGTCGATCTCGTCGTCGAGTTCCTTCTCCATGCCGGGGCTCAACTCGGCGTCGGAGTCGCCCATCATGGCCACCTCGGATTCGAGCCACTCCTTGAACCACTTGACGCGTTTGAGCCGCTGGTGGACGACGCTCTCGGCCGTGTCGCTCTCGACGCGCTCGGCGGCGTCGCGGCCGCGTTCGAGGACGCGCCCGACCATCTCCGCGGCGTCCATGTGCGTGCGGGACTCGTAGCCCATCCGCAACAGCATCAGCGCCGTGCCGTTCGCGCCGACCTTGTCGAGCAGGTCGGCCTCGATGAGACACTGGGTCTCCAGCGACAGGTCCGAGAGCGGCCCCTGGTATGAGTGGTCCTCGACCGCGGTACACACCTCGTCGACGAACGACTGCGGGTAGTCGCAGTGGGTGGTCAGGTACTCGCGAGCGATGCGAGCGCCCTCCTCAGCGTGGACGTCCTGGTCGGCTTCGAGCTTGGCGATGTCGTGAAAGAGGGCCGCGACGCGCGTCACGTCGACGTTCGCGCCCTCCTCGCGCGCGATGTCGGTCGCCAGCTCGACCACGTTCATGATGTGGTTGAACCGATAGGCCGCCGAGTGCCAGGGATACCACCGCATCCGCCCGCCTTCGTCCTCGTTGACCACGCTCGCTTCGAGGTAGTCGTGGACGAAGACCTGCATCGCCTCGAATTCCGCGTCCGAGACGGGCGACTCCCGTATTTCAACACCCACGGGACCACCTCCGGACGTGACGTTCGCTGTTCATCTTACGGATATAAAAGCGAGTGCGGGTCTTTAGCGTTACGACACCTTGAAATCTACCACACCCCCGAATTCGAGCCCCGCATCCCGGTTCCGGCGCGACGGCACGGACCCCGAGCGGTCCGCTCCGGGTCGTGAGCCCACGCCACACCGAGACGCTGTGACATGGATTTATGAGAGCCACCGCCGTACTGTAACATATGGAAGTCAGAGCGGCAACTCCTGACGATCAGCAAGCGATTATGGAGATCGCCGAACGGTCGCTGCAAGCGTCCTACACCCTCAGTCCCGGGACCATCGAGGGGACGGTCCACCAGTGGTACGACGACGAGGAGTACGCGGAGAAGGTGGACCGCGAGGACATGCTCTTCTTGCTGGCCGAATACGACGGCGAGCCGGTCGCGTTCACCGAGACCGTGATCCACGACGACGAGACCGGCGCGGACCTGCTGTGGCTCCACGTCCACCCGGACTACCGTGGCGAGGGGATCGGCTCGGATCTGTTCGACGCCGTCCGCGACCGCCTCCGCGAGCAGGGCATCACCCAGCTCCGCGGGCGCGTCCTCTCGATGAACGAAGTCGGCAACACCTTCTACAAACAGCGCGGCTTCGAGAAAGTCGGCGAGGGGGAAGTCGAGATCGACGGCAGTCCCTACACCGAGGCGCTCTACCTCGAAGCCGAACCGGAGGGACTGGAGCCGCGCACGACCGACGAGGGCCAGACGGTGTACATCGACCACGACGACGTGGACAAGGGCTCGGCCGGGCCCTTCCACGTCGTCTACACCGACGAGACCCGCGAGGAGAAGTACGGCTACCACTGCGGGAAGTGCGACTCGCTGGCCAACGCGATGGACGCCATGGGCCGCATCGAGTGCGGTGAGTGTGGCAACAGCCGCAAACCCACGCGCTGGGACGCGGCCTACATGTAGTCAGACCGGGGCAGGTCCGCCTCGGCTCGCAATTCGGCCATCTCCTCGTCGCTTTCGGCGATTCCGGTCGTCACGAGCAACCGAACCCCGCGACGGACGCTGATGTCGAGTTCGTGAATTTCGTCCTCGGGCACCATGAGAAAGTGCCCGCCCGTGGGGTTCGGGCTGTTCGGCAGGAAGACGTTGTACAACTGCTCGCCGGCCGCGCTCGCGGCTTCTTCGGGGCCGTCACCCGTGACGAACCCGATACTGTAGACCCCGTCGCGCGGATACTCGACCATGACGACGCGCTTGTAGCGGTTCGAGCCCTCTGTCAGCGCGTTCGCGACCTGCCTGACACTGGAGTAGACGATGCTGACCAGCGGGACGACGCCGATTCCGCGGTCGATCCAGGCGAACACGCGCTGGCCGATCCGGCCCTGCGCGAGATAGCCCAGCAGAACGACGATGCCCGCGATCAGCAGCAGTGCCAGCACCTGCGCGACCGCCTCGATGTTGGCCGTGTACTGGGTCAGCCGCGTCCCCTGCACGACCGGGTCGATCAGCGTCGTCACCCAGCCGACCAGGAACTGCATCGCGACGACGGTCACGACCAGCGGTGCCAGCAGCGCCAGTCCCGCGATGAAACTGTTCCGGAGTACCTGTCGGACTCGCATGCCCGACAGTATCCCCGGGCCGACAAAAGAACCCGCCCCACGCTCATTTCCGTCTGGGGCCCTTCCTACGAGCCGTGACCGACAGCGACCGACCCACCGGAGCCGAGGCCGACCGGTCGTGGGACCCCTCCGGCCCCTGGACCCGCGCGGAGGCGGCCGCCTTCCTCACCGACAGTCGCGTCCCGATCCGGCTGAGTTGTCGAACCCCCGGCGGCGGGCTCTGGATGCTCTCGCTGTGGTACGAGTTCCGCGACGACGCCCTCTACTGTGCCACCGCCGCCAGCGCCGACGTGATAGAGTTCCTCGACCACGACCCCGGCGTCGCCTTCGAGGTCTCGGTCAACGACCCGCCCTACCGGGGCGTCCGCGGCCAGGGCGAGGCCACCGTCGACCCCGACCCCGAGAAGACCGTCCTGCGGTCGCTCATCGACCGCTATCTCGGCGGCACCGACTCCGCGCTGGCCCAGCGACTGCTCGACAAGGACCGCGAGGAAGTCAAAATCCGTATCGATCCGACCCGTGTCGCCACCTGGGACTACTCAGACCGAATGAAAGACGTTCAGGATTCGGACCGCGGCGACCCCGCGTAGTACCGCAGGAACAGGTAAAACAGCGCCACGACCACCAGTCCGGCACCCACCCCAACGACGCCGTCGACGACGGCGTGCGGGAAGGGGAGTTCCGAGGAACCTGCGTGTGCGAACACCGGGTCGATCATCGTCCTCTGTGAGCGCGTAGGCTACCCGGAGATTCAACTGCTTCGGTTCCGGTGGAACGTGTTCGGAGTAGGAAGCTGTGTAAAATATTAGTAGTCCCGGGCGGATTCGAACCGCCGTCCTAGGCTATCCTCGGAATACACCGCTGGGGTTTCCAAGCGTGTACAGGGTGCACTCCTCCAAAGGCCTAGATGATTGGCCACTACACCACGGGACTGCAATACTCCGTTCTGGTTCTGGCGTCTTATGGATTCCGGGATTTCGCCATGACGCTAAGCACCGATGCCGGGATGCTCCCGTGTTCGGCCAGTCCGTGACAACTCCGGCAGAGCGAGATCACGTTGTCGATAACGTGGGCATCCTGCGGGTCGTCGAAATCCCGTACCGGTCTGATATGATGAACGTCAGGATTACGGCCCATCTCATCACGGTCCTTACTACAGAAACGACATTGATGATCATCCCGCTCAAGCGCTCGCCTCCGAATCGAACGCCAGTCGCCATTGTATACTGCAGTCCCGTCTCCCCACTCCTCAGAGAGCCACGAACTGAGGCAATCGTGGTCACAGAACTTCCGGTCCCCGTCTCTTGTAAAACAGGGAAGAATCTCGAACTGTTTCCCGCACTGCTTGCATTCACGTGATACCGGTTCGATGTCGTGAACGTCTGCGTAATGGGTCCCGAGGAAATCATCCGCTTCCTCAACGCACGTCGGACAGTAGACTCCCTTCTTATCTGAGGGGTAATACTCAAACTCGTCACCACAGCGTTCGCACTCCGTCGTCTCTTTCGCGTCGTTCCAGTTGCCGTTGTGTTCGCCGGAATTTGGATTGCAGTCGTCGCAGTACGTCAGACGAGCCTTCGGATCGTAAAACTCTGTCCCACAGCCAGCACACTCCCGGTTCGGAAGTGGGTCGTCGTGGACCTTCGTATGGTGTTGTTTGACACCACGTTCAGTCGTGAGTGACTTACCACAGGTTGGACACTCCATGGACAGCCGTTCGACTGAGAGTCACAAATATGCGAGCCAGCCGGAGTGAAACTAAAAGTAGTCAGTCCGCCGGGTCGGGCTCGACTTCCAGCAGTTTGCAGGCGTCGTTCTCGGGGTCGAAGCAGTCCGGACACTGCGGGGCCCGGTCGATGATGGTGTCCAGCCGGTCGGCGACGGTCTCGTCGATGACGGGTTCGAGTTGCTCGGCCTCGGTCCGGAACTCCTCGACTTCGAGGACTTCCAGCAGGAATCGCTCGATGATACAGTAGGTCTGCAGCGCGTCCCGGGCGCGGACGATGCCCTCGTCGGTGAGGGTGACGCCCTTGTACTTCTCGTGTTCGAGCAGTTCCTGGTCCTCGAGTTTGCCGATCATCTCGTTGGCGCTCGCGGGGCTCACGTCGAGCATGTCGGCGACGCGGCCGGTCGAGGCCGGACCGTCCTCCTCCTGCTGGACGAGATAGATCGCCTTGAGATACTGGTCGGACGTGTTCACGCGAGACCCCCTCCGTACGGATAGCTCCCAGTCATTCTCGTTTCTCCATGAGTTCGGTGACCTCTTCGACCCCTTCGGCTTCCTCCTCTCGGATGGACGACAGCGTCTCGATCAGTTGCTCCCGGTCGACGCTGAGTGCCGCGTCGGAGTCCTCGATGGCCGCGATGAGGTCGTCGTAGAACTTGTAGGCCGTCTCCTCGTTACACAGCTGGTCGTAGAGGACGCCGTCGAAGTCCGCCTCGGACTCGTACTGGGCCTTGACCAGCCCCTTGATCTCCTCGAACGGAATCGTGTCGGCTTCGAGGTCGTCGATCAGGTCCTCCAGTTGCTCGCGGTGGCCGGCCGACTCCTCGGCGGCCTCGGCGAGCAACGCCTCCAGTTCCGGGTCGTCGACCTCCATCGTCCGGGCGTGTTCGCCCGCTCGCGCCTCCACGACTTCTTCGAGGACGACGCCGATCTGCAACAACCGCGCCAGCTGGTGGTCGTTGGACACCGGTTGCTGGACGCTCACGGTGACCACCGCCAGCGGTATCGACTCTGTCCCGCCTGCATACCCAGGAATCGGGGAGGCGGGAACTTAAGCCGTTCCCTCGGGACCGACACCCCTAAGCGGCCGCTGGGGCACCAGTGACCATGCCTCGCGCCGACGAGTTTCACGACTACGCCGACTGGGCGAGCGACCAGTCCCCGCTGTACGAACGGTTGAGCCGCGCGGCCGCCGACGACGACGCCCTCCTCGACCTCGCCGCGACGGCCCCGTCGAGTCAACCCGCCCCGAACCTCCTGCTCGGTGCCGTCCACGACCTCCTCCTCTCCGGCGTCGACCACCAGCTGGCCGACTTCTATCCCACTATCACCGAGGACCCCACCGACCCGACCGAGCGCGATCCCTTTCCAGCGTTCGAGGCGTTCTGTCGCGACCACCGCGAGGCGATCCGCGCGCGACTCGACAGTCGGCTGGTCCAGACCAACGACGTCGGTCGCTCGGCCGTCCTCTACCCGGCCTTCGCTCGCGTCGCCGACGCCGACGGCGGCCCTCTCGCCCTCGTCGAACTCGGGGCCAGCGCCGGGCTGAACCTGCTGTGGGACCGGTACCGCTACGAGTTCGACGGGCGCGTCGTCGGCGACCCCGACGCTCCGGTTCGCATCGAGACCACCGTCCGGGACGGAACGCCGCCACTGCCCGACGAACCGCCGACCGTCACAGAGCGGTGGGGTGTCGACCTGAATCCCCTCGACGTGACCGACGACGCCGACGCCCGCTGGCTCCGAGCGTTGGTCCTGCCCAACCAGCACCGACGGCACGAACGGCTGGCCGCCGCGCTGGACCTGGCCGCCGACGACCCCCCGGAACTCGTGGCCGGTGACGCCGCCGCGGTCCTGCCCGACCGCCTCGGCGACGCGCCGACGGACGCGACGCTCGTCGTGTTCAGTACCATCGCGCTCTACCAGTTCCCCGACGACGCCGTGGCCGCGGTCCGAGAGTCACTGGCCGAGGTCAGCCACGACCGCCCCGTCCACTGGCTCTCGGGCGATCCGTCGACGCCACCCAGCGATCCGACCTACCGGCACGTCCGCTTCGAGGACGGCACGGCCGAGTCCGCCGACATCGCCGAGTTCGAGGCCTACGGGAGCTGGCTCTCCTGGCTGGCGTGACCTGAAAGACGAGACCGCAAAACGGCAGTCCGCTATTGGCGCAGTCGGCGCGCGATCAGATCTTCGAGATCATCGCGGAACTCGTCGACCGCGACCTCGGTGAGGACGGGCTCGAAGAACCCCTCGACCAGCATGTTCTCGGCGACCTGTTCGGGGATCGATCGGGAGGTCATGTAGAACATGTCCTCGGCGTCGACCTGTCCGACCGTCGCGGAGTGGCTGGCCTCGGTGTCGTGGTTGTTGATGATCAGCTTCGGGGAGGCGTCGGCCTCGCTCTCGTCGCTCAGCATCAGCGTGTTCTCGCGCTGGTAGGAGTTGGTGTCCCAGGCCTCCCGACCCACGTCCTGGACGCCCTCGTAGACCGAGCGGGCGGTGTCGTCGAGGACGCCGCGGGTCACGAGGTCGGCGGTGGTGTGTTCGGCCTCGTGCCAGACCCGCGACCCGAGGTCGAAGTGCTGGTCCTCGTGGCCGAAGAACGCACCGACGATCTTGCTCTCGGAGCTATCGCCGAGCAGGCGCGTCTCGACGCTGGTCTTGGTCAGGCGCGACCCGATGTTGCCCTCGATCCAGTTGACCGTGGCGTACTGGTCGGTGTGGCCGCGCTTGACCTGGTAGTTGTAGGTGTCCTCGTCCAGGTTCTGGAGCGCGCCGTACTGGACGTGGGCGTTCTCGCCGGCGATGGCTTCGACGACGCCGCTGTAGTAGCGGGCGTCCTCGTCGCTGGCGTCCTCGCCGGTCTCCTGCCGTTCGAGGATCGTGACCGACGCGGACTCCTCGGCGATCACCAGCGTGTAGTTGAACAGCGCCCGGGAGTTCATCCGGGTCCGGATCTTCACGTCCTCGGCGTCGACGCCTTCGGGGACGTAGACGACCGTCCCGGCCGAGAACAGCGCCGTCGACAGCGCCGTGAGGTAGTTGCGCTGGGGATCGACGACACTGCCGAACTGCTCTTCGATCAGGTCGCCGTGTTCGTCCAGCGCCTCCGACCAGGAGAGCACGTCGACGCCCTCGGCGTCCACGCGGTCTTTCTCCTGGGCCATCTCGAGGGGATCGACGAAGCTCTCGTAGTCGAGCGCGTCGAGGTTCGTCCACTCCCGGCCCGGCGTCTCGATGACCGCGGGCATGTCGAGGTCTTCGAGCGCGTCGAGCGCGTCGAGTCGTGTCTCCAGCAGCCACTCGGGCTCGTCGAACTGTTCGCTGATCTCCGTTACCTGCTCCTCGGTGAGGTTTGCGTGTACCTGCGTGCTCATAGTGGAATCCGGGGATTACCCGAGCGAGCCCTCCATCTCGAGTTCGATGAGGCGGTTGAGTTCGACCGCGTACTCGATGGGCAGTTCCTCGGTGATCGGCTCGATGAAGCCCGCGACGATCATCTGCTTGGCGTCGTCGTCGTCCAGGCCACGCGTCTCCAGGTAGAACACGTCCTCGTCGCCGATCTTCCCGACGGTCGCCTCGTGGGCCACGTCGACCTTGTTCTCCTGGATCTCCATGTACGGCATCGTGTCCGACGTGGACTCGTTGTCGAACATCAGCGCGTCACACTCGACCGAGGTCGAGGAGTTCTCCGCGCCGTCGGACATGTGGACCAGACCGCGGTAGTTCGTGCGGCCGCCGTCCTTGCTGATCGACTTGGACTCGATGGTCGACTTCGTGTCCGGCGCGTTGTGGTAGACCTTCGCACCGGTGTCGATGTTCTGGCCCTCGCCCGCGAACGCGATGGTGATGTGGTTGTCCGTCGCGCCCGGGCCCTTCAGGATGGTCGAGGGGTACAGCATCGTCGCCTTCGATCCCATCGACCCCGACACCCACTCCATCGTGCCGTCGGCCTCGCAGATGGCGCGCTTGGTGTTGAGGTTGTAGGTGTTCTTCGACCAGTTCTGGACCGTCGAGTACTGGACGTGTGCGTTCTCGCCGACGAAGACCTCAACGCCCCCGCTGTGGAGGTTGAAGGCCGAGTACTTCGGCGCGGAACAGCCCTCGATGTAGTGGACTTCGGAGTTGTCCTCGGCGATGATGAGCGTGTGCTCGAACTGGCCCATCCCCTCGGAGTTCATCCGGAAGTACGCCTGCACGGGCATCTCCACGGTGGTGTCCTCGGGGACGTAGACGAACGACCCGCCGGACCAGACCGCGCCGTGGAGCGCGGCGAACTTGTTGTCGCTCGGGGGGACACACTTCGTCATGAAGTGTTCCTTGACGATCTCCTCGTGCTCCTGGACGGCCTTGTCCATGTCACAGAAGATGACGCCTTTCTCCTCCCAGCGCTCCTGCATGTTCTGGTAGACGATCTCCGATTCGTACTGGGCACCGACGCCCGAGAGGGCGTTCTTCTCGGCTTCCGGAATGCCCAGCTTGTCGAACGTGTCCTGAATCTCCTCGGGGAGATCCTCCCAGTTCTCGGCGCCGCCGCGCGTCTCGATGTCGGGGCGGATGTAGGGAACGATCTCGTCGAAGTCGACCTCGCTCAGGTCGGGCGCACCCGGCCAGTCGTCGGGCATCGGCATCTCCTGGAACTGCTTGAGCGCGCGCAGTCGCCGTTCGAGCATCCACTCGGGCTCGTCCTTGTCCTCGCTGATGACCCGGATGGTCTCCTCGGTGAGGCCCTTCTCGGATTTGAACGCGGAGTTCTCCTCCTTCTTGAACTCGAAGCGAGCCTCGGTGTCGGTCTCTTTGAGATGATCTTGATCTGAACTCATTGTTGGTGTTGGTTTATTTCTCTAGCTATATTAGCCTGTGCTAGCCTTGCACGGTTACGCGGTCTCCAGAGTCTCCTCGCGCACCCAGTCGTACCCCTTGTCCTCGAGTTCCTCGGCCAGCGACGCGTCGCCGGACTTGGCGATCTGGCCGTCCAGCATGACGTGGACGTGATCGGGTTCGACGTAGTCGAGGATGCGCTGGTAGTGGGTGATCTGGAGGATGCCTGCGCCCTGCTCGTCGCGCAGGGCGTTGATGCCGTTGGATACGTCCTGGAGGCGGTCGATGTCCAGCCCGGAGTCGATCTCGTCGAGCACGGCGATGGAAGGCTCCAGGATCGCGGCCTGGAGGACCTCGTTCTGTTTTTTTTCCCCGCCGGAGAAGCCGGCGTTGAGGTACCGCTGGGCGAAGTGCTCGTCCATGTCCAGCAGTTCCATCTTCTCCTGCAGGATCTCCTGGAACTCCGCGACACCGATGTCGCCCTCGTCGGCCGGCCCTTCCATCGGGGACGTGTCGTAGCCGGCCGCGTCCTCGTTGGTGTCGTCGGCGTCGGCCTCCTCGTCTTCGTCGTCCTCCTCGAACAGTTCCTCGCGCTCCTCGAGTTTGGCGTTCAGCGCCGTCCGCAGGAAGTTGACCATCGTGACGCCCTCGATCTCCGCGGGGTACTGGAAGCCCAGGAAGATACCGAGCGCGGCGCGCTCGTTGGGTTCCAAGTCAAGAAGGTTCCACGTGCGGAGATCCTCGGGGATCTCCTCGTCGAGGTCGTCGAACTCGTCGTCCTCGATGTGCAACAGGACTTCGCCGTCGGTCACTTCGTACGCCGGGTGGCCGGCGATGATCTTGGCGGTCGTCGACTTCCCGCTCCCGTTGGGACCCATCAGCGCGTGGATCTCGCCGGATTCGACTTCGAGATCGACCCCGCGCAGGATCTGCTCGCCGCCCTCCTCGGCAACTTCAGCGTGTAGGTTGGATATTTCGAGTGTTGCCATTGTTTAGGGACACCTAAGTCGTCCCAAACTCCGTGCGAGACGTTCATAATGCTTTCGCATTCACCCAGTTAGGATTTCGGCAATGGAAAATTTGATTTCGTATTCTGGAAAACCGGGCCTCCCGACGGCGAGACAGGCCGTCACTCGGTGGCGGATCGTGGTCGTCCGTCACGGCGGAACCGTCGACCACCGAACCGACGGTTGCCACCTGTTTTCGCCAGCGAGTGCGTGAAATGCCCACAACATTCATGCCCCGTAGCTGAATAGTCCTGATGGGAATGTTGCAGTTCAGCTGGCTCCTCTTGCCGCTCGTCTTCCCGCTTCTCGTCGCCGTGCCGACGATTCTCGTGATCGTCCGGAACTTCGAGAACCCCCGCCTGTCGCCGATTCCACCCCTCGTGTTGATCGTCGCGGTGTCGCTGTGGTGTCTCAGCGACGCGGCGCGGCTCGCGGTCACCGGCATCGACGCGAAACTCGCGCTGTACCCTGGCTACTACCTCATGGGGACCGTCGTCGTGGTCTCGCTGTTCGTCTTCGCCGCCGACTACACCGAGCGGACTGCCTGGCTCCGACCGAGCCGGCTCGGGCTCGTCACCGCCCCGCTGTTGGTCTCGACCGGCCTCGAAGTCACGAACTTTCGCTCGTGGACGATCCGGTCTGCGACCACCGTCACCCGCGACGGCACCGTCGTCGCCGACGTGACCTGGGGCCCCATGTTCTACCTCCACCACGGCCTGGCCTACTGCTTCGTCGCCGGCGCCGCGTTCATGTTCCTCACCTACGAGACGACCAACCGTCACTATCGCGGCCAGGTGTGGTCCATCGTCGGCGCGCTCACCATTCCGTGGTTCCTCAACGTGGCCTATCTCACCGACCTGACCGCGTTCAACTACACGAGCATCGGCTTCGCCGCCGCCCTGCCCATCGGCGTGTTGATGGTCTTTCGCTACCGCATCCTCCGTCTCATTCCGGTCGCGCGCTCGTCCGTCGTCGAGGAGATGGACACCGGCTACCTCGTGCTGGACCGCGGTGACGTGGTGGTCGACGTCAACGACCGCGCCGCGGAGTTGCTCGGTATCGACCCCGAACGACTGCTCGGCTGTGACCGGGGCGTCCTCGAATCGACCTTCCCCGAAGTGGCGGCTGCCTTCGAAGGCGACGACGGCTTCAACACCATCACCCGGGCGGAGGACGGCGACGAACGGTACTACAACGTCGAAACGTCGGCGCTCGGTCCCAGCGACGACGGGACGGCTCCGGACACCGGTTCGGTCGTCCTCTTTCAGGACGTGACCGCACAGATCGAGGCGCGACGACAGCTCCGCGATCAGAAAGAGCGCCTCGAAGAACAGAACGAACGGTTAGAGGAGTTCGCCAGCATCCTGTCCCACGACCTCCGCAACCCGCTCTCGGTCGCTGACGGCCGCCTCGAACTCGCTCGCGACGAGTACGACAGCGTCCACATGGCGAAGATCGCCGAGGCCCACGAACGAATGGACGAACTCATCTCCGACGCGCTCACGCTGGCCCGACAGGGACAGACCGTCCTGAGCCGCGAGCCAGTGCCGCTCAACCGGATCTGTCGATCCGCGTGGGAGAACGTCGACACGCGGTCGGCGACCGTCGAAATCACGACGGACCGAACCGTCTCGGCCGACGGCTCACAGCTCACGCAACTGTTCGAGAACCTCTTTCGCAACGCGGTCGAACACGGCGGCCCGGACGTGACCGTCACCGTCGGGGATTTCGAGAACGGCTTCTTCGTCGCCGACGACGGCCCCGGAATCCCGGAGGACAAGCGCGACGACATCTTCGAGAAGGGCTTCACCACCAGCGAGTCCGGGACCGGTTTCGGACTCAGCATCGTCCAGTCCATCGCCGATGCCCACGGCTGGGAGATAACCGTCACCGAGGCCGAGACGGGGGGCACCCCCGCGAGTGAGACGCGCGGGGGTTCGGAAGACGAACGGAGTGAGTCTTCCGGTGCACGGTTCGAGTTCGAGACGGCACCGGACTCCCCCGACGACGGCGTCGACGTCGAGTCGGTCGCCAACGCTACATGAAGTTGCCGAGGCCGGTCTGTTCCTGCCCGCTCTTGACCTCGTCCCAGGAGATGTCCAGCGCCTCCAGAATCCGCTCGATTGGCCCCTTGAGCGTCTTGTCGAGCATCTTCTCCCAGTCGACCTCGAACTCCTCGGGCACCTGATCCTCGTACTCGAAACAGATCACGTCCGGATCGCGCCGGAACTCGCCGTACAGCGGGTCCGTCGAGGGGTCCAGCCCGTGTTCGGCCTCGACCTTGTCCCAGAAGTCCGAGTGTACCCGGTCGAGGTAGACTCGCTTGGGTTTCGACCCCGAGGAGAAGTTCGTCCCCAGCAGGAGGTTGGCGTACTTCGCCCCGCGGACCTGCGCCGTGTCCGTATCGTAGTTGTCCAGTTTCTTCCCGATCCCGCCCGGGATGGCGATGTCGTCCAGACTCATCTCGCCGGCCTCGAAGTCCTGGATCACCTCGTGGACGTAGTCCTTGATGTCCGCTTTGTCCGCGCCTTTCACGATGCGGTCGATCACCTCCTTCTGGACCTCCTTGGTGATCGGCGCGATGTCGCTGCGCTGGTACTCGAAGCCCGTGATGTCGATGTCGTCGACGTCTTTCCCCTCCTTCCAGACGATGTGGCCCGCGTAGCGTTTCTTCTTGCCCGCCTGGAAGAAGCGGCGGTAGAGCTTCTCGAATTCGATTTCGAAGCGGTGGCCCTCGCCGGCATCGAGGTCGACGTTCAGTTCCTCTTCGGCGAACTCGTCGTAGGCGTCGTTGATCTGTTCCTCCAGTTCGAACGACTGGTCGATAGCCGCCTCCTTCGACATGTCGCCACCGAGTTCTATCATCACGCTGTCAGTGTCACCATAGACGACCTCTTTGTCCATTCTGCCCGCGACTTCGTCGGTGTAATCGATAACCTCACGACCCGTTGCAGTGACCGCAGCGCCCATCTCCTTGTCGTACAGTCGGAATCGATCCCATCCCAAAACGCCGTATAAAGAGTTCATAATTACCTTGACAGCTGCCTGCTGTCGGTCGAACTGCTCGTACTCGCTGGAGTCGGGATCGTGGTCGTTCCGGAGGGATTTCTTCTCCTCGCGCTCGGTCAGCAGTTCGTCGACCATCTCCCGGATGACGCCGTCGGGTTCCTTCCGAAAGTGCTGGCCGTTCGGGGCGCGGAAGGTATCTCCCTCGTAGGCATCGGGATCGACCTTGGTCTCGGGGGATGCGTTAATCGTTACCATGCACATCGGGTAGAGGCTCTTCAGGTCCAGCACCGTCACCATCTCCCGGACGCCGGTGATGGGGTCGAACACCGCGCCGCCCTCGTAGTCCTCGGCGTCGTGTTGTCCCTTGGAGGGGAGTGCGAAGTTGCCGTGGAGTTTGTGCAGGACGTACATGTCGACGGCGTCGCCGGGCGTGGTGGCGTCTTCGAGTTTACAGCCGACGAAGGAGGCGACCTCCTGCCAGAAGGGGATGATCTCCTGTTGCTCGTTCAGTTCCACGCAGAGTTCCACGTCCCGGAGGTTGTACTCCAGCAGGCGCTCGGGGTCGTCCTCCCAGAGGTCGCCGATGTCGCCCGGATAGCGCTCCTTGCCGACGCCCAGTTCCTGTTCGCCGACGGCGTCCAGGCGGTAGGAGTCGAGTTCGGTGAACTTCGTGCGCTGGTAGGCGTAGAGCAGGTCGAAGACGACGCGTCCCTTGATATTTGGACCCTGCCAGTTGTTGCGCCAGACCTCGTTCACGCGGGAGAGCCGTTCGATCGAGAGGTCGTAGTCGTGGTGTGGCCCCTGGAGTTCTTCGAGTCGGTCGAGGAAGTAGGGTGCGTCGAAGTCGTCGAAGTTCCAGCCGGTCAGAAGATCCGGATCGGTCTCCTCGATGTAGTCCACGAACGCTTCGAGCATCGCCTCCTCCTCCTCGAAGACGCGCACGTCGGCGTCGAAGTCGTCCTCGATGGGGTCGTAGGCGGCCAGGGCCTCGGGCGGATCGATGCCCTCGTCGGCGTCGAACAGCCACGTGATGTACTCGTCGTCGTAGGAGTCGTGGGAGGTGAGACAGACGATCTTCTCCTCGCCGTCCTCGGGGAACCCCTGGCGGTCGTCGACCTCGATGTCGAAGGTGTTGACGCGGGGCTCGGCGCTTACGTCGACGGCTTCGATCTCCTCGTGGGGCACCCGGATCGGTTCGTCCGCGGCCTCGCGGCGGACGGGCACGCGCACGCCGCTGGTGATGTCCTTGTCGATGAGCAGGCGGTTGGGAAACAGGATGTCCGCCTCGTAGTGATCGAACTCGTCGCGCATCTGGCCCACGTCCCGGGGCGTCTGGCCGAAGATCTTGGTCAGGCGCTCGCCCCGGATGGATTCGTAGGGCTCGCCGTCCTCGTCTTCCTCCTCCCAGCCGGTGATCCGGTCGCGCTGGAGGTCCGCGTCGGTGAGCGAGTCGGTCGGCGCGTAGAAGTAGGGTCTGAACTCGTAGACTTCGACGTGGACCAGTTCCTCGGCCTCGGGCGTGCGGCCGAACAGGTGGACGACGGGGAACTCGTCGTCGCCCCGGCCCTCGACGGTGTAGTCGACCTGTGTCACCGCGAAGGTCACGTACTCGTCGGCGTCGGGATACCGGATGTCGTCGAGGTCGACGATCTCGAAGGTGTCGCCGCCGTTACCCGCGACGGCCGCGGCTTCGGCGGCGGCGTTTCGCTCGTCCTCGCGGTCGGCGTCCTCGCTCCCCGTCCCGTCCTCGAAGGCTGAGAGACCTGTCTGTGTTCCGTCCCCGGTCTCGTCCATACTGTCCACCCGTTCGAGACCCCCGACTAAAATCCCGACGGTCCCCGCGTTTCGAGCCGCGACTGGAACACAAGGTATATGCCATGACACATCATACCACAGACTGAAGCGACATGACGGACCGCGCAAACGGAAGTCGGTCGGAGTTGGACAGTGCCGAAACGGGACCGGACGGCCCCGAAGTCGAGACAATCGAGGCCTACGAGACCGACGACGGAGTCGTCCTCTACGACGCCCAGAACCCGCTCGCGTGGGTCCAGTCGAGTGCGGCGACGACGCTCGAGGACGCGGTGTAAGCCAGTCACGGAACCCTTTTCTCGGCGGCTATCCGACGCATGGAGTAGTGAGCGAGGACGAGGAGCGCTGGCCGGCCGAACCCGACGACCCGGGGAGTCCCGGGAACCTCGAACCCGATCCGGAGTCGGATCTGGCTCCCGAGGCTCCGTCGGTCGACATCCCCGAGCCGCCCGACCCATCCGAGAACGACGCACCGGAGGGGCTGGTCCGGTCGTTCTGGAAGCTCGTCGCCATCTTCAACGTCGCGCTGTTCGCCATCGCGCTGGGCCCGATGCTCGTCGTCTTCCGGGGCGACCTGGTCGACGGCGGAGCCGTGTTCTTCCTCGGCGTCGCCTTCTTCTTCTACGGCTACGTCCGGTACCAGCGCGCCAGAGACCGGTTCGCCGACGACGAGTGAACGCGGTCCAGAACGGTTACCCGTCCCCGAGTGCTACCCCAGAGCGATGCGTACCGTCCGCGACGAGTCCGGCAGGCGGCTGTTGCTAGTCAAACAGTCCGGCGATTCGAGTCGCGTCCGCGACCCCGAAACCGGCGAGGAGCGGTACGTCCCCAACGACGACCTGGAGTTCGTCGACGAGTCACCCCTGGAGACCGCCGCGCGCTCCGTTCCAGCCCCGGCGCGGACGGTCCTGACCGCCGTTCGCGACGACCGGGCACTCGGTCTGCTCTTCGAACTCGACCGACGCGGCGCGGTCGCCGTGCGCGATCTGATGAGCGGGTACGACCTCTGTGAGAGCGACCTCCACGGCCTGCTCGGGGAGTTCCGCGCCGCCGGCCTGGTCGCCGAAGCGACCGTCGCCGGCGAGCGTGGCTACGAACTCACCGACGTGGGGCGCGAGGGGCTTTCTCACCTCCGTGACGGCACGACCGGGACCGCAGACAGCGATTAGTCCGTCGCGGCGTCGGCGACGGCCTCCCGCGTCGCCTCGTCGGGGTCTTTCCGTACCACCGTCGACCGGTTCGTCGTGGCGTCTTTCGAGACCATCACCAGATCGTCGGCCGCACCGAACAGTTCCTCGTCGTGGCTGACGACGAGAATCTGCTCGACGCCGAGGTCGTGCATGTGTCTGATGAGGTCGACGAGCCGCGAGACGTGGCCCGAGTCGAGGAACACCGTGGGTTCGTCCAGGATCAGGGGCGGCATCGGCGCGGCACCCTCGATCCCCTCGGCCAGGAGCTGGTAGATCGCACACCGCAGACTGAGGTTGAACAGGGCCCGCTCCCCGCCGGAGAGCTGTTCGGGGTCGAGGGGCTGGCCGTCTTTCTGGTAGACCGTGAGTTCGTACTCGCCGTCGAGTTCGATCCGGGAGTAGGAGTCGTTCCCGTAGATCAGGTCGAACGTCTCGTTGAGCATCCGTTCGAGGCTCTCGACGTTGCGCTGACGCAACTCGGCGCGTAACTGCCCGTACATCTCCTGCAGTCGCTCGGTCTCGCCGTACAGCGAGTCCAGCCGCTCGACCGTCGCTTCGAGGTCCGCGTGGCGTTCCCGGAGGTCCTCCAGTTCCTCTATCTCCTGTTTGACACCGCCGATCTCGTCGATCAGGTCGTCGCGCTCGGCGCGGAGTTCGTCGAGTTTCGGCTCGACTTTCTCGATGTACTCGACCGCCCGCTCTTTCTCCCTGCGGGCCTGCTCGACCGCCGACTCGTCGAATTCGGCGTCGAGTTCGTCGCGCTGGTCGCGTTTGTCCGCCAGCCGGTCGCGGCGCTCGTCGTTCAACTCGGCCTTGTTGGTCCGTTGCTCGCGCAGGCGCTCGATCTCGTCCTCGCGGTCGGCGACGCGCTCGAAGGTCTCCGCGATGGCTTCCAGGCGGTCGAGGCGGTCGCCGATCTCCTCGCGTTCCTCGTTGCACTCGGCGACGGCCTCGCGTTTCGCTCGGGCCGCCGACTCGGCCTCGTCGGCGGCATCGCGCTTGTCCTCGGCCTCGGCGTCCAGTTCCTCGGCTTCCTCCCGGAGCTGTTCGATCTTCTCGACGGTGTCGTCGAGCCCGTCTTCTTTCTCCTCGACCAGTTGTTCGACGTTCTCCAGGTCGTTCCGGAGCGTCTGGAGTTCGTTCTCGCGGTCGACCAGATCGCTGGCCGCGTCGACCTCCTCCTCCAGCCGTTCGCGGCGCTGGCGAACCGAGACGAGTTCGTCCTGCAGGTCGTCGATCCGCTCGCGGTGCTCGTCGATGGACTCGACGTGCGGGGAGTCCTCGACGGGCTGGCCACACTCGGGACACTTCCCGGCGTCGAGCAACTGTTCGGCCTCGTCGAGACTCCGCTGTTCGGCTTCGAGCTTGGTCTCCAGTTCCTTCTGTCGCTCGCGAGTCTCGTTCAACTCGTCGACGAGTTCGTCCCAGTGGTCGTCGGCCTCGCCAACCGCGACCGGGGCGTCCTCGAAGGCCTCGCGTTTGGCCTCGATGTCGGCTTCGAGTTGCTCGATCTGGTCGCGCCGCTGGGAGAGTTTCTCCCGGGTCGCCGCGAGGTCGCTCGCCAGTTCCTCGGCCTCCTGGCGTTTCTCGTCCGCGCGGGTCGTCAGATCCTCGGCGCTCTCCCGGAGCGATTCGGCCTCGCTCGTGTGTTCGCTGGCCGCGACGCGGTGGTCCTCGACGTCGTCGCGCAACTGCTCGTCCCGGGCTTCGAGGTCCGCGATGGTCTCGCCGACGGTCGCCTCGTCGGGGTCGTCGAGTTCCGCGTCGGCGAGCAGATCCTCGCGTTCGGCCTCGATCTCCTCGATCTCGGTTTTCAGCTCGCCGATCCGGTCGCCGAGGCGCTCGCGTTCGCGCTCGGTCTCCTCGATGGTCTCGGTCAGCTCCTCGATCTCGGTTTCGAGCGTGTCGAGGCGCTCGCGTTTCTCCTCGTGTTCCTCCAGGATCGCCTCGGCCTCGTCGCGAGTCTTCACGGCCTCCTGTCGGTTCTCGTCGAACCGCTCGATCTCGGCTTCGAGGTCCTTGCGCTCGGTCTGGAGCGCGTTGAGCCGTCCGTGGAGGTCCTGGTCTTCCTTCCGCTCGATCTGAGATTCGAGATCGTCGAGCAGTTCCCGCTTGCCGTCCCGGACGTGTTTGACGCCGAGCCGGGCCTTGCTGGCCCGCTCGCGGTAGTCCTCGAGCTTGCCGAGCTGGAGCAGGTCGTCGATCATGTCCTGTCGGTCGGCGGGAGAGGCGTTGATGAGCTTGTTCACTTCGCCCTGACGGACGTACGCGCAGTTGACGAACGCCTCGTGGTCCATCCGCAGCAGTTCCGCGACGTGCCCGCGAACGTCGCGCGCACCCTCGTAGGTCGCCTCGGGCGTCTCCAGCACGCACCTGGCCGTGGTCGCGCGGTCGTCGGTCACGCGAACCCGGCGTTCGATGTGATAGGACCCGCCGCCGTGGGAGAACCACAGCTCGACCGTGGCGTCTTCGGCCCCGATGGTCACCACCTCGTCCAGGGTCTCGTCCAGCGCCCGGGCCCCGTACAGCGCGAAGAAGCAAGCTTCCAGCAACGACGACTTCCCGCTGCCGTTCAGGCCGTGGATGACCGTCACCCCGCTGTCGAGCGTCAGGTCCGCGTCCCCGTAGCACTTGAAGTTCTCCAGCCTGACGCGCTCGAATCTCATTCGAAATCACCCAGCGAGGGCTGGCCGTTCCCGTCGGCAGTGGCGTCAGCGTCCGGGTCCGTGTCAGCGTCGTCCTCCGCCGACGTTCCCTCGCCCGCGTCACCGCCGTCGGTCTTCGTCGGTTCCTCGGCCGGCGTGGACTCGGCGGCGTCGTTGGCCGCGGCTGACTCGTCGGCCGGTTCGTCGTCGGCAGTCTCGGACTCGGCGGCCCGGAAGGCGGCGTCGTCGCCCTCGTCGAGGATGTCCCGGACGCGCCGTTCCACCTCGTCGGTGACGTTCGAGTCGGCGGTCTTGCTCGCCCGGACGGTCTCGTCGATGTCGCGGGCCGCCTGGCTGAGCCCCATCTCGCGGATGCGCTCGGCGACGGCGTCGTCGGGGTCAGCGAAGTTCACGTCGATCTCGCCGCTGTCGGTGACCTCGCGGTGGTCGGTGACGCGGGCGACGAGTGCGCCCTCCTCGTCGGCGTACTCCTCGATGCTGGCCGGTGCGACCGGATCGCCCTCGCCCTCGATATGGACGACGACGACCGCGTCGTCGAGGTCGTGCTGGCCGACGCGTTCCCGCACGCGCTCGACGCCCTCACCCTCGCCGAGTTCGACCTCGACGAAGACGAACTCGCGGGTCGGGAGCCCGCGCCGCCTGATCGACACCTGCTCGTCGAACTCGACGATGTTGTACCCCCGATCCTCGCGCTCGTCGGCGCTCGCCCGTTCTGTCGACCCGCAGTAGGTGATCCAGGTGTCCTCGATCTCGGCTTTCTGCGGTTTGTGGTTGTCCCCGAGCAGGACGGCGTCGAAGTCGACGGTCGACTCGGCGAGCAGGCGCTCGGTGTCCCAGTCGGCGTAGTCGAAGGGCTCGAACAGACCGTGGGCCACGAGCGCGCTGTGGGCGGCGTCGTGTGGCTCGAAGTCGTAGTCCAGGTCCTCGCGCTGGGACCGCGGGACGAAATCGAGGCCGTAGAACGCGGTGTCACCGACGGTGACCGGATCGTCGCCCAGTCGGGTCGCCAGCCCCAGCGACTCGAACAGGTCGAGCCACTGGGCGTCGCGTTTGGTCTCGTGGTTGCCGACGATGGCGAGGAAGGGCACGTCGGCGTCGGCCAGGTCACGCAGGACCGAGAGGGTCCCCAGGATGTCCGGCAGGTCCGGCCGGCGGTCGTGAAAGAGGTCGCCGGCGTGGACGAGGGCGTCCACGTCGTCCTCGACCGCGTCCTCGGCGACCCGTCGAAAGGCCGCGAGGAAGTCCTCGCGGCGCTCGGGCCGGTGGTACTGCCGGTACCCGAGGTGGGTATCACCCGTATGTATCACCCGTGTCATTTCCATCCCCTTGGGCACCACCCCCTAAAGTGGTTCCGCGACCGGAGTGAAACTGGTCCGACCGAACCGCCCGCCGGAAGTCGGTCAGGGCGTCGCGGGCGCGCCGGCCACGGCGAACGGCGGCGTGGTCGCCCACGTCCTCGGCCGCCTCGATGGCATCGTCGAGCCGGTCGAGCCCGCCGTTTTCGAGGAATTCGACGGCCGCCCCGACGGACTCGACGGCGTCGTCCGCCGTCGTGACGACGGTCCGGTACTCCTCGCCGCCGAACCACCCGCCCTCGACGGCCCGCGCGTCCGCTGACTGCTCCGCGAGACGGGAGAGGGCTCGTTTGACGGTTGCTGTATCGGGCACACGCCGGCATGGTCGCCTGTCCGTACTTGAACCTTCGGCCGGTTGCTCGTGTACTGGCGACTGCGACGGTCGAGGCGGAGCAGTCCGCTCAGCGGGACTCGTCGATGGTCAGCGTGTAGATGCGCTTGCGCGCGTCCGAGAACGAGAACCGCGACTCGACGACGCCGACTTCCTCCAGCCTGTTCAACCCGTAGCGGACGGTCCGGGGCGGCAACAGCGTCTCCTCGGCCAGCTGACTCTGGGTCAGCGTGTCGTTGTACTCCAAGGTCTTCGCGACCAGCTTCGCGCTGGGCGGGAGCTCCCGCACCGCGTCCCAGCCCGCGGCATCGGCGTCCGTTCCGGCGGACTCTGAGGCACTCATGTTACCCGTCAGTTTCACATACAGGCTAATAATATTTCCTGTTCTATTTTATTCTCCGTAGTAATCGCCCGGATTCGGAATCGCGCGCCTTCGGGCTTCCTTCGGTGCTTGTGTCTACCCGAAGTCTCTTATTACTACATCCCCTATCCGGTGTCAATGACTGACACCGTGGACGACGTCGAGTTGCCGTACGACGAGGACGCTTCTCAGCAGGAGAAGATCAACGCCCTCCAGGAACGGCTCGAAGTCCTCGAGTCCCAGAACGAGGAGATGCGGGACAAGTTGCTGGACGCCAACGCCGAGAACAACAAGTACCAGCAGAAACTCGAACGGCTCACCCACGAGAACAAGAAGCTCAAACAGTCCCCGCTGTTCGTCGCGACGGTGCAGGAACTCACCGACGAGGGCGTCATCATCAAACAGCACGGCAACAACCAGGAAGCCCTGACGGAGGTCACCGACGAGATGCGCGAGGACCTCGAACCCGACAGCCGGGTCGCCGTCAACAACTCCCTCTCCATCGTCAAGTCCCTGGACGACGAGACGGACGTCCGCGCCCGTGTCATGCAGGTGGACCAGAGTCCCGACGTGACCTACCAGGATATCGGCGGCATCGAGGACCAGATGGAGGAGGTCCGCGAGACCGTCGAGATGCCCCTGAAGAACCCCGAGATGTTCGAGGAAGTCGGCATCGATCCGCCCAGCGGCGTGCTGCTCCACGGCCCGCCAGGTACGGGGAAGACGATGCTGGCCAAGGCCGTCGCCAACCAGACCGACGCCACCTTCATCAAGATGGCCGGCTCCGAACTCGTCCACAAGTTCATCGGCGAGGGCGCGAAACTCGTCCGGGACCTGTTCGACCTGGCCCGCCAGGAAGAACCTGCCGTCGTCTTCATCGACGAGATCGACGCCATCGCGGCCAAGCGCACGGAATCGAAGACCTCCGGCGACGCCGAGGTCCAGCGGACGATGATGCAACTGCTCTCGGAGATGGACGGCTTCGAGGACCGCGGTGAGATCCGCATCATCGCCGCCACCAACCGCTTCGACATGCTCGACCGCGCCATCCTCCGGCCCGGTCGCTTCGACCGCCTCATCGAAGTGCCCAAGCCCAACGCGGAGGGCCGCGAACAGATCTTCCAGATCCACACCCGTGACATGAACGTCTCCGACGACGTGGACTGGGCGGCACTCGCCGAGATGGCCGACGAGGCCTCCGGGGCCGACGTGAAAGCCATCTGTACCGAGGCCGGGATGTTCGCCATCCGCGACGACCGTACCGAAGTCCGCATGACGGACTTCGAGGAGGCCTGGGAGAAGATCCAGAAGGAGGCCGACGAGGACGAAGACGTCTCGAAGACGTTCGCCTAGGGCGGACCGACGGTCCAGGGGACTACTTTTCGACGGTGTCGAACCGACTCTGACGGCGACTCGCTTCAGCGTTCGCTACGCGAGCGGAAACGCACGGTCAGGGCCCGAGAATCAACGTCTTGCGGCCGTCACAGCACCGAGAAGATGAGGAACGGAACCACGAACAGCAACACGAACATCGCCACGAGGATGAGCCCGTAGCCGGCGACTGTCCCACCGATAGTGAACCACGACGGATGATCGAACTTCTCGACGAGGTCGTTCATGCAGGAGACATTCGTGGCGCGGAATTTAGTTGTACCGACTCGATTCAGGCGAGGATCTCGGCGATGCGGCGTGGCTCGCCCGACAGCGCCGGGTCCTCGGCGACGATCTTCAGGACCTCGTGGTCGGTCACGTCGGGGTAGGACTTGCCGATAGCGTCCTCGATGAGAGACTTCTCCAGGCGGAATTCGGTGCCCTGGTACACCACGTCGACACCCTGTTCGTCGAAGGAAAGCGCCGTCATGCCGCGACGTTGGCCGTCGCCGGTAAAAAACTGCGCGGTGTCACAGTCGGCGGATCGGTCCCAGCACCCGTGCGCCGTCCCCGGCGTCAGACGGGCGTCAGACGTTGCCCCCGAGTTTAATATCGGGCCCGACAGTTATGCGGGTGTGCCGCTGCGCTCGGATCTCCTGGACGAACTGCAGATCCCGGACGGGACCACCGTCGAGGAACACGACCTCGTCACCGACGGGGACGTGATCGTCGGCGGCCAGAGTACCGTCGAGTTCGGCGTCCGCGGACACAACGTCATCGCGGGCGAGCGCGTCCGCTTCGGCGGCGACATCGAGGCCGAAGGCGACTGTCGGCTCGACATGTGGAGCGACGTGGCCGGGAACGTCCTCGTCGGTGAGAACGCCTACATCGGCGAGCGCGTCCACATCGGCGGCCAGTTGATGGTCTCGGGCGACCTCGACATCGGCGACGAGGTCGACATCGAGGACGGCTTCGAGGCCAACGGCTGGATCGTCATCCGCAACCCGATGCCGACCATCGTCTTCCTTTTCGTGTACCTCTCGCATCTCCTCCGGATCGGCGAGGAGGAGGCCGCCGACGAGGTCGTCTCCGAAGTGCTGAGCGACGACGGGGCCGAGAGCGATCCGGTCCTGATCCCCCGGAACGGGAGCGTCAGCGACGACGCCTGGCGCGTCTCGACGCCGGCCACCGTCGGCGACGACTGCCGACTGCACGGCAACATCCGCGCCGAGCGGCTGGCCGTCGGCGAGGACACCGTCGTCTTCGGGAGTCTCCGCGCCAAATCCGACGTGCACGTCGGCGCAGGCACGGAGATCAAAGGCGACGTGACGACCCGGGACGGCACCGTCAGCGTCGCACCGGGCGTGACCGTCTGGGGCGACATCTCCGCGACCGACGTGCAACTGCACGAGGACGCGACCGTCGAGGGATCCATCCGTGCGCGCGGTGAGATGACCATGTTGCAATCGTACTCCGGAACTGGAGCGCCGGAGGCCGACTCGGCGACCGACGACGCGGCCACCGAGGCCGACGACTCGGGCGCCGACGAAACGGGCGACTCGGAGGAGGACTCGGCCGACGCGGCCGACGACTCGACCGACGACGAGCGTGTGACTGTGCCCGAGGAGGACGACGACGCGGAGACGGAGCGTGTGACTGCCGAGGACTCGACGGGTGAGCGTGTGACTGCGCCCGAAGACGAGTCCGATTCCGTCGACACCGACGACGACTACCGCGAGAACGGCCACGAGGCCGGCCTCGCGGAGTAAGTCGGCGCTTTCTAGTCCCGGCGAGTGGCGAGCAGGAACAGTGCGAGGACAGCGGCGACCGTCGCCAGGACACCGAATCCGGGGCCGTTCTCGCCGGTCGTCGTCGCTGGCCCCGTCGGCGTGGCTGACGGCGGATCGGTAGTCGTGACAGTTCTGGTTTCAGTGATCGGGGTCAGGGGCGGTCGCGGTCCCTGGGGGTCCGTGCTGTTCCACGCCTCCCCGTCACCGGTGAGGTCACTATAGATCGACGGCACGGTCGCCGCGACGAGTCGCCCGTTCTCGACGTACTGGTGATCCCCGGGATCGTACCGACCGTTCTCGTTCGCTTCGACGACGGCGACGAGCGTGACGGGCTGTTCCGGATTACGCGTCCGACCCTCGTACAAGACGTCCGGCGTTTCGACGGTCACGTTCTCGTGGACACCTGCATCGAGCGCGGTGTGGCCGAGATACTGATCGGCGTGCATCGCCTCCGGCCAGGCAAGCCCTGACCAGTTCCCTTGCATCGCAACGAGGTAGCCATCTCTGCGGAGGGTGAGGTGGGGCACGACGACTTGGCCGTCCTGCCAGTTGATCCGTTCGGGTGCCGTGATGAATCTGGAACGGGGCCGGATCGAGCCGTCGACTCGGTCGATCAGGTGCCCGCGAGCGGAGACCAGTATCTCGAACGTCGTCCCGGCAGCCAGCCCCGACAGGTCGACGGTCGTCGTTTCTGATGTGTTCCACTCCATATGCATGAACTCGTCGTCGATGCGGCCCCCACGAGCTCGGACGGTCCGTCGGAGCGGAGGGCCACCGTCAGACCGGTTCCCGAGTCGGAGTGTGACGTTCACGCCGGTCGGCACGGAACCCTCGATCAGCAGAGACTGGTTCTCCCTGGGCGGAAGGCCAGTTGGCCTACTCCGGGCCCGTGTCACGACCCTTGCATCGAGATCCGGCACGCGAAAGAGGATAGGCCTACCGTACTGGTCGGGCCTGAACAGCGACGTGTGTCCGTCGAGGGTGACGTTCAACCCGAACGTGGGATAGTAGTCCGGAACTGGCTGGACCGGGCGCGGTATTTCATCGTCGTCGACACGTTCGCCACGCAGCCTCCGGAGATCGACGACCAGCGCATAGCTGTCGTTCGCTGTATCGGCAATGACACTGGTCGCCGCAGTCTGGTTTAACAGCGCCCCAATCGGATCGCGTTCAGCGGTCGAGTATGACTGCCTGAGCGTCAGCGCGCTGTCCGGACCGTGTGTGGCGTCGAAAAACCGCATCGTCAGGTTCGACCCGTTGGCGGCCGCCAGCCGCCGATCCAGCCCGGTGGCGTTCAGCTGGAGGACCAGTGTATCGTTCCAGAGCAGCCACGGTTTCCGTGTGAGCGTCCCGTGTTCAGTGGCCCGCTCGAAGGCCGCCCAGTCGTCGAGGCGATCACGGATCGCCGGCTTCCCGGTCCAGACTGTAACGTTGCCGACGGTGACGGACGCGTTCTCGTCGGCCGTCGTCGCGTTCGTGACGGTTGTCCCATTCACCGACCTCGTGGACTCGTTCCCCCGCGTCTCATTGGCCGTCTGATCGTCGGTCTGCACGGCAGTTCCAGTGGCAACCCCCAACGCACCGAGTGCGAGTACGGCGAGGACCAGACAGAGGGCAGGGAGAGCGCGGGTGACCGTCGCCATGCCCGCCGACTCGGCCGTGCCGAACAAGTACTTTGTCCTACACGTTTTCGCGGCACGTCCCACGCGCTCATCAGGACCCCCCGAGACCGAAAGCCCCTTCCACGCATCCCGGGTATCAGGGGGCATGCTATCGGTCGCACTCGCCGGCAAGCCAAACGCCGGCAAGTCGACGTTCTACAAGGCCGCCACCATGGCCGACGTCGACGTGGGCAACTACCCGTTCACGACCATCGACGCCAACCGGGGCGTCAGCTACGTCCGGACGGAGTGCCCCTGCCTCGAACGCGACGAGCGCTGTGGCGACGAACACTGCCGGGACGGCAAGCGCTACGTCCCCATCGAGTTGCTCGACGTGGCCGGCCTCGTCCCCGGTGCCCACGAGGGCAGAGGACTGGGCAACCAGTTCCTCGACGAACTCTCGAACGCCGACGCCATCCTGAACGTCGTGGACGCCTCCGGCGGGACCAACGAGGAGGGCGAACCCGTCGAGGTGGGCGAACACGACCCCGTCGAGGACGTGGACTTCGTCGAGGAGGAGATGGACCTCTGGCTGGCGAGTATCGTCGACCGCAACTGGGAGTCGGTCGAACGGCAGTCCCGCTCGCCCGATTTCGACATCGACGAGGCGCTGGCGGAGATGCTCACCGGCGTCGGCGCGACGGAACTCGACGTGGCCCGGACCCTCCGGGAACTCGACTACCCCGACGACCCGATCCAGTGGACCGACGAGCACCGCGAGGCGCTGGCGAGCGAGATCCGCCAGCGGACCAAACCCATCGTCGTCGTCGCGAACAAGGCCGACATCGCGCCCGAGGGCAACGTCGAGCGCCTCCGGGAGGCCGCCGAGTACGTCGTGCCCGCGACCGCCGACGGCGAGCTGGCCCTCCGGAACGGGGCCGAGGCGGGCATCGTCGACTACGACCCGGGCGACCCGGACTTCTCCATCGTCGGCGACGTGAGCGACCAGCAGGCCGAGGGCCTCGAACGCATCCGCGAGGTCATGCAGGAGTGGGGTGGCACGGGCGTCCAGCAGTCGCTGAACACCGCGGTGTACGACCTGCTCGATCACCTGACGGCCTACCCGGTCCAGAACGAGAGCAAGTGGACCGACGGCACCGGGAACGTCCTGCCCGACGCGTTCCTGTTGCCCGACGGCTCGACGCCGACGGACCTGGCCTACGCCGTCCACTCCGACATCGGCGACGGGTACCTGCACGCCGTCGACGCCAAGGACGGCCGCAAGATCGGCGACGACCACGAACTCGAAGAAGGCGACGTGGTCAAGATCGTCAGCTCGGCCAAGTAGTCAGGCTTCGGCGATCTCGATTTTCCCGGCGGCCCGCTGCTGGCGGGACGCGAGCGTGTCCAGCACGCGCTGGAGGTACTCGCTGTGGCTCACGTCGCCGAGGACACAGGCCCGCGCCCAGTCGGCGTCGATCACGTACGACGCCGTGGGCACGGATGCCTCGCCGCCGTAGATGTGTACCGTCAGTTGCGGCCGGCCCGCGCCGTCGCGGACCGCCAGCAGGTACGCGCCTGCGACGGCCGCGACCCGCTCGGTCACGGCGTCCGGGTCGTCTGTGTCCGCGACGCGATAGCCCAGCGACATCGCGTCGTCGGCGACGACCAGCGATTCGAGTTCCGCCTCGGTAACTTCCAGTGCTTTGGAGATTGCTTTCTGAAACGTCGGCATGTGACCCCTTCCCGTACGACTCACGAGGACCTACTCCCCGGTAGGGGTGATGCCGGCTATACCCCCTTATTTTTAAGAAAGTTGATTATTACCGACTGGAGGGGTCAGAAAGCAATTTCGACGGAACGGGCGGCCGAGATTACCGAACTGCCGCGGCCGCGTCGTCCATGATCTCCAGCGCTTCTTTCAGCGTCTCCACGTCGACGGCGTAGGAGATGCGGGCGTAGCCCGCACCGTGTTCGCCGAACGCGTCGCCGGGGACGACCACGACGCCGCGGTCGATCACTTCGTCGACGAACCCCTCCGGCACTCGCGGCATCGCGTAGAACGCCCCCTCCGGTGTGGGACAGTCGAGGCCGATGTCGGCCAGACCGTCCAGCAACACGTCCCGGCGCTCCTCGAAGGCCGCGACCATCTCCTCGACGGGCTCCTGGGGGCCCGACAGCGCGGCCTCGGCGGCGTGCTGGCTGGCGGCGGTCGCACAGGCCTGGCCGTACTGGTGGGCCCGGAGCATCCGCTCGACCCGGCGTTCGCTGGCCGTGATCCAGCCCAGCCGCCAGCCCGTCATCGAGTATGTCTTCGAACACGCGCCGACGACGGCGACGTTGTCCGTCTCCGCGAATTCGAGGGGTGAGCGGTGTTCGCCCTCGAAGACGATGTGTTCGTACACCTCGTCGGAGAGACAGAGCACGTCGTGTTCGTCGGCGATGCGGGCGAACTCGCGCATGTCCTCGGGCGACTGCACCGCGCCCGTCGGATTGGCGGGGGAGTTGACGACGAAGACGGCGGTGTCGTCGGTGATCGCCTCCTCGACCGTCACCGGGTCCATCGTCAGGTCCTCGCGCAGGGGGACGGGCTTGGGGTCGCCGCCCGCGATGTGGGTCAGCGCCTCGTAGGAGACGAAGCCCGGGTCCGGGTAGATCACTTCGTCGCCGGGATCGACGTGGGCCTCCAGCGCGACGTGGAGGGCCTCGCTGCCGCCCGCGGTCGCGATGACGTGTTCGGGGTCCACAGTCAGCCCGTAGTCCCGGTCGTACTTCGCGGAGATCGCGTCTCTGAGTTCCCGGGTCCCCTTGTTGGAGGTGTAGGCGTCGGCCTCGCCGGCCTCGATGGCGTCGACGGCGGCCTCGCGGACGTGGTCGGGCGTGGGAAAGTCCGGCTGGCCGAGCCCGAGGTTGATCGCGTCCTCGCCCGCGGCCTCGAACACCTCGCGGATGCCCGAGATCGACACCTGCTCGATCCGGTGGGAAAACTCCGTCATATGCTACTCCCGGGCACCGACCCCGATAATTCCCCCGGGTTGTCGCCCTCGGTGGCGTCAGTCGCGTGCTTCCTCCAGGTCCTCGATGTGGCCCCGGAGGCGCTCCAGCGCCACGTCCGGGTTCATGTAGCCCTGATCGTACTCCTCGAAGACGGTCTCGGCCTCTGCCAGGAACTGCTCGACTGCGGCGTCAGTGTCGGTCATACCGAAACCTGCGAGAGGCGGGCGGGTGAAGGTTGCGAAGGCGAGATTGGGTTCGCGAGCGTGCTCAGCGCGCGACCGAGCGGAGCGCGCCGACCGAACGAGGACTGATTTTGCCCGAGCGGGCGGTCAGCCTCGCGGACCGCGAGCGACGGTGCAAAAATTTAGACTCATTGGAAGCCGATGGGCTGAGCCTGGGAACTCTCGTCGCCGGCCTGGCCCATCTGCTGGGCGAGTTGCTGGCGGGCCTGGGCGATCTCCTCGGCCTGGTCGACCAGCTTCTGGGTGTCGACGTCGATCCCGGCGACGGGGGCGATGGCGTCGAGCAACAGTGTTCGCGCGGCCTCGGGATCGGGGAACTGGGCGTTGGACTCGACCACGAATCCGAGTCCGTCGAGGTCGTCCTGCTCGGCCCGCGAGAGCAGGTTCCCGGTGGGGCCGCTGATGAGCCCGCTCTGTGGCGGGGCGGGGATGTCGTACTCCTCCAGCAGGTCGCCGGCCTCGCCGGTGGCGATGCCGTGGAGTTTCGGCGGACCGTCCTTCTCCGCCGGGAGACCGCTGAGATACAGCGGCAGGGCGTCCTGCTCGTCGATCCAGCCGGAGAGACAGGCCGCGAACTCCGTCGCGTCGCTGGGGGAGACTGGCACGTCGCTCTGGAGGGCCAGCAGGTCCCGCTCGTGATCGGCGTAGATCCGGACCGGCGGCTCGACTGCGGGATCGCCCTCGTGATAGACGGCCACGTCGGGGAGCCCCTCACACCGACAGGAGGCGTAGTAACTCATGTCGAACGTGTCGACGAGGTGGTCGGTGGCGATCTTCCCGACGAGCCCGACGCCCGGCAGTCCTTCGATCAGGACCGGGGATTCCAGCGAGCGGTCGTCGTGGACTTCGACGTGTGCCATAGCCCATCATGGAACGGGCGCGAATAAAAGCCTCCGGGCCGTCGCCGTGTGGCGGTCGGGGGCCGGACGGGTGGTCGGCGATCCCCGAGGGCCAGAGAGGCGTTCTCTCCGCGGACAATTCCACGAATATTATGTGCATTTGTACGGTAGTGTCGGGTGATGATACTCGGGGAACGGGATCCGGAAGTGAAAGCGGGGGTACAGGACGTGGACATGTCCGGGCAGACGGTGCTGGTGACCGGGTCGACCAGCGGCGTCGGTCGGCAGGCGGCCATGGCGATGGGACGGCTCGGAGCCGACGTGATCGTCCACGGGCGCGACCAGACAGCAGGCGAGAGCGCCGTCCGGGAACTGGACGGACTCGGCTCGGATGCCCAGTTCGTCTCGGCGGACTACACCGACGTGGATGCAGTCCGAGAGATGGCCGCCGAGGTCGAGGCGTCCGTCGACGAGATCGACGTACTCTGTAACAACGCCGGCGGACTGTTCGAGGACGGCGAGACGACCGAACTCGGCGTGGATCGGAACTTCCACATCAATCACCTCTCGCCGTTCCTGCTGACGACGGAACTGCTCGACACGCTCGCGCCGGACGCACGCGTCGTCACGACGGCTTCCATCGGCCACCGCGTCTCCTCGCTGAACCTCGACGCCCTGATCGAACCGAGTCCGTTCTCGGAGTGGGCGGCCTACTGCCGGTCGAAGCTCGCGAACATCCACTTCGCGAACGAACTCGCGCGCCGACTGGACAACGCCGGGAGCGACGTGACCTCGAACTCCTTCCACCCCGGCATCATTCCCGGCAGCGAGTTCTCGCGTGCGCTCCCGGGCCCGGTCCAGCAGGTCACCGACCTGCTCGACGACGTGCCGCTGACGGACTCGCCCGAGGACGGGGCCGCGACCATGACCTACCTCGCCGCGTCCGGGGATGTCGAAGGGGACACCGGGAAGTACTACGCACGCTGTCGCAAGCGCCGCCCCGCGCCCGACGCCCGCGACGAGACGGCCCAGCGCGACCTCTGGAAGCGCAGCGCCGACCTGCTGGGCATCGAGGAACCGCTCGCCGAGTACGCCTGACGAGCCAAGGGTTTTCCGTCCGAACGTGGACGTGCCGGTATGCGTGGGAACCGCGGTCCCGTCGCCGGCCCGTTCGTGGTCGTCCTCGCCGGAGCCGTCATCGTCGCCGTGCCCGTCCTGTTCGGGGACGTACTCGCCGTCTTCGGTGCCGACAGCGTGCCGACGGTCGCGCTCGGGATCGGTGGTGCCCTCGTCCTCGTCGGCGTGGCCGCCCACCTCCAGCCCTCGTTCACGACCGAACTCGGTGTGGTCGCCATCGGCCTCTCTCTGCTGTCGGTGTTCGGCGCACTCGGCGGCCTCGTCGTCGGCCTCCTGCTCGGCGTCGTCGGCGGGAGCCTCTGTGTCGCCTGGAAGCCGTCGACGGAGTGACCGGGCCGACCGGTGTCCCGAGCCGCGAGAGGGTTTTGTGTCTCGGACTCGTCGCGTCCCGTATGGGTTCGATCACCCTCTTTACCACGTCGGAGTACGAGCCGCAGGCGTTCGACGCCGTCCTGTTCCGGGATCGGCTGGTCGTCTGCGTGCATGCGGACGAGGACTCGGTCCGCCTGGTGCCCCTCGACAAGGTCAACCACGTCGACGGGGACGCCGAGGACGTCCTCGTCGAGACCGAGATTCCCGAATCGTTCTACGGCGGGGCCGAGTACGGCTTCGCAGACGTGGAACAGTTCCCCGACCTGCAGGCCCACCTCGAAGACATCGAGAGCGAAGCGTACTGACCGCGCCGACCGAGTGGGGCCCCGGCTCGCTCGTTCGGAGACGCTCCCGCCGGTCGAGTCTCCCGGCTCGCGGCTCCGACGGTCCCCGCTCGCTCGTTCGGAGACGCTCCCGCTGGTCGAGTCTCCCGAGCCGGATGGCCGACGTTTTTACCGCCGGGAGCGAACGGACGGTCGATGGAGGTACTGGACCGCTACGAACCGCTGATCGACGACTTCGAGGCGTTCCGTGCGGCCTGCGAACGCCCCCTGCCGTCGGTGGTTCGCGTGAACACGATCAAGACCGACCCCGAGACCGCACGGGAAGCCCTGGAAGCCGAGGGGATCGAGGTCGACGCCTGCGAGTGGCATCCCGGCCTGTTCAGGCTGGACACTCAGCCCGGGGCGAACTGGCCCTACTACCACGGCTGGCTCCACGGCCAGGAGGAGGTCTCGGCCGTCCCCGCGACCGTCCTCGATCCCGACCCGGGCGACCGGGTGTGGGACGCCTGCGCCGCGCCCGGGAGCAAGACCACCCAGCTCTCGGCGCAGATGGAAGACCGCGGCCTGCTGGTGGCTACCGACAACAATCTCGGTCGCATCTCCGCACTGCGGAGCAACGCCGAACGACTGGGCGTCACGAACGTCGCCATCACCCGCGAGGACGCGCGCAACCACTCGCTGAAACCCTGGGAGTCGAAACCCTACGACGCCGCGCTGGTCGACGTACCGTGTTCCTGCGAGGGCACCATCCGGAAGAACCCCGACACCCTGGATGAGTGGTCGCTCGAACACGTCGAGGGCATCGCCGGCTCGCAGAAGGGCATCCTCCGACGCGCGGTCCAGACGGTCCGTGAGGGCGGCCACATCGTCTACTCGACCTGTACCTTCGCACCCGAGGAGAACGAGGCCGTCCTCGACCACGTGCTGGCAGAGGAGGACTGCCGGCTGGTCGAGTTCGATCTGCCCCTCGACCACGCGCCCGGCGTCACCGCGTTCGCGGACGAGACCTTCGACGAGTCGGTCCGGAAAGCGAAGCGAATCTACCCGCACCACAACGATACGGGCGGCTTCTTCTGTGCGAAACTGGAGGTGACTGGATGACCTCGGTCGCTCCGCTCCCCTCCCACTCGCTTCGCTCGCGGGAGCACGGTCGTTCCCACTCGCTCGGGCAGGGCGCTTCGCGCCATCTGCCGCTCGCTCGTCTCCCACTCCCTGCTCACGCTCACCACACGGGGTGGTTCGCGTGAACCACGACGGTCAGACCTTCGTCCGCCTCCCGACCGATCCCGACGACCGGATTCACGAGGATCAGCCGACTCGCGAAGAAGTCCTCGACTGGTGGGACGAGCGGTTCGGAATCTCGCGGGACTTCCTCGCCGAGTTCAGCTACTGGGAGAAGGGTCGCGGGAAGATCTGGGCGTTCCACGCCGACACCGACTCGCCCGTCCAGGTGGAGGGACTCGGCATGAGCGTCCTGCGGACCCGTGGCGACCACTGGAAACCGACGACGAACGCGGCCCAGCGGTTCGGAAATCGAGCGGAGCGAAACGTGATCCACCTCACCCGCGAGCAGGCCGAGGCGTTCGTCGCGGGCGAGGATCAGGAGCTTCCGTGGGACGGCGACTGGGGCTACCTGATCGCCACCCACGACATCGCCGGGGAGACCGAACCGCTCGGCGTCGGCCTCTACCTCCACGGGGAGTTGCGGTCACAGATCCCGAAAGGGCGGCGGCGGGACCTCGGTGCGGATCAGTAACCGGCGCGGTACTCCCCGTGTTTGACGCCCAGGAACAGACAGATCGCCCCGAAGACGGCCATCGACGGCAGGACCATCATCAGGACCGTCCGTGTCCCCATCATCGGCGCGACGAGCAACGCGCCCACACCGACGGCGATCACCGCCGCGAACAGTACCACCGTCTTCGTCAGGTCGAACTCCATATCTGACCCGTGGGGGGCGACGAAAATCAGGATTGTGTTTCCGGGCGGGACGGCGCTCCTCTCGGCGGCCTCAGTCGTCGTCGCCGTCGTCACCGCTGTCGGCTTTCGGCCGGACGAGGTCGGCCAGCGTCACCAGGATGCCCAGGACCCAGCCCACGGGGACCGAGAGCCCGAACCACATTCCGGCGAAGGCGATCCCTTCCAGGTCGTAGCGGGTCCGGAGGTACGCGTTCACGTCGGCGAAGTCGAGCGGGTTCTCCAGGAGCCAGATCGCGAGGCTCTCGCTCCGCGGGAGGACGACCTCCGCGACCGTCGGCGAGTACAGCGCCGCGACGACCGGCGGGAGGAAGATCGCCGTCATCGCGAAGGGCCACGCGAACAGGACCGTCGTTCCCCGGCCGCCGATGACGCGGAAGCCGACCGCCAGCGCCGCGGCGACGACCGCGACCGTCGAGGCGGCCGCGACCGCGAAAAAGCCCTCCGTGAGCCCGTCGAACCGGACGTACGACGCCGCAGTCAGCGCGCCCCAGAGGACGATAAAGAGGGCGACGACGCCCACGGTCCCGAGTCGGAGCGCCGCGCTGTCGAGTCGCCGGCTCTGGAAGCGCAGGATCACGCCGAGCAAGACGAGTGGGTAGACGAGTCCGATGATCGGAATCCCGAGGTAGTACCAGGTGTTGTAGGTCACCTTCTCCCGGGCCGTCTTCGGTTGCCACTTCCCGAGGACCGAACTCGAAGCGTTGCGCTGGCGCGGAAAGAACAGCTCCATCCAGGTCTCGTGCATCCGCCGGAGATCGAAGCGGATATCGTCGACGACACCGCCCGACGCGCGTCCGCGTCCCGCTGCCATGTGCGGCGGGTTACGACGCGGGGGGCATAATCATTCTGGCCTCGTCAGACGAGTGTCAGCGCGAGTGAATTCGAGCGGCTCGGCGGCCGTTCCGGTCGGTCACCAGGCGTCGGGTGCGAAGTCCGGGTGGACGCGGCGGTCGCGCTCCTCGATGGCGTCGATCCGGTCGATATCCTCGTCGGTCAGGTCGAGGTCGACGCTCCCGAAGTTGTCCCGAATGTGGGCCTCGCTCGTGGCCTTCGGGATGGCGGTGACGCCTTTCTCGGTGAGCCAGGCGAGACTGACCTGCGCGGGGCTGGCGTCGTGGGCCTCGGCGATGTCGACGATGGTGTCGTTCTCGAACACCTGGCCGCGGGCCAGCGGCGAGTACGCGACCAGTTCGAGGTCGGTGTCGGCGGCGAACGCCCGCAGTTCCTCCTGGGGCAGGAGCGGGTGCATCTCCACCTGGTTGGCGAACACGGGCATGTCGGCGTGGTCGCGGGCTTCCTCGACGTGGTCGGGCTCGAAGTTCGACACGCCGAAGTGTTCGATCTTGCCCTCGTCGTACAGCTGGTTGAACGCCGAGATGGTCCCTTCGGGGTCGTACTCGCGGGCCGGCCAGTGGATGTACAGCAGGTCCACGGAGTCGACGCCGAGTTTGTCGAGACTGTCTTCCGTACTTCGAATCACGTCGTCGTGGGAGAGCTGTGAGATCCACACCTTGGTCGCGAGGAACACGTCCTCGCGGTCCACGTCGGCCTCGGCGATGCCGCGACCGACGGCGTCCTCGTTGCCGTAGGCCTGCGCGGTGTCGATGTGGCGATAGCCCATCTCCAGCGCGGTCCGGACGCTCTCGGCACACTGGTCGGCGTCGTCGTTCTGCCAGGTGCCGAGACCGAGCATCGGCATGCCGCTGGCTCGCGGGACGCTCTCGGAGTCGAGTTGGGGAGTCATAGTCACTGGAGGAATGGGTGCCGCGCGCAAAACCGTTGTGAAACCGGCACCGATCTAGTTCTGAAAGAGCTTCGCGATGGCCGCGACGGCGCTGGCGGGGTTGGACCCGGCACCGTCGAACCGCTGTTTCGCGTAGTCGACCAGCAGGGGGAGGTCGCCGGTGTGGATGAGCTTCCCGATGGCCAGCGGACTCCCCTTGTTGGCCTTGGCCAGCGTCTCGTCGGGCGTCTGTCGTAGGTCCGCCATCAGCTGGTCGTAGCGCTCGTTGGGGGCGAGATAGAGGAGCTTCGTCATCAGCAGTCGGTTGCGCATCCGTGGGGCGACCCGGTCGTGCCAGAGGTCGTCGTAGGTCGCCATGTTCTCGGCGGAGGTGTCGGGCTCGTTGGGCGTGAGGCACTTGTCGGCCGTGACGGCCGCGACGCGGCCCGACTCCATGCACTTGTGGATGCCCTCGCCCCACAGCGGGTCGATGGTCGGCACGGTGTCGCCGATGGCCATGAAGTTGTCCGTACTCAGCCGGCCGGGCATCTGGATGTGGGCCGATCCGCGGTGCATCTTGCCTTCGAGTTTGGTCGCGTTCTCGAAGCGGGGATCGGTCTCCAGCCAGTAGTCCAGATGTTCGTCGATGGTCATCCCGTCTTTCCCCCGGGACTGGAAGCGCTCGTTCTGGATGTAACAGAGGCCGACCTTGGCGGTGTCCTCGCCGGTGTGGAAGATCCAGGAATAGCCGCCCGGCGCGAGGTCGTGGTCGAGCCGGAGCATCATCGCGTCGGTCAGGTCGGCGTACTGGTCGTGGTCCACGTCGATGCCCTCGAACTCGTACTCGATGCCGATAGCCTGGTTCTGGCGTTCCAGGTCGCTCACACCCAGTTCACGGGCCAGCGGCGCGGACGGGCCGGTCCCGTCGATGATCACGTCGGCGTAGACCTCCTCGGAGCCGTTGTACTCGACGCCGACGATCTCGCCGCCGTCCATGATGGGGTTGGCGACGCGGGCGTCGAACCAGTACTCCGCGCCCTTCGAGCGGCCTTCCTCGACCAGCCACTGCTTGAAGTCCGCGAATTCGAGGACCGCACCGGCCCGTTCCTGGACGTAGTGGTCGTTGGGCGACTCCAGGACGACGTTGTCGGTGTAGTTCATCACCACGTCGCTTGGCACGTTGAACGAGGCCATCATCGACGGGAACGTGCCGGCGGTCGACTTGTTGCTCTGGCGCGGGAACTCGTCCTCGGCCTCCGTTTCGAGGACGAGGACGTCGTAGTCCCGTGCCGCAAGGTCGCGAGCGCACTGTGCTCCAGCCGGTCCTGCACCGGCGACGACTACGTCGTAGTGATCAGTCATAGCGTCGTATTGTGAACTGCAGATCCGTTCTCGTGGCGCTGTTCCCCACCGGAAACCGAACCGTCTCGTCGTGCGCAACACCGACACCCCGACGCCGAGTCCGTGACGACGGCCCCCACCGCGTCACCCCCCACGATGTTTTCGGACTGCGCACTCATTGTTCTCCATTATCGCCTCATCTCCTAAAAAAGGACCCTCTCCGCGGCGAAAACAGCCGGCTCTCGCGGCCTGGATCGCGGGCGCTTAAAAGTGGCCGTAAGTGAGAGGTAGAACGTTCATCAGGGGCCCGGTGTGAAAGAAAGGCATATGTTCGACGACCAGCCGGTACGGGGGGAGCTCGACGAACACGTCGAGAACATGCTCGACTTGCTCAACGACTACGACATCACACTCTCGAAGGGGACACCGGAGGACGCACGCGAGCAGTTGACGATCATGACGAACCTCTCGACGGGCGAGCCCGAAGACGTCGACACCGTCGAGGACGTCGAGATTCCGGGCGCCGGAAACGGTGAGGAACCCATCCCGGCTCGGGTGTACGCCCCGGCCGGAGACGGCCACCCGACGGTGACGTTCTACCACGGCGGCGGCTTCGTCGCGGGCGACATCGACACCCACGACGAACTCTGCCGGATGCTGGCCAACCGCGCGGAGGCGGTGATCGTCTCCGTCGAGTACCGCAAGGCACCGGAGGCCCCGTGGCCGGAACCGATCAAGGACGCCTACGCCGGCGCGCAGTGGACCAGCCGCAACGCCGACGAGTACGGCGGGGACACGAGCACGCACGTGGTCGCGGGCGACAGCGCCGGCGGGAACCTCAGCGCCGTCGTCTCGCTGATGGCCGCCGAGCGCGGCATGCCGAACATCGACCGGCAACTCCTGCTCTACCCGGCGACGACCTACATGGACCCGATGCCCTCGCGGGCACAGAACGGGGACGGCTACTTCCTGACGGCCCAGGACATGCTCTGGTTCGTCAAACACTACATCGACGACGAGATCGACGCTCACCACCCGTGGGCGTTCCCGCTGAACGCTCGGCGTGACAAACTCGCCGAGACGCCGCCGGCGTTCGTCCTGACCTGCGGGTTCGACCCGCTCCGGGACGAGGGCCACGCCTTCGCCCAGGAACTCGCCGAGGCCGGCGTCGACGTGGAGTACAGCAACCACGAGTCGATGATCCACGGCTTCCTCAACATGGAAGGCATCGTCGACCACACCTACGAGGGCGTCGAGGAAGTCGCCGAACAGATCCGCAAAGCCTGACGGCGCGGCGTTTTTACTGGCGGCTCACTACCTGTCGGTATGATCGAGTCCGGCGTCGTCGTCGCCGACACCGAACGCGAGCGGGCCGACGCCCTCGCCGTCCGTCACGCCGTCTTCGTCGAGGGCCAGGGTATCGACGAGGACCGCGAACTGGACGGGCTGGACGACGAGGCGGTCCACGTCGTCGCGTACGACGACGGAGACCCCATCGGAGCGGCCCGGCTCCGCGAGCCCGAGACGGGAACGGGGAAAGTCGAGCGCGTCGCCGTCCGCGAGGAGAGACGCGGCGAAGGGTGGGGCCGGCGCGTGATGGCGACCGTCCACACCGCGGCCCGCGAGAGCGGACTCACGCGACTCGTCTTGCACGCCCAGACCGAGGTCGAGGGGTTCTACCGGCGACTCGGCTACCGGACGGTGAGCGACGAGTTCGAGGAGGCAGGGATTCCCCACGTCGAGATGGTCCGGGCACTGGACTGAACGGGGTCAGCGGCGCGTGAACTCGACGTGTTCCACGAGGCCGACCAGATCGTCGAGCGGGGGCCGTGGCTCCACCACCGTCGCCTCGGGATCGTAGCAGACGACCCCGAGCGCGTCGAGTTTCGGGAGCGTCCGGTGGTGCAGGTCGACGACGACCCGGTCGCTGTCCTGTGGCGTCTCCGGGTGGAGACAGATTTCGGTCGCCAGTTCCCGGGTGGTCACGGTCCCCTCGGTCCCGTGGAGGACACGGACGACGGCCCGCCGGCGCTCGTCGGCGAGCGCTTCGAGCGCGGCATCCGTCGAAAGCTCTCCGAATCCCGAGAGTCCGCCAACCGACTGCTGGTTCATCGAGTGCGGGTATGGACTACACCGCGAAAGTATTACTGAGCGACTTTCGATCAGATCCTGATCGAGGATCACGAAGTGATCGTGTTCAGAGTTCGCGTGTGTCGTCGGACGCGACGATCCCGTCGAGGAACTCCTCGACCCACTCGACGGCGGCGTCGGTGTCGTTCGTGACGACTGCCAGCAGGCGGTCCATGTCGTTGGAGACGGAGACGGCGACGCGGCCGTCACCCACCGCCGCGCCGTAGTTGTATGCGTGGTCGGTCGCGTACACCGTGGTGGTGTCGGCGTCGACGATAGCGCCGAACTTCTCGGGGTAGTTCGCCAGCCCGGTCTCGACGACTTCCTCGGAGAGGACGAGGCGGGCCGGTTTTTCCTCTTCGACGGTCAGTCGGTAGAACCCCTCGACGATGTAGGGGATGATCCGGTTCGAGTAGCCGTAGAACTCGCTGGCGGATCGGGCGAGGTCGACCATCTCCGTCAGTGGCTCGTGGGGCGCGTGATCCTCGGCGTGGTGGACCTCGGCCCCCTCCAGAAGCCGCATGTCGAGTCCGGCGTCGCGCGGGAGGTGTGAGAGCAACGTCTCGGCCTCGGTGAGTGTCTCCAGCGTCCCGGCCACACGCTCGAACTCCGCACAGCAGAGGTCCCCGAAGTTGGTCAACTCGTAGGCAGTCCCCGTCGAGGTGAGAATGCCCGCGTCCTCCAGTTCGCGGAAGGCGCGGTCGACCGTGGGCCGGGACGCCCCCGTCCGCTCCTGTACCAGCCGCTTGTCGAACTCGTCGTCACACAGACACTGGAACACGTCGTGGCGCTTGTAGAAGATGTGAAGAATCCCGGCGACGGAATCTTCGCTCATCACCCCACAACTCCGTCCTTACCGAGTAAAGTATTCTGGTCGTTACGTTCTCCGGGTAGCGTCGACGGGCGGTCTGCAATGCCGTCTCCGACGGCCCACCGACGGGCGACGGAATCCCCCTCGACGCTCGGGCCCGTGAGCGGCCGCATCACCGGTTCGGCGACGGTCGCGGTGCGTGGCGGTCGCTCGCGGGCACGGTCGTCGTGCGGAGCGCGCCGTCGGCGCGCTCCGCCTTTTTGGCCACTGGAAGACTCGCTTCGCTCGTCTTCCGAGTGCTCACGAGAGCTTCGCTCTCGTGGCATACCGAAAACCGGCGGTTTTCGTGGACCCCGCTCACTTCGTTCGCGAGAACCACGTTTTTGGCCGGGGGGTTCGCCCAGCGAACCCCCGGCGAAAAAGGTGGGTTAGTAGAACTCTCTGACCAGGTCCATCGCGTCCTCGGGCGCGCCCTCGGGGATGTCGGCCATGGAGTCGGTCAGCCCTTCACGCTCGTCGAAGGGGACGGAGCCGTCGTCCTGGTAGATGACGCCCTGGTACTCCTTGTCGGCGTCGAGGATGGCCGACTTGGCGTCGTCGTAGTCGTTGGGGTCGTGGTCGGTCTCGCTGAGGTCGACGATGGTGTCCCGGAAGTAGTCGTAGGTGTCCACGTCGTTGAAGGTGACACACGGCGAGTAGACGTTGACGAAGCCGAAGCCGTCGTGTTCGATGGCCTTCTTGACGATCTCGGTGTGGCGCTGGGAGTCCGAGCTAAAGGACTGGGCGATGAACGTGCCGCCCGCCGCCAGGGCCAGCGCGAGGGGGTTGACCGGGGGCTGTTTGGGGCCCTCGGGCGTGGTCGCCGTCTCGAACTCCTCGCGGCTGGTCGGCGAGGCCTGCCCCTTCGTGAGGCCGTAGATACGGTTGTCCATGACGACGTAGGTCATGTCGACGTTCCGGCGAACGGCGTGGATGAAGTGGCCCGCACCGATGGAGTAGCCGTCACCGTCCCCGCCGGCGACCATCACTTCCAGGTTGGGGTTTGCCAGCTTCGTCCCGATGCCCACGGGGAGTGCGCGGCCGTGGACACCGTGGAGCGCGTAGCTGTGCATGTAGGTGCCGATCTTCCCGGAACATCCGATCCCGGCGACGACGAAGGTGTCGTCCGGGGAGTTGCCGGTGTTCGCGAGGGCTTTCATCATGCCGTTCATCGTCCCGAAGTCACCGCATCCGGGACACCACGTCGGCTGCTTGTCGGATTTGAAGTCCGTGAATCTGATATCGGAGCTCATTATTCTGCCTCCACCTCGGTCGGTTCGCCGAGTTTCGCCTCGATTTCCTCTGCGAGTTCGTCGGCCTTGAATCGCACGCCGTTGTACTTGTTGACGCGCTTGACCCGCGTCAGCGAGTCGTGTTCGATCAGGTCGGCGAACTGTCCAGTCGCGTTACACTCGACGACGATCACGTCGTCTGCGGCTTCGATCTCCTCGGACAGGTCGGGACGGGGGAAGATGTACGGCACCGAGATGAAGCGCACGTCGGTGCCCTCCTCCTCGAGGAAGCCGAGTGCCTCCCGCATCGCGCCCTCGTTCGAACCCCACGAGAGGACGAGGGTGTCCGAGTCGGGATCGCCGAACTCCCGGTAGTCCCAGTCTTCTTCCTCGCGAGCGGTGTCGACTTTCCGTTCGCGCTTGTCGACCTGCTCGATGCGCACGTCCGTGTCCTCGGTCCGGCGACCGAGTTCGTCGTGCTCCAGGCCCGTCGTCATGTGGGCACCGCCCTCGACGCCGGGGAAGGTGCGCGGGCTGATCCCGTCGGCCGTCGGGAAGTGGGGCTGGAACTGCCCCTGTTCGTTCTGCCAGGCGTCGATGTCGTCCTCGTCGACGACCTTCCCGCGCTCGATCTCGACCTCGTCCATGTCGAAGGCCTCGGGCGGGAACGTCTGTTCGGTGACCGCGAGCGCCAGGTCCGCGACCAGATACACCGGTGTCTGGTACTTCTCGGCGAGGTTGAACGCCTCGACGGTCTTCCAGAAACACTCCGAGATGTTCGTCGGCGCGACGACGAAGCGCGGAATCTCGCCGTGGCCGCCGTACAGGAGCTGGTTGAGGTCGCCCTGTTCCTGTTTCGTGGGCATCCCGGTGGACGGCCCGGACCGCATCACGTCACAGATGACGAGGGGGGTCTCGCTGGTCGCCACGAGCCCGAACGTCTCGGTCATCAGGTCGATGCCGGGCCCCGAGGTAGCCGTCATCGCGCGGGCTCCCGCGCGGGCCGCGCCGAGGGCCATGTTGATCGCGGCGAGTTCGTCCTCCGCCTGGACGACCTTCCCGCCGTAGCGGTCGATCCGGCCGGTCAGGTACTCCATCACGTCCGTCGCGGGGGTGATGGGGTAGCCCGAGTAGAACCGACAGCCGGCGGCGATGGCACCCATGCCGATTGCCTCGTCGCCGTTCAGGAGGACGTAGTCGTTGTCCGTGGTCTCGACGTCGTAGTCGAAGTCGTGGTCGAACTCCTCGGCGACGTACTCCTGGCCGAGTCGGGCGGCCTTCTTGTTGTTCTCGACGATGGCCTGTCCCTTGTCTTTGAACCGCTTTTCCAGCGATTCGTCGAGGTTCTCGATGGGGAAGTTCGTCACCTCGCAGGCGGCACCGAGCGCGACGATGTTGCGCATGATCGCGCCGCCGGCATCTTCGGCCAGCGACTTCAGGGGCACGTCGAGCCCGATCATCCCGTCGGGAATCTCGACGTCCTGCATCGTGGTGCGCTCGCCGTCGTAGATGATGACGCTGCCCTCGTGGAGCTCCTCGAGGTTCTCGTCGATGGTTCGCTCGGTCAACGCGATGAGAATGTCGAGTCTGTCGACGACACTCTCGACGCGGTCGACCGAGGTACGTACCTTGTACGCCGTGTACCCGCCACGGATACGCGACGCGAAGTCCTTGGAGGTGAAGACGTGGCGACCGGCACGGGACAGAGCTTGTGCGAAAATCTTGCCCGTAGAGTCGATCCCGTCGCCAGCTTCACCGCCGATGGCCCAATTGAGGTCCGCGGGCATACTAGCGACCAGCTACCCAGCCACGACGCAAAAGCCTTCTGCAATAGGTGTTCCCACCGCTCTACCGGTCAGTTCGGTGACTGTACGTCCAGTTATATGCGGATCGAAAGCACCTTTCGGCAAGGGCCCGCAGAGGGGAAATATGGAAGACGAACCCCTCTCCGTCGCCGCCGTGTCGTCGGTCGGTCAGAACGCCGTCGCCATCGCCTTCGAGTCGCCCCCCGACTTCTCGGCCCGTCCCGGGCAGTTCGTCAAGCTCGTCGCCGAGGTCGACGGCGAGCGCGAGAGTCGCTTCTACACCATCTCCTCGTCGGACGTGGACGACACCTTCGAGGTCACCGTCGAAATCGACCCCGACGGGGCGCTCGGGCCCATCCTCGCGGAGCTGGAAGCCGGCGACACCATGACGATCTCCGGTCCCTACGGCAACGCCTACTACGAGGACGAACCCCGGGCCGTGATTCTCGCCGGCGGTCCGGGCGTCGGTCCCGCGGTCGGCATCGCGCGCCGCGCGCTCGCGGACGGCAACGAGGCCGCCATCGTCTACCGCGACGACGACCCCATCCACGAGGACGCCCTCGACGAACTCGCCGCCGAGGGCGTCACGATCCACGTGCTGGACGCCGACGACGACATGACCGAGGCGACGACCGACGTGTTGACCCACGACGAGGGCGAACAGGTGTTCGTCTACGGCTTCGCGGACTTTCTGGACGCCGCGACCACCGCCATCGACGCCGCCGGGGGCGACCCCGACGGAGCGAAGGTCGAGAACTTCGGCTAGGGCGGCGAAACGCGGGTGAGGTTTAACCCCCGTCGGTCGGTACTCGGTGGCGATGAGAGCGCGTCGGTGGGCCCGCCTCGCGGGCCGAGTCGGTGCCTGCCTGCTCGTCGTGAGTGCAGTCACGGCACTCGTCGTGTCGGGTTCGGCCGCCGTCCAGGCACAGGAGACCGCTACCGGGACGGCCACTGCGGGGAACGCGACCGGCAACGGCTCCCAGCTCCAGACGGCCGCGAGTGACGGCGACGACGGCGGCGGTGGCATCGTCGGGACCCTGCTGGGCCTCGTCGGCGGCGTGTTCGGGTTCCTCGGCGGTATCGTGGGCGCAATCGCCGGCTTTCTGGACAGCACCATCGGTCACGCGCTGGTCGGGATTCCGCTGGGAATCTACCTCGGTCTGAAGATCATCGCGCTGTATCTGGAGTACTACGACTAGCGTCCCGAACCGTTATTCGGGGGGCGACACCACGGTGGGCCATGGGACTGCGCGACGCGCTCGGCGACTGGTTCGGGGGCGAGGCGGAACGGACGACGGACGTGGCCACTGGAGAGTCCGCGGCGCTCGACCTCGCCGCCGAGATAGCCGAGAACCCCCGGACCGTCACGCTCCGTGACGGCCGGGAACTGGGTTACGCGACCGTCGGCGACCCCGACGGCGACCCCTTCCTGTTGTTCCACGGATTCCCCAACTCGCGCGTGTTCGCGGCGGCGTTCGACGACGTTGCTCGCGAGCAGGGCGTCCGCGTGATCGCGCCGGAGCGCCCGGGGTTCGGCGTCTCCGACCCGGACCCCGACCGGACGCTGACCGACTGGCCGGCCGACGTGGCGGATCTGGCCGACGCGCTCGACCTCGATAGCTTTCCGGTCCTCGGGATCTCTGCCGGCGGCCCCTACGCCGCGGCGACGGCGGCACTCCTCGACCAGCGCGTCGAGCGGGCGGGGATCGTCTGCGGTCTCGGCCCGATGGAAGCGGTCGGCCTCCGGGATCGACTCTGGTACTACAGCGCCCGCTTCCTGCCGCCGGCGGCGAAGCTCGGGCTGTGGCTCGGCGGGAAGCAGGCCCTCGACGACCGGGACGCCTTCCTCGAATCCATGGCCGACAGCGCCGCGCCCGCCGACGGCCCGGTCTGGACGGGCGAACTCGGGAAAGTCGTCCACGCGAGTATGGTGGAGTCGCGCCGCCACCACGGCCTCGATCCGCTGGTCGCCGAGACCGCGCTGTTCGGCCAGTCGTGGGGCTTCGACCTCGGGACGATCTCCGTCCCGACGTGGCTGTGGTACGGGAAAGTCGACACCGTCGTTCCGCCGGCGATGGGGTACTATCTCGCGGACGCCATTCCGACCGCCGAGTCGCACTTCTACCCCGATCTGGGACATCTCTCGACGGTCGCGGAGACCGAGCGCGAGGTCTTCGAGACGCTCTCTGGCTGACCCGTTCTGCCGGGTCGGAGGACATTTCAGTGCGAACGAAAAGGGTGGAACGAGGATGGCCCGCGACGTGAATCGGACGGAGGTCGACCGCCGGCAGGACCGGCTCCTGTCGGAGTACGGTGACGTGCCCGTCCGCGAGGAACACGAGGAAGTGCCCGCCGACGTGTTCCCGGAGTTGCGCGACCTGGCCACGGAGGGGTACACCGGCGGCGGCTACGTCTGGGTGGTCCGCGAACCCCCTGAGACGGCCCCGCTCTCGGAGTCGCTCCCGGCCGACATCCAGGAGGATCGGCGCGTCCTGATGATCCTCTCGCGGGGCTCGACCCGGTGGGGCCTGCCCGGCGGCGGCCGTGAGTGTGGCGAGTCCTACGAGGAGGCCGCGGTCCGGGAAGTACGGGAGGAGACCGGAATCGACTGTCGGATCGTCGAACCGTTCCTGATCCGCCGCCGGGTCAGCGTTTCGAAAGGTGAACACGACGAACGCCTCCACACGCTGTGGGTCTTCTTCGACGGCCGGTACGAGGGCGGCCATCTCGCCATCCAGCCCGGCGAACTCAACGGTGCGGCGTGGTTCGCCCAGCCACCCGCGCGGATGCACCCGGAAGGCGAGTTCCGCGCCGCGGACTGGGGCTAATTGTTATCACTGCCGATAATACAGGAGATACCTTTTACTCCGTTGAGGGACACTTTCGACCAAGAGACACTGTCGTCGAGGGGACGGTGCACCGATCACGCCAATGTTCCAGTACAGTATCTACGTTCCCGCGCTGTTGCTCGTCGCAGGCATCTCCACGGTGGCCGCGTACCTCGGGTACGCAAAGCGTGGCCGCCGTGGGACCATCTGGTACGTCGGAGTCATGGCCGCCATCACGGCGTGGTCACTTTCGCTCGCCCTGACGGTCGCCAGCACGAGCTACCAACTGAAACTGGTCTTCTTCGCGGGCTTTCTCGTCTCGAGTGTCGCTCTCTGTAGCTGCTGGTTCCTCTTTGCAGCCGCCTACACCGGCCACTACGACAAGCTGCCGCGCTACCTGCCACACGCGCTCCTCGTCGTCCCGTTCGTGTACGTCCCGGCGACGCTGACGGACGCAGCACGCGACCTGGTGATCGTGAACCCTCGACTCGTCACGGAGGGCGGAACCGTGTTGCTGACCTACGACGCATGGGGGCCGGTCGCCTGGGGATTCATCCTATTTACGTACACGTTGCTGGTGGCGGCGACGGTCCTCCTGTTCCGGAAGGCGCTCCACTCACGGAACGTCTACCGGAAGCTGAGCCTGGTCCTCGGGTTCGGTGGGCTGTCGATGTGGACGACCAACATGATCACCGTCGCCGGGTTTAGCCCGTTCCCGCACATGATGCTCGTCCCCTTCTCGTTCCTGTTCTGGGGGGCCGTCGCGCTCGTGCTCTTCACGAGTATCAGATTCGTCCAGATGATTCCGATCAACGCCATCCTCGCCCGGTTCAGTTCGCGCTTCGACGACGTGTTGCCGCTGGCGCGTGACTTCGTGATCGAGGAGATCGACAGCGGCGTCATGATCCTCGACGCCGACGGGCGGATCGTCGACATCAACTCGACGGCCCGGAAGATGCTCGGACTGGAGGATCGGGTCGTCGGCAAACCCGTCTTCGACATGGTCGAACTCGAGAAGTACTGGGACGACTACGTCGAGGGGGAACTGCTGAGCGAACGCCGCGACCAGATCTGGGTGCAGGGGGACGACGAGGAACGCTGTTACGACATCAACATCTCCGACATCGAGGACAAGAACGGGAACTTCGCCGGGCAGAGCGTCCTGCTGTACGACGTGACCGAGCAGAAGGAACGCGAGGAACAGCTCCGCGAGCGCGAGGAGGAACTCCGCCAGCAGAAACAGGACCTCGAACAGCAGAAACAGCAACTCGAACACCAGAACGAGCGGCTGGACCGGTTCGCCAGCATCGTCTCGCACGACCTGCGCAACCCGCTGAACGTCGCCACCGGCCACGTCGAACTGCTGGAGGCCAGACTCGACGGCGAACATCGGGAGAGCGTCGAGGAACTCGATACGGCCCACGAACGCATGCGGGACATCATCGACGACGCGCTCACGCTGGCCCGCTCCGGGAAGGCCATCACCGAGACAGAGGACGTGGACGTGGGATCGGTCGCGACCGAGGCCTGGGAGAACGTCGACACCGACCGGGCGTCGCTCGATCACGATCTGGACCTCCGACTGGAGAGCGACCGTGACCGACTGCTCAACGTCTTCGAGAACCTCTACCGGAACGCGCTGGACCACAACGACGGCGACCTCACGATCCGGGTGGGTACCCTCCCGGACGACACCGGGTTCTACGTCGAGGACACCGGCGACGGCATCCCCGAGGACGAGCGCGACGAAGTGCTCGAACAGGGCTACACGACCCACGAGGAAGGCACCGGCCTCGGGCTCGCCATCGTCCGCGATATCGTGGGCGCTCACGGCTGGGAACTCTCCATCGCCGAGAGCCCGGAAGGCGGCGCGCGCTTCGAGATCGAGTGTTTCCGCGAACCGGTCGAGGTGAGGACGGCGGCGGCCTAGTGTTCGACGAATTCGAGCAGGACACCACCGGTCGATTTGGGGTGCAGGAAGGCCACGTCGTGGCCCCAGGCTCCGCCCCGCGGTTCCTCGTCGATCAACTCGACGCCGGCCTCACGAGCGCGGGCCAGGGCCGCCTCGATATCCTCGGTCGCCACCGCGAGGTGGTGGATGCCCGGGCCCGACCGGTCGAGGTAGCTGGCGATGGCACCCTCGTCGTCCAGCGGTTCCAGCACCTCGAAGAAGCCGTTCCCGAGGTCGAGAAAGACCACCGCCATTCCGTCGAACTGTTCCTCGTGAGCGACCGTCGCGTCGAACAGCGTCGCGTACTGTTCGGCGACCGCGTCGGCGTCGTCGGTCGCGATACCCGCGTGATCGAACTGCATACCCCGGCTGGGAGCGGCGGGACAATCAGCCCTGCGACGGCCGCAGGTGTGTGCGGTGTGGTAACTGTCATCAATAACTAAGACGGTTCGCCGTGACCGTGGGGTATGGACGCACCGAAACCGGGGCGACTGGACGACGACAGGCAACGGATCTACGAGTACGTCGAGCGTGAGGGGCGCGTCGACCCCGAGCGGGCGCGGGCGGCGCTCGGGTTCGAACACCGACGCTTCGGCCACCATCTCTCGATGCTCAAGCGCGACGGCTACCTGACCGAGCGGGACGGCCAACTGGAGATCGCGATGGACCCCGGCACGGCCGAGCAGTACGAGACCGACGGACTCACCGTGACGATCCGACCGGCCCGGCAGGACGACATCGCGGGCATCGTGGGCACGCTCCGACAGGTCGCCGGCGAGGGGAGCTACATCGAAGCCGAAAGCGTCGCCCAGCAACTGGATTACGAGGACTCCCTGCTCCGGCACAACGAGTTCGAGTCCCGCGTCTTCTTCGTCGCCACGGTCGGTGAGGAGGTCGTCGGGTGGGTCCACCTGGAGATTCCCGAACTCGACAAACTCCACCACACCGCGGAGTTGACAATCGGGCTGGTCGAGGCCCACCGCGGCCACGGCATCGGGAGTCGCCTGCTGGAACACGGCCTCGACTGGGCCGAGGAGATGGGACTGACGAAGGTGTACAACAGTTTCCCGGCGACCAACGAGGGCGCGATCGAGTTCTTCGAGGCCCACGGCGGGGCGGTCGAAGCCGTCCGCGAGGACCACTACCGCATCGACGGCGAACCGGTGGACGAGGTGATGATGGCGGTCACGCTGTAGCGTCAGGGGGACCTATTCGGGGTCGAAGATGTCCTCGATCCGGCAGTCGAAGTAGGCGGCGAGCGCGAAAGCCAGTTCCAGGGAGGGGTCGTACCGGCCGCGCTCGATGGAGTTGATCGTCTGCCGGGTCACGTCGACCTCTGCGGCCAGGTCGGCCTGGCTGAGGTCGTGTCGCTCGCGCCGGTCGCGGAGATCGTTTTTCATGCGTTGTAGCGGACGACGGTGTAGACGACCCCCCACAGCAGGAAGAGCGCGGAGTAGGCGTAGATCCCGCCCCAGACGACCGGGGGGATCGTGTAGTAGCCGAGGTTGTCGAGCAGGTAGAGACCGATCACGACGGGGAGCCCGACGTAGGCGGCGATCATGATGAGCGCGCCGCTGGCCCGCTCGTGGAGCCGCTGTTCGCGCTCGTCGCTCAGCTGGACCGTACTCGCGAACTGCAGGTACAGCAGGGCCGTGATGCCGCCGAGACAGGCGACCGCGTACACGACCAGCCCGACGAAGGTCTGATCGAGCAACATGCCGGCGAAGAAACTCACGATCCCCACCGCGAAGACGGCCATGATGATGCGATTGTAGCGCTGTCCTCTCCGTGCTGGATGGTCCTGTGTCGTCGTCATGGTTTTCAGGGCGGTGTAAAGCGACGTTTCCGTAAAGGTCGCTTTACAGTAAAGGAGACTTTACACGGCTACTTAGTTCTGTCGCTGATCGGACGGAAGCCGAAAATCGAGTCGAGAAGTCCCCTGTCGTCAGATACCGCCGCCCTGGTACTCGCCGAACACGTCCCGCATGGCGTCACAGATCTCGCCGGTGGTGGCGTAGACCTTGACGGCGTCGATGAGATACGGCATGAGGTTCTCGCCCTCGCGAGCGGCCTCGCGGACGGCGTCGAGTTTGGCCTCGACGGCCTCGTCGTCGCGGTCGTCGCGGACTTCCGCGAGCGTCTCCTGCTGTTGGGCTTCGAGGGCCTCGTCGACTTCCTCGATGTCCACGTCGTCTTCCTCCTCGACCTGGTACTCGTTGACGCCGACGATGATGCGTTCGCCTTCCTCCTGTTCGCGCTGGCGCTCGAAGGCCACGTCCTGAATCTCGCGCTGGACCCACTGGTCCTCGATGGCCGGGAGCATCCCGCCCTTGCCGTCGATCCGGTCGAGGATCTCGAAGGCCTCCTCCTCCAGTTCGTCGGTCAGGCTCTCGACGTAGTAACTGCCGCCCAGCGGGTCGATGGTGTCGGCCGCGCCCGACTCGTGGGCGAGGATCTGCTGGGTCCGCAGGGCGGTCCGGACGCTCTCCTCGGTCGGGAGGCCGACGGCCTCGTCTTTCCCGTTGGTGTGGAGGCTCTGTGTCCCGCCGAGGACGGCAGCGAGCGCCTGGTAGGCGACCCGGACGACGTTGTTCTCGACCTGCTGGGCCGTCAGCGTCGATCCGGCGGTCTGGGTGTGGAACTTCAGTTGCTTGGACTTGGGATTCTCCGCGTCGAAGCGTTCCTCCATGATCTGGTACCACATCCGCCGGGCCGCGCGGAACTTCGCGACTTCTTCGAGGATGTTGTTGTAGGAGGCGAAAAAGAAGGACAGCTGGGGGGCGAACTCGTCCACGTCCAGTCCGGCCTCGATGGCGGCTTCGACGTACTCGATGCCGTTGCCGAGCGTAAAGGCGATCTCCTGGGCCGCGGTCGACCCGGCCTCCCGGACGTGATAGCCCGAGATGGAGATGGTGTTGAAGTTGGGGACCTCCTCGGCACAGAACTCGAAGATGTCCGTGATGATCCGCATGGACGGCTCGGGCGGGTAGATGTAGGTGTTGCGCGCGATGTACTCCTTGAGCACGTCGTTCTGGATGGTGCCCCGGAGTTCCTCGCGGTCGACGCCCTGCTTGTCGCCGACGGCGATGTACATGGCGAGCAGGACCGACGCGGGGGCGTTGATCGTCATCGACGTGGAGACCTCGTCGAGCGGGATGCCCTCGAAGACGGTCTCCATGTCCGACAGCGAGTCGATGGCGACGCCGGTCTTGCCGACCTCACCCGCGGCCATCGCGTTGTCCGAATCGTACCCCATCTGTGTCGGCAGGTCGAAGGCCATCGAGAGGCCGGTCTGCCCCTCGTCGAGCAGGTAGTGGAACCGCTCGTTGGTCTCGCGCGCCGTCCCCATACCGGCGTACTGGCGCATCGTCCAGAGCCGGCCGCGGTACATCGTCGGGTAGACGCCCCGTGTGTAGGGTTCCTCGCCGGGGAAACCTAGATCCTCGTCGTAGTCGATATCGGCCACGTCCGCGGGCGTGTACAGGCGGTCTACGGTCTGTCCCTCCGTGTCGGTGGTGAACGTCTCCTTGCGCTCACCGAACCGCTCGACGGTCGGCTGGACCGACTCCTCGTCCCAGTCGGCCTTCCCCGAGCGGATCTCCTGGAGGTCCTCGTCGTCGAACATGTGCTTCAAGAAACGGAGGAGCCGTGTATAAGCGTTGTTTGAGGTTTCCGGGAATTTATGTGTCTGGGAGGGGCCGACTGCGACGCTTCCGACGGGCCGGCAGATCGTGTGTCAACCCACACCATAATTTATTGATAAACGACGGAGTACCTCCGAAGGATGGTGTCGATCACCGCCGTCTACCAGGCAGTTCTCGTCGTCGCGGGGGTGGCCTGTCTGGGTATCGCAGTGTACGCCTGGCGGATGGAGTCGACACGCGGGCAGCGGGAACTGATCGGCCTGTTTCTCGCCATCGACGGCTGGATCGTACTGGCCCTGCTGACGACGCTGTTCGCGGGCACACCCATTGCCCGGACGATCATCAAGACCCAGTTTTTCGGCATGACGCTCGTGCCGGTGTTCGCCCTGCTCGCGGCCCTGCAGTACACGGGCCGGGACCAGTACATCAACGGCTGGCTCGGGGCCTTCCTCGCCGTCCAGCCGGTCGTCGTCGGGGTCGCGATGCAGTTCCCGTCGGTCGCCCGGCAGGCCTTCCGGTTCGGGGCCGTGGACCCGTCTGCGTTCTACGGGTACCAGGTCACCTACGGCTGGTTTCTCTACGCGAACGTCATCTGGGCCTACCTCCTGCTGGCGATGGCGACCGGGCTCTTCCTCGAGTTCGCGGTCCGCGCCGATCCCGTCTACCAGCGGCAGGCGACGGCCATCGTGATCGGGATCGCCGCACCCTGGGCGGGCAACGCCCTCTTTTTGCTCGGTCCCGCACCCGTCGACCTCACGGCGCTGGGGTTCGTCGTGACCGGCCTGGCCATCTGGTGGGCCATCTACGCCGACGACCTGCTCGACGTGATGCCGGTCGCGAAAAGTACCGTCATCGAGAACATCGACGCCGGCGTCCTCGTCCTCAACTGGCAGGACCGGGTGGTCGACCTGAACCCGCGCGGGCGGGACCTGCTGGGGCTGGCGGGCGTCGACGTGGTCGGCCGCGAGGGCGTCGAAGTCCTCTCGGACGTGCCCCAGGTCCGGGACGCCGTCGGCGAGGTTACCGAGGTCGTCCAGCGAACGGAGTCGGAGGTCCGGGCTCGCGGTCGGGACCTCCGGGTCACGGCGACGACGTTGAACGACAGCTACGGCCGCCGGCTGGGCCGGCTGGTCCTCATCGAGGACATCACCGAACAGAAGCGCCGCCAGCGCGAGTTACAGCGCCAGAACGAACGGCTCGACGAGTTCGCCGGCGTCGTCTCCCACGACCTGCGGAACCCGTTGAGCGTCGCCTCGGGCGAACTCGAACTCGCGATGATCGCGAGCGAAGGCGGGATCGACGACCTCGACGACGCCCGCGAGCGGATCGACGAGATGCGGGCGCACGTCGCGAGCGCGTCGTCGTCGCTGGAGCGGATGGACGCCATCGTCGACGACGTGCTGGCACTGGCCCGCGGCGGCCAGCAGGTCCAGACGACCGAGGACCTGTCGTTGCGGGCGCTCGCCGAACGCGCGTGGGCCAACGTCGACGCCCCGGAGGCCGCGCTGTCCGTCGAGAGTGACACGGCGATCACGGGCGACGGCGACCGCCTCCAGCGGGTCTTCGAGAACCTCTTTCGCAACGCTGTCGAACACGGTTCGACAGGCAACCGGAACGCAGAGCGTTCCGGTGACGTTGCCGAGGAAACCTCGGCAGGCCATCGGACTTCGTCCGATGACGCCCTGGAGCATGGCTCCACGAGCAATCGGACTCCGTCCGATGATGCCATCGAACACGGCGATCCGGCCGTGACCGTGACCGTCGGTGAACTCGGTGAGCGCGATGGCTTCTACGTCGCCGACGACGGGAAGGGGATTCCGGACGACGAGCGCGACGCGGTGTTCGAGAGCGAGTACACGACCGACGACGACGGCACCGGGTTCGGGTTGGCCATCGTCGAGGAGATCGTCGAGGCCCACGACTGGACGATCACGGCGACCGAGAGCGAGAATGGGGGCGCTCGCTTCGATATCGAAGGCGCGCGGTAGCGGGGCGACGGAGCGCCGTCAGCGCCCGGTGTCGTACTTGTAGGTCGCTTCCTCGGGGTCGATGCCGAAGTCCTCGGGCCCTTCCTCGGGTTCGGCCTCGCCCTCGTCGGCGGCGGCGCGTTTGAACGCCTCCCGGAACTTCCGGGGCATCCGGAACTCCGCGACGGTGAGTGCCATCGGGACGGCGTCGGGTGCGGTCGTCTCGCGCTTTTCCTCCAGGCGATCCTGGAGTTTCTCCGGGAGCGACCCGGCGTCGATGGGGTCGAACTCGAACTGCCGGAGGTAGTCGGGCTCGTCCGTGAGCGCGTAGACGGTTTCGAACCCGTCGTCGCCGGCCTTCTGGATGAGCCGTTCGACGACGTGTGCGCCGACGCCCTGCCCGCGCCAGTCGTCGAGGACGCCGATGGAGGTGAGTTCACAGACGGCCTCGTCGTCGGTCTTGTGGACGCGGATTCGCCCGAACCCCGCCTTCTCGTTGGTCTCCTCGTCGATGGCGATGACGTAGTCGCGCGAGCGAAACGCCGTCTCGTCCAGGCCCATGTCCTCGATGTGATCCAGAAGCCAGACCTCCTCGCGGTTTTTCGCGTCCCGGACGTACATACCCGGTCCTTGGCCACGCCCGGCTAAAAACGTTGGCAGGCGTCAGACACCACACGGGACGCCCCGTCCCCACCTGCGGTCTCGGGCCACTCGCCGACGGCCCGCCATCCCCGACCGTAACCTATTTTCACCGCGTCGTTTTAGGTAGGCCTAAAATGGTCGGGGAGACACTCTCGAAGATCAGGGCGCGGATCGAGGACCTGGCGGTCGACGGCGGGGAGTACTGGGTCGTCTGCGGGCGGACTGGCGTGTGTCCGGTGCCGGTCGCCGGCGCGCGGTTCCCGGATCGGGAGACCGCGGAGAAAGCGGCGGAGGCAGCGGCCGCCTACCGCGCCGTCTTGCGCCGGTGGGACCCGCGAGCGCCCTGTTACGACTTCATCGCCTGCGAGGAGCCGAGCCGCGCGACGCGGACGGTGACGCCGCCGACGACCGGCGAGACGGCGTCGCTGACGGGGTTCTGTCACGACGTGGCCGCTGCCGTGTTCGAGACGCTGTCGGCCGAGGGGTACGCCGACCTGGAGTCGTCGATCATGGACGTGTACTGCGAGACCGCCGACGCTATCGACGACCCCGACGACCTCTGTCTGCACCTGTTGCGGACCCTCTCTTTCGAACTCGGGGCCAGACTGTCCGAGTCGGAGCAGACCGCCATCCTCCGGGCGGCGGCGACGGAACTCGCCGAGCCCGACGACAGCGACCGGCCACTGGACGCGACCCTCCAGCGGTTACAGCGCCTCGATATCGTCGACGAGTACGCCGTCGACGCCCACGCCGACACCGCGACCGGTAGCGCCTGGACGGTGACGATCACCGATTACGCGCTCACCTCGCGGTCGGCGTCGTTGCCGACGTTGCCGATCGCCATCGACTTGCTCGGACGGCTTCCCGGCCCGGCGTTGACGCTGTCGGACCCCCGGCGACTCGACGACGGGAGGTGGCGGTTCGACCTCGCGGTGACCGAGGACGGAGAGTCGGGCGGGCTGGTTCGCGTCCGGGCGGAGTCCGGCTGACGAAACCGCCGAGCGGACGGCCGTCCCCGACCACCGCGCCGGACCGCCAATTCGGACCGTGATAATTCGGCCCAAGTGTTTATCAACTATCTTAGCTTACCCCGAGACATGGCAGCCTTCGGGTCGGCGTCGACGACTGTCCTCTACGTGGGTGCCGACGGGAGTGTCGTCGAGCGTGCGCTTCCGGACCTCGGGGAGGCGGGCGATACGGCGACGGTCACGGTCGTGTCGGAGATCGAAGACACACTCACGGCAGTAGTCGAAACCGGGGTCGACTGCGTCGTGAGCGAGTACGACCTTCCGGACGGGACTGCGACCGACCTCGTGAGACGGCTCCGCGAGGAGTACCCCGCACTCCCGGTTCTCGTACTCGCCGAAGACGCCGCGGACGCCGCCGAGAGCGTCGAGGCGGGTGCGACGGATTCCCTCACGATGGGGCTGGCGACCGCCAGCGAAGAACTCCTGGCCGGTCGCATCGAGGGGGCGCTGCGGCGTGACGACGCGCCGGACGCGGCGGCGGTGACGGGGCGGCAGTACCGGACGCTCATCGAACACGCCGAGGACATCGTGACCGTCATCGCGCCCGACGGAACGATCCAGTACCAGAGCCCCTCCGTCGAGCGGATTCTCGGCTGGGACTCCGGCGAACTCGTCGGCGAGTACGTGTTCAACTACGTCCACCCGGACGACCGCGAGGAGGTTCGCAGGCGGTTCATCGACCTCACCGAACGGGAGGGGACCGTCATCGAGAACGTCACGTTCCGGTTCAAACGGGCCGACGGGTCGTGGGTCTGGGTGGAGAGTGTCGGGAGCAACCGGAAGGACACGACCGTCGGCGGGTACGTCTTCAACTCCCGGGAGATCACCGACCGGCGGGAACGCGAGCGGGAACTCGAACGCTACGAGACGGTCGTCGAAACGATTCCCGACGAAGTCTACACGCTGGACGACGAGGGTGTCATCACGTCGGTCGTCCCGCCGGCCGGTCGCGACCTGACCGTCGCCGGCTACGAACCCGACGACCTCGTCGGCGAACCCGTCTCGACGGTCATGGAGGAAGACGACATCGAGACGGCCGAAGCGCTGATCCGTGACCTGATCACCGGCGACGACACGCGCGGGTCGTTCGAGATGGATCTCGTCACCGAATCGGGCGACCGGATTCCCTTCGAGAACCACATCGCCGTCCTGCCCTCCGACGACGGCTTCCGGGGGACCGTCGGCGTCCTCCGGAACATCGCCGAGCGCAAAGAACGCGAACGGAGGCTCCGGAAAGCCGAAACGACGTTCGAGAACGCACAGGACGGGATCATCCTCGTCGACGTCACGGACGACGGGCGGTTCGAGATCCAGCGCGTCAACCCGGCCTACGAGTCGATGTCGGGACTGTCGGCGTCGGAGATGATCGGGCGGACACCCCGGGAGATACTCGACGGCGAGATCGGCGACCGGATCGAAGCCCGGTTCGAGGAGTGTATCGAGCAACAGACGGCGCTCTCCTACGACGAGACCTTCGACATCCCCGGGATTCCGACCCACTGGCACACGCGGATCGCGCCGGTCGTGGTCGACGACGAGGTCGAACAGCTGGTCGTCGCGACCCGGGACATCACCGAGCGCAAGGAGCGCGAACAGGAGCTGAAGCTCCGGAACCGGGCCATCGCGGAGGCCCCCATCGGCATCACCATCGCCGACCGGACGCGACCGGACACGCCCGTCGTCTACGCGAACGAGGGATTCGAGCGACTCACCGGCTACGACGAAGCGGAGATCGAGGGGCGGTCGCTGACCCATCTGGTCGGGGCGGAGACCGACGAAGACAAACGAGCGGAACTGGACGCGGCCATCGACGGCGACGAACCCGCCACGGTCGAACTCATGCTCGCCCGGAAGGACGGGACGCCGTTCTGGAGTCGGGTCAGCGTCGCGCCAGTGCGAGACGAGGACGGCAACGTGACCCACACCGTCGGGTTCCAGCAGGACATCACCGAACCCAAAGAGTACGAACAGTGGATCGAACGCCGCTTCGACGAGTTCAGCGAGGTCCTCGCGGAGGACCTCCGGGAACCGTTGCAGGAGGCACAGGCCCAACTGGCGGCGGCCCAGAACACCGGCGACGAGCAGGCGCTGGACGCCGCCGCGGACTGGCTCGACCGCGCCGAGAACCTCCTCGAGGACCTGACGACCGTCCACTCGTTCTCGGTCAAGTCCCGCGACATCTCCGAGGCCGCACGGCGTGGCTCGAGCACCAGTGAGTAACGACCCGACCGATCACTGAGTTTGTATTATCACCCCTGATAGTAACGAGCGAACGTATTAGTAGCGACACAACCTAGGGCGAGTTGAGAACCGTTTAACCACGAGACGGGGCCATGACACAGACAGAACCGGTCGTTATCGTCATCGAAAACAACGCGACACGGGCGGAGCTGTACGAACTGTGGCTCGAGGAGTGTGCAGTCCGGATCGCGTCGACGAAACGGCAGGTCGCCGAGGAGTTCGACGAGGCGGTCGACGTGGTCGTGCTGTCCGAGGAGTTCGGTGACGGGGCGGCACCGACGGTACTGGAGAAGATCCGCTCACACAGCGGCTACTGTGAGGTCGTGACGACGACGGCCGACCGAAACCGGGTGTTCCCGGAACTCGACGTGGACCACCACCTCACGAAGCCGGTGTTCGAGGACGAACTCCGGTCGCTGGTCGACCGGCTCGCACGCCGATCCCGGTACCGGGCGGCGGTGATCGAGTACTACAAGCGAACGACCCAGCTGGCCTCGGCGGAAGTCGGCGTGACCGCCGGCGAATCGGACGGCGACGATTGCACTGCCCTCGAACGGCGGGTCAGGGGGCTCAAACGGCGACTCAAACGACTCCAGCAGGGAATGGACATCGACGACATCCGCGCCGTCCTCGATTCGATCAGCCAGAACCGGAAACCGGAGCCCGCGAGCGACGACGAGAGCAAGTACGCACCCGACAAGTGCGTCAACTGCGGCCGGCAGTGGGGCGTCGGGCCGGGAGACGACCCCTCACGCGGGTACAGGCGACTCGGCTCGTACGTCTGGCGCTGTACCGACTGCGGCCACGTCCAGATGCAGACCGACCCCAGCCACCGGCGGCTCGCCCCGTACCACTGACACGTCCGCACCCGGCGGGGGAAGCTACTTTAGCGGGTCGGCGGAATACCGGACCATGGCATCCGAGTCCCTCGCCGACCTCGACGAGATCGTCCACGAGCCGAGCCGGGAGTTCGTCGAGTCGACCAACGTCTGGGAGTTTATGCAGACCTACGGCATCGACGACTACGAGGCACTGATCGAGCGAACCACGACCGAGATCGACGGCGTGCCCGAGTCCGGCGTCGACTGGTTCTGGGACGAACTCGTCGACTATCTCGGCATCGAGTTCTACGAGGAGTACGACACAGTCCGGGACGATTCGGAGGGCCCGCAGTTCACCGACTGGTACCCCGGCGGCGAGCTCAATATCGCCCACAACGTCGTGGACCGCCACGCCGCCACGGACAACGAGCGCCGGAACAAGGTCGCGACCATCTGGGAGGGCGAAGACGGCGAGGTTCGGGAGGTCACCTTCCACGAACTCCACCGTCAGGCCAACCAGGTCGCCAACGCCCTCGAAGAACGCGGCATCGGGACCGGCGACACCGTGGGACTGTACATGCCGATGGTCCCCGAGGTCGTCTCGATCCTCTACGGCTGTTTCAAGGTCGGCGCTATCGCCGTCCCCATCTTCTCCGGGTTCGGCGTCGACGCCACCGCCACCCGCATCGAGGACCCCGAGTGTTCGGTCCTCGTGACCGGCGACGGCTTCCTCCGGCGGGGCGATCCGGTCACGCTCAAAGAGACCGCCGACGAGGCCATCGCACAGGCCGACACCGACGTGGAATCGGTGATCGTCTACGACCGACTGGGGGCGAGCGACCCGGACACGGACCTCTCGATCCCGATGACCGAGGGCCGCGACGAGTGGTGGGCCGAGGCCGTCGCCACCCAGTCCGACGACTACGACACCAAATCGCTCCCCAGCGATCAGGAGTCGATGCTCCTCTACTCGTCGGGCACGACCGGCAAACCGAAGGGAATCGTCCACACCCACGCCGGCGTCCAGACCCAGTGTGCCAAGGAACTGTACTTCGGGTTCGATCTGCAGCCCGCCGACCGCTTCTTCTGGGTCAGCGACATCGGCTGGATGATGGGGCCCTGGACCCTGATCGGGAACCACACCTTCGGCGGGACCATCTTCATGTACGAGGGCGCGCCCGACTACCCCGAACCCGACCGGTTCTGGGAGATGATCGACCGCCACGACCTCACCCAGTTCGGCATCTCCCCCACCGCGATCCGCGCGCTCCGCAAGCAGGGCGACGAGTGGGTGGAGGGCCACGATCTGTCCAGCCTGCGGTTGCTCGGCTCGACGGGCGAACCGTGGGACCCCGAGTCCTGGCAGTGGTTCCACGAGACCGTCGGCGGCGGCGACACGCCCATCATCAACATCTCCGGCGGGACCGAGATCTGTGGCTGTTTCCTGATGCCCATGCCGATCAACGACCTCAAGCCCTGTACCCTCGGTGGGCCCGGCCTCGGCATGGACATCGACATCGTCGATTCGGACGGCGAGTCCATCGCCGACACCCACGAACGGGGCTATCTGGTCGCGCGTGACTCCTGTCCCTCGATGACCAAGTCCCTCTGGAGCGGCGACGAGCGCTACCTGAACGAGTACTGGTCGACCTGGGACGACCTGTGGGACCACGGCGACTGGGCCCAGAAGGACGAAGACGGGTTCTGGTTCCTCCACGGCCGGGCCGACGACGCGCTGAACGTGGCCGGCCGCAAAGTCGGCCCGGCCGAGGTCGAAGGCGCGGCGATGGACCACGACGCGGTCAACCAGGCCGCCGCCATCGGTGCCGACGACGACACCACCGGCACCGCCGTCGTCCTCTACGTCATCGTGGAAGACGAGTTCGAGGCCAGTGACGCTCTCCGCGAGGAGATCCGCGAGCAGGTCGGGGAAGAACTCGGCAAGCCGTTCCGCCCCCGGGAGGTCCTGTTCGTCGAGGCGTTCCCGAAGACCCAGTCGGGCAAGATCATCCGACGCGCGGTCCAAGCCACCTACGAGGGCGAGGACCTGGGCGACCTCTCGTCCATCGAGAACCCCGCGGCACTGGAAGCTATCGAGGACGCCCGATAGTTACAACATCTGAGAATCGAGGACGAAGACTTACCCCGATTCCCGAATCGGTATCTGGTATGCCCCCCTGGCTTGTGCTGTTCCAGGCGGCGCTCGTTCTCGCCGGGGGACTGTCGGCGTTGCTCGCGTACTACACCTGGCGCAACCGCGAGCGGATCGGCGCACTGCCGCTGTGTGCCACCATGGTCGGCGAACTCGTCTGGATCGGCGCCCTGCTCGTCGCGACGGTGGCCCGGGGGACGCCCACGGCTCTGCTCGCCAACCGATTCGTCGTGCCCGGTTCGAACCTGGTGGTCGTCGGCTTCTTCGTGTTCGTCCTGGAGTACACCAACCGCGAGAAGTGGGTGCGACCCCGGTACCTGCTGGCACTGTCGGTCGTCCCCGTCGCGGCCACCGTCGTCGCGTTCACGAACCCGCTCCACGGGCTCTTTTTCGACGTGAACGGTCTCGATGCGGCGCGCCCGATGGGGTACGCGATAGAGCCCGCGTTCGGATTCGTCGCGAACACGGTCTACAACTACGCGCTGCTCGTCGCCGGGACGGTAATGCTGCTGGGCTTTGCGATCGACGCCGCCGCGACGTACCGCTACCAGACCGGGGCGATCCTCGTCGCGGTCGCCGTTCCCTGGCTCAGCCACGTCCTCAGGACTGCCGGACTGGTCCCGGCCGGGACGACGCCCATCGCGTTCGCCGTCACGGGCGGTGCGCTGGTCTGGGCGGTCTTCCGGGCCCAGTTGCTCGACCTCGTGCCCGTCGGTCGCCACCGCGTCATCGACGACCTCAGCGCGGGCGTGTTCACCGTCGACCGGCAGGGTCGACTCGTCGACATCAACCCGATGGGACGACGATTCTTCCGACTCGATCCCGACGAGCGGGTCGTCGGGAAACACGTGGGGGAGGTTCTGGCCGACTACCCGACGGTTCGCAACTACTACGTCGCAGTCGCCGACCTCGGCGAGGAAGTGCAGTTCGAGGCGGGCCTGGACGGCCGGTACTACGAGATCGAGGCGTTCCCGCTGAACGACGCGCGCGACCGCCACGTCGGCCAGACGATCATCGTCCGGGACGTGACCGACCGAACAGAGCGCGAGCAGGAACTCGAACGTCAGAACGAGCGGCTCGAACGGTTCGCCAGCGTCGTCTCACACGACCTCCGGAACCCGCTGAGCGTCATCAGCGGTCGGGCCGAGGTCGCCCGCGAGGCCGACGACGTGGAACCACACCTCGACTCCATCGTCGAGAGCGCAGACCGGATGGGCGAGATCATCGACGACGTCCTCGCGCTGACCCGCGACGACGACCTGACCCGCGAACCCGTCGCCGTCGCCGACCTCGCGACGGAGGCCTGGGCCCACATCGAGTCCGACGATGCCACCCTGGCCGTGACGACCGACGAGACGATCCGCGCGGACCGGTCACAGCTCTCGCAGGCCTTCGAGAACCTCTTTCGCAACAGTATTGAACACGGTTCGACGGGCAACCGACCAGCGGCCGACGACGCCGACCGGAGCGGGGAGGACCTGACGGTCCGGGTCGGATCGTTCACCGACGGCGACGCGAGGGGTATCTTCGTCGCCGACGACGGCGACGGGATCCCGACCGACGACCACGAGCGCGTCCTCGAAGACGGCTTCTCGACGAGCGAGGACGGGACCGGCCTCGGACTGTCCGTGGTCACGGACATCGCCGCGGGACACGGCTGGGACGTGCGCGTCACCGACTCGGAGTCGGGCGGGGCCCGGATCGAACTCGTCACCGGCGAACAGCCCACGGACCCCGTGCGACCGACAACGACCGAGTGATCCTCAGTCGAGGACGCCGTCGGGGTCGAGACCCGACGACCCGTCACCGCCCACGACCACCGTCGGCTCCGGCCCGGTCTCGGCGAGCAGGACCGACGCACCGACCTGCAGAGGTGCGAGGACGCCCGCGACGAGCGTCCCCGGTCGAGTGAGCGACGCACGGACCGCCACGGCGTCGTCCTCGGTCAGGGTTCGCCCGTCGACGACACGCTCGGCAGCGGTCAGCAGGTCCTCGTGCGTGTACGTCCGGTCGGCCGCCACGAGCGCCGTCTGGTCTGGATCCACCGTGTCCGGCGGCATCGTCGGGTTCTCGCTCCAGATGTCCCGCTCGAAGTGGATCACGTCCGGCGCGGACGGTTCGTCGCCGTAGATCACGCGTTTGGTGCCTGGTTCGACGGTCAGGCCCTCGATCTCCGCGGCGGGACCGACGACCACCCGCGGGTCCCCCTCTGGGGGCAGGCCGAATCGGACCGGCGCGCCCAGAAGCGCCGCGCCGAAAAACGAAAGCAGCGGTTGCGGTGCCGGGTCGGCCGCGACGGCGACGCCCCGCTCGGGACCCACGCCGTGGTACCGGAACAGGCTCGCCGTCTTCCAGGCGTCGGTACAGAACTTGTGTGCGGTGTAGGGCTGTGACCCGTCGCCGTACACCTGCGGTTCTTTCACCCGGCGCTCACGCGCGACGAGATCGCCGATCACGTCCATACCGGCCGTAACCGCCGTGTCCGCTTAAGTCGTCTGCCACAGTCCGGGCCGGATCGTGCTCGGGGCTTCCAGATCCGACGGACTCCCTGGGACAAATTTCGTGAAAGCGAAAAACGGCGCGAGGCCGCCAAGGGGGGAAGGGGTGGGGTAACCAATAGCGGTCGAGTGACCGATACCGACCCCGCGCCGCTTGTAGTTATATACCTCATAATATTAAGTCTAATTGTGACGGAACTATCGGACGAGCGGACGCCGAGCGGACCGGCCGCGGGCTGGTGGCTCAGAAGCTGTTTTTCAGCCGCTCGAAGAAGCCCTGTTCGACGTCGACTTCCTCGCCACCGGCCTCGGCGAACGCCTCCAGTGCGTCGCGTTGCTCGTCGTTCAGACTCTCGGGCGTGACGACCCGGACCCGCACGAACAGGTCACCCTGGCCGCGACCCCGGAGTTTCGGCATCCCCTTGCCGTCCAGCCTGAAGACTTCGCCGCTCTGCGTGTGTTTCGGGATTTCGAGTTCGACGGACCCGTCGAGCGTCGACACCTCGACCGTGTCGCCGAACACCGCCTGCGGGAAGGAGATAGCGTACTCGTGGTAGAGGTCCTCGCCCTCCCGGTCGAACTCGGGATGGTCCTCGATGGACACCTCGATCAACAGGTCGCCGTTGGGGCCACCGCCTTCGCCGGGTGCCCCTTCGCCCTCCATCCGGAGGGTCTGACCGCTCTGAATCCCGGCCGGGACCTCCACCGACAGCGTCACCTCGTTGCGGACCTGCCCCTTCCCGCGACAGGTGTCGCAGGTCTCACTGTAGAGCGTCCCCTCCCCCTCACAGCGGCGGCAGGTCGTCGTCTGCTGGACCCGCCCCATCGGCGTCTGCTGGACCCGAGTGACCTGCCCGCGGCCCTCACACTCGGGACAGGTCCGCGAGTCGCTGTCTGGGGGATGCCCGTCGCCGTGACAGTCGGGACAGTTCTCCGGGCGGGTGATGACGAGCTGTTTCTCGACGCCACTGGCGGCTTCTTCGAGGGTGATAGAGAGTTCCGTCCGGAGGTCGGTCCCCTGTCGGGCACCGCCGCGACCGCCGCCACCGCCGAAGAACTGCTCGAAGATGTCGCCCATGTCGCCGAAGGGACCGCCCTGCCCGAACGGGTCACCGCCGGCTCCGCGCTGGCCGCGTGCGCCGCCGCCACCGCCGCTGAACCCGCCCTGCTTCTGGGCCTGCTCGAACCGCTCGTGGCCCAGTCGGTCGTAGGCCTGCCGTTTCTCCTCGTCGGTCAGGACCTCCTTCGCCGTCTTGGCTTTCTTGAACTTCTCTTCGGCGTTCGGATCGTCGCTCACGTCGGGATGGTACTCCCGTGCCTTCTCCCGGTAGGCCTGCTTGATCTCGTCCTCGCTGGCGTCCCGTGACACCCCGAGTACGTCGTAGAAATCCTCGCTCATTCGTTGTCCCACCCTATTCGATTGAGATACTTGAAAAGAACGGGTCCGTCACCCCGACCGACGAACCGGGCTCGCGTTACTCGTCGTCTAACTCGAAAAGTTCGCTTCGCTCACTTTTCGAGACGCCGTCAGAGCGGAGCTCTGACGTGCTGACGAAGACTCGTCCCTTCAGTCCTCGTCTTCGTCAACATCTTCGAAGTCCGCGTCGACGTACTCCTCGTCGCCGCCGTCGGGACCCGCACCGGGACCGGCACCGCCAGGTCCGGCACCACCGGGCCCCGCACCTGCCGCGCCAGCGCCGCCGGGACCGGCACCGCCCGCGGCCTGCTGGGCCTGCTGCTGGTACATCTGCTTGCCGATCTCCTGCAGTTCCTCCGAGAGGCTCTCGGTCGCCGACTCCAGCGCGTCCGAGGCCGTCTCGAGTTCCTCGCTGTCGACGTTCTCGTACTCCTCGAGGGCCTCCTGCACGCGGTCGATCTCGGCCTCGATGTCGCTCTCCAGATCGGCGTCGATCTCGTCTTCGTTCTCGTCGAGCAGTTTCTCCGCGCGCTGGATCGCCGACTCGGCCTCGTTGCGCGCCTCGACGAAGTCACGGCGCTTCTGGTCTTCCTCGGCGTGTTGCTCGGCCTCCTCCTGCATCTGCTCGATCTGCTCGTCGCTGAGGCCGGCACCGCCCTCGATGGTGATCGACTCGGCGTTGCCCGAGCCCTTGTCCTCAGCCTCGACGTTGACGATCCCGTTCTCGTCGATGTTGAAGCCGACCTCGATCTGGGGCGTTCCGGCCGGCGCGGGCGGGATGCCCGTCAGCTGGAACTCGCCGAGCAGTTCGTTCTCCTCGGCCATCTCGCGTTCGCCCTGGAACACCCGGACCTGCACCGAGGTCTGGTTGTCCGCCGCGGTGGTGAAGATCTTCGACTCCTCGGTCGGGATGGTCGTGTTCTTCTCGATCAGCCGCTCGAACAGCCCACCCTTGACCTCGATCCCCAGCGAGAGCGGGGTCACGTCCAGCAGGACGATGTCGTCCACGTCACCGGAGAGGACGCCGCCCTGGATGGCCGCGCCCAGCGCGACGGCCTCGTCCGGGTTGACGTTCTTCTTCGGCTCCTGGCCGGTGAGTTCCTCGACTTTCTCCTGGATCATCGGCATCCGGGTCGAGCCACCCACGAGCAGGACCTCGTCGATGTCGCTCTTGGAGTAGCCGGCGTCCTCCAGCGCCTGCTCGGTCGGGCCGACCGTCCGCTCGACCAGATCCTCGGTGAGGGACTCGAACTTCGCGCGCGTGATCTTCTGTTCGAGGTCCTTCGGGCCGTCGTCGTCGGCCGCGATGAACGGCAGGTTGACGGTGGTCTCCTTCCGATTGGAGAGTTCGATCTTGGCTTCCTCGGCGGCCTCGGTCAGCCGCTGGAGGGCCTGCCGGTCGTCCCGGAGGTCGATGCCGTGTTCGGCCTCGAACTCGTCGGCCAGATAGTCGATGATGGCCTCGTCCCAGTCGTCGCCACCGAGATCGTTGTCACCGTTGGTGGCGACGACCTCGTAGACGCCGCCGCCGAGATCGAGGATAGAGACGTCGAAGGTGCCGCCCCCGAGGTCGTAGACGAGGACGGTCTGGTCGGACTCGTCGTCGAGTCCGTAGGCCATCGAGGCCGCGGTCGGCTCGTTGATGATGCGTTCGACCTCGAAGCCGGCGATCTCGCCGGCGTCCTTGGTGGCCTGGCGCTGGCGGTCGCTGAAGTACGCGGGAACCGTGATGACGGCCTTCTCGATTTCGTCGCCGAGATACTCCTCGGCGTCGCGTTTGATCTTCTGGAGGGTCATCGCGGAGACCTGTTCCGGCGTGTACTCCTCGCCGTCCATCTCGACGGTGTACCCGTCTTCGCCCATGTGGCGCTTGATGGACTGGATCGTGTTCTCCGGGTTCTGGACGGCCTGGTTTTTCGCCGGTTTCCCGACGAGTTGCTCGCCGTCCTCGGTGAAGGCGACGATAGACGGTGTGGTTCGGTCACCCTCGCTGTTGACGATAATCTCCGGGTCGCCCCCCTCCATCACCGCGAAGGCGCTGTTGGTGGTACCGAGGTCGATACCGAGAATCTTGTTGCTCGCCATTGTTGCCCCCACCTACCGGTCTGAATCGGTTAAAAGTTGCTAGATTGGAGAGGAACGAACCCGACCGCTCCCACCGCTTCCGGCGTTTTAGCCCGCGACGACGGGCACTGACCGGGAGTTATATTACGCACCGCAATCAGCGCGGAGCGGGGCGGTGACCCGTCGCCGTCACCGCGGTCGGCACGTCACTCCTCGCTGACGGTGACCTGTGCCGTCCGGATGACCTTCTCGGCCATCTCGTAGCCCGGGCGGTGGACCTCGGCGATGGTGCCGGCGGGCTGGTCGGACTCCACCCGGAGCAGGACCTCGTGACGCTGGGGGTCGACTTCCTGGCCCGGTTCGGGTTCGATCGCCTCGACGTTCTCCTGTTGCAGTTCCTCGTCGAACTGTCGGAGCGTGGCCTCGATCCCGTCGCGGATGTCGGCGTCCTCGTCCTGTTCGAGGGCGCGTTTCAGGTTGTCCCGCACGTCGAGCAGGCGCTCCACGAGGTCCTCCGTCGCGCGCTGTTTCTCCTCCTCGCGGCGCTTTTTCATCCGCTTTTTGTAGTTCTGGAAGTCGGCCTTCGTCCGGGCGAGCTTGGATTCGAGCTCCTCGGCTTCGTCTTCGCGAGTTTCCAGTTCCGACTCCAGGGAGTCGACGCGCATCCGGAGCGACGCGATCTCGTTCGCCAGCTGTTCGTCGTCGGTCGCGGCGACGCGTTCCAGCAGGTCCTCGCCGGCCTCGAACGACTCGCCTGCGTCACCCTCGCCGTCCTCGGCCACGTCGTCGAGCGAGTCCCACTCGTCGGCCGTCGTCTCGGCGGCGGACGCCCCGTCGTCGGAGGATGGGTCCGCCGCGTCGTCGGCTGCCGGCTCGTCGGCGTCGTCCGTTCCGGAGGCGTCCTGCTCACTCATGTGCGTACAGTGCCCCGCGATGGGTAAAAGGGTTCAGAAATCCGTCCCCGCACCCGGACGGCCCGCCTCATGGCCGAACCGCGAACGCCTCGGGATTGTACCGCAGTGCGTCCGCTACGTCGCGCCAGTCACCTCGGTCCCCGAGGACGTATCGGGCCAGCGCGGGATTGCGGACCAGTTCGAGTTCGGCCAGCCGCAACCGGTCGGGCGCGTACAGGTCCGTCCAGTCGAGTCGCCGCATCCGCTCCTGTCGGTCGCTCTCGGCCTCGAACGTGAGCCGTCCGCCCTCGACGTCGATGGTCCCGTACTGGTAGCGCGTCCAGGTCAGATACTCGTCGAACGGCACCGTCTCGGTCGGCTCACCCTCCCGCCGGTACTGTGCGCGAAACCGCTGGTGTGGCTCGTCGCCGCCCCAGAGGTGCCCCCGGGCGAGCAGTTTCACCCGCCCGTCGGTCTCGACCGCGAGGTGGTAGTCGACCCGCGCCCGTTCGTACCCCCTGGTTCGGAACTCGTCGGCGACCGTCGGCCCCTGCAAGACGAGTTTGTCGGTCCGCTCGAACGGCCGCCCCGTCTCCAGCGCCCGCTCGTAGACCGACGCACACGACCGCTCGGCGGCCGCGTCCCCGGCCCACTGCGCGGGGTCCGTCTCGTGGGGATCGACCCAGGGCATACGTTCGACTACGATTCGGCAACATTTGTCGGTTTCGGCGCGAGTGGGGCCAGCGCGGCCGTCCGCCGCCAGGCGGTGGGTTCATTCCGGGTCCCGACGTAGGCGCGGCCGTGCTGACGCTGACCTTCGAGGACGGGACGGTCCGACTGGCCGGCGACGTGCCGACGGGGTTGCCCGGCGTCGAGCGCGACCAGCGCTCCCGGACCGGGCGTGCCCCGGCCGTCCAGTACCACGAGATCCGGCGATCCCTCGACGAGCGCGGCGTCGAGTACGAGGACCGCGTCCTCGATCTCCAGCCCCTCGATCTGGGGTCCACCTACGAACTCCGCGAGTACCAGCGGGCGGCGCTGGACGCCTGGCTGGAGACGGACGACGCTGGAACTGGCGGCGCGGACCGGCGACTTGCCCCCCGCGGCGTCGTCGAACTCCCGACCGGGAGCGGGAAGACGGTCGTCGGCATCGAGGCCATCGAACGACTCGGCGTGCCGACGCTCGTGGTCGTGCCGACCATCGACCTGCTGGAGCAGTGGCGCGAGGAACTACAACAGGAGTTCGACGTGCCGGTCGGTCAGTTCGGCGGCGGAAAACAGGTGTCCGAACCGTTGACGGTCGCGACCTACGACTCGGCGTACCTCCGGGCCGACGACGTGGGCGACCGGTTCGGCCTGCTCGTACTCGACGAGGTCCACCACCTCGGCGGCGAGGGCTACCGCGACATCGGCCGCCTGTTCGCCGCCCCCGCTCGCCTCGGGTTGACCGCGACCTTCGAGCGCCCCGACGGCGCACACGAGGTGATCGAAGACCTCGTGGGTCCGGTCGTCTACCGCCTCGACGCCGACGACCTCGCGGGCGACCACCTCGCCGAGTACGACCTGAAGCGGATCGAGGTCGCGCTCACCCCGGAGGAACGCGAGGAATACGAACGCTACCAGAGCACCTTCACCGACTACCTCGCCCAGTCGAACATCGAACTCCGGAGCGGGAGCGACTACCAGGAACTCGTCAAGCGCTCGGGGACCGACCCCAGAGCGCGGGAGGCCTTGCTCGCCAAACAGCGAGCCCGCGAGATCATGATGAACGCCGACCGGAAGGTCGCGGAACTCGCGAGCATCCTCGACCGCCACCGCGAGGACCGCGTAATCGTCTTCACCGCCCACACCGATCTCGTCTACCGGCTCTCCGAGCGCTTCCTGGTGCCGGCGATCACGGGGGAGACGGGTGCCGACGAGCGCCGGGCGATCCTCTCGCGGTTCCGTGAGGGAACGTACTCGACGGTCGTGACCGCGAACGTCCTCAACGAGGGCATCGACGTGCCCGACGCGAACGTGGCGGTCGTCCTCTCGGGCAGCGGGAGCGAGCGCGAGTTTACCCAGCGACTCGGACGAATCCTCCGGCCGAAAGGCGGAGGCAGTGGGGACGGCGATGGGTCCGGCCCCGGCCGGGCGCTCCTCTACGAGATCGTCAGCGAGGAGACGGCCGAAGAACGGGTGGCGCGGCGGCGGCGTTAGGCCCCGACCGACCGTTCTTCGAGGTCGAAGTCCAGGTTCGAGCCCTCCCAGAACTCGTCGTACGACACGTCGAGGGTGACTTCCGTGGGTGCCGTCTGGTTCGCGCCCAGGACGAGATCGGTCGACCCTTCGACGGTCCGGTTGCCGATCCGGCGGGAGACGGTGACCCGAACGCCCCGTTGCCGGTCGGCCTTGTTCCACACCTGCAGGTCGACGATGGTGGTGTTGTCGCCGGCCCGGATGTCCCAGTCGGGAACGGCGAACCGGTCCGGTTCCGGCGTGTCGGCCGGCTGCTCGTCGCTACCGCCGGCAGCCACGTCGCCGGACTGGGGCTGGAGGGTCGGCCGCGGCGTGTTCATACAGCCTGCGGTGAGGGCGACGACCACCACGAGCACACACAGGACCTGTCGGCGATGCATACAGGTCGGTCGACGGCGGCGGGGCATGAATCTTCTCTCTCACTGCGGGGCTTTTTGTCGCTCGGTCGCCCACCTCCGGCCGTGCTGACGAAGGACCTGCTCCGGGTGTCCCGGGCCGGCGGCGGCTACCAGCCCCGCTTCGCCGACACCGAGGACGAGGCGCTGGCGGCCCGCGTGATCGGCGTCTATCAGGGTCACGTCGACCAGTCCCGCACGGTCCTCTCGGACGCGCTCACCGACCTCGAACGCGAGGCGTCCGATTTCAAGCTCGTCCGGGGGTTCGCCAAACTCCTCGAACGGGAGGCCACCTTCGAGACCCGCGCGCCGGTCGACCCTCGGCGCGCCCGCGAAGCCGCCTTCGAGGCCGCCGCACCGGACGGCGTCGTCACGAGCGAGGAGCGCGAGCAGGCGCTCGCGACCGCGGCCGACCGTCTCGACTGCTCGCCCGAGGCGGTCGAGGCGTCGCTGTACGCCGACCGCGAGTGCGAGCAGGTCCTCGCCGACCTGCAGGTTCGCTGGGAGCCGGCCGACCTCGTGGCCCAATACAACCTCTCGCTGGCCCAGACCGCGCTGTTCGACGCCACCGAGGTCCGTGTTCGCTCGTCCGATCCCAAAACGGTGGTCTCGGCGGTCAAGCGGCTCCGCCTGATGTACGAGATCCGGCGAACCGACGAGGGCCGCGAGGTGGTCGTCACCGGCCCCGACGCGCTCTTTCGCGCGACCCGCCGCTACGGCACGCGCTTCGCCCGCCTGCTCCGGACGGTCGCCGGCACCGCCGAGTGGACCCTCACCGCGACCGTCGACGACCGCGGCACCGAGCGCGAGATGACGCTGACCGACGCGGACGTGTCCGTGCCCGACGCCGAGCCCGTGACCGAGATGACCTTCGACAGCGGCGTCGAGGCCGATTTCGCCACCCGGTTCCAGTCGCTGGACCTCGACTGGGAACTGGTCCGGGAACCCGAGCCCCTGGCGGCCGGTGCCCACGTCGTCATCCCCGACTTCGCGTTCGACTACCGGCACGCCGACTTCCGGGTCTTCTTCGAGATCATGGGCTTCTGGACGCCCGAGTACGTCGCGAAGAAACTCGACCGGCTGGCCGATCTGGAGGACGTGGAGATGCTCGTCGCCGTCGACGAAAGTCTGGGCGTGGGCGAGGAGATCGAAGCTCGCGACCACCGGGCGATTCCCTACTCCGGGACCGTCCGGCTCAAGGACGTGCGCGCCGCGCTCCGGCGCTACGAGGACGACCTCGCCGCCGAGGCCGCCGCGGACCTCCCGGACGAACTCGACCCCGACGACGACGCGATCACGCTCGACGACCTGGCCGAGCGCCACGGGGTCAGCGAATCTGCCCTCGAAGGCACGTCGTTCCCGGCCCACGAACTCGTCGGGCGGACGCTCGTGCGGCCCGCCGTGCTGGACGAGGTGGCCGCGGAGATCGAGGCCGGGATGGCACTGTCCGAGGCCGAGACGGTCCTTTCCGAGTCCGGGCTCGACGACGCCAGCGCGGTCCTCTCGCGGCTCGGATACAGAGTCGAGTGGGAGGGACTGGGCGGGGGCACGGTCCGGGAGAAGTAGCGAAGCGGTTTTGACGCCCTCGGCGGATGCACCGGTATGCAGGATCTCACGGCCCACCACGTCGGATTGACGGTGTCGGATCTGGATCGCGCAGTCGAGTTCTACCGGGACACGCTCGGACTCGACGTACTCTCGCGGTTCTCGGTCGGCGGCGAGGGGTTCGCCACCGGCGTCGGCATCGCGGGTGCGTCGGCGGACTTCGCCCACCTCGACGCCGACGGGGCGCGCGTCGAACTCGTCGAGTACGAACCCGAGAGTGACAGACATCCCGAGGGCCGGTTGAACAAGCCCGGCGTGACCCACCTCGGGCTGGAAGTCGACGACCTCGACGCGTTCTACGCCGACCTGCCCGATGACGTGCCCACGATCAGCGAACCCCAGACCACCGAGAGCGGGACGCGGATCTGTTTCCTGCGAGACCCGGACGGGCACCTGGTCGAAGTGCTGGAGCTGTAGCACCGCGCGGAGTCACTCGCCGCACAGAGCGTCGAGCGTGCCGGGACTGACTGGTATGTCGGTCAGGTCCACGCCGTCGGGCAGGTCGTCGGGACCGTCGGGGACGTAGCCGGCCGGGAACGAGTCGACGGTATCGGGCACGACGAACCCCCAGGTCGCGTTCCAAGTGGCTTCCCCATCGAAGATGAGCAGGGGCCGAATCCGGTCGTAGGTGACCGCACCGTCCCGCATCGGCGCGACGAATGACTCGTCGGCCGCGATGTCGGGGTCGTCGCCGCGGTCCGGTGCGATCACGGCGTCGAAGCCGTGGTCGTCGATGACGGTCGCCAGGCGGTCGTCACCGGCTATCACCAGATCGAGTCCCCAGCGGTCGACCCAGCGGGCGACGAAGGCGTCGGCGGCGACGGATTCGGCGAGGATCACCGGCGGGAGCGGGCGGTCCCGGTCGGCGGCGACCTCGCGGACGAGATAGAGCGCGAGTGTCGAGTCGCGGTCGCCGGACCACACGACTGCGGGCGCGTCGTAGGCGTCGAGTGCCGTCCCCAAGACCTCGCTCGCGCGCTCGAACTTCGCGGCCAGCGTCGGGTAGTCCGCGGGCGTCTCGCCCGCGCCGTCGGTGTAGTCGACACCGGAGTCGTCCGGAACGCCGTCGGTCATTGGCCGTGGCTGGGAGAGCGACCGCCGTAGGTGTTCCGGACGCGAGGGCGATCCGGGAGCCCTCCCCGTCAACCCTCGCAAACGCCACCGCCGTGGCCGTTGCCGGCCGTTTGCGTGCCCTTATCGGTGGCCTCGGGAACCTCCGGTATGAACCAGAAGGCGGACGCGAGCGACGGGCGAATGCGTGCCCGTACCTGGACCATCGCCGCACAGTTCTACGACCCCGCGGACTACGGCATCCCCGACCTCCCGGAGTGGGTCGAGGGCCGGGACGCCGAGGGCCGACTGGTCTTCGCCGACCCCGATAGTGGCGAGGCGTTCATCAGAGCCGAAAATCCGACGAAAATACGGCTGTAGGCGGGGCTGGGCGGTAAGCGGGGCTGTAGAGTCCAGCATCCGGCGGCCTTCGGCCGCCGGTTCACCGGACGCGAGCGGAGCGAGCGTCCGGGAAGTTTTTGTACTAAATTTTTGCGAGCGGGGGTGCGCTCCGCGCACCCCTCGAAGTAAAAATTTAGGGTCCTACATGTAGCCGAGGTCGCGCAGGCGCTCCATCAGGTCCTCCTTGTCCTGGGCGCGGCCGGCGCGCTCGGTCGTGTTCTCCATGTCCTGCAGCCAGGCAGGTTCTTCGGCGGACTTGTCGGTCGAGACTTCACTCCCCAGCGAGCGGAAGCCGGCGAAGTACTTCGGGCTCACGGGGAGGTCGTCCTTCGTGAGGTCGCCGGGGATGTCGTCCTGGCCCTGGGGGACGTAGCCGTCGTCGGGGTACTCGTCGACGGTGTCCGGGACGACGAAGTGCCAGTAGGCGTTCCACACGTCGGGTTCGGCGAACTGCAGGATCGTCTGGATGCGGTCGTGGGGCGGGTAGATGTCCGGGTCGTGCCGGGGCGAGAAGAAGGTCTCGTCGGCGCGGGCCTCCTGTTCGTCCCAGCGAACGCCGCTGAGGATGCCGTCCACGTCGTACTCCTCGATGGTGTCGTTGAGCGCCACCGTCTTGAGCAGGTGGTTGCCGACGTAGGTGTCCAGCAGGAACGGGAAGGTGTCTTCCTCGTACTCCAGGATGTTCCGGATGTGGTGCTGGTTGTGCTCGGAGAGTTCGTCGACGGGGATGTCGTCGCCCGGCGTCAGGTCGTTCTCCTCGACGTACTCGCCCACGTCCTCGTTGCGGGCGTAGATGAGTTCCAGATCCCACTCGTCGGCCCACTTCTCGACGAAGTCGAACAGCTCGTCGAAGTGCTGGTAGTGGTCGATGAAGACCGCCGGGGGGACCTCGAGGTCGTACTTCTCGGCGACTTCCTTGATGAAGTACAGCGTCAGCGTCGAGTCCTTCCCACCGGTCCACATCACGACGGGATTCTCGTACTGTTCGAGGCCCTCACGGGTGACCTCGATGGCCTTCTCTATCTTGTCCTCGATGGTCGGATAGTCCGACGGGTCTTCGCCTTCGCCGTCGGTGTAATCGACGTCCAGGTAGTCTGGGAATTCCGCCATGGTGTAATGAGATATAATTACTCCCCGGTAAGTGTTTTTCGGGATTCAGTTCGTGTGGGGCAGCCTACCATATCCGTCCGGTCGGTCGACGGCGAGCGGTCGCGGGCCCCTGTATTTTAAGGGCGGCCGCCGTAGGCGAGGCCATGAGTGAGTTGCAAGCGGACCTGCGAGCAGCGTTCGAGGACGAGGGCTACGACGTGGACGACGTGACGGTCAACCGCGACCAGGTACGGGTCGTCCTGCTGGCCGAAGGCGAGAGCGCGAGTGACCTCGAAGCGATCACCTACGGCGTCGTCGACGAGGACGACGTGCTCACGATGAACGTGACGACGGAGTCGGTCGACGGGCAGGGGCTGAGTACCGTCGTCACCTTCCGCCACCGGGGTTGACGCCTTCCCCCGCTCACGCTTCGATGGAACAGCAGGTATTTTACGACGGTTCGTTGACGTGTTCGTATGAAGCAATCACTGCTGGTACTGGCAGTCGCAGGGACGGTGTTGCTGGCAGGGTGTTCGGGGCTCACGGGCTCCGAGACGCCGACAGCCACGGACGAGAACGGGACCGAAGACAGTCCGGCCGCGTCGGTCGAGGCATCGGCGACGCTCGACGCGGAGGCCGTCGCCGGAATCGGCTACGCCGTCACGGTGGACGCAGTGAACGAGGGTGAGGCGGCCGGGAACCACACGGTCGGCCTCAGCGTCGACGGGGAACAGGTCGCCTCGAAGACGGTCCGCGTGGACGCGAACGGCGAGCGGAGTGTCACGCTCCGGCACGTCTTCCCGGGACCGGGCGAGTACACTGTCGAAGTCGCCGGGGAGTCGACCACGGTGACGGCCATCGAGAACCCCCTACCGGCGGCACGCGAGCGGATGGACGGCGTCGAGACCATCGTGGCGGAGAAGCGCCAGTCGATGAACCTCACGCTCCAGGGGCAGCAGAACGGCCGGATGATCATGCGCGGCGAGGGGACCGGGCGGTACGACATGGTTGCGAACCAGTCGTATACCACCATGGAGAACGACATCGAGTTCGGCGGATTCAGCTTCGTCCAGCAGGTCGACACGTGGTACGCGAACGGGACCGAGTACGAACGGTCGAAAAACGAGAACGAGATGGAGTACGAGTACGAGACCGAGGAGACGACGTTCGACGACGTGGCACCGACCACGGACATCCCGCTGGAGTTGACCAACCGGTCGCGGGCGACGGTCACCGACGATACCGTGATCGTCCGGGGGAACCTCGATAGTCTGCTGGGCCTCGCGAGCATCTTCGCCAACTCCAGTAGCGGCCCGGGCGAGAACGCCCTCGACAAGTTCGAGTCGATGCGCTTCGAGATCGGTGTCGACAGAGAGACGAACTACCTCTCGTACGTCGAGTTCGACATGCAGATCGACGGACTGGAGGTCAGCGGCTCAACCGGAAGCGGCAACTTCACGATGTACACCGAGTTCGTCGAGTTCGACACGCCGGTCGACACGGCGATCCCTCAGAGCGTTCGCGAGGGTGCATCGGGAACCGGGATGGCGACCAGTTCGAGTGCGACGGCGAGCGCGGCGCTACGCGACGGGTCGTAGCGAGAAGCGGAGACGGAGCCGCGAATTCAGCTGATGAACTTGTTGTCCCGCCAGTTGACGCCGTTTGCCCCGTCGTCCTCTTTGGGCTCTTCGACGACGTTGACGGAGGCGGGCCGGTCCTCACCGTCGACGATGCGGGTCGCGTGGAGTTCGCCGTCGACCGCCACGACGGCGGTCAGCGTCCCCTTCTCGGCGATCTTGGCGATGCCACAGAGGACCTCGAACATCGGGTACTGGAGCGCAGTGTTCTGAAGAACAGTTTCGCGGTCGCCCTTGAAACAGGCGTATTCGACGAGTTCGGACTCGATTTCTTCTTCCTCTTCTTCGAGTGTGCCCCACTGTGGGCTGCCGCCTCCACCGCCACCGGGGCCGCCGGGTCGGTCTTCGGGCTCTTCCTCGTACACCCTGTTTTCCGTGATGCTGGCTTTCAACTGTGCTGTCGGCGTGTACTTGCTCATGGACTCGTCGGCAGCCACAGCACTGATGATCAGTGTGTTGTTGCGACGAGTGATGTCGATGTCCTCCATCTCCACCGGGAGATCGGGGTCTTCGAAATACTCGTACACGTCTTCGAGCGGCAATTCGAGTGTCGAATGGAGTCTGAATACACGGCTTGTCATGATTTGAATGAGTGGCGGTCGGCTGACACCGGGTCTGTTCGTCGGGATATACGCACCCCAGTCATATATGGCCTGTCCTTCGTGTGACCTATGGAGAGTATGACCCGTGGTAACTGCCCCCATAGGCCTGCTACGGGGGATTTCGGGAGTGGCCGGATTCGGGCGGCCACGTGACACAGACACGATAACCGACGGGTAACCAGACAGTTTTGTGTCGCGCGGTCCTACGGACGGATACCAATGAGCGAGGAACGCGAGTACGAAGTCGTCGTCGTCGGCGGTGGGCCAGCGGGGCTGACCGCGGCGCTGTACACGACACGGCTGGGCCACGACACCGCCGTCATCAACCGCGGCGGCGGCCGAGCCGCGATGATGCAGGACACCCACAACGTCATCGGGATCACCGAAGACACGTCGGGCAACGAGTTGCTCCAGACCGCCATCGAGCAGATCAAAGGCTACGGCGCGGACTACCACCGCGATTTCGTGACCGACGCCGAGCGCCTCGACGACGGTCGGATTCGACTGGAGGCAGGCGACGTGACCGCGGTCACCGACCGAGTCGTCCTCGCGACCGGGTTCTCCGACGGCCGTCCCGACCCGCCGGCCCCACGGACGGGGCGGGGCCTCCACTACTGTCTGCACTGTGACGCCTACATGTTCGTCGACGAGTCGGTGTACGTGATGGGCCACGGCGACAGCACCGCCCACGTCGCGATGATCATGCTCAACTTCACCGACGACGTGGACGTGCTCCTGGACGGCGACGAGCCGACCTGGAGCGACGAGACGGACGAGATGGTCCGCGCTCACCCCGTCGACATCGTCGAGGAAGAAGTCACGGGCGTCGAGAACGGCGACGACGGGTGGCTCGAAGCCCTCGAATTCGAAGACGGCTCCCGCCGGGAGTACCGCGGCGGCTTCGCGATGTACGGCGCGGAGTACAACACGGATCTGGCCGAGCAACTCGGCGTCGAGTTGAACGACGACGGGACCGTCGCGGTCGACGACCACGGCAACACCAGCGCAGAAGGCGTCTACGCGGTCGGCGACGTGGTGCCCGGCCACAACCAGATTCCGGTCGCGATGGGCCAGGGAGCCAAGGCTGGCATCGACATCCACTACGATCTGCGGACCTACCCGATGTCGGTCGATGAGATCGAGGCGCAGGGCGGCATCGACGGCGACGACGTGCCGGCGGTCTCGGACGAGATTCGCGCGTCGGCCGAGGCGCACCGGAGCGAGGGTGAGGAAGCGAGTGCGGACGACTGACGGGAGCCGCGACCGAAGGGAGCGGCTCCGAACGAGCGAGCGGCGAAGCCGCGAGTCGGTCGGCCGACCGCAGGGAGGCCGACGAATGTGCGAGCGGGGAACGGAGGAACCGGAAGACAGCCACTAGGCGAAGCTATTATTCGGACACCGTTCGCGTGACCACCCATGTCCGCAGGGTTTCAGTCGGCGACCGAGCTCGCCGACGCGATCCGGACGGGGGATGTATCACCGGTCGAAGTGGTCGAGACGTACCTCGACCGCATCGACGAGCACAACGACGAACTGAACGCCTACGTGAACGTGCTGAAACAGCGGGCGCGCGAGCAGGCTCGCGAGGCCGAGCAGGCCGTCGAGAACGGCGAGGACCTCGGCCCGCTCCACGGGGTGCCCGTCGCGATCAAGGACCTCCACATGGAGATCGAGGGCGTTCCCCACACCATGGGGCTCGCGCCGCTGGCCGACAACGTGGCCGAGGAGTCCGCCGTCGTGGTCGAGCGGCTGGAGGAAGCCGGCGCGATCCCGCTCGGGACCACAAACACGCCCGAGTTGGGCCACACGATGCAGACGTACAACGAGTTGCTCGGGCCGACGGCGACGCCGTTCGATCTCGACTACAACGCCGGCGGGTCCTCGGGCGGGTCGGCGGCGGCGCTGGCGGCGGGCTTGGCCCCGCTCGCGACCGGCTCGGACGTGGGTGGGTCGCTCCGGAATCCGGCGTCGTGCTGTCACGTGGTCTCGGTGAAGCCCACGTTCGGCCTCGTCCCGATGGACACGCGACCGGACGCGTTCAGTTCGACGACACCGGTCGGTGTCTTCGGCCCGATGGCGCGCACCGTCGACGACCTCGCGCTCATGCTCTCGGTGCTGGTCGGGCAGGACGACAGCGACCCGTACAGCGTCCGGGCACCCACCGAGGACTACACGGACGCGACCGACCGCGACGCGAGCGAGTTCGACATCGCGTTCACGCCGGACCTCGATACGTTCCCGGTGGCATCGTCGGTCACGTCTCTCTGTCGGGACGCCGTCGACGCGCTGGCCGACGCGGGCGCGACGGTTTCGGAGGTCGATGTCGACGGTCCGGACAAAGGGACGCTGAACTACGCGTACGGCACCGAGGCGACGCCGCTGTTCGCCGTCATGGCACAGTATCTGGAAGAAGAATACGGCGTGGACGTGACCGGCGAGGACGCCGACGACCTCTCCAGTTCGTTCGTCCAGACCGTCGGGATGGGGGAGGGGTACGACGCCGTCGACTACCTGAAGACCAACGAAGTGCGGACGGAGCTGTACGACGCGGTCGAGGCCGTGCTGGACGATCACGACGCGCTCGTCATGCCGACCCTCTCGACGCCGCCGCTGACCCACGACGAGCCCTATCCCTCGGAGATCGACGGCGAGCGGGCCGGCGGCCTCCCGATGGACTGGGGGCTGACCTGGCCGTTCAACATGACCGGGCACCCGGTCGTGGCCGCGCCCGCGGGCCTCACCGACGACGGGTTGCCCGTGGGCCTCCAGATCGTCGGCTCGCGGTACGCCGAGGCCGACCTGCTGGGGATCGCCGCGGCGCTCGAAGACGCCAATCCGTGGGCCGACGACTACCCCGACGCGTGAGAAAGAGCGGCGGTCGGCGAGCTAGTCCGCGGTCGCGCTCGACTCGCCGTCGTCGAGTTTGACGAGTTCCTCGACGCCGGGAATCTCGGCGTCTTCCTCGGTGATGATGTCGATCCGGCGCATGAGTTTGTCCCGGGCGTACTCCACGAGCGGGACGGGGTTGACGTTCTCCTCGAAGTCCGAGACGGTGCCCGCGATGTGGGGCATCAGGTCCATCAGCACGTCCTGAACGACGGACTCGTCGACCTCGCCGGACTGGACGTAGCCACGGACTTTCTGCATCCCGAAGCCGACGTGGCGACCCTCGTCGGAGCGGATCTTCGCGATGCCGTTGACCAGACCGTCCGAGTCCGGCCAGTCACCCAGCGCGATCTCGTCGCTCCCCTGATCGCTGAACGACGACGTGATCCCGTAGTAGCCGGTCTGTGCGAGGACGGACTCGACGCCGAGGTGATAGTGACAGTACGCGCGGACGCGGTTCTCCGGCGTGTCATCTTCGAGCAGTCGATTCATCGCGTCCTCGGTCTTGTCGAAGACGGCGATGTAGTCGTCGTTGAAGTAGCGCTGATCGGTCGGCTGTGTCACTTCCAGCCCCAGTTCCTCGGCGACCGGGTTGAACACCTCACGCCAGTAGCGGTCGAAGAACTGGGTGTGTTTGGCCTCCTCGTAGATCTGGCTGGAGATGAACATCTGGTCGTTGATGTCCTCCAGCACCATCGCCAGCGGCATCAGGTCCTCCGTGACGGCCTCCTCGCCCGCGCCGAAGCGGGCGACGGCCATCCGGCTCTCCTCCATCTCGCTCTCGGTCGGCTCGTACTCCAGGAACTTCCGCTTGTCCTCCTCCAGCCCCTCGATGTCGTACGGGTCCCAGTGTCGGTAGACGGCGTTCTTGAAATACCCCTGTGCGAACGAATCCGGGTCCAGGCGCATGTCCCGGGAAGTGTCCTCCACCTGCGTCATGATCCACAGTACAGTTGGTAGTACACCACATAGCCCCGTTGCAAGATACCTTCGGCCATTTAAAACAGGGCAGTATTACGGGTGTTTAAGTATCGCTCGTCGAGCCACGGTCGGCCGCCAGGGAGCGGGCCACGTACAGGTCCTGTAGCGAGTCGTGGTCGCCGAGGTCGATGGCCCCGCGAGGGTCGTCCAGCAAGACCTCGCCGTCGTGGAGCACGGTGAGGTGGTCGATCACGTCCGCGAACGCCCCGAGGTGGTGGGTCGAGACGACGACCGCGTGGCCCGCGTCGCGGTACTCGGCCAGCAGATCGAGCAGGTTCGCCTTCGACACGTCGTCCAAATCGCCCATCGGTTCGTCGAGACAGACCACGGGCGAGCGGTTCAGCAGAGACAGGGCCAGGTCGAGTTTCTTCCCGAACCCACCCGAGAGGTCGCCGGCCCGCCGGTCGCGGACGCGGTCGAGTCGAAGCGTCGAACAGACCTCCTCGCGCCAGGCCTCGTCCTCGGCGCCGGTCAGCGCGGCGAACACGTCCAGATTCTCCGCGACGGTCAGGTCGCGATAGAAGTTCGCGCGCTGGAACCCCGGGCCGATCCCCTCGGCGGGCCCGTCGACGGTCCCGCTCGACGGCCGGGTCAACCCGAGCGCGATGCGGAACAGCGTCGTCTTCCCCGAACCGTTCGGGCCGACGAGCGCGTGGATCGTGCCCGGTCGGACCGAGAGATCGACGCCGGACAGCGCCGTCACGTCGCCGTAGGCCTTGCTGACGCCGCGCAGTTCGAGGATCGGGTCCTGCTCGTCCTCGTCGTTGGTCCGGTCGTCGTCCGTGGTTCGGGTCATATGGTTCGTTTGTACCGTTCGATGGACAGTTTCAGTACGAGCAGGGTCACGACGGTGAAGCCGACGAGTCCGAGGACGTAGTCCCCGTACAGCGACGGGGGCGTGTCCTTGAGCGTCAGGCTCCGGGTGACGATCATCGAGTAGTGGAGCGGAATCCAGCGGGCGATCTCCCGGCGCACCGAGGAGAAAAAGCCGACCGGGTAGACCAGGTTCGAGAAGGTGATCGCGGCGAGCAGGACGGCGACGTTGAGGAATCGCCCCACCGTGTCGAAGTCCGTGAGGATCATGATGGAGGTGCTGATCGCCGCCAGATAGACGAACGTCAACAGCAGGACGGCGATGGCCCCCGGCACGAACAGCGTCACCGAGTAGTTCAGGGCGGCGGCCGCCGCGCCGAAGGCGACGGTCGGGATCAGCATGAGGACGGCGAAGTAGCCGATCTTCGTCGCGACGACGGCATCGAGCGAGGACTCGACGAGCAACCGGTCCAGCACGTCGCGTTCCCGGGCGAGATTGTACGGCAGATACGTGAACGCGAACAGCATGACGATCCCGAGCAGGAAGACGGGGAGCAGATACTCCGACAGCGAGTGTGTGCCGCCGACGACCTCGCGCTCGACCGTCACGTCGGCGTCGAACTCCCGGTCGAGGTATCCGCCGGCGATGCCCTGGATGGCCTTCGAGGGTTGCTCGAAGGGGACCATGCTCCCGTCGACGATCAGCGTGAACGTCGCGTTCCGGGCCCCCTCGTCGTACAGCCCCGGTGGGACCTCCAGCACGGCGTAGACCTGTTCGCGGTGCAACGCCCGCCGGGCGGCCGAGGCGTTCTCGTACACACGAGGCTCGGAAAACAGCGTCAGCCCGCCCTCGATCAGTGCGATCTCGTCGTCGGTGACCGACTCGTTCTCGGCGACGATGCCGACGGGGGCGTCCTCCGGAATCACGGTGCCGAAGGCGGCCGTCGTCGTCGCGAAGAAGGCCGGCAGGATCAGGAGCAGAAAGCAAAGCGTCACCAGTCGATGCCGCGACCAGAGCACCTCCTTTCGCAACAGCGACGGAATGTCCATCGACGGCGGGGTATCGAATCCGGGGGCCTTGAGGCTGACGGGGACCGGAACCGCGATCCCCGTTCTACGGCGGGGCCGGGATGGCGTACGAACTCGAATCGCTCTCCGCGGTCGGGCCGGACGACGGACCGCCAGCGGTCGTCTCGCCGCTCTGGCCGAACGAGCCCAGGAGCCGGGCGAACGGTTCGACGATGGACTGGATCGCCTCGGCGACCGTGTCGCTGTCGACCTCGATTCGCATGACCGCGTCGGCCCCGTCCTGGTTCACCGAGACGGAGTCGTAGAAGGAGACCACGCTCTCGTTGGTGGCGTTGTTCTTGGCCCTGACGACGCCGGCGTCGATCAGGTTCGTCAGGTCGCTGGCCGTCCCCTCTCCGTTCGTTCCGAACCGGGTCTCGAACCCGATAGTGTCGCCGTCGGTATAGTACGAACCGGCGACGGTGTGGGTGTCCTCGAAGATATCACGCACCTGTTCGCGGGAGTAGCCGCCGGCGTTCCCGGGGAGTGTGCTGTCGTTGATGTCGGATGCTTCCAGCGAGGTGGCGAACTGGATGTACCCGTCCCGGGTGTTCCGGTAGGTCCGTCTGAGATCGCCCGAGATCGGGTCGGACGCACCGCGGTCGACGTCGATGGCGTCCTCGACCGCCGCTTCGGTGCCCATGACGTACAGCCCCTCGCCCAGCACGCCGAGGAGTTCCGCCTGCCCGTCGGCCCCCGACTCGTTAACGTAGACCGTGTAGCCCTCGTAGCTCGTCTCCGAGAGGTTGCTGTCGTTCCGGACGGTCTCGACGAAATTGGAGTTCTCCCACTCCGAGTCGACGATGACGCCGTAGTACTCGTCGCCGGATTCGTTCCGGGCCGTCGAGCCGTAGACCATGACGCTGTTCAGTTTCGAGAGCGCGAGTTCGTTCTCGCCGGTCTCGTTGTCGTACTCGGCCATCAGTTCCCCGTAGTCCGCGGGGCCCTCGTAGGACTCCTGGGCCGCGAACGGCTCCAGCGTGGCGTTGATCATGCGTTTTGTGGTCGGATCGGAGACGACACCGGGGTCGACGTACACCACGGTATCGGCTTCGCCGGGGACGCGGTCGATCATCTCGTCGCCACCGTCGAGGACGGGCAGGAACCCGCCGAGCGCGAGGGCCGTCACGACGGTGCCGCCAGCGAGGAAGACGCCGACGACCTTCAGCTTGTTCGCCAGGACCGTCTCGGCGAGCGCCATCACGGCACCTCCAGCGACCACACAGTCTGGGGTCGGGCAGCGCATACCCCACGGCGGGGCGCGCGACTATCCACAATCATACTTACATATCCTCGACAACAGCGCAAAGAAGTTTTCGTCGGTTCGGGACGTGAGGCGGGACTCGACGGCGGCTTACTCGTGGCGACCTTTCAGCGAGTGTTTGTCCGTCTTGCCCACGTCGGTCGTCGGGACCTCGTCGACGATGTTGATCTCCTCGGGCATGGCCTGTTTCGGCACTTTGCCTTCGAGGTGGTCACGGATGTCGTCCTCGGTGAGTTCGCCGTCGTAGTTCGGGTCGGGTTCGACGTAGATGACGACGATCTCGCTCCCGGGCCGGTCCGGGTCGGGCGCGCCGATGGTCGCCGGGCGGTGGACGCCCGGATGCGAGAACAGCACCTCGTCGACCTCCTCGGAGTAGACCTTCAGCCCGGAGACGTTGATCATGTTCTTGACGCGGTCGACGATGTAGAAGCGACCCTTCGAGTCGATCTTGGCCACGTCACCGGTCGCGACGAACCCGTCCTTGTCGAACGGTGACTTGCTCTCGTCGAGGTAGCCCTTCATCCGCTGGGGCCCGTTGAGCAGCATCTCGCCTTCGAGTTCCTCGTCGATGGCCTTCTGGAGCGGAATCTCCTCGCCGGAGTCCACGTCGACGAGTTTGACCTCCGTGTCGGGCACCGGCACGCCGATGGTCGGCATGTCGAAGCCCTCCTCGCGTGTGTCCTCGCCCAGCAGCATGTCCTGGAGCCCGCGTGTGTTGAAGTGCGTCACGGGCGACATCTCCGAGAGGCCGTAGCCCTGGGAGACGCCCTTGGACTTCTCCTCGAACTGCTCTTTGGTCTCGGTGGCCAGCGGCGCGGACCCGGAGAGGCCGACCACGTCCTGATCGAGGTCCTCGTTGACGATCTCCATGAACTGCGTCGGGACGCCGAGCATAATCAGGGGCTCGCGTTCCTCGATCAGCTCGACCATCATCTCCGTGTCCCGGGCGTCGGGCACCATCAGCATCTCCAGGCCGAGTTCGATCAGCGAGTGCTGGACGGAGTAGCCGTAGGCGTGGTACATCGGGAGGGCCATCACGGCCCCCTCGTCACCGCGCATCATGTCCGCCATCCGGGACTGGGCGGCGTTGGCCTGCAGGGCGTTGGCCACGAGGTTGCGGTGGGTGAGCTGACAGCCCTTAGGGAGGCCGGTCGTGCCACCGGTAAAGAGGAGCGTGTGGACGTCCTCCGCAACGTCGAATTCGACCTCCGGCGGGTTCGGCTCCGTGGACTCGATCACGTCGGTGAGCCACTCGACGCCCTCGACGTCCTCGTGGTCTTCGGGCGGGTCCTCGCCGTAGTCGTCGACGGTGGTGAGGATCACGTCGGAGAGGCCCAGTTCCTCTTTCAGGCTCATGATGAGGTCCCGGTGTTTGTCCTGGCCGATGAGGACCTCGGGCTGGCCCTGTTCGAGCCGGTAGATCAGGTCCTCCTCGGCGTCGAGGAAGTCGTTCGGGATGTGGACCCCACCGGCCCGAGAGATTGCGTTCTCCGCGACGACGAACTGCACCGAAGTCGGCAGTACCGTCGCCACACGGCTGTCCTTCTCGACCCCCCGGTCGCGAAGCGCCGTGGCCAGCCGCTCGACGTCGTCGACCAGCTCCGGGTACGTGTACTTCTGCCCCAGCTGGACGAGCCCCTGTTCGGGGTACTCGTCGGCGGAGTCGTAGAGGAACTGGTGAACCGGCTGGTCGGGGTACGGTTCGAGCGTCTCCGGCACGCCGAACTTCTCGTACTCGGCGAACCACGGTTTCTCGGGTAGCTCGGTTGCGTCTGACATCTACATTTATTTCCCATCCCCCGTGGCTTAAATCCGCATGATTAGCCACCAACGACAGCCGGTTTACCGGATACCCCTGACTTTTTCGGCGTTTCAATGACGACCGGGGAAACCTGTCAACCAGAGAAGACTGCGCCGATGACGACGAGGTTCCACGTCGTCAGCCCCACGCCGAGAACGGAGAGCGCGAGCGGCACGCCGACGTTGTGCGGATGGTCGACGGAGCGCCAGACGGCGTAGGCGACCGCGAACGCGACGAGTTTGAGGCCGACGAGTCCCAGGAGGCCGTACGACCCCGCCGCCCAGCCGACGACCGGACTGCCCTCGGCGACGGGGCCGGCCAACTGCGTCGTCGCCGTCGTGAGAACGTCACCGATGCCGTAGAAGGTGATCGACAGCCACCAGAGCCAGGGAGTCATCTCGACGAACCCGTCGAGCGCCGTCCCGACTGCCGAGTCACGCATCGCCTACCCGCTGGAGGCACGCGACGCGTGAGTAGCTTTGGATCGGCTCAGCGCCCACACCCGCGGCCCGGAAGTCAGTCGTCCGCGGCCGCGCTGGCCGAGCCCTCGGCGTCCTCGTCGATACTGGGCGGGTACTGCCCGCGGTCCAGCACGAGGTCGGACGTGGGCCGGGCCATGCAGGTCAGGGCGTACTCCTCTTTCTCCTCGTCGGTAAACCCGTGTGCCGCGGGCTGGGTGACCTCGCCCTCGACGATCTTCGCCGAGCAGGCCAGACACATCCCGACACGACAGGAGTACTCCTGAGCGATTCCCTCCTCGATGCACCGGCGGAGGATCGTCTCCTTCTCCGAGACCGTGATCTGTTCCCCCGTCCCCACGAATTCGACGGTGTAGTCGGTCATGCTCCCCGATTGGGCACCACCTGTCAAAGGTCTTTATCCCCCGATCAGTTCCCGCTCGAAGGACGGATTGGCGCGGTCGAGCTGCGGCGGCGGTCGCGGTGTGACTTCTATAAAGAGTTTTCTCGGTGGGGCAATCAGGGACGGACATGGCTACACAGGAGTCCGACGCCGGCGATTCGAGCGTCGGTGGCGGAACCCGGACGTACGACATCGTCGTCGTTGGGGCGGGGACGTCAGGGTGTTACGCGGCCGCGACCGCCGCACGCGAAGGGCTCGACGTCGTCATCATCGAGCGCAAGTCCGAGCAGGAAGCCGGACACATCGCGTGCGGGGACGCCCTGAAGGGGGCCGACAAGTTCCCGGACAGCATTCCCAAGTCCCAGATCGAACCGGCGTTCACGAACACCGTCGTCGATCACGGCCGCTTCGAGATTCCCTCCGAGGACGCGGTCCTCGACATCCCGGTGCCGGGCGAACTCGCCGTCATCGACCGGTGGGAGTACGGCCGACTCCTCATCGAGGGCGCCGAGAAGGCGGGCGTCGAGTTCCACTACGACACGGTGGTGCAGGACGTTCGCCAGGACGAGACCGGGCGCGTGACCGGCGTCGACGCGATGCGGCAGGGCGAGGCCGTCACCTACGAGGCCGACGTGACCATCGACGCCGCGGGCGCGCTGTCGATCCTGCAGGACAACGCCGACCTCTCGGACGCGACGTTCGACACGAACGTCGACTACTCGCAGTTCTCCTCGGGCTACCGGGAGATCATCGAGGTCGACGAGCCCGTGGACTGGTCGGACGCGCTCGTCTTCAAACCGACCAAGCGCGCCTCGGGCTACCTCTGGTACTTCCCGCGGACGGCGACGGAGATCAACGTCGGTCTGGGCTTCCAGATGAACGAACAGCCGATGCAGCTGGTCGAGGACCTCAAGGAGGACATCGAGAACCGACCGGAGTTCGAGAACGCCCGCGTGACGGACAAGCTGGGCGCGGCGCTGCCGACCCGCCGGCCCTACGATTCGGCGGTCGCGCCCGGCTTCCTCGCGGTCGGCGACGCCGCGGGCCACGTCAACCCGACGACCGGCGGCGGCATCGCCGGCGCGGCCTACGCCGGCCAGTACGCCGCCCAGGAAGCCATCGACGCCATCGGCGACGGCGACCTCGGCGAGGGCGCGCTCTGGGAGTACAACAGCCGCATCATGGACCACTTCGGCGGGCGCTACGCCGCGCTGGACGTGTACAACATCTTCACGACCGCCTACGATCTGGACGACCTGATGGCACTGCTGGCGGCGATGCCCGGCGAACAGCTCGCCGAAGCCCTCTACGAGGGATCGACCGACATCAGCCTCCCGCTGAAGGTGAAGACGGCGATCAAGACCTTCGGCCACTGGAAGACGATCTACGATCTCTACCAGACCAAGAACCTCGCCGACCGACTCCTCGATCACTACGAGGACTACCCCGACTCGCCGGGTGGCTTCGAGACCTGGCGCGCCGACCGCGACGACCTGATGGACGAGATATACGAAACGACCGGTGCCGAGCCGAAGTACTGAGCGCCGCGAGCGGCGCTCTCCGCCGCTTGTACTTAAACCCCCGTCGATCAATCGCTCAAGATTTATCAGTCTAAACTATAAACAAAGGGGGCACAACGGGGACGGTACCGACGTGGGCACGTGGTGCGGTGCGGGTTCGACGACAGGTTCCGTCCCGGTGGGGGACAACGATGAACGTCAAGAAACTATTCACGGACGATTCGGCAGTGTCACCGGTCATCGGCGTCGTGCTGATGGTCGCGATCACAGTGTTGCTGGCCGCGACGGCCGCAACCTTCTTCCTGGGCATCGGCCAGGAGAACACCAACACGAAGCCACAGGCCGCATTCAACTTCGATTACACGCAGGACACGGAGAACCCCGGGGCATCGAACGAGTTCCGGAACGACACGCTGAAGATCAGCCACAACAGCGGTGACACGATCACCGCCAAGAACCTCGACATCGTCGTGTCGGGAGCAACGGTCACGAGAGGGACAGGGAGTAACGACGCTCTCGACACCCGGTACCAGTGGAACGAACTCGATAGCAGCATCGGCGCGGACGATAGCGTTTCCGGGGGAACGAACGTGAAGCTATCAGAGCCCAATTTGAATTCCGCAGGTTCGTTCTCACCGACCATCGACGGCCTCGACCTCGACGGCGCGACGGTCAAGATCGTCTGGGACGATCCGGGGAGCAGTTCGACGTTCACGCTGAACAGCTGGACGAACTGAGGCCGCGTTTTCCGTTTTTTCCCGATCAGGGAGCCTCGCGTCCGAGGTGCGTGATCGTATCGGCCAGCACCGCGACGCCGACGGGCAGGGAGTCCTCGTCCACGTCGAAGGTCGCGGTGTGGTGGCCGCCGGGGTGGTCGGTCCCCACACAGACGAACGCCGCCTTGCCGCCCTGTTCCTGGACGTGGCGCATGAGGTAGGTGGCGTCCTCGCTACCGCCGAGGTCGTCGTGGCGCAGGACCGACTCGACGCCCTCCGTTCGGCCGGCGACGGCTTCGACCACGTCGACGAGTTCCGGGTCGTTCTCGGCGCTGGGGGCCTGGCCGCTGGTGCCGATCTCGACCTCGCAGTCGTGCATCCCGGCGGCGTGGTCGAGGACGCGGTCGGCGCGCTCGCGCATGTACTCCATCAGGTCGGTCGTCTCGCCGCGGACCTCGCCCTCGATGTAGGCCCGTTCGGGGACGATGTTCGCGGCGGTTCCGCCGCCCACGTCGCCGGCGTTGACGCGGGTCGCGCCGTCCTCGTGGCGGGGGATGGCGTAGAGGTTCTGGACGGCGGTGGCCATCGCCTGCACGGCGTTGCGGCCCTCGGCCGGGTGGCCGCCGGCGTGGGCGGGTTCGCCCTCGAACTCGGCGCGGAAGTGGCTCACCGCGAGGAAGCCCTCGATGCCAGCGACGACCTCGCCGGTCGGGTGGTCGAGGCCGATGTGGAGGGCCAGCAGGTAGTCCACGTCGTCGAGGTGGCCGCTCTCGGCCATCGCGGCCGCGCCGCCGACGACCTCCTCGGCGGGCTGAAAGAGTACCTTGAGTCGCCCGGCGAAGTCCCGGTCCGCGAGGGTTTCGAGGACGCCCAGGCCGATGGTGGCGTGGGCGTCGTGGCCGCAGGCGTGCATCGCGCCGGTTTCGGAGCGGAAGCCCTCGGCCGCAGGGTGGTGGTCCGGGGCCTCGGACTCCTCGCGGGGGAGAGCGTCGATGTCGACCCGGAGCGCGACGGTCGGGCCGTCGCGGTCGCCGTCGAGGACGGCGATCGCGCCGGTGTTCCCGCCCGCGAGGCGGTCGAGGCGGTCAGGGTCGACGCCGGCGTCGCGGGCGCGGTCGCGCCAGGCGTCGAGATCGGCGTCGTCGGGGAGGCCCATCCGGGCGTCGGCGTCGAGGGCGTCGGGGCCGACGAAGGTGTCGTCGACGCCGATCCGGTCGAGTTCGTCGACGACGCGGGCGGTGGTCCAGAACTCCCGCCAGGCGGGTTCGGGGTGGCGGTGGAACGCGCGGCGGAGCGAGACGAGGCGGTCGCGGTCGACGGGGTTCATGCTGGTCCCGAGGACTGCGAGGGACTTAAGAAATCAGTTCATCTGGCGGCGCTGTTCGATCTCGGCGGAGACGTGGACGCCGTCGGGGAAGTCGCGTTCGGCGACCGAGCGGGCGAACTCGTCGTGGCCGACGATCTCGATGGTCCGGGTGTAGACGGTGTAGGTCCAGGGCTGGAAGTGGTCGCCGTCGTCGACGAGGCGCTTGCACTGGGGGACGCGCTTGTCCTCCGGTGGGTGCGGGTGGGGGCCTTTCAGTTCGACGCCCTTGCGCGCGGCGGTCTCCTTGATGGTGGTGACCACGTCCTCGAGGCGGTGGTGATCGCCGCTTTCGAGCGTGAGCTTCGTGACGAACGGCATATACCGGGTCGAGAACGGCGACAGGCAAAAACCCATCTCTCCGCGCTCGCCCGCGACCGACCGCCGAGCGTGATCCCTCCGATATTCTCTTAAGTACTGGTCGAATATCGTAGGGTAATGATAGAGGCCACGAGCGCGGGAGCCATCCTCTTTCGCGATACGCGTGGCCGCAGGGAGTACCTCCTGCTCAAGAGCCGCCCCGGCGACTGGGAATTCCCCAAGGGCGGCGTCGAGGGCGACGAGGAACTCCAGCAAACCGCGATACGCGAAGTGAAAGAGGAGGCCGGGATCAGCGATTTCCGGCTCTTGGACGGCTTCCGGGAGGATTACGACTACGTGTTCGAGGCGAACGGCAAGACGATTCACAAGACAGTCCACCTGTTCATCGCGAAGTCGTTCGAGGCGAGCGCCGAACTGTCGAACGAACACCGCGACATGCAGTGGCGCGACTACGAGCAGGCGGTCAACACCGTCACGCAGGACGGTCCCCGCGAGATCCTGGAGGAGGCCCACGAGTTTCTGAACGAGGAGACCGAGTTCTAGGCCCGGCGGGCCAGCGCGGCGGGGCGACAACGGTTTGAGCCACCGGTCCGGAGAGGGCCGTGTGTCGAGCGAACCCGAGTTCGTCTTCGAGTTACGGGTCTGCCAGTGGGCCGAGCGCAACTGGCCGCCCGGCGGCGACCGCGACCCCGACACCGCCGTCCTCGTCGCGCGCCAACTGGGGACGAAGTACCGCCGGTGGGACACCATCGTCGTGGAGGCCGACCGGACGGCGCTCCGCGAACGGGCCGCGTTCGGGGCCGAAGGGCTGAACTCGGACCTGCTGGGCGTCGTCCGCCACGCGCCCGCCGACTGGGCGTGGTACCGGGACGCGCTCCCGGAGCCGGACTACCCCTGGCAGTACGTCCGCGAGGCGGTCCACGACGCCGCCGACCGGGACCTGATCGAGAAACGGCGGGGCGAGCGGGGCCGGATCGAGTTGCGCCGACACCAGCCTTACCCAGAGTGGGTCGAACGGATCGTCGCCATCGAGAACAAGCCCGACCTCGACCGGTCCGCGGCACGTGACCTCGCGCCGCAACTCGAACGCGACGTGGCACTGGGCCTGGCCGACGAGGTGTGGGTGGCGACCGCGCGGGCTGGCGGGACCGTCGAGCCGGCACTGCTGGAGGACGTGCCCGTCGAGGCGGGCATCCTGACGGTCGATCCGACGGCAAACGCGCCGGCGGGTGAGGCGGCAGTCGACGTTGCCTGGAACCCACGGACGCTCGCGCCCGACGAGCCGGGCACGCGGATCACGGATCGACCGACGGGGAGCGCCCGGGACGCCTCCGCGGCGCGCTTCGAGTACGCCGAGCCAGGGTGGAAGGCCGACAAGCGCCGCGAGATCGCCGAGCGGGCCTACGGCCGGGGCTGGCGGGCGTACGCGGACACGATGCGACCGGACTGCCGACATTTCCAACTGCGGACCGAGACCGGCGACGCCCTCCCGTGGTGCGACGAGAAAGCGTGTCACCAGACCGCCGGCGAGTGCGCCGGTTCCTGTCCGGACTTCGCCCCGGAGCCCCCGACCTGGCGACAGCGGGACTGGCCCATCGACGGCGGGCCCGGGAAGGCGATCAAGCGCCTGCTCGACGCCCAGCGCCGGCGGCGACGGCCGGGGCTGTAGAACACGACAGCGATCCGTCGCGTGCGGGACTTTATCACACTGGCCGCCCTACTGATAGCATCTCGCTCGCTGGTGCGGGCCGGCGTGTCGGGAGGCGACCATGAAAATCGAATGCCAGAACTGTGGCCGGAAGGCGACGGTCGGCCGAGAGGGCCAGGAATCCCGCGCACCGATGCGGTACTGCCGCCGGTGCGGGGACGAACTACCGCCACGAGAGGAGTGGTGAACGGGCGGTCGTGAGACGCGGCGGTAGCCACCGCGTCGGCGATCAGTCCAGTTCTTCGACGGTGAACTCCTCGCGAGCCATCGCCAGTCGGAAGGTGGGGACGGTCCGCTGGATGCGTTCCGCGATGCCCTTGTCCGAGAGACTCCGGAGGGCCGACCGCACGTCGTCGACCTCGGGGTCGTGGCCGGCGTCCCGGAGGGCGTGCAGGACCGAGACGACGCTCTGTGAGCGGTCCTCGGGACCGGCCAGCACCTCGATCACGGCGGCCTGCAGCGGCGGGACGCGGAGGACGCGCTCGCCCTCGGGGTCGTCGGCACCCACGAGCGCGGCGGCGTCCTCGGTGGCACAGATCAGGCTGTTCTCGTCGCGGTAGTAGTACTCCTTCAGTTCGTCTTCGAGGTACTGGTGGACCTCGCTGCCGCTCTCCAGGTCCCACCGATCCTGGAGTTCGGCGTTTTTCGTCGGCTGGAGCGCGACGACGTCCGCGAGTCGCTCGCGGGCCTCCTCCGAAAGCGTCATCGCCCGTCGCTACACCGAGCACGTATTTTGATGTTCTGCATCGGGCCGGACGTGGGGGCCAGCGCTTATCCCCTCGCCTGCCGGAGAGAGGCTATGGACTGGGACACAGTCTCCCTCGACCACGAGGACGGCATCACGACGCTCACCGTCGACCGCCCCGACCGCCTGAACGCGCTCAACGTCGAAACCCTGGACGCGATGGACGAGGCCCTGGACGAGGCCGAGGCCCTCGACACTCGCGTCCTCGTCGTCACGGGCGCGGGCGACGACGCCTTCGTCGCCGGTGCGGACATCGCCTACATGAAAGACATGGGCGTCGAGTCGGCCAAGGAGTACGCCGAGACGGGACACCACGTCATCGACCGGGTGGACACCTTCCCCGCGCCGGTGATCGCGGCGGTCAACGGCTACGCGTTCGGCGGCGGCTGTGAACTCGCGCTGGCGGCCGACATGCGCGTCGCCAGCGAGCGCGCGGTGCTGGGCCAGACCGAGATCGACCTCGGGATCGTCCCGGGCTGGGGCGGCACCCAGCGCCTCGCTCGCCTCGTCGGCGACGAGAACGCCCGTCGGCTCGTCTTCTTCGGCGAGCGCGTCGACGCCGAGGACGCCGACCGCCTCGGACTCGTCGGCGACGTGGTCGCGCACGACCAGCTCGACTCGTTCGTCCGCGACATGGCCGAAGACCTCGCCGAGAAGCCCGCCTTCGCCCTGCAGACGGCCAAGGAAGCGCTCAACCAGGTCCACCGGATGCACTTAGACGCCGGCCTCCAGTACGAACAGCGCGTCTGGAGCGGCCTGTTCGGTCACCCCGACCAGCGGGAGGGGATGGAAGCGTTCGTCGAGGACCGCGAGCCAGAATTTCAGTAGCGATAATTGACGGCGAGCGGAAGATTAAATATTCACCGTTATTTGAGGGCCTCTTTGGTAATCTGGTTCACCAGTGATTGGGATGATCATCAATGATAATTAGGGGCGGAAGTATTTACGCGACAGTCGTGAGTAGTTTACCGTGACTGAAAGAACAGTTCTCTGTGTCGATACAGCCGACGACATAGAGACGATTTCTGCAGCGGTGTCTGCCGAGGAGAGCCTGACGCCGGTCGAAGCGACGAGTGTTGCGGCGGCGACGGAGTTCGTCGAGTCGGAGACGGTCGACTGTGTCGTGACGGAGTACGACCTCGGAGACGGGAGCGGGCTGGAGATCGTCGAGGCGCTGCGCGAGGAACAGCCACAGACGCCCGTCGTGCTGTTCACGGGAACCAGGCCCGGCGAGATCGACACGGCGTCGTTCGAGGAGATGGTCGTCGAGTACCTGAACCGGGACCTGCCGGACGCGACCGACCGGCTCGGGTTCGTCGTCGACGACGTGATCACCCACAGCGCACAGGTGGGCTTTCTCGCCCCGGACGACGAGGGGTCACGCCTCGAGGCGCTGTCGGAGTACGACGTGGACGGGATGCCCATCGAGGAGAGTTTCTCGCGGCTGACCGACCTGATCACGAGTCACTTCGACGCGGCCGTCGCCTTCATCGGCCTCATCGAGGAGGAGAAAGAGGACTTCCTCGCGTGTACCGGTGCCGACTGGGACTCGCTGACGCGAGAGGACACGATCTGTACCCACAGCATGCTGCAGGAGGACGTGATGGTCGTCGAAGACATCAACGAGGACAAGCGGTTCGCGAACAACGACAAGCTACAGAATCTCGGCATCGTCTCCTACGCCGGCGCGAACATGACGACCGACGACGGCCAGATCATCGGGCAGGTGTGTCTCATCGACCACGAACCCCGACAGTACGACGAGAGCCAGAAGCAGGACCTGCAGGACTTCGCCGACACGGCCATGGAGATTCTCGACCTCAGACAGCAGTTACTCGACGCCCAGAAGACGGAGGTCGAGGCATGAGTCTGACCACCGGATCGGGCTTCACCGTCGACTCACTCGGACTCGATCCCATCGACGGCGGGACGAGCATCCTCCTCACCGGCGAGGACAGCGACGCGCTCGAAGCCGTCTTCTACCGACTGACCGCACCCCGTGACGACGAGATGGCGGTCCTGCTGGCGACGGACGCCGACGGGCGCTCGGTCAAGCAGGCGCTCGGGCGCGCCGAACGCGGTGCCGACGACCGGACGGCCGTACTCACCTGTACGGGACCGGCCCAGGGCGACGACGTGCGGACGGTCGACGACGTGAGCGACCTGACCGGCCTCGGCATGCAGTTTTCCACCCTGCTCGCCGAGGCGACCGGCGACGTCGACGACTTCCGGGCCGGCATCCTGCTCTGTTCGACGATCATGGGCGAAGTCGAGGACACCCGGTCGGTCTACCGGTTCCTCAACTCGAATTTCCTCTCGGAGTTGCGCCGGAGCAAGGCCCTCGGGGTCTGTGCCGTCGACACGAGCGCCGACATCGGGAGCGACGTGAACAGTACGATCACCGGCATGAAGACCTCCTTCAGCGCCCACGTCGAGGTCGAGAGTACCGGCCGGAACCGGGCCACGCTCGACGTGTCGGGCCTCTCCGGCGACGACGACACCGTCGACGTGTCCTGGTGACGGCCCCTCGCGGCCACCGTCCGGATTGCCCCAGCCGCCAGCCTTAGACGGCTGAGGCCCTGCTGTTCTCGCGCATGTCTACAGACCCCCACGACCTCGACGGCGACGTGGCACTCGTAACTGGCGCGTCCTCCGGAATCGGGCGCGCCACGGCGAAGACACTGGCCGACGCCGGCGCGGCGGTCGCGGTCACCGCCCGGCGAACCGACCGCATCGAGACCCTCGCCGAGGAGATCGAGAGCGAGGGCGGCGAGGCCCTGGCGATCACGGCCGACGTGACCGAGACCGACGACGTGGAGCGGATGATCGAGCGGACCCGCGAGGAACTCGGCGGCCTCGACATTCTGGTCAACAACGCGGGCGTGATGCTGCTCGCGCCGGTCATCCGGGCCGATCTCGACGACCTCCAGCAGATGCTCGACGTGAATCTGATGGGACTGATGGCCGCGACCCGGACGGCCCTGCCCGGGATGCTCGAACAGGACAGCGGCCACATCGTCAACATCTCCTCGGTCGCGGGCCGACGGGCCAACGAGGCCTCGGGCGGCTACTCCGCGACGAAGTTCGGCGTCAACGCCTTCTCGGAGTCACTCCGGAAGGAGACCGCGGACAGCGGCGTCCGCGTGACCGTGATCGAACCCGGCGCGGTCGACACGGAACTGGGCCAGCACATCCCCGACGAACAGGTCATGGAACGCATGGCCGAGATGGTCCAGGACATGACCGTTCTCCAGCCCGAGGACATCGCGGCCGCGATCCGGTACGCCGTCACCCAGCCTCCGCGGGTGAGCGTCAACGAACTGCTGGTCCGGCCGACCGACCAGCGGTCCTGACCGCCCGGCACACATAAATGACGTGCAGTCTAGATATTTAGTTGATGACTGACGAGCAGTATCAGGAACTCCTCCAGCTGGTGCGCGACAGAGCCGGCGACGCCTTCCGGGCGGCCATAGCGTACGACGAGAGCGACTGGTCGGTGCTGTACATCCGCGAGGACGTGGCGACGCCGGACCTGCGGGACGCCCTCGACCCGCTCACCGAGCGAACGCGAATCCGCGACCCGGTGGTTACCCCGGACCTGTACGACGAAATCGGCGAGACACAGGCGGCCGTCGAACTACACGAGAAGGCGGCCCTGATCCACTTCCGGGAAACCAGCGACCACGGCGTCGTCGTCTCGCTCGACCGGGAGATCGCGCAGGGGCTCGGCAACTTCGTCAACCGGTGTAAGGGCGTGCTGTCCGGAGACTGAACACGGCCACACGACGCGCCGCGCGTCACAACCCGCCCAGCGTCGCGGCCACGTCGTCCCAGTGACTCCCTTTCCAGAAACACTGCCCGCAGTCCACACACTGCCAGACGCCGGTCTCGGCTGGGTCGGGTGCGTACCCCGGCGTCGACGCCTCGCCGTCGACGGCCCTGACGACACCGTTACACCGGCTACAGCGGACCGGGCGCTCCGGGAGTTCCAGACGAAACCCTGCCTCGCGGAGTTCCCGCAACTGCTCGACCGGTTCCCGGGCCGTCAGCAGGACCGAATCGTCGGTCCGGGCGGCCAGTCCGCGGTCCCTGGTCAGCAGCGTCCGGTCCTCTGTCCGGGAGAGCGCCAGGATGGGGTCGTCGGCCTCGATGTCCCGGTCCAGCGCGTAGACCGCGTCGTATCCGCACATCCGCAGGAACGTGGCGAGTTTGCCCAGCATCACGTCCAGCACGAGGCGGTCGTGGGCACACACAGGCTCGTCCTCGGCCCCGTCGTCCGAGCCGGGCGGTCGGTCCGTCACAGTCCCAGGAACTCGCGCACGCCGTCGGCGTCGCGGGCGTTCAGCACGTCGTCGGCTTCGGCCCAGCCGCGGCGGGCGGTGTGGACGCCGTAGCGGACGTATTCGAGCGTTCCGGGCCGGTGGGCGTCAGTGTCGATGGCGACGGTCGCGCCGGCCTCGACGGCGGGCTTGACGAGGCCCCCGTCGATGTCCAGCCGCCGCGGATCGCTGTTGATCTCCAGCGCGACCCCCGCGTCCGCCGCGGCCCCGGCGAGCCGTTCGATGTCCACGTCCAGCCCGCCGCGCTGGTTGAGCATCCGGCCAGTGGGGTGACCGATGATATCGACCGCCGGGTGTTCGATAGCGGTCACGAGCCGGTCGGTCCCGTCGCCGTCGAGGCCGACGTGAGGTGAGGCAACGACCACGTCGAGGGCGTCGAGTACGTCGTCGGCCACCGAAATCTCGCCGTCGGCGCCGACGTTGGCCTCGACGCCCGCGAACAGGTCGACCGCCGCCTCGTCGTCGACGGCCCGGATCTCGTCGATCTGTTCGCGCAACTCCTCGTCCGAGAGGCCGACGCCGCCGACCATCCCCGGTCCGGTGGCGTGGTCGGTGATCGCCAGGTAGTCGTGGCCGAACTCGGCTGCTCCCTCGGCCATCTCACGGATCGTGTTGCCCCCGTCGGACCACTCGGTGTGGGTGTGGAGGTCACCGCGCACGTCGCCCGGTTCGAGGAGGGCCGGCAGATCGCCCTCGGCGGCGGCCGCGACCTCGCCGCGGTCCTCGCGGAGTTCCGGCGGAATCCACGGCAGGTCGAGTGCGTCGTACATCTCCGCCTCGGTCGCGCCGCCGACGCGCTCGCCGACCCGCTGGCCGGCGTCGGGATCGTCTACCTCGGACACGTCGAAGATGCCGTACTCGTTCATCTTCAGGTCGCGGTCGATGGCGCGGTTGCGGAGCCGAACGTTGTGATCCTTGCTCCCGGTGAAATACTGGAGTGCGGCCCCGAACTCGTTCTCGGCGACCACCCGGAGGTCGACTCGGAAGTCGTCGACGCGAAGGCTGGCCTTGCTCTCGCCGGCCTCGATCACCGTGTCGGCGGCGTCCCAGTCGGCGAACGCCTCGACCACGGCGTCGGCGTCGTCGCTCCCGACCAGCACGTCCACGTCGCCGATGGTGGGCCGCCAGCGCCGGATCGAACCGGCGAGTTCGACCGCCGCGGCCGCGTCGACGCCGGTCAGGAACTCCCGCACGCGGTCGCCGTAGGGCCGGGCCTCCCCGAGCAGTTCCCGCTCGTGGGCCTCCCGGGCGAACTCGATTCCCTCCAGGATGTTTTGCTGGGTCGTCTCGCCGAATCCCTCGACGTCCTGAATCTCGCCGTTCTCCGCGGCGTCCTCCAGTTCGTCCAGTGTCGTGATCCCGAGGGCGTCGTAGAGCGTCCCGACGGTCTTGGGGCCGACCCCCTCGACGCTCGTGAGTGCGGCCATGTCGACGGGGAGGTCGTTGCGGAGTTCGTCGAGTTCCTCGATGCCGCCGGTCTCGAAGTACTCGACGACTTTCGAGGCGATGGCGTCACCGACGCCGTCGATCTCTTTCACCCCGTCCTCGCCCTCCGCGGCGAGGTGTTCGACGGCGGCGGGGTGGCCGCGGATGTTCTCGGCCGCGCGGCGGTACGCGCGGGGCTTGTACTCCACGTCTTTGGCCTCCAGCAGGTCGGCGAACTCCTCCAGAAGGCTCGCGACCTCCGCGTTGCGGCTCATTGGCCGACGGTTGGGCGGCCCGGGGTATGAATGTCCGGACGCGACGCGGGTCTCAGAGCCGCTTCTCGATCACGTAGCCCCACTCGTCGTAGTCCAGTCGCTCGTAGAACTCGTGGACACCCTCCTTGTCCAGCGGACTCGCGAGCGAAATCGACACACAACCCTGTTTCTCCGCCCACTCCTCGACGAACTCGACCATCGACCGGCCGTGTCCCGCTCCCCGATGGGGTTCGTCGACGACGAGATCGTAGAGCCACGCGTGCCGTTCGTGGTGGAGGTGTCGCTGTTCGAGGACGCCCGCTACGCAGATCAGATCGTCGCCGAGGAAGCCACCGAACAAGCGGTACTCGTCCTCGCCGGTCCAGGCCAGCACGTCCTCGGGCGACTCGTCACGCCAGAGTTGCCGGAGGATCGGGACCGCCGCTCTGCGCTCGGATTCGGCCGTCAGTTCTCGAACGTCCATACCGGGACACAGAGACGGTGGTCGATTAACTGTTTTCGAGAACCGACATCAACGCCCACGGCCGGTGCCGATGCCGCTGCTGTCGTCCTCGTGACCCAGCGCCTTCTTGAGGAACTTCGTCCAGCGCTTCTTGTCCTGGGCCGCCTGCAGTTCGGCCTCCTTTTCGAGGTCGGTCGGCCCGAGATTCTCCAGTGCGTTCAGCGCGCGGTCGATGCCGATGATCGCCCGGGCGATCGCCTCGCCCTCCTCGAAGGTGATGTCGTCCTCCTCGATGCGCTGTTTGCGCTGGAGGCGCTCCCGGCGGAGGTTCTTTTTCGCCTGCTCGACGCGTTCGCGCTCGCCCTTCGGCACCGTGTCGCGACGCTTGATCTCGAAGACGAACGTGCGGAGGTCGATGGATTCGCCCTGCACCTCGATCTCGTCGGGGATGTCGGCACCGACGGTCGCGCCCTCGCGCTCGATCCGTTCGAGGAGCTGTTTGCGCTGGAACTCCTGCACGGTCGCGTCTGGGGTCGCGACCGACAAAACGTTCTCGGACGCTCTCGGTCCGAGCGGCCGTTCACGGCCGTCGGGACGGTGGGGAAGACCTTTCCGGAGGCGTGCCCTACCCCGGCACAATGGCGAAGTGCGACGCGTGTGGGAAAGAGGAAAACATGCCGTATCAGTGTCGCCACTGCGGGGGGACCTACTGCGGCGACCACCGCCTCCCCGAGAATCACAGCTGTCCGGGGCTGGAAAACTGGAACGACCCCAGCGGCGTCTTCGACAGCGGGTTCGACGACACCGTCGACGGCAGCGGCGGAGGCGGCTGGGGCGGGTCGTCGAGTTCGAGCGGCGGTCTGCTGGCGAAACTCGGGATCGACACCGGCCCCGGGGGTGTGTTCAGTTACTTCCGCGGGAACATGACCTTCGTCTTCCTGGGTCTGATGTGGATCACGTTCGCGTTCCAGCTCCTCGTGTTCCCGGCACTGGGATTCGGGCCGAGTACTGAGGTCTGGGCCGCGGTGTTCACGATTTCCACCCAGCATCCGGAGTACGTCTGGACGTGGGTGACGAGCATCTTCTCCCACGGCGGGTTCGGCCACATCGCCGTCAACAGCATCGTGATCTACTTCTTCGGCCGGATCGTCGAGAAGTACGTCGGCTCCCGGGATTTCGCCCTGCTGTTCCTGGGCAGTGGTATCCTCGCCGGACTCGGACAGCTGCTCATCTTCAACCTCCAGGGCATCGCGGGCAGCGCACTCGGGGCCAGCGGGGCCGCACTGGCGATCATGGGCGTGCTGACGGTCCTCAACCCCCAGTTGCGGGTCTATCTGTGGTTCCTGCTCCCGATCCCGATCTGGGTCCTCACCGTCGGATTCGCCGGGATCAGCGTCCTCGGAATCTTCGGCATCAACGTCCCGGTCTTCGGCGGCGGGAACGTCGCCGACGGGGCCCACCTCGCCGGCCTCGTGATCGGCCTGATTTACGGCCAGCGGGTCAAAGACAAGATCACGGCCCCCGGACAACTCCAGTTCGGCGGCGGAATGGGTCGCGGCCCCGGCGGCCCTGGCGGCCCCGGCGGCCCCGGCGGACGCGGTCCCTTCTGACCGATGGAACCCGTCCATCCCGACTTCGTTCCGGACGCCAGTCTCGACCGCGAGGAGATGGAAGCCCTCCAGCGCGAGATCGCCGACGCCGCGGTTTTCGAGGACGACTTCGATTTCGATCCGAACCGGGTCTGTGCCGACCGCGAGACTGGCCAGCGGACACTCGGCGAGACAGACAGCAGTAGCGACGATGGGCCCGTCGTCGTCGGCGTCGACCAGGCCTTCCTCGACGACGACCGCGCCGTGTCGGCGCTGGTCGCGTTGCAGGACGGCGAGGTGATCGAACGCGCCCACGCCGTCGCGCCGACGGAAATCCCGTACATCCCCGGCCTGCTCTCCTTCCGCGAGGGCGGCGCGATACTGGCGGGCTTTCGGAACCTCGCGGTCGAGCCCGACATCGCATTCTTCGACGGGAGCGGCCGCATCCACTTCCGGGAGGCGGGGCTGGCGACACACGTCGGCGTGACCCTCGATCTCCCGAGCGTCGGCGTCGCGAAGAACCTGCTCTGTGGGCGACCCGTCGCGTCGACCGACGGACTGGCCGAGGGCGAGCGGGTCGGCATCGAAGCCGACGGGGACGTGACCGCGCCCGACGGGACGGTCATCGGCTACGCCGTCCAGTCCCGGCAGTACGACTCGCCGAACCAGTACATCAACCCCCTCATCGTCAGTCCGGGCCACCGCGTCGGGGCCGAGACGGCCGCGGACCTGGTTCTCGCCTGTTCGGCGGGCTACAAACTCCCCGAGCCGACGCGGCTGGCCGACCAGTACGCCGACGACCTGAAAGCCGAACTCGGTGACTGATTCACTCCCGTTCGCGGACGTGCGGTTCCGGCATCAGGTCCTCGAAGGGCTGGTCGTCGAGCCAGTCACAGAGCTTGACGAGTTGATCGCTGGCGGCCTCGAACAGCTCCTCGCCTTTCTCGGGTGTCGCGTCGGTCTGGTCGCCCAGCACGCCGTTCTCGGTGTTGTCCGCGGCGTCGTAGAACGTGCGTGCGCCGTGAACGTCCATGTCCTCCCACTGGGTGAGACCGCCGTCCCGGGCGGCTTCGAGGCGGTCGTCGTGGACGAGTTCGTTCGCGATGTGCATGATCATCGCCGTCTCCTTGGGCCCGCCGTGGGGGCCGTTGTGCGCAAAGAGGTCGTCGACGAGGTCGGGGATGGACTCGTCCCACATCCACTCGATGGCGTAGGCGGTTTCCGTCTCGTGGAGGCGGCGACCGACCTCCTGGAGGTGTTCGACGTTGCCGCCGTGGGCGTTGACGTAGACGATGCGGTCGATGCCGTGGTAGGTGAGGTTCCGGGAGAAACTCTCCACGTAGTCACGGAAGACCGGGGCGTCGACCCACATGGTGCCGTGGAACTGGCGGTGGTGGGGCGAGACGCCGACGTTGATCGTCGGGGTACAGAGGAAGCCGGTGCGCTCTGCGGCCTCGCGGGCCAGCGCCTCGGCGATCATGTGGTCGGTCCCCTCGGGGAGGTGGGGACCGTGCTGTTCGGTCGAGCCCAGCGGGACGATGGCCAGCGACTCCTCATCGAAGTACGTGCCCAGGTCGGGCCACGTCTCGTCTGCGAGGTACATCCTGTCGGTTTCAGGTGCGCCGACCCCAATAGCCTGCCCATTCCCGCGTCGGCGGGGGAGAGCGGCCGGGCGAAATACTTGCAATTTAACAGCGACCCGGGCGAGGCGACCGGTATGGAAGACAAGACGGTGCTGATCACGGGGGCGTCGTCCGGCATCGGCCGCGCGACGGCACAGACGTTCGACGAGGAGGGGTGGACGGTCTACGCCACGGCGCGTGACACGGACGACATCGAAGACCTGGCCGAGGCGGGCTGTGAGACACAGGAACTCGACGTGACCGAGCCCGAACACGTCGAGGCCGCCGTCGAGCGCGTCATCGAGGACGCGGGGCGACTGGACTGTCTCGTCAACAACGCGGGCTACGCGCAGTTCGGGCCGCTGGAGGACGTGCCGACCGACCGCGTCCACGACCAGTTCGACGTGAACGTCTACGGGCCACACCGGCTGATCCGCGAGGCCCTGCCCCACATGCGCGAGCAGGGCGAGGGGACCATCGTCAACGTCTCCTCGGTCGCGGGCCGGATCGCCACGCCGGGGATGGGCGTCTACAACGGCTCGAAGTTCGCCCTCGAAGGGCTGACCGACGCGCTCCGTGGCGAGGTCGACGACTACGGCGTCGACGCCGTGCTGATCGAACCCGGCCCCGTGGACACGAACTTCGACGAGCGGGCCGACGAGGAACTGGAGAACGGCACGGAGCGCTCGGGGGCCTACGACTCGATCTACGCGTTCTACGAGGAGGGTCAGACCTTCGGCGGCACGAGCGCGCTGGCGGTCCCGCCGACGGACGTGGCCGAGACGATTCTGGAAGCGGCCTGTTCGCCCGACCCCGACCCGCGCTACCCGGTCGGCCAGCTCGCGAAGTACTCCTCGCTGTTGCGGTTCGTCCCGGACCGCTTCCGCGACGGGTTCTACCGACTGGCCAAGAAACTGGCGTGATCGACGACCGCGACGCCCTCGCACGGACCCCCGCGCACGACCTGGCGCTGTCCTGCGTCGCGGCGGGGATCGACGCCGCCCACCCCGAGCGGGTCGTCCGCGACTCGCTCACTGTCGAGGGTGATCAGCTCGGGCTCGCCGGGAACGTGATCGACCTCGGCGCGTTCGAGCGCGTGGTCGTCCTCGGCGGCGGGAAGGCCGCCTCGCAGGTCGCGGCCGCGCTGGAAGCCACCCTCGGCGACCGCATCGACGGCGGCGTGGTCGTCACCGACGACCCCGTCGCGACCGACAGTGTCACCGTCCGCGAGGGCGATCATCCGGTCCCGAGCGAGCGCGGCGTCGAGAGCGCGCGAGCGGTCCGGCGAGCGGCCGCCGACGCGGACGCGGACACGCTCGTCCTGGCGGTCCTGACCGGCGGCGGGAGCGCGCTCCTGCCCGCGCCGGCCGACGGACTCTCGCTCTCGGACCTCCAGGACGTGACCGAATCACTGCTCTCGGCGGGCGCGCCCATCGCGGCGGTCAACGCCGTCCGGAAGCACTGCTCCGCGATCAAGGGCGGGCAGTTGGCCCGCGCGGCCGCCCCCGCCACAGTGATCACCCTGCTGTTCTCGGACGTGGTCGGCGACGATCCGTCGGTCGTCGCCAGCGGGCCGACCGTCCCGGACCCGACGACGTTCGCCGACGCCCGGCAGGTCCTCGACGACTACGACGTGGACCCACCGACGGCAGTCGACGAGCGGCTCGAACGCGGCGTAGCCGGCGAGATTCCGGAGACGCCGGACGGCGACGATCCGGTCTTCGAGCGCAGTCGGACGCACGTCCTCGCGAACGGGCGGACGGCCATCGAGGCGGCCCGGGACGTGGCCGCCGACGCCGGATTCACGCCACTGGTGCTCGCTTCGGGCATCGAGGGCGAGGCTCGCGAGGTGGCGCGAACCCACGCGGCGGTGGCCCGGGAGATCCGCGAGTGCGGCGACCCCGTCTCGCCGCCCGCAGTCGTCCTCTCCGGCGGGGAGACGACGGTCACGGTCGACGGTGACGGTCGCGGGGGCCCCAACTGCGAGTTCGCGCTGAGTGCGGCCCGCTCGCTCCCGCCCGCTACTGTGCTCGCTGCGGTCGACACGGACGGCCGGGACGGCGCGAGCGGCGGGGCTGGCGCGCTCGTCGACGCCGAGACGGTCGAGGACGACGGGGCCGCCGGCCGGGCGCTCGCGGACAACGACGCGGCGACGTATCTGGACGACCGGGACGCCCTGCTCCGGACGGGGCCGACTGGGACGAACGTCAACGATCTACACGTGCTGGTCGTGGCCGACGACGAGTAGGACGGCGACCGACCGGGTTTCGGGCGACTTTTGATTCGTCGGGGGCAAGGGGAGGCATGGACTTCGATCTGCAGAAAGCGGTGCTGGCACTGCACGTACTCGTGGGGATGGTGTTCGTCGGGCTGGGAGTCCAGAACTTCGTCAGCGGCCGCGAGATCGGTCTCGTGCTGAACGGCCTGCTCGGCCTGCTCATCATCGGGATGGGCGTCGGCGTCTCGCGGCTGGTCGACTAGTCGAGACAGGCCGCGACGACTCGCAACAGGTTCTCCCCGCGCACCTCGTCGGCGAACAGCGGGACGCGTTTCACGTCGTGACCCCGGAACAGGTCCTGGGCCTCCTTGAGGGCTTTCTGCTGGACCTGCCACCGGCGCTGGCAGAACTCGCAGTCGTCCAGGTCCGGCGAGACGAACCAGTCGCCCTCCACGTCGGCCACGTCGGCCAGGTCCTGCATGACGCGGTTGACGACGACGGTCTCGACGGGCACGCCAAAGGAGTCCAGTCGGTCGAGCAACCGCTGGGACTCCATCACGCTCAGTTCCTCGGGCACCATCACGATCCGGAAGTCCGTCTTCGCCGGGTCCCGCAGGACGGCCCGGAGCCGCTCGATCCGCTCGCGCAGCACCTCCAGATCCTCCATGTCAGCGCCCTGCTCGTCGTCACTGCCGCCGAAGGGCAGGGAGTCGAACAGCCCGCTGAGCCGCTGGCGCAGTTTCAGCAGGCGCCCCATCATGGAGTCGAGCAGTTCCGGCAGTTCGAGCAGCCTGAGGGTGTGGCCCGTCGGCGCGGTGTCGACGATCACCCGGTCGAACCGCTCGTCGTCCATGTACTCCAGCAGGAGTCGCATCGCGGCCGCCTCGTCCATGCCGGGCATCGGGCCGGCGAGGGGGTCCGCGGCCGTGGCGTCGCCATCGGCGTCGGGACCGGCACCGCCGGTCGGCCCAGCGCCCGCCTGCTCGCCCTGTCCGCCCATGCCGCCCATCGGCCCGCTACCGCCCAGCAGTTGGCCGAGCCCGCCCATCCCGCCGAGGCCGCCCTCGGAATCGAAGGGGCCGTCGCCGACGGCCTCCTCGGGGTCGATCTCGGCGGCGTAGAGGGGGATGTCCTCGCGGATGCGCTCGGGATCGGCGGGGATGTCCGTCTCCAGGGTGTCCGACAGCGAGTGGGCGGGGTCGGTCGAGACGACGAGCGTGGCGGTGCCGTCGCGGGCGCTCGCGAGCGCGGTCGCGGCAGCCATCGTCGTCTTGCCGACGCCGCCTTTCCCGCCGTAGAGGACGTAGTCGGCCGCGTCGACGCCTGTCGGGACGGCCGTCTCGTCGATCTCCTCGACGGCCTCGACCTCGAGATCCATACCTACGGGTTCGTCGGGGGACTTGTGTACCCGTCGGTCCGGCGTGGCGGCTGGCGGGTGCCGATGAGCGACGAAAAGCGAGAAAGGAACTCAGGACCGCGAGGAACGGGCCTCGCGGACGTCGTTGCCGTCCCTGATCTTGTCCTCGCAGTTGGGACAGACACGCGGTGCGTCGAGAGTCTCGGGCGTGAACACCCGGACGTACGCCTCAGTCACGAAAGAACCGCAGTTCTGACACTCAGGCATCCGACTGAAAGCGGGGAATCACGCCACATATGCTTTCTGAAACGAAGTCGCGAGGCGAACGCTGGGTCACTCGGGCCGGTCGTGGTCGCTCCAGAACGAGTCGAACTGCGGGCCGAGGAAATCGGGCGTCATCCGGACGAATTCGCTGCGCTCGGCGGGCGAGAGATACTCGTGGACCGAGTGGACGGCGTCCTCGGTGTAGCGCTCGCCGACCAGCATCCGGACGCCCACCTCGTCGGCCCCCCGGATGACGCGGCCGATGGCCTGGCGCGCGCGCCGGACCGCGGGCACGGTCAGGGCGTACTCGAAGGCCACGTCGTCGCCGAACGCGCGGCCGTAGGCGGCCTGGACCGCGCGGACTCGCGGCGAGCCGATGTTGACCAGCGGGACGCCGACCACCGCGCAGGCGTGGAGTTTGTCCCCGTCGTAGTCGACGCCCTCCGTGAGCGTGCCCCGCGTGCTCGTCACGAGTACCTTCCCCGGCCCGGCGAAGAAGTCGCGTTTCAGTTCGTCGGTCGCCTCGTTGCTCGAACTCTCGTCCACCAGGACCTCCTTCTCGACTACGTCCCGGAGGTAACTGCCGGCCCAGGCGGCCTCCCGGTAGTTCGGCATCGCGATCATCACGTTGCCGGGGCTGCGGGCCACGGTGCGGAGGACCTGCTCGTACTCGTCGCGGGTGCGGTTGCCGTGGTCCCGGACCGGATCACCGCGGTTCCGGGCGGTGTAGGCCGTCGCGTCGACGAGCCAGCTCGCCCGGTTCTCCTCGGGGAAGGTGAGCCCGTAGGATCGCGTCTCCACCGGCCGGCCGGGGTCGTCGTCTGCGGCCGCCAGCCCGCCGGTTCCGGACCGTTCGAGAGCATCCAGCCCGGAGACGCGGGTGAACACGTCCAGCGGTTCGAGGGTGGCGCTCATCAGGACGCCGCCGCCGAGTTCGTCGAAGATGGTCCTGAGCGCCTGTGCAGGCATGCAGTCGTACAGCAGGAGCCCGGCGGTGTAGACCTCCTGCCAGGGGGTGGCGGTCGCACCCGTGTCCGACGGGGAGTGTTCGAGTTCGATCTCCCGGAACGCGGTGGCGTGGTCGCGCTCGTACCAGTCGCCCATCACTGCGCCGACGGCCGCCGCGACGCACTGCCGGGACTCGCCGAGTTCGTCCAGCGTCGTCTCGACGGCGGTGCCGACCGCGGCCAGCGAGCGCCACAGGTCGCCGCCGTAGCCCTCGCGCTCGGCCCACTCCGTGAGGTCGTCGACCTCCTCGGTCTCCGGATCGCGGAGCGGGACTTCCATGTCCTCCTCGGGCAGTGAGCGGAGGTCCTGCTCCCAGCCGCGGCCGAACTCCGAATCGAGGTGGGCGGTCACGCGGTCGTCGAGCCAGCCGACCACGTCGTCGTAGAACGCCCGGGCCGTGGCGACGGCGTCGCGGGGCACGTCGTGGCTGGCCAGCCGGTCGTCGACCTCGCGTTCGTGGTCGCGGCTCTGGTTGGCCAGCTGGAGGAGCTGGGCGCAGTCGTTGCGCGCCCGCACCAGGGTGTGCCGGCCCACGCGATCCGAGAGCAGGTCCCGGACGCGCCCTTCGAGCCGGTGGGCTTCGTCGACGACGACGAAGGTACTCTCGTCGAGGACCTGCGACAGGAGGGGCCGCGAGTCCGGGTCGAACAGGTGGTTGTAGTTGCCGATCACCACGTCGGCTTCGCCCAGCAGGACGCCCATCGCCCGGTGCGGACAGGTGCCGTGGGCGACGGACTCGGGCAGGAACTCCGTCGAGGTGAGGACGTTGTCCTCGCCGTCGGTGAAATCGACGGGCGACCCCTTGTTGCGGGCGTACCAGTCGGCCTCGAAGGGACAGTACAGCGGCGGGTCGTCGCCGTCGACCATCTCCTCCGGCGCGCGTGGCTGTTCGCGGCGGTAGGGTGACTCCTCGCCGGCCGTCTCCAGGCGGTCGTCGGCCATCGTGTTGAACTGCTCGGGGTCGCGGCGGGCGGCCTCGGCGAGGTCGGCCCCGCGTTTCGGGTCCCACCACTGGTCCTCCTCGTCGGTATCCCCGCCGACGGCGGCGTCGGTCGCGGCCCCGCTGTGGGCGTCGGTCCCGCCGTCGGCTTCGACGAGGCGGGCGGTGTCCTCGCGCAGGTCCTCACAGCGGTCGTGGACGGTGGCGTCCCGGGGGAACAGGTCCTCGCGGCCGTACGGACAGAGGTCGCGTTTGCCCACGAGGGCGATCCCGTCCAGCGGGTCGTCCAGCCCCGAGTTGACGACACGGAGGTCCTCGACGAACTGGTCGAGTTGCTGTTTGACCGGCGTGACGACGACGACGTTCTCGTAGTCGTCCTCGCGGACGAGCGTGGTCGCGGCGGTCAGGGCGGCCATGGTCTTGCCCGTCCCGCAGGGGCCTTCCATCGCGAGGTAGCCGTTCTTCCGGCCGACCTCGATGGCCGCCTCGACGGCGTCGGGCTGGTTCGCGTAGGGCTCGTCGTACCCGAAGTAGGTCCGCCAGGGCGGGTCGTCTCCGTTTCCGTCGCTCTCGGCGGTCGCGGACGCCGACGCGGACCTGGATTCCGAACCGGTCCCCTCGCGGTCGCTCATTGCCAGAAGGTGGGGACGTCCTCGGGTATGAACCCCCGGATTCTCAGTCGAAGTAGGTGGCCAGGCGCTCGGCCGCTTCCTCGGCCCGGGGCGTCACCAGGGCGAACCGGAACCAGTCGGCCCGCGACTCGCCGAAGGCCGCGCCGGGCATCCCCGCGACGCCAGCCTCGTCGATCAGTCGCTCGACGTTCTCCATGGTGCCCGAGAAACCCGGGAACCGCGCCATGACGTAGAAACTCCCCCCGGGCGTGGTGTATTCCGCCCCGGCGGCGTCCAGCGCGTCGGTGAACGCCTCGACCCGCGAGCGGAGCATCGCGCGGTTCTGTGCGAAGTAGTCCGGCGGCGTCTCCCGGAGCGCCCGCCAGACCGCGAACTGGGCCGGCCGACTGCTCGTCACGTTGGTCAGCATGTGCCGGGTCCGGAACCGGTCGACCAGCCACTCGGAGACGATGGCGTAGCCGACCCGGAAGCCGGTGATCGCCAGCGACTTCGAGAACGCGTTGGTGACGATTCGATGCGCGGAGTCGACCGCGAGCGCGCTGGTGAACTGCCCACTGTAGTCGAAGTGATCGTACACCTCGTCGCTCACGAGCAGGGCGTCGTAGGTCTCGGCGATATCGACGAGTTCCCGGATCGTCGCCTCGGGGTACACCGCCCCGGTCGGGTTGTTCGGGCTGTTGACGACGATCAGCGCGGTATCGTCGCTGGCGACCTCCCGGACGGCGTCGGGGTCGAGGCGGCCGTCGTCGTCGACCGCCACGTACCGGGCCCGCCCGCCCAGCAGGTTCGTCCGCCCGGCGTAGTAGGGGTAGACCGGATCGGTCAGGATCACCTCGTCGCCGGCGTCGCGGGTCAGCCCCTCGGCCATCGCGAGGTGGTTGGCCTCGCCCGCGCCGTTCGTGACCAGCACCTGTTCGCGGTCGACGTTGCGCCGGGCGGCGATCTCCTCGCGCAACTCCAGCAGGCCCTCGCTGGCGGGATACTGGAACTGTTCGGGGTCGCCGTCGGCGTACTCCACCAACCCCTCGCGGAGCGCCCCCGGCGGTTCCCAGTCCGGGTTCCCGCTCACCATGTCGATGACGTCCCCCGCCGCGGCGTCCGCGTACTGCATGACGCGGAAGAACTGCGGCCGCTCGTAGTCCATACACCGACTGCGTGGCCCCGAAACCTGTGTCTTTCCAACTCCGCCGGCTACCTGTCAGACCGTGATGTCATCTCTCGGCAAATTGATTTATGACCGATGATGGAATTGATTTATGACCGATGATGGACTCCATCGACAGTTATGAAGGAGCCGTCGATCAGTCGGAAACCCTCGAAAACCCAGGTCCTCTGGACGAGCGACGAGGCGAACGGGATCAAACGGTTCGACGGCGACCACTTCCGGAAGTGGTGTCGTCACTACGGCTACGAGTTCGAGACCTACTCACGGGTCGACCACGACCGGGCCGAGGAGTCCCGGACCCAGTACCAGTGCGTGTTCGCCACCGGGTCCGGGGGCGGGGATTCCTTCGAGGTCGACGGCGAGACCTGGGACATCCAGACCGGCGAGTCGCCCCGAACCTTCGTCGAGATCGACGAGGACGGGATCATGCGCGTGCAGGGCTGGTCGACCGAGCGAATCATCGACGTGGCCGAACTCTGGCACGAGGGACCGGAGCTGTACATCGCGGCCGCCGGCGACGGGGACAACCTCCACCTCGACACGCGCGACCTGACCCGGTGACCGCGGAGTTCTTTGTGGGCGCGGCCGTCGCTCCCACCATGCGCGAGTTCGCTTCCGACCCACCCATCGAGGAGACCGTCGGCGACCGACTCGGCGAGGCCGATCATACTGTGGCCGTCGCCGAGGGCTGTACCGGCGGGCTCGTGGCGACGCTGTTGACGGCCGCGCCGGGCGCGAGCGACTACCTCGACCGGGCACTGGTCCCCTACTCGTACGACTCCCTGCGGGAGTTGCTGGCGCTCGACCGCGAACTGCTCGACGACCACGGCGTCGTCAGCGGACCGGTCACCCGCGACCTCGCCCGGGCCGTCCGGGATACCGCGGGCACGACCTGGGGCCTCGCGACCGCCGGCGTCGCCGGGCCGGAGGGCGGCACGTCCGAGAAACCCGTCGGCACCGCTTTCGTCGCCGTCGCCTACGCCGGCGAGTGGGGGACCGGTACCTCGACGGCCAGTGTCGAGCGCTACGAGATCGACGGCGACCGCGCGGCGATACGGGAGCGAGTCGCGAGGCTGGCGCTGTCGGACCTGGACAGTCACGTCGCCGACCGGGTGTAATGGGACGGGAAAGCATTTGAGGGGGCCGGACCTGCCACCGGACGGATGAACAAAGAGGGCCACGTCCTGAACGCCGTACTCCTGAGCATCGGGCTGGGGTACATCCTCGAACCGGCCGGTGACTTCTCGACGTTCCGCACCATCGCCGAAGTGACGATCCCGGTCACGCTGGGCGCGCTCTTTCCCGACGTCGACACCGCCTTCGGCCGCCACCGGAAGACACTGCACAACTTCATCGTGCTGGGCATCTTCCTGGCCTACCCGTTCGTCTTCGACAACCTCCAGTTCGTCTGGCTGGGCGTGTTGACCCACTACATTCTGGACCTGGCCGGGAGCAAGCGCGGGCTGGCGCTGTTTTACCCATGGGACAAGGAGTTCGGGCTCCCCGTCGGCGTCGCCACCTCCAGCAAGTACGCCAATCTGGCGACGCTGATCATCACGGGGGTCGAGTTACTGATCATCGGCCTGCTGGTGTTCTACGCGCCGTCGTACGTCCCGCAGGAACTGATCGATCACGGGACGACGGCGCTGGGAGTGTGACTCAGTAGAGGCGCACGTCGTCGAACTCGTCGCGGTACGCGATGTGGCCCGGATGGGTCGGCTCGGTCCCCTGCAGGTAGATCCGGTCGAACTTCTTGTACGTGTTCTCCCAGAGCAGGTGCGCGAACTCGGCCTTGCACCGCAGGGTGTGGGTGAGCCCGTCGCGGTGGAAGATCCGACGCGGCGCGCCGGCCTGTAGCATCGTCACGAGGTCCGCGGTACTTTCGATTGGTTCCTCGAAGGTCGTCCAGACCTCGCCGACGGTCTTCGGGAGGTGGGCGTACGAGGAGGCGAAGGCCGGCAGGTCGGTCTCGCGGGCGATCTCGCGGGCACGACGGTTGTCCCGGTCCAGATGCTTCGGGTTGTACACCTCGACGGCGTCGATCTGGTCGCGGTACTCCCGGATCTGGTCGATATCGAGACTCACCGTCAGGAACTCCGGGTGGGGAACGACGACGGCGGCGTTCTGGCGGCGGAGTTCGGCCATCGTGCCTTCGAGGGTGAGAAAGTCGGGCACCGGGTCGGTGAGGCCGATAGCGAGGACGTGCCGACGCGACCGCCAGTCGCCGGTGAACAGCTCGCGGGCCGGGATCACGAGCAACTCGTCGTCGGAGTACTCCCGGGCACGCTCCTCGATGTCGGGCAGGCGCTCGAAGTGGGGTGCGTAGACCAGCGCGTCCAGGCCCCGGGCTTTGGCCCGGCGGACCACCTCGTCGTCGAGGATCTTCACGTGCATGTCGACCCGGAACCCGTCGTCGGTCGCCCTACCGGCCATACTCGTCCGGGAGTTTCGTCGGTCGGGTGATATGGATTCTGGTTTCACGCAGCCGAGGCTGGCGAACGTTTTTATCCGTTGCCCGACTGCATCAGGTCGATGCCACATTGGGAGTGTGCGATCGAGGGCGACACGGAGCGGTTCGAGCGCGTGGAGGACCTCATCATCCACCAGGCGACCGAACACGACCGCATCGAGTGTCAGGTCTGTGGGACCGTCCTCCCGGACGGCTACTTCGCGATCCGCCACGCCTTCGACGAACACAGTCGCGCCGAGTACGTCCGCGCCTACGACGCCACCAGCGACGAGGTGCGCCGCCGCGAGAAAGTCAAGGAAGCCATCGAAGACAACGCGGACATCAACGAGGTCATCGACCGCCTCGAAGGCAACGGTCCCAGGGCCTGACAGTCCCCCACGACCGAACGGTTTTCTGGCTCGGAAAAGCCGCGCCTGTCTTTATCCGCGTCGCCGTCCACGTGTCGACTATGCCCTCTCACTCGACCGACGGCCGGAGTTCGCTCTGGGACCGTGCGACCGCCCAGCGCAACGTCGCCATCTACGCCGCCATCCTGGTGGCCGTTCCCGCGGCGTACGGCTTTCACACGGTGTTCGACGCCGGCGGTGGCGATTTCCTCCTGTTGATGACCCTGGCCGTCGGCGTCCCGACGGCGTACAACGACTACTGGCCGGCCTTCGACCGGACCTGGAAAGCCGTCGCGTGGGTACTGGTCGCCTGTACCGTCGCGACCGCCGCGTTCGCCGGTCTCTTTCTGGCTGGGACCGAGCGACTCGCACTCTCGGCGTTCCCCGCCAGCGTCGGCGCGTTCCTCGTGACCGTCGGCGGTGTCCACGCGGTCCCGCTCGCGCTGTTCGGGCGCGAGGGCTGACCTCACAGCCCGTCGACCACCTCGGTCCCGCTGACGACCTCCGGAATCACCACCGTGTCCGCACCGGCCCGCCGTGCGACCGACTCGTAGGTCTCGTCGCCGACCCTGACGACGAGGGCGGCGTCGGGCGCGAGCTGGCTCGTCACGATGGCGATCTGGATTGTCACGTTCGAGTCGTCGATGGCCGCCACGACGGCGCGAGCGCGGGAGACGCCGGCCCGTTCCAGCACGTCCTCGCGGCGCGCGTCCCCCTCGATGACGAGCGGTTCGTCGCTGGCCGCCTCGACGACCGTCGAGTCCGATTCGACGACGACCACGTCCTCGCCGCGCCGCCTGAGTCGCTGTGCGACCGTCCGGCCGAACATCCCGTAGCCACAGATCACGACGTGGTCGGAGAGACTCTCGATGGTCTGTTCCGTTTGCACGCGTCGTAGTTCCTCCCGAAACTGGCCGCCGAAAACCGTGTCCAGGACCGATTCGCCGATCCACAGCCCCGACGCGATCAGCCCCGCGAACACGACCAGCGCGAACCCCTTCGTTACCCGCTCTGGTCCGGAGTGGTGCTGGAAGTGGAGTTCGATGCTGGTCGGGTCCAGGAGCCAGAAGGCCGCGTCAACGGGCGAGACACCGGCGAGCGCGACGAATCCGACGATACCGACGGTCCCCGTCACGACGAAGAGTCCGATCGGCACCAGCGCAGCGCCGATCCGACCGCGGACCGACCCGACCGTCCCGGACACGCCCACCGCTAGGAACCCGTCCATAATAAATTATCATGATATTCATTCGAGCGACGGGGAACCCTGGCGGTCGGTGGCACTGCCCCGGATAGCTGGCGGTCGTGACGTTCGCGGATCGACCGGTGAAAAGGCGTTCGTTCGCTGGGCGAACCGCGTGTCTCCGGCGAGACTGCTCGCTTACCGTTCCTCAGAGTCCAGCACCCGAATCTGGTCGCCCCGCACGGTGACCGGAATCGGCACCGTCGCGCTCCCACCTTTTTCTGCGTCGGGTGGCTCGCGTTGCTCGCCACCGCTCCTTGAAAAACGTGGGCGAAAAAGCTGCGACTCGCGTCGCTCGTCGCAGTACTACCGCTCTTCCGAATCCAGCACCCGAATCTGGTCGCCCCGCACGGTGACCGGAATCGGCACCGTCGCCTCGTACAGTTCCACCGTCACCTGATCCTTGGACTCGTCGATCCGCTGGACCTGGGCCTTCTCGCCCTTGAACGGGCCGGCGATGAGTTCGACGATGTCGCCCTCGGCGATCCCTTCCACGTCGGGTTTCGGCGAGAGGAAGTGTTCGACTTCGGCGATGGAGCTTTTCCCCTGGACGACCCCGCGCATGTGCGGAATCTCGTCGGAGATGCGCTCGAAGACGGCGTCGTCGTCGGCCTCGACCATCACGTAGCTGGTGAGGCTGTCGGGCGCGAGGGCGGCGTGGATGGACGGCTCCTCGCGGTTCATGATCATGTCCGCGACGGTGCGTTCCTGACTGGCCGTGGTTTTGACAGCGAAGATGCCCATGTTAGACTGGAGGGTTCGTGATGAAGCTCATCAACAGGAAGATGACGAATCCCATCAGCCCGACCAGGCCGATCCCGGCCCCTGCGATCTTGGCGATCTGGGAGAACTCTTCCCACGACGGGGTGCTCGCGAGTTTCAGCACCCGAACGTAGGAGGTGAGGTCGTACGGTACTTGCATACCCGGGTGTAGCCCCTGCCCCTTTTTCTATCTATTGGTGCGAAGCGGAAACAGAGACGCAACGGAGTCGAACGAGAGCGCGAGAACGGGACTACTCCACGTAGTCGATGTCGTCGCCGAGGTTCTCCGCGGCCTGTTCGACCTCGGTCTCGTTTTTGCCGTAGATCTGTGGACTCTCGACGCCAGTGACGACGATCATGGTCTCCATCTTGCCCTCGAACTCCTGGTTGACCGATGCGCCCCAGATGATCCGGGCGTCGGGGTCGATCCGGTCGTAGATCTCCTCGACGACGCCCTCCGCCTCCTCGATGGACATGTCCGGCCCACCGACGACGTTGACCAGCGCGGAGTTGGCACCGTCGAACTCCACGTCGAGCAACGGCGACCGGAGCGCCGATCTGATCGAATCCTGTGCCTTGTTCTCGGAATCGGACTCCCCGAGGCCGATCATGGCGACGCCGCCGTTCTCCATGATCGTCCGAACGTCCGCGAAGTCGACGTTGACGAGGCCGGGCTTGGTGATCAGTTCGGTCATGCCCTTGACCGAGCGCATCAGCACGCGGTCACAGATCTTGAACGCGTCCTGCAGGGGCATCGAGGGCGCGTAGTCGAGCAGGCGGTCGTTCGGGACGACGATCACGGTGTCGGAGACGGCGCGCAGGCGTTCGAGACCGGCGTCGGCGTTGGCCCGCCGGCGCTCACCCTCCGCGGTGAAGGGGATCGTCACGATGGCGATGGTCAGCGCACCGGCCTCCTGTGCGGCCTGGGCGACGACGGGGGCCGCGCCCGTTCCCGTCCCGCCGCCGAGACCCGCCGTCACGAACACCATGTCCGAGCCGTCGATGGACTGCTGGATGTCCTCGATGTTCTCCTGAGCGGCCTCCTCGCCGATCTTGGGGACCGACCCCGCGCCGCGGCCGCCGGTGCGTTTCTTGCCGATCAGGATCTTGGTGTCGGCTTTCACCTCGTCGGCGAGGTGCTGGGCGTCCGTGTTCGCGGCGACGAGTTTCGCGCCGTGGATGCCCTCCTCCATCATCCGGGTCACGGTGTTCCCGCCCGCACCGCCACACCCGACCACGGTGATTTTCGTTTCGAGATCCTTGACGACATCGGCCAGTTCCTCGTCGGTCATCTGGCCCGAGGTCGATACGTCCTCGGTCGCCGTCGTCCCGCCAGTCTCGGTCTCCTCGGGTGCCTGTGCCGACTCCTCCTCGCTTTCCTCCATGGCGTCGTTAATAATGGAGTCCATATTTAAAGGGGAAATTGCAGAGCAGGATTAATTATCTTTCCCCTCCTGTCAGCCGCGCGTCATACGTTGCATTCGATCCGGTAGGGGCGAATTAAATTACAGGGAGAAGCGATCTTCCCGTTCGGACCGGACCCGGTCGGGTGGGATCGTCTTTCCGTCGACCTCGACAGGTTCGCCCGCGGACAGGCGACCGAACTTGGGACCCTCGGGGACCCCCAGCGTCTTCGCTTTCCCCGGGTCGAAGGTCTCTTGACGGGCGATCACGGCGTCCTCGCGGCGCTCGACCGAGTCGTAGGCCGTCCGGAGTAGGTCGACGATACCGTCGATAATCGTCGTGTAATCTCCACGGGAAGCGACGGCCGCGCGGCCCGCGACCCGGTTCCCGTTCTCCTCGGTCTCGAACGCCAGGGCGGATGCGGCGACGAGTTCCCGGGTGCGCTCCTGATCGATCCCCTGTGCCCTGTCGAGCAGGTCGTCGGGCAAGGACACGGTCTCGAAGTCGATGTCGGGAGCAACATCAGCGGCCCGCTCGCCGAATCGCAGGCCCGCCGCGACCGAGACGAGCGTGTCTTCCAGCCGGTCCGCGAGTGCGAGCGGGACGCCCGTGACCGCGCGCAGCCACGTCTCGCCGACGACGCGGTAGCCGAGGGCCGTAATCTCCTCGCGGAGGTCGGGGTGATCCCCGTCCACGACGGCGTGGGTCGCCGCGCTCTCCGCGAAGGCCGCGTCCACGAGGTCGCGGTTCGCGGCGGGGTCGCCCATGGCCTCCAGCCCCCAGTCGGCGGCGAGGTGGCCGACGGCCCAGTCGGTCTCGCGGACGATCCGCTCGAACCGCGGGGCGTAGTGGCCCCCGCCGAACCCGACGAGGTGGCGGCGGGCGGTCTCCCCGTCGGGGCCGACGCCGTTTGTCGCCGGCTCCGGGTCGGCGTCGGGCGCGACCCCGCGGAGGTCGAGGATGGCTCGCGCGACCGCCTCGGCGGCCGCCGGATCGTCCCACTGGGGGTCGCCGCTCCCGACCTCGACGAACATCGACGGGACGCCCACGTCGGTCGGGCCGTGGTGGGTACACTCCATGCCGACCTCGTAGTCCTCGGGCGCGTAGGTGGCGAGCGCGTCGAGTACGTGGCTGTGGGCGTTCGGGCAGGCCCGCGCGAGCGCGTCGTCCTCGCCGCCGTGTTCGGCCGGGCCGAAGTTGCCCGTGTGGTGGGCCGTGAGGAGCGGGCCGGTCTCGCCACTGTGCCGGGACGCGAACACCAGCAGGTCGAGGTCGGCGGGGAAGGCGTCGGCGGCGTCGGCCAGGTGGAGGTGCCACGCGTCGAACTCGCGGAGCTGTGCCCCGTCGGCCTGATAGGCAGGGCCTGCGGCGTCGGGATGGTCGGGGCTCTCGACCGGGGACCAGTCCGCCAGGTCGCGCAGGTGCTCGCCGACGTGTTCGGAGGCCCGGTCCGCACGGGAGACGACGATACCGAGCATCAGTCGGCCTGCTCCATGTAGACGGGCTCGCGACCGACGGCGGTCCGGACCGCGTCACCGGCGAGGCCGAACAGGCGGCGCAGCGAGTCCCGGCGCTTGACGAACAGTGCCGTGCCCAGCACCAGATAGACGGCCGTGTACGCGAGCAGCAAGTCGTGGCTCGAGATGGGTAACTCGATCAGACTCCTGATGAGGGCGAACTCCAGCAGGACCTGCGAGATAAACAGGACGAACAGGACGACGGCCTCCCGGATCGAGATCTCGAAGTTACAGAGCAGGGCCAAGGCGAAAAAGGACTGGCCGGCAGTGATCCAGATCTCGGCGGACTGGCGGGCGTCGAACGGCAAGGTTCCGACCGACCCGAGCGCCAGCGAGTAGACGACGGCGATGGTCCCGATCAACAGCGTCCACTGGTTGAGCTTCGAGGAGATCAGGGCGTTGAACCCGGCCGTCGAGCGGGCCTTGTTGACGAGGACGGCGACGACGATCAACTCGGGCGACTCGCTGGCCAGCGGCGCGACCCACTGGATCATGAAGAACTCGGGGACGCCGTTCTGGACCCCGATGACTTCGAGGCCGTGCGCGAACGGCTCGACCGCGATGAAGATCATCGCCCCGGAGTAGGCAAAGAGCGTGAGGACGGCCAGCGGTCGCCACGGGAGCGACCACCCCTGGAGGTACTTCGGCACGCCGACGGTGTGCTCGCTCTGTTCCACGTCGGATTTGAGGACCAGCCCGATGTAGGCGACGTACAGGCCGACCAGCAGGAGGGTATCGAGGACGTCGATGCCGCCGCCCAGCGGGACCGCGAACGCCCACGCGGTCGCCAGGAACAGGAACGTGATTTCGGTGGCGATGTCCTCGTCGAGCTGGACCGCGTCGCCGAGCCACCCCTCGCGGTTCACGACCGCCGGGTCCCGCGTATCGAACGACCGCCAGACCGTGAACGCGGCGATCCCCGCCCAGCCGATGCCGATGAGGATGCGGTTCGCACCGGTCATGTTGGCGATGGCGAGATTGGCGTCGTGACAGGCCTCGGCGACCGGCGTCGCCTGCGCCTCGATCTGCCCGGGACTGAGCGCCGCACAGGCCTCGGCGGTCGCGCCGCCGGCCCCGGCGCTCCAGGCGTACAGCGCGTCGACGGCGTACTCGGGGGCGACCGCCAGTACCGCCAGCACGGCGATGGCGAACGCCCGTGGCACGTCCTTCTCGGCGGTCTCGGCACCCCACGCGAGCAGGAACGACGCGCCGAGGATCGCCACGCCGCTGATGGCGACCTCCGCGACGATTCCCGGGTGTGCCCCGGTGAGAAAGACCGCGACCCACGGTGCCGTCAGGGCGGCCGCGACGGCGACCGCGACGAGCGGATGGCGTAGTCGGCTCACTACACCAGCGGAGACGGCACCAGCACGAAAACTTTGCCAATTCGGTGCGGCCGCGTTCGCGTGCAGTGAACGCGACCGGACCGGGAGCGGTGCGATTATGCCGACCCCGGAACTGGCCACCGGTATGGACGTGTACGGACTGATCGGGAATCCGGTGGGGCACTCGCTGTCGCCGCCGATGCACGAGGCGGCCTACGAGGAACTGGGCATCGACGCCCGCTACGTCACCTTCGAACCGCCCGCCGACGGCGGCGCGGCGGCCGTCGAGTCGGCCGCGACGCTGGGCGTTCGCGGCCTGAACGTCACGATTCCGTTCAAGCAGGACGTGCTGGACGCAGTCGAACCCGCACCGCTGGCCGAACGCATCGGCGCGGTCAACACCGTCGATTTCGGCACCGACCCGCCGACCGGCTACAACACCGACGCCGTCGGTGCGACCCGCGCACTCCGGGACCACGACGTGGCTCTGGAGGGGACCGCGGTCGTCGTCGGCGCGGGCGGCGCGGGCCGGGCGGTCGCGTTCGGCCTCGCCGACGAAGGAATGGCCGTCGACATCGCGAACCGCACCGAGTCGAAGGCCCACGACCTGGCCGAAGCAGTGCCCGACGCGACGGGGCACGGCCTCGACGCGCTCGACGAACTGGTCGCCGACGCCGACGTGCTGGTCAACTGCACCAGCGTCGGGATGAAAGCGGACCGCTCGCCGGTTCCGGCCGATGCCCTGCACGCCGACCTGGGGGTGTTAGACGCCGTCTACGACCCCATCGAGACGCGGCTCCTGCAGGACGCGGCCGATGCGGGGGCGACGACGGTCGACGGCGCGTGGATGTTGCTGTACCAGGGCGTGGAGGCCTTCGAGCAGTGGACCGGCGCGGACGCACCGGTCGAAAAAATGAACCGCGTTTTGCGGGAGCGTCTTTAAGTAGGCGGGTTGACTATATCGGACCATGGGGCTGTTCAAGATACTGAAGTCGGTCATCGGACTCGGCAGTTCCGGGTCTCGCTCGACGTCCGGAACAGCCGAGCCCGGGCGCGAAAACGTCGACGTGACAGTCGAACACGAACCCGAACCGGACACCACGTCCGAGGACGCAGTGAAGGGAACCGGCGACGAAACGACCGCCGACGCCGCATCGAGTCCGGCCGCCGAACCGGCCGACGAGAGTGATACCGGGACCGAACCCGAAGTCGAAACCGACGAATCGGACGCCGAGGTCGAAACCGCCGACGACGAACCCGAAGTCGAGGCCGACGATGCCGAGACGGAGGCGACGGCCGACACCGGGGACGCCGACGAATCCGAAGCGTCCGACGACGCGGAACCCGAGATCGAGGTCGAGAACGCGGACGCGGACACCGACACGATCAAAGGCATCGGGCCCTCCTACGCGGAGACACTGGCCGAGATCGGCATCGAGACGGTCGGTGACCTCGCGGCGGCCGAGGCCGCCGACATCGGGGAGCAGACCGACCTCTCGGAGACACGCGTCGAGCGCTGGATCGCCCGCGCTCGCGGCGAAGACGAGTAGAACCGCAAGACGGTTACTCCTGTATCTGTTCTCTTTCGGTAGATGACGACGCCGACGGTCGTGACCGACGGGACCACCTTCCGGAGCGTCGCCGACGGCGTTTCGCCCGGCACGCGCGTGCCCGTCGAGGTCAGGGTCACGGTCGACGACCCCTTCACGGCCTACCGGCGTGCCCGCCCGGCCGGCGAGGGAACCGACGACACCCCGGACGGCGTCTACCTCGAAACCACGGGCGGCCAGTCCGGGTGGGGCTACTTCGGGGTCGACCCCGTCGACTGGGTGACCGTCGGCCCCCACGATGGACCGGCGCTGTCGGCACTGGGCGACCGCCTCGCCGCGGAGTCGCTGGTCCGTGGCGACTGCGACGTACCTTACCCCTGTGGCGCGGTCGGCTGGCTCTCGTACGACCTCGCCCGGGAACTGGAGGAACTGCCGAGCGACGCCGACCGTGATCGGGACCTCCCGCGAGTACAGGTCGCCCTGTACGACCGCCTCGCCGCGTGGGAGGAACCCCGCGACGGGGCCGGCGAGGCGACGCTTCGGGTAACGGCCTGCCCGCGGATCGACCCCAGTGGCGAGCAGGGGCGACCGGTCGCGGAGGCGTACGATCACGGACTGGCGCGGGCGAACGAGCTGGTCGAGCGAGCGACGACGGGCGATCCGGCGGTCGGGCCACCGCCGACTGCGGCCGAGACCGCCCGGTTCGAGAGCGACTGCGGCCGGGCGGCCTTCGCCGACCGCGTTCGCCGGGTCAAAGAGTACGTCCGCGACGGCGACACCTTCCAGGCGAACGTCTCCCAGCGGCTGACGGCTCCGGCGGCGGTCCACCCGGTCGAGGCCTTCGACGCGCTCCGGCGGGTCAACCCCGCACCCTACTCCGCGCTGGTGGAGTTCCCCGGCGTCGACCTGGTGAGCGCCAGCCCCGAACTCCTGCTGGAGCGGGCGGGCGACCGGCTCGTGACCGAACCCATCGCCGGCACGCGCCCCCGGGGCGAGACCGCGGCCGAGGACGAGCGACTGGAGCGGGACCTCCGGACCGACGAGAAGGAACGCGCCGAACACGCCATGCTGGTCGACCTGGAGCGCAACGACCTCGGGAAGGTCAGCGAGTTCGGGAGCGTCGAGGTCACGGACTACCGGCGCGTCGACCGGTACAGCGAAGTGATGCACCTGGTCTCGGAGGTTCGGGGCCGCCTGCGTGACGGCGCGGACCTGGCGGACGCCATCGCGGCGGTGTTCCCGGGCGGCACGATCACCGGCGCGCCGAAGCCCCGGACGATGGAGATCATCGACGAAGTCGAGGCCACCCGCCGCGGGCCATACACCGGGAGCGTCGGGATCTTCGGGTTCGACGGCCGGGCGACGCTGAACATCGTCATCCGGACGCTGGTGCGCTACGACGACGAGTACCACCTCCGTGTCGGGGCCGGGATCGTCCACGATTCCGAACCCGAACGGGAGTACGAGGAGACGCTCGACAAGGCGCGGGCGCTGGTGACGGCGGTCGACGAGGCGCTGGGCCGGCAGGGCGACCTGGCAGTCGAAGCCGTGACCGACGGGGGCAAGCGCCGCTCCGGCGAGAGCGACGACGGCGAGCGATCACCCGAGACGGGCGACGGAGGGGAGCCGTGAGAGTCCTCGTCGTCGACAACTACGACTCGTTCGCCTACAACCTCGTGCAGTACGTGGGCGAGGTGGTGACCGATCCGTCGTGGGGCGTCGTGGCCGAGTCGGGAGGCGGCGAGGTACTCGTCCGCCGGAACGACGCGATCACGGTGCCGGAAATCCGCGACCTCGATCCGGACGGCATCGTCGTCTCGCCCGGCCCGGGCACGCCGGCGGACGCTGGCGTGTCGGTGCCGATCTTCGCGGCCCTCGATGTCCCGACGCTCGGGGTCTGTCTCGGCCACCAGGCGCTGTGTGCGGCCAACGGCGCGCCGGTCGGGCACGCCGAGGCGGTCGTCCACGGGAAGCCCTCGACGGTCGAACACGACGGGCGAGGCCTGTTCGCCGACCTCCCCGAGCGCTTCGAGGTGGGCCGGTACCACTCGCTGGCCGTGGAGCGCGCCGACCTGCCCGACGTGCTGGCCGAGACCGCCTGGACCGTCGACCGAGCGGGCGAGGCGGCGTCCGACGAGCCCGGGGAACCGCGGGTCGTCATGGGCGTGCGCCACCGCGACCGGCCCCACTACGGCGTGCAGTTCCACCCCGAGAGCATCCTGACCGACATCGGCAAACGACTGATCGCGGCCTTCTGTGACAGATGTCAGACTACAGCTACCACGTAGACGGCGAGATCGTGCCGGCCGCGGACGCGACCGTCAGCGTCCGCGACCGCGGATTCATGTACGGCGACGCGGCCTTCGAGACCCTGCGCGCCTACGGCGGTACGGTCTTCGAGTGGGACGCCCACGAGGCCCGGCTCCGGAACACCTGCGACCTGCTGGGCTTTCCCGAGGCCGTCCCCGACGACCTCCGCGAGCGCGTGCAGGCGACCCTCGACGCGAACGACCTCGACGACGCCTACGTCCGGCTCTCGGTCTCCAGAGGCGTCCAGCCCGGGAAGCTGACGCCCGACCCCGACGTGGATCCGACGGTGGTCGTGCTCGTGAAAGCGCTCCCCCGAGGCGGCGTCGAGGGGACGACGCCGTGGGACGACCCGGCGGTGGTCCAGACCGTCAAGACCCGGCGGACGCCCGACGCGGCGACGCCGGCGGCGGCAAAGACCCACAACTACCTGAACGGCATCCGCGCCCGACTCGAACTCCGGCGGGCCGAGACCGACGCCTTCCGTGCCGACGAGGCCCTGCTCCGGACGTTCGACGACGCGGTGGCGGAGGGGGCGACGAGCAACGTCTTCTTCGTCGACGGCGGCGTTCTCAAGACGCCCGGCGAGGACTGTGACATCCTGCCCGGCGTGACCCGGGACGTAGTGATCGACCTGGCTCGCGAGGAGGAGTTCCCGGTCGAACCCGGCCGCTACGAGATCGGCGACGTCCGGGACGCGGACGAGGCCTTCCTGACGAACACGACGTGGGAGATCCGACCTATCGCCAGCGTCGACGGGATCGAGATCGGGACCGGCCCGATGACGAAACTGCTCTCCCGGCTGTTCGAGGAGCGGATCGAGCGCGCGTACTACGAGTGAGTCACTCCCCGCCGAAGGTCGCGTCGTCGAGGAGCGTCTCGAACAGCAGGAGGACGTAGATCGCGCCGGCGACGACGACCGCCGCCGGCCATTCGAGCCCGAGGGGGAGGTAGGCCAGCGCGCCCGCCAGGGCGGCGGCGAACCCACCCAGCGCGAGGGCGAACCCGATGCGAGCCCGACGGGTGAGTTCGGCCGTCATCTCAGATCACGTCCTCGCGTTCGACGCCCGGCAGGTCGAGGACGAGATCCGGGCCGTAGGCCCCGGCGGGCGTCTGGTAGCCGGTCGGTGCGTCGCCGTCGAGGACGCGTTCGGCGATCTCCAGCGAGGACTCGACGGTCAGCTTGTAGGTTTCCGGAGTTTCGAGTCGGGAGACTGCTCGGCCACCGTCCTCGTCGGTCACCTCGCCCCAGACGTACCCGCGGCCGCGTTCCCGAGTCCGCTCGCCGGGACCGGTCACGGCGGTGTCGATGACCTGCTGGAGGGTCGACTTGACGGGGCCGATGTCGAGCAACGGCGCGACCGGGCGGGTCCCGCGCATCGCCCAGATGGCGGGTTCCGGCGCGGCCATGTACACCTCGATGTTGGGGATGCCGGTCGTGTGGTACCCGGTGACCACGTCGCCCCAGGGGATGGTCACGGCCGAGCGCTCGCCCGACCCGAAGTCGATCTTGCGGGTCCGGTAGACGGCCGGCACGGATTCCAGCAGGCCGTCCCGGCGGACGTAGCCGCCGTCGCCCGCGTAGTTGAGCATGGTCTTCATCGTCCCCGGCGAGATGTCGGCCAGTCCCTTGAACGCCAGCGCGAGGTGGGTCGCGTCGGGGAGGCGCTCGGCGAGGTGGGCGGCCAGACAGTCCGTCGGCACCACGTCGAAGCCGACGCCGGACATCAGCATGACGCCGGCCTCGGCGGCCCGCTCGTCGTAGCCAGCGACGGCCTGAAACACGTCGATCTCACCGGTGATGTCGAGGTAGTGCGTGCCGGTCTCGATTGCGGCCTCGACCATCGGCTCGTAGGTCTCGACGAAGGGGCCGGCGCAGTTCAGCACCACGTCGACCGATTCGAGGGCGTCGGTGACGGCGGCGCGGTCGTCGAGGTCGAACGCCGCCATCTCGCAGTTCAGCGCGGCGGCCTGTTCCGAGAGCTTGCGCTCGTTGCGGCCGGCCAGGATCGGGTCGAGCCCCCGCTCGACGGCGTCCTCGACGATCAGTTCCCCCGTGTACCCGTACGATCCGTAGACGAGCAGCCCGGACATACCCGACCGTCGGAGGGCCGGCCCCGTTAAGTTAGCGAGTCGGGCGCGTCGCGAACCGAGGCGTTGAAACCCGAGACAGTCCACGATCCGACATGGACGAGGACAGCCGGATCGCGGCCGTCGACGACGTGCCGACGGACTCTACGTTCCTGTTCCGGGTCCGAAATCGCGAGACCGACGAGGAGAAAGAGGCGATCATCGTCCGGGTCACCGACGGTGATGGGGCCAGCGGGGAGGACGGACAGGACGACCCGCGAGCGGGCGAACTGGCCTGCTGGCTCAACTACTGCCAGCACTTCACGCACATCAAACTGGACAAGGGGTCGGGCGCGCCGATGCGGGACGGCGAAGTGATCTGTGCCAACCACGGCGCGTACTTCGAGACCGACTCCGGGTTGTGTACCTACGGCCCCTGTGAGGGCGCGTATCTGCAGGCCGTCGAGATCGAAGTCGCCGACGGCGCCGTCTACCTGACCGACGAGGACTACGCGTTCGTCGGCGTCGGCCCGGGCGAGCAGGACGACCTCGATCTCTCCTCGAAGTCCAACTACGAGTTCTGACTCGGCGGTCGGCGCTGACTCGTCTGGAGGCCCCGCGTCGTCCCGACGAGGACCATCAGTGCCCCGACGAACGCCAGCAGGACCGACCCGAGCAGGGCGAACAGCGAGTTGCCGAAGTCGAATCCCGCGGCCAGCAGTGCCGGCGGACCGACGGCGAACACCGTCCCGAGCAGGACGGCGATTCGCTGGGTCCGCGTGAACGCCTGTTCACGCAGGAGAAAGCGGGACGACCGGCCGGGGACCGCGAGCCCCGCGGCAGTGATCGTCATCCCGGCGACGATTCCGACGACGGACGTAACCAGGGAGTTCATCCCCCAGCTGGCCGTCCCGCCGCGCTGGCTCGGCACCCGCGGCTCCTGCTGACCGCCGTCCAGAACCCCGGTCAGCAGTTGCGGAAACGCGAGCGTCACGATGCCGGTCAGCAGGACTGCGATCCCCACGGCCACCAGTGCCGTCCGCACGACGGCGCCCACTGTTCCGCGCACGTTCCCCCCATCCCCGTTGAACGCCCTATAGTTTGCTACTTTCGAGTGACCTGTCAGTTCTCGACACCCGGGCATCGGGAGCGTCGTCTCCCGGTTTCGTCGGGGATCGGTCGCGCCGTTACTCGATCCGGAAGGCCGGTTCGTCGACGCTCTCGCTTTTACACTCCGGACAGCGGCCGGGCCGGTTCAGCAGGTCGTCGAAGTCGTCGAACCCGCAGTCGCGACAGGTCGGCGGCGCGACGAGCAGTTGCTCGTCGGTGTGTTCCAGCGACTGGGCGATGTGTTCGACGTGGCTGATCGCCGCGCTCGCCTCGATCTCGAACTCCCGGGCGATGGCCGCGGCGGGCATCGCCTCCTCGCGGAGCCGCTCGGTCACGCGCTGGCGGGTCGTCTTGTCCGTCTTCGCCTCGCGCATGGCGGCCGTTTGGGTCCGATTACCATACTTCTTCTGGACGACGCAAACGACTGGAAAAGACGGTACCCAAACGTGCGGGGTCCAAAAAGAACTTAGCCCCGTAGAGTGACGCTCCGGACATGGAAGCAGTGGTTCTCGCCGGGGGCTACGCGACGCGGCTGTGGCCGGTCACGAAACACAGACCGAAGATGCTCCTGCCGGTGGGAGAGACGACAGTCATCGACCGTATCCTCACGGAACTGGAGACCGACGACCGCATCGACGACGTCTACGTCAGCACGAACGAGCGGTTCGCGCCGGACTTCGAGGCCCACGTGGAGCAGGAGGGCTACGAGAAACCGCAACTCTCCATCGAGGAGACGACCGAGGAGGACGAGAAGTTCGGCGTCGTCGGCGCGCTGGCCCAGCTGGTCGAGCGCGAGAACGTCGACGACGACCTGCTCGTCGTCGCCGGCGACAACCTGATGGGCTTCGATACCGCGGACTTCCTCGACTACTTCGAGGAGAAGGGCGCGCCGACGCTGGCCGCCTACGACGTTGGCACCCGGGAGAAGGCCAAGTCCTACGGCCTCGTCGAACTGGACGGCGAGCAGGTCGTCGACTTTCAGGAGAAGCCAGAGGACCCCAACAGCACGCTGGTCTCCATCGCCTGCTACGCGTTCCCCGCCGAGAGCATCCGCTTCGCGGAGTACCTCGACGGCGACAACAACCCGGACGAACCGGGCTGGTTCATCCAGTGGCTCCAGTCCCGCGAGGACACCTACGCCTTCGCCTTCGACGACGCCTGGTACGACATCGGGACCCCCGAGAGCTACCTCGAAGCCGTCGCCTGGGAACTCGACGGGGGACAACTCGTCGCCGAGAGCGCTACCGTCGAAGGCTCGACCATCGGCGAGAACGTCCACGTCCTCCCGGGAGCCGACGTGATCGACTCGACCATCGAGTCGGCCGTCGTCTTCTCCGACGCCACCATCGAGGACTGTGAGATCCGCGACTCGATCATCGACAAGGAGACCCACGTCGAGAACCTCGACCTCGCGAGCGCACTGATCGGCGCGCACACCCAGATCACGAACGGGAACTGACGGCTCGCCTCCTTACCGCTCCGTTTCTGCCATCCGTCTGCCCAGTTCGCCGGCCAGCGAGACACCGTACTCGAGCGGGATCGCCGCCGTGACCGCGTCGGTGTCCGCGGCCCAGTCCTCGTAGGCGTCCCAGTCGGCGAAGGCGTTGCCGTAGGGACAGACGTACCCGTAGCTCTCGGCGGGCGTGGACGGCGGTTCGGCCGCGCCGCTGGCGTCGACGCCGATGGAGAACACGGCCGTCTCCGGCGTCACGTCGACCGCCCCGTCCCGGATTTCCAGCGTCACCGTCTCCCCGGTCGTCGGACACGCCGTCGTCACGTCCGCCGGTTCGTCCGTCAGGAAGGGCACGATCATCGGGTCGTACACGCACTGGTAGGCCTGGCGCTCGCCGTCACGTTCCAGGACGTGTGGCGACTCGTCGGTCGTACAGAGATCCGCGACGCCGAGTGGCTCGCCGTCCGTCGAGTCGAGCGCGGTCGCCAGCGCCACCAGCCAGTCCTCGGCGGTGCGGACCGTCTCGACACCGTACAGGTCGGCGATCCGGTCGCCGACGGGTTCGGGGATCTCGATTGCCGCTGGTTCGAAGGCCGGTTCGATCCGTATCGAGTCTGATTCTGCCGTCATTGGACTTCTCCATCTATACTTCGATACCCGAAGCTATTAAGCTGTGAAGTCCAAAGTGTTGGAGGAACTGCGAGGAACGGAAGGTATGTCAGAGATCGCCTGTACCCTGGAGGACGGCGGGTGTTACTGCCTGCTGTCGGACGTGATGGACCTGCTCGGCCGGAAGTACGTGATGGATCTCGTCTGTATCGTCGCCATCCACGAGCGCGTGCGGTTCGGGGAGATCGAGTCGCATTTGCCGGATGCGAGTACCTCGACGCTCTCGACGCGACTGGACGAGCTGGAAGCGGCGGGACTGCTCCGGCGCGAGCAGTACGACGAGATCCCGCCCCGCGTCGAGTACGAACTGACCGAAGACGGCGAGGAACTGGGCCGGCGGCTGGAGCCGTTGCTGGAGTGGGCCGAGGCGTTCGAGGCCGAGTGAGCACCGCCGCGAACACCACCGCCACGAACACCACCGCCGCGAACGTCACTTCGACAGCCCCCGCCCGCTGACCTCGGGGGCCTCGCTGCGCGCTTCCCTCCCTCGCGTCGCTCGGTCGGTCCAGTGCTTTCGTCGCCCGCCGTCGGCCAGCGGGCGGCCCCTGTCTATCCACCCAGACGCGGACCACACCCTCCCCAGCCGACTGCGCTCCGCACTCGCTCCCCCCGGTCGCTCCGTGCGGTGCTCGTCCCTCGCGCGTCCGTCTCGCACCCTCGCAGTCGCTCGGGCACTCGACGGCACGCGCCACGGGAAACGACGTGGACCGGAGCTGACCGTATCACTCCAGCCGGGCGTCCTCGATCCGGATGTAGCCCCGCGAGCCTTCCCACACGGTATCGTACTCCAGTCGGATCGGCCGGTCCATGTGTGGCCCGTCGGTCACCAGCGTCTCGAACTCCCCGCCCTCGCCGAGGACGTGGACGCCGTACTCCTCGTTGAGGGCTTCGAGGTCCGCCAGGGCGTCGCGATCCAGCGTCCGGCCGAGCCAGGACTCGTCCAGTCCGTAGGCCGCGACCTGGATGATCCGGATCTCGAAGCCCGTATCGAGCATCGCGTCGGCCAGGGCGCGGGGGTCTTCCTGCCAGAGCGGCGCGAACAGGTCGGCCCCGAGCCGGTCGGCCATCGCCTCGATCCGGCTGGTCTGGTACTCGCTCTCGACCGCGCCCGCGGTCAGCCCGGCGATCCCACCGGGGAGGTCGGCGTCGAGGTCGCGGAGGGCGGCCTCCAGCGGTTCCAGTTCCGCGTCGCCCTGTTCGCCAGCGTCGGTCGCCGTCTCCGCCTCGAAGTCGTCGGGGTGTACGTCCACGAGTGGGATACCGACGCTCTCCGCCGCCAGTGCGGCGAGGTCGGTGGCCGGGACGTGGTACATGTACGAGTCGCCCTCGGGGTGGACGGTGACCAGTCGCTCGACCGCCAGTCCGGTTTCGAGCGCGCGGTACAGCGCCCACGACGAGTCCTTGCCGCCCGAAAAGAGACTGACCCACGCGCCGTCGTCTGCCATGCTCGTCGGTTGTCGATTCGCACGTATAGCTTCGCCGCTCCCGTCCGAGCGTTTTTGTACGATAGCGAAGCACCCGATCCTGGATCGATGCGACGCTTGCCACACGTCCACCGAGCGTTATCCGCCATCGCCGCGACCGGACGGGTCGTGATTCGACAGCCGACGCTCCTCGTGTACCCGATCGTGCTGACGGCACTCGTCGTGGGTCTCGTCGTAGCGGTCGGTGCTGGCATCTACATCACGAACGGCGGCCCAGTCGTCTGGACGGTCCTCTACGCCTCGTATTTCGTCGTGGGCGGAGTACTGACGACGTTCGCGTTCGGCGCACTGTACTACGAGAGCGACGCGGTCCTCCGGGAGGGAGCGCGACCCCCGCTGATCGGGCTGCTGGCAGCCTGGCGGAACAGACGGCGGCTCCTGATCGTCGGATTGGTCGTCGGAACCGTCGGCCTGGCGTCCTGGGCTGGGCGTCCGATACTGGAGGGCGTCTTCGGCGACGAAGCGGCCGTCATCCTCGACGTGATCGTCGGGACAGGGCTGTTGACAGCCATTCAGATAGCGGTCCTCGGGACTGGCGACCTGCGCGATAACCTCGACACTATCGAGGCCGTGACCGAGGCGGTCTGGGTCGAGTCGTTGCTCACGCGGCAGGTGAACCGAGGTATCTCGACGGTCTGCCTGTGGATCGGCGCGGCGTTCGGACTGGGATCGGTGGTGACCGGCTATCGAGTCGAGCCACTCGGCTTCTGGACGCCGTTCCTCGGATTCCTGCTCGTTCCGGTGGCGACGATCCTGCTGTGTGCGACGATCCACGGCGTGTCACAGGCCGCGTTGTTCCAGTACGCGACCGGGAACGAGGACGAAGCGACCGTCTCACCGTCGGGTTTCGTCGTCACAGAACGAGATTAGCTGTCGCTCTGTTCGGCGAGTTCCTCTTCGAGATCGGACTCGTTGAAGTACGAGGAGAAGCGCACGCCGACCAGCGAGACGAAGATGCCGGCGAGGATAAAGAGCAACAGGCGGATCCGGGGTTCCAGCGTCATCCCCTGGATCGAGACGGCACCGAAGTCCATCGCCGGCATCCGGAACGCCGAGAACACGCCCGCACTTTCGAGGAAGAACGCGGAGAACCCTCGAACCACGAGCCCGACCGCGACCGCACCGAACGGCAGGTTGACGTAGGCGCTGCGGACCCGGTCGTCGCGGATGATCTCGTCGAGCAGGCGGCCGGTAGAGCCCGCGAAGGCCGCCGCGGTCAGCCACGGGATGGCGTCGAAGGCGAAACGCATCGCGAGGATGAACGGCGCGTCGTTGGCGGTCGCGGACACGCCGATAGCACCCGCGAAGATACCGATCAGCGCCAGTCCGACGGCCACGACGTAGGTGACCAGCGACACCCGCCCCGAGTAGAGCGCGTTCTGGATCTGGCCGGGCAAGGAGGCCAGCACGGAGTCGATGCCCAGCCCCTTGTAGAGGAAGAAGACGCCGATGACGGCGGCGATGGCACCGGCCGCGACCGCCGGACTGTCCGCGAGCGTCATCAGCGCCGGGAACGCGAGCAAGGCGACGCCCACGGGGACGAGGACCGTCTTCCGGAGTTCCTCGTCGGCGAGGAACTGCTTGAGCAGGTAGTAGGTGGACTCGATGTCGCGGGCCTGGCGCACGACGACGCGGTCCACGGCGTCGACGCGCACGCGACTCTCGACGATAGGGACCAGCCGTTCGTCCTCGGCGCTGTCGACGACGACGACCGCCGATTCGAGGTCGTACTCGTCGGTGAGCTGTTCGGTCTGTCGCGCGACGGCCCGGTCGGCCGAGACCGAATCACCGGCCGCCGAGAGGACCGCGACCACCACGTCCTCGCCGTCGTCGCGCAGATCACGCGTGACCCGCAACGCCTCCAGCACGCAGTTGACGCGGCTGTCCTCGGGGTCGGCGACCCCGAGATCCGTCACGAGCGACTGGACGGCCTCCCACCCCACGACCGGCGGCTCCGCACCGAGGTTCCCCGTCCGGTCGATACACGCCACCAACGTGGTCACGACCGACTGTTGGTGCGCCAACGGATAAAAAACATTGCAGACCGACTCAGAACCGGAAGTCGAACCCGTCTCCGTCGTCGAACACGCTCGCGATTCCGGCACCGAAGGCGTAGGCGACCGACGCCGCCCCGCCGCCGATGCGGTCACGGAGGCCCAGCGACGGCGTGAACTCCTTGACGCTGATCGACTCGCCCAGTCGCGCTTCGAGTCGATCCTCCACGTCCTCGCGCGTCCCGATCTCGTCGACCAGCCCGATGTCGTGGGCCTCGCCGCCGAGGTAGATCCGGGCTTCCGTCTCACGGACTCGCTCGGGGTCCATGTCCCGCCCCTCGGCGACGGTATCCACGAAGTCGTCGTAGTAGTCGTCGACGATCCCCTGGAGGTACTCCCGTTCGTCCTCGGAGAGCTCTTTGAGTGGCAGGCCCGCGTCCTTGTACTCGCCGGCGGTGAACTGCTCGTAGCTCACCCCGAGTTCGTCGGCCAGGTCGCTGACGTTGACCCGCGAGCCGATGACGCCGATGGAGCCGACGATACTCCCGCGGCGCGCCCACAGCTCGTCACAGCCGCTGGCGATGTCGTAGCCCCCGCTCGCACACACGTCGGTCGCGTACGCCACGGTCGGGCCGTCGAACCGCTCGGCGGCCAGCCGGATGTCCTCGCTCGGGACGATCTCCCCGCCCGGCGTGTTGAGTTTCACGAGCAGGGCCTCGGCCGCCCCTGCGTCGGCCCGTTCGATCTGCTCGACGATGGCGTCCGCGTCGGCCCCGGTCGGACTGGAGACGAGACTGCCGCCGGTCGACCGCGTGATCGGTCCCTCGACCGCGACCTCGGCGACGTTGTACCCCGGGAGGACGGCGCTGGCCACGGACCCGCCCGCCCGAACGGCCAGCGGGAGGAGCGACACGACCAGCACCACCCCGAACAACGTCGTCAGGTCCTGCGGGTAGACGACCAGCAGTAGCCACGCGAGCGCCACGATTCCGAGCACACAGACGAGCGCGACGACGCCACGACCCAGCGCCCACAGTCGTCCTTGTCCACCGCTCATACCAGAGCCTCGGTGCCCGACGACAGTAAAACTACCAGCCTTCGACCGACACCGGCCGGCGGTTCGGCCCGTCTAGCGGGCCGGTTCGGACTGGACCGCATCAGGCCAGCGTCGCCACTGGCCGGCGGAAAACGAAAGCAAATATCGCGTCGTCTAGAGCAGCCCCGTCTTCTGGAGCTTCATCAGGTCCTCGGTGTCGAGGGTCTCGCCTTCCTTGAACTTCTGGTAGATCTCCTCTGCCTCCTCGCGTGCGGCTTCCTGCTCTTCCTCGCGCTTGCTGCGTTCCTCTTCTTCCTCCTTCTTGTCGAGTTCGCGCAGGCGCTTCTGGACGCGCACGAAGTCCTCGTGGTGCTGGTCGGCCGCCTCCTGGGCCTCCACGAACTTCTCGTGCATCTCGTCGGCTTCGTCACGGATCTCGTCGGCCTCGCGGTAGGCCTCGATCATCTGGTTGTGATGTTTCTGGGCCTCGTCCGCGAGTTCCGTGACTTTCTGGTGGTGCTGGGAGGCCTCCGAGCGGATCTCCTCGGCTTCCGCCTTGAGTTCCTCGACGTCACCGGTCTGGTCGAGCTTCTCTTGTTTCTCCTGGAGCTGTTCGCGTTTGTCCTCGATCTTCTCGATCAGTTCCCGTTCTTCTTCCGGGTTGAGGACTTCCGTCTGCTGTTTGAACTCCAGATCCTCGATCTCCTCTTTGAGCTGCTCGATGGAGCTGCCCTCGTCGAGTTCGAGGTCGGATTTCATCTCCTCGACCTGATCGAACAGCTCGTTGGCCTCGGCGTTGAGCTCGTTGCGCTTCTCCTTGTGCTCCTGGACCTGGGAGTTGAGCTCGTCGCGCTGCTCGCGGTGTTCCTGGGCCTCGTCGACCTTCTCGCGAGTCTTCGCGTTCAGGTCGTCGCGCTTGGACGCACGCTCGGATGCGAGCTGGTTGAGATCGTTTCGTCGGTCACGGAGCTGACCGGCGAGTTTGATCAGTTCGCCTTTCGATTTGTTTTCGATGTCGTCGTCTGTTACTTCGATATTTTCGGATTCGTCGATTGACTCTGCCATGTTTTAACACCTCTATGCCATTACCGCTCCAGCACGCGACAGTTGGGACTGCGTGGCGGCAGCCAGCACCTGATAAGTAGGGTTCCCTGTCATTCTACGGGCATCGCACGATACTGCCGGAACGCTGGAGGCGTTCTGGTGACTCATACTACTGGCGATGGCAATTTAAATATTCCGGTCGCCAACACCCATGAAAACAGCTACCAAACGCCCGACGGAGCCACGGTACGGTCTCCCACGGACCGGCGCTCACCCGTCGAATCGGTAGGTGTTTTCGACGACCCGCTCGGGGAGCGTCAGTGTCAGTGTGACCGACGCCGCGTCGGCCGGAATGGAGATCGAGTCCGGCGTCGCGGTCGCCCCGGCGTCGACACTGACTTCGACCTCGCCGCCGTCGTCGGCGGCCGACCACTCGACGGTTCCCGAGACTCGTTCCCGCCCGTCGTTGATCACCGTCAGCGGCGTCGTCTCGCCGGGGGCCGGCGCAGCGAGCGTCGCCTGGACGGGTTCGTAGGCCTCCCGGAGCGCCTCGTACCCGGTCTTCGGGTCGCCGTCGCGTTCGACGACGCCCATTCCTGCGGGCGTCGCGTCCCGGAGGGTATGGGCGGCGAACAGCGAGGTATCGCGCCGTCGGAGTTCTTCGGCGACGCGTTTGACGACGCGGGCCTGGTAGCCCTGCGACGCGTCGGTCCCGCCGTCGACGTGGGCGTCGTGTTTCGCCCGGTCGAAGGCCGGATCGTCGTCGGGCATCACGGCACCGTACGCGCCGGCCCCGAACTCGCCGACGACGCCGCCGACCTCGAACGTGTCGAGGAGCCAGCCCAGGTCGTCGACCTCGCCGTAGTCCCAGCCCGGATACAGCGTCGGCGCGTCGGCCCCGCTGCCCAGCGCACCCACGACCGGGAAGACGAGTCGGTCTTCGGGAAGCGCCGAGGCGACCGACTCCGCCGGGCCGCGGTCGTAACTGGCGCGCCAGGCTCGCCAGCGCAGGCGTAACCGGTCGAGCGTGCCCGAGCCCAGCGGGTCCGGAAAGAGGTCGAGCGGGTCGTCGTGGACGCTGTACGCGAACAACGACGGGTGACGGCCGTAGGTCCGGTCGAGCGCGGCCGCGAGGTCCTGGCCGCGGTCGGCGTCGAACTCGCCGGGACCGGTCAGTGGCAGGTCCTGCCAGACCAGCAGACCGGCCTCGTTGCAGGCCTCGTAGACCGCCGGGTCGGGCGCGTGGGCGTGCATGCGAACGAACGTGGCGTTGGCCTCGACGGCCCGGTCGATGTCCTCGGGTGTCGCCGAGAGGAGCGTGACGCCCCGCCCCGGCACGCGCTCGCCGTTGACGATCAGCCCGTCGGCGTCGCGGTCCATCGAGCGGAGTCCGGTGACCACGGAGCGAGTCGCGTCGCCGACCTTCGCCCGGACGGCGTACCGGTGTTGCGGGCCGAGTCCCCGCGGCCACCACAGCGACGGGTCGCGCACGTCGATGGTGTGTTCGACGACGGCCCGCTCGCCGGCCTCGGCCTCGACGGCCGCCCGGTCCATCATGCCCCGGCTCTGGAACTCGCCTTCGGGGCGCAGGGAGAAGGTCACGCGGTCGTCGAGATCGGTGTCCGTCTCGACGACCGCCCGAACGTCGATCTCGGCGGTCCCATCGACCAGCCGCGGATGCACGTCCAGTTCGTAGATGAACGTCCCGGGGTGGGTCTCGACGGTCGCATCCCACCAGATACCGGGGATGCGGTCGCGCTCCGGGACGAGATCGGTGTCGTGGACGCCGCCGAACCGATCCTCGGGCGGGCGGCACTCGACGATCAGTTCGTTCTGGTCCTGGGGTTCGAACGAGTGGCGGAAGGGTCGGAAGTAGGCGTCGTGTTCCCCGACGAGGTCGCCGTTGAGCCAGATACGTGCGTGGGCGAACAGCCCCCGCAATTCGATGACGGCGCGGTCCTCGTCGCCCGACCGGGGGTCGTCGAACACGGAGCGGTACGCGGCGGCGTCGGCGTCGGCGAACACCTGTGGCCGCCCCGGTATCTCCACCGGCGTCCACACGTCCGGTTCGGGTTTGCCCGCCCCCGGCTCGACCGACGTCCCAGTCCACTCGCCCAGCATATACGTGTCCGGGCGTCCGCCTGTGCCATATCCTTTACGCGATATTCGGCCCTCGAAGTGGCCCCGGCCCGACCACTTTCACTTTCACTCCGCGGACGGCTCGCTTTGATACCCGATCCGCCCGTCTCCGCTGACATGATCGAAGAACTGGCCTGTACCTGCAGTGGCTGCGACCGGGAACTCCGCGAGGGGTCGCTCCGGCTCACTTACCGGACCGACGGCGGCGAGCGCCGCGCCTACGAGTGTGCCTGTGGGGCCGTGACCATCACCGTCGCGCGCTGAAACGACTTCCTGAAGTGGGCCGGGCGGAAACGCCGGGACATGGACGAAGTCATTCGCGCACGCGGCCACGAACACGTCTCGGCCGAGCACGCGAGTACCTTCGAGGTCACGAGCGACGACTACCTCACCCCCGCCGGCGACTGCATCCTCGGCATCGAGGCCGACCGCGTCCCCGCCGACTTCGACCCCGAGTTCGTGGCGGCCTGCCAGTCGACCGACGCGACGATCACCGTCACGCTGGACGCCGGCGGTCACACCGAGACCGTCACCGGCCGCGGCCACCCCGACCTGTCCTTCGAGAACGACCGCAGCGCCGTCGGCCGCACCAGCGATTACGTCGACGACCGGACGATCCTGGTCGACGCCGACGGGGCGGCGGGCGACCTGGACCGTGACCTCGTGGCGGCGCTGGCCGACGGTGCGGACCTCACGATGACGCTCACCGTCGAGTGAACCAATCAGGAGTCGCGGCGCTGCCCGGAACGTAAGTCTTTCAACACGTCAGCCGGGTGGTACCGACATGGCAGGACAGCAGACGCAGGGGCAACCCGGTGGTGTACAGAACGGGCGCCGGATCGAGCCGGAACGCGTGGCAAAGATCGCGCTTGCGGCGGCGGGCGTCGTCTTCGTCGGAAGTGTCGTCTTCGCCGTGTTCAGCATCAGTTTGCAGGGCGGCTCGGTCGAGTTCGGTGACATCATCGTCGACCAACTGGACGATATTCCATACCAGGCGGCGGTGTTCGGGGCCGTCCTCTGGGCGGCAGTGACTCAGGGAAGCAAGGACGCGCTGCTCAAAGGGAGTGCCATCGTCTACGTGGGTGACGTGGTAAACAACATCCTGGTAGTCGTGACGAACGAATTCGCAGAGACCGATCTTGGGACGGTGCTGGGACCTGGCCATGCCATCCTCTTTTTCCTCGGGTTCGTGATGGCCATTCGACTCTACCACGGCAAGAACATCCTTCCCGGTGTCGGGTTCCGCCTCTGAGCGATCCGGTGAGCCTTTTGAGGCTGGGTCGCTAGACGGGGTATGTCCGACGACCCCGAGCCGGCCGAGAACATCAGCGGCGGGAGCGCGGGCGGCGGCTACGCCGACACATTCGACGCCGACGCGCCAGCGACCCGCGCCGAGGCCGTCGTCGACCGCCTCGGCGACCTCTACTGGCAGAAGTCCTACGGCGGCCGGGACGCCTTCGAGTGTCTCGTCCGCACGATTCTCAGTCAGAACACCAGCGACGTGGCCAGCCAGCCGGCCCACGACGCGTTGATGGATCGCTATGGTGGTGGTCCGGATCTCGCAACCGCTCTCGCCGGGGCCGACCAGCCGGAACTCGCCGAGACGATCAGTTCGGCCGGGCTCTACAACCAGAAGTCCGAGCGGATCATCGACATCGCCGAGCGGATCGTCGCGGAGTACGGGGGCGAAGACGAGTTCGACGCCTTCGTCCGCGAGGACGACCCCGAGACCGTCCGGGACACCCTGCTCGACATGACCGGCGTCGGTCCCAAGACGGCCGACTGCGTGTTGCTGTTCGCCGGCGGTCGCGACGGCGTCTTCCCCGTCGACACGCACGTCCACCGGATCGCCCGCCGGATCGGGCTCGCACCACCTGACGCGGACCACGAGACCGTCCGGGAACACCTCGAACGCGACGTGCCCGGCGGGAAGTGCGGCTTCGGCCACACGGCGATGATCCAGTTCGGTCGGGAGTACTGTTCGGCGCGCAGGCCCGACTGTCTCGACGACCCCGAGGCCTGCCCGATGGCGGACCTCTGCGACCAGGTCGGCGTCGATCCGAGGGCTGGCGACGTGACCGATCCCGCCGAGGCCGGGGTGGCCGATGACTGAGAGCGCTGGCGGTGCGAGCCGGTATCTCGACACCGAAGGGGTCTACAGCAGAGTCGCGGAGCGGTTGGGCCGCGCCGAGACGTGGTCGCTCAGCCACCACGACGCCGGACTGGGCAACGAGACGCTGTTTCTCGGCTGGGGCTCGCGGCGGTTCGTCCTCCGGCGGCCGCCGCTCTCGGAGACGGCGGGGGAGAGCCACGACGTGCGCCGGGAGTACCGGGTGCTGTCGGCGCTGGACTGGACCGACGTGCCGACACCGCGGCCGGTGCTTTCCTGTGACGACGAGACCGTCGCCGGCGCGCCGTTCACCGTCCAGCAGCGGGTGTCGGGAGACGTGCTCCGCCACGGGGAACCCGTCGAGTACGCGACGCCGGGCTACCGGGAGACGGTCGCCGAGGAACTCGTCGACACGCTCGCGGCGATCCACGCCGTCGACCTCGACGACGTGGCGCTGGGCGACCTCGGCCATCCGGACCTCTCGACGCGGATCGAGACGTGGCGCGAGCGGTTCGACCGCTACCGCGCCGCGACCGACCGCGAGATTTCGGGCGTGGACGCGGTGGCCGACTGGCTCGCCGCGAACGTCCCGGCGTCGGGCGACCGCACGCTGATCCACGGTGACTACACGCTCGCGAACGTGTCGTTCAGTCGGTCGACGCCGCCGGAGCTGGTGGGGGTCCTCGACTGGGAGCGAGCGGGTGCCGGCGACCCGCTGGTGGACCTCGGCCGGCTGACGGCGTTCTGGTTCGAAGACGAGCGCGAGCGCGCGGGACTCCCGACGACCGTGGTGCCCGGGTTCACGACCCGTGAGGGATTCCCGTCACGGTCGGCGCTCGTGGATCGGTACGAGCGCGTGACCGGACGACCGTTCACCGACGACCGGTTCTACCGCGCGCTGGCGGTCTACGAACAGGCCGCCGTCTGTGAGGGGTTCTATCTCCGGCATCTGCGAGGCGAGTCCGACCGGCCGGCGTTCGCGGCGTTGGCCGACGCGGTTCCGGCACTGCTGGAGCGCGCGGAGCGGATAATAGAGGGGGAAGAACGGTGAATCCGAGCGGGTGACCCCGCTGTGACCGTCGTCCCAGCGGACCGGGGAGTGGGCGAGCAGGCGACACGGGGGGTATCCGGCGGAGCGGCGTGTCGCACACCCGCCCAGTGCGCTCCGCGGCCGCAGTCAGGTCACGGGGAGGGCTGGTCGCGGTTCGGAATATAAACCTACGGCTGGCCTGCCTACCGAACCCACCGCCGTCCCCGTCGGTGGCGAAGATTGAAACGCGTCCTCGACCAGCGACGAAGCGTGAAACGACCGACACCCTCGGAGTGGCGAGAGCGGGACAGCTACCGGAAACAGATACTCGCGACGGACGCGGAGATCGGCTCCGAAGGGAACCTGCTACAGGTCGTCGAGGTGCCGCCGGGCGAACACGTCGAGCCTCACTTTCACCGTGAGACGCGGGAAGTGTTCTACGTCCAGCAGGCCGGCGGCCGGTTCGTGATCGACGGGACCGAGGTGACGCCGACGGCTGGCGAAGTCGTAGTCTGCGAACCGGGCGACGTTCACGAGGTGTACAACGACTCCGACGAGCCGTTTCGTATCCTCGTCTTCAAGACCGACCTCGTCGAGGGCGATACGGTCTGGGTCTAGAGGAACCGGAACGTCTCCAGGTTCTTGGGCGCGAACGTCCGCATGTTGAACTCGTGGTACAGCGCCGACGAGAGGTCCTGCGTGGACTGCTCGTCGCCGTGAACACAGAGCACCTTCTCCGGACGCGGGTTCATCGTCTTCACGAAGTTCTCCAGCCCCTGCCGGTCGGCGTGACCGGAGAAGCCGTCGACGGTCTCGACGTTGCAGTTCAGCGTCAGCGAGTCCGAGCGTCCGCGGCCGCGGCTGTTGCCCAGCGGTACCTTGTCCTGACCCTTCTGGATGCGGCGGCCGAGCGTCCCCTGTGCTTGGTAGCCGACGAAGGTCAGGGTGGTGTCCGGGTCCGGCCCGAGGTGTTCGAGCCAGGACATGATCGGCCCGCCGGTGACCATCCCCGAGGTCGAGAGGATGATCGCCGGTTCGCCGTCGGCGACCTCCTGTCGTTCCTCCTCGCCGCCGTCGATGTGGTTGAACTGGTCGGCCAGGAACGGGTTCTCGTCGTCGTGGAAGATCCGGTCGCGCAGGTCGTCGCGCAGGTACTCCGGATAGGTGGTGTGGATGGCCGTCGCCTCCCAGATCATCCCGTCGAGGTGGACCGGCATCTCGGGAATGTCGCCGCTCCGCATCGCCTCCTCGATGACGAGCATCATCTCCTGGGACCGCCCCACCGCGAACGCCGGGATCAGGATCTTCCCGCCGTCGTCGTAAGTCTCGTTGATGACGTCCTTGAGCTTGCGCTCTGAGTCTTCCTGGTCGGTCTGGTAGTCGTTGCGACCTCCGTAGGTGGATTCGAGGACGAGCGTCTCGACGCGGGGGAACTCGTTGACCGCACCGTTGAACAGGCGCGTGTCCTCGTAGTGGATGTCACCCGAGAAGGCGACGTTGTAGAGCCCGTCGCCGACGTGGAAGTGGGCGATAGAGGAGCCGAGGATGTGCCCCGCGTTGTGGAGCGTGAGCTTGATGTCCGGCGAGATGTCGGTCACGTCGCCGTACTCCAGTGGGATGCAGTGCTTGATCGCTTCCCGGACCATCTCGGACTCGTAGGGCGGCGCGCGGCCTTCCTTGGCCGCCACGTCGAGGTAGTCCAGCGTGAGCAGGCCCATCAGGTCCCGCGTGGGCTCGGTGCAGTAGATCGGGCCGTCGTAGCCGTACTTGAACAGCAGCGGGATGAGCGCGGAGTGATCGAGGTGGGCGTGAGTCAACACGACCGCGTCCAGCGAGTTCGCGCCCGAGCCCAGCGCCTCGGGGACCTGCAGATAGGGCACCTCGTCTTCGGCACCCGGTTTGTCCCCGCAGTCGATCAGGACGCGGGTCTCCGGCGTCGAGAGGATGAACGAGGCGCGTCCGACCTCGCGGCAACACCCGAGGGTCGTGATGCGCACCCACTCGTCGTCGGACATCTCCTCGCGGTGGATCTGTCGGCCGATCCGTTCGAGGATGTCACGGCGCTCGTCGCGCTCTTGCTTGAGGAAGTTCCGCACGTTCGAGACCGTCGAGGACTCGATGGGCGGCGTCCGGACGACCTCGGGTGTCCAGCCGACCTTCTGTGTGATCTCCCGGAGCGTCGAGCCGTGGCGACCGATCACCATGCCGGGTTTCTCGGCCTCGATGACGACCTCGCCGGTGTCGGCGTGGAAGTCCAGATCCGTGATGCCGGCTTCCTCCGGCGTCACGTCCATGATCTGCTCGCGGGCCTTGTCCGGTACCGAGAGCACGTCCGGGTCCGGCCGGACGGTGATGCGCTTGCGCAACTGGCTCGCCAGTTGCCGGATGAGATCGCCGTTCTGGGCGAACTTCTTCGGGTCGCGCGTGTACACGACAAGTTCCGGTCCCTCGTACTGGACGTCCGAGATGGAAATGTCGTCGGGAACTTCGCTGACGATCTCTGCTTTCAACTCGTCTAACTGATTTTCTACCGTACTCATAGCTCGAAAATGGCCAAAAAGCGGTCCCGTGTCCGAACGGAACGCCGGCAGTGGTCGATGGGGGTACTCCCCACCGGCCCCCACACGGCGGGACACAGGCTGTCTCCTGTAAGGGTCATAGTGTCTTGTGTGATCCGCTATATGCGGTCCGAACTCGTCGCTGCAGGATGAGTCCGGAAAACCGGCCTGTATCCGCCTCTATTGCCTCTCCATTATAAAAGCCTTCGCAAAACAGTAGGTATTTCGGGACGATGACAGCCCATGCACGTCTCCCCTGCCGTCGTGGCCGCCGAACACGAGTGGGTCCGTGACCGCGCACCGACCGTCGTCGCGCTGATCGACACCGTCCGATCCGACCTGGGCGAGCAGTTCGGCACTGACGTGGCCACCGTGACCGTCGACCAGTATCACCGAGCGGTCGACGACGTGTTCGCGAACGGCGACCTGGCGGTCAACGTGGCCGCGCTGATCCACCTCCTGCGTGACCTCGACGTGGACGGGGACTACCCCGGGTTCGTCGTGGACGAACTGCTCGGCCGGGAACTGGCCGGGATGCTCGCCGGGAACCAGCCGCTCCGCTTGCTCGGCGAGGCGACGTTCCACTACGCGGACGTGCTGACACACGGCGAGGCCGACGACCCGGCCGGCGCGGACGACCTCGACGCCGCGCTGGCCGCCGGGTTCCAGACGCGACTCCCCGGCTGGGAGTGGACCGAGACGGCGAGCCCGTTCGGAAGCGAGTGAGCGACTGCGCGGAGCGGACGCTTGGAGACGAATCGGAAACCGGAGAACGGCGAGCGCGTGTCGGTGCCACCCTCTGGGCCCCACCCCAGTGGTCCTCCAGTACCCCCCCAGGTACCGTCGGAGGCCCATACCACGGGTCGTTCCCCGATGGCCCCCTCAGCCATCGGGCTACATGTTCTCACACGCTCTCCGGGGGTGTAACCTTCGCCGGATATAGAGGGGCATTTATAACCTCTACCCGTCCGCGCCGCACGGTGGATCGGGTCAGGCGTCGACGTACGTCGACCGGAGATGAGACACCAGTGCCGAGACGCGGTTGGGGTCGTACGTCCAGAACCCGCCGTAGGTGGCGGCATCGCGTTCACGGGCGAGCAGAGCACATGTCTGTGACCGCGCGGCCGAGTCGGGCTCGAAAGCCACGAACCAGAACTCGCCGAGTTCGCCGTCGGACTCGCTGTGTTCGGTCACGCCGGCTATCGAGGGGGCGTCCCACTCCCCGTCGAAGTAGACGTGTACGTCGAGGTCACTTTCCGCGAGCCGTTCGTAGACGGCACGCTGGGCGGCCAGTGCGGCCGGGCGCTGGAAGCCGGCGTGGAGTTCACCCCGTCCGTGCCGCCAGGCCCGATCCTCGATCTCGCGGGTCGCCGCCAGCAGTTGCCGGCGCTCGAACGACTGAAAGAGCGTGTCGTCGAGCAGTTCCAGTAACGGTTCGAGCGATCCAGTCTCTGTGGTCTCGGCGTCGAGAACCCCGGTGGTGGGCTCGAACAGCGTCGCGACGGTTTCCAGCGGAACGGTTCCGAGGAAGCGGTCGCCCTGCCGGACGGTGATGAACCCGTCCCCCGATTCCGGCGGGAGCCGGTCGAATCGAACGTCGACGTGCCAGTCCGAGAGTCGCTCGGCGAGGTCCGCGGGTGGATCGGCGGCGTAGACGGTCACCGTCCGCCGCTGGGCCGCCAGGTCGTCGACGAGCGACTGGAGTGTCTCGGTCATCGGTCGATCAGGTCCTGGAGCGACTGGGGTCGATCACCAGGGGCCGCGGCCTCGACCTGAAAGGTCACGTCGAGACAGTCGTCCACCCACCCGGGGTAGTCCCCGAGCGCGACGACGCCGGTGTCGGGATCGTGTTCGACGAGACCGCACTCCAGCAGTTTCGGCAGGTGGACGTGTTGCAGAGCGATTCGTCGCTCGTCGTGGGCGGCAGGGGCGGCGTCGGTCCCGGCGTTCGTCGCGAGCCAGCCGGTCACCACGTCGGTCAATTCGGCCTGGGTGGCGTCCCCGTGTTCCCGGAGGTAGTAGAGGAGAAACCGACGGGTGTGGTTCGAGAGCGCTTCGAGTCGACCGTCGACAGCCTGGGGTGGGGAAGGTGTGGCATCGGGACCCATGGGTGTATTTGTATCACAGGTTGGTTTATTTATTTTTGCGGTGTAATTATGATCTGTTCCGGGTGGATCGGGTGCGAACACGGCGAGTTTATTAGTCCCGTGTCGGATGACCGTGTATGAGCGATTCGCAGGAACTCGGTATCACCGAGAGCAAGGAACACGCCACGGGCGAGTGGTACGCGGAAGTGATCCAGAAGGCCAAACTCGCCGACTACGCGCCGATGGGCGGATTCATCGTGACGCGCCCGCGCGGGTACGCGCTCTGGGAACGCCTCCAGAACCACCTCGACGCGTGGTTCAAGGACACGGGCGTCACCAACGCCTACTTCCCGATGTTCATCCCCGAATCGTACCTCGAAAAGGAGAAAGACATCGTGGAGGGGTTCGACCCCGAAGTGGCCTGGGTCACCCACGGCGGCTACGACGAACTCGAGGAGCGACTGGCCGTGCGCCCGACCAGCGAGTCGATCATCACCCCCTTCCTCGCGCAGTGGACGCGAAGCCACCGTGACCTTCCTCACCGCGTCAACCAGTGGTGTTCGGTCGTCCGGTGGGAGGCCACCGAAACCAAGCCGTTCTTCCGGACCAAGGAGTTCCTCTGGCAGGAAGGCCACACCGCACACGAGGACGGCGACGAGGCCTGGGACGAGGCGATGACCCGACTGGACCAGTACGAGAAACTCTACGAGGACGTGCTGGCCATCCCGGTTCTCCGGGGCCGCAAGCCCGACCACGACAAGTTCCCCGGCGCGGACACCACGACGACCGTCGAGGCGCTGATGCCCGACGGGAAGTCCGTCCAGGGCGCGACCTCCCACTACCTCGGGCAGTCCTTCGCCGAGGCCTACGACGTGACCTACGTCGACGAGAACGAGGACGAACAGACCGCCCACACCACCTCCTGGGGGCTGTCCTGGCGCTCGCTGGGCGCGCTCGTGATGACCCACTCCGACGACCAGGGACTCGTCCTCCCGCCCGCGCTCGCGCCCGAACAGGTCGTCATCGTCCCGATCTGGCAGGAAGACACGAAAGACGAAGTCCTCGACTACGCCGAGGATCTGGCACTCGACCTGGACGAGGAGTTCCGCGTCCACCTCGACGACCGCGACGAGCGCAACCCCGGCTTCAAGTACAACGAGTGGGAGCTGAAGGGCGTCCCCCTCCGGATCGAGGTCGGCCCCAACGAGGTCGAGGACGAGGAAGTCACCCTCGTGCATCGGCCCGACGGGGAGACAGAGACGGTCGACCGCGACGGGCTGGGCGAGACGGTCGAGGACCACCTCGACACGGTGTTCGCGAAGCTGAAAGCCGACGCCGAGGAGAACCTCGAGGCGAACGTCCGTGAGGCCCACAGCCGCGAGGACATCCTCGGGACCATCGGCCAGCACGGCGGCTACGTCAAAGCGCCGTGGTGTGGCGACGAGGACTGCGAGGACCCGATCAAGGAGGCCATCGCCGCCGAGATCGTCATGGTCCCGATGGACCCCGACGAAGACCCAATCGGCGACGACTGCGCGATCTGTGGCGAGGACGCCACGGAGACCGCATACTTCGCCAAGAGTTACTGATAGTCGCCCAACAAGCAGTTACTTTTGCCGCTAGATGGCGGTGACGGGGGACTCCAGAGGGTGCGTCCGAGACGATCCGTCCCGAAATAGTTCGTCTGTTGAAAGCTGAGTTCCGGCGGGCTGGGACATCTCTGAAGTGTGTTTCGGTTTTTCGTCGAATATTGTCAGTATTGTAGTGAATGTGTTTATATGCCCTTATTTGCGTTTAACAGACCCTTAGCCCTTGAGGGACAGTCTCTTAACGGACCAGTCAAAGTAACGCGTATGGTTGGGCAACGGACTACTGATGAGTCTGCGAGCGAGGCCGGGCTCGCGGATCCCACTGACGTACGGTCTAACTGTGGCGTCGGTGTCGTCATGGATCTCGACGGGGGTCGAGACAACGACATCGTCGCCGACGGTTTGGAACTACTCGAGAACCTCGAACACCGCGGAACGACGGGTGCCGAGGAGAACACCGGTGACGGTGCCGGCATCTTGCTCCAGATGCCACACGAGTTCTTCGACGCCGAGGTCGACGCCGATCTCCCGCCGCGAGGCGAGTACGCGGTCGGGTCGCTCTTTCTCCCCCGCGACGACGAGGACGCCGCCGCGGGACTGAAAGACCTGTTCGAGTCGAAACTCGCCGCGGAAGGCCTGGAGGTCTTCCACTGGCGAACCGTCCCGACGGACAACTCGACGCTGGGGACGACGGCGGTCGAATCCGAACCCCGCGTCGAGCAGGCGTTCGTCCGCCCCGAGGGCGACGTGGACGACGAGGAGTTCGACAAGCGCCTCTACGTCGCACGCCGAGTAGTAGAGAACACTGTCGAGGACGAACAGCCGGCGGGCCACGAACGGTTCTACATCGTCTCGCTCGATCAGGACACGGTCGTCTACAAGGGCCTCCTCCTCGCCGAGCAGCTGCCCGAGTACTACCCCGAACTCGAAGACGAGCGGATGACCTCGACGTTCGCGATGGTCCACGCGCGGTTCTCGACGAACACGCTCGGCGCGTGGCACCTCGCACACCCCTACCGCAACATCATCCACAACGGCGAGTTCAACACCATCCAGGGCAACATCAACTGGATGCGCGCGCGGGAGACGGACCTCTCCGCCGAGGGCTTCGCCGACCACTACTCCGACGCGGAGATGGAGAAGATCAAGCCGATCATCGACGACCCCGAGCAGTCCGACACGGCGAGCGTCGACAACGGCCTCGAACTGCTCATGGAGGGCGGTCGGGACCTGCCCCACGCGCTCCGGATGCTCATTCCGGAAGCGTGGCGCGGCGAGGCCAACATGATCTCCCAGAAGCGGCGTGACTGGTACGACTACCACGCCTCGCTGGTCGAGCCCTGGGACGGTCCCGCACTCGTGGCGGCGACCGACGGCGAGCGCATCGGCGCGGTGCTGGACCGCAACGGCCTGCGACCCTGCCGGTACGACATCCTCCAGAACGGCCGCCTCGTGATGTCCAGCGAGGCCGGCGCGCTGGACAACGACCCGGCCGAAATCGAGGAGCGCGGACGGCTCCAGCCCGGTCAGCTGTTCCTCGCCGACCCCAACGAGGGCCGGGTCATCCCCGACGACGAGGTGTTCGACCGGCTCACCGACGAGAAGTACGCCGAGTGGGTCGACGAAGAGCAGGTCCACCTCGACGACGTGGCCGACCACGAGATCGAACCCCAGGGCAACGTCGACGCCCTGCGGTCCTACCAGGCGCTGTACGGCTACACGTACGACGAGGTCGACCACCTCATCCAGCCCATGGCCGAGAAGGGCAAGGACCCGGTCGGCTCGATGGGCGACGACACGCCGCTGTCGGTACTCACCGAGCACAACCGGCCGCTCTTTAGCTACTTCAAACAGCTGTTCGCCCAGGTCACGAACCCGCCGCTGGACTACATCCGCGAGGAACTGGTGACCTCCCTGGAGTCGCGGCTGGGCTACCAGCGCAACCTGCTCGCCGAGAGCCAGGACCACGCCCGCCAGCTCGTCGTCGACTCCCCCGTCCTCACCGACGAGGAGACGGCGGCGATCAAGAATATCGACGAGAACGGCCTCTCGACTGCGGTCGTCGACATCACCTACGACCCCGAGGAGACAGACCTCCGGACGGCCGTCGAGGACGTGCGGGCCGAGGCCGACGCGGCCGCGACCGAGCACGACATTCTCGTCCTCTCGGACCGCAGTGCCGGCGAGGACGCGGTTCCCATCCCGAGCCTGCTGGCCGTGGGCGGCGTCCACCACCACCTCGTGCGCAACGGCCTGCGCAACCACGTCGGGCTCGTCGTCGAGTCGGGCGACCCGCGCACGGTCCATCACTTCGCGACGCTGATCGGCTACGGTGCGGGCGCGGTCAACCCCTACCTGGCCTACCAGACCATCGAGGACCTGGTGGCCGGACCGGACGGCGCGAACCTCGACACCGCCATCGAGGCCTACATCGGAGCCGTCGAGGACGGCCTCCTCAAGACGATGGCCAAGATGGGCATCTCGACCGTCGAGAGCTACCAGGGGGCCCAGATCTTCGAGGCCGTCGGACTCGATTCGGACTTCGTCGCCGAGTACTTCGAGGGGACGACCTGCCGCACCGAAGGGATCGAGATCGAGGACCTCGAAGACGACCTCCGGACGCGCTACGACGTGGCCTTCAGCGACGATCCCGAGATCGAGCGCCAGGGCGAGTTCGAGCACCGTACCGGCGGCATCCACCACCAGTGGAACCCCGAGACGGTCGGCACGCTCCAGCAGGCCGTCCGGCAGGGCGACTACGAGAAGTACAAGGAGTTCGCCGAGAAGATCAACGTCCAGAACGAGAAGCTCCAGACCCTTCGCGGACTGCTCGAGTTCGACGAGGATCGGGAGTCCATCCCCATCGAAGACGTCGAACCCATCGAGGACATCGTCGAGCGCTTCGAGACGGCCGCGATGTCCCTGGGGAGCCTCTCGCCGGAGATGCACGAGAACAACGCCATCGCCATGAACCGACTGGGCGCCAACGCCAACACCGGCGAGGGTGGCGAACCGCCCGAGCGGTTCGGCACCGAGAAGGAGTGCAAGACCAAACAGGTCGCCTCCGGTCGGTTCGGCGTCACCAGTGATTACCTCTCGGCCGCAGAGGAGATCCAGATCAAGATGGCCCAGGGGTCGAAGCCCGGCGAAGGTGGCCACCTGCCCGGCAAGAAGGTCAACGAGATGATCGCCCACGTCCGGTACGCGACGCCGGGCGTCGGCCTCATCTCCCCGCCGCCGCTGCACGACATCTACTCCATCGAGGACCTCAAGCAGTTGATCCACGACCTGAAGGCGGCCAACCCGGACGCCGACATCAACGTCAAACTGGTCGCCGAGGACGGCATCGGCACCATCGCCGCCGGTGTCGCGAAGGCCAACGCCGACGTGGTCCACATCTCGGGTCACGACGGCGGGACCGGGGCGTCACCGAAGACCTCCATCAAGAGCGCGGGCCTGCCCTGGGAACTCGGTGTCGCAGAGGCAAACCAGATGCTCCGGGCGACGAACCTGCGCTCCCGGATCAAGGTCTCGACCGACGGCGGCATGAAGACCGGCCGCGACGTGGCCGTCGCCGCCCTGTTCGGTGCCGAGGGGTACGCCTTCGGGACTGCCTCGATGGTCACCTCCGGCTGTGTGATGGCCCGGCAGTGTCACGAGAACACCTGTCCGGTCGGCGTCGCCACCCAGAACGAGAAACTGCGCGCTCGCTTCCCCGGCACGCCCGAGAACGTCATCAACTACATGACCTTCGTCGCGCAGGAACTGCGCGAGATCATGGCCGAACTCGGCTTCGAGACCGTCGACGAGATGATCGGCCGCGTGGACGTGCTCCAGCAGCGCGACGACGTGGAGCACCCCAAGGCCAAGAAGCTCGACCTCTCGTCGATCCTCGCGGAACCCGCGGGCGACGACGACCGCTACAAGACCCGCGAGCAGACCCACGAGGTCGACGAACAGCTCGACTGGGCGATTCTGGACGAGATCGGTGACACCATCGAGACCGGCGAGCCGGTCAGCCTGTCGATGGACATCGACAACGTCCACCGAACGGTCGGCGCGACCCTCTCGAACCGTATCTCGCAGGAACACGGGACGCCCGGCCTCCCGAGCGACACCATCCGCGTCGACTTCGAGGGCGTCGCCGGCCAGAGCTTCGGGGCCTTCCTGCAGGACGGTGTGACCTTCGAGCTCACCGGCACCGCCAACGACTACGTCGGCAAGGGGCTCTCGGGCGGGAAGATGATCGTCAACACGCCCGCCGAAGCGCCCTACGAGCCCGAGGAGAACACCCTGATCGGCAACGTCGCCCTCTACGGCGCGACCCAGGGCGAACTCTACGTCAACGGCCAGGCCGGCGAGCGCTTCGCCGTCCGCAACTCCGGCGTGAAGGCCGTCGTCGAGTCGGTCGGCGACCACGGCTGTGAGTACATGACCGGCGGCGCGGTCGCGGTCCTGGGCGACACGGGCAAGAACTTCGCGGCCGGCATGTCCGGCGGCGTCGCCTACGTCCTCGACCGCGAGGGCGACTTCGAGCGAAAGGTCAACCGGGGCATGGTCTCGACGTTCGACACGCTCGACGAACGGGACCGCTCGATGCTCCGCCGCCTGCTGGAGAACCACGTCGCCTACACCGACTCGGATCGCGGCCAGTACGTCCTCGACAACTGGGAGGAGGAACTGGACAACTTCGTGAAGGTCCTGCCCGACGCCTACGCGGAGATCATCGCGGACGACGACGAGGCCGACGTGCGGACCGAACCGCCCGAGCCCGCGACCCCCAGCGCGGAGGCCAGCGAGCCCGCGGCGGGCCAGGCTGACGACTGACCACCTTTTTCCCGGTCGGGTTCGCGCTCCGCGCGAACCACTCCCGGCAAAAACGTGGGCGAAAAAGCCGCTCGCGCGCCGTCGGCGCGCTCGCGGGTGCTGTGCTTGCCGCTGTTCGTGCTCGTTCTACCGCACCGCACACCGACTGCACCGCAAAAAAATCGACCGACGGCGTCAGCTACTGTTCCGGAGGTCCTCGATCCGCGCTTCGAGGTCGTCGATGGCGTCCTCCACGTCCTGTTTGGCCGACTCGCTCAACTGTTCGGCTTCCTCTGCGGCAGTGGCAAAGGTCTCCCGAACGCGTTTGAGTGCGTCGTCGGTCTGATCGGACATAGCATCGAGAACGTGTCACTCGCGAGTGGTAAAATCTGTGGCAGAACCGTTCACGAGGACCACGCAGACACGGCCCGGAATCCGTTGCGGCCCTCGTCGGTGTCCTGGCGCGCGTCGCTCACGGCTCACTGCGGTCGCCGTTCGCTCGACCGATTGACTCCCGTCGGTCGTCAACCCGACGATCGGCCGCTGTCCGCGAGTCTGCGCGGGCCGACGCCTCGGCACTCCGGCGGTCCATCACGTCCGGATCGTCGGTCTCGGACTCGATCAGGAGCCACAACAGGACGGGCGCACCGATGGCCACCAGCAAGAACACCACGAAGAACCCGCTGACGACCATCAGCCCAGAAACACGTCGACGATATTGCTCGATCCGGCGTCGGACTTGTACAGTTCGGTGTAGCCGCAGTTGGTACAGGAGACGGTCTGGAACCCGCGGTTCTGGATGTCGAACATCTTCGAGAGACCGCCACCGGTGGTCGTGATCTTGTCGACTTCCGCGTCGGTGTGGCCGCACTTCGGACAGCCGCGGTCGGAGGGATCTTCAGGGGGCATACGTGTATCCGTGGAACCTATATCCGTATCAATATTTTGCCGCTCGGCTCGGCCCGCTCACGCGGCCCGGGGCAGTTCCAGGCGCGTCACCGCCCCGGAGTCGGTGTTCGACCAGGTGACCGACCCGCCGGAGTTGCGGACGATCCAGTCGATCAGCCAGAGGCCGATCCCGCTGGCGTGGATCAGCTCGGTCTCCTCGCCGCTCTCGAGGGCCGCCATCTCCTGTTCGGGGATGCCGGGGCCCTCGTCGCGGATCGTCAGGGAGACGGTATCGTCGTCGGTTTGGACCTCGATCTCGACCGTCGGGTTCGGGCTGTGATCGTGGACGATGGCGTTCTCGATGGCGTTCTCGATGGCCGCCGAGAGATAGGCGTTCCCGCGGACGGAGACGCCCGAGGGCACGGCGGTTCGGATGGTCGCCTCGGGATGGTCGGCGCGGATGTCCGCCAGCGTGTCGGCGAGCAGTGATTCGAGGTCGATGTCGATCAGGTCGTACTCGGTGCCGACGACGCGGTCGACGATGCGGGTCTTGCGGCTGGTGGTCGCGAGGTCCTCGGCCGTGGCGACGATCTGTTCGGCCTTGGTCGCCACGTCGTCGCTGGCCGCGTTGGCGGCGATCCACTCGGCGTTGCCCTGGACCACGTTGATGTCGTTACGGATGTTGTGCCGGATGATCCGCGAGAGGACCTGCTTGAGCGTCTGGAGTTCCTGTTCGCGGTTGCGCAGGCGCTGTTCGCGTTCCTTCTGGTTCGTGATGTCGTTCATCACGATGGCGCGGCCGACGGCGGACCCGTCGTCGCCGGTGATCGCGGAGACGCTCACGTCGTAGCAGTTCCGGTCGCCGTTCGCGGACCGCACCCAGATCTGCTGGCGGCTCTCCGTGCGTGCCAGTCCGTCCTCGAAGTACTCGTCGAGGTCGAGGACTTCGTGGATCGGCTTGCCGATGAGACGGCTCTGGGAGTCCAGCATCGCTTTCGCGCGCTGGTTCACGTCGACGACGTAGTCGGTCGCGTCGAGGATGACGACGCCGCTGTCCATCTCCTCGACGACGAAATCCCGGGCCAGCGGGACGACGTCGTCGGATCGGGGGCTGATCAGTCCGAGGAACCGGTCGACCGGTAGCGACCGGACGAACCGCCTGCTGGCCAGCACCAGGAGGCCCAGGACGCCCCAGAACAGGAAGACCAGCGGGACGAACATCATGTGTGGAAGCGGGCTGTAGCCCGCCACCGAGAGGATGTTGGCGAGCCAGATGGTGAGACTGGCCAGCAAGAGGAGGAACGTGAAGGTCCGATAGAGGTTCCGCGAGCGCCGGAACTTCTTGAACAGGACGGCGTGGGTGATCCCGTGGATGACGTAGACGACCAGCACGGAGAGCCAGAGACCCGGTGCCCACTCGTGGCCGACAGTGACCCAGCCGCCGGTGGTGTCGACCGTCCGGTCGACGAACACGAGGTCGTGGAGCGGGTTCGAGACGGTGAGTGCGGTGATGGCCGCGACCGCGACGCCGAAGACGGTGAACAGCGGCCAGGAGAGCCACCGCTCGTAGCCACTGTAGCTGAGACAGAACAGACACCAGGTCGCCGTCGTCAGTGCGGCAAAGCCCAGGACGGCCCCCACCAGCACCCGGGTCGTGAGCGGGTCGACGGCGGTCAGCGCGGCCGCCGAACTGGCGGCCCAGAGGGACATCGAGACCATCGCCCACGCGTACATGGTCGCCGAGAGCCGGTCGCTCTGGCGCTGGACGTAATACGCACTGAGGAGAGCGAGCAACGCACTCGCGATTAGTGGGACCGTGTACGGCGTGTACTGTACCCTCATCACAGATTCGGGCCCGGAGCCCTGGAGACGTAGCCTCCGAAACCAACGCTAGGTCGCCGATAAAAGGTTGGCCGTGTATTGACAGCCGATACCGTGCGAGTGGCGGCAGTACCTGGCGGTCCCGCCGGCTCCGGACCGAACCTTTTCACTCGGGGCGTCGTGGAGTGACGCATGACCCAGGCGCTCGTCATCGGCGGGACGCGGTTCATCGGCCGCCACACCGTCGCGGAGTTGCGCGACCACGGCTACGACGTAGCGATCTTCAACCGCGGCGAGCACGACGACCCCTTCGCCGACACGGCCGTCGAGCACGTCCGGGGCGACCGCACCGACGACGGCGACTTGGCCGACGCCGCCCACGCCGTCGCCCCGGACGTGGTGATCGACTGCGTGGCCTACCACCCCCGCGACGTGCGGGCCGCGACCCGGATCTTCGACGACGCCGAGGCCTACGTCTTCGTCTCCAGCGGCGCGGCCTACGGCGAGGAAGCGATCCCGAAACGCGAGGGCGAGACCGCCCTCCACGACTGCTCCGACGAACAGGCGAGCGACGACTCGACGGCGAGTTACGGCCCGCGGAAAGCGGAGGGTGACCGGGCGGTGTTCGCCGCGGCCGAGGACGGCGTGAACGCGACGAGCGTCCGGCCCTGCAACGTCTACGGCCCCCACGACTACACCGGCCGGGTGGACTACTGGATCGACCGCGTGGCGAACCACGACCGCGTCCTCGTCCCCGGCGACGGCACGAACGTCTGGCACCGGGCCTACGTCGCGGACGTGGCCGCGGCGCTCCGGATCGTCGCCGAGGACGGGACGCCGGGCGAGGCCTACAACGTCGGCGACCGTCGGGCGACGACACTGGACGAACTCGTCGAGGGCATCGCTTCAGTACTCAGCGAATCGGTCGAGATCGTCCACGCCGGACCGCGGGAACTCGCGGCCGGCGACATCGACGCCGAGGAGTTCCCGCTCTACCGGGACTATCCCCACCTGCTGTCGACGGCGAAACTGTCGGGACTGGGCTGGGAGTCGACGCCGCCCGAGGACGCACTCGCGACGACGGTCGAGGACTACGTCGAGAGCGACCGCGACGGGAGCGAATACGGGCCAGACCGCGAGGCCGAGGCGCGCGTGCTTGGCGTGCTGGACACGCTGGCGTGAGGCGATGCACGGCCGTTCCGTCGGACGGCCGATCCCGTATCGAGAGAAAATGGTTTCACGCGTCGGCCGAGACGGGAACACATGTTCGACAAGTCGACGTGGATACGCCTGCCCCGGAACGTCGTGGTGGGGCACGGCGTCCTCGACGAGACGGTCGACGCCGTCGCCGAGTTACACCTGACGGGCCGACCGCTCGTGGTGACGAGTCCGACGCCCCGGGAGGTGGCCGGCGACCGCGTCGTCGAGGCGTTCGGGGCCGAGGGGACCGAACCGGCACTGACGACGGTCCAGGAGGCCAGTTTCGCCGAAGTCGAACGCGTCATCGAGACCGCCCGGTCCGAGGAGATCGGCTTCCTGATCGGCGTCGGCGGCGGGAAAGTCATCGACATCACGAAGATGGCGGCCGACGAACTCGGGAAGGGGTTCGTCTCGGTCCCGACGGCGGCCAGCCACGACGGCATCGTCAGCGGTCGCGGTTCGGTGCCCGAGGGGGACACGCGCCACAGCGTGGCCGCGGAACCGCCCCTCGCCGTGGTCGCCGACACCGAAATCCTCGCGGAGGCCCCCTGGCGGCTGACCACCGCCGGCTGTGCCGACATCATCAGCAACTACACCGCCGTCAAGGACTGGCAACTCGCCCACCGGCTGAAAAACGTCGAGTACTCGGAGTACGCGGGCGCGCTCAGCCAGATGACCGCGGAGATGCTCGTCGAGAACGCCGACTCGGTCAAAAAGGGGCTCGAGGAGTCGGCGTGGGTCGTCGTCAAGGCGCTGGTGTCCTCGGGCGTGGCGATGTCGATCGCGGGCTCGTCCCGGCCGGCCAGCGGCGCGGAACACCTCTTTTCACATCAACTCGACCGGCTCGTCCCCGGGGCCGCGCTCCACGGTCACCAGGTCGGCGTCGGCTCGATCATCACGGAGTACCTCCACAGCGGCGAGACCGAGTGGCGCAAGATCAGGGACGCGCTGGCCGGGATCGGTGCGCCGACGACCGCCGAGGAACTGGGGATCGACGACGAGACGGTGATCGAGGCGCTGACGACGGCCCACCGCATCCGGGACCGTTACACGATCCTCGGCGACGGCGTGAGCGAACCGGCGGCCCGCGAGGCGGCCCGCGCGACCGGCGTCATATGAGGAGCTGACTCTCCGGCGGGTCGGCGTGCCACTGACAGCCGGCCGCGGGCGTGCCGCCGACGTGCGTGCCGGCGAACAGCGCGACCAGTCGATACACTGGGTCGTCGTCCGCGTCGTGTTCGTTCTGGACGCCGGCGATGGTGACGGCCTGTAGCCCGTCGATCCGGCACTCGACGCCGACGGACCGGGAGACCGCACGCCGGGCCCGTTCCTCGATGGACTGGTCGGGGCTGACGGCCGACCCCGGCGGACGTACCTCGTCGCCGTCGGCGAGGACGAGGACCTCACCCGCCTCGTTGCGAACGTGAACGTCCGCCCGCGCGACCGCCCGCCGCCACTCCCGGACGGTCTCCTCGTAACACCCAGACGGGACCGACACCGTCGTCTGGGACACTGGAAACGACCCGTACCCCGCTTCGAGTTCGGCCAGCATGTCCTCGACCTGGTCCCGTGACCGACCGGCAAGCGTCATGCAATCAGACACGTGCCATCGGACGATAAACCCGTCACATCTTTTCGACCTCTCGGAAGGCACACAACCCCCGATTGACGCCGGACGGGAACGGGGTGGTATCGAGCGATGAGTCGAGCGAAAACGCCGTCAGCCGAGGTCGGCGTTCCGGAAGACGGCGTGGGCCAGCAGTCCAGCGCCGACCGCCCAGGCCAGCAGCGTCAGGATGGCGAACCACTCGGTGAGGTAGAACGGCGTCGGCTGGAGACTCTCGACGATACGGGCCCGCTGTCCGATGCCGTCCATCGCGATGCCGGGATACGGGACCGGGAAGTTCGTAAACACGAGCGATGCCACGCGGGTGTACGCGGCGGTCGGGCTGAGGTAGCTGAGAAGCAGGTACCAGCCACCGGACCCACCCCTCGGGACACCACCGAAGGGTAACGCGAGGAACTGGATCACGCCGGTCCAGGCGACGTGCGTCACGAAAAACAGTGCGAACACCGTCGTGATCGCCTGACGTCGCGTGTTGGCCAGCGCCGAGACGCTGACCGCGAGCGTCGTGAACACGGCCCCGAGCAGGAGCGTCACCACGAACAGCCCCAGGATGGCGACGAAGAACTCCCCTGGCGCACCGAGACCGACGAGGACGGGAATCGTAACGATCATCGCGAGGAAGCCGACGGCGATGCTCACACCGATGACCGCCGTCCGGCCGAGTATCTTCCCGACGAAGATCTCCGCGCGCTCGAAGGGGAGTCCCAGCAGGAGTTTGAGGCTCCCCGACCGGCGCTCGCCGACGACCGACATGTATCCGACGACCAGCGCGATGATCGGGACGATCCAGGTGATCGGGTTCGTGAGCGTGACCAGAACGAGCTTCGGGACGACACCCGCCGGGACGCCGTCCGGGAAGTTGAGCTGTGAGATCCGGTAGGTGGCGAGGATCGCGATCAGGGCAAAGAGGGCGCTGACGACCCAGACTGCCTTCGATCTGACGGCGTCGTCGAAGTCCTTGCGGGCCATGACCGCGAGCTGGTGGTCCCTCATGCCGACACCTCCGCTTCGGTCTCGTCCTCGTCGATCAGTTCGGCGAACAGCTCCTCGAGCGAGGACTCGGCAGTCTCGAAGTCAACGACCGTCGCGCCGCCATCTTCGAGCCGGTTGATGACCTTCGCCTTCGCCGTCGAGTCCGACAGGTTCATCGTCAACTCCGGCCCGTCTGCCCGGACGTTGCTCACGTCGTCCATGGCTTCCAGGTCCGACAGCGTGAGGTCCGGTTGCTGGTCGACGGTGACGTGCAGCGTCGTCCCGACCCCGATGGTGTCGCGGATCTCGTCGAGGCTCGCCACCTCGATGAGTCGCCCCTCGTTCATGATGCCGACCCGGTCACAGACCGCCTCCACCTGCCCAAGGATGTGACTGGAGAAGAAGACGGTCGCGCCCCGGTCGACCTCCTCCCGGATGATGTCCCGCATCAGTCGGATGCCGTTGGGGTCCAGCCCGGTGGAGGGTTCGTCGAGGATCAACAGGTCCGGTTCGCCGATCAGCGCCATCCCGAGGACGAGCCGCTGGGCCATCCCCTTGGAGTAGCCGCCGGCCTCTCGCTCGGCGTCCTCGGGGTCCAGCCCGACCCGGTCGAGGACGTCGTCGGGATCGTCGTCGGCCTGGCGGGCCTCCACGACGAACTCCAGGTGTCGACGGCCCGAGAGCCGTTCGTACAGCTGGTAGGCGTCGGGCAGGACGCCGACCCGCTCGCGGATGTCGACGGCCTCCCCCCGCGTCCGGTGGCCGAAGACACGCGCCTCCCCCGAGGTCGGCGGCGTGTAGTCCAGTAGCATGTTGATGAGCGTCGACTTCCCGGCCCCGTTCGGTCCCAGAAAGCCGAAGACCTCCCCCTGTTCGACGGTCAGGTCGACCGAATCGACGGCGACCACCTCCCCGTAGCGCCTGGTCAAGGCGTCCGTCTCGATCGCTGCCATACTCTCCCTCTCTACTGCCCCGTCAACAAGTTTTCTGATTCGCCAGTTACAGTTTCAGACGTGCCGGTCGAGGAAGTCGACGACCGTCGTGTAGGCCTCGATCCTGTTCTCCAGCTTCGAGATGCCGTGGCCCTCGTCCTCGAAGATCAGTTTCTCGACGGGGACGCCCTGTGACTGGACTTCCTCGACGATCTGTTCGGCCTCGCCGACCGGCACCCGCGGGTCGTTCGCACCGTGGAGGACGAACAGGGGCGCCTCGATGCGGTCGGCGTGGTTGAGCGGGCTGATGGATTCGAGGAACTCCCGGTCGTCTTCGAGCGAGCCGTACTCGGCCTCGCGGTGTTCCTGCCGCCAGGCCCCCGTATTTTCGAGGAACGTGACGAAGTTCGCGATGCCAACGGAGTCGACGCCGGCCGCCCAGAGGTCCGGGTACTCCGTCAGCGCCGCCAGCACCATGAACCCGCCGTAGGAGCCGCCCTTGGCGACGATCCGATCCGGGTCGACCGCGGACTGGTCGGTGAGCCACTCGACGGCCGCCCGGATATCTTTCACCGAGTCCATCCGCTTTTCCACGTCGTCGAGGTGGGTGTAGGCCTTGCCGTACCCCGTCGAGCCACGGACGTTGGGCTCGAAGACCGCGTAGCCCCGCGACAGGAAGTACTGGGTCAGGCCCGAGAAGGAGGGGCGGCGCTGGCTCTCGGGCCCACCGTGGATATCGACGATGACCGGGACGCCGGTGGAGTCCCGCGCCGCCTCCGCCGGGAGCGTGAAGTAGGCGGGAATCTCCCGGCCGTCGAAGCTGTCGTAGTGGACGAGTTCGGGCTCGCGGAACGAAGATGGAGGGATGCCGGCGGTCGAGGCTCGCGTCCACTGCTCGGTCTCGCCCGACTCGAACGCGACCCGGTGGACGTTGGTGTTGTTCGTCCGGCTCGACGCCGAGAGTGCGAACGCCTCGCCGTCGGGACCGAAGCTCACGCCGCCGGCGGTACCGTCGGGCAGGTCCGGCGCGGGTCGGGTGTCGTACTCTGTCGCGCCCGTCAGTTCGCCGACCGTGATCTCCGTGTAGCCGTCGACGTTCCGGGAGAAGGCCAGCCGGCCGGTCTCGTCGTCCAGCGCGATACCGTCGACGTTCCATTCACCCCCATCCTCGACGATGGCGAACTCGCCCGTGTCCAGGTCGAGCCGTTCCAGCCGGAGCGTGTCGCTCTCGCGGTCGGTACAGCAGTAGATCGCCTCGCCGTCGGGGCCCCAGGACGGGCTGTTGTACCGCACGTCGCCGTCGTGCGGTGTGACGTGTTCGAGGTCGCCCGAGTCCAGATGGAGGACGTACAGGTCCTTGTCGAACGAGGAGGTGTGTTCGGTGACCAGCAGGCGGTCGTCGTCGGGGCTCCAGCCCGCCAGCGCGAGCCAGCCGTCGCCCTCGTGGACGAGTTCGGCCTCGTCGCCCTGCTCGTCGCGACCCTGTACGTACACGTCGAAGACGGACTCGTCGCGGCGGTTGGCGGCGAAGGCGATGCGGTCGCCGTCGTGGGACCACCCGCCCCAGTAGTGGATGGCGTCGGGCGTGTCGGTGAGCGGGTGGACCGCGCCCGAGTCCAGGTCGAGGCGGAACAGTTGCGTGAACTCGTCGCCGCCCTCGTCCATGCCGAAGGCGAGTTCGCGGCGCTCGGGCGAGAACGAGCAGAAGGTGACGCGTTCGTCGTAGAACGTGCGTTGTTCGGGCCAGCCGGCGGGTTCGTCGAGCGTCCAGACCTGCGGGGTGCCGGTCGTGTCCATGAGGAAGGCGAGGGTGCCCTCCGGACCGATGGACGCGCCGTAGGCGCTGCGGACGTTGAGGTATCGCTCCAGGTCGTGCATGGCTGTCGGTCGGACGGACGGCGTATACGTTTTGCGCGGCGGGAGTCGCGACTGTAGGGAGCGACTCCGAATGCGCGAACGGCGACCGCAGGGAGCCGTGAGCCGGGCGACTCGACCAGCGGGAGAGTCGCCGGCCGATCCCCGCCGCGCCTCCGTGTCGGACAAAGGACAGGGATTTTTGAGCGGTCGCCGTGTCCCCCCGGGTATGCGGGTCGCCTTCGTGTCGGAGCGGACGGTGTTTCACGAGTCCACCGAGGGGCGGGAACGCCTCCACCGCATCGCGACGAACCTCGACGCTCGCGGCCACGACGTGACAGTTTACTGTGCCCAGTGGTGGCCGGATTACCCCGAGACCATCGAACACGAGGGAATCACCTACCGCGGGATCACGGTCTCGGACTCGAAGGCGGCCTTTCTCGCCAGAATCCCGTGGGTCGTCGCGCTGGACCGCCCGGACGTGATCCACGCGACGCCCGAACCGCCGGCCGTCGTCACCGCCGCGAAACTCGCGGCCGTCCCTGCCCGCGCACCGCTGGTGGTCGAGTGGTTCGGCGACGAGAACCTGCCCGACTCGCGGGCGCGGAACTACGCCGCGAAGTTGCCCGACACGGTGGTCACGCCGTCGGAACTCGTCCGGACGACGGTCCGCGAACACGGGGCGACCGGCGACAACACGCGGGTCATCCCCGAGAGCATCGACACGTCGCTGATCGACGAGGTCGAACCGGCCGAGGACGCCGACATCGTCTACGCCCGCGACCTGGACGCCGACGCGAACGTCCAGACGCTGTTGCTCGCGCTGGCGGAGTTGCGCCGGCGCGACTGGTCGGCGACCATCATCGGCGACGGCCCCCGACGCGAGGAGATCGAACAGCAGGCCGCGGACCTCCGGATCGACGACCGGATCACCTTCGCCGGCGACCTCGACCGCGAGGAGCGGCTCTCGATCTACCGGGGCGCACACACCTTCGTCCACACGGCCTTCCGGGAGAACTTCGCCACGGAGTTGCTCTGGGCGCTGGCCTGTGGCTGTATCGGCATCGTCGAGTATCAGGCCGAATCCAGCGCGCACGAACTCATCGAGACCTACCGCCGGAGCTTCCGGGTCACCGACGACGAGGAACTGACCGAGGCAATCCGCGACGCCGCCGGCATGGAGCGGCTGGATCGGGACCCCGACATGGACCGGTACGACCACGAGGAAGTCCTCGATCAGTACCTCGACTGCTATCGAGACCTGCGCGAGGAACACGGCCTGTTTTGAGGGGGCTCACTTCTATGGCGTCCCGGCTTTCCGTCGGCGACTGGAAGCACCGGTATGCAGGAGACGACCCAGCGTGTCGCCGACGGCGTCGAAACGACCGACGCCACCGCGGCCGCCGATCTGATTCCCGACGACGGTACCGTCCCGATGAGCGGCCTCAGCGCCGGCCCGAAAGATATCGCACACGAACTCGCCGCCTCGAACCGGGGTCTCTCGCTGACGGTCCCCGCGAGCGCCGACGCCGGCTTCGTCGCCGACACCGAGTTGCCCAACGCGGACGCGCTCGACCTCCGCTATCCGTTCTCGGCGTGGCCCAACCTCAAGCGGGCGATCAACGACGGGCGTGTGGGCTTCGTCGACGATCACCTCTCGGTCGTCGAGCAGTCGGTCGCACAGGGCCAGTTCGGCGACCCCGACGTGGCGGTGGTGGAAGCCCTCGCGGTGGGTGAGGACTGGCTGGTTCCCACGACCGCCGTCGGCGGCGTTCCGGGGTTCGTCGCCGCCGCCGACGAGGTGATCGTCGAAGTCAACGAGGCTCTGCCCCTCGAACTCCAGCACCTGCACGACACCTGGTCGCCCGCGACGCCACCCCGCGACCCACTCTCGCTGTCCGACCCGGGCGAGCGCCTGGGCGACCAGTTCGTCCGGTTCGACTCCGACAAACTGGCGGCCGTCGTCCGCACCGAGAACGATCCGATCCCCTACCCATTCCGGGACCCCTCGGACGCCGAGAGGGCCATCGCGGACAACGCCATCGAGTTCCTGGCGGACGAACTCGCCGAGAACCCGGCCTTCCGCGAGCGATTCGCCTTCGAGGTTGGGATCGGGTCGCTGGGCAACGAGATCACCGAACGGATCGGCGACCTCGACTTCGGCGACCGGCAGGTGAGCTACTTCGGCGAGGTCGCACAGGACGGGCTGCTCGACCTGCTGGAGGCGGGGACGCTCTCGGCCGCGAGCGCGACCGCACTCGTCCTCGGCGAGGACGGCATCAGCCGATTGCTCGACCGGCCCGAACTCGTGGCCGAGAACGTCGTTACGCGGTCGATGAGCGTCTCGAACGACCCCGGGCTGATCCGGGCGTTCGGCGTCGTCGCCATCAACACCGCCGTCGAGGTCGACGTGTACGGCCACACCAACTCCTCACACGTCCGCGGATCACAGCTCCTGCAGGGGATCGGCGGCTCCGGCGACTTCGCCCGCAACGGACTGCTCTCGATGATGGTGTTGCCTTCGACGGCAAAAGACGGCGAGGTCTCTCGGATCGTTCCGATGGCGTCCCACGTCGATCACCCCGATCACGACGTGGACGTGGTGGTGACCGAACACGGTGTGGCCGACCTGCGAGGCCTGACGCCGGACGAGCGGTTCGAGGCACTCGTCGGCGAGTGTGCCCATCCGGACTTCCGGCCCGATCTTCGGCGCTACGGCGAGCGCGCCGCCGAGGGCGGCGGACACATGCCCCACGACCTGCCGACGGCGTTCGACATGCACGGGGAGTGAGCGAGGACTCGAACCGCAGTCACTCGTCACCGGCGTCGGGCGTGTCGTCTGCGGCCTCGACCGCCCGGACTGCGGCGACGTTCTCCTTCACGTCGTGGACGCGGACGATGTCGGCCCCGCGCTCGGCGGCCAGCGTCGTCCCCGCGACGGTCGCCGCCAGTCGCTCGTCGGGGCCGCGGTCGATCCGCTCGAACATCGACTTGTGGGAGTGACCCACGAGGACGGGACAGCCGAGCGCCCGGAACTCGTCGATCCGGCCGAGGAGTTCGAAGTCCTCGGCCGGGGACTTGGCGAAACCCAGACCCGGGTCGACGACGATCTGCTCGCGGTCCAGGCCCGCCTTCTCGGCGAGCAGGACGCGCTCGGTCACCTCGTCGAGTACGTCGGTGACCACGTCGTCGTACTCGCGGTCGGTGTCGGGATCGACCGGCGTCTCCTCGCTGTGCATCACGACGACGGGCACGTCGTGATCGGCCGCGACCAGGCGCATCTCCGGGTCTTCGAGGCCGGACACGTCGTTGAGGATGTCCGCGCCTGCGTCCAGGGCCGCGCGGGCGACCGCGGCCTTGCGCGTGTCGACCGCGATGGACACATCGAGATCGCTGATCCGTTCGATCACCGGGACCACGCGGTCGATCTCGTCGTCGGCGGGGACGGGTTCGGCACCGGGCCGTGTCGACTCCCCGCCCACGTCCACGATGTCGACGCCGTGATCGACCATCTCCTCTGCGCGGGAAACGGCGGCCTCGACGGCCTCGTACTCCCCACCGTCGTGGAAACTGTCCGGCGTGACGTTGAGGATGCCCATGACCGCGGTGCCGTCCTCCCAGGGGTAGCCGCGCTCGTCGGGACCGTGCCCTTCGATTTCGAGCGCGGCCCGGAGATCGTCGGCCAGCGGCGAGAGTCCGTAGGGCTGGCCGTCGAGTTTCCCGCAGAGGCGCTTGAACTGCGCCAGCGTCCCCATCAACACGGCGTCGACGTTCTCGCGGTCCTGATCGACCAGCCCGGAGACGGCACACTCCCCGCCCAGCGAGAGCATCTCCTCTTTGAGGTACTGGGCCTGCCGGGGCTGGACGCGGGTTCGCAGGACGCGATGGACGCCCTTCCCGCCCATCCGCCAGACGCCGGCGTCGGTGACGTGGGCGTCCGAGAGCGTCTCGCGGGCTTCGCCCACCGAGTCGACGCGCTTGGGGACCGTGGGACGGGTCCAGTCCGTCCGCGCTTCCGCGACGCAGTACAGCGAGCCGGTCACCAGCACGCAGTCGTCGGGACCGGCGGCGTCGCGGGCCATCTCGAACGCGCCGGCCACGTCGCTCCGAGTCTCGACCGTGGCGTCGGTTTCGGCCTCGAACGCGCGTGCGAGTACGTCGTCGGCCTCGGCGCGGCCGAGGTCGGGTTCGCAGGCCACGACGTGATCGGGGTCGGGCAGGGCCGCCGCGATACCCCGGTGATCCTTGTCGCTCATCGCGCCGATCACGACGTGGAGGTCGTCGTAGTCGAACGAACCGAGCGTGTCGGCGAGTGCGTCACAGCCGCCGGGGTTGTGCGCGCCGTCGAGGACGACCAGCGGGTCCCGGCCCATCACCTCGAACCGGCCGGGCCAGTGGGCGTTGCGAAGGCCGCGGGCGAGGTCCGCACCGTCCACGTCGGCGACCTGTCGAGTCAGCGCCGCCGCGACCCCGGCGTTGCGGGCCTGGTGTTCCCCCAGCAGGGGCAGTTTCGTGTCGACCGCCCAGTCGCCGCCGTCGAGCGAGATCGCCGCCTCCAGTCCGTCGCGGCCATCGTAGGAGACGGTGCAGTCCTCGTCGGCGTCGGTGCCCACCGTGTAGATGTCACCGGCCACATCACGGGCCGCTTCGCGGGCGTCACCGGTCGCACCCGTGACGAGCGGTGCGTCGTCGGGTGCGACGTGAGCCTTGTCGTGGGCGATCTCGGCGACGGTGTCGCCGAGCAGGTCCGTGTGTTCGAGGGTGACGGTCGTCACGGCGCTGGCGACGGGGTCGACGACGCTGGTGGCGTCGTGACGGCCGCCGATGCCGACTTCCAGGACGGCCACGTCCACGTCGGCGCGGCGGAAGGCCCACAGCGCAAGCACCGTGAGCGTCTCGAAGAAGGTAGGGGCGTCCCCGTCGGCCGCGCGGTCGGTGACGTAGGGCCTGGCTTCGTCGACGAACTCGACGAGTGCCTGTTCCGTGAGTTTGTGGCCGTTGATCCGGACGCGTTCGCGCACGTCGTCGAGGTGGGGAGAGGTGTAACAACCCACGTCGAGGCCCGCTTCGCGGAGGACGCGCTCGGTCATCCGCGCCGTGCTGCCCTTCCCGTTCGAGCCGGCGATCTGGATGGCTCGAACGGAGTCCTGTGGGTCGTCGAGATGTGCGAGGAAGTCCCGCGTCGCCGTCGTGCCCGGCCGCGGCGGGTACCGGCGCAGGTCGAACAGAAAGTTCGCCGCGTCGTGGAACTCCATACGCCGACCGAACACAGCGGCGCGCTTTAGACTGTCGGACTCGGCCGTCTCCGGTCAGTCGGGCCCGACCTGGGAGATGATCCGGGACTCGATCTTCCGGAGGTGTTCGCCGACGGTGCTGGTCGAACAGTCCAGTTCACCGGCGATGTCCTCGTTGGTCGCCTGCCGCGGGATCTCGTAGTAGCCCTTCGCGAGGGCGACCTCCAGGACTTCGAGCTGGCGCTCGGTCAGCAGCGTCGTCACGTCGACGCGGTCGACCGTCCCCGAGTCGTCCTCCTGGAGTTCGATATCCAGATCCCCGGGGCGCATCCGGGCGGCCTCGCGGATCTTCTTGAAGTCGCCGGCGACGTTCATGTGCAGCCCGCCGTCCTCGTCGATGTCGACCGGCGGGTCGATGATGAGGTCGTACTCGTCCATGAGCTGGATCATCGCCGAGAGGACCGTGTTCGCCGCGAAGCGGACGTGTGCGCGCACGCCGTCGTCCTCCACGTCGAACACGTCGTAGGAGAGCGCGCTCTCCTCGTCTTCCAGAATGGCCTCCAGTTCGTCGGCGTCACCGGTGAGGTGATAGAGCAGGACGCTCGTCCCGTCGGACATCAGATCGAAGTGAAGCGCGGCCTCGCGGGTCAGCTCGGGGTGCTCGACGATGGCCTCGTCGAGCGGATTGTACGTGCCGTCCTCCGTCCGGAGGACGATGTTGAACTCCCGCATGTCCTCCAGTTCTAACCAGGGGAACAAAAGGAGTTCGGCAGTGATGTGAGGTGAGGGGCCCGGTAACGGGAGTCACAGGCGCTTAACGTCCTGTTCGATGATGATAGAAGCGGGTCGAGAGCGCCGCACGGTTCCCGTGGTATTATCACACACCCGGTCATATCGGTGGCTCGACGGCTGATTCCGGTGGCGAACCCCTTGTTAAAAAGCTCCTCATATCATCGGGGGTATTTGTATCCACTAGTCTGTTGTACGGTGTCGTGGGTATGGACGCCAGCACTGATCAGATCAAAGCGGGGCGGATCGACACCGACAATACGTACTACGAGCTGTACCAGAAGTCGGTCGAGTTGGGGACGTGGGACGCGGAGAAGCTGATGCACAAGGTCGGCTTCGAGGAGGACCGGGAGGTCTGGGATTCGCTCGACGACAACGAGAAAGAGCAGTGGGCGCGGCTCATTTCGTACTTCATCGACGGCGAACACGCGGTCGCACAGGACGCCCGTCGCATCATGAAGACGGTGTCCTCGCCGTGGTTCGACCGATCCATCGAGAAGGAGATGTTCGCCTCCGCGCTGGCGCTGGAGGAGGCAAAGCACACGCAGTTTTTCGACCTGTACCTGACGAACGTGATGGTCGACAAGTTCCCGCAGTACGAACTCGACACGCGGCGCGGGGGCATCCAGATCCCCCGGACCGAGGCCTGCGGGGCGGGCGAGATGTTCGAGCGTCAGGGTACGCTCCAGGCCCAGGCGGCCGACGGCGGTGACCCGACGGACATCGCCCGCGCGGCGACGAACTACCACATCGGCGTCGAGGGCATCCTCGCCCGCGGTGGGTACTTCGCCAAGAACCGGATGATGCAGGAAGCGCCGCTCAAGCTGCTCAACAAGGGCTTCCAGTTCATCAGCACCGACGAGGGGCGACACATTACCTTCGGACTCGAAGTGCTGAACGAACTCATCGAGAAGGAACGCGCGGGCGTTCCGGAGTACCAGGGCGTCGAGAACGCCATCTGGGAGCAGGCCGTCGAGGACATCGGGTACATCACCGACACGGCCTACTTCATCACCGAGTCCGTCGGTGACCCGCTGAACGTGGACTTCGACGAACTCGTGAACCGCGGTGCGCGGCTGGCCGGAGACATGATGTTCGACACGCTCGACCTGGACGCCGGGAGCGCCACGGAGTTCATGCAGGCCGCCGCCGACGCCATGGAGGACGCACAGGGCAGCGACTACGAGGCGGTCATCGAGAAGTACGACCACATCTACTCGGCCAAGATGGCGGGTGACTGATCATGACGGAACTCAAAGACATCGAAGGCGCGGAGTTCACTGCATCGGACGACGAGATCGACGAGGCCATCGAGGAAGCGGCGGACGACCTCGGGATGGCCCCCGAGAAGGTCGAAGAAGAAGTCGCCTACATCCTCGACTCGGGGACCGGCCGGGCCAACAACGAGGGCGTGGCCGGCGCGGCCGCCAGCGACAACGAGGACACCAACAACGACCCGCGACTCGAAGCGCTGGAGATGTACAAGCTTCGCCAGGAGCTATGAGCGGACGGGCAGATACGAGCGAGGACGCGACCAGCGAAGCCGTCACCGACGGCGGCGAGTACGAGGTTACCCTCGAACACGAGGGCGAGGAGATCGATCTCACCGTCGACGAGGACGAGTACATCCTCGACGCGGCCGAGGACGCCGGCCTGGATCTGCCCTACTCCTGCCGGAAGGGACAGTGTACCTCCTGTGTCGGGACGGTCCAGGAGGGTGAGATCGACCAGAGCGAGGGCGCGGCACTGGACCCGATGCAGGAAGACGACGGGTTCGCGCTCCTCTGTATCACCTACCCGAAATCCGACTGCACCATCGAGACCGACACCCAGAGCGACCTGTTCGGCGGCGACATGGACATCCTCTAGGTGGGTCGAGACCGCTGTGTGGTCGCTTTTTCGGCAATTTCCGGCTGTTTCTCCCCGAGTGACTTAATAAGCCTAGCTTTCGCCGCTGTACGGTATTTAAACAACCTCACATCGACGGGAGAACTATTTTTGGGATCTCCAGTGTCGGTATGGGTGGATCCGTTGGCGGGCGCGCAGTTGGGGGACCGACCCGCACAACGGGGTGATACCCATGAGTACACAGGAACAACAGTTCGAACTCGACGATTACTTCCCGACCACGGCATGGCTTACCAGGTACCAGCACGCGCTCGACGACAGTCAGGAACTCGAAGACACCGGCGAGGGCTGGGGCGTCGGCTGGAACGGTGACTTCGTCTTCGAGATGCAGAACCTCCCGATCGAGGAGCGAACGGTCGACGACCTCCCCGAGGAGGTCTGGGAGGCCCTCGAACAGGGGATCACCCAACTGCCCGAGGACACGCTGGAGACCGTCCTCGAAGACGCGCCCGAAGACGTCGCCGAGGGGATCGAGGCTCGCGACGGGCCCCTCCCCGAACGCGCCGCCCAGGAACTGCTGGAGACGAAGATCTCCGAAGCGCCCGAGAAGGTCTGGCCCGGCCTCCGCCGCGTCATGCCGGACATCATGGACGACCTCCTCACGGAACTGGAGGAGAACGTCACCGACGACGGGACGGTCTACGCCTGGATCGGCCTGGAAGACGGTGGCTGCTACGACACGACGACCATGGACACGCTCGACGAGCGCGACCACGGGTTCGTCCTGACCGGCGACTTCGACCAGTGGGTCGACCTGGTCAACGGCGACCTCGACGTGGTCGAGGCCATCATGTCCGGCAAGCTGGAGCTGGACGGTGACATGCAGAAGATCCTCCAGTACTCCGACGCCGCGCTGACGATGACCGACGTGGCCAGCGACCTGGACAAGCGCTTCCTGTTCTAACTGTCCGAAACCCAATATTTTTGTCGCACTCACTGGCCGGTTTCAGAGCGATCAGTGTGTAAATTTCCCTCGTGTTGTTCAACAAATCGGACGGGTCCGGAGTCAGTATATAAAACTCCCTCACATACGACGGGGTACCCTCAGGGGGATAGGAGCTATACGTAGCAGTAGCCATCGGCCACAGGGTGCCGGTGGGGAATGGGCGAAACTATGTCAGACGAACTCATCACACGCGTCGAAGAAACGCTCGACAAGGACGAGGAACAGCTCAAGGAGGACCTGCCGGGTCTGCTCGAAGACATTCAGGGTCAGGAAGAAGAACTCATCGGCGAGAACCCCGAACTGTTCGCGCAGGTCATCGGCCGGATGGACGACATCGACATCGCGAGCTTCTACGAGGAAGAGCCCGAGGCCGGCGACCAGTTCCAGGACCTGCTCTGGACGGGCGTCAACATGCTCGTCGAGGAGAACCCGGAGATCAAAGACCAGATCGCCGCCGACATCACGGCGAACTTCGAGGCCGACGACTGCCCGATGCAGGGCCACCTCGACGTCAACGCCAGCGAGGAGACCATCACCGGCGGCTCCGGCACCGTCTCGGACGCCGACCTCACGCTGACCGGCCCCGCCGACACGCTGACCGGCCTCATCACCGGCGGCATCGACCCGGTGCAGGGCTTCATGCAGCAGCAGTACGAACTGGACGGCTCCGTCCAGAAGGGCACCCAGCTCGCCTCCGTCATGGGCGAGATCACGGACAACGTCCCGAACTAATTCCGCCACGACACTGACACGAGGTCCGCGGCACGTGGACGCCGTCCCGGGCACGTGGGACACCGACGCGATTCGATCCGGCGGCGTCCCGGATTCTGTCACAGACGACCGGACAGGACGCCGGGCAGAACCACCAAACATACACGATTAATCATGCATTTGACCGAAGAACAGGAAGCGTTCCGCGAGGAACTGCGTGCGTACCTGCAGCGAGAAGTCGAGCCAGTCGTCGACGAGGCCGACCAGGAACCGTTCACCCGCGACGAGATGGTGAAGTACATGAAGGATCTCGAAGAACTGGGGATCGGGTTCAGTCCCGACACCGTCGAGGAGTTCTTCGGGGACCTGCGTCGCTTCGCCATCGTCTCCGAGGAGATCAGCTACTACTGGCCGAGTCTCAACGTGGGACTCCTGATGGGCTTTCCCGCCCAGTTCGTCCGCTTCGCCAGCGAGGAGACGCGGGCAAACCAGCTCTCGAAACTGGAGACCGGCGAGTGCATCGGGTCGCTCGCGGTCACGGAACCTGAGGGAGGCTCGGACACCGCACAGCCCCGGACGGTCGCCCGAAAGGAGGGCGACGAGTACGTCCTCGAAGGCGGGAAGACCTGGGTCGGCAACGCGCCCATCGCGGACGTGTCGCTGATCGTCGCCCACGACGAGGAGGCCGACGCCCAGGACATGTTCCTGGTCGACCGCGAGTACTCGGACTACGAGGCCGAGACGCTCGACAAGATCGGCTGGAAAGCCGTCAACAACGGGCGGATGTACCTCGACGGCGTCCGCGTGCCCGAGGACAACAAGCTGTCGGCGATCATCGGCAACGCGATCCGCGACGGCAACCAGCTGACCGACGTGGTGCCGTTCCCGGACTCGGTCGCCGAGCTGTTCTTCGACCAGAAAGCGCTGAACGCGACGTTCTCGTTCATGCGGACCGGGATGTCGTTCATGTCCGTCGGCATCATGCAGGCGGCGTACGACGAGGTCGTCGACTACGTCGAGGAACGCGAAACCTTCGGCAAACCCATCGCCGAACACCAGCTCGTCCAGGAACTGCTCTACGACATCCGGGTCGATCTGGAGACCTCGCGCCAGCTCTCCCGGCGGGCCCTGGAGTCCCTGGAGCAGGGGTCCAGCGACGCGCGCCTGCTCACCTCGATGGCGAAAGGCTACACCGCGGAGAAAGCTCACGAGGCCACCTCGAACGCCATCCAGGTGATGGGCGGCGAGGGCCTCAAGACCGAGAACCGGCTGGAACGCTACTTCCGTGACGCCCGCGTCATGCCGATCCCCGACGGGACGACGGAGATCCAGAAGCTCATCGTCGGCAAGGAGATCACGGGCCGCTCGGCCTACAACTAAGCGGCGGCGTCGTTCGGGCGCTCGGCGTACCGTTCTCGCACGCGCTCGACGAACAGTCGCATCCCGACCAGCGCGACCATCCCGACCAGCGGCGCGATCCGCGGCGGCTCCTCGCGTTCGGCCGCCGCGTCGCCGTCGTCGACCTCCGCGCCGTTACCGTCCTCCTCGTCGGCGGTTCGATCCGCCCCGAACGTCTCGACGGACACGTCGGTCTCCGGCTCTGTCTCGGTGTCGGCCGCGTCGTCGCCCTCCCCGGAGGCCGTCTCGCTCTCCTCGCTCGTCGCGTCGCTCGGTGCTTCGTCGGCGACGTCGACGGCCCCGGTGTCGCCGACGACCTGGACGTTCCCCTCGAAGTCCCGGTCGAGATTCGGGTCGTCGCGGTCGCCCTCGTCGTCGGCCTCGCCCGCGCCGCGGCCGTCGAGGGCGTAGCGGAGGACGACGCCCAGCGCCGCCAGCCCCAGCCCTGAGAGGGTGAGCAGTGTGGTCAATCGCCGGGAGGCGGACTCGTCGGCGTCGGGGGCCGAATCGTCGACGCTCGATCCACCCGTGGCGTCCCCGGGGACATCGGACTCCCCACCCGGGAGCCGCGAGGTGAGCGTATCGGGGACGCGCCCCTGGAGGTTCGGTCGATCCATGTGGGGCCTGCTACGACGGCCAGCCCATTACGTTTGTGCCAGCCAGCTCGGACATAAACCTACCTCGTATGTGACGGGGCAGGCATTACGCCGTTCCACGATAACGCTCTGCTAACCTGGCCGCCGACGTGCGGGGCGTCGGTGCCGCCATGGGGGAGACGACAACATGCAATTCGACAAGACACACGAGATGTTCCGTGACTCGCTCCGGGACTACCTCGAGAGCGAGATCGAACCGGACGTGCAGGAACTGGACAAACAGGAGATGACCAAAGAGGAGGCCGTCGGTTACCTGCGCGACCTCCGGAAGCTGGGCATCGGCTTCGACCAGGAGACCGCACAGGACTACTTCGGCGACCTCAAGTACTACGTCATCGGCTCCGAGGAGATCTCCCGGGTCTGGCCGAGCCTGAACGTCATGCTCAACATGTCGTTCCCGGCCATGTTCGCCAACTGGGCCAGCGAGGAGACCCAGGACGCGCTGGGCGACAAACTGGAGAACGGCGAGGCCATCGGCGCGCTGGGCGTCACCGAGCCCGGCTCGGGCAGTCACTCCAGCAAGCCCAACACCGTCGCCCGGAAGGACGGCGACGAGTACGTCATCAACGGCGAGAAGACCTGGGTCAGCAACGCCCAGATCTGTGACCTGACGATGATCGTCGCCTGGGACGAGGAGAACGACGCCCAGGACATGTTCATCGTCGACCAGGAGAACTCCCCGTTCGACACGCGCAAGCTGGACAAGCTCGGCTGGAAGGGCTCGCCGACCGGCCAGATGTTCTTCGACGACGTGCGCGTGCCCGAGGACAACAAGCTCAGCAACGCCATCCGCAACCTGATCCTCGAACACGGCGACCTCGCGGAGGCGCTGCCCTTCCCCAACGAGATGGTCGACCTGTTCCTGAGCCACAAGCCGCTGAACGCCATCTTCTCGTTCATGCGGACCGGGATGGCCGCGATGGCGGTCGGCATCCAGCAGGCGGCCTACGAGGACGCGCTCGACTACGCGACCGACCGGGAGACCTTCGGCAAGCCCATCGCCCAGCACCAGCTCGTCCAGAACCGCCTCTACAAGATGAAGGCCAACGTCGAGACCTCGCGCCTGCTGACCCACGAGGCCGTCGAGAAGCTGTCCAACGCCGACGACGAGTCTCGGATGTACTCCTCGCTCGCGAAGGGCTACGCCTGTGACAAGTCCGTCGAGACCGCCCGCCACGCCGTCGAACTGTACGGTGGCAACGGCCTCTCGACCGACTACCCGCTGGAGCGGTACTACCGCGACGCCCAGACGATGACGATCCCCGACGGTACCGAGGAGATCATGAAGCTCATCGTCGGCTACGAGATGACCGACATGTCGGCCTACGCCTGATCGAAAAGCCGGTTTCGACTTCGAGTTGCTAGCGCTGCCCGGGACTGCCCGTCGAGTCAGGGCCGCCGTCCCGGCCGGTGTTCTGCCCCGGATTCTGCCCGGGGCTTCGATTCTGTCCCGAGGAGCGGCAGGGCAGTCGGCCGATCAGTCGTGCCGGAACGCCCGCGAGCCGGTGAAGACCATCGCCATGTCGTGTTCGTCGGCGGCCTCGATCACGTCGTCGTCGTTGACCGAGCCGCCGGGCTGGATGACCGCCTCGATGCCGGCCTCGGCGGCGGCCTCGATCCCGTCCGGGAACGGGAAGAAGGCGTCGCTCGCCATCACGGCACCCGCGGCCGACTTGCCCTCGGCGTCCTTTTCGGCTTTCATCTTCGCGATCTCGACGGCGTCGACGCGGGAGACCTGCCCGGCACCGACCCCGACCGTCTCGGTACCGCTCGCGAACAGGATAGCGTTGGATTTGACGTGTTTGATCGTCTGCCAGGCAAAGAGCATCGCGTCGATCTGCTCGTCGGTCGGTTCGCGCTCGGTGACCACTTCCAGGTCCGCGCGAGTGGGGGCCTGGGTGTCCCGTTCCTGCACGAGCCGTCCGCCCACGAGGTCTTTCTCGGTGACCGGTTCGGTCACGTCGTAGTTGTCGCTCACGTCCAGGACGCGGAGGTTCTCCTTCTCGAACAGCGTGTCGAGGGCGTCGTCGGTGTAGCCCGGCGCGACGACGACTTCCTTGAACGAGTCGATAATCTGTGCGGCCGTCTCCTGGTCGCACTCCCGATTGAGCGCGACGATGCCGCCGAAGGCGCTCTTGGGGTCGGTGGCGAGCGCGTCGGCGTAGGCCTCGGCGAGCGTGTCGGCGGTCGCACAGCCCGCGGGGTTGGTGTGTTTGATGACCGCGGCCGCTGGCTCGTCGAACTCCTTGACGATGTTGAGGGCGGCGTCGGTGTCGTTGTAGTTGTTGTAGGACATCCCCTTCGCGCCCTCGTTCAACTGGTCGGCCGAGACGACGCTGGCCTCCTCGCAGGTCGGGTCGGCGTACAGCGCCGCGTCCTGGTGGGGATTCTCCCCGTAGCGGAGGTCGGCGTGGCGGTCCTCGCTGGTGACCCGGCGCTCGGGGAAGTCGCCGCCCGTGTCGCCCTCGACGTGGACCTGATTAGCCGCCCAGTCGATCTCGACGCGGTCCTGGGCGAACCACTTGACGGCCCGCGGGTACGCCTTCATCTCGCCCTGGTAGAGGACGCGCTCTTTGAGGTCCGCTTCGTCGTCGCCGTCGTAGACGGGGATCGGTTCCTGCGTGACGACGGGGCCGCCGTCCACCTCGTCCTCGATGAGCGAGCCGTCCTCGGCGACGGCGTTGGTGACGGCGTGGACGGTACAGCCCACCACGTCGACGCCGTACTCCAGCGCGTCGCCCCACGCGTCCATGCCCGGGAAGGCGGGCAGCAGGGAGGGGTGGACGTTCAGCGTGGTCGGCATCGGGTCCAGGAAGGTGTCCGAGAGGACGCGCATGTAGCCGTCCAGACAGACGAGGTCGAACTCGTAGTCGTCGAGGGCGTCGACGACGCGTGCCTCGTGTTCCCGTCGGCTCTCGTCGTCGCGCTGGACGACGGTCTCGGTCGGAATCCCCCGTTTCCGGGCTTTCTCGACGACCGGCGCGTCCTCGGAGTTGGTGAGGACGACGGCGAGTTCGGCCCCGCCGGGTGCCAGGTCGTGGACGTTCAGTAAATTGCGGCCGCGGTTGCTGGCCATGCCCGCTAGCTTCATGTGCGGAGGGGGGCGGTCCGGGCGCAAAGGCGTTGCGAATCGCTCAGCCGTGACTCCGCGGTGTGTCCCGAAAGGGGTGTGGGGGGAGAGATGTTGGGGGTGGGGGACAAGGGAGAGTGAGAGTGGAGTGAACCACACTTGGGGTGATCAGTTTCCCCAGTGGCACGTCTCCGTTCGTTACTTATCATTGTTCCGCTTTCTCCACTGTATAGCTAACAGCGTTCAGAGGTGCGCCAAATCTTTTGGTCCTGTAATATATTGGTTCGGGCATGACTCGCGAGACGCGGCGAACCACGGTGAGTGCGCCATGAGTGACGAAGGAGACGTCGCGGACCTGATAACGGCCGTCCGCACGGAGAAGGAAGCCGTCGAGGACGCAGGCCGCCCCGAGGCGGTCGAGCGCCAGCACGAGGCGGGCAAACTGACCGCTCGCGAACGGGTCGACTACCTCTGTGACGAGGGGAGCTTCGACGAGATCGGCAAACTCGCGGCCCCGATGCCGACCACGCCCGAGGTGGCCGACTGGGAGCGCGAGGACGCCCCCGCCGACGGCGTCGTCTGTGGCATCGGCGAGGTCGACGGCCGGCCGGTCGCCATCATGGCCACCGACTACACTGTCAAGGGTGGCTCCATCGGCCACGCCGGCGGCCGGAAACTCCAGCGGGTCGCCACGCTCGCGCGCGACCGGGGGTACCCGTTCGTCATGCTGCAGGACGGTGGCGGCCACCGCATCCAGGAGGGCCTCGACGCCGCGCCGACCGCCCGCGGGGACAACGGCTTCGCCAACCTGCAGGAGACCCTCTCGGGGTGGGTCCCGACCGTCTCCGCGATGCTGGGGCCCGGCTTCGCCGCGCCCACCAACTTCGCGGCGCTGTGTGATTTCGTCCCGATGGTCGAGGGCACCTCCACGCTGGGCGTCGCCGGCCCCTCGCTCGTGGAGGCGGCGCTCGGGACCGACCTCTCGAAGGCGGAACTCGGCGGGCCGACGGTGCAGGCGACCCGCAACGGGATGGCCGACCTCTCGTGCGAGGACGACGAGGCCTGTCTCGACGCCGTCCGGACCTACCTCTCGTATCTCCCCCGGAACGCCACGCACGACCCGCCGACGACCGACGACTGGGCGGCCCCGGCCGACGCGACGGTCGACGCCCTGACCGACGTGATTCCGGCCAACGAGAAGAAGGGCTACGACATCTACGCCATCGTCGAGGGCATCGTCGACCGCGACTCCTTCTTCGAGATGAAGCCCGGGTACGCCCGCAACATCGTCACGGGCTTTGCCCGACTGGAGGGGCGGCCCGTCGGCGTCGTGGCGAACAACCCCCGACACAAGGCCGGCACCATCGACACCGCCGCCGCCGACAAGTCGAGTCACTTCGTCTCGGTCTGTGACGCCTTCGACCTCCCGGTCCTGACGCTCATCGACGTGCCGGGCATCCTCCCCGGCCCCGACTCCGAATCCGAGGGCGTCGCCCGCCACGCCGCGAAACTCCCCTTCGAGTTGAACCGCGCGACGGTCCCCACCGTCACGGTCTGTCTTCGCCGGGGCTACGGCTACGGCTACGTGGCGATGGGCGGCGGGCGCTCGGCCGACACCGACCTGAGCATCGCGTGGCCGACCGCCGAGATCGCCGCCATGGGCATCGAGGGGGCCGTCGACGTGGCATACCGCCGGGAGATCGAGGCCGCCGAGGACCCCGACGAAAAGCGGGCCGAACTCGTCGAGAAGTTCAAGGACCGCACCGACGCGGTCCGTGCGGCCTCGCGGCTCGGCATCGACGCCGTGGTCGACCCCGGCGACACCCGCGAGCGAATCGTCCGCGCCATCGACCGCGCAGAGGACACCAGGGAGGACGACTGGCCCCCCAAGAAACACTCCATCAACCCTATCTGATCTCGACGCTGGCTTGCGAGTGCAGGCACCAGCGGCTTCTCTCCGTCGCCCCTCGTTCGAGTGATGACAGCTCTCTCCGACCGTTCCGTCCGCGACCTCGGTATCGTCTCGACGCTGGTCGACGCGCTGGTGGCGTTCGCCCGCGGCCGACCGAAAGCCGGCGCGCTGTTGCTGGGGGCTGCGGCGCTGTCGACTCGGATCCCCGGGCTCGGCGTCGCCGTTTCGGTGCTGTTGCGGGTGTACCGGAAGCTCGCCTGATCGGCGGGCTTCGATACCCCTTTGGGCCGGCCTCGCCCATCGACGGGTATGACAGACCGCAGTCCACTCTCCGCCGTCTCGCCGCTGGACGGGCGGTACGCCCGCTACACCGAACCGCTCGTTCCCTACGCCAGCGAGCAGGCGCTGATCCGCGCCCGCGTCCAGGTCGAAGTCGAGTACCTGATCGCACTCGCCGATCTGGACGCCACGCCGCTGGAGATCGACCCCGACCAGCGCGACCACCTCCGGGCGCTCTACGAGGAGTTCGACGAAGGCGACGCCGAGATCGTCAAAGCCCTCGAAACGCAGGGCTGGGAGGACTACTCGGCGACCAACCACGACGTGAAGGCCGTCGAGTACTTCGTCCGCGAACACCTGCCCGACGGACTCGACGCCGCGCAGTGGATCCACTTCGGCCTCACCAGCGAAGACGTGAACAACCTCGCGCACCGCCTGCTGGTCAAACCCGCCGTCGAGGACGTGCTGGTGCCCGCCCTCCGGGACGTGCGGGACGCACTGGCCGAGATGGCCCGCGACCACCGCGACGTGCCGATGCTCGCCCGCACGCACGGCCAGCCCGCGACGCCGACCACGTTCGGCAAGGAGATGGCCGTCTACGCCGCCCGCCTGGGCAAGGCGCTGGGCCGCATCGAACGCGCCGCCGACGGCCTCTCGGGCAAACTCGCCGGCGCGTCGGGGACCTACGCCGCCCACGACGCCGCCTATCCCGACGTGGACTGGCCCGCCTTCTCGGAGTCGTTCGTCACCGGCCTCGGACTCGACCACACCGAACTGGCCACGCAGGTCAACCCCTGTGACGACCTGGAAGCGCTGTTCGACGCGCTCCGTGGCGCGAACAACGTTCTCCTCGATCTGGACCTGGACGTGTGGCTCTACGTCTCCGACCGCTACCTCGGGCAGGAGGCCACCGCCGGCGAGACCGGCTCGTCGACGATGCCCCACAAGGTCAATCCGATCGACTTCGAGAACAGCGAGGGCAACCTCTCGAAGGCCAACTCCGATCTGGTCTTCCTCGGTGATTACGTCACCACCTCGCGGCTCCAGCGGGACCTCTCGGACTCGACGGTCAAGCGGAACGTCGGGGCCGCACTCGCCCACTGTCTCGTCGGCTACCGGAAGTGCGAGCGCGGGCTAGAGAAGGTCGTCCCCAACGAGCAGGTCATGCGCGAGGACCTGGAGTCGACGCCGGAGATCGTCGGCGAAGCAGTCCAGACCATCCTCCGCCGGGAGGGCCACACCGACGCCTACGAGCGGGTGAAGGAACTCACGCGGGGCCGGCGGGTCACCATCGAGGACTTCCGGGACCTGTTCGCCGAACTGGACGTGAGCGAGGACGTACGGGAGGAACTGACGGCCCTGACACCGGCCGGCTACGTCGGTGTGGGCGACGAACTGGTCGACGAGTTGGACGGCTGACAGTGAGCTGTCGGTACCAAACGCATATGCTGGTCGGGCGCAATCACTGAGCAAATGCGATACGTCGAGGGCCTGTTGACGCCGGATCGGGGGTGGATTCACCCGATCGAACGGCGCATCCAGCAGGCACCGGGGATCAAGAACGAACGGATCCTCCAGATGGAACTGCTCGACGACGGGACGGTGACGACGATGTACGAACTCAGCGGCGACCGGGAGGTCATCGAGTTCGCCGCCGAGTACGTCCCCGAACTCATCACGTATCAGGTCTCGCCGATGCAGGATCGGATCATCACCTACGCCCATCTCGAATCCAACGAGATGCTCACCGGGCTGCTGGAACTCCCCCACACGTACCAGATCGTGCCGGACTTCCCCATCGAGTTCGCCAGCAACGGCGGGATCAGGCTGACCGTCGTCGGCGACGAGGATCAGATCCGCCAGGCGATGGACGCCGTGCCCGACGGCATCTCGGTCGAACTCCAGAAGCTCGGCGACTACGCCCCCGAGAACGAACGCCTGCTCTCGCGGCTCACCGACCGCCAGCGCGAAGTCGCCGAGATCGCCGTCGATATGGGCTACTACGACACGCCGCGCCAGGTCACCTACGACGACATCGCCGAGGAAGTGGACGTCGCGCCCGGTACCGTCGGCGAGATCCTCAGAAAAGTCGAGTCCCGGCTGTTGAACGCGCTTCTCGGGTAGTCAGCGCCCGAAGCCCGTCTTCGGTCGAACGGAGAGTTCCTGCCAGTGGTTGATCGCCCAGTAGCCGACGCCGGTGGCGATCATCCCCGCCGCGAGGAAGTAAAAGAGCAGGTGCGACGTGACCAGCGCACCCGGATTCCGGACCGCGTGCAAGAGGCCTTCACCGCCCAGCGTCAGGACGACGAGGGTGACGAGCGCCACCACGCCCGCACCGCCGATGACCGTCCGGCCGTCGAGGCCCTGCGTCTCCGCGATCAGGACCGCGCCGACGAACGCCGTCGCCATCCCCAGCACGTACGCCGGGAGGCGGTCGCTCAGTCCGACCGCCTCGCCCGACACCAGGGCCACCAGCCCCAGGAACGTCGCCGTCAGGACGAGCGTGCAGGTCGCGATCAGCGCCCCCGCACGCCCGATCGATTCCGCGTCGAACCGTCGCCGCTGTGCCATTGCCATATCTATTGCTCTCCGAGCCGCCGACAAAAGCGTTTACGCGGCGTCTGACGGGCGTCTGCCGCGTGACTGCCGGGCGCTATCAGGGATGGAAACTCCGGTCGCTGGAGCGACAATTCGTCTCGCAGGCGTGCCCTCACAGCCCGGCCAGACCGGCACCGGCGAGGCGGACGCCGATGACGACCAGCATGGTGTAGACGGCGGCGTCTCTGCGTCGGGACGTTATCATCGGACGGAGTCGCTTGCCCGCGGTGACGCCGACGAGACCGGGGACCGCTGCGGCCGCCGAAACCGCGAGTAGCGACGACGACCCGTACAGACCCAGCAGCCAGGCGGTCGCGACGCGAACCGTGCCGACGCCGAGGAAGATCATCGCGACGACGCCGACGAACGTCTCGTGGTCGAGATCCAGCGACCGCAGGTACGCGACCACCTGGACACCGACGTTCGAGGCACCGAACACGAGGCCGGCGGCGACGCCGAGCAGTCCCTTGCGGGCGTGGGTCTCGACGAGGCAGAACGACTCGAACCGCCGCTGGCCGGGGAGGCCGATCCAGGGCTGACTGACGGCGACGTAGCCCAGCGTGAACAGCCCCAGGCCCGCCGACAGCGGTGCGGCGGGGATCCGCGTCAGCGCGACCATTCCGGCGACGGTCCCGACCGCCCCCGCGGCGACGAACGCCCAGAACCGCCGGACGCAGGAGCGGAGTCCCGCGCGGTCGAGTTCGGTCACGAGCGAGAGGTTCGCGGCCAGGATCGGCAGGATGACCACGACGATGGCGGTCCGGGGCTCCAGCAGCGAGGCCAGCGTCGCCGTCGCGACGATGGCGTACCCGAAGCCGGTGACGCCGGTGACCAACCCACCGGCGAAGACGGCGGCGAACACGAGCGCCAGCGTCGTCACGTCGTAGGCCACGCCGGTGGATCGACCGCGCACCTCAAAAAGACGCCTCCCGCTCAGTCGAGCAGGGACTCGACGGCCGCCGTCGCGATCTCGCCGGCCCGTTCGACCTCGGGACGGCGGACGTACTCGCGCTCGGCGTGTGCGACCGCGCCGTCCTCGTCGGCCAGAACGCCCGGACCGAACACGACCGTCGGCGCGTCGGCCGCGAAGTAGGAGGCCTCGGTCGCGGCCCCGAACGGACGGATCTCGCCAGCGCCGGCCCCCTGGAGCGCGGTCACCACGTCGCTGTCTTCGGGCGTGGCGAACGCTTCGAGGAACGGCGTCTCCCGCTCGGTGTACTCGAAGGAGAGCGTCATCGAGTCGGGAATCCAGGACTGGAGGTGCGCCTCCAGTTGCTCGCGAAAGCCCTGCTGGGTCTCGGGCGGGACGCTCCGCCGGTCGACCGTAATCGCGCACTCGGCGGGGATCTGGTTCGTGGCCTCGCCACCCTCGATCACGGTCGGTTCGAGCGTCGGCCGCCCGAGCGAGTCGTGTTCCGGCGGGCCGACCGTCTCGTCGTACGACTCCAGCGCCTGCAGGACGGGCGCGACCGCACGGATCGCACTCGCGCCGCTCTCGGGTTCGGCGGCGTGGGCCGCGACGCCCTCGATAGTGACTGTGCCCTCGAACCGACCCTTCGCGGCGTTGCAGATGTCAAGCCCAGTGGGTTCGCCGACGATGTAGCCGTCCGCGTCCAGGTCCAGGGCCGCCGCACCCGTCGAGTACACCTCCTCGTCGGGCGTGACCGCCAGCGTCAGCCGTCCCGATTCGATCTCGGCGTCCAGAAACGCCGACACCAGTGCCGCGAGCGGGCCCTTCGCGTCGCAGGACCCGCGGCCGCGGACGATCTCGCCGTCGATTTCGAGCGGGACGTGCGGTGGCACCGTGTCGATGTGCGTGTTGCAGACGATGTGGGGGCCGTCCGAATCACCCGCACGCGTCGCCAGCGTGTTGCCGGCGTCGTCGACTCGCGGGTCGACGCCCTCGTCTTCGAGGGTCTCGACCAGGAACTCGCGCATCTCGGTCACGTCCTCGTGGGACGGAATGGCGACGGCGGACTCGTGGAACTGGAGTGGGTCGAACGCCATCAGTCGTCACCCGTGACGCCGTCGAGTTCCACGTCGAAGGTCGTCGGGTCGACGACGGTGACGGTGCCGGTGTACTCGCGCTCGACCGGCCCCTGCAAGAGCGCGTCGCGCTCGGTCAACTGGACGACGAGGCGACCGCCCGGCGGGTGGACCGGGACCCGCTGGCCCCGCTCGACCTTGCCCAGACGCTCGGCGGCGGCGACGATGGCCACCGCGCCCGTCCCACAGGAGTCGGTCTCGGCCTCGACGCCCCGCTCGAAGGTCCGCTGATCGAACCCGCGAACGGTCCCGTCCGTGGCCTCGCCGTCCCGCGGCGCCGCGAAGTTGACGTTCGCGCCCTCGGGGAACACGTCGGCGTCCCGGACGGCGGGCGCGACCGCTTCCACGTCGACGGCCGTCACGTCGTCGACGAACGCGACCGCGTGGGGGACGCCCGTGTTGACCGCCGTGACGGTCAGGCCCTCGACCTCGCGCTCGACGAGTGGTTCGTCCCCGACGACTGGCACGCCGGCGGGATCGAACACGGGCGCGCCCATCTCGATGGTGACGCCCTGCTCGCCGATCTCGGCGCGGCGCGTGCCGGCCTGCGTGTCGATCATGACCTCGCTGGAGCCGGTGCGCTCGGCGACCCACTTGGCCGCACAGCGCGCGCCGTTGCCACACATGGCCGCGACGCTCCCGTCGGGCTGGACCAGCGTCATCACGACCCGGGGCGGAGAGTAGTCGGCTTCCAGCGCCAGAAAGAGGACGCCGTCGGCCCCGCGTTTGCGCGCGTTGGGGTGATCGAGACCGGTCTCCCGGTCGCAGAGTTCGGCCGCGAACGCCCGGCGGTCCGGAACGTTCTCGGCCGCGTCGACGATGACGAAGTCGTTGCCCGTGCCGTGGTATTTCTCTACTCCGACCATGTTTCCAGTCCTGTGATGTCCGCGACCGCCTCCCGACGCACCGCCAGCCGCGCGTCGTTGCCGTCGAGGGCAACCACGGCCGGCCGCGGCCGGGAGTTGTAGTTACTGCTCATCTCGTATCCGTAAGCCCCCGCGTTGCCGACCGCGAGCAGGTCGCCACGCTCGGGGTCGGGCAGGGACCGGTCCTCGCCGAGTACGTCCGCCGTCTCGCAGATCGGGCCGGCGACGGTCGCCGACACCGGCTCGCGGTCGCCCGCGTCGGGAGCCAGCGACCGGATCGCGTGGTAGGAATCGTACATCGCCGGGCGGACAAGCGTCGTCATCCCGGCGTCGACGCCGACGACCGTCGTCTCCGGCGTCGGCTTGACCGTGTTGACGCGGGTCAGCAAGACGCCGGCGTCCGCGACGAAGTACCGACCGGGTTCGATCCCCAGCCTGGCGTCCACGTCACCGAACGCGTCGCGGGTCGCCGCCGCCACCGCGTCGAGGTCGAGGGGGGCCTCGTCCTCGCGGTAGGGGACGCCGAGCCCACCGCCGACGTTGACGAACTCGATACTGCCCACGTCGGCAATTACTTCGCGTGCCAGCTCACCCATCCGCGCGACGAGTTCGCGGTGGGCCTGCAGGTCCTCGCCGGAGATGCCGCTTCCGGCGTGGGCGTGGAGGCCGACGAGGTCGAACCCGCGGTCGACGGCCTCGGCCGCGAGGTCGGGGACCCGATCCAGCGGGACGCCGAACTTCGGGGCCGCGCCGGTCGAGACTTTCTCGTGGTGTCCGGCACCGACACCCGGGTTCGCCCGGATGCAGAGCCGGCCGGAGAAGCCGCGCTCGGCGAGTTGGTCGAGGGTGTCGGCCGCCCCGACGGTCACGATCAGGTCCGCGTCGGCCGCGGCGTCGACCACGTAATCGAGGTCCCGGGCGGGCGGGTTGACCGCCGTGTAGCGCACCTCCGCACCGTCGAATCCGGCGGCGAGGGCGCGCTCGACCTCGCCCGCCGAGGCACACTCCGCGCCAATCCCCGTCGACTCGATGGTCTCCAGGACCGGCTCCGTCGTGTTCGCCTTGACGGCGTAACTGATCTCCTCGGCGTCGAACGCTTCCTGGAGTCGGGCGGCGTTCTCTCGCACCCGGTCCAGATCGAGGACGTACAGCGGCGTGTCGTATTCGGTACCGAGGCCGCGCAGTCGCTCGGCGTCCCAGGCGGACAGCCGGCGGACCGCGGACCCGGTCGTCATTCTCGGAGTGCGTCTTCGCGCTCGGTACCTTCGAGGGTTTCGGTCTCGATGTCGGTCGCGACGACCGCCGGCTTGTAGGCCGCGCCGGGGATCAGGTCCTCGTCGCTGACCGACGACTCGACGTAGCGGGCGAACGCCCGGCGCTCCGGGGGCAGTTCGCCGTACAGCACCTCGTCGTCGACCAGGTCGTACACCGGAATCCGGGGCGTCAGCAGCGTGTTCTCGCCGACGATGGAGTTCTCGCCGACGCGGAACCCGGAGGTGACGCGACAGCCCGCGCCCAGCGAGACGCCGTCCTCGACGATGACCGGATCGTCCTCGACCGGTTCGAGGACGCCGCCGATCAGCGTGTTCGCGCCCAGCTTGACGTTCTCGCCGATCTGGGCACACGAACCGACCGTGTCACAGGAGTCCACGAGGGTACCGTCCCCGACGTGTGCCCCGATGTTGACGAAGGAGGGGCTCATCATGATCGCGTCACTGCCCACGTAGGCACCGCGACGGATGACGGTTCCGTCGGGTGTGTTCCGAGAGCCACGCTCGCCGATGTCGGCGGTGTCACGCAGGGGGAGCACGTCGTGGTAGGCCACGTCGCCGTACTCGCGGGACTCGATCTCGCGGAGGCCGAAGTTGAGCAGGATGCCCTGCTTGACCCACTCGTTGACCTGCCAGTCCCCGCCGGCGGGTTCGGCGGCGCGCACCTCGCCGGCTTCGAGGGCTTCGAGGAACGCGTCGAGGGTGTCGGCGTCCTCGGCGGTGGCGTCGTCGGCCGTGAGGCCGTCGTCGTAGCGGTTCCACAGGTCTTCGATCTCGGTTTGCAGGCTCATTGGTCGATGACGTTCCCGAAGTCGTACCGCCCGGGGTCCTGGTTTTCGGTCCAGACCGCGGCGTCCAGCGCGCCGGCCGCGAAGACGCTCCGGTCCTCGGCGTGGTGTGAGAGGGAGAGCACCTCGTCGTTGCCCGCCGCGATCAACTCGTGTTCGCCGCGGATGTCGCCGGCCCGGCGCGCGAAGACGCCGATCTCGTCCTCGTCACGCGGGGCGTGACCCTCCCGGCCGTAGACCGGTTCCACGTCGCGTTCCGCCTGGACGGTTTCGAGCATGGTCTTCGCAGTGCCAGAGGGCGCGTCGATCTTGCCGTTGTGATGGGTCTCCATCAGTTCGAGGTCGTAGTCCGGTACCGCAGGGAGTGCTTCCTTGATCGCCCGGAGGAGCGCGTGGACGCCGCGGGCGAAGTTGGTGGCCTTCAGGAGCGGCACGTCCTCGGCGGTGTCGTCCAGCGCAGCGAAGCCGTCTTCGTCGAACCCGGTGGTGCCGACGACCATCCCGACGCCCGCCTCGCGGCAGGCCTCGGCCAGCGACAGGGTGGCTTCGGGGACGGTGAAGTCGACGGCCACGTCGGCGTCGTACTCGGCGAGGGCGTCGGCGGCCTCGTCGGCGTCGACGACGGGGACGCCCTGCACCTCGTCGGGCCCTTCCACGTCGAAGCCGACGACCACGTCCACGTCGTCGCGGTCGGCGGCGGTCTCGATCACGGTCCGGCCCATCCGGCCGGCCGCGCCGTTGACTGCGACCTTCGTCATCGCTGTGCCTCCGCCGGTTCGGGGGCGGTTCCGTCGTCGAGGTCGTCGAGGACCGCACGGAGCGCGTCGAGCGTCTCGTCGGTGGCCCGCGAGAGCGGCGAGCGCATCCGGCCCGAGTCGTAGTGGCCGCGGATCTCCATGGCCTCCTTGATCGGAATGGGGTTGCTCTCGGTGAACAGGACGCGGAACAGTTCGCCGAGTTCGTGGTGGTACTCGCGGGCGCGCTCGTAGTCACCCGAGAGGGCGGCACCGACCAGCGCGCAGGTCCGGGCGGGCTCGACGTTGGCGGAGACGCTGATACAGCCACTGCCGCCGGTGGCGATGATCGGGAGAGTCATCGCGTCGTCGCCCGAGAGGACCTCGAAGTTCTCCTCGCGCGTGCGCTCGATGACCTCGGTGATACGGTTCATGTCGCCGGAAGCGGCCTTGTAGCCGACGATGTTCTCGTGTTGGGCCAGCGTCACGGCGGACTCGACGGCGATGTTGCGACCCGTGCGTGAGGGGACGTTGTAGATGATCTGCGGGAGGTCGACGGCGTCGGCGACCTGCCGGAAGTGGTGTTCCATGCCGGCTGGTTCGGGCTTGTTGTAGTACGGCGAGATGAGCAGCAGGCCGTCGGCACCGGCGTCGGCGGCGCGTTCGGAGAGGTCCAGCGCCTCGCGGGTGTTGTTGGAGCCGGAGCCGGCGATCACGGGCACGTCGTCGACGGCGTCGGTGACGGCTTCGATGACCTCGACGTGCTGGTCGTGCGAGAGCGTCGCGCTCTCGCCGGTGGTGCCCATGGGCACGACGCCGTCGACGCCGCGCCGTTCGAGCCACTGGGCGTGCTCGCGAAGTGTCTCGAAGTCGATGCTCTCGTCCTCGTGGAACGGCGTGGTCATCGCGGGGAACACGCCGGTGAACGTCTCGTGTGTCATTGCTGTGTTGTGTACGTGGGTGGGGATCGGTCGGAAATCGGTGCGCGCGAGACAACGAACACGGCCCGCGACGGGGGCGCTACGCCCGCCCCGAGCCTACCGCGCGCGTTTCGGTTTCGCCGTCCCCCGAAAACGGACCGCGCCACACCGGTGGCTGGTCGGCGACCCAGCGAGTTCCAGCGTGGCCCGTTGCATACACGAGCGACTGTGACGAGACGACTTAGGCGTTGCGACACTTCCCCGCCGGTTCGGGACCGTCACCCGTCCGGCAGGGTTTATCCGACGGGGTCTCCAAACACCGCGTATGACTGACGTGCATCCCGGGCAGCGCGTGGCGATGCTCGCCGACGCGCAGAACCTCTATCACACCGCCCGGAGTCTCTATACGCGCAACATCGACTACGCGTCACTGCTGGAAGAAGGCGTCAACGGCCGGGAACTGACGCGTGCGATCGCCTACGTGATCCGCGCCGAGGCCGAGGACGAGGAGAGTTTCTTCGAGGCGCTGGTCGACATCGGATTCGAGACGAAGATCAAGGACATCAAGACCTTCGGCGACGGGTCGAAGAAGGCCGACTGGGACGTGGGGATGAGCCTGGACGCGGTCACGCTGGCCGATCACGTCGATACCGTCGTCCTCTGTACCGGCGACGGCGACTTCTCGCGGCTCTGTCGCCACCTCAAACACGAGGGCTGCAAGGTCGAGATCATGGCCTTCCGCGAGTCGACTGCCGAGGAACTGATCGAGGCGGCGGATACGTTCCGCGATCTCAGCGAAGAACAGGAGACGTTCTTGCTCTAGACCGGCTGGCCGCCTTCGGAGGTCCCCAGCAGCACCGATCCAGCCGCGAGCAACAGCGCCGCGACGCTCCCGGCGATGGCCGGCAGCGGGATCTGCTGGAGCCCCGTCCCGAGGATCAGCGCCGAACCGATCAGCAGCAAGACCGCACCGACCACGACTTTCATCGAACTCGTTGGCATGATAGCTGAGAGTATGTAATTCTCGCCTATAAATCCATCCAAAACCACCTGCAGAGCCGATGATAACACGTGACAAGGTACGGTCACCAAGTCGATTGGTAACGCGGACCACAGTCGGCGTCGCGGGTGGAAGGTGTTTAGTCGCTGGCTCGGGAACGGGGAGGCGATGAACGACGAGGACGGGCGGATGCTCCGCCGGGTCGCGGATTACCAGTTCGGTGCCGGAGCAGGTGCGGCGCTCTTTCCGCCGGACGAAGACCTGGAGGTCTACCGGACGACCTCCGGCCGGCCACAGCAGGTGGTCGCCGACGCCGGTCGGCTGGTGACCTACGCCGTGGACGGTCGGTTCACGCTCAGTCCGGCCGGCGCGCGGCGACTGCTCGACGCGCTCGACGACCCCACACACCGCGTCGTGGTCGGCGAGGACAGCGACCCGTTCGTCCGGGAGGGTCGCAACACCTTCGCGAAGTTCGTGAAGCGGGCCGATCCGGGTGTCCGACCGGGCGACGAGGTAGCGGTCGTCCGCGACGACGACACCCTGCTCGGCGTCGGCCGGGCCGAACTCGCCGGCGAGGACATGCTCGACTTCGGGACCGGGATGGCCGTGTTCGTGCGCCACGGGGTCGGGCCGGCCGAGGACGAGGATGGTGAGGCGGACGAATCGGACGGAGAAGGAGCGAACTGAGCGGGGCGGGTGCGGTTGCGGAGGGCCACACCGCGTCGTACCGGACGCGGGCCGCCGGCCCGCGTCCGCCTTTTTCCCAAGTTTTTGCGTCGGGGGTGCGCCACGCGCACCCTCGGCGGAAAAAGTGGGTCCCGAAGGGGTTTTCCGCCAGCGCCGCAACCCTCCGGGTATGTTCGGAGGAGGCGGCTTCGATCCGCAGAAGATGCAACAGATGATGGACCAGTTCGGCATCGACATCGACGAACTCGACGCCGAGGAGGTGATCATCCGCACGGCCGACGAGGAACTCGTGTTCACCGACGCCGAGGTTCAGCGGATGGACGCCCAGGGCCAGGAGACCTACCAGGTCATCGGGACGCCCGAGACCCGCGAGGCCGGCGAGGCGTCGGCGGTCGAGAGCGGTGACGGCGACGCGGGCGGGAGCGGCGGCATCCCCGACGCCGACATCGAGATCGTCGCCAACCGCGCCGGCGTGAGCGAAGACGACGCCCGCGAGGCCCTCGAAGCGGAGGACGGGAACCTCGCGGCGGCCGTCGAGCGCCTGGAGTAACGTGGCGCTGTTGCTGGTCCGGGACGACCGCGAGTACCTCCTGGAACGGGGCGAGCGTCTGGAGACGGATCTGGGAATCCTGGAAGTGCCGGAAGACGCCACGGCGGGGGAGGTCGTCACGACGCACCTCGACGAGGCGTTCACGGTCCGTGAGCTGCGGGGCCCGGACTGTTTCAACCACTTCGAGCGCACCGGCGCACCGATGATGCCACGCGACGTGGGGCTGATCATGGGCCACACCGGCGTCTCCGAGGGCGACACGGTGCTGGACGCGGGGACGGGGACCGGCGTCCTCGCGGCGTACATGGGCCGTGCAGGGGCCGACGTGATCACCTACGAGCAGGACGCCGAGTTCGCCGACGTGGCACGAGAGAACATGGCACTGGCCGGCGTCGACGAGCGGGTCGACGTTCGCACGGGCGACGTGACCGAGAACCTCGACGTGGGGCCGGTGGACGTGCTGACGCTGGACACGGAGGACGCGGCGACGGTGGTCGATCACGCCGCGGATCTGCTGACGCCGGGCGGGTGTCTCGCGGTGTACTCGCCGTTCGTCGAGCAGGCTCGCGAGGTCGCCCGGACGGCGCGCGGCGTCGGGCTGGAGGGGGTCGAGACGCTGGAGACGATCCAGCGGGAGATGGACTTCGACGACCGGGGGTCGCGGCCCTCGACGGCGGGGGTCGGTCACACCGGCTTCCTGACCTTCGCCCGCCGGGAGTGAGCCATGCCCGACCGACGCGATCCGGATCGGCGGGGCCTGCTCGGGGTGGTCGACGGCGCGCTCACGATGGCGACCGCGCCCGCGGTGGAGACCGCCGCCAATCTACTCGTGGACCTCGACGGCGCGCGCCTGCGGCTCCCCTCCGTCGGCGGGCCAGTCCACATCGAGATCGAGCGGTTCCGGGAGGCCGTCCGGATCGTCCGGACCGAGGGGGAGACGCTGGAGCGACTCGACGCGACGCTACGGACCGGCGGGTACACCGCGGAGGTGTACGTCGGAGAGACCCGGGTAGCGTTGCTCGGTGTCGGTGCCGATCCGGGACGCGTGAGCCGCTGGCTCGGTGACGGGCGGACCGAGTTGCTGGCCCGCGGGGTCGCTACGGCGGCCGTTCGACACCGCTAGCGGACGGATTTCACCAGGGTGAGCAGTTCCTGCCGGAAGGAGTTCGGGTCGATATCGATGCCGGGGATCGAGATGCCCAGCAGGTCCGACAGCGACGCCGCGGGGTACGCGCCGCCCGCCAGCCGGAATTCGCCGCCGTTGGACCAGACGGCGAGGTACCCCTCGACGGGCACGTCGACGACGCTGGTCTCGATGGACGCCTCGTAGGCCTGCAACGAGGCGCGGTCGCCGGTCTCGACGCGGATGCGGTCGTGGCCCGCTTTCGATATTTCGCCGAAGCCGCGGTCACGCAGTCGGTTCTTGAACACGCTGTTTGCCTGCGTGCGGACGGTCGTGAAGACGGCCGCCGGGCCGACGGCTGGGGGAAGCGCCGGGGTAAACTCCAGTCTGGTCGCGAAGAAGAAGCGCCACATGCGGTCGACGGAACCACCGGTGAGAGTGCTGACCGTGGACCGGAGGTCCTGGTCGTCGTAGACGGCGGTGTGGCCGACGACGCGGGCGACCGGGAGTTCGAAGACGGTCTCGCTCGACCTGTCGGTGACGGCCCAGCCGTCGAGTTCGTCGTCGGGTACCCGCGGGGTCCCGTCACCGCTCATGCGTCAGTGATCGTCCTCACGCCACTTGTGTTCACACTCGGTACATGTGAAGAATCGCGTCTCGCTCTCGTCGGCGGCGCGGATCTGCTTCATCTCCCAGAACGCGCGGTCGTTGCCACACTCGGGGCACTGCGCGCCGGTGGTCGGACCCATGTCCTCGGCGTCGACCTCCGAGGTGTCGATGACCTCGCTCTCCTCCTGGGACTGAGTGGAGGTCATCGCCGCTTCCTTCTCGGCGTCGCGAGGCGTCTCGTACCCACAGCTCCCGCAGATCCACATTCCGTCGTCGGTTTTCATCATCGAGCCGCACTCGTCACAGAACTCCATGTTAGCTACCAGTTACAGGATGCCCCCCTAAAACCCCCTCGGATCACACAGGTGTCCGGACGGGTGCGGGACCGCGAACCCGGATCACAACGATCATACGAGGAGCGCCCTCGTGTGTGGACAGATGTTCGGGACGGATCGTCGGGTGCTGGTGCTCGCGCTGGCGCGGATGGCCGACGCGGTGGCCAACTCCTTTCTGATCGTCGTCCTGCCGCTGTTCATCGCCAGCGGCGGCGTCGACATCACGGGACTGGTCGGCTCGACGGTGCCGGTCGTCGGCCTCCTCGTCACCGAGGAACTCCTGATCGGCGTCGTCCTCTCGCTCTTTGGCCTGCTCAACAGCTTCGGGCAACCGTTCACCGGCCGGCTCTCCGACCGGACCGGCAAGCGGAAACTGTACGTCCTGCTGGGGCTGGCGTTGCTGGCGGTCGCGTCGCTCGGGTACCTCTACACCGACGACTACACCGTCATCGTCGGCCTCCGGATGTTGCAGGGCGTCGGTGCGGCCTTCACGATCCCCTGTACCATCGCGCTGGTGAACGAACTCGCGACCGAGACCAGCCGCGGCGGGAACTTCGGCGTGTTCAACACCTTCCGCCTGCTCGGGTTCGGGTTCGGCCCGGTCGTCGCCGGGACGGTCGTCGAGGCGGGTCCCTACCGGTTCCCGGTCGTCGGCGGGCTCTCGGGGTTCGACGCGGCCTTCCTCGTCGCCGTCGTCGGTGCGCTGGTGAGTTTCGGGCTGGTGAGTCTCCTGGTCTCGGACCCCGAGGAGACGAACGCGACCGCTGGCGAGGAACTCGGCCTCGCCGTCAGGGACCCGAACGGCCGACACCTGCTCGATCCGGTCTTCGCCATCGCGGTCGCGACGCTGTGTCTCTCGGTGGGGATCGCGCTCTTTGCCACCCTCCAGGGCCGGATCAACGCCCGGCTCGGGCAGGCACCGGTCCTCTTTGGCCTCCAGTTCGCCGCGGTCGTCATCGCCAACGTCGTCTTCCAGATCCCCATCGGCCGGGCCAGCGACCGGTACGGTCGTCGCCCCTTCCTGCTGGTCGGGTCGGCCCTGCTCGCGCCCGCGGTTCTCGCGCAGGGGCTCGTGACCACGCCAGTGGGCATGCTCGCCGCCCGGACGCTCCACGGCGTCGCGGTCGGGATGGTGTACGCGCCGGGGCTGGCGCTGGCCGGCGACCTCACCGGCGAGGGCCAGTCCGGGACCCAGCTCTCCCTGCTGACCATGGCGTTCGGTCTCGGGACGGCGCTCGGGCCACTCGTGTCGGGCTACCTCGTCCGCTTTGGCTTCGTCGTCCCCTTCGCGTTCGGCGGCGCACTCGGCCTGGTGGCGCTGGGGCTGGTCTACACACAGGTCGAGGAGACGCTCCCGGACGCCGGTGGGTCGGCCGAGGCGGTCCCGCAGGACTGACCCCGCTGCGTCGAGCGCCATCGGGACAACCACTATCACCGTGCCGTCGCTCGACAGGGGCGTGAGCCAGAGCGCCCAACTCTCGGAACTGGTACTCGGGTCGTTCGAGGAGTTCGTCGCCGGTCTCGTCGGTGCGATCCCCCAGTTGCTCGGGGGGCTCGTCTTCTTCGGCCTCGCGTACGTCGGCATCAGGATCGTGACGGCCGTCCTCCGGTCGCTCCTGACGAGAACGACGCCGACGGAACAGGGACTCGTCGTCGATCTGGTCGTCCTCGTCGTCGGCATCTTCCTGTGGTTCGGGGCCGGCCTCGCATTGCTGAAGATCGTCGGGCTCGGCGACCTCGCGGCGAGTCTCGGGACCGCCGTCGGATTCCTCGCACTCGGCGTCTCCTACGCCCTCTCGGACATGATCGAGGATACCGTCGCCGGCGTCTACCTGCTCCGGGACCCCGACTTCAACCCCGGCGACACCGTGACGATGAGCGCGGGGTCCGGCGTCGTCGTCGAGATCGGGCTCCGCAAGAGTCGGTTCGAACTCGACGGCGGTGACCGGCTCGTGGTGGCCAACCGTGACGTGGAGAAAAAGTGGACCAAAGAGACGGCGTGACCGCGGGCGTCGGCGGTCAGTTGTTGGCCTGCCAGTCGTCGCAGGCTTCCATGTCGTTCATGACCTCGGTGTGGAGGGTGCAGGCGGGCCGGATCTCGCCGTCGACCCGGACGTACTGGAAGTGCTCGCAGTTGCCACAGTAGGCGTCGGGTTGACCGCGGGTCTCGGCGGCCTCGACCACCTCGTCGGGCACCGGTTCGGCGTCGTCCATCCCGCCCTGCTGAGCGGCCGCGCCGCCGTCGCTCGCGGCGGTCTGGCCGCCTGTGGGAGTGTGTGTCTCCTCGCGGGCGTAGAGTACGTCACCGTCCTCGTCCCGGTTGGTCTGGGTCTGGACCTCACCGTCGGGGTTCTGACCGAACAGGCCGATCCCGCCCAGCCCGGGGACGGACCCGGAGACTTCGAGGATGCGGGTCGTCCCTTCGTCGGTCACTTCCATGCGGACCGTGCCGCCGGGGTCGGTGCGGGTCTTGAAGTTGGCGACGGCGACGAACAGACACCAGAACAGCGTGATCGTCCCGAGGAAGTAGACGACGACCACGGGCAGGGTGAGGCCCGGGCCGCTCCCGGAGCCGACCCACTGGTAGGGGTAGGCCTCCCGGAAGAGGACGACGCCGAACACCGAGAGGCTCGCGCCGATGACGGCCGCCGCGCGGGCGCGCCGTGAGGCGGGGAGGACGGCGAAGCTCCCGAGGAAGGCCGCCGGCAACCCCAGCCCCGCGAGGACGCCGGCCAGTTCCCGCGCGCCGAAGGTCGTGAGGCCGAACTGGTCGGCCAGCCCGGTCGTCGCGACGACGATGGCGGCGACGACCATCACTGCCCCGAGACCGAACAGCGACAGCCCGAGGAATCGCCGGCGTCGGCCCGCGACACCGCCGACACCGCCGTCGTAGACGTCCGTCAGGTTTGCCATGCGGGGCGGTACGTGACCAGTCCACAAAACAACCCGTCAGACACGCGGCAGACGGCCCGGTCAGTATCCCCGGAGCGTCTCGACTTTGATCGGGACGTAGTGGTTGTCGCCCTCTATCTTCGGGCCGTCCGGTGAGACTCTGAGGTGGTATTGATGGTCCGCATCGACCGAGTACACCAGCGTGCCGCTGGCTTCTTCACCGGGTTCGAGACGGATGTCGTTCTCGTAGATGTGAAACACGTCGTTGTCGACGCCCGGGTCGTACCCGACGATATCCGCCCGGAAGCTCGGAGAGTACACGTCGTTGTGGTCTGCGGTGACGAGTGCGACGACGCCCCCGCTCCGCCCCTCGACCATGACCGAATCGTTGCCGACGTTCTCGAAGGTCACGGACACGAGGAGAAACACCTGGTCGGTGGGCGTCACGGGCGTCGAGTCGCCGACGGGGTCGGCACCCAGAAGCGCCCGCGCGCCGGTGACGTTGGCCCGGATCTTCCCGTCTTCGTGTGCGTTCACGACGAACGACTCGTTCATCTCGTGGGTGACGTTCCCGCGTTCGGCAGGCTCGTCCAGCTCCGCGGCGACCAGCCACATCGAGGACGCCGCCGCGACGAGGACGACGACTGCAACGACTGGCTCGCGGAGTTCGACGCCCCCGCGCCGTCGTAGTTGCGCCCGAAGCGGCGGGAGCGCGAGCAGACCCGCACCGACGGCGAGCGCGCCGGGTAGCGGTAACTTGAGCGCGGTGACGAGGCCGAACAGGAGCAAGAAGACGCTCACGATCCAGATCACAAGCCGCCGCGCCGAAACGTCGATCCGCAGTCGCCGTCGCGTCGGCGGGAAGACGTACAGCCCCAGCAACAGGATGCCGACGCCGACCGGCGGTGCGCCGATCAGCGAGAGCGCGCCGAGTGCGAGCACCAGTAGTCCGCCGACGTATGCCAGCCCTTCCTTGAGGTTCCAGCGCACGGGCCAAGGTGGCGTATCCGGCGACTAAAAGGCTGTTACTCGGTATCTGCTCGGTTCGCGCGGCGAACGGCCGTCTATTGCTCCGCTTTCGATCCAGCGCTGGCCGTCGACAGACCGAAGGCCCGGGGGATGGAACCCCACGTCACTGAGGACGAATTTCAGCATGGTCTCGACACTTCTCGTCGTCGGCCTGCTCGTCGCAGCGTTCGTCGGCTACAACATCGGCGGCTCGTCGACCGGGGTGGCGTTCGGCCCGGCGGTCGGCAGTCGGATCGTCAGGAAGACGACGGCGGCGGCGCTGTTCACGGGGTTTGCCTTCGCCGGCGCGTGGACCGTCGGGCGCAACGTCATCGACACGATGAGCAACGGGATCGTCCCCGCCTCGCAGTTCACGGCCACCGCCAGCGTCGGCGTCCTCTTTTTCGCCGGCCTCGCCCTGCTCATCTCGAACATCTACGGCGTCCCCGCGTCCACGTCGATGACGGCCGTCGGGGCCATCGTCGGGCTGGGGCTGGCGACGGACACGCTCAACGCGGCGCTGATGTTCACCATCGTCTCGGCGTGGATCGTCGCCCCCCTGATCGGGTTCGCCATCGGCGGCGTCATCGGCCGGTACCTCTATCCCCACCTGGACGCCAGACTCTCCTTCGGGCGGATGCGCGACCCGCTGATCCAGCTCGACCGGTCGGGGACGGTCCCGCGACTCGGACTCAACGACAACGCCTCGCGGCGGGACCTCGTGGGCTCGGTCCTCGTCCTCCTGATCGCCTGCTACATGGGCTTTTCCGCGGGGGCCTCGAACGCCGCGAACGCCGTCGCGCCGCTCGTGGGGAACGGCTCGATCACCATCGAGCAGGGGATCTTGCTGGCGGTGGGAACCATCGGTCTCGGCGGGTTCACCATCGCCCGGCGCACGCTGGCCACCGTCGGCGACGACATCACCGACCTGCCCATTCTGGCGGCGCTGATCGTCTCGCTCGTCGGCGCGACGATCATCACCGTCCTCTCGCAACTCGGCATCCCGGCGAGCCTCGCGGTGAGTACCACCTGCTGTATCATCGGGCTGGGCTGGGGCCGGGCCAGCCGAACCGCGACGCTCGCGGAACTGGCGACCCCGAAGCCCCCGGGCGAAGGGGAGACCGAACTGGCGACCGGCTCGCTGACCGCGTCACCGGCCGCCGAGGAAGGTGCCGGGCCGACGGTCGGGGAACTCGCGACCGGTGAGGCCGAAGCGCCGACGGAACCCCCGGAGGAGGTCGAGGTTCCCGGGATCGGGAAAGAAGAACCCGAGGAAGTCACCGCCGAGAGCCTGTTCGATCCGGCGGCTACGGCCAGAATCGTCACGCTGTGGATCCTCTCGCCCGTGCTGTCGGTCGTCGGCTCCTACCTCCTGTTCGCGCTCGTTCTGTGACCCAACACGTTTGTCGGCGTCCGTCGTATGGCGAGTATGCACGTTCTCGTTCCCATGGACGACTCCGAGATGGCCGAACGGGCGCTCGAATACGCACTCGACGTGTACGACGACGCCGAGATCACCGTCCTGACCGTCGTCGGCGAACCCTCGTTCATGTGGGGCGAGGCCGCGTCGATAGCCCTGGCCGACGACATGGAGGCGGCGGCCGAGGAACACGGTCAGGCGGTCGCGGACCGGGCTGGCGAAATCGCGGCCGACCACGACACCGAGGTGGACGTGACGATCCGGACCGGCCATCCGGCACGGGCGATCCTCGACGCCGACGCCGACTTCGACGCCATCGTCCTCGGGAGTCACGGGGGATCGGTGGCCGACCGGCTGATGGTCGGCAACGTCGCGGAGACGGTGTTCCGCCGGGCGTCGGTGCCGGTGACGGTCGTCCGGTGAGAACGGCGACGGAGCCCGGACGCGTCAGGACAACAGCGTCGAGCCGTCGAAGGCCGTCCGGTCGTACTCGATGTCGAGCAGGTCCATCAGCGTCGGCGCGATGTCCAGCAGGTCGGCGTCCTCGATGCGCGCGTCGGGGTCGTCGACGAACAGGCAGGCGTTGTCGAAGCTGTGCATGCCGTTGCGCGGTCCCTTCCCGAACACGTCGTCGTCGCCCTTGAACCCGGACTTCAGGTCGAAGCCGTGGTTCGGAACGACCACGAGGTCCGGCGCGATGTCGTCGTGATCGCCCCGGAAGGCGTCTTCCCGGGTGACCACGCGGTCGGCGACCTTCCGGCCGTCCGGGCCTTCCAGCGCCTCGAGTTCGGCCTTGAGTTCGTCTCGGACTGCCTCGTACTCGTCCTCGGGGACGCTCCCGCGAGGCTCGCGGTCTTCGAGGTTGATGTAGAAGCGACCGGGGATCAGCGAGTAGGCCTTGCTGTCCTCGGCGATGTCGCCCAGCTCGTCGTGATCGTCGTCCTCGTAGCTGAGCCAGCCGTTCTGGGCGAGCCACTCGTTGCAGTGGACCTCGTAGTTCAGCGTGGTGAAGCCGTGGTCGGAGGCGACGACCATCGTCACGTCGTCGGGGAGGAGTTCCCGCATCTCACCGAGGTACCGGTCGACTTTCCGGTAGAATTCGAGGAACTCCTCTTTGTACTCGCCGTCTTGCTCGTAGTCCTCGAACAGGAAGTGGTTGACACGGTCGGTCGTCATGTAGACGCCGAAAAACAGGTCCCAGTCGTCCTGCTCGATGTAGTTTTTGAACGCCTCGTGGTTGCGGTCGATGGTCTCGTGGGCGTCCTCGATGAAGTCGGACTTGTCGTCGTCGTGTCCGAGCTTCGCGTTGACGTCGATGCGGTAGTCGATGTCGTCGAGGTAGTCCCGGAGGTCGTCGGGGTACGCCGCCTTGTCGATGCCGGGCGAGAGAAAGCCCGAGACCATCCGCTGCACGTCACGCTGGGGCGGGAACGTGACGGGGACGTTCATCACCGTCGCCTGCCGGTCGGCGTCGTGGACGCGGTCCCAGATCCGGGTGGCCTGTACGTCCCGACCCATCGGGACGTACGTGTCGTAGGACCCCACTTCCCGGTCCTGGAAGCCGTAGACGCCGGTTTCGCCGGGGTTGACGCCGGTCGTCAGCGACGGCCAACAGGCGCTCGATTCGGGGGGCACGATACTGTCGATGGCCCCCGCGCTACCCTCCTCCGCGAGTGCGGCGAGGTTCTCGAACTCGTCGAAATGCTCCGCGAGCATGCTGTACGGAACCCCGTCGATGCCGAAGAAGGCGACACGGGGACCGTCGTCGCCACGAAGCCGGTCGAACAGACCCATACCGCTCGTTACCGGGAGCGGGCACAAGAAGCTTCTTTTCGCGGTGGAATATCGGCGGCCGTCCGGGACACCGGCAAAACCTGTCCTTACTCCCGCTCGATGTCGTCGCCCGACGGCTCCGCACCGGACTCGAAGTTCTCGGGGACCACCGTCACGTGAAACATACCGACGGACTGTCGTTCGGTCGCCATCACACCCGGACGTACGACCGCTGTACCCAAATAATTACCCATAATCATAATACATCCGGTGGCGGGTCGTGGATAACTGTGAGGTATGGTGGGAACCAGTAGTCGGTGGTGGGTGAGGGTCCGTCGGATCGGGCCGCGCCCGACGACCGGTCCGGCGGCGAGGTGGCTGTCCGGTGCTGGCGTCTGTTTCCGGTTTCCCTTGCCGGAAGCTCGGGTAGGTTGCACGGTGGAGGCCGATACCGCAGGCTTTCGGCCAGTCGTCCCGGAGTGGCCCGACGCCACCGTTCCCTGTCGTGGTCGCTCGACCGACAACTCAGCCGTAGAACGGTCGTAATACCGTCCTGTCGCCGGAGCGGGCGGAGCGGCTGGCCACACCTCGGACAAAACGGAGCAATACTAATCCGGGTCGCTGTCGGGGGGAGGGTATGGCCACAGGCAGCGCGCTGGTGTTGACCACCCAGAAACAGAGCGGACTCGCTATCGTCCGGTCGCTGGGCCGTCGGGGTGTCCCGGTCGTCGCCGGTGGCCCGTCGGCACCCACGCTGGGGATGCTCTCCCGGTTCAGCGACGGCCGATACGTCCACCCCGATCCGGAAGCGGGCGCACAGCGCTTTCTCGACGACCTGCTCGCGTATCTCGACGACGCGGACCACGACTACGTGTTCGGGCCGACCGACTGGATGACCTCGCTGCTCGCCAAACACCGCGCGGAGGTCGAGGCGACCGGAACCCGTCCGGCGGTCGAAGACTGGGAGACCTTCGAGCGGGTGTTCGACAAGGGGCGGCTGTTCGATCACCTGGCCGACGTGGACGTGCCGTGTCCGGAGACCCACACTCCCGAAAGCGTCGACGACGTGGCGTCCATCGCGCCCGACCTGTCCTATCCCGTGGTGGTCAAACCGCGGAGCAAGACCTACTGGGACGACGAGGGTCGGTACGCCACGTATCTCGTCGACGACCGGAACTACGCGGGGTCGCCGGCGGAACTGCGCGACACCTACCGGTCGCTGTTGGCCGCCGAGCCGAAGCTCCGGGAGTGGCCCCCGATCGTCCAGGAGTACGTCCCCGGCGAGACGACGACGACGGTCGTGCTGGCCGACGACGGCGAGGTGCGGGCACACTTTCAGGAACGGCGACTCCGGACCGTCCCGCCGTCGGGCGGGAGTTCCGCGCTGTTGGGCGTCGTCGACGACCGACGAATGTACCGGTACGCCGAGCGCGTGATCGGGGCGTTCGACTGGACCGGGCCCGCACAGGTCGAGTTCATGGAACGGCCCGACGGCGAGTACGTCCTCATCGAGGTCAACGGTCGCTACTGGGGGTCGCTCCCCTTCGCGATCAACTGTGGCGTCGACTTCCCGTGGCTCCACTACCGACAGCTCCGTGGCGAGTCCGTCCGCCACGACGGCGACTACCGGACCGACGTGATCCAGCGGCGGACGCGCCAGGATCTAGAGTGGCTCGGCCACCAGCTCGCCGAGCGCAACTACCGGGCGCTGGGCCCGTTCCTCGCGGACATCGTGCGTGCCGATCACACGTTCGTCTCGCTCCGGGACCCGCTGCCGACGCTGTGGACGTTGGGGCAGGTCCCGGGCACACTCCTGAGCGCGGGATCGGGGGCCGTCGACACGGACGAGGCGGCTGACGAGCGCCGGACGCGTGGCTCGGCGGCCCGTGACGGACGAAAGAACGCGGGAGAACCGGGTTAGAAGTTCTCCTCGTAGAGGTCCATCGCGTGTTCGATGGCGTCCTTGGCGGCCTGCTTGTCCTCCCAGCCCTGCGTCTCGACTTCTTTGCCTTCCTCGAGGTTCTTGTAGGTCGCGAAGAACTCGTCGATCTCGTCGAGTTGCTGCTGGGGGATGTCCGAGAGGTTCTGGATGTGATCGAAGCGCGGGTCCTCGGTGGGGACGGCGATGACCTTGTCGTCCTGTTCGCCGTCGTCGTCCATCTTCATCAGGGCGACCGGCCGGGCTTCGATGATACAGCCGGGGAACGTCTGATCCTCGACGAGGACGAGCACGTCGAAGGGGTCCTCGTCGTCGTAGTAGGACTGCGGGATGAACCCGTAGTCGGAGGGGTAGTGGACGTTGCTGTGGAGCACCCGGTCCAGCACCACGCCGGGAACGTCCTTGTCGTACTCGTACTTGTTGCGCTCGCCTTTCAGGCACTCGACGACCGCGTAGATCTCTTCGGGCGGGTTCGGCCCGGTTTCGAGGTCTTCCCAGAGGTTCGTCATCACCTGCCCGTGCGACAGCGGGCCAAAAAGTACTTTCGTAATCCGTGTCGAACGGTAGACGAGCGCCGGTTCTCCGTCGGCGACCGACCGCTCCGCCGCGCGCGAGCGAATCCGCGTGGACCGGGCCGCCCCGTCATCACTGGCTTGTATCGTGTACGAATAAGAAATCAGACATAAGAACGTCTGAAACACCCCACCAGCGTACAACAATATTCATTCCGACACGAATCTGCAAGGAGAAATCACACTACACTGGCCTCAAATCCGAAGGAACGTCGTTCGAGTTAACAAGCGTTAAATGCCTTGGTGACATTTAGCTAAGCATGTCAGAGTCACAAACTGTGGAGGCAGACCTGGAGGTCGCGCGCGAACTCACGGCGTTTCAGCGGAACATTCTGGTCATTCTGAGTGAGGAACCCCGGTACGGTCTCGCTATCAAGCGAGAACTCGAGGCCTACTACGACTCGGAGGTCAACCACGGGCGGCTCTACCCCAACCTCGACGACCTCGTCGAGATGGGGCTCGTCGAGAAGAGCGAACTCGACAAGCGGACCAACCAGTACTCGCTGACCGAGGCCGGGCACGACGTACTCCTCGACCAGCTCTCCTGGATGTTCGGCCGGTTCGTCACGGACGACAGTCGGGCCGACGAACTGGAAGCGCTCATCGACGAACAGCGCTAGAAGGATTCGGCGACGTCGAGCGTAAGCGCGACCGAGCGGTCGATCCGGTCACGCTGTTTCTCGCTTGGCCACGCGTTGCGCGGGAAGTATTCGGTCACGAACTCCTCTATTTCGTCGTCGGTCGCTGAGTCGATGGGCTTGGCGTAGTGGTTGTGCATGAACTCGGCCAGCGCCGCGGCGTTCTCGCCGTGGACCGCGCCGTGTTCCTCGGCGACGGCGTCGGCGATGGCGCGATTGCGTTCCGCGACGGCGTCCCAGTCCTCGCCGTCACCGGGTCCGCCCAGCGGTCGTTCGATACCCCGGTCCACGTCCTCGACGGCGTCCATCTGGACCACGCCGTCGTCGAGCCACTCCTCGGGGTGAAGCACCAGCGTGTCGTGGGCGTCGTCCTCGCGGACACGGGCGGTGAACCCGTACTCGGCGAGCAGGTCGGCCCGTCGCTCCCGGTAGGCCGCCGCTTCCCCCTCGTCGACGGCCTCCCGTGCGAGCCGCGTCAGCCGTTCGACTTCGTCGAGTACGTCCTGTGGGACCTCGGTGGACGCCTCGGCGGCCTCGGCAGTCTCCTCGTCCAGTCGCGCGACCGGCGCGTCCTCGGGGTCGGGTGTCTCGTCAGTCATCGTCGAGTGCGTCGTTTGCAAGTTCGTCGGCGCGTTCGTTTATCTCCCGCGGTACGTGGGTCAGCGTCCAGTCGTCGAACCCCGCCAGCAGTTCCCGGACCGTCACCCGATGTTCGCGCAGTTCCGGGTCGTTGGCGTCGTACTCCCCGCGGACCTGCTTGACGATCAGCTCGGAATCGCCCCGCACCTCGACGGTGTCGAACCCGAAGTCCCGGGCGACTTCCAGCGCCTTCGTCAGCGCCTCGTACTCGGCCTGGTTGTTGGTGGCCCGCCCGATCCGCTCGCCGCCCTCGGTGACGATGCCGTCGTCCGTGACGATCACCCAGCCGACCGCCGCCGGGCCGGGATTGCCGCGGCAGGCCCCGTCGAAGTAGACGTGTGCGCGCCCACTCCCCTCCCGGAGCAGCGACTCGATGGTCTCGGGTGACTCGCCCTGCACGACGACCTTGTCGTCGTAGGCGACGGCCGTGGCACCCCCGTGAGTGGCCCGCCAGCGTTCGTGTTCCGTGTTCCCCTCGTCGACGTCGACACCGGCGTCGGCCAGCCGCTCGCGGGCCTCGGCCACGTCACACTCGATGACCGGCATTGAAGTCCACTCACCAGTGCCCGGGCTTACCGTTTGTGGTCGCCACCGAGCGGCGGCAAGCATCCATCCGATGCAGAGATGGGCGAAATCAATCGGTAGCGGCCCGGAGAGAGTGTCTGACGCACGCAGCACGAACCATAAAGTATTTGTCCAAGAGTTTAAGTCGCCCCGTGTTACTACTATAAAAGTGCGATGACACGGTCCACCCGTCAGCGGGAGCGCGAGCGCGAGGCCGAGACCGAATCAACAGATCAGGAGGGGGTACGTGCCTGTCCGGAGTGTAACTCGGACAACCTGGTCAAAGACGCCGACCGTGGCGAACTGATATGCGACGACTGTGGGCTGGTCGTCGAGGAGGAGAACATCGACCCCGGGCCGGAGTGGCGGGCGTTCAACCACCAGGAGCGACAGGAGAAATCCCGGGTCGGTGCCCCGACGACCAAGACGATGCACGACAAGGGGCTGACGACCACCATCGACTGGAAGGACAAGGACGCCTACGGGCGCTCGATCTCCTCGAAAAAGCGGAGCCAGATGCACCGCCTGCGGAAGTGGCAGGAACGCATCCGAACCAAAGACGCCGGCGAGCGCAACCTCCAGTTCGCACTGTCCGAGATCGACCGCATGGCCTCCGCACTCGGCGTGCCCCGGTCGGTCCGGGAGGTCGCCTCGGTCATCTATCGGCGAGCGCTGAGCGAAGACCTCATCCGTGGCCGCTCCATCGAGGGCGTCGCCACGTCGGCGCTGTACGCGGCCTGTCGGAAGGAAGGCATCCCGCGAAGTCTGGAGGAAATTTCGGAGGTCTCCCGGGTCGAGCGAAAGGAGATCGGCCGAACCTACCGATACATCAGCCAGGAACTCGGTCTGGAGATGGAACCGGTCGACCCGAAAAAGTACGTCCCGCGCTTTTGCTCCGAACTCGATCTCAGCGAGGAAGTCCAGTCCAAGGCCAACGAGATCATCGAGACCACCGCCGAGAAGGGACTGCTTTCCGGGAAGTCGCCGACCGGTTACGCGGCCGCCGCCATCTACGCCGCTTCCCTGCTCTGTAACGAGAAGAAGACCCAGCGCGAGGTCGCGGACGTGGCCCAGGTCACCGAGGTCACCATCAGGAACCGCTACCAGGAACAGATCGAAGCGATGGGCATCCACAGTTGACCGCCCGTTCTCCTCGTTTTCGCCGGCCGGGAGCGACGGCTTCGGGTCGGACGGGCCCGCGGTGAACGATCTCAGTCGAGCCCGGTGCTACCGGTCGTCGGCAGTCGGATCGAGACCGTCGTCCCGGACTGGCCAACGTCGAAGGCCACGTCGCCGCCCAGCAGCGTCACGCCCCAGTGGATGAGCCACAGGCCGACGCCGCTGCCGTGGTCGAGTGCGGTCTCGCCGCCGTCCTCGATCACGCGGCGCTCGTGTTCGGGGATGCCGGGGCCGTCGTCGCGGACCCGGATCCGGAGCGAGTCGGGGTCGCTGTCGTCCGCGGTGACGCTGACCTGCGGTTCGCCGTCGTTGTGTTCGATGGCGTTCTCCAGCACGCTCGTGAACACGAGCGTCAGGACCTCGGGATCGGTATGGAGTGTCAGGGACTCGCGAACGTCGAGGTCGACCTCGGCGTCGGGGTGGCTCGCTCGCACGTCGCGGATCACGTCGTCGAGCACGTCGCGCAGGCCGACGGAGTGGTAGCTCACGTCTTCGAGCGCCTGTGCGGCCCAGCGGGCCTTCTCGCCGAGGTCGACGAGTTCGTCGGAGATGTCCTCGATGGTCGCCGCGCGGTCGCGCCGCTCCGGGTCGGTCAGCGTGAGTTCCAGTTCCTGGGCGTGGAGCTGGACGACGTTCAGGTCGTTACGGAGGTTGTGCCGGAGGATGCGGTTCAACACTTCCAGACGCTGTTTGCGCTGAATTTCGGCCGTCACGTCCTGCATGATGACGGTGTAGCCGCCGTGGAGGCCGCTTTTCGTCTCGAACGGCGAGAAGACGAGTTTGAACGTCTGTCGCTCGCCGCCGACGAGCAGGTCGACCCGCTGTTCGCCGGCGTCCATCGCCAGGTCGTGCCCGAGCAGGTCACCCAGCCGTCGGCCCAGCGCCGCGTCGGGGTCGACGTCGAACATCCGGACGGCGGTGGAGTTGGCGTCGATGACCCGCCCGTCGTCGGCGACGATGAACACGGGACTCCCGAGTTCGTCCAGCGCCGCCCGTTCGCCGGCCCGGCGGAGACCGGGTGGCAACTCGAACATGTCTCGGCCGAACAGGGCGTACACGTCCAGCGCGAGGTGGGGCAGGAAGGAGAGCGCGACGAGATTCAACTGCGGGTAGGGGCCGATTCCGAGCAGCCAGATGAGGCTCGCGACGACCGGGAACAGGGGCGTCACCGCGATGGCGATGGCCTGCCGGCGGTACGAGGGGCCGTAGCTGGCGACGGTCTCGACGAGCATGACGATCCCGATACCGACGACGAGGTAAGTGACGCCGGCGACGGCGAACAACAGCGGTTCCTTGTCGTACAGGACCGTCGCGGCCCCGAAGGCCGGGGCGAGTCGGAAGTCCGTCCACAGCAACTGGTGGATCGGATTCGAGAGGATCAGGGCCGTCCCGATCCCCTGGGCGACGACGAGACCGCGCACCCACCAGCTATGCAGGAGGTGAGCGCGACCGGTGTACGTGAGCGCGAAACAGAGAAAGAACACGGCCGTCCAGACGAGACTGGTGAGCGCGGCCATCTCGAACAGGAGTCGGACGCCCCGGTCGAACACCAGCAGTGACGCGCCGAACGCGAACGTCGTCGCCGCCATGAGAACGACCACCCCGGCCCACAGCTGTGCCCCGGGCCGCGAGCGGAACGACCAGACCGGCCCCAGCAGTCCCAGAATCGCCAGGCCGGTCCCGAAGTGGGCGATGGCGAGCCAGGAGACCCCCAGGGGCATGTCTGTGGATGGAGATTACACAGACCCTTAATCCTAGTCTCGTTTCACACCCGTCGAAACGGGCGATTGGCCCAGGCGTCGACGGCGGGCACGGGACAGATTGATACGCCCGAGCCGCCAAGTGCGCGCAGATGCGGCTCGACGAGTTCATCGAGGACTTCCAGCGGGACGAATCGGCCGACCTGCGCCGGCTGGCCGAGGAGAAGTCCTACGCGATCACCGAGTACCTGGACGACGTGGAGCGCCAGCTCGACGAGACCGTCCAGGGCGACGCCCTCTTTGGGTCGACGGCCCCCTCGATCTTCGTCGGCCGGTCGAACTACCCCGACGTGTCGACCGGCCTGCTCTCGCCGGTGGCCGGCCCCGAGACCGACCCGACCGACTACGTGACCAGCGGCGAGTGGTACCAGCAGGGCTACTCCATCGACGACGTGTTCCAGCGCCGGACGGGCCTGCTGAACTCGACCCGATCCGCCAGCGTGAACGTCGAGGACGTGTGGGACGGCTTCGTCGGCGTCCAGCGCGAGGTCGCCATCGCCGACGAGCCCGTCGACGTGGAGATCGGTCTCGACGGCCAGCCCGACCTGGACGTGGACCTGGACGACATCGGCGCACCGCGCGGGCCCCGGGCCCGCGCTCGCGACGCCGAACTCGCGGAGAACCCCTCGGTCCCGCTGGAGGTCGAGAAGACGCTCGAAGACGACGACTGGCGGGCCGACGGCGCGATGACCTACCTCTATCGGCGGGGGTTCGACGTGTACGAGATCAACAAGATCCTCTCGGCCGGTGCGCTTGGACAGGGCGCGAACCGCCGGCTGGTCCCGACCCGCTGGTCGATCACCGCCGTCGACGACACCGTCGGCCAGTACCTCCGGGGCACCATTCGCAACGCCAGCTCCATCGACACGACCGAGGTCCGGGTCAACGAGTACATGGGCAACACCTACTGGGTGATCATGACGCCCGGGCAGTGGGAGTTCGAACTCGTGGAGCTGAAAGCGCCCGGGAGCATCTGGAACCCCGACCCCGACGCGGGCATGTACATGGCCGCCGACAGCGAGGGCTACGAGGGCCGCACCGACTACGTCGACGAGACCTCCGGCGCGTACTACGCCACTCGGCTCGCCGTCCTCGAACACCTGCAGGAACGCGGCCGACAGGCCAAGGTCCTCGTGGTCCGGCACGCCTCCCCCGAGTACTGGGCCCCCGTCGGCGTCTGGCAGATCCGCGAAGGGGTTCGCCACGCCTTCGAGCAAGAGGTGGGGGAAGCCGAGAGCTTCCGGGACGCCCTCACCGAACTCGCGCCACACTTCCCCGTCTCGCTGGCCCAGCTCCGCCGGAAGTCCGAGATGGTCTCGGGATTGCAGGCACAGATCTCGGACTTTTGAGCCGAGACCGCCAGCGCTTTTGTCGGCAGATGTGAAGGTCCGCCATGGCCCTGTCCGTCCCCGGCTTGCCCGAACTCCTCGTCTTGCTCGCAGTCTTCCTGCTCAACGTCGCCTTCCTGCTCGGCGTGATCGTCCTCGGCGTTCGGATGGCGCTCGCGTTCGGGGATCATCCCGAGTCCGAGGAGATCCAGAAGCGGGTCGCACTGCTGGAGCGGAAGGTCGACCGACTGGAAGCCCAACTGGACGCCGAATCCGACGACCCGACAGAGTGAAGCGCCCGCCGGGAGTACCGGCGCGCATGGTCGCGTTCCCGTCGGTTCCGTCGCTGACAGCCCTCTCCGCCGGTCCGCTGGTCGTCCCGGGCGTTCCGGGTGCGCCCGAGCTGTTCGTGATCCTGTTGATCGCGATCCTCCTCTTTGGCCTCCCGCTGGTACTCGTCGCCGGCGGGTACTTCTATCTCCGCCGGGACGAGAGCATCGAGGAACTGGAGCAACGCATCGCCGACCTCGAAGCCGAACAGACCGGAGACAGTCAGGCCACCGGGACGGACGACGAGCAGTCCTAGAGGTTCTCGAAGGCCTCGTCGACGAGTTCGCCCGTCGTCGCGACGATGTCGGCCCATTCCTCGTCGTCCTCGGCCAGGCCGAGCAGGCGGGCGACGCGCATGATCGAGAGGTGGTAGACCGCCTGTCGGCCGGGTTCGACCTCGCGGACGACGACGTTACACGGCATCAGTCCGCCGAGTTCGATGCACTCGTCGAGCGCCCGGTCGGCCACCTCCGGGTTGCAGGCCCCGAGGACGTAGTAGGGGTCGCGGTCGGCACCGATCTTCTCGGCCAGCAGGTCGGAGACGGAGAACTCGACGGCGACGCCAAAGCCGGCGTCGGCGAATGTCTCGCGCGTGTGTTCGATAGCCTCGTCGTGGTCCATCGAAAGCGTGGCTCGTTTCTCGCCGATATCGCCGGACTCGATCAGAGTTGGGTCTACGGGTAGCGTCATCGTCGAATACCAATCGTCGGCGGGAGAAAAAGGTACCTCGGCCGCGCGAGCGCGCCGTCACTCGGCGGTCGGGACGGGGCCGGTGCCGACGACCTCGCGGACCTCCTCCTCGAACTCCTGGCGGCGCTGGAAGTAGGTCTCCTCGACCTCGTCGAGCACGTCGCCGAGTTCGCGGGGGCCGTCGGGCGTCCGGATGGTCGTGTCGCCCTCGCGCTGCTGGATGTAGCTCTTTTTCGCGCCCCACATCAGTCGCGCCGAGACCTGCGCCAGCGGCACGCCCTCGACCGGCTCACCGTCGCCGAGTTCGACGGCGGGCCCCTCGTCTTCGGATTCGTCCTCAGCCATGGGCGTCACTTCTCGGGGGCGCTGATTAGTTGTTTCGAAGCCCCCCGAGACGAACGCCGCCGCGGAAAACCGTCGCCCGGCCTACATCAGATCGTCGAGTTCGTCGTTCTGGAAGGCCTCTCTGGCGTTCTCCTGGGGTTCCTCCTGCTGTTTGCTGGCCTCGCGGGCCCGGTCCATGAACTCCTGGACGCGCTGGGAGCGTTCGACGCCGCCCAGCAGGACGAGCGCGGCGATGCGTTCGCTGGACAGGGGGAAGTCGCCACCCCGGACTTCGAGACTGCCGGTCTCCTCTTCGAGCCACTTGCGGGCGCGTTCGACGCCTTTGCGGGCGATCCGGTCGGGGTGACCGGCGATCACGAGGAGGGCTTTGTCGGCCTCGACGGCCTGCGGGAGGGACGTACCGGTGAGGAGGGCTTTCCGCGCGGTGGAGGTGATGGCGTTGATGTTCTCGCCGGCGTCCTCGTCGGCCAGCGCGGAGGCGTACCCCAGCGAGGCGATGCCGCCGTTCTTGAGCGTGTTGATGATCTCGCTGGAGTCGACGACGGACTCGCCGACGCCCTCGACGATCTCGCCGGCCGCCAGCAACAGGCCGACGCGTTCCGCGATGCGGTCGTTGATCGCCGCGAAGCCCTCCTCGATGCTCTCGTCGGAAGTCTTCCAGGCGTCGTTGTCGATGACGAGGACGGAGTCGGCCTCTCTGGTGAAGGTCTTGAGCGACCGGCCCGCGTTGGCCTGGTAGATCGCGCCCTCGTCGCGGCCGGGAAGGACCGCGAGGCCGTAGATCGGCATCGTGTAGACGCGCTTGAGTTCGCGGGCGAGCATGGGCGCGCCGCCGCTCCCGGTACCCCCGCCGAGGCCGGCGACGACGAAGACGGCGTCGGCCTCGCTGGTGACACGGCCGTCGAGTTCGTCCATGACCTCGGTGGCTTCGGCCTGCATAATCTCGGCCCCGAGTTCGTTGTCGCCACCGACGCCGTGTCCTTTCACCCGGTCCTGCCCGATCAGCATCGTGTCGATGTCGAGATTCTGGAGGTCCGCACGCGCCGTGTTAACCGCGAAGGCACCCTGAACCGCCTCGAATCCGCGGTCGTAGTCGAATTCCGCGAGGGCCTGCGCGATCTTCCCTCCTGCTTGTCCGACACCAATCAGGACGACTTTCATATCATCACCAATGTGAGTCCGACTAATCAAAGGTGGGGGCGGACCGACTACCGCTTCAGATCGAGATCGAAGTCGAAGACCAGCTCGTTGCGCCCCGCCTCGGCCGGAATCCCGAGTTCGGCGTTGATCTGCTTGCTGATGTTGATGTACCCGTAGACTTCGCCACAGTCCTTGGCACTCCCGACGGCGAAGTCGTTGGAGACGACGGTGGTCTCGTTGGCGTCGTTCAACCGCATGCCCGAGACGAGGTCGGTCGACGGGATCGGCGATTTCGGCTCGTAGCTCTTCTCCGTCGAGAGCCGCAGCGGGACGTTCGGGATGTGGCAGGTGTCGTCCGAGATCGGGTCACCGCGTTGCACCCACGGGACCCCGACGTTGTCGACGTTCCAGACGGTGACGTTGATCTCGGCAGTGCCCTGGCCGGTGATCTCACCCGTCGACAGATCGAACGTGCCGGTCACGCCGTCGGTCGTCGTGATGTTGGCGGCGTAGTAGGCGGCCCCGACCGCCGTGTCGGTGATCGACCCGGTGACCCGCGAGGTCTGGAACTCACCCTCCCAGGTGTCGGTCTCCTCCGAGACGTTGCCGGTCAGGACGATGCACGGATCGACAGGCAGGTAGTCCGGGTGTTGCTGGACGTACTCGTCGGTCGGCTGGAAGTTCCGACACTCGGTGAAGTCGATCACGAACGAGTCGTTGCCGATCCCGGTGTGCAGATACCCGGTCTCGCCTTCCACGTATCCCCTGAACGACGACGGGCGGAAGGGCAACACCTTCCCGCCGTCGCCGCCGTCGGACTCGTTCGCCACGCGCACGCTCGTCGTGGCGGTGTCGTTTGCGGTCGTGACTGTCGCGGTGTACTCGCCCGCATCACCTGACTGTGGTGTCCACGACAGCGTGACCTGCTGGCTGGCACCCCCGGCCAGCGTCACCGACTGACTGTCGCGCTGTGACCCGGCCACGTCGAGGGTGACCGTCTGCGTCGCTTCCCGCCCGCCCACGTTCTCGACCGTCGCGGTCACGTCGAGGGCGTCGGTCACGTCGACCGGCGAGTTGCTGGAGAGGGGCCCGACCCGGAAGTCGGCCGGAGTGGCCGTCGGTGCCGGCTCGACGGTTATCGGGACCTGTGCGCTCCGGTTCGCGGTGGCGACCGTGGCGGTGTACTCGCCCGCGTCGCCGAGCTGTGGCGTCCACGACAGGGAGACGGTGGTACTCGCCCCCGCGGCGAGATCGACCTGCCGGCTGTCCGCGGCCTGGCCGTCGACGGTGAGTTCCACAGTCCCCGTTCCGTCCCCGGAACCGGTGTTCTCGACGGTCGCGACGACGGTGAGCGTCTCCGTCTCGTTGACCGGGGAATTCGTGTCCGTGACCGTCGGCACCAGAACCACGCTGGCCTGTCCGTCACCGGTGTCGTCGTCGCCGTCGTCGGGTTCGCCGTCGCCGTCGTCACCGAAGTCGAACGACGGTGCGTCGTCGCCGTCCGTGCCACCGAAGGAAGGGGTGTCGTCGCCGTCACCGAACCCGAACGTCGGCGCGTCACCGTCACCGCCGCCGAAGCTGAAGCCCGGTTCGCCGGCCCCACTCCCGAAGCTGAAGCCCGGTTCGTCGCCCCCGCCTCCGAAGCTGAAGCCCGGCTCGTCCAGGTCGTCACCGCCGAAATCGAAGTCTGGACTCCCGTCGGCGAACTCGAAACCGACCGACGAGTCGGGACCGGCGTCGAAGTCGAACTGTCGTTCCGTACTGTCGGCGTCGCCGTCGTCGACCTGTGCGACCGCCGTGCCGATTCCGGCGGTCGCGACGAGCGCGGCCGCGAACAGCGTCACCAACGTGACCGTTACCGTGTGGATGTCTGTGTCGTGCATGGCTGGTAAGTCCCCGCGAGAGCGCCTCGCGTGGGTCGGACCCCGCACCGAGCGGTTTGTTACTATCGCTGTAGCGCGTAACTAACACCGAACCAGGTATTCAATCTTGGGACCCAAGCGTTGAAATACCGGTACGGGACCAGCCACGATCATGGACGAAGACGACGTGGAAGCACGGCTCGAAGCGGTCGAACGGGCGCTCGCCGACGGGGAGACGGACCTGGCGGCGGTCGCCGAGGCCGCCGAACGCGAGCGCGAACTCGACGACCTCCGGGCGCGGGTCGAGGACCTCGAATCCCAGCTCACGGACCTGGCTGCCAGCGTCCAGGCCGTGCGCGGGTACGTCGGCAACGTCCGAACCGTCAACCGCGACGTGGAGCGCCGGGCCGACACCGCCCTCGCCAAGGTCGAAGAACTGGAGCGTCACGGGACCGACCGCGACCGCCGGTATCCGCACGAAGACGCCGATAGAGCGAACCAGCGCGATGGCCAGTCACGAGTCGACGGGAGCGACGACGACCCGCCCGAATCACCCGGAGAGATCGCACGTCGGATCACCGGTCGAGACGAGAGCACCCGGGGACGACGAGCACCGCGTGACGGGAGCGGTCGTGACGGTGTGAGACGACAGCCAGACGGATCTGAGCGGCGGGCGCATCCACGGGATCGGAGCGATACCGCACCCGGAACGGGACGGCGCGACGACGAGGACGGGGACGGCTTCCTCTCCGGATTGCGTGACGCGCTCTGATGCTCCGAGTGGTCGTGGCGGTCGTTCTCGCGTCGGCACTGCTCGCGGCCAGTCTACCGGGGATCGACCTTGCGGCCCGTGAGCGCAGTGAGGCGACGCTCACGGCCGAGGCCGACCGGCTCCGGACGGCCATCGCCGACCTCCGGCACCGCGAGAGCGCGGTGGGCGACGGTGCCGGTGCGCGCCGGATCGTCTCGGTCGGGATTCCGGCACGTGCCCGGACGGACGCAGGCGTGGCGGCGCTCGCGCTCGGCGGCGTCCCGGGGCAGGCGCGTGCGGCCAGGGGATCAGCCGTCGATCTCGCGTGGCGGGTCCACGGCGGCGAGGTCAGGACGCGGCGACTCCCCGGCGTCCGGGTCGTCCACTGCCGAGACGGGCGTGTCCGCGACGAGCCGCTGGTTCTGGACTCCCCGGGCGAATACCGGATCGCGCTGACGCGCATCGAACGCGACGGCGAGCGACTGATCGCGGTCCGGCGGCTCCCCGAGGTTTAAATCCGGGAACGGGACGAGCGACGCCCATGGGAGTACTCAGTCGCGTCCGCAACGGAGACGAGGAGTCGGGCTGTCGCTGTACGCCGTCGTTCGACGGCGACCGGCTAGTGATCGACGCCGGCGACTGTCCGGGCGGAGGACGGCTCGCGACCGAACCGGCCTGTCGGGCCGCGGTCGTCGACGCCCTCTGCGAGCGGGACGCCGAAGTGATCTGTACCCGGTCCGCGGGAGTCGAGCGAGCCTACGAGGGGACGGCGGCAGCCGCGCTCGTTGCCACCGGTCGATTCGCCGACGCGGCCGCGTTCCACGACGAAGCCATCGCCGACCGGGCACGCCGCGATCCGCTCGGGGCTGCCCGGGCCGCCACGGGGCGGGCGGGGGCGGTCGCGACGCTGGCGGCCGAGACCGGGCTGGCCGAAGTGGCCGCACAGGCCGACGGATACGAGGACCTGCTGGCCCCCGCGGTCGGGCCGACTATCAGCCGGTCGCGGGTGCGACTCCAGCCGCCCACGACGGCCAGGTTCGCGTCGCGACGGGACTTGGAGACGGGCGCAGTCGCTCGGATCTACGCGGAACCGGACCGTGAGCGCCGGCGCTACCATCTCGAACCGGTCGAACACGGGTTCGGTCGGGCAGCGACCGAACGGCTGGTCACGGCCTACGACCGGCTGGCCAGCGGTGCGGTGACCGGCGGCGAGCGTGCGCCGGGTCGCGCGGTCCGGCGCGTGGTCGACGACGAGTCCACGCTGGACGCGACCGTCGGAGACCTGGAGCGCGTCCTCGAAAAACACACGCAGGGCCACGGCGTCCTCACCGATCTGTTCGCCGACGAGCGAGTCACGGACGTGTTCGTGACGGCACCGGCGGCGAGCAATCGGCTCCGCGTCCGCGTCGACGGCGAGACGTTGACGACGAACGTCCGGCTCACCGAGGGCGGTATCGAGGCACTGGCCTCGCGGTTCCGACGCGAGAGCGGGCGGGCCTTCTCGCGGGCCAGTCCGGCGCTCGACGCGACGGCGACGGTCGCCGACCGGCGCGTCCGGGTCGCCGGCGTCACCGAACCAGTCAGCGATGGGATCGCCTTCACATTCCGCGCCCACGAGCGGCAAGCGTGGACGCTCCCGGCCCTGATCGACAACGGGACGCTCACCGCGAACGCGGCCGCGTTGCTCTCGCTGGCCGTCGAGCGCGATGCCGCGACCCTGCTGGCCGGGACCCGCGGTGCCGGGAAGACCACGATGCTCGGTGCCCTGCTGTGGGAACTGCCCGCCGACACGAGGACCGTCGTCATCGAGGATACGCCCGAATTACCGGTCGGGCAGTTACAGGACGCCGGCCGGGACGTGCAGTCGCTCCGGACCGGAAACGAAGACGGCGGCGCACTCGCCCCGGCCGAAGCGCTCCGGACTGCGCTCAGACTCGGCGAGGGCGCACTGGTCGTCGGCGAGGTCCGCGGCGAGGAGGCGGGCGTCCTCTACGAGGCGATGCGGGTCGGTGCGAACGGGAGCGCGGTGCTGGGAACGATCCACGGCGACGGCGGCGCGGCCGTCCGCGAGCGCGTCGTCACCGACCTGGGCGTCCCGGAGTCCTCTTTCGGCGCGACCGACCTGCTGGTGACGCTGGAACCCTACGAGTCGCCGACCGGCCGGGCCCGGCGGGTCAAGCGGATCGAGGAAGTCGTCACCGCCGACGGCGTCGGCTTCGAGTCGCTGTTCGAGCTGGACTCCGGAGAGCTGCGGCCGACCGGTCGGATCGAGCGCGGGAACAGCCGGCTGGTCGACGGCCTCGCAGGCTCGACGGAGGACTACGCGACAGTCAGGCGGCAACTGCAGGACCGAACCGACTGGCTGGCCGGCCTCGCCGACGGCGGCCGGACCGATCCGGAGACGATCCGGCAGGCCCACGCCCGACGACGAGCGGGGCATCCAGCATGACGGTCGCAATCGAGCGAGTCGTCCGACTGCTCGCACGGTGCTACCCGTGGCCGGCCGAGGGGAGCGCCGACCTCGACCGGGCGCTCGGGTTCATCGGCTCGGACCTGTCCCCCGAAACCGTCGTCCGTGCGGGGTACGGGGCCGCGCTACTGTGTGTCCCCGTGGTCGTCCTCGCGAGTGTCGTCGCACCGGCAGGGACGGCACCGCTCGTCCTCGGCTGTGGTGGGGCGGGCGCGCTGGCCGCCGTCCACGCGGTCCACAGCGCACCCCACGCGCTCGCGACGGCGCGGCGGACACGCGCGCTCGGGGAAGCGCCGGCGCTGGTGAGCCGGGCCGTCCTCCGGATGCGGGTGACGCCGGCGACGGAGACGGCGGCGGCCTTCGCGGCCGAGACCGGGCAGGGACCGCTCGCGGACAGCCTCGGCGAGCACGTGCGCCGCGCCGCCGGGTCGGCGGGGTCGGGCTTTCCCTCGTTCACGGCCGAGTGGGACGAGTGGTTCCCGGCCCTGCGGCGCGCGCTCCTGCTCGTCGAGTCCGCCGGCACCGCGCCCGAGGGGGAGCGCGAACGCGCCCTCGACCGCGGGATGACAGCGGTACTCGACGGTACTCGCGACCGGATGGCGGAGTTCGCCTCGGGCCTGCAGGGGCCGGCCACGGGGCTGTACGCCTTCGGCGTCTTGCTCCCGCTGGCGCTGGTCGCGATGTTGCCCGCGGTCCGGACGGCGGGCGCGTCCGTCCCGCTCGCGGCCGTCGTCGCACTCTACGACCTCGCACTGCCGGCCGTCCTCGTGGCCGCGAGCGCGTGGCTCCTGGTCCGCCGGCCGGTCACCTTCCCGCCGCCGTCGGTCGGGCGGGACCATCCGGACGTGCCGAGTCGACGGTGGCCAGCGCTGGCCGCTGGACTCGCGGCCGGCGCGACCGGGTGGGTCCTGGCCAGCAGGCTCGTCGCGCCGTGGACGGGCCCCCTCGCGGCCGTCGGTGCTGGCTGTGGTGCGGCACTCGTGGTCTCCTACCGGCCGATCACCGCCGTCCGTGAGCGCGTCCGGGCGGTCGAGGACGGCCTCGCCGACGCCCTCTACCAGATCGGGCGGCGCGTGGAGGAGGGCGAAGCCGTCGAGCGCGCCGTCGCGACCGCCGCCGAGGAGGTGACCGACCCGACCGGCGCGGTCCTGCGAGAGGCCGCCCAGCGCCAGCGCCGGCTCAAAGTCGGTGTCCGCGAGGCGTTCCTCGGCGAACACGGCGCGCTGGCCGACGTTCCGAGCCCACGTGCGCGGAGTACCGCCACGCTCCTGGCGCTGGCCGCCAGCGAAGGCCAGCCCGCGGGCCGCGCAATCGTCGCGATGGCCGACAACGTCGAGGAACTCGCGGCGGTCGAGCGCGACGCACGCCACGAGATCGGGACGGTAACCGGCACGCTGGCCAACACCGCCGCGCTGTTCGGGCCGCTGGTCGCGGGCGCGACCGTCGCGCTGGCCGCCGGGATGGACGCGAGCGGGACGTTCGCGGTCGGGGCCGCGGGAGCCTCGGGGACGGCGGGCACAGCGGGAGCGGCGTCCGGGCCGTCGACGGCCGGCCTCGGACTGGCCGTCGGCGCGTACGCGCTCGTCCTCGCGGCGATCCTGACGACGCTCTCGACTGGGCTGGCCCACGGTCTCGACCGCGCGCTGGTCGGCTACCGCGTCGGGTGGGCACTGCTCGTCGCGACCGCGACCTACCTGGCCGCGATCCACGCCGTGGGGCTGTTCGTCTGAACCCTTAAGTACCGGAACGGGACCATCCCTGTCCATGTTCGACGCACCGGTCGATACCTGGTATCTCTGGCTCGGCGTCGCGACGGCGAGCGCGCTCGCGTTCGGGGTCGCAGCCACGCTCCCGACGACGGTTCCGCCGGACGCCCAGCGGGCGGCGGCGACGGTCGACGCCGTGGCGACCAGCCCGCACAACGCGACTGGCGAGCACAGCGTGGACGCGACGGCGGTCGAGCTCGGCAGCCGTCGTATCGCCCTACGGAACGACGGCGGCACCGCGCACGCGGCGTTCGCCTACGGTCCCATCACACCGGTCCGGGACGGGACGGCGCTCGCGGCGGTCCTCCGTGGCGAACCGCCAGCGAAAGTGTTTCAGAACGCCACGGCGTTCCGGGCGGCTGCAGCGGAGGCACGGAACCGAACTCGCGCGTGGCGAGAGACGGCAGGCCGGCTCGTCGTTCGCCGCGTCACCTGGGAGGGGGTCGATGTCACGCTCGTCGGCGCGTAGGGGACAGGTCGAGCCGGTCGCGGCCATCGCCGCGGTGTTCGCGCTCGGCGTCGGGCTGACGATCTACGCGGGCGCGGTCGGCGACGCACTCCCGGGCACCGAACCCCGGAACGTCGCCCAACCCACCCTGTCGGCGGTCGAGGACGCCGTCGAGACCGGCGGCGTGGTCCGGCCGGGTCGACTGGATCGCGTGCAATCCGCGGCACCGGCGGGGCGGCGGCTGAACGTGACACTGACCGCCGGCGACCGGCGATGGACTCGGGGTGCGTCGCCGCCGGAATCTGCACAGCGGGCGAGTACGCGGGTGAGCGTCGGACTCGGATCGGGACGGGTCCAGCCGGGGCGGCTCACAGTGAGGGTGTGGTGATGCGAGCGATCAGCACGGTACTCGACACCGCCCTCTTTCTCCTGCTCGTCGGGGTTGCGGTCGGCACCCTCGCACTCGTCACGAGTGCGCCACCGCCGGCGAGCGCCGACGCAGCCGACGGCGTGGCCGACACGCTCACGACGAGTGCGGCGACGGTTCACTACACGCTCGCGCCGGGCGCACGGCAGGCGTCGTCACGGGTCGTCGACTTCCCGATAACGGAGGGTGTGGCCTTCCAGCGGACGGCCCACGGGACGCTCGCGAGCCACCTCTCGACGGCCGCGCTCGGCAGTCTCGCCGTTAATGGGAAGCGCGTCACCCGCACGCGAGCGGACTACCAGCGGGCGGTGGCGAACGCGACCCGAAACCTGACCCGAGGACGGACTCACCTCGCACAGATCCGCGCACGCTGGGAGCCGTATCCCGGCGCGCCGATCCGGGGCACGTACACCGTCGGTCCCACGCCGCCACCCGACGAGACCGTCCACGCCGAGACGGTCGTCGTGGCGAGTGGCCTCCCGTCGGCCCGCGGCCCTGCACGGCGAGCGGCGGCCGGGAACCGGACGAACGCCACCTTCGAGCGAGTAGGGGCGGTCGTGGCCCGGCGAATCGTTCGGGGGCTGTTCCCGCCGGACCGAACCCGGAGCGCACTGCTCGGTGACTATCCGGTCGAGGGACTGGTGACCTACCGGTACGAGCGACTGGGGCGCTTGCTCGGCGCGAGCGTGACGCACCCGGCAGTCGCCGACAATGCCACGAAAGCCAACGACAGGCTCGCGACGGCGCTGGGTGAGCGACTGGCCGCGGACATGCACAGCCGTTTTCGCTCGCCCCGGGACGCGGCCGACGCGGTGGCGGTCGGAGAGGTCCGGATCACCGTCCGGACGTGGTCGCCGTGACGCGGCGAGTCAGCTTTCGGGACGACGCCCGTGGATGGCTCCCGTTCGCGCTGGTCGGCGTCCTCCTCCTAGTGGGGAGCGTGGCGCTGTTCGTGGGGCTCCAGCCGGATCGGCCGGCCGCGGACCCGGCGACGGACGTGGCCGTCGAGCGCGTCGTCGGCGAGACACAGACGGCGATCCGGACGGCGGTCGTCGAAGCCGGTGACGCCGCGGCGCGGGATCCGGTCCTCGACCGCGCGAACACGTCGGCCGGGCGGGTACTCTCCGACGAGACGCCGTTCAGGGACGCCCTGCGCGTCCGGATCTATCTGCGAGCGCGGGAGCGACTGGACGAGCTGACAGTCAGGCGCGGCGACGTGACGGCGACCGCCTCACTTCCGGCGACGCCGAACGCCAGCAGTCTGGCGTCGGCTATGGAGCGGGTCCACGTCGAAGCGGCCGACGACAACCGGACGCGGCTGAGAGTGCGCGTCGAGAACCTCACTGTGACCGCCCGGCGTGGGAACAGGACGGTCGTCAACCGGACGGTGAGCCCGACGGTCGTGGTCCGGACGCCGGTGCTGGCCGTCCACGAGCGCGTCGGTCGCTTCGACCGACGATTGAACGCCGGGATCGGACGACCGGGGCTGACCAGTCGGTTGACGGCACAGCTGTACCCCTTAGTCTGGGCGCGTGGCCACGCCCAGTACTGGTCCGGCGGGGCGGCCATCGAGAACGTGCTGGCGAACCGCCACGTCGAGATCACGACCAACGGCGCGATCCTGCGTGAACAGCGCCACCTGTTCGGCCGGAGTGACGCGGCCGGTCGACGGGCGATGGACCGGGCGATGGTCGGCGTGGCCACGACCGACCTGCTCCGCGGCGCGGGAATCCCGGCCGGGTACGTCAAGACACTGTTCCGGGGTGGGCGGCCGGGACCGAACGTCCCCGTCGAGATCCCGTCACTTGATACCAGCACCGGCGCGCCCGACGCCGGGGACCGGATGACAGTCGGCGTCAACGGCACCGCCGACCGGGGACTGGCCAGGGCCGCCGCGCCGGTGAGTCTCCGGTCGCTCGTCCGGTCGCTCTACAGCGCCGAGGTCGAGACGATCAGCGAGGTAGATCGGACGAGCGGGTCCCTGCCGAGTTGCTGGACCATCCAGCCAGAGGGCTGGTGGCAGCTCGACTACGAGGGTGTCGACGGGAGCGACCCGGTCGTGAAAGGGACGACCGAGGAGAGCCCGCAGGTCCCGGACGGCTGGCACGCGTTCGCCTCCTACGGGCGACGGGTGCGACAGGAGCGGACGAAGTACTGCCACTGGGTCGACGGCAACGAGACGACCGTCACGGCGGCGAGCGACACGTTCCGATTCGACGTGGGGGTGGCGCTGATCGGCCGGCACGCCCACACCGAATACGCACCGGCTCGCGGGATCGAAACGGTTCACGAAGCCGGCGCGGGGCCGCTCGACGGCCCGAACCTGGCCAACGTCAGTCGACGGGCGCGACTGCGACTCGTCGAGGGGCGAGGCGGGCCGGACGAACTCGCGAAGATGGCGGTCAAGGAGGGAGAAAATATCACCGGTCGCCGGACCATTCAGGGACGAGTTCCCGACGGGATTCACCGGTGGCTGCTGGCCGACCTCGCGACCTTCCGGGACCGGGTCGCGAACGTCTCCGTGACCGTCGAGCGTGGCCGTGCCGGCGCGTTCGAGGCGAACCCGGCGGCCGAACTGCACCGGAAGCTCGCCGGGCTGGTGGACCCGCCGAGCGAGTACGGGAGCGTCGCCGAGAAGGCGCGGTTCGCCGCCCGGGGCGTGTTCGTCGAACGGACACGGCAACTCCTCGCGGAGCGGGCCGACAGACAGCAGGAGCGCGAACGAAACCTCGGTGAGGCGGTCGGGAGCGCTGGCGGCGGCTCGACGGAACTGCTCGGGGCGGCACTGGAAAACCGGACAGGTGTCGAGACAGCGGCCGAGACGGGTATCGACGGGGTCGACATCACCGCCGTCGATGGGTCTCCGGCGTATCTGACCGTCGCGGAAGTCGGCCCGAAGTACGCCGACTCGTTGCCCGATGACGCGCGCATCAGTCCCCTGGCGGCGAGAAATGTCAACCTGTTCGCGTCCCCACACGGCGACGTTGCGGACACCCTGCTCGGGAGCGTCGATCTCGGGTCGACGGTCGGCCTCCGGACGGCCGCCCGGACCCTCCACGCGACGCGATCTGCCAGCGAGCTGACGACGGAAAACGAGACGCTCGACCGCGCGCTCGACCGGAAATCGAGGTCACTCGACGGTGTAGTCCGGCGGAAGGTCGGGGACGCCCGAAAACTACTCAGAGACCAGCTGGCCGATTTCGGAATCGGTGACGACGAGACGGAACGCCGCCGCATCGTCGACGACGCGCTCGCACAGTGGGAGGGACCGGGCGCGAAAGCGCTGGCGCTGACGAACGGGTCGGCCGCGGCGGCCGTCGCCGACCGAGCGGTCGAGCACAACGACGCCAGGCGCGACAGCCTGCGTGCAACCCTTCAGTTGCTCTTGCACGCGACGGCGACCGGCGAGGATACGCGGGTCTCGCGGACGAAGATCAGCACGACCTCGGAGTTGCTCCGGCAGAAAGTCAAGATGAGCCTGGCCGCCGGCATCGAGAACGCGACCCGAGAGGGTGCGAGCCGACTCGCCGACAAACTCGACGAGCGACTGGCGCGGTCGGTGAACAGAGTTCCCGCGGGTCTCCCCATCGTCCCTGCCGGCCCGGCGTGGTGGGTGACGGTGAACGCCTGGATCGTCGACGTTCGCGGCGGGTACGACCGCTTCACCGTTCGGGCGGAGACCGGTTCGGCCAGTGGCCCCGGCGGTTCGCTCACCTACGTGCGGGACGGTGGCGTCGCGAGCGTCGACTACGACGACGACGGCCAGGCCGAACGGCTCGGGCACGCAGACCGAATCTCCTTCGCGTCCCGGACCGGCGTCGTCATCGCGGTCCCGCCGGGACCACAGGGTGTCGGCGACAAGGACGGGAACGTGGACGAACGGTCCGCGAGCTGGACCGACTGGCAGGCCGTCCGTCCGGGGCGGGACAGCGGTCCGGCAGTCCCGAACACCTGGCCGGACCACCGGTGACCCGAGACGCAGGCCACACCCGGCCGCTCCGGACGAGACCGGGGGATCATAATTTAAAGGACTGCATATTTGAGGCAAACTATTGATTAAGTTTATAACTAGATCGAAACTGATTTTATCCCGATATCTGAGGATTCTGGTGTGCAGTCGACAGATATGATGCAGTTGGTGATTGGGGACGCCAACGGCGGGAGGGGACGGACACGTGCGGCCGTTCTGTCCGCACTCGTCGTGGTGTCTCTGCTGGCATCGATACCGGGTATCGCCGCGGCGTCTGCCGCGACCACCGGGCAACAGGCGGTGGCCGAATCGACCGCGGCCGCCGACGGACAGGCACCCTACGGAGGCGAACCCGTCGAACTGCCGGGTCGGATCCAGGCGGAGAACTACGACACTGGCGGGAGCGGTGTCGCGTTCAACGAGGAAGGCTGGTTCGACCTCGGTGACGACTACCGGGACGACCGGGTCGACGTGGAAGCGAGCGACGGCGGCGGGTACAACGTCGGCTGGATCGAGACCGGCGAGTGGCTCGAATACACCGTCTCGGTCCAGCAGGCCGGAACCTACAACCTGAGCGCGCGGGTCGCCTCCGACGACTTCTGGGGTGGTGGCGGTGCCTTCCACGTCGAAGTCGACGGCGAGGACGTGACCGGGACGGTCGGCTTCGACGGAACCGGCGGCTGGCAGTCCTGGGAGAACGTCTCCGCAGGCCAGGTCGATCTGACCGAGGGCGAACACGTGATCCGCGTCACGGCCGAGGCGGACGACTGGAACTTCGACGCCCTCGACTTCGAGTACGCGGATGCCGACGAGGAGAACGTCTCCGCTGACCTGCGAACAATCGGCTTCGACCGGACAAAAACCGGCGAAGTCGGTACGGACGATCCCGTCGCCGACCGCTTCGGCGGTCTGTACGAACCGGTCGGGTTCGACGTTGACACCGGGGAAGCGGCCCGGATCACGATGTCGGCCGCGCCCGAGGACGTCGACGCCGCGCTGAACCTCGTGGCACCGAACGGGACCGTGGTCGCGACGGCCGACGGGACCGGCACGACGGCCGAACTGGCCACCCAGTTCACTCGCTCCGGCGAGTACACCGTCGCCGCCGGAAGCACCGACAACGCGACGTTCAACTACACGTTGACGACCGAGCGGATCGAGCCAGTGGGCGATCTCGAAGCCATCGGCGTCGGTGAGACGAAGACGGGCGCGGTCGACGCACTCGACCCGACCGCGGACGTGTACGGCGGTCACTACGAGTCCGTCGCGCTCTCGCTCCAGGCGGGCCAGACGGTCGAACTCGACGCGACGCCCGACGCGACCGACGACGACGCGAACGCGCGACTGGTCGCGCCGGACGGCTCGGTCGTGGCCAGCGACACCGCGTCCGACCGAACCGCCGCGCTCGGCCCCTACACGGCCGACACGGCTGGCGAGTACGAAGTCGTCGTCTCCAGCGGCGACGGCCAGGCGTTCACCTACACGCTGTCGGTCTCGGCGGTCCAGGTGGACGACCCCGCCAGCGACCTCCGGGCCATCGACGTGAACGACCGGCGGACCAGTCGGATCGACGCCGACGATCCGTCGGCGGCCAAGTACGGCGGCAGTTACGAACCGGTCAGGATCAACCAGTCCATCGCGTACAAGGACCGGGTGTGGATCAACCTCACGGCGACCGACGGCAGTACCGCCGCGAACGCCACGCTCGTGGGTCCGGACGGGACGGTCGCCGCCACGGGCACCCAGGACGGTGCCGCCTCGACGATCTACACGAAGCTCACGACCACCGGGAACTACACCGTCATCGCGGCGACTGAGGACGGGACGCCGCTGAACTACACGCTCTCGGTCGGCCGCGCACCGTGGAACCTCGTCGGCCCGGACGAGAAAGTGACCGGCGAGATCGGCCGGTTCGACCCGGTGTCGGACCGGTTCGAGGGCCGCTTCGACCGGCTCGATATCGCGATCAGTCGCTCCCGGACGCCGTACGGCCGGGTGGCGCTCGAAGCGGACGACCCGACCGCGACGGCGAAGGCGTACATCGTCCGCAACGACGGGACCATCGTCGCCGAATCCGACGCCAGCGGACCCGAGGCGGTCGCCGCCCACCGGCTCGACAGTTCCTACAGCTACGACATGGTCCTCGCCAGCGGTGGCGACGACAGCTTCGCGTACGAGATGTCGTACTTCGTCGACGCGGACGGTCGCGTCGACGACACCGCCGACCTGCGCTCGATCGGCACCGGCGAGCGGAAGGCCGGCGAGATCGGTGACGACGACGCCATCGACCTCGACTTCGGCGGCTACTACGAACCGGTGAACGTCTCGGCGACGGCCGGCGAGACGCGACGGGTGACGATGACGGCCGACGACGACGGTGCCGCCGCGCACCTGTACCTGATCGATCCGGACGGTGCTGTCGTCGCGGAGTCGACCGGCGACAGCGCCACGGCGGAACTCACCCACCGCTTCGCCCAGTCCGGCGAGTACACCATCGCCGCCGCGAACGCGGGCGGGACGACGCTGGGCTACAACCTCTCGGTGAACGGTACCGACACGACCGACCTCCGCTCGGTCACCTTCGGCGAGACACTGTTCGGTGAGATCGACGAGGCCGACCCGAGCGCCGCCGAGTACAACGGCTCGTACGAGCCCGTCACCTTCTCGGCCGAGGCCGGCCAGGAAGTCGCCATCGAAGCGGTCATGAACTCCGAGCCGAGCGACCCCGCCTCCATCGACCTGTACCTGGTCGACCCGAGCGGGACGGTCGTCGCCACGGCCGGCGAGTACGACGAGGCCCTGATCGGCCCGACCACGCTCCAGCAGACGGGCGAGTACACCGTCGTCGTCGGCGGCACCGCCCCCGATGGATTCGACGACCTGTTCCGGTACAACCTGACGGTCAACCGGCCACAGGACCTGCCGGACCTGCGCTCGATCACCGTCGGTGAGACCAAGGCTGGCGCGACCGACCGGTTCGACCCGACGGCCAGCGAGTACAACGGGACCTACGAACCGGTGACGTTCGACGGGACGGCCGGCAACGCCGTCGACATCGAGCTGCGCTCCGACGAGCCCAACACGCGGACGGAGCTGTATCTGGTCGACCCGAACGGCACGGTCGTCGCCAAGGCACGGGCGTACACCGTCGACCAGACCATCCCGGCCCACGTGCTGGACCAGACCGGCGAGTACACCATCGTCGTCGGTGCGGACGCCTACGAGGGACGGTTCGACTACACGCTGTCGCTGACGCGACCCTGATCGGGCCGTAGACAGCCGCCAGCGTCCTTTTTTGACCGGAGGTTCGAGCGGCACCGCCGCGACCGGCCGACGGTGAATGTCCCCGACTTCGCCATGTTCAAGCCGGGCGACTGCGAGGCGTGACACATGACACGCTCCGTCTGGCTGAAAGCCGACGACGAAGTCGGCGACTGGGAGACACGCAAACGCCGCATCACGGCCGGCCTGGAGGCCGGCGTGGACTGGGTGCTGGTCGACGAGTCCGACGTGGAACGCGTCCGCGAACTCGGCGAAGTCAACGTCGCCGCCTTCTCGAACGGCGACGTACACGTCATGGAGGCCGAGGAGGACGAGACCAACGCCGACGCCGTCGTCGTCGGCAAGGACGGCGAGGGCGACGGCACCGTCGATCTGCCCACCGACTTCTCCGGCTCTGCCGATCTCTCCTCGCTGCGCTCGAACGGCGACAGCCCGCAGGGCGGCTACGTTCGCATCCTGAACGAGGACTACGAAGCTTTCGCCCAGGCGGTCGCCACCGAGGCCGAGTACACCCTCGTCATCGGCGAAGACTGGCAGATCATTCCCCTGGAGAATCTCATCGCCCGCATCGGTGAGGAGACCGACCTCATCGCCGGCGTCCAGACCGCCGAGGAGGCTCGCACCGCCTTCGAGACGCTCGAACTCGGGTCGGACGGCGTCCTGCTCGACACCGACGATCCCGACGAGATTCGCAAGACGGTGGAGGTCCGTGACGAGAGCCAGCGCGAGTCCGTCGACCTCCAGTGGGCCGAGGTCACGGCCATCGAACAGACCGGCTCCGCCGACCGCGTCTGTGTCGACACGGGCAACCTCATGGAACACGACGAGGGGATGCTCGTCGGCTCCATGAGCCGGGGCCTCTTTTTCGTCCACGCCGAGACGGCCGAATCGCCCTACGTCGCCTCCCGGCCCTTCCGGGTCAACGCCGGTGCCGTCCACGCCTACGTCCGCACGCCCGACGGCGGGACGAAGTACCTCTCGGAACTCCGCAGCGGCGACGAGGTGCAGGTCGTCGACACGAACGGGAACACCCGCGAGGCCATCGTCGGCCGCGTAAAAATCGAGAAGCGACCGATGTTCCGGGTGCAGGCCGAAACGGAGGAGGGCGACCGCATCGAGACCCTGCTCCAGAACGCCGAGACGATCAAGGTGGCCACGAGCGAGGGCCGGAAAGCGGTCACGGACCTCGAGGTCGGCGACGAGCTGAAGGTGTTCTACGAGGACACCGCCCGCCACTTCGGCGAGGCCGTCGACGAGAGCATCATCGAGAAGTAGCCGGTCGTTTTTCCCTCGCGGGGTTCGGATTCTTACGTTGTTTTCAGTGGCCCCGACGTAACTAACGATGTTTCCGCTACCTCGGGATTTTTGCACTTGCGTAACGATCAGTGATTGATGGCACAGACACCACAGACCGAGCGATCCGAACCGGAGCTATCAGCGGACGCGGACTGGAACTGCCTGTACGTCGACGGGGACTGGCACGGGCCGGGCGACCGTGACACAATCTCCGTCGAGGACCCCTCCACACGCGAGGAGTGGACACGGGTCCCCGCGGGCACCACCGAGGACGTAGACGACGCCTACGCGGCGGCGACGAGCGCTCAGGAGCGCTGGGCGGAAAAGAGCCCGGACCAGCGGGCCGAGGTCGTCCAGACGGTCTACGCGCTGATGGACGAGTACGAGGACGAACTCACCGAGTTGCTGATGGCCGAGTCGGGCAGTGCCCAGCTCAAGAGCAACGTCGAACTCCAGACGGCCGCGGGCGGCGTCGCCGAGGCGGCGACCTACCCCTCGCGGGCCGGCGGCGACATTCGGGATTCGACCATCGAGGGCAAGGAGAACCTCGTCAAGCGGGAACCGGCGGGCGTCGTCGCGGTCATTCCGCCGTGGAACTTCCCCTTCCACCTCTCGATCCGTGCGGTCGCGCCCGCGGTCGCGCTGGGTAACGGCGTCGTCATCAAGCCCGCCTCGGACACGCCGGTCACGAGCGGGCTGGCCATCGCCAAGCTGTTCGAGATGGCCGGGGCACCGCCGGGACTGGTCAACTGCGTCCCCGGCAAGGGGTCCGAGATCGGTGACCGCGTGGCGGGCCACCCCGACGTGGACGTGGTCGCCTTCACCGGCTCTACCGAGGTCGGCCGCCACGTCGCGAAACAGGCCGTCGACTCGCTGGCCTTCCCCGCGATGGAACTGGGCGGGAACGGCCCCAACGTCGTCCTCGAAGACGCGGATCTGGACAACGCCCTCTCGGGGAGCGCGTTCGGCAGTTTCTCCCACCAGGGACAGGTCTGTATCTCGATCAACCGCCACCTCGTCCACGAGTCCATCTACGACGAGTTCGTCGAGGGGCTGGTCGAGAAAGCCGAGATGCTTCCCGCGGGAAGCGTCCACGACGGCAACATCGTCGGTCCGATCATCAACGAGTCCCAGCGCGACCAGATCCTCCAGTTTATCGAGGACACGGTCGATCAGGGCGCGACACTCGAAACCGGCGGCGACACGGTCGAGTTGGACGGCGTCGAGGACTCGCTGGTCGTCGAGCCGACGGTGCTGTCCGATGCCACGAACGAGATGACCGCGGCCTGTAACGAACACTTCGGGCCGGTCGCGCCGGTCATTCCGTTCTCGGACGACGAGGAGGCCATCGAACTGGCCAACGACACGGAGTACGGGCTGGCGGCCTCGGTCTGGTCGGGCGACCGCAACCGCGCCGAAGACGTGGCCGACGCCATCGACGCGGGGATGGTCCACATCAACGATCAGCCGATCAACGAGGAACCCAACGTGCCCTTCGGCGGCATGAAGGCCTCCGGGATCGGCCGGTTCCACGGCGACGCGATCATGCGGGAACTGACCGAGACGAAGTGGATCTCGGTCCAGCGCGAGCCGCGCCAGTTCCCGATGTAACGCCGGTCGGTCAGTTTTCTTCGGGCTCGCCGTTCAGTTTCGTCGTACACCAGTGACAGAACTCCAGATCCGGGTCGACCTCGCGGCCACAGCTTGGACACTGCGTCCCGTCGGCGACGCGCTGGGTGGCCTCGTTGTTCCGCGAGGCCAGGATGTACGCGTCGACCATGTTCATGCCCGTCACGGCCGAGAGGGCGACCACCGCCCGGAGCGGCATGGCGCGGGACATCTGCATCAGCGAGTCGACGGTCAGCGTCGTCGGGTAGACCCCGTCGGGGATCATGAGCGATCCGGTGAGAATGATGAGTCCGAACCACAGCAGCGCACGCGCCCACTCCCGCAGGTAGACGTGGCCGAGTCCCGGATAGACGAGTCCCAGCACGGCGGCGAGTAGCGGCCGCTTCCGTGCGCTGTCTGGCACTGTTCCGGATTTCTGTGATGGGCGGTTGTTAAGCTTCCGCCTTCGATAAACGGTGGTTCCGCCCCGCTCCGGCGGTTCGGCGGGACCGCCACTCAGTCCTCGGTCGGCTCCGACTCCAACTCGGCGACGAGTCGGCGCAACGTCGCGAGGTCGTACTGGCCGGGCGCGGTCGCATCGGCCGGGTCGACGGGTGCGTAGCCGATCTTCGAGCCGTACAGCGGCGCGACCGCCCGGGAGTGGCGGCCGGGTTCGCCCATCGCCATCGTCGCGACGCGGTCGCCGCCGGCCACGGAGGCCCGGGTCGCCGCCAGCAGTTCGAGCACGTCGTCGGTGGAGCGGGCCGTCACCGCCAGTTTGCCCACGTCGCCGTACTCGCAGGCCTGATCGAGCAACTGTCGGAGCTTGGGCGGTTCCGGCGTCTTCGCGAAGTCGTGGGTCGAGACGATGACGGCGGCCCCGTGATCGCGGGCGTGATCGATCACGCGCCCGCCGTCGCCCTCGGAGGCGGTCGTGAGTTCCACGTCGACGGCTTCGACTTTGGGGTGTTCGACGGCGGTACAGAGCGCGTCGAGGCGGGCGTCGTCGTCTTCTGCCTCCCCGCCCTCGAAGTCCGCGCGGTTGGTCACGATCAGCGGCAACTCCCCGTCGTAGTCGGCGAGTGCCGCGAGCGGGTCCGTCGCGAGGTCCATGCGGAACTCGACGGCGTCTGCGTCTTCGCGGGCGGCCGGCTCGTCCCCCAGATCGGCCGTGGCCGCCGCCAGCACGAACGACTCGAAGTCCATACCTCGGGTCAGTCCGAGTCCGAACAAAAACCTGTCCACTTGGCAGTTCAGGTGCCCGACACCAGATTCACGAGGAAGACCAGGTACATGAGGACCAGCGTCGCCCCCTCCCAGCGGGTGACCTCGCGGTCCTGGGTCACGAACAGGTACAGCACCGTCGCCAGCACCATCGCCGGCAGACCGTAGCTCCGGATCGTCGGCGGGATCGTGAGCGGCCCGACCAGCGACGCGACGCCCATGACGCCGAAGGCGTTCACGACGTTCGAGCCCAGGATCGCGCCGACGGCGACCGCCGTGTCGCCCCGCCGTGCGGCCATCGCGCTGACGGTCAGCTCGGGCAGGACCGTCCCGATAGAGAGCGCCGTGACGGCGATCACGGCGGGTTCGACCGCGAGCGCCGACGACAGGGCGACCACCGAATCGACCAGCACCGACGCCGACGCGACCACGAGGAGGAGACCCCCGACGAACGCCGCGTAGGTCACCACGCCGATGGGCGGTTCCTCGATGTCCGTCTCGACCGCCTCGACTTCCTCGACGATCTCGGGGACGGACACGTCGCGCTGGGCGATAGTGAAGTGGACGTACACCGCGAGCGCACCGAGCGCGATGACACCCTCGATCCGGGTGAACGGACTCGTCCAGATCGCGAGCGCGAGGAACGCGGCCGAGGCCGCAAAGAGGGGCAGGTCCACCTGCATGAGGTCGCGCTCGACGCGCAGGTCCCGGCCGACGACCGCGGCGGTGCCCAGCACGAGGAAGACGTTCGAGACGTTCGACCCGACGACGTTGCCGACGACGATGCCCGGTTCGTCACGCAGGACCGCGAGCACGGCCGCGATCAGTTCCGGCAGGGACGTTCCGATGGCTACGACGGTCATCCCGATGACGAAGGGTGAGAGCCCGAGCGCGAGGCCGATCTTCTGGGCGGCGTCGGTGAACAGATCGGCCGACCACAGAAGGACCGCCAGCCCGCCGACGAACAGCGCCACCGCGACCGGCAGACTCGCCATGGGCCGAGTTCACCGCTCGACGTGAAAAGCCCCGACCTCCCGGCAACGCTGGCGGGGCCGGGCGATATCAGTACGGTTCGTGGGTCGCCAGGTAGCGGTGGCCGTCGTCGGTCCGCTCGCTCGCCACGTCGGCGACGGTGTACAACCGGATCTCCCGTTCGTTCTTGGTCGTCACGGGGAACTCGTAGTTCGCGGCCTCGTAGCCCGGTGGGTCGCCCTCGGCGCGGCGGCGCTCGACGAACTCGCGGTGGGCGTCGAGGCGGTCGCCAGCGAGTCGCTCGGAGAGTCCGGGGACCTGCTCGACGCTCTCACCGATGGCGTCGGCGAAGGCCGGATCGAGTTCGTAGCCCACGGAGTCGCGGCCGGCGACCATCGCCGCGATGGTCGTCGTCCCCGTCCCGAGGAACGGGTCGAGTACGGTATCACCGTACGTCGAGAACATCCGGATCAGGCGGAGCGGGATTTCGAGGGGGTAGGCCGCGGAGCGCTCGCGCGTCCCGTCGCCGTCGAGGTGCTGATCCTCGCCCAGGATCTCCCAGCAGTCCGAGAACCACTCGTTGCGCTCCTCCCAGAAGTACGCGCTCTCGTAGCGGTCGTCGTCGCCCGGCGGGAACTCCCGGAGGTCGCCGTTCCGAAAGACGAGGACGTGTTCGTGTTCCAGCGTCGGGTAGGCGTTTGGCGGCAGGGTGCCCGACCCCATGAACTTGCTCGGGCTGTTGGTGGGTTTCCGCCAGAGGATCTCCGGGAGGCTGGTGAACCCGTGATCGCGCATCCGGGTGACGATTTCGGCGTGGTTGGGCCACAGCTGGAACTGGCCGTCCACGGTACGAGTCGCGTCGCCGACGTTGATACAGGCGATGCCGCCCGGAGCCAGGACGCGTTCGAGTTCGGCCCAGACGGTGTCGAGCGCGTCGTGCATCAGCCGGAAGGCGCGGTCGCCGTCGCCCTCGTCGAGCGCGGTCTCGACCGCGGGGTCCAGGTCCGCGAACAGGTCGTCCCACTGCTCGACCAGGGGGTACGGGGGCGAGGTCACGACGAGGTCGACAGCGTCGTCGTCGACGGCGGCCAGCCGCCGCGCGTCGTCGAGGACGACCCTGTGCTCGGTCTCCATGCGGGTGGCCACGCGCGGCCCCCATTCGACTCTTGTGGTCCTGTCGCTCCGGAGCCGGCGACTGCGGGAGAAATCGAACCGGGATCAGGCCATCGGGAGGTCCTGCTCGGCTTCCAGCAGTTCGTGGTAGCGGTTGCGGATGGTGACTTCGCTGATGTCCGCGACCTCGGAGACGGCGGCCTGGGTGGTCTTCTCGTTGGTCAGCAGGGCGGCCGCGTAGACGGCGGCGGCGGCGAGGCCGACCGGGGACTTCCCGGAGTGGACGCCCTGTTCCTTGGCGTTCTGGAGGAGCTGGCGGGCGCGGTGTTCGGCCTCGTCGGACAGTTCCAGCGACGAGGCGAAGCGTGGCACGTAGCTCTCGGGGTCCGCCGGCTTCACTTCGAGGCCGAGTTCGCGCACGACGTAGCGGTAAGTGCGGGCGATCTCGCTTTTCTCGACGCGGGACACGTCCGTAATCTCGTCGAGGCTGCGGGGCACGCCGGCCTGGCGCGCGGCGGCGTAGACCGAGGCCGTCGAGACACCCTCGATGGAGCGGCCCGGGAGGAGGTCCTCGTCCAGCGCGCGGCGGTAGATGACGCTGGCGGTCTCGCGGACGTTCTCGGGGAGACCCAGGGCGGAGGCCATGCGGTCGATCTCGCCGAGGGCCTGCTTGAGGTTGCGCTCCTTGGAGTCGCGGGTCCGGAATCGCTCGTTCCACTTCCGGAGCCGCTGCATCTTCTGGCGCTGGCGACTGCCCAGGGAGTTGCCGTAGGCGTCCTTGTCGCGCCAGTCGATGTTGGTCGAGAGCCCCTTGTCGTGCATCATGTTGGTGGTCGGGGCTCCGACCCGCGATTTCTCGTCTTTCTCGCTGGCGTCGAACGCGCGCCACTCGGGGCCGCGGTCGATCTCGTCTTCCTCGACGACCAGTCCGCAGTCCTCACAGACCGTCTCGCCGTGTTCGTTGTCCATGACGAGGTGACCGCCACACTCCGGGCAGTCTACCTCCTCGGCCTCGTCGGTCTCCTCTGCTGTCGTCTCGTCGGTCGTGCGCGTTCGCGCTCTCGTGTTCTCGCTCATTGGTACGAAGGCGAATGCTATCCGGGCAGGTGTGACCTGAAAATTCCCGGACAGTCGTGGGTAGCAAATACATTACGGCGAAACTTATTTAAATGTTTCGGTGCCGTTCGCTTTTCTCCGGGTAACAGGTTCTACGTATCTGATTTCGTCCGGATGGTTGGAGTATTAATACGTTGTTACGGTGTGACACCCCACACCCTGAGCGGCCCGTTCAAAAAGCGGCCGTCCACGTCACTCGATGGCGCGTTCGACGTGGTCGACGACGTAGTCCGCGAACTCCTCGCCGGCCTGCTGGTCGAACTGACTGCGCAGGTAGCGGAAGGAGAGGTTGACTTCGCCCTGGAAGGTCGCGACGCCGATGGAGACCGGGGTGCCTCGCCAGGCCGGCGGCGAGAACCACGGCCGCTCCTCGGCGTCGGGTTCGAGCGAGGGCATCGCCGGAATCCGGCCGAGGTTCGACAGCATCGCGGTGTCGAGCAGTCGGCGACCGGGGCCACGGAGCAGGCGCGGCAACTGGCGTTTCAGCTCCACCGGCGTCCCCGGCGGCAACATCTCGAGGATCTTGTAGAGCGCGGCTGCCCGGTCGCGCTCGGTGAGTTCCTCGGTCTGCTCGCCGATCTCCCGGGCCGCAGTCATGTGGTCGGTCCGGTCCCGGGTGCGGGTCTCGACGCTCTCGAACATCGAGTACATCCCGGCGACCTGGTAGAACCAGTCGTCGGGCCGGAGGTTGATCGGCATCATGACGCTGATCTTCCGGGCGGACTCCCCGTGGTCCTCGTTCCACTCTGCGATGGCCATGTGCAGGGCCGCCTGCAACACGTCGTTGACGGACACGCCGTCGGGCCGGTCGCCGATGAGCCGCGCCGTCAACTCGGCGTCGAGTTTGCGCCTGGCGAACCGCCAGCCCGCCTCGTCCGTGCCGCCGACCCGTGCGATCCGGGTCGGCGAGTCGACCACGTTCTGGAGGTGCCGCGTCGCCGAATCGACCACGTTCAGCCCGTCGTCCAGCGACGAGGGGCGCAGGTCGTCGAGCATCGACCGCGACTCCCGGAAGCTCACGGAATCCTGCATCGGTTCGTCGCCGCGGTAGGCCTCACAGAGCGCCTGGGCGATCCGCAGGGTACCAACGCCGTCGGCGGCGACGTGATTCATGCTCACCAGTATCCGGTCGCCGCCGTCGATCCCCGCACCTCTGACGACCAGCACCCGAAACGGCGGTTCCTCGGTCAGGTCGAACCGTCGGTAGTAGAGCTGGTTCTGGATCTCCTCGAGGTCCCGCCCGCTTCCGTCGATCGCACCGACCTCGACCTCGTACTCGTCGTCGGGAAGCTCCCACTCGAAGCGGGTCGACGAGAGATCGCTCGGCCGCTTGCGGGCCCCGGCGATCGGATGGACCGCACAGGCCGTCGCGGCGGCCTCACCCAGGCGGTCGACGTCGACCGTCACCGTCGTTTCGAGTTCGGCCTGGATGTTCCAGGGCTGGAACTCGTGTTCGATGTGATGCACCGACTCCTCGATCATCGAGAACGGAACTGTCGTACTCACCGGTTCTCACCCCGTTTCTGACCCCACATACACGAGAGAACACCGTGGCCGCACATAAATTCACACCAATCGCTTCGATTTTTGGGAACGAGCGGCCTGAGAGCGGGGTTCGGACACAACGCACAAGGCCACCCCCGCCCCAGGGCTCGACATGCGCGTCGCAGTCGGCAGCGAGAATCCGGTGAAGGTGGCCGCGACCAGACGAGCCCTCCCCGACGCGGTCGCCGAACCCGTCGACGTGGCGTCGGGCGTCCCGGAACAACCCCGCGGGCGCGACCAGACGATCAGCGGCGCACGGAACCGCGCCGAAGCCGCGCTGGCCGCGACCGACGCCGCCCTCGGCGTCGGCATCGAGGGCGGCGTCGCCCGCGTCGAGGGAACCGACGGCCTCTTTCTGATCATGTGGGCCGCCGTCACCGATGGCGAGCGCTGGGGCGTCGGCGGCGGCCCGAGCCTCAGGCTCCCCGACGACGTGGCCGCCCGCGTCGCGGACGGGGCCGAACTCGGGCCGGTGATGGACGATCTGCTCGACACCGAGGGCGTCGCAGAACGAGAGGGGGCGGCGGGTGTCCTCACCGGCGAGCGGATCGACCGCGAGTCGGCGCTGGTCCACGCCGTCGCGAGCGCCGCCGGCCCGTTCGTGACCGAGCGGTACTAGGCCGCCTCGTCACCGGCGTCTGCGGCACTCGCGCTCGCCTCCTCGGTCTCGGCCACCGCAGTGGTCAGCGAGACGTTGAGCCACGCCATCGAGGTCAGTCCGCCGGCGATGGTGACCAGATTCTTGACCGCGTGATCGACGATGGCGATACCGAGCGCGACCAGCGCCGTGAGTGCGGGATTAGCGGTCAGGCCGACGACGATGATGGTGAACGCGCCCTCGTACAGCCCGATCCCACCGGGCGAGAGCGGGAGGATCTTCGCGAGGTTCCCGACGGAAACGGCGAAGAAGGCCACTGCGGTCAGGTACGGCGTCACCTCGATCCCGAAGGCCGCGAACACGATCAGCGCGGTCACCACGTCCAGCGTCCAGATGGCGAGGCTCCCGAAGCCGACCCGGAGGAAGGCCCCGCGGTCGCTGACGACCCGCTCCACGTCGCCGACGAACCGCTCGATCACGCCGGCGACGTACTCCGCGTAGGAGTCGTTGCTGATGGCCCGAACCGCCCGGCGCACGAGGTTGGTGTCCCGGCGCGCGTTGACGACGATGACCGCCACCGCGAGGATGGCGACCAGCCCGACGCCGGCCGCGACCCGCATCGCCGTGCCGGCCGCCGCGGCCGGGTTCAGCGTCTCCCCGCCGATGGTCACCGTACCCACGTCCGCCGCGATGGCCGCGGCGACCTCCTCGGTCCCGCCGGTGGCGACCAGCCCCAGGAGGACGCTCCCACCCAGGACCGTGATCGCCAGCAGGTCGAACACCCGCTCGACGGCCAGCGACGCGAACCCCGTGGGGTAGGGGATCGACCGCCGGGCCTTCACCACGTAGGCCCGCACCGCGTCACCGGCTCGCGCCGGGAACACGAGGTTGCCGGTCTGGCTGATGAATATCGCCCCGGTCAGGAACCACGTGTCGCCGTCGTAGTCCAGTCGCGAGAGGATGTCCCGGTAGCGCAGGCCACGGAGCGGCCACGAGAGCAGGTAGACCACTGCCGAGACCGCGACCAGCGCCGGGTCGGCCCCGGTGATCGCGTCCAGCACGGCCGCGGGTTCCAGATAGACGAGCATGAGCGCCAGCGCGACGAACACCAGCACCGACCCGGCGGTCATGCTCACCCGCCGGGTCAGGCGCGGACTCACGCTCAGTTGCCACCAGGTCCGGACGATCTGACTCCCCATCCCGAACACGTCTCGCACGAGGTCGACCTTCGAGTCGCCCTGTGGCGTCCACTCGACGGGAAACTCCGCGACCCGGTAGCCGGCCCGCTGGGCCCGGACGAGGACTTCGGTGTCCCAGAACCAGTGGTCGTCCTCCACGTCGTCCAGCAGGTCCAGCAGGGCATCGCGGTCGAAGGCCTTGAACCCACACTGGTGATCGAGCAGATCCGAGCGGAGGAACAGGCGGACCAGCCGGTTGTACCCCTTCGAGGGGATGCCACGCCTGGCCGGGCGGTCCGCGTCGGCTCCGGGCACCCACCGCGAGCCGGTCGCCACGTCGTACTCGCCGGAGCGAACGCGCTCGACCAGTTCTTCGAGGTGGCGCATGTCCGTCGCGAGGTCGGTGTCGAAGTAGACGAGAGTCTGGCCCTCGGCGGCGCGAAACGCCTGTCCGAGGGCTTTCCCCCGGCCCAGGCGCTCGTCGCTGTGGTAGTGGCGAACGCGGTCGTCCTCGCTGGCCAATCGGTCGGCGATCTCGGGCGTCCGATCCGCACAGCCGTCCTCGGCGACGATCACCTCGAACGAGCCGGCGGGGAGAAAGGAGTCGAGCGTCTCGAGGGTAACCTCGACCGTGTCCGCCAGGGTCGCCGCCTCGTTGTAGGCGGGGAGGACGACGCTCACCTCCCGAGTCGGACTCATTGCCCGTCTTTCCACCAGCGCGCAAAAGTACCTTCTGTTAGCCCACGCTCCGCCACGGCGGGGACGAGGCACCGAACCGCCCGCCACGCTACCGTCGCCGCGGCCGAGTCGGGCCGCCGTGGCAAAAACCCGTCCCGTCCGTTCTTTCGAGTCGGGAACCGCCGTCACTTTTTCACGTCCGCGGGTCGCACGGTCGGATATGAACGAGGCGTTCGTTCAACTCCTGTGTCCCGACTGTGAGAAAGACTGGGAAGACGGGCCGACCGACCTCCCGGCGGCGGACGACGAGTTCACCTGCCCGGACTGTGGCACCGAGCGCCGGACCGCCGAGTTCATGCGCACCGACCGCGACCTGGAAGTACTCAAAGAGATGCAGACCGCCTGAGCGGCTCCTTTTTCGCGCCGAACCGGTCCGTACGGTTAAGTGGGTTATCGCCCATCTGCTCCACGAGCGACATGACCGGCGGACGGCGACGGAGCGGCACCGGATCGGGACCGAACTCGGTGCTGGGTCGATTCCTGACCGACGCGGGCATCAGTGGCATCAGCGCGTTTATCGGCATCATGGTCCTCTATCTGGTGTCGTTGATCCTGTTTCTCCTCCAGTTGTTCGAGATCCTCACCGGCGGGACGAGGGCGGCCGGCGCGGCCGCCGGTTCGTCGCCCGTCGGTGCGTTCTACGGACTCTGGGGGTTGCTCGTCGCGCTGGTTATCGGCGTGCTGGTCGGCGTCTTTCTAACCTTTTTCTTCGCCGTCTTCGTGTTCGTGAGCCTCCACGGCGTGGAGATCGAGTTCGTGCTCTCGGCCACGGGATCGGTCGACGCGCTCGTCGGCGTCCTCCCGGTCTCGCCGACCATCTCGGGGACCGGCACCCTCCCGATCACGGCCGAGACGCTCGCGATCCCGTTCGCCGAACTCGGCATCGTCCTGCCGCCGCTCGTCCTCGTCTGGTACGGGGCCGTCGTCGGGGCCGGGACGCGGAGTGTGATCGACCTGCTGACGAAACCGGTCGCGCTCGTCCTCGGCTACGGACTCGCGACCGCGGTCGCGACCCTCGGCGCGACGTGGCTGTTCAACGCCATCGTCGCGGATCTGTTCGTGGCCATCCTGTCTGTCTTCCCAGTCGTCCAGTCGGCGGAACTGACGGTCGAACTTCGGGACCTCCCGGAGGCGCTCCTCCGGATGTGCGTGGGCTACCCGCTCGTGTTCGGCGGTGCCGGCGCACTCGTCGGCCTCGTCAGTGCCCGATTGCGTGACGACGAGGACGAGTTCGCCTAGGTCCGACCGTCGATCAGTCGGCGCTCTCGCGACTCCCGAGGGTCACGAACCGATCCAGCTCCGCGTCCGGCGCGACCTCGCCGACAGACTCGTGCGGGCGGTCGACGACGATGTTCCCGGCGGTCTGCTTGCCGATACCCGGAATCTCGGTCAACTCGTCCATGGAGGCGGCGTTGAGATCGAGCGGGTAGGGCACCCCCGAGACCGAGCGGTAGCCGTGGTCCGTGACCGCCACGTCGATGGTCCGCCCGAGGTCGCGCTCGCCCGGAATCCCCACGAGCAGGGGGTAGGTCCCCAGTTGCCGACCGAAGGTGTAGCCGTCCTCGTGGTACTCCAGGTGCACGTCGGGAAGCACCGTCCCCGGCGGCGCGACCCGCTTGAGCATCGGATTGTCTATCTCCTCGCGGACCTCGCGCTTGTACTGTTTGAACTGTTTCTTGTGGTCGTGAGCGATCTCCGCGCCGGTGTCGGCCATGTCGGTCCCCTCGAAGGCCATCACCTGCCGGATGTTCACCCGGCGCAGCATCAGGCCCTCGTCGTACACCCGCTGGAGGAACTGCTTGTTGTGCTCGAAGGTTTCGGCCCGCTCGCCTTTCAGCCCGTGGACGAGGTTGATCCCCGGCAGGAGCTTCGGGAGCCGTGGGCTGGCATCGTTCCCGAAGTTGGGTGCGGTCTCCCTGTCACCGCCAGGTCTGAAACCAGCCTCCTCGTTGACGATCTTGACAGCTCGGAAACACTCCTCGGCGGTGACGTTGAGGTTGTTCTCGTCTTGTACCAGCGGATCGGCCGACTCCAGCCCGAACGCGGCCGTGTCGCCGGGCGTGTTGTGTTCGGCGATGATCCGGATACCCTCCCTGGACTTCTCGGGCCACTTCACGACCGTGATCGGGTTCATGTTGTCCAGGTGGAGCGTGTCCAGGTCGGGCGCGACCTCGCGGATACCGCTGTAGAGGTCCCGCAGCGCGTCGGGGTTGGGTGCTTCGCCGTCGCCGCCGTAGGCGAGAATGTCGGCCTGCCGGCCCAGGCGGAAGTCGCTCACGCCGTGGTCGGCCAGCGCGGCCACCTCGCCGACGACGCTCTCGGGCGGCCGGAAGTCCGGATCGCCGTACATCGGTTCCGTGCAGAACGAGCACCGATAGGGACAGCCCCGCGAGGTCTCCAGTTCCGCGAGGATGTACTCCGGGTGGTTGGGGTGTTGCTCGACGACGAACGCGCCCTGTTTCGCCCAGCGGGTCTCCTCCGGTACGCCGCGGTAGCGGTCCTCGAAGCCTTCCAGCCCGTTGTGGACCAGATCGTAGGCGGCCGCCTCCACGTCGGCCATCGCGAGGAAGTCGAAGTCCAGGTCGTCGCGGGCGGTCTCGGAGGCCCCCTCGTTTGCCTCGCCGACGCCGAAGCGGACGGGGCCGCCGATCATCGAGACGCCCTCGGCGGTCCAAGCGATGCGGCGCACCTCGTCGGGTTCGGCGGGCGTCCCCCCGACGTACTTCCCGGGGACGGTCATGCCGCCGACGTAGATCAGCAGGTCCGCGTCCTCCACGTCGCGCCACCGCGACCCCTCGTCCCGGAGCGCGTCGATGGTGTGGTAGGTGATCCGCTCGCGGGGGACGCCGGCGTCGACCAGCGCCCCGGCGGTGTAGCGCGGGTACGTCGAGATGTAGGGGGGCACCCCGAAGTGGGCCGGCTCGTCGACGTAGCCGTCGACGATGGTCACGTCGATCTCGGCCGGGTCGATCATGGGCGGCCCTTGCCCGCCGACGCGTATAACGGTGTCTGACTCGCCGCTCGCGACCACCACCGCCACCGACCCCCACGCTCTTGGGACCGCTCCCCGTACCGCCGCACATGCCCGCCGCGGTCTCCTGGCGGTACGACTACGGCACCGAGCCGTGGCTCCGCTGGCTCGTCCGGGCCGGGATGGCGGCCGTCTTCGGCGTCTACGCGGGGATCCTCGCACTCGGCGCGCTCGGTCTCGTCCTCGTGTTCGTCGGCGGGAGCACCGAGATGCGACTGCTCGTCGTCCTCCTCGCACTGGTCGGCGGCCCGTTCTCGCTGTTGTACCTCCTGCCGATGCTCACCGACGAGTCCCAGCGGAAGCTCCCGTTCAGCGGTCGCGAGCCGACGATCCCCGGTCGGGAGCGAGTCGCGGCCGGAGTCGTGGGCGGCCCGACGCTCGCGACCGCACTGGTGATCGACCAGCGGTTGGCGGGCGGACTGTTCGCCGCCGGCTTCTGTGCGGGCGCGGTCGGGGTGGCCTGCTCGACGCACGGCGAGATCGACCCCGAATCCGGGACGGCGAGCACCGACTACCGCGAGTGGGACCTCTCACGAGTCACGGACTACAACACCCGCCGGATCGGCCCGCTCGTGGTCGTCCGGCTCTCGGCGTCCGGGCCGGGGAGTTTCGGAGCAGTTCCGTCGTGGCTCCTCGTGCCCGCGACCGTCGCCGACGACGCCACGGCCGCGCTCGATGAGATCCTCGACACGACCGCATCCGATGCGAGTCGGGACCCCAATCCAGCGGTTCGGGCGGTCGCCGGGGGATTCGCGATCCTGCTCGTGGTCGGCGCGGTCGCGCTGACTCGGTTGGGGAGTCCGGTCGGCTGGTGGGCCGCGGCGATCACGGGGCTGTTCGCGCTGGTCTTTCTCGCCGTCGCCCGCGAGGGGTGAGAGGCGGCGCGGGGCCAGCCCGCAACCGATCCGTGCCGACCCGGAAACGACCGGCAGACACCACTACGGGCGCGGTTCCCGTCTACGGACGCATGGTCGTCGACATCGCCTGTGGCATGGAGGTCGATCCGGACGATCCGGGAGCGACCGCCGAGTATCGAGGACAGCGCTACCACTTCTGTTCGGAGGCCTGTAAGGAACACTTCGAGGCCGATCCCGAGCGGTACGTCGACGCCGACTTCCCCTTCCTCGAGGAGATCGAAGGGATGCGGACGACCCGGCTGCCATACGGCGGGACGCCCGGCGAGTTCCACCTCTCGGTGGCCGACGAACACGACCTCGACGTGGGCGACGAGGTGACGCTGACCCGGCGACTGGACGACGAGGCGGCCGATCAGTTCGCGAGGATCACGAGCGACACCAACGCGCTCCACCTCAACGACGCGTTCGCGGCCGAGACGCGCTTCGGCGAACGCATCCTCCACGGGACACTCGTGGCGGGACTCATCAGCGCCGCGCTGGCCGCGTTCCCGGGCCTGACCATCTACCTCGATCAACATCTGGAGTTCGTCGCGCCCGCCGCAGTCGGCGACACCTACACCGCCCGGTGTACCATCGTCGACGAACTCGCGAAGGAGCGCTACCGCGTCTCGACCCGCGTGGAGAACGGCGACGGCGACATCGTCATCCAGGGGACTGCGACCATCCTCGTCGACGAGATGCCCCGGCGAGATCAGACGTAAATGTGCCCCTCCGTCCGGTCCCACGCTCGATCCGGCTCGAAGTCCGCCTCGCGGGCCCGATGCGTCGCGAGCGCGGCGACGACTGCATCCAGCGCGTCCCCGCCCGCGTCGTCGATCAACTCGGCGCGGACGCCCTGGGCGAACGCGAGGGGCGTCTCGGCTTCCAGTCCCTCGACGATGGTCCGGCGGCGCTCCCTCGCTGGCTCGCCGCCGTCCTTGTACTCGGCCGCCGGGAGGTCACACCGGGCCAGCGTCGCCGCCGGGTACACCTCACAGAGGGACGTGTCGCCCCCGTCCTGCATCGGGCGCACGGCCACCGCGTCGGTGCGGGCGAGCGGCGCGAGCACGTCCCGGATGCCGAAGAAGGTCTGTTTCCAGACGTGACTCCCGTAGGGGCAGAGCGCGCCGACGGGGCCGTCGGTCTCCCGGCGGAGGTCGGCTCGCTCGCCCTCGGTCGCGTCGCGCGCTCGGGAGCGACACGTCGCCTGGAATCCGTCGGCGTCGGTCGCGGCGGTGGCGACCCACTCCAGACTCTCCGCCCAGGAGTCGCGCTGGTGGACGGCCGCGGGCACGCCGAACGGAAAGTCCAGTCCCACGGTGTCGGCGTCCCGGAGGAACGCGCGCAACTGGCCGAGACTGGGGGCGCGCTCGGCGACGCCGAAGCGGTCGGCGGCCGAGTCACAGGACTCGATCCGGAGTTCGTTCCCGTCCACCGTGGCCTCGGCGATCCAGATGTTGTGGCCGGCCTGGGCCGCACCGCTGAAGTCGACGCCGTGGAGCATGCTCGCAGGTGGGTGCGACGGGTGCAAAAAGCCGGGGCATTGATAGGCGAGGCCGCCCTACCGGTGAGTATGCCCAAAACGCTCGAAGTCAGGTGCACGAGCGGGGACTGTGAACTCGACATGTTCGAACTTCACTACACCTACGACATGCCCGACGACGTGGGAGTCACGGACTTCTCGTGCCCGTACTGCGGCGAGACGGACGGACTGGAGGAGATCGAACTATGATCCGGGAACTCGGCCGCTCGCTCGGCAACACGGTCATGGAGACCGTCGGCCGCGCGGCGAGTCGCGTCCAGGAGCGTCGCCCGCTCCCGGCCGATCTGCTGGAATCCGAGGACGCCTTCCTGGCGGTGTTCGACGCGCCCGGCGCGACCAGCAGCGACGTACAGGTCCGGTTCGACGACAACGCCGTCGAGGTCCGGATCGACCGCTTCCGGGACTTCTACGAGGGCTTCGAGATGCTCGTCCCCGGTCGTGGCCTCGCGCTCGACGGCCGCGTCACCCTCCCCGCCGAGGCCGCCGTCGACCCGACCGGGGCCGACGCGACCCTCCGGCGAAACGGGACGCTCGAAGTCCACATCCCCAAAGACGAGGACGCCCGCGAGATGCACGTCGAGGAGGAATCGACCGAAGTCGAAGACGTCGAGGCCGCCGAGGCGTCGGCCGGCAACGCCGACGAGGAGACGGACGCGCCGGAAGCGAGCGACGCGTAACTACTCGACGGTCATCCCCTCGACGACCGGGAACTGTTCGTCCCCGTCGAACCGCGTCGGGTGGAACGCCTCGATGCCGTCCTCGCCCAGAATCTGCCCCGCAACTGTTCTCCCCAGCGCCGGCGCACGCATGAACCCGTGGCCGTGCCACCCCGCCGCGACGAAGAAGTCCGATTCGATCTCGCCGACCAGCGGGTCCCGATCCGGCGTCGCGGTACAGAGGCCGGCCCAGGAGCGCTCGGCCTCGGACGGTCGCGTCTCCCCAGGTGCCAGCGCCGCGTCGACACGCTCAAGAGCGCTGGCGAGGAAGGGTTCGTCGGCCGTCCGGTCCCAGTCCTCGGGGTCGAAGTCGCGCTTCTCCACGCCGTCGCCGACGAGCAGGCCGCCCTCGCGCGCTCCCCGACGGACTTCCGACGCTCGTCCGTCGACCCCAGTCCCGCACTGCTCGACTGGACGCCAGTAGAACCCCTCGGTCGCGTCGTACAGCGTCGGGACGCGCTCGCTGGCCGGGATCGGCTCGGTGACCAGCGCCTGCACCCGGTATGCCTTGATCGGCACGGCGACGCCGGCCTCGGCCAGCAGCGGGCGCGTGTGTGCGCCGGCCGCGACCAGCACCGCGTCGAATGCGACGGTGCCGTCGGGCGTCACGACCGTGGGACCGTCGGTCAGGCCCACCTCGGTCTCGGTCCGGATCACCGCGCCGGCCTCGCGCGCCCGCTCGGCCATCACGGCGGCGTACTCGGCCGGGTCGGCACAGGCCGCGTCCCGTGCGACCGCGGCGACGGCCACGTCGTCGGTCCGCAGTGCGGGAAACTCGGCGGCCAGCGCCCCCGGATCGAGCAGTTCGACGGCACGGTCCCGTTCGCGCATCCGTGGCACCTGCTCGCGGATAGCCTCGGCGCGCGTCTCGTCGCCCTCGCGCGCGAGCCAGACGTACGGGCGCTCGACGAGGGAGAACCGTGTCTCGGCCGCGAGTTCGCGGAAGCGGGTCATCGCCCGCGCGGCGACGGCGGCGTCGGTCCGGCCGGCGAAGGCGTCGTAGCAGATGCCCGCCGCTCGGCCCGTACTCTCGGCCGCGATTTCCCCGCGCTCGAACAACGTCACGTCAGCGCCGCGGACGGCGAGGGCGCGGGCCGCGGTCACGCCCACCGCACCGCCGCCGACGACGGCGACCGAATCGGTCATTGGTGACGCTGGGGCGCGACCGCACTTAGCCCCGGCGTCGGCGAACGGCGTCGACCAGCCCGACCAGCGTCAGGCTCCCGAACACGGCGAGGCTCGCGTACAGGACGGCGATCCCGTCGAGATCGACACCTGCTCGCCGCAGGACACCGCCGGCCAGCACGGCGAGGTCGTCCAGCACGACGAGGGGGAAGAACAGCGACAGCGCGAGGACGCCCGCGACGCCGAAGGCGATCCGGCGGGCGGCCACCTCGTCGACGCTCCCCCGGCGCTGGTGGTACGCCGAGTAGACGATGACCGCGAATCCGAGACAGAACACGGCGACGGCGGCGATTCGGAAGGAAACGAAGATGAACAGTTCTGCCGCCCACGCGGCCGTCGCGGCCAGCCCCGGCGACGTTTCGAGGACGGCCGCCAGCAGTGTCAGCAGGAGGCCGACGACGCCGACGACACCGGCGAGGCGGGCCCGGCCGACGCTCATCGTCCGAGCGCGTCGAGGCCGCGGGCCGGGTAGGCCACCACGGTATCGGCACCCGCCTCGCGGAGCCGTTCGACCCGATTCTCGACCGTCTCGCCGTCGCCGACCAGCGCGTAGTCCCGGACGGCCTGCGTGAGGACCTCCCTGGCCCGGCCCGTCGCCGTCGCGTCCGTCGCGGCGTCCTCGGGGAGTGCCGCCCGGACCGGCCCGCGACGCGCCGCGTAGGCCCCGACCGCGTCGAGGATGGCGTCCTCGTCGTCGGTGACGACCGTCGGCGCGTAGACGGCCAGTCGCCCCTCGAACCCGGCCGTCCGGAGGGCGTGCAGGTCCCGCTCGGTCGACCGTGAGAGCAACTCGAACTGCGGTCCGCCGGCCGCCAGCGCGATCCGTTCGACGCTCTCGGTGCCGACCCAGGCGTCGGGCGCGCGGTCGCGTGCCGCACCGAGCCGAGGCGCGACCGCCCGCCCCTGTTCGGCCTCGGTCAGGTACGCGGGGTTGCCCGCGACCAGGATCCGACCGACGCCGTCGGGTACCCAGTCCCACAGTCCGTCGTCACCGAGCGGGTCGAACCCGTCGGCCCTGACCGGTGTCGTGACCCGGACCGTCCGATCCGACGCGAGGTCGGCCAGCACGTCGGGGTCGGGCAGCTCGTCACGGCCCTCGTAGTCGACGACCGCGTCGACAGAGAGTCCCGCCGCTCGCGAGAGGTCGACTTCCGTGGGTTTCAGCGCCACCGCGTCGATGCCGGTCCTCGCCAGCGCGCCCTCTGTTAACATGATTTCCGACCGGCCGCGTTCCCGCGGCCCGTTGTCCCTCAGTGTGGGAGTTGCCCGCAAAACGCTGTCGCTTCCCGGTAGTCGGGGACCCCGCTACATTGGGAGGTCTGCGTCCGCCGAACGCATACCTCGATTCGCGTCCACTGGCCGCTACATTGGGAGGTCTGCGTCCGGATCGACCTCCCGATCCACGTCCGCCGGCATCTCCCAGTCGGTCGTGAGTTCCAGCAACTGCACGAGGATGCGGGCGGTCGCGCCCCAGACGGTGTAGCCGTCGACGTGGAAGAAGTGCAGGCGGATGTCGCCGTAGTGGGGATGGTCGCGGCGCTCTGACTCGTAGTTGGACAGGTCGGTGAGATCCGCGACCGCCAGCACCGCGATCTCGGCGACCTCGCGCTCGTCGGGGACGTACTCCTGATCGGGGATGCGTGCGACGAACGGCCGGACGGAGTACCGGGTCACGGTGCTGATGTCGTCGAGTCGGCCGACGATGTCGGCCTCGGCGGGATCGAGGCCGATCTCCTCGTTGGCCTCCCGGAGCGCGGTCGCCTCCAGATCCCGGTCGCTGGGTTCGCGGCCACCGCCGGGGAAACTCATCTGACCCGGATGCTCCCCGAGGTGGTCCGCCCGCTTGGTGAACAACAGGTGTTCACCGCCGTCACGGGCGATGATCGGCGCGAGCACGGCGGCCTCGCGCTCCTCGTCGTTTATTCCGGTCGCCCGGAAGTTCCCGACCCGCTCCAGGTCCATACCCTCCATGTGGGCCCCCGCGCTCTTAATTTGCCCGGGGACACCGGCGTCCGTGGGTCATGCTAGCGCGTCGTCGAGCCGGTCCCGCGCCGACTCCAGGTCGACCGGCCCCCACACTTCGAGTTCGTAACTCACGTCGAGCAGTTCCCGCATCCGCTCGTCGTCCCCGTCGGCGACGGCCTGGGCCGTGTCCGCACGGAAGCGTTCCTCCGCGGCGGCTCCCAACTGCTCGCGGTCGACCGTCCGGTCGGGTACGTCGAGGATGTGGGGCAGGTCCGTCGCGTCCTCGGGGAGTTCCGGGAACGCCACCGGGCCGGGCACCAGCCACGCCTCGTCGGCCGCCCCGGGCTCGAACCCGACCAGGTGATACGTCTCGCGGGCCGCGGCGATGTCGTCCTCGAACGCCGCCGGCTCCAGATCCTCGCCCTGCCGGTAGGCCAGTTCCACCAGCGCCTGCGCGAGTTCCCCGGGCGTCAGCGCGTCGAACAGGTCGACGACCCCCGCCAACTCGTCGCCCGTCACGTCCATGCTCCGACCCGCGAGTGGCACCCCCTTTACTCTGACGGGGCCGCCGACAACTCCGCGTAGCAGGGCTCACGTTTATTGTATAGCATCCCTAACGTGTAAGGAACTGTGCACGCTCCGATCGACGACCGGATACAGGTGCTCCACGTCGACGACGAGGTTGGCCTCCTCGATCTGACCCAGGAGTGTCTGGAGCGGGCGTCGGACAGGCTCGACGTGGTCCGAGAGACCACCGCGGCGGCCGGACTGGACCGGCTCGCCGAATCGGCAGTCGACTGCGTCCTCAGCGATTACGACATGCCGGGGATGGACGGGCTGGCCTTCCTCGACCGCGTCCGCGAGGAATACGACGACCTCCCGTTTATCCTCTACACCGGGAAGGGCAGCGAGGAGATCGCCAGTGAGGCCATCTCCGCGGGTGTGACCGACTACCTCCAGAAGGAGTCCGGCATCGACCACTACGACGTGCTGGCCAACAAGATCGAGACGGCCGTGGCGCGCCACCGGGCCGAGCGGGAACTGCGCACGACCAAAGAGCAGTACCAGCGCCTCGTCGAACAGAACGTCGTCGGGATCTACCTCATCCAGAACGGCGAGTTCCGGTTCGTCAACGAGAAACTCGCCGCCATCCACGGCTACGACCGGTCGGAGATGATCGGCATGTCACCGCTGACGGTCGTCGCCGAGTCCGACCGCGACCGCGTCCGCCGGAACCTCCAGGCGCGACTGGCCGGCGACCGCGAGGAACTGAACTACCGGATCGTCGGGAAACACCGCGACGGCTCGACGCTCGACCTGGAACTCCACGGCGGCCGGATCGAGTACGAGGGTGGCCCCGCGGTGATGGGCGTCGTCGTGAACTGGTCGGAGCGGGACGGCGAGGCGTGACCGCCGGTCACCGGTCGGTCGCGCGGTCCAGCCCCTGCCGGGCGGCCCGTTCGACCGTCGCGGGATCGAGGTCCGTCTCCGCCCAGGCCGGGAGTCGGGTGTCCTCCGCCGGCGGGGCGACGGCCTCGGCGTAGGTGTCGACCTGCTCGCGCTCGCCAGCGGCGTCGAACGCGAACCCGTTGAACGCCGCGTCAGTCTCGTACTGTGCGACGAGGTCGTCCGCGACCGCCCGGTAGCGTTCGCGCAACCGGTCGTAGTCGGGATCGACGCCCGCGTCCTCGACCGCGTGGAACAGTGCGGTGGCGACCTCGCGACACATGTCGCCCAGCCCCTGCGGACCGCCGACCGCGCGGTGGTCGTGTTCGTGCCGCCCGAGGTCGACCTGTGCGGTGCCGGAGAAGCCGGCGACATCGAAGGCGTCACCGAGCGTCCCGACTTCCAGCCCCCAGCCACGCTGGGCGCGCAGTTGGCGTACCAGGTCGCTCGTGGCCGCGAACTCGCCGGCCAGCGCGTAGCGGAAACTCGCCAGGTAGTCGACGATGGGCGCGTCGTCTTCCGCGGCGAGGGCCCGGACCAGCGGCGTGTAGAACAGCCGAAAGAGCCGGCCGTACAGCCGGTCGTTCTCGACGCGGGCGTAGTAGCCCTTCGAGAAGTCGTAGCCACGGGCGAGCGGAAAGAGGAGGCGCGGGACGTGGGCCCGCGAGTAGGTCGTCGCGTCCGCGTCGTGGACCGCGACGTACTCCTCCTGGGCGGCGAGTCCCAGCGCCAGCCACACGTCCCGCCCCTTCCCTGCGGGGCCGTTCAGCCCGTGCTCGCCGAGGGTGTCCCGGACCTCGGGGGCGTTACACCACAGCACGTCGGGGCCGAGTTCGAAGGAGTCGAGCCAGCGGGCGACGGTGTCGACGCGCTCCTCGCTGGCCCGGAGCGCGACGATCACGCGGGCGGGGTCGACCCGATCCAGCGTCGTCAGCACCCGCTCGGCGGCGAGGCTGGCGTGCTCCCGCTCGGTCAGGGGGACGACGACGGCCGCGTTCTCGGTCGGCGCGTCTGGAACGCGGTCGGCGAACGCGTGGAGCGTCGCCACCCGCTCCTGGACGTATTCCATCGCCCCGTCGTAAGGACTGCCCCCGAAAAAACCCGCCGTTCTCGGACGTGCGTGGGCCTCCCGGCCGGCACCGGGACGCCTGGCGTCGAACGCGCGTCTGACACGTCGGCGCGGGCTTTTTAACGAGTCCACGAGTATGGCCGGCTATGGATTCCGTCCGCAAGGGGCTACGCTCGGGCGACATCGAGAAGGACACCTACGAGCGACTCACCTGTGCGGCGTGTGGGGAGCAACTCGGAACCGAAAACGACCCCGACGAACTCAACACGATCAGGTTCTGTCCGAGCTGTGACCGCAAGTGGAAGAAAGTGGGATAGTCACTCGAAGACGGCGTCGAACGCGCTCGCACCCAGCGGCTCGAACGTGCCCGCCGCGACGTTCTCCGCGACGTGGCCCGGCGAGCCCATCCCGACCAGCGAACTCGTCACACCGGGGGCGCTCCGCGAGAAGTTGATCGCTCGCTGGGCCCGCGTCTCCCCGTCCAGTTTCGCCTCGACCTGTTCCGGCATGTCCGTGGCCAGCCGCCCCTGCATGATCGACGCGCTCGTGAACACGTCCAGTCCCGCGTCGTTCGCGAACCACAGCGCCGACTGTGCCCCCTCCGCTCCCTCGTGTGATTCGACCGTGAACGCGTCGGCCATGAACACGTTGAACGGCAACTGGATCGCCCGGAGGTGCGTGGCCTCCGTCCCCGCCCGATCCGACGCCGTCCGGGCGCGCGAGACGATTTCGGGAAGCGAGAGGTAGCTGTCCGCGTCCGCCGCCACCCGGAACGACTCCCAGGAGGCCACGCCGTAGTGGCGCAGATCACCCGCGGCCGCTCGTTCTTCGAGTCGGGTGAAGGTGTCCTCCAGCTGGTCGTAAACGGCGTCCCGTGATTTCGATTCGAGTTGCGTCTCCGGGTTGTGGACGTAGTACAGATCGACCGTATCGAGTCCCAGGTTCTCCAGCGACCGGTCCAGCTGGTCGGAAACGTAGTCGGGCGCGATGCAGTGTTGCCCCCGAACGAGGTCGTCGGGGTCGACGAGACCCGTATCGAGGTACTCCTCGCGGACGAACTGTCCCGGATCGGCCGGTCGTTCGCCGTCGAAGGGGACGAACCCGCCCTTCGTGGCGACGAGGACGGCCTCGCGGTCCACGTCGGCGGCCTCGATGGCCGCGCCGACGACGCGTTCGGATCGCTGACACCGGTAGTTGATCGCCGTGTCGACGACGTTGATGCCCGATTCGAGCGCTTCGACGATGGCCTCGTGGTAGTCCTCGTCGGCTTCGTCGGTGGGGTCGCCGAGGTACGTGCCGACGCCGACCGAGGAGACGACGCAGTCGGCGAACGACCGGAAGTAGGTGCGGGCGAACCGCTCGTGGTGGCGGTCCCGATAGTCCCAGGTTGCCTCGCGGGTAGCCATGGGCGTGCGTTGGGCGGCCGACAGTAAAGGCGGGGCGGTCGCGGGTGGTTCGGTTGGCACCAGCATCCGGCGCGCTCTGCGCGCCGGTTCACCGACCCCGAACGGAGTGAGGGGTCGGCAGTTTTTCCCCACGTTTTTACGAGGAGCGGTGCCGCGCGGAGCGCGGCACCCGACGAAGTAAAAAGTGGTCAAATATCCCCGCTCATCGCGTCGAACAGCCGATCCGTCAGTTCGGGCATCGTCATGCCCGTCGAGGGGCCCAGGCCCTCCATGTGATCCAGCGAGATCTGGCCGCCACCCATGCGGGCGTGGCCGCCGGCTTCGGCCATCGGGATGTCGTCGACGGCGGCCCGGAGGGTCTTGCCCATGTGGACGCGGTCGTCCCGGGAGCGGCCCGAGAGGTGGACGGTGCCGTCTTTCTCGCCGGCGACGACGACGGCGGTCACGCCCTCCAGCCGGAGGAGTTCGTCGGCGGCCTGGGGAATGGCGTCGGCGTTGTTCACGTCGCCGACGTTGGCGAACGCGAAGGCGTTGCGGACCTCGCGGTTGGTGATCGCCCTCGCTTTGACTTCCAGCACTTCGGCGTCGACCTCGGGGTTGGCGATGCGGTCGAGCATGTCCTCGTCGACCCCTTCGTAGAGGTAGGAGGCGGCACTGAATTCGGCGGCCGAACACCCCTTGGTGAGGTGTTTGGTGTCGGCCTGGATGCCGTAGATGAGGCCGGTTGCGAGGTCCGTCGGGAGCTGTTCGGGGCCGGCCTCGTCGTCCGGGTCGATGGGGTCCCAGCCGAGGTCCTCGAAGTACTCGGCGCAGATCGTGGCGCAGGCCCCGTTGTCGGTACGCACGTCGGTGAACTCCGAGCCGGTACCCTCGCCGGGGTGGTGATCGACGACGGCGAAGGGGTCGACGCTGTCCGCGCCGGAGAAGCCTCTCGGCGTGTTGTGATCGACGAGAACGACTTCCTTGGAGGTGAGTTCGCTGGCGTCCTCGACGCGCTCGAAGTCGAGATCGAGGACGGTCTCGAAGGCGCGGTTTTCCTGATGCCGGATCTGGCCGGTGTACTGCATCGTCGCGTCCGTGTCGACGGATTCGGCGAGCGTCCGGACGGCCATGGCGCTGGCCATGGCGTCCGGGTCGGGGTTGGGGTGCATCAACACCGACACCTCGTCGCGGGCGGCCAGGAGTCGCTCGAGTTTCGCCCCCTTCGGTCGGCGGAGGCGGGCGACGAGCCAGGCGACGACGCCGAGGGCGACCAGCGCAGCGACGGCCACCGCCACGAGCGATGGGCCGTCCAGGGCGAACGCCGCGGTGGTATCGACGGCTGCACCGAGCCCGACGCCACCCGCGGCAGCAAGTGGCATACTCGCGTTGTGTCGAACCCGACGAACATGAAGGTTCCCCATCGGTACAAAACTCGGAAGCCGCCACCAACACGCACGTACCGGTGCTGTACGGCAGGATTATCCGTAATCGCCGCGGCGATACGACTCGATGGCCGCCCGGTACCCCTCGCGGTAGGTCGGGTAGGAGTAGTCGTAGCCCCACTCGCGGAGCCGGTCGTTCGAGCAGCGCTTGCTCGTCTCGATCCGGCGGCGGGCGGCGGCCGACAGCGAGTCGTCGGCCAGCCGCTCGGCTTTCGTCCGCTTGGGCGGCTCGGGCACACCGCACTCGGTGGCCAGCCAGTCCGCAAAGTCCCACTTCGGAGCCGGCTCGTCGTCGACGACCAGCACCACGTCGTCGCGGCCGCGGTCGGTCTCCAGCAGGTACCGCACGACGCCCGCGGCGTCGTCGCGGTGGACCATGTTCAGGTACCCCTCCGTCACCGGCCCCTCGATGTATCGCTCCAGCCGGTAGCGGTCCGGGCCGTACAGGCCGGCAAAGCGGGCGACGGTGCCGTCGATACCGTGATCCCCGGCCACCTCGGTGGCGATTCGTTCGGCCTCGGCCAGCACCTCGGTCTTCTCGGTCGTCGGGGAAAGCGGCGTCGTCTCGTCCACCCAGTCGCCGTCGTGGTCGCCGTAGACGCCCGTGCTGGAGGTGTAGATCAGCCGTTCCGGCGGATCGTCACGGACGGCGAAGTGTTCGACGGCGGTCCGGAGGCCGTCGACGTAGATCTCGCGGGCCGCCTCGGCCCCCCGACCGCCCGAACTGGCCGCGAACACGACCGCGTCGGCGTCGGGGACCCGGTCGAGGTCGTCGGGGTCGGTCACGTCCGCCCGAACGGCCTCGAACCCCGCGGCCTCGATGGCCTCGACGCCCGCCTCGGAGCGGCGGACGCCGACGACCTCGTGATCGGTCGATAGCTGTCGTCCCAGTTCCAGCCCGACGTAGCCACAGCCCAGAATCGCGACGCGCATGGTCACTTCTTGCTCTCGATGTACCCGTGCAGCAGGGCGTACTCGGCGATGGTCATCGGGTAGCGCCCCTCGACTTTCTGCTGGATCTCCTTGGCTTCGAGTTTGCCGTCGATCCCCGACTGGATCGCCTCCACGTCGAGGACGGCACTGCTCATCCCCATCAGGAGGATGTCGCGAGCGTCGGCCACGAGGAAGTCGGAATCGGGCCGATCCGGATCGGTCGCGAGGATCGCCGCCGCTTCTTCGAGCGTCACGTCGGGCGAGTCGCCCGCGACCAGCGCCGAGAGCGTCGCCTCGTCGATCTCGGTCTCGGCGGCGACGGTCTCGACGCCGCGGGCTTCGATCACGTCCGTCAGGACCGCCTCGTAGGCGGCCAGCAGGTCCTCGGGGTCGCGGTCCCCGACTGCCTCGAACTCGTCTCTGAGCATGCAGGCGGGTAGAACGTCCCGCCGTAAATCAGTGTCAGTTCCCGCAGGTGGGGGCCGACGGTCCCACTCACCCGTCGTCGCCGTCCAGATGCATCGCGTCGAAAAAGCGATGACGAACTCGACGGTCGGCGAAGGCCAGGAGGTCGGGGTCGTCCTCGCCGTGGTCCGCGAACAGCCCCAGCGGGATCTGGCCGCCGGCCATGTCCCCGTGGCCGCCGACCTGCCCCACGTCGGCGAAGGAGGCCCGGAGCGCGTCGGCGATGTCGACCCGGGAGTCGATGGACCGGGCGCTGAGCCGGACGGTCTCGTCGACCAGCCCGAACACCAGGACCGTCGTGATCCCCTCCAGGTTCAGGAGGTAGTCGGCGGCCTGTGGGATCGCACCGCTCTCGCTGGTCCGGCCGACGGTCGCCACGAGGCTCGATCCGCGGACGGTGCGACTCCGGATCGCCTCGCCGATGGCGTCGAGCATCGCGGGGGTGAAGGCCGACCCGTACATCTCCTCGACCAGCGGCACGTCGGCCTGCCGGAAGACGGTGAGCGCGGCCTGGTACTCCTCGGCGGTCGGATGCCGGACGTAGTCCAGGCGCTCGCGGTGGAGGGCAAAGAGCAGCGCCGAGGCGACCGGTTCGGAGATGGGCACGTCGCTCTGGGTCAGATAGCCGACGAGGATCGACGCGGTCGCGCCACAGCGGTCGCGCACGTCGACGTACTCGGCGTCGGGCGGTTCGGGGAAGTCGTGGTGGTCGATGACCACGTCGACGCCGGTCGAGGCCGGGACGCTGTTGTTGACGCCGGGGATCGAGTGGTCCACGAAGGCGATGCAGTCGAACCCGTCGAGGTCCGTGTCGTCGAGGTGGGTCAGATCCAGGTCGAGCAGGTTGACGAACGCGCGGTTCTGCTGGTGGGTGATCGACCCGCCGTAGACGATCTCGGTCTCGGGCACCCCCCAGGCCTCGGCGAGCAGTTCCAGCGCCAGTGCGCTGGCGATGGAGTCGGGATCGGGGTTGTCGTGACAGACGATACCCAGCGACCCCGCGTCGGCCAGCACCGAGGCCAGGTCGTCGATGCGCGAGGTCGCCGGCCGCGGAACGGTCGACTCCGGCTCGCCGGCCTCCTCGTCTTGCTGTACGGGAGCCATAGTCTCAACCGGCGGTTACAGGCGTATAAGCGTCCTCGCATGGTAGCTACCGGTCGGTTGCGACTGGCGGACCCGAAACGAACCGCCACGGCGTTGGCCGACGTGGTCGCGTGCTGATAGAATCGAACAAGACTTTATTGTACGACGTGTTGGCATAGATAGTGTGACGCCGGGCGGTACCACCCAGCGGGACCGGTGCCGTCCGCGGCAGCCACGGGGTGTGACAACATGAGTACGCAACAGGAGGGGACGTCAGCGGACGAACTGACCTACTACGAACTGCACGAGTACTTCCCGACGACGGCGTGGCTGGAGGCCTACGCCGAACGACTCTGCGAGAGCGAGGCGCTCGACCGGGAGATGGACGGCTGGGGCACCAAGTGGAACGGCGATTTCGTCTTCGAGATCCGCAACCTCCCCATCTTCGAGAACGCCGTCAACGACCTGCCCGAGGAACTCTGGCGGAACCTCGGCGACGCCATCCGACAGCTTCCCGACAGCACGCTCGAAGCCGTCATGCAGACCGCGCCCGAACAGATCCAGGAGAACGTCGAGGCCCGAACCGGGACCCTGCAGGAGCGTGCGTCCGCGGAACTGCTCGAAACACCGCTCAACGAGTCGCCCGAGAAAGTCTGGCCCGGCCTCCGTAACATCATGCCGGACGTGCTGGACTCGCTGGTCGACGAACTCGACGAACACGTCACCGACGAGGGCCACGTCTTCGCCTGGCTCAACATGGTCGACGGCGACTGTCTGGAGACCGCGACCATGCAGTCCGTGGACGAACGTGAACACCGCGTCCGCCTCACCGGCGAGTACGAGGACTGGAAACGCCTGCTCTCGGGCGATCTGGGCCTCCTCGACGCCGTGATGGGCGGGACGCTGAACGTGACCGCCGACATGAAAAACACCCTGCAGTACATGGACGCCCAGCTGGTGATGGTCGACGTGGCCGCGGAGACTGACAAGCGGTACCTGTTCTAGGTCTCCTGTTTCGGCCTCAGGTGGCCTGCGACCACAATCTGTGAACGGGCGGAAAGCGCCCGTGTGCAGGGTATCGTGGGACCTCCGGTCCAGCACTACTTTGGCCTCAAGACGCCCACCACTGAAGTATCGCCATACAGATGCCGAGGCCGAAAAACAGGGCCAGAAACGAACGCACGGAGAAGTAGTCGATGGCGCCCAACAGCTCTGCGAGTCCCAGCCCGAGAACCCCTAGCATCGACAGACCGGCCAGCTGGCCAATTCGTTGCTCGAGCCGCTCGCCCATACCTGCAGTGCGCGGAAACGTGTCAAAACGGCACCGATATCTTCCGACAGGTGGTCAACGGGCCCCGAACCGAAAGATGAGGGAAAAGGTGTATCTGAACAGTCGTCTGACTCCCTCATCTCCGCACGATCAGTGAAACCGGTCCGTTTCAGGCTTCCACTGCGAGCCCGGCCTCGCGGGCGGCCTCCTCGGCGCTCTGGTCGTCGTGGATGACGCTGGCGACGCCCTGCGTGATCGCCTCGGGGTCGTCGTGCTGGAAGATGGAGCGGCCCATCGAGACGCCGGCCGCGCCAGCGTCCATCGCGCCCCGCACCATCTGCAGGGTCTCCTTGTCGGTGCCTTTCGCGCCGCCCGCGATGACGACGGGCAGGCTGGTCGACTCGACGACGTGCTGGAAACTCTCGGCGTCGCCGGTGTAGCCGGTCTTCACGAGGTCCGCGCCGAGTTCCTCGCCCAGGCGGACGGCGTGCCCGACGGCCTGGTTGTAGTCCTCGCTCTCGGGGTCGATGTCCGGCCCGCGCGCGTAGGTCATCGCGAGGACGGGCATCCCGTAGCGGTCGGCCTCGCTCGTGACCGCCGCGAGTTCCTCGATCTGTTCGCGTTCGTAGGTCGAGCCGACGTTGATGTGGAAGGAGACGGCGTCGGCCCCGGCCCGGATGGCGTCTTCGACGGTCCCGGTCGTGCGCTTGTCGTTTTCGTCCGGACCGATGGCCGTCGAGCCGTTGAGATGGCAGATATAGCCCGCACCGTTCTTGTTCTCGTGGACGCGCCCCGCGATGCCCTTCTGGGTGAGAACTGCATCCGCGCCGCCCCGCGTGATCGCGTCGATGGTCGATTCGATGTCTTTGAGGCCTTTGACGGCCCCCAGTGTGATGCCGTGGTCCATGGGGACGATGAGGTGGCGTCCCCCTGTCCCGATGCGCGCCAGCCGCGCTGTGTTCCCCGTACTCATATTAGGTGAAGGTGTGGCAAGTACGGACATAAGCGTTGCGAGACTGCGACATCAGGGACCCCGACGAAGCAATCGCTGGCGGTGATTTCGAGACGGAGACACCGCCGGTGTGCGGGCTGTCAGCGATCCGTGAGGTGCGCTAGTCCCCGCCCGCCTCGGCGCGCTGTTCGGCCCCGCGCAGGGCCCCCTGCTTCAACTCGCGGGCCTTCGCTTCGAGGCGGTCCGCGACTTCGGCGACGGGCGTGTCGGCTTCGTACCCGTCGGCCACGATGTCGACCAGCGCGGAGCCGACGATGATCCCGTCGGCCCCGGCGCGGACGATCCGCGCGGCGTGGTCGCCCTCCTTGATGCCGAAGCCGACGGCCTTGGGCACGTCCCAGTCGTCGATGCGAGCCAGACTCTCGTCGGTCTGATCGCTCACGTCGTCGCGCGCGCCGGTCGTCCCCAGTCGCGCCTGCACGTAGACGTACCCCGAGACCTGCTCGCGCATGCGGTCGAGGCGCTCGCCCCGTGTCGTCGGCGCGACGATGAACACCAGATCGAGGTCGAACTCGTCGCAGGCCGCCCGGAGCGGGTCGGCCTCCTCCGCGGGGAGGTCCGGAACGACAAAGCCCGTGATCCCCACGTCGGCGGCTTTCTCGACGAACGGACGCGGGCCTTCTTCCTGGCCGTACTGGTAGATCAGGTTGTAGTAGGTCATACAGACCAGCGGCACGTCCACGTCCAGTTCTTCGACGAACTCGAAGTACCGATCCGGCGTCATGCCCGCGTCCAGTGCGCGCACGATAGCGTCCTGGATCGTCTTGCCCTCGGCGATGGGTTCGGAGAAGGGGAGCCCGAGTTCGATCACGTCCGCGCCGCCGCGGGCCAGCGCCTCGACGTACTCGATGGAGGCGTCGTAGTCGGGATCGCCCGCGGCCAGGTACGGGACGAAAGCCGGCTCGTCGCGCTCGAACGCGGCCGCCAGGTCGGGGTTGTTCGCCATCTACATCGCACCTCCGGCGGCGTCGAACACGGACATGTCAACGTCCACGTCCAGGTCCCGCTTTTCGGTCTCCTCGATGACGGTTTCGAGGTCCTTGTCGCCCCGGCCCGAGACGTTGACGACGGTCACGTCGCCCACCGCGTCGGGATTCTCGTGCAGGTACCCGAAGGCGTGGGCCGTCTCCAGTGCGGGGATGATTCCCTCCTCCTGTGAGAGCCTGTGGAACCCTTCCAGCGCGGCGTCGTCGCCGACGTTGGCGGGCGTGATCCGTCCCTCGTCGACGAGGTGGGCCAGTTCCGGGCCGACGCCGGCGTAGTCCAGTCCCGCCGAGACGCTGTGGGACTCCATGATCTGGCCGTCCCCGTCCTGGAGGAGTTTGGTGCGTGCGCCGTGGAGGACGCCCTCGACACCGGTCGACAGCGTCGCCGAGTTCGGGGCGACGCCGCGTTCCTCGTCGACGGTCAGGGAGGAGCCGCCGGCCTCCACAGCGAGGAGGTCCACGTCCGCGTCGTCGACGAACTCGGCGAACGCGCCCATCGTGTTCGACCCGCCGCCGGCGCAGGCGACCACGGAGTCGGGGAGCCGACCCGCCTGCTCCCGGATCTGCTCGCGGGCTTCCTCGGAGATCACCGACTGGAAGTCACGGACCATCGCGGGGAACGGCGCGGGGCCGACGACCGATCCGATGACGTAGTGGGTCCGCTCGACCGTCGTCGCCCAGTCTCGCATCGTCTCGCTGATGGCCTCCTTCAGCGTGCCCCGACCCACCGTGACGGGGTTGACCTCGGCCCCGTTGAGCCGCATCCGGAACACGTTGGGCCGCTGGCGGTTGATGTCCGTCCGGCCCATGTAGATCTCACAGGGCATGTCGAGGTGGGCGGCCGCCATCGCCGTCGCGGTGCCGTGCTGGCCGGCCCCGGTCTCGGCGATGATCCGCTCTTTGCCCATGTACTTGGCGAGCAGGACCTGTCCCAGGGCGTTGTTCAGCTTGTGTGCGCCGCCGTGGAGCAGGTCCTCGCGCTTGAGGTAGACATCGGTGTCGTACCGCTCCGAGAGCTGGTCGGCGTACTGCAACGGCGTGGGTCGGCCGCCGAAGTCGCGCAGTCGCTCGCGGAACTCGTCCATGAACCCGTCCTCGTTGTCCAGCACGTACCGCTCGTAGGCGTCCGTCAGTTCCTCGATGGCCGGCATCAACGCCTCGGGCACGTACTGTCCGCCGTACTGTCCGAATTTGCCTGTCTCGCTCATGTTTGCTCGGTGTTCGTCAGCCGCGACGTGTTCTCCCCGACCGGTCCGTCCATGATCGCACTGCCGATCAACAGCCCGTCGGCCCCGGCGGCGCGCATCCGGGCCACGTCGTCGGTGGTCTCGATCCCGCTCTCGGCCAGTAGCGTCACGTCGTCGGGCACGTCGGGCGCGACGCGCTCGAACGTGTCCAGATCGACGTTCAGCTGTGCGAGATCGCGGTTGTTCACACCCACGATATCGGCTCCGGCGTCAAGTGCCTGCTGGAGTTCGTCGCCGTCGTGGACCTCCACGAGGACCTGAAAGCCCCGATCACGGGCCGCCGCGAGCAGGTCGGCCAGGTCGTCCGTGTCCTCCTCCTGCAGGAACCGGACGATCAGCAAGATGACGTCGGCCGCCACGGTGTCGAGTTGCGCCTCCCGCACGACGAAGTCCTTCCGCAAAACCGGTACGTCGACGGCCGCCCGAATCCGCCGCAGGTTCTCCGGCGACCCCCCGAAGTGATCGGGTTCGGTCAGCACCGACAGGGCCGCCGCACCGCCGGCGACCATCGCCTCGGCGAGTTCGACGGGGTCGTCCGTCCGCTCGCCGTCGGTCGTCGGACTCGTCGGCTTCACCTCCGCGATCACGGGCACTCGCCCGTCGGCCTCGGCGGCCGCGAAGGCGTCGGGCAACGACCGCGCGTCCACGGACACCCGCTCGTCGCCCCCACCTCGCTCGCGCGCGGCGGCGAGGATCGACTCGACCGCTGGTGCTATCTCTCCACTAGCGTCCATTACTGTACATTGACGGACGGAACTGCACATAAGACTTGCGTCACGGCGACGGACAGGCTAAAGGGCCGGCACGGGCAACTACCGGGCAGAAATGACGGGCAGACGAGGGTTCCTGCGGGGGATGGCACTCCTCGGGGCGGCCGGCGCGGCCGGCTGTCTCGGTGACGGCGGCGACGGGGATGACGAGGGCGACCGAGGCACGACGCCGACGACGGTGGGGCCGGGGACGGTCGAGCCCGGTTCGGCCGGACCGGGCAAGTCGGAGGACGAGGGGTCACTCCCGTCGGCGCTCCGGGTCGTCTCGGCGGTCGGAACCAACGTCGCCCAGCGGCGGATCGGGACGGTCGAGGTGACCGTGGCCAAGGCCGACTGGGTCGAGGAAGTGGATCTGACCGGCGTCACCGTGAGCTGGAAGACTGCGAACGACAGCTACGAACTGGCCGCGCGGTCGACCGACAGATCGGCCGACGGCTACTTCGGAATCGAACCGGCCAGGGCCACGAGCGCGGACGCGACACTGGGGACCAACCACGAACGTCACCGACTGGTGTTCGACCTCGGCGACGACGACGAGGAGATCGACGACCGACACCGGCGACTGGCCGAGGACAGCACGCACTTCGGCCGCGTGTTGCGGACGGACGACGTGGTGAGCCTCCGGCTCACGACGGCCGGTGGATCGACCACGACCGCCCGACTCCTGGCCCCGACCGACGTACTGGATATCGAGGGGACCGTCGAGTTGACCGTCCGCTGAGCGGCCTTTCGCCACTCGTCACGGGACCAACAGTTACCAGGGAGGGACGGCACAGCGGGACGTATGTACCGGCGACAGATCCTCCTGGGGGCCGGCGCTACCGCCGCGACGCTGGCGGTAGCCGGTTGCAACGGGCAGGACGGCCCGACCGATCCCGCGGAGACGGACGACGAGGACGAAGAAGACGACTCGGAAGGCACGGCCACCGAGACCGAGAGCGATACGGTCACTGAGGAAGGGCCCGCCGAGGACGAGTCGCGCGAGACCGACGACCCGCAGGTCACCGACCGGCTGAACGTGATCTCGACGGTCGGACTCGTCGCCGAGGAACGGATCACCGCGGTCGAGTTGATCGTCGCGCTCGCGCCGGGTGCCGACCCCGTCGACCTCCGCGACGTGGTGATCCAGTGGGTCGACGACAACGGCACCTACGTCGTCGCCGCGGCGTCAAGCGAGTCGACGGCTACCGGCGTCGACGGAACCTTCCGAACCACGCCGATCAAGGACACCGACGACTCCGCGCCGGTGCTGAACGAACCGGAGGACCGGCTGAAACTGTCCATGGACCTCGGCACGGACGACGAGGTGTCGGGTGCGGACGGGTTCGGCGAACCGCTGGAACCCGAGGCGGACGCGACACTCCAGGTCACGACCGGAAGCGGGGCATCCTCGACAGTGCGCCTGACCGTCCCGTCCACGCTGGCGGACGCGCGGGCGGTCAACCTGTAGCCAGTTTCAAGGCACAGTCGCCCGTCCGACCGAACATGAGCGACGTTGCGGGTATCTACGCGCGCGAATCGGCGTACCTCGACCGCTACGTGCAGGTCGGGATCGCACAGGGTCGAGTCATCTCCGTCTCCTTTCCCGAGTCGCCCGACGAGGGTGCCGAGGACGACCACGACCTCCTGGATCGGATCGGCGCCTACTTCGACGGCGTCGAGGAGAGCTTCGAGGACGTACAGGTCGCGCTGACGGTCCCGACCGACCAGCGCAAAGTCCTCGAAGCCGTGCGCGAGATTCCCTACGGGCAGGACTCCTCGGTCGCGCAACTCGCGCGGATGACCCCCGGACTGGACGACGAGAGCGACGACGACATCCGGGCAGTGCGGGAAGCACTCACCGAGAACCCCGCCCCTCTGCTCATCCCCGACCACCGCGTCCGCGACGGCCCCGGCGCGACCCCGCCGGCCGTCGTCGACAAACTCCGCTCCGTCGAAGGGATCTGAACCCGGACCACCGACGGCCCGCATAAATTTCGAGTTGTTCTACCGTGAACTTATTTATACCTGTTTTACAGACAACAGGTCATGGAGAAGACCGACGTATCGCGGCGAGCGGTTCTGCGCGGTGTCGCGGCGGGCGGGGGAGCGGTGGCGGTCTCGGGGCGGGCGTCGGCCTCGGGGTCGTCGCTGACCTTCGAGACACACACCGAGATCACGTTCCGGGCCGTCGTGGATGCGGTACTCCCGGAGACGCCGGAACTGGCCGAGCCGCTGGGTGACGAACACGTCCCCGGCGGGCTGGCGGTCGGCCTCGACGAGTTCCTGATCACCTACGCGAACGACCTGTTCACGTTCGGGTTGCCCTACATCGGTGCGGTCGGGAACATCCCCATCGCGGGGCCAGTGGCGGCGGTGCTGGACCTGGCCGCCAAAGAGTTGCTCGACCGCGGCGACAACGAGGACGACCCCAGCGTCGACCGGCCGCTGGCACTGCTGGAACCCGACGACGCCTCGCCGTGGGTCGTCCGGTTCGCCGCCGGGACCTTCGCGAAGCTCTCTCGGCAGGACCGGTTGCGCGCCATCGGCCTGCTCGACGGGTACGAACTGGAGCTGTCACCCGTCTCGGGGTTCCTGTTCGAGGCCGACGCCGGCCTCGTGGGGCAACTGGTGGTCGGGTTCGCCGAGGTCATCTACTACAGCGAGTGGCAGGGCTACGACGAGTTCACCCAGCCGCCGAGCCAGCGCGAGCACCCGAACGACCCGGCCGCGGTCCAGAGCTGGCGACAGACCGGCTATCCGGGATTCGCCGACGGCTACGCCGCACTCAGAGGCTACGCCGACAAGCCGGACAGTCCACTGGGTGGCGGCGAGATCTGGAAGGACCTCGACGGCGACGTGCGCATCGCCCGCGACGCCGGGGCATTCCGGGAGAACGACTACGACACGAGTGACTACGAGGAGCCGTTCCCGGAGGGTGCATAGATGGTGGCGAACGAGTACGACGCCGTGATCGTCGGTGCCGGCGGCGACGGCCCAGTCGCGGCCTGGAAACTCGCCGAGGCCGGCCTCTCCGTGCTGGTGCTGGAAGCCGGCCCGTTCCACGGCAACGAGAAATGGCCCGAGCCACACGAAGACCCCGGCGGCGAAGCCTCCTCGTCCGTCGAGGACCTCAGCGGCGAGTTGCTCGACGAGCAGTTCACCACCCGCGAGTTCGAGATGGTGAACAAGCTCATCTTCGGCCCCGCCGACCACGAGCGGGGCTTCTACTTCCGGAAGTTCCCCGGCGACGGCGCGATCCTCCAGTGTTCGGGCGTCGGCGGGACCACCCTGCACTACACCGGCAACCACCCGCGGGCCTACCCCGCGTCCATCGACGAGCAGGGCCACTGGCCCATCGACTACGCCGATCTCGTGCCCTACTACCAGGAGATCGAGGAGATGTGCGAGGTCGCGCCCGCGCCCGTGACCGCCAAGGAGGAGCTGTTCTTCCGGGGTGCCGAAGCCGCCGGCTGGGACCTGCTGGACGTGAAAAACGTCACCGACCCCGGCTACCGGCCCCAGCCCAACGCCATCAAACAGCCAGACGAGAAACTCCACGTCGACGGGGACTACGACGGCGACTTCACGTATCCCGAGGTCGAGGGCGACACCCTCGCGCTCGGAAACATCGCCGGCAACCCCCACCCGCGCGGCGCGCCGTTCGAGGAGAAGGCCAAACGGGCCAGCAACGTCAGCTTCGTCCCGCCGGCCCTGCGGACCGGGAACGTGACCATCCGGCCCAACGCCTTCGTCACGGACATCGAGACCGACACCTGGCTCGGTGACGACCCCTCGGCGACCGGCGTCGAGTTCCGCGACACCTGGTCCGGCGAGACCGAGTCGGTCGACGCCGAGGTGGTCGTTCTCGCCGCAGGAGCCATCGAGACCCCGCGGCTCTGGAAGAACGCCGATCTCCCGGAGAACGACTGGGTGGGCAGTGGCATGACCATCCACTTCGGCGATAACGTGATGGGACTGTTCGAGGAGGACGATCTGGAGGGGCGACTCGGCAAGGCGACCGTCGACCAGCACCAGGGGCAGGACATCGCCGCCCGCTTCGACTACCCCGGGATCGGGATGCTCCAGACCGTCGGCACCACGCCCGGTCTCGGCGCGATCCTGGGCTTCGGCGCGAGCGCCTCCGGGTTCACCTTCCAGAACGACACCGCCGACGCCCCCTGGGACACGATGGGACGACTCGCCGGCGGCCGGCTGAAGGAACTCCTCAGCGGCTACCGCCGGATGCTCCAGTTGCTCGTCGTGACCGACGACCGGCCCCACGAGCGCAACGGCGTCACCGTCGTCCCCGGGGTGTCCGACGAGAACGGGTCGATCCCGCTGGTCAACTACGAACCCAGCGAGGGCGATCAAAAACGTCGTGACCGCCTCGCCGAGATCGGCGCGGAGATCCTGCGCGAGGCCGGGGCCTCCCACGTCCACCGCTCCGATTCGCCGCCGACCGCCCTCCACGTTCAGAGTACGATGCGGATGGGGAAGGTCGTCGACCGGGCGTGTGAGGCCTACGACGTGGATCGGCTGTTCGTCGCCGACCACAGCGCGCTGGCGAACTCGGTGGGCGGCGTCAACCCGACGAACACGGGGCAGGCGCTCGCGGCCCGGACCGCCGAGAAGATCGTCGAGCGGTACTTCTGACTGCCGGCAGGGGACCGCTCGATGCCCAACCGTCCGCTCCGAACGGACCGGGGCATCCACGATCCAATCCGGTTGGTTTTACACGTGCCGGGGCGTGAGCCGAGACATGGCACTGCCACTCCACGTCGGACTGGAACACCCGAACCTCACCTGGATCGTCCTCGCCGGACTCGCCGCGTTCGCGGCCGGCCTCGGCGTGAACCTCTACCGCTCGCTCGGCGACGAGCCGGCGGTCGAGACCGCCGACAGCGACGACCAGCCCGAGTAGACTCAGCCACCGACTCCCTTCTCGGCCCACTCGATCCCCAGCAGTTCGTGGACCACGAACTCCAGCGCGTTCACCAGATAGTGGGCGACGAACACCACGAGAAAGCTCCCGGTGAGGATGAACGCGGCCGCGAGGACGAACCCGAGCGACCCGGTGACGACGATCCCGGCCCGTCCCTGCGCGCCGTGACCCAGCGCGAACGCCAGCGACGAGACGACCGCCAGCGCCCACACCGAGGTCCCGAACCCGGCGGTGGTCGCGCCGATCACCGCCGCCCGGAAGATGAACTCCTCGACGCCCGCGATGATCGGCAGGACCACCAGCAGGAGGACGAGCCAGCCCGAACCCGTATCGGGCGCGAGCATCGACCGCAGGCGCTCGTCGTGTTCGACGCCCACCGCGTCGGCGCTGACCGCGCCGATCTCGTTCACGGCGTACAGCGAGACGCCCAGCACGACGCCGACCGCGAGCGCCGGGAGGCCGGTCGAGAGCCCCGCGTCGGTGACGCCGAACGCACTCGCTGGAATGCCGAAGTACCACGCACCGGCGAGCAAGAGCCCGCCGAACAGCCCCTGCGTGAGCGCGACGTTGGCCAGCAGCGTTCCGGTCGAGAGGTCGCCAGCGGTGGGGTCCGCACGCGGATCGTGTCCGCCGGGTGCGCCGGTCGCCGCGAGTTCGCCGTCCGCCCGGAGCGGTCGCTCCGCCGTAGAGTCAGCGCCGGCCTCCGGCGGGACGAACCGCGGAATCTCGTCGGTCCGTCTGCGGTCCGGTGGTGACGGCGGTGCGTCGCTCGACCCCGTGGCGTCCGCGTCGTCACCGCGGACGACGTGCTGGGAGAGGCGAGCGAGCGCGAGCAAAAGGGTGCAGACGACGCCCGTCAGGCCGACGAACGCCGCCCACTGCGCCACGGTTACTGCGGGCTGGGACTGCCGCTACCGCGACCGACTTCGCGCTGTTCCAGCGCCTTGCCGGTGATGTTCTTCAGGCGGTCGACGAGGCCGTCCTTCTCGGGTTCGCCCGCGAGGGCGACCTCCAGGACCTCGCTGATGTGGGAGACGGGGATGATCTCGATCATCTCCTCGTACTCCTCCTCGATCATCACGTCCTGCTCGTTGGCCTTGGGGATGATCACCTTGTCGAGGCCGGACTTGGCCGCGGCCTCGATCTTGTGCGTGACACCGCCGACGGGCAACACGTCGCCCCGGACCGACAGCGAGCCGGTCATGGCGATGTTCTGCTCGACGGGCACGTCCTCCAGCGCGGAGATGACGGCCGTGGCGACCGTGATGGAGGCGGAGTCGCCGTCGACGCCGCCCTCACCGGCCTGGACGAACTGGATGTGGACGTCCTTCTCGGTGATGTCCTCGTCGCTGAACTTCTTGATGATCGCCGAGACGTTCTGGACCGCCTCCTGGGCCATCTCCTTGAGTTGACCCGTCGCGATCACTTCGCCGGGGCCCTGCGAGGGCGTGACCTCGGCCATGACGGGGAGGACGATCCCCGAATCTTCGCCCATGACGGCCAGCCCGTTGACGCGGCCGACCACGTCGCCCTGGTTGACGGTGAGCTCGTAGTCCTTGCGGCGCTCGATGTAGTTGTCCGCGAGCTGTTGCTCGATGGAGCGGCTGCGGCGCTTGGCCTGCAGCACGTCCTCGCGCTCGGTGTACTCCTTGTCCTCGGCGCGGGCGATGTCGCCTGCGACCCGCACCAGCCCGCCCAGGTCACGCAGTTTGAGGGTCAGGTGACCCTTCCGACCGGCGCGACGGCGGGCTTCGAGGATGACCTCCTCGACGGCTTCCTCGTCGAAGTGGGGGAGCCGCCCGTCCTTCTCGACCTCCTGGGCGATGAAGCGGGCGTACTTCCGGCGCATCTCGGCGTCGTCCTCGATGGTGTCGTCCATGTACACCTCGTACCCGTAGCCCTTGATCCGGGAGCGGAGGGCGGGGTGCATGTTCTCCATGGCGTCGAGGTTCCCGGCCGCGATCATGATGAAGTCACACGGGACGGGCTCGGTCTGGACCATCGCGCCCGAGGAGCGCTCGGACTGGCCCGTGATCGAGAACTTGCCCTCCTGAATCGCCGTCATCAGCTTCTGCTGACTCCGGATGTCGAGGGTGTTGATCTCGTCGACGAACAGGACGCCCTTGTTGGCCTTGTGGATCGCGCCGGGTTCGACGCGGTCGTGGCTGGGCGTCTCCATGCCGCCGGACTGGAACGGGTCGTGGCGAACGTCGCCCAGCAGGGCACCGGCGTGGGCACCGGTCGCGTCCTCGAAGGGCGCGGTGTTCTGCTCGGCGTTGTTGACGAGCAGGTTCGGGATCATCGCGTCGTTGCCCCGCGAGCCGTAGCGGAACGCGAGGTAGATGACACCGGCCGCCAGGATGCCCAGCAGGGGTTGCTGGACGATCAGCAGCGAGTAGCCGATGACGATGGCGATGATGATCCACATGAGGAAGCTGCGCATCTGGTTGCGCTTGCGGGCTTCCTCCTTGTGGGCGTCGACGATCTGGTCCCCTTTCCCGGCGGGGACGGTCCGGACTTTCGGCTCGTTACCGTCGTCGGGGTTGTGGTAGACGAGGACGTCCTGCAGTTCCTCCTTGGGGAGCAACTGGCTCATCGCCTTGGCGAGCATCGACTTCCCGGTCCCGGGCGAACCGATCATCATGACGTGGCGGCGCTGCTTCGCGGCTTTCTTCACCACGTCACGGGCGTGGTCCTGCCCGATGACCTGATCGACCAGTCGGTCCGGGACTTCGATGTCGTGGGTCGAGTCGATTTCGAGGCCGCCCAGGATGTCGTCCTCGGCGTTTTCCTCGTCGACCGGGGCGTCGATCTCGACTTCACTGCCCAGGTCGTCGATGGTGCCCTCGTTGCCGTCGGGAACACCCGACTCGTCGTCGTCCCCATCGCGGACGCTCTCGATGCCGTCGACGTCGTCGATGTCGTCGACCGCGTCCTCGAACGCTGCCGGGGACTCCTCGGCGGAGTCGGGCCCCCCGTCTTCGGGGTCGTCGTCGGTGTCCGTATCGTTGCTCATAGAACCGTTGCTGTTAGCGAAAGGGAAGGGCTGTCGACTGATATACTTTCTCCCCTATTCCGACCAGTGAGAACGGGAAAACCGCAAGACAGCGGCGTCGTGTCCGCGGCGTCGGGTGGCCGCCGTCGACTCGCGGATTTTATGAAACTGCCCGCGTACGTACTCGTATGACACGGGGGTTCTACATCGGCCGGTTCCAGCCGTTCCACGACGGCCACCGGGAGATGACCGACCGCATCGCCGAGGAGGTCGACGAGGTAGTGGTGGGCATCGGCAGCGCCGACGCCAGCCACACCGTCCGGAATCCGTTCACCGCGGGCGAGCGCATCATGATGCTCTCGCGCGTCCTCGACGAGTTCGACACCCAGACGTACGTCGTCCCCATCGAGGACATCGACCGCAACTCCGTCTGGGTGGGCCACATCCAGAGCATGGCACCGGACTTCGACGTGGCCTACTCGAACAACCCGCTCGTGATCCGGTTGTTCGAGGAAGCCGGTATCGAGGTCCGCCAGTCCGAGATGTACAACCGCGGGGACCTGAAGGGCTCGCGCATCCGGTCGCGGATGATCGAAGGGAAAGAGTGGTCGCATCTGGTCCCCGACGCCGTCGTCGACGTGATCGACGAGGTCGACGGGCTGGAGCGGCTCCGCCGGATCGCGGGCGACGACGGCGACGACGCGACCGAGAACGATCACTGACCAGCGCCCCGACCCACCGACCGACATGATCACACTCGCATCCGACTTCGGCTCGCCGTATCCGGCCGCGATGAAAGGCGTCATCCTGCAGGCGTCCGAGGCCCGCCTCGTCGACGTGGCCCACGACTTCCCCCGCCAGGACGTGCGGACTGCGGCCTTCTGGTTGCGGGAAGTGCTCCCCTGGTTCCCCCCGGCCGTCCACCTGGTCGTCGTCGACCCTGGCGTCGGCACCGACCGGGCCGCGGTCGTGGTTCGCGCCGGTGACCACGCGCTCGTCGGCCCGGACAACGGTGTCCTCCTGCCGGCCGCTCGCCGACTCGCGGACGACGAGGGGATCGAGGTCTTCGAGATCGACCTGGGCGACCCCGCGAGTTCGACGTTCCACGGGCGAGACGTGTTCGCGCCCGCGGCCGCGCTGGTCCACGAGGCAGGCGTCGGGGCGTTCGAGGGTCGTGACGCGTTCGTGCCGGTCGAGGACTGGGTCGATCTGACCTTCCCGGAACCGGCGGTCGAAGACGGCCGCGCCGAGGGCGAGGTGCTGGTCGTCGACGGGTTCGGCAACGCGATCACGAACGTTCCCGGCGCGGTCCTCGACGGCCGCTACGGCGGGCGAGTCACGGTGAACGGCGAGCGCGCGCCGGTCGAACCGACCTACGCCGCCGTCGAGGCGGGCCAGCGGCTGGTGACCGTCGGGAGCCACGAGAACGTCGAGTTAGCGGTCAACCGCGGCCGGGGCGAGTCGGCCTTCGACGTGGCAGTCGGCGATGCGGTGTCGCTCGATCTCGACTAGTCCCGAATCCGGTCGAGCAGGTCCGAGAGGGCCTGTCTGGCCACCCGTTCTTTGACTTCCGTTCGGGAGCCGTCGAACTGGTACCGTTCGACGGTGGTCGTCGACGCACCGCTCCCCCACGGCGCGGCGTCGGCGACGCCGACGAAGACGGTGCCGACCGGGTGGTCGGCGCGGTCGCGTTCGGGTCCGGCCACGCCGGTCGTCGAGACACCCCACGTCGCGTCGGCGGTGTCGCGCGCTCCCCGAGCCATCTCACGGCCCACGCGTGCAGAGACCGCACTCGCCTCGTCGAGGGCTTCACGGGAGACTCCCAGCACCTGCTGTTTGGCCTCGTAGCTGTAGGTCACGTACGAACGGTCGAAATACTCGCTGGCCCCGGGAACGTCCGTCACGAGCGAGGCGACCAGCCCGCCCGAACAGGACTCGGCGGCCGCCAGTGTCTCGCCACGCTCCGCCAGCGCCTCGCCGACCCGCGTCTCGATCAGTGGCTCCTCCGAGAACTCGTGCATGGATCTGCCCACGACGCCGATGGTGTTGAATCCCCCGAATGGCCCGAACATGTTCTCTGCCGAAATTATTCGGCCTTTTTCGGCTCGCCTAAAATTCGACGGAGTTAAGTATGGATTAGGCTAGCCTAAAATGATGCGACCGAACAGGAGACAGTTGCTCCGGACGGCCACTGCGGTGGCCGCCGGACTGGGGCTCGCAGGGTGTAGCGGCAGTAACGAGGACGGGACGCCGACGGATACGGCGACGGACGCGCCCACGGACACGCCGGCGTCGACCGAGGACGGCGAGGCGGAGACCTCGGCGAGCGTCGGTGCCGAGGCGGCCGTCGCCGCCGAGTGGACGGCGATGCGAACGCGACTCGACGACGCGTTCGCCCTCGGCGTCGCGGGCCACGCCGACGCGGGCGCGAGCGTCGGACAGAGCGTCTTCGCTCGCTTCGAGGGTGCCAACGGCGAGTACGGCGCACACGAGTACCTCGAAGCCACCAACGAGGCCAACTACAGCGGCTTCGAGGAGGACGGACTGGTCGTCATGAACGAGGGGCTGACGGCGGGAGACGTCGAAGCCGCCCGCGACGGCTGGCAGACTGCCAACACCAACCTGCGCGAGGCGACGATCACCCGCATCGGTGAGACGGGCGCGAACGCGCTGGAGGTGCTCCGGTTCGGCGCGGCCGTCAACAACGTCGAACTGCTCGCCGCCGCCGGCGACACCGAGGGCGCGGCCGCGGTCGGTCAGGAGGTGCTCGGCTGGTGGGAGACCTCGCCCGCCCACGACGCCGTCGAGAGCGCCGACAGCGAGGCCTACGAGCGCCTCGAAGGCGCGATGGAGGCCGCCGTCTCGGCCGCACAGTCCGGAAACGTGGAATCCCTCCGGAGCGCGACGACCACCGCACTGAGCGCGTCGGCCACCGGGGCCTACGCCGTCGCGGCCAGCGAGCAAGTCGCCGGGGCTGGGCAACTCGCCGCGTACCAGGCACAGGGCTGGGACGCCGCGACGCTCGCCTCGATGGGTGGTGCCGGCGAGGCGCAGGCCCACGCCGCCGTCCTCACGACGTACCGCGCTCGCGTCCACGACGCGCACTGGGTCGCCGCCCGCGGCGAGACCGACACCGCCCAGACGATGGCCCAGGACGTGTTCGCCCACTTCGAGGGCGCGAAGGCCCACGACGCGCTCGAGGAGGCCGACGGCGAGGCCTACGAGGGCTTCGAGAGCGGCCTGGACTCGCTGATCTCGGCCATCGGTAACGGGAACTCCTCTGGCATCGACGACGCGCTCGCGACGGTCGACGACAACCTCGTCGCCGGCATCGAGGCGCTGGTCGGCGGCACCGGGGCCGCGGTTCTGGAAGCCGAGTTCTTCCGGACACGCGTCCAGGACGCCCGGGAGATCTACCGGCTCGGCGGCAACAACACCGCCGCCGGGATCGCCCAGTCGCTGTTCCAGACGTTCGAGCAGAACGAACTGGGCTTCCACGAGGCCTTCGAGGAGGCCGACGCCGAGGCCTACGAGTCCTTCGAGTCACACCTGGGCTCCCTGCAGACGGCCTTCGAGAACACGAACGACAGCGGCGTGGAGACCCACGCCACGGCCGTACTGGAGGAACTGCTCGGCTTCGAGACGACCGCCGGCTCGACCGGTCAGGTCGGTGCCGGCGAGGCCGCGTACATGGCCGCCCGGATCTTCGACGCCGCGGGCGTCGCCGCGCTCGGCAAGGCCGGGCGCGCAAACAGCGTCGTCCAGGAGACCTTCGCCGCCTTCGAGGCTGGCGCTGGCGGCTTCCACGAGGCCATCGAGGAGGCCGACGCCGAGCTGTACGAGAGCTTCGAGAGCGACCTCTCGGCGGTCGGCTCCGCGGCCGGCAACGGCGGCGACGTGTACGGCACCGCGAAGACTTTCTACGGGAAGGCCGTCGACGCCGCCTACGCAGTCGTCGGGTCGGGCGGCACCACCGTCGAGGCCAGCGCCATCACACCGGTGATGCAGGACACCTTCGCCGCCTTCGAGGGGGCGGAGGTCCACGAGATGCTCGAAGACGCCGACTCGGGCGCGTACGAGGGCTACGAGGCCGCGCTGGACGACTACATCAGCGCGCTCGAATCGGGATCCGGCGTCGAGAGCGCCGCGACGGCCTACGCCGACGCCTCGATCCGCGCGCAGTTCGCCGTCGTCGGGGCCGTCGACGAGGCCCCCGTCGGCGAGGGCAGCGGCGGCGAGTCCGGCGGCGGGAGCGAGGAGACGAGCCTCCAGGGCGGCCCCAACGTCCAGGACGGCGTGCCCGAAGACGCCGACCACGTCGTGGACATGCAGGCCGTCGCCTTCGAGCCGGCCGAACTCACGGTGAACGTCGGCGACACGGTCGCCTGGGCACACCGCGCCGGTGAGGCGCACAACGTCGTCGCGTACGAGGACAAGATCCCCGAGGGCGCGGAGTACTGGGCCTCCGGTGGCTTCGAGTCCCAGTCCGCCGCCGAGACCGGTTGGGAGAACGGGAAGGGTGCCGTTCAGTCCGGCCAGTCGTACACCCACACGTTCGAGACGACCGGCACCCACGAGTACTACTGTGTCCCCCACGAGATGGCGGGGATGAAAGGCAAGGTCGTGGTCGAAGAGTAACCACTGGCAGTCTGTCCCGGACGATTCGACCCTCTTTTTTCGATCGGGTCACCGAACGCCGACCGGTCGTCTCGCGCTCGCCACGAGTGGATCACGGACCGGGCTCTCGGTCGAGAGATTCGAAGAATGGACGGGGTTGCGTGTCGGCGAGCCGTCGGTTCTCCGATTCGCCGAATCCGATCACGTCGCCGCTTCGCGCGCCGGACCGCAGGATCGCGCGACTGCCTCGCAGTCGCGCTCAACCGATCATTCAGCAGCGATAACGTCGTCGATGCGGACGATCATGGTCGCGGCCTCGGTCGCGGACTCGACGGCTTCCTCCTTGACCGCGGCGGGGTCGAGGACGCCGTACTCGACGGGGTCACCGATGATGCCCGTCTGGCCCTCGGAGATGATGCCGGCGCGACCCTCGCTGTCGAACTCCGAGCGAAGGTCGACCAGCGCGTCGATGGGGTCCATGCCGGTGTTGGCCGCCAGCGTGCGCGGGAGCACGTCGACGGCGTCGGCGAAGGCCTCGACGGCCAGCTGTTTGCGGCCCTCGATGCTCGCGGCCTCGTCGCGGATGTGGGCCGCGATGGCGATCTCGGCGGCACCGGCACCGGGGACGACGCCGCCCTCGTCGAGCGCGGCGGTCACCACGTCGAGCGCGTCGTTGAGCGCGCGTTCGAGTTCGTCGGTGACGTGTTCGGTGCCACCGCGGGCGAAGACGGTGACGGCGTCGGCGGCCGCGCCGCCCTCGATGAAGGCCACGTCGTCGTCGTCGAACTTCTCGACGCGGACCGCCTCGGCCTCGCCGAGGTCGTCGGCTTCGAGGTCGTCGACGGAGCCGGCACGCGAGCCGCCCGTCGCGGAGGCGATGGACTTGGCGTCGTCGTCGCCGACGCTCTCGAAGGCGAGGATGCCACGCTTGGCGAGGAAGGCCTTCGCGCGGTCGGCGATGTCGCCGGTGGCGAACACGACCTTCGCGCCCACGTCCTCGATCTTGTCGACGTAGCCTTTGAGTTCCTTCTCCTCGGCCTCGATGGCCTGGTCGAGCTGGTCGACCTCGGTGATGTTGTACTCGGCGTCGATGCTCGACTCCTTGAGGTCGATGTCGTTGTCGAGGACGGCGATGGCGGCGTCGTCGACCGAGCGGGGCATGTTCTCGTGGCCCGGCTCCTCGTCGACGATGACACCCTCGACGAGTTCGGTCGCCGAGGAGGAGGCACCGGTCTGGGTCCGGACGGTGATGTTGTCGCGGACGACGCCGGCGTCGGTGTCGACGTGCTGGACGGCCTCGACGACCGTCTCGGCCAGGCCGGCGGCGTTCACGTCGCCGGTCCCCTTGCCGGTCATCGAGGACTCGGCGACCGAGAGCAGGGTCTCCTCGTCCACGTCGGCGTCGAGCGTCTCGGCGTCGATGGACGCCTGGGCCAGCTGCGCGGCCTCGTGGTACCCCTCGACGATGGTCGTCGGGTGGACGTCGTCGTCGAGCAGGTCCTCGGCCTGCTTCAGGAGTTCGCCCGCGAGGACGGAGGCGGTCGTCGTCCCGTCACCGACCTCGTCCTCCTGTGTCTGGGCGACTTCGACGATCATCTGTGCGGCGGGGTGCTCGATCTCCATCTCGTTCAGGATGGTCGCCCCGTCGTTGGTGATGACCACGTCGCCGGAATCGGAGACGAGCATCTTGTCCATCCCGCGAGGGCCCAGGGTCGTCCGTACCGCCTCGGAGATCGCCTTCCCCGCGGCGATGTTGGATGTCTGTGCGTCTTTCCCCTCCGTCCGCTGGGAATCCTCGTTGAGAATGAACATGGGCTGGCCGCCCATCCGTCGCTGTTGGCTCATAGTCACTAATGAGGTGGTCAGCGGTTCTATATAAAAGTTACTATCGGAGGAAAAGGAGAGACGGCGACCGAATTGCGGAGGCTGCGACAGCGGGGTGGACAGTCCGGTTCGGCGACGGGTGCCGATCGTCGGGCGGGCAACCGTTATTACAGGGCCGTTCGTTACCACGGTGGATGCTGGAGCTGGAACACGAGTTCCGCGTCGTCGACGTTCACGTCCGTCTGGAACCCGAGGAGTCGCGACGAGCCGACGCCCGCACGGGTGATCCCGAGACCATCGAGCGGGAGATGCACCAGGCCGGGGTCGTCCGGTCGGTCGTGTTCCCGGGTCCCCGGGACGGCAGCTACCTCAAGGTCAACAACGCGGTCGCCCGGATGAGCGTCGGGCGTTCGTTCGTCGCGTTCGCTCGGATCAACGGAGCCCGCGACGCCGGATCGAGTCCGGGCGCGCGCCTGCGCAACCTCGCCAGTTCGCGCGAGGAGCACCACACCTCGCCCGAGGACGTGGAACAGTACGCCTACGACGACCGTTTTGCCGGGTTCAAGCTCCACCCCGCGGCCGACGGGCTCCCCGACGAGGAAGTCCTGGAGCAACTCGCAGACGTGGGTCTCCCGGTGCTGGTCCACGGCGGCCGAGCGTTCCCGCCCCGGGCCATCGCCGATCACCTGCTGGACTACGAGTTCCCCGTGATCGTCGAACACTTCGGCGGCTACCCGCTCGACCGGGAGTTGATCGCGGACGGTATCACCCTGCTGGACCGCTGGGAATCCTGCTATCTCGACACCAGTTTCGTCCGCTTTCGCACGCCGCTGGAACGGGCGATCATGGAACACCCCGACCGGATCTGTTTCGGCAGCGGCGCGCCGGCCACCCACCCGGACGTGGGCGTCATGGAGATCCTGACGCTGGACGTGCCCGAGGACGCGATGCGGAAGGTGTTCTCGAAGAACCCCTCGCGCGTGATTCCGGAACTGTCCCCGTCGGGCGGGGAGTGACCCGTTTTTCCGTCTCGTAGTGTTTATCACCGACACTCGCAGAGGGAGTGACAGTGGGTGGGAACATCGACTGGCGGAACCGATCCGTGCTAGCCCTGGCTGAGGTCGTCCTCCTCGGCGCCGCCCTCCGGCTGTACGGCCTCGGCGTCGAGAGCATCTGGGTCGACGAGGCGATCACCCTCCGGTTCGTCGCGAACCACGGCCCCCTCGAACTCCTGTGGGTCATCCCGAGCAGGCAACCCCACCTCCCGCCGTACTACGTCTTCCTCGACGTCTGGACCGAACTCGTCGGCACGAGCGCGACAGCCGTCCGCTTCCCCTCCGCGGTCTTCGGTATTCTCTCGTTGCCCCTGCTGTACCTGTTGGGCCGTGAGCTGTTCGACCGACGGACCGGACTGGTGGCGACGCTCGTGTTCGCGGTCGCCCCGTTCCAGCTCTACTACGCGCAGGAGACGCGGATGTACAGCCTGTGGACGCTGTTGACCCTGCTCTCCTTTCTCGCCTTCCTGTGGCTCCGGCGACGGCCGACCCGTCGGCTGGCCCTGAGCTACGTCGGCGCGACCCTGGCGACGGCCGCCGTCCACCCGTTCGGCCTGTTCGTCGTCGTCACCCAGGGGCTCGTCCTCGTGACCGACCGTCTGCTAGCCGGCGACGACATCTCGCTCGACGGCCTGACGACCCTCGAACGCGCCCAGGCCACCTGCTGGGCGCTGCTCGCTCCGGTCCTGGTGGTCGGCCTCCTGAAACTCGACGCGGCCGTCGCCGGCTTCAACTTCATCTCGCCGCCGGGCCCCGGACGGGTCGTCGGGACCGTGGTCGAGTACTTCACGACCGCCGGCGGGCCGGCCGAACTCGTGGTCGGTCTGCTCGTCGCGGTCGGCGTCGCCCTCGCGCTTCGCTCACGGCCGCTCGGACGCGAGCGCCGTCTCCTGATCGTCTGGGCGCTCGTGCCCGTCCTCGGACTGGTCGCGGTATCGTATCTGGTGACGCCGCTGTTCTGGGACCGGTACACCATCACCGCCGCGCCGGCGTGGACCCTGCTCGCGGCCCGTGGGTTCACGAGCCTCGACCGCGACCGGTTGGGCCTCGGCCTCGAACGCCGCCACGTCGGCTACGCGCTGGCCGGCCTGCTGGTCGTCGGTATCCTGCCGGCCACTGTCCACTACCACACGACCGATCAGAAGGAACAGTGGGACGAGGCCGTCCCGGACCTCGAAGCGGCGGCGGGGTCGGACGATCTGGTCCTCGTGATCGACCGGGCGGGACTGTCGGCGTTCGAGTACTACCGGACGCGAGGCGACATCACTGTTCGACCGATCCACGCCGGGTGGTGGTCGAACGGGAGTTACGTCACGCCCAACGCGACGCTCCGGAACGTGACCGCCGGCCACGACCGGGTGTGGCTGGTCCTGACTCACCTCTGGTTCCTGCCGGGCGAGCGCCAGCGGATGCTGGACGTGGCGAGCGACGGGCGGCAGGTGGTCCGCCACCGCGAGTACGAGAGTATCGAGGTCTACCTGCTGGCCAACCGGACTCAGCGCCAGTCGTAGACGGAGACGGCGCGGTCGGTGCGGTCGGCCCGGCCGTTGGGGTTGCGCGCGGGCGTTCGGTCCCGCCAGCGCGCCTGAACGCCGTCTTTGAGGCCGACACCCAGGCCCGCGAGTACGTCACGCCCGTTGCCGAACCACTGTGACGGTTCGATGGAGCCGCCGGCGACGGCCCGGAGTCCGCCGCCAGCGTCGCGGACGGCGTGGCCGACGAGGCGGCGGACGACGGTCGGCCGGAGGCCGTAGTTCTTCGTCAGCCGGTAGGCCAGCGAGCGGTACTTCCAGCGCCAGTCCGTATCGGTCACGCCGCCGTCGGTGCCGTACTCGCCCCGGACAGACATGTCCCCACGCCAGGTCACCTCGTAATCCCGCCCGGCCAGGCGGTGGGCCACGTCGCGCGCGCCGCCGGTCTGGAGGTACTCGTCGAACCCGTCGATGGCGTCCAGCGCCGCTCGGGTGAAGGCGGCGTTGTCGCCGTTGAAGTACGTGACCGTCCGGCCCTTGATCGTCGTGGACTCGACGCTCTCGGTCGTCATGCCCGCCTTGAGTTCCTGGTGGGTCGGGCCGGTGACCACGTCGGCGGTCTCGATGCCGGCTTCCAGGGCCGACTGCCAGTCGGGTTCGACGGCGAGTTCGTGGTTGACGAAGGCGACGACGTCGCCGCTGGCCCGGTCGAGGCCGGCGTTGCGCGCCACGTTGAGCCGGCGGTCGGCGATCTCGACCAGCAGGTCCACGTCGTCGCGGTCACGAACCATCCCCGTCGTCCCGTCGGATGAGGGGCCGTTGACGACGACGACCTCGGCGTCGGACGCGTGCTCGGCGAGGGCGTCCAGACAGCCCGCCAGCCGCTCGCGTCCGTTGAGTGTCGGGACGACCACCGAGAGATCCATACTCCCCGTTCTCCGCCGGACCCCTAAAAAACTCGCGCCGTCAGGGGACCCGGGTGTGCCAGTACGAGACCGACGCCAGGCGCTTGCCCAGCGGCGAACTGATCAGCGTGGTGTCTATGTCCCGGAACACGCTGGCCAGCTCGTTGGGAATCTCGCGGTAGAGCCCGTACGGAAACGCGAAGTCGTGGTCGTCGTCCACGAGGTGGAGCCCGGCGCTGTCGAGCAACCGGGACACTTCCCACCGCGAGTACAGGCGCGACCCCATCGGGAGCGCCCAGTTGTACAGCGAGCGCGTGGTGAAGCGGTTGAACGTGTCGAAAAAGACCTGATTGCGCGAGACCCGCCGCATCTCGCTCAGGAACGAGGCGGGCTGGTCGGCCAGATGGAAGAATCGCATCGCGATCACCGAGTCGAAACTGTCGTCGGGGAACGGGAGCCGCCCCGCGTCGCCACGCATCAGGTCCATGTTCTCCGAGACCCCCGCGCGTCGCGCCTTCTCACGGCCCTGCTGGAGCATCGGTCCCGAGATGTCGAGGCCGACGACGTTGGCCCCGCGCTCGGCCAGCATGACCGTGAACCGGCCGGTCCCGCAGGCGATCTCCAGCACGTCCCTGTCCTCGACCGGGCCGATGGCGTCCAGCACGGCCTGTTTCTCCCGCCGATCGATGAGCCGTCCCCCCCGAGAGAACCGCTTTTCCTCGTACTCCTCGGCGATATCGTCCTCCTGATACCACTCCTGTCCCTTCACGGTTTGTGCCTGAATGCGACTCGCAGTCCATAAAACGATACTGAAACACATCGCTCGACGGCGCCGAAAACCGCCCAATGATACCTATTCGAACAACTCTGCCCCAGAATAGGAACCTGACGACTGGAACCGACAGACGCCGATACGGTATCGGTTCCGGCAATTTGTGTCGGCAGACTTTGTATAAGGATGCATAATACGCACTTATTTGTTCCTATTGTTTTGTCATACATATAGCCAAGTTTTACCCGTCGTGTTCGGCCAGGTGCAAGTATGAGTACGACGCCGGACGAAAGTACCCACGCCGAGAACAGTGAGGAGAGCCCGTTGGCAGACCCGGATTTCCGCGAGCGGTTGCGCGAACTCCCGCCGAGCGCCAAGCTCGTCGCGAAGGTGCTGGAGGGTGACGCGCCGCTCTCGCAGGGGCAGCTCGCCGAGGAATCGCTGCTGCCCGATCGGACGGTACGCTACGCGCTGAACCGCCTGGAGGAGTCCGACCTGGTGGGGTCGCGCTACAGCTTCCACGACGCGCGCAAGCAGGTCTACTACCTGAGTCACTGACCGCAGGCTCTTTTGCCCGGCGTACCTCAGGGGTGGGGTATGGACGTTTCCCGGGTCCCCGTCGACACCGCCACGCGCGGCCCCGGCGGTGCGACGAACGCGTATCTCCTCGGTAGCGACGGCGCCGTTCTACTCGATCCGGCGGCCCGAACGAACGACCTCGACGAGGCAGTCGACACGACCAGCGTGGATCACGTCGCGGTGACACACCACCACCCCGACCACGTCGGTGCCGTCGCGGAGTACGCCGACGCCTGCGACGCGACCCTGTGGGCCCGTGCCGGCCGCGTCGACGCCTTCGAGCGCGCCACCGGCGTCGCGCCCGACCGGACGTTTCGGCCGGGCGACCGCATCGAGACGGGCGACGGCCACGTCGAGATCGTCGACACGCCCGGTCACGCACAGGAACACGTCGCGTTCACGTGGGATCGGGGCGCGGTCGTCGGCGACCTCGCGGTCGCGGCCGGGAGCGTCGTCGTCGGCGCGCCGGAGGGCGACATGCGCGCGTACCTGACGAGCCTCCGCCGGCTCCGCGCCCGCGGTTTCGAGTCGATCTATCCGGGCCACGGTCCCGTGATCGACGACCCCGACGCGACGCTCGCCAGGCTGATCGACCACCGGCTCGACCGCGAGCGGACGGTCCGGCGGGCCGTGGCCGAGGGTGCCCGGACGGTCGACGAGATTCTCGATGCGGCCTACGACAAGGACCTCACCGGTGTCCGCGACCTCGCGCGTGCGACCGTGCGCGCTCACCTCCAGAAGCTGGCCGTCGAGGGCGACCTCGACTTCGACGGCGAGCGGGCCGAGCCCTAAACTGTGGGCACCGGAATCTCGTCGAGAATCTCCCGGACGATGCTCGCTTTCTGGACATCGTCGACGCGCGCGTCGGGTGTGAGGACCAGCCGGTGGGCGAGCGTCGGTTCGGCGACCCACTTCACGTCGTCGGGCGTGACGAACTCGCGGCCCTCGATCACGGCGCGTGCGCGAGCGGTCTCGAACAGCCGCTGGGTCCCGCGGGGTGAGACGCCAACCTCGACGCGGCGGTCGTCGCGGGTCGCGCGGGCGATAGCCGCCATGTAGTCGAGCAGGTCGTCCTCGACGCGGACGGCCTCGGGCGTTTGCCGGACGGCCTCCACGTCACCTGGCGCGAGGACGGACTCGACGGTCGGGCTGAGGGCGTCTCGGCCGCGACGGCGCTGGAGGAGTTCCACCTCACCGTCCTCGTCGGGGTAGCCGATGGCGGTCTTGACCGCGAACCGGTCGACCTGAGCCTCGGGCAACTCGAAGGTGCCCTCCATCTCGACGGGGTTCTGGGTCGCCATGACGAAGAACGGTTGTGGGAGCTGGTGGGTCTCGCCGTCGACGGTGACCTGCCCCTCCTCCATGGCTTCCAGCAGCGCCGACTGGGTTTTCGGCGGGGCGCGGTTGATCTCGTCCGCGAGGACGACGTTGGCGAAGATGGGGCCGTCGGCGAACTCGAAGGTGCGGTCGCGTTCGTTGTAGACGTTCGTGCCGGTCACGTCCGAGGGGAGGAGGTCGGGCGTGAACTGCACGCGGGAAAAGGAAAGTCCGAGCGCCGTCGCGACGCTACGGGCGGTGAGGGTCTTGCCGGTGCCGGGCACGTCTTCCATGAGGACGTGGCCGCGGGCGACGATGCCGAGGAGGACTGTTTCGAGGAACTCGTCGTCGGCGACGACGGCCGACCCGACCTCCTCGCGAACCGATTCCAGGGCGGAGCTCGCTTCGGGGATCTCCATGTCCGGTCCATCCACGCCGCCGCATTTAGTGGTTGGGTGCCTGAAAGATCGCCCCGTCTTCCGAATCGAAACGGATAAAGACCAACCGGTGGAACGTTGGGGTGAGCCGAGGTAGCCTAGCCTGGCCAAGGCGGTTGCTTCGAGAGCAACTGTCCTCACGGACTCAGGAGTTCAAATCTCCTCCTCGGCGTTCTCCACGAACCAACACGGTGAGTGGAGACGCCGGCAGGAGATTTGAATGAGGCCAGTCGCAGCGCGAGCGGAGCGGGTGAGTCGTGTCGTTGCTTTTCAAAAACCCACGAAGGGAGGCAGTGTAATCAAGGGGCGGCGAGTGTACGTGAGAGCATGGCAGAGACAGATGCGGGCGGGCCGGAGGGGCCGGACGGCTGGCCGGTTGTGGGCAACACCTTCCAGTTCGCGCGCGATCCGTTCGCGTTCTACGAGCGGTGTGCGGAGTTCGGGGACGTGGTGCCCTACGAGGTCGGCGGGATGACGTTCTACCTCGTCACCCATCCCGCGGATATCGAGCGGATTCTCTCGACGGAACATCGGAAGTTCGAGAAGGGGGCCTTCCAGCGCGAGCAGTTGAGCGGGGTCCTCGGCGAGGGGTTGCTGACCAGCGAGGGCGAGCGGTGGCGCGAGCAACGCCAGCGGATCCAGCCCACGTTCGGGCCGGAGAAGATCGACTCCTACGTCGAGATCATGACCGACTGCGCCCAGCAGGCCGGCGAGCGCTGGTGGGACGGGCGGCGGGTCGCGGTCGACGACGAGATGCGGCGCATCACCGTCCAGATACTCGCGCGGTCGCTGTTCGGGACCGACATCAGCGACCACGTCGAGACCATCGCCGACGCGATGGGGGACATCGGCGCACAGGCCGAGGCCCCGGCGGCGACGGCCCTGCTCCCGGAGTGGGTGCCGACGCCGTGGGATCGGCGAGCCCAGCGCGGGGTCGACGCCATCGACGGCGTGATCGCGGACCTGATCGAGCGCCGGCGGGGCGACGCCGAAGGGCGGGACGACCTGCTCTCGACGCTCCTGGTAGCGCACGACGAGGGGGAGATCAGCCGGGGGACGCTCCGGGATCAGCTCGTCACGTTCCTGCTGGCGGGCCACGAGACGACCTCGCTGGCGCTGACCTACACCTGGTACCTGCTGGCGGAGAATCCGGAGGTGCGGGAGCGACTGCACGCGGAAATCGACGACGTGCTGGGTGATGCGGTGCCGACGATGGCCGACCTCGGAAATCTGCCGTACACCGAGCAGGTCGTGACCGAGGCGATGCGGTACTACCCGCCGGTCCACCGGGTCGTCCGCGAGGCCAGCGAGGACGTGCAGTTGCGCGGGCAGGCCGTCGAGCAGGGGTCGATCCTCACGATGCCCCAGTGGATCGTCCACCGGGACGCGCGGTGGTACGACGACCCCCTGGAGTTCCGGCCCGAGCGGTGGGCCGCGGACCGGGACCGCCCGGACTACGCCTACTTCCCGTTCGGCGGCGGGCCGCGGCGCTGTATCGGGATGCGCTTCGCGAAACTGGAGGCCCAGCTCATCCTCGCGACGCTGGCCAGGAACTTCCGACTCGAACTGGTCGGCGACGGCGGGCCGCTGGACCTCACCTCCGGCGTGACGGCCTCGCCGACCGAGCCCGTCGAGATGGTGCCCCGGATCCGCTGAGGACGCTCACTTCGTTCGGCCAGCCTCGCCCTGCTCGCGGGTCGGCTTCGCCTCCCCGCTCGCTCTCTCCGAGGCCTCACTCTGTTCGGCCTCGCCCTGCTCGCGGGTCGGCTCCGCCTCCCCGCTCGCTCTCTCCGAGGCCTCACTCTGTTCGACCTCGCCCTGCTCCACGGCTCCCTCTGGTCGCCGTTCCGCTTCGCGGTTTCGTTCGCGCTGCTCACTCGACCCCGCCCTGCTCGCGGGCCTACGGCCCGCTCGCGCTTTCTGAGGCCTCACTCTGTTCGACCTCACCCTGCTCCACGGCTCCCTCTGGTCGCCGTTCCGCTTCGCGGTTTCGTTCGCGCTGCTCACTCAACCCCGCCCTTCACATCACCCGTCCGATCCGCCGCGAACCCGGTCCGGAAGGCGATGTAGGCGAGGACGCAGATGAACAGGATCGGCGGCAGAATCATGAACCCCCAGAGGCCGTCGAGACCCCATCCGAGGAGGAGAACCACGTCCGCGATCCCGAGCGCGAGAAAGGGCAAGATCCAGAGTGCCGCCCGCTTGCGGCTGACCCCGCCCTCGTCGCCGGAGAGCAGTTCGTCCATACCCGACGTTGGGCTTTCGATGTGAAAAGCACCGCGTTGTCCGCCCCACCCGACCCACACACAGTTGTTAACCAAATCGGACTCGATTATTAAGGAAAGACAGTACGGGACGGGTAGGTAACAGCGCCATTAATAGGTCCAGATCGGCTACGGTCGAGTAATGACCGACGGTACAGTGGACGGCGACCGGGACGCGGGCGACGGGGTTCGGCTCCGGCTGGAAGTGCCGGAGATGGACTGTCCGTCGTGTGCCGGGAAAGTCGAGAACGCGCTCGACGGCGTCGACGGCGTGACCGGGGGGGAGTTCAGTCCGGCGACTGGCGTGGTGACGCTGACGGCGGCGTCGAGCGATGCCCGGGAGGCGGCCGTCGAGGCGGTCGAAGCGGCCGGCTACGAGGTGACCGACGCGTCCGAGGCCGGCACGGAGCGGGCAGGACCGGCCGCAGCGGAACCGGTCTGGCAGACGGCCAGAGCCAGAAAGACCGCCGCCAGCGGCGCGCTGTTGCTGGTCGCCCTCGCAGTCCGGTTCCTGCCGCTCGGACTGGACGTGGTGGTCGCCCGGCCCTTCGGCCATCCGCTGTTCGCCGCCGACGTACTCTTGCTGGTGGCCGTCGCGGTCGGCGGCGAGGTGATCGTGCGGAGCGGCTACTACTCGGCGCGGAACCTGAGCCTGGACATCGACTTCCTGATGACCGTCGCGATACTCGGCGCGACGGCGGTGTCGCTTTTCACGCCCGAGCGGTTGCTGATCGAGGCGGCCTCGCTGGCAGTCCTGTTCAACGTCGCCGAGTTGCTGGAGCGCCACGCCGTCGACCGGGCGCGCAACTCCCTGACCGAACTCCTGGAACTCGCGCCCGAGCGGGCACTGGTCCGCCGGGACGGCGACCTGACGGAGGTTCGCGCCGGCGATGTCGCGGTCGGCGAGACGGTCGTCGTCGAACCCGGCGAGAAGGTGCCCCTGGACGGAGAGGTTATCGAGGGCGAGAGCGCGGTCAACGAGGCCCCGATCACCGGCGAGAGCGTGCCCGTCGACAAGACCGTCGGCGACGAGGTGTACGCCGGGTCGATCAACGAGAGCGGCTACCTCGAATTCGAGGTGACTGCCGGTGCAGAGGACACGACGCTCTCGCGGGTGATCGACCTCGTGGAGGGCGCTCAGGAGCGCAAGACCGACCGCGAGCAGTTCGTCGACCGCTTCGCCAGCTACTACACGCCCGTCGTGGTCGCGGCGGCCATCCTCACGGCGACGGTCCCGCCGCTGGTCCTCGGGTGGCCCGGGATCGAGTGGCTCGTCAACGGCATCACGTTCCTCGTCATCGCCTGCCCCTGTGCCTTCGTCATCTCGACGCCGGTCACGGTGGTCTCGGGCGTGACGAGCGCGGCCCGCAACGGCGTCCTCGTGAAGGGTGGCGATCACCTCGAAGCGATGGGCGAGGTCGACGCCGTCGCCGTGGACAAGACGGGGACGCTTACCACGGGCGACCTCGGCGTGACCGACGTGGTCCCGCTCAACGGGAACGACGAGGCCGACGTACTCCGCTGTGCCCGCGGACTGGAGGCCCGGAGCGAACACCCCATCGCCGCGGCCATCGTCGGCCACGCCAGCGCCGAGGGCGTCGCGGACGGCGACCGCGAAGTCACGGACTTCGAGAGCCTGACCGGGCAGGGCGTCCGCGCCGACCTCGGCGGGGCGACCCACTACGCCGGCAAGCCCGCCCTGTTCGAGGACCTGGGCTTCGATCTCGGCCACGTCCACTTCACGACCGACGCGGGCGAGTTGCCCGCCGACGCCCGCGACCGGTGTGAACGCGCGGGCTGTCTCGACCTCGTCGAGGACACCATCCCGCGACTCCAGAGCGAGGGCAAGACCGTGATCCTCGTCGGCACGGACGAGGAAGTCGAGGGGCTGATCGCCGTCTCCGACACGATCCGACCGAACGCGGCCCGCACCGTCGCGGCCCTGCGCGCACAGGGACTGACCACCGTGATGCTGACCGGCGACAACGAGGGGACCGCCCGCGCCGTCGCCGCGGAAGTCGGCGTCGACGACTTCCGGGCCGGCCTGCTCCCCGAGGACAAGGTGGCGGCCGTCGAGTCCCTGCAAGAGGAGTACGGCGAGGTCGCGATGGTCGGCGACGGCATCAACGACGCGCCCGCCCTCGCCACGGCCGACGTGGGCGTCGCGATGGGCGCGGCCGGGTCGGACACCGCCATCGAGACCGCCGACGTTGCGCTCCTGGGCGACGACCTCTCGCGACTACCCTACCTCTCGAAGCTCTCGAAGCGAGCCAACGGCGTCATCCGCCAGAACATCTGGGGCTCGCTGGGCGTCAAGGCCGTCCTCGCGCTCGGGATTCCCTTCGGCCTCGTCGGCGTCATCCACGCCGTCCTGATCGGCGACGTGGGGATGACCAGCGCCATCACCGGCAACGCGATGCGGCTGGCGCGACTGAAACCCGAGGACCTCTAACCTACTCCCCCTCGTACTCGGGCTCCCGGTCCTCCAGCATCGCCGCGAACCCCTCGCGGTGGTCGTGGGTATCCCAGACCTCCCGCGAGCGTTCGTACTCCATGTCCAGCCCCTCCTCCAGCGTCACGTCGAAGGCGCTGTGCAGACACTCCTTGGCACGGGTCATCCCCATGGGCGCTCGGGTCGCGAGTTCGTCGGCGTACGCGCGGGTCTCCTCGTCGACGGTGCCCGGCTCGACGACCTCGTTGACCAGCCCGATCCGCTCGGCCGCCTCGGGGTCGATCGTATCCGATTTCATCACCAGTTCCGTGGCTTTCGCGAGGCCGATCAGCCGGGGGAGGCGCTGGGTACCGCCGCCGAACGGGAAGATGCCGAGTTTCGTCTCCTTGAGGCCGTAGGCGGCGTCGGCACCGATGATCCGGAAGTCGAAGGGCAGGGTCAACTCGAAGGCCCCGGCGATGGCGGCCTTCTCGATGCCGACGACGGTGGGGACCGACAGGTCGGCGATGCCGTCGAACAGGCCGCGCAGGCCGTCGTAGATCTCCTGGTGGCCGTCCATGTCGGCCTCGGCCATGAGTTCCAGATCCATCCCGGCGGAGAAGACGGGGCCGTTCCCCAGTAGAGTCATCACGCGCACGTCGTCGCGGTCGTCGACGGTCTCGACGGCCGCCCGGAGATCGTCGATGACCGACAGATCCATCGCGTTGCGTTTCTCGGGGCGATCCAGCAGCACGTCCGCGCGGTGGTCCTCGAACGAGACGGCGACGGTTCCGGAGCCGATTTCCTCCATGGAACGTACTCGACCGAGGACCGCAAAAAAGCAGGGTTCCGAGGGCGGACTCGTCCGGGCCACTCGCAGTCGCCTCGTGGGGACGAATGGGGGCGAAATTCGCGTGTCAGGCGGCACCGGTCGGCCCTCGGCTATCCGCGAGTGAATCCGATGAAGTAGAAACCGATGGCCACGACGTTCCCGACCACGAGAAAGCACAGGAACGAACGCAGGACGTGGACAGCCAGGTCGGAAAACGCCAGACCGGCCCACACCGTCGCATCACTCGCGAGGACCTGGACGGGCTGTGCCCACGGCGGGGACAGGACCGCCACGAGCCCGAAGAACGCGACGGTATTGATGGCCAGAACCGCCAGCGGGAGAAAGATTGTCCACTTCGCAGAGAGCCGCTTGAAATCCAGTACCGTCGCCGGGGCCGTCGCGCCGACGTATGACTGCCACGGGAGCCGTCGGAATTCGTAGACGTACAGTCCGATCACGTACAGCGCGATCACGACCGACGGATCGGTGGACGTGAGCGTACTCGCGACCACCACGAGCCAGAAAAACGCCGCGAAGAGGACCGCGTGGCTCACGATGTCGGACGCGGCTTCCCACAGTTCGGTCCTGACTGCCTGCCCCCGGTCGTCCCCCATACCGTGCGGGTGCGACGGGAAGGTTACTGAAGACATCTTCGAATCTCACGGGTGGCTTCCCGTCCCGCTCACTCCCGCGGGACGCTGAGATCGGCCATCACGCACCCGCACTCGGGGCAGACCTGGGGCTGGCGGTCCGCCTGCATTCGGAGCCGACAGCCCACACACTCGTAGACGAACGGTCGGACGGGGGAGTAGGGGTCACCACGAGGCATGCATGCTAGTTCGTCACGCACCTACTTGAACACGGACCGACGTGGTGGGGCGGTGACAGTGGCCGAGAAGGGCAGATGGCGACACTGCGGTGCGGCGGCCGGGCGCGGGATATCTTTTCATACCCGCCGGTCGTACTGTGGGTATGAACGAGGCCACCGTCGAGGGCGTCGGTGTCGGCGTCGGCGACGAAGGCTCGGGCGCACCGGTCGTCGTCCTCCGTGCGCGGGACGAACTCCTGCCGATTTTCGTCAGTAGCGACCAGGCCCAGTCGATGCAACTGGCCATCGAAGGCGAGCCGTTCGACCGACCGCTCACACACGACCTGTTCGTGGAGATGGTCGCCGAGTTCGGTGGCGCTATCGACAAGGTCCGCATCGACGACCTCGCCGACGGGACCTTCTACGCCAAGGTCGACGCCGAGCAGTACCACGGCGGCGAGCGCAAGGAACTGGTCTTCGACGCCCGCCCCAGCGACGGCATCGCCCTCGGTCTCCGGGTGGACTGCCCGATCATGGTCTCCGACGAAGTCCTCGACGCCGCCGGCCGCCCGCCCGAGGAGTTCGACGTCGAGGGAACCTGACGGGACGGTACTCCCAGCGACTGAGAGACGGCGACCGTCTTTTTTACCGCACGACGAGAACGTCGAAACGAACCCATGGTAGACCGCGACTACGACACGATTCTGGTGCCGACCGACGGGAGCGACGGCGCGCTGGCAGCGGCCGAACACGCCATCGGGCTGGCCGAGCGCTACGGCGCGACGATCCACGTCCTCGCAGTGGTCGACGTGGACGACGTGGCCCTGACCACGCCGACCGACACCGATCTGGGCGACCTGAAGTCGACGCTACGAACGCAGGCACAGGCCGACATCGACGAGATCGTGAGCCTGGCCAGGGCCGAGGGACGCGAGACCGAGGAAGCCATCGTCCCCGACACCGAGGAGGCGATCCTCGTGGGCGTCCCCCACCGGGCCATCGTCGACTACGTCGAGGACGAGGGGATCGACCTGGTCGTGATGGGAACGCACGGTCGGCAGGGCCTCCAGCGCGTTCTGCTCGGGAGCGTCGCCGAGCGCGTCGTCCGGACCTCTCCGGCCCCCGTCATGACGATCCGCCCGACCGACGAGGAGGCCTAATCAGTCCCGGAGGCGACCGTGTTCGTCGATCTCGCCCCGGACGATCCGCGTCGAGGAGATGCGCTCGCCGTCCGCGGCGAGGACGTATGGTGCGACGATTCCCTCGATGGGCTCGAACCCCCTCTCGCGCCGGCCGTCGTTGATCGCCGCCAGCTCCGGGGCCGTCTCCGGTGAGACGACCAGCGCGTCGATCTCGGGCTCGTCGCTGACGATGCCGTGTTCGTCGGTCAACTCCCGTATTTGCACGTCACGGCCCCACTCGTCGAGGTCCGCGATTGCGGCCGCAAGCGCGGCCCGCCGCCGTTCGAACGGCGGGACCGCACGCGTCCGCGACGCCTGCGCGAACGCGTCGCTGGTCAGGCCGACGATCAGCCCCTCGTCCCCGTACTTCAGTGCCGTCCGCAGGAGGTTCCGGTGGCCGTCGTGGAGCGGGCCGAAGGTTCCGGCGACGGCGACGCGAGTTCCGGTCACAGCCAGCCTTCGCGCGCCAGATACTTCAACGGCGACGACCGGGAGTCAGTGGCTCGGGCGCGATTACAGTCCGACGAGGTCGTCCAGTTCCACGTCGGCGAGACGCCCCCCACAGACCGCACACTCGTCGACGTGTTCGGGTGCCGATCCGCCTTCCATGTGCAGGTTGCCACAGTCGGTACACACCTCGAACTCTGCCTGGAGCATACGGGCGGGTGTGGCGTCGCCCGTCGGATGTGTTTTGTGGCGGTCCGACCGTTCCCGGGTAGCCGACACGCCGAACAGTCGGCGTCGGTATCAACGCCCGGACACCAGTGGCGTCGGTCTTATCCGTCGCGGAGCCGAATCGGTCGGGTATGAGCTGGGATCTGGAGGCGCGACTCGACGAGACGTTCGACGGGGACGTACCGGACAGCGTCGACGAGGCGGCGCTCGACCGGCTCAAGGCCGTCGCCTACGTCATGGACGAGAGCGTCCGCGTCCCGGGCACGGAGGTCCGGATCGGACTCGATCCGCTGGTGAGCGCGGTCCCCGTGGTGGGCGACGTGATCAGCGGCGGCCTCTCGCTGTACATCGTCGTCGAGTCCGCGTATCTCGGCGTCTCGTACGCGACGCTGGCGCGGATGCTCGCCAACATCGCCATCGACGTGGGTGGCGGTGCCATCCCGTTCGTCGGGACCGTCTTCGACGCGTTCTGGAAGTCCAACAAGCGGAACGTCGAACTCCTGCTCGACGAACTGGGCGGCGCGGATCAGCCCGATTCGGTCACGGAGACGAGCGAGCCCGAACCGGTGATGATCGAAGTCGACGAACCCGCCGACTGAGCCTCCCGACACTTATATTCTCGCGCCGACAGGCACAGGCATGCAACTGCAGGCCCGGGAGATCGACATCGGCACCCGGACGCCGACGGTGATTCTCAACGGCGACGACGCCGCCGAACTCGGTGCCCACCCGCTCGACCGCGTCGAGATCGACCACGACGGCGGCACGGTCGTCGGGATCGTCGAGTTGACCGACGAACTCGTCGCCGAGGGCGAACTGGCGGTGACGCGCCCGCTCGGCCACATCGAGGGCGAGGTCACGGTCACCATCGCGCCAAGCCCGAGTTCCGCGTCGTTCGTCCGGAAGAAACTGGACGACATCGAACTCGAAGCCGGGGAGATCGAGGCCATCGTCACGGACATCAAGTACGACCGACTCAGTGACGCGGAGTTGAGCGCGTTCGTCACGAGCATCTACACGAACGGCCTCTCGCGGGCCGAGATCGTCGACCTCACCGAGAGCATGGTCGCCGCCGGCGAGACCATGCACTGGGACCGCGAGGTCGTGGCGGACAAACACTCCATCGGGGGCGTCGCGGGCAACCGCGTGACACCCGTCGTCGTCCCCATCGTCGCCGCGGCGGGCGTGACGATCCCCAAAACGTCCTCGCGGGCAGTTACCTCCGCCGCCGGTACCGCCGACACGATGGAAGTGTTCTGTGACGTGGAGTTCGGCCTCGACGAGATTCGCGGGATCGTCGCCGAGACCGACGGCTGTATGGTCTGGGGCGGCGGCGTCAACCTCTCGCCGGTCGACGACAAGATCATCCGCGTCGAGACGCCCCTCTCGCTGGACCCGCCGGGACAGATGATCGCCTCCGTCCTCTCGAAGAAAAAGAGCGCGGGCTCGACCGAGATCGTCATCGACATCCCCTACGGCGAGGGGGCGAAGGTGTCGAGTCTCGACGCCGCCCGGGAGATGGCCGAGGACTTCGACCGCGTCGGCGACGCCCTCGACATGCAGATCGACTGCGCGATCACCCGGGGCAACCAGCCCATCGGCACTGGCATCGGCTGTGGCCTCGAAGCCCGGGACGTACTCGCCGTCCTCCAGGGCGAGGGTCCCGACGACCTCCGGTCGAAAGCCGTCACCCTCGCGGACGTACTCCTGTCGTCGTGCGATTGCGACGAGTCGGCCGCCGACATCCTCGACGACGGCCGCGCGCTCGCGAGGTTCCGGGAGATCGTCGCCGCCCAGAACGGCGACCCGGACGTGACGACCGACGACCTCCCCCTGGGATCTCACACCGCCACGGTCGAAGCCCGACGCGACGGCCGCATCAGCCACGCCAACAACCGCCTCGTCAACGAGTGTGCGCGCCGCGCCGGCGCACCCAAGGACAAGGGTGCGGGGCTGGACCTCGCCGCGCGGGTCGGCGACGCCGTCGAGGAAGGCGAGACGCTGTTCACGATCCACGCCGAGACCGCCGAGAAACGCGACGAGGCCGTCCGGTACGCCCGCGAGAACCAGCCCGTCCGCGTGAACGCGCCCGACGAGGCGCTGGTCGAGCGGTACGGGTGACTCGCAGTCGGCTCAGTCGGCCGCCGTATTACGCCGAACGCAATCTGACCCGTAACTGTCGAGGCCAGCGTGCGAGATACAGAGGATATAGTCAGCACGACGGCTGTATTCAGTATGTAGCGCGGTACTCACGGAAACGGTCAGTAATCCTGCTCACCCGCCACACTTCTTCTCCCACTCGCTGGTACCGAGCAGAGATCGAGTAAGTATACACAGTTCGTAGTTTGCAAGGTCCTCGTTTATCGGGGCTCGGCTTGTCAGGGTCGCCTCGGTTCCTGGCTTGATTTCCGCTGGTCCTGCAATAATCTGGCCATTGTCGAGTCGATTCCCTTCACTGGACAGTGCGCGCGCTGCTATCGAGAAATCGTTCTCGGCTTCACCCGCGGACAGCTCAGGCGTCAGTGCTTGGTCACCGGTGTTTTTAACTCTCACTAATATATTCGCGCCCCCCGTGAACTTGCATACGCCGTGGGCAAGCACTGTAAGGGAATCAACACCGTTGTGGACGACTTTCCCAGGAATGTCCGCTAAGACATTTCTACCGCAATCCACCCTCGAAGATGGGGTTGGGGTAGCGCTGTCTCCTGGAGTCGTTGTCTCAGTCGCCGCGCCGCCTCCTGAGGCGGGTGTTTCAGTACTCCCGCCGTTGCTGGAACATCCAGCCAATCCGCTGACTACACCCCCACCCAGAGCAGCAAGAACTGCGCGTCGTGACGGGGACTCAGATGCGCCATCTTGGTTCTCAAATCGCATTTAACCCAACCTAGTAAAACATGTAATTAAAAACATACCGCGGGTGTGTAGTAGCGATGCATATCCGCTCTTGACTCACGCCACCAGACCAGACTCATTAGCTGCACTACTTTTATCCAGCTCATCATCGATGTCCCCGTAGAGGACCGAGAACACACAAATCACTGCTCTTCCTGTCTCTACCGAGTTATCTATTCAACAGTTGACAAAAATCGACGACCAATAAGCGCCCTCTATTCAGCAGCTCAATCTGAGAATCTCCCCTGATTGGTATATTCCTTAGCGATCAATTCGCATATTCATCCTCTGGGCTGTTTCACTCGGAGTCACACGAAACTAGCATCCGCGCGCCGAAGGCGCGCGATTCCCCGGACGCGAGCCGGCGGCTCGCGTCCGGCAGTTTTTCGCCCACGTTTTTACAAGGAGCGGTGCGCCGGAGGCGCACCCGACGCAGTAAAAAGGTGGCTAGTCGTCGGCGAGGACCTGCTCGGGTTCGTTCTCGATCAGGCGGTCGATGGCTTCGACCATGGCCTCGACGGACGCTCTGGTGATGTCGGCGTCGGAGACGGCGACGGTGACGGAGTTGTCGCCGCGGGACATCTCCACTTCGACGGTGACGACGGCGTCGGTGCCGCCGGTGATGGCGTCGACGTGGTAGGAGTCGAGACTCGCGTCGGCGGCGTGGCCGAGCGCCTGCTGGACGGCGGAGACGGCGGCGTCGACGGGGCCGTCGCCGTGGCCCGACGCGACGCGTTCTTCGCCGTCGACTTCGACCCGCACGGAGGCGGTCGGGGTGCCCGAGCCGCTGGCGGCGGTCATCTCCAGGAGCTTGACGCGGCGGTCCCGATCCTGGCCGACGACCTCCTCGGCGATGGTGAGCAGGTCGGCGTCGGTGACGCGCTTGCCGCGGTCGCCGATGGCCTTGACGCGCTCGACGACTTCGTCGATCTCGTCGTCGTCGGCGTCGATGCCGTGTTCTGCGAGGGCGGCCTCGACGCCGGCGCGGCCGGCGTGTTTCCCGAGGACGAGCCGGCGCTCCCGACCCACCTTCTCGGGCGGGTAGGGCTCGTACATGGCGTCGTCCTTGAGGGTGCCGTCGGTGTGGATGCCGCTCTCGTGGGTGAAGGCGTTCTCGCCGATGACGGCCTTGTTCGGGGCCAGCGGGACCCCCGTCGAGCGGGAGATCAGCTGTGCGAGGTCGTACACCTCGGTCAGGTCCATCGGCTCGACGCCGTAGCCGTGGTCCAGCGCGATGGCGACCTCTTCGAGGGCGACGTTGCCGGCCCGTTCGCCGATGCCGTTGATCGTGCCGTGGACGAGGTCCGCACCCGCGGCGACGGACACGAGGGCGTTCGTCACGGCCAGCCCGAGGTCGTCGTGGGTGTGGGTGCTCGTCGGGCCGAGTTCGGTCATCGGCTTGATCCGTTCGAGCGTGTCGTCGGGCGTGGCGTGGCCGACCGTGTCCGCGTAACAGATGCGGTCGGCCCCGGCGTCCATCGACGCGCTCATGAGTTCTTCGAGGTAGTCGACGCGCGCACGGGAGCCGTCCTCCGCGATGACTTCGACCCAGAGGTCGTGGTCTTTGGCGTAGGCGACCAGTTCCTCCGTGTTCTGGACGTTCTCCTCGTGGGTCGTCCCGACTTTCGTCTCGATGTGCTTGTCACTGCCCGGGACCACGATGGTCACGCCGTCCACGTCGCAGTCGAGTGCGAGGTCGACGTCGTTTTCGATCCCGCGGCAGAAACTCGTGATCGTCGCGTCGAGATCGAGGTCGGTCACGCGCTTGATCGTCTCGCGCTCGCCCGGCCCGGTGCAGGCGCTGCCGGCCTCGATGAAGTCGATCTCTGCTCGATCCAGTCCGCGGGCGATGCGCGCTTTCTCCTCGGGCGTCAGCGACACGCCCGGCGCTTGCTCGCCGTCGCGAAGCGTCGTATCGAGGAACTGTACGTCGTCGACGTCACTCGGGTCCCGGAGCTGTGGGTGGCTCCCGAAGAAGCTACTCTCTGTCACAGTGTGTCCACCATCAGGCAGAACCGAGAATTTCGCGCCCAGCCGCCTTGCGGCGACTTCCTCTATCCTCCGTCGGTGTATGGTCCGACATTGTACCCCAGAGTAGGCCGATGCTCGCGCTTTAATCTATTGGATTCGACACAGCGGCCGACCGCGCGACTCACTCGGCCGCGTCGGGGGCCGGTTCGCCTGCGGCCGACTGCTCGTCGTCGGTCGATTCCGCGTCGCCGGACGACGCCTCGCGCTCGACGACCACGCGGTCACCGACCGCGACGCCCTCGGCGCTACCGGCGGCGAGTTCGACGATGGTGTCGGCCTTGGCGACGCCGATGCCCGTCCAGGGCGAGAGCGTCGCAACCTTGACCACTTCCTCGTCCCGCAGCCAGAGAACGTCGAGGGGTGTCCGGACGAACAGCATGTGGATCACCCGCCGGGGAACCGTGTCGAGCAACCGATAGACGAACCCGGGATCGCCGAACTCGAAGACCAGCGCGTAGTCGTCCGACACCGTGGACTGGCCCATCAACCCGACGGTCTGTGAGACGAACGAATCTGCGAGGTCGACGGTCGTCGCCAGCGCTCGCCGTTCACCATCGGCCTCGTGCACGACGCGCATACCCCTCGCTCGCCCGGTGCCGACAAAACGTTTTGGTCCGTTTCCACGTGCGGACGCAGCCCCGACCGGGAGCCGTCGCATCGTCCGTCCACGCCCCGGGGACGCGATCCTCGCACACGAGGGCAAAGTTTCAACCGTGAGAACTGGAGCGGATAGTTAAAACTGGAGTGTCCGAAAAACGAACCATGGCCAGTGAACTCTCCGGCGTGGCCCTGGCGTATTACGGACTCCCGCCAGTGGCGGTACTGCTACACGTCGGACTGGGCTACTGGATATACCGGAATCACTGGGACAAGCGCGGTGCGAGGTGGTTCGTGGGGATGCTCGCGCTCGGCGGCATCTACACCGCGATCACGTCCGTCCAGCTATTTCTCCCCTCACGGGAAGCGAAGGTACTTCTCACGACGATGGGTGGATTCTTCGGCCTGACGTCCTACGTTGCCTTCGCTGGCTTCGCGGGGACGTACACGGAGACGCAGTACCACCGGCATCCAGTGGTCGTCGTCATCCTGGCGAGCATTCCGGTGGGCTACCTCGTGATGGCTCCCTTCCAGACGGCCGGGAATATCTGGATCACCGACGTCTGGATCGAGACCGAACCGTTCCGGTATCTGGCCTTCGAACCGGGGCCAGGACTCCTGTTCATCATATTCCTGTCGTACGTGGTCGGGTTCTACAACCTGTACAAACTGGTCGTGTATCTGCTGTCGACCTCGAAGCGCGCCACGAAACAACTCGCCTTGCTGATGGCTGGTTCGCTCAGTATCGTCCTCATCGCGACAGTGAGTAACCTGGGGTTGTTCCCCGCGGAACACTTCTATCACGGCGCCTACGCCACGATTCCGTTCATCCTGTTGACCACACTGGCCCTGTTCCGATTCGATCTGCTGAACGTCCAGCCGGTGGCGCGCAACGCCGTCGTCGAGAACCTCCGGGACCCCGTCCTCGTCCTCGACGACGAGGGACGTGTCGTCGACTTCAACGCCGCCAGCACCCTGATCTGGCCCGCCCTCGACGACCACATCGGCGAGCCCTTCGAGGCCGCCTGTCCAACGCTCGCCGGGGAAGTCGACCCGGCCGACGAGGACGGGGAAGCGAACCGACTCACCCTCCCGACCGACGGCCGCGACCGCCACTACTCGGTCACCGTCTCACGAGTCGCCCGGCGCGACGGCGACGACGAGTGGCTGTCGGTTCTCCTGCGGGACGTGACGGCACTCGAACAGTCCCGGTGGCAACTCCAGAAACAGAACGAACGCCTCGATCAGGTCGCCTCGACCATCTCCCACGACCTGCGCAACCCCATCAACGTCGCCGACGGCTACACGGAGATCCTCCAGCGCATGATCGACGAGGACGGGCTCGACCCCGAGGAGACAGAACAGGCGCTGGACCACCTCGGCGAGATTCAGACCAGCCACGACCGGATGGAGGCGATCATCGACGACATCCTCACCATCGCCCGCGAGGGCAAAACCGTCGAGGAGACCGAACGCGTCTCGCTGGCCACCGCCGCCGAGGACGCCTGGGCCAACGTCGACACGAAAGCCGCCACCCTCACCGTCAGCGAGGATCGGATGCTCCAGGCCGACCGCTCGAAGTTCCTCTCGATCCTCGAGAACCTCCTCCGGAACGCGCTCGATCACGGCCCAGACGACGTGACTGTCGAAGTAGGGGCGACCGACGACGGCTTCTACGTCGCCGACGACGGCCCCGGTATTCCCGCGGAACACGCGGACAACGTCTTCGAGTACGGCTACACCACCACCGACGAGGGGACCGGACTCGGCCTGTCTATCGTCAAGACCATGGCCGAATCCCACGGCTGGACCGTCGAGTACGACGCCGCCTTCGACGACGGCGCACGTTTCGTGTTCAGTGTGGGGAGCAGCGAACCCATCGGCGAAGCGCAGTCGGCCGTCGTGGAGTGACCGAGCGCGGACCTGCGGACCCGGCCGACCGCTTTCGGGACCTGTAACTGGACGGGAATCTATATTTGTCGATTGCTATCTATCGACATGGTCGTCTCGGCGGTCTATCTGGCGTACGTCGGCCTGCCGGTCCTGACGGCCGTCATCGGCGTCGGGTTGATCTACTGGATCTACCGGTTACAGTGGGATCGGCCCGGCGCGAAGACGTTCGTCCTGCTCTTGCTCGTCGGGAAGGTGTGGGTGCTGTCGCTGGTCGCCCACATCGTCGTGTCCGATCCGACACTCCAGTGGACGGCCGCGATGCTGGAGACGAGCGCCGCCTTCGGCTCGTACGGTCTGTTCGCCGTGTTCGTCTCCCAGTACACCGGGTCGGGATTCCACCGGCATCCGGTCGCGCAGGTCGCGCTCGCCGTCCTCGTCGGCGGGGTCACCGTCCTCTCCTTCACCAACTGGGCACACGGACTGCTCTACCAGCGGCTCGTCCCCCACCGGACGCCCTTCACTTATTACGAGTTCGTCTACGAACCCGGCTTCATCGTGTTCATCGTCCTGCTGGCGGTGGTGATCGGCTACGCCTGGACGGTGCTGGTGAAGTACCTGCTCTCGACCTCCCAGCGGTCGGAGGTGCAGTTGGTCCTCCTGCTGGCGGGCGGACTCGCCATCGCGCTCGCGCAGGTCCTGGGGAAGACGGGCGTCTTCCCGGCCGAAGGGCTGGCCCACGCCGCCTACGGCGCGCTCCCGTTCAACGTCCTGACCACTGTGGCGCTCTTTCGGCTCCGCCTGTTCGACATCCAGCCGGTGGCGCGCAACGCCGTCGTCGAGAACCTCCGGGACCCCGTCCTCGTCCTCGACGAGGACGGCCGACTCGTCGACTTCAACGAGGCCAGCACGCGCGTGTGGGACGGTCTCGACGCCCACGTCGGCGACCCGCTCGGCGTGGCCTGTCCGGAGCTGATCGACGTGGTCTCGTTCCCCGAGTCGGGCGAGGAGACCGCCGGCCGGCTCACCCGTCGGTTCGACGACGCGGAGCGGCACTACTCGGTCAACGTCTCGCGGGTCAGCCGCGGCCGCGACGACCGGCGCTGGTACTCCGTCCTGTTGCGGGACGTGACCGCACTGGAGCGGTCCCGCTGGCAACTCCAGACACAGAACGAGCGCCTCGATCAGGTCGCCTCGACCATCTCTCACGACCTGCGCAACCCCATCCAGGTGGCCGACGGGTACGTGGAGATGCTTGACGAGATGGTCGGCGCGGACGGGCTGGACGCCGCCGACGCCGACGAAGCAATGGAGTGCCTGCGAAAGACGAGCGAGACCCACAGCCGTATGGAGGCGATCATCGATGACGTACTCACCATCGCGCGCGAGGGCAAGACCGTCGAATCGACCGAACGGGTCGCCCTCTCGACTGTCGCCCGCGACGCCTGGGAAAACGTCGATACCGGCGCGGCGACCCTGACCGTGACCGAGGACCGCCGGCTCCAGGCCGACCGCTCGAAACTGCTGACGATCTTCGAGAACCTCCTCCGGAACGCACTGGATCACGGGCCCGACGACGTGACCGTCGAGGTCGGGGCGACCGCGGACGGCTTCTACGTCGCCGACGACGGCCCCGGCATCCCCGCGGAACACGCCGACAGCGTCTTCGAGTACGGCTACACCACCACCGACGACGGCACCGGGCTGGGGCTCTCCATCGTCGAGACCATGGCCGAGTCACACGGCTGGACCGTCGAACTGGAGCCACCGGGCGGCGAAGCGGCGTCCACGGGGACGCGGTTCGTCTTCACCGGTGTCGGCGGTGGCCCGGTCGTCGACGATCAGGATCCACAGCCGGCGATCTGATTCGGTCAGTCGTCGGCCGGGCGGGACGCGCCACCGGTGGCGGCCGCGTCGGGCTGGTCGGACGCGTCCGGAAGCTGGAACCGGCCCAGGAGGTCGGTCAGGTCGGTCGCTTCGGCCGACAGGGATTCGGTCTGGTCGGCGACCGTCGAGACCGAGGCGGTCTGCTGTCGGGCGGCCGCGGCGACGGTCTCGGCCTCCGCGGCGGTCTCCTCGCTGATCGAGGCCACCTCGTCGACCATGTCGACCACACCCTGTGTGGTCTCGGCCTGGTCGTCGGTCGCCGTCGAGATCTCCGCGACGCTCGTGTGTAACTCGCCGACGACCGCGACGATGTCCTCGAAGTTCGACAGCGTTCCCTCGACCGTCGCGATGCTGTCGGTCACCTGGTCGTTCATCTCGCGAGCGGTCGCGGCGGTGTCGTCGGCCTCGCGCTGGACCTCGGCGATGAGTTCGGACATCTCGTCGGCGGAGTCGCGGGCCTCGTCGGCCAGCGCCTTCACTTCGTCGGCGACGACGGCGAACCCCTCGCTGTCCTGGCCGGCCCGGGCGGCCTCGATGGAGGCGTTCAGCGCGAGCAGGTTCGTCTCCTCGGCGATGGCCTCCACGTCGGCGACGATCTCGTCGATCCGGCCGATCTTGGTCGCGAGGCCGGCCACGTCCTCGGCGGTGCGGTCGATGCGTGCCTCGACGCGGTCGAGTTCGTCGATGGCGTCCGCGGCGGCCTCCCGGCCCGAGCGCCCCCGCTGGGCGGCTTCCTCGGCGGTGTCTGCGACCTCGTCGGCCGAGGCCGCGATCTCCTCGACCGTCGCCGAGAGCGTGTTCATCTCCGTCGCGATCTCCTGGAGCCGGTCGCTCTGGGTGGCCGCCCCCTGAGAGATCTCCTCGGTCGAGCCGGCGATCTCGTCGCTGGCGCGGTCGATCTCGGCGACCGAGGACTGCAGGTCGTCGCTCGTGTCCGCGACCGCGCCCGCGAACGCCGCCACGTCGCCGATGGTGTCGGCCAGCGTCCCCAGGAGATCGTTGTAGTTCTCGACGACGACCGCGTGGCCCTCGTCGTCGGCGTCCAGTTCGACCGTCGCGGTCAGGTCACCCTCACGGGCCTGCTCGGTCGCGTCGGCGAAGGCCGCGGCCATCTCCTCTAGGTTCGCCGACCGTTCCTGGAGTTCGGCGGTCATCGCCTCCAGTTCCGTCGTGTAGCCTTCGAGTTCCTCGGCCATCGTCGACAGCGACTCGCCGAACTCGCCGGGAACCGTCTCGTCCAGCGCCGGTGCGTCGAACTCCTGGCGAGCCAGGGCGTCGGCCTGCCGGGAGACCGTGGTGAGGTACTCGCTCATGTCGGCGACGGCGTTGGTGAGCGAACCCACCTCGTCGGGCTGGTCCGACCGGGGCGCACTCACGTCGAGGTCGCCGGCGGCCACGGCCGCGACGGTCCGTTCGAGGTCTTTGATCGGTGCGACCAGATCTTCGCGGGTGATCAGGAGCGTGTTCAGGAAGGCGACGACGGCCGCGGCGACCAGCGCGCCGACCAGCGCGACGCGGACCAGCCCGGAGACCAGAAACGGGAGGACGGCCTGGGCCAGCGAGATCGCAAACTGGATCGCCACCGCGGCGACGACCTTCCGCTCGACGGAGCCGGTCACGCCGAGCCGATCCATCGTCCCCCAGAGCAGGGACCGATACCTGTCGAGAACTGCGTCCATATACTTCGACCGTCTCGGTGGATGGGTTTTAACGCTCCCCCGATTCTCACTGAGTGAAATCTCAAACGGAGAGAGAAAGAGAGTAGACGGACTTCAGTCGGATTGGATTCATCGTTGAGATCTGCGTGGGGCGTGAGTCGGTCCCGAAGCCGGACGCCCGGGCGACCGGGATCGAGAGCCGGGCGATTGAAGCGGCTGTCGGCCCAGAGGCGTGGTATGGAGAAGACGCCGACCGGCACCACCGTCGGGGTGGACGACCCCTACGCACACGTCGACCGGTGTGACCACCTCACCGACGCGGGGAAGTGTCGGTTCGCGGTCGAACAGGGCGACCGTGATCCGGCCTTCGCCGACGCCCGTAGCGCCGAGGCGTTCCAGTGTCCGGTCGCCGGCGACCTCGACGAGGAGGGGCTGACCGGTCCCTGGGAGTGGGCCGACTGTCCCCACTTCCGCTGTCGGGACCACGGCCGCCGAGACAAGGGTGGCGCGACCGCGAGTCGGGAGTGTGCCCGCTGTGGACTGGAAGCCCGACGGCTGGCCCACTCCGACGAGCGGCCCCTGCTGGAGGAACACCACCTCTCGTACGCCGATTCGGCCGAGACGGACGGCGATCCGAGCCACGAGATCACCGTCGTCCTCTGTCGCTGGTGTCACTCGAAGGTCCACGACTCGTGGGCGCGCATCGACGACGACGTGAATCCCGACGCCGAGGCCATCGCCGAGGCCGAATCCCGGCGCGCCCGCGAGCAGGACGAACTCGACTTCTCGTCGGCGGCCGAGCGGTTCGACCGCGACGGCTGAGTTCCGGGCGACTTATCCGTCCCGTCGGTCTGTATCCTCGCAATGACGCGTATCGACGTGGTCGACAACCACGGCCAGTTCACCCACCTGGAACACCGCGCGCTCCGTGACCTGGGCGTGGACGTGGAACTCATCGACAACACCACCCCGCCGGCGGAGGTCGACGCCGACGGCCTCGTCCTCTCGGGCGGCCCGGACATCGACGACATCGGGAACTGTCCCGACTACCTCGACCTGGACGTGCCGGTGCTGGGCATCTGTCTCGGCATGCAGATCATCGCGGCCGAACTCGGCGGCCGGGTCGACGCCGGCGACTACGGCGGCTACGCCGACGTGACCGTCGAGATCACCGACGACACCGACCCCCTGATCGGCTCGCTCGCACCCGAAACGCGGGTGTGGGCCAGCCACGCCGACGAGGTCAAGGAGGTCCCCGAGGGGTTCACCCGGACCGCAAAGAGCGACGTGTGCGGCGTCGAAGCCATGAGCGACGCCGAGCGGAATCTCTACGGCGTCCAGTGGCACCCCGAGGTCTCCCACACCGAAGAAGGGGAGGCCGTCTTCGAGAACTTCCTCGAAATCTGCGAGTGAGCGGTCTCTGGGCCGTCGATCCGCCATTTGCCGGCACAGCGGGCCTGAGAGGACCCATTTCCGATCCGTATGTGAACGGTTCCCTACAGTCAGGAAGGCATCAAGAACTATAGCGGAGGGGAATCGAACCAGCAACAATGACCCAGACTCAGGGCGATCTCGCCGGGCTCTCGCGGTTCATCTTCCGCGCGCCCAACTGGTACTCGACCATGACGTTCGCCCTCGTAATCGCCGCCGTCACCGGCGTCGCCGTCTTCGACGGCCGGTACGTCCTCGGTGACGCGTGGGAAGGGATCTTCTTCGTCGGCCTGCCGACCATCGCCGCGAGCGTCCTCACGCCGTACGTCGACGGTCGGCTCGGCGGGCAGTTGACGCCCAACCGCGCGTCGCTCCTGGCGCTGACCTGTGAACTCGTGACCGTCGCTGTGCTGATGGTCGCGGGCGTACTCGTCCTCGTCACGGGGCCAGTCCAGGAGCTGGTACTCACAGAGCCCGTCGTCGGCACGCTCGGCCAGCAGTTCGTCTTCGACGCGCTCTTGCTGGCGCTGGCCTCGATCTTCGCGATCCGGCTGTTCGTGATCGTCGCCGTCTCCAGACACTCCCTGCCCGTCGCGGCGATCCCCGCCAGCATCCAGACCGTCGCCGCCGCCGTCTTGCTTTTCATCTACAGCGGGACGCTCCGGTTCCTGGAGGTCGGTGGCCCGATCCTGAACTCCTATCTCTCCCGGCCACAGGCGGCCCCGCCGGAACTGACGGTGGTCATCCCGCGGGACTTCGTGTTGCTGGGCGTGGTCTGTCTCGTCTACGCCGGCGGCGTCGCACTCTTCCTCCGGGCCATCGACTCCCCGTGGCGGCGCAGTCTCGACGTGTCCGTCCTGGATTTCGTCCGCGGGTTCATCGGCCACATCGCCGAGGGGACCCGCGAACTGGAGGACTTCTTCGAGGAGATCGGCGAGGAGGCGATGGTCCCGGTCACCGTCCTCGTCTTCCGGACCGAGAACGGCGCGGAGAAAGCCCGCTTCGTCCTGCCGATGATCCACCCCGGCCCGATGGGCGATATCGGCGGCGGCAACCTCCCCGAGCGCGTCGCCCGCCGGGCCGAGGGCCTCGCCTTCCCGCCCCACGCGACCGCCGGCCACGACTTCAACCTCGTGACCGAACGGGAGGTCGACACCATCCTCGAGGCCGCGGACAGCGCCATCGGCGAGATCGAGTTCACCGACGAGGCCACCGTCTCCGTCCGGGCCAGCGAAGGCGACGCGAAACTCGTCGGGCAGGCCTTCGGCGACGACGCCCTGGCCGTGGCGACCTACGCTCCCGAGTTCGCCGACGACGTGGAGTACGCGGTCGGCCTCTCGGCGGCCGCCGAAGCCCGCTCGGCCGGCCTCGACGACGTGATGCTCGTCGACGCTCACAACAGCAACAACGGCCTCGAAGGCGAGGACCTGGGCCACGTCACGCCGGGGAGCAGGCGCTCGTTCGACATGATCAGCGGTGCCGGCGAAGTGGGGGAGCGACTCGTCGACGCCGAGCGGGGCCAGCCGAACCTGGGCGTCGCCTGGGACGAGACGCCCTGGGAACCCGAAGACGGGATCGGCCCGCTCGGGGTCCGGGTGGCCGTCCTCGAAGTCGGCGACCACCGCACCGCATACGTGCTGGTCGACGGCAACAACATGGAACCGGGCCTGCGCGGCAAACTCGTCGACGCCATCGAGGGCGTCGACCACGCCGAGGTGATGACGACCGACACGCACATCGTCAACACCGTCGAGGCCGACAACCAGGTCGGCGCGGCCATCGACGACGACGAACTGGTGGCCATCGTCACCGAACTCGTCGAGCAGGCCACCGACGACCTCGAACCGGTCGAGGCGGGCATGGCCTCCGAACGCGCCGCGGTGACCGTCTTCGGCAACGACCGGACCGAGACGCTCGCGTCGCACGCCAACGCGATGATCTCGATGGGCGCGACGCTGGCCGCGGCCGTCATCGTCGCCGTCCTGACCATCTCGATTTTCCTCTTTGCCCTCGCGTAGTTACCGAATCTGATAACCCGACGGGACGTTTTAAGCCGCGGCCAGTCCGAGCGTCGGGAAACGGCGGGCGACCGCCGGGGACCCGACGATGCAACCGCCACTGGCACCGGAGAACACGAGCGCCGCGACCAGCCGACCGGCGCGCTGGGTCGTCTACGGCGTCTGCCTGTTCCTGTGTCTGCTCGCGGTCTCCGGTCCGGCCGCGGCCGCGGGTGTCGACACCGCCGCCGCGAGTGGCACCACCCCACTGGCCCAGTCGGACTGTTTCGGGCCGGACACGTTCGAGGGGGTGGCCGGCGACACCGTCGAGATATCGACCAGTTGCGGCGGCTACCTCCTCGTCGGCGGCGACAAGACGGTCGAGTCCTCGTCGAACCGGAACTTTCTGGACCTGCTGTACGTCTCCGGTGGGACGACGTTCACCGTCAACACGCGCCTGCTGGGTACCGACCAGTCGGCCTACTCCGGGGGCGTCGTCAGCTACGCCCAGAAGTACGGCGCGGACACCGCACCCGAAGACACCTCGGAGTTCGACGGGTTCGAGTTCGTGAACGAGGACGGCGAGGAGATCGCCGACACCCTCGAAGAGTTCAACGAGCAGGTCGGCATCACGCGACTCCCGCGGCCGGTCCAGCCCGCCCGCTACCGTCTGCTGGCGGGAGCCAACGAGACGCTCGTCCTCGGCGACGACGACGTGCCCTATCTGGAGGAGCCGCTCGACCGGTCGAACCTCAGGCTGACCAAACCGAGTTTCGAGGGGGACCTCGAACGGAGCATCGCGCCCGAAGGCGCGGCCGACGAGGACTTCGCACCCGCGACCGACCGGGACTGGGTCGCGGCCGGCGACCGCGTGCGGATCAGCGGCTTCTCGACCGCCGGATACCGGGGGGCGCTCGCGACCATCGACGGCGACGGCCTCGACCAACTCCGAACCCTGCTCGACTACCCCGAAGGCGTCAACGTCACCATCGAACACCTCAATCCCGGGACGAACCAGGAACCCGAACAGGTCACGTTCGACAGCGCGAACGCGCAGGACCTGTTCGTCGACTTCGCCGACGGCGAGTCGTCGTTCTCGATGGTCCTCGACACGTCTGCGGGGACGTGGTTCGGTACCCGGTCGGCCCCCGGCGACCGGTTCCGGGTGACCTACGAGTTCGAGGGGACGGCCGGCAAGGAGTATCGCTTCCCCGGCGGAAGCGGGTTGCCGGGACCGTTCACCGCCCAGGCGACGGGCGATCCGGACCGTAGCGAACAGTACCCCTACTTCGACACCGATGAGACGACCGTCGAGTCGACGACGACGTTCACCGTCGTCGAACCCCGGATCGAGTTCAGCCAGGACCAGTTGACCAGCGACGGGGCCTTGATCGTCGGCGAGAGCGGCCAGTACCGGCTCACCGGGACGACGACGTACGCGCCCGGGACCGACGTCGAGATCCAGCTCATCTCCCGGGACGACCCGCCGCCGACGAAGATCCGGATCGACGACGTGTCCATCACGGCCGACGGCAACTTCCGGACGCCGGCCGTCAGCTTCAGCGAACTCGACCCCGAGTACCCGGTCGAAGCCGAACTGTTCCTGCGCGACCGGCTCGTCGACCGTCGCCCCGTCGTCATCGCCGACGACCCCGACAACCCGGCCGAACTCGCGCTGGTCGAGGCCACCTCGTCGGTGACGATCACCGAGGGCGAGTCGCTGTCGGCACTCAGCGCCACGGTCGAGAACACCGGCGTCGCCGACGGGACCGCGAACGTCAGACTGCGGATCGACGGCGACCTCTGGGGCAATCGAACGGTCACCGTCACGCCGGACGGGAACCGAACGCTCAGGTTCGACAGCTCCTACCCCTCGCTCCCCCCAGGAGAGTACCCCTACACCGTCAGACTGGCCAGCAAGGACCGGACGCTCTCGGGCACGCTCGTGATCGAACCGCGGGCGACCCCCGAGCCGACGACCACCGCCCAACCCGATACGCCGAGTACGGCTCGGCCGCCGACCACGACATCGGACGACACGCCGGCGTCGCCCCCGACGCGGACGGTGACGGCGACGGCGACACCCGGTCCGACGACCACCGCCACGACGAACGCCTCCGCGCCGAGCGAGGACGAGGGGTCACTGCTCGGCGGCCTCGTCGGCTACGTCACGTCGGTCGTCCCCTACACGCTGGGCTCGACGGTGTTCGTGATCCTCGCGTACGTGGTCGCGCGGGCGGTCGTCGCCCGGCGCGGCGGCAGCGAGAGCGCCTCCTGAAGAATTACTCCTCGAACAGGTCGTCCACGGCGGATCGCGCGGTCAGCGCGGCGTCGTCGGCGACCTGTTCGGGGTCGCGCGTGTCCGAGGGTGCGTTGAGGTACACGTCCACTTCGAGAATCCCGTCCTCGAAGGTGACGGTCACGTCGAGGTCGGTGACCTCGGACTGTTTGTAACGGGAGAAGACGACCCCCTCCGCCGCGTCGGCGGCCGTCTCGACGACTTCCTCGTCGGTCGGCTCGCCCATCCTATGCGCCGCCGGCACCGGGACCCATCGGGCCGCCACCGCCGCCGGCGCCGCCGAGCAGCTGCTGGAGCTCCTGCTGGAGTTCCTCGAACTGCTCCTGGACGCGCTCTTCCTGCTTTTCGAGCGTGTCGACGCGCACTTCGAGGCTCTCGACGGACTCCTCGAGGTCGTCTTTAGCTTCGTCGTACTCGGTCTTGACGAGCAGTTCGCCGACCTCGCGGTACATCGTGGTGTCCTCGTCCACGTCGTCGAGTTCGTCGAGCGCGTTCTGGGACTCCGTGAGCTGTGTCTCGGCCTGCTGTTTCTGGGCGGCGACCTGCTGTGCCGTCTCCTGAAGGTCCTGTAGCTCCTCGATTTTCTCCTGTGCTTCCGGCGGCAGATTACCCTGCATACCCGGACTCTCGGCATCCGGAGTGAAAAACCCACGCATCTCACCACTCCGGCGACGGCGCGGGCGGACCCGTCGGTCACAGGTCGAAGCGTCAGCGAGGAACGGAGGGCGGCGGGGTGGGCGGCGAGCGGCGAGAGGACGGCCGAGCGATCAGGATTCGGCCTGCGGACCGTCGTCGACGGCCTCGACGTGTTCGGCCCACTTCTCGACGGTCGGCTGGCCCCAGTAGCGTGCGGTGTTGCTCCGCGGGTCGTAGTCGACGATGCCCGCCTCGTCGAGTTTCGGCAGGTGGCGGTGGTGGAGGTTGATCGCGAGCCGTTCGCGTTCCTCGTCGCTCGCGTCTGGCGCGAGCGCGTCGACGAGGTCCGAGAGCGTCGCCACCTCGATGCCCGTCCGCCGCAGGAACAGGCAGACGCGGCGTCGACAGTCGTTCGAGAGCAACTCGAACACGTCGTCGATGGGTGGTGTCACTACCGCACGGTTCGTGCCCAGCGGATTCGTCGCGTTCGGGGGCCGAACTGATCGTTCGGGCTGATGGTCGTCTCTCATGGAGGCTACACACGTACTCGTGTGTCCAGCCGCATGATATGGATACCTAGCTGTCTAGGTGCGGCCGTCGTCGAAGTACGTCGAGAGCAGTTTCCGCTCGGCGTGCCGGAGGTGCTGGTGGAAGGTCGGCGATGAGATATCGAGCGACTCGGCCACGTCCTCGGCGGTGCTGTCGCGCGGCCAGTCGAAGTACCCACCGAAGTACGCCGCCGACAGCGCCGCTCGCTGTCGGTCGGTGAGCTTGTCGTCGACGCCTTCACACGGTGCCTCGGACGCCTCGGGCCAGCCGTCGCCCTCGCGTTTGGCCGCGAGCGTGACGCCGCCGAACCGTTCGTCCAGTCGCTCGGTCAACGCCCGGAGGTCGAACCCGCGGGGGGCGGCCGCTTCGACTGTCACTTCGCCGGCCTCGGCCTCGACCGCGACGGGTTTGACGCCGGACTCGAACAGGACGGACGTGATCGACGGTCTGACCCGCGCCTCGAAGACGGCGTGGTCGTCGGTCTCCGTCACCAATCGGAGCGAGTCGGGGTCCGGTGTCCCCGACTCGTCGGCCAGTGCCTGTACGTCCCCAGGCGGTGCGGTGACGGCGACGTAGTGGAGGCGGCCTTCGCCGGACGCTTTCGCCGACCCGAGCAGTCGACAGGTGCAGTCCAGGTTCGCCGAGACGGTTCCGAAGAACGTCTCCGGCTCGTCGAGTTCGAGCGTCATCTCGATGGGCACGTCGGACTCGATGAGCTGGCGGTTCTGCGTGGCGCTGATCGCGAACCCGACCATCTCGCCCAGCACCTCGAAGGCCTTGATCTCGCGGTCGCTGAACGCGCCGGGTCGGTCCGCGTACACCGCCAGCATTCCGTGGGTCACCGTCCGGTGGGTGAACGGGATGACCGCGACCGACCGGAACCCGTGATCCAGCGCCGGTTCCCGGAACGGTTCGAACAGCGGGTCCGACTCCACGTCGTGTGTGACCGTCACTTCGCCGGTCTCGAACGTCTTGGCGGCCGGCCCGGCGTCCTCGTGATCCGCCTCGGCCGGAATCTGGACTTCCTCCAGGTACTGGGCGCCCTCGCCGGCCCAGGCCTTCGGCTCGACGAACGGTTTGCCCGGGCGACGCACACCCGTGAACGCGAAGCGATACAGCGAGGAGCCGCCCAGCCGCTCACAGACCGTCTCCTCGATCTCCTCGGCCGTCGCGGCCGACGCGAGCGCACCGATGGTCTCCTGGACGAGTTCGTTGATCCGGTTGAGCGTCTCCAGTTCGTCGCGCTGGTTCCGGAGTCGTCGTTCGCTCTCTTTGCGTTCGGTGATGTCACGGACGACACCGACGGTCCCGGCGAACTCATCGTCGTCCAGCGGCAACAGGGAAAAGCGGTTCTCGACGGGGATCTCATCGCCTTCGGCCGTCCGGAGCGACCCCTCGACCGTCCCGACCGACCGCTCGCCGTCGAGCATCTCCTGGCGTTGCTCGCGGGCTTCCGTGACGACGTCGTCGGAACCGAACCACCGCGCGTCCAGTCCCTCGAAGGCCGCGGGATCGAACCCGAGTTGTTCCTCGGCCGCTCCGTTGACCATCCGCACGTCGTGGTTCTCGTCGGTCATGTAGACCCCGTCGCTCATCGTCTCGACGAGCGTCTCGTAGCGCTGGAGTTCCTCCGTACGCTCCCGGAGTTGCTCCTCGCGGTCGGCCCGCCTGAACGCCGACTCCACGTCCGCCGCGAACAGCCGCCCGAGTTCGCGGTGGGTCTCGTCGAACGATCCCGGCGCCGTCGAGGCGATGCTGATCATCCCGTACCCCTCGATGGGGAGCAAGAGCGCGCTTCGGGCCGGGTCGTAGTCGAAGTCGGTGTCGAGGTCGCGCATATCGTCGACGACGACCGGCTCACCGCCCTCGTAGGCCGCACCGACGAACCCCTCGCCGACCGCGTAGGTCGGCGGCATCTCGTCTAGCCTGTCGTCCTCGGTCGCAACCGCGACGGGTTCGAGGCGACCGTCGTCGGTCACCATTCGGACGCCCGTCGTCGCGAACGCGAAGTGCCGCTGTGAGACTTCGGCGGCCGTCTCCGCGACCTCGCGGTGGGTCTCGGCGGCCATCAGGTCCCGGGTCCCGCAGTGGAGCTGTTCGAGCAACTCCGCGCGTTCCCGGCGGTCGCTCACGTCCCGGATCAACCCCAGCGCCGCGAGGTCGCCCTCGAGCGGCGTGAACCGGACCTCGATGGGGAACTCCTCGCCGTCGCCGTCGACGCCTGTCCCCTGGATCGTCGCGACCGACGTCCCGTCGCGCTCGACCAGTTCCTGGCGGGCTCTGATCCCCTTCTCGGCCGTCTCCTCGGTGACGAACTCGGCGAGGTGTGCGCCCACGATCGTCCCGGGGTCGCGCCCGAACAGCTCCGCGAGCGTGTCGTTGGCTTCCTTCAGCCGCAGGTCGTCACCCATGACGTAGACGGCGTCGCCGACGGTTTCGAGGATCGTCTCGTAGCGTTCGAGTTCGCGCTCGCGCTCCGTGCGTTCGGAGATGTCCCGGATCAGCCCGATGGTCGAGTACTCCTCGTCGTCGACCAGCCCGAACCGCCCCTCGACCGGCACCTGCGTGCCGTCTTCACGGTGCAGGTCGAACTCCATGGTCGTGGCCACGTCCTCGCCGGCCTTGAGCGCGTCCGACCGCCTACCTGCGATTTCGGCCGTCTCCATGTCGGTGAACTCCGAGACGTGTCGCCCCAGGATGTCCTCGCGGTCGGCACCGACCAGCTCCGCCATGGCGTCGTTGACCTTCCGGACGTAGCGGTCGTCGTCGGCCACGTACACCCCGTCACCGATGGTGTCCAACAGCGACTTGTACCGCCGGAGATCGCGTTCGCGTTCCTTGCGCTCGGTGATGTCGCGGACGAGGCCGATGGTCGCGTACCCCTCGTCGTCCACCAGCGAGAACCGCCCCTCGACGGGAATCGAACTGCCGTCCTTCCGGACGAGGTCGTACTCGACGGTCTCGACCGTCCGGTCGGTCTCCTGCAGGGCGACCGCGAGTCTCCTGCTGCGGTCGGCCGCCTCCGGATCCATGAACTCCGAGAAGTGCATGCCGAGTATCTCCTCGCGGTCGTACCCGGCCAGTTCCGTCATGGCGTCGTTGACCTTCGCGACCCGCAGGTCGTCGTCGAGGACGTACACGCCGTCACCGACCGTCTCCAGGAGCGACTTGTACCGCGAGAGGTCCCGTTCGCGCTCCCGGCGGTCGCTCACGTCCCGTGCTGTGCCGGCGAGACCCCAGACCACCCCGTCCTCGTAGAGCGGCGCGGCCGTGACCTCGTGTGGAATCTCCCGCCCGTCCGCGGTTTCGAGGTGGAACTCCTCGGTCACCTCCTCGCCGGCCGCGACGCGGTCGAGCGCGTCCGCCGCCCGTTCGCGGTCGCGGTCCGCGACCAGCGTCAGCGGGTCCATCTCGGCGAGTTCCCCCTCGGAGTACCCCAGGACCGCCTCGAACTTCTCGTTCCAGTCGACGAGACGACCCGACCGGTCGAACACGTACAACAGGTCGGTCAGCGTGTCGAGAATCGTCTGTGACGCGTCGTCGGGGTCCGGCCACTCGCTGCGGCTGTCCGGATCGACCCACCAGTCGCCCTGGTGCCCCAGCGCCCGACTCATCCGTGCCCCCCTCCCCAGACGAACGTCGCCAGCCCTGGTAGCGACGGCTGTTCGATCATATGCCGGTCTAGTCGAAGCGTCTGATAAGCGTACCGGCGGTGTCAGAGACTGCCACAGGCGACCGCGTCGGCCCGCTCGCCGACCGAGACGAGCGTCGACCAGGTGTTGATCCCGGCCCGGAGCGCGACCAGGTCGTCGGCCTCGACGGTCACCGTCACGGTCGCACCCTCGCGGTCCAGCGTCGCCGCCGTCCGGTCGCCGGCGATGGCACCGACCTCTGGCCGGACGCTTCGCTCGACGGTTCGGGCACGACGCTCGCCTTCGAAGGTGAACTCCAGAACGGCGTCGTGGGCGCGCGCCACGCTAGTTGACGTCGACTTCCTTCACGTCGCGGCTGCGCTCTTTCAGCAGGACGCGGTGGCCACAGTACGGACAGCGGACGCCGCCGTACTCGTCCAGTTCCACGTCGCGCTTACAGCGGGAACACTTGTAGCTCATTACTCGTCGTCTTCGGACAGGGCCGCGCGGATCGAGCGCGTGACGGTCTTGCCACCGGGCGTCTCGGGGCGGTACGTGCCGCCCGCGAACTTGTAGTCGCAGTAGCCACACTGCCAGATACCGGTGCCCTGGCGCTCGACGGACTCCTTGCCGCACTCGGGACACTCGTGTTCGTCGCGCATGTCGTCCTCGATGTCCGCGACGCGGCGTCGTGCGACGCGGCCGTAGCGAGCGCCGAACCGGCCGGCGCTCCCCGTCCGTGCCTTGTCTTTGGCCATAGTACCGTTGTATCGGCACAGGCCGCTCATAAACCCTGCGTGTTCGGACGGCCGGGCACGGGTGAAACTACTCCCGCAACCCGGCCTCGTCCAGCGCGTCGTTCAGGTCCGCACGGACCTGCTCGCCCAGCTCGCGGTCGCCCGCGGTCGTCACGACACGGTTCTCCTGCACGCTGGAACCGTCCCGGATCAGCAGGCGAACGTTCCCGTTGGCGTCGGCCCGCGTGGCCTTCGCGCGGACGCCGCCCCGCGACCCCGACCCGCTCGCGTCGATGGGGCCCGGGATGATCTTCTTGACGTGCGGGTGGCCCGCGACCGTCTCGATGGCCTGCTTGCCCGCGCGCTCGCCGATGAGCGTCGTGTGTGACCCGCCGAGGATGTCGGCCGTCGAGGCTTCGACGACCTCCAGCGCGGGTCGGCCCTTTCGCTCGACCACGGCCGTCACGGGGTCGTCGCCGGTCACGCGGTAGAACTCGTAGTGGACCTGCCCGCGAACCGCCCGGAGCACGGTTCTGTCGCCCGTCGCGTACACTTCCTCGGGCCGCTTGCGCCTGATCTCGTCGGCGATCAGGCCGGCGAAGTTGCGCAACTCGATCACGTCGGCCTCGCCGTCCGGGTCCTCGGGCGTCGTGGTGATCGTCCGCTGGCTGACGGTCTCGTCGTCCAGCAGTGTCGTGACCGTCGCGCGGTCGCGTTCGAGGTCCAGCACCACCGTGTCGGCGTTGGCCGTCCGACAGACCAGGCAGTAGTCGCCCGGTCGGTCGAGTTCGCTAGCGCACTGCCGACACTCCATGTCACCGTGTCGGAGAGTCGGCGGGATAAGCGAGACGGTTCGGGTCGCCAGGAGCCCCGTTCCGAGCCGGCTATCCCAGATCCGCGGGATCGACCTTCAGGTACTCCCGCAGGAGAACCGTCGCGTAACTCCCCTTCGGCAGTGCGAAGGAAAACGAGAGCGGGTCGCGCTCGGTCTCCAGTTCGGTCCGCACCAGCACCGCCCGCCGAGTCCCCGTCGAGTGGAACTCCCCGGGCAGGTCGAAATCTGCAGGGCCGATCCCCACGTCGTCCAGCACCTCGCGCTCGATCTCGCCGGGTTCGCCGTCGCCCAGTTCCGTCTCGGTGCCTACCAGCGGCGCGGTGACGAACGCCCGCCCGCGCTCGCAGTGGCGCGTCACGGTGTCGACCCGGTTCTCGTCGACGCGCTGGAGCCGGTCGGTGTCGGGCACCGTCAACTCGGCCGGTGCGTCGCTGTCGGTGAAGCAGACCACGTCGCCCCCGACCGGCCGGTCGAAGGGCAGGTCGCGGGCCAGTCGCTCCGACAGAATCCGGTTGAACACGTACGACTGGGCGGCGTTGACGACCAGTTGCTGGAGATTGCTCGGCATCGTCTCCAGGGCCGCCCGGAAGTCGGCCGGGTCGTCGGCATCGCGGTCGACCAGTTCGTGCACCATTGCTCGCTCGTAGTTCAGATAGCCCGGCAGGGCGTCGAGAGCGGCCTGCCAGTCACGGGAGCCGGCTGCGATTTCCTCGACGCGTTCGCGGGCCGTCTGGGTCTCCTCGGGTTCGCGTTCCGAGGGGCGGCCGACGTAGGCCAGCACCGCCGCCTCCCAGTTCCCGCGGACGACTTCGAGGCCGACCTCGTGGGTGATCGGCCGGTGGCTCCCGAACCGTTGCTGGCCGAAGTAGTTGGGCACGCCCACGGTGACGGGGTCGTCCGCGGCTGCGTCGGCACCCTCGTCGTCTCCAGTCGCACCCGCGAACGTCCGGAGGTCGTCGGTGATGGCGTCGACCAGATCCGGCCGTTCAGGATCGCGGACGGTGACCTCGAAGGCGTTGCCCGCCAGGTCGCCGAAGAAGATGGGGCGCCCCGTCCGGCCCAGCACGTCGATGTCGGCGTTCGAGAGGGCCACGTCGGCGACGGTCTCGGGGTCGGCGTCGGCGACAGAGAACAGCTGGGTCGTGACGGCGTGTTTGTCCTTCGTGCCGGCCCAGGAGATGCGTTCGCGGCTGGATTCCAGCGCGTTCGAGAGGGCGCTCGCGAAGTCGTTGGTGTCCCAGCCGGTGAGTGTGGCCCGCAGGAGGACGTGGGGATACGCGCCGGGGTCGGCGTCGACCGGTTCGGGCTCGAACGCCTCGATCTCGGTGACCCGGAAGTCCTCGGGGTCGGCGCGCAGGCGGCCGCCGACGCCCGCGGCGTCGCTCACGTAGTACTCCATCCCGACGGCGCGCTCGACGGGGTCGGCCTCGCGCATCAGCCACCCACCCGGAAGTCGGTCGTCATTGTCCGGCGTTGGACTCGCTCCGACAAAAGCCTGGAGATCCGCGACGGCGGACCCCCCGAACTCACGCCGCCTCGTCGTCCCGGTCGAGGTACGTCATCGCCTCCTCGTCGGGGACCTGCGTGAAGTTCCGGTAGTGCTGGCCCACGGCACGGAAATGCCGTGGCGTGTCCAGGCAGATCACCTGATCGGCTTCGTCCCGCAGGGCCTCGATGGTGTCGGGCGGCCCGACGGGGACGGCGAAGACGAGGGGGTCGGCCCCGGCTTCACGCACCTGTCGCAGGCACGCCCGGGCAGTCGAGCCCGTCGCGACACCGTCGTCGACCACGACGACCGCCTGTCCATCGAGCTCGCCGAGCCGTTCGCCCTGCCGGTATGTCGCCGCCGTCTGTCGTGCGGCGACGGTCTGTTCCTGCCACTCCTCGCGGACGTACGCGCCGCGCACGTCGAGGCGGTCGATGGCGTCCTCGTTGTACCAGGTACTCCCGTCGCTGGCGACGGCACCGATGGCGAACTCCTCGTTGCCGGGCGCACCGAGTTTCTTCGCGACAACCACGTCCAGCGGCGCGTCGAGCGCGTCCGCGACCGCGCGCCCGAGCGGGAGCCCACCCCGCGGAATCGCCAGAACGAGATCGACGGCCACGTCCTCGCTCGCGAGTCGGTCGGCGAGTTGCTCGCCCGCGTCGATCCTGTCGGCGAACATCGCTTCGACAGACGAGAGCAACGTGCAAAGGCGTCCGTGCCGATTCCCCGCCACTCACCCCGCCATCGTTGCCGGTCGCGTGCGAAACTCCGGCGGCGACCTAGAACAGCGAGAGCTCGCCGGTCACGCGGTCGACGGCGTCCTCGTCGCCCGGCCCGACCGCCAGCGCGGTGACCGTGCCGGGTTCCAGCTGGGTGTGGCCGGCGTCCCGGACGACGGCGTTGGGCAGGCCCTCGCGTTCGGCCTTGTCGGCCAGCTCGAACAGTTGCTGTTCGCTCTCGCCTTTCAGGACGACCTTCTTCTGGCCGCCGCCTTTCCACTCCTTGCGGGTCCGGTCGGGCGTGTCTTCGTAGGCCGACAGCGACGCGTGGGCGACCTGGGCGGCGAGTTTGCCCTGTCCCATCCCCACGTCGGCACGTGCGACGATTGCCTGTTTCATGTCTTCGGGGAACGGGGCGGCGACAATAGGTCTGACCGTTGGCCGTCGCGGACCCCCATGACTTTAGACGACCGACTCCGCTGGTAGGGATATGATCCTCTCGGACACGAATATTCTCGACCGTCTCGCCGAGGGCGACCTCGTCATCGAGCCGCTGGAGGACGTGGACCTGCAGGTCCAGCCCGCGAGCGTCGATCTCCGGCTGGGCCGGGAGTTCCTGGAGTTCCAGCACGCCAACATCCCATGTATCCACCCCAACAGCGAACAGGAGGTCGCCGAGTACGTCGACGAGACCCACGTCGAGGAGGGCGACGAGTTCATCCTCCACCCCGGCGACTTCGTCCTCGGGACGACGGTCGAGCGCGTCGAGATTCCCCCGGACTTGATCGCCCACGTCGAGGGTCGGTCGTCGCTCGGTCGGCTGGCCATCGTGGTCCACGCCACTGCCGGTCTGTGCGATCCGGGGTACCAGGGTCAGATAACCCTTGAACTGTCGAATCTCGGGACCGCACCCGTCGCGCTGACCCCGGGCATGCGCATCTCCCAGCTGACGTTCACCGAGTTGAAGACCGCCGCGGATCGGCCCTACGGCGAGGAACGCGGCTCGAAGTATCAGGATCAGAAGGGGCCGCAGGCGTCGAAGATTCAGGGGGATCACGAGTTCGGAGGGGATCAGGTCTAACGCGACGGGAATCGTCGCGTTAGACCGCATCCGCGAGAACGAGCAGAGTTCGGAGGCGACCAGGTCTGAGCGCGAAGCGTGGTCCGCTTCGCGCTCCGGCGTCGTCGGCGAGAACGAGCAGAGTTCGGAGGGGATCAGGGCTGCCGGGCTAGGTCCGTCGCCGGAGTCCGAGTCCCGCGAGCGCGACTGCCACCAGCGCCGCGACCAGTGAGAATCCCGGACCGGCTGCGCCGGTGGTGGTCGCGGGGCGGTCGAGCGTCGGCGTCCGGGAATCGGGGTCCCGGCTCGGTCCGGCGCTCGGTTCGGTGGTGGGTGTTGCTGTAGCCGTCGCCGGACCCGCGGGCTCGTGGGTGTCGACGGGGACGGTGATCGAAACCGTCCCGGCGGTCACGTTCTCGACGGCGAGAGTGTAGATTCCGACCCGTGCGAACTCGACGGGGGCGGTCACGGTCCGCCGGTCGCCCGCCGGTACGGTCACGCTCTCGGTGGCCAGCAGGGTTCCGTTGGCGGTGACGGCCAGTTCCCGCGTGGCACTGACTGGCCCGCCGTTCTCCACAGTGACCGTCACGCCGACTGGCTCGGCCCGGGCGGCGGTCGAGCGGTTCACCGTCGCGTTCGTCACCGAGAGGTCGGCGGCCGCAGGCGTTGCGACGGCGAACACCGAGAGGCCCGGGCTGGTCGCCGCGAAGCGGTGGGTCCCGTTCTCGGTACCGCGGTGGGCAGTCAGCAGCGAGGTCCAGGAGCCGTTCGTCCGACGGAGGAGCGTGACCGCGTCCGCGTCCGTGCCGCGCTCGGCGAGCGTCGCCGCGTCGACGGCGAACCGGAACGCCACGTCGGAGATGTTCGCGTCGGGCACGGAGTGGTCGACCGTCAGGAAGCCGAGCGAGTCACCGGGTTCTGGGACGCCGTCGGGCGCGCTCGTCGAGGCGGTCACCGCCACGTCGTAGGCCCGTTCCGTCGCGGTCACCGAGAGTCGGTCCAGTCTGAGCCGGTCGTCCGCGGTGGCGACCGTGAGGGGGAGCGGTACCGTCTCGCCGGCGTCGGCGCGGGTGACGGTCGCCGCTGCACCCGAAGAACCGGTCGTGCCGACCCGCACGGACGCCGGTGGATCGGGGGGCGCGCCACCCGACGACCCGCCGCCAGCGGCACCGCCACCGCCGCCTCCGCCACCACTGCTCCCGCCTCCACCGCCGCCAGTGCTCCCGCCACCGCCACGACTGACCGGAGCGAGGGAGACGCTCGTCGCCTGGCCGCTCGCGCCGTCGTGTCCGGTCTCGTCGGTCGCAGTGTCGAGCGTCGCCGTGACCTCGCCGGCGGTCCCGACCGACTGGACCGCGCGGTAGGTGTAGGGGGGCGTCGACCCGATCCGTGTGAACGCGTCGGTCGTGAGCGTCGCGCCGACCTCGCCGTCGAGGCGGACACGGAGCGTCCCGAGTGCCTCGGAGGCACGGACAGTAACGGCGACGCGCTGGTTCGAGCGCGTCGACAGCGAGAACGCGCTGATCGTCGGCGGTGAGTCGACCGAAAGCGAGCGCGTCGTCGCGCGGTTTTCGTTGCCAGCCGCGTCCGTCGCGGTCACCCGAACGGTGGCGTCGCCGTCCGGAGCAGATTGCTGGCTCGCGACTGCGACGGTGGCGTCGGCGGTGCCGTCACCGTCGCCGTCGGTGAGGGAGACGGTGCCAGCGCCGAGCGCGGACGCGTCGGCGCGCAGACTCGTCACTGCCGTCGTCGCGTCGGTCGCGGTGGCGGTGATCTCGACGCGGTCGCCGACCTCGACCCGTCCGTCGCCGTCGGCGAGATCGCGCAGACCGACGGCCAGCGACGGCGGTGCCGTGTCGAGCGTCGCCGCGTCCGTCGTGGCGCCGGCGGCGTTGCCGGCCGCGTCGGTCGCGGTGACCTCGGCCGTGTGCGTCCCGTCCGCGGCCACCCCGCGCCCGTCGACGGCGACCGTCGCGTCGTACGTGCCGTCGCCGTCTTCGTCGGTCAAGGTGACCGTCCCAGCACCGAAGGCCGAGCCATCGGCCACGACACTCGCGGTCCCGGCCGTCGCGTCCGAGACGGTCGCACTGACCCCGAGTCGATCACCGTCGCCGACGACTCCGTCGCCGTCCGTCGTATCCGTGAGCGTCGGGGCCGTTAGCGCGGGCGCGGTCGTGTCGACGACGACCTGTCCGGACTGGCCGCTGGCACCCTCCTGACCCGCAACGTCAGTCGCGCCGTCGAGCGTCACGGTGTAGATTCCGTCGGTCTCGGCGTCCCACGTCGCGGTGTACCGCCCGTCCGTGTTCGAGAAGTCCGCCACGGTCAGCGTCGCGGTCGTGGGGCCGTCGACGCTGGCCGTGATCGACGCCAGGGACTCCGAGGCGTCGAAGCCGAGTTCGACGCGCTGGCCCGCGGGGTTCCCGACTGTGACGTTCGTGATCCGGGGCGGGGTGTCCAGCGCGATCCGTTCCGTGTCGGCGGTAGCCTGGTTCCCGACCGCGTCGGTCGCCGCGACCGCGACGGCGTAGCTCCCGTCCGTCGTCGCGTTGTTTCCGTCGATGGAAACGGTCGTCTCGAAGGTGCCATCGCCGTTCCCGTCGGTCAGCGCGACCGTCCCGGCACCGAACGCCGAGGCGTTGGCCGTGACGGTCGCGATTCCAGCGGTGGCGTCCGAGACGGTCGCCGAGATCGCGAGCGCGTCGCCGTCACTCACGGTCCCGTCGGCGTCGGTCGCGTCCACGAGCACGAGGGTCGACAGAGCGGGTGCCGTCGTGTCGACGACGACCTGCCCGGACTGGCCGCTGGCACCGTCCTTGCCGGCGTCGTCGACCGCCGCATCGAGTGTCGCGGCGTAGGTTCCGTCGGTCTCGGCGTCCCACGTCGCGGTATAACGGCCGTCCGCGGCCGAGAAGTTCGTCTCGGTCAACGTCGCGGTCGTGGGGCCGTCGATGCTGGCCGTGATCGACGCCAGGGACTCCGAGGCGTCGAAGCCGAGTTCGACGCGCTGGCCCGCGGGGTTCCCGACGGTGAGGTTCCGGATACCGGGCGGCGTGTCGAGTGAGAGCGGTCCGGTCGCCACCGACCGGTCGTTGCCCGCCGCATCGGTCGTCGTGATGCCGACGGCGTAGCTCCCGTCCGTCGTCGCATTATTTCCGTCGACGGAAACAGTCGTATCGTAGGTCCCGTCGCCGTCGCCATCGGTCAGCGCGACCGTCCCGGCACCGAACGCCGAGGCGTTGGCCGTGACATCGGCGACGCCAGCGTGGCCGTCCGCGACCGTCGCCGCGAGTGCGAGGGCGTCACCGTCGCCGACTCTCTCGTCGCCGTCGGTGGCGTCGGTCAGGGTGAGCACGGTCGCCGTGGGTGCGGTGGCGTCGACGCGGACGGAATCGGTCGCGTTGGCGTCGGTGTTGCCCGCAAAGTCGGTTCCCGTGATCGTCACCGTCCGCTCGCCGCTGGTCGCGTTCGCACCGACCGTGAGGGTCCCGCCGTAGGTACCGTCGCCGTCGCCGTCGGTCAGCGCGACCGTGCCGCCGTCCAGCGCGGAACCGTTCGCCCGAACGGTAGTCACGCCGAAGGTGTCGCTCGCCGTCGCCGTCACGTCGAGCGCGTCGCCGACGCCCAGCCAGCCGTCGGATTCCGGGGTGAGCGTCGCGTTCGCGACGGTGGGTGCGACGCGTTCGACCGCCCCGACCGCACCGGTCGCGTTCACCAGCCCCCAGCCGGTCGCGTAGGTGGGTTCGCCGTTCCGGACGGCGGTGGTCGTCGACCGCAGGACCGCCCGGAGGTCGGCCGGTGAGAGTGTCGCGTTCGCGGCCAGCGCCAGTGCGGCGACGCCGGCGGCGTGGGGAGCGGCCGCCGACGTGCCGTAGAAACAACAGCCTGCGTCCGTCCGGACGCCGTCCGGCGCGACCACGTCGGGCTTGCGGCGGCCGTCGATAGTCGGTCCCTGCGAGGAGTAGTCCCGGACCCGACGGCTGTCGTGGCCCACGGCACCGACCGAGATTACGTCGGGACTGGCCGCCGGGATGAGCAGGCTCCGTGTCGCGTCGCTCGGGTCGAAGCGCGCGCGACCGAAGGTGAAGGCGTCGAACTCGGCGTCCCGCGCGCCCGAGCGGTGGACGATCCGGAGTCGCGGGTTCGTGTCGCCCGCGTCGACCGTGACTCGCTCCCAGGCCCCGAAGGTCGACCCGTCCTGCGTGTTCGTCGAGCGATCCAGCACGGTGCCGTCCTCGTCGACCAGCACCACGTCGTAGTCCTCGTCGGGCGTGTTCCAGTCGTCCCAGCTGACGAAGACGTCCGCCGAGCCACTGCTCGGTGGCTCGACCGCGACCGAGCCACCGCCGGGCAGGTCCAGCACGTCGTCGCCGTCCGTGTCCCGCCAGGAGCCGTTCCAGTGGCGACCGTTGGCGTAGTTGCCCGCGGAGGTGAGCCAGACGCCGCCGTCGGCGACGAACTCGCCGATCTTCCGGTCGGTGTCGTCGGTCCCGTCGAGCGGCCCCGCGGTGTTGGGCCACGCCAGCGACATCGACACCACGTCGGCGTCGGTCGAGGATCGGAGCCAGTCGACGGCCCGTTTCAGGTCCGTCGTGGTGCGGATGCGGACCAGCACCACGTCGGCCCCGGGTGCGGTCCGGGCGGCCAACTCGGCCGTCTTCGTCCCGTGTGAACCCGCGCCGCCCTCGATGCCGTTCCCCGAGAAATCCCGCGTCGCGACGACCTGATCGCCGAATGCAGGATTGTCGAGGTCGTACCCACCGGTGTCGACGACGGCGAGGGTCGCGTTCGCCCCGTCGTACCCGAGGTCGTGGACGCGCCCCGCGTTCATCGCGGGCAACCCCTCGACGCTCGTGGGTTCGACGGGAACCGGGGGCCGGATCACCCGGACCGCAGAGTCGTTCGCGACCCGGGAGAGCGCCGGCGCGGGGAGTCTGACCTGCAGTTCGCCCTCGTAGCGGGAGTCGAGCGCCCCGTTCGCGGCGCGGACGGCCCTGGCCGCCGCGTCGGCGTCGCCCGACCGGGCCACGACCGTCGCCTCGACCGGTCTCGGGCCGTCCTCCCCTCGTGCGGACGGGCCCGTCCTCGCAGCCGACTCGCGCGTACCGTCCAGCAGATCGTCGTGAACGCGCGGATGGCCCGCCGACTCGTTTGCGGCCGCGGTGTGATTCTCGGCCGCGGCCAGCGACCCAGCGGGTGCAGCGGTCGCCGTGCCGACCAGGAGACTCACGAACAGTACGACGCCGACCAGCATCGACCACCGATATGTTGCAACCATCTCTACGGGACTGTGCCCGCTGTTGCACACCTCCGATAGATATTGTTTTCTACTCGACTATTTTTGATATTTATAATATTTCTTGGTGGTTATTTGCTTGCCATATTGTCGTAGAACGTGTTTTCACTGGCTCTGAATGGCCTCTTGATTCATTCATATCAAATTTCAGTTTTTGATTGTTTTCGTATATAATGCCGTTCGGTAGCGGGTTGGTTGCGGGGGTAGCGGGCGGCACGGTTTTTATGATGGCGGGACCCGCAGGTGCGGGCAATGAGATTCATCGAGGAGGTGGTGGTCGAGGAGTTCCTCCCGACCTTCAGATCGATGCTGGCCGAGGAGTTACGGGAGCGGGGGTTGACCCAGAGCGAGGTGGCCGACCTCCTCGGGATCAGCCAGAGCGCCGTCTCGAAGTACGTCCACGGTGAGGTGGCGCGCAACGAGCGGCTCCTGGCCGACGAGCGGGTGGTGGATCTGGTCGAGCGGCTGGGCGACGGCCTGACCGACGGGGCGATGAGCCCCGTGCAGGCACTCGTCGAGACCGAGGTCGTCATCCGGCAACTCGAACAGGGGGACGTGCTGGCCCAGTTACACCAGGAGGAGGTGCCCGAACTGGCCGACTACGGCGGCGCGTTCGACGTACACGACCCGGACAGCGACGTGCGCGTCGCCGAGCAGGCACTGGCCTCGGTCCGCCGAGGACTGACGGTGATCGAGAACACGACGGACTTCGCCCGACACATCCCGGCGGTGGGGACGAACCTCGTCGAAGCCCTGCCCGACGCGACCGGCATCGAGGACGTGGTGGCGGTTCCCGGCCGGATCATCGACCTGAAAGGCCGCCCGGAGATCCCCGCAGAACCCGAGTTCGGCGTCAGCGAGTACGTCGCCAGCGTCCTCCTGACTGCACGCGAACACGGCAGCGACGCCCGCGCCGCGCTCAACGTCCGGTACGATCCGACCATCGTCGACGCGCTCGAATCCAACGGGCACAGGGCCGTCGAGTTCGACGCCGAAGCGGGCATCGACGACGCCATCCCGACCGCACTGGCGGCGAATCCCGACGCCGAGGTCCTCTACCAGACCGGTGGCTTCGGCATCGAACCCGTGATCTACGTCCTCGGCCCCGACGCGCCGACGGTCGCGGGCCGGCTCCGGGACTGCCGCTGATGTCCGACCTCGATCGGGTGCGCGCGTTCTACGGCCAGTGGGCCCACATCTACGACCGACTGGCGACCGCACCCGGCGTCCGGTCCTGGCGACGCCGGGCCGCCGCGGCACTCGATCTCTCGCCGGGCGACACCGTCGTCGAGATGGGGTGTGGCACCGGCGCGAACGTCCCGTTCCTGCGCGAACAGGTCGGCCCGGACGGTCGGATCGTCGGTATCGACGTGACCCGCCCGTTGCTCGACCGCGCCCGCGCTCGCACGACGGACCAGGGCTGGCCGAACGCACACTTCTGTGTCGGCGACGCGACCCAGCCCCCGGTCTCGGGGCCGGTCGACGCCGTCCTCGGAACCTTCGTCCTCGGACTGTTTCGCGAGCCCGCGGCGGTGGTCGAGGACTGGGTGGCCCTGTGTCGGCCGGGCGGGCGCGTCGCCGTCCTGAACTTCCAGCGCAGCGACCACCCGCTTGCCGCCCCGATCAACCTCGCGTTCGCGGCGTTCCTCTGGGCCGGCTCGCCCGGCTGGGGAGTGCCGGAGGAACCCGTGACGGGGGCCTTCGAGCGGCGGGTCGACGCCGGCCGGACCGCGCTGGCCGCCCGCACCGACGACCGCCGCTACGAGACGTTCGGCGGCGGCTACCTCGGCCTCCTCTCCGGCCGCGTTTAGGAACGTTTTTTCCGCTCGTGTCAGTGCGTACTAACATGCTGTCCGCCCAGCGACTCGCACCGCTCGCGGTCGCCCTCCTCCTGGTGTTGGCGGGATGTGGGGCCGGCCCGAGCGACGGCACGACGACGGCACCGCCCGAAACGGACGCGTCGACGGCGACCGACACACCGGCGTCGACCGACACCGCGACGCCCGGAGAGGCGGGGACATCCGACCAGGAACCACTGGACACGCCCGCGGACACGACGCCCGACGACGGGACACCGAGCGACGAGAGCGACGACGGCGATGAGACGACTGCGTACGACATCCAGGTCGAAAACGGAACGCTCCCGTTCGACGTGAACCGGACCTTCGCCCGCGTGCAGGGGCTGATCGGGACCGACGTGGAGCCACGGCCGGTCGAGATCAGGAATCTGAGCGAGTGGCGAGGGACTCTCCCCCGCGTCGCGGCGAGTCCGCTCAACGACGCGCTCGGGTACGAGAACGTCTCGGTGAACTGGAGCGAGCCGTCGGGTCTGACGCGACTCACCGGCTACGTCTACGTCCATCCGGGTGCGGGATCGGCCGCGACCGTCGAGCGCGTTCTCGCCCACGAGTTCGCGCACACGATCCAGTACCAGGCGAACATGCTCCCCTGGCTCGACCGGTTGCGGACCCGGCGGATCGAGACCGATCAGGCGAAGGTCTACCGTTCCCTCCAGGAAGGCGGTGCCGTGTACGTGGCCGACGCCTACACCGAACGCTACCTCGACACCGAGACGAACTCGGCGTTCGTCCGCCGACAGTACGAGCAGGGCGGCGCGACCTACCGGTCCGCGCTCGCGCCGTACCTGTTCGGCAAGCAGTACGTGGCCCACGTGATCGACTCGCCGGCGGACCTCTCGGCTGTCTACCGGAGGTATCCCCGAACGACCGAACAACTGATCCACAATTACACTCGGGCCGAGGAACCGGAAGCGAACCTCTCGGTCGCGGCGACCGCGCCCGCGACCGACTGGCAGCATCGCGGGGACAACACGCTCGGCGAGATGACGACCCGCCACTCGCTGGGGACCGAACTGTCCGCCGACCGGGCCGCCGCCGCAGCCACCGGCTGGGGGTCGGACACGCTCACCGTGTTCCAGCGGGCCGACGGAACGGGCGGCTGGGTCTGGGTCCACCGCTGGGACAACAGCAGCGAGGCCGACGAGGCGTTCGCCGCGCTGGACGACTACCAGGTGGCGCGACAGACCGACGGCGACCGCGACTTCCGGACGGTCCGGGTCAGCGACGAGACGACCGCGCTGGTGATCGGCCCCGAACCCTTCGTCGACGCCGCGTCGGTCGAGGGCACGACCGCGAACGTCACAGTACAGATCGGATCCTAGGCCTCGTACCGCGGGGCGTGCGCCTCGCAGAACTCGGGGTCGCGTAACTGGGCCTCGATCACGCCGGGCTGGCGGTGCGGGTTCGCCAGCCGACAGCCCTCGGTCGCACAGAAGTCGTCACCGGTCGCCAGGTAGTGGTAGGCCTGCAGGACGTACCCCTTGATCGCCTCGGTCGTCCGGGGGTCGTCCTCGACCAGGAACTCGCCCTCGACCTGTTCTTCGAGGACCTCCCGCGGTGGCGTGTCGCCGCTGAGCATCGCCGTGCGCTGTTTCTCCTTGTAGTACTGTTCGGGCTTGGCCGGCGCTTCGTAGAGACCGGGCACCGAAACGAGAGCCGGCTGGCCGAGGACGTTCACGCGCTTGTGCCAGCGGCCGTCGTGGTCGCCCCAGGTCCCCAGCACGCGGTCCAGCAGTGGCACGTGCAGGTGATCGAGCGAGCGTTCGTCGGCGGGCAGGCGCTCACGCAGGGCCGCCTGGACGGCCAGCCCGTCGTAGATGACGCCGCCGGCGCGCTCGGGATGGTTGAGGGCGCGCTCCTCGTAGCGGACGATGCCGAGCATGGTGTTGCCAGTCTCACGTTCGTAGGGACTGAGGACTCTGGCTTCGGCGAAGGCCTCGGCGAGGCCGTCGTCCTCGCGGTCGAGAAACCGGTCCCGCACCTCGACGGTCGCGGGGACGCGCTCGGCGAGCCAGTCGGCCACGGCGTCGGCGTCGGCCGGCGTCGTCGGCGCGCGGTAGAGCGTGACTCGGTCGGGCATACCCGACAGTCCGCCGTCGCCCCAGTTACGGGTTTTGGGTGCGGCCGACCGCCCGCGTCCGGCGCTACTCCGGCGGCGTCTCGGGCGGCGTGGGGTCCGGCGTCGGCGTGGGGACCGGACCGCTGGACTCCCCCTCGCAAAACGCCGTGACAGCACCGTCGCCGGTCCCGACGAGTAACAGGTTTCCCGTCACTGCGGGCGTCGCGTAGTTCCCGTACTGCTCCCTGTAGACCCAGATCCGGCCGCCGCCAGCGGTGGTGAGCGCCTCCACGACATCGTCGGTCGCGACGTAGACCGCCCCGTCGGCGACCGCAGTCCCGTGCACGTCACGGTCGCCGTACGAGCGACACCACTGCAGGCCGCCGTCGGCTCTGTCGAGAACGTAGAGGTTGCCGCCGGCGACCTCCGTCCGTGCGGAGCCGACGACGACCCGGTCGGCCGTGACCGCCGGGACGCGAAAGTCCTCGGTCGCGCCCTCGAACACCCACTCCTCGGTCCCGTCGGCCAGCGCGTACGCCTCGACGGTCCCGAGTTCGCCGATGTAGGCCGTCCCGTCGCGGATCGCGACCGAGCCGTAGGGCGTGGTGTCCTCGACGCGCCACCGTTCGGTCCCGTCGGCCGTGGAAAGCGCCCGGAACGGGCTGTCGCCGAGCAACAGCGTCTCCCCAGTGGCGGCCCCGACCTGATTGCCGTCTGCGGTCCACCGCCGGTCCCCCGAGGCGATCTCGACGGCGTGGACGCCGTTGCGACCGTTGGCGAAGACCGCACCGTCCGTGGCGACGACGTTCCCGTCGTGATCGAACGATCCATCGCCGTAGAACCAGCGACGCGTTCCGGTGGCGGCGTCGACGCCATGTAACCCGTTCGCGCCGGGTGCGACGACCAGCGGGTCGTCCCCGGCGTCGAGTACCGCGACCTGTCCCCCGGAGCTGAGGCGGTCGTACCGCCATTCGACGACTCCCGTCGCGGGGTCCAGCGCGACCAGCGCGTCCCCCTCGAAGGTGCCGACGTAGACCCGGCCGTCGGCGATGACCGGGTAGCAGTCGTCGACCGGTCCCTCGGTCCCGGTATCGGTCACCTCGAACCGCCAGCCCCGGATCACGTTCTCTCGCGGGCCCGGATCGCCCGTCGCGCCGGTGTTTCGCGAGTCCCGCTCGCCCTGTGGCCAGTCGCGTGCCGCGTCGGTCACGTCCAGTTCGTCCGCGGCCGCGACGCCGATGGTCGAGGCGTATCCCGACGGTCGGGTGCAGTTCAGGTCCCTCCCGGAGCTGTTACACCCCGCGACGGCGACCGCACTCGCGACCCCCACCGCCTGTAGATAGCGACGGCGCGTCGGCGCGTGGTCCTCACGCATACCGTGGCCTCTCTCCGGCCAGTTATTTCACTCCATTGATGAGACAGGAGCCCGTCAGCGCGACCGACGGCGGGCGGCGAGCGTCCCGGCGAGTACCGCGAGTACGGCGACGACGACGCCGAATCCGGCACCGTTCGCGGCCGTCCCGGTGGCCGGAGTCGCGTCCTGTTCCGTGGGCGGTGCGTCGACCGTCACCGTCGCCGTGGCGTTGCCGAGGCGGAACCGATGGACGCCGACGGCGGGTGCCGTGACGAACGCGATTTCCCGCTCGCTTCCGGGCTGGACGACGACCTCGCGGGTCGACACCGCCGTGTCGTTCCGGTAGAGCGTGAGCGTTCCGGCGGCCGGGATGGCCGCGTCGTTGCGGAGCCCTGCCGTCAGTTCGAGTGCATCGCCGGCGGTCACGCGGGACGCGTTGGCCCGCAGGTCGACGACGGCCGGCGGCGACGGCCCCTGGACCGTGACCGTGATCGAACGGGTGCCAGCCGCGAGGGTGTACGTGCCAGGGCTATCGAACGTGTATGCGAACGTGAGTCGCCGCTGTTCGCCGGGATCGAGCGACCCGGACCGGTCGTCGAGGCGGCGGTCGTCGACCGCGAAGACGGCGTCGAACTCGCCGGCCGCGTCGCCCGTGTTCTCGACGAGTACGTCGAGCGAGAGGCGTTCGCCGGTCGCGAGTTCGACCGGCTGGCCGGTGTCGAGCGTGCCGTTGCGGTAGGGGCCGGTGACGCGGTAGCGCTCGGCGGCCGGCGCGAGGGCGTACTCGATTCGCGGGGCCGCTCCCTCGAAGGCCCGCCGGTGTTCGGTCCGAGTCCACATCGAGGGCACGGCGTTGGTCGTGGTGTAGCGATCAGCGAGCCGGCCCACATCGGGGCCGGCGACGTCGGCCACGATGTCGTCGAACGCCGGTGCGGTCAGCGGGCCGTCGGCCGCGTTCATGCGCCGGAAGACCCGCTGCAGCGTGCGGCCGTCGGTCGCCAGCCGAATCTGTCGGTCGAGTTCGCCCGCCACGAGCGCGCCCTTCAGGTACGGCGTCCGGCCGGTCCAGGTCGAGGGGTCGGCCAGTATCTCGCCGGGGTTCGAGCGGATGTCGCCGGCTTCGAGCCGGGTTCTGAACGCCGGGAAGGCGATCCGGTCCTGTTCGAGCGACAGCAACGCCGCGTAGTACGTGGCGCTGGCCTCGGTGAACCAGCGCGTCCCGTCGTTGCGGTCGTAGGCCTGTCGCGTGTGGACGTACTCGTGAATCCAGACGTTGTCGGGCACGTCGAGCCGCTGGGTGTCCCGCACCCAGAAGGAGTTCCCGCCGGTCTGGAGCCCCTGGACGGACCACTCGACGGTCGTCGTCGGCCCGGCGATCATGAGGACGCTCGCGTCGCGGTCGCCCACCCGTATCGCACCCGAAGCGGCCATCACAGACTCGAAGATTTCACTCCGGGGTTCGGCCAGCGTCGCCGCCGCGGGGACGACCAGCCTGAACTGCTGGCCGTGGGCTCGCCGGGTGTACTCGGCGTGCGGGCCGAGAAACAGCATGGCGTCGCTGGCGACGCCCTCGCCGTCGATCCGCGTCCGCCGGTCGAGCGTGACGTTCTCGCCGCGCCAGCTCCAGGAGACGCCGACCTGCGGCGTCCGGACGAGCGCCCACGGACCCGCGTCGACGAAGGTGTAGTCGCCCCGTCCGGCCAGCGGGCCCTCCGACTCGCGCGTCTCGTTGACCGACAGCCGGTAGGTCAGGCTCGGCGCGTCCGTCGAGCCGTCCCAGGCGTACCGGCCGTCGGACGCCGAGAACCCGTCGGTCTCGATCACCGTCGCTCTGGCGGGCAGTTCCGTCTCCAGTTCGACCAGATTCTCCGGTTCGGAAAACTGCGCCGTGACCTCGATCTCGCCCGGTCGGTCGGGCGTCAGGCGCACGCGCTTCGTGAGTTGCAAGGTTCCGCCGTCCTGTGCGGTGCCCAGCGTCACGTTCGCGGCGGACGTGTCCGCAACCGCCGCGGTCGCCGGCACAGTCACACCGACGCCGAGCGCGAGTACCGACAACAGGCAGAATACCAGCACGCGTCGTCGTCTCATCGGTCACAGCGAGGGACAGCGCGAACTTAGTTCCGGTGGCAGTTCGACCAGCGGGCTGGACCACGCGAACGTCGACGGAGGTGTCGGTAGAAGTTATACACTATCGTATAGCAGTGTCCATTATGAGCGAAACCGAGTTCGAGGTCGACGGGTCGTTCCGGTTCCAGGGGCGGACGTTCGAGGAGTACCGGCGACTGTTCGACCTCGATCCGTCGTCGCTGTCGGGCCCGGTGCTGGACTGCCCGGGCGGGCCGTCGTCGTTCACCGCCGTCGCACGGTCGATAGGTGTCGAGGCGTACGCAGTCGATCCGCAGTACGCCCGCTCGGTTACGGCCATGGCGGCGGACTGTGAGGCGGCCGTCGACGACACCGAGGACCAACTCCGAGAGAAACGCGACCGGTTCGTCTGGGACCACTACGAGGACGTCGACACCCGATGTCGGTACCTCCGGGCGGCCGGAGAGCGGTTTCTGGCCGACTACGCGGACCATCCATCGCGGTACGTCGCGGCCGCCTTACCCGACCTCCCCTTCGAGAACAGCGCGTTCGACCGTGTCCTCTCGGCGCACCTCCTCTTTCTGTTCGACGACCGGCTCGATCTGGCGTTCCACCTGGCGGCGATGGCCGAACTGGCCAGAGTCGCCAGCGAGGAGGTGCGCGTGTTCCCGCTGGCGTCGCTCGACATGACACGCTCGGAATTCGTCGCACCGGTCGTCGAAGCGCTCCGTGAGCGGGGCCACACCGTCGAGTTCCGGGAGGTGCCATACGAGTTCCTGCCGGACGTGACGGAGATGCTGGTGGTGTCGGTGTAGCGGAGTGGTGGCTGTGCGGTCGCTGTGCGGGTGCGGTAGCGGTCGGGCACGGGCACAGCAACCGCGAGCGCCCGTGGCGCTCGCGGCTTTTTCGCCCACGTTTTTGGCGAGGGGGTCGCTCTGCGACCCCCTCGCGAAAAAGGTGGTTAGTCGTCAGCAGGGCTCGCCCGCGTCGTCATGTCCACGTCCTCGGCGTCGACGCCGAGTTCGTCGATGGCGGCCTGGGCGGCGCGCTTGCCCGAAAGGAGCATCGCGCCGAAGGTCGGGCCCATGCGCGGGAGGCCGTAGGTGGTCGCGGTGGCCATGCCGGTGACGACGAGACCGTCGTGGGCGAGGCCGGTGTGTTCGACGACGGCGTCCTCGCTTTTGCCGACCCACATGGAGTCGTGGCCGGGCGAGTCGTGGCCGGGTGCGCCGTAGGAGTCGTCGCCGGTCTGGTCCATGCCGCTGGCTTCCTCCTCCAGACCGGGGGCGTTCAGGACGCCGCGCTCGTCGAGTTTCTTGACGGCCATGGCGTCGTGACCGGTCGCGTCGATGACGAGGTCGGCCTCGACCGCGATGGGGTCGACGCAGGTGATCTCGCGGGGCAGGGCGTGGACGGGCGTCCAGTTCATCACGATGCCGCCGACGCGGTGGTCCTCGCGGATGACGATGTCGGTGAACTCCGTCATGTTCTGCATCTTCGCGCCGGCGTCGCAGGCGGCCTTGATGAGGCCGGAACAGGCCTCCGGCCCGTTGGCGACGAACAGCCCCTCGCTGTCCTGGGACTCCTTGTAGTCCACGTCGAGGTCGTCGAGGACGTGGTGGGCCGGGCCGCGCACGGTGACCTTGTTCATCAGGAAGCCGCCGAGCCAGAAGCCGCCGCCGAGGTAGTTGTTCTTCTCGACGACCATCGTCTGGACGCCGCGTTCGGAGAGTTCTTTGGCGGCCATCAGCCCGGAGGGACCGCCCCCGACGATGATGACGTCGCTGTCGGAGAAGTCCATGAACTCCTCGGTCCACTCCTGGCCGATGGCGCGTGTCACTTCCGCCTCGCCCACGTCGCTGAACTGCTCGAAGTCGGACATAGTAACCAGTACTACCACCCGGTGATACAAAGAGATTCTGATCGGTGGAGTTGCGGGATCGGCGGTCCCGAGCCAGCCGTCGGATCGGCGTCCGGCGTCGAAATAGCGAAAACTCATAAGCCATCGGCCGGACAACACATCGCAACTCCGGAATGACCTGGCAGTACACCCCGTTTCTCACCCTCACGCTCATCGCGGCCGTGCTGGTGGGCGTCGCCGCGCTCTACGTGGTCCGTCAGCAGCGGGCCTACGAGCCGGTCCCGGGTGGGTACACGGCGGTGATACTGTCGGTTGCGATCTGCTGGGTGCTCGTCACGTACGCGCTCCAGATCGGGAGCGTGGAACTCCCACAGAAGCTGTTCTGGTACAGGCTGGGCTACATCGGGTTCATGCCCGTCCCCGTACTCCTCTTGCTCTTTACGTTGCAGTACACGGGCCGTGACGAGTGGATCACGTGGTGGAGCGTGGGGCTGTTGTTCCTCATCCCGCTGGCGATGATCGGACTGGCGTTCACGAACGAAACGCATCACCTGGTCTGGGCGAACCCGATGACCATCGACAACGGGGCGTTCGTGGCGTTACGACCCGAGTACGGACGGGCGATCATCGCGTACGTGGCGATCAGCGTCCTTCTGGGCGGGGCCAGTATCGTCCTCCTGTCGTTGCGGGCGTACACGTCGGCCGGGATCTACCGCCGGCAGGCGGTGTTGCTGGTCGCCGGGACGGTGGTCCCCGTCGTCGCCGCGGGCGTCTACTTCTCCGAGGGTAATCCGTTGCCCGGCCTCGAAGTCATGACGATCGCGCTGGCCGTCACTGCCGGTTCGTTCTGCTGGGCGGTCGCCCGCCACGGCCTCTTTACGCTGATCCCCATCGCCAGTCAGGCCGCCGTCGAACAGATGGACGACGCGGTCGTCGTCATCGACATCCGCGGGCTCGTCGTCAACGTGAACGAACAGGCCGAGCCGTTCCTGACCGTCGACGCCGACGAGGCTATCGGCGGGTCCGTCGGTGAAGTCCTCCGCCCGTTCGCGGTGCCACCCGCGCCCCGGTCGGGCGATCCCGAGAGCGACCGCGAGGTCGTGACCAATCCCGAGAGCGGGCGTTCCTACCAGCGGACCGGCACACCCCTGACCGACAACGACGGCGTCGTGATGGGCCAGCTGGTCGTCCTGCAGGATATCACCGAGCGCGTCCGCCGCGAACGTCGGCTCCGCCAGCAGAACGAACAGCTGGAGGAGTTCGCGAGCGTCGTCTCCCACGACCTGCGGAACCCGCTGAACGTCATCAGCGCGCGCTCACAGCTGGCCCGCGAGACCGGCGAAGCCGAACACTTCGACGCGCTGGACCGCGCGGCCGACCGGATGGACCGGCTGATCGACGACCTGCTCCAGCTCGCCCGGCAGGGCCAGACCGTCGACGAGACCGAACGCGTGTCGCTCCAGCAGGTGGCCGACGACGCCTGGTCGCTGGTGAACGCCCCCGAGGCAGACCTGCAAGTCGAGAGCGACATGTACGTCGAGGCGGATCGGGACCGCCTCCAGCAGGCCTTCGAGAACCTCTTTCGCAACGCCGTCGACCACGTCGGCACGGACGTGTCGCTGATCGTCGAACCGCTGGAGTACGACGCCGAGTACGGTGTGTCTTCGGGCTCGACCGACTCGAACGGGGACAGTGGCGACGACTCGGACCGGACTCGCGCGGGCTTCGCCATCGAGGACGACGGGCCCGGCATCCCGGCCGAGGAGCGGGACAACGTCTTCGACTACGGACACACGACCGAGGAGGACGGGACCGGCTTCGGACTGGCCATCGTCAAAGAGATCGTCGAGGCCCACGGCTGGGAGATCCGGGCCGTCGACGGCGAACTCGCCAGCACCCGCGAACAGGACGAGTACGGCGGCGCGCGCTTCGAGGTGACCGGCGTCACCACCGCGCAGGGCCTGGCCATCGGCGAGACCGACGTGGGCTTCGATTTCAGTTAGCCCAGCCGTCGAGGCTCGACGTGGTCCGCTCGACGGCCCCCGTCAGGTGGTCGGTGTCGATGTGCGCGTCGGCCCGCATCGCCGTTCGCGCGGCGTTCTCCGCGACGAGTTCGAGGTCGCTGGCCGCGTATCCCTCGGTCCGCTCGACGACCGTCGCCCAGTCGAGGTCGTCGGCCAGCGGCCGATCACGGAGGTGGACGCCGAGAATCTCGCGGCGGGCCTCGGCGTCCGGCGGCGGCACCTCGATGCGCTCGTCGAACCGGCCCGACCGTCGGATCGCGCCGTCGATGTCTTCCAGCAGGTTGGTCGCGCCGACGACGACCACGTCCTCGCCGACGTCCTCCAGTTCGGCGAGCAACTGGTTGACCATCTGCTGTTCGCTGGTGTTCATGCCGCCGGTGCGGTTACCGGCGATGGCGTCGATCTCGTCGATGAAGAGGACACAGGGGGCGTTGGCCTCGGCGATGGCGAACAGGTCCGCGACGTTCTGTGCCGGCTTGCCCATCCACTTGCTCGTGAGGTCCGCCGGCGTCACGTCGAGGAAGCTGTGGCCGAGTTCGCCGGCCAGCGCGGTCGCCATGTACGTCTTCCCACAGCCCGGCGGCCCGTGGAGCAGGAGTCCGTTCAGCACGTCCAGCCCGTAATCCTCGAAGCGGTCGGGGTCGTCCAGCGGGTCGATCACCGTCTCCTCGAGGCGGGCCTTCAGGTCGGCCATGCCGCCCACGTCGTCGAAGTCGATACCGGGATCGGGGTCGACCAGCGAGCGGGCGTTCAGGTCCGCGCTGTCGGGCTGTTCGACGTGATCCTCGGCGTCTTCCGGCCCGCTCCAGTCCGGGATCGAGGAGTCGAGTTCCTCGGCGGCCGCGAGCAGGTGTGACTCGTCGATGTCCTCGCCGGCGCGCAGGGCCTTCCGGGCGGCGTTCTCCGCGATCAGTTCCAGGTCGCTGGCCGCGTAGCCCGCGGTCTTCTCGACGACGCCCTCCAGCTCGATTGCCTCGGCGGTCGGGCGGCCCGCCAGGTGGACCTCGACGATCTCGCGGCGGGCGTCGGTGTCCGGCGGCGGCACCTCGACGCGCTCGTCGAACCGGCCCGACCGCCGGATCGCACCGTCAACGTCGTCGACGAGGTTGGTCGCGCCCATCACGACCACGTCGTCCTCGCTGGCGTCCTCCAGTTCGGTCAGCAACTGGTTGACCATCTGCTGTTCGCTGGAGTTCATGTTCGCGTCGCCGTCCCGGGTGCCCGCGATGGCGTCGATCTCGTCGATAAAGAGCAGGCAGGGCTGGTTGGCGCGTGCGATCTCGAACAGTTCCTTCACCTTCTGGGCGGGCTCGCCCATGTACTTGCTCGTCAGGTCGGCGGGGCTGATCTCGACGAAATCGTGGCCGACCTCGCCCGCCAGCGCCTCCGCGATGTAGGTCTTCCCACAGCCCGGCGGGCCGTGCAGGAGGACGCCGTTGACGACGCCGATACCGTACTCCTCGAAGGCCGCGGGGTCTTCGAGCGGGCGGATCACCTTGTGCCGGAGCGTCTCCTTGAGGTCGTCCATCCCACCCACGTCGCCGAAGCCGCGTTCGACCTGCTTCGTGACCAGCGATTCGGCGTCCATCTCGACGCCGTCGGGCTGGACGATCTCGTCCTCGCCGTCCGTGTCCTCGCCGCCGAACGACCGGTCGGGCGAGCGGTCCGTGGTGCCCGTCGCGCCGCGGTCGCCGCTCCGGTCCCGCCCGCCCTCGTCGTCCGAGAGCTGTCTCTGGACCCGATCCAGCGAGAGGTCGTAGCCGTACTCGGCCAGCCGGGTCGGGTCGTCGGCGATGAACTCGGAGAGCCAGCCGTGGCGCTTGAACTCCCGTTCGCTGGCGTCGGGCTCGCGGAAGGCGAGCATGATCGAGTGATCGGCCGTCTCGCCGCGGTACTCCGCGAGCCAGAAGGGGAGGTAGACGCGCGTGACCTCGGTCACCTCGTCGAACCCGGCGGGATCGAACTCGCCGGGGAGGCCGTAGTTCTCGCGGAGTTTCCGGAGGAACACGTCGGCCTGATCGCCCCGGCCGGCGTCGCGCTGGCGCGCCCAGTCCGCGACCCGCTCGGGGATGAGGTCGCCCGCGGTGTCGTTGTCCACCTGAAACTGGAGGAGGACGGAGGGACCGAGGCCGGGACCGTCGCCGAAGTCGTAGTCGCCCGTCGCGACGTTCAGCAACTTCCCGGCGTCCTCGGCGTACCGGGAGACGTGGGCGTCGTTGCCCGCCCACAGCCCGTCGAGGAAGACGGTGTCCTCGCGTTCCTCCGTGCCGAACCACTGGCCCTTGTCGGACTCGTAGCGGACGGTGACCCGGAACGCGGGGTAGAACACGCGGTGGAGGCGTTCGAGGCGTTCGTCCTCGTCGAACGGCGTGAGCGTCCGGTCGTCCAGCACGTCCCGCACGTTATCGGCGTCGGGGAGCCGGTGGTCCACGTAGATGTACGGCGGCAGCGACATCACAGATCACCGCTTCGGATGGCGTCCTCGGCCGCCGACAGCGCCGTCTCGCGGTCGAAGTCGTCGACGATCCGGTCGAGTTCGTCGCTGGAGGCACCCTGGAGGTCCCTGGCGTGTTCGGTGATGCCCGGGACCGCGCGGATGATGTTGTCGACGATGGGGACCGTCGCGGTCTGGGCCGACCGGGAGAGCGGGTTCAGGTCGATCACGAGTTCGGTCTTGCCCATCTCGGCGAGGGCTTCGGCGCGGTCGCCGTCTTCGAGGGGGACCAGCACCACGTCGGCGTCGCCGATGCCGTCGGCGTCGACCTTCGCGCGCTCGTGGTCGAGGCCGGGAATCCGACCGTCGGCCTGCAGGCCTTTCACCGCCTCGGCCCCGTGTTCGCGGAGGTGGTCGGCGATGCGTTCCATGCGTTCGGCGGTGCGGTTGAACAGGTTGACCTCCAGGTCCGCGCCGGTCGCGTCCGCGAGGTCGACCAGTTCGCCGGGCACGAGGGCGGCGGCGTTGCCGTTGACCGAGAGGACCGGATGGTCGGCGCGCAGGAGGTGGGCGGCGGCGGCGCGCTCGGCCCGGTCGGCGCTCTCGGTGGTGCGCTCGCCGAGCAGGTAGTCGTAGGCCTCACCCCGGCCCTGTGCGATCAGTCCCTGCCGGGAGGTGATCCCCAGATCGACCCCGTGTTCGATCCGGTGTCGCGTCAGCAGCGACTCGTAGCGGGGGTGGCTCTCTGGCACGTCGATCTCGTCCATACTCGAACACGTTTCCGCTGGTGTGAAAAATCGCCCGGTGCGCCGGCGAAATCAACCGTTCCTCGCCGCCCGCCCCGACTCAGGCCTGGGTCTCGGTGGCGGCGTCGGGCCCGAACTCCCGGAGCCCACCCAGTGCCTCCCGGGCCTCACGGCGGGTCGGGTAGGTCCGCTTGCTCTCGGCGACGGTGCTGCCGTCGGTGTCGACCAGCCGCCAGCGCCAGCCGTCCTCCTCGCCCTCGTGGAGTTCGAAGGCCGGCGACTCGATCTCCAGCAGGCTCGCCGTCGTCAACACGTCCCGGACAGACGCGAGCGCGCGCTCGGCCCCGCTCCGGGACTCGAAGGTCGGACCGCTGATACCGACGGTGTTGCCGGCGGTATCGACGAACCGCCAGATCCAGCCGTCCTGGCGTTCGGTGACCTCGAACGCCGCCAGGTCGAAGTCGAGCAGGCCCGCGCCGCCCGCGAGTTCGCGGGCCCGCGAGAGGTCTACCCGCGCGCTCTCGCGGCTCTCGTGAGTCCGGGCCCCCACGGCCAGCGTCGACCGGTCGGGATCGACCAGCCGCCAGCGCCACTCGTCGGTCCCGCTGTCCTCGTCGGTGACCGTTTCGAGGCGGAACGCGGCGGGGTCGACCGCGAAGACGCTCGCGCCGCCGGCGTTGTCCCGGACCAGGCGCGCGGTCGTCGCCACCGCGTCCCGGGACGGGAACTGTTCGGTGCCGACCGCCAGGGGCTCGCGCTCGCGGTCGACGATCTCCCACTCCCAGGCCTCGCCCTCCTCGCCCTCGGTGACCGAAAAGCGGATCGCGATGTCCTCGACGGTGTGGACGGCCGCGTCGGCGGCGAAGTCGGCGACCGACTCGGCGGCCTCGGTGGCGCTCTCCCGGTCGGTGAAGCCGCCGAGGCTCCGGGCGATGGTGCTGCCGTCGGGGTGGATCAACCGCCAGCACCACTGCCGGCGCTCGCCCTCGCCGACGTACACCTGAAAGAGGGCGGCGTCCATCTGCCGGGTCTCGGCGTCGGGGGCCAGAAGCGAGAGGGCGTCCATCGCCTCGCGGGCGGTCTCGTCGCTGTCGTAGCGGCCGGGGCTGGTCGCCAGCGTCTCCCCGCTGGCGTCGACGAGTCGCCAGTGCCACTCGGACTCGGCCTCGTACAGCTCCAGTGCGGCACTGCCGATCTCGACCAGATCGGCCTCGGGCGCGTGCTGTTTCATCGTGTTCATGGCCGCCGCGGCGTCCTCGCGGGAGGCGTGTTCCTGCCCGCTGTCGGAGACGACGCTCCCGTCGGCGTCGACCAGCCGCCAGTTCCAGCCGCCGTCGTCGGCCTCGTAGAGGTGGAACGCGGCGCTGTCGAACTCGATCCGGTCGGCGGTCTCGATCTCCTCGCGCAGTTGCTCGACGGCGGCCGCCGCCTCCTCGGGGTCCGCGAACGTCGCGCTGGCCGGACTGCGCGCGACGGTCTCGCGGTCCTCGGTGACCAGCCGCCAGGCCCAGCGGTCCCCCTCGGGGTAGATCTCGTACTCGGCGTCGTCGAGTTCGACGACCGGCGCGTCCGCGACGACCTCCTTGACGCGGCCGACGACCGAGCGGCCGCTCTCCTCGGAGGGCACTGCACCCTCACTGCGGGCGACAACGTCGTCGGCGGCGTCGACCAGTCGCCAGCGCCAGCCACCCTCGTCGCCCTCGACGATCTCGTAGGCTGGCGAGCCGGATTCGAGGAACGGCATGTCGATGGCTCCCTCCATGATCCGGCGGACCGAGGCCTCGACTGCCTCCCGGCTGTCGAACTCGTCGCTGGACTCGGCGATGGTCTCGTCGTCGGCGTCGAGTAGCTCCCAGCGCCAGGTGCCGTCGGCCTCGATCAACTCGACGCCGACCTGTTCGACGTCCATCACCGGCGACTCGCGAGCGGCCTCCCGGATCGACCGGACGGAGGCCTCGGCGTCGTCGCGGTCCTCGTAGGCCCGTGGGCCTTCGCCGAGGACGCCCCGGTTCTCGTCGACCAGTCGCCAGCGCCAGTCCGAGCCGTCGCCGTAGACCTCGAACGCCCCGTCGTCGACGTCGAGTAGCGAGGCACCGGGGCCGTGTTCTTTCAGCAGGTTCACCGCGCTCTCGGCCTTCTCGCGGTCGGCGTAGCGGCCGTCGCTGTCGGCCAGCACGACGCCGTCCTCGTCGACGAGCGTCCAGCGGGCCGTCGACTCGCCGTCTTCTCCCGCCTCGCGGTACAGCCGGAAGGCGGCGTGGTTGATCTCCAGCAGACTCGCGCCAGCCACTTTCGCCTTGATCTCCTCCAGCGCCGCCTCGGCGTCGGTCTGGCTCTCGTAGGCCCGGGTCCCGTCGGCGACGGCCGCTTGCTCGACGAACCACCAGTGCCAGCCCGACTCGCCCGGGAAGACCGCGAACACGCCGTCGCGGTCGGCCTCGCCGACCAGCACGTCCGAGACGCGTGCCTCCGTCTCGTCTTCGACGACCCACCCCATCGCGGCCGCGTCCTCGTCGGTCAGGAAGTAGCTCCGCCGTCCGGTCACCACGGGCACCAGCGCGGCGACCAGTGCCAGGAGTGCCAGTCCACCGCCGTAGCCGGCGAGAAAGAGTTGCCCCTCGGTCCGTCCGATGCCCCACTGCCCGGGATAGATCTGCAGGAAGTACCCCACCGTCGCGACGGAGACGAGCGCACCCAGCACCGCCACCGGGACCGCCCGCCTGCGGAGGGGCAACTGGAGGACGGTCCCCAGCAGGAACACGGGGAATCCGGCCGCGGCGAGTATCAGCGTGAGTTCCGTGACCGCCGCAGGCGAGAGGCCGAGCAGGCCCGTGCGACCGGCCGCGAACACCCCCACACCGGCGAGTATCGCCACCAGCCCGATCACCAGTATCCAGTAGCCGTACACCTCCGGTTTCGTCCGCGCTTCCCCCATGTACTGGTCGTAGAATCCGTAGAAAGCGCTGTCCGGCTGCGATCCCGTTGCCATTGGTACAGTTCGACGTTGGACCACTCGATACCTTAAACGTGGGGTTGGTTCACACGGCTCTCAGCGACTGAAAAGACGGCTAATCGAGCAACCGCGCGCCCGTCGGGTCGATCCGACAGGTCGACGGGTCGTAACCGGCCGCCGAGAGGCCGCCGTCGATGGAGAACACGGTCTCGCCGAGCATCGCCATCGACGCGTCACCGCCGGCCTCGTTCACGTCCAGGATCACCTCCCTGATCTCGGGCGTGAGCAGTTCGGCCTCGCGGGCGAACTGCCGGGACGCACGCATGAACGACGACAGCGTGGGTTCCTCGACGACCCGGGAGAGGCTTCGCTTGCCGGCCTGGTCCAGCAGGTCGGTGTCGCCGGAGATGACCTCCTCGGTCGAGAGTTCGCCCAGCGTGTGGTACTCGACGGGACCGCGTGCCGGGATGGCGTCCAGCAGGTTGTCCTGCGGGCCGCCGGGTTCCAGCCGGATCGGGACGCCGCCGCGGGCCTGGGCCACCACGTCGCCCAGCCCCGTCCCGGCCTGCACCTCCGCGCCGTGGGCGATGGTGACGAGTTCGTTCTCGGAGAGTCGGCGGTCGAACGCGTCGTTGACCGCCAGCGCGGTACCCAGCGCCATCGCGCCGGAGACGCCGAAACCCGACCCGATGGGGAGGGGCGTCTGGCCGTCGACCCGAGCGGTCGCCTGCAGGGTGTCCAGCACCGTCTCCACCGCGTCCATCTCGACGGGCACGTCGTTACAGCGAACGCTCGTCTCCTCGGCCGGCCGGACGGTGACGGTCACGCCGTCGGTCAACGTCAGCCCTGCGCCCTGCGAGCCCGCTTTCGTCGGATCGTCGTCCCGGTGGATGGTGAAAAAGCCGGTCACGTGGCCCGGGACGAACGCTTCGGCTTCAGTCATGCCTCCCGGTCGGGCCCCCGTGTGAATAAAAGGTGGTCGTCGCGGTCGGTCCAGTCGGTCCCGTCAGGTCCGACGGTCGACACCGCTTTCACCGTGGCCTCGCAGGTCCAGCGCAATGACCGACAGCCCCCGCATAGTCGTCGACCCCGCTCGGCCGCTGGTCGACGAACGGTTCGCGGTCCGGCTCGCCGGTTTCCCGCCGCGGCGACGGGTGACCCTCCGGGCGCGAATGCCACTGGACGGCGGGCTCTGGCAGTCCCGCGCGACGGTCCGGACCGACGGCGACGGGACCGCCGACCTCGACAGCCAGCGACCGCTCGCGGGCACCTACGGAACGGCCGACGCGATGGGGCTCGTCTGGTCGGCCGAGCGGATCGGCGACCGCCCTGCACCCCGCGAGCGCACGCGCACCGACGGCAACGTCTCGCTCACCGCCACGGTCGGCGGACGACGCGTCGCCAGTGCCACCGTCGAGCGACGCTTTCAGCGCGCGGACGTCACTGCCGAGCCGGTCGACCACCGCGATCTCGTCGCACGACTGTACGACCCACCCGACGAGACCACGGACGGTGACGGCCAGCGCCCCGGCATCCTCCTCCTCGGTGGCTCCAGCGGCGGCTTTCCGTCCCGGCGAGTCGCCACGTTACTGGCCTCGCGTGGCTACGCCGTGCTGGCACTGGCGTACTTCGGCCGTGACGACCTTCCGGACCGGCTCGTCGAGGTTCCGCTGGAGTACGTCGAGTCGGCGGTCGAGTGGCTCGCCGCCCGTGACCGCGTTCGGCCCGACCCGCTGGGGGTCGTCGGCTGGTCGCGGGGCGGCGAACTCGCACTGCTCGCGGCCACCCGCTGTGACCGGCTCCGAACCGCCGTCGGCTACGCTCCCAGTACTGTTTCCTTCCAGGGTAATAGACTGCTGTCGGATCCCGGGTCGGCCTGGACGGTCGACGGCGAGGGTGTGCCGTACGTACCGCTGGCGCGACCCACCGGGTTTCGATCACGGATCGTCGCCCGGTGGCTCCGGGGCCGACCGCTCTCGGTTCGCCCGCTGTTCGAGCGCGGACTTGTCCGCGCGAGCGAGAAACGTGTCCGGGCGGCGACGATTCCCGTCGAGGAGATCGGCGGCCCCGTGTTGCTCGTGACCGGCGGCGACGACCGCGTCTGGCCGGCCGACACGCTCGCTACCCGAGCGATGGCACGGCTGGACGCGCGGTCGTATCCACACACCTACGACCACCTCAGCGTTTCCGGTGCCGGCCACGACATCAAGGTTCCCTACCATCCGACCACCGAGCGTGCGACGCGACCGGTTCCGGTACCTGGTCGGTCGCTCGCACTCGACATGGGTGGGACGCCAGCGGGGTACGCCCGCGCCGACGCGCAGGCGTGGGAGCGGACGTTGGAGGTGCTAGACGAAGGTTTGCGACCCTAGTTCTCGGTCGCGTCAGCGGCGTCGGAAGCGACGGGCGTGTCGTCCCCGTCGGCCCCGTCGTCCGCGTCCTCGGAGAGCCGGTCGAGCAGTGCCGCTCGCTGACTCCGGGACAGATCGTCGGCCAGACACTCGACGAACGCGGCCACGAGGTCCTCTCGAACCCGGAGTTCGACGTGTTCCGTCCGGCCGTCGACGACGACGGCGTCGAGTTCCCACTCGCCTTCCTCGGGGTCGGTCATCCGGATGTCTACCCACTCGTCCGTGGTCGGGTCGGTCGACTCTAACGTTGACATAACGACTCTAGTACGACGGAATTCGGTATAACTGTATCCGCAGACGAGTGATAGCACCCCCCAGCCCGGAAAGCGAGTGACCACGGGCGATAGCTCTTTGTATACGTAGTATTACTACGCAAACATGCCGACGATCAGCGCGCGGCTGTCGGAGGAGGAACTGGCAGAGCTGGAGCGGGTCGCGGAGCTACTGGAGGACGACCGCAGTACGACGATCAGGAAGGCCCTCGAGGAGGGACTGGCGGAGTTGCGGATTCGCGAGGCCGTCGGGCGCTACCAGCAGGGCGACGTGGCCGTCACCGAGGCGTCCCGGATCGCGGGGCTCTCGGTCGCGGAGTGGCTCGAGGTCGCCCGGGAGCGCAACCTCACCACCCAGTTGCGCGCGGCGGACCTCCGGCGGGATGCCGACAACGCGAGGGAGCTGTGAGCCGCATCTACGTCGACGCGACCGTGTTGACCGCCCTGGGAGCGGTCGGCGAACTCGACCTGCTCGGTGCCTTCGACGGCACCATCGCCGTTCCGGACGCCGTTCGCTCGGACGTGACGACCGAACCGGCGCGCACGAACCTCGACCGGTTCGTCGACGACGATATCGTGACCGGCCCGGTCGAGACCGACTGGACCGACGACGCGATGCGCGTGCTGGACGCATCGGAGCCGACCAGCGACGTCCGCGTGATCGAGGGCATTCTCGACGCGACGGCCGATGCCGACACGCGGACGGACGAGGACGGGGACGCTGGCCCGACAGTCGGGCTCATCTCCGACGACCGGCGGCTCCGGACCGTCGCCGAGGGATTCGGCGCGACTGTGACCGGTACCTTCGGCGTCGTCGTCCGGGCGGCGGTCTCGGACAAGTACTTCTCGCAGTCGCAGGCAAAGCGGGTCGTCCGCCGGATCGACAGCCACGGCCTGCACCTCACCGGGGAGTTGCGCGAACAGGCCGTCGGGGAAGCGGAGTAAGCCGCGTCGGCTTCGTCAGGGGCTCAGCCGCCGGCGGTCTGACGAGACTCGCGTCGCTCGTCTCGTGGGCTCCCAGAGACGTCGCCCTACGGGCTCAGTCTCTGGTGATCTCGCGGGAACTCCGTCAGACGAGTCTGACGTGCTCCCGCTCGACAGGGTCGCCGTCGCCTACGGCGACAGGCGCTGGCGGTCTCGCGGGAAGAGAACCGCTTCACGGATGTTGCCAAGCCCGAGCATCGTCATGATGAGGCGCTCGCCGCCGAGCCCCCAGCCGGCGTGGGGCGGCATGCCGTACTTGAACATCTTGGTGTAGTACTCGAAGGCCTCGGGGTCGAGTCCCTGCTGTTCGAAGCCCTCGACCAGCTTGTCGTAGCGGTGTTCACGCTGGCCGCCGCTGACCAGTTCCATCGACGGGTGCATCATGTCGAAGCCCGTCGAAACCTCCGCGTCGTCGTCGTGATCCTTGATGTAGAAGGGCTTGATCTCGCTGGGCCAGTCAGTGATGAAGTAGTGTTCGCCCACCTCGTCGCCGAGCACGTGTTCGGCCTCCGTCGAGAGGTCGTCGCCCCACACGAGCACTTCGTCGAGTTCGCCCGTCGCGTTGATCTTTTCGAGGGCCTCCTCGTAGGTGAGCCGCGGGAAGTCACCGTCGGGGACCTCGAACTCCTCGGTCATGTCCAGCGCTTCGAGCTGGTCCTGGCAGTTCTCGGCGACGCCCTCGTAGGCGGCCTTGACGATCTGCTCGCAGGCGTCCATCGCCTCGGTGTGGTCGTAGAAGGCCGACTCGAAGTCGATGGAGGTCGCCTCGTTGAGGTGCCGGGGCGTGTTGTGTTCCTCCGCGCGGAAGATCGGACCGATCTCGAAGACGCGTTCGAGGCCGGAGCCGACCATCAGCTGCTTGAACAGCTGGGGGCTCTGGTTCATGAAGGCCTCCTGCCCGAAGTAGGTGATCGGGAACAGTTCCGTCCCGCCCTCGGTCCCCGTGGCGACGATCTTGGGCGTGTTGATCTCCGTACAGCCCAGATCGCGGAACGCGTCCCGGACCGCTTCCAGGGCCGCGGCGCGGATCTCGAAGATTGCCTTGACCTCGGGCTTGCGCAGGTCCAGCGTCCGGTTGTCGAGTCGGGTCGGGAGTTCCGCGTCGACCTTCCCGGAGGGGTCCAGCGGCAGTTCGGGGTCGGCCTCGGCGATCACGTCGACTGAGTCGGGGACGATCTCGACGCCGGTCGGCGCGCGTTCCTCTTCCTCCACGTCGCCGGTCACGGCGACGACGCTCTCACGATGCACGTCCAGCCCCGTCTCCACGAGGTCGTCGTCCATCTCGTCTTTCTCGAACTTGACCTGGATCTTCCCGGTCGTGTCCCGGATGATGATGAAGGCGATGCCGCCGAGGTCTCGAATCTCGTGGACCCAGCCGGCGACGGTGACCGTGTCGCCCGGCTCGGCGTCTGCAGTGTACGTGCGGTCGTCCATGCTGTCCGGTATCGGCGGCCGGGACTTAAGCCCCGCCCATTCCCCTCGCGCCACGCCGACCACCCCCTGTTTTAGGCGAACCGAAACCACTAAACCCGTGTTTAGGTATGCCTAAACCAAGATGGAGACGACACACACTGCGCCGACACGACGACAGTACATCACAGGCGGAAGCGCGCTGGCGGCCGGCGGCCTGCTCGCGGGCTGTTCGGACATCGTGGGCCAGGGAGACGACGGCGACGCAAACGGGACGGATTCGGGCGGGACCTACACGGTCGAGATGGCACCGGTCGGTGAGGTCAACTTCGACAGCGTGCCCGAGACGTGGGCCGTCTACTGTCCCGGATACGCGGACATGGGCGTCGCGCTCGGACAGGCGGACGGCCTGCAGAGCGTCGGCTACAAGCCCCGCTTCTACACCCGCTGGTACGACGAACTCGACGGCGTCAGCGTCGACAAGGGCTCGCTCTACGAACTCTACCAGAGTGGGATCGACCAGGAGATCTTCTTCGAGATGGACGCGGACGTACACGTCATCGACCCCAACTGGTTGATCAACAACTTCGACGGCTGGGAGCGAAGCGACGTGACCGAGATTCGCGACACCGTCGGGCCGTTCGTCGGCAACCTCATCTTCCGACAGACGGACGTCTGGCACGAGGACTATCGCTACTACTCGATGTACGAAGCCTTCGAGAAGGTCGCGGAAGTGTTCCAGGCGACGGACCGCTACGAGGCATTCGAGACCCTGCACGACGAGTACGTTCGGGGTCGAGTCGCCGACGCCCTGCCGCCCGAGTCCGAGCGACCGACCGGCCTGTTCGCCCACGCCAACGGCACCGAGCCGGAGGTGTTCTCGCCGTACCGCTTCGACACCGGCGGGACGAGCGTCAAACACTGGCGCGACCTCGGCGTGAAAGACGCGCTCGTCGGGACCGACGTAGAAGGGTTCAGTTCGACGAACCGCAAGCGCATCGACTACGAGCAGTTGCTCGAGATCGACCCGGACGTGCTGTTGTTGAAAGGCCACGAGAGCAAGACGGCGACGGAGTTCGAGAACACCGTCGTCGAGTTCATGCGCGACCACGACGTGGCGAGTGAACTGACGGCGGTCCAGAACGGGCGCGTGTTCAGAGGGGGGCCGACTTACCAGGGGCCGATCTACAACCTCTTCCTCGTCGAGCGCGGAGCGAAGGACCTGTACCCGGATCGGTTCTCCGGCGAGCTGTTCGACCGCGACCGCGTGGCCGACATCGTCGCCGGGGAGGTCTGAGATGGCACCGGGATCGACGGGCCACGATCGGGGAGGTGACTGCGCCCGATGACGGAGGACGAGTTGGCGAGCGAGGACGGGAATCGGAGCCTCGCCGAGCGGTTCAGCCCGTGGCGAGCGCGCGACAGTGACGCTGGCGGCGGCCTCGCGGGCCGGCTCGTCCGCCGGTTCGCGTGGCTCGACACCTCGTTGCTCGCCCTGATCCTCGGGAGTACGGCCATCGTCGTCGGGGCGGGACTCGTGCAGGTCAGCCTGGGCTCCTACGAGATGACCATCGGGCAGGCTTGGGCGGCGGTGTTCAACCCGAACGTCCTGTTCAATCCGCAGGCCTGGGACGCGTTCCTGCTCGGCGAGGCCGTTCCGGAGATGAGTACCGAGAGCCTGATCGTCTGGAACATCCGACTGCCACGGGTGCTGGTCGCGGTTCTGGTCGGCATGAACCTGGCAGTCTCGGGCGCGATCTTCCAGGCGGTGACCCGGAACGAACTCGCGAGCCCGTTCATCCTCGGCGTGTCCTCGGGCGCGGGGCTGGCGATCCTGCTGACGCTCGTGGCCTTCGCCGGTGTCACGCTGGTCGTGCCGCTGGTCGTCACCGAGATCACGCTGGGCCTCTCGGCCTTGCTCCCGCTGATCGCGGCGTTCGGCGGAATCGCCGCCTTCCTGCTGGTCTACGCCATCGCCTGGAAGAACGGGACCTCGCCCGTGCGGCTGGTCCTCGCGGGCGTCATCGTCAGCACCGTCTTCGGCTCGCTCCAGACCGCGATGTTCTTCTTCGCCGACAACATCGGCGTCGTCCAGTCGGCGATCCAGTGGACGACCGGCTCGCTGACCGGCGTGGACTGGGAGCAGGTCCGGATCGCGATCCCCTGGACCGTGTTCGGGCTGGCGCTCGCAATCGTGAGTGCCAGGCAACTGAACGTCCTCCTGCTGGGCGAGAGCACGGCGAAATCTCTGGGGATGCGCGTCGAGCGCGTGCGCTTCGGCCTGTCGGCCGTCGCGGTCCTGCTGGCCGCGGCGAGCATCGCCGTCGCCGGCATCGTCAGCTTCGTCGGCCTGATCGTGCCCCACGTCGTCCGCAACGTCGTCGGCAGCGACTACCGGAAACTGATGATCGGCTGTCTGTTCGCGGGCCCGGCGCTGATGGTCGCCGCCGACGTGGGCGCGCGACTCGCGCTGAGTCCCACGCAGATCCCCGTCGGCATCGTCACCGGCCTCGTGGGCGGGCCGTACTTCCTCTACCTGATGCGCAGGCAGGAGAGCCTGGGTGAGATCTGATGGGTGAGCGCGGCTTCGCCACTGACGGCGGCGTGGGCTCGATCCTCGGCCGGGACGACGACACAGCGGACGACGGGGCCGACGACAGCCCCGCGGACGAAAGCGACGGGACCGGCGCGAGCGAGTTCAGCGGCGACGACCTCGTGATCGGCTATCCCAACACCGACGAGCCGGTGATCGACGACGAGTCGGTCCGCGTCCCGCCGGGCGAGGTGACCGCCCTCGTCGGCCCGAACGGGAGCGGCAAGAGTACCCTGCTGAAGGGGCTGGCCGACCAGTTGTCGCTGGACCGGGGCACCGTCCGGGTCGACGGCACCGAGGTTCACGACCTCGGCGCGAAGCGACTCGCCCGGAAACTCGGCCTGCTCTCTCAGGACAGCACCGCGCCCAACAGCATCACCGTCGAGAAACTCGTCGCACACGGTCGCTACCCCCACCGCGGCGCGTTCGAGGCGCTGACCGACGCGGATCGGGACGCCATCGACCGCGCCATCTCGATGGCCGGTGTCGATCACCTCCGGAACCGCGAGGTCGGGAGCCTCAGCGGCGGCCAACAGCAGTTGGCCTGGATCGCGATGGCGCTGGCCCAGGAGACCGACGTGCTCCTCCTGGACGAACCGACCACGTTCCTCGACCTGCGCCACCAGTTGCAGGTCATGGAGATCGTCGAACGTCTGCGCGACGAGAGCGAGACGACCGTGGTGCTCGTGCTCCACGACATCGAACAGGCGGCCCAGTACGCCGACCACGTCGTCGCGCTCGAAGACGGGGAAATCTACGCCCGCGGCCCGCCCGAGTCGGTCGTCACCGAAGACTTGCTGGCCGACGTGTTCGGGATCGAGGCCGCGGTCGCGACGACCGACCACGGCCCGCAGGTGACGCCGCTACGGCCGCTGGACGACGGGGACGACGGGAACGAAACGGGCGAGCCGGACGGACAGCGAGAGTGATCAATTCGCGTCTTTCGCGCCCTCGACGGTCTCGCGGACGGCGTCGACCCCCTCGTCGTGGACGAGGTCGCCGACGATCACCACGTCGGACTCCTGGGCCATCTGGTGGGCCGAGTCGTAGTCGTGGATGCCGCCGCCGTAGAACAGCGTGGCCTCGTCCAGCGCCTCGTGGGCCGCCCGGACCTTCGAGGGGTCGCCCAGCGTGCCGGAGTACTCGACGTAGACGATCTCCTGGCCGAACATCTGTTCTGCGACCTCGGCGTATGCGGCCACGTCGTCGGCGTCCTGCTCGCAGTTGGCCCCGGTGTAGGTGGCCACGGAGGCCTCGGGGTTGAGGACGATGTACGCTTCCGTCCAGGTGCGCGACCAGTCGATGTCGTCGTCCAGTCGGACCCACTCCTTGTGCGCGCCGGTCGTCCACGTCACGTCGCCGGCGTTCATCACGATCGGGACGAGATAGCCGTCGTGGGCGTCGCTGTGGACGACCGAGGACGGGTTGGACGGCTCGATGTACATCGGGATGTCGTACTTGCCGCAGGCCTCGACGACCCGCTGCATCTTCTCCTCGGTCATCCCGGTGGTGCCGCCCACCTCGATGGCGTCGGTCCCGGTCGCCGCCACGTCCTCGAACGTCTCACCGTCGACCAGCGACTTGTCCGGGTCGATCTTCAGGATGTGATCCCACTCCGTCCATGGCCCGCTCATACCGGGGCATTCCGACCGACCGTGAAAACTACTTCGGAAAGGCAGCCCGCTCAGTCCGCGGCTTCCGCGCCCGCCTGCTGTTGCCACTCGCGGATCTGATCGGCGCTGACTCCCTGCACCGTCGTCGCGACCTCCTCCGGGTCGACGGTCTCCAGGTCCGCCAGTGTCTCGATGTCCGCGTCGGCCAGCTTCTCGGCCGTGCGCTCGCCCAGCCCGTCCAGATCGACCAGATCGTCGACCGCCTGCCGGGCCTGGTACTCCTGGTAGTTACAGATCGGACAGCCCAGTTCCCACGGTTCGTCGCCGTTGTGGACGACCAGTTCGGGCAGGTCGTGCTCGTCACACCGCTCGTCGGTCACCTCGATCTCGCCCCGGCGCGGGAGCGGCAGGGAGTACTCACAGTCGGGGTAGCGCGTACACCCGACCAGCCGCGAGCCGTTGCGGAGCTGTTTGATCGCGAGGTCGCCCCCGTCGTCGGCACCGCAGTCGGGACAGTCGCCGATCACTTCGTCCTCGCTCTCGTCGGCCTCGTCGGCCGCACACTGGGGACACCCGTGGACGAAGGTGTCCCGCCCCGCGAGCATCTTGACGTGGCGGAGCCCGTGTTCCTCGCACTCCTCGTCCAGCACCTGCGGCTGGCCGGTACTCGGCAGGGGCAGGGTGTACCGACAGTCCGGGAAGCCGTCACAGCCCACGAAGTGCGAGCCGTGGCGACTCTTTCGGATCAACAGGTCGTGGTCGCTCTCCGGGCAGGGGCCCAGCGTCCGGTCGGCCTTCAGCGACTGCTGGAGGTGGTCGCCGACCTCCTCGCGGGACTCGTGGAGTTCCTCGAACACGCGTTCGAGCATCTCCCGTGACTCCTCGGTCACGTCGTCCAGCGTCGCCTCGCCGCTGGCGATGGCCGCCATGTCGGCTTCGAGTTCGGCGGTCATCTCCTCGCTGACGACGTGGTCGGCGAACTCCTCGGCGGCCTCGACGACGGCTTTGGCCAGCGTCGTCGGCCGCGGCGGGTCGTTCTCGATGTAGCCCCGGTCGTAGAGCTTCTCGATCACGTTGTGCCGGGTCGCCTTCGTCCCGATCCCCATGTCCTCCATGCGCTCGATCAATCGCGACTGGCCGTAGCGACGGGGCGGCTGGGTCTGCTTGGCCTCCAGTTCCACGTCCGAGACGGTCAGTTCCGCGCCCTCCGCCACGTCGGGCACGAAGTTCTCGCTCGCGCTGGAGTAGGGGTAGACAGCGTGGTAGCCCGGTTCCACGAGGCGCTTGCCGTTGGCCTTCAACTGGCAGCCGTTGGCGTCGGCGACCACGCGCAGGTGTTCCCAGGTCGCGGGTTCCGCGACGGTGGCGAAGAAGCGCCGGACGATCAACTCGTAGACCTCCCACTCGTCGTCGTCGAGTTCGCTCCGGTTGGGGAGTTCGCCCGTCGGGTGGATCGGCGGGTGGTCGGTCGTCTCCTCGTCACCACGCGTGGGTTCGATCTCGTCGAGGTTGAGCAGGCCGGCGGCGTCCTCGCCGAACGCACCGGTGTCGGTGAAGGCCGCGAGCAGTTCCTCGGGGTCCAGATCCTCGGGGTACACCGTGTTGTCCGTCCGCGGGTACGTGACGTAGCCCGCGGTGTACAGTTCCTCGGCGATGCTCATCGCGCGCTGGGCGGAGTAGCCCAGCGAGCCCGCGGCGCTGATGAACTGCGTGGTGTTGAACGGCGCGGGCGGGTCGTCGGTCCGGGTGCGCCGCCGGACCTCGGTGACGGTCGCGCTGGCGGCGTCCAGCAACCGCTCGTGGGCGTCCTCGGCGGCGTCTTCCTCCCAGACGCGTTCGGCCTCCTTGCCGTCGTCGTCGTAGAAGTACTGGGCCTCGAAGGACTGGCCGTCCTCGGTGAGGTCGGCGAACAGTTCCCAGTAGTCGTCGGGCTCGAACGCCTCGATCTCGCGCTCGCGGTCGACGATCAGCTTCAGCGTCGGCGACTGCACCCGTCCGACGGAGATGAAGTCGTCACCCAGTTGCCGGGCCGACAGCGAGAGGAATCGCGTGAGCGCCGCCCCCCAGATCAGGTCGATGATCTGGCGGGCCTCACCCGCCGCGGCCAGGTCGAAGTCCAGGTCGTCCGGGTCCGCGAAGGCGTCTTTGACCTCGCGCTCGGTGATCGACGAGAAGCGCACCCGCTTGATCGGCACGTCGGTCTCGTCGCGGATGATCTCGTAGGCCTCCTTCCCGATCAGCTCGCCCTCGCGGTCGTAGTCCGTCGCGATGACGGCCTCGTCGGCCCGGCCCGCCAGCTCCCGGAGCGTGCGGACGATGTTCTCCTTGGTCGCGGACTTGGTGATCTCGGCGTCGATTAGCTCGACGGGTTCCACGTCGCGCCAGTCGGAGTACTCCGGCGGGAAGTCGACGCCGACGACGTGGCCCGACAGGCCGACGACGCGCTTGTCGCCCCAGCGGTAGACGTTGACGCCGTTCTGGCGTTCGACCTCGGCGCTGTCCTCGCTGAGGATCTCGGCGATGCGCCGCGCGGCGTTGTCCTTCTCCGTGATTATCAACTCCACGGCGGCCCACCTCCCGGTGCGTGGGTGGTCATTCGCCAAGCCCTAAGCGCACACAGGTTTTGAAGCTTTCGTCCCAGTGAACCGAGGAATCGCCGGACTGCGCGGGGCCGCGCGCTCGCGCGCCACCGAACGCGCGGGTTCAACGCTTATGGGTTCGGGGCCGCCAGGGTACACCGATGCTCCGCCGCCTGCTGTCGTGGCTGGGATCGGACGACGACCGACCGGACGATCCCGAGACCCGGGCCGACCGCCTCCGCGAGATCGGGCGCGATCCGCTGGCCCACGGCCACGACGCGACCGAGGAGGTCCTCGCGGCCCTGTCCGACGAGTCCCCGCTCGTGCGGACCACCGCCGCGGAGGTGCTGGGCTCGGTCGAGGTCTACCACGAACTCGTCGCCGCCGATCCGCTGGTCGAGCGTCTGGACGACCCCGAGCGGTCGGTCCGGCTCGCGGCCGCCGAGGCACTGACGGTCACCACCGACGCGACGGTCGTCGACGACGTACTGCCGTACGCACTCGCCGACGATTCCGGCGTCCGCGCCGCCGGCGCAGTCGGCCTGTATCACGCGCTCTCGCGGGTCACCTACGAGTTCGCGCCAGCACAGGTCGAGGCGCTGTTCGACGCCTTCGAAGCGGCCGCGACCGACGGGGACGAGACGGCCACCGAGGACGACGAGCTGGCCCGGGAGTATCTCCTCTCGGCGATCTCCCGGGGTGTGGCCACGCGTGATCTGGCGTCCCTCGACGCGGAGCGGACGGACATTCTCGTCAACGCGCTGGACGACACGATCTCGGTCAGCGGCCAGGCCGCGGCCCTGCTCGGTCACGTCGACAACGAGACGGCACGCGCGGCGCTCCGGGACGCCCGCGAGAGTCACGCCGACGAGCGGGTTCGGGACGCCGCCGCCGAAGCGCTCGACGGCTGATCGAGCGAACGAACACGGCCTCGTCCCCGGGAGGACGGTTCTACCGACACGACTGGCCACCGACGGGTCGATCGCGGCAATATTTTAGGTCGGCCTAAAGTTCGAAAGCCATTTAAATTGTTTAGGCTAGCCTAAAACCGATGGTAGCGAAGTTCACAGGGCAGGGTGGTATCGAGAGACGACAGATGCTCGGGTTGGCGGGTGTGGCGGTGGCCGCGTTCGCGGGTTGCACCGAGTCGGCGGGATCGAGCGGTGATCCAGCCTCGGCCGCCACAGCGTCGACGTCCGGAGCGGCGACAGCGGGGACGGAGACGGCGACCGGGACGGACCGGTCGACAGCCACCGACACACCCGAGGAAAGCGCGACCGAGACCGAATCTGCGGACGAACACGCCGAGGCGAGCGGGCGAGAACACTCGAGCATCGAGTCGGCACGCGAATCGCTCGCCACCGCGCACCGTCGGCTCGTCGCGCAGGGCGACGGCGACGGGTTGACGGGACTGACGGCGGCGAACTATCCCGTCCGGACGGACGAGGTGCTGGCCGCCGTCGACCGCGCCCGGATTCACGTCGAAACCGCGCAGGCAGACGTTCTCACCGCCGAGCAGCGGGGAACCGTCGAAGACCTGGCGACGGTGGCGACGTTCCTCGAAACGATGGCCCGCGGACAGAAAGACATGTCACGGGCACACTGGCGGCTCGACGACCACGTTCCCGACCTCTTTTTCGACGGCTCGGCCGCGACGCTCGCCGACCGCCTCGACGCCGCGGTCTGGTTCGCCGAGCGGGTCGAAACCAGTCTGGACGACCTCCCGTCGGACGTCGACACGCGGGCGGCACGGTCGTTCGAGCCACTCGACGCGGCCGCCGTGTCCGACAAGCTCGACCAGATGCGAACCGCGATCTCGGCCATCGACGCGATCCACGACGCGTTCGACCCGGCGCTCACCGGACTCGAACTGCTCCGCGACGGCACCGCGAGGTACGAGATGAGACGATACGCGACCGCGATGTCCGAGTACGGCGACGCCGCAGACGAGTTCGGGACTGCCGTCGCGGAGTTCGAGTCACTCAGTCTCGCCGAGCCTTTCGCGGCGACGGTCGAAGGCATGACGAGTGCGACCGAGGTCCTCGAAGTCGGCTGTAACGAACTCGCGGACGCTGCTGCCGCCAGTGCCGACGGTGCCGACACGCTGGCCGACCGCCACATCGCCGAGGCCCACGAAGCGTTCGACACCCACGACGACGTGCCGTCGATCCCCGCCATCGACGAGGGTCCGAGCGCCTGAGGCACCGTCGGTCACTCAACTCGAACGACACCGCCCTGTCCGTCCCCACCTTTTTCCCGCAACAGCTGCTCCACGACCACCTTTTTCTCCTCGGGTGGCTCACGCCGTTCGCCACCCATCGTCCAAAAAGCTGGACCAAAAAACGCTCGCTCCCGCCGGTCGCTCGCGGTTCTACCCCTCTAGTTCTTCCCGCAACAGCTGCTCCACGACCACCTTTTTCTCCTCGGGTGGCTCACTCCGTTCGCCACCCATCGTCCAAAAAGCTGGACCAAAAAACGCTCGCTCCCGCCGGTCGCTCGCGGTTCTACCCCTCTAGTTCTTCCCGCAACAGCTGGTTCACGTCGCCCGGATCGGCACTGCCCCCGGTCTTCTGCATCACCTGACCGACGAGGAAGTTGATCGCGTTGTCGTCGCCGTCGTGGTAGTCCTCGACGGCACCGGGGTTCTCGTCGATGGCCTCGGTGACCGCGGCGGCCACCTCGTCGCCGCTGGTCTTGCCCAGGTCCTCGTCCTCGACGACGGTGTCGGGCGCTTTCCCCTCGTCGAGCATCGTCCGGAGGACCGTCTCGCGGGCGTTCTTGGCGGTGATCTCGTCCTCGGCGACGAGTTCGACCAGCCGCATGACCTCGTCGAATCGGTCGTCGATGTCCGTGATCTGCATGTCGCGGTAGTTCAGTTCGCCAAGCAGGTTGTCCGCGACCCACGTCGCCGCGAGGTCGGGGTCGAACTGCTGGGCCACGTCCTCGAAGAAGTCCGCGACCTGTTTCGTGCTGGTGAGTTTCGAGGCCGCCTCGTCGCTGAGGCCGTACTCGGCCTCGAAGCGCTCGCGGCGGGCGTCGGGCAGTTCCGGGATGGCGATCCGCTCTTTCCAGTCGGCGACCTGGAGCGGTGGGAGGTCGGCCTCCCGGAAGTAGCGGTAGTCTTTCTCCTCTTCCTTCGAGCGCATCGAGACCGTGTTGCCGTGGGTCTCGTTGAAGTGGCGCGTCTCCTGCTCGACCGCGCGGCCCGACTCGACGAGTTTCTTCTGGCGGGACTTCTCGAAGGCCAGGGCCTTCTCCGCGCCCTTGTGGCTGGAGATGTTCTTGACCTCGGTGCGGTTGGCGTCTTCGAGCACGTCCTCGGGAATCTCGCCGTCCTCGTCGACCTCCGCGGCGGGGACCATCGAGAGGTTGGCGTCGATCCGGAGCGACCCGTCCCGGCCGGGGTCGAACACGCCGAGGTACTCGAGGACTTCCTCGAGTTTTTCGAGGAACTTCCGGACCTCGGCGGGTTCGCGGAAGTCCGGTTCCGTGACGACCTCCATCAGCGGCGTGCCGGCGCGGTTGTAGTCGATCAGGGTGTAGTCGGCGCGCTCGATGGAGACGGTGCGGCTCTCCAGCCCCTCGGTGCCCTCACGGACGTGTTTGATGCTCCCGGGGTCCTCTTCGAGGTGGGCCCGCCGGATGTCGACGCTCCGACGGGTCCCGTCGACGTTGAACTCCAGTTCCCCGTCCTGGCAGATGGGTGCGTCGTACTGGGTGATCTGGAAGTTCTTGGGCAGGTCGGGGTAGTAGTAGTTCTTCCGGTGGAACGTCGTCTCCTCGGGAATCTCGGCGTCGATGGCCTTCCCAACCTTGACCGCGGCCTCGACGGCCCCCTCGTTGAGGACCGGCAGGGCACCGGGGAGACCGAGACAGACGGGGCAGGTGTGGGTGTTCGGCTCGTCGTCGCCCACGTCGGTCGAACAGCCACAGAAGATCTTCGTCGCCGTCTCCAGCTGGACGTGGACTTCCAGCCCGATGACGGCGACGAGATCCCCCGTTTCGGCAGCCTGTGCAGTCATTACTCGCGGTTCGTGAGCGGACGGCTAAAGGCTAACGACCCGGGCGAGTGCTGTGCCGGTCGACGGACCGCCGGGCGCAGACGCACCTTTCTTGTCCGTCCTCGCCAACGTACCGGTATGGTCACCGAGAAACTGCGCCGCCTGAGTTACGGCTGGCTGCTCGTCCAGGGCCTACTGGCCGCCGCCAGCCCGAAACGGAGTATCCAGCTCAACGCCAAGCTGTGGGGCCTGGCCTTCGAGAACACCGACGAACTGGAGCCGAAACCCTGGTACGTCCGCTCGGTCCGCGCGGCAGGGATCGGGATGCTCGCAGCCGGCGGGGTCGGCCTCCTGCTGGAAGAACGGGCCAGCGAGGGCGAGGAGGCCGAGGCGGTCGAGGAACCGGACGAACCGATCACCGTCGAGACCGACGACTGACGGGGACGCCTCAGGGCTTCACTCCCGGACGATCTGGCCGTCGAGGTACGCCCGGACCTTGTCGTTGGTCGCCTGCGTCTTCTTCGTGAACGTGACGACCCGCTCGCCGGCCTCCCGCTCGTCGGTCTCGATCTCCAGTTGCAGACCCATGCTCCGGAAGTGTTCGAACAGTTCGTCCACGACCGACGGAGGCGCACGGACGGTGTGGCGCTCGCCGACGGTCGCGCCGCCGTCGATCCGCTCGATCGTGTCGGTCATCGAACAGAGGATCGCTTCCCCGAGCTCGTGAGCGCGCTCCCGCCGGGCCGGTTCGTCCTCGTCCCACTCGACGGACTGGAACGCCTCGCGGATGAGCCGCCGGAACATGAACGCCTGGCCGTAGTCGAACGGCAGCGAGAAGGCGTATTCGAGATTCCCCTGATTGGCGGCCGAGGTGGTGTACTTCAACTGCCGGTCGACCGAGCGCGTCTTCATCACGACACCCTCGCGGCCGTCGGCGTCCAGTTCCTCGACGATATCCGGAAGCTCGTCGACGGCGTCCTCGGGCGTGAAGACGCCGTGGAAGGGAACCTGCGGGATGTCGTAGTCGGCACACAGTTCGCGGCGCTCGCGGACCGGCAGGGAGTCGCCCGTCTCGCGCTCGCGCACGTCGAACACGCGGAAGGCCAGCGAGTCCACGTCGGCGTACTCGTGGTCGGTGTAGGGGTTCTCCGGGCCGACCATCTCGCCACAGAGCATCAGGTCCGGGTGGTCGGCGAAGAACTCGGCGACGGGGAGCAACTCGCGGGCCTTGTAGGTGGTGAACGGGCAGACGATGCCGCTACGGGTGAACGCGAGCGGTTCGGCCGGCGGGTCGTCACCGACCCGCGCGACGCGGACGTTGAACCCGTCGAGTTTCTCCTCGACGGCGAGTTCGTCGTCGAAGTGGCGTGGAACGCCGGTCTCGATCACCAGCGTGCGCGGGATCTTCGGGAACCCGTCGACCACCGTGTCCTCGATCAGGACGACCCCGCGGTTGAGGTCGCTCCGGTAGTCCGGCAGGTGTTCGTATTCCCGGCCGCGAACGGATCGGGTCTCGAAGTGCTCCCGCAACTCGGCGAACCGCTCGGCCGAGACCGGCAGGGGATCGTGATAGTCCATACCGGAGCAACGCCAGCCGGGCCAAAGAAACTCCGTCGACCTCTCAGTTTCCGGGAATCGCCCCGGGAGCGATGGGCCCGCGACCGGCTCACGTTACGCCGGGGACATATTACCCCGGAGGTACTGCGTTCGGGTATGGCAGGCCATCCGCTCAAACAACGCTTCGTCGTCGACACCTCCGCCTTCCTCACCGACGAGATCAGGCGCGATGGCGAAGACGCGAACGACGCCGTGAATCGACTGCTGGAGTTGATCGCGGAGGCGAAACTCGGGCTGGACATCTCCTGTTACATGCCGCCGTCGATCTACGAGGAACTGCGCCTGATGCTCGAGGACCGCGAGATCGACGACGAGGTGTTCTCGAAGCTCAACACCTGGGTGATCAAGAAGAACCCGGCGCGCTACGAGGTGATGATCCCCGCCGAGATCGTCTACGAGTTCATCGACGAGATGTCCGACCGCGTGGATCGCGGCCTGCGCGTCTCCGAGAAGGCCGTCCGGAAGGCCGAGCAGTCCCGCGCCGACGAGATCGAGGAACACGAGTACATGACCGAGGTGGACAAGGTGATCTCGGACCTGCGCGACGAGTACCGCACGACGCTCCGGCAGGGCGTCCTCGACTCGCGGGAGGACTTCGACCTGCTGATCCTCGCGCGGGAACTCGACGCCGGCGTCGTCACCGAAGATCAAGGCATCATCAACTGGGCCGAGGACTTCGGCCTGCGCTACCTCAAGGGCCGTGACTTCCCGACCCTGCTGGAGGAGTACCTGCAGGCCACCGACCGGTCGGAGTGGTGACCGTCGGCGGCACATACGGTGCCCTCGAACCCGGGGCGAGCGGTTTTCACCAGCCCCGTTCCTATCAGAAGCTATGTGAATGTCTGACGTAACTTTATGCCGTCAGGGACGGGCTATGTCTCTATGGCGAGCGGCAATCGCGTCGAGGAACTCGAATCGCGCGTGAACGAGCTTGAGGCGACGGTCGACGGCCTGACCGACGAACTCGTCGAGTGCAAGGTCCGCATCCGCGAACTGGAGAACGTCGTCGACGACCAGGTCGGACTGGACACCATCGACGGGAGCGGCGTCGGGTCGTCGACGCCCCCGGCGGAACGCGAGGCCGACGACGCGGCGGCCGAGCCGGAACCGGAGCCCGAGCCGGCCGCGGACGCGGAGCCGGCCGAAGCGCCTAAATCCGAGGCCGCCGAGGCGGAAGACGAGACGGAGTCCGAGGGCAGCGACATCATCGTCGCCTGACGGGCTCCGGCCACGAGCACCCCCATGCACATCAAAGAGCTCGTCCTCGACAATTTCAAGAGTTTCGGCCGGAAGACGCGAATCCCGTTTTACGAGGATTTCACCACCGTGAGCGGCCCGAACGGCTCGGGCAAATCCAACATCATCGACTCGATTCTGTTCGCGCTGGGTCTGGCCCGCACGTCGGGCATCCGCGCGGAGAAGCTGACCGACCTCATTTACAATCCCGGTCACCAGGACGGCGAGCGTGAGGGCGACGAGGAACGCGAAGCCAGCGTCGAAGTCATCCTCGACAACGCCGACGGGACCCTCGAACGAGGGACCGTCGTCAACGCCGCCGGCACCGAAGACGTGGGCGACTGTTCGGAGATTTCCATCAAGCGCCGCGTCAAAGAGACCGAGGACAACTACTACTCGTACTACTACATCAACGGCCGTTCGGTCAACCTCTCGGACATCCAGGACCTGCTGGCCCAGGCCGGCGTCACGCCCGAGGGGTACAACGTCGTCATGCAGGGCGACGTGACCGAAATTATCAACATGACCCCGCACGCGCGCAGGGAGATCATCGACGAGATCGCCGGGGTCGCCCAGTTCGACGCCAAGAAGGAAGACGCCTTCGAGGAACTGGAAGTCGTCGAGGAACGCATCGAGGAGGCCCAGCTCCGGATCGAGGAGAAACGGGACCGCCTCGACCAGCTCGAAGACGAACGCGAGACCGCCCTCGAGTATCAGGACCTCCGCGACGAAAAGGAAGAGTACGAATCCTACCGGAAAGCCGCCGAACTCGAGGACAAACGCGACGAACTCGACGCCGTGCGCGAGGAAATCGAGGAACTGGAGGACGAACTCGAGGACCTCCAGCGCGAACTCGACGAGCGCCAGGGCAAAGTCGTCCGTCTCGAAGAGGACCTCGAAGACCTCAACGCCGAGATCGAACGCAAAGGCGAGGACGAGCAGTTACGGATCAAACGCGAGATCGAGGAGGTCAAAGGGGAGATCTCGCGGCTGGAAGACGCCGTCGAGAGCGCCGAGGAAAAGATCGAGGACGCCGAGAACGAGCGCCGCCAGGCGTTCGTCCAGATCGACCGGAAACAGGAGGAGATCGACGAGCTGGAGGGCGACATCCGCGAGACGAAGGTCGCCAAGTCCGGCGTCAAAGCCGACATTCAGGAGAAAGAGGACGAACTCGCCGGACTGGAGGAGCGCATCGAGGAGGTCGGCGCGGAGTTCGAGGAGGTCAAAGACGAACTCGACGAGAAGCGGGCCGCCCTCGAGGACGAGAAAAGCGAGAAAAACGACCTCCAGCGCGAGCAGGACCGGTTGCTGGACGAGGCGCGTCGGCGCTCGAACCAGCAACGCGAGAAAGAGGAGGCCATCGAGGAGGCCGAGGCCCGGCTCCCCGAGATCGACGCCGAGATCTCCGATCTGGAGGACGAACTGGAGAAGGCCGCGGAGAACCGCTCGACCATCTCGGGCGTCGTCGAGGACCTCAAACAGGAGAAACGCGAACTGCAGTCCGACCTCGACGACATCGAGGACGAGATCTCGGCCAAACAGCAGGAGTACGCCGAACTCGAAGCCAAGGCCGGACAGGACGGCGACTCCTCGTACGGCCGGGCGGTGACGACGATCCTCAACGGCGGGATCGACGGCGTCCACGGCACGGTCGGCCAGCTGGGTGGCGTCGATCCCGAGTACGCGACGGCGTGTGAGACGGCGGCCGGGGGCCGGTTGGCCCACGTCGTCGTCGACGACGACGGCATCGGGCAACACTGCATCGAGTACCTGAAATCCCGCAACGCGGGGCGGGCGACCTTCCTGCCGATCACGAAGATGCAGCGACGGTCGCGCCCGAGCCTGCCGAGCCACGACGGCGTGGTCGACTTCGCGTACAACCTCGTCGACTTCGACAGCGAGTACGCGGGCATCTTCTCGTACGTGCTGGGCGACACGCTGATCGTCGACGACATGGAGACCGCCCGGGACCTGATGGGCGACTACCGGATGGTTACCCTCGAAGGCGATCTGGTCGAGAAGTCCGGTGCGATGACCGGCGGCTCCTCGAAGGGGACGCGCTACTCCTTCTCGGGTGGGCAGGGCCAGCTCGAACGCGTCGCCGCGCGGATCAACGACCTCGAAGACGAGCGCAAGTCGATCCGGTCGGACCTGCGGGACGTGGAGAACCGGCTGGACGACGCCCGCGACCGGAAGTCAGACGCGGCGGATCAGGTCAGAGAGATCGAAAGCGAGATCGAGGCCCTCGAAACCGAGCGCGAGGAGACCGAGACGAAGATCGAGCGGCTGGAGGCCGAACTCGACGAGATCGAGAAAGATCGGGAAGAGGTCTCCGACCGGATGGACGAACTCGAAGGCGAGATCGAGGAACGGACGGCCCGTATCGAGGCCATCGAGGACGAGATCGCCGAACTGGAGAGCGAGATCGAGGACTCGGAACTGCCGAAGCTGACGAGTCAGGCCGACGAGGTGCGCGAGGAGATCGCCGACCTCGAAGCCCGCCGCGACGATCTCGACGGCGACCTGAACGAACTGCAACTGGAAAAGCAGTACGCCGAGGACGCCATCGAGGAGCTCCACGACGACATCGAGGCGGCCCAGAACCGCAAGGCCGAGCAGGAGGAGCGGATCGAGGAGCTAGAGGGGAAGATCGACGAGCAGGAGGAACTGCTCGAGGAGAAAGAGGCAGCGGTCGCCGACCTCGAAGAAGAGCTGGCAGACCTCAAGGCGGAGCGTGAGGAGCTGAAAGACGACCTCAAGGAGGCGAAACAGGCCCGAGACGAACAGCAGTCGAAGGTCACCAGCGTCGAGGACGACCTCGCGGACTGCCGCGAGGAGGAAGACCGACTCGAGTGGGAAGTCGACGAACTCGAAGGGCAGGTCGGCGACTACGACCCCGAAGACGTGCCCGACCACGACGAGGTGGAACGCGAGATCGACCGCCTCGAAACCGAGATGGAGAAGCTCGAACCCGTCAACATGCTCGCAATCGAGGAGTACGACGAGGTGGCCGACGATCTCGACGACCTCGAAGGCAAGAAGGAGACTCTCGTCGAGGAGGCCGACGGCATCCGCGACCGGATCGAGACCTACGAGGCCCGGAAGAAGGAGACGTTCATGGATGCCTACGAAGGCATCAACGAGCAGTTCGAGGACATCTTCCAGCGGCTCTCGAACGGGACCGGGACGCTGCACCTCGAAGACGAGGACGACCCGTTCGACGGCGGGCTGACGATGAAGGCCCAGCCCAAGGACAAGCCGATCCAGCGGCTGGCGGCGATGTCCGGCGGGGAGAAGTCCCTGACGGCGCTGGCGTTCATCTTCGCCATCCAGCGGTACAACCCCGCGCCGTTCTACGCGCTGGACGAGGTGGACGCCTTCCTCGACGCCGCCAACGCCGAGATGGTCGGCGAGATGGTCGACGAACTCGCGGGCGACGCGCAGTTCGTCGTCGTCTCACACCGCTCGGCACTGCTGGAGCGGTCCGAGCGGGCTATCGGCGTCACGATGCAAGAGGACAACATCTCCGCCGTGACCGGCATCGACCTGAGCGAGATCGGCGGCGACGGCGACGAGGAGGTGCCCGCGGATGACTAGCGGAGAAGATGACGGATCGGACGAGGGGGACGATATCCCGCTGAACATCGCCGGGCACGAAGATCGGGAGCGACCCGACGGCGCGTCGTCGATGCTCGGCGGTGACGACGGAAGCGAGAGCGAGGATCGCGAGAGCGAAGCCGACGCCCCCGCCGTCGACCGACCGAAACCGCCGGGCGAGGAAGACGAGGACGACGTGCAACCGGTCGAAGTGCTGGTCCAGCTCGCCAAGGACGACGAGATCGAGCCGTGGGACATCGACATCGTGACGGTGACGGACAAGTTCCTCGACCGGCTGGACGAGGCGGACCTCCGAACGTCGGGTCGCGCACTGTTCTACGCGAGCGTCCTCCTGCGGATGAAAAGCGACGCGATGCTCAACGACGACGAGGACGAGGAGCCCGAACCCGAGCCCTGGGAGGCGGCGGCGATGGGCGAGGACACACCCATCGACCCGGAGGCCGATCCCTTCGCGTCGCTGGAGAAGGAGATGGACCGGCGGCTCGACCGGAAACGGGCCCGGGGGATGCCACAGACGCTGGACGAACTCGTGCGGGACCTCCGGGAGGCCGAGCGGGACACCTGGTGGAAAGAGTCCAGGGAGTACGACACGAGCGACAGTCCCAGCACGTACCAGCGCGGGACACAGGAACTGGACTACCGGAGCGGGGACGAGTTCCGGATGGACGACGAGCCGACGGCCGCGGACGTGACCGGAACGGCTCACGGCGAGGACATCGACGCGATCATCGACGACGTGTACGGGGCCTGCCTCGAACAGTGGGAAGCCGGCCGCGAGGAGGTCCTCTACGCCGAGATCGAGGGGGCGGGCGGCTCCCGGGTCGAAACCTTCCTCGGCCTGCTCTTTCTGTCCCACCGCGGGCAGGTCTACCTCCAGCAGGACGACCTGTTCGGCGACCTCTGGATCCAGGACCCCAACGCGGCCCAGGGTTCGGAAGAAGCCATCGCAGACTAGTTTTCGCGACGGGGCATCCAGAGCCCGTAGAGGAGACAGAGCAGTCCGACGACCGTACTCACGTCCGCGGCCAGCGACAGCGCGACGCCGAGAGTCGACCGCATCCCGGGTGCGAACGAGCCGGCGCGGTCGAGGACGAGATAGACGGCGAGCAGGACGCCACGGGTCCAGAAGGTGAGCAGGAAGCCGGTCGCGACGAACAGCATCGGCAGACTCTCGTTGCGCCGGTACCCCCGGAAGGCGATGTAACCGACCAGCAGGCCGAGGGCGGCGATGGCGACGGTGAACGCCGACGAGACGGGACCACTCGTCCGGGCCGCGAACTGGAGTATCGGGTCAGTCATCGGAGATCCTCCACGAACTGGGTGAAGCGGTCGGCCATGCGGTCCCGTCGGGACAGTCGGATCGTGAGGCCGTCCGCGGAGAGATCGACGACGACGCGGTCGAGGCTGGCGGTGTAGACCTTGTAGTGGTGGCCGTCGGCGTCGGCGCGGGTCTGTTCGGTGACCAGATCGTGCGCTCGCAGGTCCTCGAGTCGGCGGTAGATCGTCGGCGTGGACACGCCACAGCGGTCGCTGAGCGCGTCGGCCGACAGGGGTTGTGCGGCGGTCGCTTCGAGGATCGTCCGCGCGCAGTCGTCGGCCAGCAGCGTCGCGATGGCCTCGACATCGCTGTCTGCATCCACAGTACCACCACTCGGGGACCGAGTATCAACGCGGTTGCACGACTTCACTCGCTGAAACCGAGGCTGGCGGCTTATATCCATGGCCCGCCTCCCTCCGAGCATGGTCCCAATCAACGAAACGACCCTCGGACTGACCTTCGCCGTCCTCGGCGTGGTCTTCTCGGTCGCGTGGCTGGTCCTGGGCCTGTACGGCATCAACAGCCTCCGGGAAATCAAAGCGAAGCTGGACGAGCGTGAGGGCGAAAACGAACTGTAGCCGACCGGTCGTCACGCCGGACCTTCGGCGACCGTTATTCGTCGCGCTCGTCATCTCAACCCGCCAAGAACGGGTGGTTAACCGTCTCGACGTGGTACCCCCGAGCGGGATGGCAGAACACGACTTCGGCCCGTTCGGTTGGTTCTCGGCCGCGGGCTTCGTCATCCTGAGTCTGTTGTACGTCGTCGACGCGTGGGGTATCGCGGAGTGGCCAGTGTCACTCGCCGTGACCGGCGCAGTCGCGCTCCTGGCGGCCGCGGGCGCGATCCTGCTCTGGTACGGCAACGACCCGACCGCCTCCGAGGAGGAGTACGGCGCGACCGAGACGCGGTAACTGCGACCTTTCTTCGATTCCGAGCGACCCGGCGAAAGAGCTATGATCGTTCGTGTTGTATGGTAACGGTGAACATGACACCGACCAAATTCCAGGAGCGACTGGCCGAGACCGAAGGCCGGGTCGACACCGAGCGGTTCCTCCAGGCGCTCCAGTACGTCCGCGACGACGGACACCGGTAATCCCCTGGGCCGGTGACGCGGGGCGGCAAGCGGCTGGTCGGTGTGTGACCGGGAAACACCCGGATTTTATCTTTCGACGATCCGTCCCGAGGGGTAGATGTCGCCCTCCAAACCCGACAGACGGACGCTTCTGGAAGCGCTCGCGGCCGCCAGCGCACTCGGCCTGGCCGGCTGTTCCAGTGACGGCGGTGAGTCGACAGCCCCCGAGACGACCGATCCCGATGAGACACCGGGGACGGACACGTCCGTGGGGACCGAGACGGCAGACGGCGAGCCATCCGACGGTGACGGGACCGGCACCGAGGCGCTGGCGTCGGCGGCGCGGACGCTGGTGACACGGTGGGCAGACGGTGAGTACGAGGCGATGCGCGCGCAGTTCGCCGCGTCGGTGCGCGAGCAGGTCTCGGCCGAGCAGTTGCGCCGTGACTGGGCGACGATCACCGACGAGACCGGCGCGTTCGTGTCGGTCGCCGACACCAGCGCCACGACCAGTCGGGGCTACGACGTGGTGGTGGTCACGGTCCGGTTCCGCGGCGGCCAACAGCGGTTCAGCGTCGTCTTCGACGACGCCGGTTCGGTGATCGGCCTCCGGCCGGTACGGACCACCGAGGCGTACAGTCCACCCGCCTACGCCGACCAGTCGACGTTTGCGGAGCGGTCGGTCACGATCCGAGCCACCGACGACTGCTCGCTTGGCGCGACGTTCTCGGTACCCGACGGTGAGGGCTCGGTTCCGGGCGTCGTCCTCGTCCACGGTTCGGGCCCGCAGGATCGGGATTCGACCATCGGCCCGAACAAACCGCTCAAAGATCTCGCGTGGGGCCTCGCGAGCCGGGGGATCGCAGTCCTCCGGTACGACAAGCGGACCGCGGCCTGTCCGGTCGATCCGACCGAGGCGACACTGGACAGTGTGGTCACCGACGACGCCGTGGCCGCGGTGGAGACGCTCCGGAATGCCGACCGCGTGCGCGACGACGACGTGTTCGTCGTCGGCCACAGTCTCGGCGGGATGGTCGCACCGCGGATCGCGACCCGGGTCGACGGGCTGGCCGGCATCGCGATGCTCGCGGCTCCGGCGCGCTCGTTCGGGACGCTGTTCGTCGCACAGACGGAGTACCTCGTGGAACTCGACGGTACCGTGACCGACGCGGAGCGGGCACGGCTGGCGGAACTCCGCGAACAGGTCGAGCGCGCACAGTCGGGCGAGATGGCGGCCGACGAGACGATCCTCGGCGGCGGGCGGGCCTGGTGGGAGAGTCTCGGCGCGTACGATCAGGTCGAGACGGCCGCTGGCCTGTCCCGTCCGACGTTCGTCCTCCAGGGTGGTCGGGACTACCAGGTCGACGCCGAGGCGGACTTCGGGCGCTGGCGGGACGCCCTCGGCGGGCGCGAGTCCGTCCGGTTCGCGGAGTACCCGCGTCTGGATCACCTGTTCATGCCGGGCGAGGGTCCGTCGCGGCCGGCCGACTACGACGAACCGGACAACGTGGCCGAGGGGGTCGTGTCGGACCTGGCGGACTGGATCGGTCGGGTGGCGTGAGACCGCGTCGCGTACCGCCGGTAGCTTGATCCGACCCCTCTCCGAACCCGGAGGCATGGACACGCGACAGGCGCTTCTGGTCGACGCGTTCACCGACGAGCCCCTGGCGGGCAACCCCGCGGGCGTCGTGCCCGACGGCGACGGCCTCGACGACGAACAGATGCAGGCCATCGCGTCGGAACTGGGCGCGAGCGAGACCGCGTTCCTGCGGTCCTCCGAGGATGCAGACCGGGCGGTCCGCTACTTCACGCCCGAGACCGAAGTGGACATGTGCGGACACGCGACCATCGCGAGCCACGCGTATCTCTACGAACGCGACGAGATCGACGCCGGCGACCACACCCTCGAAACCGAGGCCGGCGTCCTCGATATCGAGGTCACCGAGGACGGCGGCGTCTGGATGACCCAGAACCAGCCGGAGATCCGCCGGGTCGATCTGGACTACGACCGGATAGCCGACGCGCTCGGCGTCGACGTGGCGGCGCTGGAGGACGTGGGCGCGGACCTCCCGCTGGCCCGCAGCACGACCGGTCTGCCCTTCCTGGTGATCCCGGTGAACTTCCTGGAACACCTGAGCGACCTCGACCCGGACATGGCGGCCATCGCCGAGTTGAGCCGCGAGGTCGACACCGCCGGCGTCTACGCCTTCACCTTCGACACGCTCGAACAGGAGTCGACGCTACACGGGCGGATGTTCGCGCCGAAGGCGGGCGTGCCCGAGGACCCCGTGACGGGGACCGCCAGCGGCGCGGTCGGGGCCTACCTGCGGGAGTTCCAGGCCTTCGACGATCTGCCCGACGAGATGATCTTCGAGCAGGGACACTTCGTCGACCGGCCGGGGACGGTGTACGTCCGGGTCGGCGCGGAGGTCGAGGTCGGCGGGTGGGCGGTGACCGCGATGGACGGCGATCTGGTGGTTCCGGAGACCGAAGACGACGACATCATCGAGGTCTGAATTCCGGCGTTCTGGGACTTCTATCTCCTGTTTCGACCTTCGTCGGGTGGCAAGCGTTGCACCCAAGCCGCGGTTCGGAACCTTCTTTATCGGTGTTCTGTACTTCCCAGGTGAGGACATGGCTGTACTCTGGCTGGACGAAATCGGGGCAGACGACCTCGAGTCGGTCGGCGGGAAGGCGGCCTCGTTAGGGGAACTGACGGCCGCAGGCCTGCCGGTTCCCCCGGGGTTCGTCGTCACAGCGGGGACCTACCGACGATTCATCGAGGAGACAGGCATCGACGAAGAACTGTTCGAGGCGGTCGACGTGGACGCCGAGGACTCGAAGGCGCTGGCCGAGGCCGAGGCGCGCGCACAGGAACTCATTCTGGAGACGGAGATGCCCGAGGACCTGCGCGAGGAGATTCTGGCCTCCTACGAGGAGATCGGCGACGACGAGGCGTTCGTCGCGGTGCGTTCCTCGGCGACCGCCGAGGACCTGCCCGACGCCTCGTTCGCGGGCCAGCAGGAGACGTTCCTGAACGTCACCGGGCAGGACCTGCTCGACCGGGTCAAGCGCTGCTGGGCCTCGCTCTTTACCCAGCGGGCCACCTACTACCGGCAGGAGCAGGGCTTCGCCCACGACAAGGTCGACATCGCGGTCGTCGTCCAGCAGATGGTCGAGGCCGAGAAGTCGGGCGTGATGTTCACGTCCCACCCCTCGACCGGCGAACCCAAGGTCATCATCGAGGCCGCCTGGGGCCTGGGCGAGGGCGTCGTCTCGGGTTCGGTCACGCCGGACAACTACGTGATCGACCGGGAGAGCGGCGCGGTGACCGACGTGGAGGTCGCCGACAAGAAGACGATGTACGCCAAGGACCCCGAGACCGGCGAGACCAACGAACGGCCCGTGCCCGACGAGAAGCGCAACGAACGGGTCATCGACGAGGCCGAGATCGAACGCCTCGTCGAACTCGGCGAGCGCGTCGAGGACCACTACGACACCCCACAGGACGTGGAGTGGGCCATCTTCGAGGGCGAAGTGTACATGCTCCAGTCCCGGCCCATCACCACGATCTCCGAGGGCGGCGAGTCGGCCGCCACCGCCGACGGCTCCGGCGCGGCGGCCGCCACGGCCGAGGAGGAGGACGTGCTGCTCTCGGGTCTGGGCGCGAGTCCGGGCATCGCCTCGGGCGCGGTGCGGATCGTCGACAAGCTCGACCAGCTCGACAAGGTCGGCGAGGGCGACATCATCGTCACCGAGATGACGACGCCGGACATGGTGCCCGCGATGAAACGCGCCGCCGGCATCGTCACCAGCGAGGGTGGGATGACTTCCCACGCCGCCATCGTCGCGCGCGAACTCGGCGCGCCCGCCGTCGTCGGGACCGGCGGGGCGACCGACGCGCTCGAAGACGATCAGCTGGTCACCCTGGACGGTGACAAGGGGACCATCCGCGAGGGCGTCGAGACCGAAGACGAGACCGAACCCGTCGAGGAGGTCCGGCCGCAGGCCCCCGTCAAGCCCATGACGGCGACGGAGGTCAAGGTCAACGTGTCGATCCCCGAGGCCGCAGAACGCGCCGCGGCGACCGGTGCCGACGGCGTCGGCCTGCTCCGGATCGAGCACATGATCCTCTCGACGAACAAGACCCCCGAGCGCTACATCGAGGACCACGGCGAACGCGCCTACATCCAGGAGATCGTCGACGGCGTCCGCGGGGTCGCAGACGAGTTCTACCCGCGCCCGGTCCGGGTCCGCACGCTGGACGCCCCGACCGACGAGTTCCGCCAGCTCGAAGGCGGCGAGAACGAGCCCGAGGAACACAATCCCATGCTCGGGTACCGGGGCATCCGTCGGAGCCTCGACACGCCGGCGGTGTTCAAACACGAACTCGAAGCCTTCCGCCAGCTGTTCGAGATGGGCTACGACAACGTCGAGATCATGTTCCCCCTCGTCAACGACGCCGAGGACGTGCTGCGGGCCAAGCGCCTCATGGAGGAGGCCGGCATCGACCCCGAGAAGCGCTCCTGGGGTGTGATGATCGAGACGCCCGCCGCGGCCCTGGGCGTCGAGAAGATGGCCGAAGCGGGCATCGACTTCGCCTCCTTCGGCACGAACGACCTGACCCAGTACACGCTCGCCGTCGACCGCAACAACGGCAACGTCGCCGACCGGTTCGACGAACTCCACCCCGCCGTCCTCGATCTCATCAGCCAGACCATCGAGACCTGCCGCGACCACGACGTGAACACCTCGATCTGTGGCCAGGCCGGCTCCAAGCCCCGGATGGTCAAACACCTCGTCAACGAGGGTGCGACCTCCATCTCGGCCAACATCGACGCCGTTCGCGACGTCCAGCACGAGGTCAAGCGCGTCGAGCAGAAACTCCTGCTCGACTCGGTGCGGTAGACAGCCAGCCGCGAACTCGACTTTCGCCCGTTTTCAGAACAGCTCGAACTTGTCCCGCCGGTAGAGGTCGATCTCCGCGGCCATCGAGGGTGACTGTTTCGCCGCGAAGACGATCGCCGCGGCGATCTCGGCGGGTTCGCTGGCCTCGCCCTCGTCGAACCGCTCTTTGAACGGCGTGCCTTCCTCGTAGCCGAACTCCGTGCGGACTTCCGCGGGGTTGACGACGGTCACGGCGAAGTCGTCGCCGACCTGCGCGGAGAGGCTCTTGGCGAACCCGCGGGTCCACCACTTGCTGGCGGCGTAGACGGGATTGGACGGGCGCGGGTACTCGCCGGCGAAACTCCCCAGGAAAACCATCGTCCCGCCCGAGTCCCGGAGGTACGGGATGGCGGCGCGGGCGGCGAAGAACATCCCGTCGACGTTGGTGTCCATCATCGTCCGGTACTGTTCGGTGGTCATGTCCTCGATGGGGCCGCCGCGGGCGAGCCCGGCGTTGTTGACCAGCACGTCGAGGCCGCCGAACTCCTCGACCGTGGCGTCGACGAGGGCCGCCACGGCGTCCTCGTCGGTCACGTCGGTCGGGACGGCCAGCGCGGCGGTGTCGTACTCCTCGCGGACGGTCGCGGCGATATCGTCGAGTCTGTCCTCGCTCCGGGCGGCGAGGACGACGTTCGCGCCCTCCCGAGCGAGTGCGTGAGCGGTCGCGCGACCGATGCCCGCGCTCGCGCCGGTGACGACCGCGGTGTCGCCGTCGAGTGAACTCCGTAGCATCGCTCACGGCTACGGCGGGGCAGTTGTTAACCGTTCGTGCCGTCGCGGTAAACAGCGTATATACTGCGGTGGCGAGTGGTGAACAGAGCGCAACCCCTAAGCCGGTGCCATCACTTGTGACCAGTATGCAGCGGGTCGAACCGCAGGACTTCAGCCGCGTTCTCTCCTCGATGTGTACCAAGCCACATCCAGCGGCCCGCGAGGCCGCCGAGGAGTTTCTGGCGACGAATCCCGGCGACCCGGGCACCTACGAGACGGTCTCGGAACTCGAAAAAGAGGCCGTCGACATGCTCGGGACGGTCACCGGCCTCCCGAATCCCGCGGGGTACATCACCTCCGGCGGGACGGAAGCCAACATCCAGGCGGTTCGCATCGCCCGCAACCGGGCCGACACCGACCGGCCGAACATGGTCGCGCCCGACAGCGCCCACTTCTCGTTCAACAAGGCCGCGGACATCCTCAACGTCGAGTTGCGGACGACGCCGACCGACGCGGACCACCGCGCCGATCCCGACGCCGTCGCCCAGGCCGTCGACGAGGACACGGTCGTCGTGGTCGGCGTCGCCGGCTCCACGGAGTACGGCCGCGTCGATCCGATCCCGGAGCTGGCCGATATCGCCAACGAGGTCGACGCGCTCTGTCACGTCGACGCCGCCTGGGGCGGGTTCGTCCTGCCCTTCACCGACCACCGGTGGCACTTCGGCCACGCGGACGTCGACACGATGACCATCGACCCGCACAAGATGGGACAGGCCGCCATCCCCTCCGGCGGGCTGGTCACGCACTCGAAGTCCCTGCTGGACGAACTCGCCGTCGAGACGCCGTATCTGGAGTCGAAATCGCAGGCGACGCTGACCGGGACCCGGAGCGGGGCGGGCGTCGCCAGCGCCGTCGCCGCGATGGACGCGCTGTGGCCGGTCGGCTACCGCGAGCAGTACCACGAGTCGATGGCCAACGCCGAGTGGCTGGCCGACCGGCTGGCCGCCCGGGGCCACGACGTGGTCGAACCGGAACTGCCAATCGTCGCCGCCGACATGTCGATGCCCGTCACGGAGGACCTGCGCCGCCGCGGCTGGCGGGTCACCAAGACCGGCGCGGGCGAGATGCGGGTGGTCTGTATGCCCCACGTCACGCGGTCGATGCTGCGGTCGTTCGTGGCCGAACTCGACTGGTTCTGACGGGCGAGTGCGGCCCCGAAATTTCCCGAGCGCTCCGGAGAACAAATATGAAAGCTTACACCAGCGGCACAAAAATCGCCGCGTAGTGCCCGCCGCCACGCTCGCGGTCCTGGAGTGGTTCCTCCAGTTCGAGATCGTCGAACAGGCGATCCGGACAGCGACGGGTCCGGCCGGACTGGGCATCATCGCCGTCTACTCGTTTCTGATCGCCTTTATCCTCCCGCTGCCCAGCGAAGTCGTCCTCGCGACGCCGCTCAACCTCGGCCTCCCGTACTCGGTCGAGATCGGCCTCATCGTCCTCGTCAGCGGCCTCGGGAAGGCGGCCGGGAGCGTCTTCGCGTTCCACCTCGGGCAGGAGGCCAAACAGTCCGGTCCGGTGATCCGCTTTTTGCGCCGGTCGCGGTTCGACGTGGTGGAGTGGTCCGAGAGCAAGACCGTCCAGCTCGCCCAGAAGTGGGGGTACGTGGGGCTTGCGCTGGCCCTCTGTGTCCCCGGCTTCCCCGACACGCTCTCTATCTACGCCTTCACCGTGCTGGAGGAGGACTACGTCAAGTTCGCGCTGGCGACGTTCGCGGGCAGTGTGGGCCGCCTGCTCGTGACCATCTCCTTCGGGGCGGCCGCGTTCGCGATCATCTGACTTTGGTTCGTGCCGAAACGACCGAAAGCTATTCGACCGTCCCCGTAGAAATGACAACCAGATCGGGGGATGGAATCACAGCCCACAGCCCAGTCGGTCCGGGATCGTCCGCGGGCGCTCGTACTGGCGTCGTCGGCCGACGTGGCGGCGAACGACCTCTGTGTCGACCTGCTTTCGAGTGACAGTCCCGAGCGCCAGCGCGTGCTGTCGCTGTCGTACACGCGCCGGCCGACGCGACTCGTCGACCACTGGCGAGCGACCCACGACGCACTGCCGGCGTCGATGGCCATCGTCTGCCCGGAGTCCCGCGCCGACGGGGACCCGCCGGAGGGGGTCCACACGACACACGTCCCGGCCAGCGACCTCACGGGCGCGAGCATCGCCATCTCGCGGTATCTGGACCGCTGGGACGGCGACGGCGAGCCCATCACGGTCTGTCTGAACTCGCTGACCTCGTTGCTCCAGTACGCCGACCGCGACCGCGTGTTCCGCTTCCTGCACACGATCACCAGCCGGTGTCTGGCGGTCGACGCGTCCGTCCACGCCCACCTCGACCCCGCGACACAGGACGAGCAGACGGTGGCGACCATCGCGACGCTGTTCGACACCGTCGTCCGCCGCGAGGACGGCGAGGGCTGGACCGTCCAGCAGTAGCGTCGACCCGCCCGCGAACCGGCGGGTTTTAGGCCGTTTGTCGGGACCGTAGGGATATGAGCCACGAGGCATTCCCCACCGACAATCCCGCGGTGGTGACCGTCGGGTTGCCCTACGCCAACGGCGACCTGCACGTCGGCCACCTCCGAGGGTACGTCACCGGTGACACGGTCGCCCGCGCGCTCCGTCGCGTCGGCCAGCAGACCGCCTTCGTCTGCGGGTCGGACATGCACGGGACACCCATCGCCGTCAACGCCGCCGAGGAGGGCGTCTCGCCGGAGGAGTTCGCCATGGAGTACCACGAGGAGTACGCGGAGACCTTCCCGAAGTTCAACGTCGACTTCGACAACTACGGGCACACCCACGACGAGACGAACGTCGAGACGACCCGGGAGTTCGTCCGCTCGTGGATCGACGACGACCACGTCTTCGAGAAGGCGATCCAGGTCGCCTACGACCCCGACGCCGACCAGTGGCTCCCGGACCGACTGGTCGAGGGGACCTGCCCCTACTGTGGCGAACACGCTCGCGGCGACGAGTGTGACGAGGGGTGCCAGCGCCACCTCGAACCCGGCGAGGTCGAAGACCCCGTCTCGACGCTCACCGGCAACCCCGCCGAGTACCGCGAGCGCGACCACAAGTTCCTGCGCCTCTCGGACTTCCAGGACTACCTCCAGGCGTTCATCGACCGCGTCGAGGGCACCGACAACGCGAAGAACCAGCCCCGGGAGTGGATCGAGGGCGACCTGCAGGACCTCTGTATCACGCGGGACATGGACTGGGGGATCGACTATCCGGGCGAGGACGGGGAGTCCGAAGACCTCGTGCTGTACGTCTGGGTCGACGCACCCATCGAGTACGTCTCCTCGACCAAGCAGTACACCGAGCGAGTCGGCGCCGAGGAGTACGACTGGGAGGAAGTCTGGAAAGTCGAGGACGAGGGCGAACTCACCGGCGCGGACAACGGCGAGATCGTCCACGTCATCGGCCGGGACATCATCCAGCACCACGCCGTGTTCTGGCCCGCCATGCTCCGGGGCGCGGGCTACAACGAGCCCCGGGCGATCCTGGCGACGGGCTTCGTCGGCATCGACGGGAAGGCCCTCTCGACCTCGCGCAATCGCGCGGTCTGGGCCGACGAGTACCTCGACGAGGGGTTCCACCCCGACCTGTTCCGCTACTACATGATAAACGGGAGCGGGATGGAGACGGACGTGGACTTCTCCTGGGACCGCTTCGCCGAACGGGTCAACGGCGAACTGGTCGGGAACCTCGGGAACTTCGCGTACCGGTCGCTGCTGTTCGCTCACCGCAACTACGACGGCACGCCCGACGTGGCCGTGAGCGACGACGTGCGCGAGCGGATCGAGGAGTCCGTCGAGGCGTTCGAGGCGGCGCTCAACGACTACCGCATCCGTGACGTGGGCGCGGCCGCGGTCGAACTCGCGGACTTCGGTAACGAGTACATCCAGCGCAACGAGCCCTGGAAGCTCACCGACGACGACCCCGAGCGGGCCGCGCAGGTCATCCGGGACTGCGTGCAACTCACGAAGGCCTGTGCCGTGTTGATGCAGCCGGTCATGCCCGAGAAGGCCGCCGACCTCTGGAGCCAGCTCGGCGAGGACGGCTCCGTCCACGAGACGGCGCTCGACGACGCGCTGGCCACGCCCCCGGCCGAATTCGGCGAGCCCGACGAACTGTTCGGCAAGATCGAGGACGAGCGCATCGCCGAGTTGAACGAGAAACTCCAGGAGCGCGTCGAGGAAGCGACAGAGGACGACGAGGCCGACGGCGACACTACCGACTTCGAACCCGAGGCGCTGGCCGACGAGCGGATCGGCTTCGAGGACTTCGGCGATCTCGACATGCGCGTCGGGCAGATCGAGGTGGCCGAGCCCATCGAGGGGGCCGACGACCTCGCGCGGCTGGAGGTCGACATCGGCGTCGAGACCAGACAGGTCGTCGCCGGCATCAAGCAACTCCACGATCTCGACGAGTTGCCGGGCGAGCGGTGTATCCTGCTGGCGAACATGGAGCAGGCCGAACTGTTCGGCGTCGAGTCCAACGGGATGATCCTGGCGGCCGGCGACGAGGCCGACCTGCTGACGACCCACGACGACGCGCCGCTCGGGTCGAAGGTCCAGTAGCGCGGTCGACGGACCGACTGCGGACGCGGACCGTGTGCTTTTGGTCGTGAGGGTAGTACGGTCGTGTATGTCCGAGGCGGACGACGAGAGTGGCTGGAAATTCGAACTGGAGGACCTGCCCGAGGACGAGAGCGACGGGGCAGCAGGGGCCGACAGCGGCGAGGACGAAGCCGGCGAGGCGGGCGACGGTGACGAGGGGAACGTCGCCGGGTCGATGGTCCTCGACCAGCCGCTCGAACCGGGGTCGCCGTCGATGGAGAACACGGTGTTCGTCCTGCTCGGCGCGCTGTGTACCGTCCTGTTTTTCCTCATGGTACTCGGCGTGATCTGACCCGCCGACCCCGAAGCTTAACCCCTGGGCAGCCCTACCCGCGGGTATGGTATCCTGGTTACTCGCACAGGCCTCGGTCCTGGGACAGGACCTCGCCTTGCTCCTCGTGGTCGCGGGGGCGGGGCTGGTGATCGCCGAGGCGCTGGCCCCCGGTGCCCACTTCATCGTCCTGGGCGTCGCCCTCCTGGTCGCCGGCATCGCCGGCCTCCTCTTGCCGACGAGTATCGGCATCTTCGCGCCGCTGGTCCTGGCGGCGCTGGTGCTGGTCGTCGGCGGGATCACGCTCTACGGCTACCGGCAGTTCGACTTCTACGGCGGGAAAGGCACCGGCCAGACGAGTTCCTCGGACGACCTGCGTGGCCAGACCGGCCGCGTCACCGAGCGGGTCACCGAGACGGGCGGCGAGGTGAAGCTCGACGACGGCGGGTTCAACCCGCTCTACCGGGCCCGGTCGGTCGACGGCGAGATCGCCGAGGGCACCGAGGTCATCGTCATCGACCCCGGAGGCGGGAACGTCGTTACGGTCGAAGCCATCGACGATATCTCGGACGACATCGACCGCGAACTCGCACAGGAGGCCAGCAAGCGAGACGCCGAGGCCGGCGAACCGGACGCGGACCCGGACGCGGCCTGACCGACGGCGGCCGGCGGTGGTGAGGATCGTGCCACGGAGTGGCGCGAGAGGGGGAACAGCTGGTCGGTAACCACGCCGGAACCGCTGGACAGCGATGGGCCATTCGACGAGCGGTCCGCAAGAATACTAACAGCCCGAATCGTGGCTAGTGTGGTCGTGGTCGAACCATGTGTTCCAACAGACCGGTGGACAGCCGAGCCACCGTCCGACACCACGACCGTGTTCTGACTGTCGCGGCGACTGGAGGGGAGTATGAGTAGCGAATTCGCGCTCGACGTGGACCGCCGCACCCACGACAGGCCGATCCCGACCGATCGGATGCACTTTCTGGCCAACCAGGCCGCCGATGCGTCCAGACAGTTGCCCTCGGGCCAGCGCGTCCTGATCGACGCCGTGGACAACCTCACGGGCAACCCGAAGCGGCTCACCTTCGAAGGGGGCGTCTCGACGGCCGGGTTCACGTCGACGGGCCACCCGGAACGACAGCGCTTCGTGGCCCGGGCTCTCGACGCGCTCCGGGAACTCGACGACTACGGCCTCCTGGGCATGACGGCGGACCCGGCCCAGGAGGCCGAACTCGCGCCCGAGTTCCAGCCGACGCGGACCAGCGGCGACCGGACGCTGGTGACGGTACGCCAGGAGTTCAGGGATCTACCGGTGTTCGACTCGGCGAAGACCGTCCAGTTCGACGGGCGCGGACAGCTGGCGGCGATGTCCGGCCGCTTCGTGACGACGCCGGTCGGCGAGGTGCCCGACACGCCGTCGGTGAGCGTCGAAACGGCGGTCGAGGCGGCGGTCCGACACGTCGTCAGGGCGCGCGAACAGCAGGGCGAGCGGACCGACGAGTTCGGGGAGACGACGGCGCCGCCGGACATCGACCTGGCGGCGCTCGAACCGATGGCACTGGCGACGTTCGACGAGATTCGATCACGGCCGACGGTCGTCACTGCTGGGCCGTTCGACGACCCGTTCAAGTGCAAACTCCTGTGGTTCGACCTCGACGGGGAGCTCAGGCTGGCCTGGGAGGTCCGCGTGACGATGCCCAACGGGGTCGAACAGTACCGGGCCATCGTGGACGCGGCCGACGAGCGGGTGTTGTACTGCAAGCCGCTCCACTGGGAAGTCGGGGCCCGCGGGAACGTCTACCCGGAAGACGGCGGGCAGAGTCGGGAACTCCGGCCGTTCCCGGAGGAGTTCGGGCGCGTTCCGACCGACGTGTTACCGGACGACCTCCCCAGTGACTTCCCGTTCGATTGGGTCGACGACGACGTGACGGCGGGCAACAACGTCGACGTGCAGGTCGCGGTGGACGGCGACTGGGAGCGCGCGAGCGGGACCGAGCGCGACGGCGTTCTGACGTTCGATCCGGACGATCCCTCGAGTAGCGAGCAGTACGCCGTCAACGCCTTCTACTGGTGTAACCTCATGCACGACTACTTCTACCTGCTCGGGTTCCGGGAGGAAGACGGCAACTTCCAGCAGCGAAACCGGCAGGGCCGGGGTGTCCCCGGGGATCACGTCCGGACCCGTATCTTCCCGGGACGGGTCTGGGGAACGGCGAACATGCGGACGGAGGTGGCCGACGGGCACGGGCCGATCATGCAACTGGGGGAAGTGACCCACACCGGCCGGCACACGGCGCTCGACCTGAGCGTCGTGGGCCACGAGTGGGCACACGGCCTGACCCGGCGGCTGATCGGGGCGCTCGACGCACCGCAGAGCCGCGGTCTCGCCGAGGGGTGTAGCGACTACGTGGCCTGTACGTTCATGGACGAGGTGGTCGCCGGGTCCTGGGTCCTCGACGACGCCGACGGCATGCGCAAGTACCGCTACGACGAGTCGTTCCCCGACGACTTCGGCGACCTGGGAACCGGGCGGTACACGACCGGGAGCGAACACAACATCGGCGAGATCTGGTGTGCGACGTTGCTGGAGGTCAACCGGAACGTGGGGCACGAACTCGCCATGCAACTGTTCGTCGACGCCTGCAAGATCGCGCCGGAAAACCCCAGCATGCTCGATCTGCGCGACGCGTTCGTCACGGCGCTGGAGGACCTGGCCGCCTCGGGCGACCTCTCGCCGGTGGTGGCCTACGCCGTCCGCCGGGGGCTCTGGGCCGCGTTCGCGAAGTTCGGGATGGGACCACTGGCCAGCTCGAACGGGGCACAGCTGTCGGGTATCGCGGCGGACCACTACGAGACCGAGGACGGGATCGTGGCGATGGCGCCGCTGGAGAGCGGGACGGGGTACTGGTACGTCGACGGCGAGGGTGGCGTCTACCGCTACGGCGACGCGGCCTTCCACGGCTGGGCCGGCGGGTACGAGATTCCGGCCCCGGTCGTCGACATCGCCGGGACGAACACCGACGACGGCTACTGGCTCGCGGGTGCCGACGGCTCCGTCTACCCGTTCGGTGACGCGACCGCGTTCGCGCCCCAGTCGAACCGGCCGTTCGACGGCTCGGTCGTCGCGTTCGGCGCGACGCCCGACGACAGCGGCTACTGGCTGGCGACCGAGAACGGCGACGTGCACGCGTACGGGCAGGCCGTGTCGCCGCCGTCCGTGTCCGACCAGGTCGCGGACGGGTCCGTCGTGGACATGGAACCGACGCCGGACGGTGGCGGCTACTGGCTGGTGGACGCCAGTGGCACCGTCCTGTCGGCGGGGACCGCCCCGGCGGTCGACAGCGTGACCGGCACGCCGTCCGCGCCGCTGTCGGCGATGGCGGCCCTCCCCAGCGGTCGCGGGCTCTTTCTCGCGTACGAGGACGGGACCGTGATCACCTTCGGCGGTGCGGTCAACCTGGGCCAGCCACAGGGCCCGCCGTACACGCCGGTCGTCGACGTGGCCGTGACGCCCAACGGGAACGGCTACTGGCTGTGCTGTGCCGACGGCTACGCCTACCGGTTCGGGAACGCACAGCGGTACCCCGCGCGGCCGGTCAGGACGGACATGATCGACTTTACGGGCACGGACATCACCGACCGGGAGCGGCGACTCATCGAGGAAACGCCGACGGCCTGAGACGGCTCAGCCCGTCGGCACGACCATCTCGGTCGGGCGATCTATTTCGCGGTAGTCGAGGCCGGCGTCGGTCAGGACGGTCCCGAGGGCCTCCATCCCGCGTTCGAGCGAGTACCCGACGCCGTCGATGTGTTCGTTGCCGTTCTCCGTCGGTTCGAGTTCGCGGTGGGCCTGGAGTTCGACGGCCCCATCGGGGGCCTGCCAGCCCCGGACGTGGGTCTGCCACCAGACGAACAGTCGGTCGCCGACGACCTCCCGGTCGTACTCGACGCGGGCCAGGTTCAGGACCTCGCCGCGCTTGTAGTAGGAGAACTCCCAGTTCGGGGCGAAGTACGCCCGCCCCAGCGCCGCCTCGACCTCCCCGAGCGGTGCGTCGACGACGTAGTAGGGACCGCTCGGTCGTGGCGCCTGAAACAGGTGTTTTCGCAGCTGGAAGTACGTCGTACGGAGGTCGGCGAACGGGATTCTGATAACGTCCCAGAGACTCATGCTGTGGGGTGGACCGGTGCGTTCGAAAAGCAGTGCCCCGACGGCGCGTTCGGGAGCGACCCCGTGAACGGTCACCGCGACCGCGGCGATCCGTCACGACGGGGCCGGTCGTCCGGCGCGTCTCAGTACTGCGGGTGGGCCGGCTGTGCGAACCCTTGCTGGCCCATTCCCTGCTGGCTCATCCCCTGCTGGCCCATTCCCTGCGGGGCGAACCCCTGTTGGGCCGACCGGATGATCCCGTCGACCAGTTCGATGAGCTTCGGCGCGAGGTTCGAGAGCGTGCGGCCGATGTTGAAGCCCCAGCCCTGTGCGCCCGTCTGCTCTAGCTGGTGGGGTTCCATCCCGGAAAAGCCCCTGACGGCGTTGGCGATCTTCCCGACCGTATCGACCACGGTGGGAATCAGACTGACGAGGCTCAGCCAACCAAAGCCCTGCTGGTCGCCGGTCTGTGGCACCGTCGGTACCTGCTGGTGCTGCCCGCCCTGCTGCTGGGTCGGCGGTTGTTGACCGCCCTGTTGCTGGGTCGGCAGCTGCTGGCCGCCCTGTTGCTGGGACGGGTACTGCTGGCCGCCCTGCTGGAGACGGCCCTGCTGGGACCCCTGCTGTTGTCCGTAGGCCTGTGCTCCGCTCTGTGGGACCGGGATCGACGATCCGTACTGCTGGGACGATCCGGTCGACGCCGACTGCTGTGGCTGTAGCTGTTGTGACATTGGATTTCACTCCGGTTCGTGGCTCCCCCGCCGCGGGGGGCATTTCCTACACCGATGAAAGGGATAAACCGCGACGGTCGTTCATCGTCGGAACAACTCCCTTATCCGGATTTGTGCAGAGATTACCGGCCGGCACAACAGTTCCGGCCGGGATTGGGGCAACCGGACCCGCCGTCGTGGGAACGCGGGGCCGGCGAGGGTGACGCCCGGTCGGCATCAACCGGCGGGCAGTCACTGTCGGGACCAGTGGCGGCGCTAGAACTGCGGGACCGCCGGCTGACCGAACGGTTGTGCCGACGGATCGCCGAACTCCTCGCGCATCGCCTGATTGAGTTCTTGTCGGGTCGAACGGATCACATCATCCACGACCGAGACGAGTTGCGGAACGGTCGTCAGGATGTACCGACTGAAGTCGAAGCCGAACCCCTGGGCGTTCGTCTGTGCCAGCTGCTGGGGTGCCATCCCGGAGAATCCCCTGACGGTGCTGGCGATCTCGGCGATGGTGCCGACCAGACTACCGACCGTCTTGACGCCCTTGACCACTTTCTTTCCGACTTTCTTGAGCGCGCGCCCGACTTTCTTCAGCCAGCCCCACGCCTGCGGATCGACGCCGGCCGGCGGTTGCTGTCCCTGGACGGGCTGGACCGGCGGGTGCTGATACTCCTGTACAGGGTGCTGGTATTCCCGTGCTGGCTCCCCGCGCTGTCGGGAACCGCGCTCGGTCGTCGCCGGTCGCTGTGGGTTCTGAAGCTGTTGTGACATAGTGTTTCAGCCGTCCACTCCCTACGGGAGCGGGCAGTCCGTACCACGACCGGCCAGATAAATGCCGCCCGTCGTTCACCCGGGTAGGCCGGTCAATCCCCAGACGGGACGGGACCCCTCGAAACTGAAACGCGGCCAGTTTCGGCTGGCCTGGGCCAGCCCCGACTGGACTCCCGTCCAGCCTGCCCGAGACTATTTTAAGTTCGTACAGAAATACAGCCCACATTCGACAGTACCCCGAAGTAGAATCGCGTATTATTCCCCTTATACCCAATCTTTATTACCTTCCCCGGACATGCGTGTAGATGTAATGTTCAGACGACGACGGGCGTACAGGAACGGGAGACACGCCGCACGTTCGTGCAGTTCCCGTGTGGCGAGAGGGGCCGCCGGCGCGACCGGCACCAGGAGGTGGTCGGCGAGATAGTCACCCGTCATAGTGCGCTGTCAGCGACGACGTGGCTGGTCACCACTGGTGTCAGTGGTTCCGTTGTCCACGAGCGTGGCGAGCCCCCACGTCGGCTCGCTTCTCTCCGGTTTCGCTCCCCCCAACCCAACCATCACGGAGCCACTTACCCGACCGTACCGAACCCTTCTGCGTTCCCGTCCGGTGTCGTTCGCGATGCCCAACCACCAGCGAGACCACCGGACCCCAGGGGACCGAACCCTTTTCTGTTGTTCGTCCGAAGGTCGAAGCAATGCTCCCCGCGACAGTGCTACAACTCGGCGGTGGTGTAGTCAGCATCGTCCTGATACTGGTGTTGCTGATCGCCGTGGTCACCGTCTACCAGATGGTGGAGATCGTCAACGCCTACGAGAAGCGCGCGCTGACGGTCTTCGGTGAGTACCGGAAACTCCTCGAACCGGGGATCAACTTCGTGCCCCCGTTCGTCTCCCGCACGTACGCCTTCGACATGCGGACCCAGACGCTGGACGTACCCCGGCAGGAGGCGATCACCCGTGACAACTCGCCGGTGACCGCCGACGCCGTGGTCTACATCAAGGTGATGGACGCGAAGAAGGCGTTCCTCGAAGTCGACGACTACAAACGCGCCGTCTCGAACCTCGCCCAGACCACCCTCCGTGCCGTGCTGGGCGACATGGAACTGGACGACACCCTGAACAAGCGCCAGGAGATCAACGCGAAGATCCGCCGCGAGCTCGACGAACCCACCGACGAGTGGGGGATCCGCGTCGAGTCCGTCGAGGTCCGCGAGGTCAACCCCTCCCAGGACGTCCAGCAGGCCATGGAACAGCAGACCTCCGCCGAGCGCCGCCGCCGCGCGATGATCCTCGAAGCGCAGGGTGAACGCCGCTCCGCCGTCGAGAAGGCCGAAGGTGACAAGCAGTCCAACATCATCCGCGCACAGGGTGAAAAGCAGAGCCAGATCCTCGAAGCACAGGGTGACGCGATCTCGACCGTCCTCCGGGCGAAATCCGCCGAGTCGATGGGCGAACGCGCCGTCATCGAGAAGGGGATGGAGACCCTGGAGAACATCGGCCAGGGCGAGTCGACGACCTTCGTCCTGCCCCAGGAACTCTCCTCGCTGGTCGGTCGCTACGGCAAGCACCTCACCGGCAGCGACGTACAGACCAACGGCGAGGGGACGCTGGACAGCCTCGACTTCGACGACGAGACCCGCGAGATGCTCGGCCTCGACGACATCGAGGAGATTCTCGGCCAGATCGACGAGGAGGCCGAGGTCGACGTGGAGGCCATGGAGGAGCAGGCCCAGGCCGTCAAACACGGCGACAACCCCGCCGAGATCAAAGACCCCGACGAGGTCATCGACGAGATGGACGACGAGTTCGCCGGCGGCGACGGCGGGAGCGGGGCCACCAGCGACGACGACTCGCAATCGGACGGCAAGTAGTCGGTTCGGAGAGTAGTCGAAGGCGTTTTATCCTCGTCTTACCAACCCATAGCCATGCCTGAGGAGGGGGTGGACGAGTCCAAGCGGTCGACACTGCGCCGGTTCGCAGCCATCGGCGCGGCCAGCCCCCTCGCTCGCTTCCAGTCCGACGGGACGAGTGACAGCGACGCCCCCGACGCCATCGCGGGCTACGTCGCCGCCACCCCCGGCGCACACTTCTCGAAACTCCGCGACGACCTGCAACTGGGCACCGGCGAGGCCCAGCACCACCTCCGCCGACTGGTCCGTGCGGGTGTCGTCGAGAGCCGGAAGGACGGCGACTATCGCCGGTACTTCCCGGCCGACCGCTTTTCCGATTTCGAACAGGTAGCCCTGGGTTACCTGCGCCGGGAGACCCCGCGGGGGATGCTCGTGGCGCTGTTGCGCGATCCGGCGTTGACTGCGGGTGGCCTCGCCGACCGACTGGGCGTCTCGACGCCGACGATCAGCAAGTACGGGAGCGAACTCGAGACGGCGGGCCTGCTCTCGCGGACGGACGGCTACGCCGTCGAGCGGCCGGAGACGATCATGCTCTTGCTCGTGCGCTACGCCGACTCGTTCGGCTCCGACGCCGCGGCGCTGGCGGCCGAGGCCGATACGCTACTCAGTTACGACGGCTGAAGAAAACGAGCGAACGCGAACGTGGGTTTCAGGACGTGACTTTCCAGGTCGTCGAGGAGGAGTACCCCCACTTCTCCACGTCGACCTCGAAGTCGCCGTTCTGGATGGCGGGCATGTTGGTGCCGACTTCCTTGGCGGACATGTCGAGCGCGTCGCCGATGAGGCGTGACTTGAAGTAGGTCTGTGTGTCGGCGTTCTCCCGGAGGTACTCGAGGATGCGGGACTGCTTTTCGGAGAGGCTGGTCTGTGCCTGGGCCGTCGCGGTCGCGGTTGCGCTCATACCAACGTGTACGGTAAGGTTCCCTTTAGCGGGTTTGGTACAGACGGTTAACCGGCCGCTGTCGTGCGGTTTTTCGGACTGGTCGGAGAGAGAACGGTCCGGGATCGAAGCCGAGACGGGTACGTTGGTACAGGTGGGTAACGCTCAGATGTCCTCTTCGATGATCTCGCCGACCGCGAAGTTGGACTTGACCTCGGTGATCTCGACTTTCACGCGTTCCCCGATCTCGGCACCGGGGACGATGATGACGTAGCCGCGTTCGACGCGGGCGATCCCGTCGCCCTGCTTGCCGATGTCCTCGATCTCGACGTAGCGGATCTCGCCGGCCTCGACCGGGGGCTGGGGTTCTGAGGATGGCGTTTCGGGTTCCTCCTCGGACACCTCCTCGCGCTCGCTCTCGATGAGCGCCACCCGGTAGGTGTCGCCGGCCTCGACCGAGCCGGTATCGAGTTCGCGCTGTGGTACCTCGATCACGTACCCGTCCTCACTCCGCTCGACTTCGGCGCTGAACAAACACAGGAGTTTATCAGATATCTCCAAGGTTAGACCTCCATGGGCATGTGGGAGGCCTATAGTAAAGACTTTGCCCGTGACTCGGCCCCTGACGGGCGCTCCGTCCTCAGTCCAGCGGCGTCCCGTCCGGTCGCTTCTGTCCCTCCGAGTCGTGGACGACCACCTCACCCGGGCCCGTCTCGACCGGTTCGTACGCGTCCCGGACCGCGATGGCCTCCTCGACCTCCCGGACCGCCCGCTCTTTCAGCGCCGCGGCCAGCTCCTCGGCCTCGGCCCGGGAGATGTCGCGGCCCAGCCCCTCGCACTCGTGGGCCCGGACCATCCCTGCCGAATCGACGGCCTCGCCCATCGGTTGACTGGTCCCGCCGAGTGCGACGGAGAACGGGTAGGTCCGACAGATCAGTGGCCGATCCTCGTGGACCGTGCAGGCCCCGGTCCCCGACTCGTCCTCCGAATAGAACGTGCAGTCCCCGCAGTCGTCGGTCTGGAGCGCCCACTCGAAGGTCTCGCCCTCGGGACCCTCGGGACCGTCTTCGAGGCCGTAGGGCATCGGACGGGCCACGTCCCGGAAGTCGTACTCCTGGTCGCCGGCGTCCTGCACCCGCCGGATCTCGTCCGGGAAGACCGTCGCCGTGTGGGATTCGGGCTCGGCGTTGCCGTCGCCGTCGTCGCTACCCGCACAGGTTTCGGCCTTGCAACAGGCACCACAGCGGGTACACTCGAAACCGATCTCGACGATGGCGTCGGCGAGAGCCGCCACGTCGAGGTCGCGCGCCCGGTCGAGTTCGGCTTCGAGACTCTCCATACACGCCCTTGCCGGCCGACGCGCAAAAGCGGCGCGACTCCACGCGCCGGCCTCGGACTCGCCGTGCCCCCCGCCCGCCTCCAGTGCCTCGACGGGATGTCCGGGTGTATACATCGTATCACATGGTATACGACACTGGTCGCGACCGACTGGGGAGGTGACCGCGACCGTCGTGGCGTGGCGGAACTGTCCGAGATCGTCGGGATCGACTCCGGCGGCCTCCCGGGCGGTCTCGATTCCGTCGAGGCCGCCCCGGCTCTGATCGTCGGTCGTCGGTACGTTCGCCGTCGTCGGCCCCGCGCCGACCAGTACCACCACGTCGGTGAAGGTCCCGCCGACGCCGACACCCAGTCCAAGGGCGCGGTCGTCTCCGGCCGTGTCCCGCCAGTCGGGCCGACGACGGGGCGACGATGCCGGTCGCGCGAACTCCTGTCAACGTTCACCTTTATTACCTGTCTGTTTAATGTTACACTCATGAGTTCGGAGGACGATCCGACGGGTCAGAACGAGGGCGGACAGTCAGGACAGGGCGGTCAGACCGGGGGACAGACAGGCGGGCAACCCGGGCAGGCCGGTGGGCAACCGGGACAGACCGGGAGTCAATCCGGGCAGGCCGGTGGGCAACCGGGGCAGGGCCAACCCGGCCAGGGCGGACAGGCCCAGCCCGGACAGGGGCGAGCACAGCAGGTCCAGACCGGGCCGAGCGCGACCGACGTGCTAAGTCGGCCGGCCGGCCAGTCGGTCATCAAGTACGTGGTCGGAATCTTCGCCATCGTCGGCGTGGGCATCGGTCTCACCGCCATCCTCGCCGATTCGCTTCTCGGTGGCGGGGGCGCGACCAGCGCCGCGAGCTTCATCAGCCTCGGTATCACGCTGATGGCGTTCGGCGTCGCGATCTTCGGCGGGAGCATCCTGGCGGCAGTCGTCGGGCTCCAGGACTTCCTCCAGATCGGCGAGGTCGACACCCAGACGTACGTCCTCGCGTTCGTCAGCAACGCCGCGGGCTTTCTCGTGATGGGGATTCTGGTGGCGATTTTCATCTCCATCGGCGCTGGCGGTGGCGGCGGCGGTGGCGGCGGTGGCGGTCTCGGTGACTTCATCGTCGGCTCCATCGTCATGGCGATCCCCGCCGGACTCGTCGGCGCCGGCGTCACCCGACTCCGCGACTGGCAGCCCGGTATCGCCAAGAACTGATCGACCGCCGAATTCTCCGTTATCGACCGAACGCCGACAGCGACGCGTCCGTCCGATCCGCGAGGTAGTTCTCGATGTCGCCGCGACGCCAGCCCAGCGGTGCGCAGACGCTCGCTGCGGCCCGGACGAGCCGGTCGGCGTAGAACTCGGCGTCGTAGTCGGCCGGCGACTCGCGTGCCAGACGGACCCGCTCGCGGGAGTTACGCCCGTCGTCCGTGACGACGTAGCGCACGCGCTGGCCGGGCTCGCGGTCGAGTCCAGCGTCGGCGAGCCGATCCAGCGCGGCGACGGAGCGAGTTCGCTGGTCGTAGTCTTCCCGCCCCTTCGAGACGCGCTTCTCGACGATCAGATCCGCGGGGTCGACCGCGCCAGCTCGGAGGGTCTGCAGTTGGCCGGCGAGCCGATCACAGACCGATTCGGGGTCGCGGTGCGCGTCGAACGTCCGGATCAACTCGCGCTGGCAGTCCGCGACGAACGGCGGCGTGCTGTCCTGCCGGCACTCGATCCCGCGGTAGGTGTAGGGATCGTCGGAGGGGTCGGCGACGCTCCCGAAGTACTTCGTCAGCGCGCCGGCGTCGCTGTCGGCCCGGGGCACGAACGCGATCCAGTCGTAGGCCGCCTCGTACTCCAGCGGGACGCGAGCCTGCTCGGTGATCCGCTCGGCCAGCTCGTCGAGGGGCGTCCGCTCGCGGTCGGGCACGTCCGGCGCGGCGGTCACCCAGAGACTGTCGACGATGCCGTGGAGCACGCGCCAGCCACCGGCTTCGAGTTCGGCCTTCGCGTCCAGCAGGATCTCGCGGGCGTAGGCGTTGATCGCCTCGTGGCACTCGATCCGGCCGAACTTGGCGTTGGAGAAGCCCTGGTAGCCGAACGAGGAGACGAGAATCCACTTGATCGCCTCGATGCGTCGGTCGAGTGCACGCCGGCGCTCGGGGTCGTCGGTCGCCGCCCGCTCGCGTTTCATCGCCCGCCGATCCGTCACGAGCGGGTCGAGCACGTCAGGGAGGTAGCCCCGGTCGTCACAGACGCTGTAGCCCAGCCCGGGCACGTCCGCGCGGTCGTGACAGTCACAGCGGACCGTCTCCGGACTCAGGTTGTACTCGATCATGATCGACGGGTAGAGGCTCCCGAAGTCGAGTTCGTGGACGTCCTCGTGGACGCCGACCGCGGGTTCGAGGGTGTGGCCGCCGCGGTCGGCGTCGGCGAGCGTGCGGGCGGACTTGAACCGCTCGTGGCGGTACGAGCGCCAGGGCACCAGCACGCCCCGGTCGCGGGCCTCGCGGATCTGGATGGCCGTCAGCACGTTGCCGATGGAGGCCCAGGCGAGTTCCTGCAGGGGTTTCCATGATCGCTCGATCAGGTCGAGACAGCCGTCCAGCCCGGCCTGCCGGTAGAAGAAGGTGTTCGAGCGGTCGACGACCGCCCGACCCGGGACGGTGTAGCGAGCAGGCGAGTGGTGGACCTGCCCGTAGCTCTCGTAGGTCGATGCCCCGGCCAGCCGCTTCCAGCCCGGCCGACGCCCCAGTTGCAGGCGCTGGCCAGCCGTCGCCGCCGCCTCGTACAGCGTCGGGATCGTCGCGCCCGCGTCGAGGACCAGCACGTCGGGGTCGGTCTCGGCCACGGTATCGGCGACCCGAGCCACCAGTTCACCGGTATTTCCCTCGAAGGTATCACCGTCGACGGTCACCGAATCGAGCGGCTCGCCGTTGCGGGCCGCCTCGGTCGTTCCGAGTTCGAGCGTCCGCAACTCGCGGTCGGGGACCGGCGACAGACCCCGGTCCAGACAGTACCGAAAGCCCGGCGTGAGGTCGACGCCGTAGCAACGGTACTCGCCGGGCCGGCCGAGGTCGGTGAGTGTCGTCGCCACGGGTCGTATTCGGTCCACCCGGTCGACGGTGACCCGGAGGACGGGTTCGGGGTCGGCGCGCCACTCGCGACGGCGGCGCTCGACGGTCGCGCCCCGCACGTCGACCATGTCGGCGACCGTTTCGCGGACGGCCGCGACGGGACCGCTCTCGCGGGTGACCCACACCGTCGGCGCGTAGTCGGTGTCCCGGGTCGCCGCCGCGCCGTCGTCGGTACACTCCCAGACCACGGGGTCGCCGTCGCCGGACCGCGTCCGGCTGCCAGCGGCGCTTCGTGCCTCGCTGTCCTCGAAGTCGACGGTCAGGGTCATTCGTCGCCCGCGCCCGGCCAGGGGCGCTCGATCACGGTCTGGCAGGCGTCGACCTGGCGCTCGCCGTCGCCCTCGGCGCCCTCCAGCGCGGCGATCCGCTCCTCGAGGGCGGCGATTTCGGCCTGCTGTTCCAGCGCCACCGACAGCAGGACAGGGACGATGGGCGAGTCGTGGTTCAGGTAGCCACAGGCGTCGGCGTGAGCGCGAGCGTGCTCGAACAGCCGGTCGAAGTGTGGCTCGTCGCGTCGCCGGAGCGCGCGCCGGTAGTCGCTCCAGTCGGCGCGCAGTCGCTCCAGCCGGTCCCGGAAAGTCGGGTTAGTACGCCCCATCGGCGGTCACCTCCGCTGGGCTGGGGCGGTCGTCGTGACCGCTCTCGCTTCCGGCGGCCGGCGCTCGGGCGGCCAGCACGCGCCGCCAGAACGCGAGCGTCGTCTGGACGATCCCGTCGCCCTGCGGGTAGACCTGCGTCTCGAAGTCGTCGGTGACGAACCGCGGCCCCTGTGCCGTCTGCCGGCACTCCACGGTGCGGTCGGCGGCCGCCGCGAGGGGTTCGCCGAGGCCCCCGGGGTCGGTCCGGGTCACCAGCACCGGGACCCCGTGGTCGCGGGCGACCCGGGAGACGGTGGCGAGGCTCCGGAGCAGGAGGTCCCGACCCCGGGACACGTCGTCGGCGCGGTAGGGCGCGTCCATCGCCGGCAGGACGACCAGCGCGGTGTCGTCGGTCACCACGTCGGGCAGTCGGCGCACCAGCGCGACGTGCTGATGCGCGGTGAATCCCCGGGCGATCCGGATGCGGTCGAGCGCCCGCGGGTCCGGGGCCAGCCGGGCCAGCCGGTCGATACGAGCGTACCCGCGGCTGTCGACCCAGCGGACCTGCCCGCCGTCGCCGAGCGCGTGGTCGAGGACGAGCGCACGGAGCGGTTCGCCGGCCCGCTGGCCGTCGGTCGCGAGCAACTGGACGCCGGGGTCGAGCGTCGGGAGTTCGGGGAGTCGAGTGCGATCCATACCCGGACCGAGTGGGGCCATCCAGAAGGGCGCTGGCGCGTCGTTTCCGGAATTTCCGGAAAACGCAGTTCGGGCACGAGCGAGAAACTCACGGCTCCGAACGGCTGGTTTCGGGGATTTCCAGAAGGGTTGTCACGGGTCCGGGTCGCCGTCGCGGTCGCCGGTGGCTCAGGCGTGTTTGGCCGCGAGTACGTCGACCTCTTCGATCTGCGGGTCTTCGGCGAGCAGGTCGTCGGCCTGCTCCATCAGCGCGGCGGCGATCTCGCCGTCGAGGTGGGCCTGCCGGCCGTCCTCGTCGGGGAACGTGTCGAAGATGCCGAACGTCGACTCGCCCATCCGGAGGGCGAACCAGGTCGTCGTGTCGGGTTCGTCCTCGGCCATCGGGAGCGCCGACTCCAGGAACTCCTGGACCTCGGATTCCTTGCCGTCCTTGGCTTCGAGTCGTGCCAGCAACGCGTACTCGGAGTCGCTCATGGGAGCGCGTTCTAGTTGGCCGAGAGCGGAATAAACCTGTTCGTGGCGGAAAACCGGTCGGTCGCGGCGGCGTCAGCCCTCGTCGGCCGTGGGTTCGACGACCCGGTACCGGCGGTCGCGGCTCGTCCCCTCGGCGGCCAGCAGGTCGTACTGGACCATCTTCCCGAGGTAGTTCCTGACGGTCCGGTCGGTCTTGGGGTCGTCCACGGCCTCGCGGTAGCGCCGGTACAGCGTCGAGGGGTCGATCCGGCCAGCGTCCTCGACGATCTCGTAGACGGCCCGCTGGTGAGGTGTGAGAGTGTCGAGCGTGCGCCGGTGGACCGCCGACCGGCCGGCCGGGACCGCTTCCGTCACGATCTCGTCGGTGATCGTCGCGGCCGTCGTCCGCTGGGCGCGCCGGGCGGCGCTCCGGAGGATACTGATGGCCACACGGGCGTCCCCCGCGGCGGCGTCGGCGATGTCGCGCAACTGATCGGTCGTCACGGCCCCCTCGGTCAGCCCCCAGCGGGCACGCGCCTGCAGGATGGACGTGAGCTGGTCGATTCCGTAGCGGTCGAAGCCGATCCGCTCGCTCCCCCGGAGGCGACTGCGCAGTCGGTCGTCGGCCCCGGCGAACAGGTCCGCCTCGCGGTTGGCGATCAACACCAGCGAGAAGGCAGACAGCGCGTGCAGGTCGTAGAGTACGTCCGCCGACTCCAGCTGGTCGGCCTCGTCCAGCACGACCACACAGGGCGGGCCGTCGTACTGCCGGAGCCGTTCGAGGAGTTCGTCGTGGGGCGTCGACTGCCGGTGGATGTCGACGGTCTTGCCCAGCCCTTCGAGGACGCGATAGAGCGCGCGAAAGCGCGAGTAGTTCTGCCAGCAGTTGACGTACTGGGAGGCCACGTCCAGGTGCTGTTCGCGCAACTGCTCGACGGTGTAGCGGGCCACGCAGGTCTTGCCCACCCCCGACGGACCGGTGATGATGGCCGGCCCCGCGGGCTCGCCCCGCGTCACCGGTTCGAGGACCTGTGACAGGTGTGTCACCTCGCCGTCCCGGTGTTCGAGTTCGTGCGGGACGAACTCCGCACGCAACACTCGGGCGTCCTCGATCATGTCAGCACCCTGTGGTGCCAGCGGCTTAACTGGTGGCGTGTCGCTTCCGGAATTTCCAGACGGGTTCACACACCGGTCACGCCTCGCTCAGAGGACCGCGTCCTCGTCGACATCGCCGGGATCGGCTGCGACTAGTTGCCCCTCGACGGCGCGAGCCTCGATCAGTACGTCCTCCACGTCGCCGAGGTGGACGGGCGCGCGCTCGTGATAGGCCCGCTCGTCGACGCCGTCGGCGACAGCTGAGGGGCCGGCGACGAGGACGTCCTCGGTGTCGTCGGCGGTCACCGCCGGGACGCGTGCGTCGGACTCGATGCGGACGTCCTCTGCGTGTTCGACCCGAACTGAATCCCCGTGGCTGACGCCGCCCCGGACGTACACGTCGTCGACGGCATCGAGAACGACGGCGTCGGTGACGGCGGTGAACACGTCGTCGATGGTGTCCTCGATCACGAGGTCGCCGTCGACCGCGCCGCGTGTGATCAGCACGTCCTCGCAGGTCTCGATCCGGGTGTCGTCACCCCCGGAGACGACACAGTCGCGGTACGGGTCCGCGAGATCGTCGTTCGAGTCGGTCAGGTACACGTCCCCGACGGACTCGATGCGACACTCGCCGGCGACGGCGCGGCGCTCGACGGACACGTCCTCGGGGTTCGAGATGACCAGATCGTCCGCGTCCTCGACCACCACGTCTTCGACGTCTTCGTACGAATCACTCCCCAGCCCGAACATACCCGTCCAATGACACCCGACTCACCTAACCCTTCGGGGTGTCGTCGTCGAACGGGCTGCCGGCGTGTTCCGGCACGTCGCCGGGCCGCGTGACGAGGTTCTCCCGCCCGATCCGGATCTTGCGGACCTGTTCGTCCTCGGCCATCGCCGAGAGGACGCGGCTCACTTTCGATTTCGACCAGCCGGTCCGCTCGACGATCTCGGACTGGGGGAGCCGCCCGCCGTGTTCGTCCAGCAGGCGGCGGACTCGCCAGGCGTCGGGATGTGCCGGCGCGTCAGCCTCGTCGGTCTCGGCGGACTCCGTGGTCGTCCGCGTTCGGACCGTCGCGAAAACCAGCACACCGGCCAGGAGGACGACCACGAGCAGGCCGCCGACCAGCAGTGTCGGACGGGCGGACGCGACCGTCAGCACCGGGGCCACACCGGCGACGGCGGGCGACCGCCGAACGCAACCCGAGACCGCACCTGTACGGAGACTCGCGTCTGCGTCCGTGCGAGGGAATGACCGGAACATCGGGGCCGACTGGTAGCACACCGGCCGCGAACATAGGCGTCCTTGCGGGAAGCCCACCGGGCAGGTACGGCTTCCGGTGGAAACCGGTGCCGGACGGTTTCACTCGAACGGTAACTCCACGTCCTCGGCCTGCCGGAGGTTCTTCAGGTCCGTCACCGTCGAGCGAATCGTCATCCGGGACACGTCGGCCAGGTCGGCCGCCCGGGTCTGGGTCACCTCGACGCCGTGGTCGTAGGCCGCCTTGTAGAGGCAGGCGGCCGCGACGCCGCTTGGATTCTTCCCGCCCAGACGACCGGTCTCGACGAGCAGGACGGCGTACTCCCGCGCCCGGCTCTCCACGTCGGCCTCCAGGTCCAGTTCCGAGGCGTACCGGGGCAGGTAGTCCGTCGGGTCGATGGGGCCGACGGGCAGGCCGAGTTCGCGGTTCAGGGCGTCGTAGGCGGCCTTGAGTTCGCTCCGGTCGGCGCGGGCGATATCGACGATCTCGTCCATCGTCCGGGCGATGGAGTTGGTCCGGCAGGTCGCGTACACGCCCGCCGCCGCGAACCCTTCGAGCGAGCGACCACAGAGCAGGTCCTCGGACTGGGCGGACTCGAACAGCGAACACGCCTGCTCGCGGATCGCCGTCGGCAGTCCCAGGACCGACACGATCCGCCTGATCTCGGTGAACGCGTACAGCCGGTTGCGCTCCCGTTTCGAGGAGAGTCGTGCCCGGTTGTGCTGGCGGCGCATCCGGACGAGCTGGCGCTGTCGCCGGCCCGAGACCTCGGCTCCCGTGCCGTACCCGATCTCCGTCGACAGCCCCTTGTCGTGGCGCGCTCGCGTCAACGGCGCGCCGGTCCGGCGCTCGTCGTTCTCCTCGTCAAGCGAGCGCCACTCCGGTCCGCGGTCGATCGCGTCCTCGTCGACGACTAGCCCACAGTCGTCACAGACTGTCTCCGTGCCCGTACGCCGTACCGATCCGCCACACTCGGTGCAGGAAACACCGTCGTTTACACCACCCATTTGTAGTCCACCGAATCGCGACATATCCATAGCGGGAGATTTGAAGTATAAACGTTACTACTTGTTCTGAGAGTAGAATATCAGCCTCGGTTTAATAAAGCGTGTATAACCGGGTGACACGCCGTAGTTAAGCCAGTGTATATCGGCCTTCACTGCCTGAGATAGCCGTCTCCAGCCGGAGGTTCTCGACCACCGATACCGACCGGAAGTCTCGCGGAGACGCGATCATCATGTCACAATTCGACAATTATCGCGGTGGGCGTACTGCCGCACTCAAATCGGCCGTCGTTTCGATGCGGATATTTTTACCATCGGTCGCGGTCCCGTCGACCGTCGTCGTTCGAATCGTTCCGGGTCCGTCCCTGGGATCCCTGCCCCGGTGTCGGGTCCCGGCACCCGCTGGCTGCTCGACCGAGGTGGCCCGCGAGCAACGCATCGGTTTCGGCAGGTGGGTCGGCGACCCGTGACCGAGTCGGTGGGGCCCTCGGTCAACGGCGTGTCTTCGACGGTTCCCCGGTTGGCCATCGACAGCGACGTATCGCCACTGAGCGCTTCCCGTGTCGATTCCGCCGGAGAGATGGTCGGGGCTTCCGGACCGATTCGGGCGAGCGTCCCCCTTGCGCCCGACGTTCGGATCACGATCCCCCGGCGTTTATTTTACGCCGCTCCGCAGCGAGCAGTAGCATGACAGACCAGCGACAGTGGAGCCGCCGCCGTTGGCTCGCGGCCGCCAGCAGTACCGCCACGCTCGCCCTCGCAGGCTGCTCCAGTTCCGACGATGGCGACGGCACTGGTCCCGGTGACGACGCCAGCACCCCCGCCGGGAACGACGGCAACGGCGACACGTCCAATTCCGACGGTGATACGAACGAGCAGTCCTTCGAGGGGCCGGTGACCGCCGACGGCGAGTGGCCGGTCACACACTACGACGCTGCCAATACACGGTCGACGACTGCCAGCGGTCCACCCGTCGCCGTGCAGGAACGGTGGTCAGCGGAGATTACCGGCGAGTGGGCCGACGCGCCCCTCGTCGTCGGTGAATCGGTGTACGTCGCTACCGACGAGGGTAGTTGCTACGCTCACGACCTGCTCTCGGGCGAACAACGGTGGGTGCACGATCTGAGTCCCGAAACCATATTCAGCCTCGCAGCGGGCGAAGACAGGGTCTACATCGGCTGGGGTGGCGGGATAACCGCTGTCACGCCCGACAATACCGTCACCTGGGAACGCTCACTCGGAGAGTTCGTCCTCGATCTGCTCGTCGCCGACGGAACCGTCTACGCCAGAGGTCAGGAGCGACTGTTCGCCCGCGATGTCGAGACCGGTGATGAGGTCTGGACGACGACCGTTCCGGACGGACTCAGTAATCTGGCGGTCGCCGACGGATCGGTGTTCATGAAGGACCGGGAGCAGTTCAAGGCCTACGATGCCGGAACTGGTGATCGGCAATGGGCCGTCGAACACGCCGGAGCGCTCGGTGACGCTGGCGTCGCGATCGCAGACGGCACCGCCTACTTCATGGCCGACGGCAACATCGAAGCCCGCTCGATCGACGACGGTGCGCTCGAATGGCGGTGGAGCGACGGCACCGCCGAGGAGACCGTCCCGGCGGTTGCCGACGGTGTCGTCTACGCCCAGTCACTGGGCAAAGGTGGCCCGTACCGTATCGACGGCACGACGGGCGACAACCTTGGGACGATCGAGGTCGACGGCTACACCGGCCATCCGGCCGTCGCCAGCGGCACGGTCTACTTCTCGATGTTCCCGGATCTTGACGCCGATACACGATTGTACGCGGTCGACGCCGACTCTCTCGATGTCCGCTGGCAAACGACGATGACCGGTGGAACTGGAAGCACACCCGTTGTACTCGAAGATCTGCTCCTCTACCCGCGCGGGTCCGGTTTGGCGGTCCTCGAACCGGCCTGAGCGACTGCCGTCAGTTATCCAGGATACTGGACGACGGCCGTATCCGGCGGCCACTCACGACCGGCCGCCTCACTCGTCGACGTATTTTTCGCCGACACCTGCGCCGTATGTCTGTTCGACGATCTTTCCCGTCTCGGTGTCTAGCCGAAACTCCATTTTCATCCCCATCCGCGGTTCGATCCAGAGCCCGAACTCCTCGCCATCCGACTCCAGGTGCCAGTCGGCCTCCGTTTCCCGCTCCCAGAGTTTCGTCCCGTCCGGCTCGAACCCGTACATCATCGAGTCCGACGTGCGGAAGATGATCTTCCCGTCGTACCACTCCGGTGGCCCCACTTCCGCCGGGGCGAACGAGACGGTCCGATCCTCGAACCGGAACGCCGTCTCCGGCCAGTCCGCGAGTATCTCCCCCGTCTCGGGGTCGATCTCGTAGAAGTGGCCGGGCTTTGATCGCAAGATCACGCGCGAACCCAGCAGATACGACCGCTGGTAGTACTGTTCGGTCTCCGGGTCACGCAGTTGCTCCACCGTCCACGCGTGGGTGCAATCAGGGTCGATCCCGACGACGTTTCGGTCCTCTGGAACCTCGATATCCGGCCCATCGATCTCGTTTGGCTCCGGATAGACCAGCACGAGTAGCATATCGTCGAGCGTCTCCAGCAGTTTGCATCGTCGTGGAAGCGTTATCGCTCTGTCGGCACTCCTGATTTCACCCTCGTTTTCAACCGCCAGCTCTCGCCCGGCTACTGTCACGGTCCACATACTCGAAAATAACAGGCGCTCCGTTGAGTGTCCGTTGTTTAGAATCCGGCACCCAGAGCACGCAACAGTCGCTTCCTTACCCACAGGGGCCGTCCGAAGCGAGGTTGTCGCCCTGATCCGCATCCTCGAACGTATCTCTCAATTCGTCGGGGTTGTCCGCGAACTCCTCGATTTCCCCGAGTGGTACCCACTGATCCGAGTCGATTCCAGCCAGGTTTTCCCGAATCTCGAACTGTTTGATCCCGCCGTCGAGCCGCGGCTCGCTATCGGGATTGATCTCCCGGACCCGCTCGTTGATCAGCGGTTCGTACAGACGGGCATCGAAGCTACCGAGCGTACTGACACGGATCTCGTATTCTTCGGTAGATGGAACGACGAACTTCGCCAGGCAGTCGTATCGCCCCCAGCCGTATCGGTCCGGGTCGTAGGTATCGATGTCGACGGTCCTGTTGTCCCAGAGGCCAAAGCTGTTGATGATCCCGTGTTCGTCTTTCCCGGCGACGGCGTGGTACCTCGCGACCCAACTTCCACTTGGGCCGTAGTTGGAGCTGTTATCGTAGACCCGATAAAATGCAGCAGCATCCTCCGTCTCGAAGTCGAACGCGATCCCGGGCTCTTCGTGGGCTGGAACCGTATAGAAGCCGTCGTCGTCACTACTCGCGCTCCACGGCGCAGTGTGGTCGTCGTTGGCTTCGTAGGCCGTCATGAACTCCTGAATGTCGTGCTTTTCGTCGAGTGGCCCGCCTTGATCGTCGACGACGAAGCTGAGCGTCTCGATGACGTGGTCGAGCCGGATGGTCTCGGTTTCGATCACGTCTTCCCAGCTCTCGTGGACCTGCTCGTCGTCACTTCCGAGGAACTCCGCATACTGTATTTTGTACGGGTCCAGACGGAGGCGACAGTACGTTCGCCAGACCTTGTCGTCGATATCTTCTGCATCGTCGTACCGGTTCTCGGGCTGGCCGTTCAGTTCCTCGTACAGGTCCTCGGCGTCACAGCCAGCTTCCCCACCGCCCTCGTAGTCGATGTCGCCGTCGGAGCTCAACTCGACACCACCGGCCGCGACTTCGACGCCGTCGCTGTCGTACTCGAACTCGGCGTCACTATCGCCCGGGAGCCAGCCGCTATCGATGGTTATCGACCCGCCTCTGGTGCAATCATCCCCCTGGTGTGCCTTGCTCGGCCGGAAGCCCGGGCCCGTGTAGTCCCACGTCTTCGAGCATTTCTTTTTGACGACCCCGGTCGCTCTGATTCGGTCGCCGACGCCCATGTTCCCTTTCCCGGGCATGACCGTCCCACCAGGGACCGGAATGACAACGAGCGTGTTACTCTCGAAGGTGATCGGATCGACCGTCCCGGCCCGTCGGTCGCGTCCAGCAATTTCGACCGTAACCGGTTGCTTTTGGCGTACATACGTCGTCCCGCCAGTGCTGGACGGATCGCCCTTGTTCGCACTCACTGCGAATCGGGCATACTCACCCTGGACGTTGACCTGCCAGGCGTCCACCGACAGGTACCAGAACGTCGGCCACGGGATGATCGGCAGCCCCGGATACGCGATCAGATCGTGGTTCCGGACCGCCATGGACGAGTGCATCGTGTCCATTGGCTCGGTCAGGTTGGCGTACCCGGGCCGCACCGCCGGGACCGTCGCCCGCGTCAGCGGCGATTTCGTCAGGTAGGTCGGCGATCCGTGGACGGAATACGTGATATCCTCTGTCAGCGGCGTGTCTTCGACCGTCCCCCGGTTGGCCATCGACAACGACGTGTCGCCGCTGAGCGCCTCCTGTGCGAAGCCGAGTCCTTTGTTGAGAACGTCGATTCCACCCGAGAGCCCGTCCATCGCGCCGCCGAGCGCGTCGGTGATCTCGTTGTCGGCCTTGTTGCGGGCCTCGTTCCGGGTGCTGTTGATCTCGTCGATCCAGTGGCGCATCCGGTTGACGTAGATCCGCCGCGCCTCGATTTTCGCCTTCCGCCGTGCGCTGCTGTAATCGCTCGTCGGCGTCCGGTCGTGATGGACCAGCGCCCGCTGGTCGATGTTGTTCTTGAGTTGCTCGAAGGGGCCTTTCCCCGTCGCCATGCCGATCCGTGAGAAGCTCGCGTTACTGACCTCCGATTTGACGACGCTCCGGAAGTTCTCGATGTCGCTCTCGATGGACCCTTCGAGGCCGCTGGGCGGGCTGAGGTCGTGTGTCTTCTGTGACCCGTCGAGGCTGACCGCGCCGACCACTTCGTCCCTGACCTCCGATGCCGAGGTAGTGGAACCGAGATCGGTCCCGGCGGCACCGCCCACGTCACCTTCGAGCGAACTCTCTCCGTCGTCCGCGATGTGGGCCGAGACAGCCTTGTCCAGCGCGGCCTTGAAGTTGCTGTCGGAGCCGTAATCGCTGTCGACGCCGTTGCGGAGGACGCCGGTTCCCGTGCTGTGTTTCCCGTCGATCTCGACGTCGAAGCTGACAGTTCCCGACGACGTGTCGGACCCGGACCCGGAGAACGGTGCATTGCTGTCGTTTTTCTCGTCGTGCGAGCTACAGGAGAAGTCGACCGAGGTCTCGACCGTCACGTCGGCGTCGACGCCGAACCGAACGATCGGCTTCTTACTCCCGTCGGCGTCGGTGTCCCAGACGTCGTTCCGCGTCGCACTGACGCTGTCGACGCTGTCGATCGAGTAGTCGGTGCTGTCGGCGCTACAGCCGCCGAGGTCGTCGTCGTCCGGACTGCTCACGCTCGGGATGGAGATACTCGAGCTCTCGTCGGTCGTCTCCGCCCACGATTTGACCTCGTAGGTGCGGTCGATCGCGGTCTCGATACGCCCGTCACCCATGTCCTCTGGCAACTCTTCCTCGATGTCGGGCATCTTGTCTTTGCCCTTCACCTCGTCGATGATGTCTGGTTTCGCCAGCCATCTGTCACCGCTCATTCCACCGCCGGTCATGTCCTCGTAGGCCGCTTCCGCGAAGCGGTCGATGGCAACTTCGTGTTCGGTAGAGACGCCCGTCGATGGCCCGAAGAGGGCGTTGATCCGACGGTCGACGAACTCACCGGGTGTGGGGATCTCCGGAAGGTTCCCGTTGGCGTCGCCGAACATCGCCTTGGCACCCTGACAGAAGGTGCTGGCTGAGAGCGGCCCGGGAATGCCAGAGATGCTACTCGAAATCTTGTCGGAAGCTCGTCCGCCACCCAGATCCTCGACAATCTTCGCACCCATACAGGCCCACTGGCCTTTCATCGTCCGGGCTGCGTACGGATCGGTCGCGTCGAACGTCTTCTTTTGAATGCCGAATATCGCGTCGTTGGCCAGCACTTCCGAGTGTTTGTTCTTGTTGATCCGCTCGAACACGTCAGCCCCCGTGGATCCACTGGGTGAGGGCGGCAGTGGCGAGCCAAACACTCGCTCGTAGTACGCCTTCGCGTAGGCCATCGGATACAGGCGTGCGGCGAACTGCTGGCCGAAGCCGTCGAGGTTCGTCGGGTTGAGGTCGCCCTCGAAGAATCCGCGCTGGAGCCGGTTCTCGTACTCGGTGACCTTCTCGTCCAGCGCGAACGTCGTCGAACTCACCGTCACCGCGATGGTCTCGGTCCGGCTGGCGACCTGCGAGCCGTTCTCGCGGACGGTCACGTCGATCCCGCTGATCTCGGCGGTGACCTTCCCGGCCGCCAGCGACCCGGACTCGTGACCCACGGTCAGGTCGACCCGGTCGATGGCGTCCTCGATACTCGACTCGGTGTAGTCCACCCGCGGCAGCGACAGGTCGGTCCGCATCTTCGTATCCACCCGCTGGCCGGAGTCCCGGAGCGCCGCTGCCGTTTCGAGGTAGATCCGCAACTTCACGTACTCCTCGAACGTGTCACCACCGCTGTCGGCGATGGCGTTCCCGACCGGCGTGTCCGCGGTCGTCGTCAGCGGTTCGGCCGCCGCGTCCTTCATCGCCGTCCTGACGGCGTCTTTGATCGCCGTCTGGGAGGTCGAGACCGCCCGATCCATCGCCAGCGACGGGTCGGTGTCGGGCTGGGGTTCCGGCCGGGTCTGGAGCGTCCCGACGACGGCGACGCTGCTGATCAGTACGATGACGCCGATCACGGCGAACGGGACCCGCGCTCTCTCGTCCGATGCAATCGAGACGGTGTGGTCTCTGCGTGTCATGTTACCAGGTCTTGACGATGATCTGCACGTCGCCGGTCGCCACGTCAGCGCCGAGTTCGTCGGCGGTCACGTCGTCGTCGTATTTTTCGTCCATGTCCGCGGCGACGATCCGCGTGAGCTGGTCGGTGAGCTGTGCGTTGGCCGCCCGGGCGTCGGCCCCGTTGCGGCTGATGACCGTCGCGTCGCCGAAGTAGACGTTCGCCGCGTCCCGGTACTCGAAGTCGTCGGTCGCGGCCTCGGATGCCTCGATGGCCGTCGCCATCCGCAGGTACCGGTACTTCCCCAGCGCACGGTTGAACCCCTGCCGTTCGAGCAGGAGTTGCATCTCCGTCGGCGGGTACAGGCCCCGAACGACCGCGGCGGCGATCGGTCTGGCCGCCCCCTCGAAGCCGTTCAGTCGGTAGCCGCGTTCCACAGTTCCGGACCCGACCGACGGCACGTCGCTCGTGACCCGGAGGACGGCCGTGTTGACCGAGGCGTCACGGGGCGGTCGGTCACCGGCCGAGGCGATTCCCTCGATGGAGGACTCGGGATACGGCCGCCAGACGGCCTCGACGTAGACGCTCTGGTTCGCCCCGAGGAACGTGTTCAGGACCTTCGTCTCGACGGCGGGCTCGAAGTTCTGGCCTTCCTTGGTCAGCCGCGTGCCGTCGATCTCGACGTTGGCCACCGCCGCTTCCGCGAGCAAGCCGGCGGCCGACCCTTGACTGACTCGCCTGAACGACTCGTCAGCGAAGTCCGTCGCGACGTTCTCCCCGTCCCACTCGGACTGGGACGTGACCGGTTCGATGGAGTACTCGACCGACATCGAGGTGGCCGCTAGCGTCTCGGCGGTCTGGTCGGCCGCCACCGCGTCGGGCGTCGTCGCCTCGCCGTCCCCGTCCAGCGACGTGGCGATCAACACGACGCTGGCACTGATCAACAGCAGCGCCAGCGACACGTCCATCACCGTGCTGATCGCGCGCGTTCGCCGTCCGGAGGGCCCATGCGACACGTCGGTCACCCCCGCACCGAAAGCTCGGCAGCGACGCGATGCGGTCCAGAGAAGAGCGCAGACCGAAACGAAGTCAGTGGGAACATGCCGCCTTTGCTCCGGTTATGCTACTTAAACTTTGACTGGACAGGCCGGTCTCACGTCCAGACGGACACGACGAGCCGGCCGCCCTCCACGTCACCGGGAGACTCGCGGACCGGCACCGGCCGGGTCGCGTTGTTCGCGGCGTCGGGCACGCCGTCCGACGGGGTGTCGCCGGCCGGCGAACTGTCGGACGCGAAGTAGTGGGAGTCGACCACCTCGGTCCGGCCGTCGTCGCCGACCCGCGTCACCGCGACGTAGACGTTGTATCCCTCCGGGAGGTCGGTCGCCTCGTTGCTCCCGGTACTCCCGGCGACCAGGACGGTCTCGATGTCGGTACTCTCGTCGAACACGCCGTTGGTCTGGATCTCGTTCCAGACCCGATCCTGGGTCGCGCCCTCGACGTGTCGGTCGCTGTTGCCGGGCAACACGTCCGAGAGGTAGCCGCCGTACAGCGCCAGTCCCAGCGCCATGACCGAGACGGCCACCAGCGCGGCGAGCGGTTCGGTCTGGCCCCGGTCACCCGTCGACGAGCGTGACACTGACACCCCTCCATTCGACCTTCCGCACGCGGAGTTGTCCGTTGGCGGTCCACCAGTCCGGCTCGTCGTTTCTCGCTTCGTCGTTCATCTCGTCTCTGGCATGCTGGATGTCGGCCCGGAACGCGGCCCTCGGGCTCGGCGAGGCACCCGAGTAAACCGCCGCGGGCGAGGCTCCGTGGAGGACCTCGTCAAGTTTCTCGTCGGCGTCGTGGCGGACGAAGACCATCCGCCCGAACGCGATGCTCGCCTCGGCACTGCCGCCGCCGTCGTTTTCCAGTCGGACGCGTTTCGTCCCGACCCAGAGCCGGTCGGCGTCGTGCTCGTAGCTCGCGCTGGCGTTCTGCGTGCTGGCGGCCACCCGGTCGATGGTGTTCGCCGCCGCGTTGGCGTCCGGCGGGGCCGCCGACGGAAGCCCCAGTGCCACACCGGCCATGGCGACACTGACCAACGCGACGCCGAGAAACACGTACCAGGCGTCCGCTGGCGCCTCGAAGTCCATACCTCCCTTGGCCCCGTGATCGTATTTAAACCGAAGCGATAGTCAGCGAGTTGTCATGACTTACATGATCGAGCCGACGATGTAGAGCGTCATCGCGTAGATGGGGACGGCGAACACGAGCGACTGGCCGATCTTGTACCCGACCAGCGAGCGGTCCAGGCCGTGCCGGAGGCCGATGGACAGCGCCGTCAGGATGAAACACAGCGTGATGACGTAGACGCCGACGACGATGCCCAGCGGTTCGACCGGCATCGGTTCCACGTCGGCGGCCGCCGCGCCCTCGCCGACCATCCCGCCGGCCAGTCCGACGGTGGCGCCGCCGACCATCGGGCCGAAAAACGACGCCGTGTGTTCGAGCGTGTTCGTCACCGTCGCCAGCGCCCGCTTGGTCTCGCCCTCGACCTCCTGGAGTTCTTCGAGGTGGTCGGCCATCGAGACGATGGCCCGGCCCGCGGGCTGGCCCTCGTCGGCGGCGATGGAGAGCAGGGAGGCGGTCCCCTCCGCACGCGGGCTCGGGATGTCCTCGAGCGCCCCGTAGTCGCCGAGGAACGCCTCGTGGACGCTCGTTCGGAGTCGGCGCTGGATGCCCGCCGCGTCCGCGAAGACCTCGCCGGTCTCCTCGGGCACCCGGTCACCGGCGTGGGCGATGGCCGACTCGACGGCCTCGTCCTCGTCGACCTGCCGCCCGACGAGATAGAGCGCGTCGACGAGGTGTTCCTCCACGTCCCGGACGTAGTCCCGAACGTCCTTGATCGGCTGGTAGGCCGCGAGCAGGAAGGCCCCGAGTCCGAGCCCGATACCGACGATAGAGGCCAGGTGGCTCACCGGGCCGAGGACGGACGCGACCGGGGCGAGCAGTGGGATACTCCCGACCAGCCCGGCGAAGTGGAGCAGGCCGAAGGCGAACCCACCGATCCCGAGGCCGATCAGGAGCGGTTTGGTCACCCGGTCGGGCACGTCCGGGTGAGCGCGGGTGACCTGCGGCGGCGGGAACGCGACCGGTCGCCGGGTGAGCAACCACGCGCTGGCCGCCAGCAGGATCAGCGGCAGGGTGAGGTTGTAGAGGACGACGAACACCCAGATGGAGACGGGATAGCCCGCGAGCGTGGCCGCCGGGATCAGCGCGACCAGCGCCATCGGGAGCATGACGCCGAAGGCGTACAGCGCCGTCGTCGGCCCCTGGATCGCGGAGGTGAACTCCGCCATCTGGTTGCGGGTCCCGTCGAGAATCGCGCTGAGCGCCCGGTCCAGCGTCCGCCCGCGCTCGCCCTCCGGCGCGTCCTGTGCGGTCACGAGCAGGGCGGCCGACCGCCGGATCGCCGGGAACTCCTCGGCCCACTCGTCGGCGAAGGAAGTCAGCCCGGTCCGGGGCGTCCCGATGGAGCGGTCGATGTGCGCCGAGAGGCTCTCGGCCAGCGGCCCCCGGCCCGTCTCGGCGGCGAACCGGACGGCGTTCTCGGTAGCGGGCTGGATCTGCATCCGCAGGACCGCCCGCCCGATCAGGTTCGGCGTGTCACCCAGCGCCCGCGTCCGCCGGAGGTCGGCCAGCACGTGCGGCGCGGAGTGGACCCCGTGGATGACCCCCAGCGGGAGCGAGAGCATCAGAAAACCGACGGCGAGCAGGGGCAGCGGCGACATGATCAGGGGCACGAGCGCGAACAGCGAGAGCATCCCCGCGCCGTACCCCGCCCGCACCACCGTCTCCGCGCGGTACTCGGACTGGAGAAAGGACAGCGAGTCGGCCAGCTCGTCGCTGGTCCCGACCTCGTAGGGGTAGAGGCTCGCCAGCCCGTGGACGATAGTCGAGAGTTCGACGATGGGGTCGCGGGACCGCTCGGCCCGCCGCTGGCGACGGCGCTCGCGCCGGGACGCGGCCCCCGAGGCGCCGGCGGCGTCTGCCTCCTGTCCCGTCAGTAGACCCTGGACGCGGCTGCCGAGGCCGTCCTCGTCGGACTCGTCGGCGTCGGCCGCCGTCGGCGAACTCATGCGTCCTCCCGGCCCGCGTAGGCCGCCGCCACCTCCCGGGGGCTCGTCCGGCCGTCGTCGGCCAGTTCCGCGAGCAACCGACTCCGCCGGTCGATGGCCGCCCTGATGTCGGCGTAGGTCTCGCCCGGCCCGGTCAGCCGGTCGATAAAGCGGCTCTCACCGCGGTCGATCCGGCCCGTCGACCGGGCCTGGTCGCCCTCGATCTCGTACAGCGGCTCGAACCAGATGTCCTCGCCGCTGACCATCACCTCCTCGATGCGGGCCAGTCGGCGTTTCCGCCCCTGTGGCGTCCGGTAGGCCTGCACCGTCACCACGAGGTCGGTCGCGCCGAACGACGACGGCGGGACACCGAGGTCCGAGACGACCCGCTCGTACACCTCGTCGGCCCCGTCGCCGTGGATCGTCCCCAGCACCGCGTTGGCGTTGGCCCCGACCCGCATCGCCTCGTAGAGGACCTGTGCCTCCTCGCCGCGGATCTCGCCGACCACCAGCGCCCCGTCACCCAGGCGCAGGGCCGTCCGCAGGGCGTCGGTCGCGGTGATCTCGGGACCCTCGCCGGTCCCGGTCCGCAGGGCCTGCACGTCCCGGTCCACCGACTGGAGCGGTTTCACTGGTAACTCGGGCGTGTCCTCGATGACGACAGTTCTGGTGTCCGGCGTCAACTCGTACAGCAGGGTGCCCAGCAGTGTCGTCTTCCCGGCCCCGCGGGTCCCGGCGATCAGCGCCGCGGCGTTGCGCTCGATGGCGACCGAGAGAAACGCCGCGACCTCCGCGGACATCGTGTCGTTGGCCACCAGCGACGGGAGCGTGAACTGGTCGTCGGCCTGCTCCCGGAATGCGAAGGCGACGCCCTCCGCGACCGGGTCGGTGATCCCGGCGATCCGGAGGTCGATCCCGTTGTCCAGTCCCGCGGTCGCGTCGACGGTCGGACTCGCCCGGGAGAACGCGCGGCCGCTGGTCCGCCGGATGCGCGAGGCCAGCGCCTCCGCGCCGCTTTCCGTCATGTGGACGTTCGTCGTCATCGACTGCCCGTCGACGACGACCCTGACGGGATTGGAGGAGACCGGCGAGGTGACGTACACGTCGGTCACGCGGTCGTCGGCGAACAGGTCTTCGAGGACGCCGTAGCCGCTCGTGTGTTTCGCCAGGATCGCGGTCAGGAGCGGGTCGACCGCGTCGTCGGTGACGTGTTCGATGGCCCGCGAGGCCGCCCGCTCGCCGTCGACGAGGCCGTTGGCGATGGCCTCGTAGGCGTCGAGCAGGATCTCGCGTTCCGCCGGGGACAGCGTCAGGTCGACGGGATCGAGCGCGTACAGCGGCACGCTGTCGGCCCGCCGGTAGATTCGGGCCTCGCTGCCCGTCGACAGCGACGTGACGCCTTCCAGCCGGGCGTCCTCGGTGACCTCCTGATCGACGTAGTAGTCCGCGATCCGCAGGCCCACGTCCGGGGCCAGCGCGTCGTAGTCCGGGATGGTCGCCGCGGCGTCGAGCAGTCCCGACTCGACGCCCACGTCCGCGACGGGGCCGACCCGCGTCTCCAGTTCCGCGGCCACGTCGAGCGGATCGGTCGCCGCGGCGTCGGCCAGGCGCTCGTCGCGGTCGCCCAGCAGGTCGACGAACCGGCCGGCCGCCGACAACAGCGCGACGGTGGCGTCGTCGTAGCGGTACTCCCGGCCGTTCGATTCGACGACGATGCCCCCGGCGTCCCGGTCGACGAGTCGCTCGACCACGGCCTCCCGGCAGACCGTCGACTGCGAGAGGTCGCCGTCGCAGTCCGTCGCGTCGACCGCTAACAGTCGGTCCTCGAACTGCATCCGGCAGGAACACGTCTGGTCCGGCCCGTCGGACCCCAGTCCGAACAGCCCCCCGAGTCCCGCGTCGGAAAGCAGCGACTCGATGGAGAAACCGGACGCGTTCTGTGACATGCCGTGAGTGGCCGCGTGATCCGGTTTAAAATTAGCCACCTCAGCGCCGCCGCAGGAACACCGTCGGCGCACCCGTCTCGTTGCGCTCGTAGGTCAGGACGAACTCCTTCTCGCCCGACCCACCGAGTTGGATCGTCCCGTCGGCGGCGCTGGCCACCGGCGCGTCGATGAACAGTTGCTGTTCGGGCCGTCCCTCGATACTGTACCGGACGACGCTCAGGTTCGACCGGACGCGCTCGATCTCGAAGTCCGTGACGGGCCGCGAGAGCAACGAGTCCCCCGGGAACTCGAGCGTGATCGAGCGCCGTGCGCCGCTTTCCCCCTCCGGCGGGAGTTCCTCGTTCTCGACGAGCGAGACGGCGGCCCCCTCGATCTTGGCGACCTGGTTGGCCACCTGCTGGTCGCTCTGCTTGCCGGCCGTGTCCTCGACGGCCGGCATCGCGATCCCCAGAATCGCGACCGTGAGCAGCACGGCCAGCACGTACCGGATCACGACAGCTTCGAGCGGAGCGAGGCCAAGAGTCCGCCCGAGTCGTCGGACTCGCCGGACTGGTCGGTCGGCTGGCCGCCGGTGTCGGACGACTCCGCCTGCCCCCCGTCAGCGCCGGCGAGACTCCGCTCGACGCTCTCCTGATCGGCCGACTCGACCGACCCCGAGTCTGCAGTGCCGTTCGACCGGGTGTTCTGCGCCCCTCGCGTGCCGGTGGTCGGCCCGGACCCGCCAGCCTGCCCGTGCCCGGTGGACGACCGTGCGCCTGCGGGCTGGCTTCCGTTGGCCGCCCGCGCCGTGCCGGACTGCCCGTTCCCACTGGTCGACTGTGTGTCACCGCTGGCCCGTCGGTCCGACCCGTCGGCCCCGATCACGTCGTCGACCGCGCGCTCGACCTCGCTCGGGTCGTCGAACATATCGCCGTTGCTCCCTGCCGGTCCGTCGGCGGCCGGATGTGACTCGCCGGACTGGGCGGAACCGTCGACCGCCGCCCCCACGGCGTCGTCGCCGCCAGTCCCGTTCGCCGACTGCGCCGCCGCACCGTCACGGCCGGCGGCCGTGGCCGCGTCGAGTTCGTCGACGCGACGCTCCAGGCGGTCGACGGCCGCGACCGCGGCGTCGGCCCGCCGCTCCACGTCCTCGTTGACGGACTCGATGTTCGAGACGTACCCCTCGACCGCCTGGGCCGACCCCTCCAGATCCGCGACCCGGCGTTCGAGTTCTTCGAGCCGCGACTCGATGCGCTCGACGTCCTCGGCCAGCGCCGCCACGTCGGCGAGTTCGTCCAGCTCGAAGTCCCCGTCGACGACCGTCCGCTCGACGGCGGCGAGCCGCTGTTCGATTCGCTCGATGTCGGTCATGCCCCGTTTGGCCGCCTCTTGGTACTTAAACCTAGAACGGGTGAGGGTGTCCGTCGCTCGTCAGCTCAGTCGTCGCCTGTGGCTTCCTCGCCGTCGACCACCACGTCGCTGGCGTTGGGGCTGTCCCCGCCGTGGGGCGTGTCCCGCCGCCGGACCTGTGCCGCGTGGATGGTCTCCGTCGAGTCGTCGATGATGACGACCTCCCCGGTGTCGGTGGGCATCCGGTCCTCGTCGGCCAGCGAGGAGTTCATGTAGGTCGGCTGGGCCGCCTGCAGGGCGTCGAGGTCGGCCTCCGAGGTCAGCCGGTGGGAGATCAGCACGTCCGACTGGGAGATGCCCACCTCCGGCACCGCGCTCGGGCGCTGGGTCGCCATGACGAGACTCACACCGGGCGCACGCCCACGCGTGAGGATCGTCTCCAGCGTCGACTCGGCGACCCCCTGGAAGAACGTGTGGGCCTCGTCGATCAACAGCCAAGGGAGCCGGTCGATGGTCTCGGTCTCGCGGGCCCGATACAGCGCCTCGCCGATGCCCCGCGCCACGGCGTTCATCGGGTCGGTGTCCATCCCCGCGACGTTGATCACCGTGATCTCCGGCCCCGCCAGGTCCTGCGCCGTCAGCCCGTCGGCGTCGAACACGCCCCACGCCTCGGCCATGTCTACGTGGTTGATCGCCGCCCGTGTGTCCGCCTCCGGCGCGTCCGTCGCCGCGATGTGGTCGCGCATCCCGTCGAGCGTGTCGGCCTCGCCCGCGGCCTGCCAGAGGAGGCTCCCGGCCCCGCTCTCGGCCGGGAGGCCGAGCAACGCACACCACGACCGCGGGTCCAGCGCCGAGGGCGCGACCGCCGGGTCCTCGATCACGTCGGCCAGCACCGGGTCCGCGTCGCCCCGCGTCGGCTGATCGAGCGTCGTGAACACGTCCATCGGGTCGACGATGACGGGCGCGACGCCGCGAGCCCGCGCCAGCGACTCCGCGATGACCCCGAGCGTGTAGGACTTCCCGTAGCCACGCTTGCCGACGATCAGCATGGCGTGTGGGCCGTCCAGGTCCAGATACAGCGGTGCCCCCTCGCTCCCGTCCAGCGCCCGGTAGGCACCCAGCCGGCCCGACGGGCCCGCGTCGAGGTCCTTCCCGCGCCCGATGACGAACTCCTGGCCAGTCACACTCCGCTCTGGCCCGGCCTTCGTACTTCAACCTTGGCTCCAAGGTTTAAGACAGAAGACGCGTCCAAGGGGGGTGTGACTCGAAAGCAATCGTTCCTCGGGGACGAGCGGGCGATCGAGGGGCTCCCGATCCGCCTCGTGATCGCGCTCGTCGTGGGTGTGGCCAGTCTCGCAATCATGATGCAGTTGCTCGGCGGGATCGGGAGCGTCGGGCAGACCGAGGCGCAGGTGAACCTGGACAACGAGATCGTCACCACACAGTCGATGTCGAGCAGTTCGACGCCTGCGACGGTCACTGTTTCGGCCGTCAGCGAGGACGGTGACGAAATTACGAACGGGCAGATGATCGTCAAAAGCGGGAGCCTCGACCTGGAGAACGAACCGGTCGCACTGTCGACGAAAGGTGCGAACGCGGGCCCGCATCAGGTGGAGTTCACGGTGAAAGCCGCGAGTAACTGCGGCTCGTCGCCGAGCGCGACGACGCTCTGTGTCGATTTCCGGTCCGACCAGGACACCGGGACGCTGACGATCAATCTCGAACCGCCGTCCGACAGCAATTACAAGGACAAAAACGACAACTCCGAGATCAAAGTCGTCAAGTAACGGGTTGGGCGCTCCCCCTTCGTTTTGATCGCGTAACGGGGACGACTCCGTCTCGTCAGGTCCAGACACTCGGAAATTCAAACCAAAACCAGATACACATGTTCGAAGGGAAGGAGGACAACTGATGGCAGCACCGTCGCTTCCGGTCGAAGTGCTGCTGGGCATCTCTTTTGGCGTCCTGATCGGGATCGTCGTCTCGTTCGCCGTCGGGGTGTTCAGCTTCACGATCAGCTACTACTGGGACCAGGAACTCTCCCAGATCGCCGTCGTCCTGCTCATCCTGCCGCTGGTGGCGGTCGACGCGCTGTACGTCGGGATCATCGGATCCAGCGTCCAGCAGGTCCCGCGGCTGTTGATCGGCCTGCTCGTGATCATCATGATCGCGCTGTACGCCAACAGCCAGGGCCAGAAGATCGCGGCCGAACTACCCCGCGAGACGACACAGCCGACCGAGCGCAAGCGCACGCTGTCGGCCGAGGCGGTCGACGCCGTGGACGGTCTCGGACAGGTGACGATCCGGACGGCCGGCGAGATCCGGGAGATCGACGGCTACCCGTCGCTGTCGCCCGACGTTCGGACCGCGCTGGAGGAGGGCGCCTGGCGGCTCCCCGCCGACCTCCCGCTGCCGGAGCTGGAGCGGCGACTCGAAGACCAGTTGCGGACCGACCACGACCTCGGGGAGGTCTCGGTCTCCATCGACGGGCGCGGTCGGGCGACGATCACCGCCGCGCCCCCGACGACCGGCGTCGCCAGCCGGGTCCCCGACGGCTGGCGGGCCGTCTCGGTTTCGGCGCTGCTCCCGGCCGGGCTGACGGCCGAAGACAAGGTGACCGTCCGGACCGGCGAGGGATCGGTCGCGGGCACGGTACTCGGTATCGACCGGGCGACGGGCGATTCCGACGGGATGGTGCCCGACGGCGGGTCCGCAACTGCATCGGGGGCGGGCCGTGTCACGGTGGCCGTCCCTGCGTCGGCGGCCGGCACACTACTCGACGCCGAACGGGGGCGGATCGTCGTCGAACCGCGCGGCCGTCGCCACGACTTCGAGGCGTTCTCGTTGCTCGACGGCGCGGACCGGACGATTCGGCGGCTCACGCTGACGCCGGCGGTCCGCGAGGCGCTGGCCGACGACGAGATCCAGCCGCTCGCCGTCCGTGACGGCGTGACAGAGGACGACGACGGCGCGGACGAAACCGTCGACACCGACGAGACGCCGGACGCCGACCCCGCCGAGCGCGGGGCGCGACACGGCTGGGCGTTCGGGCCGGAGCAGGCGGCGCTCGAACGGGCCGACGAGGCGTTCGTGGTCGGCGAGAGCGCCGTCCTGCGTCGACTGGACGACCGAACGGAGGGCGAGCGATGATCGATCCCATCCTCCTCCAGTCGCTGGCCCAGGACTGGACCAAACGGTCGCTGTTGCACATCCTCGGGTTCGGGCTGTACGCCGGCGTGGTCGCGACGGGCGTCGCGTTCGTCTACCGGAAGTACACGACCTACCCGCTCCCCATCGGGGCGAGCGTCATCGTCGGCACCGTGTTCCCGGCGATCTGGCTGAACCTCGTGGGGCTGCTTCGCGACGTGATCGTCCAGCCCACACCGTTGCTCCACTACGGCACCGGCGCGTACCTGCTGGGTGCCTTTTTCGTCAGCGCCATCGCGTCCGCGGGCGGTCGCTGGATCGGCGACCACCTCGCCTGCGAGGTCTTCGGAATCACGCGACTCGACGCCCACGGCGAGGTCGCGCGGCTGGTCCGCTCGGCCGGCCTCGTCATCGCCGTCGAGTTGCCCGCGTCGGTCGCCGACGCCGAGGGCTACCCGTCGGTCGACGAGTCCGTCAAGCGAGACCTGGCGGGCCGACGGATGCTCTTTCCCCGCCGGCTCTCGGTCGAGGAACTGGAGTCGCGGCTGGTCGCCCGGATCGAGCGGGACTTCCCCGTCGATCACGTGTCGGTCTCGGTCACCGACGAGGGCGAGGTGACCTACCTCGCCGTCGGAACGCGGCCGGCGGGGATCGGCCCGTCGCTCCCGCCCGAGACCGTCGCGGTCGCGGTTCGGGGCGACCCGCCCGCCGACGCCAGCACGGGCGACCCCGTCGAGGTGTGGACGGACGACGCCGGGGAAGCGGAACTGGTCGCGACCGGCGAATTTCGGGCGAGCGTCGGCGACGTGACGACCCTGCAGGTGGCCGCCGACGACGCCGACGACCTGGACGCGGCCGCGCGCTACCGGCTGGTGACCCAGCCGGCCGACCCCGACGACGTGAACGAACTCGTCTCGGTCGTCCGGGTGGCCGGCGAGACGGTGACTTCCGTGAGCGTCGAGCAGGGCGGGGCGCTGGACGGCGAATTCGCCGGCTGGCTCCCCGCCGACGTGCTGGTGGTCGACCGCGACGGCGAGACGATCCCGTTCCCCGACGACCGCGACCCGTTGCAGGCGGGCGATACCGCCTACGTCCTCGGGACGCCCGGCCAGCTCCGGGAGTTGGCCGAGTACGAGCGCGACCGCGACCGACAGCGATCCGGCGAGGGCGAGGCGACGACGGCCGACGGCACCGTTGCGGACGCGGCGGCCGGCGACGACTGACGGGATCGGCGACTGTCGCCTCCTGCCGTGTTGAACTTTATACGCGATAGCGAGGCCAACGGGGATATGGACGAGGAGTGGATCGACGACACGGACGTGCGACGGCGTGCCGGGGTGACGTTCGTGAGCGCGACCGTGGCGAACGACCGGTCGACGCCGCAGGTCGTCCGGCTGCGCAGTCGCATCGACGGGCCGGTCTGGTCGCCGGGCCTGGGCGACCGGACGGCCCCGGAGTGGTCGGACGACGTGTGGGAAGCGACGATCCAGCCGGATCGGCGGCGTGGCATCGGGTTCGCCAGCCCCGCCGAGCCGGTCGAGACCCCACTCGAAGTCGTCTCGGTCACGCGCGCCGAGGGCGGCCGGGCCGGGACCGAGGAAGTGCTCGCCGACCTGGCGGCGTGGTCGCCGCCGAGCGACCTCCTGGCCGAGGACCCATGATCGTCGCCGTCACCGGCGGGAAAGGCGGCGTCGGCAAGTCGACCGTCTCGCTGAACCTCGGGCGGGAACTCGACGCCGTCGTCGTGGACGGCGACCTGGCGACCGCGGACCTGCCCCGTGGGACCGGCCCGGACCTCCACGACGTGCTGGCGGGCCGGACCGATCCCGTCGACGCCGTCGCGGAGTTCGGGTCGATCAAGGTCCTCCCCTGTGGCCGGACGCTGGAGGGGGCCCGCGCGTCCCGGCTCGACGGGATCGTGGAGACCGTCGGGGCCGTCGAGCGCCAGTACGGCACGGTCGTGATCGACTGCCCGGCCGGACTGGCCCGCGACGTTGGGATGCAACTCCACAGCGCCGACGTGTCGGTGATCGTGACGACCGCGAAGAAACCGGCGCTGCTGAACGCCTACCGGACGCGGGAACTCTCGCTCAACGTCGACACGCCGCTGGCCAGCGTCGCGCTCAACATGGCCCGGAACGCGCCCGGCGCGAGCGACGGCGACGAGGGATTCTCGGTCGGGGACTACACGCTGGGCGGGAGCGACGACGGGGACGGCGGCGAGAAAACCAAGACGGCGGCCATCGCCGAGCGGATCGAGGCGAAGTTCGGCGCGCCGACGACGGTCGTCCCGAAACACCGGGCGGTCGCGCAGGCACAGGCCGACTGGGAGCCGGTCCGAGAGTACGCTCCGGACTGTGCCGCCGTCGACAGCTTCGAGCGTTTGGCCCGCCGGATCGAGGCCTGCGAGAGCCGGGTCGGAACGCGCGTCGACGCCTGATTACGTGTCGCCGCCGCGGCCGAGCGTGGCTTCGGTCGTGAGGTCGATCTCGACGGGATCGGTCGGGAGCTCGTCTCGGCGTGACTTCTCGACGCGAAGTTCGTGTGTCAGTCCGTCCTCGAAGTCGGCGTCGACCCGGACCACCACGTCGGCGAACTGCGCCGTCGCCGAGCGGTTGGCCGGCGCGGGGTCGAGACCGTGGAGGACGGCGATACTTCCCGTGGCGCGGGTGTGTTCGACCAGCGCGTTCAGGAAGCTCACGTAGTCGGCGCGGTCGCCCCGCTCCAGCGCGTCGACGGGATCGACGATCAGGTTCGCCCCCTCGGGGAGGTTGCTGATGAGCTGTTCGGCTTTCACCAGCGGGTTCCCCGCGTCGAGGTGGCGGACCGTCGGACTGCCGGCGCTGGCCATCGACTCCTCGATGGCGTACCGGACGGTGTCCTCGCTGCGCTCGGTCGAGAGGTACAGCGTGCCGCGCTCGGTCGTCGACTCGTACAGCAACAGCTCCGACTGGCTCGCGGGCGCGGCGGTCAGCGCGACGACGGTCCCCGGCCGGAACCCGCCACCGAAGGCCCGGTCGAGGGCGTCCACGCCGGTCGAGAGTCGGTTCTCGGCGTCGGGCGCGGTCGCGACCGGTTCGGGGTCGGTCGCCGAGTCCAGCAGGTGGGCCGCCGCGCGGTCGAAGGCCGTCCGGGCCTCCTCGGCAGGCAGGGGCGGCTCGCGCTCGGGGACGGCCCCCAGCACCGGCACGTCGAAGTCCGACTCCACCGCCGCGGGCACAGAGTCACACTGGTTGAGCAGGAGCCCCTCGACGGGCACTTCCAGTCGGCGCGCGATGTCGATGGTCGTCTCGGCGGCGGTCAGACTCCGCTCCGTGGGCGTGGAGACCACGACGACGCCGTCGGCGGCCGACAGTGGTTCGACGATGTCCGGCCCGGCCCCGGATGGGCAGTCGACGAACACCGCCGTCGAGTCCTGCTCGATGCTCCCGAGGGCGGTCCCCAGGTCCACCGTGTCGGCGGGTTTCGGGGCCGGCAGGACGCCCACGCTGGGCGAGCCGGCGGTCTGCTGTGCCAGGGCGGTCACGTCGGTCCCCTCGTCCAGAGCCGAGGCGGTCGGTTCGCGCTCCACGTCGGCGGTGACGTGGAGGTTCGGTAGCTGTCGGTCGGCGTCGACGGCGAGCGCCGGCGTCCCGGCCCGTGCGAAGGCCTGGGCCAGCCCCAGCGTCGCCGTCGTCTTGCCGCATCCTCCCTTCGCGCCAGCGATGGCGATCATACCCCCAGTGGTCGCGTCTTCCTTTTTGAATGTACACACCGGCGTTCGTCGGCGTGAGCCGACCGAAAGGTACGTCCTTCGGGGGACCGTGTCCTCCGACGTGTCTCCGACCACGCTCTGGCCCGTGGTCGGCTCGTTCGCCGCGGCCGCCGGCACGCTCGCGCTCGGTTACTACCTCTGGTCGGTCCGGGACCGCCCGGGCGCGACGTGGCTACTTGTAGTTCTGGGCGTGCAGTTCGCGCTGACCGCCGGCTACGGCGTCGGCTACCTCGTCTCGGATTACTGGGTCCGCTGGGCCGTCGAGGTGCTGTTCTGGGTGGCCTACATCTGGCTCGGTGCGCTGTTCATCGCGTTCGCGCTGGCCTACACCGGCCGCGGCCACGTCATCCGCTCGCCGTGGTTCAAACTGCTGGCCGGGCTCACCGTCCTGCTGACCCTGCTGGTCGTGACCAACCCGCTGCACGAACTCGTCTGGGCTGACTTCACGGTCCGGTCGACGTGGGGACTGGCGACGGCGTCGTTCACCCGCCACGGCGGCGCGTTCCTGATCCTTGGTGTCACCAGCATCGGCACCGCCGTCGGGACGCTCCTGCTGGTGGACACGATCATCAGCTACGGCGACCTCTACCGGGGCGAGGCACTCGCGGTCGCACTCTCCCCGCTCCCGCCGGGCGTCGGCCTGATCGCCTGGACGTTCGGCATCGTCCCCGCGCCGGGGATCAACGTCGCGCCCGTCCTCTTTCTCGCCCACGTCGTCTTCGACGCCTACGCCTTCGTCGGGAGCGGCATGTTCGACTTCCACCCCGCGACCCGCCGGGCCGGCAACCGGGCGGCCATCGCCGACCTCGGGAACCCGGTCGTGATCGTCGACGAACGCCACCGCGTCGTCAACTACAACCCCGCCGCCGAGTCGACGCTCGGGCTGGCGGCCCGTGACGTGCTGACCGAACCGTTCACCGCCTGCTACGAGGGTGACGAGATCGACCCCACCGAGACCGAGCAGGACGCCACGATCCGGACCGACGCGGGCAGGCGGACGTTCAAGGTCACCTCGACGGATCTCGACGACGGGACCGGCGCGCACCTGGGCTACACGCTCGTCTTCCAGGACATCACCGCCGAGCGCCAGCGCGAACAGCGCCTGGCGGTCCTGAACCGCGTCCTCCGGCACAACCTCCGCAACGACCTCACCGTCGTCGACATGAACCTGGACGCCGCCGCCGACCGCGCCGAGGACGACGTGGCCGAGTTGCTCGAACCCGCCCGCGAGAAGACCCAGGGGTTGGTCGCGCTCAGCGAGAAGGCCCGGCGCTTCGAGCGCGTCATCGAGGACGACACCGAGTCGCTGGTGGCCGCCCGAGACCTGGTGGGCGAAGTGGTGGCCGAACTCCGCGAGGAGTTCCCCGAGGCGACCGTCGAGATCGAAGGGACCGACGCCGCCCTGCTCCGGATCAATCCCGCCTTGCTCCGGGTCGTCGTCCGAAACCTCGTCGAGAACGCGCTGGAACACGGGCGGACCGGCGATGGGTCGGATTCACCGGACGTGACCGTCTCGGTGGGGGCCGACGACGACGCGGTGACCGTGACGGTCCGCGACCGCGGACCGGGGGTGCCCGATCACGAACTGGCCGTCATCGAGGACGGCGACGAGACCGACCTCGAACACGGGAGCGGCCTCGGCCTCTGGCTGGTCGCCTGGAGCGTGGCCGCGGCCGGCGGCGAGATCGACTTCGACGTGACCGACGCAGGGACGACCGCGACCGTCAGCTTCCCCGTCGTCGGCGTCGACGGCGCAGAGTACGAGTCGGGAGCGGCAGACCACGACGGGACAGCGACGGAGGAGTGACGCCCGAATATCGGCGACAGAGAACACGAGCCGTGTCGTCCGGACACACCCTCGATATGTAGGGAGACGGACTACAGCTACCGGTCACATGGGCACCGATAGCGGAGGGCTCTCCTCCCGTTGAGATATGTTCAGAACAAACCACTCCCCCCCTGACGACAGGCCAGCCCACGAGCGGGACACGTTCACAGCACAGTTCGATCCCGCGGGCGAGCGAGCGCCCTCGGCGGCCGTCATCGACTCGGTGGCCACGGTGACCGGGTCGGATCCGGCGACTATCTCACCCCTGTTCGAGGTCGTCGATCCGGACGCGCTCGACCGCCTGTTCGACACGGAGCGCGACGGAGGCGAACGGGACGGGCCGCTCACCGTCTCGTTTCGGTACGAAGGGTGTGCGGTGACGGTCCACGCGGACGGACGAATCGTCGTCGCCGAACCGAGTCACGACCAGCGGTGATCCGCTCGTCGATCCGTGTGCCGTCTCACTCACGATCCGGCTCCGGTGTCGAACAGCAACCCCAGTAGCTTTCGCTCGGCCGCGTGAATGTGTTCGGAGAACGTGGCCGAGGTGATACCCAGATCGTCGGCGACATCGGCCCCCGTACACTCCTGGGGCCACTCGTAGTACCCGGCGTCGTAGGCCGCACGAAGGACCTCGCGCTGTCGCTCGGTGAGTTCCGTCTCGAGGACCTGCCGGAACGCCGACTCCGAGAACAGCGGCGAGAACGACTCCTTGCCCCGCTTGGACACGAGTTCGATGTCCGAGGTCGCGTCGAGGAAGGTTTCGACGACCGCCGCCGATTCGAACCGGGGCGGAATCTCCGCGACGATCCGGCCCTCACCGTCGACGGCCGTCGCCTCCCGGGGCAGGGCCCCGAGTTCCGCCAGCTGGACTGCCGGGCAGTCCGCGCCCGCGACGAACTCGAACATCCCACCCTGGTCGTAGGATTCGAGCAGCGACACGTCCAGGGCCTCCCGGTCGGCGGCGAGCGAGACGATCCGGTCCGGGTCGATGCCGGACACGTTGAAGAACTCGGCGTACTCGCCGTCACCCCGCGGCACCATCTCCGCGAGTTCGAAGACGCAGGATTCGGCGTCTGTCACCGAGACGAACGGATACGAGGCGTTGCGGACCGAAAACTCGACTTCCACGACGGCGTGCCCCTGTTGGACGGACGCGTTCCCGGACATCGCTGATTGTCGAAGGATGCGTTGCCAGCGTGTTGTGTGTTGTGGCTAAACAATTTAATTCGGCCGTCGAGAGCCGTCCCGGAGTCTGAGCGGCCGGTTCTCGCCGTCGTCCCGAACGCGAACCACCGGAGAGACACAAATTTCGGCTGAAGTTTCCACGAGGCTTATAGTACCCGTCGCACAAGGGAAGCGTGACTGCAGTGGTCCCTCCAACACATGGCGCTCGGTGACGTCTTCGCCGCCCCGCTCGGCCTGGCCGCGCTCGCCGCCCTCGTCCCGCTCGTCGTGCTGTACCTGATCCAGCCGGACCCGCGGGAACTCCCCCTGCCCACGGTCGCGTTTCTCCAGTCCGACCCTGACGAAGGGGGGTCGAACCCGGTGCTGGAGCGACTGCGCCGGAACCTCCTGCTCCTGTTGCAGGTCCTCGCCATCCTCCTGCTCGCGGTCGGGCTCGCCGCCCCCTACGTGACGACGACCCGGGAGGTGAGCGCCCAGCCAACGGTCCTCGTGGTCGACGCTTCCGCCAGTATGGCCACGGAGACGGGCGACGGGACACGCTTCGCCGAAGCCGTCGCGGCCGCCAGAGAGGCCGTCGGGACGCCGACGACCGTCGTCGTCGCCGGCGGCTCCGTCCGGACACCCGTCACGGAGGCCGACCCGGAGGACGCGCGGTCGGCGCTCGACGGACTCCGTGTCACGCACGCGCCCGGCGACCTCCGCGGGGCCATCGAACGCGCCCGCGAACTCGCCGGCTCCGAGAGCCGCGTCCTCGTGTTCAGCGACTTCGCGGGCGGGTCGGGGCAGGGCGAGGCGGGCTGGAGACAGGCCGCCGACGCGGTGCGAGCCAGCGGGGCGACACTCACCCTCCAACAGTTCGGCGGCGGTCGGACCGAGAACGTCGGCATCGTCGGCCGGTCGTTCGAGAACCGCAACGTCGTCCTCCGCGTCGCCAACACGGGCGCGACGGCGGCCGAGCGGACCCTGACCTTCGCCGGCCAGTCGCGGACGGTGTCGCTCCAGCCTGGCGACCGGCGCTCGGTGGTCTTCCCGCTCCCGGCGTCGTCGGCGACCGCCCGACTGGCGGGCGGTGACGCGTTCCCGGTCGACGACAGCGTGCCAGTCGCCGTCCCCGACGAGCAGGCCGAGGACACCCTGCTGTTGACCAACGGGAACAACCGGAACCTCCGGACCGCGCTCGAAGTGATTCCGACGGTGAACGTGACCGTGAAGCGACCGCCGGTCTCGACGACCGGCGACTACGACGCCGTGGTGTTCGCCGACGTGGTCGCCGAGCGCGTGCTGGGTTCGACCGTCGAGACCGCCCGGGCGACCACCGCCGACGGCGGCGGCGTCCTGATCCAGGCCCAGCGCAACGTCGACGACGTTGGGTACGGCGACCTCCTCCCGGTCACGCCGGGCGGAATCGAGCAGTCCGGCGGCATCGACAACGTCACCAGCCACCCCGTGACCACCGGCTTCGACTTCCCGGCCCCCGACTACCACCTCGGGGCCACGGCGACCGGGACCGCGCTGGTGACGCTCTCGGACGGGTCGCCACTGCTGGCCACCGACGGGCGGGCGGGCGGCCGGACGATGTACTACGGCTACCTCCCCAACCAGACCGCCTTCCGCTACGACTACCGCTATCCGGTGTTCTGGAAGCGGGCGATCCACTGGCTTGCCGGCCGGCCCTCGCTGTCGGACCTGAACCGCGAGACGGGAACGACGCTCCAGCTGGCCAACGAGACGACCGTCGAGACGCCGACGGGTCAGCGGACGACCGCGGCAGTCCAGCTAGATCGGGTTGGCACCTACCGGACGACGGACCGGCGGACCAGCGCCGCCCTGCTCTCCCCGGCCGAGTCGAACGTGAGCGCCGCCCCGGTCGACGCCAGTGGTGAGGGAGCCGGGAGTGGCGGCCCCACGACCGGCCAGCAGGTACGGCAGGACCTCACGCCGCTGGTTCTGCTCGGCCTGCTCGTCCTGCTCGGGGCCGAGCTGGGGTATCTCCGTCGACGGGGTGACATCTGATGCCCGTCGAGACCACGCTGGCGGGGCTCCGGATCGGTCTCCAGCGACCGCTCGTGCTGGTCGCGCTGCCGGTCGCGGCGGTCCTGGTGGGCCTCGCCTTTCGCCGGCGCGAGCGGGCGGTGTTCACGGGACGCTCGCGGACGCTGTTCCTGGCTTCCCGGCTCGTGCTCGTGACGTTGCTGGTGGTGGCGGCCGCCGGCCCCTACACGCTGGCGACGACGGATTCGACGGGCCAGCCCACGGTGACGATGCTCGTGGACCGCTCGGCCAGCATGGCGACGACCGACGCCGCGCCCGGCGACCTCGCGACTGCCATCGAGAACGAGGGGGTCGCCGTCAGGACCCGAACCGTCGGCAGTGAGTCCGACTCGCCGGTCGGGGACGCGGTGACGAGCGCGCTCGCTCCGAACGGGAGCGTCCTGCTGGTCTCGGACGGGCGCGTGACCAGCGGGCGTTCGCTGGACGCGGCTGCGGGCGTCGCCCAGCAGGTGAACGCCTCGATTCACGCCGTCTCGCTCGACTCGAACCGGACCGAGCGGGCCGTCGCGGTCAGCGGCCCGGCCAAGACCAGTACGGGTGTCGCCAACCAGTTCCGCGTGACCGTCGACGGCACCGCCCTCGGCGACACCGAGACGACGCTGTCCGTCAGCGTCGACGGCCAGCAGATCCGCGAGGAGACCGTCGCGGAGGCGGGCGGGCTCACGTTCACGTACAACTTCAGTTCGACCGGAAGCCACCGGGTGACCGCCCGGATCGAGGGCGGCGACGTGTACGACCGCAACGACGTGTTCCGCAAGACCGTGCGAGTGGTCGAACCGCCGAAGATCCTCTACGTCTCGCGGGGCGACTACGCCTTCGAGGGGTTCCTCCGGGAGGTCTACGACGTGGACACCGCGGAGTCGATCCCGGCGAACCTCTCGGGGTACTACGCGGTCGTGGTCCAGAACGTCGCCGCGGGCGACCTGGGCAACGTGAGCGCGCTCCAGCGGGCCGTCATCGACGGCACGGGGCTGGTCACCGTCGGCGGCCCCAACGCCTTCGAGCGGGGGGATTACCGGGAGTCGCTGCTGACCGACCTCCTGCCGGTCACCATCGGCGAGGGCGGCGAGACCTCGCGGGTGGTCGTCGCGGTCGACATCTCCGGCAGCACGAGCGGGTCGATGTCGGCCCAGCAGGCGCTGGCGCTGGACGTACTGAACCAGCTGGGCGACGAGAACCGGGTCGGTATCGTCGCGTTCAACAACCAGGTCTACCGGATCGCCGGCCTCACCGGGCTGGGGAGTTCCCGATCCTTCCTCGAAGACCGCATCCGCCGGCTGGAGAGTTCGGGGAGTACGGACGTGAGCGCCGGGATCGAGGGCGCGACCCAGATGCTCGGGGGGAGCGGGACGATCATCCTGCTGACCGACGGGCGCGCGCAGGGCGGGGACGCACCGGGCGCGGCCGCCCGGGCCAGCGAGCGCGGCATCGAAGTGATCCCGGTCGGCGTCGGCAGTGAAGTCGCCGTCGACTACCTCCAGCAAGTGGCCGACGCCGGCGGCGGCGTCTTCCTCCTGGCCGACGAGTCCAACAAGCTCCGGATCGAGTTCGGGGGCGAGACCCGCGATTTCCAGGGCAGCGGCCTCACCGTACTGGACCGGACCCACTTCATCACGAGCGGCGTCGAGTTCACCGCCCGGCCGGCCCGGACCCACTCGGTCGCCGCGGCCAGAGGGGCGGACCTGCTGGTCGCGGGATCGGACGGTGCGCCGGCGATCACGGCCTGGCGGTACGGGCTGGGGCGCACCGTCGCGATCACCGCCTACGGCGAGAACGGCGGGCTCGACGGCCTGCTCTCGGCCCCGGACTCGCTGGGCATCACCAAGTCCGTCAACTGGGCCATCGGCGACCCCGAGCGGCTGGCGACCGGCATCACGTCCATCTCGGACGCCCGCGTCGGCAGTCCCGCGACGGCCACCTACGAGGGATCGAGCCGGCCGTCGGCCGACGGCTACCGGTTCACCCAGGTCGACACCGGCCAGTACGAGACGACGTTCGTGCCGGCGTCGCCGGGCTACCAGTCGCTGCTGGCCGCCGAATACGCCGTGAACTACCCCCGGGAGTTCGCCGCCTTCGGCCAGTCGCGGGCCGTCAGGACCGCCGTCGAGCGCTCGGGCGGGCGCGTGTTCGAGCCGGATCAGGCCGCGGCCATCGCAGAGCAGGTCCGTCAGGAGGCCCGAACTGTAGAGACAGTCACCAGGGAGTGGACGTGGCTCGTCCTCGTCGTCGCGCTCGTGCTGTACCTCGTCGAGGTCGGCACGCGGCGACTCGTTCGCATCAGACAACTATGATCGGAACCAGACTCAACGTCGTCTTGCTCGCCGTGGTCGGGCTGACAGTCCTCGGCGTCGGCGGCGTCACCGTCTACTACGAGTACAGCGTCGGCGACGTGACCGACCGGGCGGAACGGCTCGCCCAGCAGAAAGCGACCGCCGAGGAAGAACTCGCCACCGTTCGCAGCGAACTCGACGAGACCCGCGACCGGCTCGAACGGATCAACGAGAGCCTCGAAACCCGCCAGACCGACGTACAGGACCTCACCGAGCAACTGGCGGCGGCCGAACGCAATCTGTCCTCGGCCCGCGACCGGATCGACCGGCTCGAAAGCGACAAGCAGGAGCTCCAGCGCGAGGTCGACGACCTCCTGAACGAGCGGGCGGACCTCCGTGATCGGGTGGACGAACTCGAACAGCGCCGGGACGAACTCCTCGAGGAGAACGCCGACCTCCAGTCCCGCAACACGAACCTCCAGGACCTGACCGACGAGTTGAACGGGACCATCGACGATCAGGACGACCGGATCGACGACCTGAAAGACGACAGGAAGGCCTTACAGAACGATCTCGACGACCTCTGTGGAAAGATCGACAACAGTTCGCAGTATCCGGAGTGTGACTGACATGCGCGAGGAATCCGAACCCGAACCCAGCGCGGAACGCACCGGGATCGAGCGCGCGGTCCGGGCGATCAGGCGCGAGGGGTACAAGGCGGCCGCCCTCCACGCGGTGGTCGACGCCGTGGCCGTCTTCCTCGTGGTGAACCTGCTGACGCGGGTCGTCGCGGCCCCCTTGCCGGCAGTCGGCCCGGTCCGGGGCGGGACGGTCGCGGCCGTCGGCGTCGCCCTGCTGGCCGGCGGCGTCGAGTTCGGCCTCCGGGTCCGCTACTACACGGTCGAGCGGTTCGAGGCGGCCAATCCGGTCGTCGCGGACGCGCTCCGGACCGCCCGCGACGCCGCGACCGACGGGGCCGAGACCCAGATGGCCCGGCGGCTCTACCGGGACGTGACCGACCGACTCTCCGAGACCAGCGCCGGCGGCTTCCTCCACACCCGCTGGCTGACGGTCAGCGCCGTCGTGGTCGTCCTGGCGAGCGCCCTGACGGTCCAGGCGGCCGTCGCGGGCGTCACCTTCGCGCCGACGACGAACACGACCGACGAACAGCGAGGGCCGGAGTCGTTCGGCGGGCCGGACAACGGCGTGTCCGAACTCCAGAACCCCGACGACGTGCTCGGCGAGCGCAAGGAGGCCGCCGGCGGTCGGGAGGAGATCGACGTGAACTTCTCACAGAGCAGCGGTGGCGGGGCCGGCGAGCAGGTCGACAGCTACGAGGACAGCGGGCTGTCGGCCGGCGGCGACGCCGTGGCGGCCCGGCAGGCCGGCTTCGCCGCCGAACGGAACCTCGAAGACGCGGATCTGGTGCGGGAATACAACCTGCGCGTCCAGCGTGATACCGATGACTGACGACACACTCGACGACGACGAGGTGGACAGGATTCAGGACCGACTCGCGGCGGTGCGGACGGAGGTGCGAAAGCGCCTCGTCGGCCAGGAGGCCGTACTGGATCAGGTACTCGCCTGCCTGCTCGCCGACGGGAACGCACTGCTAGAGAGCGTCCCCGGACTGGGCAAGACGATGCTCGTCCGGACCATCGCCGAGGTGACCGACTGTTCGTTCTCGCGCGTCCAGAACACGCCGGACCTGATGCCGAGCGACATCACGGGCACCGAGATCATCCGGGAGACCCGCGACGGCCGGGAGTTCACCTTCGAGCCCGGCCCCATCTTCGCCAACGTGGTGCTGGCCGACGAGATCAACCGCGCGACGCCGAAGACCCAGGCCGCACTGCTGGAGGCGATGCAGGAGCGACAGGTCACCGCCGGCGGCGAGACCCGGCACCTGCCCGACCCCTTTTTCGTGCTGGCGACACAGAACCCGGTCGAGCAGGACGGGACCTACCCGCTCCCGGAGGCACAGAAGGACCGCTTCCTGGCGAAAGTCCTCGTCGACTACCCCGACGAGGCGTCCGAGCGGGAGATCGTCGACCGCTACACCGGCCGACTGGACGACACCATCCCGGTCGAACAGCAGTTGGCGACCGCCGACCTCCTGCGCGCCCAGGAACTCGTCCGGCAGGTCCCCATCGCCGACGACATTCGGGACCGCGTGGTCGAACTGGTCCGGGCGACCCGCACGGCCGACCAGCTCGAGTACGGCGCGAGTCCGCGGGCGAGCATGGGGCTGGTCGTCCTCGCGAAGGCTCGCGCGTTCATGGCCGGTCGCGCCCACGTCACCGGCGAGGACGTGGAGGCGATGGCGCGCCCGGTCCTCAGACACCGTGTCGTCGTGGACTTCCGGGCCGAACGGGACGGCGTGACGGCCGACGACGTGATCGGAGCCCTGCTGTGATCGAACCCACCTTCCTCGACGAACTGGCGCGGTTCGACCCCTCCGTCCAGCGACGGGTCGACGCCGTCAGGCAGGGCGAACAGCGCTCCACGGAGGTCGGGGAGGGGCTGACCTTCAGCGACCACCGGAAGTACACGCCCGGCGACGACACCCGGCTGGTCGACTGGCGGGTGTACGCCCGCACCGAGGAACTGTACGTCAAGCAGTACGAGGCCGAACGCAACCTCACCGTCCACGTCCTGCTCGACGCCAGCACGTCGATGGACTTCGGGGGCCACAGGGACGAATCGGCGACCCCCCACAAGTTCGAGTACGCGGCCAAACTGGGCCTGGGCTTCGCCGCACTCGCGGCGGCCGAGGGGAACGATTTCCGCTTCTCACTGCTCGGCGAGACGTTCGAGCGGATCGACCGCAACCGCTCGACACAGGGCGAAGTCCTGCGGTTGATCGAACGGCTGAACGAAACCGATCCGTCGGGCCAGACGGACTTCCGGACGGCCTGTGCGGACTACGCCGCGACCATCGACTCGAAGTCGCTGGTCCTCGTGGCGAGTGACTTCCTCGACGATCCCGCCGAGATCGAGGCGGGACTGGCGGCCCTCCAGCGCAACGACCTGACGCTGGCGCACGTCCTCGCGCCCGACGAGCGGGACCCGCCGGCGCGTGGCGACACGATCTTCCGCGATCCGGAGGCCGACACGAAACTGCGGACGTACTTCGGCGCGAACGTCGAACGCCGCTACCGCGACCGCCTCCAGTCCCACCTCGACGAGATCGAGGCCGTCGGGGACCGCCTGGGCGCGCGCCACGTCGCCGTCGACAGCGGCGCGGACTTCTTCGACACCTTCGGCGAGGTCTGGGTGGAGTGAGCGCCCAGACGTGATTCCCGACCGTCACGTGCAGCGAACTTCATATCCTCCGGGCGCGAGAGGGTCCTATGAGTCACCGACAGACTCCAACCGTAGAGCGGCGCACAGGGTGGCCCGCGGAGGGTGAGTGAGATGGCGACCAGCGAACCGGACGAGCCGACGACCGGACAGGCCCGGACCGAGGAGGTGGGTGCCTCGACCGGAACCGGGCTGGACCCGAACCAGGGGGCGGCGGTCGCGTACGTCTTCGGCGCGATTACGGGCGTGCTGATGCTCGTTCTCGAAGACGACGAGTTCGTGCGCTTCCACGCCGTCCAGAGCATCGCGCTCACCGTCGCGGCCATCGGGGTGTACGTCGTCCTCGGCGTGGTCACGACGGTGTTCGCGTTCGTGCCCGTGATCGGCGGCCTGTTCGTGGCGCTGTTGGCCATCGTCTACCTGCTGGTCGGGCTCGCCGGCTTCGGGGTGTGGGTGTACGCGATGTACCAGGCCTACAGCGGCGAGTGGTTCGAGTTCCCCGTCGTCGGTGCGTTCGCACGACGGTACTGACCGCTCGGACAGTTTTCCGGCGCTGACGGCCCTTCCGGCGGGACACAACGTGTCTAGAGACTGGTTTCATACTACTGACTCCGAGAGTCACCGGTATCGAACGGTGGACACGGGCGTCCACACACGCGAGTGGCGATACCATGATTCGAAACACACGAGATCGGGTGGACGGACGACAGGACCGAGCGAGTGGGGTGGGAGAATGACCTCCGGGCTGGTCGCCGCGGTCCTCACCTCGTCGGCAGTGCTACAGCTCACCGGACAGCTCCCGGGGAACGTGGCCGAACTCGTCGGGGCGCTCCCGAACCCGACGACGCCGGTCGGTGTCCTCTTTTACGCCGCCTGGGGCGTGTTCGGCGTCGCCGGCGCGAAGAAACTCGTCGGCCGGTTCCGCTCGGGCAAGGGGCCGGCACCGACGGTGAACCAGGAGGCGAGCCAGGTCAACACCGGCGCGACGACCGTCGGCTCGGAGTCCGGCGGCGCGAACGGCCACGGCAAGTCCGGCTTCGGGCAGTCGGTCGCGTTCACCCTCCCCGCCTTCCTGCCCGTCTCGAAGGGCATCCGGGAGGTGACGACCAACGAGGTCCACGCGCTGGAACTGGGGGCCATCGTCGGGTTCGTCACCGTCTGGTTGCTCCACATCGGTCGGCGCGACGCCGGGTTCGGGCTGGCGCTGGTGTTCGTCGGCGGCTCGCTGGGCTACAAGCGCTACAAGTCCAAGGCGTTCAAGACCATCCGGATGGAGCCGTGGTACGCGCTCATGGCCTTCGCCGCCGGCGGTGGTGTCGCCGCGCTGGTTTTCGACCCCGCGCTCCTCACGCAGTTCCTGTGATGGTCGTCGACGACCTCGTCCGCACCGTCGGCCTCGACGCGCTCGCGCCGCCGTTGCAGGTGCTGGTCGCCACCGTCGGCGTCGGCCTGAGCGTGAAAGTCGGCGCGCTCGCGCTCTGGCAGCGGACCGACGACCTGTTCGCGCCGACGACGTACCTGAAGGTCTGCACGCTACTGGCCGCCTCGGCAGTCGTCGTCGTGGTCGGCGTCCGCCGCGGCGTCTTCCAGGGCCCGGTCGGCGTCGGCGCACAGACGGTGTACGCGCTGGTGCTGGCGAAGGTCGTCGAGCAGACGTACGTCCTCCTGCGGCACTGAGTCAGCGCTGACCGCCGCTCGTGTCCTCGCCGTCGCCCTGGCCGCGCTGACTCTCGTTCTCGCCCCGTCGCTCCTGTCCGGTGGTTCCACCGCCGCCGTTCGTCAGGTCGGCGTCGGGGCTGGGCCAGGCCTTGTAGAAGACGTACGGGCGGGTACCGGCGTCGTCGGTCGCGCCGGTTCCCACGTCGGTCACGGCCACCTGGAACCCGCTGTCGGTGAAGCCGGTGATCGTGAGTTCGTCGCGGCCGACGATTCGGCCGCCGTCGGCCAGCGAGCGGACGGCGGCGGCGACGCCGTCGTGGCGCGGTCCGGTGTGTGGTTCGTACGTCGAGCGCTCGGGATCGGTGGCGTCGTTGAGGACGTACTGGCGGATGCCGTAACTCCCCTCGCGGCCGCCGATGGCGGTGCCGTGGGACCAGCCGAAGCCCAGCGGCGAGGCCGGCGTCAGTTCGTCGGTGTTGAGGGAACCGACCCCCAGCGTCGTGAACTCGATCAGGCGCGGCTCGAAGCCGAGATCGACCGAGAGCAGGTCGTTGGTTCCGGATTCGGGCAACTGGAAGTAGCCGACGGTCGGCCGGCGGCCGCCGGTGTCGACGGCGACGTAGGTGACCAGTTTCGACTCGACGGAGCCGACTTTCGCCGGCCCGCTGTAGACCGTCTCGTATTCGAGGTCGATGCTCTCGCCCAGACTCGTCACTTCGGCGGTCGTCCGCCCGCGGATCTCCCCCTCGTAGGCGTACAGGAGGTGCAGGGCGCGGTCGTCGAAGGCGGCCTGTGCCGTGCCGCCCGGCCCCGAAGGCTCGACGGTGACGTTGCGGACCAGCTGGCCCGGGTTCGCCCGGCCGACGACCTCGCCGTGGGAGAACCCGATGGGGAGGTCGGTCATCCGCCGGTTGTCGACCGTGCCGAGCGTGTTCGTCGCCGTGAGCGTGACGTGATCGGCGTCGACCGAGAGCGGGATGGACTGGGAGCCGGGGAACTCCGGCGTCCGGAAGTGGCCGATCTCGACCTCGCTCCCCTCGCCGAAGGCGAACGCCTGGTAGTGGACGACGTACTGGTCGCCCGCCCGGTCCCCGCGCAGCCCCTCCACGTCGACGGTCATCTCGAACCCGTCGTCGGTGATCCCCGTCACCTGCCCCGCCACGCGCTCGGGCGGCGCGTCGTTGTGTACGTCGAGTTCCAGCGCGTGGCCGTCCGAGGACGCGCCCATCGCCGCGTCGAGGTTCCCCGCGTCGTCGGTCAGCGAGACGACCGTCTGCGGGATCGACCCGTCCGCGCCCCGCACCGCCCGGCCGTGGCTCCAGCCGTCCGAGCGGTCCGATTCGCCGTCGTCGGTCGAGCGCACGTTCGTCGTCGCGGCGAAAGTGAGCAGGTCCGGTTCGAACCCGAGGCCCGACACCGTCACCGGCCCCGATTCGGGCGGCGTGAGGAAGGTCCCGGTCTCGAACCGCGCGGCCTTCGAAGACGGCGGCACCGTCGGCGGCTTCGGCGGCGCGCCCTTGCCGCCACCGCCACCACCGCCGCCTGACGGGTAGAGGTAGTACCCCAGTCCGCCCAGCCCCGCCAGGGCGAGCAGGCCGCCGACGATCGGGGCCGCCTCGTCCGGGACTTCGGGGACGAAGCCGCCGGGGTCGTTCTCGTCGGTGGTCACCGTCGGCGTCTCCGCGCCGCCGGGCGTCCGCTCAGCACCGGGCGTCCCGTCGAATCCGCCGGGCGTCTCCGCGAAGTCGTCGGGTTCGGTGGTCCGGGGGAACCGCTCGGTGATCCGCGTCTCCGTGCCGGGGTCCCGGACCGTGATCGTCCCGCACTCGACCACGTCGGAGCCGCCCTCGTTGGTGCCGCGAGCGAGGACGGTGTACTCGCCAGCCGTGTCGTAGGCGACGGTAATCACGAAGTCGTCCTCGTCCGTTCGCTCGTAGCGCTCGTCGCCGTCCACGTCGAACTCGACGGTCGTCGGGCCGTCGGAGCCGGAGGCGTCGACGGTCGTCGACTCGCCGACCGTGATCGTGGTCTCCTCGACGGTACAGACCGTGGTCGGCGGCGGCAGGCGCTCGCCGACGGACACGTCGCGCGAGGTCACGTCCCGGGCCCCGTCGTCGTCGATGACGGTCACCGACGGGACGTAACTGCCCGCCGCATCGTAGCTGTACTCGGCCTGTGGCGAGGTCGTGGTGCGGTCGTCGACGTTGTCCCCGTCGAAGTCCCACTCGTAGGTCTCGATGGTCCCGTCGGGGTCCGACGAGCCCGAGGCGTCGAAGGTGACCGACTCGCCGGCCCGCGGGTTCGACGGCCGAACGTCGAGGACGGCGTCGGGCGACTGGTTGCTCGTGACGGTCACGGTCCCACAGGCCGCTTCGTCCGTGCGGTCGCCGTTCCTGACCCGGACCGACACCTCGTAGGTGCCGGCTTCCTCGTAGACGTGGCTCTGTTCCAGCGTCTCCCGGCCGGTGTACTCGTCGGACCCGTCGCCGTCCACGTCGAAATCCGCCACGGAGGCGTTCTCCGAGGCGGTCGCGTCGATAGTGATCGACTCGCCGACCCGGGCCGAGTCGGTTTCGAGGGCACAGCGGGCCGTCGGCTCGCGGGTCCCGACGAAGAAGTCGACGGTCGTCGTTGCCGACCCGCCGTGCTCGTCCTCGACGCGGAGGGTGACCGTCTTCGAACCGCGGGTGTCGTAGGTGTGGGTGACCTGTGACGGCGTCTCGGTGATCTCCTCGTAGCTCCCGTCGTCGTCCCAGTCGTACTCCCAGGTGAAGATGTCGTCCCCGTCGGGATCGGTCGTCTCGGCGGGGTCGAACGTCATCCGTTCGCCGACGGCCGGGCTCGACGGGGTGTAGGAGAGCCGCGGGTTCGGGTCCTCGTTGGGGTCGATGGTCAGCGTCCCACAGGTCGCGGTGTCCGTCGCGCCCGAGGAGGCGTTCCTGACCCGGACGGCCGGCTCGTAGGTGCCGGTCTCGTCGTAGGTGAACGTGAAGTAGGCCCGGTCGTACGTGTCGGTGTCGAGCGTCCCGTCGCCCTGTTTGTCCCAGCGGTAGCTGTCGGCGTCCTCGGCCTCGTAGGCGGTGAGCGTGATATCCGAGCCCGGCGGCGCTTCCGTGTCCGAGAGCGTACAGCTCGCGGTCGGCTGGGCGGTCTGGAACGTCGCGTTCGCGGCCCCCGCGTCCGCGACCGGCTGGCTGGCGGCACCGCTGGCGACCCCGACGGTCCCCATCCCCGCCAGCGCGAGCAGGGCCAGTATCGCCGACAGCGCCGGACGGCGGGACGAGCGGTCGTCGGTCGTGGATCGGAGTCCGTGCATGTGTGCGGTGGCGGAAGCGACATCGCGCTTCCGCGGCTGTCCGGTGGGTCGTCGTGTCCTTCACCGGACCAGTCGATGAATCAACAATCCCAGTCGTGCCTCATAAATATTCACTGCATACACCCCGGAAACTTACCCCCGGCGACCGGGCGCGGATGGAGCGCTCGACGGGGTTGTTTAAGTCCTCACGTCCCCGGGGCCAGCCGACTCGGAGTCACAGAACCACCGGATAGCGGCCGGACGTTCGACCGTTCGAGCGGGCGAGTAAAACCATCTAGAGACGGGCTATTTATACACGTCACGAGATGGGAACGCTATGACACGAGCTGTCAGGAGCGCGACCGACGTGGCGCGACCGCCGCCAGCGTGTCACGCGGTCGGGGTGACACGGTGACGCCGCCGTCGCGGGACGGGTCACGGAGTGGTCGCGGCGATGGCTGACCAGGAGCTGTTCGGGCAGTTCGCCGACGACGAGGACGAGACCGAGGACACGACGCGGGGTGGCATCCATCCGGTCAGCAAGTCGGAGGCCAGGACCTACGTCGAGGGGTCACAGCTGGACTGGGACGACCTCGAGGACAAGGTCACCGGGTACGAGAGCTGGCTCGGGAGTACGATGCGGTACGCCCTCTCGCTGTCGGGGCTGGACGCTATCGCCATCGAATTCTCGGTCTCGGGCGGTGGCGGCGCGGTGATCGGCGGCGAGGCGGCGACCGGCGTCTCGGTTCTCTTTCCGCTCTGGTCGGAGTACGAGCCGGAGCCCGACGAGAAACACCCGATCGAGGACGCGCCACACTGGTATCTGTTCACCAGCGTCGGCGTCGACGTGGGCGGCACGCTCGGGGGGAGTGCCGGCGTCGACGCACAGGTCGTCTTCGCCGACCACTGGGGCGGCGCGGAACACATCTCCCGGCAGAGCTGGGGCGGCGGCGTCGTCTCCGTCGACGTAGAGGGGACCGCGGCGCTCGGCGCGGGTGCCCAGCTCGACGTGACGGCCTACTTCACCAGCGCGACGGACTTCGAGAAACCCGAGTACGGCATCCTGACGTGGGACGTGCCGGACCGGGGCTGGCACGGAGCGGGCGTCGGGGCCGGCCTCGCGACGGGTGCCCAGATCGAACTCAGCGGCGGCGTCACGATCACGTCGGCCTGTGAGGACATCATCGACTTCGGCAATCCGGCGGTCCGGAAGGCCATGCGCCAGTCGGGCGAGGACATCCCGGAACTGGATCACTACCGGCGACCGGACAAGGGGCCCGGCTTCATCCACGCACTCATCGAGGGGCTGAGCGACCTATGACAGCGACAGGAACCAGCGGCCGACCGACGCGAGGGGGACAGGGCGATGAGTAACGGCTCCGACGGCGAGAGCAACGAGAAAAACTCCGAGGCCCAGGCCATCGTCGAACTCCTGAAGGTGGTCGAACCGGTCGTCAGCGCGACCAAACGCGGCCCACTGGGAATCGCCATGTTGCTCGACGACATGGGCGTCAGCGAGGAGTTGATCGGCCAGGACGCCGCGAAGCTCTACGAGACCGTCGAGAGCGACGTGACGACCAACGGAGCCAAGATCGAGAAGGCCATCACCACCATCGTCAGTCAGGTCCAGTCGGTCCCGGACATCGACGGCATCGAGGACCTGGACGAGGTGGACTGGGCGAAGGTCTACGAGGAACTCGACCCCCAGGATCTGCTGAAAAGTCTCAAGAGCATCGTCAGTTCCGTCAAGGCCATCTACGGGACCGTCCAGATGCTCCAGGAGATCGACGTGCAGGACCCGGACATGGGGACGCTGGGTGATCAGGTGTTCGACTACCTCATCGTCAACTATCTGGAGACCCACCACGGGGAGCTGTACGGTTTCCTGAAGACCTTCGGCGTCATCACCTCCCGGAAGGGCGACCACGGGAACCCCGAGAACATCGACCTCGGCGCGGTCGTCGAGGCCGTCGAGGACCCCAACGACATCCCCAAGGACCTGTTCAACTGGGCGAAGCAGAACGAACCCTTCCTGGCGACGCTCCTGCTCCAGCGGTTGCTCCAGACGTTCTGGGGGACACACGTCCCGGCGAAGCTCTCGAAGGCCGGCGAGGACACGCTGGCCGGCGCGACCCACAAGTCACAGAGTGAGATCGCGAACCTCCAGCCCGGCGACACGCAAAACAGCGACGCGATGGACGGCTGGGGCCAGAAACTCATGCTCCCGCTGTTCGGCGCGTCCTACGACGGCGGACAGTTCGAGACGGGGCTGAAGCTCGTCCCGCTCCCGCCCAAAGAGGGGCAGTTCCTCCCCGGGGTCGCCGTCGTGACCTACGGCCAGCTCGACTCCGATATGTCCGGCAAACTCGGCGACGAGTGGAGGGCTTCCGTCGAAGGGGACGGCCACCTCGCCAACCGCGGGGTCGCGATCAACCCCGGGATCGACAGCGGGCTGAACTTCACATTCGTCAACACCGAGGGGAGTAGCGCGGGGACGCCGGGCGGCAAGTCCGAGGATCAACTGGTGTTCACCGCCGACCTCGAATACGTCGGGAGCGGCGAGAGCGCCCAGGCCTCGACCGGCGGGTCGGGCGACCGGATGCAGAAACCCATCGTGGGGACGGTCGTCGGCAAGATCAGCATGGACGGGCTGACCGTCTCCTCGCGGTTCGAGTACGCCAACGACCGGTTCCAGTTCGTGGCGGAGTTCACGACGACCGGGATCATCTCCGTCGACCCGAAAGGGGGCTTTCTGGACAAGGTCATCCCGAAACCCATCGAGTACGACTTCGAGGTGACGCTGGGCTGGTCCACGAAACAGGGCTTCTACCTCCAGAACGGCGGGACGCTGATGATCTCGCTGGCCGACAACATCCCGCTGGGGCCGCTCCAGATCAAGGAGACGTTCCTCGGGCTGGATCTGGGCGAACTCGGCGGCGGGGGTGGTGACGGTCCCAGCGCCCCCACCCTGCCGACCGTCTTCAGTGCCACGCCGAAACTCGACATCGGCTTCCTGACCGCGGAGGTCATGCGGACCGGCATCAAGGCGGACCTCTCGGTCCCGGGCGGCACGGACGGGAACCTCGGCCCCGCGAACCTCGATCTCGGGTTCAAGCCACCGCAGGGACTGGCCCTGTCGGTCGACGCGGGGCCAGTCAGCGGCGGCGGCATGCTCCGGTTCTTCCCGGAGCAACACCGCTACTCCGGTGCCCTGCAACTGTCGGTCGGCCCGCTGTCGCTGACGGCCATCGGCCTGCTGAAGACGAAACTGCCCGGCGGTGGCGACGGCTACTCGTTTCTCCTGCTCATCACCGCCGAGTTCCCGCCGGTCCAGCTGGGCTTTGGCTTCACGCTCAACGGCGTCGGCGGCCTGTTCGGCCTCCACCGCGGGATGAAGACCGACGTGCTTGGCAAGAAGGTCCGGACGGGCAACGTCGATTCGGTCCTGTTCCCCGAGAACGTGATCGAGAACGCCCAGCAGATCGTCTCGGACCTGCGTGCGATCTTCCCGCCCAAGAAGGACGTCCACGTCGTCGGCCCGATGGTCAAGATGGGGTGGGGGTCGCCCACCCTGCTGACGATGGAGGTCGGCGTGATCCTCGAACTCCCGACGTTCGAGATCGCCATCGTCGGCGCGTTCCACCTGAACCTGCCCGACGAGGACGCGCCGCTGATCACGATCAACCTCGCGGTGCTGGGCGTGCTCGACATCCCCGACGAGCGCATGGCCGTCACTGCGAGCCTCTACGACTCCCGGATCGTCATGTGGACGGTCTCGGGCGACATGGCGATGCGGCTCCGGTGGGGCGACGACGGGAAGTTCATGCTCTCGGTCGGCGGCTTCCACCCCCGGTACGAACCGCCGAAGGGCTTCCCGGAACTCGACCGCGTGAAGGCGAGTCTGGGCGCACCCAGCGGCAACCCACGGATCGAGCTCAAGGGGTACCTCGCGACGACGCCAAACACCTTCCAGGTCGGCGCTGGGGTCTACCTCCACGCCGAGGCCGGGCCGGCGACGGTCGACGGGGCGCTGGCGTTCGACGCGCTGTTCGAGTTCGATCCGTTCGGGTTCGTCATCGACTTCCTGGCGAAACTGAAAGTCCAGATCAAGGGCCACGGTCTCAGCATCAAGGTCGACGGGACGATGATGGGGCCCGGTCCGATGCGGATCAAGGGCACCGTCAAGATCGAGATTCTGTTCATCTCGGTCAAAACGAAGGTCGACGTGAAACTGGGGTCGGGCGGCGAGAAAGAGAAACTCCCGCGGGCGACGGTGATGCCGAAACTGACGACCGAACTCGGCAAGTCCGCCAACTGGGCTGCGCAGGTCCCCGACAGCGCCGACTCGCTGGTGACGATCCGGGACGGACTCGGTAGCGACTCCGAGAGCGAGAGCGGGGGGCAGAGCCAGAGCGAGGGTCAGAGCCAGAGCGAGGAAGGGAGCGACGAGGTGCTGGCCCACCCGCTGGGTGGCATCGACGTGCGCCAGACGGTCGTGCCGTTGCAGTCCCGCATCGAGAAGTTCGGGAACATGGTGCCACGGGACTACGAGGAGTTCCGCATCGCGGACGTGCGGGTCGACGGCACGTCGCTGGACACCGACGCGAAGCGCGAGCGGTTCGCGCCCGCGAAGTACAAGCGGATGAAAGACAGCGAGAAGCTGAACAGTCCCTCCTTCGTCGAGCGCGAGGCGGGCCGGGCCGCCGGCAGTGACGCGTGTTACTTCGCCGGGAACGACGAAGCGACGAGCGGTCGGGCGCAGGAACTCCGGCGGACGACGAAACTGGAGTACGAAACGTCGGTCGTCGACGAGCAGGAGGAGCAACACGCCGCGCCGCTGTCGTCGCTGGGGCGGTTCTCGGGCGTCCGTCCCGAGCGGGCCCGCTTCGGGATTCCGCTGGTCGAGGTGCCGAAACTGCTGGACGAGACGGCGCTGGCCCGGAACGACCTCCGGCAGGAGTTCGCCACGCCCGAGGCCGACGTGTACGGGCTCCCGGGCGGGAAGGTCATCGGCGAGCGGGCCGACCGGACCCTGCCCGACGGGACCGTCGAGGTGGTCCAGCCGACGGAGACGGTCAGCGGTGGGGGCGGTGACAGCACCGTCGCCGGCGGTGGACAGGACGGCACGATGAGCGACGACGGATCGGGTGTCGATGCCGTCGGCGGGAAAGCGGTCGACGAACGGGTGGTCCTCGGCGAGAGCGCCGTGGCCGAACAGGGTGAACTGTTGCGCGAACAGGGTGCGGGCGTCATCAATCTCGGAGGGTCTCGATGAGCGGCAACGATCAGTCAGGACTGGGTACGCACTACGAATTCGTCCCGAGCGTTCGGGCGGGGTATCGACCGAGCCAGCGGTACGGCACGGAACCACTGCAGCGGCCGGCCTTCGGCGTCGACCTCACTGTGGAGGGCAAACAGAAGGGCGGCGACTGGGAGGGGGCCGACGACCAGCCCTCGACGGACATCCGGCTGTACGGGCCGGGCGACGTGGCGGGCATCGACGAGCGACAGGTGGTCCGGGTCGAACCCGAACCCGACACGTCGACCATGCCGCCGAACTACTTCCCCCTCGTCGAGTTCGACCGGGTGGACCTCCCGTGGCTGTTCAGTCCCGAGCGAGCCAACCCGGACGACGACGCGAAGGTCAGGCCGTGGATGGCGCTGGTCGTCGTCGAGAAGGCGAACGAGGCCGTCAGCGTCGAGGCCGACGGTCGCAAGCCCCTCCCCGCGCTGTCGGTGCCACAGAACGAACTCCCGCCCGTCGCGGAGGTCTGGGCGTGGGCCCACGTCCAGGTGACGGGCAAGCTCACCGACCAGGAGCTGGCGGCGGCGTTCACCGGTCCGTCGGATCAGGCCGTCGCGCGACTGCTCTGTCCCCGCAACCTCGATCCGAACACGCGGTACGTCGCCGCCGTCGTCCCGACCTTCGAGCCGGGGCGGCGCGTCGGCCTCGGCAAGCAACCGTACGAGAGCGACGCCGAACAACCGACGGTCAAGCCCGCCTGGGACGCCGAGACGGAGTCGACGACGACACTGCCGATCTACCACCAGTGGGAGTTCGCGACCGCCAACGAAGGCGACTTCGAGTCGCTGGCGCGCAAGCTCGAACCGCGCCAGCTCTCGGAGGCCGGCGTCGGGAAACGCGAGGTGGACCTGAGCGATCCCGGCCCGCCACAGCTGGAAGACAAGGACAGCACCTTCGAGGTCGGCGGCGCGCTGATGTCGCCGGGACTGGACCAGCAACCCCTGGCGACCGAGAAGCGCGAGACGATGCGGCGACTGCTCAACGACCCCGACAGCACCGACACCGACGGGAGCGAGGAGTCGGAGAGCGACCCGCAGGCAGACCTCCCCGTGGTCGGTCCACCGATCTACGGGCAGTGGTACCTGCCCGGCGACGCGGGCTGGGGGCTGGACGACGGACGGCCGACGCCGCCGGACGTGCCGACGGCCGGTCCGTACGTCGACGCCTGGCTCCGCGAACTCAACGTCGACCCGCGCTGGCGCATCCCCGCCGGCTACGGGACCGAAGTGATCCAGGAGAACCAGGAGCGACTGATGGAGGCCGCCTGGGAGAAGTTCGGCGACCTGGAACTGGCAAACGAGCGGACTGGACGGAGCCAACTGGGCGACCTCGCCGGCTCGAACGTCCGCGACCGGTTCCAGCGGGCCGGCGATCACCTCGTCGGCGTCGACAGTCGCATCCGGGACCTCGAAGACCTCCACCGCGAGATCACCGCCGCCGGCCGCCTCCGCGACGAGGGCGCGCTGGGCGACCACGATCCGGACCCGGCGGTCGGCGAGGCGGTCGACCAGGGCGGGGACCTCCGGAGGAGGCTGGGCGAGCAACAGTTCGCAGACGCGCTCGCACGTCAGGGGAAACTCGCCGTGAGCGAGGAGACGAAGTCGATCACGTCGACGCGGGGCCAGCGGAAACTGAACGAACTGCGACTGGGCGCGAGCGGCGGGCCGATGCGGGGCGACGGCGGGGGCGCACTCGGCGCGGCCAGCGGCGCGCTCGCGGACCCCGACGTACTGAACCGGGCGACGAAACTCGCCTCGCCGACCTTCCGGCGACTCACCCGGTCGAAGGGCAAACTCGACAAGGGGGTGTCGACGGACGCGAAGAAGGCGACCGCCACCGAACGGATGGGCGAGTCGTTCAGTTTCGACACGGAGCGAAAGCTCGGCGGACGGTTCGCGCGTGTGAGCGACACCCTCCCCGAGCGGGAGGGGGCGAGCGAGGCCAGCGTCGAGACGGCGGAATCGGCGGCGGAGACGACGGAAGCGGTGGAGACGACCGCGGCCGGGACCACGAAGGAAGCCACGGAACCGGCGTCGACGGACGGCGAGTCCGCCGACGAACCGACCGACTGGCGGCTCGGCCCGCAGGGGCAGGTGCTGTCGCTGTCCGAGGCCGTCGAGGAACTCGACGGGAAGGCGGCGACGGTCCCGAAGGCACTGCTGGCCGTCGAGAGTACGCGGGAGCACTGCACCACGGCACGCCAGCGACTCGACGACCTCGATTCGGCGCTGGCGGATAGCGAGACGGAGTTCTCGACCGCAGCAGTCGCGGCAGTGACCGAGCGGCCGACCGTCGAGGACCACTGTGACGCGATCAAGCGCAACACGTTCGACACGCTGGACCGGCAGTTCCGGAAACTGCTGGCGGCCGACCCGCCGGCGCTGTCGTCGGACTTCACGACCGAGGCCAAGACGGCCGAACTGGAGGGTATCCGCAAGGCTCACGGCCGACTCGCCGCCGCCGCGGAGTACGTCACCGACGCCATCACGTCGGGGTCGGACGAGCCGGCGGCCGTCCGCGAGAAGATCGACGAGGCGCTGGCGGCCATCGACGACATCGAGGACGGACTGGACGCCCTCGCTGGCGCGGTCGACAGCGGAATTCCGCCAAGTGCGACGCGGACGCAGGCGATGTCGACCGAGGTGTCGGCGATACAGGAGGCGGAGGGCACGGCCGAGCAGGTTGCGAGTTCGGCCGGGACGAGCGCAGCGGTCGATCAGCGACGGATACTGGAGGAGTTCACGGCGGTCCAGAAAGAGACCCTGCTCTCCGGGACCAGCCAGTATCCGGGACTGCTCGACGCCGGGTCCTGGGCGAAACAGCGGGCGGCGTGGGACATCCACCCCGGCATGACGGACCGGGAGGTGGAACTCGGGCCGATCCTGGCCGCGCCGGAGTTCGAGCAACCGATGTACAGGTGGCTGAAGGCGCTCGACCAGCAGTACCTCCTGCCGGGGGTCGGGAAGATCCCCAAGAATACCGTCGGGGCGCTCCAGACCAACTCGGAGTTCGTCGAGTCGTTCATGTGCGGACTGAACCACGAGATGGCTCGCGAACTCCGGTGGCGGCGGTACCCGACCGACCGGCGAGGCACCTACTTCCGCCAGTTCTGGAAGTACCTCGGCAAAGAGCAGAAAGACGTGACGAAGCTCCACACCTGGGGCGACTCGGCGCTGGGGGAGAACCGCGCGGCGGGCATCCAGGACGACCGGGTGGTCCTGCTGATCCGTGGCGACCTCCTGCGGGCGTACCCGAACACGCGCATCTACGCCGTGAAAGCCGTCAAGGAGGACAAAGGCGAGGGCGACGACACCGAGTGGGACCGGGTTCCCCTGCTCTCCTCGCTCCGGGCCCAGGCCGTCGAGGAGATCGAGGACGACGACATCGGCGAGGACGAGCGCGTGCTGGGCGAGTACTCGAAATCGGAACTGAACCAGTCGGCCTGGGACCCCAAGGAACCGGTGTTCAGCGGCACACTCGACCCCGACATCACGTTCTTCGGGTTCGACCTGACGACCACAGAAGCGGAGGGCGGCACCATCGCGGAGGGGACCGACGACGAAGATCTGGGGTGGTTCTTCGTCCTCGAAGAACGGGTCGGGGAGACGCGATTCGGCTACGACGTGGCGAGCCGCGGCGACTACGGATCGAAACCGTACGGTATCGACTACGGCCCCGAGGGGAACCGCTCGACGAACACCATGGGCGAGGACGCACACGGCGAGGGGGCCGAGAAGGGCTGGAACGGGCTCTCGTGGGGCCACCTCGTCGAGAGCGAAGACGCCCTCGAAGGCAAGAAGTACGTGAACGTAACCGGGGACGCGCCGGCGGGCGGGAACGACGCGCCGTGGGCGGTCACCGAGGGCACGGAGTGGAACGAGGTGAACGACGACGAATGGCACCACGACGACGCGGCCGAGTGGGGGAAAAACTCGGCGCACATGGCACGCATCGCCTGGCAACTACCGGTTCGGATCTGCATCCACGGGGACGACATCCTCCCGGAGATGTCCGGGGGCGGCGGTCGCTACAGGATCGCCGCCGACCTGCCGGAGGTGACGCTCGATGAGTGAGGGTCCCCGCGAGACGGTCGAACGGCTCCGGACGGAACTCGGGCGGGCACAGGCCGAGATCACGCGTGCGGCGGCGGTGTCGTCCCTGCTGGAGACGCGTGCGGATCGCGTTCGCCGCGGGAGCGACGCCGGCGACGCCGACCGGGTCGCGACCGCGTTCGGACGGTTCCTCCGCGGCGAGAACCGGCCGGACACGCTCGCGTATCTGACCGGGAACTACGTCGAGACCGACGGCGAGTACGGGTCTGCGCTGGACGCTCCACGCTCGCCGACGACGAGCGCGGTCGACGGGTTCGTCCGCGACCTTCGGACCTACGTCGAGGGCGGGGCCGTCGATCCGGCGGCGCTGACCGACGACTTCGGGGCGCTCGTGACCGACGGCACCGCCGAGGACTGCGAGGCGCTGGTCGACCTTTTCGAACACGTCGTCGCCGCGGCGCGTGGCTACCGCGACGACCGGAAGACGAAGCTGAACGGGCCCGACACCGACGGCCAGTCCGGTGGGGCCGGGAAGCTCCAGGCCCTGCTGGACGGCCTGGACGACGACCTCGCGCCGTTCGCGGACGAGCCAATCGCCATGCTCCCGGTGCGGCTGGAGACGCGCTTCGTCTATCCGAACGACGACTCGCCGCGTGCGGACCAACTGGACGGGACGGCGGCGACCCTGCTCGATCACAACCGGACGGACCCGGCCGAACAGGAGTTACGGGTGCGGGTCTATCCCGACCAGATCCACGTCGACACCCACGAGGACGAACTCACGGTACAGGAAGAACAGTGGGGGCGAAACTTCTGGGCGCAGGTGTGGTTCGCCTGTCAGCCGCCGACCACGACCGTCCACACCGTCGACGGCCAGCCCACACAGGCCCCGGTCCACGACTACGCCCGGGAGAAGGTCCCCGCGGACCTGCGACCGATGCTCGACGACCTGAGCGAGAACTGGCAGGAGCGATTTTCGACGGAGGACGAAGCCTTCTACCGCGACATCAAGGAACGCGCCTGGAACCAGGTGGTCGAGCGGTTCGGCCGCGAGCGCGGCGCGTACGTGGTCCACGCGACGGCACCGAAATCCCACGCTCAGGCGATGCTGACCGGCTACGCCGAGGGCGGGAACCCCTTCGACATCCCGGGCACGGTGTCGGGACCGCCGGCCACCGACGACGGCAACGGCACCGAGGACACCGGCTCGGACGAGCGGGTCCCGCCACTCGAATTCCCCGAGGTCGACCTCCGGTCCGGATCGTGGTCACAGCCGCCCGTCGCGAGTCTGCTCCCCGACCGCTGGATCGCGGTCGGGCGCTGGCGGGGCGCGGACGACGAGGAAGGTGACACGACGACGGTGACGGTGACGGGCGACGCCATCCAGCAGCCGCTCCCGGTCGGGCCCAGTCCCGAACGGGTCGGCAGCGAGACCCTGGAGGAGACGCCCGGCGACGCCCCGCCGGGGATGGAGTGGATGACCGACTGGCCGGCCGCGGAGAGGGCGGGCATGGGGCTGACGATCACCAGCGATGACCTGAACGGGACGAACCCCGGCGAGGCGGTCTTCGAGGAACTGATCGTCGTCGGCGTCCGGGCGTCCCAGTCCGGCGACGCTACCACCGACGCCCTCGCATCGCTGTTCGAGGCCCACCACTACACCGACGGGCTGGAACTGCTGGAGCGCGGGACGCCCTCGAACAACAGCGAGGCGGGCGACGCCGGCTACACGCCGAAAGACGACCCGGCCGAATCCGTCGACGAGGAGTGTGGCCCCCTCCGCACGGAGTTCGGCGACTTCAGCGACGGCGACCTGCTGGCCCGCGCGCTCGGCATCGCCGCTCCCGGCGAGGGGATGGATCACGTCTTCGCTCACGTCGAGGGCGCGGACGGCCGCTCGCAGGCCGACGCTCGCCACATGAACTCGTTGCTGTGGTCGGGCACCATCGGCTACTCCCTCCGAAACCTGCTGATCGACAATCGCTGGACCAACCGCGACAGCATCTGGAAGGGTCGATCCGGTTCGGAGCAGGGGACGGCGAAGTCGTTCCCCCACCGGAACCCGGCGACGGAACTCGGGGAGACGCTCAAAGAAGTCGACGCCTGGCGGCGACACTTCGTCAGATACGTCCGCGCGGGCGGCCCCTTCCCGCCGCTCCGGGTCGGAACCGTTCCCTACGGAATCCTCCCCGCGCAGACACTGCCCGAGGAGCCCGGGGACAGCCCCCTGCTCGGCACGGAGAATCTGGCCGACAAGATCGACGAGCGACAGCAGTTCGAGCGGGTCGACGATCGGATCCGGACGCCCGAGGGGCAGTTCCGGCTCGACACGAGCAAGGTCAGGCTCTCGGAGAAGGTGACCGGCGGGTCGTCCGGCCCATCGGAGGGTGGCGGGGCCGTCGACCCCGCTGACTCCGAGGGGTCGGTCGACGCGGACGTGTCGACCCCCGAGGAGTCCGTCGAGACGACCGCCGACGAGACCGGCACGACCACTGACACGACCGAGACGGCCGCCGGAGAGACGGCGGCCGACACCGGCGGAACGACGAGTCCGTCGGTCGGCGAGGTGAGTTCGTCGGGCTACTCGGTGACGATGCCCGAGAGTACGACGCAGGTCGAGCAGGACCTCTACGGGTCGAGTTTCGATCCGGCGACGCCGACACGAACGAAATCGATCTCGACCGGTTTCAAACTCCCCGACGGCGGGTCGGGCGTCGCGACGCGGACGCGCCAGCGAGCCTTCAGGACCGACGACGAGTTCCCCGGGCGGCTGGCGACCTGGCTCGGCAAGCTGACCGACGCCTGGGACGACGGCGCGGAGAACGTCGAGCGGGTCGGCGGGCCCTCGGTCGGGTCGGACGTGGTCGAGCGCATCCTCGGCCGGGAGGCCAACGCCGACGACTTCGTGCGGGAGGTGCTGGAGGGGTACGACGCACTGCTGACGGACCCGGACATCGACGAGGCCAAGGCCGAGCGCCTGACCGAGGAGACCAGAGCGCGGGTCCGGCAGATGCTGATCGACAACGACATGCAGTCGCTCGATCCGCGGATCGCGTGGATGCATCCGCCGGTGCGGTCGCTGTTCGACGAGGACACGCGCGGCGAGCGGTTACAGTTGTCCGGCGACCGGCCGGTGTCGGACGTGACCGACGGCCGCGAGTCGGACTACCTGCGCTACCTGTACCACGAGCCGTTCGGCTTCCTCCGGGACATGGGGCTTCCCGTCGGACTCGACGCCATCTCGTTCGACCGCGAGCGCGTCAAGGAGATCCTTGGCTGGGGCGACGAGATCGACGTACTGAGCGACCGCCAGCTGTTCATGCACGTCTGGCTCACCGAGCCCGAACACGGGAAGTTCAGCGAGATCGCCGCCTACGCCGGCGACACGCCGATCACCTACGAGGCCTCCAGCGAGGAAGCCAACGTCTACCGCGACAAGCGATACAACCTCTACCGGACGGGCGGCGCGAGCCTGCAGAACACGCTGTTCAAGCAGATCACCCGCTTCTCGGTCCTCCAGGGCTACGTCGGCGGCCGGATCCGCCTGGGGCTGAAGTGGGACGACCTGGACCTGCCCAGCGACAACGCCTTCCTCTCGCCCGACCGCAACCCGAACGCCCGGTCGGCAGACGAGGTCGAGGAGATCAAAGCAGAGACCGGGAAGGACCACGTCGTCGCTCCCGACTACACCCAGCAACCGGTTCCCGATCCCTCGGTGGTCGACGGCGACACGAGGACCGTCTGGGAGTTCCTGGACGAATCGGTGCCGGCCGAACGGCTCGACCGGTACGACGACAACTACGCTGGGTCGTACGCGAGCGAGTTGTTCGATACCTGTTCGCCCCGGTACGACGAGCCGTCGCTCGATCCCCGGTTGCAGGAGATTCTGGACGCCGCGGCGTACCTCGAAGACCGCGACACGGAGGACCTGGGGCGGCTGTTCACCGAGACGCTGGACCTGGCGAGCCACCGCCTCGACGCGTGGTGGACCTCGCTGGCGACGCGGCGCCTGTTCGAGCACCGCGAGACGCGGGAGACCGACTTCTACGACGGCGCGGAGTTCGCGTTCGTCGGCGACCAGTTCGACCGCGGCGAGGACACCGAGACCCTGCCCGAGCCCGAACCCGAGTCCGACGCCGAAGACGGCGCGCAGTCCAGCACCGGGACGCGGTTCGGCGTCGGCGGGAAGACTCAGTTCGGGTCCGTCGAGAACATCCAGTCGGTCTCGAAGCAGTTCGGAACGTTCTCGTTCGGTGGCTCGACGGGCGAGTCGACGGAGGACGACGACACCGAGACCGACGGCGGGGAGACGGTCGAACAAGCCAGCGAGGAGACGAGCGAGCCGGCGACGGACTCGCCGGTCACCTACGTCGGCGCGTACGGCTACGTCGAGGACCTTCGCTCGGACGCCCTGGCCGACGGAGCCGAGCCCGAGGACGCGGAGTACATTCACGCGCCGTCGCCCCAGCACGCGACGACGGCGGCCGTCCTCCGGAGCGGCCGGAAGAACCACACCGACGAGTCCGGGGACGGCGAGCTGGCCGAACTGCTCGACATCGACCTCTCGCCGGGGCGCGTGCGGGCGGCCCGGCGGATCCTCGACGGCATCCGGCAGGGCCAGATGCTCGGCGACCTGCTCGGCTACCGGTTCGAGCGCCGCCTGCTGGAGCGCAGCAAGGCGTACAACGAGGCCAACGCCGGAACCATCGCACTCCCCCAGTTCAAGTTCACGCTCCGGCGCGCGTTCCCCGGCGTCGAGGGGCAACTCGACCACGGCGAGGGCGAGGACGGCGACGAGCAACTCGACGTGGGAACCGCGGCCGCCGCCAGCGACGTACTCGACGGCTACCGGCTGTTCACGAAGTGGCAGGAGTACGGCGACGACCAGAAAGACCAGTTCTTCCGCGATATTTCCTACGACGGTGAGAACGCGTCGACGCTCGCGGCGGCAACGACGAGCGCCGAGCAGTCGGCGCTCGAGGAAATTCTCGAGGAGATCGAAGCCATCGTCGACGCCACGACGGACCTGCTGATCGCGGAGAACGTCCACCAGCTGGGGAAGGGCAACTTCGCGCGAGCGGGCGGCGGCATCGACGACCTCGTGAAGGGGAAGCCGGTGGCCGATCCGGAGGTGGCCCAGACGCCACGGGACGACGTGGGCGTCACCCACCGACTGGGCGTCGCGTTCGGCGATCCGGCGAACGCGGGCGCGGCGACCGAGTGGACGGCCGACTCGGGCGTCCTCGATCCCGACGGACTCCCGGGCGGGGACGAATCGACGGGGCCGGACGTGTCGCTGTCGTTGCAGACGCGTCCCGAGGCGGAGCCGAACCTGAACGCCTGGCTCGACGACCTGTTGCCCGCGCCCGACCGGATCTCCTGCCGGGCGGCCCTGGAGTGGGACGAGACCAGAGCGGCCGCCAGCGGGACCTTCGTGACGCCGACCAGCGAGGGCATCGTCTCCGTCGCGGACCTGGACTTCCAGCCGGATCTCGTCGTGCTGGGACTCGCCCACGGCGTCCCGAAGGGCGGCGCAGATGGTGCGGCGAGCCACTACGGCGTCACCAACGGCGTCGCCGTGCGCACGCCGAGCAGTGCCGACCAGTGTTCGACCAGCGTGGCGACCGACCTGACGGGCTCGGACGCGGGCGGCGTGGTCGACGAGGACCACGCGCTCCACGCGCACCTCCACGAGGGCGACGGCGATCACGGTCGACTCCGCGGTGCCGTCCGCTTCACCGACGACGGGTTCGAGGTGACTTTCGACGACGTGGCGACGCGCGGGCCCGCCGCGGACGGACTGGTCGTCACCTACCGCGCGTTCGCGCTGTCGAACCCCGACAACGTCGAGGTCGGCACGTTCACGACCCCCGACGGGACCGGGAGCGACTCGATCTCGCTGGGCGTGGACGCCGAGCAGGTGCGCCTGTTCGGGACCACGCTGGCGACGAAGACGGGCGGGACGGTCACCACGACCGGCGCGGCGGGCGTCTCGGAGGGGATGGCCGTCGCCCGCGACGGCGTGACCCAGCACGCGGTCGGGACCAGCGTCGACCCGTCGAGCGGCGATCACGTCGCGGGCGTCCGCGACGACCGGGCGCTCCACCTCCCGTTCGCGGCCGGCGGCTCGGTCGCCGGGACGACCAGCGTCGAGGTCACGGGCCTCGGCGAGTCGCTGGATCTGAGCTATACCTCGACGCACGCGGGCGCGGCGAGCGACGCCAGCCGCGTCGTGACCTACGTGGCGCTCGGGAGCGACGACGCGCCGACGCCGGCGGTCGGGACCCTCGACGGCACCCGGGCGGCGGGCGACACGGAGACGATCCGGACGGGCTTCGAGCCGGGACAGGTCGAACTCCTCGCGCTCCCCGGCACCGCGAGCGTCGACAGCGACGGCGCGGTGACGGTCGGCGGCCTCGCGACGGGTGCCGCGACCGGCGTGGGCGACCAGCAGGTGGTCCGCCACGTGGTGCGGGCCGACGGCGAGGAGCCGGTCGGCGTCGGTGCCGAGACGGGCGGCGACGCCATCGAACTCCCCGGACTCACTCCGGATGGAAGCGTCGGCGGCACCGACGCGGTGCGCGTGACTGGCCTCTCGGAGTCGGGGTTCACCCTAACCTATCCGACGGTGGCCGACGGCGATCAGGTCGTCGCCTGGCGGGCCTGGCCCGCCGAGCCCGAGTCGGTGACCCACGTCGCCGAGACCGGCGTCACCCTCTCGGAGCTGGACCTGTCGCCGCTCGACGCGACCTACCTCACCCAGCAGAACCAGAAAGCGGGGGCCTCCCAATTGGAGACCCGGATGGGCTACCACCTCGCACGAAACCCGCCGAGTCACGACCCGCCGGTACCCGACACGGCCACCGTGAATCTGGAGTTCGACGCGACGGCTCCCGACGCCAGCGGCGAGGACCCGCTCTCGGTCGGTGCCTTCCTCGAAGTCGTCGCCGGGCTCCGGGAGGTGATCCAGGAGGGTCGGCCGATGACCGGCGAGGACCTCGGCCACCCCAGCGAGACCGACGGCGCGGGTTACACCGACTACTCGGTCACGGAGTTGCGGGGCCGGGCCGACACGGCACAGGCGCGGCTGGCGGCCGTCCGGCGCGTCCTCGACGACCGGATCGGCCTGCTCGACCCTGCTACGGAGGGCGCACGCTCGATCACCGAACAGGTCGACGACCTGCACGCCAGCGTCCGGACGTTCACCCGCGAGGTGCCCTTCGACGGGCTCGTCTCCGCGGCGGACGGGATCACGGACGCGCTCGCGGCCGACGCCGACGCGCTGGCGACCGCACTGGAAGACCTCCGAAGTCACCTCCCGGCCGGATCGACCGACCGCGAGGCACGTGCGTTCGACGTGGCAGTCGCACCCGCGCCGGAACAGGAGATCGCCGGCGAGGGTCTCGCTCCGAACGCCACGCTCTCGCTGTCGGTCTGGAGTACCTCGAACGCCGAGTGGGTCACGCGGTCGACGCGGGTCGAGACCGACGGGGACGGCGAGTTCGCCGCGACGCTCGACTTCTCGGGCGTCAGACCCGGGACCGGGTTCGTCGCCGTCCTCGGCGACGGGACGAGCGTCGAGCGCGTCCTGGAGGGTGCGGTCCTCGTCCCCGAGGACGCGACGGAGATCGACGCTGCGCCGGGCCAGATCGTCCCCGGCGAGGCCGACGTGAGCGAGGCGACGACACTCGACGTGACCGTCGGCGAGGTCGGCGCGTCGTCGCCGCTCGCGACCACGCAGGTCGACACGGACGCAGTCGGCCGGTTCACGATCACCGTCGACGCCAGCGGACACGCGCCCTGGACCCTGTTCGCGGTCGAGGCGGTCGACGACGGGACGACGGTCCACGAGGGGCTGGCGTCGGTCCGGCCAGACCCCGCGGGGGTCGTCGAGGACAGCGACCTGCTCGCGGCCCTGCTGTGGATCGACGCCCGGGCCGACGCGTTCGAGCCCTTCGGCGACGGCGCGACGGCCGACCTCGACGCCGCCGTCCGCGAGGGGACCGACTGGGGCGCGATCCGTGCCGAGCTGACCACACTGCGGGACCTGAACGGGAAGACCGGGGGCGGCGAGGACGGGACCCCGCCCCAGTCGGCCATCGACGCGGTGGCGGCGCTCGTCGAAGAAGGCGACGAGCCAGCACTGGAGTCGCTGGACCTGACGGCGGTCGATGCGGCAGTCGCGAGCGTCACGGCCGTCGCCGACGCGCTCGGCATCGCCGACTTCTTCGACGTGACCGGCCGCCCCGACCGGAGCGGCGGGACCGACTTCTGGCCGATCCGGCGGGCCATCGAAGACGAGGACGCCCAGGCCCGGCTCTCGTCCCTGCTCGACCACCCTGCCCGGGCCGTCGAGGACGACGTGGCCGGGTTCGCGTTCGCGGCTGAGCTGGAGACCGTCCTCGGCCGGGCGGGAGTGGGCGTCTATCCCGAGGGTGACGACGACGTGGAACGGCTCGCTCGCTACCTCCGGGCGCTCGCGGCCTTCCTGCCGACGGCCGTCGACGATCCCGCACTCGGGGCGCTCGCCGACCCCGAGGCGTTCGTCCGGCACTTCCGGGCGCTCCTGTACGAACCCGACGCGCTCCCGAGCGGGACCGAACGGAGCACGTTCCTCGACGATTTCCGGACGTTCGTCCGCCAGCCGGTACTCGGCGGGATCACGGGGATCGACGACGCCTTCGAGGCGGCCGAGGCCGACCCGCCGTTCTACAACCGCGACCGGCAGTTGCTGGACAGACGGAAGCGAAAGCGAGGCGGCCGCGAGGAGGCGGAACGCGAGCGCGAGGAGCGCGAACTGGAACGCGAGCGCGAGGAATTCGTCGAGGAGGTGACCGCGGCGGCCCGCGACGAGTTCGAGGGGGACGCGCTCGTCTGGACGGACGGTCTCCGGGCGCTCGACCCGAGGGCGACGCCGCCGGGGACGCCGGTGACCGACTGCCGCTTCCTGCTTGAGGGGTTCCGGCGGGCCGTCCTGCCGGCGTATCTCGACGGCCTCGATGCACAGACCCTCCTGCCGAGTACGTCGGCGTCGCGACAGCGGTTCTCGGAGACGGTCACGACCCGGCTCTCGACGCTGGGGCGAGTCGTCGAGGAACAGCGCGGCCACGTCGACGCGGCCCGCGAGGCGGGCGCGTTCCACGACGCGCTCCGGACGGGCGTGCTGGAGACGCTCCGGCGGGCGCTGTTGCGGGCGTCGTACTTCGGCGTCTACGGCAGCGTCCCGCGGTCGCCGACCGGCGGCCAGCCCGACGACGAGACGGTGCTGGTGACCCAGGCCCGGACCGTCAGCGAGGCGGTCGCCGAGCGGTACGAGACGTCGACGGGATACGACCCAGCGACGCGGCCCGACCCGCCAGAGGGCGAGCCGGCGACGAGCGTCGACGAGCAGATCGCCCGGCTGGAGGCCGTCTTCGGCGACGAGTTCCAGGTGTTGCCGACGGTCGAACCGACGAACGGTGCGGAACTCACCGCGACGTTCGGCCGGAGCGACGACCTGCAGGCGGGCGATCCGATGGCCGCGGAGACGTGGTTCCAGCGGGTCGCCCGCGTCCGCGACGAGTCGGCGCGGTTCCGCCGTGGGCTGTCCTACGCCGAGGCGGTCACCGGCGAGCGCCACCGCGACCTGCAGGTCGGGCAACTCCCCCACCGGCAGGGCGAGCGCTGGGTCGGTCTCGACGGCCAGGACCCCGAACCCGGCCGGCTGTCACTGGTGATGCAACACGCGGCCGACTTCGACGGCGACTACGGCCGCGTCGCGGGGCTGTTCGTGGACGAACTCGTCGAGAACGTCCCGGGCGAGACCGAGACGACCGGCGTCGCGCTCAACTACGACGACCCCGACGCGATGGCCCCCAACAGCATCCTGCTCGCGCTCCCGCCGGCGGAGGGTGGCTGGACGACCGACCATCTGGTGGACGTGGTGACCGACACGATGGAACTGGCGCGCTACCGGATGGTCGATCTGGAGGACATCGACGAGTTCGGGACGCTCCTGCCTCTGCTCAGCTTCCCGCGCAACGACCGGCTCCGGCCGGACGCCCCGTCGGTCGATGTCGACCGGATTCGGACCTTCCAGGCGGCCCGGCCGGAGTGGAGTACGCAGGTGAAACTGCCCAAAATCACGCTGAACGCGCAGTTGTACACCGGAAACGGCGAGCAGGGAGGTGACGGCCAGTGAACCCCTACGGCGACGAGTCGATCACGGAGTGGCACCGGCTCTCCCCGACGACGCGCAACGAGGGGACGACCGAGGGACTGCGCGCGAAGGTGGCCGATCCGCTCTGGTTGCTCGGCCGGCAGTGGCAGGTGGGCGAACTCGCCGGCGAGGACGCCGGGTCGCCCGTCAAGGTCGAGTGCTGGCACGAACACGATCCGCTGACGCGGGTCGACCTCGACCCCGAGAGCGAGGCCGCGACCGCCCGCGACTACGACGTGACGAGCGACGGCCCCCTCGAAACGATGGTCGAACGCGAGGCAGTGCTGGACGACGGCCCGGGACGGGAGACGGCGGTCGAGACCGGCCGGAACTTCCTCGCCCGGCTGGACGCGCAGGGCGTTCAGATCGACGATCGCGGGGTGCGGGCCGACGACTTCGCCGACGACCTGCTGGTCGAGTCGGCCGACGGGCCGCTGGACGCGGGCGGCGAGCGATTCCTGTCCGTCGTCGGCGGCCGCACGCTCGACGGCGTGACCCTCTACGAGCGACTGACCGCGAGCGGAGACCTCGCGGGGGCGAGCGACTGGCACTCGGTCTCCTGGGGCACCGTCGACCACGCCTATCCCGGATCGGGGTCGGTGCCGGACGGATACAAGCAGGCCGCGAAGGCGTACGTCGACTGGTACGCCGACCTCTACGACGAACCCGGCGAGGAACGAGCCTGGAACCGCGACCGTATGGAGTACGAGTTCGCCGTGGCGACCGGTTCGGGCGGCGACGAGACCGCCTTCGCGGCCGACGAGTACGAGGGCGGCCGCCTCGACTGGGACGCGTTCAGCGTCGATCCCGACCGCACGCTCGCCCCCGACAGCGGCCAAGCCGACGCACAGACCGACCGACAGACCGCTTCCGGGGCCGGGACCGGCGTCACGACCGCCGTGAGCGACGAACTGCCGCTCGACGGGCTCGGGATCGACCGAGACGAACCGGACCTGACCATGGTTCCCTCGAAGGTATCGTTCCCGGGGATGCCGTCCGCGCGCTGGTGGGAGTTCGAGGACGGCAACGTGAACCTCGACACGATGCAGGTGGGGCCGGGCGAGGTCGGCAAACTCCTGCTGGCGGAGTTCGCCACGCTGTACGGCAACGACTGGTTCTCCCTGCCAGTCGACGTGCCGGTGGGGTCGCTGACCCGGATCGAACACCTGCTGGTCACGGACACGTTCGGGCAGGTCACGGCGGTCGATCCGGTGACGCCGGCCGGCGAGACGACGACCGCCGAGGAGACCGATCGGAGCGAGGAGGCCGACGAGGGGAACTACGGCGGCGCGGTGGCGAGAAGCGGCGGGTGGAACGTCTTCATGCACCCGGACCTGCCCGACCACGACCGGCCCGGGCTGTTCTACCCGCCGGTCCTCGGCGCGAACCACGCGAGCGACCCCGTCGAGCGCGTGCTGTTCGCCCGCGACGAGATGGCCAACATGGCCTTCGGCATCGAACTGATCACGGAGGACGCCGTGGGCGACCCGCTGAAGTGGCGCGAGTACACGCCGGCGACGCTGGCGGTCGATATGGTCCAGACGGCGTCGACGGCCGGCGACGAACGGGTCCGCTTCACCAACCCCGGCGAGGGGACCGTCGACGTTGGCGGGTGGACCGTCGAGAGCGACACCGGCGAGACCTACACGTTCCCGACGGACACCGGCGACACCACGCTCGACGGGACCGAGTCGCTCACGCTGTACACCGGGCAGGGCACCGACGCCGAACCCGGCGCGCTGTTCTGGGGGAAGGCCAGCCCGGTCTGGGGGGAGAGCAGCGAGTTGACGATCAGGAACCGGGATGGGACCATCGTCAGGAACACGTTCATCGGCGATCCCGCGAACCCCGACCTGCCCGACTACCGGCTGGTCAGCGACGTGGCGGACTACTGGTTCCCGCTCCGGATGGAACCCACCGGCGCGACCAGCGACTTCACCATCGGCGACCTGCGGTTCGAGCTGGCGCGTCTGCTGGACGCGGACCCCGGCGTCGCCGAACCACACGGGGAGATCCTCCATCACGAGGTCAGCCTGCACGACGAGGAGTTGACGCGGGCCGGGCTGGAGGTGACCCGCAGGTATCAGTACGCGCGCTGGATCGGCGGCACCACTCACCTCTGGAGCGGTCGTCACGCGACCATCGGCCGCGGCGAGGGGCAGAGCGGCCTCCGCTACGACTACCTCGCGGACCCCGACCCCGACCAGGCCGAAGGTCGGTGACAGACCCGTTCGACGGGCGTCACCCGTGGCAGGCGCGGTCGGACACGGAAATCAGGTCGTGATTTCCACCAAAGTATTTTATTACACCGATATGTCGGAGACGAGTACAATGGCATTTCAGGCGACACCGTACACTATTCCCCTGGCGCTTTCGGCCGTGATCGTCGGTGCGTTGCTCGCGGTCACGATCACGAAACGGCAACAGAAGGGGGCGTATCTCATGATCGCGCTGTTTACGCCCATCGTCGTGTGGTCGATCAGTTACGCGCTCCAGTTGGCGAGTACGACTCTCGATCAGGCGTTGCTGTGGAACACGGTCCGATTCATCGGTCCCGCGTTCGCGTCGCTCGCCTTCCTGCTCTTTGCCTTCCAGTTCACGGATCGGTCGGAGCTGTTGACACGGCGTAACGTCGCCCTGCTGGCGGCGATTCCGACGCTCACCATCGTCCTCGTGTGGACGAACCACTTCGGCCTGCACCAGTTGATCCGCGTCGACGCCGAGATGGTCACGCAGGGCGGCATCGAGCGGCTCTCGGTCACGTACGGCCCGTGGTACTACATCCACGCGCTCTACTCGCTGGGCGTGTCGTTCGTCGCCGCGGGGCTGTTCGCCGCCCAGTGGCCGAAAGTCGATGGCCGGCGACTCCGCCAGACCCAGCTGTTCCTGTTCGGCGGCATCCTGCCGACCTTCGGTAGTCTGCTGTACGCGGCCGACCTGACCGCCATCGACTGGGGGCCGGTCACCTACATCGTGACCGCGATCACGCTCACCACCGCCATCTTCTACTACTGACGGCGCGGCCTGTTTTCCGCTCGTCCGCCGATTTCCGTGGCTCGTGTTCGTCGATCACTGGATATGTGGGCTGTCAACACTCGCCGGGAAACGAACGGTTTTGTTCGCGGGGACGGTGTGGGAACTATGACCGAGACTGCAGTCAGCGAGATCATGACGACGCCGGTGTTGACCGTCGCCCCGGACGAGACGCTGTCCGACGCGGCGTGGGCGATGCGCGACACCGAGATCAAGTCCGTGGCCGTCATCGACGCGGACTGTGACCCGGTGGGCATCCTCACGTCGACGGACTTCGTGCAGGTAGCCGCCGACGACGCGGACCCGACCGAAACCACCGTCGAGGAACGCATGACCGCACCCGTCGAGACGGTCACGCCCGACACCACGGTCAGCGAGGCGTCCGCGCACCTGCTGGACAGCGGGTTCAACCACATTCCGGTCGTCGACGACGACGTGGTGGGGATGTTGACCACGACGGACATCCTGCGTCACACGGCCGAGACGGCGACGGCCTGAGTGCAGGCCGGGATTTATCAGCGTCCAGTCCCTGGGACGTGTGTATGTGTCACGGACTCGCACCCGGATTCATCCTGCGCGACGAGATCGCGGAGGAACTGCTGGAGGAAGCGAAAGAACAGGCCGAGACTGAGACGACGACCGAGCAGACACCGTCGTTCGCGACCGACGACGAAGCGGCGGGCGACGCCATCACCGGCGGTGCCACGGATCGCGACCGGCCCACCGGCGGCCCGACGTGAGCAGCGCGGTTTCGCTCGCCGGTCACTCCGGCGAGGGCTCGTAGCCCGATCCCACCCGTAGATTCAGTTCTCGCGGTCGAATCGCCATCGTCACGGTCTCGTGTGTGCTGACCTCGCCGTCCCGACTGAACGTGATCGGGCCGTCACGCCCCGTGACGGTGATCTGTGCGGCCTGGATGTGCGTGACGCCCTCGGTCCCCTGACCGAGGACGCGGTGGCGGATCGCCTCCGACACCAGATCGCCCGCCGGCATGCGCTCCACGACTGCCACGTCGAACAGCCCGTCGGTCATGTCGGCCTGGCCCCCTTCCTCGACGAACCGGCGCGCGTTGCCCACCAGCAGGCACAGCGCCTCGCCCGCCCAGGTCTCGGTCTCGGTTTCGAGGCGCACGTCCAGTCCGTCGAAGGATCGGGCCTGTTGGGCACCGGTGAGCAGGAACGCGAGTGTCCCGAAGCGAGCCTTCAGTTCGCTGGAGGTCGCGACGCTGGCCTCCGCGGGAAAGCCCGCGATACAGGAGACCAGAAACGGCTCGTCGCCGGCCATCCCCACGTCGACGGTGGCGACCTCGCCCGTGTCCGCGATGTCGACCGCCGCCTCGACGCCCTCGATTCCGACGGTGCGTGCGAGGATGTTGGCCGTTCCGGTCGGGATCACCGACAGCGTCACGTCGGCGAGGTGGTCGGCGGCGTCGAGTCCCCGGAGGACCTCGTTGATCGTCCCGTCGCCGCCACAGACCGCGAGTTCGGACACGCCGGCTTCGCCGGCTTCGCGGGCCAGCGCCAGCGCGTCACCCTCGCCCTCGGTGTGGTCGACCTCGAACCCGCGACCGCGAAGCAGGCGCGTGACGTACTCGGCGTGATCGCCCGTCCCGCTCACGGGGTTGAGGATGCACCGGCGTGACCCGACCTGCATACTGTCACTCACGGTCGCCGCGTATTTAATCCGGCCGGACCGAGCGGCTTGGCCCGACGAGTCGACGGTCGAACTGGCCCGAATATTCAAGCCGTCAGCGACGCGACCAGTCCTCGTTCGATGCGAACCGACTACGACGCGCTCATGGACGACTTCGGGAGCCGGGCCGGGATCGAGAACATGGCCAACGCCGAGCGGGCCGCCATCGAGACGCTGCTCACGCTCGGGGAGTCCATCCCGACGGCCGAGGCCGACGCACTCGGCGTCGTCCTCCCGGGCGCACTCGGGGACGCGATCACCGAACACCGCGACACCCACGAGGAACGGACCGCCGACGAGTTCGTCGTGCTGGTCGCCGACCGCGAGGGCATCGGCGTCAGCCCCGAGGACGCCGTGATCCACACCCGGGCCGCCATCGCCACCATCGCCGCCCACGGCGGCGACGACGAACTCCGCCGCGTCCGCGACCACCTCCCCGAGAGCTTCGACCCCCTGTTCGAGACCGCCGAACTCGCGGGCTGAGTCGGGCAGGCGTGTGATTTCTCCACACGATCCACCGACACACTCATAGCGTTCTGTCTCTTTCGATCCGACACGATGATGCTTCCGACCCACGCCCTGGCGGGGATGGCGCTCGCACTCCCGGTCGCAGTCGTGGCGCCGGAGTTCGCACCCGTCGCGCTCGCGTCGGGGTTCGCTGGCGGCGTCCTCCCGGACCTGGACATGTACGTCGGTCACCGGAAGACGCTGCACTACCCGGTGTACTTCTCCGCGCTCGCGGCCGGGGCGCTCGCGCTCGCGCTGGCGGTGCCGACCGCCCTGACTGTGGGGCTGGCCTTCCTGCTGCTGGGCGCGGCCCTCCACAGCGTCACCGACGTGTTCGGCGGCGGCCTGGAGTTGCGCCCCTGGGAGGGGACCTCCGACCGGGCCGTCTACGACCACTACCGCGGGCAGTGGCTCGCGCCGCGACGGTGGGTCGGCTACGACGGGTCGCCCGGCGACCTCCTGCTGTCGAGCCTGCTGGCCGTCCCGCTGCTGGTGACCGTCGACGGCCCGTTCCGGCTGGCCGTCCTCGCCGGTCTGGCCGTCGCAGTCGTCTACGCCACCGTCCGGCGCGCCCTCCCGACGCTGGCCGAACGCCTCGTCGACGAGTTCGGCGCGGTCCTGCCGGCCGTGGTACTGGCACAGCTTCCGACGCGCTACCAGCAGGGGACGGGGCTCGAAGACCACTAGTTTCTCGTGGCCAGCGGTGCTGGAGCAGAGTGAGATGCAACGCGTGAGTGCGGGCGTCCGGGGCGGAGGGCGAGCGTGACCGACGCCGTCGCCGGCCTCGCGCTGGTCCTCCAGCTCGCCGTCCTCGGAACCCTCGGCGAGGCCGCCCGCCGCCGGAACGTCGCCGCGGCGGTGAACGCGCTGTTCGCCCTCGCCGTCGCCCTGCTTCCAGCGGTGGTCGGCGTCGTCGTGCCCTCGGTCGTGATCGACCCGACGGTCCCGCTGTGGATCGCGCTGGCCGGCTTCCTCCACTCGCTCGGGATGCTCGGCCTCTACGAGTCGGTCTGGTGGTGGGACCACCTCACCCACACCGTCTCCGCCGCGCTGGTCGCCGCCCTGCTGTACGCCGCACTCGTCGTCGCCTTCGCCCCCTCGACGGCCGTCCTCGCGGTCGCCACCGTCCTGTTTACCTTCGCCGTCGGCGTGTTCTGGGAGTTGATCGAACTCGTCGCCCGCGAGGTCGGCGACCGCTTCGACGTGGAGCCCGTGCTGGTCCACTACGGCTGGCGCGACACCGCCTACGACCTCCTCTTCGACGTGGTCGGCGCACTGCTGATCGTCGGCTTCGAGGTCGGCGTGTTCGTCCCCGTCATCGACCGGTTCCCGCGAGCCGCCGAGACGCTCGTGGTCGGTGGCGGTGGCGTGGTGCTGGTCGGATCGGTGGTGATGACGGTCGTCGTGTGGCCGGTGACGGAAGAGTGATCGAGACGGCGAATACGTCCGAGTCAGTCGCGTCCCGGTGCGACGGGTCGCCGGCCTACAGATCCGTCAGCCGGATCTCGTCGTCCGTCACGTCGTCGACGGTCTCCTCTTGCAGCGGGTAGCCGTCCTCGTCGTCGATCTCCTCCCAGCCCAGCGCGGTCTTGATGCGCGTGGTGATGCCGGGGTCGGGGTCGACGTAGGCCGTGCCGTGTCTGACTGCGCTCACGATGCCGACTTCGTCGCCGTTCTCGTCGACGACCGTCTTGCCAACGTCGTCCTCCGTGATCTGAACTGTTTCCATCGCGGACGTGTCTTTCCGCGTGACGTGGGTCGGCGTCGTGCTTGCCCTCGCACCCCGTTTTTCAGGGCCCCGCCTGGCAGGTGACCTGTGGACTGTCGAAGGCGAGTCCTAATATGAGTCTCCGTTCAACGGGCACTCGATGAGTACCATCGTGGAAGCCACGATTCCGGCCGCGGAGTTCGCCCTTCATCGGACGCTCGAAGAGGGGGAGGATGTCGAGTTCGAGGTGGTGCGGGTCGTCGAGGACGGAACCGACCGCGCCATGCCGTTCCTGTGGGCGAGCGCGGACGATCTGGACGAACTGCCGGACCTGTTGAAGGCGGACCCGAGCACGCAGAACGTCGAGCTTCTCACCGAACTGGAGGACGAATCGCTCGTCCGGATGGAGTGGGTCGCCCACATCCGGGTCATCCTCTACATCCTGCTCGAAGAGAACGCGTCGATCCTCAGCGCCTACGGCAAGGGCCGCGAGTGGCAGTTTCGCATCCTCTTTCCCGAACACGACTCCGTGTCGACGACCCACGAGTTCTGTGACGAGTACGACATCGACCTCACGTTCGACAGCATCTACGAACTCTCCGAATCTCTCCGCCGCGGGAAGTACGGGCTCACCGAAGACCAGTACGAGGCCCTGCTCGACGCCTACGAGGCCGGCTACTACGACATCCCCCGCGAGGCCAGTCTCACCGACCTCGCCGAGGACCGGGAAATCTCTCATCAGGCCCTCTCCGAACGGATCCGCCGCGGCCACGGCGAGTTGATCGAGACCACTCTCCGCCCGGACCCCGACGAACGCGACTAGGGCCGCCGGGTTTCGCTCGCAGGCACAGCCCCCATAGGACGTGGGGGGTAACCGGCAACGATGACCGGGGCCGTCTCGGAGACGCAGGTCGATGCGGCCGTCGTCGACGCCAAGGACAGGAGATCGCGACCAGCGCGACATCCACGCGAGCGTTCGGCGCGGTGCGTCGAGTCGATACGCCTCGAGTACCGGGTACAGCGAGAGGGCGGCCATCGCGAGCTCCCCGGCGACTGGCGTGCTGTCGTCGGACCGGCGTGAGAGAGAAAATCGACGGAGAGCGGTTTTTGCGGCTGGAGACCTAACCCGTGACGATGGCACATACAGTGCTCGAACGGGCCGGGGTCACCGACCGCGACCTGACGGGATCGACCGCGCTGGTGACCGGATCGACGAGCGGGATCGGTCGGCGGGCGGCGCTCGCGCTGGGCGCGCTCGGTGCCGACGTGATCGTCCACGGTCGAGACGAGGCGGCCGGCCGGCGCGTCGTCGACGACCTCGCATCCCACGGCGCCGAAGGGACCTTCGTCCGCGCGGACTTCGCCAGCGTCGATGCCGTGGAAGACCTGGCCGAGACGGTCCGCGAGCGGACGGACACGCTCGATTTGCTCCTGAACAACGCGGGCGGATTCTTCCGGGACGGTGCGACGACCGACCTCGGCGTCGAGTACACGTTCCACGTGAACCACCTCTCGCCGTACCTGCTGACGGCGGAACTTGTGGAGCTGGTCCCCGACGGCGGGCGGATCGTGACCACGGCCTCTGGGGCCCACCGCGCCGGAAGTCTCGATCTCGGTGCCGTCAGAGCCACCGCCGGCTACTCCGCGATGTCGGCCTACAGCCGGTCGAAGCTGGCGAACGTACTGTTCGCCTTCGAACTCGACCGCCGCCTCGACCGACTCGGCCGCGAGGTCACCGCCAACGCCGTCCACCCTGGCGCGATACCGGGCTCGAACTTCGCCCGCTTCCTCCCCGGGCCGCTCCCCCGTCTGGTGGGACTGCTCGGTAGCCTCCCGTTCGTGACCGACGTGGACGACGGTGCGGCCGCGCTCGTGTCCCTCGCCGCCGCCGAGTGGACCGCCGACGTCTCCGGCCGGTACTTCGACCAGCAGACGCCGTCGACCCCGTCGGCGGCCGCCCGCGACACGGAGGCCCAGCGACGACTCTGGACCGAGAGCGCCGCCCTGCTCGATATCGACGAGCCGCTCCCGGCGAAGTGATCGACCCGGGGATCGCTCACAGCAGGAGCTGGATCCACCCGAGTTGTGCATCGGTTCTCACGAGGGTAATTATCCACGGGAACCAGACGGTCCCGGCGTCGCCATGGTCATCGATCCGGAAGAATACGGCGGCGAAAGCGCCGAGAACGACGCCCGTCGCGGTGAGTCACACCGGCGGATAGATCGAGAGCAGGGTTTCTCCGGGTGCGTCGATGCTCGGAAGGCCGCGTCGGGGGCCAGCCCGACAGTGGCGACTCGGCCGGCGCGTACCGACGGGAGATTTAATCCGGCAGCGCCCAACAGTGGTCCGTGTCAGAGACAGTACCATCACGGTTCCTGCTGGTATCGGCGGTCGTGTGTGTCCTCGCGTGTGCGGCCGCTGCCGTCGTTCCGCTCGCGACGGGTGCCTCGCGTGCGTTCACGGGTAGTGTCACGTCGAGTGGACTGCTCGGACTGGTGTTCACCGTCCGGAGCGTCCAGTTGCTCCGCGCGACCGGCCGCCCGAGTCTGCCAGCGGCCGTCCTGACGACGATCTTCGGCGGCTGGTTCATGCTCGCACCCCTGCTGTACGCGGACACCGGATTCCTGCCGACTGCGGGGGTCCAGCTGGCCGGAACGTTCGTCTCGACGTTCGGGCTGTACGTCGTCGTCGCCGGGATCACCGGCGAGACGAACGGCGGCTTATAGGATTTCATTTTATCTTCGCGCACGCGCGCGACGGGTTGAAACGTCTCCAGCCCCAATACGTGTTGTGAGCAGATCCGATACGGGAACCGACGGTGAGCCGGTGCCGGCGTACGATCGAGTCGACGTGTCGGTCCTCGTCGTCGGTGCTGGCGCGGCCGGAGCCCGAACGGCGATCGAACTCGACGACCGTGGCGTCGAGGACGTCCTCGTGCTCGGCAAGCGCGACCACGGCGACGCCCACACGACCTGGGCACGGGGCGGCATCAACGGCGCGCTCGGGACCCACGATCCGGAGGACGACTGGACCATCCACGCTGCGGACACGCTCAACGAGGGACACTTCGTCAACGACCCCGAGAAAGTCGAGACGGTGGCCAGGCAGATGCCCGAGCGCCTCCGTGAACTCGACGAGTGGGGGATGGACTACTCCCGGACCGACGACGGCGAGATCGACCAGCGCTTTTTCGGCGCCCAGTCGTTCCGTCGGACCGCCTTCGCCGGTGACCACACCGGCGAGTCACTGCTCGAGACGCTCGTCGAGCAGGCCCAGGACCGGTCGATTCCCTACCGCGAGAACGTGATGATCACGAAGCTGGTCTCGGACGGCGAGACGCTCCACGGGGCCATCGGGTACGACATGGACACGGGCGAGTTCGTCCTGTTCAACACCGGGACCGTCGTCCTCGCGGCCGGCGGCTACGCGGCGATCTACGGCCGTCACACCTCTCGCGACGACGAGAACAACGGCGACGGGCCGGCCCTGGCCGTCGACGCCGGGGCGTCACTGATGGACATGGAGTTCGTCCAGTTCCACCCGACCGGCATGGCCGTCGACGAGGACGACCCCGAGTGGGAGCCCTGGAGCGGCCGCCTCGTCACCGAGGCCGTCCGGGGCGAGGGCGGGCGGCTGTTCAACACAGCTGGCGAGCGGTTCATGGAGCGGTACTCGCCCGACCAGATGGAACTGGACGCGCGTGACGTGGTCGCGCGGGCAATCGCACAGGAAGTCTCCGAGGGCCGTGGCACCGAGAACGGCGGCGTCTACCTCGACATCAGCCACCGCGACGCCGAGTTCATCAAGGAACGGCTCCCCCGGATGTACGAGCGGTTCCAGGACCTCGGCGTGGACATGGCCGAGGAACCGGTCGAGGTCGCGCCGACCTCACACTACGGGATGGGCGGCGTCGCCGTGGACGAGTACGGCGAGACCGACGTCGACGGCCTGTTCGCCATCGGCGAGACCATGGCCGGCGTCCACGGGGCCAACCGCCTCGGCGGCAACTCGCTGGCCGAGACGGTCGCCTACGGCGTCGTGGCCGGCGAGCGGATCGCGCCACGGGTCGACGGCCCCGGCGAGGTGCCCGACCGGCTCGTCGAGACCCTCGTCGAACCCCACTTCCGCGACCTCGCGGCGACGGCCGACAGCGACGGCGGATACGCCGTCGAAACCGTCTTCGAGGCGGTGCAGGAGTTCACCTGGGAACACGCCGGGCTGCTCCGCGACGAGGAATCACTCCGGGACGGGCTCGACGCGCTCGACGACGTGCGCGAGATGGCGGCGGACATGGCCGTCGGTCCGGTCACGAGCCGATCCTTCGAGCTCGCGCTCGACGTGGGATTCATGCTGACCGCCGCCGAGGCCGTCCTGCGTGGCGCACTCGAACGCACCGAGTCCAGGGGTGCCCACTACCGCACCGACTACCCCGAGACCGACGAGAGCTGGCAGCGCAACATCTACTTCGAGCGTGCGGACCTCGGCGGGCTGACCACGCACACCGAACCCGTCGACGAGCCGAGCGAGGCCGTCCAGACCGCTCTCGACGAGGGCCACGAACTCGATTACCACCAGCTGGAGTGAGGCGAGGACGCCGGACGATCCGGACGGGCTCCGGAACCTCTCCGGACGGCGAACTCGAACGGACCGTGTACGACGAGGCTCCAGCCGTTCGATCGACGACCCCGTCGGCAGGCGAGCGAGCGGGGTATCCGGTCGGTATCGTGGGCGTATGACGGGCGCTGACGACGGGAGTCAGCGAACACACACCGAAGTCTTATCCGCGTTACTGCCCTAAAAGTAGTGATGAGACGGAATCCGGACGACGACGATCCGTTCGGCGACGCCTTCGGCGGAATCGGCGAGATGCTATCCGGGATGGCTGGCGAGGACACGGAGCCCGTCGATGTCCACAAGTACGACGACGAGATCCGTGTCGTCGCGGATATTCCGGACGCCAGCCAGGAAGAGATCGATACACAGTGCGACGGGCGGATCCTGGCGATCCGTGTGGCGCGCGATCCTCGTCCGGTCGTCAAGCGCGTCGATCTGCCAGCGTACGTCGACGACGAGTCCGCGGAGACGAGTTTCAACAACGGCGTTCTCGAAGTCACGCTCGACCGGCAAACCGATCCCGCGAACATCGGATTCCAGTGACGCGAAACTGAGCGAGGCTCACTCGAGTCACGAACGCAGTGCCTGGTTTTCCAGCCGCCGTCGGCGAGGGGTGACGGTTCCGTCCGTTACCGCCTCGAACGGAATTAAGTTCGCCGAGGCCCGAGAGGCGGTCGTGACCGAGTTCGTCCTCTACGGTGGCAAAGGCGGTGTGGGGAAGACGACCGTCGCGGCGGCGTCCGGGCTGGCGCTGGCCCGCGCCGGTCACGAGACCCTCGTCGTCTCGACCGACCCGGCACACTCGCTGTCGGACTCCGTCGGGACCGAGGTCGGGGACGAGCCGACCGAGATCCGCGAGGGGTTGTTCGGCGTCGAGGTCGATCCCGACGAGGGGCTGGACAGGTATCAGGAACTGTTCGAGACGATGGAGGACGTCCTCGAGGAGGCCGGCGTCGATTTCGAGAGCCAGGAAGACGGTATCGGTAACGCCGCCGACCTGTTCAGTTCCGGCATCGTTCCCGGCAGCGACGAACTCGCCGCGCTCGACGGCCTGGCGACCTACGTCGACAGCGACGACTACGAGTACGTCGTCTTCGACACCGCGCCGACCGGCCACACGCTCCGACTGCTCGACCTGCCCGGCATCATGGCAGACACGCTCTCGACGGCCGCGGAGGTCCACGACCAGGTCCAGCGGAAGGTCAACGTCCAGAAGACGCTGATGCTGGGCGTGTTGGCGAGCCGCCACACCGACGACCCCGCCGCGATCACCGAGATGCGCGACCGCATGAACCGGGTCGAGTCCGTCCTGCGTGACCCCGACCAGACGGCCTTCCGCGTGGTCACGCTCCCCGAGACGATGGCCGTCGAGGAGTCCGTCCGCCTCGTCGAGCAACTCCGCGAGTTCGAGGTGCCCGTGGGCGAACTCGTCGTCAACAAGGTCATCGAGGACCCCGGCGATTGCGAACGCTGTCAGGCGAACAAGGCCGTCCAGGAGGACGCCATCGAGGACCTCCGCGCACAGCTCCCGGACCTCGACGTCCAGCGCGTCGCCGACCGACCCGGAGAAGTCACGGGCCTAGAGACGCTGGAGGGGGTCGCCGCGGACCTCGACGTGGCGTGACTCGATCGGGCGTCCGCTGGGGCCTGCCCGACGGCGTCGAGTCGGAGTTGCGGTCGGCCGGACCGGCTCCCTGTGACCTGTGGGGTCGTTCGGACGATGGGTCCGTGGGTCGAATACGAGGTTCCGGATTTATTCTTTCGTCGTCACAAAGTCAGGTATGGAGATTCCCGACGAAGACCTCACACCGAGTGATATCGAGCCCGGGGCCGATCTCTCGGGGGCCGACCTCTCAGGTGTCGATCTCTCGGGGACCGACCTCTCAGGTGTCGATCTCTCGGAAGCGAACCTCGGTGATGCCGACCTCTCTGGGGCCGATCTGATCGGGGCGAACCTCGCGGAGGCGTTCCTGAACGATGCCGATCTTTCGGCGGCCACCTTGGGGACCGCCGACCTCTCGGAGGCCCGTCTGATCGGGGCGAACCTCGCGGAGGCCGAACTGAGTGAGGCCGATCTCTCGGGAGCGAACCTGAGCGACGCCGACCTCTCTGCGGCCACTCTCCGTCACGCCGACCTATCGGCGTCTCAATTGAGCGAGGCGGACCTGTCGTTCCGGGACAGTGCTGACCTCTCCGAGGCGGTCCTGGCTCACGCCGACCTCTCAGAGGCGGATATTGCTGGTGCCGACCTCTCGGATGCCGATCTTTCGAGAGCCGACCTCTCGGGTGCCGTCTGCTCGAGGGCGGATCTCTCCGATGGCGACCTGCGCGGTGCGACGCTGACCGACGTGGTGCTGAAAGAGAGTTCCTTCGACGGCGTGTCGCTGTCACCTGCGACGACGATCGATCCGGACACGGGAGCCGACCGGGGGACCGGAGTGATCGGACAGGCGAACGAGCGATTGCGGGCCGCTACGATGGGGCGGTCGACGGGAGACAGCGGAGAGACCGATGCGGCCGGACTGTCAGCGGACGACTACGACCAGGTCGCACGGACGTTCCACGAACTCAAGAACGCGTACAGCCGGAACGGTCTGTCGAGCCGTGCCCGGAGAGCCCAGGTCCGGGAACGCAGGGCGCGCCGGCGGGCGGCCAAGTCCAGGGCGGGGTGGCGCGGGACTGCCGACTGGTTGTGGTCGCTCCTCTCGAAGGTCGTCACGGGCTATGGAGTGCAGCTCCGCTGGATCGTCGGGACGATGCTGGTCCTGTACCTGCTGTCCACTGTGGTGTACGTGATCGAGGGAATGGCACCCGGACGGAGCCTCTATTACAGTATCGTGACGTTCACTGCGTCACCGCCAACCCCCCCGAGGACGACAGTCGCGGGCGTAGTGGCGAGCATCGAGACGTTCGCTGGCACCGCGGCCACGGTCTTTCTCGGGTACGTCCTTGGGACCCGTGAACGAGTCTGATCGGCGCACGGAGACCAGTCAACGGGTGCCGGGTCAGTGAAGCCGAGTGGAGCGTCCGTCGGCCGGCCGACAGTGACCGTCCCGACAGGGACCTGTGATCACTACTACGGCCGGTTCGGCCGAACACCACCTGCGGACGTAATTTTAAGTCGGAACACGCGACCAAGCCCGGCACATGAGTCAACAGGTTGGGGAACAGGTGCCAGCGCCGGTGCCGCCGGACGATCCCGACGCCTGGTACGCGCCCGACGTGTGCGACCAGCGGGAGGTGCATCCCGGCGTGGTCGCGACGATCCGCGAACGCCCGGACGGGTTCGCCTACGAGGTCCGGGAACCGAGCATGACACCCGCCGAGCGCGGCGACTTCGACCGCGTGCGCGACCACTTCGCGGACGCCGGCTTCGCCCGCCCGCTCACCCGCGAGGGTGCCATCGAACGGATGGCCGATGGGTTCGCGCCGAAGTCCCGGCGCGTGATCGGCCGGCTGACCGACTGCACGCCCGCCGGTCGCCGTCGACTGGACTACCACACGCTCGCCGAGTTGCGCTGCCTGGAGGAACTCACGCCATACGCGCTGGACGAGCGCATCGACGTGGCCGACGCCGCCGAGGACCGACTGGTCGTCCACACCGAGGACTACGCGCCCGCGATCACGGAGTTACCGGCCGATCCCGACCACCTCGAACGGTTCGCCAGCGACCGGCTCGAACGCCACACCGTCACTTTCCACGGCTTCGAGATTCCCGTCGTCATCTACCGGGAGAACGTACTGGGCAACGATCCGTTCACCACCAAGTACGCCGTGCAGGAACCCGACCTCCTGCCGGGCGACGAACAACTCATCGAGGACTGCAAAGAGCGCATCTGGGAGACCAGCACCGACGGCCTCGTCGAGGACGCCGCCGCGTTCGTCGACGAGCGCGCCCGCGAACTCCTCTCCCGACAGCTGACTGCCCGGAACACCCGCGCGTGGTTCGACGCCCTCTCCTACCGGGTCCGCACAGCGCTGGCCGAGTACGACCTGGCCGTGCCGCCCGTCGACCGCCGGTTCGCCGACGACCGCCTCTCCGATCTGGTCTACTACGTCCTCCGGGACTACGTGGGCCACGGGAAACTGACCATCCCGATCCGCGATCCGACACTCGAAGATATCGAGGCCAACAGAGTGGGTGAGCGGGTGAAGGTCGTTCCACGCACGGACGTAGGTCACAACGAGCGCATCCCGACCAACCTGACCTTCGAGGACGAGAAGACGTTCGTCAACGTCGTCACCCAGCTGGCCGCGGCCGACGGGACGGAGCTGAACGCCAGCACGCCCAGCGCGAAGGTGAACCTCCAGCCCGACGGCGTCGACGAGACCATTCGGTGTGCCGTCGCGCTCCCGACGATCAGCGAGGACGGCCCCCACATCTCGATTCGCAAGCAGGCCCCCGACGTGCTGACGCCCGTCGACCTGCTCCAGCGGGACAGCGTCTCCACGGAACTGGTCGCCCTGCTGTGGTTGCTGTACGAACACCGCGGCGTCGTCCTCTTTTCCGGCCCGACCGGCGTGGGGAAGACGACGCTGATGAACGCCCACATGCCCTTCGTCCGGTACGACGACCGGCCGATCAGCATCGACGAGGGGTCCCGGGAGGTCCAGTTGCCCCACGAGACCGGCGTCTCGCTCACTACCCGCGACCACGAGAGCGACTACAAGCGCGTCACGATGTCGGACCTCATGACCGAGGCCAACTACCTCAATCCCGACATCGAGATGATCGCCGAGATCAACACGCCGGCCTCCTTCGAGACGTTCGCCGAGAGCCTCAACACGGGGCACGGTATCATCGGGACGACACACGCCGAGGACGTGCGGACGCTGGTCAACCGGATCGTCGAGCAGGGACTCCCGCCGTACCTGCTGAAGGAACTCGATCTGGTCGTGTTCCCCCGCCACATCGACGGCGACCGCTACGTCGGCCGGGTCGTCGAACTGCTGGACGAGTCCGCGTTCCGCGAACTCGACCGGGAGGCCGACGCCTGTGGCACGATCCGCAAGGACGGGACGACGATCTACTACAACACCGTCGTCGAGCGCGGTCACGACGGCGAGTTCCGACTGGCCTACGACCACCCGCAACTGGGCGACGACGAGCGGTCGATGGAGACGCGCGTGTTCGACCGCCTCGCCGAGCGAACCGACAGACCAGTCGGCGCCGTCGAGGACGAGTTCCATCGGAAGCACCGGTACGTGGAGTACCTCGAACGCGAAGGGGTCACCGACTTCGAGGCGCTATTCGAGTTCCTCGCGGACCTGCGGACCGACGAGGCGGCGACGGTCGAGCGGGCGAGCCAGTCGCTCGCCGACCGCGACGGCGGTGCCAGCTACGAACCGGACATCGAGATGGAACTCGGAGGGACCGATGGCGACGACTGACCGGGACGCCGTGAGTCCGGCCACCGGGACCCGCTCGCTGTCCGTCCTCGACCGTGGCCTGTACGCGCTGTTCTCCCGCCACGCCGACCGGTCGCGACACGAACGCGACCGCAAACGGTACCGGGCCGCGAACCTCCCGACCGGGTTCGACGTGTACCTCGCGCGGGTCTACGGCGTCTCCTGGGTCGTGTTGGCCGCACTCACGGTGCTGACCGGGACGGTCACGGCCGCCCTGCCGCCGGCGCTGGTCGACGGGATCGTCGGCTTCCTGGGGTCGGGGCTGCCGGTCGTCAACCGGATCGGCCTGCCCGCGATTCCCCGGCCGTACGTCGCGCTCGGCGTCGGGCTGGCGACGGGGCTGGTCGGCAAGCGACTCGCCGTCCGGACCGGCGGGCTCTACCTCAGGTGGGTCGCCAGCGCACGCCGGTCGAGCATCGAGCGCACCCTGCCGGGCGCGGTCCGCTACCTGCGGGTCCTCGCGACGGGGAGTAGCGACCAGCGCACGATGCTGCGGACCGTCGCCGATCAGGACGCCTACGGCGAGACGGCGGTCGCCTTCAGGACCGCGCTGAACAAGGCCGAGTTGACCGGCAGCGTCGACGAGGGTCTGGAGATGGTCGCTCGCGACACCCCCTCCACGGACCTGCTCGCGCCCTTCCTGCTGAAGTTCCGCGAACACGCCAACCAGGGCGGGGACGCGCTGGCGAACTACCTCCAGCTGGAGGGCCGGATGCTCTCGAACCGGGAGGCACGCGCCCGCGAGCGCACCAGCGGCTTCCTCGAACTCCTCTCCGAGCTGTTCGTCGTCTTGCTCGTCCTCCCCGCGCTGTTCGTCCTCATCCTGACGGTGATGAGCGTCCTCGCGCCCGGGCTGTCCGAACCGGTCGCGACGCCCGTCGGACCGGTGGCGACCAGGACGATCCTCGTCTACGGAAGCGGTGCGTTCGTCCTCGCGGTCGGTGCCGGCTCGGCACTGCTCGTGGAATCGCTCCGGCCGGCCGAACACTCGACGAGCCGGTACGACCTGCCCGACGGAGTCCTCGCCCTGCTGGAGAGCGTGCCGTCGAACCCCGCCAGCGCGGCCGTCGTGACCGCCCCACTGGCCGGCGCAATCGCCGTCCTGCTGTGGACCTGGAGCTATCGGCCCCTGAACGCCATCCTCCTCGGATACGTGGCGTTCGGCCTGCCGGTAGGGATCGTCGCCGTTCGGCGGGCGCGCATCGACGACGCGAAGGATCGGGAGATCAAGGACTTCGTCCACGCCGTCTCGGGGCACGTCAGCCTCGGCCGACCGTTCCCCGACGCCGTCGAGCGGGTCGCCCGCGAAGTCGACCTCGGCGCGCTCCAGAACGACGTGGACGACCTGGCGTTCACGATGAACCTGACGACCGGTGGCGACCGAAACGGGGACAGGACCGACGTGCAGGCGGCCGCACTCGCAAGATTCGTCGAGCAGGTCGGGACGCCGATGGCCGAACAGACTATCGGGCTCGTGACCGGGGCACTCGACGCGGGCAGCGACTCCGAGGACGTGTTCGAGACGCTCCAGACCGAGATTGGGCGCCTCTACCACGCCCGCAAGCAGTTGCGCTCCTCACTGCTGGTGTACGTCGCGGTCGGCTGGACGACGGCCCTCCTGGTCGTGGCGATCATGGTCGCAGTCAACGGCTACGTCCTCGACGGGTTCACCCAGCTCTCCTCGGTCGCCGGGTCGAGTGCAGGGCTGGCGATCAGTCCGGACGCCATCGACCCGGCGCGGGACCGCTGGCGGTTCTACGTCGTCACGCAGGCGACGATGCTGGCGTGTGGCTGGTTCGCCGGCACCGCCTCGCGCGGTCGCTACGAGGCCCTGCTCCACTCGGCGGCGCTTGTCGGCGTCGCCTACGTCGTCTTCACGGGGGCGGGGATGGTATGACCCGCGCCCAGTCGAACGTCGTCGGCGTCGCGCTCCTGCTCGGCATCGCCGTCATCTCGATGGCCGCGCTCACCGCCGCCGTCGGGGCGCTGGTCCAGCACAACGCGGCCAGCGCCGACGCCACTCGGGTGGCGACCGCACTCGACGACGCACTCGAACCCGTCGAGACGACCGGCCAGCACAGCGACACCGTCCGGTTCACCAGCGGCCACCTCTCGACTGTCGACCGCGAGATCAGAGTCCTCGACGCCTCGGGCGTCCGCGCCACCGTCGAAGTCGGCGGACTCGTCTTCGAGGCCGGAGATCACCGCGTTTCCTACGTGGGCGACGCTATCGTCCGTCGATCAGGGGGAAGCGCGTGGCTCCACGACGGGCCACCGATCACCGCCACAGCCCGTGGCGACGTGTTCGTCGCGAGCGTCGCGCGGCTCAACGCGAGCGGCGGTGGCGTCGGCGGCACCGGGGAGACCACGGCCACCGTTCGCACCCGCGTCAGGCACAACCGGACGGCGCTCGGGACGGGGACCTTCGGCGTCGCCATCGAGACGGCCACGCCGGGACCGCTCGAACGCTGGTTCCGCGAGCGCGGCGCGACGGTCTCCCGCCGGGACTTCGACGGTGACGGAACGGAGAGCGTGATCGGGCGCTTCCCGGGGAGCCGGACGGGATATCTCGTCGTCCACGACATGCACGCGGAGGTGAACGGCGGATGATCGAAACGTTTCGACAGGACGACAGAGCCTTCAGCACCGTCGTCGAGAAGATACTGGCCATCGGGCTTGTGACGCTGTTCGTCAGCCTCGTCTCGGTCACCGTCTACGGCGGTGTCGTCCCCGACGCCCGGACGGCCGCGGGCGAACAGCTGAGCGAGCGAACGCTTGCGACGGCCGCCGAGCGAGTCCAGCAGGCCGTCCCGCCGAACGCGACAGCGGCGGACGTACGGGTGCGGGTCGACCTGCCACCGACGATTCGGGGCGCAGGCTACGAGATCCGCGCCGAGAACCGATCACTCGTCCTCGACCACCCGCGGGACCGGCTCGACGAACGGGCGCGACTCGCGCTTCCCGAGTCGGTCGTCCGGGTCGAAGGACGCTGGGGCAGCGGCGAGACGACGGTCGTCCGCGTTCGTCGCGTGGACGCGGGGCTGGTCGTTCGACTGGAAACGGGGGTGCCATGAGGGCCCAGACGAACCTCCCGGCGCTCGCCGTCGCCCTGCTGGTGTTGACGACGACCGCCGGGCTCGGGATGGCGCTGGCCGACGGCGCGTTCGCCAGCGCCAAGCGCGACGCCGGTGAACGACGGGTCGCAATCGCGCTGTCGGAGCGGCTGGTCGGTCCCACGGGACCGCTGACGACACGGGCGAGCGTCCTGAACGCGACGGCGGTGGGGAACCTCACTGCGGCACGGCTCCGGGCAGCGTATCCCGTCGTCGGTGACCGTGCCGTCCGCGTCCGGCTCGACGACCGCACGCTCGTCGAGACCGGGACGCCCGGCGGCGGCACGACGATTCGGCGGATCGTCCTCGTCCGGACGACCCAGACCCGGAGCTACGAGCCCGCTCTCGACATCGGGAACACGACGACGATCCCGCGCCGGACCGACCGCGTTCGCCTGACGCTCGATCCGCCACCGCGGACCGCTATTCACACCGTCCGTGCGAACGGCCGAGTCGTTCTCCACAACGCGTCGGGACTCCGTGGGACGTTCGCCGCCGATCTGTCCCGCTTCGAGACCACGCAGTTGGCGTTCTCGGCCAACCGGACCCTCTCGACCGGCGACGTGCGCGTGGCGTACTTCCCGGCCCGGGAGACGAAGGCGATCCTGGAGGTGACCGTGGATGCTCGGTGATCGCGGCCAGCTCTCGCTGTCGCTGATCGAGGTGGGCGTCGGCATCGTCTTCCTGCTGACAGTAGCGATGGGGTTCGCGCTGGGCGTCCCCCAGCCCGACACGCGGGAACCACAACTCGACGTGTACGCCGAGGACGCCGCGACCGTCCTGCGTGGCGAAGCGCCGCGCCACCAGGGGACGACGCGGCTCGCGGAGGTCGTCGCCACGGAGTCGAGTTTCGAGCGGGAGCGAGCGGCGCTGGACCGCCGGGTCGAGCGCATCCTCCCGGACAACCTCATGTACCGCGTCGAGACGCCACACGGAGCGGTCGGGTTCGAGAAACCCGCCGGCGCTCCAGTGGGGCGGGCGACCGTCACGACGGTCAACGGCGGCGTGACAATCTGGGTGTGGTACGCGTGACTGGGATCGAACGCCCGACGGGACGACGGGACGGCGAGCGCGGCCAACTCGTCCTCGCCGCGGCCGCGGTCCTCGCGGTCGCGCTCGCGCCGGTCGTCCTCGCGTATCTCCAGCTCGGCTACCACGCCGACGTGGCGGCCAGCACGGAGTACGACGCCCCCGTCGCGAACGCCGAGCGACTGCTGGAGCGGGCCGTCCACGAGGTCGGGACGAACGCGACCGGACGATCATGGAGCGAGCGCGACGAGACCGTTCGGAGGGTTCGGGACCGACTCGATCCACACCTGTCGACGCTCGCGACCGCCCGAATCGAGTCCGGGACGGCCTACGCGACCTCGTACAACCAGTCGGCTGCCGAGGACTGGGCGACCAACCGCTGTCCGGGCGGCCCGAATCGGGATTTCGGCGACTGCGTGGCCGAAGATGGCGTCGTGGTGCAGGAACGCGTCGGCAAGACACACGTCCTCGCGGTCGCGCTCGACGTGACGGTGACGACCGAGCGCGGCGAGCGACGGGTGACGCTGGTCGTCGAATCCGGGTAGCCGTGCGTCGGTGACCGTGGCGGCACGGCCGGGACGATTAATTCGGTTCGGATCGAACGTCGGAGGGGGCAACGGAGGCACACCCATGACCGACCAGCCCGAGACTTCAGCGACCGCGGATCGTACGTTCACCGACCCGGAGTTCGCGACGCTCGCGCTGACCGTCGACGGCGACGACGCACTCGATGAAATCCACGACGCCGTGAAGGGACTCCACGCGACGGCGACACCCGTCGGCACCAAGATCAGGACGACCGGCGGCGCGCTCGTCGCCGTCGTCCACACACCACAGGCCGCGGCCGACGATGTCGAGTCGATCCTGCACTACCGGACGGAACCCGCGACCGCACTCGCGACCAGGAAGGCCAGGACGCTCCGTCGACGACTCGAATCCGACGAGGCGGCGACGGATGCTGACGCCGTGACGGCCGAGTGATCCATCCGTCGGTCACTCGACACGGCGAGACCGCGAACCCCGCGACAGTATTTCCACGTCGTCCGGCCGACTTACTGCAGATCGTGGTCGACACGCCCCCAGGCGTGCATCCCGTTTCGGACGGACTTCGCCTCGAAACCGTGCGCCCGGAGGAACTCGGCGGCCCGGGCGGACGTGACGCCGGCCTTGCAGACGACCGCGATCTCCTCGTTCTCGGGGAGTTCGTCGAGATGGTCCTCCAGCCCCGAGTAGTCGTACTGGAGTAGATCCTCGTAGACGGGAACGTTCGTACTCTCGGGGATCCGCCGCCGTGCGTAGTCACGCTCCTTGCGAACGTCCAAGACGAACAGATCCGTGGCGTCGTCCGTCCCGAGCCGACGTGCGACTTCGGCAGCCTCGATGTCGGTATTGCTCATCTCGTCCAATACCAAAGGAGAGTTCGTGCTTAAATATGTTGAAACCGAAACGAGCTACAGGAGTCGATTGCCCCAGACATCCGGTTCGAGGTTCGCTTCGAGGCTGCCGATACGACCAGGAGTTCGGGACGGGCTCGAACCGGCGGAACCCGGCAATTATTTCACGACACGTACACAACTACAGCCACATGGGACACCACACGTTCGACGCGGGGAAAGCGGCGAAACTCGAAGACGCCGCGGCGCGCTATCGCTCGGTCTCCCGCGAGGAACTCCTCTGGGGACTCGACCTGACGGGGACGGAGACGGTGGTCGACCTCGGGAGCGGGACCGGCTTCTACACCGACGATGTCGCGCCCCACGCCGACCGTGTGTACGCGGTCGACATCCAGGACGCGATGCACGACCACTACCGGGAGAAGGGCGTGCCGGCGAACGTCGACCTCGTCACCTCCGGAATCGAGGACTTGCCGTTCGACGGCGGCGAACTCGACGCGGCCGTCTCGACGATGACATACCACGAGTTCGCCACGGACGACGCGCTCGCAGAAATCCGGCGGGTTCTCGCGTCCGGTGGGCCCCTCGTCGTGGCCGACTGGTCGGCCGACGGGACTGGCGAGGACGGCCCGCCGCTGGCCGAGCGGTTCACCGCGGACGAAGCGGCCACGGCGCTCGAAGACGCCGGGTTCGAGATCGAGTTCCGGGCGACGCGACCGGAGACCTTCCTCGTCGTCGCCACGAGACGGTGAGCGAGCGCCACGGTGTGACCAGCCGGACAAACACTATCCTGCTGGCAGACCCACATCACGGGTGATGCCTACCGCCCCGTCGCTGGCGCACTGGCAGACGTGGAGTAACGTTGGGGCCGTGTCGGTGTTCGTCTTCGTCCTGTCGCTGTACACGCGGGACCTCCTGGTCGGCCCGCTCGAATCGGTCGGCATCCCGTTCGGTCTGTTCAGCGGTTTCTTCCTCGGCCTCGCCGTCCTCTCGGTGTTTCAGTTTCTGTTCCACCTGACCGGGGAGGACATCGCCGACGAGCAATGACCGCCGACCACTGCTGTCGCGCTCAGATCTCGACGACCCAGGCCCGGTAGTCCTCGTCGCGGCCGTAGACCGACTGGAACACGCGGTCGAAGAAGGCCCCCAGCCGGTCCGGGTCGGTGCGAGCCGTGATCCGGACGTTCGTGCCGTGGGCGTCGTCCGGACTCGTCAGTTCGTCGATCCGGAACTCGGGGAACTCGTCGAGGAGATCCGTCAGTCGCTCCAGTTCCGCGTCCGTACAGTCGAGGTTCACGGTGGCCTCGGCGAGTTGGATCCAGGGGATCGTATGTTCCGGCGCGTCCTCGGGCAGGTCCTCCTCGTCGGCCGCTTCCTCGGCTGGCGTCGGCTCCGGTTCGATAGTGATGAAGGGGCTGCCACGCTCGCGGTGTGCCTCGACGGCGTCGGCGAACAGGTCGCGTCGCTGGTCAGGGGTGTCGGCGTCGAACCGTGTCACGGATCGTCGTTCGTCGGCCAGCGGCAAAAGTGCAGGCGGCCGACCTATTCCACCACGTACGATTGGTGGTCGCCCCGCGTCTGCACGTCGACGAACTGGTGGCGGGTCGCGTCGCCGACCGCGCCGGCGAAGGAGGCGTCGCGCTCGCCGGTGTCGTACACGTCGTTGGCCCCGTACAGGTCGTGTTCGTGCAGGCGCTCGCGGATTTCCTCGGGGACGCCGGCGTCGGTCGTCAGGTCCACGACGAACAGGCGGTCGGTGAAACTCTTCGCGAGCCAGGCGTCCGCGACCACCTCGCGCTCGCGGAGGTCGGCTGCTAGCTGGCGCAACTCCGCGGTTCGGTCCATCGACCACTCGTTCGCTCTCGTCGACGAAAGGGGCCGTCCCGAACATGTCGGCCGAACCCGTTCGCCACAGCACACATCCGGACGGGACGGTTCCCGATGGGTATGCCCCCGCTCGCACGACTGGGCGCCCGCCCCGCCGTCGCCTTGGGCACGGTCGGTCTGGCCCTCGGGGTCGCCGTCGGCGGGATCGAAGGCGCCGCTCTCGGTGGATTGATCGGCTTTTTCCTCGGGAAGTCGCTCCGGAGCGCCGCGCGTACCTTCGCCGCGGGGCGGTGAGAGAACACGTTCGGGGAAACCGCCTGGGGAGGTGAACGGAAACTGACGGGTGTATGCCGGAAACGCGACTCGACCTGCGAGACGTGCCGCCACCGGAGCGCCACCCGAAGATATTCGAAGCCTTCGAGCAACTGGACAGCGGCGAGCGGCTGACGCTCGTCAACGACCACGAACCGACGCCGCTGTACCACCAGATGGCCGCCGAAGTCGAATCGTTCGACGCCGAGGCCTACACCGTCGACAGGGTGGGGCCGAACGAGTTCGTCGCGACGCTGCCGAAAAAGTAAGCCGTCCGATCAGTGGTACCGAGCCACGATCGGACGCGAAGATATTCGCGACAATCCCCATGGAGATATCGGGGGAAGGCCGCCGTAACATGGCGATACCGTCGTGGACGAGCGTCGCACTGATGGGTGTACTGCTGATCGGAACGGTGGCGTGGCTGAGCCGGCTGGAGGACTGGCGGTCGTACTCGCCCGTCGGATCGGGTGACGGCGACGGCCTGTTCGGGAAATCGGGCTACGGCCACCGCGAGAAACCGGGCGGGATCGTCCGGTGGCTCACCACCGTCGACCACAAGGACATCGGGCTCATGTACGGGGCCTTCGCCGTCCTATCCTTCGCCTGGGGCGGCATCGCGGTCCTGCTGATGCGCGTCGAGTTGCTCGGCCCGACCGCCGACGTCATGGACCCGGCGCTGTACAACGCCTTCCTCACCAGCCACGGGATCACCATGCTGTTCCTGTTCGGGACGCCCATGCTGGCGGCGTTCTCGAACTACCTGATCCCGATTCTGATCGGGGCCGACGACATGGCCTTCCCCCGGATCAACGCCATCGCGTTCTGGCTGCTCCCGCCCGGTGCCCTTCTCATCTGGGGCGGTTTCTTCCTCCCGAGCATCGACCCGGCACAGACCGCCTGGACGATGTACACGCCGCTGTCCATCGAACAGACGAACCCCGGCGTCGACCTGATGATGCTCGGCCTGCACCTGACCGGGGTCTCGGCGACCATGGGTGCGATCAACTTCGTCGCGACCATCGTCACCGAGCGCGGCGAGGAGGTGTCCTGGGCGAACCTCGATATCTTCTCCTGGACCGTCCTCGTCCAGTCCGCCCAGATCCTCTTTGCCTTCCCGTTGCTGGGGTCGGCGCTGATCATGCTCCTGCTCGACCGGAACTTCGGGACGACGTTTTTCGCCATCGAGGGCGGCGGGACGATGCTGTGGCAACACCTGTTCTGGTTCTTCGGCCACCCCGAAGTGTACATCCTCGTGCTCCCGCCGATGGGGCTGGTGAGCTACATCCTGCCGAAGTTCACCGGGCGGAAGCTCTTTGGTTTCAAGTTCGTCGTCTACTCGACGCTCGCGCTCGGTGTACTCTCGTTCGGCGTCTGGGCCCACCACATGTTCGCGACCGGGATGGACCCGCGACTGCGGGCCTCGTTCATGGCCGTCTCCATCGCCATCGCGATCCCGAGCGCGGTGAAGACGTTCAACTGGATCGCGACGATGTGGAACGGGAGCCTCCGGCTGACCGCCCCGTTCCTGTTCTGTGTCGGATTCGTGTTCAACTTCATCATCGGCGGCGTCACCGGCGTCTTCGAGGCCTCGATCCCCATCGACATGATCCTCCACGACACGTACCACGTCGTCGCGCACTTCCACTACGTCATCATGGGAGCCATCGCGTTCGCGGTGTTCGCCGGTATCTACTACTGGTTCCCGCTGGTGACCGGGCGGCTCTACCAGCGGACGCTGGCGAAGTGGCACTTCTGGCTCACCCTGATCGGCACGAACCTCACGTTCTTCCCGATGGTGATCCTCGGGTACGCGGGCATGCCGCGGCGGTACGCGACCTACGACGTGGGGATCGGCCCGATCGACCTGTTCACCGCGCTCCACCAGGCCGCGACGGTCGGGGCGTTCGTCCTCGCGGTCGGCCAGCTGATCTTCCTCTGGAACATCGTCCAGTCGTGGCTCGAAGGCCCGCGGGTGACCGACGGCGACCCCTGGGACCTCGAAGCGACGGGCCAGAAGAGCCGCGAGTGGAAGTGGTTCGGCCGCGACGGCCTCCCCGCCGTGGCCGACGGCGGTGAGCCGGACGCCTCGACACCCGCCGCCGGTCAGAATCACACGGACGACGACAGCCCCGGAGAGTAGTCCCACACCAATCCACATCGAGCCTTCCAGCAGTTATTCCGGAAACGAGAATTCGGGACCACCGTCTGCCTCGTTGCCGAACTCGAAGTCCGGGAGTTCATCGGCCTCGTTCCCGAAGTCGAACTCCGGCCCCTCGTCTGCCTCGTTGCCGAACTCGAAGTCCGGGAGTTCATCGGCCTCGTTCCCGAAGTCGAACTCGGGCTGTTCCCCGTCCTCGAAGCCGAATTCGAGGTGCTCGTCGTCGTCTTCGAACTCGAACTCCGGGCGTTCGTCGTCTTCGTCGGTGTCGTCGTCGTGTCCGTCGCCGTCGTCGGTGCAGTCGACGCGAGCCACGCGGTCGCCGTCGTGGAACACCCAGACCCCGGCCGGCGGGTCGTCGAGATCCGACGCGCGGATCGTGTACTCGATAGCGACGTGGTGGTCGGTGCAGTCGCCGGCGTCCTCGACGGTCTCGATCCGGAACTGGAGGTCACCGTCCTCCCGGCCGTAATCGACGAGTTCCGCGGTGAGACAGGACTCGTCGCCGACGATCCGGCCCTCGACGGTAGTGGGCGTCCCACAGTCGACGTCGGCTGACTCGTCGTCCTCGCCGACCTCGCGATCGTCGACGTGGAACGACACGTCGAAGCCACCGGCCAGCGCGGTCCCTGTCACGCCGTTCACGACCCCGAGCGAAAGCGCACCGGCAGCCGCGTGCCGGAGCAGCGTTCTCCGTTGCATCGGTGCGCGGGCCCGTTCGACGATCCCCCGTATGAACCTGGCTCTCACGGGCAAGCAAGGGGCCGCGACTCGCCAGCGAGGACACACCACCGGTAGCTACCCTGTGGGTACGCCGGTGTCGTCCGGAGCCGACCGGATCGGAAACGGGAGCGAGCGGATGCAGTCGGGAACAACTGCGCGGACGGGTGTGACCGGTCGCCAGCCAGGTCGCGGCGAGCGGGAACCGGTCGGAACGCGTCCGGCGCACACGGTCGGGCCACTCGGACCCGATACCATCGATCTGAACACACCATATGAAATGGACAAAATAGCCATCAGTGAACGACACGTATCGTTCGATACCAGTGATAAGCAAGCGATCGTTCCTCGGTGGCGTCGCGACGGGGATAGTCTCGCTCTCGGCCGGGTGTTTCGCCTCGGAGACGAGCGGTCTCGGCGCAACGGACGTGATCATTCACAACGAAGCGACCGAGCAGCGAACGATCGAGATTCGCGTCGTCGACCGCGCCGACGAGACGACGGCGATCGAGAGCAGCGTCAAGATGAGCCCGCACACGCGTCACCGGTTCAACAATCAGGTGACGGAGCAAAGCGACTATCGCGTCCGGATTCAGGTCACCGAGGGAACCAGCGAGATGTACGGGACGGACAAGACACGGATGTGGACCGATGCCGACACACCGCTCCACGTCATCGTCCACGAACGGATCGTGTTTGCGGTCCAGATCAACGCCGAATGAGGTATCGGCGACGGGGATTCGGACGAATACGCACCGAACTCGAATTCGGGCGGGGCCAGTTCCTGGAACCCAGTGCAAATCAGCGATAGTAATGTTCTGAGAGAGGGTGTTCACGTCCGGCAGTTTCACTTTCACTCCGCGTGGCTCGGGTACATAATCCTCCAGTGAGTACCCTGTAGTAGAGGGCGACCAGCCCTCCCCTGTCACACGCTCCTTTCGATGTCACGACCCGCCACCCACGAGTCCCTCGGCAACTGCCCCCGCTGTGGCACGTCGATCCCGTCGCGCAACCTGCTCATCCGGTACGAGCGGGGCGACGGACACGCGCGGTACGCGGCGTGTCCGGACTGCGAGACGCCGGTCCGGCCGACCTGAGCGGCTCACTGGCCCGTCGGGCGACCGAAACGACGGGGACGTTCATATCGGGGGCCGTCCTACTAGCGAGTAGCCGTGAGTTCACCCGCACATCGGTGTGGCGGTTGCGGTGCACTGCTCCAGTCCGTCGACGAACTCGACCGGCAGGACGGGACAGCCGGCCGGTCGTGGTCCTGTACGTACTGTGGAACGTCGGTCCCGGGTATCGTCGGGGAGAAACTCAGCCACCGACGTGACGGCTCCGCGACCGACCGCCGGTCCTGACGGTCACTCCCGGAGCACGGTCCGAACGGCGTCGGTCATGGCGTTCACACGAGCGGCGTGCTCGTAGGATTCCTCGCGGATACCGTTGGTAACGTACGCGAAGCCGACGCCGGTGTCGGGATCACCCCAGCCGAAGACGCTCCCGAGACCGGCGTGTCCGAACAGTCGCTCGTCGCTGATCGTCCCGAACATGTCTGCCGGGTGGCCACCCTTCCAGAACCCCAGGGCGTACCGCATCGGTCGCCCGAGCGTGCCGTCGTCTTCGGTCTCGGCCTGCACTGCCAGCGCGTCCTCGACCGTCTCGGCATCGAGGATGCGCGTCCCGTCGAGTTCGCCGCCGTTCGCGATGGTCGCGTAGAATCGCGCCATATCCCGGGCCGTCCCCATCCCGGTCGCTGCGGGTACCACCGCCCGTCTGATGGCCGGGTCGTTGAACGCGGCGGCCGCCTCGGCTGGCGGGTCACCGAGCCCTTCCGCCGGATCGCGACAGCGGTCGAAGACGGAAAATCCCGACAGCGTTGCGACCGAATCCGGGGCCTCGCCGTCACGGAGGCCGATGCTCGTGTCGGTCATGCCCAGCGGTTCGAAAAGCTCCGTTTCGACGAACTCGGCGACCGGGTCACCGCTGACGCGGCGAATCAGTTCGCCGACCAGCCAGCCGTAGTTGAGCGAGTGATAGGCGGCCCGCTCGCCCGGTGGAAAGACCGGATCGATCTCCTCCATCGCCCTGACCACTTCGTCCCAGTCGCCCCAGAGATCCGGCCGCTCGTCGAACTCACCGAACGGGATGCCCGACTGATGGCTGAGTACGTGCCGAACGGTGATCGCCGCTTTCTCGCTCCCGGCCTCGGCGAACTCGGGCCAGTGATCGACGACGCGGTCGTCGTAGTCCAACGCACCGTCCTCGACCAGCCGGTGAAGTGCGACGCCGACGTACGGTTTCGTGCAGGAAAACAGGACGTGGCGTCGGGTCGGTGTCGTCTCCTGCCCGTCCGGATCCGTCCCACCGGCGAAGTCGACTGCGAGGTCACCGTCGACGTACACCGCAAGCTGTGCCCCATCGTGAAGTCCGACCGACAGATGCCGGTCGAAGACCGCCCGCAGTCGACGCTCGTCGTCGTCCGTGAGCCGTGGCATGACATCCGTTATCGTACCGGTGGGTATTGACCGTTTCCCCGGATGGAAGCGACCGAACCCACGTTTCCACGAAGGAAATAAGTTCCCCGGCGGAGTGGTCCCGCATATGCCCGACGCAGGCCGCGAGACGGAGTACACCGAATCGAACGTGCTCGACGTGTTCACGTCACGCGAGGACTACGCGGAGCCACTGACGGCGACGGAGATCGCCGACCGACTCGGCTGTTCGCGCCGGACGGCACTGAACAAGCTCCACGCCCTGTCGGAGAAGACCGACGTGACGAGCAAGAAGGTCGGTGGTCGGAGCCGCGTCTGGTGGATTCCGGTTCACGTCGACGACTAGAAATCGGCACCGGCGTCCGCGCCCGTCTCAGTGCACCCAGAGTCCGTGGTCACTCCGGGCGTGCTCCAGCAGTTCTTCCGTGGTGTCGAACTGCTCACCACAGCCACACGAGTGGTAGGCCATCGAGTGTTGGCGTGTCGCCATACGAGGTGACAAACGATACGAAACGTATTAATTGTTTGTACGGTACGGCACGCTCACTCACACACGTCGTCGAGGCCCCACTCGGCCGCGCGTTCCCGGGCTTCCTCGCGGGCCTGCTCGCGGATCGCCTCGATCTTTCCCTCGTCCTCCAGGAAGGCCTCGACGGCGCTCTGCTGGGCCGGTTCGTCGCCGTCGGACCCACCACCGGGTGCCTCCCGAACGCGGTCGTCGGGGGCGCGAGTCCGCGTCCGGGCCGCGAGGTCGGGGTCGCCCGCGAGGCGCTCGGCGGGCATCCCGGGCGGCACGCGGAGCGCGGGCGTGTCGTGGAGGTCGGCGAGGACGGCGGCCGGGAGTGAGACCAGTTCCAGCCGGTAGGGGCCGGGAACCGCCAGATCGGCGAGCGCGGGTGGACCGCCCCGGTCGGTCTCGGTGTGGTAGGCCAGCACCGGCACGCCGTCGGCGAAGGTGAGGACGCCGCGTGCGTCGGCGGCCAGAAGCAGCGTCTCCTGTGGCTCCAGCACGGCGTAGCCGGTGAGATCGCGGTCGAGGGCGGCCGCGAGCGCCGACCCGGGGTCGTCGACGACCCGCGAGTGGACCAGCCGACCGCTGGGGAGTTTCATCGTGGCTCCGGGATGACGGCGCTACGAAAGCGGTCGGCCACGTCGTCGGCCGCGCCCGAGCGCACGTCGAGGTCGCGGGCGGCCCCGCGGTAGGCCTCGGCGGCCTCGGCGGCAGGCGCGTACGCGAGCAGCGGCTCGCCAGCACGCCGAGCCTCCCGGGCCGCGTCGCTGTCGGGCACGGTCGCCAGCGTCGGCCCGTCGAAGTACCGCCGGGACTTCTCGGCGACCGACTGCACGTCGTCGGGGTCGGTCACCTTGTTGAAGATCGTCCCCGCCGTCTCGGTCCCGTAGGAGTGGGCGTACTCCTGAACTTTGAGGCCGTCCGAGAGCGCGGGGATGGTGGGCTGGAGGACGACCACCACCCGGTCGGCCAGGACGATGGGCAGGACGGCGGACTTCGAGCCCAGCGTCGCGGGCGAGTCGAGCAAGATTACGTCGGTGTCGACCGCCAGCGTCGCGACCACGTCGCGCAGGCGCTCCGGTTCGGCCGCCTCGAAGCCCGCCAGACTCGTCCCGCAGGGGACGACGGACATCCCGAACCGGTCGTAGACGGCGTCCTCGACCGGTGCGCCGCCCTCGACCAGTACGTCGTGCAGCGTCGTGTCGACCGACGAGAGCCCGGCGTGAAAGAGCAGGTTCGCCATGCCCGTGTCCGCGTCGATCACCGTCACGTCGTACTCCTCAGCCAGCGCCATCCCCAGCGCGAGCGTACTGGTGGTCTTGCCCGTCCCCCCTTTCCCGCTCGCGACCGCGAACGCCTCGACCATTACGCGAGGATGGTCGCGGTTTCGCCCTTAAATTTACGGGTCGACCGTCGACCCAGCGGGCGAGTCCGGAGTATCCCGACCACGCGGCCCCGGGCGGCCGTATCGCAGTCTCCGAGTTTTCTCGATCTCGTTTCGCACTCTTGGTGACGGAAAATTAATACTGTAGGACAGAGATGATCTGACGAATGACACGGCAGCAGGTGCCGCGGCGGGGTGAGTAGTGTGCTCACCGCCGTCGTCCTCCATTTCGGCTTGCTCGCTCTCTCGGGAGCCACGACCGGTGGGCTCGCGGTGTACGCCTGGGGTCGCCGGGCCGAGCCGGGCGCTCGCGAGTTCACCGCGCTGATGGGCGTCCTGACGGCCTATACCGTCACGCACGGAGTGGGACTGCTCGTCACCGACCGGGGGCTCCGGATCGCGATGGAGAACGTCCAGTGGATCGCGACGCTGTCGGCTCCGGTCTGCTGGCTCGTCTTCGCGCTCGCGTACACCGGCTACGAGGAGTTCGTCACGCCTCGCTCGGTCGGCACGCTGGCTGTGTTCCCGGTCGCCGCGAGCCTGCTGATCTGGACGAACGGCGTCCACGGTCTGGTCTGGCCGGCCAACGAGGTCGTCGTCACGCAGGGACTGTCGCTGATGGACCAGCAGTTCGGTCCCGGCTTCCACGTCATCGAGGCCTACGTCTTCGGTCTGACCGGCATCGGCGCGCTCCTCTTGCTCCGCCTCGTCGTCCGCTCGGATTACCTCTATGCCGACCAGTCGGCCCTGCTTGTCGTCGGCATCGCCGCACTGGTACTGGCGGGCGTCCTCTCGACCACTGCGGCGTCGCCGCTGCCCGGCCCACGGCTCGACCTGGTGCCCTACGCCGGCGGCATCACCGGTGCCACGTTCGGCTACGCGCTCTTTCGCCACCGGCTGTTCGACATCGTGCCCGCGACGCGACAGCTGGGCCGAAAGGCCGCGCTGAGCGACTTCGAGGACGCGGTCGTCATCCTCGACGCCCAGCGGCGCGTGGTCTACTGCAACCCCGCGGGCGGCGACCTGTTCGACTGTGAACCGCGTGCGGCGCTGGGCGACCACATCGACCGGCTGGTCGACACCGACGCGGTCGACTTCGACACCGAGGACGCACTGGGCGAACTCCAGCTGGGCGACAGCACCTACGAGGTTCGCACCTCACCCATCACCGACCGCGAGGGACGGGATATCGGGCACACCGTGATCTTCTCTGACATCACGGGGCGGAAAGCCCGCGAGGAACGGCTCCGTCGCCAGCGCGACGAACTCGAAGAACTGGACCGGATCAACGCGCTCATCCGCGACGTGAATCAGGCGCTGGTCGGCGCGACCACCCGCGAGGAGATCGCCAGCGCCGTCTGTGGCCGACTCGTCGAGGGCGACCAGTACGGGGGCGTCTGGATGGGTGACCGCCCGGCCGACGCGCCCGACGAACTGTACACGTATCACGCGACCGACGGCGGCAGACCGGTCGAGGAGGCCGATGCCGGGCCCGACGGCGCATCGACCGACGAGGACGGGCACCCGGATATCCTGCCCGACGGGCCGGACGCGGCCACGCCCGCGGCGACGGCCTGGACCGACGGCGACGCCGCCGACGCGCGCCACGGCACCGTCGTCCCCCTCTCGTTCGAGCGGACCGTCTACGGCGCGCTGGCGCTGACGACCGACCGCGAGGACGGCTTCGACGAGCGGGAACTGGACGTGCTCGACGAACTCGGCGAGATCGTCGGCCACGCCATCGACGCGACCGCCAGCCGCCGACTCCTGACCGCCGACGGCGTCATCGAACTGGAGTTCGTCGCGAGCCGCGACCCCGCCTTCGTCCCCGCCGCCGAGCGCGACTGTACGGTTACCCTCGACGGCATCGTCCTCGCGGCGGCCGATCGGCTCGTCGTCTACCAGCGAATCGACGGCGAAGACCCCGCAGACGCCGCGGCCTTGCTCGCCGACGAATCCGGCATCGCCGACGCCGAGGTACTCGAACGCGGCGACGACGGCGGGGTCGTCGAGTGTACGGTCGCCGCCGAGTCACTGCTGGTCCCGCTGGTCAAACACGGCGCGAACGTCCGCTTCGCCCGCGCCGAGGACGGCGTCCGGGTCGCCGCCGAAGTCGCCCCCGACGTGGACGTGCGGTCAGTCGTCGACCGCGTCCAGAGCGTCCAGCCCGACGCCGACCTGGTGGCCAAGCGCGAACTCGATCAGCCGCTGGACGAACACGGCGGCGACGGTCTGGACCCCGACCTGACCGACCGGCAGGCCCAGGCACTGGAAGTCGCATACCGGGCCGGTTACTTCGAGTGGCCCCGCGAGCACAACGCCGAGGAGGTCGCAGAGCGCATGGACATCACCTCCGCGACCTTCCACAACCACCTCCGGAAGGCCGAACAGACGCTCATCTCGGCATTCTTCGAGGCCAGCGACGACGACCGCGCCTAGAGATCGAGCGACGACAGATCGACGTACTCACCGAGCAGCGCCGCCGCCCGGTCCGCGGCCGCGTCGATGCCGCCCGGAGCAGTGCCGGCGGTCCCGGTCGCGCTCCCGTCCCCGCTCGGCCGGTCTCGATCCGCGGCCGCGAACACCGACTCGACGAACGCCTCCCGCGCAGTCGGGTTCTCGAACAGACCGTGGAGGTAGGTTCCAAGCACGCGGTCGGTCGCGGCACCGTCGGGTTCGCGACCCTCCTCGCCGGGGAAGGGACGCTCGGCCGCGCCGGTCAGCCGCGTCCGTCCCATGTGGATCTCGTAGCCCGTGACCCGGCCCGAAGCTCCCGAAAGCGGGCCGACGCCGCGCAGCGCCCGTGTCACCGGCTCGACCTGCTTGTCGGCCTCGAACCGCGTCTCGACCGGCAACAGACCGAACCCGTCCAGCGCGTCGAGGTCGTCGGTGCTCTCGACGCTCGCGTTCGTGATCCGCTCGCCGAGGAGCTGGTAGCCGCCACAGAGGCCGACGACCGGCCCGTCGAACGCCGACAGTTCCGCGCCGAAGCCGGCCTCGCGGAGCGCGCGCAGGTCGTCGACCGTGTTCTTCGTCCCCGGCAGGACGACGGCATCTACCGCCTGGAGGGCGGCGTCGAGTGGCAGGTACGCCACCCGGACGCCCGGCTCGCGGGTCAGCGGCTCCAGGTCGGTCATGTTCGAGGCCCGGGGGAGCCGCGGGACCCCGACGGTCACGGACTGCTCGTCGGGAACCCCGTCGTCGCCGTGGACGGCCCGCTCGCCGACCGGCGGGAGCGACACGCTGTCCTCCTCGGGCAGGCCCGGGTCGTCGTACGGGAGGACGCCGAGGATCGGCACGCCGGTCCGCTCCTCGAACTCGGCGATGCCCGGGTCGAGCAGCGAGCGGTCGCCACGGAACTTCGTGATCACCGCGCCGATTACCTGCTCGCGCAGGTCCGCGGGCATCAGCTCGATGGTGCCCACGAGGGAAGCGAACACGCCGCCGCGTTCGATGTCCGCGACGAGGAGTATGTCGGCGGAGGCGAACCGGGCCGTCTCGACGTTTGCCAGATCCCGGTCCCGGAGGTTCGGTTCGGCGACGGAGCCCGCCCCCTCGGCGACGATCACGTCGTGGTCGGCGGCGAGCCTGGCGTGGGACTCGCGGGCGGCCGCGAGCGCGTCGTCCCAGTGGTCGTCGTAGTACTCGCCGGCGCTGTAGTGGGCGACGGCCTCGCCCTGCAGGATCAACTGGGACTCGCCGTCGCCGCGGGGCTTCAGGAGGACGGGATTGTGGTCGGTCGTCGCGGGGATGCGTGCGGCGCGGGCCTGGACGTACTGGGAGACGCCGATCTCGCCGGTCGTGCCGTCGGGGTCGGCCACCGCCCGGGCGTTGTTGCTCATGTTCTGGGCCTTGTAGGGAGCCACGTCGACGCCGCGGTCCGCGAGTAGTCGGCACAGGCCCGCGGCGACGGTACTCTTGCCGACGTGGCTGGCGGTGCCGGCGACGAGGATCGTCCGCGCCATTCGGCCGTGCTTGGGCGGGCCGGCACACGAGTCTTCCGGGCCAGTACTGGCTGCGGACCGCCGCCTACATGTCGACAGGTCCCGTCGGGTCCGACGATGACACACGCGAGCGTTCGGGAGCGCCGCCCAGAGAGGAGGGGATGGCTGTCGCTGCTGTAGCCATCGACTTCCTGCTCGTCGGTGTTGCCGTCGTCGCGCTGTGGGTCGGCGGTCTCCGGTTCGTCGAGTCCGCCTCGACCCTCGCTCGACGGCTGGGCGTCTCCGACCTCGTGATCGGACTGACGGTCGTCGGCTTCGGGACATCCCTCCCGGAGATCGCGGTGACGCTCGACGCGGCGGTCGTCGGCCGGGCCGACATCGCGGTCGCGAACGTCATTGGCTCGAACATCGTCAACCTGGGGTTCGTCCTGGGTGGCGTGGCACTGCTCGGACCGGTCGTCGCCTCGCGGACACTCGTCCGACGGGACGGGACCGTCGTCGTCGCGAGTGCGGTTCTCTGTGGGCTGGTGTGCCGGGATCTGACGGTGACGCGGGTCGAGGGAGCCCTGCTGGTCGCGGCGTTTCTCGGCTACATGCTCGCGGTCGTTCGCGGCGACGAGCCCGGCGAGACCGTCGCGGCGGCGGTCGAGACGGTGACGGTTCGGCTCGTGCTGACCGCGGCCGTCGGTCTCGCGCTGATCGTCCTCGGCGCGAACCTGCTGGTCGGGTCGGCGGCCGACCTCGCGCGGGTGGCCGGCCTCAGCGAGTGGGTGATCGGCGAGACTATCGTCGCCGTGGGAACCTCGACACCGGAGTTCGTGGCGTCGCTCGTGGCCGCCCGCCGCGGCCTGGGTGACGTGGCCGCCGGCAACCTGCTGGGCAGTTGCGTGTTCAACGCGCTTGGAATCCTCGGCCTGGCCGGCTTGCTCGTGCCACTCACCGTCGCGGCGGCGGCCGCGACGAGCGTCCTCTGGTTGATCGGCCTCTGTGTCCTCGTGATCGCGCTGTTCGCGACCGGGGGCGAACTCTCGCGTGGTGAGGGGGTCCCGCTGGTCCTCGTAGCCGTCGCCAAGTGGATCGTTGATCTCGTCTGAGGAGCGTGTGACTGTGGTGGGGAGCGCGTGTCGCGCCCGTCCGCCACGACACTGGAGCGGAGGGGGCGGGTAATGTGTCTTGTGGTGGTCGTTCGCCGCGCGTCAGACAGCCGTCCGTCGGTTTTCAGAACTCCGTCCCCTTCCGGGCCCCCTGGCCCGCCTCGATGGGGTGGCGCTCCTTCCCGACCTCGGTGACCAGGTCGGCGCGCTCGGTGATGTACTCGGGCCGGTCGTGGCCACCCGTCAGGACGAGTTCCAGATCCCCGGGTTTGTCCTCGATCAGTCCGATCACGTCCTCGGGGTCGATCAGGCCCCTGTTGGCTGCGTACAGCACTTCGTCGAGGACGAGCATGTGGACGCCCGCCGCGGGGTCGCCGTCGAGCGGGAGCGGTTCGTCCAGGTCGGCCTCGCCGGCACCCTCGATCAACTCCCGGGCCCGTGCGAGTGCGCCCTTCGCGCGGGCGTCGTGTTCGTCGTCGTCGCTGCCGTCCATGAACCCGTGCCAGCCGTAGTGACCGGCGTTCTCGTAGGAGAGGCCGGGCATCGCGGCCATCGCGTTGTACTCGCCGCGCACGTCTTCGACTGTGCCAGTCCCGCCTTTCATGAACTGGAGGACGTGGACGCGGTAGCCGTGGCCGGCGGCCCGGAAGGCCATCCCGAGCGCCGCGGTGGTCTTGCCCTTGCCGTCGCCCCACCAGACCTGTACGAGGCCGAACTCCTCGGGCGCGCTCGGCTCGATCTCCTGAGGGCCGAGCGGGTCGTCGGTCGCATCCGTCTCGTCTGTCATACCCGTCCTCCGGACGCGGGGACTGTATCACTCCCGGTCCGTCGGCTCGAAGACGGTGGCTCGCTGGTCGGTCCGGACGCCGTGGTCGGCGTCGGCCACGTCCCCGGGGATCTCGCGGTCGGTGTATCGTGAGTCGAGGCTCGCCCGGACGGCGTCGCGGACGCAGGCCCGGGTCGCCGCGCCGACGGGCGTCCCACTGCCCGCGAAGTCGGCTGATTCGCCGTCCCGGTGGCAACCCACCACCACGGCGTCGGAGGTAGTACCAGTAAAGCCCGTCAGGGACTGGAGGGTCGCAGTCTTGGCCTCGACGGCGGTCGCGAGCAGGGTCGCCAGCGCGCCGCGGTCGAGCGCGCGTGTGGTCCCCACGAGCAGGTTGACCGTCCCGGTTTCGCGGTCGGCGGTCGTGGCCCCGGCCTCGTCGTCGCTCGCCGCCGCGTCCGGGTCCATCCGGAGCGCGGCCGGGTTCGAGAGTCCCGCCGTGGCGACGACGGTCACGGGCCCAGCGCGGGCACCGCGGGCGTGTCCGAGGTCGACGCCGGTCAGCAGGGCTGGCCCCTCGCGCTCGAATCCGGCCCGCTCGCGACGCTCGGTGACGTAGCTATCGAGATCGGTTCGGTCGAATCCCTCGGGGACGGAGACATTGTAGGCGGCCGGTGCAGTTCGAAAGCCACCGCCAGGTCCCGTGGCGAGCCAGCGGTCCGGGCCCGAGACCCGGAGGACGCCGTCGGCAACGATCGTGTTCATATACCGAGCGCGGCGAGCAGGCGGTCGTTCTCGGCGGGCATCCGCACGGCCACCCGGAAGTGCGAGTCCAGGCCGCGGAAGGTCCGGGCGTCCCGGATCGCGATGTCGTGGTCGCGGGCCTCGGCGATGGCCGCGTCGACGGCCTCGCTCGACCCGGCGTCACAGAGGAGGAAGGGGGCGTCCGACTCGAACACGTCGAAGCGGTCGCCGAGTCGCGCGGCCATCCTGGGGCGTTCGCGGGCGATCCGCTGGCGCGTCTCGGCGACGAATTCGGTCTGTCGCATGCAGTAGGCACCGACGGCGGCGGCGGGTTCGGACAGCGACCAGGTGAGCCGCGCGGCCGCGAGCCGTTCGCGGAGCTGGCCCGTCGCGACCGCGAACCCGGCGCGAAGGCCGGGGAGGCCGAACATCTTGGTGAGCGAACGGGCGACGATCACGCCCTCGGCCCCCGCGAGCGACGGGTGGTCGGTGAAATCGAGGAAGGCTTCGTCGACGAGCAAGACGGTCTCCGCCCGGCGACAGCGGTCGGCGTACTCGCGGAGGCGGGCGGGGTCGTAGGCCTCGCCCGTGGGATTGTTCGGGTTACAGACTGCGACCATCGCGTGGTCGGCCGGGTCGGCGTCGAGCAGTTCGTCGTGGGGGACGAACTCGGGCTCGCCGCCCTGGAGGCGAACCTCGCGGGCGTACTCGCTGAACGACGGCGCGGGTACGAGGACCGACTCGCCGGAGTGGACGACCGTGCCCATGGCGAGTCGGATGGCCGCGAGTCCGCCCGCAGTCGGGATCACGGACTCGGGCTCACAGCCGACGTACTCGCCCGCAGGCACGCGGAACGCGGAGTAGTCGTCGGCGGGGTACTCGCGTGCGGTCGGGAGTGCGGTCTCGTAGATCCGCGGGACGGCCTCGGGGTACCGGGGGTTGGTGTTGGCGCTGAAATCGAGTACCTGCCGGTCGTCCGAACTCCCGTGTGGGACCCGCGCATCGTCCGCGACCGGGTCGTCGTCGTCGGACCCGCCCGAGAGCAGGGAGTCTACCGCGTCGGGATCCATCGCCAGTACCCAGTGTCTCCGGTCGAAATATACTTTTCATTCTTTCGGCTGGCCGAGCCGTGCAGCCAACCACCCCGCCACGGCCCCGTCGCCCCGGCGGTTGACGTTGACCGCCAGCCGCGCCGCCGACGTGACCCACACCGTCCCATCGTCGCCACCCACGACGTTCAGCCCCGTCGGCGCGAGTTCTCGACCCCGTTCGTCGAAGGTCGTGTCGACGCTCACCCCCAGTCGCCGTTTCAGGTCCGCGGGAACCGCGACGGTCAGCGAGTCCGCCGAGGAGTTCCGGGCGGCCTCGCAGGCCTCGTCGACCAGCGCGGGCGAGAGCAGGGGGAGGTCGGCCACGCAGGTCACCGCCGGGCGGGAGAGCGTCGAGAGTGCCGCGTCCAGATCCGCGACGTACCCCTCGCCGGGCGTCTCGACGACGGCGACGCCGCACTCGCGGAGGTGGGCCGCCGTCTCGGGCGTGTGTGGCGACACTGCCGCGACGACCGACTCGACTTCGCTTCCCGCGAGCGCGTCGTGGGCGCGGTCGACCATGGGCCGGCCGGCGACCCGGTACATGGGTTTCTCGACCGGCGCGTCGAGGCGGGTTCCGCGGCCGCCACACATCAGGAGAGCGTCCACGCGATCACCCCCGCGTGGAGCGCGACGACGCGCGCGAGTTCGTTGGCCGCGCCGAACACGTCGCCGTTGACCCCGCCGAGGCGAGCCTCGGCCCAGCGCCAGCACGCGAGCGTCGTGAGGACGCCCGCGCCCAGCGCGACTGCGGCGGCCGGCGACGGGAGAGTCAGGACCGCGGCGGGCGCGGCCAGCAGGACTGGCACGAGCAGGTCCCGGCCGCCGGAGACGCGGGTCAGCTGTGCGCCGAGGCCGTCGGCGGGCGCGGTCCCGAGACCGGCGAGCAGGGCCATCCCGAGTTTCGCGCCCACCTCGGCGGCGACGACGACGCCGAGCGCCGCGAGCGCCGGCAGACCCGCGAGCGCGGCCCCGGCGGCGACCAGCGCCGCCACGAGGAGAGCGAGCGCGAGCGTCCCGCCGACGCCGACCGCGCTGTCTTTCAGGACCCGCCGCCGGGCCGCGATGGGGTCCTCGCCGCCGTGGACGACGGCGGCGTCCCCCACGTCCGCCACGCCGTCTGCGTGGTTGATCCCCGTGAGTGCGACCAGGCCGAGCGGAAAGAGGACGGCCGCTGTCGCGACCGGAAGCGGGAGCAAGACGGGGACAGCGGCGAGCGCGCCGACGAGGTAGCCGACAGGGACGAACGCCGCGGGCGTCCGCCGGAAGGCGTCCCAGGCCCGCCGGTCGGTGCCGACCGGCAGCTGCGTGAGAAAGCCCAGCGACCCGCGGCCAGCGGCGACGACCCGAGCGGGGGACGAATCGGGCGGGTCGGTCGGCTCGGCGGTCGCCCCCGTTCCCGCCGAGGGACCGTCGTGTGACGAGTCCGACGCGGTGTCGTCGGACGTGTCGTCACGCGTCACACTGTCGTCGGACACGTCAGCGCACCTCCGGGAGGACGACCAGCGCGGCCGTGAGCGCGTACGCGAGCCCGCCCGCGACGGCGACGGTCCGGACGGCCGCCCGGGCGTCCTCGACCGTGGGCAGGTGCGCGTCGGCGTTGAGGACGTACACGTCCGGTTTTTCCAGCCGCACGTCGAGACTCGCCGCGAGCGCCCCCATCGGCCAGCCGGAGTTCGGCGAGGGGACCGACCCGACCCAGCGCGACGCGCGGCGAGTCGCGGTCGGTGCGCCCGCCGCGGCCGCGAGCAACAGCGCACTCGCGCGGGCGGGGACCCACATCACCGCGTCGTCGAGTCGCGCCGGCCCCCAGCCGACGGGTTTCGAGCGATACCCCAGCATCGAGTCCATCGTGTTGACCGCCTTCACCCAGGCGGCCGCGGCCGCGCCGACCGCCGGGGAGAGCTGTGCGCCGACGGCGAACGCCAGCAGCGGCGCGACCAGCCCGTCGGCGAGGTTCTCGGCGGCGCTCTCAACGGCCGCGCTCCGGACCTGCCCGGCCGACAGCGCCGACGCGTCACGGCCCGCGAGCGCCCGCAGTTCCTCGCGTGCGAGCGTGAGGTCGCGCTCGGTCGCCTCGCTCACGTCTCTGACGGCAGACAGCAACCGGCGCAGGCTCGTGGTGACGAACAGCACCAGTCCCGCGACGGCCGCGCCCAGGAGCGGGGCCAGCGCCGTCGCAGCCGCGACGACGGCCCAGACGAGCGCCGCCGCGGCCAGCGGGAGCGCCAGCACACCGAGGATGCCGACCAGCCGCGGCGCGGGCCAGTCCCGGTCCAGCGGCCCGACCGCGCGGCCGAACCAGGCGACCGGATGGACGGGCGTCGGGAGTTCGGCGACCGCGGCGTCCAGGGCGAGCGCCAGCCCGACCGCGCCGGCGCTCAGCACGGCCCGCCCACCCCCGTCAGTCCCACGCCCGACCCTCCATGTATTCGGTGAACTCGGCGAGGGACACGTCCGCCAAGAGGACGTGGTTCGGGCCCGCCGCGTCGGGCGTGTCGGCCGCCGACTCGCGGTCGAGAACCCGCCCGTCCGTCCGCGGGTCGTCGCCGACGTGCCAGAGGTCGTCGAGGGGCACGTCCAGCGCCGTCGCCGCCGCCGTGAAGGCTCGGCGGTCGGGCTTGCGCCAGCCACAGCCGACGCTCGTGACCGTGGCGTCCAGCAGGTCCCGATCGACGGCCGAGCGCGTGAGGACGCGCGAGACCAGATGGGGGACGCTGCAGTTCGAGAGGACGCCGACCGGGCCGTGAGCCGCGGCCGCGCGGACGGCTTCGGCCGCGCCGTCCCGCGTCTCGACGCCGGGGTCGAACGCGGCGACGACGGCGCGTCTGATGGCCGTTCCGGGCGCGTCGACGCCGCGGCTGGCGAGGGCGGCGCTGACGTGAGCGGGCAGTGGCACCGCCGCGCCGTCGGGCGCGTCGATGTGTCGCTCACGGTAGGCGCTCGCCCAGTCGTCGGGCACGGCGACGCCCCTGTCTGACAGCGCCGTCGCGACCGCTGCCGCCGGGTCTGAGGACCGGTCGACGTCGACCAGCGTCCCGAAGAGATCGAACGAAACTGCCACGCGCGAATCCACCCGCGGCAGTTACTTCAACGGCGCGGTCATCCGACGACTACCAGTGACGAAGTGACGACCTACCGGTGCGAACGTCGCCGAGAAAACCTCTCGGATTCGGTATCTGTACCCGGGGCCACAGACTGCCGGGATACCAGCGCCGTCCCCCGGTTGAACGGTCGGGTGCATTCAATAGTGCGAGGTCCGTCATCCCGTGATATGACTGAGGCCCGAGGCCGGTATCCCCCCACCCCCACGACGACAGTGCGGTCTCGTACACACCCCTCGCGGGACACGAGGTGATCCGGATGGGTACGCTACTGCGGTTGAAGGAGTACCTGTCCCGCGAGCAGTCGGAGGGGTCCAAGTACGAGTGTCTCGCCTGTCACGCGACGTTCGAGCGACAACCACAGGTCTGCCCGGACTGTGGCGGCTACGACATCCGGTCGACGGAGTGGCTGGACAGCGGTGGCCGGCCACCCGAGAAGCGCGCGTAGTTCAGACCTGTTCCCTGAGTTCGATCTCGCCGTCGCTGTGGACGACGACGAGCAGCCCCTCGTAGTTGAAAGAGAGCGAGCCGTGGACCCCCGACTGCTCGGTCGTCGGCCCGAACACGTGGTCGAGCGCGTCCGGATCGACGTACTCGTCGAGCGGATCGAGCGCCGTGGGTTCGGCGTCTCTGACCGTTCCGACGGCTTCGAGAACGCGGATGCTCGGGTTCTGCGTCGTCGGGTCGTAGGAGGTCCGGTACGTTCCGGTCTCCGAATCGTACGTGACCTCCCTGTCGTCAGGGGGTGTCATAGCGGATCTAGCTGGTTCTGGGGGCGCCACGCGACGACAGAATCCTCTCGTTCCGAGGTTGTCCACCGGGCTATTTAATATGTCGTTCTTCGGTCAGACACCGCCACCGCCGGACGGGACGGATGGCGAAAATTGCAACTCGAATAAGAGTTATCATGTCAGAAGAACTGTAGTGGACACACGGATGGGAACCGAAGACACGGGTGGGTCACTCCCCAGTTCGATGCGGCACAGGCGAATCCTGGACGTTGCGCGGCAGAATCCCGAGGCGTCGGTCGACGACCTCGCGTCGATGGTCCCGAGCGCGACACCGGATCTGGTCGAACACGTCTTCGAGGAACACGGTGATCCCGCCGCCGACACCGACCCCTCGGACGCGTCGACCGGCGAGGAGACCGGGACAGCCGACGACACGGACTCGTCGGACGACCACGAGACGACCGACGCGGCCGACGAGCCGAGCGCTGAAACGGCGTCCGACGGCTACCCCGAGCCGAGCGATCTCTCGGAGAAACAGCGAGCGGTACTCGCGGTCGTCGCGGCCGAGCCGACGGCGACACAGCAGGAGATCGGCGAGCGCGTGGGCGTGTCGCGCGCGACCGTGAACAAGCGCGTGAACGGAATCGAGGGCTTCGAGTGGAGCGAACGCGAGTCGTTCGTCGACGCCGTCTTCGACGACCCGCCAGCGCCCGGCGTGACGACGGACGGCGGCTCCGCGACCGAGACACCCGCGACGGATACGGGTGAGCCGACACCGCCCGAGGCAGCGGACGACGACCCGCCGAGAGCCGAGATAGAGACCGCTCTCGACGACCTCCGGAAACGGATCGCGGCCCTCGAAGCGGCCCGCGACGACGGGGGCGAGGCCGCCGCGTTCGACGATCCGGACCTCGTCCACAAGGTCGTGCACGCGTGTCTGAACGCCGAGACGATCTCGGAGGACGAGGAGCTTCGGATTCTGAAGGCGCTTCTGGAGTGAGTGCCGCGAGAAGAATCCGCCCTCCCCGATTTGAACGGGGGGCAAGTCGATCTACAGTCGACTGCTCTACCAGTCTGAGCTAAGGGCGGACGCATCACAACGTAGGACCACTGTCGGACTTAACCGTTATCATTCGAGAATCGCCCGCGGGCCCGAGGCTCGTCGTCCCAGCGACTGACGACCGTCAGACGGTCGGGAAGATTGAAATACCTTGGCTGATTTGTGTATGACAGGCCGAATGAGCAAGATAACGTTCCGCGCGGACGACGAACTCATCGAGCAACTCGAGGAGTTCGACGCGTCGAAAAGCGAGGTCATGCGGGAGGCTCTCCGGACGTACCTCGACGGGGAGACCGACACCGCCCCCGAGGCTTCGACGTCGAGCGCGTCGGCGACGCCGACGGAAGACAGCCTCGACGACCTCGTGGCGGAACGTGTGGACGCGATGATCGCCGACCGGCTGGAGACGGCGTTTACGCCGCGCCAGCCACAGGATATCAACGTAAACATCGCTCTCGACGGCGATTCCACCGAATCCGACGACGTGAGCGTCGAGGAGCGTAAGACGCCCGCCGAGGAGAGCGAGGACGTGTCAGACGCGGCCGCGGACGAGCGTAACACGTGCCAGCAATGCGGCGAAGACCTGGGCGCTAACCACGTTTACTGCCCGAACTGCGGTGAGAAGGCGGCCCGCCGCGTCTTCTGTGAGTGCGGCGACGAGCTGCGCTCGGACTGGGCGTTCTGCCCCGGCTGTGGCCGCCGGACCCCGGCAGCGGACGTGTTAGACCAACCGTAACCCGCCGTAAACAGTGGTTAGGATGGCGTTTACTCCGTTAATACGCACTTGTCTTACGGTAGGGGAAACCTTTATAACCCAACAGTCTGATGTAAACCCTGCGTAAGACGGTGCGTCTTACACACCGGGCGCGGTGCACAACAATCGGCTGCCGTGGTGCGATTTCCGGTGTGTAAAACACTGGGGCGCGGTGACATACCCCCACCGTCTTACCCTAACAGGGGAACCAAAAATGGAGCGTGTGACACTACGGATTCCGAAACAGCAGATCGAAGAGGTCGAACGAATGGTCGATTCCGGGGAGTACCCGAACCGGAGCGAGGCCATACGGTCGGCCGTCCGCGACATGCTAAACGAACAGGAGGACTCCCGGGACTCCTCTGACAAACGCAAGCGGTCCTGGGCCAAGGTGTAGACGATGCAGGACCTCGTAAAGTCGGCACTCGAAAACGACGAGAAAGAGAAGAAACAGCAGGACAACGCTGGCGCAGAAGGCTTCGGTGACCCCCGGATCGTCATCGTCGGCGCGGGCGGTGCCGGGAACAACACGGTCAACCGGCTGTACAACATCGGCGTCGACGGTGCCGAGACCGTCGCGATCAACACCGACCGCCAGCACCTCGAGATGATCGAGGCCGACACGAAGATCCTGGTCGGCAAGAGCCTCACCAACGGGCTCGGCGCGGGTGGCGACCCCAGCATGGGCGAGCGCGCGACCGAGATGGCACAGGGCACGATCAAGGAAGTGCTGGGCGAGGCGGACCTCGTGTTCGTCACCGCCGGCATGGGTGGTGGCACCGGGACCGGTGCGGCCCCCGTGGTCTCGAAGATCGCCAAAGAGCAGGGCGCGATCGTCGTCGGCATGGTCTCGACGCCGTTCAACGTCGAGCGTGCCCGCACGGTGAAGGCAGAGGAAGGCCTCGAGAAACTCCGTAACGAGGCCGACTCGATCATCGTGCTGGACAACAACCGCCTGCTCGACTACGTCCCGAACCTGCCCATCGGCAAGGCCTTCTCGGTGATGGACCAGATCATCGCCGAGACCGTCAAGGGCATCTCCGAGACGATCACCCAGCCCTCGCTGATCAACCTGGACTACGCCGACATGTCCGCCATCATGAACAAGGGTGGCGTGGCGGTCATGCTGGTCGGCGAGACCCAGGACAAGAACAAGACCGAGGAGGTCGTCAAGGACGCGATGAACCACCCGCTGCTGGACGTGGACTACCGCGGTGCCTCGGGTGGCCTGGTCCACATCACCGGCGGCCCCGACCTCACGCTGAAGGAGGCCGAGGGCATCGCCCAGAACATCACCGACCGCCTGGAAGCCGACGCCAACGTCATCTGGGGCGCGCGCATCCAGGAGGAGTACAAGGGCAAGGTGCGGGTCATGGCCATCATGACCGGCGTCCAGAGCGCCCAGATCCTCGGTCCGACGGCCCAGAAGCAGGCCGACAAGTCCAAGCAGGCCATGGACGCGGACGAGGCCGAGTTCGAGGGCACGTTCGACGCGAGCGAGAACGTCGAGAACGGCATGGGCAACGCCTCCGGTGCCCAGAGTGACGGCTGGGCCGACGGCGGCCAGGACGAGACCAGCGAGACGAAGAACGGTCTCGACGTCATCCGGACGAACTGAGCGACCGGCCCAGTCGCGAACCGTCCCACTAACTTTCCGCTTTTCTCGCGAAAACGTACGTTTACATCCAGTCAGCCGTCGGTTTCTCGTGTGACGTGCGTCTGACGCTCGGCGGACGAGTCTGAAACGAGCTGATAAAACGATATCGGGATCGATCCACGAGCGAAGCGATTAGTCCGCCGCCTGCACCGCCTCGACCAGCGAGCACTTCCGGCAGACTGCGCGGGTCGTCGTCGCGCCACAGCGTTCACACTCGCCGTACTCGGGACCGCCGCCGTCCCGGTAGGCGCGGGCGGCCATCGCGGCCAGGTCCTCGTAGCCGGCCATGATCGAGTGTCGGACGCCCGGATGATTCTCCTCCATGTCGAACAGGAGCTGTTGGATCTCCCCGCGGTAGGCCTCGCTGGCGTGAGGGCACTCGGTGATGTGGGCGGGGAGACCTTGCAACTGGGCGTAGAGGGCGACTTCCTTCTCGGGCACGTCCCGGAGGGGCTTGGCCCTGGGCACGAACGGGCCGTCGGTGCTGACGCGGACGGGCGTGCCGTCGCGGTCGCCGCCGTCGTCGTCCGCACCGGGGAACGCGCCGAGACTCGCGTCGAAGTGTTTGGCCATCTGTTCCACGTCGCCCTCGAAGAAGTTCATCAGGGCGGTCTGGGCCTCGTCGTCCAGGTTGTGGCCGGTCAGCAGTTTGTCGGCGTCGTACTCGTCGGCGTACTTCGAGAGGAGATCGCGGCGGAAGACCCCGCAGTAGGCACAGGGGGCCATGTCCATCGGGTCCTCGACGGCCACGTCGTCCATCCGGAGGTCGAACTCCTCCTCGTAGGTGACGAGTTCGTGGCGCACGTCGAGGTCGTCGGTCAGGTCGAGACAGGCGGCCAGGGACTCGTCGCGGTAGCCCTCGATCCCCTCGTGGATGGTCAGCGCGACCAGTTCGACTCGCGGGTCCTCGGCGAAGGTGTCGTGGAGGATCTGCGTGAGGACGACGCTGTCTTTGCCGCCCGAGAGGCCGATCAGCCAGGTCTCGGGGTCGTCGGGACTGGCGTCGTCGGGGAGCAGGTTGTCCTCGCGGACGCGCCGACGGAGCCGGGTCTCCACGGACCGACAGAAGTGGTCGGCACACATGTGCAGGCCGGAATAGGCGGCGTGCATCACCGCCTCGTCGCCGCACTTGTCACAGTCCATTGGCGAACCCTTGCCGATGGGTGCGGTTGACCGTTTCGGAAACGTACTTCCCCCAGTGCCTGCTCGAACCGGTATGTTCGACCGACTGCGGGTACGGCTCTGGAAGCTGGCCTTCCGACTGTTCCCCGCCTATCGCGGGACCGGCGGGCGCGTCACACACATCGAACCTGACTGGTCCGAGGTACACGTCAAAGTGCCCCGGAACCTGCGGACGCGCAACTACGTCGGCACCATCTTCGGCGGGTCGATGTACGGCGCGGTCGACCCCATCTACATGCTCATGCTGATCAACTGCCTCGGCGACGACTACGTGGTCTGGGACAAGGCCGCCGAGATCCGGTTCAAGAAGCCGGGCGAGTCGGACCTCTACGCCACGTTCGAGGTGTCCGACGCGGAGATCGCCGAGATCGAGCGGGCGCTCGAAGACGAGGAGTCCATCGACCGCGAGTACACGGTGGATCTCGTCGACGAGGAGGGCGTGGTCCACGCGACGGTCGAGAAGACACTCCACGTCAGCACCGACGACGAAAAGCGGGCCTGACTACTCGAGGGCGTCGACGCCAGTGTCGAGGGCGGCGAGGACGGTGTCGATGTGGTCCTCGCGGCTGGCGGAGCCGAACAGTTCGTGGCCACCCTCGTAGCTGATCCGGTTGCGCTCGGGCGTCCGGGCCTCGATGGCGTCGGCGCTGACGACGGGGTCCTGGGGCGTGTAGAAGACGACGGTGTCGTCGTCGAACGGTGGCAATCGTTGCTGCCCCCACCGGGCTTCCCGGAGGAAGGTCGGGGCCGCCTTGCTGGGGGTGGCCTCGATCTGGTGGTCCGTGGTGTGGATGCCCAGCGACTCCTTGTCGATGCCCGCTGGGAGGATGGGTTTGGCGAGCGGGAGTTTCATCGCCAGATTCACGACGGGGTTGTCGAGGTCGTCGTGGAATCCCCACCAGGGACTCAGATGGACTTTGTGGACGGGCGCGGGATCGTCGAGGAACTCGCCGATGAGGCCGCCCGTCGAGTGGGTGAGCAGGCGGTAGTCCTCGAACCCGGCGACGTACTCGGCGACGGGGTCGAGCCACTCGTCCTCGAAGTCGGTGACGACCGTCGGGATCTGGAAGCCGTGGACGCGATGGCCCGCGTCGGTGAGCTGGTCGAGCAGCCACTGGACGGTCTCGAACTCGAACTCGTTGCCCCAGCCGAGGACGACCACGAGGTCGCGGCCGTCCTCGGGGCCGAACAGTTCGCGGCGCATACCAGCGCGTCGGCGGCCTGTGGTAAGTATCCCCGTGCCGACACGGCCGTCGAGCCACGGAACCGTTTTGCCCGTCGCGTCGGTAGGGAAAGCGATGACCGACTTCGAGCGCCGGGCGGCCGTCGACCGCGTGGCCGACCTCGTCGAGACCGTCGCCACCGAGCCGATGCCCGTGCCCGTTCGCGAGGTGTGGGTCTACGGCGACGTGGCGCTCGGCCTCGACCCCGTCGAACGGCTGGACGTCTACGTCACCAAGGACATGCTCTTCGGGCGCGACTCCGACCGGGCCGAGGAGTTCCGCGAGTCCCACGGGATCGAAGGCGTCGGGGAGACCGTCGACGCCGACTGGGCCGACGCGTACCCGGAGTACCTGCGCGCCAACGCCAACGGCCACGCCGCACCGGAGCAGTGCCTGGCCGCCCACCTCGTGGACGACGACGAACCGATCCACCTGGAGGTCTGTAACGCCTCCTTCGAGGACAACGTCAGACAGCGACTGGAGGGCGCGATGGCCCGCGAAGATTACACGCAGATTCTCGATCCGCGGGGCGTCTGTCTGTGGGTCGAGGGACGGCGCAGCGACGAAGCCTTCCGGAAACTCCGGGAGAGCGAGTTCGCCTTCCCGCCGCTCTCGGGCGCGCTGGAGATGCTGGGCCTCGACGCCGACGAGGCCGAGGAGGCGGCCGACGCGGTGAAACAGTACCGCGCCGAGGCGGAGGGGGCGACGGTTCGGGGAGACGTGGTCTGATCGCCGGTCGACGCACCGAGTGAGCAACGCAGTTGCTCCGCTGTCGACCCGATCCGTTGCGCTTCGTCCGACTGGACGGCCTGCCGGCGAATCGTATCGACCTGCGCTTTCGACTGCGGGTGGAGTTCGTCGTACGGCGTGGGATCTCTGTCTTCGATCTCCGTAGCGAGTTCCGGCATTCGCTCGATGACTCGTTCGGGATCGGCCACCGGTTCGACGACTGCTTTCCCGTCCACTTCTTTGATCTCGACCTCGGTACCGGGATGGATCCCGAGTGACTCGCGCACCTCCTTCGGGATGAAAACTCGACCCTTCGAGTCGACGGTCGGCATATTCCAACAGAGCGTAGGCATCACTGTATGTATTCGGATGCCCCTGGCAGCACACCCTGCACCTGTCGGCACCACCGACTAAGTACGTTCCCGTGGACCCTCAGCGTATGCGACTGTCCAGGCGACGGTTCGCTCAGTTCGGTGCGCTCGGGCTGTTCGGACTGGCGGGGTGTGCCGGCCCCGAGGGAGAGGGTAACGACGAGGGTGAGGAGAACGACGGGGACGAGAGAGAGGACGGAGAAGGAGGTGCGGGAGACGGTGAGAACGGCGGCGAAGAAGACGGTGAGAACGGCGGTGAGGACGGGTGAGCGAGTCGGTTCGGTGACGACGCGAACGGTGAGGGACGCGCCGAGACGGACCTCCGCGGCGCGGCGAGAACCACGGGATTGCACGCCCGCCGAGACTGTATTACGGCCCCAGAAACATACGGAATCCGATATAATACGTACCAGATTTCTTATCTAAAACCGTCAGCCGGCCGGCAGACAAATATACTTTTTCTGGTAGTTACTCGGGGACGGAGCCGGCGGTGACGAAGAACGGGACGACCTCGCGTCGGTGGTACTCGTCGGCCTGCATCTGAGCGATCACGTCCCGGCCCATCGCGCGCCAGGCTTCCCGGAGGTCGTCGACCTCCTCGGGCGTGGCGTCGCCGGCGAGCATGGTCTCGCGGTCGGCCTCCAGACCCTCGCCGCTGGCCTTCCGGCGGGCCGCCTCGACGGCGTGTTCGGAGTAGGGCGGGTCGATCCGTCGCTCGTGATCGTACCGCGCCGTGGTCACGTCGGTCAGGCCGGCCGCCTCGAAGACGCCCGCCGCGTCAGCGCCGAGCGTGGCGTCGGTCGAAATCCCCTGCAGGTAGAGTTCGCGCGCGCGGCGCGCGAGGTGTGCCTCCGGGTCGGCCGAGGAGGTCACCGACACCGCGGCGTTGTTCGGCTCGATGGCCGCGACCAGCTCCGTCGAGACGCGAGCGAACTCCGCGACCGCCGCGGCCGGATCGGGCAGGTTCACCAGCAGCGCCTGACAGACCACCAGGTCGAAGCTGTCGTCGGCGACCGGCAGGGAGAGCGCGTCCCCCTGCAGTCGCGGCGGGTCGACGCTCGCGAGCAGTCCCCGGTCGGCGTCGAGGCCGATGACTTCGGCGGGACTCTCCTCGCGGAGCACACGCGTGAGTTCGCCCGTCCCACAGCCCACGTCGAGGACGCGCTCCCGGCCCGAGAGGTCGAGGTCGGCGAGTGCCTCACGGGAGTCGGCCCACATCCCTGCCCGCGTCGTCTCCAAGTACTCGGCGCTGAACTCGCGCACACCCGAGGTTGGTGGCTACCCGATAAAAACGGCCGGGAGTTAGGTCGCGATCAGGACGACGCTGAGGACGGCGAAACCGATGCCGAGTCCCTTCCGGGCGGTGAGGGGTTCGTTCAGTAGGACGATCCCGAGCGCGGCACCGCCGACGATGAAGAGTCCGTAGATCGGGACGACGACGCTGACCGGCCCGGTCGCGAGCGCACGGAAGTACCCGACGACCGCACCGGCCAGCCCCAACCCCGCGGCGACCGCGTACAACGTGTGTCTATTCGTGAGCGACGCGGGCTCCCACTCACCGGTCAGAACCGTCACGAGCGTCGTCGTCACCAACAGTATCGGAATGGCGATCGTCATGACGGTAAAGGCCGGCAGTTCCCGCTGGGCCAGTTTCACCAGCAGGAAGACGGCGGAGTAACTCACCATCGCACCCACCGCCCACAACACGTATCTCACGACTCGGTCACCCCCGGAAGACGATTCGTGATCACCAGCGCGCAGAAGTTGGGCATACCCACCATCCAAGTCGCCACGTACTAACCCGTTGGCTCGATTCGGCTGTCCGAAACCATCCGAAAAGATACCCTCGTGTAAAATTATTCGCCGTCCCGCAGTTCGTGGACGCGGTCGATGTTCCAGGCGAAGCCGCGGCCGTCTTCGGTCGGCGTTTCCAGCACCAGGGGCACGTCCCGGATGGCCTCGTGGTTGACGAACGCGCGCATGCCGTCCTCGCCGATCAGGCCTTCGCCTACGTGGGCATGTTCGTCCTTGTTCGTCCCGCACTCGTGTTTGGAGTCGTTGAGGTGGACGCAGGCCAGGTCCGCCAGGCCGACCACGTCGTCGAACTCGGCGAGCGTGTCGTCGACCCCCTCGGGCGTCGAGAGGTCGTACCCCGCCGCGAAGGCGTGGGCGGTGTCGAGACAGAACTCGATGTCCTGTTCCGTGCGCTCCCGGACGGTCGCCAGGTGCTCGAACTGGCCCCCGAGTTTCGTCCCGCTACCCGCGTCGCTCTCGATCAGCACCGTGACACCGTCGGGGACGTCGAGTTCGTCCAGCGCGCTCGCGGCGTTGTCGAGGCCCTGATCGACGCCGGCTCCAGTGTGGGCTCCGAGGTGGACGTTGACGTACTCGATGTCGAGTTCGGCCGCGGCGTCGACTTCCCGTTGCATCGAGTCGATGGACTTCGCCCGGAGGTCCTCCTTGGGCGTACAGAGGTTGACCAGGTACGAGGAGTGGATCACCCACGGCCCGACGTCTTCGGTCTCGGAGCGATCCCGGAACTTCGCGGCGTTGTCGGCATCGATGTTCGGCTCCTGCCAGACCTGCGGGGAGTGCGAGAAGATCTGCCCGCAGTTGCCGCCGTAGTCGAGTTGCTCCTCGACGGCGTTGTCGACGCCGCCGGCGATAGAGGTGTGTGCACCGACTCTGAGCATATCGACACTGAGTGTGTCCGCGTCAAAGCGGCTTCGATGCGGACCGGCGACGGGCAATATACGGCCGCCGACCAGTTCAAATAATGATAATTGGAGCCGAGTGTTTATGTGTGCGGCCACGATTCTTGCGTGGTATGAGGGAGCAATCCGGTGTGCTGGGGTACAGCTACGACGTGGTCAAGATCCTGGTGTTGCTCGCCGTCTACGTCGTCGTGCTGACGGTCGGTACACTCGCGACCACGGTCGCCCGGCAACTGCACCGGATTCGAGCGGCCGGTAGCAGACTCGTCGGGCGGTCACAGTCGCGACCGAAGACGTCGTCTCGACCCTGATCACACCGACTCTTTCTCGACCAGTCGTCCCCGGGTGACCAGTTCCACGCCAGTTTTCAGACCTGGAAACCGGTCGACGACGCAGACGCCCAGCGGGTCCAGTCGTACCGCGGGGCGAGCGCCGTCGGAGATCACGTTACGGTGCTAACAGATATTACGAGCAGGCACGTACCTGTATCAGTTCGACGGCCATGCGCGACTACTCCGTGTACGGACTCACCGTTCGATCACCGTTTCCCCTGCCGGAACTGCGTGCTGCCGACGCCGCTGGTGATCCCGACGTCCTGCTCCGCCGTGAGTCACTCGACCCCGTCCCGCCGGGAACGGGAGCGGCCGGCCCGGACCGCCGCATCGACGCCGAGCCCGGCCGCTGTCGTCTCACCTATGAGGGCGTCGGAACGTTTCTCGTGACGGACGGGGAGCGAGTCCTCGTCGATCCCGTGGGGCCGGACGGCACGTCGACACCCGTGTGCAGACGCCTGCTGGAGGGGCAGGTCCTCGGTGTCGTCTGTCACCAGCGGGGCGATCTGGTCCTACACGGGAGCGCGGTCGGTGTCGACGGCGACGCCGTCGTCTTCCTCGGTAGTTCGGGTACCGGAAAGTCGACCATGGCGGCGGCCTGTTACGGCGCCGGCTACCGGCTCCTCGACGACGACGTCGTCGTACTCCGGTTCACGGACGGCGAACCGACCATCTCACCCGGCGTTCCGCAGTTGAAACTCGATCCGGAGACGGCGGCGACGCTCGGTATCGACACCGTCTCCGACGGCGGAATCGATGCCTTCGACGGCAAGGTGTTTCACCGGACAGGGGCCGACGACCCCGTCGGTGCGTCGCCGCTAAAACGGTGTTACATCCTGACCGACGGCGACTCGGTCGCCATCGAACCCGTGCCAGCCCGCCGACAGCTCATCGAACTAGTTCTGGCAACGTACACGGCGGGGTTACTCTCGGAGACGGACGCCACCTCGCGGAACTTCGAGGCGTGTTCGGCCGTCCTCGAACGGGCCACCGTCGAGCGACTCGTCCGACCGGTCGACCACGACGCGCTTCCCGACGCCGTCGAGGCCGTCGTGTCGGCGCTCGATACGGGGTAGATGCCGCCGGTCCGGTCAGAACGACCCCTTCAGCGGCATGACACAGAGGTCGGTGTCTTTCCCCCAGCCGTCCTTGTTCGTGTCCCCGAACTCGGTGACCGATTCGATGGCTCCGTACTCCGTGAGCGCCGGCGGTTCGTACTCTTCGTCGAGCTGACTCATAATACCTACAACACGAACAACGGAAATAAAATTTCGTATTCGTCTCGTTCCGTGGGCAACAGGGCGTACTCGGTCACCGTTCGGTCGTTTCGTCGTCCGGTTTCGCACCGTCTTCGCCGAGTCCGAAACGAGTGCGCGTCTATTTTCGAGTGCCGACGCGGTGCCGGACACTCACGGTGGTGTTCGTTTCGTTCGAAACGATCCGACTCGAGCGGTGAACGAAACACGGACCATCGACGTTTCACGCACGGCGAGCGCGATCAGTCGTGTCGATCGGGGCCCCGACCCGGACCCGACCGGGTGGTCACCGTCCAGACGGTCCGGAGCCCCGGGTACCCGTCCGCTCGCCAGACCAGGAGGGGAACTAGGACGAACACGAACCGGAGGGAGAGGCCGAGGAGGAGGCCGACGAGGTCCAGCACGGAGTCAACACCCATCGCGACCCGGATCGGTTCCTGGAGACTCGCCACGATCGCGGCGACGTGGTCGGCCAGACTGTCTTTCGGATACGTCGGCGCGGGGAGCAGCGGCCAGAGCAGATAGGACGCTTCGGCCGGGAACTCGCCGGAGAGCAGGGCGACCCACGCGTCGCCGGGGAGGTGGGTCAGGACGCCGACCCCGAACGCCGCGCCGAGTGGCCCCCGGTCGTACCGGCGGGCGAACAGATAGACCGCGACACAGAGCGGAACCATCGTCAGGAGCGAGTGGCCGATGCCCCGCCCGTCCAGCACGCTGAACCACCAGTTCAGCGGCTTGTCGAGCAGATCCGGAAACTGCGTTCCCAGCACCATCGCCAGCACCGGTCCACCCCGGGGCGACTCGCCAGTTCCGACCCGAACCAGCAGGGAGTAGACGAGATAGCCGACACCGAGGTGAGACCAGGGCAACATCTTCGTTTCGTTCTATGACACTCCGGCTGTAGTAAGCCCTCGGATCGGCGGCCCGTCGCGTTTCTTACCGCAAGTATGAGTCGAAAACGTAAATTGTTATCAAAGGGAAACGAACGGCAAACGCAGACAGTTCCACATGCATCACTACGAAGCGTACGGGTTGACGATCGAGTCGGTGTTCCAGTTGCCGGAACTGGCCACACCCGCTCAGGACGTGACGGCCCCCGACGTGGTGATCCGGGAGGGCGACCTCACGCCCGTCAAACCGGCGGGTGACCAGCCGGGGCGGGAGCGCCGGATCGACGCCGGCCCGTCGAGTTGCCGGATCTCCTACGCGGACCTCGGCACGTTTCGGATCGAGGACGGAGAGCGCGTCCTCGTCGACGTCGACGCCGGGACCGTTCCGGAGACGGTCGCATTCCGGCGGGTGCTGGAGGGCCAGATACTCGGCGTCTTGCTTCACCTCCGCGGGACGCTCTTGTTACACGCGAGCGCGGTCGCGACGGACGACGGTGCCGTCGTGTTCCTCGGCGACGTTGGGGCAGGGAAGTCGACGACCGCGACCGCGTTCGAAGCGGCAGGGCACAGACTACTCGACGACGACATCGTCCCGATCCGGTTCCGGGAGGAGACGCCGGTCGTCGCGCCCGGCATCCCGCAGTTGAAGCTGAGCCCGGAGGTGGCCGACACTCTCGACGTGGACGTGGCGGGTGAGCCCAGAGACGACGGAAAGCTGTACGTCCGGGTCGACTCGGCCACCGGCCGCGACTGGGTGCCGCTCCGGTGTTGTTTCGTCCTCACGAAGGGACCGGAGCTGTCGGTTCGGCCGGTCCCGCCCCGGGATCGGTTCGTCGTGCTCGTGGACAACACCTACACCGCGAGCCTGCTCGACGAGACGGAGGCGATGCCTGAACACTTCCGACGGTGTGCGCGACTCATAGAGACGACGCCGCTCAGGGAACTCAGGCGACCCCAGCGACTGACCGCACTGCCGGACCTGGTCGAGACGGTCGTCGAGGACGTTCGGGCCGACGGCGAAGGGCCCAGGAGAGCGAACACGTGATTCCGGATCGCGAGAAACTCAGCGCAGTTCGCGACGCCGCACTGTTCAGGCCGAAAATCGGCGTAGCCATCGTCGGCCTCAGTTTCCTCACCGCCTTGCTCGAAGGGATCGGCGTCGGCTTTCTCCTGCCCATCATCGAGTTCACGCAGTCGTCGTCAGCGCCGACCGAAGCCGACGGACTGCTCGGGGCGTTCGTCGACGTGTACGCGTTCGTCGGCGTGCCGTTCACGCTGGAGACGCTGATCGCCGGCGTCGCACTGGTGATGACGTTGCGGTTCACGGCGAGTTTCTTCACCGGGTGGCTACGCGCGATGTTGAACACTGGCTACCAGCGCGAACTCCGCCGGCAACTGTTCGATGCCCTCTCGAACGCCCCGATCGACTACATCGACGAGGTGGGGACCGACGACCTGCTCAACAGCCTCGTCACGGAGGCCACCCGGGCCGGCACGGCCGTGACGGTCGTCGTCCGGATCGTCGACTCCGTCCTCCGCGGTGTCGTGTACCTCGTCTTGGCCGCGGTCCTCTCGCCGCTGTTGACGCTCGTCGCACTCGTCGGCCTGGGAGCGAGCACGCTGTTCGTCCGGTACGTCCTCGAACCCGCCTACACCGTCGGGGACGACGTGGCCGAGGTCAACAGCCGGCTCCAGACCATCTCCCAGACCGCCCTCCAGGGCGCGCGGGACGCCCGCCTGTACAACATGCGGGACCGACTCGTCGACCAGATGCACGACGCCCTGGACGATTACTTCGCGTTCGGCGTCAGACTGGAGCGCAACCAGGCGGCGATGAGCAACCTGAACCAGTTCACGAACGCGATGGTCGTGTTCGGACTCGTCTACGTCGGGTTCAGCTACACCGCCCTCTCGACGGGCGAGATCGGCGTCTTCCTCTTCGCCGTGTTCCGCCTCTCCCCGACGATCACCCAGGTCAACGACATGCTCTACTCGCTGGACGGCATGTTGCCCCATCTCGTCCGTGTCCGACAGCGCATCGAAGACCTGGAAGCCACGGCCGCCCCCGCGTCCAGCGGCGACCAGCCCGTCGACCGCGTCGACCGCGTCACCTTCGAGGACGTGTCCTTCGCCTATGACGAGGACGAACCGGTGCTTCGGGACATCTCGTTCTCGGTCGAACGCGGCGAACACATCGCGTTCGTCGGCCAGTCCGGGGCCGGCAAGTCGACGATTGTCTCCCTGCTCGGGCGGCTCCAAGACCCCGACGCCGGCCGCATCTACGCGGACGGCACCCCGATCGACGAACTCGACGCGAACCAGTGGCGCGAGCGACTGGCCGTCGTTCGCCAGGACCCGTTCATCTTCGACCAGACGCTCCGGGAGAACGTGACGGTCGGAAACCGCAACGCCACGGCCACAGAGGTCGAACGCGCCTGTGAGATCGCCCAGGTCACCGAGTTCCTCGACGAACTCCCCGAGGGCTACGACACGTTGGTCGGCGAAGACGGCGTCCGGCTGTCGGGCGGCCAGAAACAGCGCGTCGCGATCGCGCGGGCGCTGTTGAAAGACGCCGACGTGCTGGTGCTTGACGAAGCCACCAGCGACCTCGACTCGAACATCGAACAAGACGTGCACACCGGAATCGGCGGCACCGACGACGAGTACGCCACGATCAGCATCGCCCACCGGCTCTCGACCGTCAGCGAGGCCGACCGGATCTACACGCTGGTCGACGGACGGGTTACCGAAGTCGGGACCCACCAAGAACTGATCGACAGCGGCGGGCTGTACGCCGACCTGTACGCGTCACAGTCGTAGCCACGGGCGACTGCGCGTCGAAAAATGATCGTGCGAACGGACCTTACTTGAAGCCGACTGACCCTTTCAGGTTGATTGCCTTGATGTCCGTGTCGGTCCCGATTTCGTACTTGTTCTTCGCTTCCGTGATCGATTCGACTGAACCGTATTCCGTGACAGACGGGGCTTCGTACCCACCCGTTTCTTTCCCTGACATCAGTCTAAATTACTCGACACTACCGATTAAAGCTTGCCCTACTAACAAGATAGTGTTTAGTGACGCTGATTTCGAACGAACGCGAACGGTCGTCACCACGCCCTGCAGTTCCCTGTTCGGTGATGCCGAGACACAGCTGTAAACCGCGCCATGCGTCATAGTCGTGGCTGCGGCTCGAAACGGCGTGTCGAGAAAATGGCGAGCGGATCGACGCTCGTTACTTGAAACCGACCGACCCTTTCAGGTTGATCGCGTCGATGTCCGTGTCTTTCCCGAGCTGGTACTTGTTCTTCGCTTCCGTGATCGATTCGACTGAACCGTATTCCGTGACAGACGGGGCTTCGTACCCACCCGTTTCTTTCTCTGCCATCGGCCTAAATTATTATATACTAACGATTAAAGCTTGCCCTGCTAACATAAATGACAGTGATTGGTGGCCAGAACCAAACGTTCGGCGAATCCAACTGACGAAGTAATAATTTGTTTACATTATTTGCAGACCCATATTTCGCCGATCTGCGCCGAGAGGGGACGGTTTCTTGGACGCTAATATCAAATTTATTTATTATCTCTGTGGGACGCGTGGCTCGCTCGACGGGGTGGTCTCGGTGGCGTCGAGCCAGTACGAGAGCGACAGTGCTTTCCAGAGTGCGCTGGCTCCGCCGGACATCGGGTCGTCGGCGAACTCCGCCCGGGCCTCTCGCAGGGCCTCGATGTCCAGATAGCGGTCTAGGTCACCGGGGTTCGCGGCGAGGGCGTCGAGTCGGTCCATCTCCTCGCCGAGCCTGTCGGCGAACCCCTGGTTGAGCGTCGTCTTCCAGGGTCGCCACCGGATCTCGTCGGGGAGCGAGTCCGCGAGCGCTTCCCGGATGACATAGCGCGTCCAGCCGTCTTTGAGTTTCATCGTCCCGGGGATCGCCAGCGAGTACTCGATCAGGCGCACGTCGATGAACGGGTACCGCGGTTCGATGCCGAAGGCCGCGTGTAACACGTCGTTGGCCTCCAGAAACTCCGTCATACTCCCTGTCATCAGCGAGCGGTACTGCCAGCGGCGTGCGCTCCGCTTGCGGATCGCACCTTCGGGATCAAGTCGGTCCTTGCGCCCTTGCAGATCCAGTCGCTCTACGAACGTATCGTCGAGCAACGGGTTCGAGCGCTTCGGCCCGACGGGAACTCCCCTGAGTGTCCAGTACTGCCGCCGGATCAACCGCGGGATCAGCGTCGGGAGGACGAACAGCGTGAACAGCCGGTGGGCCGGGCGGTCGAGTACGTCACCCATCGCCCGGAGTTCCCTGACGAGGTGGTACCACCGCCCCGTTCGGACCAGTTCCGGGAGCAGGCCGAGTCCGTAGTCGACGGCGTTGTCACCGTGGGCCCCCTCCAGCATGACGCCGACGCCGTCCGCTCGCGCCCGTTTGGCGATCTCCCACTTCATGAAGTGCATCGTGTTGGTGAGGGGTTCGTCGTGGTAGGCCAGCATCTCCTCGATGTCGTCCAGCAACCCCAGTTCGTCGACGGTCACGTAGGTCGAGGCGATCCCGTCACGACGCGTGATCGTCTCGATGTACTCCCGCTCGTCACACGCGGGCACGTCCTCGAACACGCCGGAGAACGTCGCCAGCGGCTCGTCGTCGGGCAACAGCTCCCGGGCCAGGACCGTGATCGACGAGGAGTCCAGCCCGCCGCTCAGCGTCGTGCCGATCCGGTCGGTCGTCCGCAGACGACTCTCGACGGCCTGTTCGAGCAGGTCACGGAACCGCTCGGCGTACGCTTCCTCGGACTCCATTTCGATCGTCCGCGTCGGATCGAGGTCCCAGTACTGCCACGTCGACACCGCGTCGATGGATATCGTCATCGCGTGCGCGGGCGCGAGACGACGCACGTCCCGGTAGAACGTGTTCGTCTTGTCCTCTAGCATCCCCGTGAGGTAGTCGCCGACCCGCGTCTCGTCGACCGTCGTCGACACCGACGGGAGCGACACCAGGGCCTTGATCTCCGAGGCGACCCCGAACAGGTCGTCGGTCCGGTGGTAGTACAGCGGCTTGACGCCGAAGTGATCCCGTGCACAGAACAGCCGCTCGGCGTCGCCGTCCCAGATGGCGAACGCGAACGCGCCGACGAGGTGCTCGACACAGTCGGTCCCCCACTCGTCGTAGGCCGCGAGCAGGAGGTGGCTGTCCGGGACTGGTCCGTCGTCCCGGTCGATCGGGAGCCGGCCGAACAGTTCCGCCCGGTTGTCCAGCCGGCAGTCGGCGGTGACGACGGTCCCGTTCTCGGTCTCGGGCTGGTCGTCGGCCACTGCCTGGGGTGTCGTCCGGAGGTGCTGGTGGCCCAGTCCGACAGCGTCGTCAACCCAGGCACCGCGTCCGTCCGGCCCGCGGTGGTCGATGGTCGACAGCATCCGGTCGAGGCGGCCGTCGTCGAAGTCCCCGCGTTCGCGGTTCAACAGGGCAACGAGTCCGCTCACGGCTGGTCACCCCCGGCCAGTGGCGGTAACGGTTCGTACCTCGCCAGGTCGTCGAGCTGGCCGATCAACACGTCCCCGTCGTACTCGATCCAGCTGTGTGCCTCCACCGCACCGTCCTCGCTTCGGTCGACACCGATCCGGTGAACCGGGTCGTGTCCGTATGCTCGTAACAGTGCTTCGGTCGTCAGCGAGCGCACGAGACATGTACGGTCCCCTGGAACGGTTCGGTCGGCTGCGTCCACCGCCCAAGCGATCCGTTCGGGTCTCGGCGAGCCCGGAATGAAACTTGCCGTGCTATCGGCGACTCGGACCAGCCCGGCTCGAAGCCGTGCAAACGAAATTACGGCCAGAGCGACGCGGACGACTGGCAACAGTACGGCCGCTGTTAGGAGCCGTACGCGATCACCAGTCGATATCCTAACAAATGCACCTAACTTACCCATCGTCAACGACGTGAACCAGATCCTTCTCGATCAGCTCCGTGACCAGTTCGTCGACGTCCTCCCGGCACTGCTCTGTGGACACGTCGTACTCGTCGGTGATCGTCTCACAGACCGACTCGATGGTCTGTGGCTCCTGTACCTGCTCCCAGACTCTCGTACCCACCTCGTTGAATCCGTAGTACTTTCCAGCGTCGACGTGCAGGATGACGGACTCACCCTCGAGCGTCGTCGACAAGCAGTTCTCCGCGGCCTCGATTCGCGTCGATTCGTTCACAGTCCCCACCGAATACGTGAACCAACGAGTCCAGCCACTATAAGTACTGATATATTAGCGATATTTGTTGTTAATTGGTACGAACGCCGGACGTGAACCGTGCCACGATCCGCCTCTGTCGGTCACTCGGTGGCGACGCCACCGTAGCCGTACTGACCGTAACCCTGTCGACCGAGCCCGTGTTCGCTCGCCGGGGACGACTGTGTGGCCCCGTCGGTCGTCGGCGTGAACGACGTCGCTACCGTCACCGTCTCCGTCGCTGTGACAGTCGTCGACCCACTCGTGGTCCCGCCAGTCGAACCACCTCCACCGCCGGTCGAACCACCTCCACCGCCAGCGAGGTCCTCATTCGTGGCACCGCTGTCACTCGCGCCACTATCCGTCGTCCCGACCGTCGTCTCCACGGGTGTCACGGTCGGCACTTCCGTCGTCGGAATCTCGTCGGTCGTGACGACCGCAACCGTGTCTGCGGTCGGCGTTTCGGCGGTGGCGGTCGACCGCTCGGGCACCCGAGTCGTCGTCGGTGTCCCAGTCGTCGACGCGGGCGCGTCGGCAGATTCGGTCGCCGTCGGAGCCGACTGGCCGGTGTCGACCGGTGTGCCACCGTAGCCGAAGGTCCGGTCGGTCGTCGCCGTGCTCTCACGGGTTCGGTCCTCGGTATCGTCGAGGAACGGCACGAGCGCGACCGAACCCATCACGACGGACCCGAACTTCAGCACCGACCGCCGGGACAGATCCGGGAGCAACGCCTCCGGTCCTGCGTCGCGGTCTTCCTCGCCACCGGGTTCCGCGGGCGAGTCCCAGTTCTCGAACGGCACCGTCTCGGCGGTTTCGTCGAGTTCGGCCTCGGCGTCGTCCCCGTCGTCGGCACTGTCTCCGTCGAGTTCCGCGATGGTATCCCACTCCTCGAACGGAAGCTCGGACCCGTCCTCGCCCTCGAAACTGCCGTCGAATCCCATAGCTATCTGATCGAGCGAAGCGAATGGATGGCCGCACGTCCCCCACTACGTGTCTGTCCCGTCCGCTTCATCCGGTTACGGGAACCCGTTTTCCATGACCGACACTATATATTTTCGACTTTACTTTTTCAGAAAATACCCCGTGGCCGACGGGAGAGCGGGCCGGGAAAGCATTAATTACAACTGTACTGGAAGTAAGCCCTATACAAATGAGGTCGGTGGTCGCGGCGGTGTCTGGGGACGCCGACACGGTGGGTTCCGCGTGTGTGGGTGGAGACATCGAGACGGCCAGTGCCCGAGTCGGCTGTGGGGGAGGGGTACCGTGAGCCGGAACGCGGGACAGGGATCGTCCACCGACGACGCCGAGAGCGCTCCCGGCCGAACCAAACTGGAACAGTTGCGAGCCGAGAACGAGCGGCTCCGCTCGAAGCTCGACACGCGAGTCACCTATCGGCGGAGCGCCGCACTGTTGCTCGCCGCGGCCGCAGCGTTTCTCGCCGCGACACAGGTGTTTCCTGCCGAACAAGACGTGCTGATCGCGCTCGCGGGCACCGGGACGTTCGGCGCGATCTTGCTGGTCACTCTCACGGCCGAACGGCTCCTGCCGGCGCGGGTGACGGAGGCCGTCTGTGACACGACGAGTCGGAACCGGGCCGCCATCGCGCACAGCCTCGGCGCGGACGGCCCGATCAGGTACGTGCCGACGGACCCGGGACTCGTCCGCCTGTACGTGGCCGCGGCCGCGTACGATGGCGTGCCGCCGTCGGACGCCCTCACCGCGACGGTCGTCGACGAGGCCGAGTACTACGGGCTCGCACTCGAACCGACGGGTCGCGATCTGGTCGCCGAACTCGAACGAACCTCGGGCGACCTGCCCGACGAGGTCGACGCGGCGCTCCCCATGCTGTTCGAGGCCGTCACCGACCTGTTCGAGCTCGCCGACACCGTCGAGACGGTCAACTACGGCGAGTCGGCCGTCGCCGGCGGGAACCAGGCGACCGTCGAGATCACCGGGAGCGCCGTCGGCGACGTGACGGGGATCGACCACCCGATCACGTCGCTGATCGGCGTCGGCCTGGCGACCGTCGTCGACGGCCCCGTCGAAGTCCACGCCGCGACCGACGACGGCACGCCCCTGATTACCTTCGGCTGGCACGACGAGCCAGCCGACACCAGTGAGGCCAGCCCAACCGCAGAGCCAGCGACCGAGTGATGCGGTCGCCGTCCGACGATCATCCATCCCAGACAGTGCAGTGTCCGTGCGTTCGGATCGCAAATTCATCTCATTCGAAACTATCAAGATAGATTCGGCCGTAGGTTCGTGAAACGAGGATGGCGTGATCGGACCGTCGCCGCCACGTCGGTCGGCCGAGGGTGGGGTTCTCGGTCGATCCGGCGGATCCTGACTCGGGTGGGTACGTGGTCGACACGGAATCGGTCGGCGGCCCGGCCAGTCCGGTCAGTACGCCAGTTCCAACACAATGAGCAAAACACACGACAGAACGGTCGACGGTGGGGTGGCGGTGCTCGACGACGAGAGCGTTCCGATCGGGGAGCGCGTCCAGCGGCTCGTTGACTCGCACACGGGCGAGGATGCACGAGCGGCGATCGTCGAATACGGGACACGGATGCACGAGCGAGAAGCGGACGACCGCCGGCTCGAAGCGCTGGTACGCCTCGCACGCAAACACGGGTTCGAGGTGGCAAAGGCCGACTTTCGTCCGGACGAGGCGACGGTCGACGATCCGGAACCCTCGCCGGCCGCGGCGAGCGATGTCGTCGTCGAACCGCTCGACGCACAGGACGGCTGTATCGCCGTCGGGGAGAAACTCGATCTCGACGTGCAACTGCACAACCTGAGTGGGTACCAGGACGAACGGCCAGTGCGACTCGTCGTCGACGACGAACTCGTCCACGAGGTCGACGCCGTCCTCGACGGCGGGGAGACCGGGGAGATCTCGTACACACTCTGGTTCGACGCGCCTGGCGACTACCACGTCGAGATCGGCGGTCGCGAGTCCGTCGACATCGAAGTGCTGGAGCCGTCGAGCTGGACGGACGAGGAGCCACGTGTCTCCGAGTACGACCAGTCGGTCCCGGTCAACGTCCGCTCGACGGGCATCTTCGGCCGGGCAGGCGATCCTGACCGGAACGGTTCGGCGGCATCCGACAGTGCTGATCGGGACTGCGCCGAGGACGACGGGCCGGATGTCGAACCCATCGACGTTGATCGGTGTGAGTTCCTGTTCGATCCGGATGAGTCGGTGCCGGACGGCGTCGATGGTACAGGACTGGTCGTCGTCGACGACGAACACTATCTGGCGATAGCTCGGCTCGGAACGGAATCGATGGATTCGGTCGCGGACGAGAATCGTCGCTCACTCCGGAGCTACATCCAGCCGTTTCTGTCAGGACTGGATTTCGACACCGAGATCGTCGAGGTGCCCGCGAGTGTGACGGACCCAGCCCCCCGGATTTCAGAGGACGGGGTTGTAGAGGCCGACGACGCGGATCCGATCACGGTCGCGCTATCTGAGTGCCGTGAGGTGATCGCCGACGCCAGTGCAGACGCGGCTGCCGAACGTGAGTACTACGTCGTGACGCGACTGGATCACGGGATCGCAGGGACCGATGGCTTCGTCGACCGTCTCAGACAGGGCGGTCCCCTGTCGGGCCTGATGGGCTCGGGCGAGAACGCTCGCGCGACCATCCTCCGCGAGGTCGACGAGCGGATCGAGACGGTCGATCGAGTGCTCCGACCGCTGGACCTGTCGTTCCGGCGGGTCGAGTCACGGCGGGAAGGCCGCGAAGTACTCGCGCGTGTGTTTGCTACCGACAGTGGAACTCCGCCTTCGGCCACGGATCCGCAGAGTCAGTGACGGTGGAGCGCTCACGGGTAGAGGGTTGTTGGTAGCATCAGAGCGCAATTTCGAGGATGGTTTTGAGTGCTTCGTCGCAGGGTTTCCGGCAGACTTTCTTCCATATTTTAATTCTTTTAAAATAAAGTGCGGGTTTGTCTTTGGAGACGCCTCGATGGGGCGAGAGCCATATGTCGCTCTCGCACGTGTTGATGTGTACGTTTCCATCAGTGTATTCACCCTCGCCGTGGACCACATACTGCCAATCGAAGGCGTCGTCCCCATCGAGTGGTTCGCATGCGCGAAAACCTTCGGTATAGACAGTCATCGACTTCTGCTGGCGATCGCCGAGCAGGAGTCGAATGGTCGATTCCTCGGCGACTTTCGCCGAGTGACCGTACGTCACCTCCACTGCCTCGGTTAACGAGTACGAACACCGGCGGCTTGTCCTTATAATACATACGTCCCACGGCCGCGCGTGGACAGGCCAAGCGAGCGCGACGCGCCGGTCTGACCACACGCCGCCTTCCTCCCCCGATAAAAGAGCCCATCCCGTGTTTCGATGAGCAGGCTAGTGTCTATTTTTCTCCCGTTCCGGTCCACGAGCGCGAGAAAGTCACTCACATCAGTCACCTCCTTTCCGGTGTCATGGTGGTAGTCCGTCGTTGTAAGTGGAATATCGAAGCGGCGGTGTACTCACCACTCCTGAACGGCAGCACGCCTGTAGACCTCCTCGGCTCGAACCGCGACCTGATCCCAGTCGTACTGTCTCGCGCGTGCTACCGGGTCGGCCCCGCTGTCGTCCTCGGTCAGCGCATCGTTGAGTGCAGCCGCGACCCCGTCGACCGTTGGCTCCACGAGTCTGCCGTGATCCCCGATAACGGTCGATGCGGCGGAGTTCGGATGGTCCGCTGCGATCACCGTACAGTCCGCGGCCATCGCCTCGATGAACGTGATTCCGAATCCCTCACGGGTAGACGGTGACACAAACACGTCGGCCGCGCGCATGTGACCAAGCACGTCTTCGTAATCGTCGAGGAAGCCAAGGAAGTCGATTTGATCGGCGTGGTCGATTCCATCCGCCTGCTGTTGCAAATTCTCTGTTTCGGGCCCGTCACCGATGATTCCAAGTCGAACGTCTCGACCGGCTACGACCCTGTCGAACGCCGAGAGCAGGACATCAACATTCTTGTGTTCGATCAGGCGACCCGCGAACAACACGTCGTATCCATCGGCGGGTTCGGGGGCCGTTCGGACCTGCTTGACGTCGATCCCGTTCGGGACGGTCTCTATGTTCTCGCGGTCTGGCCCGATCTCGGCGAGCCGATCCGCAGTCACGTCCGATATTGCGACGGGATATTGTGGCGTTCGCGCAGTGACGGCCTCCACACCCGCTCCGAACGGCCACAGGTACCCCAAGTACTCCTTCCAGTACGACCGCCAGACCTCGTGCCAGGTCGTCACGAGCGGCGTATCCTGGCCGATACTGGCGAGCCGTGACGACAGGACGGGAAAATATGGAAACACGGACGCGACCACAACGTCGTGGTCCCGTTCGGCGAGTGCTGTCCGGAGCGGGCGTAGCAGCCGAACCGAGAAGTCGATCGCTTCGGTGATCGAGCGGCGTTCGCCCTCGTAGATTTCCGCGCTCGGTGCGACTGCCTGTAATGTCATTCCGCCTTGTTCGATCAGTTCCGGTCCGTCCCAGAAATGCCGCCCGTACACGGTCACTTCGTGGCCGTTCTCCACGAGTCGCTTCCCGATCTCGTGGATCCGCTTCTCCGCGCCCCCCTTCACAAACGGGTAGACGACATTCGAGACGAACGCGACGTTCACGTCTAACTCTGGTTGTTGCATAATGATATCTATTTCGACATCCAGTCCCGCACCGCGCCGCCGTAGCTTGGTCTCTACTCTGGATTGATCAGTGGGAAATCAAGAGAGCAAAATGGCAGGGGGCTAGCTTTCAATGGAATAATGGATTCCGAGGAGTCTTCGTCGGTATCTCTCCCGTCAGAACTGGTCACGGACCTCCGTGAGCGTGCTGAAGCAACCGGATACGAGGATGTCGACGAATACGTTGAACAGATACTAACCGCAGTGCTTGCGGAGGTAGAGTCTATCGAAACAACGACCGACGAAGAGGACGTGAAGAACCGCCTCAAGTCGCTCGGATACCTTGATCAGTAACGTTATGTGGTCCGTGGCTTTATCGGGCCCGATTTCTGCACTCATCCTGATCGAACCGCAACCCTAGAGCCGTGTTATCACATCTGTGGAGCGATCGCTTCAGCTGCCTCAACGATCCGTCGTTCCTCTTCTCGTCGTTCGCAGAGACGGTTGAGGTAGTCACGACTTGCCTGCACAACCGCAGGGTACTCCTCAGCGACATCGGTTCGTTCACCGGGATCCGCACGCGTGTCGAACAACAGATCACCGTCTGCTGTTTCGATGAATTTCCAGCCAGGGGCCCCGGAGCGCTCGCTCGTGTGGCGTGTACCCAACATCGTTCGCCCGAACAGCCCTACCTGTTCACTCTCCGAAACGGCTGGCACAAACTGTTGACCCACCGATGAGCGATCGAACTCACATTCTACCGTGAGGCCGTGAACGATGTCGGGGAGTTGGAGGAATGACACCTGTTCCGAGACCGCGCCCGAAAGGTCGGGGTGGTGTGCGAACAGTGGCATGTGTATATTTTCGTCTAACAGCTCGTTGAATCCATTGCCCGAGGTAATCCAAGGAATTGGCCGAAAACGCGACTGTATTATATCCTGCCCCGCTCAGTCGTTCCAGAATCGTTTCATTGAGCAATACGTGGCGACGGGGCCTGCTCGTCGGTTCAGCATTGATGTTTCCGAGACGGTTACAATTCACCCGTCAGACAGGAAGAGACTGAATAGGTCGTCCGTGGGCCTGGTGCGATGGCAACCGGAAAGTATAGACCGTCACCCCTGAGGCGCTGGATGTTTGGCGTGAATTTAGCCCCCGAATCTTCGTCACAGACATCGTGTCTGAGGCTGTCGGTTGTGAGCAGGATCTTAATCAATTTTTATAATGTTGCTGTTGAGTATAAATATGTTGTAGTTTTCAACGTTCGTCCGTCACCCAAGTTGACCCCCCGGAAGCCACAGTTGGATTGACTAAGACACCGGATTGCGTCACTCTGCCTTCGTAGTATCGGAGCCCGTCGACTCGTCCGGCACGTCGACCCACAGGTGTGTCACGCGGTACGCGTTCGCGATGGTGGGACCATCCGGTGGCGCCCCCCGATAGAGAAGGAAAGCGAGGCGAAGGTCTTCTCCGGTCATAGTTGGTGCGAGGGTAACTCGCCGATTCGTTGACTCGCCGTGGGCCAGTCGAGTGGTGTACCTATCGAGAGTCTCAGTTTCGATAACGGATAGCGCAGATGGTCTCGTGTCTTCTCCGTCAGTGTCTGTGCTGTTCGGCCCTCCATCGCGTACGCGCTGAAGTTGCACTACCACGGTGTAGTCGGTCGTTTCATATTCCTGATTCCCAATTGCGACTACTATTGAGTCCGTGCCGTTTTCTCCGATCATAGTCGGATACCCGTCCGCACTCAGTTCCTCTCCTTCCGCACCCGTAAGTAGGTAGAATTCGGAAAACCTCTCGTCCTGTGGTGGGACGGCTAACGTGTACCCGACGGCCCCGATCAAGAGCAGGATGCTCACGATTACTGCAACATTGACCACTCCTTTTTGCCAGGACCCTGGTGAACTAACTCCCTGCAGTGCAGACCTGATCGTAGAACCCAGTGGAAAACTGTACCGGGACCGAACCGGAAGTGATCGACGCCGGCGGATCGCAATGGCGGAACACAAGGTAGTACAGCCGACAGTCAGCACCAGAACAGTGGTGAGGTCAATCTGGAACGGGGAAAAGCTCAGCAGGACTCCGAACACTGCTAAAAGAGCCAGACTCATACTCACCGACAGGCCGATTCGGGCCGGTGTCCGAATATTCCCTCCGCTGTAATAATCGAACTCAAACGACGTCTCCTCAGTTTCCTGTCCCATCGGATAGAGAGCCGAGATTACGGCGTAGCCGGGCGATACAGTCAGGAATGGAAGAGTGATGATCGGACGAAGAAGCGTATCTTGGATACCTGGGGCCACGGACACGATGACTGACGCAAGTCCGAGCAGGACGGTGAACACGAGGTCAGTCGATCGATACGTCCCTACCACCGACTGCTCGGCGTCTGGGTTCGGAGACCCGTCAAGGTCGGTCATTCGTGCCACCGATCATCATAATTGTGACCTGAATTTATCTCCAACCGACACCTTTGGACGGGCGATAAGGAATCTGTCGGTTCTCGTTGACGAACAGTCTCGTTCATCCGCCCATTATCACCCCGAGTGCCCGATTGCTGACGACGATGACGAACACCACGAATCCCCCACGGATCATCCATCTAAGGTCTAACTGGTACGGTGTCAAGAGGTTTGGCGTTGAGTACAGTTCCACAGCGACCCAAAACATGAAAAATGACAGAATGTAGAATAGATCGAGCGTGAACGCGTCGAAGAGGTGTAACAGGGTGATGATCACCCCCTGTAAACCTACGGCTACTAATACTAGTTTCCGCCTATTGTCGTCATTCATATTATTTGCCCTCCAAGCGCGGCCTGGAATGGAAGTGTAGGCACTTGTCAGACCACGGTCGGCCGTCATGTCCGGGTTAAACAGTGGCCACTGGGCGCCTGCAGGTTCTGGTTCCGGCCACGCGTCGGCTGTAGGTATAACTCGACACTGGCCTTGTTAATCTTACTGAAGTTATTATAGGCAGGTATAAATATGGTGTATATGTATTTGAATTAAGGTAGTGCGAGAACGTCGCGTTCCGGAACCGTCCCGGATGTCCTCTAGGTGGAGCGCCACAGAGGAGTTCGTCGTCAGGTGTGCACAGTCCGAGGTAGTCAACCCGGATGCATTGGTAGACATCGCGAGGGACAGCGTAGACTGGGATCGATTTATCGAAACCGTTCAGCAACACGGAACCGCACAACTGACCGCTCGCACGATTGAGGAACACTGTGCTGGGTTCACGCCTGACCGAATCAAGAGTAAACTCGCCGCCGACCGACACCGAACCGCCAGACAGAACCTAGAGTACTCCCAGTCTCTGATCGACGTATGCAGTATGTTATCCGAGAATGGGATCCCAGTGATCCCGTACCGTGGACCAGTTCTCTCGCATATGACGTACGACGATGTGTCGTATCGGACGTTCGGAGACATTGACCTATTGGTCAGGCGCGACGATATCGACGATATAAAACGGTTGTTGCATAAAAAAGGATACGCTCCATTCTACTGGCTTTCGTCAACCGAGACGCTTTCGCGGACCCAGGAGTGGGCGTACACGAAGTTCTGTCGCGATTACCGGTTCCGGAACGAAACGGGATCGGTTATGATCGAACTGCACTGGAAAGTACTCTCGACCGATTTTCCGACTAACGTCACCCTGGGATCGGTCTGGGACCGCCGAGAGAATGCCCAGATTGGAGGCCAGGATATACACACATTATCGACTGAAGATAGGCTATTTATGCTCAGTATCCACGGGTCGCGCCACAACTGGACACGACTGCAATGGATCGTCGACATCGCGGAATTGCTAAGAACCGATTCCGTCGACTGGTCAACTGTGCTGCGGTGGGCCCGCGAACAAAACTGTCGACGGATGTTTGCGCTCGGCCCGTTGCTGGCGAATCGAATATACGGGACGCCGATATCATCCGCGCTCGAACGACAGGCAGCTGCCGATCCAAAACTCGAATCGCTCTGTGAGCGGTATAGGGATGGACTCTTTAGCGATGACTGGAAATCGGACGACAAATTCTTGCAGTCACAACTGTTAGATCGACGGCGTGATCAAGCGGCGCTGTGGCTCAAGTGGCTTTTCAAGCCGACACAGAAGGAGATAGAAATGATCTCACTTCCGTTCATCCTCCTACCGCTGTACTCACTCATCCGGACTGGTCGACTCTGCTGGAAGGGATTTAATTCAGTGGTTAAGTGACAATTAGTATCTTGGCGCGTAGCCATTGACCATAGCGTCACACGCGGAGACTATTCTCGGTAGACGGCGACTTCACCATTCGAGTATATGCGGTTATAACTTCTGTTCATCGCTCCTTCGGGGTCCCAGTATAGGACGTACTGGCCACCCAGCAGACGATAGATTTGGACATCGGTCCGGAGTGCGACGTACGTGTAATTCATTTCCGCAAGGGACCCGTTCAGAAGCGAATCATGTAAGTATCCGAATCGGTGGTAGCCCCAAACGGGAATTCCGGTCTGTTCGTAATCCGGTCCGGCAGCGGCTCTTGAAAAGTTCGCCCGCTTTTCCTGATAGAATACGTCCATGTAGACCGTTCGTGAGATGTGCTCGTTGACGAACAACTGTCCGCTGATTTCCTGTTCGGTCAGATATCTGTCGGCCTTCTTCGGTCCGTCCGGGGCGACTATCGGCGACAGTGGTCCAGAAATAAGGATCAGACCCACGACGGCTACGCTCGCAACTTTCGCACCTGGGAAGTTGCTCCTGCGGAAGCTCACTACACCGACCCCGATGAGCGTAGCGGCGAACACCGTCCCGTAAATATAGACTCGCCGGAACCTCGGAGCACTCCCTATGACGATTCCAGGAACAGAAAACCCAACCGTAATAAGTGCCACTACTTGTAGAAATCGGATATTATCTTTTCTAAACGATCGGAAGAGCCACAGGCCCGCTATTGCACCGACCGTCACGGGTAGAAAATAGTACATGAGATAGACGGCTCGCTGAAGCCGCGGGATCCTAAACGGTGCCCCTTGTCCCGACGACGCAGCCAGTATTCCGCCCGCCGCTTCGCCTCCCCCTGGGACCCCACTGCTCGTCTGAAAAATCAGAAGCAGTGCTCGTGTAACATAATCGGTGTAGTACAGCCATTGCAGGACAAGGGATATCACACTGAATCCGAACAAGAACACCCCCGCCCTGATAGAAACGGAGTCATCAAGAAACCGTGCCGCTGACGAGTACACAATAAAGGCACCCGCGATTGCTGTAAGTAGAAGAATTGGGACCTTATGTGTGATTCCTGCTGCCACAGTGAACGCGACAAGCAGTATTATGGTGCGGAGATCGTAATTGACCTCATTTGAGATTAGCACAAGGATGGCACTGGCGAGGAACAGACTGCCAATCGTCATCGGTATCGGTGCAACCGAGAACTGTATTGCAACGCCGCCGAGAGTGACGATCGACGCGGATATGAAGCCACCATCTTTGCTTTCCGAGATTCTGTCGGCCATGACTGCAGCGAATACTGGGAGCGTCAACGCGACTGCAATCGGGAAAATGACGTAGGCGTCTTGGACCGGCAAGCCGCTAACGATAGCCGCCTCCGCCCCGATAAGATTGTAGCCCGCGGCCTGTGTATAGAACGTTCCGGCAAGTTCATTAATGCCGCCGGTCGCGATAACAACTTGGCTCTTTACAGCTTCACGTCCAGGGTCATACCTCACCAACCCACTGACAAACAGGAACGCATAAACACGGGACAGCAATCCTAGCGTGATCAAAAAAGTTAGACTGATATCGTAATTCGCGTCAGTCCTGAGAACAGTAACTAAGAGTACAATCCCGGCTACGGCCAGGCCGCCGGTCAATCCGGGGTAAAGCGTACCTGTCGTGTGTGTATGGATGATCCCACCAGTGAAGGCGAGGCAGGAAAGGACGATACTCAGCTTTGCCCACGTGTTCACTAAAGTACATTTTATAGGTCCGACTATTCAATCTTGTGAAATTCCGGTTTCCAGTGTTCTGCTTCTGACGGCAGTCGTTCGGGGTCGCACATTACCGTTGCCTGCCCAGCATCATCTATGAGTTGTCAGGGATCTACTTTCGGAAAAGAGAATATTATAAATAGTTGAATTGAGAAAATATTAACAATGACACGCATAGCTCTGGTCGTTTTGGACACTCTTCGGAAGGATTTATTTGACGAGTACTTCGATTGGCTCCCAGGTATCCGATACGAAAATGCGTGGTCGACAGCACACTGGACAGTACCAGCACACGCATCAATGTTCACCGGCCAATATGCCTCAGAGGCTGGCGTCCACGCCCGGTCACACCACCTGGACACCTCGAAACCAACAATCGTGGAGCTCCTGTCGGAGGCCGGTTTCGATACTTTAGGATTCAGCTCAAATATGCACGTGACGCCGGAGTTCCAGTTCGACAGAGGGTTCCAGGAGTTCATTCAACACGGACGGGCCCGCTCAGAAACTGCTTTCCCGTGGAAACAGTACATTGAAGAAGGGGCGCTCCCGTGGCCAGTTGCTGCGCCAATTGCCCTGTTCAAGACGCTGGCTGGCCCGTACGATACCACGCTATCATTAGATAACCTCCGTCATGGACTCGAATGCAGATACCCATCCTTACTTGGTGCCAATAATACCAGCACGCCGAATGTACGGCGCTGTCTCGAAGATCGGTCTTTGGAGAAAGACACGTTCGTATTCATGAATCTGATGGAGGCCCACGCACCGTATCTCCATCCCAAGGAGTATCAGGAGCGGCGGTTTTCAAGAGCAGATGTTACACAAGAGTGGCATCAGATGTTCGCCGATGACGACACCGACTACGAGGCAGAGCGTGCCGCCTACCGAGGTGCAGTGAGGTACCTCTCCGATGAGTATCGGCGCCTTTATAAACAGCTCAAACACTTCGATTATATAATTACCCTCTCGGACCACGGCGAAGCCTTCGGCCGGAACGGCACCGTCGAACACGTTTATGGTGTGTCTCCTGCCCTGACTCACGTACCCGTTGTGATCTCTGGATCGGCGGTCAATGACACGGATCGTGTGGTCAACGAGCCAGTCAGTATTCGGGACGTATATGAGACAGTGGCAGACATGGCGGGCATTAACGCTGACTCTGATGGAACTCCGTTGCTCGCCGAGTCACTGGGTGATCCCGTCCGGACCGAGTATCATGGGATCACTCATCAAGAGCGGATTGAGATGCTCCACGAGATGGGTTTCAACGCGGAACAGATCCAGCGCTACGATACCCCTAAGTATGGCGTGGCGAGTGGGTCATCGTACGTCTATGAAACGATGGACGGTCTTTCGTTTACTGGAGGCGGGGATGAGGCGCGGCTTGAGTCGCTTCTCGAAACCGAGAAGGAGCGGATTCCAGATCTCGTCTTTGACGACGACAGTGAAGTTGACGATGAGGTCCAAGACCGGCTCGGACAACTCGGATACGTCTGATCAAAGGACTCTACACCTGGTCTTTGATTGATGAAAGGTTGACCCCCACACGCTCCTCGATTGCCTCGATAATCACGATATCAGCCGGTTCGAGACTCTTGGTTAAAAACACTGCAGACAGCTGTACGATTGAAATCAAGATTCCGATGGCCACCAGCGACACCAACGTTTGCTGAAACCAAAGGAACGCACGGTGGAATACGATGGCCGCTAGGGCAGTCGGCAGAAGTGGTTTGATCGTGTTTATCGAAAATGGGTGCCCACCGGTGATTGCGTATATTACTACGACTTCGGAAACATTATATACAATGAATCCGGCTGCTGTGGCAGCTGCTGCACCCACAATTCCGTACAGCGGAATCAGTGTCGCATTTAAAACAACGTTTACCAGAAGCCCGATACCAGCTGCAAGCAGTTCCATTCGAGGACGGTTGATTGCCTTCACGGTCGCACCGTTTGGCCCAAGAAACGCTTTGATAAAGAGGCCCGCGATCAGTACGCTGAGGGCGGGGGCTGCGGGTACATACTCCGCACTAAAAAACACCCTGATAACATCACTGGAGAACACAACGAACACAAGTACAAATGGAAACGTCACAAGCGTAATCCATTTTGAAGACACACGATATAGTTCGTTGAGCGAACCTTCCTCGCCATTCGCGAAATACTGTGTGGCCAGCGGCGTGTACATGAACACGAAGGACGTGAGGACGAACGTTGTGATTTTCCTGAGTGGCTGGAGCGACCGGTAGAACCCGATCTGTTCTGACGGCAGAAAATAACTAATCATCACGATATCCACGTTCGAGAGCAACATAACAAACGATGACGTGATCGCGATCGGCCATGAGAACGCCCAGACCCGACTGAGTTGTTCGCCATTCGGACGGCCGATTAGATCTCCGAGGGCGAACTCTTGCTGAAGGAAATAGATTGAGATGACCAGCAAGAGGATCGGAAATGCCACCCAGTACCCGATCGCACCTAACACTGGTGTACCGAACGTGATGCCGGCTCCGAGGAGGGAGAGTGCAAACACCCGTGACCCGACGTACCGGGCTATGACCGCACCGAACGACCGTCCACGGGCTCTGAGTACGCCGATTACGACTTTTCCCAGGGGAAAAAAGATTAGAATCGGTATGAACAGGAGTAGATCCTTTGAGAGGCTTGGTTGTTCAAGATACGAGGCGATCCATTCTCGCGATACCAGCAATCCGATGGTCGTGACGACCATCATGCCGACAACAATCATGCCACCGCTACGGATGATTTGTATCTGTTCCGGCTCCGGGACATCAGCAGACATCATTCTAGTTATACCTTTCGGAGCCCCGAAGACGAGCAAACTCGACCCAATAATGGCGAACGTATACGCGAGTGCGAGCTGGCCATATACTTTCGGCGAGAGCGAGCGGACAATAATTATCTCGCCAAACAGCCCGATTCCCTGACCTATAATTGTCCCAGTAAAAACGATGGAACTACTTCTGGCGAGCTTGTTTAATGCATCACCGGTGTCGGGCACAGTGCTATTTTTAAATTATGTATATTTGACTGTTTTGATATTGTGCTGAGACCGCGGTCTATTTTTCAGAATTGAAACGACAGCGACGGTCAAATGGGCTGAATAGATGACCGTGGGCCCGGCTCGTGCCGGCCGGACCAGCCGGAACTTAGGTCGCCTCCCGCACCGTGGTGTAGACATCCAGATGCTTGTGAATGACATTCTCTATCCTGTTATAGTTCTTGAAATTCTGCATCGATTCTTTCACACGCTCGCGCTCTTCATCGTCATTCAACAACTCCCGGATGATGCTTGTCGCCTCTTCAACCGTCTCGAAAGTACGCACACAGCCCCACTCTGATTCAATGTCATCGAAATACGGACAATCTGACGCGACGACCGGGAGCTCGTGTGCGACACACTGATTGAAAATCCCGCTCTGTGCCACGGTGTTTTTGATCCCGTTCTGGTAAACCTCCTGATACGGGAGGACTGCGATGTCGGCCGAGACGAACGATTGCTTAAATTCACCGTCGTCCAGCACGCCGGTCATGCAGAGGTTCGGTGGTGCGGTCCGCTGTATCCTGTTGAAAAAGTCGTCGTACTTTTCCCTTGGGCTCCCGCCTGCGAGCAGGAACTGGTAGTCCGGCATTGACTCTGCGATAGATTTGAATATATCACTCCCTTTCCTCGGACTCACGTAGCCGGGCGCTGCAATAACGGTCTCATCAGGGTCATAGCCGAACGCTGACCGAGCCGTGTCTAGTCTGGATTCAGGGTCCGATCTCGGGACGCCATGTGGGATCTGAGAATAGTCTTCGATTCCCGTTGAGGCGACAAAATTTCGTTCCGCGAACTCCGAGAGGAACACGATGTGCATCGCCGTGGTGACGATGACCTGGTTCAGTATCTTGATGTATACGGATTTAAGAACACTGAGACGCCCTCGGATCAGGTCGGGCGTGATGACTTCGTGCATCGTCACGAAGACATCAGTCCCAGTCACGCGAGAGGTCAGAAACAGGGTGGGAAAGAAAATCCACGACATCAGAGTAAATCTACCAAAGAGGACGTAATCAAACTGAACGTGGACCACGTCTTCGGAAGCTTGTCCAGCCTTGATCGCGTGTTTTGCGAATGCGATCGGCCGAAGTTGCTCGGCGGGGAAATACTGCATCGTAACAGCCTCCTCTTTGGCGAGCCCCTGCCGGATTTCCTCACTGTATTTGCCGACCCCGGAAGACTTGTCCGGTGGGGGTGCCACCAGTCGTATTGACGTCATTCCGTTCATAGTAATTGCCTGATGCGAAGTTGATAAATCATTCTGTCTGGCTGTTTCCTGCCGACCCCCCTAACAGAGCTTTATAATACGCGTCGCAATGTTCCCCAAACTGGAGAACGAGTCGGTTTTATACACACATACTAACAGGTTGGAGTAAGCACAAGCACAATGCCCGATATACTGATCCGTTCACACAGAGCCCTCCGGAAGGAAGGAATTGCCGGTGGGGCCGAGCGCCTGATGCAGAACATCGGACACGCACTCGCCAAACGTGGGTGGAGGGTCGATATCCTCTGTCCGAGACCCGGCTCAGAGGCGACCCACACTGACACGCCAATTGACTTTATTGAGTTCGACTACACCGATCCCACGTCCTCCGTTGAGCGGTTTCTCAACATGTTTCGCGGTACCGATCGGTGCCGTTCGGCACTCGAAGCAGGAATGTATGATGTCGTACTCGACGACGTTTCCCACTACCCATTCTATCCAATGCATTTCATCAAGCCAAAGCAGACGACCAACGCTCTGTTCATGCATATGGCGTTTTTCGGGAGTGCGACGGAGTACGTGGGACCGGTAAAAGGTCGTGTGGTCCACGCAATTGACCGAACTCTCCCGTATCTCAATGACCCGGAAATCGTCTGTGCGGGCGAGGGGACGGAATCCAGGATCAACACCGAACTTGATTACTGGGACACAACCGTCCTGCATCCATGCATTCAAATTGACGAGTATGAGTACGAGATTACACCAAACTCCGATTCGATACTGTTTCTTGGCCGGCTGGACGTACAAAAGAACGTCTCGACTTTACTGAAAGCCTGGCGTCTAGTCGAGCGGAGCGAAAACCATCCAACACTCAAAATCGCAGGTTCTGGCCCGAAAGGGTCTGAACTCCGGCGACTCGCGAATAATCTCGGTCTCGATTCGGTCCAGTTTCTGGGGTACGTCGACGAGGCAAAGAAAATCGAACTACTCCGGGACGCATCGTTGCTGGTTCTTCCGTCAAAGATGGAAGGGTACGCGACGACCGGGCTCGAATCTATGGCATCTGGAACCCCCGTCATCGGTTCGGATACGTACGGCATCAACGAGTACATCGAACATGGAGAGACGGGCTTTCTGGCCCCCGTGGACGATCACAGAGCGTTCGCCAACCTCATCCTCGATCTAACCTCCGATCCCGAGCAGATTCGACCCGTAGCGGTATCTGGGCGCGAACTAGCGGAAGCACACTCGTTCGAGGAGTTCGCCGACGACGCACACGACGTGTTCTCATCTATTCAATGATATCACAAAACGAATTAGCTAAATCCACTCGTATCCGAGTTCCACAATGTCGAAAGTCCGATCGCCGCCCGGTGACCCGGAAACGGTCGTTTCGGCGCGCATATCGGTAAATCCGAGCGATGAGGTAGATGCCTGTCCCCTCGCAATCCCTGTTCCTAAGTTTCCACTTCTGAGAACCGAGAGTGACTGATGTTCACCATCGTCACAGAGCGAGAGTCTCACTGGGTATCCGTCCGTCGCCTGCACGCCGGTGCCTTGGTTGACGACGGTGCTGCCGCCCACCCTTGCCACGAGTCGCCACTCCCCCCCGGAAGTCATATCCGCTTCTGCAAGGACGTGGTTGTTCCTATCTTCCCAGATACCGTACCTATGAACGGCGCTGTTCTGTGAACTGGGGTAGAATATTCCCCATACGCGGCTGAACTTGCCACCCTCCTTGGTCGCGTTCGCAACCGTCTCAATATATGTATTCCCACCGTTGCTAGATCCGGCCTTGAGACGTAGGGCACCATAATCGAGGATTGTGGTCGCGCCGACCGAGCCACCAATCTTGAACTCCGAGCGTCGGTCCAGCGACCAATCGAAGTTCTCGGATCCGAACTTGGAGTCGCTCACGTTACTGGGAGACACAACGTGATTCGATCTCGCCCATGCATCCGCGCTCAACCCTCCCACGAGGTCGATCTGTGTTCTGGGCGCCATGATGTGGAACGGGATGTCTGCTCCTCGCTCCTGAATCTTGAGTCGGTTACCGTCCGTATCAGTGCCGGCATCTGCTTTGATGTGGTAGCCGTATCCGAATCCTTCGCCGTCGGTGCTCTCAACCTGTGCGTACAAGGTGTTTAGTTTCCCCTTCTCGATTTTTGCGCCGTAGTCAGTGACTTTGCTGAACTGGCCGACGTAGAAAGACCGGTCAGACGTCTGCGAGTCGCTCTGGTCTCCTATCTTGAACCCGCTTTTGACGTCCCATCCCTGGACACGGATTCGATTGAAGTGACCTGACGCCTGTTCTGCACGCTTCTCAACGGCCCATTCAAACGGACCGATCAACGCTGGGAGCCAGACATCGGACATCGAGATGTCGTAGAGCCTGACTGCCGATGGCGGGTTCGTGACGTTTTTTACATCCCATCTGGTCGGCCCAAACAACTGGAGCCGGAGGGGTTGGAAATCGGAGACGGTCCGGTCAATGTATGGCCTGTCAGGACTGAAATCCGACAGCGTAATCCGGGACCCACGCATATCGATCGTATACGTCGTCGCCGCGCCCTCCTTGTTTGGGAGTACGATCGGTTTTGTCCAATCGTCATCGTTGTAGAAGTCCGGTTCGAGCCGCACGATTCCGCCATAGTTCGGAAGATTTTGGAGTTGAGTGTTGATGTCGTCCGGCGAATTGGCCCGCAACAACCCGGATCCCGATACGGACCCATCACCCGAAGCGACAGTCCCAATGACCTGCCACTCCTGACCGTCGCCCAAGTAGATACGGCCGGAGTCGGTCGAGAAGAACTTCGCTCCCTGCTTCGGCTGGTAATTTGACCTGTTCGACTCCACGTCCCGGACTTCGATTGCTTCGTCAAGCAGTCTGAAGTTCTCGTTGAGCGGCTGGTGCCAGTCCGTTGATCCTTCCTGGGGCGTATTCAGGTTGTGGAAATCAGTCATCAACCCAACTTTTTTATACAGAATTTTATAAGCGCACGGGGTAAGTGACAAACACTTAACGTACGCAGCAACTGGTGATTTATTGCTTATGTCGTAAGATTTTTATAAGTGCCTCGTGCCACGTTCACAGGTCAACGACTCTAAAAGTTCGAACAAGAACTGGTCTTCTACAGTAATACTTTCCAGTAGGTGATGGTTGGGTGTATTGGCTATGGAATCTTTTTCACCATTGTTTAAATTCAAATTTTTTATGTAAAAATTGTTTGTCTGCCGATTAGTTGGATTTACTGTATCTCGCGACAAACTACGGATTGTAGAGACAGAATGAGAGGTTCGTCTCGGAAACCCGGCGTTGTTCCCCGTTCGATCTCTAACTACCAACCGGGGACAATATATGAATCCCAGAATGTTTGTGGCCCCTGCGCTGGCAATGGATCCGACATTTGGAAGGTGAGTGGTGAGGGAAAGACACTTCGTCGTGAACGGTACTTGTGGATATCGTGCTGGTAGCATATGCTACCAGGTGCGGTTCGATCGATTCGGGCCGCGTAAATGAATTGATTGCTTCACCTGCTCACAGTGGTCCCGGGGAAACAAACACTTGGAGTTCAGAACACGCCAAGCTCGCTCACCGCGAGTACCCGATATCACTCGAATCCAGACAGGATCACCAGCCGCGGCACTTGGATCAACGAACTGCCGTTACGGACACACGGCTTGACGACCGAGAGGTCCTGAAAACCAGCCTGTCGCTCAACTCGAACACTGGCACCATCCCCGACAGCCGCCTCCTCCTCGAAGCCTACGAGGAGTGGGGAACCGATTGTGTGGACCACCTCCTCGGCGCCTTCGCGTTCGCCATCTGGGACGCCGAGCGTGAACGACTCTTCTGTGCCCGGGATCACATGGGTGTCAAACCCCTCTATTACGCTCACACCGACGAACACTTCGCGGCCGCGTCGGAACCCGGGCCGCTCTTCGAACTACCGGGAATCACCCGAACACCGAGTGAGAAGCGAATCGGCGACTTCCTCGCCGGAATGTACGGTGACGAGTCCGAGACATTCTACGAAGACATTGCGCGACTGCCGCCGGGCCACTACATGACCGTCACAGAGGACGATCTCAGAGTACGCCGCTACTGGACACTCGAAGACATCGAACCGTTCCCGCAGGACGCGAACATCGACTACGAACAGCGGTTTCGCGAACTGTTCGCCGACGCCGTCCGGTGTCGGCTCCGCACCCCAGGGCAGGTCGGCTCCTTTCTGAGCGGCGGGCTCGACTCGTCGTCCATCGCCAGCATGGCATCAGAGATACTGCGAGAGCGGGGCGACCCGCCACTCCACACGTTCTCGGCGGTCTTCGAGGAGATCACGGACTGTGACGAGCGGCCGTACATCGACGCGGTGCTAGATTCGGGTCACTTCGAACCGCACTTCATCCACGGGGATCGGGTCGATCCGCTCACGAATCTCGACACCCATCTCGCACGGCGGATGGCACCCTACTACCCCTCTCTGATCATGCTGATCCTGGCGCTGTATCGCGAGATCGAGCGCCAGGGCGTCACGGTCGTCCTGCACGGCTACGGCGGCGACCAGACGATGGGATCGGACGTGCGGGGCTACTTTCAAGGGCTCGCGCGCCGTGGCCGACTCCCGACGCTGGCGCGGGAACTCCGGGGGTACGGGCGTCGGTACCCGGGCCTCTCGACGCGGGGCGTGCTCTGGCGGGACGTACTCAGGCCGCTCGCACCGGAACCGCTCCGAAGACTCAGACACCGGCTGTTCGACGACGACCACTACCTCGACGGGACCCTTGCGTCACTGGATCACTCCTTCGCTCGGGAGAGTGGCCTCCTCGACCGGTTGCGGGCGGACGCGGTCCGAGGGGCGCCACGGTCACAGCGGGCGCTCGTTCGGCGGTCGCTCACCAGTGGCGAGACGACGTTCAACCTCGAACTAAACCACCACGCGGCGGCGGCCCACGGCGTCGAGCCGCGGTACCCGTACCTCGACAAACGGCTCGTGGAGTTCGCCGTCGCGCTCCCGCCGGGCGTGAACGTCCAGGGCGGACTCGACCGGACGCTCGTTCGAAACGGACTCTCGTCGATCCTCCCCGAAGCCGTCCGGACCCGGACGGACAAGATGGAGTTCTCACCGAACGTCGTCCACGGCACGCGAACGACCGCGCTGGATCGGATCGAATCGACGCTGTTCGAGGGGGACGCCGCGGTGGCGAAGTATCTGGACACGGACGGGCTGCGCGCGTCGCATGACAGGCTCCGAACGGAGGGCGACGTGTCGGCTGCACGGGATCTCCTGATGGCGACGACACTCGAACGATGGCTCCGGACACAGACGGCGTAATCGACGCCACGACAGTCCGTGGCAGATTCTGTCACGCCCACAACATTCATTATTCCATAGACACGACGAAGAAAAGAGATGGGCGATTACGAGGCTCCGGAAGTCACGGAACTCGGTGCAGTGGAAACGGTCACGGAGGGTCGACACTTCTCGCGTGTCGACGGCAACTCCGGGACAACCGGGAACAACGGCAACGGCAACGGCGGTGTCAACGGTCCCTGATAGCAGGGTAACGAGTGTCATCCGCGACCGGACGTGCGTACGAAGTGTACGGACTACGCGTCGCGTCGTCGATTCCACTGCCGGAGCTTTCGGAACTGACAAGCGACGGGAACGTAACGCCGGACCTCGTGGTTCACCGCGGGTCGCTCCCCACGAGTCCCGATTCACTCGGTGACGGAACCTGTGTCTACGAGGATCCGGCCGGCCAGTTCTCGGTCTTTCGCTCCCAGCGGAAACTCTACTGGTTCTACGACGGTGTCGGAACCCTAGCGGTCAGCGACGGCCGTCGAGTCGACGTCAACCCCGCACCGACGGTCGCTGACGGGACCCTCGGGCGCCTCGTTCTCGGGGCCGGCCTCTGTGGCGCGCTGGTCCAGCGCGGTTTCCTCGTGTTCCACGCAAGCACGGTCACCGTCGACGGCGTCACGGTGGCCATCACCGGCGAGTCGGGTGCCGGGAAGTCGACGGCGGCAGCAGCGTGTTACGCGCAGGGCCACGATATCGTCACCGACGACCTGACTGCCGTGGGCGTCGATGAGTCTGGCGTCCCAACCGTCACCGCGGGCTACCCACGACTGCGAGTCGACGAGCGGGTCGTGCGTGCGCTCGGCCTGTCGGACCGTGCGGCCGGCACGAGCGCGGGAAAGACGAGCCTCGACGTGTCGGATCGGTTCGTTCGCGACGAGCGGCGACTGGACGCGATTTGTCTGCTCGGTCGAGGTGAGACGGTATCGGCGACGGAACTGTCCGCACAGCCTGCCGTCTTCGAACTCCTGCAGGCGTCCTACAGCCTCTACGACGAGACCGATACGGCGGCCCAGCGAACCCACCTCGAGGACTGTGGCACAGTCGCGGACGCGTGTTCCATTCGCCGGGCGACGCGTCCACAGTCGCTCGCCCGCCTCGACGAGCTAGTGGAAGTCTTCGCGGACCAGTCGGTGTGACACAAAGGCCCGGAGGAGTCAAGTCGCGAAAGCGTCGCGAAGGCGTCGCAATGTGCGGGGTGATCAGTTCTCCGCCGTCGCCAGCATGCTCAGGAAAAAGGAACAGAACACGGTCTGGACCCCGAGCAGCGTGACGGTGGAAGCCAGCAGGTTCACGGTCGCGCTGGGCACGGCCGCGTAGCCGGTGATCGTCCAGCCGACGACGCCGTAGCTCAACACGAGCGCGCCGGCGGCGAACAGCAGAAGGCCCAGCGACGCGCCGTGTTCGAGTTTGAAGTTCCCGCGGATGCGGCTCGTGATCGGGTCCCGGGGCTCGCGGATCGGGTCGGTCGCCAGCGAACTGAACATCGCGAGCGTGCCGATCTGGTAGCCCACGACCGTGACCAGACTCCCACCGATCATGGTCTGGAGACCGAAGGTCAGGCTCCCGAGCTGGGCGCCGAACAGCGACAGGCCCATCACAGCGATTCCGGCCAGCGTGAGCAGCGCGGCCGGCAGCGAGAACAGGTAGCCCGGGGCGTTCACGAGCATGAACTTGACGTGGCGCCACCCGTCCTGGAAGCTGTCGAGGGTGGCTTCGCCCTCGCGCTCGTGGTAGGTGATCGGCTTCTCGGCGATGGTCATGTCCTTGGCCGCGGCGTCCATGATCATCTCGCTGGCGAACTCCATGCCGGTCGTCTCCAGATCAAGCCGGTCCAGCGCGTCTGCGTCCAGTACACGGAGGCCGCTGTGGGCGTCGCTCACGCCGGCGTCGTAGAACGTGTTCAGAAACGCCGTCAGGAGCGGGTTGCCGACGTACTGGTGGAGCGGCGGCATCGCGCCGGACTTGATCTCGCCGTCGAGGCGGCTCCCCATGGCGATGTCTACGTCGTCCTGGTTCGCCAGCTTGACCAGTTTGGGCAACTCCTCGAAGTCGTAGGTCGTGTCGGCGTCGCCGATGGCGATGTACTCGCCGCGGGCACGCTCGAAGGCGTACTTGTAGGCGTTGCCGTAGCCGCCCTCGTCCGGTTCGACGACGATAGCCCCGAGTTCGCGGGCGATCTCGGGCGTGCGATCCGTCGAGCTGTCGCTGACGATGATCTCCGCGACCACGCCGAGTTCGGCGATGGCCGTCTTGGCCCGATCCATGCACTCGGTGATGCCCTCTTCCTCGTTGAGGGTCGGCATGACGATCGTCAGGCTCGGCTCCTGGTCGCTGTCGCGCTGTACCAGCAGGTCGTCGCCGGAGTGGTCAGCGCGTGACGAACCGTCCGACGAACCACCGACGGACTCGTCCACCCCAGGTGCGGAACCGGATCCGTCGATTCCGCTGTTCGAGTCCGTCGCCATCACTCCGTGGGCTCTCCGCCGTCGGTTCCGACGCGCGATCGGATCGGCGACCCACCACACTCCGCACAGACGTACGCACTGTCGACCGTCTCGACAACCGGCGCGTTACAGTCGATACACTTGATGCTAGCCGCTCTAACCGCTTTCGGATATCGGCCCACCGTGTTCACCCTCGTCACATAATTGTGACTAACTAGTTGCTAAAGTAATTTATGATTCCATTGATAATTATGTCAGGATAGACGATGACAGACCGGACGTATAAATTATCCGTCCGGTTCGACGCCACCGTAGCCGTACTCGCCGTAGCCCTGAACGCCGTACGTCTCGGGATCGAGTTCGGTGGTCGTCGTCGCGGTCGTTGTCGTCGTTGTCGTCGTTGTCGCCGTGTCCGTCGTCGTGGTGGTCCCTGCCGCAGTGGTCGTCCGTTCGGTCGTGGTCGTTGTGGTCGTGGTCGCAGTGGAACCGTCGGTCGACGTGGTTGACTCACCGTCGTCGCCGCTCGCAACGGCGTTGTCCCCAGTCTCGGTACCGCCGCGTTCGGTCGTCGTGTTTCGCGTCTCGGTCGCCGTCACACCCGCGGCCGTGGTAGTCGTCGCGCCGGTCGGTGCACTCCGTTCCGTCCGAGTTGATTCGGTGGGTACCTCGGTCGTCTCGATCGGCGTGCCACCGTATCCGTACTGGACATCGTCCGTCGAGTCGGCGTCGCCAGCGAGCAGGAATCCGCTGGCACCGAGTGCGGTCACGGTGGTCAAGGCACCGGCCTTGAGAACGGTCCGCCGGTCGATGGAGCTACCAGTCTCGGCCGCCTCGTCTGTCGTGGCCGCCTCGTTAGCCTCGTCTGCCTCGGCCACACCATCCGCCTCGGTTCGTTCGTCCGACCGATCCGCGCCGTCCGACGTCGCTGACTCGACCGACTCGTCGGACGCCTCCGGCGCGTCCACGTCGTCCCTGGTGGATGGCGGTTCGTCACTCATCGGTCACGACAGCCACGGCGCCGCGTCGCGCCACCGTTCCGGCCGAAGTGATCTGTAGCCAACACACTCAGTCTCATATCTGTGAACTCGAACGGCCACACGTAAAGATGTAAAGAGCAAATTATCACTCGATATTCTCGGGGCCCCACGATAGTGACAGCATTAGTGAACTAGTTGGCGGTACACGTCTCGAAACCGGGCCAAGGGTATTACCGGCCTCGGCCGTAGCGCCGAGGATGACCGAATCGACGGGACTCGCCGTCGGCGAGCGTGTTCCGGATTTTTCCGGCCAGCTGGTCGATCCCGACGGGACCGAGCGGACGGCGACGCTGTCGGAACTGCTCGAGGACAAACCGGTCCTCGTCAACTTCTACACGGCCGATTTCAGCCCGGACTGTATCGACGAGTGGTGTGACTTTCGCGATTTCGACTGGTTCGCCACGGGCGATCAGGTGCAGGTCGTCGGCGTCAGCAAGTCCGGGGCCGCCCTCCACAAGCGGTTCATCGACTATCTCGACCTCGGATTTCCGCTCTTTGCCGACCCCGACCTCGACATCGCCGAGGCTTTCGACGTCCGGTACCGGGCGTTCAAGATCAGCAGTCGTGCCCGCCGGTCGACGTTTCTCGTCGACAGCGAGCGCCGAATCCAGTACAAGTGGCTCTCGAATCACTGGCTCGACCCGACCCGTGACACCCCGCCCGTCAGGGAGATCCACGAGGCAATCGTCGAGAGACTGCAGGACGGCGCCGCGGACTTCGGCCCGGCCTAGGTCGGATCCTCGCGGTCGCGCGTCCACGACTCGGCGGCGTACTTCTGCTCGGCGCGAGCACGCGCTCTCGTGAGTTCGGCCTCGGTCCAGGCCCCCTGATCGGCGTCGGCCCACGTCGCCAGCGCGTCCGTCAGCGATTCGACGGCCGCGGTCCGGGAGCGGTCGGCGTAGTCCTCGATGGCTCCCACTCGCTCCTCGAACGCGTCGACGGTCACGTCGTGGCCCGAAAAGACCGCCAGGTGCCGTTCCGGCCGCCCGGCGTACGTCAGCGATCCGTGCTGGATGACGCTGTCTTTCCGGCGGTACTGGGCGTTGCCGCTGAGTTTGCGCCCGTCGGTCGCCGACACGACGTCGTGGGCCGGGTGGAGTTCCCGGAGGTAACACGCCGGCTGGTAGACCGCGGGTCGTTTCTCGTCGGCGAACGTCGCCGGCACGTCCATGTCCGCGAAGGCGTCCATGATCGGCGTACAGAGGAGATCGTAACTGTCCATCAGATCGCCCGGCAATTCGTCGGCCGGGGCGATGATCGAGTAGGAGATGTCGCCGTGGGTGTCGTGGTAGATGCCGCCACCGCCGGTCGGCCGGCGGGTGACGGTGATTCCCTCGCGGTCGCAGTAGTCCCAGTCCACGGTTTCAGCGTCCTGGTTGTACCCCAGCGAGAGCGTGCTCGGTTCCCACCGGTAGACTCGGAGCGTGCGCGGACCGCCGGCGGCGACGGTCTCGGCCGCGATCTCGTCGAGAGCCATGTTCATCGGCCCGTCCCAGGCCTCCTCGCGGATCAGCCGCCACTCCCGGTCGGCGAGGTCGGTCATAGCCGCCCTTGGCCCCGGGGCAGGAAAGCGGTTGTGTCGGCCGACGGTCCGGCTGTAGTTGAGGAATATCATTTCAATGCACATAGCCCCTCAAATTTCTCCGTCAGGGGTGATTTCTACCCGCTGAACAGTATAGTATCATCGCTTTCAGCATTTTCGATGGTTTCAGCCCTAACACTCTTCACAGTGGGTGGCGTAACTTCGTCCAAGATGTCCATCGACCGAGACACCTTCGAGAACACGAGCGAGGACGAACTCGAAGACCTTTCTGTTCCTGATCAGGTACTCGGGTTTCTCGCTGCTCGCGACGATCGTGCGTTCAAGGCTCGCGAAATTGCATCCCAAGTAGGCCTCGACGAGGGTGCAGTCAGCACTGCGCTCTCGCGGCTGAAGGACCGCGACTTGGTCGAACACAAGGCAACGTACTGGGCCGTAACTGACGACGCCGAGCGACTCGACGGGTATAGCGGCTACGAACGGGCGACCGCTCTGTTCAACGAGCAACTCGGTGACGAAGACGAGGAGTCGTGGCGCGAACACGCCCCCAGCGAGCCGCATCCGAGCGTGGAGAACGAGCAGTGACAGACGAGAACGCAACCCCGATTTTCGAGCGGGGCGACGTGGTCTACGGTGACGACCCGTTCAAAGGGAAGGATGATGCCCGACCGTGGCTCGTTCTCTCGAATCACGAAGACCGACCGTTCCACGGTGAGCAGTACGTCGCGCTGACGTTGACAACGAAATCCTGGACGGACGGCCTCATCGATATTCCTGAAGAGAGTTGGCTGCGTGGTGGGACGCCTGACGAGAGTCGAATCGTTCCTTGGGGCGTTCAATCGATCGACCACGAGGATATCGACTTCTGGCAGGGACGGGTAGAGAGTGAGCTTGTCGACGACGCAGTCGCTGCCCTCGTCGAAGAGTTGCAGTAGCTGATCCGTACGGACCAATCTGAATCTACGCCGTGGCGACAACGAGTGACACTCGACGACACTGATCTACCGCAGAAAAGAGAATTCCGAACTCACCGATCATCGGCAATACTCAGTGCTTATGACGGATCGGAAGAGGTAGCTCCTAATACGGGTACAGATGGGTGCTACAAGTCGATCAAGCAGTTCATAACCACGACAGCCTCGAACACTTGGGCCTGCGGTTCTTCTACTTCGCGTTCACCTGCCTATTGTACTCGACCTGGCCGGCGGTAATGTTTGCGCAGGTCCAGTTGACTGATGAATACTCCCAATTACCGGTTGTGACAGCGACAATACCCTGACGCTGTTGAAGAAAACCGGATGGGATAGGGATGGGACACTCTCCGTGGTAGCGCGGCGTCTAGGTGGCTTCGCCGTCGAAAGTCGCGAAATTCGAGTATTTGGTTGTCGGTTCAAGCCGGTAGGAGAGTAATCTGTGTCAGTTTCTCCTCACTGAATCAGCCGAACCACACATTCCCGCTGTACCCGCTGAGGCTCAGCTCCCAGCCATCCAATTCGATATAGCGATATCTAATTTACGTCCGCCAGCGGTCGGACGCGTCGGGCTTTTACCGACCGGCCCGCTACGGGCGTCCAATGGTCGAAAACGTCGCGCCGCTCATGCGGGAGCTCGAACCCGAGGATTTCCACCTGCTCTCGGGGATCGAGCAGGGGATGCGGTTCTCGGAGTGGGTGGCCCGGGGCAAGTTGCCCGAGTTCTCGCGGCTCTCGCCGGAGAACGTCGATTACCGGCTCGACCGGTGTGAGGACCGTGGCCTGGTCGAGCGAAAGACGATCCAGTACCAGGGGTTCAAGCTCACCTTCGAGGGCTACGACGCGCTGGCCCTGCACACCTTCATCGAACGCGGCAGCGTCGAGGAGTTCGGCGCGCCCCTGGGCGTGGGCAAGGAGAGCGACGTGTACGAGGTCCGCTCCTACAAGCCCCTGGCCCTGAAGTACCACCGCGAGGGGTACACGAACTTCCGGGAAGTGATGAAAGAGCGCGACTACACGTCGGATCGCGACCACGTCTCCTGGCAGTACACCGCTCGCAAGGCCGCCGAACGGGAGTACGACGCCCTCGAAACGCTCTATCCCGACGTGAGCGTCCCCCGACCGGTGGATCAGAACCGCCACGCCATCCTGATGGAGAAGATCGACGCGACCGAACTCTCCCGCACGAGACTCGAACCCGAACAGGTGGTGCCGATCCTGGATCTGATCCTCGCGGAGCTGGCGACAGCCTACGACGAGGGGTACGTCCACGCCGACATGAGCGAGTACAACGTCTTCGTCGGGAGCGAGGGCGTGACCGTCTTCGACTGGCCCCAGGCCGTCCCGACAGACCACGAGAACAGCCGCGAACTGCTCGCCCGCGACGTGGAGAACATCGTCGGCTACTTCCGCCGGAAGTACCCGAAACACGTGGACAGTGTGGTCACCGACGCCGTCGCGGCCGCCGTCGCCGACGGCACCTTCGGGACCGTCGACGATCACCGCGAGTGATCGCCGGCACTGGCCCCCTTTTTCCCGTGTTCCGACCGTAGCAGCCCTGTATCGACAGCCCCGCTCGTGAGAGTGGCCACGCTGAAATCCCGATATAAACTGTATATCGCTATATCAAATTGGAGGGGGCGAGCGAGACGGACGCGGCACTGTTCGGCGAGGAGAGTGACCGAGACGGCCGTTCAGCCCCGTCGGAACCGCCACTCGAACAGGACGCCGGCGAACAGCCCCGCGGCGGCGGCGTGGACGAACTCCCACATGAGTCGAGTCTCGATTTCGTCGCCGGTCAGCGCCGGATCGAGCAGGAAGTGGGTGCCCAGCGTCAGATCGACGAGCCAGCGGCCGACGGCCCAGACGCCCGCCACGGCCATCGTGGTGACGACGACGAACAGGACGGCGAACGTCGGCGGCATCCGGACGGTCGTGAAGATGTGGAGTTCGACGGCGACGACGAGGGCAACGGCGGCCACGGCGACGTAGATCAGCGGCGTGGCCGCGAGCCACGGCTGGGCGAACACGTCACCGAAGACGGGGAGCGCTGCAATCAGGAGGAGTTCCCACGGGAGCGTCGCCCGGCGGTCCCGGTAGGCGACCGGCGGAACGAGCGCGAGCGCGACGACGGTCGCGACGAGCGTCGCCAGCAGGATCGACCCGGCCAGCACCCCGCCGACGGCGACGAGCGCGAGGAAACCGACGACCGTCCACGACCGGCGCGCGTTCGTCCGGTCGTGGCTCACGACCGCGTCGAGGCTGACGACGCCAGCTCGTTCGTGCGCGACGGAGCGGAGCGGGCTGTCGTCGTCACCGTCGTGGCGGTCGAGTCGTCGCCGGAGCGTGTCGACGGCGTCCGCGACCCGCTCGGTCGCGACCGTCGCGGCCAGGACGGCCCCGACCGTGTCGAACAGGAGGTCGCCCAGCGTGTCCGCCAGCCCGTACTGCGTGAGGACCGGCTCGAACCCGAGCGCGCTGGCACCCAGTGTCGTCCCGAACTCGAGGATCTCCCAGAAGACGCCCAGGCCGAGCGTGAACACGAGGACGTAGACGAACAGGAACCGGTCGGGGAGGGAGACGGCCGCGCTGTGCTCGTCGATGGCCCGGGCCACGACGTAGCCGAGCGTGGCGACGACCGCCGCCGAGACCGTGTGTGTGAGCCGGTCGTACCACCAGACCTCGCCGTAGAACCAGAGCATCCCCAGCGTGTGCAGGAAGACCGCGAGCGTGATCCACAGGGTAAAGCGTGCGTCCAGTTCGATCCGGTAGTCCCGTTCGAGCACCGCCGGCAGGACGGTCGTCCCGAGCGCCAGCGCGGCGTTGACGACCACCCCGACGTTACGCGTGTGGAGGCCGACGAGCAGAATCCCCAGCACGGCGACCTGCATGAGCCGCGTCCCGAGTCCGTACCGGGACCGCAGTTCCGAGAGCCTCGACACAGACATCGACGCTCGAATGGACGAAACCGGTCCTGTTAACTCCCGCGTCCGCTCCCGGTCGGTGGGAGCGACCGGCGGAGGTAAGTGGCCTTGAGTCGACGTGTCGACGATGACAGGGGAGCGGCCCGACCGATGAGGGTGTTCGAGTCACGAGCGGCCCGCCGGCGGTTCGTCGTGGCGGCGGTGGTCGTCGTCACCGCAGTCGTCGGCCTCTGGCTGTTCGTCCGGGCGTACCTGCCGATGCTCGCCGACGGGGTCGCACTGCGCCGGTTCGTCGACGGCTACGGCGTCCTCGCGCCACTCGTGTTCGTCGCTCTCCAGGCGATCCAGGTCGTCGTCGCGCCGATCCCGGGGCAGGTGACGGCCTTCGCCAGCGGCTACCTGTTCGGGAGCGTCCGCGGGACCATCTACAGTCTCGTCGGTGTCACCATCGGGAGCGCCGTCGCGTTCTGGCTGTCGCGTCGGTACGGCCGCCCCTTCGTTGCGAGCGTCGTCCGGGACGACCTGCTGGCTCGCTTCGACGCCTTCGTGGCCGAAGCCGGGACGGTGAGTCTGTTCGTGATCTTTCTCGTCCCGGGACTGCCCGACGACGTGCTCTGTTTCGTCGGCGGGCTGACCGACATCGACCTCCCGAAACTCGTCGCGATCTCGTTTGTCGGCCGCCTGCCGGCCTACGTGCTGGTGAACGTCTCCGGGTCGGGGCTGGCCAGCGGCGACCTCCGATTGGCGGCGGTGACGCTGCTGGTCCTGCTCGTCGGGTCGGCGTGGGGAGTTCTGAACCGCGAGCGACTGCTCACCTACTTCGAATAGGTACCACGGGAGGGTCGGTGGTGGGGCCGGGGAGAGTTCGAAGTGTTTAACCGCGCCAGTGGGGAAGGATCGGTAACTCGCTGGTCGACGGGCACCAGCGGGCACCTGCCGAGATCGAGTCGCTCGATCTCCACAGGACGGGATGTGATCGGCGGGGTCTCTGACCCCGGGCAGGCGGCCGGGCCGTCCGGCCGCCGGAGGATTGAACCACTCGACGCCCGTGGTGATAGCCCATGACACGGAGCTTCTACTCCCACATCCGAGAGGCGTGGGAAGACCCCGACGACGGACAGCTCGCAGAACTGCAGTGGCAGCGCCAGCAGGAGTGGCGCGACCAGGGCGCGCTCGAACGCATCGAGCGTCCGACCCGACTGGACAAGGCCCGCTCGCTCGGCTACAAGGCCAAGCAGGGCGTGGTCGTCGTGCGCGCCAGCATCCGCAAAGGCGGCGCACGCAAACAGCGCTTCACCGCCGGCCGGCGCTCGAAGCGCCAGGGTGTGACCCGGATCACCCGCCGGAAGAACCTCCAGCGCGTCGCCGAGGAGCGTGCCACCCGCAAATATCGGAACCTTCGCGTGCTCAACTCCTACTCGGTCGGCCAGGACGGCCGCCAGAAGTGGTTCGAAGTGATCCTGCTCGACCCGCACCACCCCGCCATCGAGAACGACGACGACCTCAACTGGATCTGTGACGACTCCCAGCGCGGCCGGGCCTACCGCGGCCTGACCAGCGCCGGACAGTCCAACCGCGGTCTCGACAAGAAGGGCAAGGGCACCGAACACAACCGCCCGAGCAACAACGGCGGTCAGGGCCGCGCTAAATAACTCCGCACCCACTTTTCAGCTCCCACTTTTTACTGCAGGGGGTTCGCTTCGCGAACCCCCCTTGCAAAAACTTGGGGAAAAACTGCTCCGAGCGAGCGCACGCGCTCGCTCGGAGGTGCTGCGCTGGTGCATACCGCACAGCATCCGCCACAGCCCCGTCCCGCACAACAACCGCGACCGCCCCGGCACAGCGACCGCACAGCACCGCTACGGCCTGTTTTGACCGTCCGTAACCCTCACGCCGCCTCGCTCGCCGCGTCGATGACTTCGGGCACGTGGGCCCACTCGTCGTAGTTGTTCCAGGCGTAGCGGATCTCCTCCTGGTTCAGCACGTAGATTTCGGGTTCGGCAAGTGTGCCGTCGATCCCGAGGGGCTGGTACCACCGCCGTTGCTCGAATGTCAGGGTGATCGCGCGGCCGACGAACTCCATCCGGCGCATGGTGTCGTAGTCGAACCTGTCGAAGGCGTCTTCGAGCGACCGGCCGAACGAGCGGGTCGTGACGGTCTTGATCCCGGCCGGTGGGGCTTCGCCCATGTCCATGTCGTTCTCGGCGGTGTCGACGAGGTTCGTCATCGACGAACAGACGGCTCCGGAGATGGCCTTCTGGTTCCAGTCGCCGCGGCTGGCCTCGTCTTCCTCCTGGATGTAGCCGCGGTCGGCCAGCCGCTGGGCCTTCCGGAACTCCGGACCGGTCACGAAGTCGGTCGCGCCCCGGCGGGCGTAGAGGCTCTCCTCGGGCGGGCGCAGCGACGACTCGAAGAAGTCCGGGGTACCACAGTCGCCGTAACAGCCAAGCGTCGGTTCCAGGTACTGCACCGTCCAGGACCCGTCGTCGGTCTCGTAGGCCATCGCGGCGGCGAGGTGTCTGAACTCCCCGAGCGTGGGCGGTTCGACCGCGGCGACGATCCACGTCTCGATCCGGTCCCGCCGGTCGAACAGCTGGTCGGCGAAGTGATCGACCAGCGGGACGGTGATCAGCGCCGCGTCGTAGCTGTTGGCGACCCCGGAGTGGTCGTGCAGCCCGTTCCCGATTCCCCAGGCGATGGCGTGTGGCCATGGCTCGGCCTTCGGATGGTCCGACTCCAGCGCCCGCTCGACGTAGGGGCGCAACTTCTCGACGCTGGTCCGGTTCTCGTCCATCAGCTGCCGGGCGTAGTCCATGTCGTTGCGCTTCATCCGATCCCACTCGGCCGCCGAGCGCGAGCAGGTGACGGTGTCGAAGTCGTTGCCCGTCCGTCCGGACCGTGGCACCTGCCCGAGCGTCCCGGCCCGGTCGTGAAAGTCGACGCGGTAGCCGCGCGGCTCCGCAGCCTTCCGGTTCTGAGCGCGGCGCCAGCCCTGCTCGTCGTCGGACCCACCGAGTCCGGAACAGCCGGCGAGTCCGCCCAGTCCCGCGAGCGCGAGCGACTGCAGAACGCTGCGCCGATCCATCGGCCTGACGTGTCGCCGAGCCGACTTAACGGTTGACACTGTCACGGTCGCCCACGCACCGCAATACACCCCCTACATTCAGGTGGCAGGAACCGAATCTGTCGGTAATGGAACCACCGGCAGACGACAGGTCGGTCGGTCGACGTGCGGTGCTGGCCGGGATCGCCGGCCTGAGCGCAGGCGCGGCCGCCACGACCGGCGCCTCGGCGGCCAGCGGGCTGACGACTACCCAGTCGACACCCGAACTGACGGTCCTGACGCGCAACGTCTACCTCGGCGTCGACCTCTTTCGCCTGTTCGACGCGCGCTCGCTCGACGACGTGCGACGGATCGCCGGGGAGTTGCTGGACGAGGTCGATCCCGGACTCGTCAGGGCGCGGGCCGACGCCATCGCGGCCGAGATCGAGGCCGCCGGCGCGGACGCCGTGGCCCTCCAGGAGGCCGCCACGCTCCGTGTCCAGCGCCCGAGCGACTTCGGGACGGACTCCTCGGAGCCCGCCGAGACCGTCGTCGTCGACCTCTTGGCTGCGGTCCAGTCGGCACTGTCCGAGCGCGGGCTGGCGTACGAGGTGGCCGCCTCGACCGTCACGACGGACGTGGAACTCCCCGCGGACACCGACGACGGGACGGCCGACGTGCGCCTCACCGACCGCGACGCCGTGCTGGTCCGGAGTGATCTGGACGCCACGGCGACCGCGAGCGGGACCTTCGAGGCGGCGTTTAGCGTGCCAGCGCTGATTCCCGGCCTCGGTGGGCTGGCGGTCCGACGCGGGTTCTGTGCCGCGGACGTGACGGTGGCCGGCGAGACGGTCACCGTCGTCTCGACGCATCTCTCGTCGGTCTCGTCGTCACTCCGCGGCCAGCAGGCGGCGGAGTTGCTCGCCCAGTTGCCGACCGACCGGCCGGTGATCGTCGGCGGCGACTTCAACAGCGGCCCCGGCTCGGACACGGCGGCCTACGAGCGGCTGACGGCCGAACTGACCGATGCCTACGCCGCGCGCCATCCCGACCGGGACGGGTTCACCTGCTGTCAGGCGGCGGGGCTTCGGAACGCCGAGTCGCGGCTGGACAGTCGCATCGACGGCCTCCTCGTCCGCGGCGACGTGTCCGCGACGGCGGCCAGCCGCGTCGGGCACCGCGCGTCGGATCGGATCGCCTACCGGGCCGAGGGGGAGACGATACGGGTCTGGCCCTCGGATCACGCCGGCGTCGTCGGGACGTTCGCGCTCGCGGCGTCGGCGTCGGTCGGGACCGCGACGGCGACCGAGACGGCGAGGCGGGCAGGGACGACCGCGCGGAACGGTTCGGCACCGGACGCGACAGCTGGCACGGGGCCGGGGCTGGGCGTCCTCGCGGCGCTGGCGGGGGTCGCCGGTGGTATCGCCGGCCGGCTGTGGCGGGCGTGAGTCGGTTCGGTGCCACGGCGGACGAAACGGCGACCACGTTTTTACGAAGTGGACGGCTACGGGTGGCCTATGGAGAGTCGAAGTCGGTCCGTCGCGGTCGTCGGAGCCGTGGCCGTGCTCCTCGTCCTCGCGGGCTGTAGCGGTGTCCCTGGCGACGCGACGCCGACGCCGGACGCCTCGGGGTATCACGAACCGGCGAGCGAGTACCTGCTGACGGCGGCGGAGTTCACCAACTGGGAGGGGAACGGCACGCGCGCGCCGGGGGCGACGCCCGCGGGGATGGAGTCCGGGCGGGTCCTCGAACTGCGAAACGGGAGTTCGAACCTCCAGATCGCGCTGCTGGTGTTCGAGTCGCCCGCGGACGCGCGGGCCTTCCTGGCCGCCCAGCGCGAGACCTACCGGGAAGACGGGATCAACGCGACGAACGTGAGCGTCGGGGACCGGGCGTTCGGGGTCACGTCGCTGACCGAGACGGCCGTCAACGCACAGCAGGCGAACGTGTACGTGCAGGTGACCGGGACCGTGCCGCTGAACGCGTCCGAACAGTACGCCCGGGCGCAGTTGCGGGCGGTCACCGACCGGTAGTCCACACCCCCTGCTCGCGGTCCATGAGTGTCACGACGGCGACGTGTGGCAGCGTCAGCACGGCGATGAGGACGAGATAGAGCCCGACCCAGCCCAGGATGTCGGCGGGTGGGTTCGGGACCAGCAGGGAGAACCCCCCCAGCAACGCGATCGACGCCAGCGTCAGCGGCGTGGCTTCCCTGGCGAAACGGGCCAGCGCGGGACGAAGGTGGTGGTCGTCGAGCGCGGCCCGGGAAGTCGGTTCCAGCGGGAGTAGCCGGGCGATGTGGCGGTAGGCGTGCCAGACACAGAAGTAGACGCCGACGGCGAGCACGGGCGGGACGAGGGCGAAGAAGACGACGAGCAACGCGATCTCGCCGGCGTCGACGAACCAGACCGACGGGTCCCGGGCGCGGACGCCCGTCAGCACGAGGTACCCGACGATCACCGCGGCGTAGCCAACGCCGAGTGCGAGTCGGGTGTCGAGGTGAAACACCCAGGCGAGGCTGGCGGTCGAACCCAGTGCGAACAGCGAGATCAGCGCGTCGGCGACCCGGCGGTACCAGTCCGGGAAAAAGAGGAGCGGCACGAGCATCGGCAACCCGCCGCGGACGATTACCGCGAGCGCGCACTCGGCGCGGGTCGAGAGGTACTCGGCGTCGAGGACGGCCAGCAGTGCGTAGAGGTCGCCCTGCCCCCAGTGCGCCCAGGTCAGCAGGATGAAGAAGCCGAACGCGGCCGCGGGGGCGAGAAACCAGACCGCGGCGTACGCGACCCCGAGGACGCCGTAGAGGGCGAACACGCCGGCGATGGCCCGGAGCGTGGGGTCCCGTCCGCGGACGCGGGGGAGCGCGAGGTGGTCGATCGCGCCGTGTGGCAACCCGAGGACGAGGACGCTGGCGACCAGCGGGACGTACTGGACGACCGGCGGGACGGTGACGCCGAAGCCGAACGGGACGATCAGGGCGGCAGTGACGACCCAGGAGGGCCAGAGGACGCCCCGGGTCAGCGTGGCTCGAACCGAGTCGTCGAGGTCGACGCCGGGGACGGATCGGATCATGAGCCAGTCGGTGTGCGGCGGTTCCAGACCGTCCGGACCTGCTCCCAGCGGTCGGTCACCCACCAGAACAGCAGGAGGCCCTGGACGAGGAAGACGTTCGTCAGGGCGAAAAAGAGCAGTTCCTCGATGGGGAGGCCGAAGATCGCCAGCCCGGTCATGAACGCGTCGTCGAACGTCCAGATGCCGAGTTCGATGGCGATGCGGTCGACGGCCGCGAGGTAGGCGGTGGGGACGCCGACGCCGAGGGCGAGCGTGCGGCGACGCTCCCAGAGGACGGGCCAGCCGAAGGCCCACTGGATGGCCAGGACCGGACTGGCCCACAGCAACAGGGTTCCGAGGTAGTAGGTCGACTCGGCGAGAAAGAACAGCCCGAGGGCGGCGACGAGGCCGCCGCCGAGCAGGCCCAGCGCGCGCTGGGGGACGGAGATCCCGAACTCGTAGTCGCTCGCGGTCGGGAGCCGCGCGAGCCAGAGACTCGTCAGCACGGGCTGGAGGACGAAAAAGAGGTACTCCTCGATGGGGGCGTGCCAGATCCGGAAGGCGACGGTCCCCTCGCCGTAGGCCCAGACGCCGGTGGCGATGAGGTGGTTGTCCCACGGCGTCGTGTAGACGACGGCGACGACCGCGAGTACGGCGACGCCCAGCGGGCCGGCGTAGGGGCGCTCGACGGGCCCGGCGAGGACGAGCAAGGCGACGAGTGGCGGCAGGACGAACAGGAGATGAAACTCCAGATACGTGAGCGCGGCGAGGGCGACCCCGGCACTCATCGGGGCCGGCCTCCCCGGGACGGGCTGTCGGATCGAGTCATAGTGGTGGTATCCAGGGCGGATCGGTTAGTGGTTTGTGTGGTATCGGTCGGTGCCGTGTACGAAAAAACCGCACCGCGGTCGGTGGTTAGTCGGCGGCGGCCGCTTCGGGTTCGGCGGTGCCGGTCGTGGCCTGGTCGAGGACGCCCCGGCTCCGGAGCAGCAGGAAGCCGAAGCCGACCTTGGCCAGCACGTCGAGCACCATGAACGCGGCCGTCTCGTAGTACAGCGGGACGAGGCCGAGGCCTTCGGTCCCGACGATCCACACGACGGGATAGGCCAGCCACAGCAGGATCACCACGTTCCTGAGCGTGCTGAACAGGTTGCCCACGTCACCAGGCATGTCCGATGCCTGGGCGGTCAGTCTGCTGACGAGGATGTACAGCAGGACCAGGAAGAAGCCACAGCTGATACCCCACCAGGCGATCCGCATCGCCTGGCTCGCGGTGGTCAGCGCGGCGACGAGGCCAGTGATGATCATCCCAACGTCCAGTCCGACGAGCGTCGCGATCGTGTTGCGGTCGGCCCCGGCGAGCAGTGCCAGGTCGATCAACAGCAGCGGCGTGGTGAACAGCCAGTCGGCGTACCGAGCCCAGTAGATGTCGAGCACCTCACCGGCCACTGTCACCTCCGTCAGGCCGTATCCCATGGCCATCGAAAAGTACGACACGGCTGCGATGGCCGGGATAAATATCGTTATTATATAGAACTCCTGTTTCTGTTCGTCCGTTTCGTTCCAACCCATGCCGATAAACGCCAACGTACCCAGCGCCATCAGTGCGGTACCAATCCACAGCCAAACGCTCTCCGGACCAGGTTGTGGCATGATGCACTGTATAATTAGATTTAGATAGTTAAAACATCCTTGCCCAACCAGTTGGGGTTGCGGAGTAGAGAGTCTGAAAATAGAGAAGCGGGCATTGTTCCGAACCCGAGCGGCAAGAATAGATCGACAGCCGTGTTGCCATCGACTCGGCGTGTCCGTGCCGACCGGCACACGACCGGCCCACGACGGGGGACCACTGGATGACCGAAGCTAGACCCCTGTCAGCGTCCGTGCGTGGTTCGTCCTCGCCGAGTACGGGTGTATTTCGCCGCCTGTGCGCGCCTGTAACACAGACACAGACGCGAGGTGGTGTTACGTACTCGGCCGTGGACGCTTCGGATGCGATGGCGACTGAAACAGATACGGTGATCGAACGTGGAACGGGGCTGGAAGATTGGCAGGCCGGCGTCGCGGGTGGCGTCGTCGGTGCGGCGGTGATGGCGGCGCTGATCGTCGCGATGAACCCGCCGACGATCACGGCGGCGATCCCGGCGCTGTACGGACTCTCGGGTGGCATCGCGGGCGTTACCGTCCACGTCGCACACGGAGCGGTGCTGGGCGTCGCGTTCGCGGCGCTCCTGCGGTTCGCGCCGATTCCCGACGACTCGGCGGCCGCCGTTGTCGGGACGGGGCTGGCCTGGGGTGTCGTGACGTGGATCGCCCTCGCGGCGCTCGTGATGCCGGTGTGGCTGGGTGCGGTCGGGTTCCCGAAGGCACCGCCGCTGCCCAACTTCGCGATCCCGAGTCTCGTGTGGCACGTCGTGTACGGCGGCGTCCTCGGCGTCGTCTACGCGGCCCTGCGCTGAGTCCCCGCCGCACAGCCTCGGGCACACCGACGACAACAGGAATTTAACCCCCAACCGTCTCTGCCCGGGTATGGAGCCGCCGGGCGCTGAGACGGTCGTCGTCCGCTACGGAGACATGAGTACGAAGAGCAGTCGCGTCCGTCGCGGGATGGAAAAACGCCTGGTCGAGAACATCGAGGCCCTGCTGGCCGACCGCGGCGTCGACGGCGACGTGGAGCGGCGGCCCACCAGACCGCTCGTGTGGACCGACGAGCCAACGGCGGCCGCCGCGGTCGCCGCCGACGCGTTCGGTGTCGTCTCGACCAGCCCGGCCCGGTCGCTCCCGCCCGAACCCGACCCGATCCTCGACGCCATGGCCGAGGCCGCACAGGCCCACTACGACGGCGGGAGTTTCGCCGTCAACGCGCGGCGCGCGGGCGACACCTTCCCGATGGACAGCGAGGACCTCGGCCGCGAGGGGGGGCAGGCGATCTGGGACGCCGTCGAAAGCGACTTCGAGCCGGAAGTGGACCTGGACGATCCGGACTTCACCGTCAACGTGGAGGTCCGCGAGGACGCGGCCTTCCTGTACCTCGACGAGATTCCGGGGCCGGGCGGCCTCCCGCTGGGGAGCCAGCGCCCGGTCGTCGCGCTGGTCAGCGGCGGGATCGACTCGCCCGTGGCGGCCTACGAGATCATGCGGAAGGGCTGTCCCGTCGTCCCCGTGTACGTCGACCTCGGGGAGTACGGCGGCCAGGACCACCGCGCTCGGGCCGTCGAGACGGTCCGAACGCTCGGCTCGTACGCGCCGAACTTCCGGGAATCCCTTCGAGTCGTCCCCGGCGGCGAGACGGTCGAACTGCTCGCCGACGAACTCGAACAGGGGCGGATGCTGGCCTTCCGCCGGTTCTGTCTCGCGGTCGCCGAGGAGATCGCCCTCGACGCGGGCGCGGCCGGGATCGTCACCGGCGAGGCCATCGGGCAGAAGTCGAGCCAGACCACGCAGAACCTCAGCGTCACCGATCCGATCACCGACCTGCCCGTGTTCCGCCCCCTCCTGACGATGGACAAGAACGTCATCACCGAACGGGCCAAGGAGATCGGAACGTTCACCGACTCGACGATTCCGGCGGGCTGTAACCGCTTCGCGCCCGTCCAGGCCGAGACCAACGCACGACTGGACCGACTCCGCGAGCTGGAACCCGACGACCTCCGGGAGCGCGCGCGCGAGGCCGTCGCCGACCTCGAACTGGTCGAGCCCTGACCTTTTTGTCCGAAAGCGGGACCAGCCCGGCCCGTGACCACCGTGGGACAGCGCGCACTCGTCGCCTACGAACGGACGAACGGTCGGTACGACCTCCACTACGCACACTGGGGCGCCCACGAGTGGCTCCTGGCGGCGTCGCTCGCCGCTATCCGGCCGGGGAACCGGTTCGATCCCACCGACGGGAGCGGCTCGCTCACCGGCGTCGATCCGGACCCGCTGGCGACCGACCGCTCCTTCGAGGACCTCCTGGCCAGCCACGTCGACTGGCAGACCTACGACGCCTGCTACGTCGTCGCGACCGACGGAAGCGTCCAGCCGTATCTCGCGGCGTGGTTCGGCCTGCCGGGTCACGATACGGTCCGTCCCCGGGACGGCGCACTGGTCGGCGTCGACCCCGAGCGCGTGGAACGGGACGGGGAGTTCCTGCGGGGCCGCGTCGCCGGGCTGAAAGCCGCCACGCTCGCGATGGTCCGGGACGACCGCCTGTCGCTCCCGACGGCCCGCTCGTTTCTGGCCAGCGAGGTCCGATCCTGGCACGCCGAGGGCCGGACGGTCCACCTCGGGCCGGACGCTGATCCGACGGGGTGGGACGACTGACAGGGTTCAGTCTCGACGCGCTTATCCGCCGACCGCGACTACAGTCGGGCAGTGACAGACACGGGTGACGGGAGTGTGGACGCCGAGGACGCGGCCGCAGTGACGACACTCGCGAGTCCGACGCCCGCCGACGCGCGGCACGCCATCGCCGCGGCCATCGAGCGCGAGGACGTAATCTCGGTCTTCGGCACCTGTACGGTGGAGTACGAGGGCCGGGCGTCGAGCCACCTCGGCCCGGGCGACCGGCTCGTCGTCTGCAAGCCCGACGGGACGACGCTGGTCCACACCGACGAGGGCCACCAGCCCGTGAACTGGCAACCGCCGGGCTCGACCCAGGCGGCCCGGCTGACCGACGGCCGCCTCGAGCTCCACAGCCTGCGCTCGACGCCCGAGGAGGAGTTGCTGGTCCGCTTCGAGGAGATCCTGCAGGTCACCGCCTACGACGTGACCGACGAGCGGGAACTTGCCCTCGAAGGCACCGAGGAAGACCTCCGGGAGCGCATCCTCGACGACCCCGGACTCGTCGAGACTGGTTTCAGTCCGCTGGCGACCGAGCGGGAGACGCCCGCGGGCGCGGTGGACATCTTCGGCGAGGACGACCAGGGGCGGCGGGTCGTCGTGGAGTTGAAACGCAGGCGGGTCGGGCCGGACGCGGTGGGGCAACTCGGCCGCTACGTCGACGCCCTGGAGCGGGACCTCCACGCCGACGCCGACGTGCGCGGGATACTGGTCGCGCCCTCGGTGACCGACCGGGCGCGGCGACTGCTCGCCGAGCAGGGCATGGAGTTCGTGGCGCTGGAACCCGATCCCGAACGCTGAGCGGTGTTCCGACAGCCCCCTCGATTACTCGTCCTCGACCTGTTCCTGTAGCTCCTGTAACAGCGCCAGCGCCTCCATCGGCGTCGTCGTCGCGAGGTTCTGCTCCCGGATCGTCTCGGCCAGCCCGGCGTCCGGGTCGCCCGCGCTCGGTGCACCGCCGTTCTCCCCGCTCGTCGCGGTCGGCCGATGCCCGTTCGTCGCCTTCTTTCCGCCGTGGGCATCTTTCGACTCGTCCGCGTCGAGCAGTTCCCGGGATCGGTCGACGACGGCGTCCGGAATCCCGGCCTCGCGGGCGACCTCGACGCCGTAGGAGGCGGCGGCGGGCCCCTCACGGATCTCGTGGTCGAACACGACATCTCGCCCGTCCTGATCCGCCGCGAAGTGCAGGTTGAACACGCCGTCGAGGTCGTCGGCGGCGTCGGTGAGTTCGTGGTGGTGGGTGGCGAACAGTGTCCGTGCGCCGATCTCGTCGTGAATGTGCTCGGTCACGGCGCGGGCGATAGCGAGGCCGTCGGTGGTGCTGGTCCCCCGGCCCACCTCGTCCAGCAGGATCAGCGAGCGGTCGGTGGCACTGTCCAGAATCTCGGCGAGTTCGGTCATCTCGACCATGAACGTCGACTTCCCGCCGGCGATGTCGTCGCTGGCCCCGACGCGAGTGAACACCCGGTCGACCAGCGAGAGGCGGGCGTCGGCGGCAGGGACGAAGCTCCCGGCCTGGGCCAGGAGCTGGATCAGCGCCACCTGGCGCATGTAGGTGGACTTCCCGCTCATGTTGGGGCCGGTGAGAACGGCGAAGCAGTTCTCGGCGTCGAGGCTGGTGTCGTTCGGGACGAACGACTCCTGCGTGCGCTCGACGACGGGGTGGCGACCGCCCTCGATCTCGGTTCGTTTCGGGTCGTCGACGAACGCGGGGCGGGCGTAGTCGTACTCGGCGGCGACGGTGGCGAACGAAACCAGCACGTCCAGTCGGGCGAGCGTGTCGGCCAGCGCCTGGACGCGCTCGGACTCGGCGGCGACCGTGTCCCGGACCTCCCGAAACAGGTCGTATTCGAGGTCGTCGGCCCGCTGTTCGGCCTGGATGATCTCGTCCTCGCGGGCTTTGAGTTCGGGCGTGTAGAACCGTTCGGAGTTCTTCAGCGTCTGGCGGCGCGTGTAGTCGTCGGGCACCGAATCGAGGTTGGCGTTGGTCACCTCGATGTAGTAACCGTGGACGGAGTTGTGGCCCACCTTCAGCGAGTCGATCCCCGTCCGTTCGCGTTCCTGTGCCTCCAGCGAGTCGATCCACTCCTTGCCGGAGCGTTCGGTCTCTCTGAGGTCGTCCAGTCGCTCGTCGTACCCCTCGGCGATGACGCCGCCCTCGGTGACCTCGATGGGTGGTTCCGCGCGAATCGCCCGCCCGATCAGGTCCCGGACCTCGTCGAGCGCGTCGAGGTCGGCCCGGATCTCCCGGAGCGTGGCGCAGTCGGCGTCGGCCAGCGCGGCCTCGATTTCGGGCACCACGTCGAGGGTGTCTTTCAGCGACCGGAGGTCGCGGGCGTTGGCCCGGGCGCGCGAGACCCGCGATATCAGCCGCTCCACGTCGTACACGTCCCGCAGGAGATCGTGGAGGCGCTCGCGGGTCCGTACGTCGCCGGCGAGTTCGCCGACGGCGTCCTGGCGGGCCTCGATGGCCTCGCGCTCGATCAGCGGTCGCCGGAGCCAGTCTTTCAGCTCGCGGCTCCCCAGCGCGCAGGCGGTCTCGTCCAGCACCTCCACGAGCGTCGCCCCGGCGCGGCCGTGGACCGCACGGCGCTCGAACAGTTCCAGACTCTCAAGGGCCACCCGATCCAGCAGCATGTACTCGCGCGGGTCGTAGCGCGTGACGTGGTTGAGGTAGTCCAGTCGGCCGCGCTCGCCGTCGGTGTCGTCGCCCTCGCTTCCCCGTGTGTACTCCGCGTAGTCCAGCAGGGCTCCGCAGGCCCGGACCTCCGCCGCGTTCCCGAGGACGGTCCCTGGGTCGCCGAAGTACGACCCGACGAGTCGTCGGGGACTCTCGCCCTCGAAGGCAGAACGGTCGTGGGGTGTCACCATGCAGTCGTCGTCGAAGGGACCGGTCGGCGCGTCGGGGCCGACGACAGCCTCGGCGGGGGAAAAGCGGCCGAGTTCGTCGGCGACGGCGGACTCGTCGGTCGTGCTGGTGACGTAGAAATCGCCGGTGGACACGTCAAGCAGGGCGAGGCCGTATCGGTCCCCGGAGCGAGCGAGACAGGCGACGAAGTTGTTGTCGTCGGTCCGGAGGAGTTCGTCTTCGGTGAGCGTGCCGGGCGTGACGATGCGGGTGACCGCGCGGTCGACGACGCCGGTGGTCTCGTCGGGGTCTTGCACCTGATCGGCGACGGCCACGCGGTAGCCCGCGTCCAGCAGCGTCTCGATGTAGCTCTCGGCGTTCTCGATGGGGATACCGGCCATCGGGTACTCGCCGGTCGAGTCCTCCCGCTTGGTGAGCGTGATCTCACAGAGTCGGGACACCCGCTCGGCAGCGTCACAGAAGGCTTCGTAGAAATCCCCCACCTGAAAGAGGACCAGGGAGTCCTCGTAGGCCGAACACAGCTCGAAGTACTGCGACATCATCGGCGTCAGCTCGTCGGCCCTGTCCTGCATCGTCTCGGGTGGGCCAAGCGCCGCGTCCATGGGCGACCGCAGTGTCGCGGGCGGCATATGCCCTCCGGATGGCCAGCGGGCACCGTCGACCGTTCGGGGCGGCCTTCTTGTAGGCCGGGTTCGTACCGCCGGCCATGCGAACGGGCGTGATCGTCGCGGGGGGGTACTCCACGCGGTTCAAGGACGGCGACAAGGCCGTCGCCGACCTCGCGGGCACCCCCATGCTCCGGCGGGTCGCCGACCGCCTCGCGCCCGTAATCGACCGACTGGTCGTCAACTGCCGCCCCGACCAGCGAGCGGCCATCGCGGACGCGCTGGCGGGCTACGACCACCCGGTGACCGTCGCCGAGGACGACGATCCCGACCGGGGGCCGATGACGGGCATCTTGACCGGACTCCGTGCGGTCGAGACCGAGTTCGCCGCCGTCGTGGCCTGTGACATGCCCTTCGTCGCGCCCGCACTGATCGAACACCTCGCCGAGCGGGCGCAGGGCCACGAGGCCGCGGTCCCACGCGTCGACGGGCGTGATCAACCCCTGCAGGCGGTCTACCGGACCGACGCGACCGTCGCGGCCTGCGAGGCCGCACTCGCCCGGGACCAGCGGGCGGTCTTCGCCGCCCTGAACGACCTCGACTGGGTGTTCGTTCCCGAGGCCGAGATCGAGATCCACGCCACGCTGGATTCGCTCCGGAACGTCAACACTCGCGAGGATCTACGGGCGGCGGCCGCCGACCTGGAACAGTGACCTTCGGCCGTGTGAGTGGCCCCCCTCGCTTATGGTGTGTGAGAGAGATGATGACAGGCATGGAGTATTACAACGGTGACCAACTGGCACACATGGGCGACCTGCCGTCGATGGCGGCGGACAGGTACGGGGAGCAAACGGCGTTCGTCTTCCAGGGACTGGAGACGAGTTTCGCGGAGGTAGAGGCCGAAGCCAATCAGGTCGCGAACATGCTCGTCGACCACGGCGTCGAGGCGGGCGACCGCGTCGGGCTGTTCATCCCGAACACGCCGCGATTCCCCAAGAGCTACTTCGGGGCGATCAAGGCCGGCGCGATCCCGGTCCCGCTGAACCTCCGGATGGACCCGGAGACGCTGGCCTTCGTCATTCAGGACGCGGGTATCGACGTACTATTCGGCTCGCCCTTCCTCGCCGACGAGGTCCAAGAGCTGGCGGCGGCCGCCGAGGTCGGGACGCTGTTCCTGCCGGGCGTCTCCAACGACGGCGTGGTCAACTACTCCCACGCCATCGCCGACCACGGGGAGACGTTCGACCGCGAGGCCGAGGGCGTCGACCGCGAGTTCGAGGACGTGGCGGTCCAGCCCTACACCAGCGGGACGACGGGCAAGCCAAAGGGCGTCCAGTTGACCCACGAGAACCTGCTGTCGACCATCGCGGCCTACGACAACGGCGGCCTCCCGCTCGATCCGGACGACACCTTCCTGCTCGTCTTGCCACTGTTCCACATCTACGGGCTGAACGCCCTGCTCGGGTCCGGCCTGTACAGCGGCTCGAAGATGGTGCTGGTCGCCCAGCCCGAACCGGAGCCGATGTTGAACGCGATCCAGAACAACGACGTGACCAACTTCGCGGGCGTGCCCGCGATGTACACGATGATGTTCCGGGAGTACCGCGAGAACCCCGGGGAGTACGACCTCTCCAGTCTCGACTCGGTCACCTGCGCGGCCGCCCCGCTCGCGGACGCGACCCGCCGGGAGATCATGGCGGAGTGGGACGTACCGATGGTCGAGGGCTGGGGGATGACAGAGACGGCACCCGCCGGCACGGTCGAACCCTCGCGTGGCGTCCGGAAGGCCGCCGGCTGTGTCGGGCCCGTGCTGGACGACGTGGAGATCAAACTCGTCGATCCCGACACGAGGGAGACGAAACTCACGACCGACCAGCTGGAGCCGTTCCCGGACGACGACATCGACTTCGAGGACGAGGAATCGGTCACCGGCGAGATCGCGATCCGGGGCCCCAACGTCTTCGAGGGCTACTACAACCGCCCCGAGAAGAACGAACAGGTGTTCGACGACGAGGGCTACTTCTACACGAAAGACATCGCCCGCGTCGACGAGGACGGCTACTTCTGGATCGTCGACCGCGCCGACGACATGATCATCGCCGGCGGGGAGAACATCTACCCCGCGGAGGTCGAGGACGCCCTCTACGAACACCCCGACGTGGAGGAGGCCGCCGTGGTCGGCGCACCTCACGAGGTGAAGGGTGAAGCCCCCGTCGCGTACGTCGTCCTCGCGGAGGGGGCCGAGGTGAGCGAACAGGGACTCCGGGAGTTCACGCTGGATTACGTGCCGTCCTACGCCCACCCGCGCCGGGTGTTCTTCGTGGACGAACTCCCACGGAGTGCCACCCAGAAGGTCCAGCGGTACAAGCTAGAGGAGGAGACGGAAGATCGACTGAGCGAACCGCTTCGCTCCGAGGACGAGGACCTGTAGTCGGAACAGTTTCCGGCGAATTTCGTTCCGGGCGTCACGCGGAGGCACCGGAGTGGCTACCGACGGTTCCGGTACCGATACTGAACGAGATATCGACGGTCTCTGCACCACCCCTGAGGACCGGTCGTTTGCTCGTCCCGTCGTCCTCGAACTCGATCACACCCAGTGACTCCAGTTCTTTCAGGTTCCGATGGACTTCCCTGTAGTCGCGATCGACAACCTCGGCAGTCTGCCGGATGCTCTCGGGTTGCTCGTTCACGATCGCTTCTAGCAGCGTCAGGTTCGACGTTCGCATGAGGCGTTCGACCTCGCCGAAGTCCTCGAAGTTCAGGATGAACCGGGCATCCTGTTCGATCTCCTCGCCGCGCTCGCCGGCCTCCGCTTTTCGCAGGCGGTCCCGGGCCGCATCGGCGTGTTCGTCGGCCTGTCCAAACGTGATTTTCAGCGTGTCCGTGGTCATGGTAGATCCTCGATTTCGGTCGTGAAACGGTCCCGGAGTGCCAGCATACCGGGGAACTCGATCTCCTCGATACCGTCGGGCGTGTGTCGCTCGTGACGACCCGGCGTCCGGTTCTCGTTGTCGTATCGGAGGATGGTGCCACGGCCGTCGGTGTACCCGTAATGGAGCGCGTACCGATACCCACTCGGGAACTTCGAGTCGTCCGTCCGGTAGATTTTCCGCCGGACGACCAGGTTACCGTCGCGGTCCTCGACATCCTCGATGACCTCGTGGCCCATCTCGTACTATGGTATAACCCCCATCACCTTGAACTATGGGATCAGAACCATCACTCCCGAATTCGCGTCCGGTCTGTCGTCGGGTAGGCATCTGTAGGGACCGAACGGGCACACTGTACACGAGGGATACCTAACTGCCCTCGACCAGCCGTCGCAACTGCTCGGGCGGGACGGCCCCGCGGGCGGCGTACCCGTCGTAGCCGAACGTCGGCACGCCAGTGACGCCCTGTCGCTTCGCGTCGTCGAACAGCGTGCGGACGCGCTCGCGGAGGGCCTCGTCGTCGAGGGCCGCGCGAACGTCGTCGGGATCGACGCCGGCCTCCTCGGCAAGGTCGGTCAGCACGTCGGGATCGCCGATGTCACGGCCCTCGGTCCAGAGCGCCTCGAAGATGGCCCAGTCGAAGTCCAGCCACGTGTCGTAGTCGTACTCGTCGCGCACGCGGACCGAGGCGATTTGAGCGTTCAGCGAGTCGATGTCGCGGGAGAGGTCCAGTTCCATCTCCACGTCGTACTGCTCTTGGAGGCGGCGGACGTTCTCTTTGGCCTGTTCGTAGTAGTCCTCGTCTTTACCGTCGTCCACGTCGTGGTCGATGCTCCCGTCGGGGTTGCGCTTGCCCGCCCGGAGGTCGAAGGGGTGCCAGTCGATCACGAGGTCGTCCTCGCGCTCGTCCTGGTACTGGGCCAGCGAGTGCCGGCCGAGATAGCAGAACGGACAGACGTAGTCGGAGTAGACGGTGATTCGCTCGTCGCCGGTGGTGTCGGACATATAGCCGTTCGAGGACCTTGAAACGGGAAAGGCGCACGGTTCGGGACCGAGCGGGCGGCGACGACGCGTCACCGGTGGTCAGGCGCTCGATTCGCCCTCCTCGCCGAGGAATTTGAGTACCGTGCCGAGTCGGACGACGACACGTTCGAGCGCGACGGGCGCGACGGTCACCAGCGACACGAAGCCAGCCATCGCGTTGACCGCGGGCGTCATCCCGGCCTCGGCGTTGCGCCACACGTCGTACAGGTAGGAGGTCAGAAAGACGAGCGGAAGCAGGCCCTGGAACAGCGCACGGACGAGCGTCTGGTACAGCGCCCAGAACGGTCCGTCGGTCGAGAACCACCAGATGAGCGGGAGCGCGAGCAGGACGGCAGCCGAGAGAACGGCGACGACCGTGGCGATACTTCCCACCCACGAGAAGTCGATTCCCGTCCCCAGCACCAGCGCGTTCACGAGGAACACGAGCAGGACGACCGCACCGCCGACGACGAGATAGGTCGAGAGGGTCGTCGCGCCGAGCAGTTCGAGGAAGGACCCGAGGAAGACCCCCGAGAGGACGGCGAACACGCCGACCAGTGGCGCGGTCTTGTTCCACTCGCCAGTGTCGACCACGGGAACTGCGATGCGTCGCGCGACGGTCGCCAGGAGCAGTCCCACGAGGGGGAGGAGGACGAGCGCGCCCGCCCGGGTCCCGCCGACGCCGCCGTACCAGAACGCGTCGACGAGATCGCCGGCCAGCAGGTCGAAGCCGGCCGCGATGGCGACGGTCCCCAGTGCCGGCACCAGCGACAGGCCGACGATCACGACGGCCACCTTGCCGTCGTAGTCCGGTGCGGTGTCGTCCGTGTACGACGAGAACTCGAAGTAACGTGACATCGCTACTACCTGTTACCTGTTTCGGGGTGAAATATAGTAGTTGCGCCACGGCAGGGGAGGATGGGGGCCACCGTCATCGCTAAGTTCACCGGGTTATACCACCGAGTATGACCGACCTCGGCAAAGTCGACCGGGAGTTCTTCGACGCGCACATCTACCCGCACCTGGGAGCCGACCGCGACGACGAGATCCTCGGCCCGCAACACGGCGTGGACTTCGGGGCCATCCGGATCGGCGAGCAGGTCGTCGCGCTGGCGACCGACCCCGTGTTCGTCATGCCCTCGCTGGGCTTCGAGCGGGCGGCCTGGTTCGCCTTCCACATCCTCATGAGCGACGTGGCCGTCTCGGGCATCCCGCCGACCCACCTCAGCGTCGACTTCAACCTCCCACCGGAGATCACTGACGAGGAGTTCGAGACCGTCTGGACCACCTTCGACGAGGAGGCCACGGAGTTGGGCGTCTCGGTCGTCACGGGCCACACCGGCCGGTACGCCGGCTGTAACTACCCGATGGTCGGCGGGGCGACGCCGCTCGCCGTCGGCGACCCCGACGACCTCGTGCGACCCGACGGGGCCCGCGAGGGCGACCGCGTGATCGTCACGAAGGGACCGGCCGTCGAGGCCACCGGCCTGCTGTCGATCCAGTACGAACCCCTGCTGGCCGAGGCCGTCGATGCCGAGACGCTGCAGGCCGCCCAGGACCGCTTCTACGACATGAGTCCGGTCAGGGACGCGCTGACGGCCGCCGCGGCGGGGCCGGTGACGGCGATGCACGACGCCACCGAATGTGGCATCTACGGCGGCCTGTTCGAGATGGCGCGGGCCGCGGAGGTCCGCATCGAGATCGAACGGGACGCGGTGCCGGTCCAGCCCGGCGTCGTCGAGGCCTGCGACTTCTTCGACATCGACCCCTGGATCTCGATCAGCGAGGGGACGTTGCTCGCGACGGTCGATCCAGCGGGCGTGGACGACGTACTCGCGGCCCTCGACGACGAGGGGATTCCGGCCGCCGACGTGGGCGAGGTGGTCGCGGGGTCCGGACTGGCCGTCGACGGGGACGAGCAGGACCACCCGGGACGGGACCCCTTCTGGGCGGCCATGGAGGAGTACGCCGAGAAAATCTAGTCCGACAGCGCCAGGCCGAACGCGACCAGCGCGCCGAGTGCGAGGGCGAGCGAGAGCGTCGCCCGCCAGCGCGGGATCGCGGCGGTCAGCGGCCCGACGGCGAACAGGGCGACCCACGCGAGGCCGACGGCGACGGCTCCGACCAGCACCGACGCGGCGGCGTGGACGAACTCCCCGCGCTGGGTCGGCGCGTCGGGCCCGACGGTCCGCCCGAGGTCGGCCGCGGTCGCGCCCACGTCCCAGACGACGAACGCGGCGGCCACCGCGGCGAACGCGACCGGCGGAAAGACGGTCCGCGCGGCCAGGAGCGCCCCGCCCACCAGCAACGCCGCCCCCAGCGCGAATCCGGGGGCACCGTCGGGGACGCTCCGGAGCCTGACCAGCACCGCCATCGCGCCGTAGACGAGCAGGACGGCGACCAGCGCCGCCAGCACGACCAGGGGGACGACGGCGGCCACCGCCGGCGGCGCAACCGCAACGCCGAAGCGAGCGAGCGCCCCCGGGACGGCGGCGACGACGACCGTCACCAGCGAGACGGCGACCCCACCGGCGGCGTACGCGAGCGTGTGGGGCGGACTCGGTGCCAGCCACTCGGCGAGGAGTCGTCGCCCGACCTCGGCGGCGAGAACGGCGAGGACGAGACACGCGACAGCCGCCAGCGGGAGGTGCAACACGCCGGACGCGAGCGCGACCCGGACGGCCTCGCCCAGAACCGGGAGCGCGGCGAGCGCGGCGTCGAACTGCCGGGGGACGAGCGACAGGAGCAGTAACTGTCCGGCCAGCGCCCACCAGTACCGCCGCGATACGTCGGTGACGGACACCCCGAGGTCGGCCAGGTCGGCGAGGACCCCCTCGACCCTGTCGGTCGTGTCGCCGACCCACGACTCCAGGATCGCCGTCGCCAGGTCGAGCGCGAGGACGACGGCGAGCGCCTGCAGCTGGAGCGCGACGAGGAGTGCAAGCGACGGCCAGGCCGAGAGGGGCAGGACGGCCGCGACCGCGCGGCCGGTCGCCGGAACGAGACCGGCCGTGACCAGCAGGCCCACCATCGCGACCAGAAAGAGGACGATCCCCGAGTGGACCGTCGTCCTGAACAGGTGCCGGCCCAGCGCGGTCACGTCGCCGGCGACGGCGTCGACCCCGACGGCCAGCACGGCCAGCGAGACACAGACCGTGACCGCCAGCCCCCCTTCGAAGAGCCCGTACCCCAGCGGCCACAGGAGGGCGAGGCCGCCGACGGCGAGGCCGAGGCTCCCGGCGGTCCGGATCGCCGTCGCGTCGCTCCCGAGTGCCGCGGCGCTCCGGGCCACCAGCAACGCGCCGCCGACGCCGACCAGCGCCGACAGCGGGGAGCCGACCGCGGCCCCGAGTCCCAGCGCGGCGACCACGGCGACCGCGAGCGCGACCCGTCGGCCGAACCGCGTGGCGTGATCGGTCACCCCGACCACCCCGCGGCGGCCCGCTCTAACGCGGCTTCGAGTGCGTCGTCGCGCGACCAGTCCACCGTCCGGACGCCGGCCCGCTGGAGTCGCCGGAGTCGCACGTCCCGGTCGAGGCGTTCGAGAGTGCCACCGGTCGACGCGCTCGCAGTCGCGTCCGGACTGACGACGAGGACGGAGTGGTCGCGCGCCAGGAAGTGCTCGGCCACGTCGACGGCGTCGTCGGTCAACAGCGGCGAACAGAACACCACCTGCGTCTCCGGGGGAATCCGCTCGGTGAGGTCGGCCAGCGCGCGGTCGAGCGCCCGATCGACGGCCTCGTCACCCAGCGTCGACCCGGTCGCGAGGGACACGGCGTCGACCCCATCGCTGTCGGCGAGGAACCGCTCGACCGCGACGGCCTGCTCGCGGCCGGCCGCTGGCGGGAGGTAGTTGGTCCGGTTCCCGAGGGTCGCGACGCCGACGTGGTTGCGTCCGTCGAGCAGTGTCCCCGCGAGCCTGGTGATCGCCTCGGTCGACAGCGACAGTCCCGTCGGGTCGCCGGGGCGGGGGACGGTGCGGGCCGATTCGCTGGTGTCGACGACGAACAGCACGGTCGCCGCCCGCGTCTCGCGGAAGTCGACGGTCGTCAGCTCACCGGTCGCGGCGAAGCGCTTCCAGTCGACCCGCCCGACGGGATCGCCGGGCCGGTAGGGCCGGGTCGCGGCGAAGGTCACGCCCTCGCCGCGGGCGTCGGTCTCGACGCGCCCGGTGGCGGCGGTCGCCGCCTCGGTCAGGGGGAGCGCGTCGGCGGTCGTCTCGCAGGTCAGCGTCGTCTCGGCGTCGGCGTCGACGCGGCGCTCGCGACCGCCCCCGACCGACCGGACCGTGACCGCGGGCCCGTCGAACGCGAACTCGCCCCGCCGCGCGCGGACGGTGTAGGTGAGCGTCGTCTCCTCACCCGGCCGGAGGCCGGTACAGCAGGCGGTGTCGCCGTCGGCGACGGTCAGGTCCTCGGGCACGCCGTCGGCGATCCGGACTTCGGGAAGCGCCGCCTCGCCGACGTTCGCGACCGAGAGCGTCACCGCGACGGTCTCGCCGGGCCGGGGCCGTTCGTCGGACACCGACCGCTCGACGGCGAGGTCGGATTCGGGGAGCGCGGGCAGGCGAGCGGCCGCCGCGTAGCCCAGCGGGACGACGGCGGCCAGCAGAACGGTGACGCTGCCGAGGGCGACGCCGACCGCGGTGACGACCAGCGCCACCGGGACGGCGACCGAGAGCGGGTCGAACCCGGATGGCTCGTCGCCGGACGCGTCACTCACGGGCGCTCGACCTCCGTGTCGGCGTCCGCCCGGGCGGCCAGTTCCGAGACGGCGGCCCGGGCGCGGCGCTCGAAGGGGCGGCCGCTCAGCCAGTCCACGACGCGGACGGTCGGCGGCGGCGTCGCGTCGCCGAGGAACGCGGCGGCCCGCGGGTCGTCGGTCCAGGACCCGTCGTCGAGACGGGCGCTCGCCGTCTTGGGGTCCAACCTGTCGTGTTCGACCAGTACCGTCTCGGCCACGTCCCGAACACGGCTGCGGACCTCCCACCGGTCGTCGTTGATCGACCACGATTCGCGGCGAGTGGGCCCCGACAACCGCGAGAGCGCCTCGTCGACCGACTCGCCGGCGACCCGAACGTCGTGGTCCTGCGCGTGCTCGTCGTCGGCATCGTCCGTCCCGGCACTCCCGGTCGTGTCGGACGAGGTCGACGGGCCGTCGAGTCGGTCGGCAATCTCGGTCGCGTCGAGCCGGGCCGACGACGGCACGTTGATCGGCCCGGCGTTCACGTCGAACCGACCGCGGTCGGCGTCGTCGCGGCCACTCAGCGGGCGGAACCGTGCCACCCAGTCCGTCGACACGATCCCGGCCACACCGAGGATGGCGAGCAACGCGGCGGTCCCGAGGACGACCGTCGCCGCCGACACGCTCGCCACGGCCTGCCGAGTTGCCGCGGGAGCCGGCACGACGGCGACGAGGACGGCCAGTACGAGCGCGAGCGTGCCAGCCGCGAACAGGAGTCGACGCCGGGTCATCGGTCACCCTCCAGCGCGCGTCTGATCCGCCGGGCGGCGGCCAGCGCCCGCTCGGTCCGGTCCTCCGTGCGGCGGTATCCACCGTAGGCCACGCGGCGGAAAGCCCGGGTGAGCCGTTCGACCGGGGCCGCCGGGAGACCGGCCTCGACGGCCGCCGCGGCGAGTTCGCCGGGCGTCTTCGTCTCCGGCCGCTCGACCGGGACGGCCTCGACCATCGCGAGCCAGGCCGCCTCGACGGTGGCCGGCGAGGGGCCGTCCTCCGTTCCGGCCTCGGCGTCGTCGGTCTGATCGGGCGTCGGGTCCGGGGCCGTCGCGTCGCTGTCGCTCGCACCGGCGAACACGCCGACCAGACCCCGTGGGACCGCCACGACGACGGCGGCCAGGCCCCGCGAGACGGCGGCGGTCGCGTCCGCGAGCGTCCGCCCGATGCCGGCGAGGGCGCTCCCCGTCCCGCGCGTGAACGCGTCGGTCACGGCTCCGAGGTCGGCGAGTACGCGCGGGACGCCGGTCGAGACGCGCACGAGGAACGCGACCGTCCCCTGAGAGACAGCCCGAGGGATCGAGAACACGGACACTGCCGGGATGGGCAACCAGCCCAGGCCCGGCCAGTTGCGGGCTTTCCCTTCGAGGGCGAGGAGGACGACCGAAATCGTGGCGAGGAACGTGCCGGCGACGAGTGCGAGCGGACCGCCGCCGTCGCCGTCGGGCGGGTCGGCGGCCGCGGTCGAGTCTTCGGGCGTGGGCGTCGGGGTCGGTGTGGGCGTCGACGGACCGGCTGGCGGTTCCGGAGGGGGGTCGGCGTTCGGTGCGGGACGGTCCCCGAGGTCGCCGAGGAACTCGACGAGTGGGTCCGCCCCTGCGTCGCTGCTGGCCTCGCTGGGCGTGGGGGACGGGACGCTCCCGAACCCGGCCGCGGGCAGGAGGGCGGCGGCGAGGAAAACGGCGAGGGCCGCGAGGGCGACTGGCCCCACCCGGTCTGCGTCGGGGACCACTGTTACCGGGAAGTACTTGTCACTCGATCATATGGTTTGGGATGTGCCCTCCAGCACGGACCGCACGCTGACCCGCCGGATCGGGACGACCCTCGCGGCGATTCTGCTCGTCGACCTGCTGGTAGCCGGCCTGCTCGCCGCGTTGCTGGTGCCGTGGCTGGCACCGCTCGGGACGGCCGCGGCCGCGCTGGGCGTCCCGCTCCCGCCGGCGCTCCGGTGGCTCGCCGTCCTCGTGCCGGGGGTCGCCGTTCTGGCGGCGGCCCAGTTGTGGTACGCGCGGCGGCGACTGCTGGCCAGCGTCGACGCGACGCCCGCGACCGAGGAGGGTCACTCCGACCTGCTGGCGCGGGTCCGGCGACTGGCAACGCTGGCCGACGTGCGGCCGCCCGAAGTGGCGGTCGTCGACAGCGACGCGCCCAACACCTTCACTGTCGGTGGCCTCACCGGGTCGACACTGGTGGTCACGACGGCGTTGCTGGCGGAACTCGACGGCGACCGACTGGACGCCGTGCTGGCCCACGAACTCGCACACGTCGCCAACCGTGACGCGGCGGTGCTGACGCTCGCCACCTTCCTCCCGGCGCTGGTCGAGGACCGGACCGCGCTGGTCCGCCCGCGGACCGCGACGGGAGTCGCGACCTGGACCGTCTGTCTCGTGGTCGGCTATCCGCTGGCGGCCGCGGTCGTGGACGCTCCGCCGTTCAGCGCGTCGTACACGGCCGCATACGTCGGGCTGGTACTCGCCTGTCTCCTGCTCGGTGGCATCGTCGTCGGGATTCTTGCCCTGCCCGCGACGGTGCTGGCCGGGCGACTCGCTCGCGCCCGCGAGTTCGCCGCGGACCGCGCCGGAGCGCTGTTGACGGGCGATCCGGCGTCGCTGGCTCTGGCGCTGGAACGACTCGACGGTGGTGAGCGGCCATCCACCGACGCCCGGCGAAGCGAGGCCGTGGTACACCTCTGTCTGTTGCCCCAGGAGGCCGGGTCGGAAAACGAGGACGCGGGTTTCACACTCGACGTGCGAACCCACCCAGACACCGGCCGGCGGATCGAGCGCCTCCGCTCGCTGGCGGCCGAACTCGAAGAATGACTACTGCTCGACCGGCGTGACTGTGTTGGACTGGATCCACGCCGCCTTGTCGTCGCGGTCGTAGACGATCAGGTCGCCGTCGTCGGTCTCGAACTCGCCGTACTTCTCGTCGATCTCGGTGTCGATCCGTTCTGCTGGTTCTGCCATTGTTGTGTTCACGCGCGGTCGCGCCGTGTCACCACACCACGCCCGTCGCGTCTCACCCGTATGGGAGCCGTTGGCAAATATAAGTATTGTGCTGAATGTTGTATGGAATATTGTTAGCATACTAGGACGCATAAGGGAGTGACGCTCGCTCGCGGTCGACGGACCGCACCGCCAGCAACTTAGTGTGTCCCGGCCGGACTTCGGGGTATGAAACGACGAGCGGCACCGGAGTCCCGGCCGGTCGCGCTGACCGTCGCCGGCAGCGATTCCGGCGGCGGTGCGGGCATCCAGGCGGACCTGAAGACGATGGAAGCCTGCGGGGCGTTCGGGACCAGCGCGATCACGAGCGTCACGGCACAGAACACCCGCGGCGTCGAGGGGACCCACCTGCTCCCGACAGCGGAGATAGAGGCACAACTGGACGCCGTCCTCGACGACTTCGACGTGGGCGCAGTGAAGACGGGGATGCTCGGGACCGCCGAGGTCGTCGAGACGGTCACGACGTACGCCGACCGCCTCCCGAATCTCGTGGTCGACCCGGTGATGGTCGCGGCCTCGGGCGACCGCCTGCTCGAACCCGAGGCGGAGGCGGCCTATGAGGACCTGATCGGCACGGCGACGCTCGTGACGCCCAACGCCGACGAGGCGGCGGTCCTGACCGGGATCGAACCCGAGACCGAGGAGGAGATGCGGGCAGTGGGCGAGCAACTGCGCGACCTCGGCGCGACCGCCGCGCTGGTCAAGGGCGGCCACGTCGAGTTCGCCGACGACGACCGCGCCGACGAGGTCGTGGACGTGCTGGTGACCGAGGAAACCGTCGAGACGTTCCGTCATCCCCGCGTCGAGACCGACGCGACCCACGGGTCGGGGTGTACTCTCTCCAGCGCCATCGCGGCTCACCTGGCTCACGGGGCCGACCTCTCGGCGGCCGTCGAGGCCGGCGTCGACCTCCTCGCGCGGGCCGTCCGCTACCCACTGGACGTGGGCGAGGGGCCGGGCAGCGTCCACCACACGGTCGAATCGCGGAACCGCGCCGCCCGCGAACCGACCGCCGAGCGCGTCACCGAGGTCGTCGAACGGTTCGTCGACCGCGACGTGTCGCCGCTGGTTCCCGAAGTCGGGATGAACGTCGTCGGTGCGACCCCCTACGCCGAACGCCCGGACGAGATCGCTGCCGTCGAGGGCAGAATTACGCGGACGCTCTCGGGCGTCCAGCCGAACCGCGGGGTTCGCTTCGGCGCGTCGAGTCACGTCGCGCGCTTCCTCACCGCCTGCCGGGAGTTCGACGCTGCCCGGCGGTTCGCGGTGAACTGCCGGTGCGACGACGACGTGACGGCGGCGCTGTCCGATCTGGACGGCGAGGTCGTCAGGGTCGACGACACACCCGACGCGCCTGAGTCGATCCAGCGGCGGCTGGCAGAGAGCGCGTTCGAGCGGGCCGACGAGTCGCCCGTCGCGGTCGTCGACCGGGGCGGCGTCGGACGGGAACCGATGGTGAAACTGCTGGCAGACGACGCCGCGGCGCTGGCCGAGCGGACGCTGGCGGTCCGGGACGGGATCGAGACCGAGTAGGCTGATACATCCGGTATTTTTTCCACGACACGAATCCGGAAAACATTCAACGGGGTCGGCAAGACTGGCAAGCAAGACTGGTGACGACCGACGACACAGTTCCAGCGGTGGTGACGGCCGACCTCGCGGACGCCGTACTCGACCTCGGGACTCCCCTGAACGGATACGAGGTCGAACGGGTAGCGACGGTCTCGGCGCTTCGGCGGGCGATAGCGGACACCGCGCCGGATTGCATCGTCGTGACCGGCAAGTCGCCGGACGGGTCGTGGCGACGGTGCGTGGACGCCGTTCGTGCTGTCGACGCCACACTGCCCGTCGTCCTGGTCGCGCCGGAGGGGAGCGAGCGACTGGCGGCCGCGGCGGTCGAGGCCGACGTGGCCGCGTACGTCAACCTCGCGACGGCGTCGAACCCGAGCGGTCGGCTCGCAACGGCGGTCGAGGGGGCCGTCAAGCAGGGTTCGAGCGACCGTCCTGCGCCGCGCGGCTCCGACGCCGAACGGGCTCGCCCAACGGACTACTACCGAACGCTCGTCGAGACCGCCGGCGATCCGATGTACGTGCTGGACGCGGACGGGAATCTCCAGATGTACAACGAGGCAATGGCCGAGCGGGTGGGCTACGAGGACACCGATCTCGTCGGCGAGAGCGTCGAGCGGTTCACGACGGCCGACTCGGTGGCAACCGCCGACGCGGCCATCGAGCGCCTGCTCGCCAACGGCGGCGGCACCCACGAGACCGTCGAGATCGAGCTGCTGACCGCGGCCGACGAGCGGGTCCCCTGTGAGGTGTCGCTCGCCCCCGTCCGGGACGACGACGGGGCCTTCGCCGGGTCGGTCGGCGTCGTTCGCGACATCACCGACCGGCGGGCGCGCGAGCGCGAACTCGAACGCTACAAGCGGATCTTCGAGACGGTCCCGGACGTGATCTTCGTGTTCGACGCCGACGGGGTCGTCGAGACGACCAACGAGCGCGCGACCGACGTGTTCGGGATCGACCGGGCGGAGCTGATCGGGCGGTCCTACACCGACCTGCTCGACGCGGACGTGTTCGGCCGGGAGGCGGTCGACCGCTACCTAGAGACGGTCGCGCGGCTCCTCGACGCCGACACCGACGCGCCGGGGCGGTTCGAGGTCACGCTGACGACGCCGGACGGCCGGGAGCGCACCTACGAGGTTCACGTCACGCTCCGGTCGGTCGACGGTGAGTTCCGTGGCACCGTCGGCGTCATGCGCGACATCACCGAACGGACGCGCCGACAGGCGGAACTCGAACGCCAGAACGAACGACTCGAACGGTTCGCCAGCGTCGTCTCCCACGACCTCCGCAACCCGCTCGAAGTCGCACGCGGCCGGCTGGAACTCGCCCGGGAGCGCGGCGACGACCGCCACCTCGAACACGTCGACAGTGCCATCGACCGGATGGAGACCATCGTCGACGACCTGCTCGCGCTGGCCCGCCAGGGGACCGCCGTCCAGGATACCAAACTGGTCCGACTCGACCGGATCGCCCGGTCGGCCTGGGAGGTCGTCGACACGGGCGACGCCACGCTGACGGTCGCGACCGACTGCACCGTCCGCGCCGACGGGAGCCGCCTCCAGCAACTGTTCGAGAACTGCTTCCGGAACGCCGTGGAGCACGGCTCCACGAGCAATCGGACGGTGTCCGACGATTCCGTGGAACACGGCGGCCACGACGGCTCGACGCCATCGGTCGCCGTCCGCGTCGGCCTCGTCCTCGACGACGACGGACAGCCCGACGGGTTCTACGTCGAAGACGACGGGCCCGGCATTCCCGCCGACCAGCGCGACCACCTTTTCGAGTACGGAACCGCGGGAAGCGACGGCGGGATGGGGCTGGGGCTGGCCATCGTCAAGGACATCGTCGACGCCCACGGCTGGCGGATTCGCGTCGCGGACGGCGCGGACGGAGCGGGCGCACGCTTCGAGATTACCGGCGTCACCGTTCGCGAGCAGTGACGCCGAAAGAACAGTGCCGGGCGGTTACCGCGGTCGCTGTGGCAGGTTCACGCTCGATTCGCCGGGCCGGATCGTGACGCCCTCGGACTCGCGGGAGTCGAGGTAGTACGGACTGGAGACCTCGACCTGGAGCCCCAGGGTGTCGCTGGGCGAGACGAACCGCTGGAGCGTCGGGAACTCGAAACTGATGCGGGAGACACCCGAGCCCTCGATCCGGTAGGCCTCGCCGATGCCGTTGATCGGCTCGCCGTTCCGGAGCATGTTGATGAAGATACGCGCCTCCGGACCGTGCACGTCCAGCGAGAGGTCGATCTGGGGCGTGCCGTACCACTCGGCGCGGTCGCGTACGTCCCAGGTGTAGGTGACGTTCGAGTCGTACCAGAAGCTCCACTGCTCGATGCGGTCGCCGCCGTTGGCCTCGGCGTCGCCGAGATTGTACGTGACGAACTCGGTGTCGTCCGGCGGGAACTGGTCCTCGGTCCGGAACTCCTCGCGCTGTTTGAGGTAGGTGTTCGACTGCGGGATGTCGGTACTCTCGCCCCGGAGGTGGCGGTCGAACCACGTGTTCACCAGTCCGTTCATGTACCCGCGCTGGTCGAACGGGACGGTGATCTCCTCGGGGGCGTGCCCGCCCTCGTAGAAGGCCAGCCGTGACTCGACGCCCCGGTCCTGCAGGGTCCGGTAGGTCCGGACGGCCTCGATGGGCTTGAACAGCGAATCGTCCCACCCCTGCACGAGGAAGGTCGGCGTGTTGTAGTCCTCGAAGTACGGGAAGGATCGGAGTTCGTTGGCTTCGAGGATGCCCGGCGGCAGGTCGTTGGTCTTCAATGCCTGTTCGTACCAGTCGTACAGCCGTGGGTCGAGCTCCGTGTCCGGCCCGATCAGGCTCGAACTGATGGTCCCGAGTCCGAGCAGGATCGACAGCCAGCCGATCTTGATGACGCCGTTCGGTGCCAGCGAGTACTGCAGGTCGTTCCAGGTGATCCGCGGCGCGACCGCGTCGATCCGGTCGTCGGCCGCCGCCGCGGACAGCTGGATGCCGCCGGCGTAGGAGACGCCGTCCATCCCCACTTTCGGGTCGTCGGTGGCGTCGAGCGCCACCTCCGGCCGGTTGGCCAGCCAGTCGACCATCCGCTGGGCGTCCTTGATCTCGTTGGGGCCGTCGAGGCCGACGGTCCCCTCCGCGCCGCCGAACCCGCGCGAGTCGTACGTCAGGACGTTGTAGCCCTGCTTCGCGTGGTATTTCGCCTTCGGTGCCGTCAGCGGCGAGTCCCGGAACGCCCCCCAGCCGTGAGTCATCAGGACGGCCGGTTGTGGCTCGTTGGCGTCGGGCGTGTACAGCGTCGCCGGCAGTTCCGTCCCGTCCCAGGACTCGATGGTGTAGTCCGTCTCGGTGACGCCGGACCCGAACGACGCCGTCGCCGTCCCCACACCGGTCGCGAGCGCAGTCAGGGCCGCCCCCGAGGCCCCGAGGAATCGTCGTCGGTCCACCCGCCCCGCATCTGTACCCCGTTCGTCCGCATTGTGGTCCGCTCCCATGATGCGTACCAACAAGCTTCACAAACGAATTCAATTAAGTGTTTATATCTGCCTGCTATTTTCGGTATTTTATATACTTTCTCGCGAAAGAATGTCGGAGTCGCCGCAGCCGGGGGTCCGCGAGAACAGCGCGAGCGCAGACGGAGCCGCCCGGTCGAACCCGGAGACCAGTGGGGGCCGCCGGGTCCGGGTCGGACTACTGTGGGCGCTGTGGGATCGTGATCCGTGAGGCGGCGGGGTCGACCGTGACCTCGCCGCGGCCGTCCGCGTCGAGATACATCCAGTCGGAGATGTAGATGCGGAGTTCGAGCCGGTCGCCGGCCGAGAGGGACTGCTGGAGCGTCGGGTACTCGAAGGAGATCCGGTGCCGGCCCGACCCCTCCACGCGGTAGGGTGTCATCGTGCTCATCGTCTCCCCCTCGTGCCGGAGGTCGAAAAAGAGGTGAGCCGTCTCGCCGCCGACCTCGACCGCGATGTCGAACTGCGGGGTGCCGACGAGTTCCACGTCGCGCCCGACCGTCCAGCTGTAGATCGCTTCCGTGTCGTCGAAGAGACTCCACTTTCTGAGGCGCTTGCTGCCCGACCGGCTGGCCGCCCCGAGGTCGTAGGTCACCGGGTGGGTGTCGGCCAGCGGGAACGAGTCTTCGGTGGTCCACTCGCCCGTCTGTGTCTCCCACAGCGACAGGCGCGGTACGTCAACGTCCGCACCCCTGACGTGGCGGTCGAGCCAGTCGACGGCCATGCCGTCCATGCGCGTCCGGGACGACTCCGGCACCGTCGCCATCTCGATACCGTGGCCGCCGGTGTAGAACGCGAGACGGGACTCGACGCCTTTCCCCTGGAGGATGCGGTCGACTCGCGTCGCCTCCAGCGGGTTGAACAGCGTGTCGTTCCAGGCGTTCAGCATCAGCGTCGGCGTGTCGAAGGTCTCGGCGTTGTGGACGACCGACCGCTTCTTGCCGTCACGGACCGCGCTGGGCGGCTGTTCGTTGGTCTTCAGCGCCTCGGCGTACCAGTCGAAGGCGTCGGGCCTCACGTTCGAGTTCGGGTCGAAGTCCCAGGTGGCGACCTCCCCGAGGCCCAGCAGTGCGGCGATCCAGGCCGTCTTGACGACGCCGTTCGGGGCCAGCGAGTAGACCAGATCGCTCCAGGTGATCCGCGGGACGATGGCGTCGAGCCGGTCGTCCGCGAAGGCGAGGTTCAGCTGGATGCCGCCCGCGTACGACCGGCCGTCCATGCCGATCCGTGGGTTCCCCGTGTCTTCGAGCGCCACCTCGTCGCGGCGGGCCAGCCAGTCGATCAGGTGCTGGCCGTCCTTGATTTCCTTCGGGCCGTCGAGACCGACCGTCCCGCTGGAGTCGCCGAAGCCCCGCGAGTCGTAGGTCAGGACGGTGTAGCCGTTCTCGGCGTACATCCTGGCTTTCCCCTCGGCGGCCCCACGACTGCTCCCCCAGCCGTGTGTCATCAGGACTGCGGGACTCGGGCCGCGCTCGGCCGGTGTGAACAGCGTCGTCGCCAGCGGCGTCCCGTCCCACGATTCGATGGTGTAGTCTTTCGACGTGACTCCCGAACCCGACTGTGCTGCGGACGCCGACCCCACGCCGAACGCGAGCGCCGCCGTCGCCGCCCCCGTCGACTGCAGGAAGCCGCGTCGTCCGATCCGATTCCCCCGTGCGTCGTAGTCTTCCCCCCTCATGCACTCCGTTCGGGCCGAGACACCCCACCCCGGTACGTCGTCTGCCGTCTATTGACGGTTGTTTATTACTGCTTCTTTCGTCCGAAATTATCCCGTGATTGCGGCCGGACCCACAGCGTTTTATCCGGTGTCGCTCCCAGTCAGGGGTATGACAGAGGCGACGGGCATCGTCGGGGAGTTTCTCGCCCTCAAGGAGGAGACCGACGCGGATCTGCTGGCGATGCAGTGTGGCGACTTCTACGAGTTCTTCGACGAGGACGCCGAGACGGTCGCGGACGAGCTAGATCTGAAGGTGTCACAGAAGTCCTCGCACGGCTCGTCGTACCCGATGGCGGGCGTGCCGGTGGACGATCTCACGCCCTACCTGACGGCGCTGGTCGAGCGCGGCTACCGGGTGGCGGTCGCGGACCAGCACGAGACGGCGGACGGCCACGAGCGGGCGATCACCCGCGTCGTGACGCCGGGGACGCTGATCGAGACGACCGACGACGACGCACAGTACCTGGCGGCGGTCGTCCGCGAGGGCGACGGCTACGGCGTCGCCGCCGCGGACGTGACGACCGGCCAGTTCTTCGTGACCAGTGTCGAGGACGATGACAGCGAGGGGGCGCTCCTGACCGAGTTGTACAAGTTCGATCCCGCGGAGGTCCTGCCCGGCCCGGACGTGCGGGCCGACGAGGCCCTGCTCGACCGGATCCGCGAGCGGACGACGGCGACGCTGACCCTGCACGCCGCGGAGTCGTTCGCGCCGGGGCGGGCGCGGCACACGGTCCGCGAACAGTTCGGCGACGACACGGCCGAGAGCGTCGGCATCGACGACGACGAGGCGGCGATCCGGGCGGCCGGGGCGGTGCTCGCCTACGTCGAGGAAACCGGCCAGGGCGCGCTGGCGTCGGTGACCCGCCTGCAGACCTACAGCGGGAGCGATCACGTCGAGCTGGACGCGACCACCCAGCGCAACCTCGAACTGACTGAGACCATGCAGGGTGACCGGTCGGGCTCTCTGTTCGCGACCATCGACCACACCGTCACGAGCGCGGGCGGGCGGCTCCTCCAGCAGTGGCTCGTCCGCCCGCGGCGGTCCCGCGCGGAACTACAGCGCCGCCAGTCCGCGGTCGCCGCGCTGGCCGAAGCCGCGATGGCCCGCGAAGAACTCCGGGAAGTCCTCGACGGCGCGTACGACCTCGAACGGCTGGCGAGTCGGGCGGCCTCTGGCAGTGCCGACGCGGGCGACCTCCTGCGGGTCGCCGAGACGCTGGCACTCCTGCCCCGCGCCGCCGAGGTGATCGACGGGACAGAGCGGCTAGCGGAATCGCCGCTGTCCGAGATCGTCGCCGGGGCCGACCGCGAGGCCGCCGCCGACCTCGCCGCCGAACTGGACGCGGCCCTGACCGAGGACCCGCCCGGGACGGTCACGCAGGGTGGCCTCTTCCGTCGAGGATACGACGACGAGTTGGACGAGATCATCGAGCAACACGAGGCCGCCAAGGAGTGGATCGAGACGCTCGATCAGCGCGAGAAGGAGCGGCATGGAATCACCCACCTGCAGGTCGACCGGAACAAGACGGATGGCTACTACATTCAGGTCGGCAAGAGCGAGGCCGACGACGTGCCCGAGGAGTACGAGGCGATCAAGACGCTGAAGAACTCCGAGCGGTTCACCATTCCCGAACTGGAGGCGAAAGAACGTGAGATCCTGCGACTGGAGGAGCAACGGGGGGACCTGGAGTACGAACTGTTCCGGGACCTCCGGGAGCGGGTGGCCGAGCGGGCGACGCTTTTGCAGGACGTGGGCCGGGCGCTGGCGGAACTCGACGCGCTCGGGAGTCTCGCGACCCACGCCGTCCGCAACGACTGGACCCGGCCGGAACTGGTCGAGGGCCGGGACCTGAACATCCGGCAGGGTCGCCACCCCGTCGTCGAACAGACCACCTCGTTCGTCCCCAACGACCTCGCGATGGACGACGACCGGCGCTTCCTGATCGTGACGGGACCGAACATGAGCGGGAAGTCCACCTACATGCGCCAGGCGGCGCTGATCACGCTGCTCGCGCAGATCGGGAGTTTCGTCCCCGCCGAGTCGGCGCGGGTGGGGCTGGTCGACGGCATCTTCACGCGCGTCGGTGCGCTGGACGAGTTGGCCCAGGGCCGGTCGACGTTCATGGTCGAGATGCAGGAACTCTCGAACATCCTGCACTCGGCGACCGACGAGTCGCTGGTGATCCTCGACGAGGTGGGCCGCGGGACGGCGACCTACGACGGCATCAGCATCGCGTGGGCCGCGACGGAGTACATCCACAACCAGGTCCGCGCGAAGACGCTCTTTGCCACCCACTACCACGAGTTGACCGGGCTGGCCGACCATCTGGAGCGGGTGGCCAACGTCCACGTGGCCGCAGACGAGTCGGACGGCGACGTGACCTTCCTCCGGACGGTTCGGGAGGGGCCGACGGATCGCTCCTACGGGATTCACGTCGCGGACCTGGCCGGCGTCCCCGATCCAGTCGTCGACCGCTCGCGGGACGTGCTCGAACGGCTCCGCGAGGAGAAGGCCATCGAGGCGAAGGGAAGCGGCGGCGGCGAACCGGTCCAGGCCGTCTTCGATCTCTCCTCGGGGAGCTTCCAGCAAGGCGGCGAGAGCGGGGGCGAGCGGGCCACGGCCGACGGGGGGGCAGCGGCCGAGGCGGACGCGGACGGAGCGGCGCTCGATCCGGAGGCCGAGGCGGTCCTCGACCAGTTGCGCGATCTCGACGTGAACGAGACGCCCCCTGTGGAGTTGCTGTCGACGGTCCAGGAGTGGCAAAAACGAATCGACGAAGACTGAGTCGCCCAGTCCGGTCCTGCCGCGCCTCGTTCGGGTAGCGCCGTTGTTGCCGTCTGCAGGCGAATGCTCGGTTACTTTGGTGTCGTTTCGTCTCGAAGGTCGATGTCGAACAGTGAGAGAACGTCGTCGACGCTCATGTCGGTCCCGTCGTCGCCGCTCGTGTCGTCGACAGCGGCCATGACTGCGTCTTCCAGTTTCTCCAATCGTTCGGTGATCTTTTCGAGATTCAGGATGCGAGGAGCGAGCGTGAGATAGGTCGTATCGTCCTGTTCGTAGAGGTCGTCCGCACCCATCTCCGGCAGTCGTTCCGCAGGGCCGTCGTCGTTATCGTCGACTTCGATCTGCCCGAGTCCGGCCACTGCTACGGGAGTCGTCAGTTCCAAAGGCCCCTCGGCGATTGCCTGTGGCAGGACCAGCGTGGTGTTTTCGAGTGTGGTCTCCCCCTGGCTTCGGAACGTATAGCAGAGAGACTCCTCGATAGCGAGTTCACGTTCGGCAGTGGCGATGCCGAGGACGATGCAATCTTCGAGGATGACGTTGGCACCGACGACGTTCCCACGGACGACACAGTCGACGAGACGAACACGCTGACCGGTTACGGTCCCGTCGATGTGCGTGTCGGTCGCGAGGACCTTGTCGGGTGATCCGACTTCGCCACCGACGTGTGCGCCGTCGAGTTCGATGCCTTCGGCCGCCATGACCGACCCTTCGACGGTGACGTCTTCGTCGGCTTCGACCGTGCCGCCGTAAACACTTCCCTGAACCACAGCCCCATCACGTAACCGAACGGGCCGTCCGAGTTCCGCCTGTTCGTCGGGAATGATTCGTCCGTCGAACGTTTCTTCGGCCTCGACGACCGCACGACTCGGTTCGATCTCCGCCATTATTCCGCGACCTCCTGTGGCACTTCGACGCGTCCGCTCTCCGGAACGGCGTCCGCGACAGCATCGGCGTAGGACAACCCCAGGGGAGAGGACGAACTGTACTCGGAAAGCGTTTCCCGTAACGTCTGCTCGGATAGCGTGTCGGTCGTCGCTGGATCGGTAACTGGGCCGACGTTGCCAAGCAGCGTCGCCATGCCGTCGCTCGCTTCGAGGGTCGCACTACACCACTCGGTCCCGCCCTCGGATACCGACGATGGGACGATGATTTGCCTGTCGACCACACCGTCGTTCTCGTACTCGACGACGTAGTACGGGACCTGTATCTGGTCCGGTTCCTCCGCCGGGAGTGTGTTCTCGGTGGAGTCGTATCGGTGATTCCGAATCGATTCGAGCAGCTGTTCCTGCCGGTCGATGAAGTCGTAGATCCGCTGAATGGCCTCACTCGTCGTCTCCGTGACCGCTGTTTCCCGTTGCTCACCGATATCGGCGTTGTGGGCCTGGAGTGACTGCCACGCCGTGGTCACCTGCTCGGTGAAGGGGTCTTCGATCCCGTCTTCGAACTGCTCTTCTTCGATCTCGAAGATGTGGGAGCCGAGGTCCCGGATACGGTCCTGGGCTTTCTCGTCTAACTCGGCTTGCTTTCGCTCGTATCGCTCGCCGATGCTCTCGAGTCGGCCCTCGAGTTCGTTCCGTTCCGTCTTGATCTGTTCGTACTCGGCGTCGATCTGTGGCTTGACCGACTTCACCTCCATGACGTACTCCATCAGCTTGAGTTCGGCCTGTGCCTGGATGTTCTCCTGTATGGCGTCGCGGATGGTTTCGGCCGCGTTCGTGATCGCCTCCTTGATCTTCTTCGCTTCGCCCGTGAGCTTCTGGACGTCCTGGCGGAGGTTCGCTATCGTCTCGTTGATGGCTCTGAGCGGCTTGTGAAGGTCGTCGTTCGACATCAGGAATCACCTCCGGAAGACGCACCGAGGAGACGGTCTTTCTTCATCCGTGCCTTGTCGATACGCCCGGAGAACGAGGTTCGTCCGCGCGTCTCTAGCATCCACTCCTCCCGGTGTTGGCGCCGTTCCATCTTCATTTCCTCGTCGTGAAGGTCCGCTTGTTGTGCGAGTGCCGCACGCGTCCGTTGGTTCTCCATCTGTTGCTCGGCGACGAATTTCTCGATCTCTCGCCGCCGTTTGTCTTCGCGCATCATCTCGGCTTTCTCCTTGGCCGCCTGTTCGGCCGCCTCGATTCGTTCCTGCTCCTCGTTCCGGGTCTGTTCGAGAATTTCCTCCGTCTCCGCGTCGATTTCGGCGAACGACGACTCGACTTCTTGCTCGAACGCCTGCTTTCGCTCGTCGTGGATCCGTTCGTACTTGACCATCAGGTCCCCGATCTCCGAGACTTTCCCCTCCGCGGCTTTGGCTTCCGTCTTGAGGTCTCGGATACGGGAGCGGAGGTCACGAATCCGGTCGGTCGTCGACCGGATTTCCTCGCTGCGCTGTTCGAACTCCCGCTCCTGTAACTCGGCTTTCTGGTCCTCGATGTTCTCGTACACCTCGCGACGTTGGTCGTCTTTCTCGATCCACAGCTGATCCCAGACGGGGTTCACGAGATCGTCTTTGAGGCGGTGTCTGGGAATGACGGCCGACGTATCGTGAGTCGTTCGGCACGTGTCACAGTACCAGCTCCCATCCTGCGGGTCTGTGAGTTCGACCCCCGAGTCGATGTCGTCGGTCTGACATTCCGGGCAGTAGAAGTTGTAACTCACCAGACCAAACGCATCTGCAGCGGTCCCGATGTGGTCGTTCAACAGGTCGACGGCAGTCTCCTGCATTCCGGATAGGTCATCGACGAGCGTCCGACTCGTATCGGACAGTTCTTCTAACTCACTCTCGGCACCGTCCGAGGCCGCCATTTGTTCGAGTTCGTCGAGTTCCTGAATGTCGGCTCGGGCCTGGTCCACTGGAATATCGAAGTCCGCATCGACGGTGTCGTCCGGATCGCCCATCTCGAGCACCGTCTCGATAGCCGCTCGTTCGGGGCCCGTCGCAGGGACGATCGGCGCTTCGACGGTGTGTTGCTCTGCAGTTTCGATCTCCGTCGTAATCTCGTCGAGCGTCTCTGTCAGCGTGTCCTCGACATTTTCGTCCTGTGCCATCACGACCGGGTACTCACTGACATTCGCGAGCGTCTCGTTGGCCGCTGCGATCTTGCCGTGATCGGTCAGCTGTTCCAGATCGAAACTCGCCGTTTCGATAGACTGGGTGGCGTCGTAGAGTATCGAGCCATCCTGCACGGGGAGACTGTGTGCTGTCCAGTATCCTTTCTGGACCGAGCGAACCGTTACGTCCGGAGACTGGCCGTTGAGGTAGGCATAGCCACCGCCAGCGATGGCCAGACCGAGGAGAAACAGCCCGCCACCGACCAGAGCCCCATCTACCATCCCGAGCGTGAGGATACCCAGCACCGCAGTGGCAGCACCGATTCCAACCGCGTATCGCAACTTGGTTTGTTTCTCGTCGAGGAACTCCGAAAGCGGTTCCCGAAGCGCTTCGTTGATCGCGAGTGCGCGAGCTCTGTCTTCCGCCACTGGACGGTCGGCCTCGCGAACGACATCGGTCAGACGCATCCCGACCACTCCTCGTTGGGTGCAGGGACCCGCAACTGGTCTCCGAGATCGATTCGACGTTCGATACAGCCGGTAACTGGTTGATACATCGTACTCATTCTATGTTCCGAAGTGCCTGACTCGCTGCACGACTCACGTCCGGGTCGGTGTCGATTCGAAGGTCCTCGAGTTTCGGTTTGACCTGTTCCGCACCGAGCTGGCCCAGTCCGCGACAGGCCACAGCCCGGACCTCCGGATCCTCGTCTTCCAGTCGCTCCGAGAGTGCGTCGATGGCGGCCTGCGTGGGAACGGTGTCCGAACGGGTTGCAGCGACGAGGTCCTCGACCGCTGATTGTCGGACCGATGCCGAGTCAGCGTGTAGCTCCTCTCGGTACTCCTCGACCGGATCTTCCTCGACCGCATCAGCAGCCGTTTCGGGTTCTGCACTGTCCGTCTCCCCTGCGTCCGTTTCCGAGGGGTCAGATTGTCGATCACTCCGACCACCGTCGCCCGTATCTTCGGGTTCGTCGTTCGCAGACGGTTCGGGAGCAGGTTCCGTTGGGGTGGTGTCCGCGGGGGGAGCGTCCGTTTGTTCCGTGGGTGACGATACCGTGCTGTCAATTGGTCCGTCAGCTGCCGGTTCAGAATTTGACGAGGGGGTGTCTTCGTGGTCGACTGCCGTCTCTGCGTGGTGAGACTGTTGCTCGAGTGATGCCGGTTCGCCGGATTCATCTTCCGTCGGGGGGCCGCCAGCGTTCGAGAGTGTCACCAGTGCTGGTCGCCCCGTGTATCCGAGATAGCCGAGGATGCCGTAGATAGCAATCGTGAGGAAACCGCCAGGCAGAGCGAACAACGAGAGGACGATTTGGAGGCCACAAAACGCAATTCCGAGATACCACGAGGCCGTCGTCCACCTCGTCAGTCCAAATCCAATTCCAATCGGTGCAAGGCTGAAGACGACGACTGTGAGAAGGAGTCCGTCGACCAGTGCGGGTCGGAGCCCACCAATCGGTGACTGTGCGATATTGAAAACCGCAAATAGACCGACCAGCAGTTGCACCACACCAACTGCAATCAGCCCCTTTCGGAACCACTGGATGTTGTTCGTCGCCTGTGCCGCTGCCACGCTGAGACCCTCTGGAGAATCCGTCAGCGTCTCCGAGGTGGCCTCCATCGTCTCAGTCTCCGTCTCTCCCGGTGCCGGCCACTGCTCGGTCGACTGCCCGGAGCCCAGGAGTCGCTTGACGATCTTGAACGGAAATAGTACCAGCTTCAGTAAGAGGCGAAAGACGAACCGGATGAGTTTCAGCGCAAAAAACATCAGTTATTAAATACTGTATTGTTCAGTAATTTGGTGTTTCTGCCGTAGTTGATACTTGCTCTCGTTTTTTACAGCCGCCACTCGTCGAAGCCTATTGACCGCCCAAACGAACGATTTGTGCGGCTCAAGGTGTACGGATTGCTCACCTGTCACACCCCAACAAATAGGGATTCCGTGACATAATATTACTGGAAAAGGTGATATTTGGCCACGGTTCACCTCGAGCGGGGGGCAGGGCCGCGCGATCTCGAAGTGAACGAGACGCCCCCTGTGGAGTTGCTGTCGACGGTCCAGGAGTGGCAGGCACAGCTGGACGATTCGGAACCGTAGCGCCGGCGGCGAGAGGGGCGTCCCGCGATACCCACGGCATGGACGGCCACCAGTCCGGTCGAGCGGGTACTGTTAAGGCCGGTGCGGTCCCCGTCTCTGTGTCATGCGAGAAGTAGGTACGGGACACGTCAAGGTCGACATCGACGGGCACCGCGCCGATGTCGTGCTGAATCGACCGGACAAACGCAACGCGATGAATCAGGACGTCCTGCGCGACCTCAGGCAGGCCTTCGAGGAGGTCGACGCCGACGACGACGTGCGTGTGATCGCGCTCCTGGGCGAAGGGCCGGTGTTTTCGGCCGGGATGGATCTGGAGATGATGGCCGGCCGTGCCGAGGAGGGCGGCGAACTCGAGGTCGGCCTCAGCGATGTCACCGAGGCCGTCGCGGACGCGCGGGTCCCGGTCGTCGCCGGGATCAAACGCGCCGCGCCGGCGGGCGCGTTCGAGCTGACACTGCCCGCGGACTTCCGGGTCATCTCGGAGGACGCGAAGTACGGCGTGATCGAGGTACGGCTCGGGATGTTTCCCAGCGGCGGCGCGCCGACGCGGCTCGCGCGGCTGGTCGGTCTGGCGAAGGCCAAGGAGTTCGTCCTCTCGGGGGAGTTCATCGACCCCGAGGAGGCCGAACGGATCGGTCTCGTCAACGAGGTCTGTGACGCCGAGGACGTCGACGAGCGCGCCCGGGCGCTGGCCGACCGGCTCGCGGAGAACGCCCCCCTCGGCATGCAGCGGGCCCGGCAGGTACTCAACGCGACGCTCCAGATGTCCGTCGAGGAGTCGCTGGACTACGAGAAGGCGCTCTCGGAGCCGCTCACCGAAACCGACGACTACACCGAGGGATTCACCGCGCGCATCGAGGGCCGCGAGCCCGAGTTCGAGGGCCGGTAGCGGACGGCACCCCGACACCGCGGACCGGGGGCCACTGATATATGCCCGATGTTCTGGAGGAGTGGCTTTAATTGGGACCGACCGTTGGATATGGCCAGTGATACACAGTGTCTGACGCGGACGTTGCCGTGGACGCGACCGGGGGGAGTGGGGAGACCGACGTGGACGTCGACGCCGTCGTGATCGGCGCGGGCTTCTCCGGGCTGTACATGCTGCACAAACTGCGCGAACAGGGGCTCGACGTTCGCGTCTACGAGAAAGGCGACGAGGTCGGCGGGACGTGGTACTGGAACACGTACCCGGGTGCCCGCTGTGACAGCGAGAGTCACATCTATTGCTTCTCCTTCGACGAGGGCCTCCACCGGGAGTGGACCTGGAGCGAGCGCTACCCGGAACAGCCCGAGATCCTCGACTATCTGCAGTGGGTGGCCGACCGGCTGGACCTGCACCGGAATATCGCCTTCGAGCGGGAGGTCACGACAGCGACCTACGACGACGAGACGGCGACCTGGACCGTCGAGCTGGCCGACGGTGAGCGCGTCACGACCCGGTACTTCGTCACTGCCGTCGGCTGTCTCTCCGAGCCGTTCCTGCCGGACTTCGACGGCCTCGACGAGTTCGAGGGCGAGTGGTACCACACGGCCCGGTGGCCGGACGAGGAAGTCGACTTCGGCGACGACCACGTCGGCGTGATCGGCACCGGCTCGACCGGCATCCAGTTCATCTCGGAGGTCGGCGGCCGGGCCGATCACCTGACGGTCTTCCAGCGGACGCCCAACTACGCGGTGCCGGCCCGGAACCGCCCGCTGGCCGAGGACGAGTACGAGGAGATCCGCGAGAACTACGACGACATCTGGGAGCGGGCGCGAGACTCCCGGCTCGGGATGCCGTTCGAACACGAACACGAAACTGACTACGGCCTCTCGGAAGACGACATCCGCGAGGTACTCGAAGAACGCTGGCAACAGGGCGGCTTCCGCTTTCTCCACAGCTTCGAGCCGGGGTCGATCCTGTCGAACCCCGAGCTGAACGAGGTGGTCTCGGAGTTCATCCGCGAGAAGATCCGGGAGAAAGTCGACGACCCCGAGACCGCCGAAAAGCTCGTCCCGACGGACCATCCCTACGGCTCGAAGCGCCCGCCGATGGACTACAACGACTACTACGGGACCTACAACCGCGACGACGTGAGTCTCGTCGACGTGGACGAGAACCCCATCGAACGGGTGACGGCCGACGGGATTCGGACCACCGCCGACCACTACGACCTCGACATGCTCGTGTTCGCGACCGGGTTCGACGCGATGACGGGCGCGATCCTCGCGATGGACATCGAGGGTCGGGGTGGCCAGACGCTCGAGGAGAAGTGGGAAGCCGGACCGCGAACGTACCTCGGCCTCATGACCAGCGGGTTCCCGAACCTGTTCACGATCACGGGGCCCCAGAGCCCCTCCGTGCTGACGAACATGCCGCTGGCCATCGAGCAACACGTCGAGTGGATCGCCGACTGCATCGCGTACATGGACGAGCACGGCTACGACCGGATCGAGGCCAGCGAGGACTCGGAGGACCAGTGGGTCCGGAACACCAACATGCTGGCCGAGAACATGCTGTTCTCACAGGCCAAGTCCTGGTATCGCGGCGCGAACGTCCCCGGGAAGACGCAGGTGTTCACGCCCTTCCCCGGCGGCCTCGACAACTACCGGGAGATCTGTGCCCGGGTCGCCCGCGACGACTACGACGGCTTCGAACTCGGGCGGGCCAGTGACACGGCGGACGGAGCCGTCTCCGAGCCCGGCGACTGAGTGGCGAATCGCACCCCCGATCCTTTCTCCCTCCCGCCCGCACGGTCGGTATGGCCTACATCTACGCGAAACACGAGATCGAGGACTACGAGCGGTGGGAGCGCCACCACGAGGCAAACGCCGAGGCGCGAGCGGCCCACGGGTCGCTCGGGACGCAGGCGTTCCGTCCGACCGACGACGAGAACACCGTGGTCGTCCTGCAGGAGGTCGCCGACGACCGGCTGGAGGAGGCGCTGGCCTACTACGACAGCGAGGAATTCGCCGAGACGCTCGACTCGGCCGGCGTCGTCTCGGTGGCGGAGTCGGCGGTGCTGGAGCGGGTCCACGAACAGGACGCCTGAGGAACTGTCCAGCCCCCTACAGCTATCAGTCGTCGCTTCGTGGTCCCGACGATGACCGCGCCGCTTCGCACGCTGTCGGCGTACGGGGACGCCGCCCGCCTGCTCGACGCCCGCCGTGTCCGGGGGATGGCCCGTGCGCTCCGTCACGACGTGGAGCAGTACGACCCGCCCGACACGCCCGACGCCGAACTCGTCGCCGTCGCGCAGGGCGCGTTCGAGTCCGTCGCGGACGCCGCCGAGCGCCTGCGTACACTGGAAGACCTGCTCCGGGAGCGCGAGGACCGTCGGGCCGTCTTCCTGACGATTTACACGCGCATGACCGAGCGCATCCACGCCCGCATCGCCGACGGCGGCTTCGCGGACGCCGAGTGGATGCGCGCCTACACGACGACGTTCGCGAACTACTACCGGCGGGCGTTCCTGGCCTTCGAGCGCGGCGAACTCGGGGCCGTCCCCGATCCCTGGCGGATCGCGTTCGGCACCGCAACCGGCGGTGACGCCCTCGTGATGCAGGATGCCTTCCTGGGAATCAACGCCCACATCAACTACGACCTGGCGCTCACGCTGCGGGACGTAGGGATCGACGCCGACAGGGCGGCCAAGCTGGCGGACCACCGTGCGGTGAACGAGGTGCTGGCCCGGTTGATCGACGCCCAGCAGACCGCGCTGGCCGAGGTGTACGCGGCCGGGGTTGCGGACGTGGACGCGGCGCTCGGGCGACTGGACGAACGACTCTCCCTGCTCGGACTCAGGGAGGGGCGCGAGCAGGCCTGGCGGGTCGCCGTGGTCCTCACGGACGTGGGGTTCCCGCCGGTCGCGTCGCTGGCGCGGTGGGTCCTCCGGGCGACCGCGACCGGCGGGGCCGCGTTCGTCCTCGGGCCGACGGTCGATCCGGACGTGCTGGCGGAGCTACGGCGGTTCGAGCGGGAGGGGGTCGAACTGGCCGACGTGCTGGAGAGACTGGGCGACGAGCTGGACGCTACGTAGCAGAAAAAGGCGCTCTCGGGTAGTGATCGAGCTGCGTCCGCGGATTGGGTCGGCGTCGACAAAACCGGGCCGACGGCGGCCGGACTCGCCGCGGTCCGTGACGGAGACCGTCACCGATACTCGTCGGTCACGTCGACGAGGTTGACGACGCCCTCGGGGACCCGGTAGGCCGTGACGACCTCGCGGTCGGCGTCGGGCGAGTCGACGGTCTTGTCCACCGAGTAGCCGACGTACGTGCACTCGTCGGGCGTGAACTCGACGACGGAGTAGCCCCAGTTGTGACTGTCGAAGAACTCGATGTGGGGGTTCATGCCGGTGACGAGCTCGGAGATCAGCGGTTCCGTAATCGTCCCGCGCCAGCCGTCGGTGAGGTGGAGCGCTTCGGCGGCGTTGAGCGAGGTCAGCGCGGGCGTCATGAACTCGACGCCGATGGGGTCGCCCTGCGCGACGCCGGTGCCGCCGGTGACTCGGCCCGGGTAGGAAGCCTGCACGTAGGCGGCGACGTAGCAGTGCATGTCGCCAGTGAGGGTGACGTAGTTGTCCACGTCGGCCGCCGCGATGGCCTCGGAGATGGTCTGGCGTTCGCGGGTGTAGCCGTCCCAGCCACCCTGGACGGGATAGACCGAGAGCGGACCGGACCCGATCCGGAAGGGTACCGTGAGGACCTCGTCGGCCCAGACCGTCCAGGTGGTCTCCGATCCGGTGATGGTGTCGATCAGCCACTCGCGCTGTTCCTCGCCGAGCATGGTCCGGCCGGGCGGTTCGCGGTGGGGGCCGACGTTGTCGGGCGTCGGGATGGCCTCACGGGGTGGGTCCCGAAAGAGCCGCTCGTCGGTCATCACGAGGGTCACGAGATCGCCGAACTGGAAGTCCCGCCAGAGCTGGAAGCGGTCCTGCAGGGAGTCGCCGGCGGGGTCGTAGTCGATGCGGGCGGGCATGAACTCCCACCAGGCGTGCATCGCGTCCGCGGTGAGCTGGGCCATGAACTCGGGGTCGTCGCCGCGGGGATGATCGCCGGCCGGCGCGTCGGTCCGGGCGTCCCAGTAGATGTCGTTGACCATCTCGTGGTCGTCCCAGCCGGCGATCAGCGTGTGGGACTCCAGGGCTTCCTGCAGGAAGTCGTCGGCGCGGTAGGTCCGGTAGAGATAGCGGTAGTCTTCGAGGGTGCGCACGCGGTCGTAGCCGCTCGGGAGGTCGAGGTCGCGACCCTCGAACTCGGGCGAGCCCAGCCCCTTGAAATCGCCCGCGTCGGACTCGTAGATGAAGTCACCGAGGTGGACGAGAAAGTCCAGGTCCGCCTCGGCGACGTAGTGGTAGGCCGGGAAGTAGCCGTTGAGGTAGTTCTGGCACGTGAGGACGGCGATCCGGAGGGAGTCGGGCGAGGCGTCGGGCGCGGGCAGGGTCCGGCACCGACCGGTCCGGCTGGCGACGCCGTCGTAGACGAACCGGTAGTGGTACTCGCTGTCGGGGTCGAGGTGGCCGTCGAGGTCGACCTTGACGGTGTAGTCGTGGGCGAGGATCGACTCGGCGTCGTCGATCAGGCCGCGGTAGACGGGGTCGGTGAACTCGGGGTCTTCCGCGACTTCGACGGCCAGCGTGCGGTCGGGGTCGAACCGATCCGGCGCGACGCGGGTCCAGCAGATGACGCCCTCGGAGGTGGGACCGCCGCTGGCGACCGACTGGGGGAAGGTGTCGTCGGGATCGGCGTCGGGATCGACCTCGAAGGGGTCGCTCTCGCCGGTCTCCTCGGTGGCGACGGCGAAGGCCAGGTCGTGAGAGTCCAGTTCCGAGAGCAGTTCGGCGTGATCGTCGGGCCCCCGTGCCGGTTCGTCGCGCCCGTCGAGCGCGTCTCGGCCTACCATACCCGCCCTGCGCGGCGAGGACCAATTGCAGTTTCGGCCGTCGGGTCACTCGGACGCCTCGGGCATCCGGACGGTCAGCACGGGGACCGACGCCGTCCGGACGAGCTTCTCGGCGACGCTCCCCAGCAGATACCGGTCCAGCCCGCTCCGGCCGTGGGTCCCCATCACGATCAGGTCGATCCGCTCCTCGTCGGCGTAGGATCTGATCGCGTCGTGCGCTCGCCCCTCCAGCACGGCCGTCTGCGTGTCGTCGATACCGGCCTCGCGCGCGGTCTCGGCGACCGTCTCGACGGCGGTCCGGGCCCGGTTCTGGAGCTGGTCCTTGATCACGTCGAACTGCACGTCGGGGGCCATCGCGCCGGTGTCGACGACCGACACCGCGTGCAGTTCCGCCCCGTAGGTCGTCGCGAGGTCGGTCGCGCAGTCGACGGCCACACCGGCCCCGTCGCTCCCGTCGGTCGGGACGAGGATGCGCTCGTAGGGGACGCTTCCAACGTCGACCTCCGCGGGGTGGACGCTGAGAACCGGTACGTCCGACAGCCGGACGACTTTCTCGGCGACGCTCCCCAAGAGGTAGCGGCGCACGCCGGTCCGGCCGTGGGTCCCCATCACGAGCAGGTCGGTCCCCGTTTCCGCGGCGTAGTCCAGAATCTCCTCGCTCGGGATACCGGCCCGGACGACCCCCTCGGGCGTCGGGTCGATGTCGAGGTCCTCGATAGCGTGGTCCAGGTCCGCCCGGGCCGCCTCCGTGCGCTCGTCGAGCGCGGCGTCACCGTCGAGTTCGCGCGTGTCGACGACGTGGAGTGCGGTGAGGGTCGCGCCGTACCGGGTCGCGAGGTCGGCGGCCTGTTCGAGCGCCCGCCGCGCCGGGTCGCTGCGGTCGGTCGGCACCAGAATCCGTTCGAACATGCTTCCTCTATCGACGGGCGGGGGTATAGGTGTGGCCCGGACCTGCCGGCGTTCTCCGCCGCGACGGGTCGAGGCTTTAGGTGCGTCGGGGTGCCAGTCGGGATATGGTCGCCGTCCGCAGACTCGTCATCGACGTGTTGAAACCGCACGAACCGTCCCTGCTCGCGTTCACCGAGCAGGTCGCCGCCGTCGACAGCGTCGAGGGCGCGACCGGCTCGCTGATCGAACTCGATCAGGAGGTCCAGAACGTCAAGATCACCGTCGAGGGGACGGATCTGGACTTCGACGACCTCGAATCGACCGTCGAGGAACTCGGCGGGACCGTCCACTCCGTCGACGAGGTGGGCTGTGGCGAACGGCTCGTCGAGGAACGACCGACCCACCAGGACGGGTGATCGCGGTGGGGCTGGGCCAGCGCGTCCGTCGCCTGCTGGGCAAGGAGGACGTGCTGTCGATCTCGCGGCGATACTTCGTCTCGAACGGGTTCGACGGCACCCTGACCTGCATCGGGGTCGTCATCGGCGCGGTCCTCTCGGGCGTCACGGAGGGGTTCACCGTCGTCAAGATCGGCCTGGGCGCGGCGGTGGGCCTGGGCACGTCGGCGGTCTGGAGCGTCTGGGAGATCGAACGCGCCGAGACGCGCGCGGAGATCAGACGGATCGAGCGCGCGATGCTGACCGACCTCGACGACACGCGGGTCGAGAGCCAACAGCGGGGCGCGCGCCTGCTCCACGCGACCGCGAGCGGCCTCGGCCCGCTGATCGGGGTCCTCGTCCCGCTCTCCCCGTTCGTCGTCGCGGGGACGGAGAACCTCCTGACGATGGTCGAGGCGGCCATCGCGGCCGTCGTCCTCGGCGTCGGCGTGTTGAGCGTCTTCGGCGCGTACATGGGTTCGATCTCGGGCCAGCGATGGTACGTCTCCGCGGCCCGGATGGGACTGGCCGGGCTGGTCGTCGCCCTGCTCAACCTCGTCTTGCCGGGGTGAACCGAGCCTTCAAGTCCGATTACGCACTACAGGTAGCTATGGGAATCGTCCGGAGCGACGAGCACAGCGACGGTGCGCCGACTATCGAGGGGACCGGCATTCGAGTGAAAGATGTCGCCGAGGCGTACGAACACAGCGGCTACGAACCGGACGAAATCACGCAACTGTATCCCGACCTGACGCTGGCGGACGTACACCGAGCACTGGCGTACTACTACGACCACATCGACGACTTCCGATCCGCGTCCTCCGAGTCGGCACCGGCATGACGCGGCCGCTGTACTGCGACGAGAGTATCTGGATTCCGGTGGCTGACGGCCTCCGCCGCCGCGGTTGGACAGTACACACCGCGAAAGACGAGGGGACGCTGGGGGACCCCGACAGGCGACAACTGGCCCACGCTGTGGACAACGACTGGATACTCGTCACGTTCGACGACGACTTCCTGTCGCTCGTCGAAGGCGAGGGCCTGGAACACGCTGGGTTGCTCTATGTCCAGCAAGCGGGCCGGAAGATCGGCGATGTTGTCAAAGCTGTGGACGCACATCTCGAAGGACGAGACGAGGACGACCGGTCGATCCACTACCTCTGAGTGGCGTCGACCACGTTTTTCCGATCGGTGTGACGCGTGAGGAACGGTCGATCGACCGTCGAGAGAGGGCTGGTCGTCGCCCTGCTCAATATCGTCTTGCCGGGGTAGCCGGGCGGTCAGGCCTCGACGACCGCCGCGCCGACCATCCGCTTCGACAGCCACCCGACGACCAGCAGGACGGGCGTGCCCACGGCGACGACGCCGGCGAGGATAGCCCAGTCGGTCAGCGCGAGCGGGACCGTCCCGAAATACTGTGAGAGGGGCGTGTACAGGATCGCGAGGTGGAGCGCGAGGGAGGCCCCGACCGCCAGCGCCAGCCACCGGTTCGACAGCAGGGGTGTGTCCCGCGTCCAGCGCACCACGTACAGTTTGGCGAACTCGAAGACGACGAACCCGGTGAACACCATCGTCATGGCGTAGGGCGTCCGACTCGCCGCGCCGCCCAGGGCCCAGAGCATCAACCCGAACATCAGCGCCGTCATGGTCAGCCCCGCGCCGCCGACGAAGGTGAGCATCGACCGGTCGACGATGCCGGCGTCCTTGTCGCGTGGCTCGCGGGCCATCACGTCCCCGCCCGGATCGGTGCCCAGCGCCAGCGCCGGCAGGCCGTCGGTCAGCAGGTTGATCCAGAGCAACTGGACCGGCGGCAGGATGAGATAGCCGTACAGCGAGGCCCCGAGGACGATAGCCACCTCGGCGGCGTTGGCACTGAGCAGGTACGCGACGAACTTCCAGACGTTGTCGAAGATGACCCGGCCCCGGCGGATCGCGGAGCGGATGGTCGCGTAGTTGTCGTCCAGCAAGATTACATCGCTGGCCTGCTTGGCCACGTCGGTCCCCCGGATCCCCATGGCGATGCCGATGTCGGCGTGTTTCAGCGCGGGCGCGTCGTTGACGCCGTCGCCAGTCATCGCCACCGTATGGCCCGCCTCCTGCAGTGCTTCGAGGATGCGTACCTTGTGGGACGGCTCCGCGCGGGCGAAGACGCTCACGTCTTCGACGCGTTCCCGGAGCGTGGCGTCGTCCATCGCCTCGACCTCCGCGCCGGTCAGGACCGGCGAGTCGATACCGATGCGCTCGGCGATGGCCCCCGCCGTGAGGGCGTTGTCGCCGGTGATCATCGTCACGTCGATGCCGGCGCGGTGGGTGTCCGCGATAGCCTCGGCGACCTCCTCGCGGGCAGGGTCGATCATCCCGACGAGACCGACGAACACCAGGTCGTCCTCGATGTCACCGGCGGTCTCGTCTTTGCGTGCGAAGGCCAGCACCCGGAGCGCGTCGCCGGCAAAGGTCTCGATGCGTTCCCGAATCCGCTCGCGGTCGGCGTCGTCGAGCGGTTCGGGGCCGTCGGCGGTCTGGACGCGGTCGGCCCGGTCGAGGATTACCTGCGGTGCGCCCTTGACGTAGACCACGTCGTCGTGGACGGTCGCCATCCGCTTGCGCTCGGCCGAGAAGGGGCGTTCGTCGGTTCGGGGTCTGGTCTCGCGCAGTTCGTCCACGTCCAGCCCGCAGTCGACGGCGGCCCTGACGAGTGCCACCTCGGTCGGGTCGCCGTCCTCGGTCGTCGCGTCGTTACAGAGCGCGCCGATCTCCAGCAAGTCGCCGACGCGCTCGCCCGCGGCTCCATCGAGACCGTCCAGATCGACGGTCTCGTCGTGGACCCACGCCCGCCGGGCGTGCATCTCGCCCTCGGTGAGCGTGCCGGTCTTGTCGGTACAGACCACGTCGACCGAGCCGAGGCCCTCGACGGCCGGCAGGGTCCGGACCAGCGCGTTCTCGTCGGCCATCCGGCGGACGCCCAGCGCCAGCGTGAGCGTGACGACGGCGGGCAATCCCTCCGGAACGGCCGCCACGGCCAGCGAGATGGCGGTCAGGGCGGCCTGGATCGGTTCCGTGCCGCCGGCGAGCAGGAGGCCGACGACGACCGCCGACAGCACGGCCACGCCGGCCCCGAGTTTCCGACCCAGCGAGTCCAGGTCGCGCTGGAGCGGCGTCCCCTCGTCTTTGGCGGAGAGTAGCGAGGTCGCGATTTCGCCCATCGCAGTCTCCATACCGGTCTCGACGACGACCGCGACGCCCCGGCCGCGGGTGACGTTCGTTCCCTTGTACACCATGCTGGTGCGTTCGGCCATGGGCGTCCCGGCTTCGACGGGCTCGGGGGCTTTCGCCACGGGGACGCTCTCACCGGTCAGGGCGGCCTCGTCGACCTCCAGCGAGTCGGTGCCGAGCAGGCGACAGTCCGCGGGTACCACGTCGCCCTGGGAGAAGACCACCACGTCGCCGGGCACCAGGGTCGTCGCGTCGACGGTCCCCTCGGTGCCGTCCCGGCGGACGGTCACTTCGGGCGCGGCCAGTTCCTGCAACGCCGCGAGGCTCTGCTCGGCGCGGTACTCCTGGACGAAGCCGAAGATCCCGTTGGCCAGCAGGATGACGGCGATCAACACGGCGTCGACGAGGTGGCCGACGGCCACGGAGAGGATCACCGCGCCGATCAGCACCCAGATGAGCGCGCTGGAGAACTGCGCGAGGAAGATCCACAGCGGGCTCCGGCGCTGGTCGGCGGTGAGTTCGTTGCGCCCCTCGCGTTCGAGGCGGTCGGCGGCTTCGGTCGCCGAGAGCCCCGATTCGGTCGTCTCCAGTCGCTCGGTAACATCGTCTTCCGGTTCGGTGTACCAGTCCATCGTTCGTCCCCGTCGATCCGCCGGGCGGCGGGTCGGTCCGCCACCCACGATTCGAGAAGGGGTTCACGCGGGGACGACATAATAGTGCGCGTCGGGGCAGTGTCCCGGCCCTGAGCGGGGCCGCGCTACTGCAGGCCCAGGTCGTGTTGCATCGAGTTGCCGGGACGGGGAACGCCCTTGACGGTGACCGTCTCGCCGGTCATGAACGCGGCGGCGGGCGAGACCAAAAACTGCACCACGTCGGCGATGTCCTCGCCGTAGCCGATGCGGCGGTCGGTCTGCTCGCGCGGTGGCATGTCCTCGCTGTCGATACCCAGCGTCTCGGCGACGCCCGGCGTCTGGATCAGGCCGGGCGCGACGCAGTTGATCCGGATGCCGTCGTCGGCCCACTCGGTCGCGACGGTCTCGGTCAGCTGGATGATTCCCGCCTTCGCCGTCGCGTAGTGGCTCTCGTTGGGCGCGGGGTGCTGGCCGTTGACGCTGGCCATGTTGACGATCTTGCCGCCCCCGTCCTCGCGCATGTGTTCGCCCGCGACCTGCATCCCGTGGACGGTGCCCATCACGTTCAGGTCGAGGATGGAGTCGAAGCCGTTAGGCGAGATGTCCTCGAAGGGCGCGACGAACTCCCCGCCGGCGTTGTTGACCATGATGTCGAGACCGCCGAACTCGTCGACGACCTCCGCGACGAAGGCCTCCATCTGCTCGCGCTCGCGGACGTTACACTCCACGGCCAGCGCCTCGCCCTCGCGGTCGCTGTCGTTGATCTCGTCGGCGACGGGGCCGACCCGATCCATCTCCCGGGAGCAGATGCCTACGTCGGCACCGCCTGCCGCGAGCGTCTCCGCGATCGATCGGCCGATTCCCTGACTCGCACCGGTGACGATGGCCGTCTCGCCGGCCACGCCGAAGTCTGCTTCGTGCATCGGCGGATGGGCGCACGGGAGCGAAATGATTCTACCGGTGGCTTTCGGGGCGGGACCCGGTCGAAGGAACTCGGGCCGCTTTCCGACGGCACTGACCGGCCGGAACCACGTCACTGGTTCTCGTGACGGCCACAAGAGATATTCCCGGCATCGGCAACTACCGGGTATGAAACGGAAAGCACTCACAGCGCTGGCGCTCGCCGGCATGCTCGTCCTCGCGGGCTGTTCCGGCGGCGTCGGCGACGGGACACCGACCGCCACGGACGGCGCACCGACCACGGCGGACGGCGAACCGACACAGACGAGTCGTGTCGTGATCACGCAGGCGGCACAGACTGGCGTGAACTTCTACGTCAGCGACCAGGAGAACGCCATCGCGGACTTCGAGCACCTGAACGTCACCATCTCGGAGATCGGCTTCCAGCGGGCCGAAGGCGGCTGGTCCGAACACGCCGTCGACGACCGAACGGTGGACCTGACCCGGCTGCAGGGCGCGAACGCGACGCGGCTGACCACGGTCCAGCCCGAGAACGGCACGTACACGAAGGTGTTCGCCTACGTCAGCGACGTGAACGCGACGCTGACCACCGGGGAACAGGTCCGCGTGAAACTGCCCAGCGAGAAGTTGCAGTTGAACTCGGAGTTCACCGTCGGCGCGAACACGTCGACCGACTTCGTGTTCGACATCGCGGTCCACAAGGCCGGCAACAGCGGGAAGTACATCCTCCGGCCGGTCGTCAGCCAGTCCGGTACCGACGTGCCCATCGACCCCGTCGACGCGGACCTGGAGGTCGAGTTCGCCGACGAGGACTCGGTTGCCCGCGGCGGGAACGCCACCCTCGACGTGACCCGTGACGACGAACCCGTCGAAAACGCCACGGTCGAGATCGACGGCGAGCGGGTCGGCACCACCGACGCCGACGGCCGGGTTACCGTCGCGATTCCCGACGAGACGAAGTTCGAGCTCGTGGTGAAAGCCGGCGACGACGTGGCCGACCTCCGCGTGAAATTCGAGTCCGAGGGCGACGAGCGCGAGATGGAGGCCGAGGAAGACGAAGACGAACGTGAGGAGGACGATAGCGACGAGAAAGAGGACGAGCGGGAGGACGAGCGAGACGAGGACGAGCGCGAGGAGAACGAAACGGAGTCCGACGACGAGGACGAGACCGACGGGGAACGCGAGGACGACGAGAACGAGACGGATTCCGACGACGAGCGGTCCCTGAACGCGACGTTCGTCGGCGAGGTCGCGCCGGGCGGGAACGCGACGATCTCGGTGACGGCCAACGGGTCGGCGGTGGCGAACGCGACGGTGACCGTCGACGGCGAGCGGGTCGGCACCACCGACGCCGACGGCCGCGTCACGGTGGCCGTGCCGGCCGACGCCGAGGAGTTCGAGGTGAAAGTCACCGCGGGCGAGCGTGAAGCGGAACTCGAAACCGAATTCTAACAGCAGGAGAAGCCGCCGTCGATCACCAGCGCCTGGCCGGTGATCCAGTCGGCCTCGTCCGACGCCAGGAACAACATCGCGTTGGCCACGTCCTCGGGTTCACCCAGCCGCTTCAGCGGGTAGTGCCGCGACATCTCCTCTTTTCGGGCCTCCCACTCTTCCTGTGTCTGACCTTTCCGGGGCATCGGGGTGTCGGTCACGCCGGGACAGACCGCGTTGACCCGGACGCCGGCGGGACCGACCTCCCCGGCGATGGCCCGCGTGAAGTTCACGACCGCGCCCTTCGACAGCGAGTAGCCCGTCAACTGGGGCGCGCCGATGACGCCCGCCAGCGACGCCGTGTTGACGATGGCTCCCGACCCCTGTTCCTTGAAGTGGGGCAGGACCGCCTGACAGCCGTTCCAGACGCCCTTGACGTTCACGTCGAGGACGCGGTCGCGCACGTCGTCGTCGATGGCCTCGAACTCCATCCGGTCGTGGGAGACGCCGGCGTTGTTCAGGAGGATGTCGAGGCCGAACTCCTCGGCGGCGGCGTCGACCGCCGCCCGGAAGGCGTCGCCGTCGCGCACGTCGAGTTCGTGTGTCGCGACTTCGCCGCCCAGATCTTCGACGAGCTTGGCGGTCTCGTCGAGTCCGTCCTCGTCCACGTCGGCGGCGACGATGGTCGCGCCTTCCTCGGCGAACCGTTCCGCCGCCGCGCGGCCGAGTCCCGAGCCAGCACCAGTGATGAACGCCGTTTTGCCTTCGAGTCGCATACCCCTGCCTGTCGCGGATGGGACTTAAGCGGCGGGGACAGGCCGGCACGCGGTACCGATCACTGACTGGCCGCGTGGAATGAAAGGGCGGACTGAACGAGCAACACCAGTCCGACGCCAAAGCCCACGGCCTGAACCCCGATTTGGTCGGTCGAGACCACCATGACGACGAGCCAGAGACCGGCCAGCAGTGCGATCCCACCGACGACTCCGACGACACCGTCCCCGATAGACTGTGGCATACGCCGTCTTTTTCACATTGGTTGATGATTCCGGCGATCCGTGGCGGGTACACACGGGCGCACTCCAGGCACTGCTGGACCTGTTGGCCGAGCGACTCCAGAGCAACCGAGAGGACGGTCTTTAGTACCGCCGACTCGACCCTCCGTCGAATGGCTTCGTCGGTCGCGTCGCGGCGCTACGGCCTCGTCGTCGCCGGGGCGCTCTGTTACACCAGCCTCACCTTCGTCTGGTTCAGCCTGCCGGCCTATCTGGCGACGATCATCGCCGAGGTCGGGCTCAGTGGGACGGAGGCGGGCCTGCTGGCCGGCGCGGTGCCGCTGACGTACATCCCCATCGCGCTGTTCTCGGGCCTCGCGGTCGACCGGATCGGGCCGACCCGGAGTCTCGCGGTCGGCCTCGTCGTGACCGGGATCGCACAGATCGTCCGGAGCGTCGCGGGCGGGTTCCCGACTCTGCTCGCCGCCACCCTGCTCCTGGGCGTCGGCGCGACGGCGATCACCTTCGGCCTCCCGAAACTCGTCTCCGTGCTCTTTCCGCCCGCCGAGACCGGCCTGCCGTCGTCGCTGTACATGGTCGGCGCGGCCGTCGGGACGGCCAGCGCGTTCGGGCTGGGTCGGCCCGTCGTCGGTCCCCTGCTGGGCGGGTGGCGACCGCTCTTTCTCTGGAGCGGCGTCGCCGCGCTCGGGTACGCCGTGGTCTGGCTGGCGGTCGTCCGGCTCGTGCCAATTAGCGGTGGGAACGGAGCCGCGGACGGCGACCGGGAGCGCGCGTCGACCTCGGTCCGGACGGACCTCCGGCGGGTGCTGGGCCACCGCGACCTGCGGCTGATGGTCGTCCTCGGCGTCGTGTATCTCGCGCTGGTCCACGGGTTGCAGGGCTGGCTCCCGACGGTGCTGGAAGCGCGCGGCCTGTCGGCCGACCGGGCGGGCCAGACGACGACCCTGCTCGTCGGTGCGAAGGTCGTCGGCGTCCTCGCGATCCCGACGCTGGCCGACCGGGTGGACGCCCGGCGCGGGGCGGTGATCGGCTGTGGCGGCCTCGCCGCGGTCGGCGTCGCCGGCGTCATCGCGGGCGGTGCCACGGCCGTCGCGGCGCTTGGCATCGTGATCGCCGGGCTCGGCGTCGGCGGACTCTCGCCGCTGATCCGGGCGATTCCGCCGAATCTCGACGGGATCGGGGCGGAGTTGACCGGCGTCGCCGTCGGCCTCGTCTTCGCGGTCGGCGAGATCGGCGGCTTCCTCGGTCCCGTCCTCGTTGGGACGCTCCACGACCTGACGGGCTCGTACGTCCCCGGGTTCGGCGTGCTGGTCGGGGGCGGCGTCGTCGCGGTCGTCGTCGGCGCGGCGCTTGGCGACGTGTGACTGCGACTCCGGCCGCTGACCGGCCGTCCGAATACTCAAGTACGTGAGACTGCCACTCCACTCTAATGAGCGAGGACGGGACGATCAGGGAACTCGACGGACAGACCGTCGAGCGGATCGCGGCCGGCGAGGTCGTCGAGCGCCCGGCCTCGGTGGTGAAGGAACTCGTCGAGAACAGCCTCGACGCCGACGCCTCCAGAGTCTCGGTCGCCGTCGAGTCCGGCGGGAAGGACGGCATCCGCGTCAGCGACGACGGGATCGGCATGACCGAATCGGAGGTCCGCAAGGCCGTCCAGGAACACACGACCTCGAAGATCAGCGACATCGAGGACCTCGAAGCCGGCGTCACGACGCTGGGCTTCCGGGGTGAGGCACTGCACGCCATCGGCGCGGTCTCGCGGCTGACCATCGAGACGCGGCCGCGCGGCGGTGGAACGGGGACGAAACTCCGCGTCGAGGGCGGCGAGGTCACCACCGTCGAACCGACCGGCTGTCCGGAGGGCACGACCATCGAGATCGAGGACCTGTTCTTCAACGTCCCGGCCCGCCGGAAGTACCTCAAACAGGACGGGACGGAGTTCGCGCACGTCAACACTATCGTCACGAGCTACGCGCTGGCGAACCCGGACGTGGCCGTCTCGCTTTCCCACGACGGCCGCGAGACCTTCGCCACGACCGGCCAGGGCGACCTCCAGAGCGCCGTGCTGTCGGTCTACGGCCGCGACGTGGCCACGGGGATGGTCGAAGTCGACCGGGGCGAGACGGGCGAGGGAGACGACGGGGACAGCGACGACGAAACGGACGCCCTCCCGGAGGGACCCCTCGACGGCGTGGCCGGACTGGTGAGCCACCCCGAGACCAACCGGGCCAGCCGCGAGTACGTCACGACCTACGTCAACGGCCGGTACGTCCGCTCGTCGACGGTCCGGGATGCGGTGGTCGAGGCCTACGGCAACCAGCTCGCGCCCGACCGCTACCCCTTCGCCGTCCTCGATCTCTCCCTGCCGGCCGACACCGTGGACGTGAACGTCCATCCCCGGAAGATGGAGGTCCGCTTCGCCGACGCCGAGGGCGTCGCCGAGCAGGTCCGGGCCGCCGTCGAGGACGCCCTGCTCCGGGAGGGGCTGATCCGCTCGTCGGCCCCCCGCGGCCGGAGCGCACCCGAACAGACCGAGATCGCGCCCGACCGCGGCGGCAGTGCAGGCGAGGAGTCCGATCCGGCCGAGTCGGCGGACCGAGACGCACGGGAAACCGGGGGCGGCGAGACGCCCGAACCGCCCGAGACGACGGCCCGCTCGCCCATCGGGCCGGGCGACGTGCGGGACGCCGACCCGGAGCAGTCGGGCGGGACCGACCGGACGGCCGAGTCAGGGGCCGATGCCAGCGCCGAAGTCGACGCCAGCGCGGACGAGGGGCGAGAGACCGAGCGGACCCGAAACGAGGGTGGCGAGCGGGCGACCGGCGGGACGGACAGCGAACCGGGACCCGCCGGCGACACCGGGACAGGGCGGAGCGACGGGACTGTAAGCGAGGGCGAGCCAGCGGCCCCGCACGACCGCGAGAGCGCCGGGCGGTTCCGGCCAGGGACGGACCAGGCACGGCTCGGCGACGGCGAGCCCGCGACCGGCGAGCGCGAGTCGTTCGACCGCCTGCCGTCGATGCGGGTGCTGGGCCAGTACCGCGACACCTACCTCGTGGCCGAGACCGACGACGGGCTGGTGTTGATCGACCAGCACGCCGCCGACGAGCGGGTCAACTACGAGCGGTTGCGCGACCGGTTCGCCGAGGGCGCGACGAGTCAGGCGCTGGCCGATCCCGTCGAGTTGTCGCTGACGGCCCGGGAGGCGGCGCTGTTCGAGGAGTACGAGCCGGCGTTGCGACGGCTGGGGTTCCGGGCCGAACGACGAGACGAGAGAACCGTCGAAGTCCGGACCGTCCCGGAACTGGTCGCGCAGGCGGCCGGGCCGGAGTTGATCCGGGAGGTGCTGTCGGCCTTCGTCACGGGAGAGTCGGCGGCCGCCGAGACCGTCGACGCGGTGGCGGACGACCTGCTAGCGGACCTGGCCTGCTACCCCTCGATCACGGGCAATACGTCGCTGACGGAGGGCTCGGTCGTGTCGCTGCTGTCGGCGCTGGACGAGTGTGAGAACCCGTGGGCCTGCCCGCACGGGCGGCCGGTCGTCATCGAGTTCGACCACGAGGAGATCGAGAACCGGTTCGAGCGGGACTACCCCGGGCACGGCGGCTGAGCGTGCCGAGATTCGGAGACGGCGCGCGTACTGGTGTCAGCGTGCGAACCCACCACACGAACTAAACCCCCCGACTCCGATGTTGCCTGTATGACACAGCTGGTGACGTTCGGGGAGGCGGTGTTGCGGTTGTCGCCGCCGCCGACGGCACGACTGGAGACGGCCGAACAGTTCGACGTGTGGACGACGGGGGCGGCGAGCAACGTCGCGGTCGCGGCGAGCAGACTGGGGACCGACGTGACCTGGATGTCGAAGCTGTCGGACACGCCGCTGGGGCGGCGAGCGGTCGCGACGCTGCGCGGGCACGGGTTGACGACGGACGTATCGTGGGTCGACGCCGACGAGAGCCGACAGGGACTGACTTTCTACGAACACGGCACGACGCCCCGGGAGAGTACGACCATCGACGACCGCGACAGGACGGCTCTGGAGACCATCGAGCCGGGTGGGTTGCCGATGGACACGGTCCAGGACGCCGAGGCGGTGTTCGCCAGCGGCGAGTCGCTGGCGCTCTCGGAGGACGTGGTCGAGACGACACAGGCGGTGTTGCGGGCCGCTGGCGGCAAGTCGGTCCTCGGGCTGGACCATCGGCCCGACCTGTGGTCCAGCGAGGAGGCACGCGAGACGATCGCGGAGCTGTTTCCGGCCGTCGACGTGTTCGTCACCAACACCGAGGAGGCCCAGCGGGTGCTGAAACAGACCGGGAAGCCGCCGGAGATGGCCCACCAGCTCGCCAACGAGGGCGACTTCGAGACGGTCGTGATGACTCGCGGGGAACACGGGGCGCTGGTCTGGCACGACGCGACGATCCACGAGCGCGACGCCGTCGAGACCGACGCGGTCGACGTGACCGGGCAACACGACGCCTTCGTCGGGGCGTTCCTGGGCCGCCGGCTGGCGGGCGACGACGTGGGCGACGCGCTGGCACACGGGGTGGCCGCAGCGGCGCTGACCCGGACGATCCACGGGCCGGTCCCGACCATCGACCCCGCGGAGGTCGAGCACGTCATCGCGGACCTGGAGGACGGGTCTCCGGGCGGAAGTGGCGGCCCACTCAGATAACACGACACGCGCCGAGAGCGTCGATACCGCCCTCGCAGAAATCGTTTCGGGCCGGCGTCGGTCGGTGACAGCCGACAAACGTATATGAGAGTGTTCCGACTCATCGGACATGAACCGGACAACGACGGTGCTTCTCGCGGTCGTCGTCGTGGTGGCCGCCGTTCCGGCGGTAACGACCGCAGAACGAACACAGAGCGACCTCGTCACGGTCACTGTCACGGTCGAGAACGAAGTGGGCATGGCCGTCGGCGGTGCCGAGTTGACCGCGACCTGGGACGGTGGGAACCGGACGGCGACGACCGCCTCGAACGGCCAGGCACTGATCGACGTGCCACGGGGCGCGGACGTGGACATCGCCGTCCAGAGTGACAGTTACGTACGAAACACCCCGTACGAGGTCGACAACGCCGGCCAGGAATCGGTGACGATCACCGTCGCCGAGAAGGGCTTCGCGACCATCAGAGTCCTCGACCGGAGCGGCGTGCCGGTCAACAAGGCCGCTGTCCAGCTGTTCCACGACGGCGAAACCGTCGTCAACACCCGGACGAACGCGAACGGGATCTACCAGACCGGCGCCATCGAACAGGGCGAGTACACGCTCCGGGCACTCAAAGAGCGGTACTACACCAACGGCACCACCTTCGAGGTGGGCGACAATACGTCCGTCTCGACCCGCATCGAGACGGGGTCCGTACTCGTGACCTTCGACGTGAAGGACGACCACTTCGACCCCGCCCGGCCGGTCGAGAGCGCGACCGTCTCCATCCCCAAGCTCGGTGACACCTCACAGACGCTCGCCGACGGCGAAGCGACCACCAGCGTCCCCGTCAACACCAACTTCGAGGTCGAGATCACGAAGGAGGGGTACGAGACGGTGACGGAGCAACTGGACGTCGACGAGGAACAGACGACGCTGAGCGCCACCATTCAGCGTGAAGAGTCGATCAGCCTCACCGTCTCGAACTCGCAGGTCATCGTCGGCGAGAACGTCACCGTCGACGTGGAAAACGAGTACGGGACGGTCGTCGAGGGGGCGACGGTCACCGTCGACGGCGAGTCCGTGGGCGAGACCAACGAACAGGGCGAACTCACGTTCAGTATCCAGAATTCCGGCGTCAACACGATCCGCGTCGAGTCGGACGACCTCGAAGACAGCGCGACCGTCGAAGGGTTCAGCCCCGACGAGGGCACGCCCGAGGACACCGCCACCGAAGTCGAGACGACCGAAGACGAGTCGACGACCTCCAGCGGGATCGGGCCCGGCTTCACGCCCGTAGCCGCCGTCGTGGCCGCCCTGCTGGCCGTCCTCGTCCTGCGGCGACGCGCCTGATCGGCCCGACGCCGACCACGCGTCTGTCGCCATCGACTGCCGGACGCGCTTTTGGTTTGGGAACGTTATACACGGGAGCCGTCGGAACCGCGATTTAACTCGGCTAGCTCCCAAGTGGTGGTATGGCCGACGCCACGGAGGGGGACCCCATCGCAGACGACGGGGAGAGCGTGCTGGGGACGCTCCGGGCCTTCTTCGCGCTGGAACGGGACGTGCTGGTCCTCTCGGTGGCGATGTTCGCCTTTAGCCTGGGCTTCCAGATGACCGGCCGGTACGTGCCTCGCTACATGAGCCTGCTGGGCGCGGGCGGACTGGCTATCGGGCTGTACGGCACCGTCGGCAACCTCATCAGCGCGGTCTATCCCTACCCCGGCGGCGCTCTCTCCGACCGGATCGGATCGCGGCTGGCGCTGACGGCGTTCGGGCTGGCCTCGACGGTCGGCTTCCTGGTGTGGCTGGCCGCACCCCTCGTCGGCACCGTCACCGTCGATCCCTCAGTCATCCCGCTCGTGACCGTCGAGGCGGTCGTCCTCCCCGTGGGTATCTTCCTCGGACTGTTCCTCGCGCAGGCCTGGAAGTCGTTCGGGCTGGGCGCGACCTTCGCGGTGGTCAAACAGGCCGTCCCGCCCGAGCGACTGGCGACCGGGTTCGCGAGTACCGAGACCGTCCGTCGGCTGGCCTTCCTCGTCGGGCCGCTGTTCGCGGCCGCCCTGATCGCCGTCTACGGGTTCGACCTCGGGTTCCGGGCGGTCCTCCTGGTGGCCGCGGCGTTCGGACTGGTCGCGACGGTCGCCCAGCACGTCCTCTACGACGCCAGCGACGACAGCATCGGGAAGTCCTTCGAGGGAATCTCGGCGGTCGCCGACGACCTCCGGTCGATGCCGTCCGCGCTCCCGCCACTGCTGGCGGGCGATACGCTCGTGCGCTTCGCCAACGGCATGGTGTACGTCTTCTTCGTCATCGTCGTCACGGAGTTGCTGGCGGTGGACGCGACGCTCCCGGTGGTGGGCTATCTCTCGCCGGACGCGCTGTTCGGCGTTCTCCTGGCCGTGGAGATGGTCGTCGCGCTGGCGTCGATGGTCCCGATGGCGAGACTCGCCGACCGCGTGGGCCTGAAACCCGTCGTCGCGCTCGGCTTCGCCGTCTACGCGAGCTTCCCGATCCTGCTGATCAACGCGCCCGCCGACCCGTGGGTTGTGGGCCTGCTCTTTGCGTTCTCGGGACTCAGGTTCGCGGGCCTGCCGGCGCACAAGGCGCTGATCGTCGGCCCGGCCGAACAGAATGCGGGCGGCCGGGTCACGGGCGCGTACTACCTCCTGCGGAACACGCTCACGATCCCGAGCGCGCTGGTCGGCGGCTACCTCTACGACGCCGTCTCGCCGGAACTGGCCTTCGGCGTGGCGACGGCTATCGGGCTGGTCGGGACCGGCGTGTTCCTCGTGTTCGGCAAAGAGTTCGACCCGAACGGGTGAGAAGACTATCCGCCGCCGGAGGCCCGGTAGCCGCCGTCGACGAGCAGGCCCTCGCCGGTGATCCAGGAGGCCTCGTCGGAGGCGAGGAAGACGATGGCGTCGGCGATCTCCTCGGGTTCGCCCAGGCGACCGAGCGGGTAGCCCTCCTCCATCTTCTCGCGGGCGGCCTCGGGGTCGTCCGAGGTGGCCAGCATCTGCTCGACCAGCGGCGTGTCGGTGAAGCCGGGGCAGACCGTGTTGGCCCGGACGCCGTCCCGACCCGCTTCGGAGGCGATAGCGCGCGTGAAGTTCAGCACCGCGCCCTTGGTCATCGAGTAGGCGGCGTTGCGCGGCAGGCCGAACACGGAGGCCAGCGAGCCGACGTTGACGATTGCGCCGTGACCCTGCTCTTTCATGAGCGGGAGGGCCGCGTGACAGCCGTTCCAGACACCCTTGAGGTTCACGTCGATCACGAAGTCACGCATCGACTCGTTGATGTCCTCCATGACGGCGGGCGGGTGGCCCGTCCCGGCGTTGTTGATTATCACGTCCAGCCCGTGGTCCTCGTGGACGGCCTCGACGGCCGCCTGGAACTCGTCGGCCTGGGTCACGTCGACGCGGTGGGCTTCCGCCCCGCCCGTGTCGAGTTCCTCGACCTTCTCGGCGGTCTCCTCGGCGCTCTCCTCGTCGACGTCCGTCGCGATCACGTAGGCACCCTCCTCCGCACAGCGCAGGGAGGTGGCCTGCCCGATACCGGACCCGGCACCGGTGATGAACACCGTCTTGTCTTCCAGTCGCATGGCCCGAACGATTGGCTCCACCGTCATAAACCTACCAGAATTTGCAGTGCGTCGTCTCGGGTTTCCAGAGTTAGCCCAGATCGGCTTTTCAGCACTAGGTGGAAACGAAAACGCCCGGTTTCGGGAACGACGGTCAGGAGCGGCGGTGTGCGAGCAGGGCGACCGCGAGGAGTGCGAGCGTGGCGGCGACGGGGCCGAACCCGGGGCCGTCCCGATTGGAAGTCGTCGTCACGGCCGTCGTCGGCGAACCGTCGGTCGTCACCGAAGTCGAAGGTTCGGTCGTCTGCGAAGAGTTCTCGGAGCCGCCCGCGTCCGGTGGGGGCGTGGTCACGACATCGGCCACGAGTGAGCCCTGAACACAGGCCGGGTCGTCACCGTCGAGGAAATCGAACTCCCCGTCGCCGTCCCGATCAGGGTGCGCGACGGCGACCAGTAGCTTTGGTCCAGATTCGATATCCGTGTCGTCGATGTCGAGATAGATGGACTCCTGTCCCGGTTCGAGGAGATCACTCACCGTGAATCGGGTCCAGTTCGACAGGATTTCATCGACCCGGCGGTCTCGGCAGGACAGCCACGTTGATTCGCCGCGGTCGGTAGAGTTGGGAACTGCGTACAATGTGACGAATCCACTGCTGTTGCGCGAGGTGCGGTACCCGGAAAGGGACGACTCGTCCACGTCGTCGATGGTCACCGCCAGCGGTCCAGTCCGGTTCTCGACGAGGACGGTCCGCAGGTGAGGTATCTCGTCGGCGCGCAGGTCCAGCACCGCATCGGCCGGAATCCCGGTCGTGTGGGCACAGGCAGAGAACTGTCGGGACTGGCCGACCGTCGTGCCATGGGTCGTCCGGACCGCACCGTCTCTTGAGCCGAGCGTGATCCGGAGTGGCGTTCCTGGTGCGACCGTCGTGATTCCCGAGAGAAGCGTACACGCTTCTCCGAGGTCGTCGACGACGATGCCCACCGACCGCTCGTCGTCGAAGGTTATTGCCCGTTCGACGACCGACCACTCGACCACCGACGAGGTCGAATTACGGTCGGACCCGATGGTGAATTTCACCTCGTACTCCTCGCCATGGTCAACCGGTCCCGTGCCCACCGTGTTGTGATCGAGGACGATTCGGTCAGTCCGAAGCGCGACGTACAGCGTGCCGTTCGCGTCGTCGGGGACGGCCCGGATCGCATCGGCGGCCAGCGTCGCCGAGAGGTTCAGGACGTTCTCTCGGTTGGATGCCATCGACGTATCCGGAGTCTGCTCCATCCCGAAGTGATAGACAGACGACCGGTTCACCAGCTCCACGAACCGCTCGGTGGCCGAGTCGTTCCCGCGGGCCAGTTCGATCCGGTCCGTCAGTTCCGGCGCATGTACCGCGAACACCACGGTGTCGTTCACCGCGACCGTTCGATTCCGGGTCAACCACCCGTACTGCTTGCCATCGTCGACCGCGGCTGTCGAGGTCAGGTCCCCGAATCGCTCCGTGGGCGCGATCCAGACACTCCGAATACCCGCCGCATCGGCGGCCGGATCGAACTGTCTGTCGACGACGGTGACGTTGTAGTCGTCGTCGAATCCGGCGGCCCCCAGGACGAGCGTCGCAGTCCGGTCGATCCCGGTCGTGTCGACGCAGGTGGCGAACTCGCCGGACGGGGCGACGGTCGCCCGAGCGGACGCCCGAACGGGACCGCTCTCGTTCGAGCGCAGGACGAGCGGGATTGTGGTCCCGGGCGCGAGGGGCGTTTCGCCGGAGACGACCGTGCATCGCTGGCCGAAACGGGCGAGGTGCGGTTCGTCGAACGGGTCTTCGCCCTCGATTTCGCCGTCGAAATCGATAGAGTGGACGACGACCGACCACTCCGCCGTCGAACTGGTCGTGGTGTTGTCGGCGGTGGCAGTGAGGTTCACCCGGTAGTCCTCACCGTCCTCGAACGCCAACGGATAGCCATTACCGCGGTCGACGACGGCCCGATCCGTCCGGAGTGCGACGTACAGCATCCCGTTCCGTTCGTCGGGGACGACCCGGAGCCCATCGGCCGCGAGTGTCGCCGAGAGGTTCAGTTCCTTGGGTGCGGCCATCGTCGTCGTGGTATCGTCGGTCTGTGCCACCCGGAAATCGTAGGTGTCCGACCGGTTCAGGACCTGGACGAGTGCCGCCGCGTCGGAATCAGTACCGTTCGCCGCACCGACGGCCTCGACCAGTCCGGGCGCGGGCAGGCCGAACACGACGGTATCGCCCTCGGCGACCGTTCGCGTCCGGGTCAGCCAGTCGCTCCGTCTGGCCGTCTGGACGGCCGCAGGCGAAGTGATGTCCCCGAATCGCTCGGTCGGTGCGATCCAGACCGCTGGGTCTCCGTCCGGGGTCGCGGGCGGGGCGGAGGAATTGTGCTGGACGGGATGGTCGTAATCGGAGTCGAACGTCGCGGCTCCCAGGGCGAGCGTCGCGTTCCGGTCGATGCCGGTCGTGTCGATGCAGGTGGCGAACTCACCGGCCGAATCGACGGTCGCCCGCGCGGTCGCCTGGAGACGGTGGGTCTCCGTCGAGCGCAGGCGCAACTCGATGTCCGTGCCGGGCGCGGCCGCGGTCTCGCCCGAGACGACCGTGCACGGCTGGCCGAGACGGACGACGACCCACCCCTTGCTGCCACCGGTGTCGAAGGCGAGCCGCCGTTCGACGATACCCCACACGACCGACGAACTGGTCGTGGTGTTCCCGTCCGTGACGGTGAGGTTCACGCGGTAGTCCTCGGCGTCCTGGAGCGACAGCCTGTGGCTACCGTCGCGGCCGAGGACGGCACGATCCGTCCGGAGTGCGACGTACAGCGTTCCGTTCCGCGTGTCGGGCACTACTCGAAGCCCGTCGGCAGCCAGCGTCGCCGACAGGTTGAGGACTTTTTCAACGACCATCGTTCCCGATGTTGCGGGCGTCTGTCGCACCCGCAACTGGTCGGTCTCGGAATCCGCCAGGTGCCGCACGAACGCCGCCGCGTCCGAGTCGGTGCCGTTCGCCGCCGCGACCGCCTCCACCAGGCCCGGTGCAGGCAGTTCGAACACGACGGTATCGTCCTCGGCGACCGTCCGACTCCTGGTCAGCCAGCCCTCGCGTGTGGCCGCTTCTACGGCCGCAGGCGAGGTCAGATTCGCGAAGTCGTCCCCCGGCGCGGTCCAGACCGTGAGGTTGCCGACTGTCGCGTTCGCAGTCGAATCGGTCGGCGTCGCGTTCGTGGTTTCGTCCGCCGTCTGCCCCCGTTCGGCCGCGGGCGCTCCCGAAACCACAGTCGCGGACACCGAGAACAGGGCTACGGCGAGCAGTACACCGACGAGCAGGCGGTTCGTTCGTTCCAGTGACATCCGTGGAGGGCCGTGATCGACACCCGGTCGATCACCAGTTGTCGGAGAAGCTGTCGCTCGTCCTAAATATCTTCCCGTCGGTCATCGCTGGCGGCCTGTCATTAGAGCGACGACGAGCAGTGCGAGGACAGCCGCGATGGGGTTGAAACCGGGGCCGTTCGCGGCAGTGGTCGAACTGGTCGCAGTAGCGTGCGTGCCGTCCGGGATCGGTGATCTCTCGGTCGTCGAGACCGCCGTCGCGTTCTTGGCAGGCCTCGATCCGTTCCCGGCTGCGGGGGCCACGATGCTCCCCTCCAGCGTCCCCGCCGTACACACCGGGAAGTCGCTCCCGGGGAAGTCCAGTCGGTCGTCGCGGTCGCGGCTCGGGTGGACCACCGCAACGAGCCGCCCGGACGTGCCGGCGTCGGTCGGCGGGTCGAGCCGGACCGTCTGCTGGCCGCCCTGGAGGCGGTCACTGGTCCCAACCCGAGACCAGTTCGCGACTGTGGACAGGATACCGCGCCCCGTGCAGTTCGGGGGCTGGCCCCGCTCGAGGAGGCCGATGGCGTCGTCTGGAACCGCGTACAGCGCCACGAAGCTCTCTGTCCAGATCGTTCCCGCCACCGTCACGTTGCCGTTGGCCGTTCGCTCGGCGTCGAGGGTGGTAGACTCGTACGCGCCGCCCACGATCACCCCATTGGAGTCCGGGACGCCCTCGATGGACACGTTCAGCGAAACGTTCGAGGGGACCTTCGAGGTATCCACGCAGGCGAAAAACCGACCGGAACGGTCGACGGTCGTGTAGGTCGACCACCAGCCGTATTTCGGGTCGGTCGGATACAGGTCGACCCGGAGATCGGTGCCCGGCGCGACCGACGTTTCGCCCGCGACCGGCGCACACTCTCGGTGTCCGCCCCGTGCGACGATCTCGCCGCCGACCACTGTGTCGTACGATACCGCTCGCTCGACGGCCCGCCACTCGGCCGTGACGGTGGTCGCGCCGTCGCCGGTGCCGGCCGTGACGGCCACGCGATACGCCTGCCCGTCGCGGAGCGAGACGCCATCCCGGGACTCCGTTTCCAGAACAGCACGGTCCGGCCGGAGTACGACGTACAGCGTGCCGTCGCGGTCGTCGGCGACCGTCCCGAGGCCGTCGGCAGCCAGCGTCGCCGACAGGTTCAGCAGTTTCGGCCGGCCGTGGCTTCGCGTCGTGTCCCAGGTCTGTTGCATCCGGAACTCGTAGGGGGAGCGATTCAGCACCCGAGGTAGCACCGGAGCCGCCGAGTCGGTGTCGTTCGCCGCCGCGACGGCCTCGGCCAGACCCGGCACGTGGACCGAGAACACGACCGTGTCGTTCACTGCGACTTCACTCCGGTTGTCCCGTGTCGACCACGGTGTGTTCGGAGTCACCGGTTCCGGTCGGACCCGCGTCAACCGGCCCTCGCGTCTCGCCTCGTCGATTGCCGCCGGGGAGGTCAGTTCCGCGAACGCACCCGTCGGCGCGGTCCAGACCGTAAGGTTCCCGACTGTCGCGTTCGCAGTCGAGTCGTTCGTGGTTTCGTCCGTCGTCTGTGCCAGTTCGGTTGCGGGCGTTCCGGCGACGGCGGCTGACGATACCGAGAACAGGGCTACGGCGAGCAGTACACCGACGAGCAGGCGGTTCGTTCGTTCCAGTGACATCCGTGGAGGGCCGTGATCGACACCCGGTCGACCACCAGTTGTCGGAGAAACTGTCGCTCGTCCTAAATATCTTCCCGTCGGTCACTCCCCGAGCGAGGGAGTCGCGGCGCAGTTGTTCGGCCCGAGTTCCACCTCGAAGGCCGCGTCGTCGTCCAGTTCCTCCAGGCCGAGATTTGCGGCGACGATGCGCTCGAAGTTGTCGGGCTGGGGCGGTATGTCCCGCATGATCCGGGCGGTGAACGCCGTCCGCTCCATCCCGAAGACCGGCAGGCGCTCGCGCAGGTCCCCGAGACTGGCGGCGTACGCACCGTCCGCGGCGGGGTCGGTCCCCTCGCTGTAGTGGCCCGGTGCGACCAGCGTGTCGTCGTCGAAGTCGGCCAGGCGCTCGGTCAGGGACTCGTAGAGCTGGGCCGCCAGCGCCTCCGTGCCACCCTCGCCGCGCTGGAGGTCCGGGCGAGCAACCGATTGGAGAAAGAGACTGTCCCCCGAGAGCAGGCGGTCGCCGACGGCGAACGCGGTCATCCCCGTGGTGTGGCCGGGCAGGTGGACCGCCCGGAGCGTCGCGTCGCCGACCGCGAGTTCCTCGCCGTCGATGATCGTCTCGGTCTCGTACTCGACGCCGCGCTGGACGCTCAGCCGGGGCAGGACTGGCGTCGCCCCGGTCTCGGCGGCGAGTTCGCGGAGGCCGCTGACGTGGTCGGCGTGGATGTGCGTGTCGACGACGGTCGTGATCTCGGCGTCCCGCTGGGCGGCCGCGTCGACGTAGCGGTCGGTGAACGCCCGGAGCGGGTCGATCACGGCGGCCTCGTCGCCGGCGACGATCAGGTAGGAGAGACAGCCACTCGCGGGCCGCTGGAACTGGACGACCGTCGCGGTATCGCCGGCCAGTTCGACGGTGCGGGCGACGCGGGCCCAGCCCTGCATCCCTTCGGCGAGGTTGTGGGCGTCGAGTCCGGCCTCGGTGAGCAGGCCGGCGACGTAGGCGCTCGCCTCGCCCTTGCCACAGACGACGGTGATCGGGCCCTCACCGTCGATTTCGGCGGCGCGGTCGGCGACGCTGTCCTGCACCTCGGCCTGGAGCCACTGCATGTACGGGACGAGCGTGGCCTCGACCGACGGCCCCGCGATCTGCCAGTCGTCGAACGCGTCGCGGTTGCGCACGTCGAGCAGGCGGACGGGGTCGCCAGCGGCCAGTCGGTCGGCCAGCCACTCCGGCGACCGCGACTCGACGGCCACGTCGGGTTCGGGGTAGTCGCTCATGGCCGTGGGTAGGCCGCCGTGGTGAATAAACGGCCCGGGACTGGGGGGCGACGAACGATCGTGACGGGGCCCGGAAAGCTAAACCGCCGGCTGTCCAACGGAGGGTATGGACGGACAGCAGTTTCTCGACCGAGTGCGGGAGAACGAGCGGACGGCCCTCGAACGGCTCGGCTCCGACAAGGCCCTGCTGGCCGCGACCGGGGCCGACCTCGACACCGACACCGTGCTGGGCGTGCTGGCCGCCACCGAACTGTTCCACGCCGACGCGTTCCGGCGGTGGAGCGAGGAAACCGACGACGAACGGGTCGCCGAGGCGTTCGCGACGGCCGCCGAGACCGCGGGCGACCACGCCGACCGCCTCGACGCGGACCTGGATGCGGTGCCCGACGAAAGTGGCGTCGAAACGGGGGTCGGCGGGCAGGACGGCGACGGCGAGCGAGCGGCGGCCGGCCTCGTCGGCGCCTCGCTCGTGCTGGACCGCATCCTCTTGCAGGCGGTCAACTTCTTCGTCAACGAGGCCGACGAGCGACGGGCCGATCTGATCCGTGCGGTCCGAAGCGAGGCCGACGACCGCCGTGACGCGGGGCTGGCGCTGCTGGCGGATCTCTGCGAGTCCGACGACGAGTGGGAACGGGCCGCGACGGCGGCCGAGGCGGCCGTCGCGGCGGCGTACGACGACTACGTGGCGACGCTGGACGACATGGGAATCGACCCGAAACCGGTGTGTTAGCTCTCTTCCGGCGGGGTGTCCTGGAACGCGGCGACGGCCTCGCGGAAGGCGTCGGGGATGCGGGTCGGCTCGCCGGTTTCACTGTCGACGGCGACGTGGGTGACGGTCCCCTCGGCGAGGAGTTCCTCGTCGTCGGCCCGGCGGGCGACGTACTCGCCGGTCATGCTCGACTCGCCGAGGCGCTCGATGCGGTAGCCGTGGACCAGTTCGTCGGCGAAGGTGGCCTGCCCGCGGTAGTCCATGTCGACGTTGACGACGTGGACGTCCCACCCGGCCGTCTCCACGTCCTGGTAACTGTATCCGATTTCCCGGAGGAACGCGGAGAAGGTCTCGTCCTGAAACGTGACGTAGTTGGCGTAGAAGACGACGCCCTGCATGTCGGTCTCCTCGAAGCGCACGCGGTTCTCCCAGACGACGGGGACGTTCATGCCAGAGGGAGGCGAGCGCCCGGCAGTTACTCCTTTCGGTGGAGCGGTCAGGCCGTGTCGACGGTCTCCAGCACCCGCTGTGAGAACTCGGTTTCGCTGATCTCGTCGCGCCCCAGCTTTCGGAACCAGGCGGCCTCGGCCTCCCACGACCCCAGCCGTTCGCCGTCGAGGTCGGTGACGACCGCCCGGAGGTCGACCGGCTCCCAGCCCTCCTCGCGGAACTCCCGGAGGACGTTACAGAGGCGACCGATGTCCCGGTCGGGGACGGTCCCGTCTGCCCCGGCGTGGACGGTCTCGTAGGTGATTTCGAGGGGGTCGCCCCGCTCGAAGTCGGTCACGTAGATGCCGTGGCTCACGAGGCGGTTCTCGATGCGCTCGTAGATCTCCTCGGGGGTGGACATAGCCCACCTAGCGCCGAACGATGTTTGGCTCTTGGGGCGCGGTCAGGGGTGTTCGGGATCGTACTCGTCGTGGAGCGTCTCGGCGAGCAGGCCGCCGGCGTCCAGCGCGATGTAGATCACGAAGAAGGGTTCGGTCGCGGGGCGGATGCAGAACACCTCGTAGGGCGGGTCGACGCCGCCGGCCTCGATCTTTCCGAGCATCGGCTCGATGGTCTTGCGGCCGTCACAGAACTCGGCGAACAGGTCGCGCTCGCCGGCCTGTCTGGCGACGACGTAGAGGACGCCGTTGGGTTCGCCGTCGGTGTCGAACGTCTGTGTCGGGTAGATCGGCATCTCCTCGGTGCGAGCCTGCTGGAAGGCCTCCCTGGCACGCTCGAAGATGTCCGGCGTGTCGTCGGCGACGAACAGCAGCGTGCGGTTCAGGAGGGTCAGGTCGGTGATGGCGGCCGGTTCCTGGCTCCAGTCGAGCGTGGCCTCGACGAGGTTGCCCGGGCGGAGGTCGGCGACGGCGTCGGCCAGGGGGTCGTCGTACCCGTCGGTGCGGACGTAGGTCGGCTGTTCGGTCCCCTGCTCGACGAAGCTCAACTCCCCCTCGCCGCGGTCGCTCCCGTAGACCCGATAGGTCCCGGATTCGGTCGCCGTCATCACCGGGACTTGCCCTGCCGGGCATTTAGCTTCGTGGATGTGATACAATCCGGAACCATATTAACCAGAACGCAAAATCTTGCGGAGAGGCAGAGTGAACGCGCATGGGCAAGGTTTCAATAGCCGGGAGTGAGTTCGAGATCGGAGTCGTCTCGCGTGGCGAACAGGTTACGTTTCGGCTCGTCGTCGAGTACGAGACTGCGGGCGGAGACCGGTTCGTCGAGCGGTCGACGCTGGCCGCCGAGTCCCGTTCGGAGCTGACGACCGACGCGGTGTCGGCGGCACTGACCGAGTGGGCCGACGAACGCGACATTGCGGAGGTGGTCGGGTTCACCGTCGTCGAGGAACAGCTCGCGCGTCGCGGCGGCGAGCGACCGGACGCCGGGGACGAGGCGTTGCTGGTCGACCCGTCGGACCGGGACGTCTCCACCGAACAGCCGTCGGCGGAAGCGGTGGCCAGAGCCTCGCGGTACGTCGAAGGCGACCACCTGCTCTACTACGAGGGCGGGCAGGACAGCACGGTCTACGGCTACACGACCGAAGGCATCGTCGCGGAAGCGCCGCCCATCGAACACCAGCACCGCGAGAACGAACCGGACAAGATCCGTCTCGACGTTGGCAAGCGAACCAAGCTGGTCCCGCTGGAGTGGGTGATCGGCCACGCCGACGAGGTCGACGACCCCATCGACAAGCCCCGGGATCTCTGATTTTTTCAGGACGGGGGCCGTAGCCGCCCCATGCGCATCGTCTCGCTGCTCCCCTCGGCGACGGAGATCGTCTACGCCCTGGGGCTGGAACCCGTCGGCGTCTCCCACGAGTGTGACCACCCGCCAGCCGCCGCCGACGTGCCCGCCGTCAACCGCTCGCGGGTCGACCCCGAGGCGAGCAGTCGGGAGATAAACCAGCAGGTCGCCGACGCCGAGGCGAGTGGCGACGGCGTCTACGAGATCGACCTCGACACCCTGGAACGACTGGACCCCGATCTGATCGTCTCACAGGGTATCTGTGACGTGTGTGCCGTCGACGAGGTGCTGGTCCGTGACGCCGTCGAACGGCTGGATCTGGACGCCGCCGTCCTCACGACCGACCCCCACAGTCTCGACGACGTGTTTGCTGACATCCGCCGGATCGGGGACGCGACGGGGACGAGCGAGCGCGCCGCGGAACTCGTCGCGGACCTGCGCGAGCGCGTCACGGCGGTCGAGCGAACGGCGGCGGCCGCCGACGAGCGCCCGCGCGTGGCGGTGCTGGACTGGCTCGATCCCGTGATGGTCGCGGGCCACTGGATTCCGGAGATGGTCGAGCTGGCGGGCGGCGCGTACGGCATGGCCGACCCGGGCGCGCGGTCCGAGCCCCGGGAGTTCGAGGAGGTTCGGGAGTACGACCCCGAGGTGCTGGTGGCCGCGCCCTGTGGGTTCGAGTTGGACCAGACCGAGCGCAACCGCGACGACCTGCTCGACCGCGACGGGTGGGCTGACCTGACCGCGGTGGAGAACGGGCGGGCCTTCGCGATGGACGGGCACCACTACGTGAACCGGCCCGGGCCGCGGCTGGTCGACACGCTCGAACACCTGGCGGCGTGCGTACACCCGGATCTGTTCGACGTGCCGCCGAGTTCGGTCGTCCGACCGTTCCCGGGCGTGCTGGCCTGAGATGCTCGAACTGACCCGCGGGGTGTACGACGAGATCATCGCGCACGCTCGGGAGCGCGACCCCGAGGAGTGCTGTGGGGTGCTCGGGGGCGCACGCGAGGGCGACTGGAAGGAGCCCTCGGAACGAGCGAGCGGGCGCGCCGCGCCCGCGAGCCACGCCGACCGCTACCGGCGGGCCGCAAACGTCGCCGAGGCCCCGCGGACGGCCTACGAACTCGATCCCGAAGAACAGCTGGCACACATGCAGGCCATCGAGGACGCGGGCCGGGAAGTGGTCGGGTTCGTCCACTCGCACCCGGCGGGGCCGCCGGCACCGAGTCGGACGGACGAGCGGCAGGCGACCTGGGCGGGCTACTCGTACGTGATCGTCGCGCTGGGCGGCGCGGAACCGTTCGTCGGGTCGTGGCGCTGGACGGGCGAGGGCTTCGAGCAGGAAGTGGTGGCGGTTCAGATGGCCGACAGCCCGACGTAGACGTTCGTGACGACGATAAGGGTCCCGAGACCCGTGACGGTGAGGATCCAGGAGCGCCACAGCGGCACTCGCTCGATGGTGTCGCGGTAGGTCAACAGCGTGACGCCGACGATCAGCGCGACGGCGGCCTTCATCGCGAGCATCAGCAGGGGGTGGTGGGCGAGCAACTGCCGCACGAAGGGGTTGGCCTCCATCCCGACGTCGCCGGTGAAGGCCAGCGCGATCAGCGTCGAGACGGCGTCGCCGAAACCCCAGACGAACACCAGTGCGAACACCGACTCGACGTAGCCGGGCTTTTCGAGTCCGAACGCCGGCAGTTCAGTTTCGAGTGATGAGATTGACATCGAGGGGGACCACCTGACTGCCTACAGGTTGCCGGAAATGCATGATAAATATACGCGCCCAGTTATAGAAAATGAAAACTAGATGCAGGTGGGTCGTTCCGACGGCCCCGTCGCTGGCTCAGTCCGCGCCGATGGCGCAGGTCTCGACGTACTCCACGTCCTGGACGGAGGAGATGGCGGGGTCGTCACTGCAGACCGGGCAGTCGGGGTTGGGCTGGACCGGGACTTCCTCGAAGGTCATGTCCATCGCGTCGTAGAATATCATCCGGCCGTCGAGCGTGTCGGCCTCGGGGGCGAGGCCGGCGTCCTGCAGAATCCACTTGACGGTCTCGGTGGCCTGGATACAGCCCACGGTTCCGGGGAGGACGCCCAGTACTCCAGCCTCCGAGCAGTCGGGAATCTCGCCGGCCGGCGGCGCTTCGGGGAACAGACAGCGGTAACAGGGGCGGCCCTCGGTGAAGGAGGTGATCTGGCCCTCGAAGCGGTAGATCGCGCCGTGGGTGAAGGGGACACCCGCGAGCGTGCAGGCGTCGTTGACGAGAAAGCGCGTCTCGAAGTTGTCGCTGCCGTCGACGACGAAGTCGTAGTCGGCGATCAACTCGTCGACGTTGTCGGCGGTCACGCGGGTCTCGTGGGCGTCGACGGTCACGTCGGGGTTGAGGTCGGCGACGAACTCGGCGGCGCTCTCGACTTTCGGCCGGCCCACGTCGGCGTCGGCGTGGACGATCTGGCGCTGGAGGTTGGAGCGTTCGACCACGTCGTCGTCGGCGATTCCCAGCCTGCCGACGCCCGCGGCCGCCAGATACTGGATGATCGGCGAGCCCAGGCCGCCGGCCCCGAGGACGAGTACGTCGGCGTCCAGCAGCGCCTTCTGGCCCTCGGGCCCAACGTCGTCCATGATGATGTGCCGGGAGTACCGGTCCAGTTGCGTGGGGTCGAGATTGAGGTCGCTCATATCCGGGTTTGGCGGGCGGGGCGGTTAAGCGTGCGGTCGAACAGTCACAGATGGCGAACTGGAGTCAGTCCGCCCGCCGGAGAGTGACCGAGAACACCGTTCCCTCGGGGTCGTTGTCCTCGATCGCTACCTGGGCGCCGTACCGGTCGACGAGTTCCCGGACGAGATAGAGACCAATCCCCGTCCCCTCGCTCTCGAGGCCCTTCTCGCCACGGGCGAACACCTCGTCTTTCCGGCCGTCGGGGATGCCCGGCCCATCGTCGGCGACCCGCAGGACGACCTCCTCGTCCGTTTCGGTGGCCGAGGCAGTCACCGTCGGGGCGTCCGTGTCGTTGTGCTGGACGGCGTTGGTCAGCAGGTTGCGGACGACGGAGTGTAACATGTCGTCCGCGAGGACGGCCGTGTTCGGGAGCGTCCCCTCGATCGCGAGGGTCGCCTCCGGGTACGACGCGCGGACGTCGGCGAGCGGCGTCTCGACGGCCTCGGCTAAGTCAACCCGTTCGAGGGACGACTCGGACTGTAGCATCACGTCCGCCAGGTCACGGGCGGTCCGCGTGAGTGCGATGGCGTTCTGCGTCGATTCGATGGCGGTCCCGACGCGGTCGCCGTGGGCCGGTTCGACGTTGGTTTCGAGTCGTTCGAGGTGCAGCAGGATCAGTTGCAGGTCGTTGCGGATGTCGTGGCGGACCATCCGGTTCAGCAGTTTCAGACCGTCCCGCTGCCGTTCGAGCCGGTTCTCGTAGTTCTTGTTCGCGGTGATGTCCCGTGCGACGCCGACGACTCTGGTGACTTCTCCCCGTTCCGTTATCGGCTGGTACCACGTCTCGAAGACGGCGCCGTCGACGTCGACGGTCGAGCGGAACGCCTCGCCACCGAGTGCCCGCTCGATATCCGCGAGTAGCGCTGGGTTGTCGGCGTAGACGTCGAACGCCGACTCGCCGACGACGGCGTCGGGTTCGAGGCCGAGAGTGGCGAGCCCTTTCCCGCGGGAGAGGACGATCTCGCCGTCGCCGTCGATCGCGAACAGGACGATCGGGATGTTGTCGGTGATCGTCTCCAGGCGCCGCTGGCGCTGGCGGCGTTCGGTTATCTCCCGACCGATACCGATGACGCCGGTCACTTCGCCGTCCTCGACGACGGGTTTGCCCGAGAACTCGTAGGGCACGAACTCGCCGTCTTTGGTCCGGTAGTCGGCTTCCACGATCACCTGTCGCTGTTCGGAGACGACCGTCCCGATGGCGTCGGCGATGGTCTCGGCGTCGTCGGGACCGAAAAACTCCATGGCGGACTTCTCCGCGATCTCCGCGTCGCTGTACCCGGTGACTTCGGAGAGGCGCTCGTTCCACTGTCGCAGTTGGCCGTCCGGTGACAAATAGTAGTAGACCTCGTCGAGGGTATCGAGGACGTCTTCGGGGGGCGCGATGTTCGGTCTCGGCCCGTCAGCGCGCACAGTGTACATTACCCATAGTAAGTGACCGAGCCTGAAAAGATGCCGGACCGACTCGACCACAAACGCGCTCGACGGGCGTACGTAGCCCGGAATCGGGATATCGGCGCGGCCCGAGACGGCCCGGCGGGTGTCGCGCTCAGAGCCCGTAGAGGTCGCCGAACTTCTCGCGAGCGTAGTCGACGAAGTAGTCGGCGGTGAACGCCTCGCCGGTGGCCTCCTCGATCAGGTCGTCGGTCGTGTACCGACAGCCGTGCCGGTGGACGTTCTCGGTGAGCCAGTCGTGGAGGTCGTCGAACTCCCCGTTCCGGATGTCCTCGTCCAGATCGCCGAGGTCGTCTTCCGCGGCCGCAAAGAGCTGGGCGGCCAGCACGCTCCCCAGCGAGTAGGTGGGGAAGTAGCCGAAGTTGCCGTGGGTCCAGTGGATGTCCTGCAGACAACCCTCGGCGTCGGTGTCGGGCCGGATGCCGAGGTACTCGTCCATCTTGTCGTTCCAGACCCCCGGAATCTCGTCGACTTCCAGATCACCGCGGACGAGGTCGCGCTCGATCTCGAACCGGAGGATGATGTGGAGGTGGTAGGTGAGTTCGTCCGCTTCCACCCGAATGAGGTTGTCCGGGTAGATCTGGTTGGCCGCCTCGTACAGCTCGCGGGGCGACACGTCGGTCCCGAGGTGGTCGTTCACCGTCGGCCCGAACAGGTCCCAGAACGGTCGGGAGCGGCCGACGTGGTTCTCCCAGAGCCGGGACTGGGACTCGTGGACCGAGAGGTCCCGGGACTGGCCCAGCGGCGTCCCGTACTCGTCCTGTGGCAGACCGAGGGTGTACGTCGCGTGGCCGAACTCGTGGATGGTCGAGCCCAGCGCGTCGAGCGGATCGTCGGGTTTGAACCGCGTCGTCACGCGGGCGTCGAACTGCGTCCCCATCGAGAACGGGTGGGCGGCGGTGTCGAGTCGCCCCCGATCCCAGTCGTATCCGAGGGTGTCCAGTGCCTCGCGGACGAGGGCCTCCTGGTCTTCTTCGGGATAGGTGCCTTCGAAGGGATCGGCGAGGTCGGCGTCGCTGGCCTCGATCTCGTCGATCAGCGGCACCAGTTCCTCGCGCAGGCGTTCGAGGATGCGCTCGGCCGTGTCGATCCCGAGGTAGGGCTCGTACTCCTCGAACAGCACCTCGTAGGGGTCGCGGTCGGGGTCGATCTGGGTGGCGTACTCGCGTTTCAACTCGACGATCCGTTCGAGGGTGGGGGCGAACTCGTCCCAGTCGTCCTCGGCCTTCGCCTGCTCCCACTTCGGGAGGGCGTTGGACGTGGTCTCGGAGATCTCCTCGACCAGGTCGCCGTCGACCCGGGTCGCGCGCTCGTGTTCGCGGCGGACCTCGCGGACGACGGCGGCCCGGTCGCCGTCCAGGTCCCGGCCGTCCAGCGTCTCCAGATACTCTGCCAGGTCGTCGTCGGTGAGCAGTTCGTGGTGGAGCGCCGACAGCGCGGCGGTCTGCTGTGAGCGGGCGGGCGTGCCGCCCTCGGGCATCATCACCTGCTGATCCCAGTTGAGGACCCCGGCGGCGTTGCCGACGTTGGTCATCCGGCGGACGTGCGCCGTGAGGGACTCGTACACGTCCGACTGTTCGGTTTGATCCGTTGCCATGCGCGGACCTTCGGCCGACGCGGCAAAAGGGTTGGTTCCCCGGCAGGCACCCCCACACCAGTTCCAGACTTGATAATCACGGCGTAACAGCTATTCAAGGCGGTTCGTGAGATAGAGTGACAGGCCCGGTCGATGGAGTGTCGGCGGGACCCGGCCGCTGGGGACAACGATGAAAATCGACATCGACGCGTTGGAGGAACTGAATCTGCTCACGCGTGACGGCACGGAGCGAGCCAACGGTGCGCTCACGGACATGACGGCCGCCAGCACCGCCATCGGGACGACGAAGATCCTGCTGGTGAACCACGAGGACGTCATCGAGCGGATCGACAGCGGCGGCTACGAGGTCGTGCGCTTCGACATCGAGGGGAAACTCTCCGGGACGGCCCTCCTGCTGTTCGACCAGCCGGCGACGGAGGCCGTCGTCGAGGCGCTGGTCCCCGGCGAAGCCGACGATTCGATGGCCTCTGCGGGGCTCAAGGAGATGGCCAACATCATGATGGGGTCGTTCACGACCGACTGGGGCGACCACCTCGGTGCCGGCCTCTCGATGACCGCGCCGACGTACCTCGACGATCCGGACGCCGACGCCCTCCAGCTCGACCCCACCGGCCCCGAAACCGACAGCACGCTCGTCTTCCAGAGTTCGATCACCTGGCGGTCGGGCGAGGGCCGCATCGACATCTACCTCGCGCCCGACCGCTCGGCGCTCGACCCCGTGTTCTCCGAGGCCGAGCGCGACGAGATCGACGGTCAGGACGCCGACACCGACGAACTGATCGTCCCCGGCGGAGACGAGGGATCGGTCAGCGCGGACGCCGACACCGCGACACCCGAACCGGCGACCGTAGACGAGACGGTCGAGGGCGAGGGGGCCGACGCGACGGCGGACGACGACCCCTTCGGCGGGAGCACCGAGGGTGCGTTCGGCGCGAGCGACGACGCCGGTGGCTTCGGCACCGACGACGCGACGGGTGACGACTCCGGCTCGTTCGATCCCGGGGACGAGGACGACCTGTTCGGCTTCGACGACGGAGCCGAAGGGGCCGACGAGATCCCGCTGGAGAAGCTGTCGGTGTTCAGCGACCTGACCAAGGAGGGCACCGAGGCGGCGGCCGAGCGCGTGACCCAGATGACAGGCATCGAGACCAGCACGGAGATCGCCGGGATCACGTTCACCCCCATCGACGACATCGCCGCCCAGCTGGAGGACGGCGACTACGTCGGCACGACCGTCGAGTTCGACGGCACGCCCAGCGGATCGCTGGTCATCCTGTTCGACGAGGCATCCGCCGAGAACATCGCCGAGGAGATGATGCCCGTCGATCCCGACGAGGACGGGCTCACCGGCATGCACGAGAGCGCCATCGAGGAGTTAGGGAACATCATGACCAGCGGCTTCATCGACGGCTGGGCGAACGTCCTCGAAACCGGCGTCGAACACACCCCGCCCGAGTACGTCGGCGACATGAACATGGCCTTCGTCGAGATCATCACCGAGCAACTGGGGCCGTTCCAGACCCACGCCTTCACCATCGAGTCGACGCTCCAGACCGACGACGTGGAGTTCACCTGCGAGATCCACGCCCTGCCCGACGAGGCCGACCTCGGCGCGGCACTGGAGGCGCTGGCGGTCGAGCGGAAGGACCAAACCGACGCCGATCCGAGCGATCTGTTCTAGCTCGTCTGGCGGATGGTCCGTTCTTCGACCCACACGGGCACCGTCCGCGAGTACTCCTGATCGGCTAGCCGCACGGTCGCGTGGACCGATTCGGGGGTCGCGTCGACGACCGGCCCGAACTCCTGTTCGGGGGTGAAATCGACCCGGCCGCCACGATCCAGCACCGTCGTGAGGGACACGTACGCGACGATTTCGTCCCCGTGGGGTGCGGCTCCGGAGCCCGTCTCGATCGTTCCCGAGAACCGGGTCTCCAGCGCGGTCGCGACGCGTCCGGCGCTGATCGCAGCCGTCCGGAGTCGCCCCCATCGCTCGAACGGCGTCGTCGCGTACTGCTCCGGATACGCGGGCGTCCCCGTCGGGATCGGCGTCCCGGCGCTGGCGGTCGCCGGGTACCGCACCGCGTGCTGTGCGTCGAGGTAGGCGTACCGGCCCCGGTCGTACGTTCGGCTGATCGACACGGGTTCGGCCGCGCCGCGTTCCACCCGCTCCGACGGCGTCGGCGTCGCCTCACCGCCGAGCCCGCCACAGCCCGCGAACGTGCCGGTCCCGGCGAGCGCGAGCGACCGGAGGACGGCCCTGCGCCGTGTCATCGATCCGCCCTTCCGCGGCAACGAATAAATGTCTTCTACCCCGTGAACGAGTCCGCCAGCCCGCGGTAGATCCGTTCACAGCGTTCGATCACCGCCAGCGACGCGCTCTCCGTCGCGGTGTGGGCCTCGCCGGGTTCGGCGATGCCACAGATCACGCAGTCGGTCCCTGCGTCGGACAACCATCCCGCGTCCGTCGCGTGGGGCTTGACGACGTGTTCGGGCGTGTTCTCCTGCGCGTCGTCGGCCGCGTAGAGCACGGCGTCGGCGAACTGGGCGTCGCCACAGGCCATCGGCGGCAGGTCCTGCTCGACGGTCCACTCGACGCCCTCGACATCCTCGACCCGCGAAAGTGGCGCGCGCTCGCCCGGAACCGTGCGCTCGTCCACGGTGAATTCACAGCGCTCGGGAATCACGTTCATCGCCGAGCCACCCTCGATCTCGGTGACAGCGACCGAGCCGGACATCGAGTGGCCCAGCACGTCGGTCGACGGGAAATCGAGGTCCCGCACCACGTCGACCGCGTCGGTCGCGCGGTAGATGGCGTTCGCGCCCTGCTCGACCTCGCTGGCGTGGGCGGCCTCCCCGCGGGCCGTGATCGTACTCCCGCGGCGGCCCTTGTGCGCGACCGCCACGTCCGTGGTCTGTGGCCCGGAGTAGCCCGTCGACCCCTCCGTGACGACGGCGTAGTCGGGCGCGAAGCCGTTCTCGATGGCGTGACGTGCGCCGACGCCGCCGACCTCCTCGCCGACGAAGGAGGCGAAGACGAGTTCGCAGGCCGGGTCCGCGTCACGGAAGGCCACCATCGCCGCCGCGAGGGCTCCTTTCATGTCGGCGGTGCCGCGGCCGTAGATGCGGCCGTCGCGTTCTTCGATCACGTACTCGTCCCCGTCGACCTGTGAGTCGTCCGGCGGCACCACGTCGTGGTGGCCGACCAGCGCGAGCGTGGGCTCGCCCGAGCCCTTGCGAGCGATCACATTGCCGCCGCGTTTCTCGTCCGCGCCGGCGTCGTCGCGGCGGACATCGGCGTCGGTGTGGTCGCGGAGCCAGTCCGCGATGTAGTCGCCGGCGGCGGCTTCGGAGTCGTGGCTCGGGATGGCGACCAGGTCCCGGGTCAACTCGATGGCGTCCATACCCGTCGGTGCGGGCGGCCGGGGCATAAGCGCGGCGCGCCGCGACCCGTTTCCCAAGAGACAAGACGCTGTTCGTGGAACTGCGAGTGAATGCCGTCATCGCCGGACCACGCGACCGACGAGACCCCGCGGCTCGGGGCGTCGGTGCCGCCGCTTCGCGAGTGGGCGTCGACGTACCTGATCGGGATCTTCATGGGGAGTGCCGACGCCGTCCCGGGGGTTTCTGGCGGGACCATCGCGCTGATCGTGGGGATCTACGAACGACTCATCACAGCCATCACCGCCGTCACGCCGCGGGCGGTGCTTGGCTTTTTGAAGGCGCTCACCCCCCTCGACGGGGGGATCTCCGTCCGCCGGGCCGAGGCGATCTTCGACGACGTGGACGGCTGGTTCCTGCTCATCCTGCTGCTGGGCATCCTCACCGCCGTCGTGATCGTCACCCGGATCGTCACGGTCCTCAACCGGACCAATCCGGTCGTCCTCTACGGCTTTTTCTTCGGGCTGATCGCGGCCTCCGCGGTCGTCCTCCTGCGAGCCATCTCGATCCGGACCGTGAGCGCCGGCGTCGCCGCCGTCGCGGGCTTCCTGCTGGCCTTCCTGATGTCCGGGCAAGCAGAGGAACTGTTCGGGGGCGGCCTCCCGCTGGTCTTCGTGGCCGGGACGGTGGCCGTGAGCGCGATGATTCTCCCCGGGCTCTCGGGGTCGTTGATTCTCGTCATCCTCGGGCAACACGCCAGGCTGTCCGAGACGCTCTCGGCGTTCGTCGACGGACTCGCCGGGCTCGCGACGGGCGGGTCGGTGGACGCGCTCGTCGAGCCGGGGACCGTGGTCGTGACGTTCATCGCCGGCGGACTGATCGGGCTGTTCACCATCTCGCGGGCCGTGAGGTACGCGCTGGATCGCAACCGCGAGGTGACGCTGGCCTTCCTCGTCGCGCTCGTCGTGGGGGCGCTCCGAGCGCCCGTCGCGACGGTCCGGGGGGAGGTCGGCTTCACGGTCGACGTGGCGATCACCTTCCTCGGCGTCTCCGTCGTCGGTGCGGTCGTCGTCCTCGCGCTGGACTACTACGCCGCCGACTTCGAGATCGAGGAGATCTAGCTCAGGGCCGGTGTTCGTCCGGGATGTCGTCGTCGCCGTCGAACGACTCGTCGACGGGGTCGGCCTCGCCCAGCGATCCCAGTTCGTCCATCGTCAGCGAGTGGTCCCGGCCGCGGTTCCGGTCGCTGATGTCGACGGAGACGCCGCTCGTGACGATGGCCTCGACGGCCTCCTCGACGGTCATGCCGATCTCGTGGACGCGGTCGGGCGGGAGGTGGATGAGAAAGCCACCCATGACGGGATTCGGTGCCAGCGGCATGAACAGCGTCTGCATCTCCAGTTCGCCGGCCGAGTCCTGGATCACGTCGGGCGTGTCCGCGGTCAGAAAGGCCAGCGAGTACGACCCCTCGCTGGGGAACTCGACGAGTTTCACTTCCTGGAAGCTCTCGGTGTTGCTCTCGACGAACACGTCGCTCATCCGCCGGAAGCTCCGGTAGAGGCCGCCCACACCCGGAACGACCTCGATGGCCGTGTGAAAGACCGTCGCGAAGTTCCGCTCGGTGATGTCGGCGAGGAATCCGAGGAGGACCACCAGCGCGACGAGGACGAAGATCGCGGCCGCTTCCAGCACGAGTTCCTGCAACTGGGGGCCGACGCCGACGAACCGGGCCGCGTCCACGAGCGGGTCCAGCGTGTTCGAGATGAAGTTCAGGACGAACGCGATCACCAGCAGCGTGACGACCAGCGGGACGATCAGCGCCGCACCGGTGACGAACCACTGGCGGAGTTTGTCGTAGATCGTCTCGCCCGCTTCCTCGGCACCCTGCGCAGCGGTCGTGACTGCGTCCTCGGCGGCGTCGATGGCGTCGTCGACGGGTGGCCCGTCGTCGTCCTCGCTGGGCATTACCTTCTCTCACGACCCCAGTCGAATCAGTATTGTGCCCGGCCGCCCGCTCGGCCGACAGCATCACGACCCTTATGAGGCGACCCGCTCCTATTGTGGGTATGAACGTTGTACCGGACACCAGCGTCGTCATCGACGGCCGCGTGTCCGACCACGTCGAAGCCGGCGATTTCGCCGGCGCGACGATCTACGTGCCGGAAGCCGTCGTCGGCGAACTGGAGTCACAGGCCAACGAGGGCCGCGACAGCGGCTGGGACGGACTGACCGAACTCCAGGCGCTGGCTGACCTGGCCGACGCGGGCGAGATCGACCTCGAATACGTCGGTCGCCGCCCCGACGCCGACGAGATCGGTGACGCCGGAGAAGGCGAGATCGACGCGATCATCCGCGACACCGCCGCCGAACACGACGCGACGCTGTTCACCTCCGACATCGTCCAGAGCGAGGTGGCCACGGCGAAAGGCATCGCCGTCAAGTACGTCGAGCCCATCGTCGAGGAGACCGCCGTCGAGACCCTCTCCATCGAGCAGTTCCTCGACGAGACGACGATGAGCGTCCACCTGAAGACCGGAGTGGCGCCGATGGCCAAGCGGGGCGAACTCGGCGAGATGCACTACGAGGAGATCCGCGACGAGCCCTCGACGGAGGCCCAGCTCAAGGAGTGGGCCCAGGAGATAGAGAACAGCGCCCGCGCCAGCCCGGACGGGTTCATCGAACTCTCGGAACCCGGCATGACCATCGTCCAGTTCCGGGACATGCGGATCGCCATCGCCAGCCCGCCGTTCGCCGACGGCCACGAGATCACCGCGGTCCGGCCCATCGTCAAGACCGACCTCGACGACTACGAGTTCGCCGACGAACTCCGCGAGCGGCTCACCGACCACCAGCGCGGCGTCCTGATCTCCGGCGCACCCGGGGCCGGGAAGTCCACGTTCGCCCAGGCGGTCGCCGAGTTCCTCGCCGACGCCGACTTCGCCGTCAAGACCATGGAGAAGCCGCGGGACCTGCAGGTCGGCCCGAACATCACCCAGTACACGGAACTGGGCGGCGAGATGGCCAAGACCGCCGACTCCCTGCTGATGGTCCGGCCCGACTACACCATCTACGACGAGGTGCGCAAGACCGACGACTTCGAGGTCTTCGCCGATATGCGCCTCGCAGGTGTGGGGATGATCGGCGTCGTCCACGCGACGCGGGCCATCGACTCGCTCCAGCGGCTGGTGGGCCGCGTGGAACTGGGGATGATCCCCCAGGTCGTCGACACCGTCGTCTACATCGAGGAGGGCCGCGTCGAGAAGGTCTACGACGTGACGACGGAGGTGAAAGTACCGGAAGGGCTGATGGAGGAAGACCTCGCGCGCCCGGTCATCATGATCCGGGACTTCGAGACGGGTCAGCCCGAGTACGAGATCTACACGTTCAACCGGCAGGTCGTCACCGTCCCGCTCGGCGAGGACGGCGAGGGCGGTGGGCAGGACTCCGGCGTCGACCGCATCGCCAAACAGGAGGTCGAACGGGAGATCCGCTCCGTCGCGCACGGCCACGTCGAGGTCGACCTCAAGGGACCGAACACCGCCGTCGTCTGGGTCGAGGACGACGACATCTCACAGGTCATCGGCAAGGGCGGCGGTCGCATCTCCGACATCGAGAACCGGCTGGGGATCGACATCGACGTGCGGACGCTCTCGGAGAAACCCGGCGGCGCGTCGGGCGGTGCCGGCAGTGGCGGCGGGGGCGGTGGCGGCGGCCAGCCCGGCCAGATCGTCACCCCCGAAGTCACGTCCCGGCACGTGATCGTCCCGATGGAGGGCCACGCCGGCGAGACCGTCGAGGTCCAGGCCGACGGGAAGTACCTGTTCACCGCCACGGTCTCCCGGGGCGGAGAGATCCAGGTCTCGCGAGGGAGCGCCATCGCCGAGGAACTGGAGCAGGCTATCGACCGCGGGAAGACGATCACGGTCATTCCGTCGTAGAGTGAGGTCGTCGAACCGGACGCGACCGCAGGGAGCGTCCGGCAGTTTTCGCCCACGTTTTACAAGGAGTGGTTGCGACCAGCGGGAGCAACCCGACGCAGTAAAAGGTGGATTGCGGTCATTCCGTCGTAGGACGGTGCGGTTGCGGATCGCCGCCACGTCGCCGGACCGGCGCGAGGCCGGAGGCCGAGCGTCCGGCAGTTTTCGCCCACGTTTTACAAGGAGTGGTTGCGACCAGCGGGAGCAACCCGACGCAGTAAAAGGTGGATTGCGGTCATTCCGTCGTAGGACGGTGCAGTTGCGGATCGCCGCCACGTCGTCGGACCGGCGCGAGGCCGAGGGTCCGGCTCTTTGCTCCAGCTTTTTCGACGAGCGGTGCCGAGCGACGCGAGGCACCCGAAAAAAGGGGGCCGCGAGTTTTATCCGCTGGAGCGTCGTCTGTAGTGATATGGGACGCATCAAACGCGCACTCGGTCGTGCCCGGTACGCAGCTATCGGCGGTGCCGTGGGCGGCGCAGTCGGGGGATTGATCAGTCGGAACGCGGCGAGTACGGGGGCCGCGATGGGTGCCTTGCTCGGGGCGGCGCTCGGCGAGAAACGGCAGGACGTCGACGCCGTCGTCGAGCGAGTCAAGGAGAGAGGCGAACAGGCGACGGCCGACGCCGATTGAGGGAGCGACGCGCCCGTGAGAGCGTAAAAATAGGGCAGAGACACCCTGCAACGAGGCGGCGTCGGGCGGTCGATGGCGCGCGTCGAAACGCGCCGGGACGTTATGTTCTGTTCATTGGTAGTTAGTGGCATGGACGACTGGAAGCACGTGTTCCAGCAAGTCTCCCGCGGGATCGCGTTGCTCGGGTCCGTGATCGTCCTCGTGTCGTTCGTCGCGCTGGTCGTCGGCGGTATCGGGTACGTCAATACGTCGGCGTCGGACCTGTCGGTGCCGATCACCATCGGGCTCACCGCCGATCAGTCGATCTGGCTGTTCATGGGCGGTACGGCCGGGACCGTCGTCGGCGGGCTCTGCTACCTGCTCGGGGGAACGGCGGCGAATTTCGTCGAGGGGTTCCGGAGTGCCGAGGCCAGCAGTGGCGGGGGCGGAGCGGCCCCGAGTGACGGGACCGCCGAGAGCGGGCGGACGCTCCCGGCCTCGGAGCGGTACCGGCGCAAGCTCTCGAACTTCTACCGCGGCGTCGGGTTGTTCATCGCGCTGATCGTCCTCCTCGGGATGGTCGCGGGCGATCCCGCGACGACGAGTGCGAACGATCTGGTCGGGCTGGTGTTCGTCTTCGGGGCCATCGCGACGCGGGTGCTGTTCGGCGGCGTGGGGACGGGTCTGCTCGTCGTCGGGGCGTTCGGTGCGCTCTGGTACGGCGTCGAGCAGGCGGCGCGCGAGGCGCTGGTCGCCGGGTTCGTGGTGGCCGCGCTGTTCGTGTTGCTGGGTGCGTCGGCCGGCGCGATTGGACTGATCGTCGCCGGGCTCTATCTCGCGTACTACAACTATCTGGCGCGGGCGGCGACGCAGTACCAGTGGCTCACGGGGCAGGCGGGAACCTGACGGGACGGGCACCGGAAAACAGGTGCCGGGCGTCCCGTCGGGAGACTGCAACGAGTGAGTCAGTCGGAGACGGCCGATTCAGTACTTTCGGAGGGCTGTTCCTCGACGTCGTCAACGATCTCGTAGAGGTTCTGCCGGGCGTCGGCGAAGTAGACGTCCTCGTCGACAGCCCCCACCTCCTCGAGCCGTTCCAGGGCGTACCGGACGGTCCGCGCGGACAACATGGACTCTTCGACGATCCCCTTCTGGGTGAGCGGCCCGTTGTACTCCAGCACCTTGTACACGAGCTTCGCGCTCGGCGGAAGGTCCGCGATAGTCTCCCCATCGGATTCTGCCATCGCGTAGACGGTGGCGCGCCTGGTCCATAAAGATTGATGCACAGACTGACCGAACAGTCCGAATCCAGCCCCATCGCGGCCGTTCGGCATGTGTCGGTGCGCGCCGAACCGCGACGCCGACCGGGACCGCCCGGGGAGAGCGACCCGACAACGAACGGTTTTTGGGGCCCGATGGCGGAGACGTTGGTATGGCAACGGACACGGCCGAACGGCGGGCAGCCCACGTCCGCGGGCTGAAAGTGACGACGCTGGCCTCGATTGCGGGGATCGGGGCGGCCGTCGCCTCCTCGGCAGCGACTGCCGGGATGGACCCCGCCGTGGCCGCGACCAACGACACCGCGCTGCTGGTCGTCCTCGGGGCGATCCTCGTCCAGTTCCCGATTCTGAAACTGCTGGGCATCGACGTCGACGACTTCGGAGCGAAAGACTACCTCTACGTCGGCTTCATGACCTTCTCGCTCTGGTTCGTCTCCTGGGGCGTCCTGCTGACCGCGAACACATCGCTCCCCTTCTAACATGGCCGAAGACAGCATCGCCGTCGTCGACCTCGACAGGTGCCAGCCCGACCGGTGTAACTACGAGTGTGCGAACTTCTGTCCGCCGAACCGGACCGGGGAGGAGTGTATCGTCACCCGCGACGAGCGCTACGAGGACGACGACCTCTACGAGGGCGGCCCCGACCAGATCTCGATCAGCGAGGAGCTCTGTCTCGGCGAGTCCTGTGGCATCTGCGTCGAGAAGTGCCCGTTCGACGCCATCGAGATCATCAACCTCCCCCAGGAACTCGACGAGGAACCCGTCCACCGCTACGGCGAGAACGCCTTCGCCCTCTACGGCCTCCCCGCCCCCGAGGAAGGGCAGGTCACCGGCATCCTCGGCCCGAACGGCATCGGGAAGACCACCGCCGTCCACATCCTCGCCGGCGAGATGCAGCCCAACCTCGGCGAGTTCAACCAGGAGCCCGACTGGGACACCATCATGGACGAGTACCGGGGCACCGAACTTCAGGACTACCTCGAAGACCTCCGTGACGACGACGTGACCGTCGCGCGCAAGCCCCAGTACGTCGACCAGATTCCCGACCAGTTCGACGGGAAGACCCGCGAACTCCTCGAGCGGACCGACGAGCGCGGTGCCCTGGACGATCTGGTCGAGCGGTTCGGTATCGAGGCGGTACTGGATCAGGACATCGACTCCATCTCCGGGGGCGAACTCCAGCGCGTGGCCATGACCGCCACGCTGGCCCGGGACGCCGACTTCTACTTCCTCGACGAGATCACCCCCTACCTCGACATCGGCCAGCGCGTGACCGCCGCCCGGATCGTCCGGGAACTCGCCGAGGAGGAGGACCGCTCGATGCTGGTCGTCGAACACGACCTCGCGATCCTCGACCTGCTCGCGGACAACATCCACCTCGCCTACGGGAGTCCCGGCGCGTTCGGTATCATCACGCCGCCCAAATCGGTGCGCAACGGCATCAACGAGTACCTCTCGGGCTACCTGGAGAACGAGAACATGCGCATCCGCCAGGAGGCCATCGAGTTCGAGGAACACGCGCCCCGGACCGTCACCAGCGGCCAGGTGGTCGCCGAGTACCCCGAACTCACCAAGTCCTACGGCGACGGCGAGTTCAGCCTCGAAGCCGAGTCCGGCCAGATCCACGAGGGCGAAGTGCTGGGCGTCGTCGGTCCCAACGGGATCGGGAAGTCGACGTTCGCCCAGTTGCTCGCCGGCCGGCTCGAACCGGATTCGGGCGAGGTCGACGCACAGCTGGACATCTCCTACAAGCCCCAGTACATCGAGATCGACCAGCACATGCGGGTCGACGCGTTCCTCCGCTCGATCACCGACGACTTCGGGTCGTCCTACTGGCAGACCGAGATCGCCCAGCCGCTCCAGCTCGAACGGGTGATGGAGCAGAACCTCACCGACCTCTCGGGCGGGGAGCGCCAGCGGGTCGCCATCGCGGCCTGTCTCTCGAAGGACGCCGATCTCTACCTGCTGGACGAACCCTCGGCCCACCTGGACGTGGAACAGCGCGTGCTGGCGACCGACGCCATCCGGCGGTACACCGAGATTCACGACGCCACGGCGCTGGTCATCGACCACGACATCTACATGATCGACCTGCTGGCCGACCGCCTGCTCGTCTTCGACGGCGAACCCGCCGAACACGGCCGGGCCTCGGCGCCCAAGGGGATGCGCGAGGGGATGAACGAGTTCCTCGCCAACCTCGACGTGACCTTCCGCCGCGACGAACGGACCTCACGGCCCCGCGTCAACAAGCCCGGCAGTCAACTCGACCGCCAGCAGAAAAACGACGGCGAGTACTACTATACCGACTGAACGGGCGGAATCCGCGGTTCGATCTCCTCGGTCAGGTACGTATCGATCTCCTCGATAGCGTCGATTCCGACGGCCGAGCCCTCGCGCTGGAGCGTGACGAGAAAGCCCGACTTCTCGTCGAGACTGTCCGGCCAGATGAAGACCCACGCGTCGTCGAAGATCCGGACGAGGCCGTGGAAGGGCCCGAGGTCGACTTCGTCGACTTTCGACTCCAGACTCAGCTGGTTGACGATGGCCTCGTCGACGAACGCCTGCACGTCGCTGTCGGTGTACTGCGCCCGAACGTCGTCGCGCATGTGTGTCTCGTACTCCATCGGGTGGTACCGGATCACCGCACGGAGGTCGGCCCCGTACCGCCCCACCAGTTCGTCCCAGACGCGCTCGCAGAGAGTCACGGTGGGAGATGTCGACCGGAATTACATATTAATTGGGACGAGTTCGAACGGAGACACGCTGGAGCTGGCACACCGGGATCGACCGTCGCCCACCGCCACCTTTTCGCCGTGACGTGCGTAGGCCAGGGTATGGTCGGGTCGCGGACGGTGACGGCGGCGGTCGGCGTCGCGGTGAGCCTCGTCGTCAGTGTCGCGCTCTGGTGGTACTTCGAGTCGTTCGTGTTCTTCCTGTTTCTCCCCTTCGTCCCGTTCCTGTTCCGCGACGGCGGGGGAGGCGACGACGCCGAGCGCGTCCGGGAGTGCCCGGAGTGTGGGTTCCGGACGACCGCCGACGCGTACGAGTTCTGTCCGCGGGACGGGCGGCGACTGGACTAGTCCAGCCGTCGGTCTTCGGCCGAGAGGTCCGCCGCCTCGTCGAGGGGGTCCTCGATGTCGCCCATCACGGCTTCGAGGGCGTCGGTCGCGGTGAGCAGGCCGACGACTTCGCCCTCCGAGAGGACCAGTGCGAGTTCCTGGCTCTCGGCCTGGAACTGGTCGACGGCGTCGCTGATGATCGTCTCGGGGGCCATCGTCATCGGCGGCGCGGCGATCTCCTCGAAGGAGGTGTCACCGGCCTGGAGGTCGTCGATCCGGTCGACGACGGAGGGGACGTAGACGATGCCGAGGAAGTCCTCCGGGCCCTCGCCGATCAGCGGGAAGCGAGTGTGTGGGCTGGACCCGATCCGGTCCAGGTTCTCCGCGACGGACGCGTCGGTCGAGAGGAAGACCACGTCGTCGACGGGCGTCATGACTTCGCTGATGGGTTCCTCGCCGACCCGGAGGGCGTTGCGGATCTCCTCGCGGCGTTCCTCGGAGAGGTCCCCCTGTTCGAGCAGGTAGTCCAGCCGGTTGCGCAGGTCCGCGCGGGACTCGATGATCTCCTCCTCGGCTTCGAGCCACGCGCCGGTCATCTCGACGCCGAACAGCTTCAGGGTCCACTTGGCGATGCCGTCGCCGACCTTGATGATCGGCGAGATGAGCCAGGCGAACCAGTACAGCGGCGTCGCGCCCCAGCGGGTGACGAACTTCGTCCGCTCGACGCCGAGGTACGTCGGCGTCTGTTCGCCGTGGGTCAGGTGCAGGAGGTTGATGATCAGGAAGGCGATGATCCCGCCGGCCCCGATGGAGGCCAGCGCGGTGTTGGCGAAGTACGGCTCGAAGATGGCCGCCAGCGCCGGTTCGGCGACGATCCCGACCGCGATGGAGGAGGCGGTGATCCCCACCTGACAGCTGGTCAGGTAGATCTCCAGGTCGTCGGTCATCTCCCAGGCGCGGCGCAAGCCGGGCTTGTCGAACTCCGCTTCGGAGTACTGTCGGACGCGAGTCAGGGCGAACTCGATGGCGACGAAAAAGCCGTTCGCGAGGATCAACGCGAGGCCCGCCGCCAGTCGAATCCACAGTTCGAGCGCGTTCACGGGCGGCCTTTGTCGGACCTGTCAAAAAGGCGTGGTGGTCTCGGCCGTCCAGCACGCGGACCCAACCGGCACGGATACGGCCTACATCGAACGCTGAAACGCAACGGGGGGTTATGGAGCGGGCGGCGGTAGCACACACGTCAGATGGATCGGGATTACCACGTCCACTCGACGTACTCCGACGGGCGCTTCCTGTTCCAGATGGTCCGGGCGGCCGCCGAGGCCGGGCTCGCGGGCGTGGGGATCGCCGACCACTGCAACGTCTCGGACCGCGAGGAGATCGCCGAGCAGAAACACCTGCTCGGGTTCAACCTCGACGAGACCTACGAACGCCGTCGGGAGGCGATCCAGCGGCTCCGCGAGGAGTCAGAGATCGAAATCTACGACGGCGTCGAGATGGACTACCACCCCGAGGAAGAAGACGCGATCCGGGCGTTCCTCGACGAGGCCGACTTCCAGTACACCATCGGCAGCGTCCACTACCTGGACGGCGTCAACGTCCACGTCGAACCCTACTTCGCCGACCAGTCCGCGACGGACCGGCAGGCCGCCGTCGACCGCTACTTCGACTACCTCGTGGCCCTGATCGAGTCGGAACTGTTCGACGTGGCGGCCCACGTCGACCTCGTGGAGCGAAACCCCGCGCTCCGGGACCTCGCGACCGAGGCCGACTACCGACGGGTCGCCGAAGCCTTCGCCGACTCGCGGACGATCCCGGAGCTCAACGCCGGCCGCGCGCTCGACGAGTACGGCGAGTTCCACCCGTCGCCCGCCTTCCTGGACGTGCTGGCCGAGTACGACATTCCGATCACGGTGGGCTCGGACGCCCACCAGCCAGCGGAGATCGGCGAACGTCACCCGCACATCGAGCGGTATCTCGACAGACGGAACCTCCAGCCAGTGGTGTTGGACATCTAGTTCGTCCCGCGCTGTCCCCGCTCAGATGCTGTCTATTTCCGTCGGGGCACAGCCGTGGGCCTCGGTGGGATGGCAGTCCGCGCAGTGGCTCACGCCACACGCGGGGCACTCGTAGAGAAAAGCGTCGACCACGCCACAGGCCGGGCATCCGAGGGGTGATTCGTCCGGATCAGCTCCAACCGGCCCGTTCCCGTCGACTCGACTCGACCCGTTTCCCGCTGGGCGGGCCGTCCCGTTTCCGTCGGTGCCGCTCTCGCCGGTCGGTGAGTCGTGGGCCGCGTTCGACGACACCGAACCCTGGTACCCAGGACAGCCGTGCTCGTCCGGGAGCAGACACTCTGTGCAGTACTCCTCGCCACAGTCCGGACAGCTGTGGCACGCATCGACGCCTCGCCCACACGCCGAACACGGAACGGCCATGGCTCGCTGGCAGATAATTTTATTTCGTTTGGTATGAAATTATCGGAGTGAGTACGGCGCTCGACCCCGACTGATTCGAATCGACCGGAGCGGCTACCGGAACCGCACGCCCAGGTCGTGCAGCCCGTCGTTGTTCTTGGCGACGTTGATCAGGAGCGGCGTGATCGCCTCGATCTCGGCGGCGTTTGCCAGCGGGCCGGCGTCGACGGCGCGCAGGCCCTCGACCTCCTCGGTCAGGCGGGTCACAGTGTCGACGGCGTCGGCGTCGTCGCCGACGATGGCCGTGTCGATGCCGAGATCGGCGTCCAGGTTCGCCAGTCGGGCCGCCGGCAGGTTGTGGTACGCGCCGACGACGGGCACGTCCTCGGGGGCGGCCTCGGCGGCCAGCGCGGTCACGCTACCCGCGCCGGGGCGGTTGTAGTGGAAGCCGTCCTCGTCGCGTTTCATCCCGACGGCGGGGGTGACGAGGACGGTCTCCTCGTCGATCTCGTCCTCGATGGCGTCGACGGTGTCGGCGAGGTGGTAGGCCGGGACCGCGAGGACGACCACGTCCGCGGCCGCGGCGGCGGCGGCGTTGTCGTGGCCAGCCACGTCGACCTCGACGCCGCGGCTGTCGAGTTCGGTCTCGTACTCCCGGGCCTTGGTCTCGGCGCGGCTCGCCTCGCGGGAGCCGATCAACACGTCGTGGTCGGTGTCGTAGGCAAAGCGAAGCGCCAGTCCCTCCCCGATGTCGCCAGTGCCGCCAAGCAGTGCGATTTGCATACTCGTAGGTACGGCGATACCCCGAAAAGCGTTGCGCGAGCGGCCGACGTTGCCGCCGTCAGTCCGCCAGCCGACCGGGCAGATCGTTGATGGAGTCGATCACCAGGTCAGCCCCCGCGCGTTCGTACTTCTCGCGGCCGGACTCGCCGGTGAGGCCGCCGGTGAGGACGCCCACGCCGTAGTAGCTCCGGTCGGGGTCGGCCTCGGCGGCGTTCACGGCGGTGCGCACGTCGTCGAGCGTGTCGCCGGCGAAGGCGACGGCGTCGGCCCCGAACCGCTCGGCGAGCGTCGTCAGCGCGCGCGGATGGGGTTTCCCCTCCTCCCAGTCGTCCATCGTGAAGCGGTGGTCGTCGGGCACGTCCAGGCCCACGCGCTCCAGCGCGATGTCGGCCTCGGCGGCGGGGCGACCCGTCAGCACGCCCACGTCGAAGTTGCGCTGGAGGCGGGAGAGCGCCTCGGGGTCGACGAGCTTCGGTTCGTCGTTGATGAACCCCTCGGTGTCCATGTCGGGGTCCCCGCCTTCGAGGTCGCGGTACAGGTCGCTCCCGAGATAGAGTTGCTGGAAGACCTCGCGCAGGCGCTCACAGTCCCAGGCGTCGTAGATGCGCTCGCGCTCGGCCGGGCCGACGGCGTTGACCACGACCGTCTCGGCGGCGTCGAGGCCGCCGCCGGTCGCGGCGATCATGTCGGTGAACGACTCCAGATCGCGGTCCAGCCCGTACTGGGTGGCCAGCACGTACAGCGCCGCCGCGTAGGTGAGTTCCCAGTCGTTGTTGAAGCCCCCGGCGTCCTTGAACTGCTGGATGGCCGCCCGGTCGACCGTGTCCCCGTAGACGTGTTCGATAGACTCGACGATGGCCCGGCGGTAGGAGTCGGCGACGTCGACGAGTACCCCGTCGATGTCGAGCACGACCGCGTCTACCTGCATACCCGTTCCAAGAGGGGCCGCCTTGAAAACCGCTTCTGACCTGTCGAGCCACGAAGGGCGTCGTATGCCATCACACCACACGATCAGCCGGGTCGGTTGTCCTCGGCGAGAAACAGCGTCTCGCCGGTCCCGGGGAGGGACTCGCGGGTGACCGGTACCAGCGGCGGGTCGCCGCCCAGCGTGGTAAAGCGGAAGTCCGCGTCGGCCCGACGGGCCACGTCACGAACCGGCCGGTGGAGTTCCGGCGGGCAGTTCAGCGCGTAGATCGCGTCGGCGTCGGCGTAGACGGCGGGGTCGGGGTCGGTCACGTCGTCGCGGACGAACTCGACGCTCGCGGGCACCTCGCGGTCGGACACGTCGGTGGCGGTCACGGTACAGCCCCGGTCGGCGAGCGCGGCGGCGACGGCGGGACGGTTGCCGATTCCCACCTCAACGAGGGTGTCGTCGGTGGCCAACCTGTCGACGAGGGCGGCGTGACGAGCGTCGGACACGGCGGGATGTTTATGGGCGGCCCGGTCATATGCGTTGGCATGCACGTCGACATCGTGCCGGTCGGCGAGGTGGACGCCCCGGTCAAGCGGGAAGCCTCCGCCGGATTGCGGACCGTCTACGACTGCGAGGTCACGGTCCACGACGCCCAGCCGGTGCCTGACGGGTCCTACGACGCCAATCGGGACCAGTTCCGCGCAGAGGAGTTCATCGAACTCGCCAGCCACGTCGGCTCGGGGGAGAAAAACATCGCCATCACCCCGAAAGACCTGTTCTATCGGCGGCGCAACTACGTCTTCGGGCTCGCCTATCTCGACGGAAATGGCAGCGTCATCTCGACGTATCGGCTCCAGACCTCCTCGGACGGCGGCTTCTCGAATCGCTCCGCGGAGGACATCTTCAGTGATCGGGTCCGCAAAGAGGTCGTCCACGAGATCGGCCACACGCTCGGCCTGGAACACTGCGACAACAAACGCTGTGTCATGAACTTCTCGCCGACCGTTCGGGAGGTCGACGTGAAAGAGGAGAACCTCTGTGGCACCTGTCAGCGACAGGTCCTCTAGGCGGGGACCCGGAAAATCGGATCGTCGTCAGTTTATGCGCCGGCTTTCTCGAGGGCGTCCTCGATGTCGTCGGCCTGCGTGACGCCCACGAACCGGTCGACGATGCCGTCGTCGTTCTCGACGATGAGCGTGGGCAGGGACCGGACCTGGTACTCGTTGGCCACGTCCTGCTCCTCGTCGACGTTTACCTTCTCGAACTCGACGCTTTCCCACTCCGTCTCCAGCTCCTCCAGGATGGGGTCCTGGGTCTTACACGGACCGCACCAGTCCGCGTAGAAGTCCTTGAGCGTGACTGTCATAGATCTACGGCGAATGTAACCCACGGTTCCCGATAAGCGTTTTCACTGCCGAGGCGACCCGGACGAGGGGAGAGCCGCCGGACTGCGCCCGTGAACGCGACTGGCACGACAGAACATTTATTCGACGGGTCACGAAAGTGGCGCGTATGCGGTTCGCGTCCTACATCATCACGCCGAATCGGGGGTACTTCGATCCAGGGGAGGAGGTATTCAGGGATCACGGGGTGATTCTCCGCACCATCGAGGACGTCAGTATCCTCACCGACGGGTCGTTCGTGGCGCTCTACGAAGTGTCGGCCGACGTTGAGGACATCCACGAGAGCATGTCCCAGGCCGGGGAGAAGGTGATCGGCTACGACACCGCGGGTGGGGAGGGGACGCGGCGACTCCAGGTCCACTACTATCCGAGCGATGCCATCAGGAGTCTCTTCGATCTCCACCGGTCGCACGCGACCCATCTGGAGTATCCCCTGGAGTTCGTCCGCACGGACACGTCGAGCCTGCGAATCTCGCTTCTGGGGCCCGAATCGGAACTGCAAGACCAGATCACGGCGACCCGTGAGGCCATCGACGTGACGATCGAACAGGTGAGCAGTTACGAACCGGCGGCCAGCCGCGAGTTCGGGACGCTCACCGAACGCCAGCGCGAAGTGTTACAGACCGCCGTCGAGAAGGGCTACTACGACGTGCCACGGAAGGTGACCTACGAGGACATCGCCGCCGATCTGGACTGTTCGGCGGGTGCCGTCGGCCAGCACCTCCGGCGCATCGAGAGCGAACTCCTGACGGGCGTCGTCCCCGAAACCGGCGTCGAAGCCGACGCCGACGGCGCGAACTGATCGGCACCGTCGCGCCCGAAAAGTGAGAGTCGGGACGCCTGCGTGGGGAACAGACGCGACGTGGTGTCAGCACCCGACACCGCGGCAGGTCCCGTGATCGCACCGCGGAGCCGGTCGCACGAACGGACGCGCTCGCTGGGTCGCACCGACGAGCCGGTAGGGGATTCAGGACACCGGTCGCCGGACGATCCCGCATCGCTGGCGGACGCCCGTGTGACACACCACAGTATTTTATCAGCTCGTATTTATCCTTAATTTTCTGCTTTTCACGTGAACTTTTTTATCAGGCGTCGGTCGCCGACGGGGGACGTATTGAGCCTCGAAACGAGGACAATCACTATTGAAGCGGTTCCCACTACACGGAGTGTGAGATACGTCACGTACGCGCTGACGCCGGAGCGGGGGTATTTCGACCCCGGGGAGGTGGTGTTCCGGGAGTGCGGGGTCGTTCTCCGGTCGATACAGGAGCTGAGCCTGTTGACCGACGGGACGGCAGTGATGCTGTACGAGGCGGAGGCGACCCGCGACCAGATCGACGAGAGTCTCGCACGCGCTGGCGACAAGGTGATCGACTATCAGGTGTCCGACGCCGGCGACCACGTGATGCTCCAGGTCCACTACCACCCCAGCGACCTCATCAGGAACCTGCTCGAACTCCACGACTCCTACGCGACCCACCTCGATTTCCCGCTGGAGTTCGTCGACCCGTCGATCTCGAGTCTCCGGGTGTCCGTGATCGGCGCGAAAGAGCAACTCCAGGAACAGATCGCGGCGACGCGCGAGGAGATCGACGTGACCATCGAGCGCATCGGCGACTACGATCCGGGGACCGACCGGCGGTTCGCGGGCCTCACCGAGCGCCAGCGGGAGGTGTTGCTGGTCGCCGTCGAGAAGGGCTACTACGAGTCGCCGCGCGAAGCGACCTACGACGACATCGCGGCCGATCTGGACTGTTCGGCCAGCGCGGTCGGCAAACACCTCCGCCGGATCGAGAGCGAACTCGTCGACGCGACGGTCTCGGACCGCGCGATGGGTGAGTTCCGCGACACGCTCGCCGAGATACGGTGACGCCGGTTCTGCAGACGGCCGATAGCCCGCCTACCACCAGCCGTCGTCTTCGTCGTCGCTCTCCGCCGCCGTCCCGTCGTCGAACCGGTCGACGATCTCCGGGACACAGCCCCTGTCGGGCCGGAAGTAGTCACAGTGGTTCAAGACGGCGTCGCTGACGTCCACGTCGGCGTAGGTGTCCGGTGTCGATCCGTCGTCGAACCAGCCGCCGTCACACTCCGCGCCGACACAGCCGACGCCCTCGGTCATCTCCAGGAGCTTGTAGGCGCTACAGACGATGTCGTCGTTCTTCGAGTGGAAGTTGTACACCGCGTCGGCCGACCCTGCGATGCCGTCGCCGAACCGGCCGTCCGCACAGACGGTCTCGGGGTCGTTCGCCGCACCGATGGCCGACACCGACGCGACCGAGCCGTCCAGTGCGTCGAGCATCGCGTAGGCGGCGCGGCCGCCCAGCGAGTGGCCGACGACCCGAACCGTGGTGTCGGGGTTGTCGCTCATGTAGCCGTCGAGCCAGCCCGCGAACCCCTCGCCGGCGGCTTCGGCGGCGTCCTTGCCGCCCCACCAGTTCAGCGTGTTCGAGTCCCACAGGACCGAGACGACCGGCGCGCCGTACCCGTTCGCGTCGAGCGCGTTCGCCAGCGCCTGCCCCTGGTTCTCGCCGCCGCCCGAGGCGTCTTCGAGCCAGCCGTGGATGTAAAACAGCACTTCGTCTTCGCCCGACGGCATCGCGCCACGCGTCGCCAGTCCGTCGCCGGTCAGGTCGACGATGGGTGCGTCCTCGGGTGCCGCCGGCAGGTCGGCCAGACAGTTTCCGAGGAACTCCTCCTCTGCCTCCGCGGCCGTGGCCGTCCCGCTGGCCGCGCCGAACCCGACCGTCCCGACCGCCGCCGCCGACGTGGCCTTCAGCACGCTCCGCCGGTTCAGTCCCGAGTCCCGATCCTGTTCGTCCTGGTGAGTGGTCTCGTCTGTCATCGCTTCCCCCAGTGACACACAGTAACGTATGTCAGAGGGTGAGCGTTCTCTGCCGTATCTGAACTATTTTAAGTAGCCGGTCAATTGGGGTAGTTCATAAAGTCGGATCGAGGCGAAACACTTACCCCGGGTGACCGGTCACTGTCGGGTATGAGCAGCAACGACGGCGGGGGGCTGATGTCGAGTGCCGGGCTGGTCCGGTACTTCGACGCCGAGGACAACAACGCGATCCGGATCGATCCGAAGACTGTCGTCGCCTTCGGCGCCTTCTTCGGCGTCCTCGTGCAGATCCTGAACCTGATTCTTTAGGACCCCGGCCCGCCAACGGCCGGGCATGCACTTCGATCAGCGGACACAGCAGGCGCTCCGCGAGGCCGGCCTGTCGACCGAGGAGATCGGCGCGGCCTCCGAGCGCGTCGTCGAGGCGACGGCCGAGACGGCCGAGGCCATCGAGGACTTCTTCGACGGACTGGACACCGTCCACTCGGACATGGACATCGCCCACAGCGCCAGCGACGTCGTCGAACACGACGTGGAGTACGTCGACCTCTACACCCACGCCGACGACCTGCGGGGCTACCTGAAGTTCGACGGCTGGGGCGTCTACGTCGAGGGCGGCCGCATCCTCACCGACGAGACCGTCGAGTTGAGTCTGGGCCCGACCGTCCACGACCGGGTGCGGTTCACGACCGATCCCGACGCGCTATGAACGTCCGCGTCCGCGGCATCTACAGCACGGCCCTGACCGGGACGTTCGCCGACCGCGGGGACCTGTCGGTGGTCCAGGCCTCCGACGCCATCGCCGACCGCTTCGAGGGCTCGTTCCCGCCGATTCACGCCGACGCGAGCGTCGAAACGACGGGCGACCGACAGGGCGTCGGCGTCGCCGGCGACCCCGAGGCGGTGGCGACGCTGGCGGATCTGCTCGCCGACGTGGGGCGGGACACCCTCGTCTGGACCGACCCCGCGCCGCGCGACGCGGTGTTCGACGGCCGCGTAACCGAGACGCTCGGGAGTGGCGCGGTCGTCCGCCTCGGCGACGACGCGGAGGGCTTCCTGCCCTACGAACGCGCCGACGACCGCGTGGAGACCGACGACCGGGTTCGCGTGCAGGTGCGTGAACCCGCCCCGCCCTGGGGTTCGAACAGACCCGTCCTCGACACGGAACTCGGGTTCGCGGGCGCGCTGGCCGAACTGGTCCGGGGCGGCTCGACCACCCGCGGCGGCGGCCCGGCGGACATCGTCGACCTCATCTCGGCGGACCCCCGGGACGGCTGGGGCGTCCGCTGGGGACACCTGTCCGACGACGCGGAGTTCGACGCGCTCGCCGACGCCCTGCAGGCCCACAACGAGCGCGCCGAATCGCTGGATGAGGCGCTGGCCGACGCCCCCGATCCCGGGGAGACGGTCGGGCGACGCTGGGACGGGACGGCGACACGGTGGGTCTGGTTCGGCCGTGAGTCCCGCTTCGCGCTGGACGAACGCCGGCGCGACGTGGTGCCGACGATGCCCGGCCACCACCGCATCAAGGCCGGCGACGACCGCGCGAGCGCCGCCGTCGACTTCGCGGAGGCGATCTGTGGCTCGACGGACGGCGGGGACGGCGACGGACTCGACTTCCCCTTCGGCGTCGTGACCCGGCAGTTCGGCCCCCACGAGGGCGATTCGGTCGAGATCGGCCACGGCAAGCCCGACGGCCGCTACATCAGCCTCGGCCGGGGCGACGTGGCCGCGTCCGACCCCGACGGGACCGTGACGGTCTCGCGGGAACTCTCGCCCGGCGGGCGGCTAGACGCCATCGGCGAACCCATCGAGGCCGGCGACGTGGCCGTCACGAAGTTCAAGGAGGGCCGCTGGTGGTACGCGACGGTCTACCGGGACGCCGAGGACCGCCGGAAAGGCACCTACGTCAACGTCTGCACGCCCGTGGAGGTGTTCCCCGACACCGTGCGCTACGTCGACCTGCACGTCGACGTGGTGAAACACGGCGACGGCCGGGTCGAGCGCGTCGACGACGACGAACTCGACGCCGCCGTCGAATCGGGGGACGTGCCAGAGGACCTGGCCGAGAAAGCCCGGAGCGTGGCCAGCGCGGTCGAGAACGCCTTGTAGGGCTCAGTCGGTGGTCGTTCCAGCGCGTGGCTCACGGCTCGTTTCACTCGCCGTTCGTCCGGACCCGATCCCTCACTCCGTTCGGTCTCGGGTCGCCCGCCACGCACCCAGTCCGAGGCCAGCCAGCCCCGCCAGCACGCCGAATCCGGGGCCGCTCGCGTCGGTCGTGGTCGCAGTTCCGGTCCCCGACGCCGTGTCGGTCGCGCCCGCGGTCGGGGATTCGCTCCCGTCCGCGGGCGTCAGGCCGGACCCGGGATCGGGGAACGTGTAGAGCCGTTCGGTGATGTCGACTCCGGGCGGCTGGTCGACGCTGGGAGCGACCAGAAAATCGCCCGCCGGACACGCGGTCCAGAAGCAGGCGTCGTCGGTGTCGCGCCAGGCGGCGACTTCGGTGGGGTTCGCGGGGTCGCTCACGTCGAAGACCTTGACGCCGCCCTGGTACCAGGCGGTGTAGAGTCGGTCGCCGGCGAACCCGAAGTTGTGGGCGGTCGTCCAGACGCCGTTCGAGTAGCCGGCGCTCTCCCCCTCGGGGACCGGCGGCGGGTCGATCCGGGTGAGCCGCTGGGGGTTCGCCACGTCGGACACGTCGTAGAGGACGATGCCACCGGGGCCGGGCTGGAACCACGCCTCGATCCCGATGCCGAGCAGGTCGCCGGTGTCGTTCACGGCGACGTAGTGGTCGTTCCCCGGCCGTCGGAACCCGTCTCGCCGGGCGGCGTTGCGCCCGTACTCCCGGAGGTCTTCGACCGACCGGCCGCGGACCCGGGAGACCAGCGAGGGTGTCGCCGGGTCGCTCACGTCGACGATCCAGGTGCCGGCGTCCCAGTGGGCCAGGTAGGCCAAGCCGTCCTGCACGTACACGTCGTGGAGGTTCGCGAGCGCGTATCGCACGTCGGCCCACCGCTGGTCGTGGTCGGTGAGCGCCCAGCCGCCCAGTCGTTCCGGGTCGGCCCCGACCGAGACCGTCGCGAGGCCGACGCTGCCGGCGCTGTTGGCGGTGAGGTAGGCCACGCCGTCGGCGATGTCGCAGTTGTGGATCGGATACCGCGTCTCGTGGACGCCCAGTCGCTCGGGGTCGGCGGGATCACTCACGTCGTAGAAGACGGCGGCCTCGATGGCGTCCCGGCTGGCGTTGGCGGGGCCGACGACGGCGAGCGTGTCGCCGTCGCATTTCACGTCCCAGACGTTGCGCAGGGGGCCGTCCGCGCGGTCGGCGAGGATGTCGCGGCGCTCGGCCAGCAGGCTGGGGGCGGTCGGGTCGGCGAGATCGACGGTCGCGAACCCGTCGGAGACGGCCGCGACGGCCGTGGTGCCGTCGTCGGTGACGACGGTTTCGGCGAGACCCGGGAGTTCGAGCGTCCCGAGCGGTGCGAACGAGGACGACGATTGCGGGCGGGGGCGACCGGTGGCGGCCGGAGCCATCCCGACACCGGCCGTCGCGGCGAGGAACTGGCGGCGGCGCATAGCCGAACCTGGGGGCACCGACACCTATGGGTTGTGGTGGCCACTCGCCGCGACAGGTTCAACACGCGTGGTGTGGTATCATAACACATGGCACCGGACGGATCGACGGCACCGGCGGACCTGACCGAGGACGAACGGGCGGCGTTACACCAGGTCGAACTCGGGCTGGAGTGGCTCCACCGGGCCCACGGGCATCTGGTCGAGTTTCACCACAATACCGGGCACGCGATGGACCACCTCGCGGAGGCCGAACCACTCCTTCGGGAGTGTGGCTACGACGATCTGGCCGACGCAGTGCGGGACCGGTATCTGCCCCACGGCGTCATCGACGACGACCGGTGGTCCTACGACGTGCTGGAGAGCTTCCAGGAGGGGTTTCTCGACGAGATCGAGGGGTTCGAGCGGGAGGCCCGCGACGTGGTCGCCGACGGCCAGCGTCACGCCGCCGAGCGGGCACAGGAGCGGACGTGGAAAGAGAGGGCCGGGCGGGAGCGACCGGAGTAACCCGGTGATCGCCGTTCAGGACCCGTCGGCGAGGAGACGTGTCTCGACGTAGGCTTCCAGTTCCGCACGAACCGCGTCGAGGTCGGGTTCCGTGCTCGTCGTCGCCCGAAACATCGCTCCCTGCATGATCGTGACGATCATCGTCGCGACCTGCTCGGTGTCGACGTCGTGGAAGATTCCCTGCTCGATGCCCTCCTCCAGCACGTCCTCGACCCGCGATTTGAAGAACTGGTCGTTTCTCGTGAACTGCTGCCGGAAGGCGTCGTCGTGGGCCGACTGTGCCCGCAGTTCCGTCATGGCGCGGTGAAACTCCTCGTTGTCCCCGGCGAGAAAGTCGGTGAACACGTGGTCGAACCCGATCTGGAGCCGGTCGTCGGCGGCGTCGGCCTCCTCCAGCGGAATCGTTCCCTCCATCCGTTCCAGCATGAAGGCCATGAAGTCGACCAGCAGTGCGTCTTTGCTATCGTAGTGGTGGTACAGCAGGGACTTGCTCTTGTCGAACTCGTCGCCGATGCGCTGGATCGTCAGGTCCGCGTACCCGTGCTTCGAGAGTGCATCGTACGTGGCCTTCATGATGGCCTCGCGCGTGTCGTCGGGGTCCGGCTCGAACAGGTCCGTCCGGTTCGGCATTGTTGACTGAATATTCAATCACCGACTAATAGCCTTTCGACTCTCCCCATCGAGCAACGAGGCTGGTACCGAATGGAAAGATACTTGTGTTGAATGAACGTTCAATCAAGTACGCGAACTGACTGAACGTTCAATCAAGCATGAGAGGAACACAACTCGCGGTTCTCGGAGTCGTCGCACTGTTTCTGGTACCGATGCCGGCGCTTGGCGGATTCGTCGTGTCGGGGAATCCGGAGCTGTCGGCGTCTATCGGGGACAACACCGTCGTCTCCGGGGAAGACACGACGCTTTCCCTCCAGATCAACAACCAGGGAGAGGTCGACTACGGCTCGGCCAGTGGATTGGAGTCACAGGTCACCAAGGCCCGCGGGATGACGGTCGACCTGCAGTCCGGGAAGGCACCGGTGTCCATCGAGACGGACCGGCAGACCGTCGGGCAGTTGCCCGGTGAAGCCTCCACCGAAGTGCCGTTCGACATCGCCGTCGCCGAGGACGCCGAACCGGGGACCTACACCCTGACGGCGGAGGTCGACTACGAGTACTACTCACGGATCACCCAGTCCGACACGGGCCTGCGGAGCTACAACGAGAAAAGCGAGACCGATACGTTCCAGGTCACGCTCCGGATCGAGGACAGCGCCCGGTTCGAGATCGTCGACACCGAGTCCGACGTGCAGGTCGGCTCCAGCGGCACGGTCGGCGTGACCATGGAGAACACCGGGACGGAGACGGCCAGTGACACGAGCGTCAAACTCGAATCGCTGAACAGCGACCTCACCTTCGGCCAGTCGAGTTCGGCCACCCGCTACGCCGGCGAGTGGGCACCCGGCGAACGGAAGACCATCCAGTACCAGGTCAAGGCCTCGTCCGACGCCGAACAGCAGCGCTACGCCTTCCGCGCGACCGCCAGCTACGACGACAGCGACGGCGTGGCCCACCAGTCCGACGGACTCTCGATGGGTGTCGTCCCGCTACCCGAGACGAACTTCGAGCTGTCGAACGTCGAGTCCTCGCTCCGCGTCGGTGAGGACGGCACGCTCTCGGGGACGATCCGCAACGACGGCGATCTGGTCGCCGACGACGTGGTCGTCCGGCTGACCAGCCAGCTCCAGAACCTCAGCCCCACCGACAAGGAGTACTCCGTCGGGACGCTCGAACCCGGCCAGTCGGCGGAGTTCGACCTCGACATCGAGGTCAGCGACGCCGCCACGAGCGGCCCCAAGCAGTTCGTCTTCGTCGCCGAGTACCGCGACGGCGACGGTGACGCGCGCACGAGCGACGACCTGCCGACCCGCGTCGACGTGGCCCCCGGTTCCGACGCCTTCGCCGTCAGTATCGTCAACGGTTCGGTCGAGAACGGCGGCTCGACGACTATCGGCGTCGAGGTCACCAACACGGCCAACGAGACGCTGTCGGCCATCTCGGCGAAGATGTTCGCCGACAGCCCGATCAGCGTCTCCGACTCGGAGGCGTACATCGACGAACTCGGCCCGGGCGAGTCGACGACGATCAGCTTCAACGTCGGGGCCAGCGGCGCACTGCCCAAGCAGTACCCGCTGTCGATCGACTTCGAGTACGACGATGCGGACGGTGACACGCTGCTCTCGGACCGCTACCGCGTCCCGATCGACGTGCGCGAACGGAGCGGTGGCGGCGGCGGCTTCCCGCTGACGCTCGTCGGCGTCGGCGTCGTCCTCGTCGTCGCTATCGGCGGTTACATGCGCTTCCGCTAACATGGATCACCAGCGCGTCATCGACCGGATCGACGAGACCATCGTCGAACGGCCCGGCCGGATCATCCTCGCGTTCCTCCTCGTGACAGCCGTGTTCGCGATGGGGCTGGGTAGCGTCGGGACCTCTGCCGGGACCTCGCAGTTCACCACCGGCCTCCCGGCCGAGGAGGCCTTCACCCAGGTCAACGAGAAGTTCTCCCCCACGTTCGCCGCCGACACCGGGAGTACGTCGCTCATCCAGCACAACCGGAACGTCCTCGACAGGGAGTCGCTGCTGAACATGTTGCGCGCCCAGGAGCGACTCCAGGAACGGGACTCCTTGCGCGTGATCTCGACCGGCGGGGCGGCCCGCATCGTCGCCACACAGCTCGATCCGACGGCGACGACGCTGGACGAACAGATCGACGCCGTCGAGGGCGCGACCGCCGGTGAGATCGACCGGGCGGTCGCGCGGGCGGCCGAGCGGAGCCCGCAGTTTTCGGGCCTTCTGAGCAACGACTTCAACCCCGAGTCCGCGACCGCGACCGCGACTATCGGCTCGGTGAGCCACGAGGTCCCCGCCGGACTCTCCTCCGGGTCGGGTCAGGGCGGCACCAGTCCGCTGACGCCGATCCAGGAGCAGTCGATCTTCGTCGTGTCGACCGTCGAGGGGTCGATCCAGGTGTTCGGGTCGGGCGTGCTGGCCAGCGAGTTCTCGAACGTCATCCTCGACTCGCTGCTGATCGTCGTGCCCGCCGCGGTGATCTTCATCACGTTCTTCCTGATCATCGCGTACCGGGACCTGATGGACCTCCTGCTGGGCGTCGTCTCGCTGGTGATGGGGATCATCTGGACGTTCGGGTTCATGGGCCTCGCTGGCATCCCGTTCAGCCAGATGCTGATCGCCGTGCCGCCGCTGTTGCTGGCGGTCGGGATCGACTTCGGCATCCACGCCATCAACCGCTACCGCGAGGAGCGGGCCCACGACTACTCCATCGAGGAGTCGATGCGGGTCACGACCGACCAGTTGATCGTGGCCTTCTTCATCGTCACCGGGACGACGGTCATCGGCTTCGCCGCCAACCTCATCAGCGACCTCGGCCCCATCCGTGACTTCGGGGTCGTCGCCAGCGTCGGCATCGTCTTCACCTTCCTGATCTTCGGGATCTTCCTCCCGGCGGCGAAGGTGTGGATGGACCGGAAACGCGAGAAGTACCCGATCCCCACGTTCAGCCAGACGCCGATGGGCTCCGAGGGGTCGGCGCTCGGGAGCGTCCTCCGGATCGGCGTCGTCATCGCCAACCGCGCGCCCGCCATCTTCCTGATCCTGATCCTGCTCGGGACCGCCGGCGCGGGCTACTACGCCACCGGCGTCTCCACCTCCTTCGCCCAGGAGGACTTCCTCCCGCCGGAGGACAACCCCGACTGGGTGATGGAGTTGCCCGAGCCGTTCCGCCCCCACGAGTACACCGTCACGGAGACGACGAACTTCCTCGAAGACAAGTTCGACTCCACCCAGTCGGACTCGGTGACCATGTACGTCGAAGGGCGGTTAGAGAAACCCACAGCCCTGGAGAGTATCCACAGGGCCGGCGACGACCCGCCCGACACCATCATCACTGACGACGGCCGCCACGCCGACTCGACGAGCATCGTCACGGTGATCCAGGACCGCGCCCAGCGCAACGAGTCGTTCGCCCGGCTGGTCGACCGCAACGACCGCAACGACAACGGGATTCCCGACCAGAACCTCGGTGACGTGTACGACGCCCTGCTGTCCTCGCCGGCCCGCGGGCAGGCGCTGAACTACATGACCGAGGACCGCCGGGCCACGCGCGTCGTCTACACGGTCGAGTCCGGCGCGGAACAGGGCGAGATCACCGCCGACGCCCGCGAGATGGCGGACGGCTTCCGGTTCCACGCCGTGGCGACCGGCCAGACCGTCGTCTTCCAGGCGGTCTCGGACGTGATCTTCATGTCGGCCGTAGAGAGCCTGGCGCTGGCCCTGCTCGGGGCGACGCTGTTCCTGTTGCTCGTCTACTACGTCCTCGAAGGACGGGCGACGCTCGGCATCGCGAACGTCATCCCGATCATCACGACGGTGTCGCTGGTGGCGGCGACGATGCGCTTCGCCGCGATTCCGTTCAACGCCATCACGGCGACGATGCTGGCGATCACCATCGGGCTCGGGATCGACTACTCCGTCCACGTGACCCACCGCTTCGCCGACGAGCGCCGGGAACACGACCTCGTGACGGCCCTGGACCGGACGGTCCGGGGGACCGGCGGTGCGTTGCTGGGCAGTATGCTCACCACCGTCTTCGGCATCGGCGTGCTGGGCCTGGCGCTGTTCCCCGCCATCGGACAGTTCGGCATCCTGACCGCGGTGAGCATCGTCTACTCGTTCCTCACGTCGATCTTCGTCCTCCCGGCGGCGCTGGTGCTGTGGGACCGCTTCGTCGGCTACGACGAGGGGGCGGCGGCGACCACGGGCGGGGGCGGCCCCTCGCCGGATCTGGGGCCCGAACCCGCTACCGGGACGCCCAACCCCGACGTGGCCGCATCGGCCGAGGACACGTCACTGACCGAATCCCTGCTGGGAATCGGTTCGTCGGACGACGGAACGGACGCCGCGGCCAACGGCGGTGCGACGGCCAGCGGGAACGGTGACGCGACCACCGCCGACGGCGATGCGGAGTCGGCGGGCGAAGACAGCCCGGACGAGACCGAGGCAGAGCCCACGGAGCCGACTGCCGACGCGGACTCGACCGCCGAGGACTGACCGGCGGCGGCCGCGGGGCGGGCCGATTAAGCGCCCGGCGGCCCTATCGGGGGTATGCTCACACCCGATCTCTCGGGGCGGACGGCACTCGTGACGGGGAGCGCCAAAGGCGTCGGGCGGGAACTGTTGCTCGCCATCGCGGCCTGCGGGGCCGACGTGGCGGTTCACTACCGGACGAGCGACGCGGCCGCCGAGGCAGTCGCCGAGCGCGCCCGCGAGGACGGCGTCGACGCGGCGACGGTGCAGGCCGACGTGACCGACCCCGACGAGGTGGACGCGCTCTTTTCGGCGGTCGAGGAGCGTCTCGGGACGGTGGACGTGCTTGTGAACAACGTGGGCGCGTTCGCGCCGGTCCACTGGGAGGAGATGGCTTTCGACACCTGGCGGACCGTGCTGGAGACGAATCTCGACGGGACCTACCTCTGCTCGAAGCGGGCGCTACCGGGGATGCGCGAGGCGGGAGACGGGCGGATCGTCAATATCGGGTACGCCAGCGCCGAGCGGGCGCTGGTGAGTCCGAAGAACTTCCCGTACTTCGTGGCGAAGACGGGCGTGTTGATGTTCACGCGGATGCTGGCGGCCGACACGGCCGACGACGGGATCACGGTCAACGCGGTCTCGCCGTACGTCGTCGAGAACTCCGACGAGTTCCCCGACGACCTTCCGCGGGGCCGCCCTGCGGCGTTTGCCGACCTGATCCAGCCGACGCTCTTTTTCCTCGCACCGGACAGCGACTACTGCAGCGGCGCGAACGTCGAGGTGTCGGGCGGGTGGTTGCCGGAACGCGTCTGACGGCGGAACTCTTTTTTCCGATTACGTGAATGTGAGACAATGTGACGGTCAAAGAACCGAGGGCCACGGAGGAGGAGCGGGTCGCCGTGCCAGTTGGGGAGGCTGGCGTCGACCGGGAGGAGCTACCGCTGGACGTGCGCGTCGAGTTCTGGTTCGAGATGTTTCCCTGGTTCCCAGCCTTCAGCGCCGGGTTCGGGGCGTTCGTACTCGGCTACCTCGGGTTGTTCGCGGTGGCAGTCGCGGGGTCGCTGTCGCTGCCCGAGGGGAACCTGCCGGTCCGGGTCGGCTTCCTGTTTTACAACGCGCACAACGTCGTCGTGACCGGCCTGACGACGGCGCTGCCCGACAGCATCCCGCTGACGAAGAACTACCTGCCGATGGTCGAGCACACACTGCTCTTGCGGTTCTACCCCGCAATCGTGCTCACCGTCGCGAGCGCGCTGTTTACGTTCTTCCGGGTCCCGATCCGGCGGAGTATGGGGGCCACACTCGCGACCGGGATGGCCATCGCCACGGGGTACGTCCTGATCGCACTGGCCGGCACCTTCGCGTTCTCCCTGCAGGTCGACAACATCCTCTACCAGCCGTCCCGCGCCGGGACGCTGGTGTACCTCCTCTGTTACGGCCTGCTCTGTGGCGTCGGCGGGAGCCTGTGTGGCCAGGCGGTAATCGGCGCAGTCAGCGGAGAATAGGGACGGTTACCGACCGATCGCGTCGACGAACCGACCGAAGCGACCCTCCTGCTCCTCGCTCTCGGCGTCGTCGGTCGACCCTCCGGCAGCGGCCGACTCGTCGCCGCCGTCGACGGGGGGCTCCTCCGGCACGTCGTCGCCACCGGCAGAGGCCGCCGGGGTACTCACTTCGACGCTCGTCGCCGATTTCTCGGGCGTCGGTTCCAGCGTACTGGTGATCCGGGGCGTCTGCCCGGGTTCGATGTCCAGCACTGCAGCGGGATCGGTCGCCACGTCGTGGCCGATGAGCAACCGGACGACCAGCGTGCGGTAGGGCATCAGCGGGTCGGCACCGGGTACGTCGAGGTCGGGGATCGTCGCGAGATGGTCGGTGCCGACGATGTCGACGATCTCCTCGTCGGTCAGCCCCTGACAGGTCCGGGAGACGACGAGGCCGGCGACCGAGCAGTCGAGCCCGCGGACGAAATCGGCGGTCTTCTTCGCGTCCAGCACTGCGGCGCGATCCGGCGTGGTCATCACGATGGTCTCGTCGGCCGCCTCGATGGGGATGGCGCTCTCCCGGGAGACGCCGCTGGCGGTGTCGAGGACGATGGCGTCGTACCGACCGGCCAGTACGTCGACGACCTCCGTGATCCCGCTGGGATCGGCGGCCGCGAAGGCGTCGAGTTCGCTGGCCCCGGGTAACACGTCGAGTCTGCCGGCCGCGTCGAGCGCGTCGGCCGACTCGCCGACGATGGCGTCTTCCAGGTCGGCGTTCCCGCCGAGCACGTCGTGTAACGTCGGTTCGTGGTCGATGCCGATGATTCCCTGGAGGTTCGACATCGCCAGGTCAGCGTCCACGAGGACGACCTCCCGGCCCGTCGCCCGCAACGTCGCCGCGAGGTTCGCCGCCGTGGTCGTCTTGCCGACACCGCCCTTGCCGCCGGCAACTGCATAGACTGTCGCTGGCATTATCGTCGAGAACGAGACGGGCCACAATAAAGCAGGGCTACCGTTCGCGCACGGAAAGGGTGCTACAGGCAGTGAGAACGTGTTTTCACCGATGATATTCCGGAGGAGACGGCCACTACCAGCCGATCCCGATTTCCACGAGCGATAACGGCGGACGGGCGTCAGTTCCCCTGGATCGCGTCGATCACCATCGCGGCGGCGACGATGGGCTCTTTCGGGACCGCGCTCGCGTCGTCGATGGTGATCTCGTAGCGGTCCCGGAACGAGATTTGGCCCTCGATGGTGCCGACGTGGGCCCCGGACGCGTCGGTGATCTCGTACTTGTGGGGGATCAGCCAGCCGAAGGGGAGGAGGTTCCGCGCGAGGGTGACCACGGCACCCCGGGAGTCGATGCGAGCGAGTTCGTGTCCGTCCTCGGCGTCCCGAATGGTCCAGGTGTCCTGAAAGATCGAGAAGTCGTTGTCCAGCACGACGAGGTCCTCGTCCGTCCGGGAGTCACGCAGGACGTAGTTGCCGGCCACGTCGAGCATGCCGGTGGCCTCGACCTCGAAGACGTCCTCGCCCTGGTCGTCGACGAACGGGAACTTCTCCTTGAGCTTGAACAGCTTCTGTTTGCCCCGGAGGACGACGCCACCGCTCGAATCCATCGCCTTGTACTTGTTGCGGATCAGGCTCTGTTCGACGGTGTAGCTGTCGTCGGTGAGGGCCAGCCCCTCGATGTCGTACTCGCTCGCGGTCGCCATACCTGGCCGTCAAATCCCGTCTGCATGAGCCTTTTCCTCGAACCCCCCGCTGGCGGGAACCGACAGGGTTTCACTGGACCGGGCCCTGACCGCGTACAATGACCAGAGAGCACATCGAGGTCCGCGGGGCCGAGGAACACAACCTCAAGGACGTCGACGTGACGATTCCACGCGAGGAGTTGACGGTCGTGACGGGGCTGTCGGGGTCGGGGAAGTCCTCGCTGGCGTTCGAGACGGTCTACGCGGAGGGCCAGCGGCGCTACATCGAATCGCTCAGCGCCTACGCCCGCAACTTCCTGGGCCAGATGGACAAACCCCAGGTCGAGAACGTCGAGGGGCTCTCCCCCGCCATCTCCATCGACCAGAAAAACGCCGCCAACAACCCGCGCTCGACGGTCGGCACCGTCACCGAACTCCACGACTATCTGCGCCTCCTCTACGCCCGCGTCGGCACGCCCCACTGTCCCGAGTGTGGTCGGGAAGTCGGCGAGCAGAGCGCCCAGAACATGGTCTCCCGGATTCTCGACCTGCCGGAGGGCACCCGCGCGAAGATCGCCGCGCCCGTCGTCCGCGACCAGAAGGGAGCCTTCGAGGACCTGTTCGAAGGACTAGTGAGCGAGGGGTACGCCCGCGTCGAGGTCGACGGCGAGAGCTACGACCTGACGATGGACCGACCCGACCTCGACGAGAACTACGACCACACCGTCGACGTGGTGGTCGACCGCGTGAAGGTCAGCGACGACGCGCGCTCGCGGATCACCGACTCCGTCGAGACCGCCCTCGACGAGGGCGAGGGGGTTCTGAAGGTGATCCTGCCGGACCCGCCCGAGGACGCCGAACTGGGCGGCGCGAGCGCACGCTCGACGGGGGACCTCGCCGATGCCGACGAAGACGGCGAGGACGCCGCCGAGGACCGCCTCGTCGTCGAGTTCTCCGAGGATCTGGCCTGCACGCACTGCGGCATCGACATCTCCGAGATCGAGACCCGGAGCTTCTCCTTTAACTCGCCCCACGGTGCGTGTCCGGAGTGTGAGGGGATCGGCTCGACCAAGGAGGTCAGCGAGGACCTGGTGATCCAGGACCCGGAAAAGCCCCTGAAGAACGTCTTCGAGCCATGGAGCTACAACCGGACCTACTACTCCCGGCAACTGGACAACGTGGCCGAACACTTCGGGGTCGACCTGGACACACCGTGGGCGGACCTCGACGAGTCGATCCAGCGGCAGTTCCTCTACGGCACCGACGACCTCGTGCACTTCGAGTGGACGACCAAGAACGGCACCCGCGAGAAGACCGAGCGGTTCGAGGGCGTCATCAACAACCTGGAGCGTCGCCACGTCGAGACCGACAGCGACCGCGCCCGCGAGCACATCGAGGAGTACATGGCCGTCACCACCTGCCCGGCCTGTGAGGGGACCCGACTCAAGGCCGAGTCCCGCGCGGTGCTGGTGGCCGACACGAGCATCACCGAAGTCAACCGCATGTCCATCGGCGACGCCCTCGACCACTTCGAGGGGATGGAAGACGGGCTGGACGAGCGCGACACCAAGATCGCCGAGGAGATCCTCAAGGAGATCCGCGCCCGCCTCGGGTTCATGTGCGAGGTCGGCCTGGAGTACCTGACGCTCGACCGGGAGGCCTCGACCCTGTCGGGCGGCGAGAGCCAGCGCATCCGACTGGCGACACAGATCGGGTCCGGGCTGGTCGGCGTGCTGTACGTGCTGGACGAGCCATCCATCGGCCTCCACCAGCGGGACAACGACCGCCTGCTGAACACGCTCGAGGAGTTGCGGGACCTCGGGAACACCCTGCTCGTCGTCGAACACGACACCGAGACGATGCGGCGGGCCGACAACATCATCGACATGGGGCCGGGCCCGGGCAAGCAGGGCGGCGAGGTCGTCGTCAACGGCTCCGTCGAGGAAGTCAAGGACTGCGAGGAGTCGATCACCGGCGACTACCTCGACGGCGACCGGTTCATCGACGTGCCCGGGGAACGGCGCGACCCCGACGGGACGGTTACGATCCGTGGCGCGCGCCAGCACAATCTCGACGACGTGGACGTCGACCTCCCCGTCGGCTGTTTCACGGCCATCACGGGCGTCTCCGGGTCGGGCAAGTCCACGCTGATGCACGACGTACTCTACAAGGGACTGGCCCGCCGGATGAACGACAACACGTCCGTCGATCCCGGCGACCACGACGACATCGAGGGGCTGGACCAGATCGAGACCGTCCGGCTGATCGACCAGTCGCCCATCGGGCGGACCCCGCGCTCGAACCCGGCGACGTACACCAACGTCTTCGACCACATCCGGGAGCTGTTCGCCGACACCAAGCTGGCCAAACAGCGCGGCTACGAGAAAGGGCGGTTCTCGTTCAACGTCAAGGGCGGCCGGTGTGAGGAGTGTGGCGGGCAGGGCACCGTCAAGATCGACATGAACTTCCTCAGCGACGTGCAGGTGCCCTGCGAGGAGTGTGGCGGGGCCCGCTACAACGACGAGACCCTGGACGTGACCTACAAGGGCGAGACCATCGCCGACGTGCTGGAGATGAGCGTCGCCGAGGCCTACGACTTCTTCGAGAGTCACCCGCAGATCCGCCGGCGGCTGAAACTCCTGAAAGACGTTGGCCTGGGCTACATGCGGCTGGGCCAGCCCTCGACGACGCTCTCCGGCGGGGAGGCCCAGCGCGTGAAACTGGCCGAGGAACTCGGGAAGAAAGACAGCGGCGAGACGCTGTACCTGCTGGACGAACCCACGACGGGCCTCCACCCCGAAGACGAGCGGCGCTTGATCGACGTACTCCACCGGTTGACCGACGACGGCAACACGGTGGTCGTGATCGAACACGAACTCGACCTCGTGAAGAACGCCGACCACATCGTCGACCTCGGGCCCGAGGGCGGGGAGAACGGCGGCGAAGTCGTCGCCACGGGGACGCCGGAACAGGTCGCCCGTACCGAGGCGTCCCACACCGGGCGATACCTGCGTGACCTGTTGCCCGCGGTCGAACTGGAGGGGCCCCGAAGCGACCGGGAGCCGGCGGTCGCAGAGGGCGACGCGGAAGCGACTGGGGCTGGGGACGATTAGGGAATCCGAACGAAGTGAGGATTCCCGAACACGCGAGCGGGGAGTGCGCGGTCTTCGACCGCGACTCGAACGGGCAGAGTCCGTGAGAGGGACGACCCGCGAGCGGCCGGGTTCGGCCTGCTCGTCTTTCAGCACTGAGAACCGGGACAACACTTGAAATACTACAGTCCTGAATGGGGCCCATGGCGGAGAGTCGGGTCGGGCTGTGGGCGATCTACGTCGGGGTCCTCGTTGTGACTGCGGTGACCCAGACAGCCGTCGGCTACTGGGTGTACACCCGGCAGTGGGATCGGGACGGGGCCCGGTGGTTCCTGCTCATGCTCGGGACGGGCCTGGCCTGGGCACTGACTATCGTCGTCTTCCTGCTCCCCGTCGGACCAGCGGGCAGACGGGTAAGTTACGTGCTCGGCGCGTTCAGCGCCATCCTGACCGTCGGGGCGTTCGTCGTGTTCGTCTCGACGTACACCGGGAACGACCTCCACCGGAAGCGAGCCGTCCAGGGGTTGTTCGGTGCGGCGGTCGTGGTGTATCTGGTGCTCGCACCGACGAACGGATCGCATCAGCTCCTGTTCGCACACTTCGAGATGGTTGCCGAGCCGTTCCCCTACCTCGTGGTCGAGCGTGGGCCGGTGTTCGCGGCGATTATCGTCCTCATTCAGGTGCCGGCGGCGTACGGTATCTACCTGATGGTGAATCATCTGCTGGCCACGCGTCGCCAGTCCAGCGTGCAACTGACGTTGTTCATCATCGGTGCGCTGTCGATCATGACGCTCGACGCCATCAGTCAATACACATCCGCTCTCCCGCTCCGGTTCAGCCACGCGGCGTTTGGCCTGCTCCCCTTCTACCTGCTGACCGCCGTCTCGCTGTTCCGTTTTGGCTTGCTCGACGTGAAGCCGGTGGCGCGCAACACCGTCATCGAGGACCTCAGGGACCCCATGCTGGTCGTCGACGACCGTCGGCGCGTCGTCGACTTCAACGAGGCGGCCACGCACGTCTGGCCCGGGGTCGCCGAGGAGGTGCCGGCGGCCTTCGAGCGGGTCTGTCCGGCGCTGTGCGAGACCGTCACCGTCCCGCCCGGGGCGGAGGATACGACACAGCAACTCTCGCTGACCTACGACGGGCAGGACCGTCACTACTCGATCACCGTCTCGGCCGTCTCGAAGGGTAGCCGGGAGGAGACCGGCTGGTACTCGATCCTCCTGCGGGACATCACGGAACTCGAACAGTCCCGCTGGCAACTCCGGAAACAGAACGAACGCCTCGATCAGGTCGCATCGACGATCTCCCACGACCTCCGCAACCCGATCAGCGTGACGACGGGTCGCCTCGAACTGATCGAGACCCGTATCGACGCCCTGGACATCGAGGCCACGGAGCGCGAGCAACTCCACGACGAAATCGAGAGCGTCGAGGACGCCACAGACCGGATGGAAGACATCATCGACGACATCCTCACCATCGCCCGCGAGGGCAAGACCGTCGACGAGACCGAACCCGTCGCGCTGGCTGCCACCGCCCGCGACGCCTGGGCGAACGTCGACACCGACGACGCCACGCTGACCGTCGCCGACGACCGCCGGCTCCAGGCCGACCGCTCGAAGCTCCTGACGATCTTCGAGAACTGCTTCCGCAACGCACTCGATCACGGGCCCGCCGACGTGACCGTCGAGGTCGGCCCGACCGTCGACGGCTTCTACGTCGCCGACGACGGTCCCGGCATCCCCGAGGAACACGCCGACGACGTCTTCGAGTACGGCTACACCACCAGTGACGGTGGGACGGGGCTGGGTCTCTCCATCGTCAAGACGATGGCAGAATCCCACGGCTGGACCGTCACACTGGATCGCGAGTACGAGCGGGGGACCCGGCTCGTTTTCACGGGGTTCGACGGTGAGTGGTGGAGCGGACCGGCGATGGCGGAACCGAGCGACTGAGCCGTGAATCCGACCGTGACCCACGTTATCACGTGCTGATATCGGTCGAGGTTTCATGTAGCGGATCACCGACGTTCAGACACTGTGGGATCGTCGGTGGTGTGGCTCGCGTATCTCGCCTGGCCGATAGTGACGCTTGTCACGGGGTCGTCGCTGCTCTACTGGATTTACTCGAACCGCTGGGAGCGCCGCGGTGCCAGGTGGTTCGCCGGCGTCCTCGGCGTCGGCGCGTTCTGGATGGCCAGCACCTTCCTCCACCTCCTGCTTCGAGACCCCCAGCTCCAGCGGCTCGTCGCCATCGTCGAGGCGCTGTTGCTGTTCGCGTCGTTCGCGGCGTACATCGTCTTCGTCTCGATCTACACCGGCCGGGAGTTCCACGAGCGACGGAGCGTCCAGGCCACGTTGGTCGGGGTGATGGGGAGCCTGTTCGTGCTGGCACCACTGAACTTCCTCGGCGTCACGAACCTGCTGTGGACCGATCTCGTCGTCGTGACCGACCCCTTCCCGTACGTCGTCATCGAACACGGTGTCGGCCTGGTCGTCATCCTCACCGTCTTGCTGGGGTTGATCGGGTACAGCTGGTTCGTCCTGACGAACTATCTGCTGGCGACGGGCACTGGCTCGGGAACCCAGGTCCTGTTGATCCTGCTCGGTGGGCTGTCCATCGGCGTCGCGGAACTGCTGGGCCAGGCAGGTCTCCTGCCTGCCGACGGCTTACACCACGCCACGTTCGGCGCACTGCCCTACGTCGTCTTCTCTACGTTCGGACTGTTCCGGTTCGACCTGCTCGACGTGTTGCCCGTCGCACGCAACGCAGTCGTCGAACACCTCACGGACCCGGTGCTCGTCCTGGACGACGACCGTCGCCTCGTCGACTACAACGCCGCGGCGCTGGACACCTGGCCGGCCCTCCCCGAGAAGAAGGGTGCACCCTTCGCCGCGGCGTTCCCCTCGCTCGCCGACCGGATCGAACTGCCGGCAGGCGGCAAAGCGGGGACGACCGACCGCATCACGCTCGCTCGTGGCGGGACCGAACACCACTACTCGGTCACGACGACGCCGATCACCCGCGGTCGGTCGGGAGCAGTCGGCTGGTACGCGATCCTGTTTCGCGACGTGACGGATCTCGAACAGTCGCGCTGGCAACTCCAGAAGCAGAACGAACGTCTCGATCAGGTGGCGACGACCATCTCTCACGACCTGCGCAACCCGATCACGGTCGCCAGTGGCCAGACGGAGGCGCTGGCGCTGGAACTCGAGGAGTGGGACGTGACACCCGAACACCGCGACCGCGCCGAGGGCCGGATCACCTCGACACAGGACTCGCTGGACAGGATGGAAGACATCGTCGACGACATCCTCACGCTCGCCCGCGAGGGCAAAACCGTCGACGAGACCGGGGCCGTCGACCTCGAAGCCACCGCTTGCGACGCCTGGGCGAACGTCGACACCGACGGCGCGACGCTGACCGTGACCGACGACCGCCGGCTCCAGGCTGACCGCTCGAAGCTCCTGACGATCTTCGAGAACGTCGTCCGGAATGCTGTCGAACACGGCCCACCCGACGTGACAGTCGAGGTCGGGGCGACCGCGGACGGCTTCTACGTCGCCGACGACGGGCCCGGCATCCCCGAGGAACACGCCGACGACATCTTCGAGTACGGCTACACGACCAGCGGCGACGGCACGGGCCTGGGACTCTCCATCGTCCGGACGATGGCCGAATCCCACGGCTGGACCGTCACGCTGGATCGCGAGTACGACCAGGGGACGCGGTTCGTCTTCGGCAACGTCGACACAGCCGTCTCCGACGGTGAGTAGCGAACAGGCGACCGCGGCGGGTCGTGACACGGGCGGTCGCGCGACGGCGGACCGTGCCACGGCGAACGTCAGACCATGGCCAGGGCTGGTTCCGTTTCCGGCTATAAAGCCTCGGACGCGACCGAGAAGGTATATGGGCGTCGCCGGGCATCGAATAGGTATGTACGATTTCGTGGTGGTGGGGGCCGGACCGGCGGGCTCGCGGTTCGCGCGCCGGGCCGCCGCGGACGGGGCCGACGTACTCGTCTTCGAGCAGGGGCGGGTCGGCGAACCCCTGGCCTGCTCGGGCCACGTCAGTACGGACATCTGGGACTACACCCCAGCTGGCGCTCGCGACGACCTCCTCCAGAACGAGGTGTACGGCGCGCGGTTCCACACGGGCGGCCCCGACAGCGAGGGTCACCCCTTCTACAAGGACGAGGTCGTCTCGAACGTCATCGACCGGGTCGGGCTGGACCGGACGCTGGCCGAGGCGGCGCGGGACGCCGGCGCGGACCTCCGGGAGGAACACACGGTGGTCGACGTGACCGAGGGACGGGACGCGGTGCGGGTTCGGGCGCGCGGGCCGAACGGCACCGACACCTACGAGGCGCGCATGGTCGCGGGCGCGGACGGCCCGAAGTCCCGCGTGCGGTCGGAACTCGACCTCCCCGATCCCGAGGAGTTACTCCACGGCGTCCTCGGGTTCACCGACGACCCCGACCACGACGACTTCGTCGACGTGCATCTCACCGTCCCCGAGTTCTTCGCGTGGCGCATCCCCCGCGGCGAGGCCGGCGTCGAGTACGGCCTCGCGACGCCACCGGGCGCCGACGTGCGGGCACGGTTCGAGGAGTTCACCGACGCCTACGGCGTCGAGACCGACCGCCGGTGTTCGGGACTGATCCCCATCGGCCCGCCACCGCGAGTCACCGGCCGACGGAGTTTCCTGCTGGGCGACGCGGCCGCCCAGACCAAGCCGTTCACCGGCGGCGGCATCCTCTACGGCATGACGGCCGCCGACCACGCCGCCCGGGAGATCGACCCCGCCGATCCGGGGACGCTGGGCGACTACGAGGACGCCTGGCGGGCGGACCTGCGGACCGAGATTCGACTGGGGAAGCTGGTCCGGGCGGGCTACTCGGTGCCGGAGCCGATCCAGCGCGCCGGCATGCGGGCGCTCTCGGGCGAGATCGCCGTCCACATGGATCGACCGACGACGCTCTTTTCGACCGAGCAACTGCGGGCACTCCTCTCGCGCTAGCCGGGGCGGCCGGGTTCGAGGTCGCGGACGACGCCGACGGTCCCACGGAACCCGTTGGAGAGCGGGAGCAAGGAGAGGACCAGCGTCGCCGTCACCCACCCGCCGTCCTGGGTCTCGACCGCGACGGTGACTTCGCGGGTCCGGCCCCCGGTCTCCAGCAGATCGCGGATCGCCCGCTGACACCGATTCACGTCGCGCTCGGGGAGAAACTCGGAGACGTGCGTCCCGATCAGCGACGAGCGAGTGTAGCCCGACTCGGCACACAGCGTCGCGTTGACGAACGTGAGGTAGCCGTCCGGATCAAGCGTGTACACCGGAACACCGGCCACGTCGATGATCTCCCGGAAGTCGTCGACGACACCGCGACCGTCGGTGCGACCAGCCATTGGTAGACATTCACTGTCACTCGACAAGTACGTTCCGGCGTCGTGTCGCTGTGCCGAACGGTTCGTCAGGCGTCGGGGTAGGTCGGGAGTCGGGCGGACTCGTCGGAGCCCTCGACGAAGGGCAGGTCGACGACGGTGGCGGCCCGTTCCTCGCCGTCGATTCTGACTGTGAGGTCGCCCGCGGTGTCGTAGTCGACCAGTGCGAGCGCGACGGGTTCCTCGCGGGTCGGGCTGTCGACGGCGCGAGTGACTTCCCCGACCGCGCTGTCGCCGGCAAAGACCGCCGCGCCGGACTCGGGGACCGCATCGGCGGTCAGGCCGACGAGGCGACGGCTGGGCTGGCCGCGGTTCTCGACGCGGGAGACGACTTCCTGGCCGACGTAACAGCCCTTCTCGAAGTCCAGTGCGTTGCGGACGCCGACGACGTTGGGGATCTCGCCCTCGAGTTCGGTGTCGAACAGCGGCGTGCCGGCTTCCAGCGTCAGCGACTCCCAGGTGCGGTAGCCGAAGGGCGCGGCGTTCATGCCGCGGTTCTCCAGCGTGTCGAAGACGTCTTCGGCGGCGTCGGCGGTGCAGACGACGGTGTAGCCCTCCTCGCCGGCCAGGCCGTCGTCACGGATGACGGTGACGCCGGTGTCGGCCATCGAGCCACGGACGAACGCGAGGCCCTCGTCGGGCGAGGCTGCACCGTTGAGGACGCTGGCGATCTTCTCGGTGGCCTTGGGGCCGTGGACGCCGAACGTGGCGAAGTCGTCGGTGGCGACTTCGATCTCCACGTCCTGGATGAAGGTCTTCTCGGCCCAGTCCTCGGCGATGGGGTCGGCGCGGGCCGGCGGCGTGAACACGAGCAGGCGCTCGCCGGCGTTGTAGACGTACATGTCGGTCGTAATCTTGCCCTGGGGGTCGAGCAGGAGGGCGTAGACGCCCCGGCCGTCGGTCGACGGGACGCGGTTGGAGACGGCGTTGTCGACGAAGTCGATCCGGTCGTCGCCGGTGACGGTGACGACGCCGTAGCCGAACTCACAGACGCCGACGACGCGGCGGACGGCGGCGTGGGTTCGCTCCGGACGACCGTAGTGATCGACGACGCGACGGCCTCCCTGCTCGCGGAAGGTCGCACCGTGGGCCTCGTGGACGGCCTCGAGAACAGTCATTGTGAGACGATGGACGCTCGGCGGCGTTAAATTGCCGGATTCGTCAGCGCCCGAGCCAGGACCGGATCCGGTCGAGCAGGGAGGGCTCGTCGTCGGGGTCGTACTGGCCGATGGCGTGGTTCTCGGGGAGGATGACGGTGCGGTCGTCCTCCTCGGTGGCCTCGATCAGCCCGTCGGATTTGAGGTCGGCGAGGGCCGTCTCCAGTTCGTCGATGTCCGCGTCCACCCGAGACCGGAGTTCGAACACCGTCATCCCGTCGTCGCGGCGGTCCGCGAGAGCGTCGAGTATCGCGACCTGGGTCTCGTCACGGTCGCGGTACTCCCGCTTGGCTCTCATATGGACCCGTTCGGCCGGGTGGGTCTTAAGACTTCGAGACGCCGCGGGAGCCAGGACAGACGTGCCAGCGGCCCATCATTCGCGGTCCGGTCACTGCTGGCGTGATTCGCCGGCAGTGACAGGTGTCAGACACCCAAGCAGTAGGCTTAAGATTGGCGGGCGACCAGTATCGTGTCAATGGCTATCAAGTGTTCGCTACTCGGGCACAAGTTCAGCGGGACGGAGGTCGAGGAGGAACGCGAGGAACAGGGTAGCGAAGTCGTCATCACCATCGAGGAAGTCGAGGTCTGTGAGCGGTGTGGCAAGCGGCGGGTCGTCTCGGAGAACAAGGAGGTGACCTCGCTGGCGGCCTCGGACGAGGACGACACCGAGGCCGAACCAGCGCCGGCGTCGACCCCGGAGCCGGAACCGGACGAGCCCGAAGCGGCCGAAACGGACGCCCAGGCACCCCCGCCCGGCCCGGACATGAGCGCGGCCGAGGACGACGCGGAACTGCTCGACGCCGGCGGCGACAGTGACGGCACGGCGACGGACGACGAGCCCGAACCGGAACCCGAGCCCGAACCGGACATCGCCACCGCGGGCGAGACGGGGGTCGAGGACGAGTCGGCGGCCGAGGACGACGGCGCGGTCATCCTCGACGACGACGAGGAACCGGAGCGCGAACCCGGGGAGTGGCCCGAGGACGAGGCCGCGCCCGAGGAGGCCGAACCGGACCCGGCGGAGATCGAGCAGGCCGCCACGGAGGCGGTCGAGGACAGCGAGGAACCGGAGCCGGCGGCCGAGCAACCGGAGACCGAGGAGTGGCCCGACGAGTACGGCTACGAGGAAGAATCCGCGACGGCACCGGAGGTGGACTGGCCCGAGGAGGACGAGGGCGACGGTGAGGACTGGGAACCGGGCGAGAGCCTGACCCAGCGGATCGACAGCGACGTGGAACCGGCGGGGGCGGCGACGGTCACCGTCCCGGAGGGCGAGTTCTACTGTCCGGAGTGTGAGTTCACGACGCTCGTCGAGGAGTCCTCGCTGCGTGCGGGCGACTTCTGTCCGTCCTGTCACCGGGGGAGTCTCGAACATCGGGCCGAGGACGCGACGCGAAAAGAGTAAACCGAACCCTGTCCAAACGTTCTCTCATGCGGGAGTACAAGATGCGTCGGGGCGAGCACCTCGAAGAGCGAGTACCGGATATGAAGGCCAAGATCGAGGACTTCTTCGGTGAGGTGTCGGGGACCGAGGAGTACAAGGGCAGCGACCTCTACGTCGTCGAAGATCCGGACAACCCGGTCTTCGAGCGTATCACCGCTGGCACCGTCGAGTACGACGGCAAGAAGGACAAGCTGGGTGTGGACTTCGAGGAACGGCCCGCCGAAGACGTCATCGCGGAGGGCAAGGCCGACGCCGCGGCCGACGCGGTCGACGCGAAAAACGACTTCCTCGAGGAGTGTACGGGTCGGGACGCCAAGAGCCGGCGTGACTCGATGAAACGCTCCGTCGAAGACGACGCCGAAACCCCCGACAACGTCTGAGGTCCTACCGTTTTGCCGAGACGATCCCGTACTGCCAGAGTCCGTCCGTGAGCGTCTCGTGCTGGTAGCGGGCGGCGCGCCGGTTGTCTTCCTGCGTCTCGTTGCGCAGGCCGACCGCGCTCGCGACGCGGCCGAACGGCCGGAGGAGCCGGCTGGCCCAGTAGAGCCGCCGCGAGGACGGCAGCACCTGTTCGGTCTCGTCGGCGGTCTCGACGGTCTCGAACCCGGCATCGGACAGCGCCGTACCGAAGCCGTCCAGCGTCGCCAGGTTCGGCACCGCCCAGCCGTCGAGCCACCGGTTCATCGACTCGCGTTCGCCGGGCGTCATCGCATCGACCGCGCGGAACCCGTCGGCGACGATCAGACGCCCGCCCGGTCGGAGGACGCGCGCGGCCTCCTCGATGAACTCGGTCTTATCATCTGCGTGGCAGATCGCCTCGATACCCCAGACCACGTCGACCGAGTCGTCGGCCAGCGGCAGGTCGGTGAAGTCCCCGCGTGTGAACGTGGCCCGATCCGCGACGCCCTCCTCGGCGGCCAGTTTGCGAGCTTCCCGGAGTTGCAACGGGACGATGTCGACGCCCGTGACCGTCGCGCCCCGTTCGGTCGCCAACCAGACGCTGCTCCCGCCGACGCCACAGCCACAGTCGAGGACGTGATCGTCCGCGCCGATCCCCGCCCGGTCGGCCAGTTCCCGGTTCATGTTCTCGATGGCCTCGGCGTGTGACTGGTCGCGCCCGTCGTGGTACCCCGCGTGGAGCCCGTGACTGTCCTCCAGCGCCCAGAGCAACTTGTAATCGAAGTGGCTCTCCGTGTAGTACTCCTCGATCCGCGACGCCCCCATGCTACTCGTCCCCATCGTAGACTGTCCACTCGGGGCCGCACGTAATTAATTTTCGGCTCTATATACGATAATTTAGTTCCGGTGCTTGCCGGTCGTTTCCCGCCGAGCTGCGTCCCGAATCCGTTCGGCTGAGAGAGTTTGGTCGCGACCCCCGAACACACGTGGCACGCGCGTCGTGGCCCCTCTCGACCGACGATGACGAGTGACACCGTGGGGTTCGGGCCGGTGTGGCCGGCGGTGAGCCGTGCGATCGCCGTCGTCGTCCACAGCAACGTGTTCATCGCGCTCGCGGCCGCGAGCGTCGCCGTGACCGCCAGCCGGCTCTGTCGGTACCCGCTGGACCCCGTGCCGATCTGTATCGTCTTCGCGGCCACGCTGTTCGTCTACAGCTGGAACCGGCTCACCGACCTCGCGGAGGACGAGCGCAACGTCCCCGGTCGGGCGGCGTTCACCCGACGGTACGGCCGGCCCCTGGCCGCGGTCGGCGCGGCGCTGTATCTCGGGGCCATCGGGCTGGCGTTCGTCCGGGGCCTGCCGGGCGCGCCGTTCCTCTGGCTCCCCGCGGCCGTCGTGGGTCTGTACTCGCTGGGTCGGCTGAAGCGACTGTTCCTCGTGAAGAACCTGCTCGTCGGTGTCTCGTGGGGCATCGTCCCGCTGGGCGTCGGCGTCTACGTCGGGCGGCTCCAGCCCACGCTCGTGTTTTTCGCCGGCTACGTGACGGTCATGCTGACGACCGCGGCGGTCGTCTTCGACATCAAAGACATCCCCGGCGACCGCCGTGAGGGGATCAGCACCGTTCCGGTGCGGTACGGCCCGGCGACGACGCGACGGGTCGCGCAACTGGTGAACCTCGCGGCCGCGGCGGCGGTCGTCGCGCTCGTCTGGACGTCCCTGCTCCCCCACCGATTTCTGCTCTTGCTGGCGTTCAACGCCTACGTCGGGGCGTACGTCCCGCTGGCGACCCGGGACCGCGGGCCGCTGTTCTACGGGTTCGTGATCGACGGCGAACACGTCTTTCTGGCGGCGCTCGTACTCGCGCTGGACGCCGTCGGGTGGCTGGGTTAGTCGTCTTCCTCCACGACTTCCAGCCCGCGGTTGTTGACCGCCGCGGGGTCGAGCCCGACTTCTTCGAGGAACTGGCGGTACTCGCGTTCGCACTGTTCGGCGTCTTTCTGCTTGTCCGAGGCGTGTGAACAGAGGTCCCCGAGGTCGGCGACCACCTCGTCGGTGTAGACGATCCAGTGGTTCACCAGGTCCGAGAGCCGGCGGATGGGGCTGGTGAAGTGACCGTAGATCTCGAAGTTCAGCGCGTGGTGGCCGCCGAAGGGATCGCTCATGTACTTCGCGCGGGGCATGACCTTCATGACGGCCCGTTGAATCTGGTTGAGCTGGCGTTCGGGCGCTTCTTCCAGGGTCTCGTTGACGGCCTTGCGGGGGTCCTCGTGGCTGGCCGACACCGAGACGCCGTTCAGATCCTGAATCTCCTGCAGTGCCTCGTTCCACTGGTCGGGCGTGGGCTGTGGGTGAACCCGGTACATCGCTTCGAGGCCACGGTCCCACTGGAGGGTGTGTGTGACGGCCTTGTTGGCCTTGAGCATGCACTCCTCGATGATGGTGTGGGCGCGGTCCCGCCGGGGGTTGAGAACGAGGGAGCCGTCCTCTTTGCGCTGTTCGTGGAGCCGGTCGGCCAGGTCCCAGACCTGTTCGCACTTGGTCGCGAGGTCGACCTCGGGGTCTTCAAGCAGGTCGTCGGCGCTCTCGGGGTCGTCGAGCAGGGACTCGGCCTGGGCGTAGGTCAGCCGGGCGTCACTGCGGATGACGGACTTGTAGATGTCGATGGTCTCGTAGGAGAGCGTCTCGGGATCGAGGTGCATCTCGACGGTGTGGGCCAGGCGGTCCTCGTGGGGGACCAGCGAGCAGACGGTCTCGGCCAGCACCGGCGGGAGCATGTGGATGGTGTAGGCGGGCAGGTAGACGGTGTTGGCACGCTTGAGTGCCTCCGACCACATCTCGGTTTCGGGGTTGACGTAGTGGGTCACGTCGGCGATGTGGACCCAGAGGACGATCTCGTCGTCGCGCACGTCGATGGAGATGGCGTCGTCGAAGTCCTGGGCGTCGACGGGGTCGGTCGTCCAGGTGGTCATCTCCCGGAGGTCCTGTCGGTCGTCGAGTTCGGCCTCGACCTCGCTTTGCACGTCGTCGGTCAGTTCCTCGGCCTCCTGGCGGACGGCTGGCGGGAAGTCGTCGCGGATGTCGAACTTCTCGAACAACTCCTCGCGCTTGTTGGCGAGGTGGCGGGCCAGCTCCTCGTCGATCTCGACGGGGCCCTGGCCTTCCGCAGTGCCGGCCTCTGCTTGGTCGCTCATGGGGCCCGGTAGGGGAACCCGGTAGTTAGTCGTGTCGACGCCCGTCGCTAGGACTCCCGGCCTTCGGGGGAGTCACCGCGGTCGGCCAGCAGGTCGTAGAACGTCGCGATGAACTCCTCCCGGTCGCTGTGGCCGGCGCGGCTCTCGACGAGCAGTGACTCCAGCCCGTCGCGTGGCTGGTGACAGAGGTCGCGATAACAGTGTTTACAGAGGAACTCGAACTCCTTGTCCTCGCGGTTCCAGCGGTCGCCGTGTTTGTCGTACTCGCGTGCGTCGCTCCGGGCGACCGAGTCACCGCAGGCGATGCAGGTGACCTGCGCGCCGTCCCGGTTCCGCCGGGAACCCCACATGCACGCCCGTTCGGCCGGTGAGTACTTAGCCCTTTTCGAGTGGGAGAACGAGTCGCTTACCGCAGGTCGGCGAGCGACACGGCGTGGTCCCGGTCCGCTGTGAGCCAGGCCGTGTAGAGACTGTCCTCGTCGGCGGTCGAGAAGATCGTCACCTCCGTCGGCTCGTCCCAGTCGTCGTACATACACTCCAACTCGAACTCCGGTAGTTGGTCGAACTGGCCCTCGTCGGTTTGTGCGGCTCTATCGACGACACTCATTCCTGGCTCACCTCGGTGGCACGGCTCCTGGCCGGCGATTCACGCGACTCGACGCTCCGTACTCGCCCGACGTGACTCGGTTGCGACCAGCGTGCCATCCAATTTTAGCTAACTCGAACACAAATAAAAGGCTTTGCTACCCAATATCATGCATGATAACCACGGCGGGGAGAGCGGGCGATTTATGCGGCGAGCGGGCGACGTGGGGGGTATGCAGGTGAAATCACGGCACCACCTCCGTGCCGACGCGGTGGACGAACTGGAGTCCGCGCTGGAGGCGAAACTCGGCGTCACCATGGACGCCGACACCCACGAGAAGGTCGAACTGGAGGGGACCGACTACGATCTCGTGCTGGTCGACGGCGAGCCCGCGGTCGTCTACATCGAAGACGAGCACGGCGAGCAGGAACCGTTCCTGACCGTCCGCGGCGCGAACGAGTACCCGCCCGAGCGCAACGTCGTCACGGTCGACGCCGGCGCCATCTCGTTCGTCAGCGACGGTGCCGACGTGATGCGCCCCGGGATCACCGAAGCCGACTCCAGCATCGCGGCCGGCGACCTGGTCGCCATCGCCGAGGAGAACCACGGGAAGGTGCTGGCGGTCGGCCGGGCCCGCACCGACGGCGACGACATGGTCGGCGACGAGGGCAAGGTCGTCGACAGTATCCACCACGTCGGCGACGATCTGTACGAGTTCTCCGTCTGAGCGGGTATCGGGAGCGTCCCGTCTGACGAGTGACCGACACCCGGAACCGTCGTTTCTCGGGTCTGACGGCCCAGACGGCCGGAAATGCTAGTTCGCGTAGGTATGTCTGACGAAAAACCTATACTTTTGCGCGCCGGTTTCGCGGGTATGGGCTTCATGAACAAACTCCTGGGTGAGTCGGGGTCGACGCGTCGCACCGACGATTACGTCGAACTCGACGGCGTCCAGGCGCCGGAGGCACAGGCCGACACGCAGATGCACATCGCCAAGATCAGCGAGAAGCAAGACGTCATCGACATCAAGGACGCGGTGTACGCGGGGGACATCGTCGTCGCCGACATCACGCGACACACGACGCAGGACCGCACGATGGAGCAGATCACGGACGAACTCCAGCAGGTCGCCCGCGGCGTCGGCGGCGACATCGTCCAGAAAGACGAGGATCAGATCATCATCACGCCCCGCGGCGTCAAGATCAGCCGCGAGAAACTCGGCCGCTGAGCTACGTCTCTTTGTCGTTCTCCGCGTCCAGAATCAGCCGCTCGTACTCCTCGGTCGGTCGCCAGGCGAAACAGAGGACCCCGCCCGCGCTCGCGACCAGCATTCCGATCAGATACCCGCCGAACGCGACCAGGAAGGATACCGACGCGAGCACGAGCCCTGCGATTCCGAGTTCCCGCGCCCGCTCGGGCCGCAACAGCACCGCCACGCCGACGAAGACGATCCCCGCGCCGACGACGGTCCCGAGACTGGAGGTCGGGTAGGCGTCGTACGGCTGGGTACTCAACACGACCTGGAGCGACGGCCAGGCGACGAGCAACCCGCCGGCCACGAGCAAGATGGCCCCGGCGAACGGGCGGGCCCGACGCCACTCCGTGAACGTGATCGTCTCCACGTCGGCGTCGTCGTCCGCGGCGGTCAAAACGCCGTCGGAGCCATCGAGTTCCGAGCCGTCGGGCGTCACAGGCAGTTCGAGGGTGCGGTGGTCGGCCCGTCGTCGGCCGGGATGGGCTCGCGGACCCCGCTCTTGTTACCCAGTTCGGCGCCGATCTTGAGCTTGAAGTCGGTCAGCACCGTCTCGGAACTGCCCAGCTGGTGGGCCAGCAGCGACACGTCGCGCCCGTCGGTCAGCCGCGGGTTGGTGTCCAGCCCGAGCCGGATGTCGTTGATCGTCCCGAAGCCGCTGTCGTTGTGGGGCGTACAGCTCCAGTACGCGATGTTGTCCGCCGGGATGCCGGGCGTCCCGGGGAACTCGATCAGGTCCAGCCGGGCGGTCAGCTTCTCCGAGCGGAACTCCGAGATGTACACGTCGATGGCGCGACCGTTGTCGGTCTCACTCGACGCGACGGCCTGTGAGGCCGTCAGCTCGAAGTAGACGTTCCGGCCGCCACGCAGGTCCGTAAAGAGGTTCTCGTAGATGAGGAAGTCGTTGATCTCCACGTCGGCGACGCTCGTGCTGTCGAGTTGCTGGCGTGCGGCCCGGTCGATGTTCTCCTGGCTCGTGCTGTCGACGGTGATGTCGAGACAGTCCTCGCCGCCGATGGCGAAGCCGGGATCGGTGTCACAGTCGGTCTGGTAGCTATACAGGCCGGCGTCGAGCGACGACTGACTCACGACGAATCCGTCCAGCGTGTCCGACTGGGCGGGGAACGTGTCACCGGAGACGGCCGGTGCGGCGGTGAACGCCAGCGCCAGCACGAGGCCACAGACCAGCGCGGCGCGGCCGGCACGGAAGGCCGGCCCCCGCTCGATGCGGACGGTACTGGTTCGGTCCCAGGCCAGACAGATCACCGCGCCGATCCCGCCGATCACGAACCCGGTGAAGGCCAGTTCCGGGTGGGCGAGCGGAACGCCCGAGAGCAGGAGGCCGGCGAACGTGAACCCGACCAGCCCGAAGCCGGCACCGCCGGCGAGGCGGGCCTTCTCGGGCCTCGCGAGGACGAACAGCCCGAGGACGACGCCGACGAACGGTGCGGTGCCGCCGGCGAAGCCGACCGGTGTGATACGTCCCAGCGGGACCGCCGACAGCTGGGCGAGGACGCGCCAGCCGAGGACGGCGCTCCCGAGCCCCAGAAGCGTCGCGCCGAGCGTCGGTCTGGTCGCAGTCCACCGGTCGAAGCGGGCGCGAGGCCCGTCAGGACGCCCGGACGACGGATCGCTGTCGGTCGTCGCCCCCTCGCCGTCGGTCGTGTCGTCACGCGCCATATTCGAACTCACCGTCGTTGTTGAAGTCGTAGCGCACTCGCAGGGAGAGATCCGAGAGCTGGATCTGATCCGCCGAGAGCGTCGAGGTCGTGATCTTCGCCCCGCGTAACTCGAAGGCCGGGTCGCCGTCGCTCGGCCTGATGGCACCCGCGTCGCTGCCCTCGATCTGGAGCGGGTCGTTCGTGTTGGGTGCCTGGTTCGGATTCGGCCCGGCGTAGGCTTTGAACCGGTCGAAGATCTTCGGCCCCGTCCGTTCGTCGAGGACGAACCCGCGCCAGGTCGCGGTCTGTGCGGTGATCCGGTCGGTCTTGAACGCGACGCCTTCCGCCGTCGCTTCCTCGCTCCGGATCTGTATCTGTAACCGTCCCGTGAGTCCCGGCACGTCGCTGACGTTCAGCGTCTTCTGTAAGTTCAGATCGCGGATGTAACTGCGCTCTACCTCGAACAACACCGATGGCGTGACGATCTTGGTCTTGGCGGGCACGACGGTCGCCTCGGACGCTGTCAGGTAGTCGGCCGATACGTTGAATCCCCCAGTGCTGCTCAGCGGCACCGAGACGCCCACCCCCGTACTCAGTATCAACAGCCCGACCAAGGCCCACAACGTAAGCAACACGCCAACGCCGCTGGCTAGCCGTTTGGTATCGTACATTGTTCTACCGTCCGACCGACACGAGCCCCCCGACCATCCCCTGGTCGTCGACGGATCCCCTCCGTCGTCGCGTCCGCCAGCGCACACTGTGCACGCTGTCGATATGGTGCCGTCCCCCCTTGTGGCCAGCAACGCGACGGCCCAGCAGTGTGGCCGGTGCTGACTCGGTTCGGTCTCTTGGTCTCTCAATATCTGCCAAGTCTTATCAATGTTCCGGCCTTCGGAACCGGATTCGATGCACGTTACTTGCCGTTCGGCGGCGATCCTCGCGGCCGGGCGGCGACCCGAGAACGTGGGGCTTACCCGGCCAGAACCGCTGACAGTGGGTAATGACACTGGCCATTCGAGCCCGCGACCTCGTCAAGGAGTACGACGACGTGCGGGCGCTCGACGGTCTCGACATCTCGGTCGAGGCCGGGGAGTTCTTCGGACTCCTCGGACCCAACGGCGCAGGCAAGACCACCTTCATCAACATCCTCGTGGGTCTGGCCCACCGGACCGACGGCGAGGCGGCCGTGTTCGGCCACGACGTGGGCGAGGAGTACCAGCAGGCCCGCGACGCCATCGGCCTGGCCCCCCAGGAGTACAACGTGGATCGGTTCTTCCCCATCCAGGAGGTCCTCGAACACAAGGCCGGTTACCACGGCATCCCCTCGGGCGAGGCCACCCGTCGGGCCGAGGAGGCGCTCAAGACCGTCGGTATCTACGAGAAACGGGACACGCGATTCGACTGGCTCTCCGGCGGGATGAAGCGCCGGTTCATGCTCGCTCGGGCACTGGTGTCCGATCCCGACCTGTTGATCCTCGACGAACCGACCGCCGGCGTCGACGTGCAGTTGCGCCGGGACCTCTGGGACGTGATCAACCGCATGAACGACGCCGGGACGACCATCCTGCTGACCACCCACTACATCGAGGAGGCCGAACGCCTCTGTGACCGCGTGGCGATCATGGACGAGGGCCGCAAGGTCGAGGAGGCCAGCCCCGACGAACTGATGGACCGGGGCACCGACCGCATCAGCGTCTCGCTGCGCTCGACGCCCACGACCGCGCCCGAACTGGACCTGCCCGACGTTCACGACGCCCGGATCGAGGACGGCGACCTCGTCGTCACCGCCGCCCGCGGGAGTTCCGTCGTTCCCGACCTGCTCCGCCAGCTGGAGGCGGCGGGTTACACCGTCACCGAGGTCGACATCGAGCGTGCCTCGCTCGAAGAAGTGTTCGTCGACATGACACGCACCGAGAGCACGGTGGAAGCATGAGCGGGGACGACGACGTCGGGGTGGCGAGCGACGGTGGAGTAACCGCGGGCGAATCAGCCGCCAGCCCTGGCCTCCTCGACCGCCTGCTCCCGACCGGCTTCCGGACGCTGTTCCACCGCGAGGTGTTGCGGTTCGTCCGGCGGCCCCGGAACACGTTCCTCCCGCCGGCGATCACGAACGTCCTCTACTTCTCGGTGTTCGGCGTCATCCTCGGCGGCCGGATCGACTCGTTCGTCCTCGACGGCCGGGAGATCGAGTACATCGCGTTCATCCTCCCCGGCCTCATCGTCCTCGGTGCCATCTCGAACGCCTTCGAGAACTCGTCGTTCTCGATCTTCCACGGCAGATGGAACGAGTACATCCACGAAGTGCTGACCTCGCCGTTGCCCTACACCTCGATGGTGCTGGCCTACATCCTCTCGTCGGCGCTGCGCGGCCTCGTCGTCGGGATCATCATCGGCCTCATCGGTCTACTGTTCACCAGCGTGCCCGTCGCCCGCCCGCTCTACCTGGTGGCGTTCATGCTCGTCATCTGCCTGCTCTTTGCGAGTTTCGGCGTCGTCGGCGGGCTGTGGGCGCGTGACTTCGACTACCTCACCGTCCTCAACCAGTTCATCCTGCGCCCGCTCGTGTTCTTCGGCGGCGTCTTCTACTCGCTGGACGCGCTGGAGGGCATCGCCTACACCGTCTCGCTGTTCAACCCGATGGTCTACATGGTCAACGGGGTGCGCTACGGCTTCTTCGGCGCGGCCGAACTCCCGCCCAACGAGTCCCTGGCCGTCCTCTCCGTGCTGACCCTGGCCGTCGTCGCCCTCGACGTGGAGCTGTTCCGGCGCGGGTACGGCCTGGTCGACTGATCGAACCCGGTGCCGCAAGCTGAACCGTTTTGGGTCGCCAGCCCCTCTCCTCTGTGTGTCCGAACTCGAACCCACTACGCTGCTCCCCAGCGACCGAATGCAGAGCCAGGCCCTCGACGGCGAGGTGACCCAGATCCACCGCGGCCAGCAGTACGCCGAGGTTGGCGACACCTTCGAGATCGAGGGCACGACCTTCGAGGTCGTCGCCGTCGACGACCGGACGCTCGGCGACATGACCGACGAAGACGCCCGGGCCGAGGGCGCACGCGACCTCGATCACTACAAACAGATCCTCGAACGCGCCCACGACAACTTCGAGTGGGACGACGACTCCGAGATCGTGATGCACCGCTTCGAGAAACAGTAGTCAGCGCTCGGTCACCAGGAACTCCTGGCCCGGTTCCATCCGGAGAGTCATCTCCGGCGAGACCGGGGGTTCGCCGTCGGCGTCGTTCTCACCCAGCCAGCCCAGGTCGTACTGTCGCCCGATGGTCGCCAGCGTCAGTTTCGCCTCCAGCAGCGCGAACTGCCGACCGATACAGATGCGCGGGCCACCGCCGAACGGCGCGTACGCGAAGTCGTGGAGTTCGGATCGGAGGTCCCCGTCCCACCGCGACGGCCGGAACGTATCGGGGTCGTCGTAGAACCGCGGATCGCGCTGGACGTGCCGGATCGCCAGCCCGATCATTTCGTCTTCGGGCACCCGGTACCCGTCGAAGACGACCGGTTCGTTGGTCATCCGGGGCAGTTGGTACACCGGCGGATACAGTCGCAACGTCTCCGTGACGACCCGTTCGGTGACCGGCAGGTCGTCCAGGTCGTCGACCGTCGGCGGCCCGTCCAGCGCGTCGATCTCGGCGTGGAACCGCTCGCGAATTTCGGGATGGTTCGCCAGCGCCCAGAAGCTGAACGTCAGCGTCGTCGTCGTGGTGTCGTGACCGGCGAAGACGATGGTCACCATCTGATCTCGCAACCGCTCGTCGGTCAGCATCCCCGAATCCGCGACCCCGGCCTCACGCAACCCGACCAGCAGGGACAGCAGGTCCTCGGCCTGGGTGGGATCGGCCGGTGCCTCTCCGGCCCGTTCGTCGAGGAGGCGCTCGGCCTCCGCTTCGAGCGTCCGCTTTGCCCGCTTGAACCGACGGCGTGCGGGCGTCGGCATCCACTCGGGCAGGAGATACGACGTGGGCTGGAACCACTCGTGGAGGTGTTCCGCACTCTCGCGCAACCGCCGGTCACCGTCCAGGTCGAGTTCCCGCCCCAGCACCGTCGCAAAGAGGACATCCAGCGCCAGGTCGGTGAACTCCCGCTGGAGGTCCAGCCGCTGCCCGTCCGACCAGCGGTCGACCCGCCGCTGGACCTGTTCGACGATGCCGTCCGCGTAGCCCAGCACGCTATCCCGGGTAAACAGCGGCTGCATCGCGTCCCGCTGTGCCCGCCACTCCTCGCCCTCGACCGTCAACAACCCCTCTCCGAAGGCGATGCGGAAGTCCTGCGATTTGCGGAACTTCTCCCGTTCCGTGACGAGGACGCGTTTGATGTGATCGGGATGCCCCACGGCGTACTGGTCGCCACGACCGAGCATCCGCACGCGACAGACATCACGCGTGGCCAGCGCCCGCTCACCGAAGTCGATCAGATCCGCCATCATTCCCTTGAAGTGCAACCACGGCGGATCGAGATTCGGCGGATACGGCGCGAGCGGCGCGTTCGCCGGTGTCCTCGTCCCTGTCGCCTCGCCCGCCGCCCGCTCCCCCTGATCGGCGTCGGATGACATGCCTCCAACTGTGAACCCCTGGTAAATTAAGTGCAGTGTTTGCAAATCACATAGTGACCGAAGTCGGCCGTGGCCGTCGAAGCAAGCCAGTGCGTCGGAGAGCGGGACCTGGCACAGCAACGAATTGGCTCGCTGGAAACGAGTCGACTGGCGGTCAGCGAACATCTGCCGGGCGGGGCCGATGGCCTCGCTGGCGGCCAGTGCTAACCGCCAGCGACGATGTGAAATGTTGAGTGGACTCGCCAGAAACGAGTTTGCTGGCTGTTGAACAAGCATCCGCCGAGCGGAGCGAGGCGGTTCACTTCTCGCGAGCGAAGCGAGCGAGAAGGTCGTTTTTCCCCACGTTTTTGCGAGGAGCGGTCGCGGCTTCGCCGCGACCCGACGAAGTAAAAAGTGGGATGGACTCGCTGGGATTTGAACCCAGGGCCTCTTCCTTGCGAAGGAAGCGATCTACCGCTGATCTACGAGCCCGCAGTCGTGAGTTGCGCGGCGACGCCGTTATACGTTCCGGTCCTCGAAAGCGCGAGAGCCTCGCGCGTGAGACGGTGGCCGGTCCACCGGAACGAACGCGGGCGATCCGGTTCGTCAGTCCTCGAGGACGATCTCGATGGAGACGTCGTTGGGCACCTGAATCCGCATCAGCTGCCGCAGTGCGCGTTCGTCGGCGTCGATGTCGATCAGCCGCTTGTGGACGCGCATCTCCCAGTGTTCCCACGTGGCGGTCCCCTCACCGTCGGGGGACTTCCGGGCGGGAACTTCCAGCGTCTTGGTCGGGAGCGGCACCGGGCCGCTGAGCTTGACGCCCGTCTTCGAGGCGATCTCTCGGACGTCGTCGCAGATGTCGTCCAGATCCTCGGGACTCGTGCCTGCGAGCCTGACGCGAGCCTGCTGCATGCGTTAGGGCTCCTGGACGCTCAGGACCTTGCCCGCCGCGATGGTCTGACCCATGTCACGGATGGCGAAGGAGCCGAGTTCCTCGATCTCGGAGGACGGCTCGATGCTGAGGGGCTTCTGGGGACGGACGGTGACGACCGCCGCGTCGCCCGACTGGATGAAGTCCGGATCTTCCTCGGCCGTCTCGCCGGTCGAGGGGTCGATCTTCTTGTCGATGGACTCGATGGTACAGGCGACCTGTGCCGTGTGCGCGTGGAAGACCGGGGTGTAGCCCGCGGTGATGACGCTCGGGTGCTGCATCACGACGATCTGTGCCTGGAACGTCTCGGCGACGCTCGGCGGGTCCGAGGCCGGGCCACAGACGTCGCCACGGCGGATGTCGTCCTTGCCGATGCCGCGGACGTTGAACCCGACGTTGTCACCGGGTTCGGCCTTGGGCACTTCCTCGTGGTGCATCTCGATGGTCTTGACCTCGCCACTCACGTCGGAGGGCTGGAACGACACGTTGTCGCCCGTGTTGAGGGTCCCCGTCTCGACGCGGCCGACCGGCACGGTACCGATCCCGGAGATCGTGTAGACGTCCTGGATCGGAAGCCGGAGGTCGGCGTCCGTCGGCGGCTTTGGCTCGGGCAGGTCGTTGAGTGCCTCGAGCAGGTTCGGGCCGTCGTACCACGGCGTGTTGTCCGAGTCCTCGGCGACGTTGTCGCCCTCGAACGCCGAGATCGGGATGAACTTCGCGTCGTCGACGTTGAACTGGACCTGCTTGAGCAGTTCCGTCACTTCGTCGACGGCGTCGCGGTAGCGACCTTCCTCGTAGTCGACGAGGTCCATCTTGTTGATGCCGATGATGAGCTCGTCGATACCCAGGGTGCGGGCCAGGAAGACGTGCTCGCGTGTCTGGGGCTGGACGCCGTCGTCCGCCGCACAGACGAGCACGGCGTTGTCGGCCTGGCTCGCGCCCGTGATCATGTTCTTCACGAAGTCGCGGTGACCCGGACAGTCGACGATGGTGAAGAAGTACTCGTCCGTGTCGAACTCCTGGTGGGCGATGTCGATGGTGACCCCGCGCTCACGCTCCTCGGCGAGGTTGTCCATGACGTAGGCGAACTCGAAGCCACCCTTGCCCTTCTCTTCGGCTTCTTCCTTGTGCTGTTCGATGACGTGCTCGGGTACGCTCCCCGTCTCGTAGAGGAGTCGTCCGACCAGCGTACTCTTCCCGTGGTCCACGTGGCCGATGATGGCCAGGTTCTGGTGCGGTTTGTCGCTCATTGATTATCTCACGCGCAGAGGCGCTATATCGGACTCTTTTGGTGGAGGCAGTTAAAACGATTTCGATAGGTGACGTTCGCCGTCCCGCCGCCGTCTTGCGTTTTGGGAGACTGTCACACGACTGGGAAGGAAATCGGCCCTCGAATCGGGGGCCTGATCGCTCACAGTTCGGGCAGTCGCCCGACGTCCGAGAGGACCGCGGTCGCGGTCTCGGGGCCGCCCGCACCGCGGCCGCTGAGGTTCAGCCGGCCGGCGTGGTCGGTCTCCAGCTGGACGATGTTGGTCGTCCCGCCGACCGCGAGGTCGCCGTGTTCCGAGACGAGGCGCGGTCCCACGCGCACGCCGTCCCCACTGACTTCGCCGATGAGCCGGACCGTCCGGCCGTCCTCGTGAGCCAGTTCCAGCGCGCTCCCGGGTACGTCCGTGATCCCGTCGACCTCGGCGTCTTCGAGCCGGTAGGTCCGCTCGCCCTGTGCGAGGACGTTGGCGAGGATCACGCACTTCAGCGCCGCATCCGTCCCTTCCACGTCGAAGGAGGGGTCGGCCTCGGCGACGCCCATGTCCTGGGCCTCCGCGAGGACGTGTTCGTAGTCCAGTCCCTCGGCGGCCATCCGGGTCAGGACGAAGTTCGCCGTGCCGTTGAGGACCCCGCGCGCGGCGACGATGTTGTCCGGGCCGAAGTCCTCGACCGTCGAGAGTACGGGGATCGCCCCGCCGACGGCCGCCTCGAACCGGACCGCGCCCGCGCTCTCGGCTTCCAGTTCGCGGACCTCGTCGTAGCGCTCGGCGACCGGGCCCTTGTTGGCCAGCACGACGTGGCGGTCCCGCTCCAGCGCCGTCCGAACGTGGCCGAAGCCGGGCTGGGCGTCACCCAGCGTCGTCGGCGTCGCCTCCACGAGAGCGTCGTACTCGCCGTCGAGTGCGTCCTCGGGGTCGGCCGTCCCGACCTGTCCGTCCTCGCGTTTGCGCTCCAGCGCGGCGGCCACGTCGATCCCGTCGGCGTCGACCGCGGCGCTCCCCGAGTCCGCCAGGGCGGCGACGGTGTGTCCGTACCCGCCCGCGAGTTCCGCGACCGAGCGCCCCACGGCCCCGGCACCGACGATGGCGAGTCTCACGCTTCACCACCTCCCGTGAGCGGCTCGATGACACGGAGGTCCTTCTCGCTCGCGACCGACCGGACCGCCGAGAGGACGCTGTCGGTCTCGCCGCTCTGGGTCGCCAGCCGGAGCCGGGCGCTCGCACCGTTCTCCGTTCCCTCCGGCGCGGACAGCGACACGTCGGTCACGGAGGCGTCGGTCCCGTCCTGAATCGCAGAGAGCGTATCGGACAGATCCGTCTGGACGAGCTGGCCGACGATTATCACCGTGAGTTCCTCGCTGTACTGTTCGGCACCGGCCTGGATCACGTTGACGCCGGCCTCCCGCAGCGCCTCGACGATGTCGTCGAACCGCTCGGGCGTCGCCTCCAGATCGACCTCGACCGGGATGTGCCCCCGCGGTGTCAGGTTCCCCCGTTCGTGGAAGATCGAGAGGAGGTTCCCCCCGTTGTTGGCGATGGGGCCGAGCGCCCGCAGCAGTTCGCCCGGTTCGTCGACGAGTTCCAGCCGAATCGTGTAGGCGTGGACCTCGTCGCCGTGTGCGTCGTTCATGTTCCGGTCACCCCCGCTCCGCACAGTCCGTCGTCTGGTAGATACCGCCGCGACCGGTCTCCGGTCCCGTCACTGGTCATACCACCATCTGACACACGGATCGACATAAGACCCCCCTTTTTCACCGGCGGGTCGCGCGGGGTGGCGTGACTCCACACAAAGCACTTGTCCAGCAATCGTAATGATAGCAGCATGCAACGGCGGACGCTTCTCTCTGCGCTCTGTACGGGTATGATTTCGGTCGCTGGTTGTCTCGGACACTCTTCGGAGACCGGTACGCCGCTTCCAGCAGGGGAGGTCGACTTTCCCGAAGGGACGAAAGAGCGACCCGAACCACCGTCACCGGCCACAGAAGCGGCCGTTCGAGAGTACGTCGAAACCCACGAGTCTCGCTACGTCTACAACTCACTGTGGATGGGCGAGGACACTGACGTGGTCGTCAACTGTCGCGTCGACAGTTTGGAACAGCGGCAGTGGGGGTACGAGGCAATCGTCACGTGTACAGGCTACTCGGATTCCCCAGCAAACGCAACCGCAACCAGTGCTCACGCCGACTGGTTCACACAATCGTATCGCTATCGCGTCAGTGCGAACGCAACACATCGGCAGGACGCCGAGAACCGCGATCCGGTTTCCTGATGGAGTTCCAAAAAATCGGCACCACGAACCCCCTCGAATCCGAAATTGTCACGGCAGGACTTTCTCGTACATCGCGTCGATCCGCTCGTTCCACTGTTTTCCCTGCTCGCGACTCGCTCCCCACGGATTCCGCGAGAAGTAGTACATGCTCGCGAGGATGACGCCGATAGTCACTGGGAGGTTCGGATCGGCGATGACGAAACTCAGCATGAAGTGTGTGAGCCCGGCGATCAGTCCGCCGATGAGGATGTCCAGCACCTGATGGAGCAGCGACATACCACGAGATAGGGGCCGCGACGGGGTAAAGTTGGTCAAGTGCAGTGGCAGTTGCTGAGCGGTGCGGTCGCAGTTGCGGTGCGGTGCGGAAGAGCGACGAGCGCAGCATCCGCGAGCGCGGCAGAGCCGCGCTCGCGGCAGTTTTTCCCCAAGTTTTTGCGATGGGGGGTTCGCCCGGCGAACCCCCCGACGTAAAAAGTGGGCTAGAAGTAGTCGATAGCCTCGGGCAGTTCCGTCTTCATGCCCTTCCGCTCGCGGATCTCCTGAATCTGGTCCGGCTGGAGGTTGTCGGCCATGACCTGGAAGCCGGCGTTCTCGGTGTTCCAGGAGGCACGACCCTCGGTGGCGCTCCGGATGTCGCTGGAGAAGCCGATCATCTCCTCGACGGGCGCGACGCCCTCGACGACCATCAGGTCGCCTTCCTGGTACATGTCGTCGACGCGGCCACGACGACCCTGGATCTCGCCGGACGCGGCACCCATGTGGTCGTTGGGCACGTCGATCCGGACCTCCTGGATCGGCTCCAGCAGGCGGATCTCGGCGTCGATCAGGGCGTTGTGGACGGCCTCCCGAACGGCGGGGATGACCTGTGCCGGACCGCGGTGGATGGCGTCCTCGTGGAGCCGGGCGTCGTGCAGGCGGATCAGTGCGCCCTGCACGGGCTCGGCGGCCAGCGGCCCGTCGTCGAGGGCCTCCTCAAGGCCCTCGATGACGAGTTCCATCGTCTCGTTGAGGTGCTGGATCCCCTTCGTGTCGTCGATGAGGATGTTGGTGTTGTGGATGTGCTCGACTTCCTGGGCGGCGTCCTTGTCGAGGCCGGCCTCCATCAGGGCTTCACGGCGCTCGAGTTCGGGCATGTCCATCGAGGCGTCGCCGAGCTTGATCGTCTCGACGACGTCCTCGTCGAGCGGTTCGATGGAGATGTAGAACCGGTTGTGACGGTTGGGCGAGATGCCCTCGACTTCGCGGGACTGCTGCTGTGGTGCCTCGCGGAAGACGACGATGGGTTCGCCGGTGTGGACCGGGATGCCCTGGTTGCGCTCGATCCGCTGGGTGATGACTTCGAGGTGGAGTTCACCCTGCCCGGAGATCAGGTGTTCGCCGGTGTCCTCGTTGATCTCGATCTGGATCGTCGGGTCTTCCTTCGAGACCTGCTGGAGCGTCTCGATGAGCTTGGGCAGGTCGTCCATGCGCTGGGCCTCGACGGACTTCGTGATCACCGGCTCGGAGATGTGTTCGATGGACTCGAACGGCGTCATCTCCACGCTCGAAACTGTCGAACCGGCGATGGCGTCCTTGAGACCGGTGACGGCGGCGATGTTCCCGGCGGGAACCTCGTCGACTTCCTCACGTTCGCCGCCCATGTAGATGCCGACGCTCTGGATACGGTTTGTGCCCGCAGTCCCGGAGACGTACAGCTCCTGGCCCTTCTCCAGGGTCCCGGAGAAGACACGACCGGCGGCGATCTCCCCGGCGTGGGGGTCGACGCCGATGTCGGTAACCATCAGGACGACTTCGCCGTCTTCGTCGACCAGGCGCATGCCCTCGGCGATGTCGGACTCGTCGTCGCCACGCCAGACACGCGGGATACGCATCGGCTGGGCGTCGATGGGGTTGGGGAAGTGCTCACAGACCATGTCGAGGACGACGTCGGCCAGGGGCGTCCGCTCGTGGAGTTCCTGGCGCTTGTCGGCCTGTTCGAGGTCGATGATGTCGCCGAAGTCCATGCCGGTGCGCTGCATCGACGGCATGGAGACCCCCCACTTGTAGAGCGCAGAGCCGAAGCCGACGGTCCCGTCTTCGACGGAGACGGTCCAGTCGTCGATGTCGTCCATCTCCTCGGTCATGCCGCGGATGAGGTCGTTCACGTCGCGGATGACCGCGGTCAGCCGTTCCTGCATCTCCTGGGGACCTTCTTCGAGTTCCGAGATGAGGCGGTCGACCTTGTTGATGAACAGTGCGGGCTTGACGCCCTCGCGGAGTGCCTGCCGCAGGACCGTCTCGGTCTGGGGCATGGCACCCTCGACGGCGTCCACCACGACGAGCGCGCCGTCGACGGCACGCATCGCGCGGGTCACGTCGCCCCCGAAGTCGACGTGGCCGGGCGTGTCGATCAGGTTGATGAGGTGGTTGGTGTCCTCGTACTCGTGGGTCATCGAGACGTTCGCCGCGTCGATGGTGATCCCACGTTCCTGCTCGTCCTCCTCGGTGTCCATCGCGAGCTGTTCGCCGGCCGTCTCGTCGGAGATCATCCCCGCACCGGCCAGCAGGTTGTCCGTCAGTGTCGTCTTCCCGTGGTCGACGTGCGCGGCGATGGCGATGTTCCGGATGTTCTCCGGCTCGTCCATCAGCCGTTCGCACTCCTGTACGATCTTCTTGCGTCGGCCCATTATACCCAACCGTATCGGAAGCAGGGTCAAAAGTGAAGTGGTTTGCCCCAGCGGCCGAACCCGCCGGAAACTCCCCGCGGAGCGACCGTTCCACCCGAAACCGGGCGGCGTCACGGGGATGGAGACGGCAGGGCCGCGAAACCGCCCGCAGGCATCGGACCGCCCGCAAAAGTGATACGCGTCGCTCCCGTACCACGGGAAGACATGGACGTTCGCGTGCAGGGTACTGGGCCGACGGAGCCGTTTCTCAGCGCACGTGACCTCTTCGAGACCGAGTACGATCTCGACCGCCCGGTCTGGGTCTACGTGCGCGAGGACCCCGACGAACGCACCTGGACGAGCCACGACGCCGAGGGGCACGACCTCTCGATCTCTCAACAGGCCGCCAGCAGTGCCATGGCCCGCGAACTCGCTCTCCACGAGTTCGCGCACATGCACCGCAACGAACAGGCCCACCCCTCCCACACCCAGTCGACCGAGGAAGCGCTCTATCTCGCCCTCTCGGGCCGAAGCGTCGAGCGCCGGAAGCTCACCCACTGCTACCAGATCGCCAACCACATGAAGGACATCTACGCCGACGACCTGACCCTGTCGGTCGCTCCGGCGGACAAACTGGTGGCCTTCCTCGAATCGAGCCTGGCGACGGCGCTGGCCGACCGCCCGGCCGACCCGACGAACTGGACCCGGCTCACCCCGGCGGCCGACCCCGAGATCACCGCCGTCAACGCCGCCTTCGCCCTGGCACTGGTCGAGCGCCACGGCCTCGTCTCCCGCGACCACCGGCTGTACGACCTCGCGCACGCGGCCGCGCAGGACGCGCCGGGCATCCGCTTCGAGCGCTTCAAAGAGCGGTTCCGCTCGCTCGCCGACGACCCCGGCGAGAGCGAGTACCGCAAGGCCCTCGTCGACGTGACCCGGGAGTACGCCATCGACGAACCGCAGGCGGCCGACTGATCGCCTACCGGTCGTCGCTGGCGTCACGCTCGCCGGGCGGCGTCCAGGCGAACGCGAGGACACCGCCGAGTCCACCCAGCACCGACCCGACGACGAACCCCCCGAGCGCACCGAACAGCGACACCGTCGCGACGAGGATGCCCAGCCCACCGAGCACCGACGACAGCGACGGCACGGCGAACACGAGCAGGCCACAGACGACGAGCGACCCACCGAACAGGAGCGCCGACCCCGTGAACGAGCCGGCGGCAAAGAGCAGAAACTCGTCGTAGGCCGCAGGCAGATACGCCGTCAGGAGCCCGGCGACGATCAACAAGGTTCCACCCCAGAACGGTCGCTGGCGACGCCAGCCATCGAACGCCACCCACAGTTCGCGCGCGGTTTCCCGCCGCCCGCCACCCCGACCGTCGTCCATAGACGCCCTGGCAGTGACGGCGTGAAAACAGTTGTCCTAGAATTTGAACCGGTCGTCGAGATCGCCGGTCTCGATATCGTCGTCCGCGTCGGCAGTCTCTGCCGTCGACGCGCCGTCGGCCTCGGCGAGATCGAGTCCGAGCCCCAGATCGTCCTCCGCCCCGTCTTTGTCCTCGGTCTCGCTCCCGTCGTCGCTCTCGTCGTCGGTCTGCCAGATGAATTCGGAGGTCTTCCCCCAGATGAACCCCGACGTGCCGCCCCAGATGAACTCGGAGGTCCCGCCCCAGATGAACTCCGAGGCCTCGGAGACCGTCTTCACGTCGATGCCGAACTCCGCCGGCGGTTCCCAGGCGTAACAGAGGACGCCCCCGGCGGTGGCGATGATCATGCCGATGAAGAACCCACCGAGCGCCCCGACGAGCGAGAGCGTGGCGAAGGCGATGCCGAACACGCCGAAGATCGACGCGAACTCCGGCTTCGCGAGGGCCGCGAGCCCGCAAAACGCCACGATCGAGGCGAAAAACAGGCCGACGACGGTGAACGCACCGCCGATGAACAGCAACTCGGCGGCGAACTGGATCGGGACCCACCCGATGATCGCGGCCCCCAGCAACAACAGCACGCTCCCGAGTATCGGTCGCGGCTGTCGCCAGCGGCGAAACTCACCCCGTGGATCAGCCAGCCAGTCCCGCACCGACGATCCGCCCCCCGACGACGTTACCATGCCAGCGGAACTGCACCCTGGATCCGCTTTTGTCTTTCGGGAAGATCATACACGGAAACGAATGGTCGGCGGTTAGAACGCGTCACAGAGCGGGTTGTACCACGGACAGTCGACGGTGACGGTCACGGTGTCGGTCGCGGTCGCACCGTCGTCGTCGGTCACCGTCAGCGTCACCGTCTTGTCGCCGGTCGACGAGAACGACTTGTCGACCTGCTGGCCCGTCGCGTCGACGGTGCCGTCACCGTCGAAGTCCCACTCGTAGGACGCAATCGACCCGTCCGGATCGCTCGATCCCGACCCGTCGAAGGTGACCGTGTCGTCGGTCGAAACGTCCGTCGAACTCGCCGACGCGCTCGCGGTCGGCGCGTCGTTTTCGTCGACCGTGATGGTGACGCTCGACGTGTCGGTCGCACCGTCGTCGTCGGTCACCGTCAGCGTCGCCGTGTACTCACCGGGTGCGCTGTAGGCGTGGGTCGTGAACGCGCCGGTGCCCGTCCCGCCATCGCCGAAGTCCCACTCGTAGGACGCAATCGACCCGTCCGGATCGCTCGACCCCGAGCCGTTGAACGCGAGTGCGACGCCGACCTCGGTCGTGGTGCTCTCGACCGACGGGACGGCGGTCGGCGAGTCGTTGTCGGTGACGGTCGTGGTCACGGTGTCGGTCGCGGTGTCGCCGTCGTCGGCAGTCACCGTCAGCGTCGCCGTGAACTCACCGCCCGTGTCGTACGTGTGCGTGACCTGCTGGCCCGTGGCGGTCGTCCCGTCGCCGAAGTCCCACTCGTAGGACGTGATCGTGCTGTTACTGGCCGAGGACCCGGAGCCGTCGAAGGTGACGGGCTCGCCGGTCAGCACCTCGCTCGGACTCCCCGAGGCGCTGGCGATCAGCGAGTCGTTGCCCTGCACGGTGATGCTGACCGAGTTCGAGGCCGTCGCGCCGTCGTCGTCGGTCACCGTCAGCGTCGCCGCGTAACTGCCCGAGTCGGCGTACGTGTGCGTGACCTGCTGACCCGTCGCGGTCGTCCCGTCGCCGAAGTCCCACTCGTAGGATATGATCGTACCGTCCGGATCGCTCGACCCCGAGCCGTCGAAGGTGATCGACTGCCCCGGTTCGACCGTCGTCGAGGACGCGGTCGGACTCGCCATCGGCGGATCGTTGCCCTCGACGACGATGGTCACCGAGTCGATCGTCGTCGCGCCGTCGTCGTCGGTCACCGTCAGCCGCGCCGTGTACGCACCCGGCTCGTCGTAGGTGTGGTCGGCCTGCTGACCCGTGGCGGACGTGCCATCGCCGAAGTCCCACTCGTAGGACTCGATCGACCCGTCCGGATCGCTCGATCCCGACCCGTTGAACGAGACCGTGTCACCGGTACCGACCGTCGTCGAACTGGCAGTCGCGTCGGCGTTCGGTGCGGTGTTGCCGCTGCCGCCGCCCGAACTCGTATCGGCGCTACACGGCCCCCACTCGAACGTCCCGTCGTTGTCGGCGTCGTAACAGGCGAAAAACCGGAGATCCGTGATGGAGATACGGTCGGCCGCCAGATAGTGCGCCCGGATCCGGACACCGCTACGGTCCGTGCCCTCGAGCGTGACCGGACCGTTCGATCTGATGCGCCAGCGGCCACGCGCGTCGGAGGCGTTGGTGTCGTTGGTCAGAAAGCCGTTGAACGTCGCCTTGTCGGCACCCAGTGCGGTGGATTTCACGAGCACGTTCCCGCCGTCGGTCCCACCCGGCGACAGGAACTTTATCCGTAACGTCCCCGGGAGCGGGAACATCTGTACCGATCCCAGATCGAGGTCCTTGGTCAACGCGAACTGCTGGATGTCCGTGTTCGAAAGCCGAACCACCGTCTGCGGGAAGTTCTCCTCCGAGTCAGTGTTCCCGACGCCGGGGTACAACACCAGATCGTCCGCAGTGATCTCCGACGCCGTGATGTTGAACCCACCCACGCCGGCCAGCGGTAGCGCGTACGCGACGCCAGTCGACATTATCAACAGTCCGATCAGTGCCCATGTCGCAACGGCGGTTCCAGCCCCCCGCGCGATGCGTTTCCGGTTGTACATAGTTAACAATCGCTCGTTGTGTGCCGTCCCACGGGCAGTCCCCAACCCCCTCGCCCGCTCAAAGGCGCGTTGCTCCAATCAATACAAGATTCCATGCTGAACCTTACCCCGGATATGGACGGGCCTTAATAATAGTCCCGGCGACGGGTTCCGACATCGGCGAAACGGCCGAAATCGACGCCCGGCGAGTCCATCTGGTTACTGGTCGCCCTGCCAGCTGAACTGCACGTCCTCGTTGGCACCCGCGTCCGGGCTGCCGGTTCCCGTACTGGTGGTCGTGCTCTGGTCCGGGTCGGGGTGACGCCAGGCGACGCAGAGGTTACCCCCAGCGATCCCGATGAGCATGCCGACGAACAGCCCCCCGAGCGCACCGATGAGCGAGAGGATCGAGAGCGCGATTCCGATCACGCCGAAGACTGTCGACATCTGTGGCCGGGCCATCACGAAGGCACCGGTCAGGAAGACCATGACGGCGAACACGAGTCCGATGACGGTGAACGAGCCCCCGATGATAGCCAGTTCGGTCGCGAACTGGATCGGGACCCACCCGATGATCAGTCCCCCGATCATCAACAGGAGTGCGCCCATGAACGGGCGGCCATCCCGCCACTCGCTGAACCGACTTCGACGGTCGTCGATACGACGGCGGATCGGACCCGGAACCGTGTGCCAGAGTTTTGCTCGAACAGACATTGTTTCTATCTCTTTCGTGTTGTCGCACTAAAATCTCGCGGCTACTGCGTTATAAAAAACGGTTGGTTGGTTAGTTGGCTGTCGTTAGCTGGCCCACTCGTAGACGTCGTCGTTGTCCGGGTTGTACTGGACTTCGAGACGCAGGTTGGGGATCGTAATCGAGTCCGTGGCGAGGTAGGTCGCACGGATGAACGGATCCTGCAGGACCAGACCGGGGCTCGAGCCACCGGAGTAGTTGTAGCGGCTATCGAACTGGAGGCCCTGTCCTTCCGGAATCGGGCTCTCGGCTTCTTCCTGCGTGCGCAGTTCGAGCCAGCTCGTGACTTCGGTCGGGTTGTCGACCGTGTTCTCCTTGACTTCCAGTCCGGAGAACTTCGCCTTGTCAGCGGCGATCTGCGGCGTCTTGATGATGATGGAGTTCGTCGTCACGTTCTGGCTGGAGTCGGAGATAATCTTGATCCGAGCCTTGCCAGGCAGGAGCGGCTGGTTGACGTTCTTCGGCTTCGTGAAGTTCTGCAGGTCGAACACCTTCGTGAGTTCGAGGCCGTCGATCTCGGTGTTCGTCAGCTCGACGATGCCGACAGGGTACTGATCCTGGAACTGGGGCGACTGGCTCCCGGAGATGTCGGTCGTGTTCTCCGCCTGGGAGGTACCCGGATAGAGGATCAGGTTGTCACCCGTAATCGAGTTCGCTTCGATCGTGAACCCACCGATACCTGCGACTGGCGCTGCGAATGCGGTGCCTGTGCTGAGGAAGAGCATGCCAACGATGGCAACCACCCCAAGCGATGCACCCGTACTCTTTGCGAGTATGCTTTTATCGTACATGTTGTATTCTCACTCTCGTTCGTATGTGACGCGTGGCGTGCGACGTTTCATCGATCTCCCCCCAGATAACCCGGCACGTATGCAGGCACCGGGCCCCAACACCACGGGAGTACGCCGCCTGCGACTTCTCCCCACGAGAACGCAGGCGACGTAGCGGGAGAGGTCACCGCCTCATCCGTTGCTACCACGTCATTGCAACACACATACTGTATCGACCCTGAGTATTTCCCCGGATATAGACGGGCATTTATTACATGATATTCAGCTCGTGCGATTTAATCGACGAGCGGGGTGCCGAAAACTGCCAGACAGCACCCGAGTCTGGGCAGAGAAGAAGATGTATCCCGAACGAACATGAACGACTGACGATGCTCGGCCGACACCGGCTGGCCGATCAGCGTGGTCGTCACAACGGTCCGGTGGAGTCAGTCCGTCCTATCGGCCCGAACTGCCGGAAAAAAAGAGCGGTTTCGGAGTCGCTGTCTCAGTTCCCGGATTCCGGATTGAACTCGATGTCGTAGGCGACTTCGTTGTCACCCGGACCAGCGGGAATGCCCTGTTCGGCGTTGATCTGGTTGTCGAGGGAGATGTAGCCGTAGACTTGGCCACAGCCGTTGGCACTGCCGACGTCGAAGTCGTCCGAGACCAGCTTGGCGACGTTGTTGTCGTCGAGCCGTTCGCCCGACACCGTGCTGGTACTCGGGAACGGCGAGCCGGTCTGGAAGCTCTTCTCCGTCGACAGCGAGATGCTCACCGACGGGATCGTACAGGACGGCTGTGAGACCGGATCGCCGCGGTTCTCCCAGCCGACCTGGGCGTTGTCGATGTTCCAGATGGTCACGCCGATGTCGATGGTCGCGTTCAGCGTGATCTCACCGGTGTCCCGGTTGAAGGTCCCGCCGGCTTCGCCAACCTGCGTGAAGTTGGCCTCGAAGTAGATGGTACCGAGCGCGGTGTCGTTGACCGAGTCCCGCGCGGGCGGGAAGTCGATGTCACCCTCCCAGGTGTTGTTCGAGGGGAACAGCGTCCCGTCGACCGTGATACAGTCCGGCGTCGGCAGATAGTCCGGTTTCTGCTCGGCCGGCTGGGGCTGGCCGTCACGACAGCTCGGGTACGTGATCGGCCGACTGTTGTTCGGCGTCCCCGTGTGCAGGTAACTCTCGTCACCGCGCACGTACGACGTGAACGGAATCGGTTCCGCCGGCGGCTCCGATTCCGCGTTGACTGTCACGCTGGTCGTGCCAGTGTCGTTGGCGCTGGCGACCGTCGCCGTGTAGTCGCCCGCGTCACCGCTCTGGGTCGTCCACGACAGCGTCACGTCCTGACTCGTGCCGGCGGCCAGCTGGACAGTCTGGCTGTCACGCTGTGCGCCGGCGACATCGAGGGTCACCGTCTGCGAGCCCTGCTGTTGACCGGTGTTCTGGACCGTCGTCGTCACGTCCAGCGTCTCGGTCTCGTTGACCGGCGAGTTGCTGTTGGTTCCAGAGAGCTGGAAGTTCGCGGGCGCGTCGGGCGCGTTGACCTGCACGCTCGTCGACGCCGTGTCGTTCTCGGTCGTGACACTCGCGGAGTACTGGCCAGCGTCACCGGTCTCGGTGGCGACCGACAGCGTGACGATCTGGCTCGCACCGCCCGCCAGCGTCACCTGCTGGTCGGCCGACGTGCCCAGCACCGACAGCGTCACCGTCTGGGTCCCCTCGCGATCACCAGTGTTCGCGACGGTCGCGTCGACCGTCAGCGTCTCGCCTTCCGTCACCGGCGAGTTCGTGTCCAGAGTCTGGACCTGGAAGTTCGGCGGCTGTTCGACCGGCGGCGCGGTCAGCGTGATCTGCGCCGTCGCCGTGTCGTTGGCCGTCGACACACCGTGCGTGTAGGTGCCTGCCGACAACGCACCCGTGTTCACGTCGAACGTCACCGTCGTACTGGCTCCGCTGGCCAGCGTCTCGTCCTTGGACGCCAGCGTCTCCAGGGTGCCGTCGTCGTCCGTATCGACGCCGAAGGCGACGGTCTGGGTCCCCTGCTGGTCGCCCGTGTTCTCGACGTCGGCCGACACGGTGATCGTGTCACCCACCGTCGCGTCGGACGGCGCTTGCAGGTTCGACACCTGGAAGTTCGCCGGGTCCGCGCTCGGAGCCGAGTCGACAGTGACGGTGGTCTGTGCGTCCTGGGTCGCCGTGTTGACCGAGACCGTCCGGTCGCCCGCATCGCCCGCAGTCGTCTGCCACTCGAAGGTGACATCCGTACTCTCGCCGCCCGAGAGGGTGAACTGCGTGCTGTCTTCGACCTGCCCGTCGACGGTGAGCGTCACCGTCTGGAACCCATCGCCCGTACCGACGTTTTCGATCGTCGCGTCGACCGTCAGCGTCTCACCCTCCGTCACCGGCGAGTTCGTGCCGGTGATCGTCGGGACGAACGTGACGTTGGGCTGGTCGTCGTCACCGTCGTCGCCGCCGCCGAAGTCGGGTTCGTCACCGTCGTCACCGAAGTCGAACCCGGGACTATCGTCGCCGTCACCGAAGTCGAACCCGGGGCCATCGTCGCCGTCGCCGAAGTCGAATCCAGGCTCACCGGCGTCGTCGCCGCCGCCGAAGTCGAACCCAGGCCCGCCGGTATCGTCACCGCCACCGAAACTGAATCCAGGCTCACCGGCGTCGTCACCGCCGCCGAAATCGAACCCGGGAGAATCACTGTCGTCGTCCCCGCTATTGAACCCGAAGTCGCCTCCATCGTCGTCGAAGGCGAATCCGGGGTCGTCGGACTGGGCGGCTGCCGGTGTGGCACCCGCGAGAAGTAGTCCAACGACGGCTAACAGGGAGACCGTTACGACCGTCGCGTTAGGTATTGTTCCCTTGTCAAATCCCATAGTTTGCTCCGTCTGTTCACACGCTGACTGTCAGCGCTGTGGCACGACCCCCAACAGTGGGACTGGAGGGCAGTCCCGACCACAGGCCCCACTACCTGCGGGCCGTCTCTCGTTCCCTCGTTGCGCGCACGTCTCGTGACGCGTGCGCGTGACACACCACACTTCGTCCTGGCGTCGTGGCCACTACGGGGATACTGGATACGGACATCATGCTTAGGATTTCCCCGGATATGGACGGTTATTTATTACAGCTTATGCAGGTGTCATAATTTAACCTGATATCAGGTTACCAAAAATGCCAGACAGCTCCCGAGTGCCCGCGGAGAACGTGAGGTGCCCCGGAGGAACACGAACGACTGGTGGGGTCGGCTGCAGACCGACTGACGGGCCGTCGTGTCCGTCGCGACGAGTCCCGGTAGAGGCAGTGCGTCCGCTCGATCCGAACTGCACACCGCGAAAAAATAGGGTCGTGGTTGCGGCTCGATGCTCTAGCTACCGAAGTCGTACTCGATGTCGTAGGCGACTTCGTTGTCACCCGGACCGGCGGGGATGCCCTGTTCGCCGTTGATCTGACCGTTGAGTGGGATGAATCCGAGGACGGTCCCACAGCCGTTGGCACTCCCGACGTCGAAGTCGTCCGAGACCAGCTTGGCGACGTTGTTGTCGTCGAGCCGTTCGCCCGACACCGTGCTGGTGCTCGGGAACGGCGAGCCGGTCTGGAAGCTCTTCTCCGTCGACAGCGAGAGCGTCACCGACGGGATGGTACAACTCGGCTCGGAGACCGGATCGCCGCGGTTCTCCCAGCCGACCTGGGCGTTGTCGACGTTCCAGATGGTCACGCCGATGTCGACCGTCGTGTTCAGCGTGATCTTGCCGGTGTCCCGGTTGAGGGTCCCACCGGCTTCGCCGACTTGCGTGATGTCGGCCTCGAAGTAGATGGTCCCCAGGGAGGTGCCGTTGACCGAGTCCCGCGCGGGCGGGAACTGGATGTCGCCCTCCCAGGTGTTGTTCGAGGGGAACAGCGTCCCGTCGACCGTGATACAGTCCGGCGTCGGCAGGTAGAACGGCTGCTGGTCGGCCGGCTGGGGCTGACCGTCCCGACAGACCGGGTACGTGATCGCCCGGTCGTTGTCCGGCGTCCCCGTGTGCAGGTAACTCTCGTCACCGCGCACGTACGACGTGAACGGAATCGGCTCCGCCGGCGGTTCCGGCTCCGTGTTCACCGACACGCTGGTCGTGCCGCTGTCATCCACACTGGCGACCGTCGCGGTGTAGTCGCCCGCGTCACCGCTCTGCGTCGTCCACGACAGCGTGACCGTCGTACTGGCACCGCCCGCCAGCTGGACGCTCTGGCTATCACGCTGTGCACCGGCGACATCGAGAGTCACCGTCTGAGTGCCCTCGAGATCACCGGTGTTCTGGACGGTTGCGGTCACGTCCAGCGTCTCGGTCTCGTTGACCGGCGAGTTACTGCCGACGTTCGAGACCGCGAAGTTGGCCGGCGTGGCCGGCTCGTTCACCGACACGCTGGTCGTGCCGGTGTCGTTCGCGCTCGCGACCGTCGCGGTGTAATCGCCCGCGTCACCGCTCTGGGTCGTCCAGGACAGCGTCACGTCCTGACTCGTGCCGGCGGCCAGCTGGACAGTCTGACTGTCCCGCTGTGCGCCGGCAACGTCCAGGGTCACCGTCTGGGTGCCCTGCTGTTGACCGGTGTTCTGGACGGTCGCGGTCACGTCCAGCGTCTCGGTCTCGTTGACCGGCGAGTTGCTGTTGACACCCGAAACCTGGAAGTTCGCGGGCGCGTCGGGCGCGTTGACCTGCACGCTCGTCGAGATGGTGTCGTTCTCGGTCGTCACCGTCGCAGTACCCGAGCCGGCGTCACCGGTCTCGGTGGGCACCGACAGCGTGACGATCTGGCTCGCACCGCCGGCCAGCGTCACCTGCTGGTCGTCCGACGTGCCCAGCACCGACAGCGTCACCGTCTGCGTACCCTGCTGGTCGCCCGTGTTCGCGACGGTCGCGTCGACCGTCAGCGTCTCGCCTTCCGTCACCGGCGAGTTCGTGTCCAGGTTCTGCACCTGGAAGTTCGGCGGCTGTTCGACCGGCGGCGCGGTCAGCGTGATCTCCGCCGTCGCCGTGTCGTTGGCCGTCGACACACCGTGCGTGTAGGTGCCTGCCGATAGCGCACTGGTGTTCACGTCGAACGTCACCGTCGTACTGGCCCCGCTGGCCAGCGTCTCGTCCTGGGACGCGAGTGTTTCGAGCGCCCCATCGTCGTTCGTGTCTACGCCGAAGGCGACAGTCTGGGTCCCCTGCTGGTCGCCCGTGTTCTGGACGTCAGCAGAGACCGTGATCGTGTCACCCACCGTCGCGTCGGACGGCGCTTGCAGGTTCGACACCTGGAAGTTCGCCGGGTCCGCGCTCGGAGCCGGGTCGACAGTGACACTGGTCTGTGCGACCTGCGTCGCCGTGTTGACCGATGCCGTGTAATCACCGGCGTCGCCGTCCTGAGTCTGCCAGGAGAGGGAGACGCTCGTGCTCTCGCCGCCCGAGAGGCTGACCTGCTGACTGTCACGAACCTGGCCATCGACGGTGAGCGTCACCGTCTGAAGGCCGTCGCCCGAGCCGGTGTTCTCGACCGTCGCGTCGACCGTCAGCGTCTCGCCTTCCGTCACCGGCGAGTTCGTGCTGTCGACCGTCGGGACGAACGTGACGTTAGGCTGGTCGTCCCCGTCGTCGCCATCGTCACCGCCCCCGAAGTCAGGGCCGTCATCGTCGCCGTCACCGCCCCCGAAGTCGGGTCCGTCACCGTCGTCACCGAAGTCGAATCCGGGGCCATCGTCACCGTCGTCGCCCCCGAAGTCGGGCTCGTCACCGTCGTCACCGAAGTCGAATCCGGGGCCATCGTCACCGTCGTCGCCCCCGAAGTCGGGTCCGTCACCGTCGTCACCGAAGTCGAACCCGGGAGAATCACTGTCGTCGTCCCCGTTACTGAACCCGAAGTCGCCTCCGTCGTCGTCGAAGGAGAATCCGGGGTCGTCGGACTGGGCGGCTGCCGGTGTGGCACCCACCAAGAGTAGCCCGACGACGGCTAACAGGGAGACCGTTACGACCGTCGCGTTAGGTATTGTTCCCTTGTCAAATCCCATAGTTTGCTCCGTCTGTTCACACGCTGACTGTCAGCGCGGTGGCACGACCCCCAACAGTGGGACTGAAGCGCAGTCCCGTCCGCAGGCCCCACTACCTGCGAGTTACTCTCGTTCCCTCTCGCGCGCGTCCCCTGACGCGTACGCGTAACACACCACACTTCGTCCTGGCGTCGCTGCCACTACCTCGATACTGGATAGAGACAGGATGCTTACAATTTCCCCGGATATAGACGGCTGTTTATTACAGATGGCTCTCGAGTGTGGAGAATTTGCTTGCAAGAAGGCATCCGGACACGTCCCGAATTCGTGACGGCGTCGGAAAGACGGAACCGCGTGGTCAGCGAGCGGCTGCCGCGACGCGCTCTTTCTCTTCTTTCTGGTTGACGGCGTAGGTGCTCACGTCGTCGTTGGCCGCGCCGACGAGCTGGTTGGCCAGTGCCTCCTCCACGTCGGTCGGCGTCTTGAACGAGTCCTGATAGACGCCTTCCGCGAGGAACTTCAGTGCCTGGTCGACCCGGCGCTGGGGCGACACGTCGACGGCCTTCGGGACGGAGATGCCACCGTACTTCAGGCGGACGGTCTCCTCCCGGGGCGCGCTGTTCTCGACGGCCTGGACGAGGATCTGGACCGGGTTCTCCTCGGTCCGGTCGTTGACGATCTCGAAGGCCTCACGCGTGATGCGCGTGGCCTGCTGTTTCTTGCCCGTGTTCTCGTCGGTCTGCATCAGCCGGTTGATCAGCCGCTCCACGATGGAGATCTCGCTTTTCTTGAACTGCTTGCCGGCGTGGCGACCCATCGTGTGGGCGATGGGCGTGACCGTGATGTAGCGTTCGGTGGAGGGGTCGTAGTACTCGATGTCCGTGACCTCCCACTGCCCGAACAGCTTCGCGGGCGCGCTCTCCTCGTCGTCGGTGCCGGCAGGGGACTCCGGCTCGGGTGCCTCACTCATGGTTAGCGGACCGGTTTCTCCGCGTTCCCGCGGACGAGTTCGATCAGCGACACGCCGTTGACCTTCTCGACCTTGTAGTTGACACCCGAAAGGTCACCCATCGCGCGACCCTTCGCGCCACCGATCCCGGCGATGGTGACCTCGTCGTGTTCGTCGATAAAGGAGATAGCACCGTCACCCGGACAGAATGCAGTCACCTGTTTGCCGTTCTTGATCAGCTGAACGCGGACGCACTTCCGGACCGCGGAGTTGGGCTGTTTGGCCTCGACAGCTGTCTTTTCGAGCACGATACCGCGACCCTGAGGTGCGCCCTCCAGGGGGTCGGACTTCTCCCGAAGTCCCCGCTCTCGGCGCGCGTACTTCGAGTCGGACCACCGATGCTTCTGGCGGTCCTTCCGGAGCTTGCGCGCGGCGTATTTGCCGTTCGCCATAGTACCGTCGAATATCAAGCGGAGCTACTTAAGCATCTTCTTTCGTCCCGAAAAAACGCGTCACGGCGTACCACGACGCCGTCACGTTAATTGGATATCGTCCACGTCGAAGTGCCGCTCGGCCATCCGGCGGGCGGCTTCGATGTTCTTGCCGTCCTTGCCGATGGCGACGCCGGTGTCGTCGTGGTCGACTTCTGCGTAGGCGACCGTGTCCTCGTTCTCGCTGATCGTGACGTTGTACACCGCCGCCGGGGCCAGCGCGTTGGCCACGAACGCCTCGGCGGTGTCGGCGTCCTCGATCAACTCGACGTTGCGGCCCAGGTCCTCCTCGATTCGTTCGACGTTGCGGCCGCCCGGACCGATAGCTTCGGCCATCTCTCCGGCCTCGACGACGAAGAGGACGCGGTCGTAGTCCTCGTCGACCACGCAGTCCCGGACGGTGACGCCGACCTCGTCCTCGAAGCGGGCGAGGAACTGGCGTTCACGGTCCGAGAGCGAGATGGTCATCGCGGTCAGTCGGCCCCTTCGCCAGTGCCGTCGGTGCGAGCCGGTTCCGACCCCATCCGCAGGTTCACGTCGCCGGTGCCGAGTTTGATCGGCTTCCCGACGATGACGTTCTCGGTGACGCCGTTGAGGTCGTCGACCTCGCCGTGGATCGCGGCGTCGAGCAGGTGGTTGACCGTGACCTCGAACGCCGCCCGTGCGAGGACGGACTCCTTGCTCCCGGAGATCCCGTGGCGACCGATGGACTGGATGCCACCGCCGTTGGTCATGATGTCCGCGACCAGCATCAGGTGACGGATGTTCACGTCGTCGAGCCCCTGCTCTTCGAGCGTGTTCATCGTCTCCTCGATGATCGACTCCCGGGCGGCCTCGATGCCGAGGTTGCGGTGGATCTCGTGGATGTTGTTACAGGTGGTCCGACTGGCGTCCACGCCCTCGATCCCGAGGACGTTACCCAGTTCCGACCCTTCCGTGTAGAGGACGAACTCGCCGTCCTCGCTCTCCTCGGTCTCCTCGCGGCGGATGACGACCCGGTCGATGTCCTCGATCCCCTTGAAGACGATCTCCCGGAGGTCCTCCACGAGCTGGAGGAGTTCCCGGTAGCTGGGTTCGTCGGGGCCGAACTCGATGACCGTCTCGTCGAGCTGGACCACGTCGACGCCGAGCTTCGACTCGATGGTCTCGGAGATTTCCTGGACGATCTCGGCGAGGTTGTCCACCGTCGGCCAGCGCTCCTGCAAGGTATCGGGGTTGAGGTCGACGCGGACGAGCATGTCGGCCACGTCCGTGGAGATGTCACCCAGCGCGAGGATGCGCGTGGCCTCGATCTTCCAGACGACCTCGTGGGCGCGCTCCCGATTCTCGGCGAACTCGTCTTCGAGGTGGACCGTCATCATCGGCGTGTCCGGCTCCTTTCGGGCGTCCACCAGCTCGATGAGCCGGGGCAGGCCCTGGGTCACGTCGATCTCCGCGACGCCCGCGTAGTGGAACGTGTTCATCGTCATCTGCGTCCCGGGCTCCCCGATGGACTGGGCCGAGACGGTTCCCACGGGGTCGAGCGGATCGACGCGGGTGTCGAGATAGCGGTTCTCGACGGCCTTGGCGATCTGGTCCGCGGCCTCGACGTCCGCGCCGCGCTCGTCGACCGAGCGGTAGACCTTCGTCTTCAGCCGCCGGGGCAGTTCCGTGTCCTCGACGACGGCCTCGATGTCGTCGTCGACGCCGTCGAACTTCTGCTGTGGGTCGTAGTCTATTTCACTCATGGTTAGTCGTCACTCTGGGCCATCCACCAGTCGTCGGCGTGTTCCGAGAGGTTCGTCGGGGAACGCTCCTGGCCGAGGAACTGCTGTTTGGCTTCGTCGCTCTCGAACTCCGTGTCGAGCACGCGGTCGGCGATCTGATCCACGTCGATGTCGTTGTCCTCGTCCGAGGACACCTTCACCGGACTGGTGCCGTCCTCGCCGAACTCGAACTGGACGATGGTGTCCGAGGTGTCCCGGACGGTGCCGTCGTACTGCGTTTCCAGCTCGGAGAGGGCGTTGATCAGCCGCCGCTGGAGGTAGCCGGACTTCGAGGTACGAACGGCCGTGTCGACCAGCCCTTCGCGGCCACCCATCGCGTGGAAGAAGAACTCCCGCGGGTTCAGGCCGCCCCGGTAGGAGTGTTCCACGAAGCCGTGGGCCTCCGCCGAGAGGTCGTCGGGCTTGTAGTGGCTGAGGGTGCGGTCCTCGTAGCCACGGTTGATCCGCTCGCCACGGACCGCCTGCTGGCCGACACAGCCGGCCATCTGGGTCAGGTTCAGCATCGACCCACGCGCACCGGACTCGGCCATGACCACGGCGGGGTTGTCGTCGTCGAAGTGTTCTTCGGCGATGTCACCCGCGCTGTCACGCGCTTTGCCCAGGGTCTGCATGATCTTCATCTCCAGAGTCTCGTCGACCGTCCGACCCGGCAGGGATTCGAGTTCGCCCCGGTCGTAGGTCTCGATGAGTTCCTGCACGCGGTCGTAGGCGTTCCCGATGGCTTCGTCGATCTGCTCTTCGGCTTCCGGCGAGATCGACTCGTCGTCGATCCCGATGGAGAAGCCAAAGTGCATGATCGAGCGCATCGCCAGCGAGGCGACCTCGTTGACGAAGATGCGGGCCCGGGTCTTGGAGTACACCTTGGCGATGGTGTCGACGATCTCTCCGCCGAACGCCCCGACGGCGTCCTCGTCGATGGTCCCCTCCAGGAGCTGGCCGTCCTCGATGATCACGTCGTCGCCGGCCGATGACGTGAACTCGAGGTTGAGTTCGTCGGGCAACAGCTCCGAGAACACCGTCCGGCCGGTCCAGTACTCGTTGCCGGCGTCGTCGGTGCCGTCGGGCTCGGGCAGTTCGTCGATCCGGGTCGCCCGGAGCAGGTCCAGCGCCTGCGTCTCGTTGAAGCGTGGGTTCTGGTTGGTGAGCAGGTAGGTCCCGCTGATGTGGTCCTGGATCGCGCCGATGATGTTCTCACCGAACCGCGGCGAGAGCATCTGTTCCTGCACGCGCATGAGGACGCGAGCCTCCGCGCGGGCTTCCTCGTTCTGGAGGGCGTGCATGTTCATCTCGTCGCCGTCGAAGTCCGCGTTGTACGGCGGACACACCGTCGTGTTCAGCCGGAACGTCTTGTACGGCATCACGACGACTTCGTGTGCCATGATCGACATCCGGTGCAGCGACGGCTGCCGGTTGAAGATGATGATGTCCCCGTCGACCAGGTGTCGGGAGACTTCCCACTCGGGCTGGACCTTCTCGGCCAGTTCCTCGCAGTTCTTCTCGGTCACCTTGAGGCGACGGCCGTCCGGCCGTTTCACGTAGTTCGCGCCGGGGTGTGACTCCGGCCCGTTGGAGACGTAGCGACGGGCCTCCTCCAGGTTCCGCTCGTTGACGTTCATCGTCTGGGTCATCTCGGTCGCGACCCGGTCGGGCACACCGACCTCGTTCAGCGAGAGGGTGGGGTCCGGCGAGATGACGGTCCGCGCGGAGAAGTTGACACGCTTCCCGGACAGCGAGCCACGGAATCGACCTTCCTTGCCCTTCAGCCGCTGGCTGAGGGTCTTCAGGGGGCGGCCCGAACGGTGCCGGGCTGGCGGCGTCCCGCTGATCTCGTTGTCCATGAAGGTGGTGACGTGGTACTGGAGCAGTTCCCAGAGGTCCTCGATGATCAGCTGTGGCGCACCGGCCTCGCGGTTCTCCATGAACCGCTGGTTGATCCGGATGATGTCGACCAGCTTGTGGGTCAGGTCGTCCTCGGAGCGCTGGCCGTTGTCCAGCGTGATCGAGGGCCGCGCGGTCACCGGCGGCACCGGCAGGACGGTCAGGATCATCCACTCGGGTCGGGAGCGCTCGGCGTTGATGCCGAGGACCTGAATGTCCTCGTCCGGGATGTCCTCGAACCAGTCCCGGATGTCGCTGGGCATCAGCTTGTTCATGTCCTCCTCGGTGAGGTCCACGTCCAGCGCGCGCTCGATGGCCTTGCGGTCCTCCTCGCGCGGCCGGAACTCGCCCGAGAGGATCTCCTGAATCCGGCTCTGGTCGATCCCGGTCTCGTCGGCGAGTTCGACCGGGGAGGTCCCACGGTCGTCCTCGTCGTCGGGGTCGGGCTCCATCGCCTCCGCGATCCGGTCGGGGTACTCCGAGGTCAGCACCTGCTGGACCTCGTAGTAGGTCGTCGGCTTCTCGTGGTTGATGTCGTACTGCTGGCCGCCACAGAACGGGCAGTGGTCCTTCTTGCGGGCCTGCCGGATGGCCGCCTTGGTCACGTCGTTGAGGTCGTTGCCCAGTTCGCGGGCGCGGCGCAGGCGACTCGTGAACTCCTCGCGTTCCTCGTCGTTGAGACAGAGCCGCGAACAGTCCCGACAGGTCCCGCGCAGGAGCCGACGGATGAGCTTCGCGAACCCGACGTGGATGACCGGGGCCGCGAGTTCGATGTGGCCGAAGTGGCCGTTACAGGACCCGGAGTGTTTCCCGCAGGTCTTGCACTCCAGTCCGGGGTCGATCACGCCCAGGCGCGGGTCCATCAGGCCCATGTCGATGGGGAACCCGTCGTCGTCGTAGGTGTCGGCCGTGATGACCTTCGTGGCGCTCATGTCCCGATACTCCTCGGGGTCCATCAGCCCGAAGCTGAGTTCGCCGATCTCTTTGGGTGCGTGCTGACTCATACTGCGTCCTCCAGTTCGATCCGGGGTGCGATCCCGAGCGCTTTCATCTCGTCGAGCAGGAGCTTGAACGCGTAGGACATCTCCACCTCGTGGATGTCGGTCTCCTCCTCACAGTTCGGACAGTAGACGCGCCGTTGCTCGACGTTCTCGACGGCGGTCATGCCACACTCGGCACAGACGTAGATCCACTCGCGGTCGGACTCGTCGAGCAGGCGCTCTTTCAGCGTCATGGCCGCGCCGTGTCCGATGAACACGTCCCGTTCCATCTCACCGATACGGAGCCCGCCCTCGCGGGCGCGCCCCTCGGTGGGCTGGCGGGTCAGGACCTGCACCGGCCCGCGCGAACGGGCGTGCAGCTTGTTCGAGACCATGTGGTAGAGCTTCTGGTAGAAGATGGTCCCGACGAAGATGTCGGCCTCGATCTGTTCCCCGGTGACGCCGGAGTACATGATCTCCTTGCCGCTGGACTTGAAGCCGTGTTCCTCCAGCGAGTCGCGGAGTTCCTCCTCGTCCTCGCCGGTGAAGGGCGTCCCGTCCACTCGTCGCCCTTCCAGCGAGCCGACCTTCCCGCCGAGCATCTCCAGCACGTGGCCCACCGTCATCCGGGAGGGCAGTGCGTGCGGGTTGAGGATCAGGTCCGGCACGACGCCCTGTTCGGTGAAGGGCATGTCCTCCTGGGGTGCGATGTGGCCCACGACACCCTTCTGGCCGTGTCGCGACGCGAACTTGTCCCCGAGTTCGGGGATCCGCTCGTCGCGCACCTTGACCTTCGAGAGCTTCGAACCGTCCTCGCCCTCCATGAGCGTGACGGTGTCGACGACCCCGGACTCCCCGGAGCGCATGGTGACGGAGGTCTCCCGGCGCTTCTGCGGTGAGAGCCCACCCATGTCGTCCGGTTCCTCCAGGAATCGGGGCGGCGAGGTCTTCCCGAGCAGCACGTCGTTCTCGCCGACCTGCGTCTCGGGGTTGACGAGACCGTCCTCGTCGAGGTGCGTGTAGGCTTCCTCCCCGCGCGCGCCGCGCACGTCGTCCTCCGGGACCTCGAAGCGGTCCTCCTGGCCGCCGGGGTAGCGGCGTTCCTCGCCCTCGTAGGTCCGGAAGAAGTGAGAGCGGGCGAGCGCCCGGTCCACGGAGCCACCGTTGAGCACGAGTGCGTCCTCGATGTTGAACCCCTCGTAGCTCATCACGGCGACGACGAAGTTCTGGGCCGCGGGCCGGTCGTCGTACCCGATCTGTTCGGTGGTCTGTGTCTTGACCATCGAGAGCTGGGGGTAGTGCAGGAGGTGCTGGCGCGTGTCCGGCCGAATCCGGTAGTTCGCGCTGGGCAGTCCCAGCGACTGCTTGATCATCCCCGACCCCATGGTAATCCGCGGGCTGGCGTTGTGTTCGGGGTAGGGAATCATCCCTGCACCGATCCCGAAGATCAGCTGGGGGTCCACCTCGAGGTGGGTGTGGTCCTCGGTCACGTCGTCCTCGTCGACGGCGACGAGGATGTCTTCCTCCTCCTCGGCGTCGATGAACTCGATGTAGCCCCGGTCGACCAGTTCGTCGAAGCCGAGTTCACCGGCCTTGACCGCGGCGACCTCCTCGTCGGAGATGAGGGGTTCGCCGTCCTCGACGACGATCAGCGGGCGGCGCGCCCGGCCGGCGTCGGCGTTGACGATGACCTCGTCGGTGCGATCCTTCACCGAGACGTTGACCATCTCGCTGACGTCGCCCCGCCGTCGGGCCTGTCGGATGTCCTCTGCGAGCTTCTCCGGTTCGGGGTGTGTCCCGACCAGACTGCCGTTGACGTATACTTTCGCGTCTCGTCCTTGACTCATATTAGTCGTCCGCTGGCTGCTGTTCGATGGACTCGATGCCCGGAATGCCTTCGACGCCCATCGACGCGAGTTCGTGTTTCAGCTCCTGTTCGTCCTCGATGTTCTGTGACAGCTCCATGGCCTGGGCGAAGTTCTTCACCAGCCCACAGTTGGGCCCCTCCGGCGTCTCGGAGGGACAGATCCGCCCCCACTGGGTCGCGTGCAGGTCACGCGCCTCGAAGTGGGGCTGACTGCGCGAGAGCGGCGAGCGCAGGCGGCGCAGGTGGGAGAGCACCCCCATGTAGTCCGTCCGGTCCACGAGTTGGGACACGCCGGATCGGCCACCCACCCAGTTGCCCGTCGCGATGGGGTGTTCGAGCCGCTCGGTCAGCACGTCCGAGCGAACCACGGTGGAAACCGACAACTGCCGGTTCCGCATGTTCGCACGTTCGAGCTGGTACTTCACGTCCCGTGCCAGCTTGTTCAGCGCCGTCCGGAACAGGTCCTTCATCAGGTCGCCGCTGACCTTGAGGCGCTTGTTGGCGTAGTGGTCCTTGTCGTCGGATTCGCGCCGACCGAGCGCCAGCTCGAAGCAGGCCTCGGCCATCCGGCAGAGGTAGTACGCCTTGTTGATCCGGACCTCCTCCTCGTCGACCCCGTCCTCGTGGAGGTGGGGCAGGAGGTACCGGTCGATGACGTAGTTGGCGCGTTTCAGCTGGTAGTTCTTGCCCTGGCCGCTGGCGACGCGTTTCCCGAGCGTCTCGATGGCCTCCTCGGTCGTCTGGACCTCGGCGGCCTCCAGGTTTTCGAGCATGAACTTCACGATCTCGGGGTCGTCGCTGACCCGGTGGACGATCTCCTCGTCGGATTCGAGACCGAGCGCACGCACGAGCGTGACGAAGTTGATGCTCCCCGAGACCGACGGGAAGGAGACTTCCAGGATGCCGTTCCGGGTCCGCTCACAGAGCACGAGGGCGCGGTACCCCCGCCGCTGGGAGAAGGTCTTGGCGACCTGAATCTCGTCGCCGTACTTGGTGTCGTACTCGGCGAGGATCTTGTTGGGGGCGAGGTCCTCGCTGGTCATCAGGACCCGCTCGGAGCCGTTGACACAGAAGTAGCCCCCGGGGTCGGCCGGGTCCTCGCCGATGTCGATCAGTTCGTTCTCGGTGAACCCGGAGATGTTACACTTGTTCGACCCGACCATGATCGGCATCCGGCCGATCTTTGTCTCGGTCTGGTCGACGACGTGTTCTTCTTCCTCCTTGCCGCCCTTGATGATCCGCATCTCCATGAACACCGGCGCGGCGTAGGTGATGTTCCGGAGCCGGGCTTCCTGGGGATAGAGCAGTTCCTCGCTCCCGTCGGCCTCCCGAACGCGGGGCGTGACGACGCGCACGTCGCCGAGTTCGACGTAGACCGGCTCCTCACCCTCCTTGTCGCCGATGTCGGTTTCGATGGTCGCCTTCTCGTCGACGACCTCCTGCATCCCCCGGTCGAGGAAGGCGTTGAACGACCGGAAGTGGTGTTCTGCGAGCCGTTCTCTCGAAAAGTACTCACGCGAAATCGCGCGTCTGTCGTCGATTCTCATTTATTCCACCACGAGACGGTATACGACTGCCTGATCCGTGGTGCGGGAGTCGCGGACGATCTCGATGACGTCGCCCACGTCGGCCTCGTCGGGGAGGGCCGGGTCCGCACGCTTGATCTTCGGCAGGTCTGTTCGGTCGATGTTGTACTCCTGAAGCACGTCCTCGAGTTCCTCCTCTGCGAGGACGCTGTGGTCCGGTACGAGTTCGTGTTCGCTTACGTCTACCATGTGTGGCCTGACTGGCTGGAGAAGGTTGCTGTCACGAGATACTACAGCGTCCTTGCGGTGGGGAGCATTTAAGACTTGTCAAAATCCGCCGAGCGCCGCTATGCGACCTCCCGCCGCCGGTGGCGGCGCGAGCGTGCTCACCACACAGTACGGGAACTGCGCACATAGGAGTTTGGGTTATTGTGGATCGTTCACACGCCGTCGGGCGGCGATGGGTCGTGGGAACGGGTGACGACGCCGGTCGCATTGGAAAGCCTTAATACTGCAACCCGGATACGATGAGATGCGTTCGCCCGGATGGTGTAGTGGCCCATCATACAACCCTGTCACGGTTGTGACGCGGGTTCAAATCCCGCTCCGGGCGTACTTTTCCCGCGAACTACCCGGCGAGAACCGCGTAGCGTGTTCTCGCCACCGTGAGCGGAAAATACCCCACGCGGGATTTGAAAACAAGGAGTCGCACGCCCGCGAGCGAACGTGGTGAGTGAGCGGGACCGTCTCCGCACGGGTTCAAATCCCGCTCCGGGCGTTTTTCGGGGCACACGAAACGAGGAGCGGAGCGACGAGTGAGCCGTGTTCGGAAAACGGTCTGTGGGATTTGAACCCTGGAAGACGAGCGAAGCGGGTCTTCACCCGGTTCAAATTCCGACCGACTCCGTCGGTCGGCGTGCGCGGTGGAACCGCGCACGCCCGCTCCGGGTGCTTTCTGCTGACGCCGCTGTTCGAGCCACTGTTCCAGGCCTACACGGCCAACTGTTTATTACCCAAAACGAGCAGAAGTGATCCCAATGGGTGCCACGAAGTCCACGGGAGACGAGTCCGAGGCGCGGATCATTCACGAGTTGCTCGCGGCCGGCTACAGCGTCTCGATTCCGTTCGGAGACAACGACAAATACGATCTGATCGTCGACGACGGGGAGCAGTTGTATCGTGTGCAGTGCAAGACGGCTTGGTCAAACAAGGAGCGGACGATCCGGTTCAATACGCACTCCCAGACGACGGCGAACGGTCAGTACCACGAGCAGACGTATCAGGATCGGATCGACGCATTCCTCGTTCGGTATCCACCGAACGAGACACTGTACTGGATCGACATCACCGAGGCGACGACACAGAAGATGGAGTTGCGGTTCGAGGCGGACATCGACCATCCGTCGATCAACTGGGCCGAAGAGTACGAGTTCGACGGAACGATTCCCTCTGCATGACTTGCACCCCCGTTCCCACGGCTGAGAACACGGACCAAAGCGTATAGTGCTGGGCGACGATACGTCGGGTATGAACAGCCGGGACGACGCGCCGCGGGAGATGCCGAAGGCGCTGGTCGAGGACTTCCTCCAGCAGGAGGCGGGGACCCGCGCGTTTCTCGACGATCTGCAGAAGCTGGCGGCCGAGGGGCGACACGAGACGGTCCGCGAGCGGTTGCGCGAGTTCGCCGAGCACTCTCAGGGAGCGTTCTTCGCGGTGGCGTTGAGTCTCGGGGGATCGGCGCAGTTCTTCGCGGACGTCGAGGCCCAGATGGACGTGGAGACGGGTGGGAAGCTCCGGGACCTGAAAGAGACCTACGGAAACCTGGCCGACGAGTTCAGCATCGTCCGCTCGGAACAGACCAAGGAGCGGCACAACCCGGTGACGAGTCTGAGTACGGCGACGACCTATCAGGGCGAGGAGGAGGTGCCGCTGGTCGAGTACACGCCCCTGTCGGGCGAGATGGAACTGTACGAGGGCCGGGAGTCGCCCGAGGAGATCCTCCAGATCGCGCACTTCCTGGTGCGGGCGACGACGGACGCGCTGGACGTGGCGCTGGAGAGCGATCAACCTGTGAACACCGAGGAGTTGAGCGCGCTGATCGACCGCCGGGAGGAACTGGAGTCGGAGCTGGGGGCCTTGCGCGACCAGATCGACGAGTTGCGGCGGACGCCGGTGGACGAGTAGCAGGCGGCCGACAGAAGGGAGGCCGCCGAACGAGCGAGCGGGTCGCCGGGACGCCTGTCGTCGGTAGGGCCTGCAAGTGTGCCAGACAGTGACGTTCCGGATTCGAGGGAGATACAAGAATTATATGTCGCGCGTGGGTACCCCTGTGAAGACACCCCAGTATGGACGAGCGACTCAGGAACCAAGTGGAGAAGGAGCGCCGAGATCTGACGATCCTGCAGGCGGTCATCGCGGACGGACCGATCGGGATCGTCAAGCTATCGGATCGGACGGATGTCCCCGAGCACAAGGTGCGGTACTCGTTGCGGATGCTGGAAAACGACGGGTTCATCGAGCCGACGCCGGAGGGCGCGGTGCCGGCCGAGGACATCGGTGAGCGACTCGAACGCGTCAACGAGGGTATCGACGAGTTGGTCGGTCGGCTGGAGCGCGTCCGTGACGACGAGGTCGTCGTCGGCGAATCGTGATCGGGGTCGGGGCGGCCGTCGTTCGGACACAGCACGAACATTCATGGTGACGAGTTTACACTTGATAGCATGGACGTGACAGACGCCGCCGGGGAGTGTACGGCGGTACTCGACGAGGTACAGTCGGCGGTCATCACGGACCGAACCTTTCTGGAGCGGGTGTTGACGGGGATTCTGGCACGGGGACACGTGCTGTTCGAGGACGTGCCGGGCGTGGGGAAGACGCTCACGGCGCGCAGTCTCGCGACGGCGCTGGGCCTGGAGTTCTCGCGCGTGCAGTTCACGCCCGACCTCCTCCCTTCGGACGTGACCGGGACGAACGTCTACAACGAGGGCGACGGGAGCTTCGAGTTCGCCGAGGGGCCGATCTTCGCCAACGTCGTCCTCGCGGACGAGATCAACCGCGCGCCGCCCAAGACTCAGGCCGCCCTGCTGGAGGCGATGGAGGAACGGCAGGTTACCGTCGACGGCGAGACCTACCAGCTCCCGGAGCCGTTCTTCGTGATGGCGACGCAGAACCCCGTCGAACAGGAGGGGACGTTCGCCCTGCCGGAGGCCCAGCGCGACCGCTTCATGATCAAGAGTTCGATGGGCTACCCCGAGCGGGACGGCGAACTCGAACTGTTGGATCGGCGGGCGAGTCGCACCGCGCAGGCACCGAGCGTCGGGCCGGTGGTCGATCCGGCGACGGTGCGGGAGCTACAGGAGGTCCCCGAGTCGGTGACCGTCGAGCAAAAGGTCAGGGAGTACGTGGTCGATCTCGGTCGGGCGACGCGGACGGACGAGCGCGTGGAGGTGGGCGTCTCGCCGCGGGGCATCCAGCGGTTGTTCGAGGCCGTCCGCGCGTACGCGACCATCGCCGGCCGGGACTACGTGGTGCCCGACGACGTGAAGCAGGTGGCCGACGCGGTGTTCGCCCACCGGCTCGTGTTGACCGCCGAATCGAGCGTCCGGTCGGTCTCGAAGCGCGCGGTGTTGCAGGACGTGCTCGACCGGGTGCCGGTGCCGACCGTCGAGGACTGATTACTCCCGGAGCGACGACAGCAGGACGATGGTCGTGCCGAAGGCGAGGATCACCGCGCCGGCCGCGAGCGTGGTGTCCGGGACCGACGGCACGAGCAGGTCGCTGGCGACCAGCAGTGCGAGCAGGAGGGCACCGACGACCGCCAGCAGGCCGACGACCAGACTCGCGCCGACGTGGACGAGTTCGCCCCGCGTCGTCGCCGCACCGCTCGGTAATTCTTCGCGGAGACTGGTCGCGAACTCGCCGGTGTCCCAGACGATCAGTGCGGCCGCGACCGCGAGGAAGGCGACCAGCGACGAGCCGCCAAAGAGGACGAGCAACAGGGCCAGCGCGAACACGGCGGCACTCGCGACGGTGGGACCGAGCGCCCGCTCGGGGAGGATCGGCGAACTCACCAGCACGGACAGGGAGACGAAGGCGATTCCGGCGAGGATGAGCGCGCCGAACGCGACCACCAGCACGGCCGTGACGACGCCCCCGCCCAGCAGTGACTCGACGGTCGGGCGGAGGGTCGCGGGGGCACGCGCGAGCAGTTCGTCGCTGCTGAGCAGCAGGTCGGCGACCACACCGAACAGGAGCGCGGTCACGAACGCGCCCAGCGGCGGCGTCCCCTGCCGGAGCAGGTCTGCTTCGGAGAGCCGGCGGACGCGCCGCCGGAGGCGCTCGCTGACGAGGATTGCCGCCATCGCCCCGATGGCGAGGACGAGCAGGGCGCGGACCCAGACGGTCGTCAACAGCCAGACGACGGGGGTCGCGACCGCTCCGAACCGGTCGGCCAGCGCCGCGGGCGTGGCCACGCCGGCGACGACCGCGACGGCGAACAGGACGATCGCACCGGCGGTTGCCGCCAGCAGGGCCCACCCGAGCCGACCCACGAGTCGGTCGAGTCTGGCCGTCGCCATCGGCCGCTGGCGCGGCGGGAACAGTTTCACGATGGGGATCGACCGCAGGACCAGCCGGAACAGAAAGAGCAGCAAGAGGCCGTACAGCAGGAGGGTCAGCAGGGCCGCGCTGCCGGTCGGGGCCAGCAGCGAGCGCCCGAGCGCGAGCAGTGGCTCGGGGCTGTCGACGACCAGTCGGGCCAGCGAGCGGACCACGGACTCCCAGGCGGCGATGGCGACGACGACGACCTGCGCGACGGTCAGCGGGACGAGCATGCCGACGAACCGCATGAACGACCCCGCCAGAACCTCCCCCTCGTCGAGGGGGACGGCGGTCAGCACCGCACCGAACCCGCTTCCCACGAGCAGGAGGACGGTCACGCTCGCGAGGTGACCCGCGGGTTGGCCCACGTCGAGTCCGAACGCGACGCCGACGCCGAGCGCGATGGCCAGCCCCATCGACGCGGGGGTCAGGAGCGCGCCGGCGGCGAACAGGACCGAGACGCGCTCGCTCCGGAGCGCGTACAGCCCGGCCGCCAGCAGGACGCCCGACACGGACGAGACTACCGTGAGCCGAACGCCGAGCAACTGCCAGCCGACGACCAGCGCGGCGAGGACGGCGACGACGCCACCGGCAAGCGCCGAGAGCTGTATTCCCGCGGCGGTCTCGGCGAGCGTCGCGACCACCCCGTCGCCGGTGCCGAGGCGCGGCAACACCGCCTCGTCGCGGGCGCGAGAGCCGCCGTCGGTGGCTCGCTCGTCGCTCATCGGTCCCACCCGCGCGTGGTCGTCAGCACGTCCGCGAGTGCCACCTGGAGCGGCGTGCCTGGTTGCCAGTCGGCGGCCGAGACGCCCAGCCGTTCGAGGTCGGTCAGCCGAAGCCGGCGCTGTACGTCGACCACCGCCTGCCCCGGCGTGGGATGGTGGCCGTCGCCGGCCCCGGTGACGTTCGGGCTGAGGACGGTCACGGCGTGACGGTTCGACAGCAGCGTTTCGACCACGTCGACCGGTACGTCGTCGACCAGCGGCGTGCAGAGGACGACCTGCGCGTGCGCGGGCAACCACTCCGCGAGTCGAAGCCCCAGCGCCGTGGCCTCGGGGTCGCCGGTCGCGCCGGCCTCGTCGGCGGCGTCCTCGGGCCCCTCCCGAGTGGTCTCCGCGCCGGCACCGTCGGTGGCCACGGGCGTCCGCGCGGCGTCGGTCGCGGCCGCCTCGGTGCCGTCGCCCTGCACCCGGTCGAAGAGGTCGTCCGCCGCCGACTCCGTGGCGGCCCCCCGGCCCGGCGAGACCCAGTCGCGGTCGTTGCCGGGCGAGAGCGTCGTGACGCCGACTCGGTGGCCCTCGGCCGTGAGCGTCACCAGGCCCTGGGAGGCGGCGTAGAGGACGTAATCGAGCGCCGACGGACCGCCCTGGGGCGGCTGACACCGCGCGGCCGGCCGGTCGTCGACGACGAATACGACGGCGGCGGCCCGCTCCTGTCGGTAGGTCACGGTCGCGAGTTCGCCCGTGCGAGCCAGGCGTCGCCAGTCGACGTGTGAGAGAGGGTCGCCCCGCCGGTACTCCCGGATGGCGTGGAACTCGATGCCGTCGCCGCCGGTGTCGGTCGGGGCCTGGCCCGCGAAGGGGGTCGTCAGGTCCTGCAACGGGAACTCGTCGAGGAGCGTCGTACACCGCAGGGTCTCGTCGCCGTCGGGCGCGAGCGTCGTCGTCCCCGTGACGGTGCCGGCGAGACTGCGCCCCCGGACCGCGACGGTCCCGAACTCGTGGGCCCCCCGCGGTGGTCGGACCGCGTAGGAGACGGTGGCCGACTCGTCGGGGCGGAGCGCGACGGCCCCGGCCGGCGACCCGTCGGCGACCGCCACGTCTTCGGGGACGCCGTCGACCAACCGGAGGTCGGGAATCGGACGGTCGCCGGTGTTCTCGACCGTGAGTTCGACGGTCACGGTGTCGCCGGGGTCGACCTGCTCGGCGTCGAACGTCCGCTCGATGGCCAGCGAGGGCGGCCCGAGACCGGTGACGTGGCCGTAGACGACGTACGCGAGCGGGATGGTGGCGACCAGGAAGAAGACGTGGTCGCCGACGTAGAGGCCGAGGGCACTGGCAAAGAGCGCGCCGACCAGCGCGCCGTGCCAGCGGGCGACGCGCATCACGCGTCGGTCACCTCGTCATGACCCGCGCCGGCCCGCTCGGCGGCCGCGTCGGGGGTCGTCTCGTCGGCCGTCCAGGTCCGCTCGGTCGCCGGTTCGACATCGCCCTCGGTCGCGGCTTCGAGCGCGTAGATCGCCCGGAGCGTCCGGATCGTCTGGCGGTGGAAGGCACCGTGTTCGCTGAGCATGTCGTTGAACCAGAGCCGGAGCGGCACGTCGGGCGCGTCGGCACCACCGACGAATGCCGCGGCGGCGGGGTCGTCGGTCCAGGCCCCCGTCTCCACGGCGCGGGCGGCCGTCTCCCAGTCACACCGGTGGGTGCGCTGGTACGTGTCTGTCGCCAGCCGGCGGAGGTCCTCGCGGACGACCGCCTCGCTGTCGGCCGAGCGACCGTCGACCTGCTGGACCGCCGCGAGTCGCCCGTCGAAGGTCTCGCCGACGACCGGCCCCGGCACGTCTCGCGCCGTGGGGTCACCGTCCACGGGGAGTGGCGGCGGGCGAGAAGCCGTCGTCGAGGACCACAGCCCCTGGACGACGGCGATCAGCCCGGCGACGACCGCGAGGCCGGCCAGCCCGACCGCCCCGGTCAGCGCGTCCATCGCGGCCGTCAACTGCGAACGCGGGATCGGCAGGAGGCCGGGCGCGAGGACGAGGACGGCCGCAGTGAGCAACACGACCCCCGCCGCTCCGACCAGCAGGCGCGTCCGGGAAATCACGACCGCTCACCTCCGTCGGGTTCGCTCGCGTCACTCGCCTCCCCCGGCGCTCCACCGTCGGTCGCCGTCGCACTCTCGGGGTCGTCGTCGGACGCGGGCGGCAGTTCCCGCCGGGCGTCGTCCACGTCGTCGACGTACTCGGCTGGGTCGCGCCGGCCGTACTCAACGTCCCGGATCGCGTCCCGAAGCGTCCGGACGGCGGTTCGGGGGAAGCCGGCGTCGACGCCCGCCCGGGCGAGTTCGCCGGGCGTCTTCGTCCGGTGATCGGCGACGGGCACCTGCGCGCGGAACTCCCGCCAGGCGCGCCGGACCCGTTCGCGGGCCGCCGGTTCGTCCGGCGTCGTGTCGGCCGTCGTCGCCGTCGCCCCGCCGGGCTCGGTCGCCCCGTCACCGCCGGGCAGTGAGTCACGAACCCCGGCGAGCAGCCCCCGGAGCGCGGCCAGCAGTCGGGCGAGGAGGGTCTGCGGTCCGGGGAGACGAGCGAGGTCGAACCGACGGGCACGGACGGCGGCCGCGAGTTCGTGCGCCAGCGTCGCGAGCGCGTCGCGGACACGGCGCAGGACGGCGGGCAGTGCGGCCAGGAGCGCCTCGCCGCGGACGGCGAGCGCGACCAGCGCCGAGACGAACGCACCCGAGAGCCAGTAGAGGGCGACCCGGACCTGTTCACGCAGGGACCGCCCGGCCGCGACCGCGCGTCGGCGGAGCAGGTAGGCTCCGACGAGGACCGCGAGCGCGAGGAGGGAGACGAGCGCGGCCGTCAGGAACTGCATTCGCACGGGCCGGGTCTCGGTGAGACCGGCGGGCGTCTCGACGGTCACCGTGGCCCCGGTCGCGAGGGGGAGCGAGACCGTCGCTGTGCCGTCTTCACCTGTTTCGACGGACGAGCCACCGACGCCGACCGTCGCGCCCGAAACCGGCTCACCGCCGTCGGTGACCGAGACGGTGACCGCGAGTCCGGGGAGGGCAAAGCCCGACACGGCGACGCTGAGGTTGGCGAGTTCGAGCGTCCGGTTGCCCGCGGCCTCGCCGCGTTCGACCCGAACCGACGCGTGTTCGCTCACCGGGAGCGACACGTCGAGGCGGCCGTCGGCGTCGGTGGTTCCCGCCGCGCTCCCGTTGACGGACACGTCGGCCCCGGCGACCGGGCGGCCGGCGATGGTGGCGTTGACCGTCACCGTCTCGCCCGGCCCGGACTCGCCGTCGATCCCCACGCGGATGTCCGTGGGCACGTCGAACGAACGGGTCGTGTTGGTCTCGTTTTCCACGGCGCGCTGGCGGGGCGTTCCCGTCGGGTCCGCGAGGGCGAGCGCGGCGCTCCCGGCGGGCGCGGCCGTCTCGTTGGGCACCGTGACCGTCACGTCCAGTGTCGCCGAGAAGGGCACCGTCCCCGTGACCAGCCCCGACGCGTTGGTCGTGCCGATCCGCCGGCCGTCGAACGCGACTGCCACGTCGGCCAGCGGTTCACCGTCACGCTCGACGCGGACGGCGACGGGCTGCCCGGGGACGGGATCGGACACCAGCGACACCTGCACGCTCGACGCGCCGTCCACGTCGAAGGTCTCGCCCGGACTGCCCGACTCGGTGTGGTTGTAGGTCTCGGCCAGTTCCGTGGCGTTCGCGTCGGTCCCGTTGCCACCGTCGCCGGTCCCGGACTGACCGTCCGAGGGCGACCGGCCGCCGGGTGATCCCCCGCCCTCGTTCGGGCGGAAGGGGTTGCCACCGTCCTCGCGGCTGGCGGATTCGAGGAAGCGGCGGGCGGCGGCCTCGGCGTTCCCGTTCTCGGCGGCGCGCTGGTAGGCGCGGAACTCGCTGGCCAGTCGGCTCCGGCCGGGCGTGGGGTCGAACCGTACCCAGCCAGTGTCGGGGACGTACACCTCGACCCAGGCGTGGGCGTTCATCGCGCGCACGAGGTACGTCCCGTTGGCGCGCGGTTCGCCCGTCGAGTAGCCCACGACGTAGCGCGCCGGGATGTCCTGGGTCCGGAGCATGACCGCCATCGTGCTGGCGAAGTACTCGCAGTAGCCCCGGTCCATCTCGAAGACGAACTGGTCGGCCACGTTCCCGCCCTCGTGGCTGGCGTTCAACGAGTACTCCTTGTTGGCCTCGAGCCAGCGCTCGATGGCGACGGCCGCGCCGTAGGGCGACTCGGCGTCGGCCGTCAGGTCGTCGGTGAACGACCGGAGGCGGTCGGGCGTCGAGTCGGGGAGGGCAGTGTACCGCTCTGCGATGCCGTCGGGGTAGTCGGTCCCGGCGGCCCGGAGTCGGGCGGGGTCCCGGGGCGGTGCCGCGCTGGTCACCGTGTAGGTCGAGTTCGCCGGGAGTCGGTCGCCCCTGTACTGCAGGCCGCCCTGGCCGGTCAGCCGGACGTTCTCGGTGCGTGGGCCGTCCACGTCGACCGGTTCCCAGGCCGCCGGGAGCGCCGAGGCCGACTGGAGGAGGCGGTACTCCTGGGTGATCGTGCGACGGTCGTCCGCGGCGACCCCCGGGCTACGCGGCCAGTAGGCGCGAGTCGCCCGTCCCTGGTCAGTCCAGCCGGTTCCAGTGTACCGTGCGTAGGCCCCGGTCCGCCAGTAGGTCGCGGCGGAACTCCGCACGAGAAAGTGCGGTTCGGAGGACTGGCTCCGGAGGCTGTCCGACAGCGGTGACCCCTGCGAGCCGACGCCGGTCCGCTGGCCGGGGTCGAGCGCGCCGAAGCCGCTCCCGCCGCTCGTTCCGGGGCTCCGTCTGCCGGTCCCCGCCCCTTGCGACGCGCCGGCCCCCGAGAGCGAGCCCATCAGGCCGTCGACCAGCGAGGCCTGCCCGCCGGCGCCACCGCCCGCGGACCCGCCGGCCCGACCGGCGAGAACTTCGCCGAGTGCGCCGCTCCCGTCGGCCGGTTCCGCCTCGCCGGACGCGTTGCCTGGCAGCAACGACCGCCCGGGCGCGTCGGCCCCCACCGCCGGCAAGACGAGGGCGACCAGAACGAACCCGGCGATGGCCAAGAGGGCGACCGCCGTGCGTGCCCGCTCGCGTGAAGCCGTCTCCGCGTCGGATGCCATAGTGAATATCGTCGCCGGCGGGCCACCCCCGCGTGCCCCGCGAGCCGCCCGCCGGTACGCTCTACCTGATTCAGCGTCAGGAGGGAATTAAACATTCGGTACGAATTATCAGTTCCGATCACCCAGTCAGAGCGCCCCGAGAAGCCGGTCCACGTCGGCCGCCGTGTTGAACACGTGGATCGACGCCCGGACGGTCCCGTCGGGTAGCGACCGGATGACGACGCCGTCCTCGCCGAGGCACTCGACCAGCGCTTCGGGGTCGTCGGCGCGGAACGTGACGAGCCCCGACTCGTACTCGCGGGGTGAGAGGCAGCGGTCGCCCAGCCCCGCCTTGAGCCGGTCGGTGAGCCGCTCGATCCGTGCCTGGACGGTGTCCAGCCCCACGGCCCGAATTCGGTCGATGGCCGTCCCGAGCGCGACGTGGGGCGCGGGCGAGACGGTGCCGATCTCCAGTTTCTGGGCACCGGCCGACAGGTCACAGCCCGGTGCGCTCGGGTCGTCGACGCTCCGGTAACTGGCCCGCCGAGGCTCCAGTTCCGCGGCGAACGCGGGATCGACGTGCAGAAAGCCCGCGCCCCAGAGTCCGAGCAACCACTTGTGGCCGGCACCCGCGACGGCGTCGGCCCCCCACTCGGTCACGTCGACGGGGTGCTGGCCGGGCGACTGGACCGCGTCGACGACCACCCGCGCCCCGGCGTCGTGGGCCACGTCGACGATTTCCGAAACTGGGAGGCGCGTCCCGTAGTTCCAGGAGAGCGAACTCAGACAGAGCAGACTGGCTTCCGAAACCGCGTCCTTCACCGCGTCCATCTCGACGCGGCCGGCCTCGGTTTCGAGGACGTGGGTGTCGAGGCCGTACACGTCGGCGGCCCGCTCCCACGGCAGGATACCCGCCGGATGTTCGAGGTCGGTGTACGCCACGGTGTCGCCGGCTTCGAAGTCGACGGCGGCGGCGATCCGGGAGAGTCCGTCGGCGGTGCTGTTGGTCAACGCGAGGTTGTCGGGGTCCGCGCCGACGAACTCGGCGATATGCTCGCGGGCGGCCCCGAGTTCGTCGTAGGCCATCCCGTAGGGTTCGCCGGCGGCGTGGGCGTCGTACTCGTGGCGTTCGAGGAAGTCGGTCGCGGCCTCGACCACCGGGCGCGGGCTGGGGCCGCTCGCGCCGGTGTTCAGGTAGACGGTGTCGTCGACGGCAGGAATCTCGTCGCGCAGGTCCTCGGGGTCCATGGCGGGCGTTCGGCGGCCAGCCGTTTGAATCCTCAGATGGCGGAGCCGCCCGAATCGGTCGACTCGCATCGTTCCAGCGCCGCCTCCCCCTGCTGGGCCAGGTCCTCCCCACGCTGGTCGGTTCCGGCTGCGAAGGCGTCGGCACTGCGCTCGAAGTAGTCGGCCGCGGCGGTGAACGCGTCGACCTGACAGCGAATCTCCGAGAGCCCCTGCGCCGCGTCCAGATCCAGTTCCGAGGCCTCGATGGCGTCGGCCCGCGACGAGGCGGTCTGGAACTTCGCTTCCGCACGTGACAGCACCGACGCAGCCGTCCCGAACTGTCCGTTCTGGTACGATTCCAGCCCGTCGAGGAACAGCACGGTCCCCTCGAAATAGGGTCGCATTATACCGACGAGGTCCCCGAACAGGTTCGTCTGATCGCTGATCGCCTCGATTGCCGTCCGCAGGGGCGCGACCGCGACGGAGACGTCCGCGAGCGCGGCCGTCTCGATCCCGTCTATCGCCGACAGTGCGTCGTCCAGGGAGGGGCGTGCGTCCGAGAGGGCCGATTCGACACCGTCGAGTTCGCTGACGGCCTGACTGTACTGTTCGGCCTCGACGGCAATGTCGACATCCTCGTTCCACCTGACGGACGCAGTCCCGAACGCTTCGAAGCCAGCGGCGGCGTCGGCCTGGACGTCCGCGAGGGTCCGGAGCTGCGCCGCTGTCTCGCGCTGGCTCTCGTCACCGCTCGCGTCGGCCGCGTCGAGGTCCGAACGGACACCCTCGAGGCGATCCGTCACGGCCGTCCGGTCGAACGTGGCCGGTTCCTCGGTGTCGCGCTCCACCCGATCGACGAACCGGGAGAACTGGTCGTTGTTGGCCGACAGCGCCGTACTCGCGGCTCTGAGTCGGGCATCGGCGGTTGCTGTGTCCGGCGTCGCCGTCTCGGTCGGGGCGTCGGTACCCGCGTCCGTCGCCCCGTCCGTCTCCGGCGGTCCCGACTCCGATCCGAGGTCCGAACAGCCGGCAAACGCGGTCAAACCGGCCGTCGCTACACTCGTTCGGAGGAACACACGACGATCCATAGCAACAATCGACGGTGTCGTTCAAAAGAAGTACCGGCGATTCCGAGGCGAGAAACGCGAGGCCGACGGCCAGTCAGGGTTCGACCACGGTGTTTTCTAGCGTGCCCAGGCCCTCGATGGAGATGGCGACGGTGTCGCCGTCGTCGAGGAACTTCCCGAGTTCGAGTCCACAGCCGGTGCCGACGGTGCCACTGCCCAGCACGTCGCCCGGATAGAGGGTCTCGGCCTCGGCGGTGTGCTCGACGATTTCCCCCCAGGAGTGTTCCATCTCGCCGACGGTCCCCTCCGACCAGGTCTCGGTCTCGCCGTCCGCGTCGGTGACCTCGACCGAAAAGTCGGCGTTCGGGAGGTCCAGTTCGTCGGGCGTCACCAGGTAGGGGCCGAAGGCGTTGGCGAAGTCCTTCCCGCGGGCGGGGCCCAGCCGGGCGTCCATCTCCTCGCCCTGCTCGTCGCGGGCCGAGAAGTCGTTGAACAGGGTGTAGCCGGCGATGTACTCCTCGGCCTCGTCGGCGTCGATGCCGGTCCCCCGCTGGCCGATCACCGCGCCGATCTCCAGTTCGAGGTCCCAGAGGTTCGAGTAGGGCGGCCACTCCACCACGTCGCCGTCGCCGACGACCTGATCGGCGTTGCCCTTGTAACAGACGGGCCGGTCGTACCACACGTCGGGAATGTCCCCCATCGTGTTGGCGACGTGTTCCTCGAAGGCCATGTAGTCCCGCAGGGAGTTGGGTCGCGGAACCGGGGCCAGCAGGTCCACCTCGGCGGGATCGTACCGGAGGCGCGCGCCGCCGGGCCCCGTCTCGGCGTCGGCGTCGGGGACCCACTCCAGCACTTCCGCGGCGGCGTCGAAGGCACGCTGGCCGCGCTGGAGGAAGGAGATCATGTCCGCGGGCGCGATGGTCTCGGCGAGGTCGACGGGTGCGGCCTCCCCGTCCATCGCGAGGACGTACGCGTAGCCGGCGTTCACGTCGAGCAGCTCACCCTCGTGTTCGACACCGACCCGTCGGGCTGGCCCGACGGGCGTCTCGACCGCGAAACTGGCGAGTCGCATACTCGCACCCGGGGACGGGTCGCAGGTATAGCTTTGGCCTCTCAGAGAAGGCCGGCGATCACCGATCCCAGCGCCACCGCGGCCAGCGCACCGACGAGATTCAGCGCCGCCGTCGCCACGGCCCGCCGCCGCTCGCCGGTCTCGTACAGTCTGACCGTCTCGAACGCGAACGTCGAGAAGGTCGTGAAGGCACCACAGAACCCGGTCCCGAACAGCAGGAGCAGTGAGTCGGCGACCGGCACGGCGACCAGCAGGCCCAGCACGAAACTCCCCAGCACGTTCACCGCGAGCGTGTCGGCCGTCCGGGTGTCGATGCGCTCGCCCAGCAGGTGCCGGGCCAGCGCCCCGAGAACACCCCCTGCGCCGACGAGCAACGTGGGACTGACCATCAGGCGATCACCCGGGCGACGACGCGCCCGCCGAGGACGGCGGCGAACCCGAGTGCGTGGTTGGCCGCGACGTTCGCGACCAGCAGTTGCGGGTCGAGACCGGCAGTCTCGACCGCGAACGTGCTGTAGGTCGTGAACGAGGAGAGAAAGCCGGTGCCCAGCACCAGCCGCGTCTCGGGGCTCAGCGTGTCGGCGAGGTGGGCCTCGTACAGCAAGAGGCCGAGCGCGAAACTCCCGACGACGTTGGCCGCGAGCGTCCCCCACGGCAACGGCGTCGCGGGGAGGGCGAGCGCCACGGCGTGGCGGAGGACGGCTCCGACGAACCCGCCGACCGCGATCAGGAGGAGGGGTTCGAGCCGGGACAGCGCGTGTGTCGAGCCGTCGGCGGCCGTCCCGTCGCTCATTCGTCCGGAGCGACTCACGGCGGCTACTCGGCGTTTTCGGTTCGGTCCCGTCCTGCCGCACCCGTTCGCCGATAAACCTTCGTGCGAGCCCTTATGACCGAGAGCCGGACCAGCCCGGTCCATGTTCGAGCGTTTCAGCGACGACGAACGAGCCATCGAAGGACTCCCGGTGCGACTCGTCATCGCCCTCGTGGTTGGGATCGCGAGTCTCAGCGTCATGATGAACACCCTGGGCGGCCTCACCGCGCTGGGGGTCACCGAACTCGACGTGAAACCACAGCCGGAGGTGGTGGCCGAGGGAAGCAACGAGATAACGGTCACGGTCGTCACGCCGAAGGGCGAGCCGGTGGCCAACGCCACCGTCGTCGCCAAGGACGGCACCGCGACGCTCTCGAAGATCCAGCCGGCGAAGACCGGACCCGACGGGAAAGCGACGCTCCAGCTCGCGCCGAGTCTCGGCCCGAATCAGGAAGAAGGGACGATCACGCTCGACGTGAAACCGCCCGCCAGTGGCGGATACACCGACGAGCGGGAGAACACGAACCTGCTGGTGGTAGCAGGTCAGTCCTCGTAGGAGCGACCGGCGTCGGCAGTCTCGTCCCAGTCGATCCAGGACTGCTCCCAGCCGCGGCGACGGCGGGCATCACGGCGCTCGTACTCACGGTCTTCACGGCGCGTCCGGTTGCGCTCGGGTGTGTCGGCCTGCTCGCCCTCGACGAGCATCGGACTGAACGCGACCCCGCCGAGCCGTTCGGCGACCTCGCCGTCCTCGACCACGGCGAGGCTCTGCTCGTGGGCCCCCAGCGGCATGACCAGCCGGCCGTCGTCGGCCAGCTGGTCGACCAGCGCCCGGGGCGGCGAGACCGCGGCGGCCTCCAGCAGGATGCGGTCGTAGGGTGCGTACTCGGGGAGGCCGTCCGCGCCGTCCCGGCAGTCCACGAGGACGCCACCGTAGCCCGCGCGGGCGAGGTTCTCGCGGGCGTCGTAGACGACTCGGCGGGTGATGTCGATGGCCTGCACGTTCCGATCACCGACGATCTCGGCGATCACGGCGGCCGTGTAGCCCACGCCCGCGCCGACGACCAGCACGGAGTCGTCGGGGTCGGGGGCGAGTGCTTCCAGCAGGCGGGCGGCGGTGCTGGGGGCGAGCACGCGGGTACCGAACCGCTCGAAGGGTCGGTCGGCGTAGGCACCGCGTTCGTCGGCGACGAACTCGTGGCGGGGCACCTCCCGCATGGCGACGCTGACGGCGTCGCTGTGGACACAGCCCTTGCTCTCGTGTTCGAGGCTGTCGACCATGTCGTCGCGCAGTACCGCGGGATCCATTGTCGCAAGGTTCGCGTGGAGGCTATTGAATGGCCCGCCTGTCGGTCCGGCGGTACGTCAGCGGGCCGACCAACCAGCTACTGCATCTCGACGAACCGCACGCCGCCGTGGTCCTCGCGGTCCAGCGAGCCGTCCTCGCGCTTGCGAGCGCGGACGAGCGTCTGTCGGGCCGTGCCCAGCGGCGCGAGCAGGACGCCACCCGCCCGGACCTCCTCGACGACGGCCTCGGGGAAGTCGGGCGCGGCACAGGTGAGATAGGCCCGGTCGTAGGGCGCGTGGTCGGGCCAGCCCTGCTTCCCGTCGCCGGCCCGGATCGAAACGTCGCCGTAGCCGAGCCGGTCGAGGCGCTCGCGGGCCTGCTGGGCCAGCGAGTCGTGATACTCGACGGAGAAGACGTGCTCGGGACCGACGATCTCGGCGGTGACGGCGGCGTGGTAGCCACACCCGGTGCCGATCTCCAGCACGTCGGTCCCGGGAGCGAGGTCCAGCAGGTCGGTCATGATCGCGACCATGTGGGGTGCGCTGATGGTCTGCCCGTCGCCGATGGGGAGGGGTGTGTCGGCGTAGGCCGAATCGCGCTTGCGGTCGGGGACGAACTCGTGGCGCGGGACGGCACGGAGGGCGGCGAGCGTGGCCGGATCGTCGACGCGACCCTCGGCGGCGAGCGCGTCGACCATCGCCTCGCGTCGGGCCGCCCAGTCCATGTTACCAGGCCGACCAGGCGGTCGACGTTTCGTCGCGGACGTACAGCCGTTTCACGTCCTTTGCGGCGACGGTGTCGCCCTCGTAGTCGAGTTTGTCGAACTCGTAGCCCTCGGCGTCGTCCCGGACGTGGATACCCTCGACGGTGAATTCGAGGTCCCCGAGTTCCTCGGTCTCGCCGACGACGAAGTCGTGGTCGCCGGGCACCTGCACCTTGGTTGACTCGGTGGCCTCCCGGCGGCCGTCCTTGGGGTGTTTGGTCACGTTGACGGAAACGTTGCCCACGGCGCGGGTCCAGACGGTGTCCACGTCGGTCACGGGAGCGGACTCGACGCGTCCGTCGTCCAGTTCCAGACTCGTGATCCGGACGGTCATCACCGCGGCGTCGGTCTCGGCGACGAACTCCTCGCCGACTTCGAGGTCGGCGTCGGCGGGCGCTTCGATCTGTGCCGAGAACGACTCCCCGTCCTGGGAGATGACCACGTCGAGCTGTGCCGTCTTCTCCTCCGGTAGACTCTCCTTGTGGACGTGTTCACACTCGGTACATCGTATCGTGGCGTCGCCGCCCCCGGTCGTCAGGACCTCGTGGACCGTCTCGAACTGGGGCGAACAGGACGGACAGGCAATGGCGACCCTGTCGCCGGCTTCCGCAGTCATATCCGGTTCGTACTCGGCGCGCACGTAAAAGGTCGCTGACCGGCGGGGCGTGTGCCGGCCGTTCACGGGCCAACAGAGTGTGAGGGCAGCCCGGACGCACCTCAGACGCCCGACGGCAGGTCGATCTCGTCCCCGTCGACGAACACCTTGGGGTCCCGGACGATCCCGTCCAGATGGATCGGAGCCTCCACGTCGCCACCGATAGCGTGGTCGTCGCCGATGGCGATGTGGACGGTACCGGCGGCCTTCTCGTCTAGGAGGACCGACCCGATCAACTCGGTGACGCCGACGTTGGTGCCGATGCCGAGTTCCGCGAGGTTGTAGGCGTCCTGACCGACTTCCTCGGCGGCGGCCTCAAGTTCCTCGCGCACACCGTCGTCGGAGACCTCGGTGACGGTGCCGTCCTCGACCTCGAATTCGAGGACGTGGCCGTCTTCGAGCAGGCCGTGGGGCATCATCGTCCCGTCGACGACGAAGGTGCCGTTCGCGGTTTCGGGACTCACGAACACCTCGCCGGCCGGCAGGTTCGACATCGACTCGGGGTCGTGGACGATGCCGGTGTCCTGTCGCCACTCCCGGTCGCCGGGGCGGAACACGATGTCGGTGCCGCGTTTGGTCTGGACGCGGACGGTCTTCGCCCCGGAAACCTGTGCGTACAGCTCCTTGCAGTGTTGCTTGATGTCGGCGTAGTCGGCGTCGAGGCCGGTGACGAACACCTCCTCGGTGATCCCGGGGAGGGTGGCGACGCGAGCGCCGGCCGCGGTGGCGTCCGAGCGGGCCTTGGTGTGGGTCAGGCTCTTTTTCGTCGGGACCAGCACCACGTCGGCGGCCTGCATGGCGGCGGCGACGGCCGCGGGCGGTTCCTCGCCGTGCTGGTTCCCGGGCGGGTAGCGGACGATACTCGCGTCGTCGGTGCGCTCGTTTGCCACCTCGTAGAGGGCTTCGCCGATGGGCTGGCGCTCGTGATCGGTGACGATCAGGCAGGACTCGGTCGACTGGAGGCGCATGCACTTCCGGACGGCCGTCTCGGCCGGCTCCCGGAGCCGCTTGTGTTTCATGTCCCGAGATGGGCACGGAGACGGAATAGGTGTTGTCCCTGCCCTCACCCGGTCTCGACGTAGGCGGCCCACAGGAACATCGTCCCGAACAGGCCCAGGACCAGCACCAGGACCGGCGCGATCCGGGCGGCCTGCCCGCCTTCGGCCCGGAGGGCGAGGACGAACCCGCCGGCCAGCAGGTACCAGAACAGGCCGCCGCCGATCAGGACGCGTCTGGTCGTCGTGTCCACTTCGCCCGGTGACACCGTGTCGGTGGCCGCGACTGCCTCGTCGAGTCGGTCGGCGATCGGGGACGGCACCGCCACCAGACGCGGCGACGTACTCGTCGACCGACCGCGCTGATAGGAGAGCCAGACGAGCGCGTACGGGCCGAGATTCAGTCGGCGGAGGCCCGTCACGTGATCGAGTTCGGCGGTCCGCTGTCGGAGGGTGAGCGTCCCGGCCGCCGGGTCGATCTCGCCGTCGGCGCTCAGCACCTGGGCACCCACGAAACAGCCGAACCCGAACAGAATGTACGCGAGTCCACCCCAGTGGCCGAGCCGAAGCGCGAGCAGAAAGAGCGCGCCACAGCAGACCGACACGACGACGAGCAGGGACGGTCGTCGGTACTCGGCGAACGCCGCCAGCAGGTCGTCGGACGCGGTGTCCTCTGTCCGGAGCACCGCGAACGAGCGGTACCGGACGATGGCGAGCAACAGCACTCCAACCACGACCGGGAGCACGTCCCGCCAGTTTCGGAACGGGCGGTCCAGCGCCGGCCCGAACACGGTCAGCACGACCACGGCCACGAACACCAGAACGCCGCCGAGACTGCCGTATGCGAGGTAGAGGAGTCCCCGGACGAGCCGCGAGTCCGCCGGCCCGACATCCCACGAAATCCCCATACGATGTCCCAGTCGGTCGCTCGACTTAGTTCCTGCTCGCGTGGCGAGACGGTATTCGGAGGCGAGTGAATCCCCGTCGTGGAACCTCGAAACGGTTATCCCGGTCGCTACGGCATCCCCGTATATGACAATCGAGGTCGGAATCAACGGGTACGGGACCATCGGGAAACGGGTCGCGGACGCCGTCCGCGCACAGCCGGACATGGAAGTCGTCGGCGTCGCCAAGACGCGGCCGAACTTCGAGGCCGAGCAGGCCGTCGCCAACGACTTCCCGCTGTACGCCGCCGTCCCCGAACGGGTCGAGCAGTTCGACGAGGCTGGCATCGAACTGGCCGGTGAGGTCGAGGAACTCGTCCAGAACAGTGAGATCGTCGTCGACACCACGCCCTCGGGCATCGGCGCGGAGAACAAGGCGATGTACGAGGAGTACGATACGCCCGCGCTCTACCAGGGCGGCGAGGACGCCGATCTGGTGGACGTGAGCTTCAACGCCCGCTCGAACTTCGCCGAGGCCGAGGGGGCCGACCACACGCGCGTCGTCTCCTGTAACACGACGGGGCTCTCCCGACTCATCGCCGCACTGGAGGACGAGTACGGCGTCGAGAAGGTGCGCGCGACGCTGGTTCGCCGGGGCGGCGACCCGGCCCAGTCCTCGCGTGGCCCGATCAACGACACGCTGCCGGACCCGGTGACGATTCCCTCCCACCACGGCCCGGACGTGAACACCATCTTCCCGGACCTGGACATCGACACGCTCGGGATGAAGGTGCCCGCGACGCTGACCCATACCCACAGCGTCAACGTCGAGTTGACCGACGAGACCGACACCGAGGATGTTCGCGAACTCCTGGAGGGGGAGTCGCGGCTGTTCGTCATCCCCGACCACATGGGGATCGACGGCTCGGGCAAGCTCAAGGAGTTCGCGCTCGATTCGGGCCGCCCGCGCGGTGACGTGTGGGAGAACGCCATCTGGGGCGAGTCGATCACCGTCGAGGGCGGCGACGAACTCTACCTGTTCCAGGCGATCCACCAGGAGTCCGACGTGGTGCCCGAGAACGTCGACGCGATCCGGGCCGTGCTGGGGACCGCCGACCGTCGCGAGAGCATCGAACGGACCGACGAGGCCCTCGGGATGGGGCTGGGCCGCTAACCCGAAACCCTCGGGATTCGAGGATTGACAGGGACAGAAACCTTTTCCGGCGACCACGCCTTACCAGCAGGTATGAACAACGACCGCGACGACCACGATCCCATCGACGACATTCTCCGCGAGATCGAGCGGGTCATGAACGAGATGATGGGCGACGACGTCCACATCGACCGGGGCAGTTCCGCCGGCTTCGGCTCGGATCTGCACCTGGACGTGTTCGAGGAGGACGACCAGCTCCGGGTCGTCGCGGACCTCCCCGGCGTCGAGAAAGACGCCATCGACCTCAAGTGCGACGGGGACGTGCTGACCGTCGCGGCCGCCTCCGACCGCCGGGACTACGAGGAACGCATCCGCCTGCCCGCGACCGTCGACGAACACTCCGCGAGCGCCACCTACAACAACGGCGTCCTCGAGGTCACCTTCGACCGCGCCGGCGACTCCGCCGACATCGACCTCTGACTTCTCAGGAGACCTGACTGCGCCGGGCCCCGTCGTCGCCGAGCCGGTAGAGCTGATAACAGAACGCCGCCAGTGCCAGCGCGAACAGCCCGAAGGGGACCAGCGGCCCGCGGCTCCCGCGCAGGTAGAAGAACGTGGCGAACAGCATGATAAAGAGCGAACTCACCAGCCGCCCGTACACCGACTCCCGGAGCGGCCGGTAGCTGTAGGTGAAGGTGAACGCGACCAGCAACCAGCCGAAGGCGAGCGTCTCCGCCCGCTGGAGCGAGGGGGTCGCGTACCGGACGGTTCCGGCCGCCACACCAACGGCGAGGGCGAGCCCGAGGACGAGAAACGGACGGCTCAGGTCGTTCCGCTGGGTTTTGGCCATGTTTCCCGGTCGTTACTTATCCGGGGTAATATACTTTGGCGTCGTGTCGAACGGTCGTGTGTCCTGCGTCAGACAGTCGCACGGATCAGCGCCGCCAGGTCGTCGAAGAAGCCGGGTTCGTATTTCGTCGCGCTGTCGACGGTCGGCCGGGCGTTGGTCTCGGTGACGACGGCCCGGTCGTCGGTGACCAGCAGATCGACGCCGAGCCAGGGGATGTCGAGCGTGTCGGCGACGCGTTCGGCGAGTTCGCGCAACTCCGGCTGGAGGTCGACGCCAGTGGCCTCGGCCCCGCGGTGGACGTTGTGTTTCCACTGCCCCGCTTCGAGGGCGTCCGCGGGGAGGCGACGCTCGACCGCGCCCACGTACTCGCCGTCGACGAGCATGACGCGGTAGTCCCGGGCCTCGGGGAGGTACTCCTGGACCAGAAAGGACTGGTCGCCGGTGGCGCGGTAGTCGTGGACCAGATCGAGGTAGTCGGCGATGCCGAGAAACGAGTCGAGGTCGGTGGCCTTGGCGACGCCGACGCCGCGGGTGGCGGAGTTTGGTTTGACCACTACCGGAGGCTCGAACCGCTCGAAGGTCGCCGCGAGGGTCGCCCGGTCGACCGGATTCGAGACGGCGACGGTCTCGGGCACCGGAATGCCGGCCCGGTCGAGGCGGGCGATCACGTCGGCCTTGTTCCGGGACGTGAGGATCGCGTCGCGGTCGTTGACCCACGGGACCCCCAGCAGTGCGTCGGCGACGCCACCCTCCATGATGCGAGGCGGGTAGACGAACCCGACGTCGAAGCCGTCGAACTCGTCGAATTCGGGGTCGGTGAGCGGGAGCGTCCGTTCGGTGGTGGCGACGGCCGCGACCTCGATCCCCCGCTGTTCCAGGGGGTCTTGCAACCGTTCGTACGTTTCCGCGTCGGTCGCGACCGCCAGCCGGAGCATGGCCGTCCCCTCGGACCACGCGGACTAAAATCCGCCGTTCGTGGCGGTCGAGCGGGCACGACGGGAGTCAAGAGTGTCATTTAATATACTAGCCCTGGAGAATATTTAACTATAGCTTGAATGTACGGATCGCAAGGATGTCGGCGAATTCACTGGGTGGATATCGGTGGAGGCGGTCGAGGAGAGACGGGGATCGAACGGTAACTCGCGGCGACGGCGGGGGACAGGCGGACCGATGAGTACACAGCAGGAGACCTGGGAGACGGTGCGGGACCACGCCGAGTTCCTCGCGGAGCGGGTCTGGGACGGGTTCGTCGCGCACGACCAGCGCGACCGGATGGCGGCGGTGAAGGCGTTCGCGGCGGTCGACAGCAGCCAGTTCCAGCACGTCGACGACGCGACGGCGCGGCGGGCTGCCGTGGCCTACGTCAACGCGCTCTGGAAGAAAGACGAGGTCGAAGACGCACACGAGGCCGACGGGGAGTTCGACCGGGACGCGCTCGACGCGGCCGACTGGGGGCCGGTCCACGAGAACTTCGCCGAGCGGGCGCGCCTGCTCGGCATCGACGAGGACTACGCCGATCTGTCGACGACGGCCTGGCGGCGACACAAGACCGGCGGCGACTACTGGACGCCGATCATGCACGCCCAGCTGCTGGAACTGCGTGTCGCGATGGGTGATCCCGAGTACCCGCGTAAACCCCGCTACGGCCAGTCCGGGTTCGGCCCCGAAGCGACCCGGTACGCGCTGGCAGTCGAACTCCACGACTACCGCTCGGAGAAGCACCTCGAACAGGGTAAAGCCGTGATGGTGCCCTACTACGAGGCGATTCTCCGCGCTCACGAGTAGGCGGCGGGCACCCGCTGGTTCTCAGTTCCCGAGAGGTCGGCGCAGTACTAAGTGGACGGCGGCGGGACGGTGTGGTATGTACGACGAGATACTCTTCCCGACCGACGGGAGCGACGGGGCGGCGGTCGCACTGGACCACGCGCTCGAACAGGCACGGGCCCACGACGCCGGAATACACGTCCTGTTCGTCGCGAACACGACGGCCCTGGGCGGCGGTGCAGTCGAGGGGACGACCGTCGAGTCGCTTCGAACGACGGGCGATCAGGTCGTCGCGGACGCGGTCGACCGGATCACCGACGCCGGCCTCGTCGCCGAGAGCGAGGTGCGCGAGGGCAACCCCTACCGGGAGATCATCGACTACGCCGACGAAGTGGCCGCGGACATGATCGTCATGGGTACCCACGGCCGGCGCGGACTGGACCGGTACCTGCTGGGGAGTGTCACGGAGAAGGTCGTCCGGTCGTCGGACGTGCCCGTGTTGACGATCAGAGTGGCCGAGGAGGAGTAGACGACGAAGGACGGACGGCCTGCCAGGGAGCGCGGTCACCGGCCCCGCGGCTCACCGGCGGTGAAAAATCGGCGAGAACTCGCCCGATCAGGCGATCAGCAGTTCTTCGCCGCGTTCGACCTTGATCCGGCACGGCGGCGAGATCTTGTTGTAGGCGCGGCGGAAGGCCTCCTTGACCTCCTCGGCCTGGTCCACGTCGCAGTAGGCGGTGAACAGGCGCTCGCCCTTGTCGATGCGGGCGGCGGTGCCGACGATCTTCCCGAACGCCTGGCGCATCCCGTCGGAGACACGGTCCGCACCGGCCCCGGTCGCCTGTTTGTTCTCCCGGATGACCTGGTGGGGGAACTTCCGGAGGATCATCTTGTAGTTTTTCTCGCCGAGTTCCTGGATCAGGAAGCGGTTGGCCGACAGGCGGGAGGCCTCCAGGGAACCGTGGCGGATCTGGACTTCTTCCTCGACGATGAGGCTGATCTGGACCGGGTAGTCCTCGGCGTCTTTGGTCTTGTCGCCCATGTTGTGCTGTGCGACCTTCGAGCCGGGGATTCCGGTGATGTACTCACGGCGGGTGTACGACGGCTTGTCGATTTGCCGGTACATCGAGGCAGGCTTGTCCGACATAGGTATCTCTTGGCGAAATCGAAGCCAAGCGCGTACAAAAACCCGTCGAACTGGACCAGGGAGGGACCCGACCGGTCAGGCGACCGCGAGCGCGACGAGTTCGTCCGCCGCGGCCAGAAGCAGGAAGTCCTCGGTGAGGGTGAACGGGGACGCCGCCTCGATGTCGTTGATCGGGCCCTCGTCGAAGTCGAACTGTTTCGTCCAGCGGATCTCGCCGGTCGTCCCGTCGTAGGCCCGGATCGAGGGTCGGTTCTCGATCCGGAGCCGTCGGACCACGGTATCGCCCGCGGCGACCAGCGACATGCCCGGTTCGGTCGTCCCGTTCGGTGCCGCGGTCGACCACCCGGAGGGTGTGGTCCCGGATTCGATGTCGACGGCGGCGATCCCGTTCTCGGCGTCGTGTAGCGAGACGTACACCGTGCCGTCGCCGACCGCGGGCTGGTCGTGCCCGCGCTCGTGTCGCCACGTCCAGTCCACGTCGCCGTTCGTGGCGTCGCGGGCCTCGATGACGTAATCGCCGGTCCGGTACCCCTCGGCCGGCTCGGCGTAACACACGTAGATCCGCCCGTCCGCGACGACGGTCCCGTACACCACGTCGACGTTCTCGGTGATCGGACGGCTCCAGACCTGGTTGCCGGTCTCGCCGTCGTACGCCCGGAGCATCGACGCACGCCCGTCGGTGCGGGCGTCTTCGGTGTACAGCATGCCGTCCTCGCCGACCCGGACGGTCGACGGCGGTTCGTCGGTCTCCCAGAGCCTGGTCTCGGCTTCGAGGTCGTAGGCACGGACGCCGCTGGTCGTCAGCGCGTAGCTCCGCCCGTCGCGGATCTCGACGGCCGACCACTCGTCGGTACTGCTGTAGTCGGGCATCGTCCGCAACACGTCGCCGCTCGCCGGGTCCAGCGCCTTGATGCCGTCGTTTTCCACCGTGTACAGCGTCCCGTTCGAGACGGTCACCGGCTGGGAGAGGTACTCGCTGGCCCCGGTGAGTTCGGTGCGCCACTCGCGCTCTCCGCTGAGCAGGTCCCGCGCGTAGACGACCGACTGCTGGGTGTCCCCGTAGCCGAAGGCCTTGTAGTACACCGTGCCGTCGACGACGACCGGTGCGGTCGGCTGTCGGCCCTCGCCGCTCCGCTCGGCGGGCCGGTCGACCCAGCGCTGCACGAGCGGGGTCGTCGGCCCGGTGAAGGCCGTCGTCCCGCGACGCTGTCCGGCGTCGTACCGCGTCTGTGGCCAGTTCCCGCCGGCACCGGCGGTCACGTCGGTCCCGCTCGACGTGGGCGTGTCCTCGCCCGACCCGCCCCCGTCGGTCCCGTCCGCAGGTGGTTCGGTCCCGTCGTTCGACCCACCAGAACAACCGGCGAGCAGTCCCGTCCCCACGACCCCGCTCGTCACGAGCCACCGACGGCGCGTCGTCGACCGTGTCCCGTCTGCCATAGACGGAGGATCAACAGGTCACCCGAAAAGCAATTCGGTTCACCTGTCATCTGCCGTCGACCCGGCCGGGAACGTTCTGTTAGATCGACTAGTTTAAGAAATAAAGCCGAGACCGACCGTCCGGATGGCACCGATCCAAGACCTGGCGTTCGACACAGTCGCACAGCACTCACAGAAGCTCCTGTTCGCGGCCATGCTGGCCGTACTCCTGACGGTCGGCGCGGCTGGCGAAGCCGTCGCTCACAACCCGGCTGGCCAGCCGGTGCCGGGCTGTGAGAACGGGGCCGACGTGGTCGCCGAGAAGAACCCCAACTGTCACTCGGCGCCCAAGTGATCGCGCGATTCGGGCGCGGACGGCCGGTTACACCGACCATACTACCCTGTTTTTACGCCCGGAACCCCAACGGATAGCGTACGATGAACAAGCTCGTCGACGGCGAGTGGCGCACCGACGCGTACGAAACGACAAACGAGGACGGCGAGTTCGAACGCCAGACCACGACGTTCCGGGACGAGATCGTCGACGATCCCGACGCGCAGTTCCCCGCCGAGGCCGGCCGGTACCACCTCTACGTCTCCTACGCCTGCCCGTGGGCGCACCGGACGCTGCTGGTCCGCGCGCTGAAGGGGCTGGAAGACGCCATCACGGTCGACGTGGTCGATCCCTACCGCGACGAGGGCGGGTGGCAGTTCACGCCCGAGAAGGCGGGCTGTACGGCGGACTCGATCAACGGATTCGACTACCTCCGGGAGGCCTACGTCGCGGCCGATCCCGACGCGACCTGCCGGGTGACGGTCCCCGTGCTGTGGGACAAGAAGCGAGACACCATCGTCAACAACGAGTCCGCGGAGATCCTCCGGATGCTCGACACCGAGATGGACGGGGTCGCGGACCGTGACGTAGACCTCTACCCCGACGGGTACCAGGACGAGATCGACGAGATCATCGACGAGATCTACGAGCCGATCAACAACGGCGTCTACCGGGCCGGGTTCGCCAGCAGTCAGTCGGCATACGACGAGGCGGTCGAGGAGTTGTTCGCCGCGCTCGATCACTGGGATGCCGTCCTCGGAGACCAGCGCTACCTCGCGGGCGACCGGCTGACCGAGGCCGACATCTGCATGTTCACCACCCTGGTCCGGTTCGATCAGGTGTACCACACCCACTTCATGTGCAACCGCCAGCACATCCACGAGTACGACAACCTCTGGCCGTACCTGCGGGACCTCTACCAGACGCCGAGCGTCGCCAAGACCGTGGACATGGCCCACATCAAGGAACACTACTACACGACCCATCCGGACGTGAACCCGTCGGGAATCATCGCGACCGGGCCGGAACTGGACTTCGAGGCCGACCACGACCGCGACGAGATGGGCGGGAGTCCGCCCGAGGACCTGCTACCGCTGGCCTGAGTCGAGTGTGAGTGGCGCGGCCGTGCTGTCGCTCGTCCGGGCACGGCGCTCGACCATCGCCGTTCTGTGCCGTCGACACGCCTCGACCCCGAGATCCGCGTCGATGGCGTCGAGGACGAGACCGTCCAGTCGGTCGCGGGCCCCGTCCTCGCCAGCCAGCAACGCGTCGGCGGCCGCGGCGACTGCGCGGCGGGTGTCGGGAGCCATCGCCAGCGGATCGGGGATCGGGAGCGACGCCAGTTCGTAGGTCATCACCTGGAGCGCGCCGCCGCCCTCGCTCCGACCCCAGCACTCCAGAATCCCCGCGGTCACGGTCGCGTTGAGGACGCCGAGCGTGGCCCGTTCGAGCGTCGTCTCGTCGACAGACTGGCCGGTGTTTCCCGAATCACTCGGGCCGTCGACCCAGAGGCAGTCGACGGCGTTGCTCGCCAGCAGGCCGTCGGGGTTGGCGACGACGGGGACGCGCCGGTCGAAGAACTTCGGGACGAACACCGCCGGGGCCGACAGCGGGCCGAGATCGAACCAGACCCGGCGGCTGGCACACGACCGGCGCGAGGCGAATCCCTGGCGCTCGCCCCACGCGACGTAGTCGGCCAGCGCGTCGTAGCCGTCCCGGTCGAGCGCGCGGACGACTGCGGTTTCGAGGGCGGCCGACTCGTCGTCGCGGTCGGCCCGAACCTCGCGGACGTACTCGTGTACGTCGAGCAGGTACCGGTCGGTGTCGGCGGCGGTGACGCGGGGTCCGTCCACGTCGCGGATGCTCTTGATGGCGGGTTCGAGGAAGCGGTCGTCGACCTCGGTGGCCCAGCCGTCGGCGTCGAGAAAGAAGAAGTCGTTCGCGCCGGTCATCACGCCCCGACTGACGGTACAGCGGTCGGACAGCGGAACGAGCGACGGGTTCGACAGCAGACGGATGAACGGCTCGGGGGCGTTTAGATACGGCGCGAGTTTCGCCGAGTCGCGGTCGGCCAGCCGCCTCTGTCGGACCGTGACGCGCCGGCACGCATCGGTCGCCCGGGCCCGCAACTCGTCGTCGGGCGGTGTCGAATCGGCGTCGATCAGGTCGAGCAGCCGGGCGACCGATACCTGCTCGTCCAGTCGGCAGAAGCGGACGGGCGTCGACCGGCGGCGTTCGGGGTCGGGACACCGCTCGGCCAGAAGCAAGACGGCGTCGACGAAGGCGTCGTCGAACACCGGCGCGCCGAAGCCGACGACGGCGGCGAGCCGGTAGTGGTCGAACAGGAACCGCTGGAAGGACTCGCCGTAGCGGGTGGTGAGCCACTTGTTCGGGACGACGACGGCCAGGCGGCCACCTGCACGGAGGAATCGGGTGGCGTGCGTGACGAAGTAGACGTAGGCGTCGCTGCGACGGCTCAGCGCACGGTCGCCGTCCAGGTACGGTCGCTGGCCGTCAGGACCGAACGCGGCCAGATGGTCGCGGGCGCGGTCGATGTCGGTCGTCTCCTGCCGGACGTAGGGCGGGTTGCCGACGACGGCGTCGAACCGCCCGGCGACGAGCCCGTCGTCGGTAAGGGTACAGCGACGGTCGGAACCGGGTTCGACTGCGAAGAAATCGGACTCGTAGAGTCGACACCGGGCGTCGGGACCGGGGTCCGTGGCCGCCAGCAGTCGGTGGGCGGCCAGCGCCAGCGGGACCGGGTCGGTGTCGACGCCGACGATCCGATCGAGTCGGTCGGCCGGTGTCGACTCCGGGGCGAGGGCGGCGAGGCGGCGGGTCGCCGCGACGGGGAAGACGCCGCTCCCGACGGCGGGATCGAGGACACGGGGGAGGCGGTCGTCCGACCGTGGCTGGATGGCCCAGCGACAGCACGCCGCCGCGACCGCCGGATCGGTGACGAAGTGGCCGTCCGCTCGCCGACGGTCCGCCGGGAGTGACCGCTGGTAGGCGTCGGCCGCCCCGTCGGTCGCGGCCGCCCGCCCGAGGGCCGCGAGTCGCTCCCGAACCGTCGCGTCGTCGGTGGCCGTCGCCAGCCAGTCGGGGCGGGACCGGTCGCCCGCGGCCTCGGCGACGGCCGCCACCAGCCCGTCCAGTCCCTCCGCCGGCCCTTCGGACATCGTCACCGTGTGTCGTGCTCCAGACCCATATAGCCACCACCGGATCGAGAGCGTGCGCTATCGGTCACCCGTCGGCATCGAAAAGACGCCCCTATACGCGCTGGCTGCGGTGGCTGAGTACCTGCTCGTCGTGATCCTCGCCGGCGATCTCGCGTCGCTCCGCCAGCAGCGGAACGACCGGCGCACCCGTGTTCTCGGCGTCGGTGTAGCGTCGTGTCATGGTTGTCCTCGGCGACGGACAGGTGTTCCCCACACCCCGCGGTCGCCGTATTCTATCACGGTCGTTCATTTCATATAAACGTATTCATTTTCCCGGGCGTAGGACCTGCCGAGCGGGCCGCAGGCGACTTTGTTGCTCGAAACGAGACGATGCATTAAGTCAGACCGGGCGAAATCAACGGGCATGAGTCGGGGGACGTGGTTCGAAGGCGACAGAGGGGTCAGTGAGGTCGTCGGCGTCGTGTTGTTGATCGGCGTCACGGCGCTGCTCGTCGGGGGCGTCGGCGTCTACCTGTTCCAGTACGGTGACGGCCTCCCGGAGGCAGGGCCGTCGTTCTCGTCGTCGACGGTGTACAACGACAGCACCGCAGGCGACGGCCAGACGCTCCGGATCACCCACGAGAGCGGCGATCCGGTGCCGACCGAGGAGGTCAGTCTCCGGATACAGGACGCGACGACCGAGAGTGGGACGCCACTGGAGTACCGTGGGAACGCACTCGAACGGCAGGTCGGCGAGGCGTTCACCGCTTCGGAGACGCTCGTCCTCGACCGGACGGCGTTCACGACGCGGAGCGGGTCGCCGGTGACCGGCAGTCAACACCTGGACCTCGGGGAAGCGGCCGTCCGCATCGTGTGGACGACCGAGAACGGCAAGCGATCCGAGATCATCTACGAGTGGACCGGGCCGGATCGGACGGGTGCGTAGCACTCGGAACCTGTTTTGTCGTCCCGTCCGTAGCGACGGTGATGGCGGACGACCTCCACTGTGACACCTGCGAGCGCGACGTGACCCGCGAGGACGCCATCCGGACGAAGACGATGGGCGACCTCGACCCGACGAAGTGGCAGTCGCTGTGCTGTCCGAACTGCGGCCGCCGGCTCAAGACCGTCTTCGTCGGCCGCGAGGAGTGACGGCCAACATCTTTGCCGGTCGCGCTCGCAGAGATGGCATGGTCGAGAACCGGAGCGACACGTTCGACATCGGCGGCGAGTTGACCGTCCACCGACTGGGTTTCGGCGCGATGCGGCTCTGTGGTCCCGACATCGTCGGGCCACCGGCGGACGAGGACAGCGCCCGCGAGGTCCTCCAGCGCGCGGCCGACCTCGGCGTCGATTTCGTCGATACGGCGGACTCGTACGGCCCGGGCGTGAGCGAACGGCTCATCCGCGAGGCCGGCGTCGCCGACGAGATGGTCGTCGCCACCAAGGCCGGCCTGCTCCGCAACCGCGCGGGTGACTGGCTCGCCCACGGCGACCCCGACTACATTCGCAACCAGGTCCTCGTGAGTCGCGACCGCCTGGGCGTCGACACTATCGACCTCTACCAGTTCCACCGCCCCGACCCCGACACGCCCTTCGAGGACTCCGTCGAGACCTTCGCCGAACTGAAAGACGAGGGACTGATCGCCCACGTCGGTCTGAGCAACGTCACCGTCGAGCAGCTGGAGACCGCCCGCGACATCGTCGACGTGGCGACCGTCCAGAACCGCTACAACCCCGGCGACAGGGAGGCCGACCGGGGCTCGGATCGCGTCCTCGACGCCTGCGAGGAGTACGGCATCGGCTTCATCCCGTGGTTCCCGCTCGGTGCCGGCGACATGGACGAGAAAACCGACGTGATCGCCGAGGTCGCCGACGCTCACGACGCCACCCCCGAACAGGTCACGCTCGCCTGGCACCTCCAGCATTCGCCGGTGACGCTCCCGATTCCCGGCACCTCCAGCGTCGCCCACCTCGAGGAGAACGTGGCCGCGACCGAACTCGAACTCACCGACGAGGAGATCGCTCGCCTGAGCGAGTGAGGATGCCGTCCGTCGGACGAGCGGCCGACGCGGCGGTAACGATACGTGTGCAGAGCTACCACACCCAGGTATGCCGGAGGACGCCTGGCAGTCCATCGACATCATCAAGAACAAGGAGGGCGAGCCCCACGTCCTCCAGCAGAAAGTCGAGGTCTACGGCGGCGAACACGGCGAGTCCACGGGCTACACGAAACCGACCGTCCAGCACCGGCTGGTGCCCCTGACGCAGTTGACGAAGTCCTAGTAGGCCAGGAGGTCCGCCCACCACTCCCCGGCGGTCCGACTGCCGAGTTCGGCGGGCCGGCGGACGGTCGCCCCGGTTTCGACTTCGATCCGCAGATCAACGTCGTACGCCTCGGCCCGTGTGGCGTTCGGCACGCCCGTGGCGTCGGTCTCGTACCGAATCCGACCGCCAGTGACGAGTCCGCGGTCGGTGTCGACGGTCATCCGGATCCGGGCGCGTTCGACACGGCTGGCCTCGGCCGCGTCATCGCCGAACAGGAACCGACCGACCGCCTCCGCTTCGGTCACGTCGACCGTCCACGTCCCGCGGGTATCGTTCCGGGTCACAGTCGTCCATTCGTCGCCCGGCGAGAACGGCAACGGTGTCACGTCGCTGATCGCCAGCAACCCGGGATTTCGGCTGTACCTCCGGTAGCCAGGGTCGGCAGTCGCGGCCCGGTCGAGCGAGATTGCCTGGGACCGGTCACCGGTTCCGGTCGCCAGCGCGAACGGGTCGTATCCGGACAGTGCGTGGGCATCCGTTCCAGTCGAGGCGTACGCGAGCGGCGTCTCCCCGATCCGGAAGAGAAACCGTCGGTTCTCCCGGTCGTGCTTCCAGACGACGGCTGGCCGGTCATCGGTCGGGTCGTCGATGGTGACTGCCGCACTCGACCGGAGTGTGTCGAGGGTCGCCATCCGGTACGCCTGGCCAGGGTCGTCGGAGACCGTCACAGTGTGGTCCGGCATCGGCCGCGTCTCCGTCACGCGAACGGCACTCGCGGCGACGACGGGCGCGGCGAGGAGGAGTCCCACGAGCGCGACCGTGACTGCAGTTCGGCGGTTCCAGGTCGGCATCGCCGGCGGATCGGCAGCACGGTCGAACTGAATCCGGGCGAAGACCCCGCTCCCGACGACGGCGAGCAGGACCCCGCCCAGCACCGCGGCGGCGACGACGCCGGCGGCGACCCAGGCGGGCCGCACCGGGCCGTTCGGTGCCGCGACGAACAGCACACCACCGAGTCCGAACACGAGCAGGTGGACACCGACCGTGCGGGCAGTCCGTCGCGGACTGGTGATCGGCGTGGCCAGCGCGCTCACGAAACTCCGTCGCGCCGACGCGCCGCTCCGGACGCGGACGGCCGCGACCCCGAGGACACCCCAGACGAGCGCGCCGGTCACCAGCGCGCAGACGATTGCGACTCTCGACACCGAAAATGGGCGGATTGCGGGCGATCCCGACCGATACTCGATCACGCTGACGACGGTGTCGAAGACGAGAAACGACCCGACGACCGCGACGACCGCGGCGGCGTGAACCGCCGTCGTCACCGCGACGAGGTGGGCGAGTGACCGAGGGCCGAGGGGCTCGAAGGTCCCGACCGGAACATCGTGGCCGGACAGTTCGTCGCGCAGCCTCGGCGCGACACGCGCGAACACGAGTGCTGGCGCGACCGGTGGCACCACCAGCGCGGCCAGCGGGCCGACGACGGCCAGAACCACTCGTTCGAGGGTTGCGACGAGCACGACGGCGGCGATCAGATCGTAGGGACCGACTCGATCACTGACTGTATGGAGGGCGGAGCGGGCGGACATCGAGGGTACCCCGGAGTGGTCCTGTCATCACGTATAAACCTTGACCGGCGGGGTCACTCCTCCCGGTCGGTCCAGAAGTCGAAGGAACGTCCGGGCGTGAAGATGTCCAGGCCCACGGCAGTCTCGTCGCCGGTGTTCTCGACCCGGTGGGACTCCCAGGGCTCCAGAGAGACGGAGTCGTACTGGCCCAGCGTCGCCTCGTCGTCCTCGGTGTAGACGGTGAGTTCGCCGGCGAGGACGAGACAGACCTGGCCGTTCTCGTGGTCGTGCATCGGCGAGGAGTGGCCCGGCGGCTTCTCGAACCACTCCAGACTGGCCTCGTCGCTGCCGGCCAGCGCGACTCGTCGCCAGCCCTCGTCCGGTTCGTACGTCTCGGCCGCATCGAAGTCGACGCGTTCCATGCCCGCCGGTTCACCGCGGCGGGCGGAGTAGCCTTCGGTTCCGGCTGGCCAACGCCTGGGGGGCGAAATGACGCGCGTCAGACGCTGCCCCGCAATTTTTGACCGCGCGGCCCGTCGGTTCGACCGATGAGCGACGCGCCCCTGTACGTCGGCGTCGTCTACAGCGACGGCGAGTGGCTGGCGGCCGCCTTCGGCGGCGACGGGTTCGACCACGCCGACGTGTTCCCGGAAGTCGGGAGCGTCTGGGCCCAGTACGAGGACGTGGCCGAGTCGATCCTCGTCGACGTGCCCATCGGGCTCCACGAGGAGGGCGAGGAGCCGCGAGCGCCGGAGCAGGCGGCCCGGAAGGTCCTCGGCCCCCGTGCCGAGGCGGTCACCGATCCGCCGGTCAGGGAAGCCGCGCGAAAGCGCCGGTATCCGGCGGCGGCCCGGGTGACCGAACGCAAGACTGGACGGGACCTCTCGCGGGCCGCGTTCGAGCGCAGCGACGCCATCGTCGCGCTCGACGACCTCCTGCAGGAAGTCTCGGAAGCCCGGCCAGTCATCGCCGAGGCCCACCCAGAAGTCTGCTTTCGCGCGTTCGCCGGGACGACACTGGCCGAGGACCCAGCGACGGCCGCGGGCTACGCCGAGCGGATGCGGGCGCTGGCGACGTTCGACCGGGACGCGCCGCCGGTCGTCCAGAGCGCGGCCGAGGCCACCGCGGGCCACACCGTCACCGTCGCCGACGTGCTCGACGCCGTCGCACTCGGTTACACCGCGCGCCCGGGCCCCGGATCGATCCGCACGCTCCCCGCCGACCCGCCGACCGATCCGACCGGACTCCGGATGGGGCTGGTCTATCGGGCAGAGGCACCCCTGACGGCCGCGGATAGCTGAGAACGCGACGCAGTCGCTACGAGGCTGATAAATGAAAGAACGCAACTCGACCGATTACAGGCGGGTGACGTTGGTCGCCCGCGGACCCTTCTCTGCCTGTTCGATGTCGAATTCGACTTCCTGTCCCTCTTCGAGGTCCGGGCCGCCGACGTCTTCCATGTGGAAGAACACGTCCTCGTCCGCATCCTCTGTGTCGATGAAACCGTAACCGCCTGTGTCGTTGAAGAAATCAACCGTACCGTTTGCCATTGCCTTCGTCCGGAGACGCGGGGGACATATAACCCTTGCGAGACAGCGAATGACAGGTTCCTTCGTAGGTTACGGGATCAGCGGGCAAAAGAGAGCGGTTCGGAGGTCGGTCTCAGAGGTCGACCGTGACGCGCAGTTCGGAGTCGGTGACGGTCTCGACGGCCTCGGCGGGCAGTTCGATGTCGTCCTCGTCGGCGTCGCCGAAGCCCAGCCCCTGGATCCAGGCCTCGCCGATGTCCGGATCCGGTTCGACGTAGGCGACCTGTTCGTCCGGATCGACTTCGGTCACGATTCCGATCTGTTCACCCTCGACGTCCATGAGGAACTTCCCCTCGTCTTCGGTTGACAGGACGGTCATCCTCGTCCGGTGGGTGCGGGGTGGGTCGCAAATAGCTACGGGTTCCGGCGACCCCACACGGGTTCGGTGAGACACTCCAGTCCGGGCGACCCAGCGGTCGGTGTGCCCGACGAGTTCGACACCGGCGATCCAGCCACGATGGACCGCGCGGAACTCGCCGCCGCCCTCCACGCACACCTCGCGGCGACCGAGGAGTTACCCATCGACCCGACGGCGAACCGCTGGCTCGGCGAAGCCCAGGCCGCGGCCGCCGACGTGGCCGACGGCACCGCCCCCGACACCGTCGTCACGAAGCGCGCCCAGCAGGTCGTTCGCCTGCTGGAAAGCGCCGGCGACCTCGACAACGACGACGCCGTTCGGCACGTCGACGCGGCGCTGCACATCGCCCGGGAACTGGTCGAGCGTGGTGAGGCCGACTAGCTCGCGGCGTCCGGCGACGACCGCAGTGCGACGCCCGACCGGAGCCAGTTCTGAAAAACCGCCGCGACCGACGGTGTGGTCAGTTCGCTGCCGCGTCGTTCAGGCCAGCCTGCACCCAGTACCACGACAGGGGCGCGAAGAACAGGAACAGGACGAACAGGATCGTCTTGCTCTGGTCGGTGATCGCCTCCGCGGCACTCGAGATCTGCCAGAACGAGATCAGGTTCACGACCGGAATGATCGCGAGGATCGGCGTCAGGCTCTGGTTGGTCCCCTTGTCCAGCTGTTTGGCAGTCGAGTAGGTCCAGTAGATGGTGTACAGGCCGAGCGTAAGGATCGAAAACAGGACCTGTTTTCCGTGCGACTTCTTGCTGAAGGCCGACGCGTCCGTGACTTGCGCTTGTCCAGACATCGTGTCTGCACGTTCTCTCAAGCTGTTATATGAATCTAACGACATTTACCACGTGTAGAATCGTTGTCCAGTTCGTGGCGGCTACGTTCTGTCTCTCGCAGTGGGTCGATCCGGAGACGTGCCGCGGTCCGGCGTTCGCGCGGCGCTCACGGTATCAGTCACGAGAGGGCTTTCCGCGGAGCAGGGGCGTGGAGATCAATCGTGTGGCAGGAGCACGACCATCTTCCAGCCGTCCCCGGTCCGCCGGAAGACGTGCGTCGTGACGAGGCGTTCGAGAACCTCGTCGTCGGCCGTGTACCGCACCCAGCGGACCCGGCCGCGGGCCCGGTCGTCGGCGACGACCTCGACGTCGACCGCTTCGGCCTCCGAATAGGCGTACCCTCGCTCCGCCAGCGAGTCGAGAACGGCCGCGAAGATGTCCGCGACGGCGTCCCGAGTTTCGAGCGTCTGAACCGACTCCGCAACCAGTAACGCCGGCTCGTGGAAGTTCGCAGCGACAGCTTCGGGGTCGCCGTCCGAGAACGTTTCACCGTAGTCGTGGACGAACTCGCGGACCGCCGCTTCGGAATCCATACTCCCAACACACCCCCGTCTGTGAAGTGTCTATCCGTCAAACGCCGGGAGGTGCTCTCCGGCATCACGTGCCAGACAGCGTCGGGACACGAGTGAAACCTCGTCCGAACCTCCGTGAGCAACTGGAGAGACAATCGCCGTCAGGCGTTGCCGTCCGTCGACCGTTGTCCAAGTGACTGGGAATGTCGCCCCCCGAATCGTGAACCACGCCCAGGGATGCTCGCTTCGCTACGCCTCGCTGGTCTCGTTCGAATCCGGGGACAGTTCGGTCTCCGACCAGTGAACCCCCGGTCTGAGAGGCGGTATACCCTCGGGTGCGCGGGTGGTGTGACCCGGGTAGTGACTGACGAATTCCAGGGTCGAGCCCCGGTGCAGAGACTCGTCGCCGGGCAACTTTTATGTCAAACGGATAGAATCGTGCAGTGTGGTCGACCTGACTCTCGTCGGCGGCGGAACGGTCGTCGCCCTCCTCAGTGTCCCGTTCTTCGTCGTTCCGTCGAATATGATGGGACTCCGGACGGTCCTCGACCCAGTCTCTATCTACGACAGCGGCGGGCTGTCGGACCGGCTCGCCGCGTACTGTCTGGGCCTCATTCTCGCGTTCCTGGGCGTGTTCATGGTGTTCCAGGGACTGACTGCCTGAGCCAGACCGCGGTCCGTCGCCGCTCCCCACCCAGGCTCTCGCTCGTCCACCCGGATGTGGGGCGACCGCGCTCGTGAGAGAAAGGCTCCGCCTCCCGGATTTGGACCGGAGGAAGACTCGCTTCGCTCGTCTTTCGACTTCCCGCTCGCGAGAACGGGGACAGCCCGATCTTCAGTCGAGTACAAGCATACCGCGACGAGCGCAGCGAGTCGCGGTTTCACCGGCCGCGAGCCGCTGGCTCGCGGCGGCAGTTTTCCCCACGTTTTTGCGACCGAGTGGTGGCCACAGGCCACCCGAGGGAGTAAAAAGTGGAATGCCGCCTCCCGGATTTGAACCGGAGGAAGACTCGCTTCGCTCGTCTTCCAGGGCTCAAATCCGTCCGACGTCGTTTCTGTGACTCCTCACGACGTTCGTCGCCACAGAATATGCCGCCTCCCGGATTTGAACCGGGGACAGCCCGATCTTCAGTCGAGTGCTCTCCCAGTCTGAGCTAAGGCGGCGCGCCGTCGTGCGCATCACGACAGTTGAGGGTGGTAGAAAAAAGGATTTCGAAAGCCCGGCCGGACGGGAACTCGGCCCGACTCGCCCTGCAACCGCAGTCAGCCGCGTTCACGGGCTCGAATCGGTCCCGACGTTCAAGGGTCGCGACGCACCAGTCCGGACAAATGGTCGGCGAGGGCGAGCGAGCGCCGGACTTCGAGTTGCCGGGCCTGCGCGGGACCGAACGTGGGGTGTACCGACTCAGCGACTGCGCGGCCGACGGCGGGGTATTGCTGGCGTTCTACCCGTGTGATTTCAGCCCGCTCTGTAAGGAGAAGCTCTGTACGCTCCGGGACGTCGAGTGGTTCGAGTTCCAGCCCGAGTTCTCCGTCCTCGGGATCTCTCAGGACAGTCTCTACGCCCACGAGGAGTTCATCGACCGCCACGACATCCCGTTCCCGTTGCTCAGCGACACCGACGGCCGCGTCACTCGCAGCTACGACGTGCAGTACGACTACTGGCAGCGCCAGCCCGGCCTCCCGCGACGGGCGTTTTTCGTCCTCGACGAGTCACGGACGGTCCGGTACCGCGCGGTCGCCACCGAGGCGACGGAGGTCCCCGATCTCGGCCCGCTACTGGACGCCGTGCGATCCCTGTCCACCACAGAGCAGGGCTAACCTGCCAGCGGAATCAGTCCGAGCGACAGGCCTTTGCCGATGGACGAGACAGGACGGTGTGATGAGGGATCGGAGGGACTCTCCGGGGGGAGACGGAGACCGCTCGATCAGGAACGCCAAGCGCAACAAGCGGTCCGTCGAGGGCCGTGGCGTCCGCCGCGCGCAGGACGCCGACGCCGGCGTCGGCCCGACCGCGAACGCCGGACCGGCGGACGGGCCGGGCGGTGACGACCGGACCGAACGTGCCATGCGCGACGTGAGCTGGCACCTCGACATGGTCGAAGAACAGGAACCGGAGAAACAGGACCACCGCATCCGCGAAGCCCGAAGCATCTCGCGGGACCTCTCGACCGGCGCTCCGTCGAAAGCGACCGCGCGCAACCGCACCCAGCAGGTCGACGACCTGCTCCAGCGCGCCGACAGCACCGGCGACCCCGAGGCCGACTCCCACGTCGACACCGCCCGCCAGATGGTGCGTGATCTGCTCTGGTGGATCAAGCCCTGAGAAACGGGGCGGGGCGGATTCGTAGAATGCATGGGTTCGGGCGGATTCGAACCTCAGTCGCTCCCGTTCGTTCGCTGACTCGCGGCTTCGCCGCTCGTCTCCCGAGGCGCTTCGCGCCTCGCACCGCTCGCTCACCTCCCGCTCCCTGGTTCGAATCAGCCCTCACACACGGATTTGCGGCTCGCGAATTGCTCGCCGCAAAATCGAGTGGGTTCGGGCGGATTCGAACCGCGAGGACTTCGCTCCGCTCGTCCTCTGGGCCGCGAACCGCCGAACGCTTTTCGCGGCGCTCACGAATCGTTCGCGCCGCGAGACAGTGGGTTCGGGCGGATTCGAACCACCGATCTCGGCCTTGTAAAGGCCGCGTCATAACCGACTAGACCACGAACCCGTATTCGGTCCAAATCCACGCCGAAGAATAACGCTTACTTTCTGGGTCGACAGCCTTACCCCACCGACGACCCACCGCTCGACCATGCCGTCCCGGCTCGTCAACGCGATCACGGCGGGGTTGCTCCTGATCCTCGCCGTCGCCCTCCTCGTCCAGTCGGGCGTCCTCGCGCCACCGCTGGACCCCGGCGACTACGAGAACGCGACCGTCACCGTCCGGGACGACAACGGGACGACACTGGCCACCGTCGACGTGCGCATCGCCGACACCGACCGCAAGCGCTACGTCGGCCTCAGCGAGACCGCCAGCCTCGACCCCGGCGAGGGGATGCTGTTCGTCCACGACTCCGTCGATACACGCGCCTACGTCATGCGGAACATGTCCTTTCCGCTCGACATCCTCTTTCTCGCCCCGGACGGCACGATCACGACCATCCACCACGCCCCCACCGAACCCGGCGAGCGCGGCGACGACCTCACCGAATACCGCGGCCGCGGGAGGTACGTCCTCGAAGTCCCGCGGGGCTACACGAACGCGACCGGGATCGACGAGGGCGACACGGTCGTGATTCCCGACGACGTGGGCTGATCTCGCACCGACCGCACGCTTTATTCCGGCACACGTGGACGTTCCCGGCGTGTCACGACGACAGACGCTCGCGGCCGCCCTCGTGGTCTGCGCGCTCCTCCTGACGGGATGTGCGGGGACCCCCGGCGACGGACCGCCGACGGCCACGTCCACGACGGGGCAGTCCGGACCCGAAACGACGGGTTCGCTGGCCGAGACGGCGACCGGCGCAGGAACGCCTGCGACCACCGCGGGCTCCGAAACCGACACGCCCGAGGCGGACGACCGGACGCGCCCGCAGGTCGAACTCCGTGACGGGAACGGGACGGTGCTGGGGCGAGTCACGGTGGCAATCGCCGACACCGGCGGCGAGCGCTACACCGGCCTCAGCGACACCGAGCGCCTGAACGAGAGCGAGGGCATGCTGTTCGTCTACGAGGAACCCGACACGCACACCTACGTCATGCGGGACATGGACTTCCCGCTGGACATCCTCTTTATCGCCCCGAACGGCACGATCACGACGATTCACCACGCCCCCACCGAACCCGGGGAGAGCGGCGACGAACTCACCGGCTATCCGGGATACGGGCAGTACGTGCTGGAAGTGAACCGCGGCTACGCCAACCGGACGGGGCTCGCGGTGGGCGATACGGTGGCGATTCCGGCACGGATCGCGACCGCGGACGCGACCCCGAATCCCGACGCCGAGAGCTGAGAGGCCGGACGAGGGGTCGCCAAGCGAGGGGCTTTTGCGGAGTCGCCACGTTACACTGGTGATGGATATCGGTGCCGCCGACACGGACGACGATCCGTTCGAGGAGGCCCGGGAGCGGGCCGACAACCCCATGCGCCGGCTGTTCGCCGAGTACGGCCGCGAGAACCTGTCGTGGTTCGGCGTGGGCGTGTTCGGCAGCGTCGTCGCACGCGTCCTCGATCTGTTGCCGCCGGTGTTGCTCGGCCTGGCGGTCGACGCCATCGTCCGCAACGACAAGTCCTTCACGCTCCTGCTGGTCCCCGACGCGTGGTTGCCGGCGACCCGCGACGCCCAGCTCCTCCTGACCGTGGGGCTGATCGCCGGCGCGTTCTTCATCGGGGCGGCCTTCCACTGGGTGCGCAACTGGGGGTGGAACGGCTTCGCCCAGCACATCCAGCACGGCATCCGTACCGACACCTACGACAAGATGCAGCGGCTGGACATGGACTTCTTCGCCGACAAGCAGACCGGCGAGATGATGTCGATCCTCTCGAACGACGTGAACAGGCTGGAGAACTTCCTCAACGACGGGATGAACTCCGCGTTCCGGCTGGCGATCATGGTGGCCGGCATCGCCGCCATCCTCTTCTGGATCAACTGGCAACTCGCCGTGATCGCCCTCGTACCGGTCCCACTGATCGCCTACTTCACCTACCGGTTCATCAAGACCATCCAGCCCAAGTACGCCGAGGTGCGCTCCTCGGTCGGCCAGGTCAACTCCCGCCTGGAGAACAACCTCGGCGGCATCCAGGTCATCAAGAGCGCCAACACCGAGCGGTACGAGTCCGAGCGCGTCGAGGAGGTTTCGCGGGACTACTTCGACGCGAACTGGGGGGCCATCGACACCCGGATCAAGTTCTTCCCCGGCCTGCGGATCATCTCCGGCGTCGGGTTCGTCCTGACCTTCGCCATCGGCGGGTTCTGGGTCATCAACGGCCCGCCCGGTCCCTTCACCGAACCGCTGTACGTCGGCGAGTTCGTCACCTTCATCCTGCTCAACCAGCGGTTCATCTGGCCGATGGCCCAGTTCGGGCAGATCATCAACATGTACCAGCGGGCCCGCGCCTCCGCCGAGCGCATCTTCGGCCTGATGGACACGCCCGCCCGCATCGCCGAGGACCCCGACGCCGAGGAACTCGTCCTCGACGACGGACGCGTCGAGTACGAGGACGTGACGTTCGCCTACGCTGGCGATGCGCGAAGCGCATCGGAACAGTCGAGCGGGGAACAGAGTGACCCGCGAGAGGACGACCCCATCCTCGAAGACGTGTCCTTCACCGTCGACGGCGGCGAGACCTTCGCGCTGGTCGGGCCGACCGGGGCGGGCAAGTCGACGGTGTTGAAGCTCCTGATGCGGATGTACGACGTGGACGAGGGGACCATTCGCGTCGACGGGCAGGACGTGCGGGACGTGACGATCCCCAGCCTCCGGGAGACCATCGGCTACGTCAGCCAGGAGACGTTCCTGTTCTACGGCACCGTCGCCGAGAACATCCAGTACGGCACCTTCGACGCCAGCCGCGAGGACGTGATCGAGGCCGCGAAACGCGCCGAGGCCCACGAGTTCATCACGAACCTGCCCGACGGCTACGACACCGAGGTGGGCGAGCGCGGCGTCAAGCTCTCGGGCGGTCAGCGCCAGCGCATCGCCATCGCGCGGGCGATCCTCAAAGACCCCGAGATCCTCGTGCTGGACGAGGCGACCAGCGACGTGGACACCGAGACGGAGATGCTGATCCAGCGGTCGCTCGACCGACTGGCCGAGGACCGCACCACCTTCGCCATCGCCCACCGACTCTCGACGGTCAAGGACGCGGATCAGATCGTCGTCCTCGAAGACGGCCGGATCGTCGAGCGTGGCACCCACGAGGAACTGCTGGCCGAGAACGGCCTCTACGCCAACCTCTGGGCGGTTCAGGCCGGCGAGATCGAGGAGTTACCGGAGGAGTTCGTCGAGCGGGCGACGGAACGACGGGCCAAAACCGACGCGGACGACGACTGATCGGAGGAGATCCCTCAGACCCGCTCGACGAATTTCGCGTCGGCGGAGGTCCGGCCCTTGTTGAAGGAGAGGACTTTCGCGCGGATCACGTCGCCCTCGTCGGTGGAGTCGGGCACGTCCTCGGTGAACAGGACGAACCCCTCGACCTTGCCGACCGCGACCCGGTCGCCGGAGTGATGGTCGGTGAACTCGGTGATGCCGAACTCGTAGGTCTCGCCGAGTTCGACCGGCGGGTCCCGCTCCTGGGCGGCCTCGTGTGCCTGCTTGGACTCGCGGGCCTCCGCGGATCGCCACCGCCAGAGATACCCGATCCACCCGAGCGCGATGGCGACGACCGCGACGCCGCCGAGAATCCAGACGTACTCCATACGCGCTCGTGCGAGCGCTGGGTGTTTAGACTGTTGGCTTCCCCCGCCCGCCGGGGCGCTTACGTGCCCGCCGGCCGAGGAGTCCGACAATGGATCTCGCCGAGGCTACCTGGACCGACGCCGACGCCGCCGACGCCGACCTGGCCGTCCTCCCGGTCGGCAGTACCGAACAGCACGGCCCCCACGCCCCGCTCGGCACGGACTTCCTCACCGCCGAGGCCGTCGCGGAGCGCGGGGCAGAACAGTACGAGACCGACACCGGCGAATCGGTCGTGGTCGCACCCGCCATCCCAGTGGGCGTCGCCGAGGAACACCGCCAGTTCACCGGGACGCTGTGGGTGCGCGAGGACACGTTCCGTGACTACGTGCGCGAGACCGTCGAGAGCCTGCAGTCCCACGGCTGGCAGCGGGTCGTACTCGTCAACGGCCACGGCGGCAACGTCGCCGCGCTCCGTGAGGTCACGGCCCGCGTCACGCGCCACACCGACGGGTACGCCGTTCCGTTCACCTGGTTCGACGCCGTCGATTCCGAGGCAGTCACGATGGGCCACGGCGGCCCCCTCGAAACGAGCGCGCTCGCGTATCTCCATCCGGAACTGGTCCACGAGGATCGGCTGGACGAGGCGGCCGCGGGCGGAGCCGACGGCTGGGGCGAGTGGGAACAGGGCGTGAATCTGGCCTACGACAGCGCGGCGTTCAGCGAGAACGGGACGGTCGGCGATCCCCGCGAGGGGGACACAGACCTGGGTGAGCGACTGGTCGACGACGCGGCGGCGGCGCTGTCGGCGCTACTGGCACGGGTGGCCGAGCGCGATTCCGACCTGCCAGATCACCGCTAGTCGGCGGCTTCGGCTTCCTCGGCGTCCGCGTCCGCGTCGGCCTCGGCGTCGGATTCCTCGTCCGCGTGGGCGTCGTCCAGCGCGCCCCGCAGTTCCGGGACGGTGCTTGCGAGGTCGCTCACCTGCTCGTGTGCGTCCTCGATGTCCGCGAAGACCTCGTCGAGCGTCTCGATCTCCTCGGCGAGGTCGTCGGCGTCCTCGAAGGCGTCGGCGCGTTCGCCCATCGTGTACCACTTCTTCGCGTCGGTGAGGTGTTCCTCGGCCTCGCCCGGGTCCAGCGCCGACCGCAGGCCGTTCAGAACGCCGAGCGTGTTGTCGGCGTCCACGTCCCAGATAGCGTCACCCTCCGGCAGCGCCTCGCGGGCGTTCGCGAGCGATTCCTCGACGTCTTCGCGCATCTCCGATGCCGCCTCGTCGAACAGCTCGTCGTCGTCCAGAGTCGTCTGACCCATACCGTCCGCTTCGGCGGGAAAGGGTATAAAAACCCGCCCGAAAGTGAAAGTGTAATCGCTAGACAGCGCCGCCCCGGTTTCGGACGGGCCGACGTGTGGGCCGTCACTCCCGGACGGCGGTTCGCTGGTCGGGGATCAGATCGAGGTCGGCGTCGGTGTCGCCCAGTACCAGCAGGGTGTAGTAGCGCAGGAACGTCTGGAGCGGGACCTGCACGAGGCCGACCACGGCCAGCACGAGGGCGACGTAGACGAGTCCGAGGACGACGAGGACGGCGATCACGACGGTCGTGAGCGTCCCACCGCCGACGAAGAAGACGACGAGGCCGATCAGGAGGAACGGAATGGCCAGCGCGACGGCGGCGATACCGATCACGGTCGCCGCCGCGAGGCCGACGACGATGTTGAGCAGGAAGGCGACGAGGACGTAGGCGGCGTACTGCCAGAGATTACCGCGAAGGGTCGGCCAGAAGCGTCGCCAGCCACCGAGGATCGAGCGATCCTGCAGGACGACGACGGGGACCACGAAGTCGACGGTGAACCCGTCGATCAGGGCGACCAGCGGGAACAGGATTACGATCAGCGGGAGCGCCAGCAGGACGGCCGAGAGGATCTGTGCGTCGGTCCAGGTCAGCACGGGGCCGGTCGGGCCGGCGACGTAGACGACAGCGGCGATCAGTCCCGCGGCGAGCAGGAAGACGCCGAGCCGGAAGGCAAAGAGTCGGAGGCCAGCGCCCAGATACCGGCGGCCGTACCGCCTGACGTGGACTGCCTCGCTCCGGAGCGATTCGACGAAGACGAACTCCATGATCGAGCCGACCACCCCGAGGACGACGAGGAGTGCGACGACGACGGCGGCGACCAGCGCCAGGATGGCCAGCACGTCCCCCGGGATCGTCTCCGGCAGTTCCGAGACGCCGCTGCCGGAACTCGACACCGAGGAGCCGGCGTTGGTCGGACCGTTCAGGCCGAACCCGCCGGCGACGAAGAACGCCACGACCGCGAGGCGGAGCCAGCGGGATCGGTCGACGGGGAACAGGAACGCACGGGTCACGTCGATCGCGTCACCGACATCGTCGACTGCGTGGAGGGACATACCGGCGTTTCAGTCACCAGCTACATCCGTTTTTCGTCGCTTCTCACGGCCAGCAACCGGGCCGGCACGGGCAGTCAGCCCGACTGTGACGATTCGGACTCGGGATTCGGGGCGTCGCCGGTCGCCGCCGAACCGGGTTCGGTCTCGATGTCGGTGATCTCGAAGCGAGCGCCGCCGAGTTCGTCGGCCTCGGTTCCCGTGATCGACCAGTCGTGCGCATCGACGATGTCGGCGACGATGCTCAGGCCGAACCCGGTGCCGCCGTCGCTCGTGGTGAACCCGTGCTCGAACACGTCGGCGTCGTCGGGGAGGCCCGGCCCGTCGTCGGCGACGTACAGGCCGGTCGTCCCCGACGGGGTACCGGCCGCGTCGGTACAGGCCCCGACCGAGCCGACGGCGACGGTGACCTCGGCTCCGCCGTGTTCGACCGCATTTCGGAACAGGTTCTCGAACAGCTCCCGGAGCCGGTCGGGGTCGGCGACGACGGTCTCCGGCAGCGGTTCGAGGCGGATCGTGGCCGACTCCGTGCCGGTGTGTGCCCAGGCGTCCTGCACGACGGGAACGGGATCGACGGCCGCGGGATCGCCGACGACTGCGCCCTGGCGGGCCAGCGTCAGCATGTCGTCGATGAGCCGTTCCATGCGCTCGACCGCACTGGAGATGGCCCTGAAGTGTTCGGGGTCGCCGGTCTCCTCGGCGAATTCGAGGCGGCCGTCGATGACGGTCAGGGGGTTGCGCAGGTCGTGGGAGACGAGGGTCGCGAAGCGGTCGAGCCGGTCGTTTTTCCGTTCGAGGTCCTGCTCGTGGTGTTTGCGCTCGGTGATCTCCCGTGAGTTGACGACGATGCCGCCGACGGTGGGGTCGTCGAGCAGGTTCCGGCCGCGAGACTCGATCCAGCGCCAGGTGCCGTCGGCGGCCTCGATGCGGTACTCGACGGCGTCTTCTTCGGTCGAGCCCCAGTCGGGGAACCGCTCCTGGACGGCCATCCGGTCGTCCGGGTGGACCAGTTCGACCAGCGGCGTCCCGATGAGGTCCGCGGCGTCGTAGCCCAGTACCCGTTCAGCCGACGGGCTCTGGTAGGAGATGCGCCCTTCGGCGTCGGTGACGGTCACGATATCGGTGGACCGCTCGGTGAGGGTGCGGTACCACTGCTCGACCGACCGGCGGCCGGTGATGTCGCGCAGGAGGAGGAGCCGGCCCGTGATGCGGGCGTCCCGAAGGGTGGTCAACTCGGCGTCGAAGTAGCGTTTCGAGTCGCCGTCGTCGACGACGATCTCGTCTCTGATCTCGGCCCCCGAGTCGGTGCGGTCGAGGAACTCGGCACAGGCCGGGAACGCCTCGACGACCGGCCGGCCGAGGGCGTCGTCGGGGTCGTCGAGTACGTCGCGGGCCGCGGGGTTCAGATCGACGATCCGGAACTGGTCGTCCAGCACCATGTACCCGTCACGGATGTTGTCGAGGACGGTGTCGCGGGCGACCGGGACCAGATCGAGCAACCGGTAGCGAAAGAGCGCGATGCCCCAGACGACGCCGAGAAAGCCCAGCGTCAGCGGCGTGTAGTCGATGGCCGTCAGGTCGAGGACCCAGGCGACGTTCGCGGCGAACGCCGGCACCGCGCCGGCGAGCAGGGCCGTCCCCTGGCGGCGGTAGTGCTGGCGCGACCCCAGCGCCATCCGGAGACAGAGGACGAGCCCCGCGGTCACGAGGGCGTAGTTGTACGTCGTGTTGACCCAGTACCACGGGCCAAAGGAGCGGGCGAGGACGGCCAGCGAGCCGATCTGTTCGACACCGACCTCGGCGTAGATCAGGTTGTGGAGGGGATTCGTCGGCGTGAGGACGACGGCCACGAACAGGGGTTCGGCCGCCAGCAGGGCGACCGTCCGGCGCGTCACCCACTCGCTGTACCCCGTGTACGTCAGCATGAACACGAGAAAGCCCACGGGGACGAGGTTGTGACCGACGTAGCCCACGGTCCGCCAGAGGAGCATCCACGTCAGGTCACCCGTCGTGAACTGGAGGGCGTGCGCACCCGACCAGATGGCGGCCGCCAGCATCAGGAACGTGAACTCGCGGACGCCGCTCTCCTCGCGGCTCTGTCGGGCGACGACGATCAGCCCGACCGACAGCGCCGTCGAGAACAGGAGCAGCGGGACGATGAGTGCCTGAAGCCCGGCCATTCGGTAGTCGTCAGCCGATACAGGGAACCGAGAGCCAAAAACCTACGTACGGTTCGACGGACCGAAATCCGGAGCTGTGGCCGCTCAGCCGTCCACGTCGACCAGTCGCATCAGCGGGTACCCGTCTTCCATCTCCATCCGGGTCCGGACCGTGTGACCCTCGTACTCGACAAGAATCTCCACGTCGAGAAAGCGGCCCGTGAGTTCGGTGTAGTCGGCCGGCCCGTCCGCGAGGGCGCGTTCGAGTTCCTCGGTCAGGATCTCGACGGTCACCGCCTCGCAGTGGGGCTGGTTCTCGATGGCCTCCTCGATGGCGCGGGCGAGCGAGTCGGCGCTGTCCGGACTGACCGGCGTGCCCGCGAACTGGTGGTACAGCGAACCGAATTTGATTCCCGCCTCGAAACAGGCGGTCTGGGCGTCGCTCGGGTCCATACCGGACGGGAGGCCGGCGCGGGGAAGTGTGTTCCGGGAGCCGACGGGTGGGCTGGCTGCCACAGGTCGCGCTACGGTTCACCACGGAACGCTTTTCGGTGTCGGCCGATTCCGGGGTGTATGGACTACGACGTGGCGCTCGACCGGGCCTACGACGCCCTGCCCGAGCGGACAGCGAGCCAGCAGCGACTCCAGATCCCCGACCCGGCCGCCCAGGAGGACGGCGCATTCACGCGGTTGACGAACCTCAAGTCCATCGCGGACGCGCTCTCGCGGGAGCCCGAACACGTCCACCGCTACGTCCAGCGCGAGTTCGGGACCAACGGCCAGTTCGACGGCGACCGGAGCCGCTACAACGGGACCTTCTCGGCCGCGGACTTCGAGGCCGTCCTCGACGCCTACGCCGAGGAGTACGTCATCTGTTCGGAGTGTGGGCTGCCGGACACGAAACTCACCACCGAGGACCGCACCCAGATGCTCCGGTGTGAGGCCTGTGGGGCCTTCCGCCCGGTCGACAAGCGCTCGACGAAATCCTCGAGCCAGTCCACCACCGCGACGCTCGAAGAAGGTGAGACCTACCAGGTCAAGATCACCGGGATGGGCCGGAAGGGCGACGGCGTCGCCGAGAAAGGGAAGTACCGCATCTTCGTCCCCGGCACCAGCGAGGGCGACGTGGTGCAGGTCTACATCGACAACATCAGCGGGACGCTGGCCTTTGCCCGCCCGGTGCAGTAGGGTTATTCGACGGTCACGACCGCCGTCCGGTTTCGGCGTTCACCGTCGACCGTCGCGATGATCGTAACCTCGTAGCGCCCCCGCGTGGCGTTCTCCGTGGCGACGACCGGGAGCGTCGTCGTGACGTTCGTCGACTCCCACCCCCAGCTGGGCGGAAGGCTCGTCCAGGTGACGCTGGGGGGACGAGAGTGAGCCACACCGCCGTAGTCGATGCTGACGTTCTCCGACTGAACCCGGTCGACGTGGAGGCCGGTCGTGTTCCGCATCTCGATGGTCAGCGTGCCCGTCTCGCCGGGGCTGATCGTCGGTGCGTCGACGGCCAGTGCCGTCCGATAGTCGTCGCTCGCTGACGGAGTTTCTCGTGGATCGTCGCCGATCACACCACCACAGCCGGCCAGCAGCAGACACATCGCGACTGCGAGGAGGTACCTTCGACGGGTCACGCGTCGTCGTTTCTCGGCGTACCTCTTAGTCGTAATTAATTACTCGATTGGGAAGTAACGAACCGCATCTTACTTACTCGCGCCGTCGCTGAGGTTTACTCGAATGGACGACCCGGTTTTGCTCACGGGTGCTGGCGGGCGTGTCGGCGAGGCGATCCTTCGGGGCCTCGGCGAGCAGTACGACTGGCGGCTCATGTATCACAATCCGCCGGACGAGGAGCCAGACCACGAGTACCTCGTCGGCGACGTGATCGACGAGGACGTGGTCCGGGAGGCCGTCGAGGGCGTCGGTGCGATCATCCACCTCGCGGGCGACCCGCGGCCATCCGCACCCTGGAAGAGCGTCCTCTCGAACAACATCGACGGGACCCAGAAGATGTACGAGGCAGCGGTCGAGGCCGGCGTCGAGCGGTTCGTCTACGCCTCCTCGAACCACGCCGTCGGCGCCTTCGAGACCGACGAGCGCACCCCCGAGATGTATCGGGCCGACGACGACTACCGCCTCGACGGGACCGAACTCCCGCGCCCCGGCAACCTCTACGGCGTCTCGAAGGCCACCGGCGAAGTTCTCGGGCGGTACTACCACGACGAACACGGCATCACGGTCTGTAACGTCCGCATCGGCAACCTCACCGAGGGCCACCCGCCCATCGACTACGAGCGCGGGCAGGCGATGTGGCTCTCCTATCCCGACTGTGCCCACCTCCACGAGCGCACGCTGGAAGCCGACTACGACTACGAGATCGTCTACGGCATCTCCGACAACGACCGGAAGTACTACTCGCTGGAGCGAGCCAAGGAGGCCCTGGGCTACGAGCCACAGGACAACAGCGCCGAGTGGGACGGCGACGAACACGTCGCCGACTACGAGCGTACCGTCTAGCACAGCACCAACGTCGAATTCTTATCGTTACCACGAACGGACGCTGGAAGCGGATTACGAGTACGAGATCGTCTACGGCATCCCCGCGAGCGGAGCGAGCGGGGGCCCGTCAGACTCGTCTGACGGAGTCTCCGACAACGACCGGAAGTACTACTCGCTGGAGCGGGCCAAGGAGGCTCTGGGCTACGAACCCCAGGACAACTCCGCCGAGTGGGACGGCGACGAACACGTCGCCGACTACGAGCGCCGCGTCTAGCGCGGCACAGCGTCGAAACGGACGACCCGTCGAACCGTCCACCTCGCAGGTATCGATCAGTAGGCGGTTATATCAGTGAGTGCATAGGACGCGGTATCCTCTGCACCGGGAGCCAACGCCTCGAACTGCCACCGCTGACCGGACGCAAGGCCACTGGTATTCGCGAGTCCATCGCCGATTTTCGTCTCGTTCTCGTTGTACACGTCGAACGATAGCTGTACGTACTCGTAGTCAGTGTCGCCGAAATTTTTCGCGATACCGCGGATATACAGATTTCCGATGCGATCTAGTTCGGCCTCGACGCCCTCCAGAACGCCGATCTCCGTCTCGTCTTCGTACCATCTGGTTCCCGGTGGTTGCGCTTGTTCCGGCGTGTCGTTGTTACCAACATCGTTCTCACCGGCACCATTCCCATCGTCGTCACCGCCGTTCCGGGAATCAGAATCATCAGTACAGCCGGCGATAGCGACACTACCCGAGAGTACCACAGCAGTCCGAAAGAATTCTCGACGTCTCACGTGCTGGATCGGTTCCAGAGTGATAAATAGATAGGGACCACTCTCCGGCCCGTAATCGAGAGATAGAGTCGCCGTCTGTCAACGGTTCGTGACAGACAGGTCCGTCTCGCCGACGGGGAGTGCTAGAACAGGCCGTCCACATCCGATTCTCGCCGCTGTCGTCGCTCGACCCGTTCCGAGAGCCGCTGGTAGACGATGCCCCGGTTATCCCCGTCCCGGGCGAAGTCCATGACGAAGGTGACGAACGGACTGGTTTCCTCGCCGGCGTCGAGGTCGTCGCGAGCGTACGCCCTCGCCTGCTGGATCACGGCCTCGTCGAAGGGGCCGTCTTCGGCGTAGACCGCGGCGGCGGCCGCACATTCCGCGAAGTCGAGGTCGTCGGGGGTGATCGCGTCCCCGTCGTGGGTGAGTTCGAGCGGCGGCGCGCGCTCGATCCGTTCGGGGTCGGCGTGGAGGGCGGCGAGGTACCCACGGACACCGGCCACGTCGACATCGCGGTACTCGCCGGGCAGGCCGTCGAGGTAGTCACTGGCGCTGTCGGCCAGGCCCGTCACGCCGGCCCAGTTGCGTTCGGTGGCGTGGTGGACGGCCGCGGTGAACTGGATGAGTCCGTGGAGGAACCGCTCGTCGTCGGTCCCGCTGTCGAGGGCGAGCCAGCGGTCCTCCCAGGCGTCGTGGGCCTCGTGGTAGTCGCCTGCGTTGTAGATCGCGATTCCCGCACGGAGCGCCGTCTCCATACCGCTCCGTCGGTTCCGTCGCGGGAAAGAGTTTGGCCCGAAACACACATATAAATCTTTGTGAGGTTATGTTCGTCCTTTTATTAGTAATCCGCGCGACCAATAAAAATACAGTCGCATAGCATGCGGAACAAATATTCAGAGGTTGTCCGAGCAGTGGTCGTGGACCGGACCAACCGATCAGTATGGGAGAGATTCGGAGACGATCACCCTCGCCACGACCGCGGAGTGGTTCGCTTTTATAAAGCCGACGGTCTTCGGGGCCGTGTTTTTACCATGATCCACTGATAAGTCGACCGGACTCGTATAAAAACTGCCAGATATGAACGTGAAAATAATTAATCGAAAATAGTGGCTGGGGGCAGGTGATGTCTGACCATACAGACATTGAGAGGGGGAGCAGTTCGAAGATCAACAGACGATCGGTTCTCCGGGGAATCGCCGCAGGTGGCACGGCAGCGGTCGGTGTCGGTGCCATGAGCGGAACCGCGTCGGCGGCCGAGGAGCAGTGCGTCGGCGGTCTCAACCTCGTCGAGCCGGCCGAGGACTACCCGGTCGTCGTGCGGGATCCGGGCGTGCTCGGCATCGGTGCCGGCGGTCTGTCCGAATCAGGGGACATCCCACAGGGGGAAGACGAAGTCGTCGTCTACATCCACGGGTGGCTGGAGTTGCTGACTGGCGGTGCCAAGGCACAGGGCGCGACGGTGCAGCAGGCGCTCCGGAACGCCGGGTCCGACATCGCGACCCTGACGTACAACTACCCGAGCAGTAGCCCCAACTGGTGGGGCCAGAAGGGCGGCGCCGAGAAGTCCGGTCGCGAGTTCGCCTCGTGGCTCCGGGACTACCGCGAGCAGAACCCGGACACGGACGTGCGCCTGATCGTCCACTCGCTGGGTGCCCGCGCCGGCGCGGGCCTGCTGGACGAACTCGTCAACGTGATGGGCGAAGACCCGGTGCGGTCGCTGGAGATTCTCGGTGGTGCCATCTCCCGGAAGGCCGTCACCGTCGACGGCGAGTTCGGCGACGCGCTGGCCAACGGGGCCCAGGAGGTCAACAACTACTGGAGCAGTGCGGACAACATCCTCGACGAGATCTTCCAGATCGGCGAGTTCGGGACCGAAGCCGTCGGTGCGAAAGGCGCGCCCGAGGACGCCGAGACGCCTGACAACTACAACGACATCGAGGTCACCGGGATCGTCGACGGCCACTGCATCTACTACGACCCCAAAGAGGGGTGCATGGAGACGGTGGTCGAGAACTTCCCGGAGGGGTTCCAGGGCGGCGGTGACTCCGGCGGCTTCTTCGACGACTGGTTCTGACGCGGCATCCACGACCCCATTTTTGCGGCGATAGGGCTATACGTCGAGTCGTCCACGTTCCGTACGTCCGGTGACCGGACGGGACGGAGGACGAGGATGTCATGGCTACCGCTCGACGCGCTGTCGATGGGGCAGGCGGCACCGCGGGAGTTCCCGATGATACGCAACGGTGAGCTTCGCGGTTCCTTCCCGCCGGACCCCGAAGAACTCGTGGTGTACGTCCACGGCTGGCTCGAACGGATCGCCGGCGACGCGGCCGACCAGGCCAACGCTGTGGCCGGTGCCGTCGCGGCGCTGGACTACGACGCCACCGTCGTCGGGTTCAGTTATCCCGCGAACCTCCCGCTGTGGCACTCCAGCAAGGCCATCGCCACCCGGAAGGGCCGGGAACTCGCCGCCTGGGTGCAGGCCTTCGCCGCGGAGTGTCCCGACGCACCCGTCCGGATCGTCGCCCACTCGCTGGGCGCACGGCCCGCACTCTCCTGTCTCGACGAACTCCGGGACCACGACGCCAGCGTCCGGTCGCTCTCGCTGCTGGGCGCTGCCGTCGACTGTGACAGCGTCACCGACGACGGCCGGTGGGGCGAGGCGGTCCGTGCCGGGGCCGAGCAGGTCCACAACTACCACATGGCCGACGACACCACGCTGACCGTCCTCTACCGGTCGGCCGAGTTCGGCGACGAGGCCCTCGGCGTCGACGGTGCGTGCGGACCGACCCCCGACACCTACACCGACCACGACGTGGCCGAGCAGGTCACGAACCACTACACCTACCTCCAGAAGGACGGCGGCTGTCTCGGTCGCGTCGTCGGGGACTTCGTGTGAGGGCGGCTACCAGAGTCGTTCTCGCCCGGCGGCATCGTCAGTCGGCCCGCTCGGTGGCGCGGGGGAGCAGGTCGCGGACGGCGTCGATGACCGACAGCACCGGGTCCTCGTCGAGGTCGGCGTAGAAGTCGGGCGGGAGCGCCGGCGCGTCGGCATCCTCGCGGTTCGCCAGCGTCGCTCGCCGGCGGGCGGCGTGGCGGCGACAACGCCGGTCGAGCGAGGCGAGGCGGGCCTCGTCGTCGGCCGCCGCGTCGGCGCTCGATTCGACCGCGAGCAGGTCGCGAGCGACGGCTTCGGTCCGGTCCAGCGACGCCAGCTCGGCGTCGACAGCCCTGATCCGGTCGACGCGGCGCTCGTGAGCCGCGGTCGCGTCGTCGAGGACCGCCGCCTGCAGTCCGGGCGTGAGCCGGGCCGCCCAGCGCAGTTCGGCCCGGGTCGCCTCGGAGAGCAGGTCGTCGAATGCGGGGACCGACGCGTCCTCGTCGTCGATATGCGGGACCGTCATGACGGTCCCGTCGTAGGCGGCACGGAGCGCGGACGGCCCGCGTTCGGTTCGCGTCGTCACCGCCAGCACGGCGTCGGGCACGTCGACGGCTTCGGCGGTCGGCAGCGTCTCGACGCGGCGACAGAACCGGTCGAACGCGTCGCGTTCGTCGACGAGGCGACGGCGACGGACTTGGAGTCGGTCCCGGGCCGCGTCGAGAGGGTCGAGCGGGTGGGTCGTCCCCGGCATGTCACTGCCCCGAGGACGCCCGTTCACCGGTGGCGGCGGTGGTGTTGGACCGGTCGTCGACGAGCGGGAAGCGGTGTAACGCACCCTGATCGGCGCGATTGGCGACCCACTGGCCGTGGGCGTCGCCGTCGCTGGCGGCGGCGTACGCTTCCTCGAATCCGGTGCGGTCGGCCAGGGGAACCAGATCGACGGTCGTGCCGCTGGCGTCGATCCGGACGTGCAGGAACGCCTGTGGGAGCGAACAGGTCGCGGGCGCGGTCACCTCGCGAACGCCCGAGAGCGCACCGGTCCCGGGCCAGTGGCGAGCGCCCGAGACGACCAGTTCGACGCCGCCCGTGTCGAGGACGCGCGCGAGTTCCAGGTCGTTCTCGATGCGCGCGGTCGAGGGCGGGCCGTCGACGTCAGCGGGGGTCAGGGAGTGGTGACAGAGGACGACTGGCCGTTCGAGGCCGGGGAGGATGGATTCGAGCCAGTCCAGTTGTGTCGGGGAGACGGCGGGCGGGCCGTCACCGGCCGTCGCGGTGTCGATGCCGACGAGATCGATCCCGGCGACGCGCTCGACGAACGGGTAGCGACCGCCGGCGAAGCGGTCGGCGAAGGTCCCGACCGGCGGCGTTCGGTGGCCGTCCTCGGGCTGTGGCAGATCGTGTTCGCCCGGGACTGCCAGTGTCGGTGCGTTCGCCTCGTCGAGCAACGCCGCGGCTCGGTCGAACTCCTGCGGTGCCCCGTCCTTGGTCAGATCGCCCGCGATAGCGACCGCGTCCACGTCCAGCCGGTTGGCCTCCGTGAGAGCCGTCCTGAACCGCTCGACGGTGCGGTGGAAGACCTTCCAGGTCCCCGTCGCCCACGGCGTGACGTGCGGGTCCGCCATCACCGCGAGACGCGTCGGCCTCGCGGCCGTCGGCCCGTCGAACCGTGCCAGGGTCGGCCCCGGAGCGCTCCGGTAGAGCATCACCGTATCCTGAATTCCGACACCGGATAAACATATTGTAATTTTTATATTTTCGACTACGTTTGGCACTGAGCGGTCGGGAGCGGTATATAGACCGCAGCAGAACGTCCTGACGGAGTCCCCGCGAGCGAAGCGAGCGGGGGCCCGGCAGAGTGCGTCCGCACTCTGCCGGAGATTTGAACTCACTCACTTCGCTTCGCTCGTTCGCTGCTCAAATCTCGGGGGAGTTTTCAGCGGCACGGACGACTCACTAACGCTCGTCGTAGTGTGCCGCTGAAAACGTCCTGACGGAGATTTGAACTCCGGTCCCTGGCTCCGCAAGCCAAGAGGATAGTCCACTACCCTATCAGGACTCACTCATCCCTATCGGGGTTGCAGATAAAGGGGTTACGGTTCGACCGCCGTCCGGATAGTTGCGGGTCGCGTTCGCTCAGTTGCCGGAAGAAGGTGCATTTCTTGTCGAAATCCGCATTCTTATGCGAACGGGAGTCGGGACTGTGGTATGGCCAAACAGGTCGCGGGACGGGACGCGGCGTCGGTCGCGGAACGGCTGACCGACGCCTCGAACATCCTGGTGTTAGCGCCGTCGTTTCCGGACGGCGCGGGCGGCGTCTGTGTCGACCTGCTGGGTGGTGACGACCCGTCGGCGATGTCGGTACTCGGGGTGACCTACACACAGTCGCCGGGGCGCTGGGCCGCCGATTACGAGCGTGCGACCGGCGCGCCACCGGCCGACGGGACGGTCGTCAGCGTCGGTGACTGGGGTGCCGAGGTCGAAACTGGGACGAGTGAGTGGACGCTGGAGGCCGTCGACCACGCCGGTGATCTGACCGCGCTGGGTGTCACGCTCAGTGAGTATCTCACGCCCGACGCACAGTCGAGACGCCAGCGACTCTGTTTCGACTCGCTGACGGCCCTCCTGCAGTTCGTCGAGTTGAAACGGGCGTTCCAGTTCCTCCACGTGGTGACCGGGCGCGTGAGTTCCGCCGGTGCCGTCGGGCACTACCACCTCGATCCCGAGGCCCACGACGAGCAGACGCTGGCGACGATCCGCGGGCTGTTCGACGCCGTCGTCGAGGTCGACGAGACCGGCGAGTGGACGATCAGCAGCCGGTGACACAAAGACGCGTTTGAGTCACCGGAATTACCTTTTTTACAGGGGGTGACGGGACAGGTATGCAACGACGCAGATTTCTCGCAGCGACCGCAGCCGCAACCGCACTCGGTCTCGCCGGCTGTACGCAGGAACCCGGCGATCGCGACGGGAGCGGCGACACGAAGACGAGTCCCGGCGACGGCGGCCCCGGGAGCCAGCCCGAGGGGACGGACGGCGTGACCGAGAGCGATACACCCGAAGCGGAGACGCCCGAGACCGACACGCCGGACCCCGAGGGCGAGGGTACCAGCGGTGTGAGCGATCAGGCCTGGGGGAGTGGCGGCCGCATGGACGGTGTCCCGTACTCCTTTAGCTCGCAGAGTCCGGAGACCGGCGAGGAGCGCGACGTGACCGACATCCGGTTCGACACCGAGGCCGGCGAGGTGGTCGTCGACGGGACGATCAGCGGGAGCGACGGGTGCAAGCGGGCCACCCTCGGATCGCTCGACTACGACGAGTCGGCGGGGAAACTCACGGTCGGCGTGGAGACCACGCAGATCGAGGACTGTGAGGCCGGGACGATGGCGCTCGTCGGCATCGACTACGAGGGGACCTTCGAGTTCGACGGCGAACTCCCGTCGGAGGTGACGGTCACGCACGACGGCCAGGGCGTCGCGAGTGCGGCCCACAGCAGTTCGAGCGCGTCGGCCACGGCCCGGCCGACCACCACGTCGGAGTAACCACGCGACGCCCGACGTAGATTTAAGTCCGAGAGCGAGGCAGGTCCCGGTATGAACGGCGACGCGGCGACGGGACCACGGCGGAAACCGCCGGACTGCGAGCGGGTGGGACGGCGACGGCAACGCTTAAACGGAGTCCAGCCCTGCACTGGGACAGACAGATGGGCGCGATAGAGGATATCTACGCGGATCTGGAGACCGACGAGGTCTCCGAGGAGGAGTTCCGGGAGGCCGTCGAGCAGAAGATCGAGCAGATGGGGGGCCTCGCGGACGAGGAGACCGCGGCCATGCTGATCGCCCACGAACTCAAAGACGGGGAGGTCAACGGGATCGCGGACATCGAACCCGGGATGGACGAGGTGAAGTTCATCGCGAAGGTGATGGCCGTCGGCGACCTCCGGACCTTCGAGCGCGACGGCGAGGACGAGGACGGCCGCGTCATCAACGTCGAGGTCGCCGACGAGACCGGCTCGGTCACCCTCTCCTTCTGGGACGAGCAGGCCGTCTCCATCGACGAGGGCCAACTCGACGTGGGCGACGTACTCCGGATCAAGGGCCGACCGAAGGACGGCTACAACGGCCTCGAAGTGAGCGTCGACAAGGCCGAACCCGACGAGGACGAGGAGATCGACGTGCAACCGGGCGGGACGACGAGCATCGAGGGGCTGACGCTGGGCCAGTCCGACGTGAACGTTCGCGGCCTCGTCCTCGATACGGAGTCGGTCCGCACCTTCGACCGCGACGACGGCTCCGAGGGCCGGGTCGCGAACCTCTCACTGGGCGACGAGACCGGCCGCGTCCGCGTGACGCTGTGGGACGAGCGTGCCGACCGCGCCGAGGAGCTGTCGGCGGGGACGGCCGTGGAAGTGGTCGACGGCTACGTCCGCGAGCGCGACGGCGACCTCGAACTCCACGTCGGGGATCGCGGTGCGGTCGAGGCAGTCGAGGAGACCGTCGAGTTCACGCCCGAGACCGCACCCATCGACGGGATCGAGATCGGCCAGACGGTCGACATCGGCGGCGTGATCCGGTCGGCCGATCCCAAGCGCACCTTCGACCGCGACGACGGGTCGGAGGGCCAGGTTCGCAACGTCCGCGTTCAGGACGAGACCGGCGACATCCGCGTGGCGCTGTGGGGCGACAAGGCCGACAAGGAGATCCAGCCGGGCGACGAGGTGTTCTTCGCGGACGTGGAGATCGACGACGGCTGGCAGGACGACCTCGAAGCCTCCGCGAACTGGCGGTCGACGGTCGTCGTCCTCGAAGACGGGGCGACGACCCAGCCAGCGGGCGATGCCGGGGCCGAACAGGACGCCGCCGAGACGGGACTGGACGCCTTCGCCGACGGGGAGCCGGCCGAGAGTGACGGTGGGACGGCGACGGCCGCAGTCGAAAGCGGGGCGGCGGCGAGCGACGACGCCAGCGAGGACGGCGACGTCGTCGAGTTCACGGGAACGGTCGTCCAGACGGGCGAGCCGGTCGTGCTGGACGACGGCGAGGAGACGATGAGCGTCGAGACGGGCGCGACGCTCCAGCTCGGCCAGGAAGTGACGGCGCGTGGTCGCCTGTCTGACGGGCGGCTGGACGCCGACGACGTATTCTAGCGGCTGAGCGGGCGCGAACTGACTCACGGAAAGCCTTAAGACCGCGACAGTCCCGGTATGGCGTATGAGCGTCGAGCTCCCGTTCGCGCCGGTCGACACGGTCATTCGACGGAACGCAGGGACGCTTCGGGTCAGCGCCGAGGCGGCCGAGGAACTGGCGCGGCGGATCCAGCGGCGGGGCGCACGCCTCGCCGTCGACGCCGCCGAGCGGGCGACCGCCGACGGGCGAAAGACGCTGATGGCGTCGGATTTCGGCGTCTCGTCGGTCCCGGACAAGGACACGCTCGAACTCCCCATCGCACCGGTCGACCGGATCGCACGGCTCGACATCGACGACTCTTACCGGGTGTCGATGGACGCCCGGATCGCGCTGGCCGACCAGCTGGAGTCGTTCGCCGACGACGTGGCCGCCGCCGCGACCGAACTGGCCCGCCACGCCGAACGCCGAACCGTCAAGGCCGAGGACGTGGAAGCGTACTTCGAACTCGCCCAGTACTTCGGATGAACTTCGGCTACCACGAGGATTGCCTCGATCACCAGACCGGCTACCGCCACCCGGAGAGCCCCGACCGCCTCCGGGCGATTCGCCGGTCGCTCTCGCGCAAGCACGGCGTGGAGTACGTCGCCGCCGACCCCGCACCGGAGTCGGCCGTCACCGCCGTCCACGACGCCGGCTACGTCAGCGCCATCAAGGAGTTCTGCGAGGAGGGCGGTGGCGACTGGGACGACGACACCGTCGCCGTCGAGGCGACCTGGGACGCCGCCCTGGCCGCGGCCGGGCAGGCCATGTGGGCCGCCGAACGAGCCCTGGCCGGCGACGACGGACGCGACACGCCCTTCGCGCTCGGCCGACCGCCGGGCCACCACGCCGTCGAGGCCGACGCAATGGGTTTCTGTTTCGTCAACAACGCCGCCGTCGCCGCGCGGGCGGCCATCGACGACGGCGACGCCGACCGCGTCGCCATCCTCGACTGGGACGTTCACCACGGCAACGGCATCCACGACATCTTCTACGACACCGGCGACGTGTACTACGCCTCCATCCACGAGGACGGCCTCTACCCCGGCAGTGGCGACATCGACGAGACCGGCGAGGGCGAAGGGGAGGGGACGACGCTGAACGTCCCGCTCCTGCCGGGGTGTGGCGACGCCGACTACTGCGCCGCCATCGACGACTTCGTCGGCCCGGAGTTCGTCGCCTTCGACCCGGACCTGATCCTCGTCAGCGCCGGCTTCGACGCCCACCGCCACGACCCCATCTCCCGGATGCGCGTCTCGACGGAGGGGTACGGCGCCATGACGACCCGGATGCGAGACGTTGCCGACGAGGCCGACGCCGGCCTCGGGTTCGTGCTGGAGGGTGGCTACGGGCTCGACACGCTCGCCGAAAGCGTCACGATGGTCCACGAGGTGTTCGACGGCCGCGAACCGGTCGAACCCGACGAGGAGGTCAAAGACCGCGCGACGAAGGTGTTCGCCGACCTGCGCGATCAGGGCTTCGGCGAGAAGTAGCGAGCGAGTTCGACGCCGAAATCGTCGGCGAGCGCCGCGACATCGTCACCGACCAGCACCGCGTAGTCGGCTTCGAGCGCGCTCTCGACGTGAGCCCCGAGCGCGACCTCGAACAGAGCGTCGCTCGCCAGGAAGTCCCGAGCGGTCGTGAACTCGCGTGCCCGCTCGACGACGTAGCGGTCGTCGGCGACGAAGGGGCCGTAGGGCGGGCTCGTGGGGGCCGACGAGTCCTCTCCGGCCTGGGCGTACTTCTCGTAGAAGCCGCGAGCGTGGTCGCGGACGTGGACCGGCGGGCCGTCGTGGCGTTCGACCGCCGGGCGGTCGGCGACGGCCAGTTCCAGGAAGACGACGGCCCGGTCGTCGGCGAACGACTCGCTCCGGAACACGTCGAACCCGCGGCGGTCGAGTTCGGCGACGATGCCCTGTCGGGATTTCCGGAGCTGGGGCCACAGCTGATCGTCCACGAGATCGGGGGCGTCGAACGTGACCGCGACCGGCGTCGTCCCGCGGGCCGCAATGGCCTCGCGAACGGCCGCGGCGTCGAGCGGGTCGGGCTCGTCGGGCTCGAAGCGGTCCTCGCGGGGGTCGGCCAGGAGGTCGCGGGCGTAGTGCTGGAGGCGGGCGACGTTCGCGGCCGAGAGCGCCGCGGCGACGTTGCGCTCGGGGTCGGTGGGGTCGATGACGACCAGCGGGTCGTCGAAAGCGAGGTCGGCAGTGCCGACCTCGTCGTTCCGAGACGGCGAAGCCGTCTCGCGCTCGGCGGCGTGGTCCTCGGGGTCGAGTTCGACCGGCGGGTGCCAGTCGGCGGCCGCGTCGAGGAACGGGCGGAAGCCACCGTATTCGAGGACGAGCAGTTCGGTCAGGAACCCGGAGAACCCGCGGGTCTTCAGGTCCGCGCCGTAGACGCCGATCCCCTTCAGGAAGGCCTTGGCGACGCGCACGTCGGCGGCGATGTCGTCGTCCAGGCGCTCGTCGAGGTAGGCGGTGTGGAAGGGCGTACGGTCGACGGCCGACTGGATGGCGGTGGCGTCGGCCACGTCGTAGCAGGGCACCAGGTCGACGGAGAAGCCCTCGAATTCGCCGACGGTGTAGGGGTGTTCGGCGTACTCCTCGCGGCCGTCGGGGAGGACCTCGCGGCCGACCCGGAGGCCGTACGCTTCGAGGTCCTCGCGGTCGAGGTCGGCGGGGAAGCGGACGAACAGGTCCACGTCGCGGTCGCCGGCCAGCCAGGTGCCCCGGGCGGTGGAGCCGACCAGCACCACGTCGGTCTCGACGGGCAGGTCGGCGGCGGCGGCCTCGGTGCGCTGGGTGAGCCGCTCGATGACCGTCCGGAGGCGCTCGCGTTCCTCGTCGTCGGGCGTGACGCGGTCGCGGATGGCCGCGACGACGGCGTCGAACTCCTCGGTCATGGAGAGCCGTATCCGACGACCCCGTGAAAGCGTGTCGATGCCGCCCGAAAGCGAAAGCCCTATCAAATAACTCCGGCTACTCAGGAATGCCTGCGAACGTGCCGCCGTAGCTCAGCTGGTAGAGCACCTCGCTGTTACGGTGAGGAGGTCACGCCTGTTCACCGCAGAGACGAGGTTGTCCCAGGTTCGAACCCTGGCGGTGGCGCTTCTCCTTCGATTCAGTCCCCGAGCGGCCGCTATTCTCTGTCCTGCAGGGACGAGCGTGAGCGGGTGGTGCGTCGAGCGCGCGGCGGTCGACCCGCCGCAGGCCACCCAGACCAGCACGCCGAATCGTGGAGGGAGGGCAGTGAGCCGGCGATGCCGGGTCGCCCGACACCCCCGACCCACCCACGTCAGCGGCGGGCGGCTGTGCATGCCGTCGCTGTGTCAGAGTCACCCGGCATGCACACACAGCTACCCCCGGTCGGGTATTAGCTACTGGCCGGCTACTATTCGTACAATAGATAGTATCGGTACTCTCATTACTTTCTGTACAAACGACACGAACGACCGACGGTTCACCGCCGGCGGTCGGTGAGTCCATGCGCGAGATACGGGAGATCCACATCGCCCCGCTGGGGTACGAACACGACCGGATTCTGGAACCGATCCGGACCTACGACGCCGACGAGGTGTACCTGCTGGCCGCTGAGAACGCCGGCGACCACGCACAGTACCACGACGAGCTCGTGGAGCAGTTGGAGGACGAGGGCGTCGGCGTGACCCGACGGCCGGTCGACCTGCAGGACGTGTACGCGGTCCTGGGAATCGTCACGACCATCACCGCCGAACACGACGACGACATCGTCCGCGTCAACGTCGCCAGCGGGGCGAAACTCGCCGACATCGGCTGTGCCATCGCCTGCATGGCGACCGACGCCACAGCCTACTACGTCCACCCCGAGTCACACGTCCCACCCCTGGAACGTGAACCCCTGACCGAAGGCGTCGCCGACGTGGAAGTGCTGCCCTCCTACCCCGTCGAGACACCGACGACCGACCAGGTCGCTATCCTCGATTACGTCCAGCGAGCCACGACCGAGGCCTACACGCCCAAGAAATCCGACCTCATCGAGTTCGCCGAGGACGAGGCGTTGTCCTACATGGCCGATGCCGACCCCGCCAACGACAAGGCCAAGTTCGCCCTGTTGAACACCCACATCGTCGAACCGCTGGTCGAGCGGGCGTACATTCGGGTGGAATCGGTCGGCCGCCAGAAACAGATCACGCTCACCGACACTGGCGAGAACGCGCTGAAAGCCTTCCGCCACAAGCTCAGCCAGCGGTGAACGGGTGGGATTTCGCCTTGCTACCGCTGTAATCCCGACAGGCTAAAGACGAGTCACGCAGAACGGCCGGACACGGGCCCTTAGCTTAGTCTGGTTAGAGCACCCGGCTCATACCAATCACTGACAGCGGTCAGGGATTGTGGGTAACCGGGCGGTCGGTGGTTCGAATCCGCCAGGGCCCATCAGCTGACCACCCTTTTCCTGGTCGAGAGAAATTGTCGTACCCGGCCACTCAGACCGCGCTGAGAGCCGTGTCGATGGCTGGCGTGAAGCCCAGCCGGTCGGCGAGGTCCCACATCGTCGCGGCGTTACTCGATATCACGGGAACGTCGAGCGTGTCCTCCAGGTCGCCCAGGACCGGGACGGACCGATAGTTCGTACAGGAGACGAAGACGGCGTCCACAGGGATATCGTCGGGAACGGCCGACCGGACCTGCTGGTTCGCGTCCGCGGCGGTCAACTCGCCGATCTCGGTGTTGTCGACGATCCCCCGGCCGTCGAGGGTGGCGACCTCGAACCCGGCGTCGACCAGGTATTCCCGCTCCAGGTCGTTCAGTTCGGTGGCGTATGGCGTGACGACGGCGACCGTCTCGGCGTCGAGCGCGTCGAGTGCGCGTTGCACCGACAGGGCCGTCGCGACGGCCGGCGCGCCGGCCGCGTCGGACAGCCGCGCTTCGAGTTCCGCGTCGAAGCCGGGGCCGTGCAGGAGACTGCCCGTCGTACACGCGTAGGCGATGCCGTCGACGGCGGCGTGTGAGAGGAGTGTCGCGGCGCGTTCGGCACCGTCTGCCATCTCGTCGAGGGCGTCGGCGGTCACGTCCTCCAGCGGCATCCGGGCGGCGTGAACGGTCGTCGCCTCGGGTGCCATCGCCCGGAACTCCGGTTCGGCCGTGGTGTTCGAGGAGGGAACGACGAGGCCGAGACGCGCGGTCATTCGGTCACCTTCTCGTCACGGCGGTCGGCCTCCCGTGCCTCGTCGGCCCGGTCGGCCGGGTCGCCGTGGCCGCCGCCGCCGGGCGTGCGGATCGTCACGGTCGCGCCGGCGCTCACGTCGACGGAGGCCTTCGACGGGACCGACTCACCGTCGACGAGGTTCTCGCCCATCGCGCCGTCCGCGCCGCCGTCAACGCCGGCGGGCGCGGTGCGGCGGCGTTCGGTGAGCAGGGAGACGGTCGCGTCGGTCTCGACCGTGACCGAGCGTTCGAGTCCGAGCCCGCCCCGGTGTTCGCCGTCGCCGCCGCTGTCCGGGCGGAGGGCGTAGGTCTCGACGCGGAGCGGGTACTCGCTCTCCATCGACTCGACCGGGGTGTTCAGGGTGTTCGTCATCCCGACCTGTACGCCGTCCATGCCGTCCTTGTCGGGACGGGCACCGAAGCCGCCCGCGATGGTCTCGTAGTAGGTGAACTCGCCCTCGCGGTCGCCGATGATGAGGTTGTTCATCGTCCCCTGCCCGCCGGCCGGGACGCGTTCGGGGATCGCCTCGGCCAGCGCCGCGAGGGTCACGTCGGTCACGCGCTGGCTCGTCTCGACGTTCCCGCCGACAACTGCGGCCGGGGGCCGGGGGTTGAGGACCGTGCCCTCGGGCGCGGCGACGCTGACCGGTTCGTAACAGCCGTGGTTCGACGGGATCTCCGGGTCGGTGACCGCCCGGACGACGAAGTAGACCGCGCTCTTGGCCACGGACAGCGGCGCGTTGAGATTGCCGGCCACCTGCGGAGCGGTGCCCGCGAAGTCGACCGCGATCCGGTCGCCGTCGACGGTGACCGTCACCTCGATCGGGATGTCGTCGTCGGTCACGCCGTCGCCTTCGAGGATGTCCTGGGCGTGGTACTCGCCGTCGGGGAGGTCGGCGATCTCGGACTCGATACGGGCCCGCGAGTAGTCGACGACGGCGTCGAACGCGTCGAGCAACAGCGAGCCGTGGTCGTCGAGCAGTTCGCCGATCCGCTCCTCGGCCCGCTCGTTGGCGGCCCGCTGGGCCCGCAGATCCGCGCGGCGCTCGTCGGGCGTCCGGACGTTGGCCAGCAACACGTCCAGCACCGCCTCGTTCAGGTCGCCGCCGTCGACGAGGCGGACGGCGGGGAGGCGGAGCCCTTCTTCGTAGATCTCCTGGGCACCCGGCGGCATGCTGCCGGGCGCGCTCCCGCCCACGTCGGCGTGGTGGGCCCGCGAGACCGCGAACCCGATCACCTCGTCCTCGGGTGCGATGGTCGAGACGAGCGTGATGTCGGGGAGGTGGGTCCCGCCCGCGAAGGGGTCGTTGACGATGAACACGTCGCCCGGTTTCGGGTCGTCGTCGATGATCGCGTCGACGGCGTCGGGCATCGCGCCGAGGTGGACCGGGATGTGTTCGGCCTGTGCGATCATCTTTCCGTCGGCGTCGAACAGCGCGGTCGAGCAGTCCTGTCGCTCCTTGATGTTGGGCGAGTACGAGCCGGTGATGAGAACGTGTCCCATCTCCTCGGCGATGCTTTCGAGCTGATTTCGCAGGATTTCGAGGGTTACGGGGTCGATATCGTCGGTCATGGTTCGGTCACCTCGGAGACGAGGGCGCCGTCGTCACGCACCCGCACGTCCCAGGCGGGGGGAACGACGACCGTACTCTCGTCCTGTTCGATGATCGCCGGGCCGCCCAGTGTTCGGCCCGGCTGGAGGCGCTCGCGGGCGTACACCGGCGTCTCGTACACGCCGTCCTCGAAGGTCGCGTCCCGGGCCCCCTTGAGCGGGTCGCCGGTCGCGTCGTAGTCGATGGTCGGTACGTCGCGGTCGACCGTCGCCGTCACGCGGCAGTTGACCAGCTGGACCGGTTCGTCCATCCGGTAGCCGTACGCGACCTCGTGTGCCGCCTCGAACCGGGTTCTGGCGTCCGCCGGGTCGAAGGAGTCGCCGACCTCGACGGTGAGTTCGAAGCTCTGTCCGGCGTACCGCAGATCGGCCGAGTAGGTCACGGTCGCCCGCTCCGGGTCGGTTATCTCGGCCAGCGCCTCGTCGGCCAGCTCGTCGTAGATGCTGTCGACGGCGTCCGGGTCGACGGATTCGAGCGGGCGCTGGTAGGTCCGGACCGCGTCCTGTTTCTCGTCGGCGGCAAGCAGGCCGTACGCCGAGAGGACGCCCGATGCGCGGGGGATGACCACCCGCTCCATGTCGAGATTGCTCGCGATCGAGACGGCGTGCATCGGCCCGGCACCGCCGAAGGCGACGAGGCCGAACTTCCGGGGGTCGAAGCCGCGTTCGACCGTGACCGACCGGATCGCACGCGTCATGTTCGCGTTGGCGACCCGGTAGACGCCCCGGGCCGCTTCGACCGGGCCGTCCATCCCGGCCTGCTCTGCGAGGTCGGCCATCGCGTCGTGGGCCGCCTCCTCGTCGAGGGAAAGTTCCCCGCCGAGACTGGTACTCGATCCGATGTAGCCCAGCACGAGATTGGCGTCCGTGACGGTCGGTTCCGTCCCGCCGCGACCGTAACAGGCCGGGCCCGGCTCAGCGCCGGCCGACCGGGGGCCGATGCGGAGCGCACCGCCCGAGTCGACCCACGCGATGGAGCCACCGCCAGCACCGACCGTCTCGATGTCGACCAGCGGCGTCTTGATCGGGCGGTCGTTGATCTCGCCGTCGGTCGTGCGCTCGACCTCGCCGTCGCGGACGAGGCTCACGTCGCTGGAGGTCCCGCCCATGTCGAACGTGACGAGTCGTGCGCTGTCGTCGTCTTCGGCAGTCGCCATCTCGTTCGCGCCGACGACGCCCGCGGCCGGACCCGACAGCGCCGTCAGGACGGCGTTGTGCCGGACCGTCTCGGCGTCGGTGATGCCGCCGTTTGCCTGCATGATTCGAGGTTCGGGCAGGCCGGCGTCGGTGGCCCGCTCCGAGAGGTGGCCGACGTACCGGTCGATGGCGGGCCGCAGGTACGCGTCCACGACGGTCGTCGAAGTCCGCTCGTACTCCCGGAACTCCGCCAGCACCTCGTGGGAGGCCGAGACGGGCACGTCCAGTTCCTCGCGGAGGACGCGGGCGACCGTCCGCTCGTTCTCGGGGTGGGCGTAGGCGTGCAACAGCGACACGGCGACGGCCTCGGCGTCGCTCTCCCGGATCGCGTCCGCGACCGCCCGGACCTCGGCCGCGTCGACCGGCCGTTCGACGCCCTCGGTCGTCGTTCGCTCGTCGATCTCGTACCGTCGACGGCGGGGCACGAGCGGCGCGGGTTTCTCCGCGTCGAGATCGTACAGGTCGGGGCGGTCCTGCCGGCCGATCTCCAGCACGTCCCGGAACCCTTCGGTCGTCACGAGCGCGGTTCTGGCTCCCGATTCTTCGAGGAGGGCGTTCAGCGAGACGGTCATGGCGTGGGAGAAGCCCTCGATCTCTCCCGGGTCGATCCCGGCGTCGGCACAGGCCTTCTCGATGCCGGCCATGACGCCGTCGCTCTGATCGTCCGTACTCGGGACCTTGGCCGTGACGAGGTCGCCGTCGACCAGCAGAGTCACGTCGGTGAACGTGCCCCCCACGTCGACGCCGACGACGCGGTCGCTCATCTACAACACCCCGGCGACACTCAACAGCGTTCGAAGGCCGAGCCAGACGACGATGATAGTCACGACGGCCCCGAGCGCGTTCGCGACCGGGCCGTTCGTGTACTCCCCGAGGAGGTCGGTCTCGTTCATCGCGTAGATGAGGAAGATCGCGACGATGGGGAGCAGGATACCGTTGACGACCTGCGCGAAGACGATGATCTGGACCGGACTCCCGCCGAGCAGGACCGACCCGACGCCGACCGCCAGGATCGTCCCCCAGACCGCGCGGAACTTCGGACTCTTGAGGTCGGAATCCCAGCCGAGGGCACCCGTCGTCGCCCACGCGCCGGCCAGCGGCGCGGTCGTCGCGCTGGTGAAGCCGGCGGCGAACAGCCCGATGCTGAAGAAGATCTTCGCGTAGGGCCCCGCCAGCGGTTCGAGTTGCTGGGCCATCTGGCCGACGTCGCTGATCTCGGTGCCCAGCGGGAACGCGGCCGCCGCGGTGACCATGATCGTGATCGTGATGAACCCCCCGACGGCGATCGAGAGGATCGTGTCCGTCCGTGACTCGGAGATATCCGCGGGCCCGGACCACCGCTCCTGAACGTTGCTCGCGTGCAGGAAGAGGTTGTAGCCGACGATGGTGGTCCCGATCAACCCGGTGATGAGGTAGAGTGAGCCGTCCGGAATCCCGGGGACGAAGCCGACGGCGATGGCCCCCAGATCCGGGCCGATCAGGACCGCCGAGGCGACGAAGGAGAGCGCCATGACGATCACGAGGCCGACCAGCGCCCGCTCGATCAGTTTGTACTTGCCGGTGAACAGCAGGGCCCCGGCGACCAGCCCCATCACGACGCCCCAGACCGTCGAACTCACGCCGGTGATCGTCGCCAGTCCGGCGGCCCCGCCCAGGATGTTCCCGGCCTCGTAGGCCGCGGTCCCGATGCCGATGGCACCGACGACGAGGAAGATGCTGACGTACTCGACGAGCGGGTTGTCGAAGCGGTTCCGGAGCGCCTCGCCGAGCCCCTCGCCCGAGACCAGCCCGAGCCGGGCCGACATCTCCTGCAGGACGATCGTCGCGACGATCGAGAACGCGATCGTCCACAGTAGCGCGTAGCCGAGCCGGGCACCAGTCACACTCGCCGTCGTTACCGTCCCCGGACCGATGAACGCCGCCGCAACCATCGCACCGGGACCGATCGCTTTGAGCCGTTGGATAACGTTCATGATTCTGTATTGTGAGCTGTTATCACGATACTACCAGCAGGAGAAAAGGGTTGTTGAGAGAACTGTGCATTCAGCGCATCAGACGTATGAAATCGTGAGAAGACGCCCTCACCGCTCACACTCTCTCAGTAACACTTTCGAGACGCTCTCCTCGATCTCGACCTCGAAGGGGAGGTCACCGATGCTCCCCTGAATGAACCGCACCATGAACCAGCGGACCGACTCCGAGGGAAACACGACCTGATAACTGTTCCCCTCGGTCTGACGGACCGTCAGAAAGCCACAGAAGGAGAGCCATTCGAGGATCTCCCCAAGCGAATCGAACCGCTGTGCGTACTCCTGAGTGTGATACTCGGCGACGCGGTCGACGGTCTCGAGGAACTCCGGGTCCGGTCCGTCCTCGCCCTCGACGTTGTCGAGGAAGGCGTGCAACAGATCCACGTCGAGCAACACGTGTTCGCCCGTCGTCAGCATCCGGTAGTACGTCTGGAGGTCGTCGCTGTCGCTCGCCCGTGCCGACTCGAAGTTGGCGGCGTAGAACGAGATCGCCTCACGGATGATCTCGCTTCTGTTCTCGTCGGTTCGTTCGGTGAGCTGTTCGAGCGACGACTGTGCGTCGTCCGTGAGAGAGACAGTGACACGATCGCCGGGCATGCTGGTACTCAGTCCCGAGAGCGGCATAAACGTTGCAGACCGCAGGTCTCGTGGTGTCGGCGAACCGACTGGAGTCCCAGGGAAACGAGTGGATCCGAACGCCGATCAGTCGTCGGCGGTCGCTTCGGCGGTCGCCTCGTCGGTCGGGGTCGGCGTCACCGTCGTCGCGGTCTCGTGGTCGGTCCAGCTGAGTTCGCCGTCGTAGTGGAACGCGCGGTGGTCCTGTTCGGGATCGACGACGGTCAGGGAGAGCCAGCCGTTGTCCAGCAGTTCGGTGACGGCCTCGTTGTCGGCGAGGATGTCGGTGACGCGCTCGACCGGGGCGTGGATCACGGTCGAGAGGCGGAGCGGCTGGTGGTAGGGTTCGTCGTCGGCGGCCATGAGCGACTGGAGCGGGAGGCCGGTCATCAGGTCGCCACCGTTGCCCTGGTAGACGCCGACGTTGCCGACGGGATTGTGGGTGACCTTCGAGCCGCTGCCGTAGACGCCGTTGTCGACGGTGGCGAAGTAGTACTGGGTGTTGATCCACTGCGTGACGACCATGGGGCCGGTCACGATGGCTTCGAGCGCGTCGCCGTCGTCGTCGGTCGACCAGTCGTAGGAGTGGAGGAACGACCGACCGTCCAGATCCAGGTTCTCGGTGAGGTCGCGCGGGCCGACGACGAAGCCGGCGTTGCCGGCCAGCCCCCACTCGGGGCGGGTCTCGGCCCAGTCGGCGGCGCGGCGCTCGGTCTCGCGGACGCCAGCGTTCTCGCCTGCACCCATGTCGTCGGCGCGTTCGGCGGCCGCGCCGGCGCGAGCGGTCTCCAGGTCGGCGTGGAGTTGTTCGAGGTCGTCGGCGTGGCTCTCGGGGACCGCACCGTCGTACAGTTCGACTTCGTCGGTCGTCGTGTTGTGTTCGCCGGCGACGAAGACGGTGTCCTCGGGGATGTCGTGGCCGCGCTCGCGGAGTTCGGCCCTGACTTCCTCGTCGTTGCAGATGGTCGCGAGGACGCGGGCGTTCGGACCGCCGGGGTTGCCGGCGCAGGCCCCGCAGTCCAGACTCGAATCGAACGGGTTGTTCGCGGTCTGGCTGGCGTGACCGGCGAAGACGACGAGGCGGGCGAACTGCTCCCAGCCCATCAGGTCGAAGGCCGTCTCGGCGTACTCGACCTGCTCGTCGAGCGTGAGGCCTTCCCGAATCTCGGTCACGGCGTCGGGGTTGTAGTCGACGGAGGGCTCACAGAACTCGTGGGCGTCGGGGACGCGCTCGTCGGTGGCTTCGTGGGCGTCGTAGACGCGGCCGGGCAGGAGCGTCCGGGCGGCCAGGGCCAGCCCGTAGCCACTGCCCGCGCTCTCGACGTAGCTGAACGCGGTCGCGGCGTTGGATTTGAGCGACTTCACCAGTTTGCCGCCCGCCTCGCTCGCGCTCGACCAGCGGTCGTAGGTCGCCTGGTCGCCGGCGTCGGCGGTCGGGCGGTCGGTGATGCGGTGCTGGGCGTCGAGGATGGGCGGGCACGCGTCGACGCTCACGTCGGCGTCGTACCCTTCGTACCGCATGGGGATGCCGAAGAAGCCGGCGTAGCCGTGGGTCTCGTAGTCGCCCGCGGCCTCGATGTGGCGGCGGATTATCTCCGAGCGCGTGTCGATACAGAACACGAACTGGGCGTCGGGGCGGCCGTCGGCGTCGGTCTCGGCGGCCGCGGCACTGCGGTCGGCCACGGCGTCGACCAGTTCCGAGCGGTAGCTGGCCTCCCACGCCGAGAGCCAGACTTCTTCCAGCGGGACCGCCTCCTCGGTCACCTCGGCGTCGGTCGACGGCTCGGCGGGCAGAACCTGCGCGTCGAACAGGTCGGTCAGCGTGAGACGCACGGCGAGGTAGCCGGCCAGTGTGATCGGGTACGTCGACTGCCAGGCGTCGTCGTCCGCGGCGCGTTGCTTGACGAACCCGGTCCAGCCCGGGAGCGCGGTGAGGTGGTGCTCGAAGATCGCCGGCCACTCGTCTCTCGGGTGGTCGGCGAGGACGCGCTCGATGGCGTCGGCGGGGGTCTCGGGCCACGCGTCGGCGGACCCGTCGGGGATGTCGCCGTCGTGGGGGACGACCGACCGGACGGCGGCGTAGAAGCCCTGCTCGCGGTCGGGCATCGACCAGGTGGCCGTCCCCTGGTCCAGGAAGGCCGCGAGCCACTTCGTCAGGACGGCGTCGACGCGATCCGCGGGCGTCTCGGCCGTGTCCACGTCCGGTGTCGAGTCGGCGGTCGCTTCCATCCGGTCGAGTGTCGCCTCGGGGTCGGCGTCGTAGCCGTGTTCGTCGAGTTGCTCGGCCAGCACGTCGGGATCGATCCGGCCCGTCTCCCACGCCCGGCGGAACACGTCGGGACTCGGGTAGCCGTCGCCGCCGAGCAGGTCCTCGGCCCGGTCGACGGCCTCGTGGAACGGCTGGTCCTCGAATCCGGCGAGGGGGTTGGCCGTCACGAACGAGTGGAGCGGCCAGACCGAGCCGACGCTGTCTGCTGCCTGTTCGACGCTCTCGGTGATCGCTGAGTCAGTATTCATTGTAGTCCTCCGTGGAGGTCAGCAGGGTTCCGGGCGACGGCTGTGAGGCGTTGACCAGCGCCACGTAGAGGCGACGGCTCCGCTGATAGAGCCCCGTCTCGATGGCGACGTACGCCGCGAGGAAGGCGACCGCGACGAGGCCGTGGACCAGCGTCAGGTCGGCCGGTGCCGTCACGAGCGGGACGCCGGACAGGACCGCGGTGACCGCGGTGTAGACGCCGGCGTAGACGGCGATGGCGGGCAGGAAGACCAGCGGGACGACACCGTAGCGGACCGCGGCCGGAACGTCGGTGTTGTTGACCACGGTCCAGGTCGCGTGCAGCGTCGTCAGCGTGATCAGGCCCGTCAGCAAGAGTCCGCTGTCGAGGTGGGTACCCTTGCCCGTGAGGAGGGCGAACAGGACACCGCCGGCGACGGCCGTGAGGAGCGTCACGGCACCGCCGACGAGGGTCGCCGTCCCGGTCGTCGATTTCTCCGGGCTGGTGTGTTCGACCTGTTCGCCGGCCGAGAGGAACAGGTAGGCCTTGTAGAACCCGTGGAGGATCAGGTGGGCGATGGCGGCCCCGAAGAAGCCGAGGCCGGCCTGGGCGATCATGAAGCCCATCTGCCCGGTGGTCGAACAGCCGAGTTTGCGCTTCACGTCGGTCTGGACGGCCTTCAGGAGTTTCCCCAGCAGTGCGCTGGCCGCGCCGACGACCGTGACCAGGAGCATGAACGTCGCGTCGACGGTGACGACGGGGGCGAAACGGAGCAGGAGGATGCCGCCCGCGTTGACGAAGCCGGCGTGCATCAGCGCCGAGGCCGGCGTCGGCGCAGTCATCGAGGAGAGCAACCAGGTGTGGAAGGGGACGAGTGCGGACTGGACCATCGCGGCCAGCAGGAGCAGGCCCGCGGCCACGAGCAGGATCGACTTCGGAACCGACCCGACGGCCGACAGGATGCCCGAGACCGTCGTCGCGCCCGTCGCCCAGGAGAGCGTCGCGAGGGCGGCGCCCAGCAACAGGCTACTGGCGACGAAGTACCGGCGGGCGAGCGCCGCGGCGGCCTGGGCCTGTGGCCAGCCGCGGACGGTCCCGATCAGGTCGGCCATCACCAGCCCCATCGCCAGCCAGGCGACCCCGAACAGGGCGACGTGGTCGGCGGCGACCAGCACCATCACGGAAAGCGTGAACGCGAACAGGCGCGTGAAAAAGCGCGTGATGTGTTCGCTCCCGGCCATGTAGCGCCGCGAGTAACTGTGGACGATACCACTGAAGAAGGTGACCACGACCCACAGCAGGACGGTCAACCCGTCGACGGCCACCAGTCCGGGAATCTCCCAGCTCCCGCCGGTCAGCTGTCGCGCGACGAGCGCACCCAGACTCGCGACGAACAGTGCCCACACGAATCGCGTGAACACCGCCGGCGTACGCGGCGTCGACGTCGACGTATTCGGGAGCTGTCCCACCGTTTTCGGCCCGCTCTGTCCTGTCATCGTTTGCTCTGTGAGCGGCGGTACACCAGCCCACCGGGACCACCGCGACCCCGGCGAACTGATGTCGCCGCGTTCACCCATAGTACGAACGAACTGTGTATTAAATCCTTCTATACGATCAAATTGTTCTCTCAAAGCCGCATTATAGAACATTATGATCTAAATGATGGTACGCCATCACACGGCACAGCGATCCCTCCGGAGGAACGTTCAGCGACCGTTCGCCGGTGTTAGGGGCGGAATACGGCGGCATCCGGTCTCGCCCGGCTGGCTGTCGCGGGCGGGATCCGTCGCCGTCGTGGCGCCGCTGGCAGAGAGTCGCGGACGAATCGGTCGTGAAATCGGGTTTCGTTACCGGCCCGTTCGTCACTCCCAGTTAGAAAGCGATATTGTGCAGCCAGACGAGCGTTGCGTATGCAACAGTTCGAGGGGACGGTCGTAGCCGGATCGTCGTTCGAGCCCGTCGAGGGCCGCGTCGTCGTCGAGGACGGCCGGATAACGGCCGTCGAGCGGGCCAGCGTGGACGCGTCGGACATCGTCGTGCCGGCGTTCGTCAACGCACACACCCACCTCGGGGATTCGGTGGCCAAGGAGGCGGCCGTCGACCTCGGACTCGAAGCGGCCGTCGCACCGCCGGACAGCCTGAAACACCGGCGGCTGGCGGCCGCCGACCGGGACACCCTCGTCACCGAGATGCGCCGCACGCTCCAGTTCATGGAACAGACCGGGACGGCGGCGTGTCTCGACTTCCGCGAGTCCGGACCGGCGGGCGCTCGGGCGCTCCGGGCGGCCGCGGACGGGACCTCGGTTACGCCGTTCGTCTTCGGGAGCGGGCCGACGAGCGTCCTCGACGTGGCGGACGGGTACGGCGCGAGCGGTGCGAACGACGACGACTTCGAGACCGAGCGGGCGGCCGCCCGCGACGCGGGGGTTCCGTTCGCCATCCACGCCGGCGAGCCGGACGCGACCGACATCCACCCCGCGCTCGATCTCGACCCCGACCTGCTCGTCCACATGGTCCACGCGGAGGCGGACCACCTCGAACGGGTCGCCGACCAGGACGTGCCGGTCGCCGTGTGCCCGCGTGCGAACCAGGTACTGGGCGTCGGTCGCCCGCCGATCCGCGACCTGCTGGACCACACGACGGTCGCGCTCGGGACGGACAACGTGATGCTCAATCCGCCCTCGATGTTCCGCGAGATGGCCGTCACCGCGAAGGCATTCGACGTGACCGCCCGGGAGGTCCTCCGGATGGCGACGGCGGCCGGTGCCGAGGCCGTCGGGCTGAACTGCGGCGTCGTCGAACCGGGCCGGGACGCGGCCCTGCTGGTACTCGACGGCGAGTCGGACAACCTGGCCGCCACCGCGGACCCGATCCGGGCCGTGGTCCGCCGTGCGACGCCGCTCGACGTGAAACGCGTGGTCCTACGATGACTCCGCGTCGGGTTCGAACCCGCCGAATGGCGTCGTCTCGTGGCTCCGCACGAGAACCTCGTCGGCGACGGTCAGCCCCATCTCCAGCAGTTCCTGTGCGACCGGCGTGATGTCGTCGTCGGACTCACCCACGACGGTCACGAGCAGGTTCTGTTCGCCGGTGACCAGTTCCTGGACCGACACGACGCCGTCGATGGCGAGGATCTCCGGGATCTGCTCCCCACGCTCGGGGATCGAGGCGGTACAGAACAGCAACATCCGGAGCGGATACCCCGACTTCGCGTAGTCCACGTCGGCGCTGTACCCCTTGACGATCCCCTCGGACTCCAGTCGCTGGATGCGCTTGCGAACCGTGCTGTCCGAGGTCCCCGTTCGCTCCGCGATGTCCCCCGAGGACATGTTCCGTGCGTCCTCCTGGAGCGCCCGGAGGATCGCCCTGTCCACGTCGTCGATCTCCTCGTCGGCCATGGGGGGATTTCAGTCGTCTCCGCCAAAGGAATGTCGGCTGTACGGGGCCGGACGGGTCGATTCGGGCCGCGGTCCCGACGCCCGAACTCGCCCGAACGCACAAGTCGCGGCGACTGGTAGTGTCGCCAGACCGTCCGACGAGACCGATGGATTCCGAACTGGACTTCGAGGAGGTGTTCGAGCTCGAACGGGAGTTGCGGGCCGTCGAGCGCGAGCTCCACGACCAGCGGACGGCGCTCCGGACGGAGTTGACGGCGGCGTTCAGGCGAGCCAACGCCGACACGCTCCACGACGCCGACCAGCGAGACTATCCGCTCAGCAGGCCGGAGAAGCGCGCGGTCAGGCGAGAGACGGCGGGGCCGGTCAGGCTCCTCCCGGAGTGGGAGGACGCCTACCGCGAACTGGCCGACGACCAGCGGACCGCACGGGAGCGCCTGACTGCCTTCCATCGCGACGTGTTCAGCACGCTCGCCGAGGACGCACCGTACACCGTGACCGCGGAGCCCGGGGGGACGAGCCTCGACCAGCCGTACCTCGACGTGCGCGCACGGGACGGCGACAGCGTGGTCGTGCTGGCGGTCGACAACCCCGTGACGGAGGGGTACGCCTACCGGACGACCGACGAGTACACCGAACAGGACGTGGAGAACGCGATCCGGCTCTCGGAGAGTCTGCCGGACATCGACATCGAGCGGTTCGGCTTCGTGACCCACGACACCGCGCTGGTCGGCGACATCGACGCCGACACGACCGACCCGGAGCGCATCCGCGCCCACGTCCGCGTCGAGATCCTCGAGGGGCTCGACGCCGTCGACTACGAGTACGTCGAGACCGACGGCAGCCCGATCCTTGCCTTTCTGGAGACCGTCGACGAGCGAGGGCTGGGCGGGAGCTGAACCCGCCGACCGCGACCGTCGGCGATACGAGGCCCGGGCGACCGGCCAGCAGTCACGGTCCCCGACGTTGTCGGTCGAAGCCGTTCGGCACGTCTTCGCCCCACCGCTGCGCCCACGCACCCAGTTCCGCCAGCACGGCCGAGAGTTCCGTTCCTTTCTCCGTGAGACTGTAGTAGACCGCGACCGGCGCGTCCGCCTCCATCCGCCGGTCGACGATGTCCGCCGCGGCGAGCGCGTCGAGCGCGTCCGACAGCGTCTTCGAGCGAGCGTCCGTCGCGCGTTTGAGTTCGTTGAACCGCTGTTCGCCGTCCTGGAGCGCGTACACGACGTTCAGCCGCCAGGGCGTGCCGACCTGGTCGATGGCCTCCACGACGGGGCAGGCCGACGCGTTGTGCGTCTCGATCTCCTCCTGCCGGGCCTCGGTTTCGGCGGTCACGACCCGTCGACCTCCGTTCCGTGTCGCCCCTCGACCGCGATTCCGTCTCCGTTTGCAGTCACGTTCATGACGCAGCGAAACACACGGACAGCACCCAGTTAAGCGCTCGGTGAAGGCAGTTTCAGTAAGGAATCGTATATTTCACGCGTCGGGAGCGACCACTGCCAGCGCCGCCATGCAGACGGTCGCGCCGCCGCTGGCGACGAGGATCGTGGTCCGGTAGCCCACCGCGGCGCCGAGGAGGGTGAACACCACCGGGCCGGCGGCCTGGCTCGCTCCGATGGTCGTCGTCTGGAGGCTCATCACGCCCGCGCGGACGTGATCCGGAGCCAGCGAGCTGATGCCGGCGAACAGCGTCGGGGTGACCAGCCCGCTCCCGGCGCCGAACACGAGCAGGGCCCCGATCAGCAGGGGTGGCTCGCCGGCGAGGGCGGCACCGAGGAAACCGACCGCGTACAGGGCGAACCCGACGACGAGGAGCGTCGACGTGGCGTACCGAGCGGCCAGTCGCCCGTTCTGCGTCGAGACGAGGGCGGTCACCAGGAGGACGGCGCTCGTGACCAGGCCGACGGTCGTCGGCGCGAACCCGAACGCGCCCGCGAGGTAGAACGGCAGTGCGGTGTAGATCCCGCCGAACAGGAGCGCGAAGGACAGGAACATGACGCCGTACAGCGCGAGCGCCCGCCGGGTCGGAACGGCACGGAGCGCTTCGCGGACGTAGCCGCCCCCGCGTCCCTCGCGGGCGGTGTCCCCGTCGTCGAACGCGACCAGTACGAGCCCCGCGACCGGGAGAGTCGACGCGTACAGGAGAAACGGCGCGTTCCAGGCGTGTTCGGCGAGGTAGCCGCCGACGACGGGGTAGGCGGCCGTCCCCAGCGAGAGCATCGCCGACGTGACGCCCATCACGGCGTCGTGTTGGCGGCCGGCGTAGCGGTCGCCGACGACGGTCATCGCCAGCGCGGAGAGGATGCTCCCGGCGGCGAACCCCTGCACGACGCGCAGCGCCAGTGCGGTCCGGAAGGCCGTGGTGAGGCCAATCGCGGTGCCGGCGAGGCCGAAGACGGTCAGACAGCCAGCGAGGACGTATCGGCGGCCGAGTCGGTCGGCGAGCGCACCGATGACCGGTGCCAGCAGGATGCCCGGGAGCGCGTAGGCCGTGACGAACAGGCCGGCCCGGGAGGCCGAGACGCCGAAGACCGACTGGACCTCGGTGAGCGCCGGACTGATCAGCGGCACGTCCATCGGCGTCATCAGGGTGGCCGCGAGGATGGCGACCAGCGCCGGCGACCGCCACGGGACGCCGACCTCGCTCGTCTCGGTCGTCCCCATCGGTCGTCAGAGCCCGAGACCGACCGCGTACGGCCACGTCGTCGTCGACAGCGCCAGGAAGACCAGCGCCCCGCCGAGCAGGCCGACGTTCTTCAGGAAGTGGATCCGCTCGTTCTGCCGATCCTGCCCGTCCATCGTCCAGAAGTCGTGCATGACGACGGTGATCGGCGTGAGAAACGCCAGGACGACGAGCGCCCCGACCGCGGGGTAGACGCCGACGAGGACCGCGAGCGCACCGACCACCAGTCCGAGACTCCCCAGCGGGACCGTGACGCCGGCCAGCGGCGCTCCCTTGCTCCGTGCGTACCCGACCGACGCTTCCAGATCGAGCAGATTCCCGAGCGCGAGGTAGCCGACGACGAGCGCGAACAGCGCCCGTCCGGCCAGGAACGCCGCGCCAGCGAGCGTCGAGAAAAACGCCATCAGTCCGCACCTCCGGCCGAACCGGCCGCGGCGTCGGTACTGGTCGTCCGATTCGATGCGAGCGTCGCGCGTCGACAGTCGTTCGGTGACATCGTCACACCCGAAGCGACGGATGGGTCCCAAAAATGTTTCAGGCAAGTTATACGAAAGCAGGTTTCCCGCGCTACAGCGGCGGCCGAGTGGGCGATACTCGGGGGCGTGCCGACAGGATAGCGGGTGAGACCGTGGCGGGGGCACCGAGTTCCGGAACCGCCGTCAGTCCTCGGTCTACCGGTGCCAGAAGAAGCCGTTCCCGCGGCGTTCGCGGCGGAGGACACCCTCGTCGACCAGCGACTGGAGGGACTGTCTGGCCTCGCCGTGGGTGATCTCGTAGACCTCCGCGACCTCCTGTGTCGCGACGGGGCCGTACTCCGCGACGAACCGGCGGACCGGCGGCGGGGACGACTGCTGGAGTGTGGGCGCGACGGCCTGGAGTTCGGTCGCCAACTCGTCGAAGGACTGGAACCCCTCGACGCGACGCCGGCCGTCGGGTCCCTCGATGTGGTAGGTCGGGAACGAGCGGACGCCGGCCTCGCGGGTCCGTGCCAGGTCGGCCTCGAACCCCTCGCGGGCGGTGCCGTCGTCCAGCGCCGTGGTGAACGCGTCGAGGTCGAGACCGACGGTCTCGGCGATCCGGCGCTGTTCGTCCCGGCGGTTGACGTTTCTGACCTCCGTGGCGTACGCCGCCCGGAGCCGGCGGAGGTAGCGATGCGCCAGGTTCCGATCCTGCTGGCGGGCGGCCACGTAGGCGACGCTGGCGGGGTACGTCGACCGCGCCGGGTCCGTCTCGAAGATAGCCGTATCGACCGGCATCCCGTGGTGGTCGGAGGCCTCGACCCAGTGTGGCCCGACCTCGCCGGGCTCGCCGATGTCGTTGGCCGCATCGTAGAACGTCTCGAAGTCCTCGATCAGCCCACCCATGACGAACCGGAGTCGGAACTGGTCCCCGTAGGCCGTCTGCAGGTGTCTGAGGAACGGTTCCGACCCCCAGCACCACGTACACATCGGGTCCGTGAACTGTGTCACCGTCGGTTTTGCCGTGTTGGCCGTCATACGGTTCCGACGAGACGGCCGACGGCAATATCTTTCAGGAAAGTTATACTAAATCAGCTGTCGGACGCCGTATCGGGTTACAGTCGGTTATCGGGTTACGCCGAAGAAGCCGACGGTGCCGGGGTGGTGACGGGCGGAGAGCAACGGCGCCTCACTCCACGTCTGGCGCGCGCTCGTCGGGGCGGCCCGGCAGTTCCAGTTCGATCTCCAGTTCGGGGTCGTCGACGCCCTCGAAGTCGACTTCCAGTCCGACGGGTTCGCCGAACGCGAAGGGGAGTTCCCACTCGTCGGTCGCGATGGTCAACTCGTCGCCCTCGCGGAGCTGTTCGCCGAGGTCGATCAGGAACCGACCCGCCTCGTCCGCGTCGAGACGGTACTCCTGCTCGAAGTCGCGACCGGTCCTGATGAGCGTGCGCTCGTCGTCGGAATCGGATGTGGGATCGTCTTCTGACATCGTGTGTCGACCGTACCACACCGACGGATACGTGGCTTGTGGTCTGTCCGTGTCGGACCCCGACAGCGGAGGGGGGCAACCGATTCCAGAGGAGAATCGACCCCTCGTCACGGGGACCGTGCAGGCACGCGTCGCGCAGGCAGCGGACGGCGGGGTCCCGTGACGGGTATTCGTTCAACTCGGAGACACTAATGACCACTCCTGTCGAAACGAGGTCCTTTATACCGGGACGGTCCGGCCACGGTCAGCCAGCGGGGGAAGCGACTTGGCGGTGGATGAGCAAGCTGGAAGTATGCTCGGGGCTCTGCGAGCGGTCCTCGAACGGATCGGCCTCGGTCGCGAGCGGTCGGCGGGCGACGACGGGACGGAGTCGGACGACGCGGGACGGGGCGACGACACCGGTTCCGTCTGGGACTTCATCCCCGGTCGCCAGTACAGCGGCCGACACGCCGAGTCCGGTGGGATCGCCCGCGGCGAGCAGGAACGAGCGCTCCGGGACATCGAGCGGAAAGCCGAGATCATCGAGGGCGAGGGCGACCACGGAGACCCAGCTGTCGACCGGGAGGAGCCCTGACGGCGGGACGGGAGTCGACGCCGGGACGAGTGGGCGAGGAACTTACGGCGCTGGGACCCCTATCCCGGGTGATGAGCGAGAGCGACCGGGCGACCCTGGCGGGCGGGTGTTTCTGGTGTATCGAGGCGGCGTTCAAGCAACTCGACGGCGTCGAGTCGGCCGTCTCGGGCTACTGTGGCGGCCACGTCGACGACCCGACCTACGAGGCGGTCTGTCGCGGCGAGACCGGCCACGCCGAGGCGGTACAGGTGACCTACGACCCCGACGTGCTGGCCTACGAGGACCTGCTGGAGGTGTTTTTCAGTATCCACAACCCGACGACGAAGGACCGTGAAGGGCCGGACGTGGGCACCCAGTACCGGTCGGCCGTCTACTACCACGACGACGGCCAGCGCGAGACCGTCGAGCGGTTCGTCGACGAACTCGAAGCCGAGGGCGTCTACGACGACCCCATCGTGACCGAGATCGAACCCTTAGAGCGGTTCTGGGAGGCCGAGGCGTACCACCAGGACTACTTCGAGAAGAATCCGAACAAGCCCTACTGCGCGGCCAACGTCCGGCCCAAGGTCCAGAAGGTCCGCGAGAAGTTCGCCGGCCACACCGCCGACTAGTCGCGACGGGCGAGCGCCGCGAGGCTGAGCAGGAGGGCCGCGAGCGCGACGCCCGGGCCGAACCCGTCGCCGCTGGCGTCGGTGATCCGGTACTGTGACGGCGTGCCGGCCGTGGTCGGTGACGAGGGAGCCGCCGTCGCCGTGTCGGTCGACGGCGGTGTCGTCGGTTCGGTGGTCGGCGCGTCGGTTCGGGTGCCGGGTGTGGCCGGTGTCGATTCCTCGAGATCGACGACCGTCGAGACCGGCTCGCCGTTCCGTCGGAAGGGGCGGTCGATGCCGCCGCCCTCGAAAAGGCGGTCACCGTCCACGTCGACGTAGGCGGTCACGACCACCGAATCGGCCGTCACCGGTCGCCGGTACTGGACCGTCAGCGAGTCGTACTCGCCGGCCGCGACGTACCGGTTGGCGACGAGCGGGCCGTCCGGCCCGTTCCTGACCACGAGGAAGCCACCGCTGGACAGCGAGACGTTCCGGAACCGGAGCCGGTTTCGGGGGGCGTCCGTCGGGACCGGGGTGAACGAGGCGGTCAGCTCGGCGAGCCGGCCCCGTGTCTGCCGGAGGCGTTGCCCGTCGAGGCTGGCCGTGACGGCGAGGGGGATGCCGGCGGGCGCGTCGGCCAGGTCCAGCGTCAGGTTGGCGAACGACTGCTGGCGGCCGGTGACGGTCGTCGTCCGCTCGACCGAGAAGGGGCGTCCCACGCCGTCGAGCGAGACGGTGAGCGTCGTCCCGGGTGCCAGCAGTGTCTGCCCGACCAGCCGCTGGGCGGGTAACGGGTACAGCACAACGCCGTCGTCCGGCGGCGTCGAGAAGGTCACCGCGGCAGGGAAGATCCCCAGCGAGGACGCGGCGGACACCCCGTCGTGCGTGAACTCGAACTCGAACACCTTGACGGGGGCGACGGCCGTCCCAGGGCCCTCGTCGGCGAGGCCGTTGCCGTTCGTGTCGTCGGTCGCGCGCAACCGGCCGGTGTCGTAGACCAGATCGAACGTGTCCTCGTCGACGCGACGCACCACGAGCTGCTCGGCGGTCAGGTCGATGGCTCGCGGCGGGTCGTCACCGGACGTGATCTCGACGGCGGTGAGTGTCGCGTCCGGGCTCGACAGCAACGCCCGGAAACGCTCGGTCGTGGTGTTGCCGGGCTGGTCGGCCACCGACGCTCCCAGACCGGGCGTCGACACGCGCACGACGAGTACGTCCGAGAGCGCCACGCGCTGTCGTTTCGTGAGGACGCCCGTGGCCGTCCCGGCCCGGAGCGCTTCGAGCGTGTCGCCCGGCGCGACGAACGTGGTCACGTTGCCGTCACCGGTCTGTGTCGCGTCGGCGGTCGAGGACGCGTTCGCGACGCCAGCGCCCGCGACGAGCGCGAGGAGAGCCAACACCGTCGTCACGGCCGTCCGACGTGGGCGCATCTACCACGCCCGTTCCACGAGCGGGCATATCAGCTTGGTGGACGGGTCGAGGACCGATGACGCGAGATCTCCCTCCAGGGCCTCGCGCAACCGGCTGTCGAACAGCTCGCCAGCACCGTCACTCCCCGGGTCGCCACCGGACGTAGGCGTGGTCGGCGGTCAGTCGATAACTCCCCGGTTCCGGCCGCGGCGAGGGCGTGGGCTGGTCGATGAACTCCGGATAGCCGCCGTAGGTCACCAGGGCGAGTGTCTCCTCGGCGCTGGGCGGCTGGCGGTCGGCCGTCACCGAGAGCCCGGTCGACGGGTCGTCGCCGGCCCGCCAGCGGGTCGCCTCGTACGTCCCCGTCCCGTCGTGCGTCAGTTCGTAGTTGTACCAGCGGCCCTCGTCGAGGACCGATTCCCGGGTCTCGGCCTCCCGGTTCCCGCGCTCGGCGTCGAAAAAGAGGAGTTCGACGCGCGGATTCAACAGGAGTTCCACGTTCGACTCGTAGAGCCCGATGGCGACGTGGCCGTCGTCGGCGTACTCGCCGCCCGGAACGTCGGCGGCGTAGAACTGCCCGTCGAGCGTCCACGCGCCGTCCCAGCCGGTGATCCGGCGAGCGAGCGTCGCGCTGGCCCGGTTCCCGCTCTCGTTCAACTCCTCGTCGGTCGCGTCGCTGATCCGCAGGGCCTTCCCGCCGCCGTCGGGTCCCTCGCGGTCGATGACGGCCACCTCGCCGATCCCCTCCTCGTAGTCGGCCTGCCATCTGGGGTCGCTGTCGTAGTTCCCGTCCTCGAACGTCTCGTGGAGCGGCCCGGACATGGGGCCGGTGGGTCCGGTCGTGGTCGTCGCCGCGGGTGCGTCGTCGGTGCCGTCGTCGGTCGGCGTCCCCGAACCGGAATCACTCGTACAGCCCGCCAGCAGGAGCCCGCTTCCGGCGAGCCCCGCTCGCAGGAGTGCGCGCCGGTCGAGTCGAACTCGGTCGTCCATATCCGCCGAACGGGGAACCGATGTGTAAAATCACCGGACGTGTCGGTAGGTGTAGAGCTCTCAGGTCACCGGTGGCCGCCGGCGACCACCGCGCCCCGACGACAGCACCGATTATGTAGGTCCCCCAACAACCGGGTCGTATGGCGACCGACACGCCCGAGCCCTCCGACGCTGCGGCGAGCGAGTTCGACTGGCTCACGCTCGACGACGACGAGCAGGTACAGTGGTCCGGAAAGCCCCACGTCTACAGCATCGTCCCCGCGTTGATCGTGGGGCTCCCGCTCTCGCTCTTTTTGATCGGGATTCCCATCGTCGTCGGCGCGTACCTGAACCGCGAGAACACGGTGTACCTGCTGACGAACGACGCGCTCTACCGCAAGAGCGGCATCCTGTCGCGGGACGTGCAGAAGATCGAGTTCGAGAAGGTCCAGAACATCTCCTACTCGCAGGGGGCGCTGGGGAACTACTTCGGCTACGGGACCGTCGACATCTCCACGGCCGGGGGCACCGGCGTCGAGATGCAGTTCCGGGCCGTCCCCGACCCGAAGGCGGTCCAGCAACGCATCAACGAACAGAGCCGCCGGTCGCGGGGGAAGGGCGGTGGCGGGGACGGCGACGACGCGAGCGAGGACCCCGGGCAGATACTCGACGACATCCGCACCGAGTTGCGCGCGATCCGGAGCGCCGTCGAGGCCGACGGTCGCGACGTGGCCAGCGGCGAGTCGGAGGGCGAGGATGGCGAGCGAAGCTGACGGTGCGCCCGGTGCGGAGGGGCCGCCGCCGGCGTGGCTCCCGCTGACGGGCGAGGAGACCGTCGAATGGCAGGGCGGGCCGCGCATCCAGACGATCATTCCGTCCCTCGTCGTCGGGCTGGCGTTCGTCCTGATCGGTGCGGGCTTGCTGTGGTACACCGCGACCGAAGCGGGCAGCGTCGTGCTGGCGGCGCTTGGCGTGCTGACCGTGCTGAGCGGCGTCCTGACCCCGATCTGGTCGCTCCTCAGGATCAGGAACACGGAATACGTCGTGACCGACCGGCACCTCTACCGGAAATCGGGGGTCCTCGGGCGGCGGGTCACGACCGTCGGGCACGAGACGGTCCAGAACGTCTCCTACGCCCAGGGAATCACCGGGACGCTGTTCGACCACGGGACGGTAGCCTTCGACACCGCGGGCGGCAGCGGGACGGAACTGGCCTTCAGCAACGTGGACGACCCGAGCGCCGTCCAGCAGTTGGTCGAGCAACGGCGCGCCCGGTACGGCGGCGGGGACGGCTTCGGCGGCGGGATCGGAGCCAGCGGCGGCGGGTCACTGCCCGGCACGACCGAGCAGTGGGTCGCCGTCCGCGAGGAAGTGGTCGCGCTCCGGCGCGCGGTCGAGCGCCGCCGGGGCTAGAGGTTCTCGCGCTGGTACGAGCCGTCGTAGGTCCCCTCGTGGTCGGCCGCCGCCAGGGTCAACTGGGCGATGCGAGCCCCCTGCTGGAGGTCGATCTCGTGGTGGACCTCCAGCAGGCCCTCGCCGCGGCCCTCGTAGCCGGCGTCCCAGACCGCCGTGTCGAGCATACAGGAGTTGCGTAGCAGTGAGGATCGGGGGTAGAGGAAGCCGACGTGTTCCTCGGGGATCGCGATGCGCTCGGCGTACCGGACGACGTACCCGCCGGGTTCGAGGTGGTAGAACCCGTCGTCGTCCGGTTCCAGTTCCCGGCGGTCGCCGATGGTCTTGCCGCCGCGTTCGATCCGTCCGACGCTCTCTTGCTCGAAGACGGCCCCGAGCGTGAGGTCGACGCCGTTGGGCTGGACCTGTGACTCCCGGAGGTCGCCGAGATGATCGGCCAGGAACGCGCCGCTTCTGAACATGGGCGAGTACCCGACCAGCGCGCCCAAATCTCTGCCGGTCTCGGTGCGCGGGAGGGCTGACAGGGGTGCCAGACGACTTCGAAATTGGGAGAGAGTTCCCCCTCGCTCCGGGCGGAGTTCCGCGGGAGTCCCGGCGGATTCCTGTCACAGTTCGGACAATCCCTTTTGTGGGTGACGGGCTGGGGACTGGTGGAGCAATGAACCCGACCGACGACACCACCGACGACGACTCGCGCTTCTCACGCCGCCGCATCCTCGGAGCCACTGCGACCGTGGGTGCGCTCGGCCTGGCTGGCTGTTCCGGGAACAGCGGCGACGGGACGCCGACGGACACCGAGATGGGCACGACGACCGAGACGATGGACACGGACACGCCTACGGGCGAAGACGAGTCCATGGCCGCGCCCGACGTGCCGCTCCTGAACTACGCGCTGACGCTCGAACACCTCGAAAACGCATTCTACCGCGAGGGGCTGGACACCTTCAGCGACGACGAGTTGATGAACGCCGACGCGCTCGCGTCGTTCACCGGCTCTGTTCGAGCGGAAGTCCCCGACTACCTCCGGACGGTCGGGGCTCACGAGGCCGCCCACGTCACCGCCATCACCGACACCGTCGAGCAACTGGGCGGCACGCCCGTCGCGGAGGGCGAGTACGACTTCGGCTACGAGACGCCGAGTGAGTTCCTCGCGGTCGCCCAGGCTCTGGAGAACACCGGTGTCGCCGCCTACGCGGGGGCCGCGCCGCAGGTCGTGAACAACGACGTGCTGGCGGCCGCGGCGGGCATCCACAGCGTCGAGGCGCGTCACGCCGCCTTCCTCAACCTCGTCAACGACGAGTCGCCGTTTCCGGCGGCCGTCGACGAAGCGATGAGCATCGACGAGGTCCTCGAGGTCGCCGGCCAGTTCGTCACCAGCGAGGTCGACCCCTCGGTGTACGAGACGGGCGACGACCGCCCCCAGCCCGACCGGAAGGCCGACGACGACACGAGCGACCTCGGCGTCCTGAACTACGCGCTGACGCTCGAACACCTCGAAAACGCCTTCTACCGCGAAGGGCTGGACACTTTCAGCGACGAACAGCTCATGAACGCCGACGTGCTCTCGTCGTTCAGCGACGAGGTGCGGATGGCGGTCCCCGACCACCTGCGGGCCGTCGGCCAGCACGAGGCCGCTCACGTCAGCGCGATCACGGACACGGTGAACCAGTTCGGCGGGACGCCCGTCGAGGAGGCCACCTACGACTTCGGCTACGAGACGCCCAGCGAGTTCCTCGGCGTCGCGCAGGCCCTGGAGAACACCGGCGTCGCCGCCTACAAGGGCGCGGCCCCGACCGTGTCCAGCGACGCGGTGTTCTCGGCGGCCATCGGCATCCACAGCGTCGAGGCGCGCCACGCCGCCTTCCTCAACGAACTCAACACCGAATCCCCGTTCCCCAGGGGTGTCGACGAGCCGATGACGATGCAGGAAGTCACCCAGGTCGCGGGCCAGTTCATCGTGGAGAGCTGAGGTGGGCGCGTCGGCCGCCCCGTGGCGACGCTCTTACGTAGGGTGGTTGTGATGGGTTCCCGTAATGGAGGCAGTCCTCTGGTACGTGCTGGCGGGCACGCGGGGCGGCGTCAACCGCGCGCGCCTGCTCCGGGCGCTGGAGGAGCGCCCCCGCAACCCCAACCAGCTCGCCGAGGACCTGGACCTCAACTACGACACCGTCCGGCATCACCTCGACGTGCTGACCGACAACGACGTCGTCCGGTCGAGCGGCGACGACTACGGCGCGGTGTATCTCCCGTCGGAGACCGCCCGACACCACTGGGACGTCGTCGAGGAAATCATCGAGCAAACGGAACCATGACCGACCGAGACCACGAGCGGCCACCGAGCAGGAGGACGGGACGATGAGCATCTGGATCGACGCGGCGCGAGTGGCGGCCGCCGTCAACGTCGTCTTGCTCGCGGTGCTGGGGACCGTCTGGGCGCGCAACTACCTGCGACTGCGCTCGAAACACACCCTCGGCATGCTCGTGTTCGCCGGCCTCCTGTTCGGCGAGAACCTGTTCGCGCTCTACGTCTACCTGATCGATCCGGCCCTGTCCTCGTGGTTCAGCAGCGATGCGGTCCCCGCGGTCGCCTGGCGCGCGATGCTCCTCTTTCACGTGCTGGAGACGCTTGCCATCGGCTTTCTCACCTGGGTCACCCTCGACTGAACGGGAATCAGCCACCACCGCGCACGCACGTGGTTTCGCACGACAATGGATGACATCCAAGGGGTACTAGGGATGCTGGAGACCTGATATCGGAAACTCGCATGATTTATGTCCGCGGACCATCGACGGACAGACGTTATGGGACAGACGCTTACGGAAAAAATTCTCGACGATCACCTCGTCGAAGGCGAATTGGAGACCGGCGAGGAGATCGGGATCGAGATCGATCAGGTCCTGACACAGGACACGACCGGCACGCTGGTGTGGCTGCAGTTCGAGGCGCTGGGCCTCGACGAAGTCCAGACGGAACTGGCCGCGCAGTACTGTGACCACCAGACCTACCAGTTCGACTTCAAGAACACGGACGACCACCGCTTCCTGCGTTCGGCCGCAGGGACGTTCGGCGCGTACTTCTCGCGTCCGGGCAACGGTATCTGTCACAACGTCCACAAGGAGAACTTCGCCGCGCCCGGCAAGACGCTCCTGGGCAGTGACTCCCACACGCCGACCCCCGGCGGCCTCGGTCAGCTGGCCATCGGTTCCGGTGGGCTCGACGTGGCCGTCGCCATGGGCGGCGGTGCCTACTACATCGACATGCCCGAGGTCGTCAACGTCCGTCTGGAAGGCGAGCTGCCCGAGTGGGCCACCGCCAAGGACGTCATCCTCGAGATGCTGCGCCGCCTCAGCGTGAAGGGCGGGGTCAACAAGATCTTCGAGTACACCGGACCCGGTGTCGAGAGCCTCAGCGTCCCCGAGCGGACGACGATCACCAACATGGGGACCGAACTGGGCGCGACCTCCTCGATCTTCCCGACCGACGAGAAGACCGAGGACTACCTCGCGCGCCAGGGCCGCGAAGACGAGTACGTCGAGCTCCAGCCCGACGAGGACGCCGAGTACGACGACCAGCTCACCATCGACCTCTCGGATCTGGAGCCGCTCATCGCCGAGCCGTCGATGCCGGACAACGTCGTCCCGGTCAGCGAGGTCGAGGGCGTCGACGTCGACCAGGTCATGATCGGTTCCTGTACGAACGGTGGCTACGAGGACATCCTCCCGGCCGCGAAGATGCTGGAGGGTCGTTCCATCCAGCCCGACACCGAGATGATCGTCGCGCCCGGTTCCAAGAAGGCCAGCGAGATGCTCGCCCGTGAGGGCTGGACCGCCGAGATGATGGCGGCCGGCGTCAACTACTCCGAGGCGACGTGTGGTGCCTGTATCGGCATCGGCCACGTCCCCGGCTCGGATTCGGTCTCGCTGCGGACGTTCAACCGCAACTTCGAGGGCCGTTCGGGCATCGAGGACGACAACGTCTACCTCTGCTCGCCGGAAGTCGCCACCGCGGCGGCCATCAAGGGCGAGATCGTCGATCCGCGCAACCTCGCCGACGAGCTCGGCGACCTCGAAGCGCCCGGCTTCGAGCTTCCCGACCAGTACGAGGGTGCCGAGAACGACATCATCACGCCCGACGACCCCGTCGACGACTCGCTCGTCAAAGGGCCCAACATCGGCGACGTCCCGCTGAAGGACGAACTCGACGCCGAGCTCGAAGGGGAAGCCCTCCTGAAGATGGAGGACAACATCACGACCGACCACATCATCCCTGCGACGCAGGACATCCTGATGTACCGGTCGAACATCCCCAAGCTGAGCGAGTTCACGCTCTCGCGTGTCGACGACACGTTCGCCCAGCGCGCACTCGACAGCGACGGCGGCTTCCTCGTCGCCGGCGAGAACTACGGCCAGGGCTCCTCGCGTGAACACGCGGCCCTCTGTCCGATGTACCTCGGCATCGAGGGCGTCCTCGCACAGAGCTTCGCCCGCATCCACAAGGCGAACCTGTTCAACTTCGGTCTTCTGCCCCTGGAGATCGACGAAGACGACTACGAGAAGATCGAGCAGGGCGACGACATCGAAGTCGTCGACGACGTCGCCGAGGCCGTCCGCTCCGGGCAGGAGGAGTTCACCGTCCGCGTCAACGACGACTGGGAACTCACCGCCACGCTGGACGCCTCCGAGCGCGAACGTGAAATCCTCGCCGACGGTGGGAAGCTCTCCCACACCAAGAAGCAGGCCGACAGCGGTTCCGGCGCGCCCGCCGACGACTAAGTCGGATACCAACCGCTTCCATTTTTCGCGGTCGCCAACCCCGACAGCCACAGCGCTGGCCGTCCGGAAACGGGAGAGGGGGAGAGACCGGGGACGGGCCGGGGTCGACGGTCCCGCCGGGAGGTGTCGCGTGGCCACCGAGCGGTGACACGCCGCCAGCGACGACCCCCATCGGAGAGCGAGCGTCCAGGTCCGTAGTTACCCGGCAGTTTTTACCAGTAATCGGGAGCAGGTCTCGCGATAAGGCGTTCCTGTCGCGCGGGTCGGCGGCGGGCCTGGCGGACTATGGGGCGCTTACTCCAGCGACAGCGAGACGAAATCGACGTCGTGGTCCTGCATGTAGTCCCGGAAGTCGGCGACGATTGGGGGGAGCTTGGCGAAGATACCCCGTTCGAAGGCGGCCACCGCGAGTTCGTCCTCGACGAACCCGGTAAACAGGACCTTCGAGTCGGCGACCTTGATGAGCTGGTTGACGTTGTCGACGTCCATCATCGACTCGTAGGAGACTTTCGCGGTCACTTCGTGGAGTTCGCCCTCGACCTCGTCGTTGCGGCGGTCGGTCCAGGACAGGTCCTCGCGGAGGTGGAGAACGTCGACGGTGCCGGTCTCGGGGTCCACCCGACAGAAGTACCGGAGCGACTCCCCCGCGTGTTCTCGGGTGATCGCACACATGTCTTCGAGAACGGGCATGTCTCGGGACACAGGGTGCCCATCCACTAGTCTGTTTGGCCGACTTCGGTGCCCAATTCCGCGGTACCGTCCCGGGCGCGCCAGCGTAGCTGTCGCAACTGAAGATTTATATTTCTGCCAGTTGGTATTTGATGTTATGACCAAATCTGGGGATCCGGGGTGGCTCGAGTCCGAACGGGAGTACACCGACGAGGTGATCGGGGACGATACGATCCCCGAGCTGTTCGCGGCGAGCGTCGAACGCAACGGCGACGGCGAGGCACAGATGTACAAGGGGGGCATCTATCCGCGGTCGCTGACGCCGGCGGTCGTCGACGAACCCGAGCCGGGGACGTACACGTCGATCACGTACGAGAAGATGGGGGAACTCGTCCGGTATCTGGCGGCAGGCTTCCGCGAGCTGGGTGTCACGTCGGGTGATCGCGTCGGGATCATGTCCGACTCCCGGATGGAGTGGGCACTGACCGATTTCGCCCTCCTGTCCAGCGGCGGCGTGGTCACGACGATCTACACGGAGTCCTCGCCCAAACAGATCAAGTACCTGCTCAACGACCCGGGTGCGACCGGCGTGATCGTGGAGAACGAGCGACTGCTCGACAGACTCGTCAGGGTCCAGGACGACCTGAGTCTGGACTTCGTGGTCGTCATCGACGAACTCGACCGGTACGACCACGTCGACCAGATCCGCACGCTCAAGGACGTCTACGACATGGGCGTCGAGCACTACGACGAAGACGAGTTCCGCGGGTGGCTCGACGACCTGGACAGCCACGACCTGGCGAGTCTCGTCTACACCTCCGGGACGACGGGGAAGCCGAAGGGCGTGAAGCTGACCCACCACAACTTCCGGTCGAACATCAACCAGCTCTGGAAGCGCGTGGGTCCGCGACCCGACAAGGACGACGACATGCCGGTGCTGGACTCGGACAAACGAACGATCTCGCTCCTCCCGCTCGCCCACGTCTTCGAGCGGACGGTCGGGCACTTCCTGATGTTCGCGGCCGGCGCGACGGTGGGGTACGCCCAGAGTACCGACACGGTCGACGAGGACCTGAAGAAGATCCAGCCCCACGGCGGCGCGAGCGTGCCGCGGGTGTACGAGCGCATCTTCGCCCAGGCCCGCGAGCAGGCCAGCGGCTCGGAGGTCAAAGAGCGGGTCTTCGAGTGGGCCGTCGACGTGGCCCGCCAGTACAGCCGCGCCGACGATCCCGGGCTCGGCCTCCGGGTCAAACGTGGCATCTCCGAACGGCTGGTCTACAGCAAGGTCAAGGAGGAACTCGGCGGGAACATCATCCTGATGGTCAGCGGCGGCGGGAGCCTGAGCGACCGCCTCGCGGAGCTGTTCGACGGCATGGGCATCCCCATCTTCGAGGGATACGGCCTGACCGAGGCCGCGCCGGTCGTCACGGCGAACACCCCGGAGGACCACCGGACCGGCACGCTCGGCCGGCCGCTGGTCGACATGGACATCCGGATCGACCCCTCGAAGGTGTCCGACGAGCAGTTCGCGGACGCCGAGGGGTACGTCGGCGAACTCCTGGTCAAAGGCCCCAACGTCACGGAGGGCTACTGGGAGATGCCCGAGAAGACCGACGACGCCTTCACCGCAGACGGCTGGTTCCAGACCGGCGACATCGTGGAACGGGTCGACGGCGACTACCTCATCTATCACGACCGGCTGAAGAACCTCCTCGTGCTGGACACGGGGAAAAACGTCGCTCCCGAACCCATCGAAGACGAGTTCTCGACCTCCTCGCGGGTCGAGCAGATCATGGTGATGGGCGACGACGAGAAGTTCGTCTCCGCCCTGATCGTCCCGAACTTCGACGCCATCCGGCGGTGGGCCGACAACCGGAACCTCGACCTGCCGGCCGGGCGCAACGCCATCTGTGAGGACGCCCGTGTCAAGGAGTGGGTCGTCGAGGACGTGAACCTCGTCAACCGGACGCTGGAGAAACACGAGACGATCAAGGAGGTCGAACTCGTCCCCGAGGAGTGGACGCCGGAAAACGACATGCTCACCCCCTCGCTGAAGAAGAAACGGCGGAACATCCTGGCCGAACACGCCGAGAAAGTCGACCGGATCTACGGGGACAAAGAAGCCCAGCTCGCGGACTAGCGGTCGAGGGGGTCAGTCCGGTCCGGCGGTTTCGCTCGTCGCGACGGCCGTACTGTCGAGGTAGACCGCCTGTTCGGCGGCGTCCTCGACGGCGTCCATCGCCCGGTCGAGCCACAGCGCGAGTTCCCGGACGACCAGCGCGGCGGCGGTGTCGTCGGTCGCGAACGCCTCCGAGACCAGTTTCTGCCGGACCGTGTCACAGCGTGACTCCAGATCCGCGACGGTCGCCCGGGCATCGTGGACGGCGTCGACTGTCCGGTGTGCGGGGCCGGCGAACAGGTCGCCGATGGCCGCGGCGAGTGCCCCGACCGCCTCGACGACGAGATCCCCCATTCTGGCGAAATCAGCGGTGGTAGCCGCCGAGAGCGTCGGCTCCATCGCGGCCAGTTCGCCGAAGAACGTCTCGACGTGATTGGCGGTCTCGTCCGCACAGGCGAACAGTTCGAGGACGCCACCGGGCTGGAAGTAGACGCGGGTGAAGTTGGGACCCATCGACTGCCCGACCGTCGTCCGAATGGTGTCGAGCAGGTCGTCACAGTCCGATTCCAGCCGCCGAGCCCGTTCGAGTTCGCCGCAGAAGGCCGCCTCGTCACGGCCGTAGTACTCGACGCCGGGCCGCACGCTCTCGGCGCAGTCGGCGAGTCGGTCGAAGTAGCGGTCGGAGACATCGGTGAACTCGGTCCGGAACGCAGTGGTCGGAGTCTCGCTCATCACGGGTCGATTCCGAATTCGGCCGGTAAGCAGTTGCTATGAGGGGTCTACAGCGACGGGGAGCGGTATTGTGCGTCTGCGGTTGAAAGAAGCGGCGGAGTAGTTGAATTAAGCCGGCTCGTAATCGACGATTGATGACGGCCAGTCTAGGGCAGCTCGAACTCGATGGCCGCGCCCTGCCCGAAGCCGACACACTCGGTCGCGAGGCCGAGTTCGGCGTCCCGCTTGTTCATCTCGTGGATGAGCGTCACGGGCAGGCGGGCACCGGAGGCACCGAGCGGGTGGCCGATGGCGATTGCGCCGCCGTTGACGTTGTAGATGTCGTCGTCGAAGCCGAGTTGCTGCTGGCAGTAGTAACACTGGGAGGCGAAGGCCTCGTTGAGTTCGACCAGGTCGTAGTCCTCGGGGTCGCGGCCGGTGCGCTCACACAGGCCCTCGACGGCGGGGATCGGACCGATACCCATCACGGTGGGGTCGACGCCGGCGACGTTGTTGCCGCCGACCTCGGCGAGGATGTCCAGGCCGTGGTCCTCGGCGAACTCCTTGCTCGTGATCATGGTGGCGGCCGCGCCGTCGGAGATCTGGCTGGAGTTACCGGGCGTGACGGTCCCGTCGGCCTTGAACACGGTCGGGAGGCCTTCGAGTTTCTCCTTGGTGGTGCCCGGGCGCAGGCCCTCGTCTTTCTCGACGGTGATCTCGTTGCCCTCGTCGTCGGTGCCCTCGATGGGGACGATCTCGTCGTCGAAGCGGCCCTCCTCGGTGGCCTCGACGGCGCGCTGCTGGGAGCGGGCGGCGTACTCGTCCTGGGTGTCCCGGGAGATGTCGTACTCCTCGGCGACCTTCTCGGCGGTCATCCCCATCTGGAGGTCCATGACGTTGTAGTGGTCGTTGAGCGCGGGGTGGACGTTGGCCGTGTTCTCACCCATCTCGACGCGGGACATGCTCTCGACACCGCCGGCGATGAGCACGTCGCGCTGGCCGGCGCGGACGGCGTCGGCCGCGGAGATGATGGCCTGCGCGGAGGAGGCACACCAGCGGTTGACGGTCGTCGCGGGCACGCTCTCGCCCAGATCCGACAGCAGCGCGATGACCCGGGCCATGTTGTTCCCCTGCTCGCCACGCTGCTGGGCACAGCCCCAGATCAGGTCGTCGACGTCCTCGCCGTCGAGGCCGGTCTCGTCGAGCATCTGGTTGATCAGCGGGATCGAGAGGTCCTCGCTACGGACGTCCGAGTAGACGCCGTCCTCCTTCCCCTGCGGTGTACGGTACGCTTTGACAACGACTGGCGTGTTATCTGCCATGTGTAGCCCATCAGGGTCGTTCGTGTTAAATCCCGTCGAACTCCCACCGCTGGCACTACCAGTTGTCGGCGGCGGCCCGTCCGCGCCGTTCCTATGTTAACCACCTCGCATAGATGGCTTACAGTTGAAGTGTTGTCGAGGGATTCGGTGAACACCTCACACGCCAGTCGCGGGAGTTCGGTGGGGACGGGCCCGGTGTGCGGGGGAGTGAGCGGGGCGTTCGCGGCCGGAGTCCGGGGGGCTTATGTCCGTCGCGGTCGAATCTCGGTGGGAATGAGTGACCCGGAGCTGGACGTCGTCGAGTTCCTGTTGACAGCGACAGCGTACAACGACGACCGCGAGTTAGAGCCGGACGATCTCCCGCCGACCTACCGGACTGTGTTCTGGAGCGACGGCCGCATCGAGCGACCGCTCTCTGCGACCGCGACGACGGCCGCGGACGCGACCGGCGTCGAGCGACCCTGGGACGCCATCTCGGGGCTGATGTTCACCGACCGCGACGACTTCTCGGGCGACATCGAGTTCACCGACGAAGACATGGCCGAGGAGTGGTTCCTCGACCGCGCGGACGAGGAGCGGATCCGCGAGAACCCCACGCTGGCCGCCGCGTACGGCGACGAGTTCGGCGTCGACTACGAGCAGGCCCACGAGCTGAACCGCCCGGCGCGGGCGGATCGGGCCTGGATCGACAGCCTGCTCGACGAGTACTTCGACGACGAGGAAGAGGAGGAGATGCTCGACCTCGTGGACATCCGCGCCCCCGAAGAAGTCGAGATGACGATGGACGATCTCGTCCTCACAGAGGATCAGGAGGGCGAGATCCACAAGATCGTCAAGGCCATCGAACACCGGGACTACCTCGCCCAGATCGGGCTCCGGGAGATCGGGAAGCTGCTGTTCGTCGGCCCGCCGGGCACCGGGAAGACCTCCGTGGCCCGCGCGCTGGCCCGGGAACTCGACCTGCCGTTCGTCGAGGTGAAGCTGTCGATGATCACCAGCCAGTACCTCGGCGAGACGGCCAAGAACGTCGAGAAGTCCTTCGAGGTCGCGCGGCGGCTCTCCCCGTGTATCTTCTTCATGGACGAGTTCGACTTCGTGGCCAAGACGCGCTCCTCGGACGAACACGCCGCGATCAAACGCGCGGTCAACACCCTCCTCAAGAGCATCGACGACATCAGCCTCATCGAGGACGACGTGTTGCTGATCGGGGCGACCAACCACCCCGACCAGCTCGACGCCGCGGCCTGGCGGCGCTTCGACGAGATCGTCAACTTCCCCAAGCCCGACCGCTCGATGCGCTCGGACATCCTCCGGGTCGTCACCCGGGAGATGGAGATCGCGGACTTCGACCCCGAGACGCTCGCGGAGATGACCGAAGGACTGACCGGCAGCGACCTCCGGCTGGTCCTCCGCGAGGCGGTGTTGAGCGCCCTGACCGAGGAACGGACGACGCTCACCCAGCAGGATCTGGAAGACGCCGTCGCCGACTTCGAGGAACGGGACAACCTGAAGAACCTCGACATGATCGACGGCGACGCCGACGCGCTGGTCGCCGGCGGCGACATCTCCGGCACCGACGAGGAAGCGGCCGCCGACGGGCACGGCCACGATCACGCGGACGACTGACGAACCCGGATCGGCACTATCGGTTTCTTCCAGCCAGCCCCGCTCGTGACGGAAGCGGCCACCGGCAGACTCCGCAGCGTACGGGCGCGACGAACCGCTCGGCCCTATGTATAAAGCACTGTTAATTGGAAGTTTTATATAAGCTATTCCGAAGGTAAAATTATAATACGTAGTGGTTTCTCGGCTGTCATTAATGAGAGACATATCGAATCGGATACTCGCGGTGTTGTTTACCTTCCTCATGGTGGTGGGGAGTTTCGCGCCCGTAGTGCAGGCCGTTCCCGGCGGGACGTATCAGGCGATCGACCGGGGGCCGCCCTCACAGGTCGAGCAGGAGAATCGGACTGCCATCGGCCTCAAGACGACGGCGCTGGCGTATCTAACCGGACTCGGGGTGGACGAGGACGAGACGGAGTCGGACGATCCGAACGTCAGCCGGCCCGATCCGGGCGATCTGGATCGGCGCGACTGGAACGAGACGGAGCGTGACGTGCCCGAACCGGTCACGACGATTCGGGAGACGCTCGGAACGTACCGTGGCCCGGACCGTGTCGAATCGGAGTCGGTCTTCCGTGACGACGCCAGGGCCCTCCAGCAACTCTCGGGATACGCCACGTCGGATCCGTTCGTCGTCGACGAGGCGAGCTGGCGGGTGGCTCGCGCCGACGCGCGGACGGCGAATACGTCGATCGAGGACGCCCAGCGCGCGTGGGCCGTGTTCGGCGACGCCGTCGACAATCCGGGACAGCGCCGCAAGATCCAGCGGAAGCTGACCAACGCCGAGCGAGCCTACGAGCGCGGACAGGACGCGCTGGGCGGCCAGGGACGAAGCGTCGAGACGGCCGCGAAGGACCGGGCACGGGCGATCAGGCACTTCGCGACTGCCTGGCGGCACAGTCAGCACGCACTCGATACGCTCGCGAAACACACCGAACCGCGAGTTCGCATCCGGACCCGCGCCGACCCGATCCGGAACGGATCGACGGCCACCGACCGGACGCTGCTCGGGCAGGTCCAGGCGGTGCGGCCGTGGGGACTGGACGACGTGACGATTCGGGTCGGCGAGAACCGGACGACCACCGTCTCGACGATGGACGGGACCAGACCGGCAGGCAACGCGACGTTCATCGCGAACGTCACGCTCGAGGACCGCCGTGTCAACGTCACGGCCGCACTCGGCGACACCGAGCCGAATCACGAGATCCCCGAAGTGGTCGCCCAGTACGAGAACGAGGAACCGGCCGGGAACGAGCGCGAGGTGCGCTATCCGAACCGGCTGGTCGCGACCGCGATCAGAGCCGTCGACGCGCGGGCGGCACACGCCGTCGGCTGGGACGTGGGCACCGACGACGAATCGTCCGCGGCCGGGGACACGCTCCAGCAGTTCACCGTCGAATACGCGGACGGCGTGAACCTCTCCGCGGTCACGGCCGACTCGGTGGGTGTCTACGTCGACACCGACGCGGACATCCCGCCGGAGGTGAACGTGAGCGACGACGTGCGCGCCGTGTCGGTCGACGACCACGGGACGACGCTCTCGGTCACGCTCGACGGGAATTACACGCTCGCTCCCGAGGACTACCTCCTGCTGACATACAGGCCCGTGGTGCAAGGCTCCGAGCCCGGGGAATACCCGGTGCGCGTCAGCCTCAACGGCGGAGCCGACGACGAACGGCGGACCGGGACACTCGTCCTCGAAGACTACACGACGAGCGAGGACCCCACGGAGCCGAACGAAACCGAGCAGTCGGACCCGGACAGCACGGACACCGGGACCGACGAGGAAACCGACCAGTCCGACGGCTCCGGCGGCAACCGGACTGCAACCAGTGACGAGCAGAGCGGCGAGCTGACTGGCAATCAGACCGCATCCGGGAACCAGACCAGTACCGGAAGCGAGAACCAGACCACACCTATCGGCAATCAGACGACACCCACTGGTAACAAGACGACGCCTGCTGAGAACCAGTCGATACCGGACGGCAACCAGACCAGCACGCCAAGCGGAACCGAGACGGTCACCGACGACAGGACGCCGGAGACCGGGGCCGAGGCCAGTGTCGGCCCGCGGGACAGCGCCGTTCGGCCGCTGCGGTTCGGCGAGGTTGCCATCGACTCGGGGCGAACCGTCGGCCAGCAACGCGGCGGACCGCCGGGTCAGCGGGGCGGATCGGGGCCACCGCGAAACGGCAACAAACAGGACGACACGCCCCCGGGACACGACAAAAAGCCCGGCAAGCGCGGCAAGGGCAACGGAAAGCGGGGGAAGAAGAAAGGGAAACGAGGCGACGAGGACGACGACGAGGAAGGTGATCACGACAGCGACGACGAGGACGACGAGGAGGACGACGACGATTCCAGCGACAGTGACGACGCACCGGCCGTCGGTGTGACGCCGGACCTCCCACAGCGGGACACGGTGCTGTTCGACGGTGACGGGCTCCGGGACACGTACGAGCTCGAGGTCACGGGGACGAATCCGCTGTACTGGGACAGCAACGCGACGGCGATCGCCGGTGATCGGGGCGGTGACGGACTGCTCGACGGGGAGCACGACTTCGACGACGACTCGCTGCAGACGCTCACGGAGCAGTTCGCCGGGACGGACCCGTTCAGCGCGGACACCGACGACGACGGACTGACCGACGCCGAGGAGCGGTCCTACGTGCGGCTCTCGGCGACCGATGCCGACAGCGACGACGACGGAACGCCCGACGGCGCGGCCGATCCCGACGGGGACGGACTGTCTACCGCCGAGGAGATCGAGGCGGGGACGGACCCGTTCACGGCCGACACCGACACCGACGACCTCGATGACGGTGCCGAAGTCACCGAGTACGGGACCGAGGCGCTCACACCCGACACCGACGGCGACGGGTTGCTCGACGGCGAGGAGATCCGGCTGGGCACCGATCCGCTCGTCGCGGACTCCGACGGTGATGGCGTCCCCGACGGCGAGGAGTCGTATACCACGACCGCGACGGACGACGCGACCAACGTGTCGGTGACGGTCAGTGGCGAGGGTGACGTGGCTTCGACCGTCGAGATCGCGCCCAAACCCACCTTCTTCGCGGACAGTGGGGTGCGTGCGGGGCCGACGGTGCGCCTCCGGAACCGATCCGCGTTCGAGAGCGCGACCGTCCGGCTTCCGATCAACGAGTCGGTTCCCGAAAGCGAGTACGAGGACCTGGCGGTGTACAAGTGGAACGGCTCGGCGAACGACACGTGGCACCAGCTCGAAACGGCCGTGAATAACCGGAACGGTACCGCCACGGCGACGGTCGGTTCGTTCTCGTATTTCACGGTGATCGACACCGACGAGTGGGTGAACCTCACGACGGCGAAGGCACAGGGCACGGTCGGCAACGCGACGGGCGATCCGATCGCCTTCGAGAGTCAGTCCGACTTCAGCTGTCAGCAGGCGTGTACGATCACCAACGAGACGAGTCTCGTGCTGGGTGGCGAGCCGACGACCCGGAAGATCGTGGCGGAGCAGGCAGGCGAAACCTACGAAATCGTGCCGTTGCAGAACGATCAAAGCATCACGGAGTTCTACAACTACGGGAACAACGAGATCAACTCGCCGATCGAACTCGCGGAGTCGGACAAGAGTCAGCTGTTCTTCTGGTCGGGGCCAGAGGGGCTGAGTCTCGTCGCCCTCCACGACAAGCCGGACGACGGCTCGGGGGGAGCGGTCGACCTCGGCTTCAGCGGGCTTCCGTTCTCGGACGGCGAGTGGGTGGTCAGAGACGATCCTCCGGACTTCGACCGCGGCTCACGGACGCGTCCGCACTGGACGTGGAACGACATACGCACCGACGGCGGGGCGTTCAGAGGCGGCCTGCGGAACCAGACGATAACCGTCACGCCGTACTTCAACGACGCTGCGTCGGAGGAGCCGATAACGTCCGGGTCGATCGACGCCTGGCAGCTCCTCGTCGGGAAGGCGACCGATCCACGCAAGGAGCAACTCGACATGGACGAGCCGGTGACGCTTCGGATCCCGTCGGCACCGAGCGACAGCGGCGAGTCGAACGAGACTGCCGGTGACACCGGATCGGCCTCGTGGACCTACTCGCTGGCCGACAGCGACACCGACCAGCTGACGCTGTTGTACAAGACCGAACAGACCGCGCAGGATCCGAGTGTCGAGGTCGTCGCGAGCGACGACGCCGGTAACACGGTCCGGCAACAGCTCAACATCGGAACGGCAGGGACGGTGCAGGAGCCGCTCAATCTCACCGGGCTGAGCGGCGACGAGGTCACCATTGAGGCCTCTGCGGACGGCGTCGACCTGAAGATTCAGTTCGCGCCGGTCCAGACGGCGTCGTCCGGGCAGGATACCGACGGCGACGGCATCCCCGATTACATCGAGAAACGCGAGTGGGTACTCCCCGCAGGATCGGGCGAGCGGTTCAGTACCTCGCCGTACGACGCCGACACCGACGGTGACGGTATCGACGACGGTGCGGAAGTCACCTTCGAACAGGTCGGTGGGTCGGTCGTCATCGAGAACGCGGTCGCGAATCCCACCGAGTACGACTCCGACGGAGACGGCCTCTCGGACTACGAGGAACACGAGGAGGGCTGGACCGTCGAGTACACGACCGACCGTGGCGAGGCCGAAACGGCCGCGAAACAGACCACCGCCGACGACGTGGAGGGGCTGGAAGATCGGACCGTCTACTCCGACCCACTGGCCGAGGACACCGACGGTGACGGGGTCGACGACTTCGACGAGTTCACGAACCGGACCGACCCCACGCGGGAGTACACCGTCGACGACGGGCTGGGCGACGCCGCGGCGTTCGATGTCGGCCAGGACCCGACGCTCCACGACTACACCGGGCCGGAGGTCTCGAACGTCCACATCTCCACCGAGCTGTACTTCTCGATGCCGAAGGACCTACTCCAGAAGCTCGAGGAGTACGGTATCAGGTCCCTCGAATTCATTCGGGCCATCGAGTCGATGCCACAGCGGATCATCGACCGGATCACCGCCTGGCGACTCGACAGGAAGCTGGGGACGCTCCTCAGCCTCGGGCAGAGCAAGATCCAGGAGATCGCGTCCTGGAACGCCAACAAGATCGGGACCTTCCTGTCGATAGCCAACAGCGGGCTCGAGAAATTCCAGCAGTGGGGAAGCGCCCAGTGGTCTGCGTTCAGTAACTGGAGCACGAGTCAGATCGCGGAACTCCAGAGTTGGGGCGCCGGTGACATCCTCGCACTCGGCGAGGAGAAAATCGATGCGGTCAGGGGTGTCATCGGCGAAGGCGCGGACGCGATCGGGAACTCGATCAGTGACTTCCGCGGGTTCGTCGACAGCGTCGTCAGTGGCGTGAGTTACGCCGGTGACAAGTTCGTCGACACCGTGACCTTCGGCTACCTGTCGGCCTCGATGATGGCCGGGGCCGGCGTCACGACGCCGGTACGGACCCGCGCCAGTGTCGCCGCCGGATCGCAGTCCCCACACGTCCTCACGCCGGCAGCATCCACCAGCGCAGGTGGGGCCGCTGCCAGCGTGAGCGGCGGATCGGCGGCCGCCACACCGGACTTCGACGTGCCGGACGAGATCGATCCGCTGGCCTCCGAGTACCGGATTACGTTCGCGGTGACCGATCCCAGCGGCGTCGGCGAAGTCGTCCTCAAGAAGGGGGACAACACGAACACCGTCCAGTTCGGCGGCGGCTGTCAGGATGCCACCTGTCGCACGACCGCGACGCTGCTCGTCGACAGTCCGATCACGGGCGCGCTGGAGACGTTGACCGGCGAGAAGGCGACGATCATCGCCAACGACGTTCACGGGAACGAGAACAGCGGGGAGTATTTCAGCTCGAACGTCTACGGCGAACTGGCGAAGCAAGTCGCGAGCGCGGAGCTGACTATCGAAGAACTCGACATCACACTCAGTCTCGATCAGCGGATCGGCGGCTACGATCCGATCGCGGTTCTGGCCGTGTTCTCGGGACTGTCCCACGCCATCGGGAAGTCGATCCAGGGGCTGATCCAGCTCGTCAAGAACCCCAGCCAGATCCTGGCGCTGATCGACCTGGCCAAAGCCATCGTCAACGACTTCACCGTCATCGGGAGTCTCATCACCGGCGCGCTCGGCTCCATCCAGCAGGCCCAGCGCAGGCACAACCCCTTCGACCGGTCGAACACGCTCAGCGATCTCACCAGCGGTAACTTCGGTGCGATCACCGAGATCGGCAACACCTACAACCGGTTCGCTGTCGGCTGGTACGCCGGCTACGTCGGCGGCTTCATCGTCGAAGCCATCGCCGGTTCGAAGGGCGCGACCAAGGTCAAGAACGTCATCCGAGCCAACTCCAAGATCGGCAGCAAAGCCCTCGACGCGGCCGGCAAGGTCCGGGCGGCCACCCTCGGCCGCGCCGAGAGTGCCGCCGCCCGTGCGGGCATCCGCGTCGCCAGGGGCCTGCGCTCGAAAGCGCCCGAACTCGACGCGACGGCCGTCCGCCGCGCGCTCTCGAACTCCGCGACCACCACCAAACAGCGGGTGGCGGCCAAATTCCGGAATCTCGACTCTGCAACACGGACGACGATCAACGAGGCAGGGATCGAACAGCCTGTCGCGCGGTATCTCGCAGAGACCAGGGGCGACGGAGACTTCCTCGACCAGTTGGACAGTGACGATCTGAAAGCGCTGTTCCCCTGTAGCTCGCGACGTGGCGCCGCAGGCAGTGCGGCGCTGGCTATGACCGCGGGCGTCACGGCGTCCGCTGCTGGGACCGTCGCCACCCAGAGCGGTGGCGCCTGTGATGTCGACCGCGACGGCTTCCCAGACCTCGGGAGGGACCTCAGTGCCGCCGTGCGACGCGGTGACCTCACTGAGACGAAGGCGAAGAACTTCCTCGACGAAGTTACACGACTCTCCGACTCGGGGGCTGGAGAGCTGTCGCGGCTTCTCAAGAACGATGCTGGAACGCGATATCGCCTCATCAAGCGCTACGGCGACGGTGACGTTACTGATGCGAACCTCCAGCGGATCGACGAGTTGCTCGATAGCGGCGACATGGATCGGGCTGATGTGCAGCGGATGCTGGGCATGCTCGAATCGAAGGAAACGAACCCGCTGATCGACGGTGATCTAAAATCAGAGGAGTTGCTTGACATCGCTGAAAGAGGAGGTCTCAGTGAGACAATCGGTGCTGTTCAGCGAGGAGGGAGAACGATAAGTATTCCAGAAGGCAACCGAGCAACAGGATGGAATCACGTGGTTGTTCGACACGTCGAAGGAACCTACAGAATCGACGCAGAAGGTGGGACCAGCCTCTTTCCGACTGGGGCAAGTGTAAGAGGAACGAACCTCCCAGACAGCCTCAGCAAATCCAAGGTTCAGAGACTGATATACGATGGGATCAAGCAAGGTGATGAAACCACCCGACCAAACGGCGCGAAATACTATTTCGAGCCGGTCGAAAACGGGTATCCAGACAGTGGAGTAGATGATATGAGGATTATCGTCGAAGACGGGACTGTAGATACCGCGTATCCCCTGAGCGGTGATGACGTGCTCAGATACGTCCCAGATCTAAATGACGGTGCTGGAGGGTTCGTGGAGACAAAATAATGAGCGAATCAAAATACGATAACGTCCAGATAACGTACCGCCATGACACGGAATACTGGGAAAATGTCGATCAAAATAATCCAAACAGCTGGACACAAGTGTCGATATCGGTCGATTCTGAACAGGTCTACGGCCGTGATAATGGCGGAGTGACAGGTCGGGCCTGTACTACTACGCTCGAACTCTTGGAGTCAGTCGAGGCGATAAATCGCGGCGAGCGCTACATCGTCGAATTCGAATTCGGTCCCTCGTGGCTGACTGCAGAGCCGGATGGAGAACAGACAATAAAAATCGTCCGCTGTGCAACGTTCAAAGCCGCGAAAGATCCAGACGAGCGGCTCAATATTGACAGAGCCTACACAGTCCCGAAAGACGCGTGGGAGAATGAAGTCGTCAGGGTTGCCAGGGATTTCGTTAAAGAGGTTCAGAACCGCAACCCAGAACTCGCCGACAACGAGTCAATCTGTGCGATCCGGAGCAAGGTAGACGAAATCGATCATAGAGAATCGTAACGAGACTTATCAAAAAGGATCCAGTTCGGCGATCACCACCAAACAGCGCGTGGCCGCGCAACTGAACGATCTAGATGCCTCGACTCGGCAGGCGGTCGACGAGGCCGGCGCGGAATCGCGGGTCGTCCGATACCTCAAGTCGACTCGGCGGGGTGAGGCGTTCCTGGATCGGCTGGAGGGACGGTTCCCGATGGCACCCCGAAGCCGCGGGGTTTAGGGCCCCAGAACTCTTTTCGGCGGGCGAATGGAGGTCACGCTGCTCGGCACCGGCGACACGACCGGCACACCGACGCCCGGGTGTTCCTGTGACACCTGCGAGCGAGCGCGCGAGCGCGGCGTCGAGCGCACCCGCTACTCCGTCCACGTCCGCAACGAGCGGACCGACGAGGCGCTGCTGGTCGACGCCAGCCCCGACTTTCGCCACCAGTTCCTCGAACGTGACGTGGACCTGCCCGACGCCGCCGTGATCAGTCACATCCACTTCGACCACCTCGACGGCCTCGGCAACGCCTACCGGCTGTTCGGCGACCTCCCGGTGTACGCCGCCGACGAGACCGACCCCGAAACCGGCGAGAGCGTCGCGGAGACCGTTCGCCGGCGGTACGACTACCTCGACGCCGTGACGGTCTCCGCGCAGTCTCCCTTCGAGCCGTTCGAGACCTGCGGGTTCGAGGTCACGCTGGTTCCGGTCGATCACCCGCCGCTGGTGTGCTACGGTCTCGTCGTCGAGGACCCGGAGACGGGCGCGAAGCTCTCGCTGTCGGGCGACACGAGCTTCGGGATTCCCGACGAGTCCCGCGAGGCGCTGACCGACCCCGATCTGTTGCTGGCCGACGGCATCGTCCCGGCCCACCTCTGTGAACACCACCCCTACGGCGGGAAACACGAAGACGAGGACGGCGTGCCACGGACGTTCGGGACCAAACACATGACAATCGAGGGGGCGCGCTCGCTCGGCGCGGAGCTGGGCGCCGACGAGACACGGATCGTCCACCTCTCGCACTTCATCCCGGCCGACGAGGCCTTCGACGAGGACCTGGCCGTCGACGGCGAGCGGTACGAACTCTGAAATCAGCCCGGTGCTTTTGTCGCGGACTCCCCTGCAACGGACGATGACCGACGCCGAGCAGTTCCCGACCGACCACCCGCTGGTCGCGACCGGCCTCGTCGCGGCGGTGGGCGCGGTGGGCTACGCCGTCCCGACCGCGCTGTTCGGGCGATCCGTCGAGCCAGTGCCAGTCCTCGCGTTCGTCGTCGCCTTCACCGCGTGCTACATGGGTGCGGTCGTCGTCTCCCGGCGGCTCGGGATCACGTGAACCGATCCAGCCCGGACTGGCGGCGCTGTCGCCCTTCGGGATCGGGGTCCCAGGGCTGGCCGGTGGCGCGCTCGGCGGCCGCGTCCACGTCGGGCGGGTCCGCCGAATCGTACCCGTCGCAGTCGGGGCCACACTCCCGGGCGGGGTCGACGATCCGGCCCTTCCAGGCGCAGTAGGGGAGCCCCCCGCGGTCGAACCGCTCGCGGGTCTCGACTTCCGCGCAGTCCGGGAAGTCGTAGGTCCGCCAGCCCTTGCCGTAGGCGCGTTCGGCCACGCGGCGGCGCTGGCGGCGTTTCTCGGCGGCGGTGACGACCGCCACGTCCGTCCGGGCGGTGCGCCGGTCCAGCACGTCGATCCCCGTCTCGTCGGTGTCCAGCGGCGTCGGCTCCCGGATCACCTCGCGCTCGCCGGAGTCCGGATGGAAGCGCCAGACGCCGACCGCCTCGGGAATGCGATTGAGGTGTGCGCCGGTGACGTGGGATTCGGTCGCCAGGATCACCGCGTCCAGCAGGCCGAGGCTCACGTCTTTGCGGAGCTGGGTTTCGAGGTCGCCGGGCCGCCCGAGGTCGGGCTTGTTCTCGATGCCCACGAGGGAATCGAACCAGTCCTCGGGGTAGCGGGCGGTCTGGCGGACGTACGTGCGGCCGTTGCGGCGTTCGCGCTCGAAGAAGCCGAGGTCGACCGCCCGCTCGACGACCGCCTCGGCGCGCTCGGGGCGGATCTCGAAGGCGTCCTTCCAGTACCGGGCCGTCCCTGGTCCGACCGCGCTCTCGATGGCCGGTCCCGGGATGCGCTCGGGCGTGATGGCCGCCCGCTCGTCGAGTCCGGGACCGGGTTCGACCACCACGAGGTCCATCACCCGGTTGCCGTGGCAGGCGGTACCGAGTTGTCTGGCGATGACGGCCTCGCGGTCGCTCTCCAGGCGGGCCGACAGGGCGACCTCGAACGCGAACTCGGACACACCGGGTGCAGGGGCGCGGCGAGCAAAAGCGTCGCGCTCGGGCTACAGCGGTAGCGAGGCGAAAGCCCACCCGTTCACAGGTCGAAGACGTACGCCGAGCCGGCCCCCTCGGCGTCCCGGGTGTCGTAGTCGGGTGCTCCGAGGAGGGCGCGGCCGTCAGTCAGCGCGACCGCCTCGCCGAAGTCGTCCTGTTTCTGGGCGTCCCCGGCGACGAGTCGGTCACGCTGAGTCCACGCACCGTCACGGCGCTGGAACAGGTAGGCGGCACCGACGAGGCTTGTTCCCGAGACATCTTCGCCCGGCGCGGTGATCAGGGCCGTCTCCCCGTCGAGGGCGATCCGACTGCCGAACTCGTCGGTGGTCTCGCCGTTCGGGGGCGCGAACTTCTCCTGGGGGTTCCACTCGCCGCCAGTGCGCTCGTAGACGTAGACCGCGCCCGCCATGGTGCCGTTTGGCTTGTCCTCGTAATGTGCACCGACCAGCGCCATGGTCGGTGCAACGGCCAGTCCGACGCCGAACTCGTCGCGCTCGTCTCCCCCGCTGGGAGCGAGTTTGGCCTGCTGTCGCCAGTTTCCGCTCGTTCGCTCGAAGACGTACGCCGAGCCGCTGTTCGTGGCGTTCACGTCGTCTTCGGGCGCACCGACCAGCGCGACGCCGTCCGCGAGTGCGACGTTGGCACCGAAGTTCTCGCCCGGGCCCCCGTCGTCGGGGGCGAGCTTGGCCACCTGCGTCCACGACCCGGTGTCGCCTTCGAACACGTAGGCTGAGCCGGCGCCACCGTATCGCTCGTCTTCGGCCATTCCGTTCGGGTCCTCGTCGTTGGCCGCCCCGACCAGTGCGGTGGTGGCGGTCAGCGCGACCGCGTTGCCGAACGCGTCGTTCTCGTCGCCGTCGGCCGCGTAGAGCTTGGTCGTCTGTGTCCAGCCGTCGGACCCGCGCTCGAACACGTAGACCGAACCGATGCTGTACACCGAGCGCTCGACGCCGTCGCCGCGAGGGTCGCGGTCGCCGGGGTCACCGACGAGCGCCATGTCGCCGTCGAGTGCGACCGACTCGCCGAAGCTCCGTGGGTCCCCGACTTCCGGGGCGAGTTCGGTCGTCTGCGTCCAGCCGTCAGCGCCGCGTTCGAACACGTACGCGCGACCGGCCGTGTACTGATCCTCCGGTGTCGCCCCGGGCGCGCCGACGAGGGCCGTGTCCCCGTCGACGGCGACGGTGTACCCCAGGTGGTCGTCCGCCGAACCGTCGCTGGCGACGAGTTTCGCCGTGTGAGTGGTTGCGTCCGTCTCGGCAGGAGCAGGGTCCTCGCCGTCGCCCGCGTCCGTATCCGACTCGCCGGTCGTCGCCGTGGTGTCGACCCCACCTCTCGTGTCGGTCCCATCGCCGGTCGAGTCCGAGCCGGAACAGCCTGCAACCGTCGCCACCGCACCGGTCCCCAGTGCCTGCAACACGCGTCGCCGCGAGTGCCAGCTGTCTGTCATAACTCGACGTTCGCCGCGACTGGTTAGTATGTTTTCAAAACGGTCGGGAACGGGACCGACTCAAGCGTCGAGTGTGTCCGCGAGGCCGTGGAAGTCCGCGACCGTGAGGTCGGGTTCGCCGTCGAAGGTCACCCAGGGGTCGTCCTTCCGGTCGACCCAGACGCCCTGCATCCCGGCGTGACTGGCCCCCTGTACGTCGAACCAGCCCGCGGTGGCGTGGGCGATCTCGTCGATGGGCGTCCCGGTCCGGGCGGCGGCGTGGCGGTAGAGGGCCGAATCGGGCTTGAATCGCTCCACCTCGTCGGCGCTGACGGTGTCTTCGAGCAGGTCGTCGACGCCGGCGTGGGCGACCATCGAGTCGAGCATCTCGGGGTTGCCGTTCGAGACGATGTAGAGGTCGTAGCCGGCATCGGCGAGTCGTTCCATGCCCGCACGAACGTCTTCGAACACGTCGAGTTCGTGGTAGACGGCGAGGATGTCGTCGCGCTCGTCGGCGGTGTACTCGACGCCGAACACGTCCAGCGCGTGGGTGAGGGCGTCGCGGTTCATCTCGTAGAACGGCTGGTACGCGTCGACGTGGTTGGCGACCATGGTGTACATCAACGAGTGGGCGCGCCAGAGGTTCGAGACGGGTTCGGGGTCGGGGACGACGTCGGCCAGCGCGGTCGCGGCGGCCTCGACGTCGACGACGGTACTGTAGGAGTCGAACGTGACGGTCGTGACGCGGTCGGGATCGAAGGGCATGGGCGGCGAATGGGCCAGCAAGTGGATAATCCCTGGGGCCGATCCGGGGTCGTCGAGCCGGGGCGATCCCGCCGTCGGCGGGCGAGAACAGCAACTTTATCAGGTGCAGGCGGCGAAAGGACGGTAAGATTACTCTCGAAATGACAGACGAACACCGACAACCGGAGGTGAACATCGGGCTCGTTGGCCACGTCGACCACGGCAAGACGACGCTGGTCCAGGCGCTGAGTGGGGAGTGGACCGACCAGCACTCCGAGGAGATGAAACGCGGCATCTCCATCCGCCTCGGGTACGCCGACGCGACTTTCCGGCAGTGCCCCGACGAAGACGAACCCGAGAAGTACACCGTCGACGAGGAGTGTCCGGACGGCTCGCCGAGCGAGCCTCTCAGGACCGTGTCGTTCGTCGACGCACCCGGTCACGAGACGCTGATGGCGACGATGCTCTCGGGGGCCTCGATCATGGACGGCGCGGTGCTGGTCGTCAGCGCCTCGGAACCCGTCCCGCAGGCCCAGACCGAAGAACACCTGATGGCGCTGGACATCATCGGCATCGACAACATCGTCATCGCCCAGAACAAGGTCGACCTCGTCGACCGCGAGACCGCGGCCGACAACTACGAACAGATCAAGGAGTTCGTCTCGGGCACGGTCGCGGAGGGCGCACCCATCGTCCCCGTCTCGGCCCAGCAGGGCGTCAACATGGACGTGCTGATCCAGGCCATCGAGGAGGAGATTCCGACGCCCGACCGCGACCCCAGCGAGGACGCCCAGATGCTGGTCGCGCGCAGTTTCGACATCAACCGTCCGGGCACGACCTGGGACTCGCTGATGGGCGGCGTCCTGGGCGGCAGCCTCGTCCAGGGCCAGCTCCACGACGGCGAGGACATCGAACTCCGCCCCGGCCGGGAAGTCGAGGAGGGCGGCCAGACCGAGTGGCGGCCCGTCGAGACCACCGTCAGGTCGCTCCAGGCCGGCGGCGAAGACGTCGAGGAGGCCACGCCGGGTGGCCTGCTCGGCGTCGGGACCGGCCTCGATCCGTCGCTGACGAAGGGCGACGCGCTCGCGGGACAGGTCGCCGGCCCGCCGGGGACGCTCCCGCCGACCTTCGAGCAGTTCGAGATGGACGTGGACCTGCTGGAACGGATCGTCGGCGAGACCGACGAGGTCGAGGAGATCTCGACGGGCGAGCCGCTGATGCTCACCGTCGGGACGGCCACGACCGTCGGGTCGGTCACCAGTGCCCGCGGCGGCGAGTGTGAGGTCGCGCTGAAACGGCCGGTGTGTGCCGAGCCGGGCGCGAAGATCGCCATCAACCGCCGGGTCGGCGCGCGCTGGCGACTGATCGGCGTCGGGACGCTTCGGGAATGACGGTGTGTCTGGACACGAGCGCGCTGATGATGCCGGTCGAATGCGACGTGCGACTGTTCGAGGAACTCGACCGCGTGCTGGGCGACCACGACCTGGCCGTGCCACGGGCCGTGGTCACCGAACTCGATTCACTGTCGGCCGGCGGCGGCGAGGAGGGGACGGCCGCCAGTGTCGGCCGGGATCTGGCCGACCGCGCTCGCGTCCTCGACCACGAGGAATCGTACGCCGACGACGCCATCGTCGAACTCGCCGCCGCCGGCGAGTGCGATTGTGTCGTCACGAACGACCGCCCCCTGCGAGACCGCGTACTGGACCGTGGCGTTCCAGTAATTGGTTTAAGGGGCCAGAACAAACTCGCCATTACTCAACCATAACATGTACAAACGGGTTCGACTTCGCGACACAGTAGAGGTGCCCCCGGAACACCTCGCAGACGTGACTCCGGGACTCGTCAAGCGACTCCTGCAGGACAAGCTCGAAGGCCGGATGGACGAGGACGTTGGTAGCGTCGTCTCGGTCATCGAGGTCCAGGACATCGGTGAGGGCGCGGTCCTCCCGAACGAGCCGGGCGTCTACTACGAGGCAGAGTTCGACGCGCTGACGTTCGACCCCCAGATGCAGGAGGTCGTCGACGGGGAGATCGTCGAGGTCGTCAATTTCGGCGCGTTCGTCGGTATCGGACCGGTCGACGGACTGCTGCACGTCTCCCAGATCTCCGACGAGTATCTCGCATACGACGAGGAGAACCAGCAGTTGGCCTCCCGGGACTCCAACGACACGCTGACGGTCGGCGACGCGGTGCGGGCCCGCATCGTCACCAAGAGCATCGACGAGCGCAACCCCCGTGACTCGAAGATCGGCCTCACCGCCAAGCAGGTCGGGCTCGGGAAACACGGCTGGCTCGAAGCCGAGCGCCAGGAACGCAAGAGCGAGGCGACCACGGGTGAGTAGTCATGGCTGACAGACTCGTCTGCCGGGAGTGTCACCGCGTCCAGCAGTCCGGCGAGGAGGAGGCGTGTGTCTCCTGTGGCTCCAGCTCGCTGACCGAAGACTGGGCCGGCTACGTCATCATCGCACACCCCGAGGAGAGCGAGGTCGCCGAGGAGATGCAGGTCGACGAGCCCGGCAAATACGCGCTGAAGGTTCGGTGACGTGACCGACGACACAGACACCGAGGTCGTCGTGCGCCTGCAGGAGGCACTGCGCGGCGAGCTCAAAGACCCGATGGGCGAGGTCTACACCGAGGCCGAGGCGCTGTTCGCGGCCGCCGACCCGCCCCTGATCGCGGTCGGTGACATCGTCACCTACCACCTGATCGAGGCCGACCACCGGCCGGACGTGGCGCTGATCGACGGCCAGACCAAGCGCTCGGCCATCGAGGACCACATCCAGGAGGCCATCGACGCGGGCGTATTCGACCGCGAGGTCGAGGTGGAAAACGCCGCGGCGGGACTGAGCGCGGGCCTCCTGTCGGCGCTCGCGACGGCCATCGACGCCGCCGGCGAGGGCGAGTCGACGGTGATCGTCGTCGACGGCGAGGAGGATCTGGCGACGCTGCCGGCTATCGCCGCCGCACCGTCGGGCGCGAGCGTCGTCTACGGCCAGCCCGACGAGGGGATGGTCCTCGTGGAGTGTGACGAGGAGATCAAAGCCCGAGTGTCGGACCTGTTCGAGCGGATGGACGGCGACGACGAGCGGCTGTGGGACCTGCTCGACGGCTGAGCCGGGCATTCACCCACCGACACGGTGACGGTACGGGCTTCGAAATCCTTTTACTCGTTTCGCGGGGAGTACCACCAAGAACCATGGATATCGACATCATCGAGGAGACGGAGAATCCGATGTTACACCGAACCGACGTTCGGTTCGAGATGGTCCACGAGGACGCGACCCCCTCGCGGCTCTCGGTTCGTGACAGTCTCGCCGCCAAGCTCAACAAGGACGCCGAGGAGGTCGTCGTCCACGAACTCGACACGAAATACGGGATGCGCAAGACCGTGGGCTACGCGAAGGTGTACGACAGCCCCGAGTTCGCCGCCGACGTGGAGCAGGATCACATGCTCGAACGCAACAAGATCACGGCCGACGGCGACGGCGAGGCCGACGAGGAGGCCGAGGAGGCATAGATGCCCCGCCACGAACTCTACGAAGACGACGGGACGACCGAGAAGGAAACGTGCCCGCGCTGTGGCGACTCCTTCCTCGCGGATCACGGCGACCGCCTCCACTGCGGCCGGTGTAGCTACACCGAGTGGCAGTAGGACTCCGTTCAGTTTTCGTCCTGCCGATCCCGCCGGAGCAGAGCGGCAGCACTACCGACGCCCGCGAGCGCGCTCGCGACGCCCAGTCCCGGCCCCGAGCCGGACGTGGTCGTCGACCCGGGGTCGTCGGCCGCGCCAGCAGTCGACTCGTCGACCGTCGGCGTCGGCGCACTACCGGGTCCTGCTGTCGACCGGGGAGCCGTCGAGTCCGTTCGCTCGTCGGTCGTCGGCGTGTCCGGAACTGGGGACGCCGTCGTCCGTGTCGACTGCCCGCCCGACTGGCCCGATGGGTCGTACAGGCCGAAGAGGGCGTCCGTCCCGCTCCCGCCGGGCAGGAGGACGCCGTCGTCGGTCGGTACGAGGTCGTTGAACCGGTCCCACGCACCCGGACCGTAGGTCCGGTCCCACTTCCGGTCGCCCGCGTCGTCGACGGCGATCAGCCAGGCGTCGCCGGTCGATTCGACGCCGGTCCAGCCGCCAACCAGTGCCGTATTCTCGACCGTGGTTGCCGCAAAGAGGATGTTCCGTTCGTTGGGACCGTAGGTCCGGTGCCACCGCTGCTGGCCGTTCCGGTCGAGGTTCGCGACGTACGCGGCCGTCGTCGCCTCGCCGGGGCCACGCGCGAGTCCGGCCAGATAGAACCCGTCGTCGGTCGGGGCGAGGTCGTAGGCGACTCCCTGTGTCTCGTAGGATCTGGCCCAGCGCTGTCGTCCGGTATCGACGATGGACGCGATCCAGGGGTGGAGATTACGGTCGTCGCCGATTTCGGCACCGGCGAGGAGATACCTGCCGTCGCCGTCCGGGACGACGCTGTAGCCGAACTGCCCGCGGTCCGTCTGTTTCCACTCGATGGCACCCGTCTCGTCGATGGCCGCGAGCCAGAGGGACTGCGCCGGCGTCGCACCGATCAGGAGATAGCCCCCGTCGGTGGCGGTCGCCGAGCGGATCATGGCCGCCGACTGGAACCGCTCTTCCCACCGGATCGACCCGTCGGCGGCGACGGTCGCGGCCCAGGCGCCGGTCGTGTTCTCGCTCGCGCGGCCGCCCGCCAGGAAGTACGTGCCGTCGTCGTTGGCGACGACCGTCTCGATGCGTCCGCGCACGCCACCCTCGTATCGACGGCCCCACTGGTACCGGCCGTCGCCGTCGAACGACGCCACCCAGGCGTCCGCCCCCTGCTCGCCAGTCGCCTGCCGCCCGGCGACGAGGTAACCGTCGCCTCCAGCCTCGACAGCCGTGTTCGCGGCGGTCAGTCGAGTGCCGTCGCCCGAGTGAGTTCGCGTCCACGCGAGGTCGCCGTTCGCCGACTCCGCCGTGCCGTCCTGTCCGGTCGTCCGTACCGCTCCGACGCTACTGATCGCCGTCGCGCCGACGGCCCCGCCGGCGAGTGTGGCGAGCAACCGCCGTCGTCGCACTGTCCGTCGCATGTGCTGGGCCGGGCTGGTTCCGCCTTCGTATTTCAACGTTTGGACGGAGGGGGTTCAGCGGCGAGGAGGGCAGCCCGGATGACAACCCATTTGCCCGCTCGTCGCCTCCCGACTGGCAAGAGTGACGCCGGACACGCGCGTGCTGGGCATCGAGGGGACCGCCTGGGCGGCCAGCGCGGCCGTCTACGACAGCGCGACCGATGCCGTCGAGATCGAGACCGAGGCCTACCAGCCCGACAGCGGCGGTATCCACCCGCGCGAAGCCGCCGAACACATGGGCGACAACGTTCCCCCGGTCGTCGAGCGGGCGCTCGGTCACGCCCGTGAACTGGCGGCCGAGGACCCCGACCGCGAAACCGACGACCCACCCGTCGACTGCGTGGCCTTCTCCCGGGGGCCGGGACTCGGCCCCTGTCTGCGTATCGTCGCGACGGCGGCCCGCGCGGTCGCCCAGCGACTGGACGTGCCCCTCGTGGGCGTCAACCACATGGTGGCCCACCTGGAGATCGGCCGGCACCGCTCGGGCTTTTCCTCGCCGGTCTGTCTGAACGCCAGCGGCGCGAACGCCCACGTCCTGGCCTACCGGAACGGCCGCTACCGCGTGCTGGGCGAGACGATGGACACCGGCGTCGGCAACGCCATCGACAAGTTCACCCGCCACCTCGACTGGTCCCACCCCGGCGGGCCGAAGGTCGAGGAAGCCGCAAAGGACGGCGCGTACCACGAACTCCCCTACGTCGTCAAGGGGATGGACTTCTCCTTCTCGGGCGTGATGAGCGCGGCCAAGGACGCCGTGGACGATGGGGTTCCCGTCGAAGACGTGTGTCACGGCCTGCAGGAGAGCGTCTTCGCGATGCTGACGGAAGTCAGCGAGCGCGCCCTCTCGCTGACAGGCAGCGACGAACTCGTCCTCGGCGGCGGGGTGGGCCAGAACGCCCGCCTGCGGGAGATGCTGGGGGAGATGTGCGAGCAACGCGGCGCTGACTTCTTCGCCCCCGAACCGCGCTTCCTGCGGGACAACGCCGGGATGATCGCGGTGCTGGGCGCGAAGATGTACGACGCGGGCGACACGCTCTCGATAGCGGAGTCGGGCATCGACGCGGACTTCCGGCCGGATCAGGTCGAAGTCAGTTGGCGCGGGCGGGCGTCGGACACGACGCCCGCCGAACGAGCGAGCGGCGAAACGCCGCGAGCCGACGAACTGCAGGGCGCGGAGGCGACCGTCGAGATCGACGGCGACCGCGTGGTCAAACACCGACGCCCGCGGAGCTACCGCCACCCGCAACTGGACGAGCGGTTGCGGGTCGAGCGCACCAGAGAGGAGGCCCGGCTCACCGCCGACGCGCGCCGCCACGGCGTCCCCACGCCGGTCGTGCTGGACGTGGACCCCTGGGAGACCCGGCTGGTCTTCGAGCGCGTCGGCGACGCGGACCTCCGCGAGCGGTTGACCGAGGCCAACGTCCGTGACGTGGGGCGGCACCTGGCGACGATCCACGAGGCCGGGTTCGTCCACGGCGATCCGACGACGCGGAACGTGAGGATTTCCTTCGAGGGAACCAGTAGTGACGATGGCCGCACGTACCTCATCGACTTCGGACTGGGCTACTACACCGACGACCGCGAGGACTACGCGATGGACCTGCACGTGCTGGCCCAGTCGCTCGCGGGGACGGCCGACGATGCCGAGAGTCTCCTCGGGGCCGCCGAGGACGCGTACGGAGCCGTCGGCGACGAGCGCGTCCTCGATCACCTGCGGGAGATCGAGGGGCGCGGCCGCTATCAGTGATTACTCGGGCGTCACGTCGGCGGCGTGGCGGTCGTAGTAATCGGCGACGAAGGCGACGAACAGGAACTTCAGCGCCATCGCGCCGGCGGTGGCGACGGCGGTCCGGACGGGCTGGCGGCGGACGGCCGCGCGGACGGCGTAGATCGTGCAGGCGGCGTTACAGACGTTCAGCAACTGGATCGGATGCCAGCGGTTCCCGTGTTCGAGCCAGAGCCGTTCGCCGTAGACGACGCGGGTCATCCACGCGTCGTCGTCGGACGGGGGCGGGAACAGGACGGGATTGATGGCGACGAACAGCACGGTGCCGACCAGCAGGCGCTCGTCCCGGCGGTAGATCGCCAGCATGAGCAGGGGGAGGCTGGCGACGCGTGACCAGCCGCTTTTCGGGTTGGCGTGGCGCTCCCAGACGGCCTCGCGCACGGCGGCGACTCGGGACGGCTGTGACATGTGTCAACAGATGTGGCGGAGTGAGATAAAGACAGGTCCCGGTCTGCCTCGTCAGGACAAACGTCTTAACGGGGCCAGACGAAACACGGAGTATGGCTGACAAGCCGGAGTCCGGTGAGATCTTCGGGGTACCGTACAACTTCGAGCGGCCGAGCATCAAGCGTCTGCTCTCGTCGTACTGGCGGCCCGGCGAGGGGATGCTCGTCGAGAAGCCCTTCGGCATCGGCTACACGCTGAACCTGGCCAACTGGCGGTCCTGGATCGTGCTGGCCGTCGCCGGCCTCCTGTTCTACCAGGGTCGGCAGTCGAGCGAGGAGAGCGAAGCCGGCGACGAGGACGAGCCCGTCGAAGTCATCGTCGACTGAATCGACGCGTCTTTTGACCGGCGGCGCGGACCGCCGGGTATGCTCCGGTTCGTGACGACCAATCAGGGGAAGGTGCGGGAAGCCCGCGAGTATCTCGGCGACGAGACGGTCGAACAGCTCGATTTCGACTACACGGAGATCCAGGCCGACGACCTCGCGACCGTGGCCGCCCACGGCGCGCGGGAGGCGTATCGCCACGTCGAGGAGCCAGTCCTGGTCGACGACGCCGGCCTGTTCGTCGACGCCTTCGACGGCTTCCCCGGCCCCTACTCATCCTACGTCGAGGACACGGTGGGCGTCGAGCGCGTCTGGCGGCTCACCCGCGAGGAAGACGACCGCGCGGCGTCGTTCAGGACCGTGCTGGCTTACTGCGACGGCGAGGGCTTCGACCCGTCGCCGGAACCGGTCGAGCACGAGACCCGAACGGAAGACGAGTCTCGGGACGAGCGAACGGGGAGCGGTGCGACCCGTGAGCGCCGCGGGCAGGACCAGAGCGCCGAGGAACGCGCGGCGGCGACGACGGACGACCAGGTGGCCGGGGGCGACCTGCCGGTGAGGATCTTCGAGGGGTACGTCCCCGGCGAGATCGTCGCGCCGCGGGGTGAGGGTGGGTTCGGCTACGATCCCATCTTCGAGCACGACGGGACGACCTTCGCCGAGATGACGCCCGAGGAGAAGAACGCGGTCTCTCACCGCGGGCGGGCGCTGGCGAAGTTCTCCGAGTGGTTTCAGGAGCGAACGGAGTGAGCGACTGAAACGTCGAAAGACGAGCGAAGCGAGTCGTTCGGAAGTTCGCTGAGCGCTAGCGAAGCGAACCAGACCAGCCGCAGTCCGGGAGCGCAGCGACAGCGAGCACCCCGAACTGTCTGGGCGTGGTACCGGGAGCGAACGGAGTGAGCGACTGAAACGTCGAAAGACGAGCGAAGCGAGTCTTTCGGAAGTTCGCCGAGCGGTAGCGAGGTATATCAGGCCAGTCGCAGTTCGGGCGCGCCGAGGGAACGAGGTCCGGGCATCACGTCCGCGGGTCCCGGTCCGGCCCGGGATACGTACCGCCGACGACGACCTCGTACATCCCTTCGGGATCGAACAGCGAGACGAACGCCCGCGGGTCACGGACGCTCACGTCGACGTGTTTCCGGAGGGCTGCGCCCGCCTCAACCGATCGGAGCCCCTCGTCGAAGGTGAGGAGGTGCGGGGCGTCGCCGTTGTAGGCCGAGGCCAGCGCGGGGTGGTCGCCATCGGGATGTTCGACGGGTTCGCGCAGCGCATCGATCCGCTCGCGCCAGTCGGCGGCGAGGTCGGCGTCGGCGCAGTCGGCGATCACGGCCTCGGCGTCCGAGAGGAGGGGATCGCTGGCGACCAGCCGTACCCAGTCGTGGGCCCGCGCGATGTCGAGCGCCTCGCGGGCGGGCCCGTCCACGAGCAGGTCGGCCGCCAGCACGTCCGCGTCCGCGACGAACCGGGCGGGGTTGGGGCCCTCAGTCATCCTCAGCCCTCCGGGCCGCCAGCCGGTCGCGGACGGTCGCGAGGTCGACCTCGTACTCGTCGGCGCGGTCGAACAACTCGGCCCAGGTCATACGCCCTCTGGGTGGGCACGCGCCGAAAAGCCACCGCTCAGGCGAGCCAGCGCTCGCGGGCGAGCCAGTACCCCAGGCCGGCGAGGAAGGCGACGCCGACGTTGGTGGCCACGGCGAGCAGGCCGATGGCACCGACCAGCGGCAGGTGGTCGGTGTCCAGCGCGACCCGGCCGAGCTGGACGGCGACGACGCCGAGCAGGGTACCCAGGAGTGCCATGGGGAAAGACAGCCAGAGGCCGGCCACCAGCGCGCCGGCGAGATAGCAGACGCCGAGGACGACGTTGGCGGTCCCACTGCGCGCGCCGAAGGCGTACTTCCCGGCGAGGCCGCCGCTGCCGTGACACATCGGCAGGCCGCCCAGCGGCACCGCGGCCAGGGACATCCCGCCCATGCTCCGGGCGAGGCGGTCCGGCGACACGTCGCGGTCGAACAGGTCGGCACAGAGCAGCGAGGTCGCGACCGCGGCGTTGCCCACGGTCATCGCCAGCTGTGCCACAGTACCTTCGAGGGCGCCAATCGTGAAGGCGGGGCCGCCGGTCGGGAACAGCGACGCAGCGGGCAGTGCGGGTGCGGGGACGCCAGCGACGACCGCGGTCCAGACGGTGCCGGCCGCGAGGACGACCAGCGCGGCGGCGCGGCGGTAGCCGGCGACGGCGACCACGCCAGCCAGCGCCGCGCCGACGGCCGCCACGGCCGGATCGCCCAGCGCGAGGTCGAGACCGGCCTGGGCGAGCAGGAGAGCGACGGCGAACTGGACGCCGCGGATGACCGGCCGGCCGATCACGGTCTGGAGGCGGGAGAGCGTCCCCGTCGCACCGACGACGAGCAAGACGCCGCCCGCGAGCAGGCCGGCGGCGACGAGTTCGCCGTAGGTCAGCGCACCGGCGATGGCCAGCCCTGCCAGCGCCTTCATCGGCTCGACCGACAGCGGGAGGCCGTACCGGAGCCCCCAGACGATCTGGAAGACGCCAAAGCCCACGAGGACGTGCGCGAGCGACGCGGGCGTCAGCGCGCCCAGCGCCACCACGAGGGGCAACACCGTAACCGAATCCCCTAACGCGCCCGTCAGGTCCCCGACGGCGACGGGAAGCCACTGCTCGACGCGTTCGACGGTCGATACGGCCACGACACGCCCTCGGAACCCGCGGCATATCAGCGTTATCAGCAACCGTTCGACGTTCCGTGACTCGTCGGACGTGCCCAGTATCGGCTAGCTGGTCCGTCGCTGGGCCGGCCGCTCGGATCTGTGGGGCGGTCGCCCTCGTGCGGTTTCCCGCGGGTGTGACGGATGTCTGACGCGATTTTAAGTACTACCCGCACCTGCTGAAAATTAGGGCGCGCTCAGGCGGCCTCAGTCTCCCATCCTTTCGCGCGCCCGGACACCGTTGACCCCACCCCACTTTCCTTTCACCGACGCCGAGAGGGACGGCTCAGGCGCTCTCGCCACGCAACTGTTCGCGAGCGGCCGCCAGCGAGTCCGGGTGTGAGATCAGGGCGACGCTGTCGTCGGCCTCGATCTCGGTCTGTGGCAGGGGGATGGTCATGGGTTCGTTCGCGCGGCCGTGCGCGTACAGGCGGGCGTCGGCCGGGAGGTCGATCTCCACGACGCGTTTGCCGATCATCGGCGAGTCGTCCGGGATTCGGATCGTGGCCGCCGAGAGTTGCTCGGTGATGTCCGCCAGAACGTTGAAGTCACCGCCGAGCAACGCGGTCTTCGCGCCGGCGGCCCCGAGCCGTTCGGGGTAGATGATCTCGTCGACGTCCTCGGCGTACTTCGCGTAGATCTCCTCGCGGTAGTCCTCGTCGATCCGCAAGACTGTGCGACAGCCGTGGTGTTTCCCGACCATACAGGCCGCGAAATTCGTGTTGAGATCGCCCGTGAGCGCGGCGATGGCGTCGGCGGCTTCGAGTCCGGCAGCTTCCAGCACGTCCTCCTCGGCCCCGTCGCCCTCGACGACCGCGAAGCCCTCGGACTCGGCGCGAGCGATCTTGTCGTGATCGTTCTCGACGATGACGACCTCGTGGCCCTCGGACTGGAGGTTCCGTGCGGTGCGCATCCCGACCCGGCCGAAGCCGACGATGACGAACTTCATAGGTGTGTGGTATGCCACCATGGGTAAAAACACTAGCCCCGCCGTCGGCGGGAGTGTGGCCGGCCGGTCGCCCCGTACCGGCCCCGTATCGAGGCGGTATCCGGGGGGACCCGGATGCTTATGCGTATTGGTCACTTTACACAGGCTGATGTCCGATCGGGATGCTGTGCGTGACGTGTTGTTCCAGTACACCGATAGCCGGCCCTGCCGACTCCTCTGGGGGGCCCTGGGCGACGGCGGCGATCTGGCCGATCTCGACCTGGCCGACTACGTCGAGGTGACGCGAGTGACCGACGGCGACGTGTGCCTGGTAACCAGAGCCGACGAGGCCGACATGTACCTGCGGTGGGACCGCTCGCTGGGGAGTTTCGTCTACGCCGCGTTCTGGCCGCCCTGGGGCGTCGTCGACGCCGGCGCGGCCGACAGGGCACGCGCGGAGTCGCTCCTGGCCGAACGGGACCGGCCCCGGCCCGTCCCCTTCGCGGAGACGCCGTTCGCGAACGGCGGTCCTGCGGCCGATCTGTCCGACTGGCTGTAAAAAAACGAAGGGAGTTGCCGTTTAGTTCCCGACGTCCATCGCGCGGTCGACGACGTCCTCGCCGTACAGCTCCGCGAGGTCGTCGTGCTGGTCCGGACGGTTCTCGTAGACGTCCTGGAACAGCGCGACGGGGGTCATGAGGGCCTGGTAGGTCGCCTCGTCCCACATGCGGTCACTGCTGACGTCGACCTGCACGCCGTCGATCTCGATGGTGGCCGCGCGGGTCATCGCGATGGCACCCTTGCCGGCCTCCTTGGCCGCCTCGAACTCCTCCATGGAGTCGACGATGTCGTCCATGCTCGGGACGTAGTCCACGAGGTCGAGCAGTTCGTCGGCGAGGTCCTCCTCTGTCTCGACGAAGATCTCGTCGCTGCCGACTTCGAGTTCGTAGCCGCCGTCCTCTTCTTCGAGTTCGATCCGGTCGCCGCTGTAGACCTCGACGCCGTCCTGGCTGTCGAGTTCGACCTCGCGACCGTCGGCGTCGATGATCCAGTAGCCCTCCTCCGGCGGGAGCGGGGACTTGTTGGCCTCGACGACCTGCCCGGGGGTCAGCGACCAGATGCCGAGCATGCCCATCGCGTTGTTGGCGGTGATGCGCTCGTGGTAGCCGTCCACGTCGCGGATGTCGTCGTAGGGACCGTCGACGGAGATACAGCCGGCGGCACTGGCCGCGCGGGAGGTGTTGTGGCGCAGTTCCTTCCACTCGGGGAGGCCGCCGGTCGGCGTGATCGCGCGCATGTCCTTGGTGTAGTCGACCTCACCGTCGACCAGCAGGAACAGGCGTTCGAGGTTGTTGTCGGCCTTGCCCATCTCGTCGCGGAGCTTGCCCATGGCCAGCTCGGCGGAGCCGGACTCGATGATGACGCTCATCGCGAGCGAGCCCTCTTCGAGACCGTACTCGTTCTCGACGATGGTGATGAACTCGTCGGCCTTCTTCCAGTCGTCGATGTCGCCGACCTCGGGGATGACGAACCCGTCGATGTTCTCGACGGCTCCGTTCTCGGGGTCGGCGATCTCGAGCATGTGCTGGAAGCCCTGATAGCGCGTCTCGGGGCTGTCGCGGTGCCAGACGACGCGGGGGTGGATCTCACCGGGGAACTCGTCACCCTCCTCGGCGACGACCTCGGCGATGTTCTCGGCACCCTCGTCGCGCATGTTGGGCGCGGTGGCGTCCTCGTTGTCCGGGACCCACACGTCGGGGGCCTGCATCCCGCGCAGACCGATGGCGCTCCGGAGCTTCTTGGCGGAGTCGTCGGCACCGCTCTCTGCTGTCGGGGTCGTAAAGAACGTCCGCACGAACTTTCGGTCGTGGAGACGCTTGTCGATTGCAGTCATTGTAGTCACTCGAAGGGATTACTCCGCGGTTCTTAAAGCTGGCCGAATCGAGTCGCAAGCCCGCTGTGCGGGTGCATACCGTCCGGAGCGAGTCAGTCGGCCGCCACGTCCTCGATGGCCCGCAGACACCGTTCCAGTTCCTCGTTTCCGCGATAGACGACCAGCGACGCCTCCCTCTCGTACTCGATCACGTCCGCGCGCTGGAGCTTCGGCAGGTGGACGTGATGGAGGTCGATCAGGACGGACTGCGGACGCACGTCGTCGGCGCGTTCGCGGACGATCACGTCGGTGAGGACACCGACCGGGAGCCTGTCGTCCCCGTTCTCCAGAAGGGTCGAGACGACGAGGCGGCGGTCACGGTGAGCGAGCAGTTCGAGCCACCTGTCGAACGACGGGTCTGCCGACTCCCCCAGCGCCGGACGGTCGTCCTCGGGTCCCGGAGAACTCATCCCAGTGGGAGTATCGACATGAAGTCGGTTGTAATCCGCGCATGGCTGACCATACTGTGTCCCTATACATGTCCAGCGGCGAACGGGTCCGAACGATCCGTCAGTCCGTCTCGTCGGGCGTCACGAGAAGCGAGTGGTCGACGAGGTTGACGATGGCCCGGCGGAGCCGTTCGGTGACGGCCTGATCGGAGATGCCCAGTTTCTCGGCCAGCTCGACGGTCGTACAGGTCCGGGGGATGTCGTAGTACCCGGACTCGACGGCCAGTACCAGCGCTTCGCGCTGGGTCGGCGTCAGTCCGAACCAGGGACCGGCATCGGGTCGCGTGGGGTTGTACACCCGGATCACCTCGAAGTTGATCCGGGCGTCGTCCAGCGACTCCCGGAACGACGACAGGCTGTCGTGACTGGGAAACCGGACCTCGAACTGCCAGGCATCGCTGTGGCCCGTCGCGGCCAGGACGTGCCCGTCGTTGGCCACGATGGCCTCGAAGAGGTGATCGAATTCGACGTTCCAGTCGATAGCGTACAGCGTCCGGTCGTCGAACTCGTCGATCTCGGTGACCGCATCGACAGCCGGGTGATCCCGGACGCGAGACTCGAAGGAGCTCCGGTTCCCGTCGTAGACCCAGAACAGCGGCACAGCTCGCTCTCCGGCAGGCACCATCGTTTCGACCTCGATCCGAACACCGGGGACGACATCGAGGATGCGACCCAACTCGAAATCACTCGTGACGACCTCCATCTCCACGATGACACTCATGAACCGGTCAGTGTCTGGTAATTCTGTTTCCCGGGTCAAATGTGGGTGCCTTGGTATACGAGGGTACGTCACCGAGGTATAAGGAGTCGGGGTATGGTTTTGCTCCAGTGATACGAAATCGGAGGCGGCGACCGGACCGGGCTGGTGGCATGGTATACCATGCTAATCGATAGGTTGTTACCGTCAGGTCCACAAATCGAGGTACGGACATTGCACACTGCCAGGGACCTCCGCGGGGCAGACGAGGCACCAGTTCTGCCGAAGTCACTGCATACCCCGTGAGGACACAATGGATGACCCCAACCTGCGCGTCACCGACGAGTCGACGTTCGAGACGCTGCTCACCGAGTTGTTGCGGACGGCACATCAAAACGGCATCGAGGTCGAGGGCGGGTGGGACGTGGACGGCGAGGACGGCCATCCCGACTGGGACGTGGTGGTGACCGTCGTCGAACGGACTGCCGACGACTGAGCGGGCGACTGGTTTTTCGACGGTTGCGGGCGGACGGAGCCGTCGCTATCCGGCGAGCGTCGAAAGAAAAGCGTCGGTTAGAGACCGCTGTGCTCGCGGGCCAGTGGCCCGCTCGCGCGTCCGGCGCTTCGAGAAGCGCCCGCTCAGTCCTGGTCGGAGTTGATGACGGCTTCTTCCTCGTCGTCGCTGAAGCCGGCGGACTCCTGCTGGCGCTTCTTGGCTTCGGGGTCGAACTGCGCTTCGATGTTCTGGAAGCGCGGGACGAAGGAGAGCTGGTGGTGACTCTCGGTCTCGTGACCCAGGTAGCGGTCTTCGAGGTCCCACTGAGCTTCTTCGTCGTTCTCGGCGATGTTGACCATGTCCTCGTAGACGGCGTGTGCGCCCGAGTGCAGGGCGTACAGCGTGATGAACTGGTACTTGTAGCCGAGGTCGCCCAGTTCCTGGAACGTGAGCGGGTCGTCCTCCTCGGACCACGCGAAGGAGCTGGAGTAGTTGAAGGCCAGCTTCAGGTCGGGGTGGGTCTCGTGGATGGTCTCGGCGTAGTTGACGGCGTCCTCGCGGGACGGGTCGGGCATCTCGGGCCAGACCAGGTCGACGCCGGCGTCGGCGTACATCCGACCGCGCTCGAGGTGTTCCTCCCAGTCACCGTTGGCCGAGCCGTAGGCGTCGGTCCGGGCGATGATGATGGTGTCCTCGTCCTGCTTCGCGTCGACGGCGGCCTCGAAGCGGGCCTTGGCGTCTTCGCGGGAGACGATCTTCTTGCCGGCGATGTGCCCACAGCGCTTGGGCGTCGTCTGGTCCTCGATGTGGACCGCAGCGACGCCGACCTTCTCGTACTCTCGGACCGCACGGCGGACGTTGTGGATGCCACCGTAGCCGGTGTCACAGTCCGCGATGACGGGCAGTTCCGTGGCCTCGACGATGCGCTTCGCGTTCTCGACCATCTCGCGCATGTCGACCATCTCGAGGTCCGGGAAGCCGAACTGGCCGAGGACCGTCGAGTACCCCGACATGTACGCGGCGTCCAGACCGGCCATCTCGGCCAGTCGGGCGTCGAGCGCGTGGTAGAGACCGGGCGCGAAGACGTAGTCCTGGTTGTTCAGCTGCTCGCGCAGTTCGCGCGCCTTCTTGTTGTCGACGTCCTTGATGTAGGGTTCTGTGCTCTTGACGCTGCTCGCAACGGGGTCGTCCCCATCTGAATCGTGTGCCATGGTTATTGCGTTTAGGTCCTCCAGTAGAATCGGTTTATCTCTGTCGAAACGGTCCGCGAACGGTGGGACCTAGCTGCCGCCCGAAGACCGTGCGGGAGGGTTCCAGTTCCGGTCGGCATCCGTGTTCGACCCAGCCGGTCGACCCCACTCTGGGGGCCAGCAGCGGCGCGAACCGCCCACTGTGCCCACGTGCCGACAGCGGCTGACGACTGGAATCTGCGACGGATCGTACCCGGTAACATGGAACTCCGCCCGCGTTGCCGCGGTGTCTGTTCGTACGCATCCGTCACGAGTATACATCAGCAGAAAAATGTTATGGTCTATAATGTTAAAACTCTTTAATCGCCCTCCCGGACCTAGAGCGAGCTAACGAATATAAGGGATTGTGGTTCTCTAGCACGGGATTTGGCGGTCGTTCGATCTCGGCCGAGCGTCCGGACACAGCCGTCGCTCGGAGGTGTGGCGTCGAAGTAGAAAGGGTGGGGGATCGGTGGGGGGTGGGGGGTGGGGGTGGCACCGTGTTGGTGCCTACTCACCGATATGTGCGGGTGGGTAAAGTATCTTGTGCCCGATTATCAGCAATAAAATTCAAGTGGAGTGAACGTCGGGGTCGTTGCGGTAGAACGGGCAGTAGATGTTCTTTCCGCCCCGTTTCGATCTCGTGACTCTGTGCCCGTCGCTGTCACTCTGTGGGCGTCGAGTCGCGAGAAGAGCCTAGGCCGGAATATCGACTGCGTCGGTGTGACCATCAAGCGGGATCCGATGGTGTCGGCGGCCTGGTACCACACCGGCGCTTGTCCGTGAACTCGGCCTCGAACCCATCGGGGTAAGCGGTAAATCCGCTGTTCGGTGTCACCGTTCCGGACTTCAGGGCGAGTTGACCGTCGCCCGTCCGCCGGGACGACTGTTGGCCCCGGCGGACGTACCGCAATCCGATATTTTTCGCTGCGTTGTAATCCGCGTTCGCTCCCGTCTCACAGGCTCGGCACTCGAACCGCTCACGAGTGGGACGGTTCGCATCGGAGACAAACCCACACTCGCCACACCGTTTCGACGTGTCGGCAGGATCGACCTGTTCGACCGCGATGCCGTGCCGTTCAGCCTTGTACTCGACGAACTGGTAGAGTTTTCTGTAAGCCCACCTGTGCCCCCACGCATCGTCCGTTCGTTTCCGGATGTGTGTGAGGTCCTCGAAGACGATGCGATCGCACTCGTATCGGACAGCTTCGGTGACGATTCCCTTGGAGACACGATGCATCTCGTCGCGAACGGTTCGCAGTTGGCGGCCGCTCGCCTGTTCGAGCGTTCGGTGGGCGCTTCGCGTTCCAGTACGTTGCAACCCAGCACGTGTCTCCTCGAATTCGCTGAGTGTGTGATGTAGCTCTCGTCCCGAAAAGAACCGCGCAGTGCTTGTGACAGCGATGTTTTCGACACCGAGGTCGACCCCGAGAACCGTTCCGTCCTCGGCGGTGTTCGGTTGGTCGTTCGATTTCGGGCGTCGAAAACCGAGATGGAGGAAGTAGTCGTCCCCGTCGGCAGTGAGCGTGCTTTCGGTCACCTCCCAGCGTTCCGAATCAAGAAATTGCCACTGATACCCGTCGTCTTCCGGAAGGGCGAGCGGACAGCGAATCCGGGCTTCGGTCGTACTGAGAGACACTGTCTCGTCGTCGAACAGCGTCAACGTTCGAGAGTCGTATTTCACTGTCGGCGCAGTGAACCGTGGTTTACTGGTTTTTTCTCCCCTCGATCTACGTTCGACACAGCCAGTTATCGCCTGTGCGGCGTGGTGTGTGGCCAGAACCGCGTGTTGACTTCCGAGGCCGGTCTCCTCCCGCAGGGTGTCGTAGGCGAGTGACTGGACATCCGACTTCGCCCGACAGCAGTTCCACGCGAGGTCGGTCGCGATCTGACATCCGCGCTTCCACTCGGATATCGTCCCTTCGAGGAGCGCGCGCTGCTCGTCGGAAACTTCGAGACGAGTGATCGCGGTCCGATACACGTAGTCGTCCGCCACGGGTCCGTTGTTGTCCGGCGGTTACGTTAATCTGACGGTGAAACAACAGTTCGGCAATTCTACTCTCGCACCCCCGACCGGAGCGCCAGCAGTCGGGGTTCTGGCGGTTACGACCAGTACGGGTCGGCAACGAAAATTCGAGAGAGCCTGAGGCGGGAATTGAACCCGCGGTCTCGTCCTTACCAAGGACGCGCTTTACCGCTAAGCTACCCAGGCGCGTCGGACGGGGCGTCCATCCGCTGTGCCCGGTTCTACTGGGCTGCTCTATAAATATGTAATGAAACCACGTCGCCGTGGCGAACCGTGACGTACCACTCAGAGCGAGTCCAGAATCGTCGATTCTCGGGCGTCAGTGGTCCGCGGAGGTCCGCGCACCGCCCGCGGGCGAGGGTTCGGTCCCGACGAGTCCGCCGAGTCGGTCGCGGACCTCGCCGGTGAGGACGGCCTCGGCCTGTGGGAGGTCGCCCTCGACCGTCGCGAGGTCGGTGACGAACTCCCGACAGCCGACGGGGGCGCTCCCGCCGGCGGCGGTGGTCCCGGCGACGACGGCCAGCTCGAACACGTCGGCTTCGAGGTTGCCGTCGAGCGTGGGGTCGTCGGTCTCCCGGCGCACAGTTTGATCCTGCCCGAACGAGCGGACGACCGTGACGGCGGCCTCGGCGGCCTCGGTCCGCGCCAGGAGGTAGAAGCCGCGGGCGACGAGGATGTCCGCGACAAGTACGTCGAGATCGGCCGCGGCGGCCGCCCGTTCTTTCCCGTCGCCGTCGCCGGATCGGGCCGCCGCGACCGCCGAAGTCGACCAGTCGTCGAGTCGGCCGTGGCCGGCCCACGGTTCGGCGTGGGCCAGCGAGCGGGTGAGGCGGAGTCCCTCGTAGATGAGCTGGACACCGGCGGCGCGGTCGTCGATGCCGTCGGTGCCGACCTCGTCGGATCCGGCCGAGGCCCCCTCGGCGACGGCCGCTGCACTGCACAGCGTCAGCGCGCCCGGCGCCATCGATCCACCCTCGATGCGCTGTTCGATGCGCTCGAAGAGACGATCCGGATCGACGTCGTCGACGGCCTCCAGCGCCGCTCGCCGAACCGCAGCGGCTTCGTCCATTACGCCGAACTAGCGGGGGGAAAGGCAAAGACCTTTGGAAACGACCGACCACGGACCCGGCATGATAACGACCGAACGGGCCGACGAGGTGCTGGTCGTCACGCTCGACCGGCCCGAGCGACGCAACGCCCTCACCCCGTCGGGGCTGGACGCGCTGGAAGCGGCCGTCACCGACGCCGATTCCCCCGTCGTCTACCTGCAGGGGGCGGGTGACGCCTTCTGTGCCGGGGCCGACCTGAACGTGGTCGCCGGCCTCGACGACCCCCGCGAGTTCGCCGCCCACGGCCAGGTGGTCGCTCGCGCCATCGAGGACAGCGAGCCCGTCGTCGTCGCGGGGATCGACGGCCCCGCCCGGGGCGGTGGCGTCGAACTCGCGCTCGCGTGTGACCTCCGGGTCGGCACCGCGGACGCGAGTTTCGCCGAGACCGGCGTGGAACTCGGCCTGTTCGGTGCCTGGGGCGGTACCGCGCGCCTCCCCCGCGTGGTCGGGGAGGGCGAGGCCATGGACATCGCGCTCTCGGGACGGGTCGTCGACGCCGAGGCGGCGCTCCGGATGGGACTGCTCTCCCGGATCACTGCCGATCCGCGGGCGGTGGCCGAGGAGATCGCGGCCAACGACCACGGCGCGCTCGCCGTCCTCAAGCGCCGACTGCGCGACGACGCCGGCACGACCGAGCAGGAGCGTCGGGAGGCGGACGCGTTCGCGGACCTGCACGCCGCGGCCGACTTCGACCGGACGTAGCGCCGCGGGGACGGGACTGCCGGACCGAAAAGGTTGAATCGTGGAGTCTCCAAGTGTGGGGGTACGACACGGGGAATTTCATGCCGGAATGTAACTACTGCGACGCGTCGTTCGAGCAAGAGGGGGCGTATCTCGAACACCTGCACACCGAACACGACGAATCGGAGCTGAGCCGGATCGACCGTCGTCGGGTGGCTAACCACGTCGGCGACGACGAGGAGGGGGAGTTCCCGACGGGACCGGCCATCATCGGCGGCGTCCTCCTGTTGACGGTGGGCGTCCTCGTCTACGTCGTGTTCTTCCTGAACATCGGCGGCGGGAGCGGGCCCGCGGCCGCCAGCGGGAGCGTCGACGAGGTCGAACAGACGCCGTACGGGCTCCAGACCGTCCACCAGCACGGGACCATCGACGTGACCATCGGCGGGAACACGCTCGACTTCAGTCAGCAGCAGTACCAGCTCCAGGCCGACGCGTTCCACTTCGAGAGCGGCAACGGTCAGCGCTGGCACAAACACGCGCAGGGCGTGACCCTGGAGTACGCCATGTCGACGCTGGGCATCGGCGTCACCGACTCGTCGGTCACCTTCCGGGGGACGACCTACGACGAGAGCGACGGGAACGTCACGGTCGCCGTCAACGGCAACGACGTCGACCCGTCGTCGTACGTCCTCCAGGACGGCGATCACATTCGGATCGTCGCCAACGGTTCCTAGGACAGCGGCTCCGGCCCCGGCGGCATCCGTCGCTTGTGCGCGCTCCGCTCGTACAGCCCGCGAACCCGGTCGATGACCGACGGGTCGACCCCGATCTCGCGGGCGGTCGCGGACTTCGACAGCGGGCCGTCGACGTGCAGCGCGAGCACGGAGTCGAGCGTCTCGTAAGTCAGCCCGAGTTCCTGTTCGTCGGTCTGGCCCGACCACATCTCGGCGCTGGCGGTCTTCTCCGCGAGATCGTCGTCGACGCCGAGGTGTTTGGCCAGCTGGCGCACCTGTCCCTTGTAGAGGTTGGCGATGGGGTGACAGTCGACCGCGCCGTCGCCGTACTTGGTGTAGTAGCCGACGAGTGCTTCACTGCGGTTGCCCGTCCCCAGCACGAGCGCGTCCTCCCGGTTCGCGTAGAAGTAGTTCAGGACCGCACGCGCCCGGACCCGGAGGTTCCCGACGGCCGTCCGGACGGGGTCGGTCTCCACGTCGGTTTCGGGGTCGATCCCCGGCACCACGTCCAGAATCGTGTCGACGATGGGTTCGACCGGCACCACGTCGTACTCGATCCCGAGCGTCTCCGCGACGCGTTCGGCGTCGCTCATGTTCCGTTCGCGGTTGACCTCGCTGGGCATCACCAGCCCGTGAACGCTGTCGGTCCCCAGCGCCTCGACGGCCAGGTACGCGGTCAGCGTGCTGTCGATCCCACCCGAGAGCGCGACGATGGCGTCCTCGACCCCCGCCGCGTCCAGCTGGTCGCTGATGAACGACGTGATGTGATCCCGACGGGCGTCCAGTTCCGCCGTCGACAGGGAGAGATCGAGCGGCTGATCGGCACGTGCGATGGCGTCCGTTTCTGCCATGCCTGCCCGTTCGACCCCGATGGACTAATACGTCCCGACGCATCCCGATTTCCGGACGCGCGTCCGGTTCGAGCCGGCAGAAAAGAACGCGTCGGAGGGGCACGCAGGTGGTCGGCCGAGCCGCCTGTTCACTCCTCGGCGTCGTCCGCCCCGGTCGTCGTCTCCGCGATGGTTTCGACGGCGATCTCGGGCGTCTCGCCGGTCTCGTTCTCGACGGTCGGTGCCGTGAGCTGGTCGGTCTCGAACACCACGTCGAACGGTTCGTCACCGGCCGCCGCCTCGGGGTCGAGGTAGCCCGTGGCGAAGGCGCTGTACGCGGTTCCGTTGTCGAGCGTGACGTTCACCGTCGCGACCGGATCGGCGTCCTCGTCGTCGGCGGGCCGCACTTCGAGGGTGTAGTCGCCGGGCGGTACGCTCTGGTACTCCGAACTGTTGGCGAAGCTCACGTTCTCGAACGGCGTCTCGTCGGTCTCGGCGACGGTCACGTCCACGGCGGGCGCGTCGGGTGCGAGGTGAGCGAGCCGGACCAGCGACTCGTTCTCGTCGGGTTCGGTGCCTTCGTCGAGGAGGATGACGGGCGTGAACGGTTCGGCGGCGTCGTCACCGACCTCACCCGCCGCGGCGACGGTGTAGGTACCGGGCTGGATCGGCAGCGTCTCGTCGTAGTAGACCGCATCGGAGTCGTTCGCGGCCGTGACGGTCACCCGTCGGTCGCCAGCGTCGACCGACAGGTAGTCGCTGACGTTTCCGAACGTGACGTTTTCGAGGACGGTTTCGTCGTCGATCTGTACGTCGACGGCCGGCGCGTTCGGGACCGCGTGGACGATCCGGACCTGTGCCGTCCCGTCGTCGGTCTCGTTCGCCGGTGTCTCGTCCTGTGCGACGCCCGCTGTCGCCCCGGCGACCAGGACGGTCCCGAGGAGTACGGCCACCAGAACGACACCGGCGGCGCGGCGTGGATTGTTGGCTAGCATGCACCGATGCCAGGGACGACGACGGCTTGGTTATTCACGGGATAGCAACGGGCTGCAACTGTTGTGCGCCGGTCGGTCTGGTGGTGGGCGGATTTGGCTCGGCTTAGAGCGCGTGCAACAGTGTCCGGTGCCGGTCGGGCGAAGCGCTACGTTCAAGTGCCGGGACGCGGTACGCTGGGATGTGAGCGCCGGTGTCCTGCGGAGCGAAGCGACGCAGGGCTCGGGGCGCGAATGAAATGAGCGCGCCGGTGTGCCATCGAGCGAAGCGAGATGGTGCTCGGCGTGAGTGAGCGAAGCGAACGAGCGCCGGTGGTCTAGTGGTAGGACATGAGCTTCCCAAGCTCATAGCCCGGGTTCAATTCCCGGCCGGCGCAGTGAGCGAGCCTGCGAGCGAACGAGCAGGCCAGGAATTGAACGAGAAAAGACGCAGCGCGGCCGAAGGGAGCGACCGTCTTCGCGTAGTTCAATTGCCGACCGACGATGTCGGTCGGCGTTCACCTCGCGGTACTCGGTGAACTCCCGGCCGGCGCATCCTGCGACGAACAATTCGCCAGCCCTGGCTCACTGCTCCCGGCCGAACCGGGAGAACAGGCCGACGCCGATGGCGATGCCCGCGGCGATGCCGGCACCGGCGACGGGACCGGTCGCGGACGGAATCGCCATGCCGGCGTTCGCGTCGACGGGTTCGGTCGCGCCGGGATCGTCGGCGGCCGGGGCCGGCGTGGCGGGTGCCGGCGTCGTCGCGTTGTCGGCGGCGGCCACGCCGGAGACGGCCAGTCCGAGAACGGCGAGCGCGAGCGCCAGTCGCGCCGCTCGGTCGATCACACTGTACACGGTTCCGTCGTCGCGTGTCTGTTCCATCCGTTGACCCCCCGGAAGCGGTCACCGCGTTGTCGTCCCCACGACACCCACTCGATGCTTCCGTTGCTACCACCAACGTCAGCATCTAAGTAAAAGGTTCGTCCTCACATCCGAGGGAGCGGGTGCCCGTCCGACTCGCGTCTGCCACTCCGATACACATAAGGCGGCGAGTCGGACAGGGAAAACCAGGGGACATGGACTGGGCCGACGTCGACGAGTGGGTCATCGACACGTTCTTCGAGTGGATCGTTCCCGTCGTGAGTCTCGTCTTGCTCGTGTTGTTCGTCGGGCTGGTCCGGATGCGCGTGGACGAGCCGTTCTTTCGGGCGCTCGATCTCGTGCTGCCGGCGCTGTTCGTGACGCTGATCGTCTGGCAGGGGCTGAAGCTCCACGAGCAGAACCTGACGACGGAGGGCCGGCGAACGGTCGCGGTCTGGTACGCGCTGGGGATCTACACGATGGTCGGGCTGGCCGGGTGGTCGGTTCTGCTGGGACTGCTGGGTCAGGACGTGCCGATGAGCGTCGCGTCGATGACGGAGATCGTCGCCGGCGGGTTCTTCGGACTGCTGGTGGGGATCGCACAGGTCAGGGCCAAACAGAACGCGGAGGCGGCGACCCAGGCCAAACTGGAACAGGAGTTCGTCGAGCGCCAGCAGGAGACCAACGAGGTGCTGAACCGCATCCTGCGACACCACCTGCTGAACGGGCTGACGGTCATCCGGGGGCAGGCACAGTTGCTGGAAGCGCGCGTCGACGACGACGGGGCCGACCACGCCGAGACGGTGATCGACCGCGCCGACGAGATGACGGCGACCATCGAGGAGATCAGGGACATCACGCGGACGCTCACCGAGGAGCCGAACCTGTTGCCGGTTGACCTCGGGGCCGTCCTGACCGAGGAACTGTCGGCGGCCCGGGAGACGTTTCCCGAGGGTACCTTCGAGGTGGTCGGCTCGGTTCCGGACGACTGCACCGTCCAGGCCAACGACCTGCTCGGACGGGCCATCGCGAACGTCCTGGCCAACGCCGTCGAACACAACGACAGCGAGGACCCGCGGGTAGAGGTGTCGGTCACGAAACGGGAGGACGTGGTCGTCCTCTCGGTGGCCGACAACGGCCCCGGCATTCCCGACGAGGTACAGACGGACGTGTTCGAGCCCAGCGAGCGGGGACTCGACAGCGACGGCGAGGGCCTCGGGCTCTTCCTGACGGCGTCGGTCCTCGAACAGTACGGTGGGCGCGCCTGGATCGGCGACAGGGGGGACGGAGCCGTCGTGAACCTCGAACTGCCCCGCTAGCTACTCCAGGAAGTCGGGGAACTCGGTCTGTTCGGGGTCCCGATCCGGTTGCTCGGTCATCTCGGGTGGGTCGGAGACGGCGGAGGGGAGGTCGGTGGCCCGACTGGTCGTGTCGTCGTCATCGGCGGGGTCGACGTCGTCCAGTTCCGCGCTGATGACGGCCTCCCAGATGTCCTCGACGTCGGTCGCGTTGTCGACGGCCCGTTTCCGTTTGGTGCCTTTCTGTTTGCCCTCCTTGTAGGCGAGTTCGACGATGCTGGCGTCGTAGTTGGTCCCCATCGCCTGGTGGATGTCCTCGTACTCGTCCTGGTTGCGCTGGCCCAGCGAGGCGGCGACGCCGAGCGCGAAGGCACGCTCCATGGCCTCGTCGCGGTCGAGGTGGTCCCAGTCGGTGTCGAAGCGGTCCTCGTAGAGGGTCATCGCTGTACTTTCTCGTTGGGATGGACTCGCAACCCTTTGTCCGAGAAGCTGATCTTGTGGATGTCACAGTCGATGGCCGTCCCGCGCATCTTGATCGTCTGGACGCCGCGTGTCATCCCGCCGGCCTCCATGTAGTTGTGGAAGAAGATCACCCCGTGGGCGAGGTAGTGCTCGTCGGAGTAGGAGGTGGGGTCGGTCATCTCCGAGATGAGCAGGATGGTGGTGTCGGTCTGTTTCAGCGAGGAGAGAAAGCCCGTGATCTCCTCGGACATGTCCGCGAAGAAGTGCTGGAGGAGCATCGTCGAGTCGATGACCGCGCGGTCGATGTCGTTGGACTCGATGAAGGCCTTCAGCCGGTTGGTCAGACCGCCGTCGGTGCCGAACTGGGTGATGGTCCGCTTGCCGGCCTCGGTCACGAGGTTGAGAAACTGCACTCGATCCGAGCGCATCACCTTCTCGAAGCCGAAATCGAAGTTCGACATGTCGTTGATGAGTTCGTCTTTCGACTCGTGCATCGTGACGTACAGACAGTTCTCGCCGTTGCGGGCCCCCTCCGTGATGAACTGTGAGGAAAACGTCGTCTTGCCGCTCCCCGGCGGGCCACTGACCACGTACAGCCGGTTCGCCGGGAGGCCGCCCTCGACGATCTCGTCGAAACCCGGGACGCCGCTCGAAACGCGCATACCCGGAACAGATCCATCTCGGAATATAGGTGTTCCTGCTGTGTTCTCACGATTGAGAACGGTAGGGGGTCACGGGCGGGGTCGTCGGCGGTCTCACCGGCCCGACAATCGGGCGGCGTCGGCGGGATCGAGGGCCAGGAGCCGGCCGGTCGCGTCGGGCTCGAACCGGAGCGGGCGACGCCACCACGGGCCCTTCCCGGAGTCGGCCGAGAGGGCGGTCACGACGGCGTTGGCCTCGCTCCCGGCAGACGGATCACTCAGCGGGACGGCGGTATCATACAGCCCCGACGCGTCGGGCGCACCCTGGACCAGCACGCGCGCGTCGAACGGGTCGCGTTTGACGTGGGCGTTGTTGGCGAAGGCGGCTCGGGCCTCGGCATCGGCGGGCAAATCGTGGTACGCGTCGCCCGTCAGGGGGTCCCGGGCCAGCCGGAACTGGCCGATCAGGAACGCGCCCCACTCGGGCGGGGCCCAGTCGGGCCGGTCCCCGTCGGTGGCGAGTGTGGCGTAGAACAGCAGGTAGTCGCCGGCCGACAGGTCGAGGATGGGGCCGGCTTTCACGCCGTTGGGGTCGCCGTAGGTGTAGCGTTCACAGCCGGGGTACTCGGCGAACTCCGGGTCGAGGTGGACCGGGTGAGACCGGTAGTCCTCGGGCACGTCGGTGGTCAGATCGAGGTCGGCGTAGGTGGGGACGGTCGCGTCGGCGCGAGTGGGTTCTGCCTCGGGGATGGGGACGTACTCGAAACTGCCGTCGGAAAAGAGCGGGCCGCGGACGCCGGGCTCGTTGGTGTTGGCGGCGACGTTGATCGCGACGCTTCGCATACCTGCCTGTCGGCGCAGTGGGGCAAAACCTCGTCGCTACCGGAGCGGCGAGACGCAGTGTTTGCAGTACCGATACGTCGCTTCGTGTTCGTTGAACGTGCCGCAGTGTTGGCACACCGTGCCATCGTCGTCACGGGTCCGGCGACTCGTCTGGTCTCGCTCCAGTCCGTCGGTCGCGGCCGAGTACTGCTCGCCCGAGCCCGTCGAGGCTCCCTCGACCGACGGGTCGCTGTCCCGGAAATACCGGTACACCAGCAACTGGAGCAGACTGAACCCGACGATGTACGCCACGATCCAGGTCCAGACCTCCATGCCATGTGATAGGGTGTCACGGTACTTGGCTTTTCCGTCGGTTGCAAGGGCCGAGGGGTAGCCGGTCGGCCCATTCGACTCGTCGGTCCGGACACGGACAGGTATTAGCGGCCCCGGGGTGTCGGATCGAACAGAGTGGCCATGCGATTCGAGCCGACGACACGCCGAAGGGCGCTCGAGATCGGTGGGTCGGGTCTCGCGGGGGTCGCGGCGGGCTGTCTCCAGTCACCCGAGGAGACGGACGATTCAGCGGAGACACCGGCCTACACTGCGGCACGGGAGGGGAGCGTCTATCTCGGACCGGACATCACCGAGGAAGTCCCGGCGTTCGTCACCGTCGTCGAGGACGCGCGGGCGGCGGACGTCGCTCTCGTCGCCGCCGACACGACGGTCCCTGGCGCGACGGTGGTCCAGTGGTTGCGAGAGGGGGTTCCGTCGGGGGTCTACGGTGAACCGGCAGTGACGACGCTGCTGGAGAGACTTCGGGCCGGGGACGCCGGCGACCACTTCGAGGGGGAGTTCCTGTCGAGTGGCCGTGGGCATCACGACATCGCCGTCTTCTACCCGGACGGCGAGGAGTTGCACTCGTATACGGGACGGATCGACGGCCGGGACCCCTCACTGGTCGAAGTTCTCGACCGCGTCCTCGATTACGTCTTCGAGCAATCGGAGAGAGAACGGGACCGCCGGCGAGTCGACAGGACCGTCTGAGTCGGGGCCGACTAGCGACCGTCTCCGGAGGCCGTCTCAGGCGTCGGGCGGCGAGAGGTCCCGCTGGAACTCGTCGAACACCTCCACGTCGGGCACGTCGTACTCGACGACGCGCTCGTCGCTACGGTCGACGTTGGCGTCCTCGACGGGGTCGGCGACGGACTCCCACCCCTCCTTGATCGCGATGGATTTGGCCGGCTGGCCGGCGGCGATGTGGTGAGCCGGCACGTCCTTGCCGGCGATGGATTTCGCCGCGAGAATGGAGTTCTCGCCCATCCGGACGCCCGCCCGCACCATCGAGTCGTAGGTGACGCGCACGTCGTCCTCGATGATCGTGTGGTAGTTGGTGACTTCGGTCTGGTCGACCACGTCGTGGTCGTGGGTGTAGACGTGGGCGTTGTCGGAGATCGACACCCGGTCGCCGATAGTGAGTTTCCCGCGGTCATCCAGATGCACGTCGTCGTGGACGACCACGTTGTCGCCCAACTCGATGTTGTGGCCGAAGGTGAACGTGATCCCCTTGAACAGCCGGAGGTTCTCGCCTGCGTCGGCGAACAGGTGGTCGGCGAGCATCTGCCGGAAGCGCAGGGCGAACGCGATGTTGTCGGCCATCGGCGTCGCGTCGAACTGCCGCCAGAGCCACTGGAGGTACTTCGAGCGCTCGTACTCGCCCTCGTCCATCGCCGCGACCTCGGCGTAGTACTCGCTCTCCAGGGTCGCGTTACAGGGGTCGTACCCCTGCAGGCGGACGCGTTCGGCCGGCGACACCGACTCGCCGGACTGCCAGCGGTCGTAGGCCTGGCGGTCGCCGTGGAGGTCCACCAGCACGTCTTCGACCACGTCGCATGTGTTCTCGTCACTGCTCAGGCGCTCGTCGACCTCGTCGATGAACGCCCGGAGCCCCTGTTCGGCCAGGGGCGGCAACGAGACGTGACGCTTCGTCATACCCCTCTCATTGGAACCCGCGTTCATAGGGGTTTTCGTTACTCTCCGGACCGTTACCGGAAGGTAACCGCCGCACACGTTCGGCTCGTTCCGACGCGAGCGCGACCCTCACGTTCATCCCCTCGGCGGCCGACACACCGGCCATGGCCGACGAGCGCGTGTCCGACGAGGGGGCGCCGGACCCGGACGACGCGACGCCGAGCGAGGACGAACGCGCCGGGACGGAATCTGGCTCGGGCGAACCGACGACGCAGGGAGCCGACGGACGCGGCGTCGTCGGCCACGTCGTGAGCGTCTTCTGGAACCGCCGGGAGCGCCGCCTCCGGCTCCCCTGGCGGTTCGCCGTCGGTGCCGGCCTGCTCGTGTTCACCAACCTCCTCCTCGGCTCGGTCCTGATCGCGACGCTGGGCGGCATCGGTGGCGTCGTCGGGCAGAGCCTGTTTTTCGTGACGGTCGTGATTTCGCTGCCCACGGCGAGTTACCTCGTCGGACGGCGGCCGATCCGGGAACTCGGGCTGGACGTGGACCGCCAGTGGCTCCGCGACGCCGGCTTCGGGCTGGCGCTGGGCGCTGTCCTCCCGACCCTGCTGGTCGGCGTCACCTTCCTCGCCGGCTGGCTGCGCGTCACGGGAACGTTCGTTCAGGACGCCGACGCCGGCATCGCCTTCGGCTCCCTCTCGACGCCGGCGAGTCTGCTCGCGGTCGCGGTCTTCTTCCTCGGCGTCGCGGTCTCGGAAGAACTGCTCGTGCGGGGCTACCTCCTGACGAACCTCGCGGAGGCGCTGGGCGGGTTCGAGCGGATCGGCCGTCGCTGGGCCATCCTGATCGCGACACTCGCGACGGCCGCCCTGTTCGGCCTGCTCCACGCGACGAACCCGAACGCGAGCGTCCTCTCGATCACGAACATCACGCTCTTCGGCATCCTGCTCGGGCTGGCGTACGTCTGGACCGACCGCCTTGGAATCGCCATCGGCCTCCATCTCGCCTGGAACGCCGTCGTCGGCGCGGTGTACGGCCTCCCCGTCAGCGGGATCACCGTCGGCGTGGCGGTGCTGGCGACGGAGACGACCGGCCCCGCGCTCCTCACCGGCGGTGCGTTCGGCCCGGAGGGCGGCCTGTTCGTCCTGCTCGCGCTCGTCGTCGGCACCGGCCTGACCGCGTGGTGGGTCCGCCGGGCGTACGGCGATCTTGCGCTCCGGGAGTCCGTGGCGGTGCCGACCCTGCGGGAGTAGCGATCAGCGAGCGAGCAGGCTACCCCGCCGTCGCCACGCGAGGGCCGTCCAGGTACTCAGCGAGAAGCAGAGCGCCACGAACGCGACGATCACTACGTCGCTCCCCCATGCGAGGTACGCGATTCCGAGCAGTGCGCCGAGCGTCCCCGCGAGCATGGCGACCACGAGCGTGAGCCGTCGGTGGAGGGCGTCGTCCATACCGCACCCATGGTGTCACCGAAACGTAACTTTTGGCAATCACACCCGCCAAGTATGAGGGGGAGGGGGATCGACCGGTCGTTATTTTTGTGCCTGCTGTGATTGTTCGGTTGACATGTCGTATGTACGTATCGCGTTTCTCGCGGTCGCCGCGCTCCTCATTCTGTACTGGGTGTGGTGGTTCGGGAAGCGTGCGGCACACGATCTGCGCCTCGGATTCGGGATCCTTCGGATCCCACTGACGGGAATTTCGGCGGCCACCGAACCGACGGCCAGAGTCGAGGGAGAGATCGTGCGATCGACCGGACCCGTACAGGCTCCGATCAGCGGTCGAGAGTGTCTGGCATACGAGTACGAACTCGCCGGCGTCGACGTACTACGGAAACACCAGAACCACTCGAAACGGCTCCTCCGAGACGGCTCGCCGACCGAGTTCGTCCTCGGAGATGGAACCGGACGGATCACGGTCCGGTGTACGGCCGACACGGAACTATCCGTGTCCCGGGCGAACCGCACGAAAACCCGGGCCGGTCGGCGAGCATCGGTCCCCCAGCTGCTCGTGGACAGACTGGAACGGGGCGACCTCGGCTGGGCGGTCGAACGGTCGTCTCGCGGTTCATCGGTCGACGAGGAGACCGTCGAGTGGGTCGCACAGTACGACGAGCGGCTCGGGGAACTCGGCGCAACCGACGACACCACCGGTCCCGAAGAGCGCGATCCCGGTCGCCGCGTCGGCGAGCGCGTCCTCGAGTCGATCGACGACTACACGAGTGGCTTCCGATCGCTGACCCGCTGGCTCACCTGCGTCGAGCGGCGACTCACGACCGACGACACCATCAGACTCTACGGGCCCGCCAGACGTGCGCCAGACGGGACCGACACGGAGATGATTACGGGCTCGGATGGCCCCGTCCTCCTCTCCGACAGACCGTGGCAGTCACTCACCGTCCGGTACACGGCCAGAGGACTGCGGTATTCGCTCACCGCGATCGCACTGGTCGGTATCTACGTCGGCGGTGTGTATCTCATCTATACGACCTAAGCGACGCGGCTGGACCTGCACCGCCTGGCCGTGAGGTCAGGTGGCTGGTCAGGTCAAGGGTCGGGATCGGGGTTTCGCGCCCACGCAGCCCCGTTCCAGGCGTCGACGCTCGATCGGGTGCCCGATGGGCCGTCGAATCGTACGCGCTAAGTGGGCCGCGTGCCAACGAGGGGGCATGAACCAGCGCGAACTCGGAAACTCGGGCGTCGAGGTCAGCGAAGTCGGCTTCGGGGCCTGGGTCGTCGGCACCGACTGGTGGGGCGACCGCTCCCGCGAGCAGGCCGTCGACATGGTCCAGCACGCCCTCGACCGGGGGATCACCTTCTTCGACACCGGCGACGTGTACGGTCACGGCGACTCCGAAGAACTCGTCGGCGAGGCCCTGAGCGAACACCGCGAGGAGGTCACCGTCTCCACGAAGGTCGGCTACGACTTCTACAACAACCCGCAGGCCGGCCACGGCGAACTCCCCAAGCGCGTCGACCCCGAGTGGATCAGGACGGCGCTGGACCGCTCGCTCGACCGGTTGGACATGGACTACGTCGACGTGTTGATGCTGCACAACGCCAACGTCGACGAGGTCACGCCGGACGTGCTGGAGACGCTGGACGAACTCCGCGAGGAGGGGAAGGTCGAGGCCATCGGCTGGGCGCTCGGGCCCTCCATCGGCTGGCTCGCCGAGGCGACGGAGGCCGTCGAACAGGAGTTCGACGCCCTCCAGCTCGTGTTCAATATGTTCGAGCAGACGCCCGGCCGCCACGCCATCGAGGAGGTCCGCCGGCTCGACGCCGACACCTCCATCCTCCCGCGGGTCCCCCACTCCTCGGGCCTCCTGAACGAGCAGGTCACGCCCGACACGGAACTCGGCGAGGGTGACCACCGCGCCCACCGGCCCCAGGAGTGGTACGAGACGGGCTGGGAGAAAGTCGACAACCTGCGCTTCCTCGAACGCGACGGCGAGCGCACGATGGGGCAGGCCTCGATCCAGTGGCTGCTTGCCTTCGACGAAGTGGCCAGTGTGACACCGACTTTCCGGACCACCGACGACATCGACGAGTGGGCCGGTGCGGCCGACACGCCCGCTCTCTCCGAGGAGGAGTTCCAGCGCGTCGAGGACCTCCGGGAGGAGAACTTCGGCGTCGACCGCGACGACGGGATGGACGCCCTGCGCTCCTCGGTCGGGGGCGAGGACCTCGAAGGGATCGACAAGCAAGCGGCGGGCGATTGACCCGTCAGGACGGGTCCATCGAGTAGACCTCGTCGGCGCGGATGCGGAGAATCACCCGCTCGCTCTCTATCGGTTGTGGATACTCGTCTTCGCCCATGTACCGCATCGCCAGTTCGTCGATGTGGTCACGCGCGCCCTCGGTGGTTATTTCCTCGACTTCCCCCGTAACCGAGAGGAACCGATAGGGGTTCTCGGGGTCGGTCATGCTCGCCGAGACGGTCGGGTCCCGCTCGACGTTTTTCGCCTTCCGGCGGTGGCGTTCGGTGTTGACCAGCAGTCGGTCCGCGTCGGCGTCGTAGTCGACCCAGACCGGCGTGGTGTGCGGGCGGCCGTCGGGGAGCATCGTCGTCACGTGGGCGAACGTCGCTTTCTCGAACAGGTCGTGGTACGCCTCGGGGATGTCGGGCATGGTTCGCAGGACGACTCGGCTTCAGTTATAGGCTTGGCCGGGCGTCGCGAGCGACCAAGCCACTAAGTAGACGTACGTCTATACCTAGACGTATGGGGACCAAGAGTCTCACGATTACCGAGGAGGCCTACGAGCGCCTGAAAGAGCACAAGCGAGCGGGCGAGAGCTTCACGGACACGATACTGCGGTTGAGCGGCGAGGATCGGGATCCGCTGAAAGGGTTCGGTGCGATGTCGGACGTGGACGGGTTCCGCGAGGCGGCCGAAGGGGCACGCGAGGAACTGGACGATGACCTGCGGACGCGGGCGGAACGATGATCGCCTTCGATGCCAGTTTCCTGATCGACTACTTGGACGGCGTCGAGGCGACCCGTGAGGTCATCGAATCGTACGACGGGAAACCCTTCTTCGCGCCGTCGCTCGCGCTATTCGAGACGTATCGTGGTGCAGCACGCACCGACGGACCGGCGGGCGTCGAGCGTGTGGTGGCTGCACTCGACTGGCTCGATCCACTCCCGTTGACTGACGGTGCGGCCGAGGAGGCAGCGCTGGTGGAGGCGGAACTCCTGAACGACGGCGAACCGATCAATCTCGGTGACGTTCTCGTCGCCGGTATCTGCCGGCACCACGGCGCGACCCTCGTCACGCGCGACGCCCACTTCGAGTCCGTAGACGGGATCGAAGTGCGGTCGTATTGACTACAGAAAGTCCCGCACGTCGCTGTACCACATGTCGTGGTGGTCCACCTCGTCGATGGCCTCGGCGACCCGAACGGCCAGGGCGTGCCAGCACAACTGGGTCGGATCGTCGGTATCGAGGTTGTACTCGGAGTCGGCGCAGTTGCAGTCCCCGGCCTCGACGATGTACTCGTCCTCGTAGCCGACGACGACGGTGAAGTCGCGGTACTCCTTGACCCGGTGTTCGCCGACGGCCTCGATGGCGCGCTGGCCGCGCTCGCCGTGGAGCGAGACGATACGGTCGACGCTCTCCGGAGTGAGTTCGCCGGCGGCGGCCAGATCGGCCACCCAGTCGTCGACCGCTGTCACGGACTCGAAATAGTCCCGGACTGCCAAAACAGGTTCGATGCCCCTAGCGGGTCCGCTCCTGGGCCGTCGACAGCCAGTCCGGCGGCGAGACGGTCGTCCCGCCGAGGTCGGCGACGACGACGCGGAGCGTCACTTCCCGCGGCCCGACCGAGAGCCGCCCGCCGAACGTGACTCGCAGTTCCCGGATCAGACCGTCCCGGTCGACCGACAACCGCGCCGACGACAGCGTGAGGTTCTCGAACTCGTCGGCACCGAACCGGGAAGCGTTGGCGAACGACGAGGCGGTGTACTGTCGGACCGCGACACCGCGAACGGTCCCCGTCCCGGCGGGTTCCCAGTCCGGTGCGGCGATTAGCCCGGTCGTGTCGGCCATCGACGACCAGTTCGTGGGCCGGACCGGCCTAACGTCGGCGGTGTACGTAGCGTCGGCACCCGTACCCGACCGCCGGTAGGTCTCCGACCCCGCGGTGTAGGTCACACGTCGAGTCGGATCGTCGAGGATTCGCTCCTCGGTGATCTCGATGGCTTGCTCACCGCCACGGTCGAACCGCACGACGCTATCGGCCTCGATGGCGCGCTCGCCGGCCCTCACAGTCGTGTTCCGGACGATAGTCCCCGAGTCGGCGGCCCCGAACCGCGTTCGGTACGTGTCGATCAGCGCCGTGGTGTCCGGTGCGCTCGTCGGTTCCGCGATGGACGGCATCGGCGTCTCCGCTGTCTCCGTCTCGGTCGGCGTTGGCCCGCCGGACAGGCCGGCACACCCCACCAGCGCGAGCGCGGCCAGCACCGCGAGTAGGTACCGAGGCATGGCAATCCCTATACAGGTGAACGAACTAACAGTTGTGGTCCGGGTCGGAACGCATCCCTTTTCGCCCCCGCGTCCGGATCGGAGGTATGCGAATCGAGGAGGGCAGTGTCGAGGTCGAGGTCCCCGGAGAGGCCACCGACGGGAAGGAAGGCGAGGTGTTCTACAATCCGGAGATGGAACTCAACCGTGACCTGACGGTGGCGACGCTGCGGGCCTACCGGGAGCGCGAGGGGGACGAGGGCCGAGAGCCGACCACCTATCTCGATGCGACGGCGGCCAGCGGAATCCGGGGCGTCCGGGCCGCGGCCGACGGCTGGACGGCGACGACCTGCGACGTGGACCCCGAGGCCGTCGACCTGGCCGCCGCGAACTTCGAGCGCAACGGGGTAGAGGGAGAGACCGTCCACGGCGACGCGAACGTTCTCATGCACCAGGAGCGGTTCGACGTGGTGGACGTGGACCCGTTCGGGACGCCGATCCCCTTCGCAGACGCCGCGGCCCGGAGCGCGCAGGGCCTCCTCGCCGTCACCGCGACCGACACCGCGCCGCTGTGTGGCGCACACTTCGAGAGCGGCGTCCGCAAGTACGGCGCGGTCCCGCGCAACACCGAGTACCACGCGGAGATGGGGCTCCGAGTCCTGCTCTCGGCGCTGGTCCGCACCGCCGCGAAGTTCGACGTGGCGGCCCGACCCGTGTTCAGCCACGTCACCGACCACTACGCCCGGACCTACCTCGACGTCGAACAGGGGGCCCGCGCCGCGAACGGCCTGCTGGACGAACTCGGCCACGTCGACCACTGCCAGCACTGTCTCTACCGCGACCACGAACGCGGCCTGCTCGCGGACCCTGGCGAGGAGTGCCCCAACTGCGGCCACCACCTCCAGACCGCCGGACCGCTCTGGCTGGGCGACCCCCACGACCCCGAGTTCGTCGCCGGCGTCCGCGAACAGGTCACCGACGAGTTCGGGACCGCAGACCGGGCGCGAGACCTCCTCTCGACCGTCGAGGGGGAGCTATCCACGCCGACCCACTACGACCAGCACCGCCTCTACAAGCGCTGGAACGAATCGGCGGTGGGCATGGACGACTTCCTCGCGGCGCTTCGCGACGCGGGACACGAGGCCTCCAGAACCCACTACGGGGGCACGACGTTCAAGACGACGGCGGACGTGGCCGAGATCGAGACGGCACTGCACTAGGAGGAGCGTTCTTCCTGGATCTCGCGGCCGATCTGGACCGCGCCGGCGACGACGTAGTGGACGACCCGGTAGACGGGGCGGAGGATGAGGTTGAACACGCCCACGAGGCCGACGATACCGCCCAGCGCCTGGAGTTCGCCGGGTGAAGCTCCGATGACGAACCCGGCGACGGCGACGATGGCCGCCAGGACCGGACCGAGCCAGAGCCCGGAGAGGTAGACGCCGTACTCGTCGCTGCGCTGCCAGGCGACGTACAGCCCGGCGGCCAGGACCGCGAAGCCGACGGGCAGAATCGGTGACGCTCCGATCCCGGCGTAGCCGACCGGGATGAGGAGCGCGGCCGCGAGCAGGAACACGGCCGAGATGCGCAGGATCCCCCGTTCGTATTTCTCGTCCATACCGACTCCTGCAGGCCCGGGACTAAATGGGTTTTCGGTCCCACAGGGCCCCGACTCGAAGGGGTTCGGCTTCCGGTGCGGTATTGGACCCGGAGGTCGAAGTGGGTGTCGTGTCACGGAACGCCGACGCCGCGGGTGTCGCACGGGCGGTCGTCACCGCCGCGCGGTCCGAGCAGATCACGTTTCTGGCCGCCAGCCTCGCCTACTACACGTTCGTCTCGCTGATGCCACTCCTCTTGCTGGCGCTCGTCGTCGCCTCGGCGCTGGGCGGGGAGGCGCTGGCCGGGACCGTGGTCGCCCAGCTGGGGAGCGTTCTCTCGCCGTCGGGCGAGCAGGTCCTGCTCGAATCGCTGACCGGTGCGAGCGGTCGCGCCGGCGCGACCGTCGCCGGTGTGGCGGTCCTCGTGTGGGGCGCGTTGAAACTGTTCCGCGGCCTCAACGTGGCCTTCGGACAGGTGTACGGGACCGCCGAGTCGAGTTCGTTCGTCGACCAGGTGACCGACGCCACCGTCGCGCTGGTGGCGGTCGGGGTCGGCGTGGGCGTCGCGGCGGCCGTGAACGTCCTCGTCGGGTTCGTTCCGGGACGCTTGGCCGACGCCCTCGGGACGCCCGTGCTTGCGCTGACGCTCACCATCACGTTCCTCCCGCTGTACGTGATCCTCCCGGACGTGCCGGTCGGCGTCCGGGAGGCCCTGCCCGGGGCCGTCCTCGCGGGCGGTGGCTGGGCCCTCCTGAGTACGGTCTTCCGGCTCTATGCCGCGAGCGCGGGGAGTTTCCAGCTGTACGGCGTCATCGGCGGCGTCCTGTTGCTGGTCACCTGGTTCTACGTCGGGAGTCTCGTCTTGCTCGCGGGGGTCGTGTTGAACGCCGTGCTGGCCGGGCGGGAGGACGGCAACCGGCAACTACAACAGGAACGCCCACGAGGTGTCGGCCAACGAGGCATGTCCGAGGAACACGGGGGCGCGCCGGACGACGGCGACGACGACGCCGACGCGAGCACGACACCGGACGAGGACATCGAGGAAGAGCTGGCGGAACTCCGCTCGAAACTCGACGCGTTCGAGGCGGACATCGACGACCGGACGGTCCACCGCGAGGAGATCGAACGCGACCTGAAGCGGTACGTCCGCCGTCGCGTGGGCCGTGGCCACGCGACCGGCTGGGGCCCGTACCTGGTCTTGCTGTACGGCACCGCCATGACCATCGGCGCGTTCTACTTCCTCGGCGGCGGCTGGGCCATCCTCGCCATGCTCGTCATCTGGCTGTCGACGCTGGGGCTGTACACGCTGATGGTCCTCGTCGGCATCGGCGTCACGATGGCCGGCCTCCCCGGCCGCCTCCGCAACACCGTGGAGAGTTTCCGGAGCTGAGATGCCGCTCCGCGACGCCGGCGCCGTCGAGGCACTCGGTGCGCTACCGGATCCGCTGGTCGCCGCGTTCGCGCTGGTGACACTGCTCGGCGACGTGGCCGCCTACTTCCTCGTCTTCTCGCTGTTGTACTGGCTTGGCGACCGGACGCCCGTCCTCGGCGACCGGATCGACCGACCGCTGATCGTCCAGGTCGTCGCGCTCGGGTTCGGTGCGCTCGCCCTGGTGGCACTGCTGAAACACGTCTTCGCGTTGCCGCGACCGCCCGGAGCCGGCCAGCCCGTGACCGTCGCGGGCGTCCCGGAAGTACTCCGCTCGGTCGTGGCCGACGCGACCGTCGACGACGGCTACGGGTTCCCGAGCGGCCACGCCTTCGGTAGCACAGCCGTCTACGGCGGCCTCGGCTGGCTGACCTCGGAACAGGGCGACCGCCGACCGCTGTACCTCGGCGCGACCCTGGCGGTCCTGATCTCCCTGTCCCGGATCGTCGTCGGCGTCCACTACCTCGGGGACGTGCTCGCCGGGGTGGCGCTTGGCGTCCTCTGGCTGGCCGTCGCCGTTCGATACCTCCCGACGCCACGCCGTTCCTTCCCCGCGGCCGGGGCGCTGGCCGCGGCGGGACTGGTCGTCGCCGGGCCGACCGAGTACCTCCTGTTCGGCCTGGGCGCGTCGCTGGGCGGCTCGGTGGCCTGGTGGACGCTGGACGATTGGATTCCCGCGACCGCACAGAGCGGGCGGACGGCACTGGTGACGGCCGGACTCGGGGTTCTCGTCGTCGGCGGACTCATGGCCGTCGTCGCGGCGCTCGATCCCCCGCCGCTTCCGGGCGTTCTCGCCACGGCGGTCGTCATCGGCGCGCTCGTGGCGGTGCCGGTCGCGGGGCCGCGTCTCGACGCCCGACTCGGGTGACGGCCGCGCGAATCGATCCGGCGCGGCAGGGGCGGACAGTGGCCGGCCGGCGAGCGATACCGGGTCCTGTTGGCACTCGGACGCGGCGGATGTGGGTCGAAAAAAGACGTGTGTTGTCGGGTTAGAACTTCTCGAGGTACCGGTCGATCTCCCACTCGGAGACGTCGACGAGGTAGTCCTCGTGTTCCTGGTTTTTCGCCTCGACGAACTTCGGACCGACGTGTTCGCCGAGCGCGTTGTAGACGGTCTCGTCGGCTTCGAGGGCGTCGACGGCCTCGCCGAGGTTCTCGGGGAGGGTCTCGATGCCGTACTCCTCGCGTTTCTCCTCGTCGAACTCGTAGATGTTCTCCCGGACGGGGTCGGGGCACTCGAGGCCGCGCTCGATGCCGTCCAGACCGGCGTGGATGAGCGCCGCGAAGGCGAGATAGGGGTTACACGACGGGTCGGGGAACCGGGCCTCGATCCGGCTGGCGGCCGGGATGCGCGCGGCCGGCTTGCGGATCAGCGCCGAGCGGTTGCGGTCCGACCAGGCGACGTAGACGGGTGCCTCGTAGCCGGGCACCAGGCGCTTGTATGAGTTCACGGTCGGGTTCGTGACCGCCGCCAGCGCGGGCGCGTGTTCGAGGATGCCGGCGATGAACTGGTGGGCTTCCTCGCTGAGGTCGAACTCGTCGTCCTCGTCGTGGAAGGCGTTCTCGCCGTCCTCGAACAGCGAGATGTGGGTGTGCATCCCCGAGCCGTTGATCCGCGGGATCGGCTTGGGCATGAAGGTGGCGTGCAGATCGTGTTCGGCCGCGATGGCCCGCACGACCGTCCGGAAGGTCGCGACGTTGTCGGCCGTCGACAGGGCGTCGTCGTACTCGAAGTTGATCTCGTGTTGCCCCTGGGCGACCTCGTGGTGACTGGCTTCGATCTCGAAGCCCATGTCCTCCAGCCCGTAGATGATGTCACGGCGCACGTCGGAGGCGAGGTCCTTGGGCGCGACGTCGAAGTAGCCACCGGCGTCGCTGGTCTTGGTCGTGGCACGGCCGTCCTCGTCTTCCTCGAACAGGAAGAACTCGGGTTCGGGCGCGGCGTTGACCGTATAGCCCAGTTCCTCGGCGCGTTCGAGCGCGTTCTTCAGGACGCGGCGCGGGTCGCCCTCGAAGGGCTCGCCGGTCGAGGTGTTGATGACGTCACAGATCAGCCGCCCGCTCGCGTGTTCCTCGCTGTTTTTCCACGGGAGGATCGCGAACGTGTCCGGGTCCGGCACGAGCCGCATGTCCGACTCCTGAATCCGGACGAACCCCTCGATGGAGGAGCCGTCGAAGTAGATACCCTCGGAGAACGCCTTCTCGGCCTGCTCTGCCGGCACGGAGACGTTCTTCACGGTCCCCAGAATGTCCGTGAACTGCAGCCGGAGGAAATCGACGTTTTTCTCCTCGATCTCGTCGACCACTGCCTGTGCGTCTGCTGTCAACCCGCCGTCAGCCTTGATGTTCGGGTTTGTCATCTTTCTCGTCATCGGTAGGGAATACCCGAGATACAAAAACCCTACTGATTTGTGCAAGTCTTCCTTCGACGCGCTGAAATTGAATATTCGTAAAATTCTAAAGGGTGGGGCGTCTGTCCAGACATAATGACGTACGAAAATCTGGACCGAAAGTTGGTGAATGCCCTGCTGGGCGACGGACGAGCGAGCTTGCGAAGCCTTGCCGAGGAACTGGACGTTTCCGTCACGACCGTCTCGAATCACCTCAAAGACCTCGAAGAAGACGGGATCATCTCCGGGTATACACCAAAAGTCGACTACGACGCGCTGGGCTACGACGTGACCGCCGTCGTCCAGCTGAAAGTCGAGGGGTCGGCCCTGCCGGACGTGACCGACCGCCTGCAGGAACACAAGCAGATGATCTCGGTCTACGAGGTCACCGGCGACTACGACATCATCGCCATCGGCAAGTTCACCGACACCGACGGCATGAACGACCAGATCAAGGAACTCCTGATCGACCCCGAGATCAAGGAGTCCAACACGAGCGTCGTGCTCAACGCCGCCAGCGAACACGAGCAGTTCACGCTCGACGTAGAATAGCGCGCGATCAATCGCCGTTTCTGCGGGCCGCGAGTACTGCCAGCGCCGCGAGCGCGAGTGCCGCCCGCATAAGCCTCCTGAGTCCGCTCGACCCGAAACGGTGGGGCGTGAAACCGTGACACGGCGGGTTCCCAACCCTTTTGACTGACCAGTCAGTAAGTGCGTGTAGATGAGCGAGACTCGCGACGAGATTATGTCTGCGACCTACCGCGCGCTCTGTGCCCACGGGTACGCGGACCTGACGATGCAGGACATCGCCGACGAGACCGAGTTGAGCAAGGCGGCGCTGCACTACCACTACGACAGCAAGCAGGAACTGCTGGAGTCGTTTCTCGATTTCCTCTACGACGAGTTCACCGAGCGCGTGGGCGACCCCGAAGGCGAGACCGCGCCCGAGCGCCTTCGCGCGCTGGTCGAGAAGGTCCTCTCCCCGCCCGTCGAGGACGACGACGAGCGCGTGGCGTTCAAGACCGCGATTCTCGAGTTGAAAGCGCAGGCCCCCTACGACGAGGGGATCCGCGAGCGTCTCCAGCGGTTCGACGCGTTCCTCCACGACGAGTTCGAGACGGTCCTCGCGGACGGCATCGAGTCGGGGGCGATCCGTGACGAGATCGACCCCGACGACGCCGCGCGGTTCCTCGTGACCGCGCTCGACGGCGCGAGTACGAAGCAGGTCGCGGTCGGGCAGGACCCCGACTGCGCGCGCCGGATGCTCACCGCCTACATCGAGCGGACGCTGACGGCCGACGGCGAGGACCGCGAACCGCAGGAGGTCGGTCCCGAATGAGCCGGCTGTTCAAAGGCCAGGACGAGCTGAACCTGACCGACGGCCCCATCGCCAAGCCCCTGTTCTATCTCTCCCTGCCGATCGTCATCACCAACCTCCTGCAGGTCACCTACAACCTGGCGGACACGTTCTGGCTGGGCCAGTACAGCACCGTGGCGCTCGCGGCGATCACCTTCGGGTTTCCCCTCGTGTTCCTGCTGATCTCCCTGGGGATGGGCCTCTCCGTCGCGGGGAGCGTGCTGGTCGCCCAGTACACCGGGGCCGAGGAGACCGAGGACGCCCAGTACGCCGCCTCCCAGACCGTGACCTTCGCCCTGCTGTTCTCGGCGATGCTGGGCCTGGCCGGCTTCTTCGTCGTCGAGGATTTCCTGGCACTGATCGGGGCCTCCGGCGCAGTCTTGCCGCCCGCGACCGACTACATGGAGGTCGTCACGCTCGGCCTGCCGTTCATGTTCGGGTTCATCGTGTTCATCGCGCTGATGCGGGGCTCCGGTGACACGATCACGCCGATGCTGGTCATGCTCGGGACCGTGATCCTCAACGTCGCGCTGGACCCGTTCCTGATCTTCGGGTGGGGCCCCTTCCCCGAACTCGGCGTGCAGGGGGCGGCCATCGCGACGGTCTTCTCGCGGGGGCTGGCGATGGCCGTCGGCGTCGCGATCATGATCGGCGGGCGGCGGGGCATCCAGATCAACGTCCGGGACATGGTGCCCGACCTGGCCTACGCGCGCCGACTCCTGCGGATCGGGATTCCGGCTTCCGTCGAGGGGACCGGACGTGCGGTGTCGGTCAACCTCCTGCTGGTGATCGTCGCGACCTTCTCGGTGACCGTGGAGGCCGCGTTCGGCGTCGGAATCCGGGTGTTCTCGACGATCTTCATGCCCGCCATCGCGGTGGATCGGGGCGTCGAGACGATGACCGGCCAGAACATCGGCGCGGGCAAGCCCGACCGCGCGGCCACTGCCAACCACTTCGCCGCGAAGGCCTCGTTCGTGATCCTCGCGGCGCTGGGGGTCGTGACCTTCGTGGCCGCACCCGCGATCATGGACCTGTTCTCGGACAACCCGGCAGTGATCGCCGAGGGGGCGAACTTCCTCCGGATCGTCGCGCCAACCTTCGGGTTCATGGGCGTGACCCGCGCGTACAGCGGCGGCTTCCGCGGTGCAGGCAAGGTGTTGACCGCCGCCGGAATCACGGTCCTCATGCTGGGGCTCATCCGCCTCCCTATCGCCTGGTTCGGCGCGCAGGTCTACGGCCCGAGCGGCATCTGGGCCTCCTTCGCCATCTCGAACGTCCTGGCCGCGACCGTCGCCTACCTCTGGTTCAGGCGGGGCACCTGGCGCGAGGCCGACCTCACAGACGACGAGGGCGAAGGCGGCGAGGAGGCCGACCTCGGGAGCCCCGCGGCCGCGACCGACGACTAGAGGAACACTCCCGCTCGTAGCAGGGCGATCAGTCCGGTCAGCGTCACCAGACTCGCGAGCGTGGTGACGAGGATCGTCGTACTCACGTAGTCCGCGGCGGCGAGGCCGTCGGCAGACCCACTGCCGGTGAACTCGATGGTGAGCATCAGCGGCGTCACCGCCGCCGGCATCGCACATTCGAGGACGAACACCCGGCCGACCGTCCCCGTCAGCCCGACGGCGAGCGCGACGCCGACGGCGAGGACGGGCGCGACCAGCAGTTTGAGCGCGCTCGCCGGCGCGGTCCGGGCGACGGAACTCCCGCCGCCGGAGTCGGCGAGCTGGATGCCCAGCATGAGCAACATCACGGGAATCGCGGCGTCGCCGGTGAGTTTGATCGTCTCCATCACCGCCGAATCGGTCGGCGGCGCGAGGTCGGTCACGCGGACCACGGCCGCGGCGGCCAGCGCGTACACCAGCGGCAGGCGAAAGACACGCGTGGCCGCGCCCAGCGCCGAGCCGGCCTCTCCGCGGGCGGCGACGTAGACCCCGACGGTGTACATCAACACGGACTGGGCGACGATGTAGAGGACGGCCGTACTCCGCCCGAGTGCGCCGAAGGCGAAGGCCGACAGCGGAATCCCGTAGTTGCCCGCGTTCGAGAACGTACTCGTCAGGACGAGCGCACCGAGGACGGGTTCGTCCTCGCCCAGCGCCCGCCCGACCAGTTCCGCGAGGACGACCATCCCGACGGTGAAGGCCGCGACGCCGGCGAACAGCCGAGCCACCGTCGGTCCGGCGATGGGCGTGGTCACCAGACTGTAGAACACGAGCGCCGGCGCGAGAACGTACAGCGTGATATCCGAAAGGGGTTCGACGGCCACGTCTCTGCTCCGGCCGAGCCCGAACCCGACCGCGGCGACGGTCACGACCGGCAGGACAGCCGACCCCAGTACCGAAACCAACGACACGTTCGAGGTGAACCCCGGCCGCGAGTCAACGATTACGATCCGCGGCGGGCGAAGACAGAGGAAGGGGAGCGTGCAGAGAACTGGAAGCGTGTGGGGGAACAGTCAGCGCCGCCGAGCCAGCAGCGCCACGGCCAGCAGCGCCGCGAACGCGACGACCACACCGAAGCCGGGACCGGCCGCCTCGGTCGTCGACCCGTCACCGCCGGGGTCGTCGGCCGGGTCGGCGGGCGACGAGTCGGCCGGTGCGTCCTCGCCGTCGGTCTCGTCACCGCTGGCGGTGCCACCCCCGTCGTTCGACAGCGGTTCGACGGCGACCGAGCCGGGGCTGTAGGCGGGCGCGACTCGACTGCCGTTGTCGGCGTCGACCTGCGCGTCGGTGACGCGGACGGCGGTGGTCCCGCCGCCGGTGCCGGTCACTTCGACGGTCGCCAGCGTGACGTTCGTCGCGCCGGGCGGCGTGTCGGTGACGGCGGCTTCCAGCGTCACGCGCTGGCTGTCGCCGGCGATTGCGGGATCGGTCGACAGCCGGAACGCGTCCGGATAGCTGGCGTTCGTGATCTCGGCGACGCCGCCCTCGGAGAGTTCGAGGGTCACCTCGTAGCCCGACAGCCCGGCCGGGGCGCGCGAGAGCGCGAGCCGGAGCGTGCTCGTCTCGTTGTCCTCGACCGTCGCGTTCGTGACGGTCAGCTGTGCGCCGTCGTCGGCCGTCGCCGTCCCGGTCCCGCCGACCAGCAGCAGGCCGGCGAGGAGTGCGAGGGCGGCGACCGTCTGGGTTCGTGTCATGGCTGTCGGGGTGAGAGGGGGTGTCGGGAGTCGGTCGGCTTACTGTTCCTCGTACAGTTCGACCACGTCGTCGTAGTCGATCTTGCCGTTCTCGTTGAAGTCGTAGGCCTCGACGTTCATCGTCACCGCGTCGCTGTCGAGGTTCTCGAACAGGAGTTCGATGTCGGCGTAGTCCATGCGGCCGTTGCCGTTCACGTCCTCGTACTTGCCGTCGCCGTCGGGGTCGGTCGGGGCCTTGCCGGCGGGGCCGCTCCCCAGCGCGGGCGGGCCGGTCACGACGACGCCCATCCGTTCCTGCACGTCGATCTCGTCGCCGCCCTCGGCGTCCATGTTGTGGACGTCGATCCGGAGGTCGGTCGTGCCGGTGCCGGCGGCTTCGAGTTCGAGCGTGGCGAGCGTGACGTTCTGTGCGCCGGGCTGGACCTCGCCGTCGAGGTCCGCGACGCGGAGTTCGGCCGCCTGGCCGTCAGCGGCCAGTTTGGGCTCGGCGGTGAGTCCGAGCGCGTCGTTGTAGTCGACGCCCGTGATCTCGGCGACGCCGTCGTCGCTGGTCGAGACGGTGAGCCGCGCACCCGAGAAGCCCTTCGGCAGCGAGGACACCGTGAGGTCGACCTCGGCGGTGCCGGTCTGGCTGAGCGCGGCGGACTCGACGTCGATATCGACCGGCGGCTGGTAGACGTAGAGCGCGTCGTTCGGGAAGGAGGCGGGGCCCTCGTTGAAGCCGTCCTCACAGCACAGCACCCGGCCGTCTTCCATGGCGTAGACGTTGTCGATGTTGGCGACGCCGTCGTCGCCGTCGGGACGCTGGTCGCTCCCCACGCCGAAGTCGGGACCGACGATGACCGGTTCGAGCCGGGAGACGTTGTAATCCTGTTCGAGTTCGCCGCGGAAGACGATCCCGCCGTCGATCCGTTCGAGTTGGATGTCGCCCTCCTCGTCGGCCAGCGCGTCGTTGAACTCGGAGATACCGAAGTAGACGTACTCGCCGGGACCGGCACCGTCGCGGCTGTCGACGCCCTCGGCCTTGTTGAACTCGATGGACGCGCCGATCTCCTTGGCGGCGGCACGCGTTTCGAGGAACGGGACCATCCGGAGGTCCTCGTCGACGCCGTCGTGGCCGTTCGCCTCGTACTGGCGGGCCCACTCGACGATCTCCTCGTTGGTGATGTAGTTCTGGTTGCCGTTCTCGACGACGGTCCTGTCGGCCTCTTCGAGGACCGCGTCGGTGACCTCGTCGCCCTCGCTCCAGTTCTCGGTGTGGGCTTCGAGGTAGTCGACCTGGGTCACGTCGTCGTACTGGGCGATCCACTCCTCACACTCCCGGTTGCTGGCGTGACCCAGCGGGAGCCACTCGACTTCGAGGTCGGTCTGTGCCGGGTTGTTCCGGTCGTCCGACTCGGCGGCCGACGCCGCGTCGTTGGTGATCTTCGGGGCGTACAGGGTGCCCTCGACGTCCATCGGGTCGTCGTAGCTGTCGATCGCCTCGTCGGCGACGAACTTGTAGATCCCCTTGTTGTCGCCGTCGGAACAGCCGTAGACGGTCTTCCTGTCGGCCTGGATGTTCGGCGCTTCCCAGGAGGCACGGCCCATGACGTAGTACTTGACCGGCTGGGGCGGGTCGGCGGCCGGCTCGCGGAAGTCGACGTGGTAGCCGTAGCGGTACGGGTTCGGGTAGACGTCCCCGATGGGTTCGGTCGTGTTCTCGCCGTCGCCCTGATCGACCTGGTCGGCACCGAGGTAGTAGGCCAGGAACTCGACGCCGTCCAGCGCCCAGTAGCCCTGGACGTACCAGCCGTCGTCGTAGTAGTCACCGACGGCACCGTTGATGCCGGTCGGGTTCGGTCGGTTCCAGAACTGGCAGCCGCCGATCATCCCCTTGCCGGTGCCGGCCTCGACGATGTCGCCGACCGTGTTGGTCAGGGAGACCCGCGGGTGGGCGTAGTTCTCCTCGGAGGAGATCATCGTGTTCCACGGGCTACGGTCGCCGTAACAGTTGATCCGGGTCCCGCCGAGTTCGCGCAGGGGCTCGGTGTTGGCGAGGTTGATGGCCTCGTCCATGTCGGCCTCCCACTCGCCGTCGTCGGTCTGGCTGATCGGGACGCGGCTGACGTTCCCGGGGCTGTTCTCCCAGTTGGTGAACAGGTACCCCTCGGTGCCCGCGTCGTTCGTGGGCACGAACTGGTTACAGTCCGGGTTGGTCGCGGCGGCCCCGTACTGGGTCCCCTCGAAGTTGTCCTGCGTGACGTTGGTCCCGTCCGGCGTCTGGGTCACGCCGAGCAGTTCGCTCCCGCCGTTGATCTGTTCGCGAGCCTGGGCGAGCATCACGAACTCGTGGTTGGCCGAGAGGACCTGGCCTTGCTCCTCGACGGTCGAGGGAACGGGCAGTTCCTCGAAGTCGTCGTTGTCGCCGTCGAACTCGAAGGTGAAACCGCTGAAGTAGCCGACACCGGCCCGGTCGTAGGGCGGCTGGTTGGCCTTCGCGTCCGGGCTCGAAACGCCGTCACCGCGCACGCCCGTCGCCGGGTGCTGGAGGCTGTACAGCAGACCGCCGTTCTCGAACACGAACGGGCCCGTGACCTCCGCGCCGAAGGCGGTCGTCGAGAACCGCTTGATGCTGCCGACGACGCCGGGCGCGCCCGCAGTATCCGTTTCGGAAATCTCTGTCTCTGAACCGGTCGCGATCCCCACCACACTGGCACCCAGTGCGGCCGCGACTGACGATTCCATCAGGTTTCGCCGAGTTAGATCCACCATGCAGGCGGAGAGCAGGATGCACGTACAAAACCGCTTTATATTACCAGTATGTTGGAAAGAAGAAGGTACGTTCCCGTAAGTGCAACGCGGGGCAGTACGTGCGACTACGTTTGCGAGTGTTTGACAATCGGCACTGACGCCACGGTCGGACACGTCGGGACGGCGACGGACGACGAGCGGGAGTCGGACGACAGCAAAAAAACCGGACGGTCGACGACCGAGACGGAGGAACGGTGGGGGCGGCGCCGTGTCCTGGCCGCTATCCTTCGGCCGCTGACTCGTCGGGGTCGTCCTCGATGCCCTGCTCGACGGCTTTGCGCTGAATCTTCTCGGCGCGTGCCCGGACGTTCCGGAGCAGTCGCCGGATCTTCTCGGGGCGCTCCGCGAAGTAACAGCTCAGCCACTCGGTGTCCGCGCCGGGGAGCGTCCGCATGTACGCCGCCATCGTGTCCCGCCCCGCCGAGACGATGGCCGGCGGCACGCCGCGCTCGCCCGTGTCCGCCTCGACGAAGCCGTTCACGTCGAAGTAGACGGCGGCGTACAGCGTCGCGACCTCGGGGTCTTCGAAGGTCTTGCCGCAGTGGTCCGGTGCCTCGAACCGATACCGGGTATCCTCGCCATCGGTCAGTTCGACGACCCGGACACCCATGATGTACTCCTCGTAGACGGTCTCCTCGGTGTCAGCGGCCTGGTCCACTTGATGGGACATATCCGGAGTTCGACCGCGCCACCGCTTTAGTTTAAGTAATTCTGATACGTTTCGCTCAGAGCGGGACAGATGGCTCTATACTCTCAATAGAGTGGGTGAGGGAGAAGCCACGGGTGAGAGTCGGTCGCGGTATCCTGGCGCGGTCGTTCGCTACCGAAGGGGCACGGCTCGAGTGCCGTGGGTTTTTGCCACTCGACTGTCTGGTTCGGCGTACTCGAATGCGCTCGCGACGTTCGTATCTCGGTGTCCTCGGGGCGCTGGGTGTCCTGGGGCTGAGCGGCTGTCAGAGTGCAGAGGATCCGACGACCGAATCCGCGCCTCCGGCGACGGCGCGACCGACGGCCACGGAGTCGGCGACGGCGTCGCCGACCGGGCCGCCGCCCGCGTTCCACCACGTCGGCGATAGTCTGACCATCTCCGACAACGAGCAGTATCACTCGACCCACCCCGGCGTCGTGTTCGAGGAGGAGCGGGCGGAGCTGGGGCCGTCTACCGGCCGGTTCGAGGTCGAGAACGCAGAGACGGGCGCGACGCTCGCCGTCGTCCCGTCGGACTCGATCACGCTGGGCACGCAGGCCTCCGTCCGACTGTTGCTCTACGGTGCCGACGGGACGCCCACCGAGAGCCCGAAGTTGATCCAGAAAGTCGACACGCGAGAGCGCTACCCCGTCCGCGTCTCGGGATCGGTTGCGGACGTGTTCGACGGGATGGCCCCGCCGCTTCGGATCCGGTACCTGTCCGACGGCGAGACGCGATACGAGACCGGGACCCAGCGGGTCGTCGTCGGCTACTCCGGGCTACTCCAGCAGTCCGGCACGAGCGGCGAGATTCGACTGTGGGTGCCCCGGCAGGGACTTCCGCGAGACCTCTCGGTCGACGGGGAGCTCGTCCACGAAGATCGGGACCCGGTCACGTTCAGCCTATCCTACGCACCGTCGTCGGACCGGTTCGCGACGACCGTCGACGTGGCCGACCTCCGGAACGGGAGCTACGACTGGACACTCGATTTCGGCTTCGAGAACCGCACGTTGCTCCAGTTCGGGAGCCGGTGGGGTGGTCGGGAGTTCGAGGCGATCCCGGAGATCGAAGTGTCGAATTGAGTCCCCGACCGACCCGCTTTACGTGCCGAACGCGCCCGACACCGCTATCGAACGTGCGCGGTGCGGGTGCGGTAGTGGTGCGGTGCGGCGGACAGCAAGTCGTCGAACCGCACGCGAGGGCCGTCAGGCCCGAGCGCGCGGAACCGGCGCGCCCGACGAACGGGAGGGCGCGCCGATTTTTGGCCGAGCTTTTTGCCTGACCGAGCGCCCCGGAGGGGCGCGAGAGAAGTGCAAAAAGGTCGTCTTACATCATCCCGCCCATACCGCCGCCCATGCCGCCCATGCCGCCCATACCGCCGGGGCCGCCGGGGCCGCCTTCCTCCTCGTCGCCTTCGGTGGAAAGCTCGGAGGCGGCGATGATGTCGTCGATCTTGAGGACCAGGTTCGCGGCCTCGGTGGCCGACGAGAGGGCCTGTTCCTTGGCGTGGGCCGGTTCGACGACGCCGGCCTCGTAGGTGTCCTCGACGTCGCCGGTGAAGACGTTCAGGCCGGCCCGACTGTCGCCGTCGTCGTGGGCGGCGCGCAGGTCGACCAGCGTGTCGATGGGGTCGAGGCCGGCGTTCTCGGCGAGGACGCGGGGGACGAGTTCCAGCGCGTCGGCGAAGGCCTCGACGGCCAGCTGTTCGCGGCCTTCGACGGAGTCGGCGTAGTCACGCACGCGGCGGGCGAGTTCGACCTCGATGGCACCGCCGCCGGCCAGCACGCGGCCGTCCGAGACGGTGGCGGCGACCACGTCGAGCGCGTCGGAGATACCGCGTTCGAGTTCGTCGACGACGTGTTCGGTCGAGCCACGCAGCAGGAGCGTCACGCCGTGACTGTCCGTCCCTTCGACGTAGAACAGCTCGGCGTCGTCGTCGCGGGTGAAGTCACCGGTGCCGAGGTCGTCGGCCTCGACACCGTCGAGGTCGGAGACGATGTTCGCGCCCAGCACTTCGGCGAGGAACTGCATGTCGGTCTTCTTGACGCGGCGCAGGGCCAGCACGCCCTCCTTGGCGAGGTAGTGCTGGGCCATGTCGTCGATGCCCTTCTGGCAGACGACCACGTCGGCCCCGCTGTCGACGATCCGGTCGACCTTCGCGCGGAGCTGTTCTTCTTCCTGCTCGATGAACGACTGGAGCTGGTCCGGGCTGTCGACCGAGAGGGAGGCGTCGGCCTCGGCCTCCTCGATCTCGATGGGCTGGTCGAGCAGCATGACCGAGGCGTCCTCGAGGTCGGTCGGCATGTCCTCGTGGACGGGGTCCTTGTCGATGACTGCGCCCTCGAGCAGTTCGGAGTTGCCCGCGGAACTGCCTTCCTGAGTCTCGATGTTGAGGAACTCCAGATCGACGACGTGGGAGCCGTCCTCGGCCTCGACGGTGACGGCCTGGACGGCCTCGTAGATAAGCTGGCTGAGATGTTCCTTGTTGAGTTCCGCGCCCTTGCCGGTCATGGAGGTCTCGGCGACTTTGCGGATGGTCTCCTCGTCGGTGGGGTCGACCGACTCGGCGATGTCGTCGATCTCGGCCTGGGCGTGTTTGCTGGCGATGTCGAAGCCGCGGATCATCGCCGTCGGGTGGATGTCCTGGTCGAGCAGGTCCTGGGCCTGCTTGAGGAGTTCGCCAGCGATGGCGACGGCCGTCGTCGTCCCGTCGCCGGCCTCGTCCTCCTGGGTCTCGGCGACTTCGACGATCATCTCCGCAGTCGGGTTGTCGATGTCCATCTCCTGGAGGATGGTCACGCCGTCGTTGGTGACGGTGACCGACCCCATCGAGGAGACGAGCATCTTGTCCATCCCCTTCGGACCGAGTGTGGACTGTACCGACTCCGCGACCGCGCGAGCAGCCGCGATGTTGTGTTCCTGTGCGTCCTTGTCTTTCATCCGCTGGGCGTCCTCGCCCATGATGATCATCGGCTGCCCTTGCATTCGCTGCTGCTGGCTCATAATCAGGCGAATGATTGAAAGTGCTTCTATAAAAAAGTGTCGTCCCGGTGGCGAGCGGGCGACTGTCGCGCGGAGCCATCCGAGAACCGGATCCGGTCGCCTGCGACGGGTTTCGGTCGACCGTGTGTCGGATTCGCACACTGCTGGTCGTCGACCGGACTCCGAAATCGGGGCCTGTTTAAGTGATCAGTCGGCGAAGTCGAGGATTCGGTCGGCGACGGCGTCGGGGCGTTCGGCGTGCAGGAAGTGGCCGGCGTTGTTCAGCACGTCGAGGTCGGCGCGGGCGTCGAAGCAGTCGGTGACGCCCTCGAAGAGGTCGGCCCCGATACAGCCGTCGTGCGCGCCCGCGAGGACGAGCGTGGGCACGTCGATCCCGGCGATCTCCTGTTCGGACCGGCGACGCGGCAGGAACATGTCGAAGAAGTCCCGGTAGTACCGCAGCGCGGCCTCGACGGTCTCGCCGGTGCGGAACGTGTCCTTCACGGTTTCGAGGTGGTCCTCGTCGTAGTCCCAGTCGGGGCTCCAGAGTTGCCAGAGCCGCTCGATCAGCGCGAAGTCGTTCTTGCGGAGTATCTCCTCGCCGTGGCCGGGGACCTGGAACTGGTTCATGTACCAGCTCCGCACGGCCTGCGTGGCGTAGTCGTCGAACTGCGACCAGAAGTTCGGCGGGATGGCCATCGAGACGCAGGTCCCAAGCCCGCGACCGCCGGTGACCGCCGCCGTCGTGACGGCCATCCCGCCCCAGTCGTGGCCGACCACGAGGGGGTCGGGGTCGTCGAGTTCGCCGGTCAGCGCGAACACGTCGGAGGCGAGCAGCATCGGGGAGTAGTTGCCCGGCTCGGTCGGCGGGCGCTCGGTCTCGCCGTACCCCCGCATGTACGGGGCGTAGCACGTGTAGCCCGCGTCGGCGAGTCGTTCCATCAGCGGCACGAACGTCCGCGGCGCGTCCGGGAAGCCGTGCAAGAGCAGGGCGTCGCGATCCCCGTCCCCACAGGAAAGCGCCGCGAACTCCAGTCCGGTCGTGTCGAGCGTCGTCTCGGTAACTGCTGGCGTCGGCATGTGTCAGGCCACACTACCGGCCCGGATTGGCCTGTCTCCCGAGACGTGAGGGCGTTTATACCGGTTCCCGCCAGTTCACCGTGACCGTCCCGACGACGAACTCGTCGTGGGTCGCGGGATCGCGGCGGATGCGGAGGGTGTTCTCCCCCTCGCGGAGGTCGGGGACCCGAATCGTCGTCATCCAGTACTGCCAGCCGTCGCCGGGCGGCACGTCGAAGCCCGAGAGCGCCCGGTCGTTGACGACGATCTCGTGGCCGTAGGCGTCGACGCCGTAGGCCTGGAGTTCGAGATACGCGTCGGTGGCCTCGGCAGTCGGGACCCGAAAGGACTGCTCCGTGGACCGATCACCGACGAACTCCGCCCACGGGACGTCGAGCGCGTTCGGATTCTCTCCCAGATGTTCGCGCACTTCCAGCAGGCGGTAGTCGGCGCGAGACTGCTCGCTCATAGCGAAAGTTGCTATTCAGCCTACAAGAATCCCGAGGGTCGGCGGGCGTCAGCGCGCGCCGCGGTCGAAGTCGACGTTATCGAATTCGGGCGGACGCTTGCCCTCGGTCGCGTAGACGTACAGTGCGGTCTTGGCGATGGCACCGAGCGCCGTCGAGAGGAGGGCGGCCCCGAGGATGACGACCGCCGCGATGGCGACGGCGACGAAGAAGCCAGCCCCGCCGCTGAGCCCACCGAGTGCGAAGAACACGACGGCGGCGATGGCGAGGCCGATCAGCACGAACACGACCGAGACCAGGCCGACGCCGAAGTTCGCGCCCGCGGTCTCGCCCCAGGTGTTCTTGAACGTCTCGCCGCTGCGCTTGAACATCTCCAGCGGGCCAACGTCCTCGAAGACGATCACCGGGATGATGAAGTAGGTGATGATCGACCAGGCGACGCTGACGACCAGGGCGATGATACTGCTGACGATGCTGTCGTCGCTCTCGATGGCCCGGAGCAACATGCCGACTGTCGCCGAGATGACCGCCCAGACGAACAGCGGCGTCTTGTGTCGCCAGGCGGCCTTCAGCCCGGACTTGACGGAGGGCTCGCGTCCCTCGAAGCTCTCGCGAGCGCTGTAGACCAGCCCGGCGTTGAAAAACGAGGCGATGAAGGCCGTCCCCAGGTAGAACACGAAGAGGACGACGAACGCCATCGTTCCCTCGAACAGGTTCAAGACGTACGATCCACCGAACAGCAGTGCGATAAACAGCAACCCTGCAACCCCGCTGATCACCGGGAACAGTGTCAGTTCCGGCTCCTTGCGGAGGACGCGGAGGCTGTCCATCGACAGGTTCCAGCCCATCTTCAGGCGGCTAAAGATCCCCATACGGGTTCTTTTGACGCAGAAATCACATATCTGTTTTGGATTGTCGCGTTTGCGGTCGTGGCGGGAGCGGTGGCTGTGCGGGATCGGTGCGGTGGCTGTGCGGGAGCGCTGCGGTGGCTGTGCGGCGAGTTATTGTACCGAACTCGCGGCGGTGCCACGAGTTCGGCTTTTTTCGCCCACGTTTTTTGGCGGGGGTTGAGCCGCGAGCCCCCGGCTCGCGGCGAGGTCGTCCGAAAGAGCGCGGAGCGCTCTTTCGTGATCACGAGAGAGCTTCGCTCTCTCGAACGACCCCCGTGAAAAAAGGTGGTGCGCCAGGACTGGGATTTGAACCACGGTCGTTCCCGTTCGCTCGTTGCACTCGCTCACCTCCCACTCCCTAATTCAAATCCCAGAAAGTCGTTTTGCCACTCACGAGTTGTTCGTGGCAAAAGCGCCAGGACTGGGATTTGAACCCAGAATCCCGGAAGGGAACACGCTTTCCAGGCGTGCGCCTTACCGTTCGGCCATCCTGGCTCGGTTTGATTTACTCAGGTCGGTCGGTTAAGCACTTTCGTTCCGCGTCGGAACGTGGCCGGACGGTCCAAGCGCCAGGACTGGGAGTGAGCGAACGCACCGCGTTCGCGAACGCCGATAGACGAGCGGAGCGAGTCTATCGGAATTTGAACCCAGAATCCCGGAAGGGAACACGCTTTCCAGGCGTGCGCCTTACCGTTCGGCCATCCTGGCTCACGTGAGCCTATCGCCGTTCCGCGTTTAACGTTTACCCTTTGGGGCGTCCGCGGGAACGCCGAACTGATAGAGGTAGCTCACCCCGGTCGCGCCGACCACGACGAGGGCGGCCACGGCGAACTTCACCAGCCAGGCCACCCGTTCGGTACTCACGAGTTCGTACCCCTGCAACAGGACCAGAAAGGCCAGCCCGCCGACCAGGCCCCACAGCAGGCTCGACTTGAGACGGGGGTCCATCAGGTCGTGGCGACGGCCTCGATCTCGACGCCGACGCCTTTCGGGAGGTTGGCCACCTCGACGGCGCTACGAGCCGGCGGTTCGTCCTCGAAGTAGGTGGCGTAGGTGTCGTTCATGGCCTCGAAGTCGTCGATGTCGGCGAGGTAGACGGTGACTTTCAGCACGTCGTCCATGCCGGCGCCGGCCTCGTCGAGGATGGCGGCGAGGTTGTCCAGGGCCTGTTCGGTCTGATCGGCGATGGGGGCGTCGTCGAGCAGGTCGCCGTCGGGCGTCAGGGGAATCTGGCCGGCGGTGAACACCAGCGAGTCGGTGGCGGTGGCCTGGCTGTAGGCCCCGACCGCCGCGGGTGCGTCGTCGGTGGTGACGGTGCGTTTCATACCCCTCACCCGGGCCGGCGCGGACTTAAACACCGGCGGTAGAGAGGCCTGCCGGCACCCACCTGCTTTTTCGGCTGGCCGGTGAGGATCTAGGCATGACCGATGGCGTCGAACCCCCGGAACTCACGGCCGACCGCATTCTGACTCTGGACGACGACCGCTTCACGACCGACAGCGTGGCGCTGGTGACCGGCGCGGGCTCGGGCATCGGCCGCGCGACCGCGGTGGCACTGGCCCAGAACGGTCTCGCCGTCGCGGCGACCGACGTGGACGAGGAGGGACTGGCGAACACGACCGAGAAGGCCGCGGAACTGGACACGAGCGGCGAGATCCACGAGATCGCCGGCGACCTGACCGACGACGAGGACGTGCGGCGGATCGTCGACGAGGCCGCCGAGGTGGGCGACCTGCGTTACGTCGCCAACATCGCGGGCCTCCAGCACATCTCGCCGCTGCCGGAGTTCCCGATGGAGAAGTACGACCTGATGCACGACGTAATGCTCCGGGCCCCGTTCCTGATCGCCAAACTCGTCATGCCCCACATCCGCGAGACCGACGACGGCGTGGGCGCTATCGGCAACATGTGTTCGATCCACGGCCACACGGCGACACAGGACAAGGCCGGCTACATCACCTCCAAGTTCGGCCTGCGCGGGCTGACGAAATCCATCGCGGCGGAGGGCGACGGTCCCCTGCGCGCGTTCACCGTCTCGACGGGGTACGTGAAGACGCCGCTGGTGACCGACCAGATCCCAGACACCGCCGAGGAACGGGGCATCTCCGAGCAGGAGGTCGTCGAGGACGTGATGCTCGGGGAGTCACAGGTCACAGAGATGATGGAGCCGGTCGACGTGGCGAACCTCTTCACGTTCGGGTTCTCGAAGTACGGCCAGCACCTCGACGGCGAGGACCTCACCTGGGACGGCGGCCACCTCTCGACGTACGAGTAGAGTTACGTGGGTCGGCCGTCGAAGCAGTGACATGAGCGACGAGGCGAACGTCGCAATCGCGTGCCAGGGCGGGGGCAGTCACACCGCGTTCACCGCCGGCGTCCTCTCGGAGTTGCTGCCCGCCGTCGACGAGCGGGGCGACCGGTTGGTCGGCCTCAGCGGCACGTCGGGGGGTGCGTTCGCGGCGCTGGCCGGCTGGTACGGCCACCTCGCCGACGACACGACCGCGCCGGCGGTGCTGTCCGATCTCTGGACGGAACTGTCGGCCTCGGCCCCCGCCGACAGGGCGGGCAACGACACGCTGGTCTGGACGACTCGGCTCGAGAACATGGGCGTCCCGTTCCCGGAGGTCAGTCCGCACCAGCACCCGTTCACGGGCTGGGGACAGGCCCGGCTCCGGCGGGCGCTGGAATCGGTCGTCGACTTCGACGCACTCCCCGGGCTGGCGACCGCCGCGGCCCCCGAACTGGTCGTGGGCACGGTCGACATCGAGGCCGGGACGTTCGAGACGTTCGCCAACGCAGACGTGACGCCCGCGGCGGTGCTGGCGTCGGCGGCGGTCCCTGCACTGTTCCCGGCCGTCGAGATCGACGGCGACGAACACTGGGACGGCCTGTTCTCGCAGAATCCGCCGATCCGTGACCTCTATCACGTCCCACCGGAGCGCAAACCCGACGAGCTGTGGGTCGTCCAGATCAACCCCCAGACTCGCGAGGGCGAGCCGACCTCGATGCGGGAGATCGCCGACCGCCGCAACGAACTCGCGGGCAACCTCTCGCTCAACCAGGAACTCCACCTCGTCGAGCAGATCAACGAGTTCGTCGCCGAGGGCTACCTGCCCGACGACGAGTTCCGCCACACCGAGGTCCGCCGGGTCGGCTTCGACGGCGACCTGGGGTACGCCTCGAAACTCGACCGCAGCCCCGAGTTCGTCGACGAGCTGATCGAGACGGGACGCGAGCGAGCGACCGACTTTCTCGACGGGCTCTGAGGGGCTACAGTAGCACTTCGGTCTCGTAGCCCGCGTCTTCGAGGGCGTCCAGCACGGTCTCGACGTGGTCGTGACCGCGGGTCTCCAGATCGAGTTCGACCTCGGCGTCGTTCAGCGCCACGTTCCGGGACGTGCGGTCGTGGCGGATGGCGTAGATGTTCGCCCGGTGCCGCGAGAGGATGTTCGTCAGCTCCTCCAGCGTGCCGGGCCGGTCCTTCAGGACCGTGCGGAGGCGCAGGTAGCGACCGGTCTTGACCAGCCCCCGCAGGATCACCGTCGTGAGGGTGTTGAGGTCGATGTTCCCGCCACAGAGCGTCGGGACGATCACCTCGTCGTCGGCGTACTCGAACTGGTCTTCGAGGACGGCCGCCAGCGGGACCGCACCCGCGCCTTCCACGAGGGTCTTCGAGCGTTCCAGCAGTTTGGTGAGCGCGACGGCGATCTCCTCGTCGCTGACCGTCACCACCTCGTCGACGCGTTCCCGGATGATCGGGAAGGTCTCGTCGCCGATCCGGCGGGTGGCGATGCCGTCGGCGATGGTCTCGACGCTGTCGCGCTCGACGATCTCGCCCTTCGCCAGCGACGCGGCCGCGCTGGAGGCCCCCTCGGCCTGGACGCCGATCACGCGGACGTCCGGATTCCGGCCCTTGATCGCGGTGGCGATCCCGCTGATGAGCCCCCCGCCGCCGATGGGAACGACGACCGTCTCGACTTCGGGACAGTCCTCGACGATTTCGAGGCCGATGGTCCCCTGCCCGGCCATCACCATCGGGTCGTCGAAGGCGTGGACGTAGGTGCGGCCCTCCTCGCGTTCGATCTCGTGGGCGTGGTCGGCGGCCTCGCTGTAGTCCTCGCCGTGGAGGACGACCTCGGCCCCGTAGTTTCGGGTGGCCTTCACCTTCGAGACCGGGGCGGGTTCGGGCATGACGATCTTCGAGTCGACGCCGGAGCGCGTGGCCGCCAGCGCGACCCCCTGTGCGTGGTTGCCGGCGCTGGCCGTCACGACGCCGGCCTCGCGCTCGGCGTCGGTCAGCGTCGCGATGCGGTTGGTCGCCCCGCGGATCTTGAACGCGCCCGTCCGCTGGAACGTCTCCAGTTTCAGGTGGACCGCCGCGCCGGTCATCGCGGAGAACGTGTGGGAGTACTCCAGCGGCGTGTGTCTGGCAGTCTCGGCGACCCGCTCTCTGGCGGCCTCCACGTCGGCGAGTTCGAGCATAGCCGGTCTTTCAACTACGCGGAGTTAGGTATTTCCCGGCCCGCGACCGCGGCGGGCTGATCGGCGCACTCCCGCGCCGTCTGGCAGTCGGCAAAAACGGAGTGGAGCGTGTGACTGCATTTCTAATCGCACCCCCGAGATACTTAAACCCCGCGGACATTCTGGCACCGCAAAACCGGCATACAGCGCCCGTATATGACCTGTGTCAGACGGGTAGCTGACGGGCGTCCAACTATATAAATGGTTAGAGGAGTGACCGAAGTGAGCGAGTGCGGACGCCACACTGCTCGCGGAACTCGCAGGGGGAACACTTCGCGTCGTTGTCGATCCGGGCGGGTGGGCCGTCGACGGCGTCGGCCGTCCGGACGGCGCTCCGGTAGGCGGCCTTCCGGCGAGTCGTCAGCGGCACGGACCGGACGACGCCGTAGGCCGGATACTCCGCGTAGGCGCGCTCGACGGCGGTCTCACGCTCCCAGGACAGCGCCTTCGCCGCCGCGACCAGTCGCACGGTCTGGGGCTCCCAGACCCCTTCGTCGGGGGGCCGACCGGCGAACACGAGCGAGGGAGCCAGCGGATCTTCGAGAACCTTGTGCGCGACGCCGCGACACTCACGGCCTTCGAGCGTGCGCTCGCGGATGGGCGGGTCGACCAGTTCGTCCCAGGCGTCGAGTCGGGCTTTCGCGCGGCCGAGCCGTGATCGGAACTGCGTGGGCGAGACTTCGACGGGCGCGGCCAGCAGGTCGGCGTCGGAATCGAGCAGGCGCTCGTACTCGAAGGCCAGGCTCCGGCAGGTGGCCACCTCGTCGGGTACGTCCGGCGGGCCGGCGCGGCGGCGGTAGTAGAGCTTTCGCGGGCAGTACGCGGCCGTCTCCACGTCCCGGAACGTGTGCATGGTCGGGGCTGGTCCCGGACTGGTATTTGAACGTTCGTACCGCCCGGTCCGTTCGGCGGTGCGCCTCAGCCCGCGATCCGCGCGTAGACCGTCCGGACCGTGACGAACACGACGACGGCGAGCAACCCACCCGTGCCGATGCTGTGGAGCGGCGTGAACGCACCCTCGACGACCTCGGTCACCAGCCAGACAGCCGCGACGACGGCAACGAGGGCGAGTATCCGCCCCTCGACGCCGATCCCACGGAACCAGGCACCGACGCGCTCGCCGAGTGAGGACGCGGCGACCGGCCCAATCGCAACCGCGAACGCAACGAAGCCAACGGCGACCCAGAGCCAGGCGAGAGAGCCCGGGAGGAGCAGGTTCTGGACCACGACGGGCACCGCCAGCGCCGCGATGAGCAGGGCGGTCCCGCTCGGCGAGTCCGTGGAGAGCCAGTTGCGGGGAGCGATGACACCCATCGTATTGGAGATTTGAACAACCGGCGAAAAGAAAACTGTGCTGTGCGGTGCGGACGCCGTAAGCGTCCGGCGGCGAAGCCGCCGGTTCCCGGGATTCGCGCCGTTGGCGCGTATCCCGTGTTTTTCCCCAAGTTTTTGGAGGAGGGGGTGCGCTCGCGCACCCCCTCCTGTAAACTAGAATTTAGTGTCCGTCTCGATGTCCTCGGCGGCTTCGTCGAGACCGCTCTCCTGGGCGGTGTCGGTCAGGCGGATCGAGAGGGCGGCGTCGGGGATGGCGTCCTCGAACGCGCTCCGGAAGCGGCCGCTGACCCGGCGGGTCTCGGCCTGGGCGTCGGCGACGAGCAGGGCGCGCTCGACGGTCTCGGGGTCGGTATCGAGCGTGTCGGCCAGTGCTTCGGGGTCGGGGTCCGCGCCGTCCGCACGGGCGTCCCGGAGGGCGGACAGCGCGAAGGGAAACTCGGTGTCTTCGTCGTCGAGCAGGTGGAGGTCCATGCGGGCGCGGAAGACCTCGTCGGGGGTTTCGTCGACGGTCTCGGCGATGGCGGCGTCGTCCGCGCCGTCGTAGAACCCGCGGACGACGGTTGCGAGGGCGTCGTCGTCGAGGTCGGTCAGGAAATCGTAGCGCTCGCGCATGTCCGCGACGACGGCCGCGATGCGGTCGGCGACGGCGGCCTCGTCGGCGTCGGCGAGCGACCCCGGCCCCTCCTCCTGGCGTTCGGTCACCGTCTCCTCGTCGGTGACCTCGACGAAGATGTCCCGGAGTTCCTCGGTTTTATCGTCCATCGTCACTGGACGGTCGACGCGCGGACAAAAAGGTATTGCCGGCCATATCCGGGGCCGGTTCGGGCCGGGCCACGGATGGGGAGAAATCGTCGACGGGTTGTGTACCGTGGGTATGCTGGCGCTTGGCAAGACTTAAGCGCGTAACTTCCACACAACCACAACATGGTACTACCGTTGCAGGCGGGTGACACCGTCACACGTCCTACGATGTGGCAGATCAGCCACATCGGTGAGGTCGTCTTTTATTACCTGGCGGCGCTGACGATCGCAGTTCTCATCTGGGGTGTGTACCGTCGGTTCGACCGGTACGCACAGGGTGACGAGGACTGGTTCGAGCGCATGGACGACCTCGGCGGGCGAATCCGTGAGGCGTCCAAGATCGTCTTCACGAATCAGAAACAGTTCGACCGTGACCTCTACGGCGGCCTGATGCACTCGTTCATCATGTGGGGCTTTCTGACCCTGCTCATCGGGACGACGATCCTGGCCATCGACATGGACTTCCTCGAGAAGGGCGGGAAGCTCCTGACGGGCCAGAGCTTCTCCATCTTCAAGGGAGACTTCTATCTCTCCTACTCCCTCGTGATGGACTTCATGGGCCTGCTCTTTGTCGTCGGGATCGGCATGGCGCTGTACCGGCGCTACGTCGTCCGGAACGAACGGCTCTGGGGCCCCAACTCCAGTCTCGAAGACCACCTGTTCATCTGGTCGCTGTTCCTGCTCGGCGTCGGCGGGTTCGTCACCGAGGCGATCCGCATTCTGGGCACCAGCGCCACCCGTGACGTGTCCTTCGAGACCGTGAGCTTCGTCGGCTGGTTCCTCAAGGACGTGTTCGCCGCGGCCGGGATGACCCCGGAGATGGCGACGGCCGCCTACCCGCTCGCGTGGTGGTCCCACGCCATCATCGCGTTCGTCTTCATCGCGGCCATCCCCTACGCCAAGCCGTTCCACATGATCTCGTCGTTCGCCAACGTCGTCACGCGCGACGAGAAAGCCGGCAAGCGCCTGCCCGGCATCCCCGCCGATCTGGACGCCGACACCGGCGCCGAATCCATGGACTCGTTCTCCTGGAAGGAGATTCTCGATCAGGACGCCTGTACGAAGTGTGGCCGCTGTACCTCCGTCTGTCCGGCCAACAACTCCGGGCGCAACCTCTCGCCGCGGGACGTGATCCTCGACCTGAAGAACTACCGCGAACAGGTCGAGTCGGGCGGCGACGAGAAAGACATCGTCGCCGACTCGGACGACGCGGTGATCCAGGCCGAGACGATGGAGTCCTGTATGGCCTGCATGGCCTGCATGGACGCCTGCCCGGTCGAGATCGAGCACCTCAAGACCTTCACCCGGTTGAACCGCCAGCTCACCGACGAGGGCGAGATCCAGCCCAGCCTGCAGGACGTGTTCCAGAACGTCATGCAGAAGGGCAACACCTTCGGCAACAGCCAGCGCAACCGTGGCGACTGGACCGAGGACCTCGAATTCGACGTGGCCGACGCCCGCGAGGAGGACGTGGAGTTCCTCTGGTACGTCGGCGACTACCCCTCCTTCGACGACCGCAACAAGCAGGTCGCCAGGTCGCTGGCGAAACTGTTCCAGGAGGCCGACGTGGACTTCGGCATCCTCTACGACGACGAGGTCTACGACGCCAACGACATCCGTCGCGTGGGCGAGGAGTTCCTGTTCGTCGAGCAGGCCGCGACGATGGTCGAGAACTTCCAGGACGTGAACTTCGAGAAGATCGTCTGTACCGACCCCCACTCGTTCAACACCTTCAAGAACGAGTATCCGGAGGTCGACTTCGCGGAGTTCGCCGACGACCCGATGATGGACTTCGACATCGAGGACGACGACTGGAACCCCGACGCGGGCATCTACCACTGGACCCAGGCCGTCGAGGAACTCGTCGACCGCGGGAAACTCGGCCTCACCGGCACGGAACTCGACTACACCGTCACGTACCACGACCCGTGTCACCTGGGCCGGTACAACGACGAGTACGAGGCCCCGCGCGACCTGATCCGTGCGACGGGCTGTGACCTCCACGAGATGCCCCGCAACCGCGACGACTCGTTCTGTTGCGGTGGCGGTGGCGGTGGCCTCTGGATGGAACTCGAAGAGGAGGAGAAACCCAGCGAGGAACGCCTCCGGGAGGCGCTGGAAGACACGGAGGCCGGCAACGCCGTCGAGAAGTTCGTCGTCGCCTGCCCGATGTGCATGACGATGTACGAGGACGGCCGCAAGACCGGCAACTTCGAGGACGACATCGAGATCGTCGACGTGGCCGAACTGCTCGTCGAAGCCGTCGAACAGGACGGCATCACCGCCGGCGCGGCCGCCGGCGGCGAGTCCGCGCCCGCTGACGACTAACGGCACCCACTTTTTCCATCGGGGGGTGCGCGGCGCGCACCCCCCGAGCAAAAACGTGGGGAAAAAGCCGCGAGCGCGTCACTGGCGCGCTCGCGGTTGCTGTGCTCGTCCTCGGACCGCCACCACGACCGCACAGCCCCGCCTCGGTCCCGCACCGCGGGCCGTCTCGTGTGGAGAAAACTGTATTTCAGTCGACGGAGAAGGTAGAGACACATGTCCGACCCGACCGACCGACCGGATCGGACCGACGCCGGATCGCTCGCGGAGGGACGCGACTGGCCCCGCTTGAAACGCAGTGCGGTCGCGGTCGGCCTGACCGTCTTCGCGGCCGTCTGTAGCGCCGTGTTGATCGTCCCGACGGTGTTCCTGCCCACGTCGGTGGTGACGGTCGCCTTCGCGCTCGGGATCGCCGAACTCGGCTTCGGTGTCGCGGCGCTGACGTTCGTCAAGGCGACCGACCGCGGGGTGGGGTACGTGGGACTGGCGCTCCCGGATCGGAGCCGACTGGTGACGTACGTCGCGGGTGGTGCGGTCGCGCTGTTCACCGTCCGGTCGGTCGCGGTACTCGTCGCCCTCCAGCTGGGGTTCCCCCTGCTCCCGGCACGGGTCACGGAGGTGTCCATCGATCCGCAGGCGCTCATGCTCGCGATGATCCCGCTGTCGCTGTTCGTCGTCGCACCCTGTGAGGAGGCGCTGTTCCGGGGCGTCATCCAGCAGTATCTCGGGGAGGTGGTGTCGAGTGCGGGCGCGATTCTGGGCGCGGGCGTCCTCTTTGCGGTCCTGCATCTCCCCTCGTATCTGTCCTACTCGATGGAGTGGGCGGCCGCGATGGTCGGCATCGTGTTCGTCGTCGGCCTCGGGTTCGGCTACAGCTACGAGCGGACCGGGTCGATCTGGGTACCCATCGGGCTGCACGGCCTCTACAACTCGTTGATCATGGCCAGCGGCTACTTCCTGGTGGAGTTCGGCGTGGTCACCCTCTAGAACAGTGCGTTTTTGCCGATACCGCTGATACGGCCGGGTATGGACCACCTCACACACCGGCCCCGTCGGCTCCGCCGGGACGGCGTCCGGTCACTCGTCAGCGAGGTCGACCTCTCGGCGAGCGACCTGATCGCGCCCGTGTTCGTCGACGCGACGACCGACGACCGCCAGCCGATCCCCTCGATGCCCGGCCACGAGCGCGTGCCCGTCGACGAGGCCGTCGCCCGCGTCGAGGAGATCCGCGACACCGGCGTCGAGGCGGTCATCGTCTTCGGCATCCCCGAGGAGAAAGACCCGCGAGGAACCCGGGCCTGGGCCGCGGACGGCGTCGTCCAGCGCGCAGTCCGGGCGATCACCGACGAGACCGACGCCTACGTTATCACGGACGTGTGCATGTGCGAGTACACCGACCACGGCCACTGTGGGGTCGTGGAGGAGAACGCGGCCGACGACCCGACGCTCACGGTCAAGAACGACGAGACGCTCGATCTCCTCTCGAAGACGGCGGTCTCCCACGCCGAGGCCGGCGCGGACATGGTCGCACCCTCCTCGATGACCGACGGGATGGTCGGTGCGATTCGCGAGGGACTGGACGGCGCGGGCTACCCGGACGTGCCGATCATGAGCTACGCGGCCAAGTACGAGAGCGCCTTCTACGGCCCGTTCCGGGACGCGGCGGACGGCGCGCCAGCCTTCGGCGACCGCCGACACTACCAGATGGACCCCGCCAACGCCCGCGAGGCGATGCGCGAGGTCGAACTGGACGTGGAACAGGGCGCGGACGTGTTGATGGTCAAGCCCGCCCTGCCCTATCTGGATATCGTGAGCGCGGTCCGCCGGGAGTTCGACCATCCCGTCGCGGCCTACAACGTCTCCGGGGAGTACGCCATGCTCCACGCCGCCGCCGAGAAGGGCTGGCTCGACCTCGAAGCGGTCGCCCACGAGTCACTGCTGTCGATCAAGCGGGCCGGCGCGGACCTGATCCTGACGTACTTCGCCGAGGACGTGGCCGCGCAGTTGTAGTCACCGAGTTTCGACGATTTTCTGACCCGGAAACCGTCGGCCAGTGTTCAAACGCCGGGCGACCGAACCGCCGGTCGTGCAGCAACGCCCTCCCCTGATCGCCCTGATCGCCCTCTCGGCCGCGCTGGCGTTCGCCGTCGGTGCTACCGCCGTCACCGACCTCGACCCGCCCAGCGTGGCGAGCGGACCCGTGAACACGACCAACGTGAGCGCGAACGCGACCAGCGGTGGCGGTCTCGGGGGCAGTGGCCCGGGCGGCGTCAGCCTGCTCGGTTCCCTCGGCGGCGTCTACGGCCTCGTCGCGGGACTGCTCCCCACGGTGAATCCCCTGCTCTTGCTGGCCGTCACGGCGCTGGTCGTCGCCGGCCTCGCGCTGGCCGGACTGCGACGCCGCCGCGGCGACGCCGACGAGCGCCCGGAACCCGACGTGCGAGTCGACCACGACGACGGCGACGACGGGGCGACCGATTCGGCCCCACTCGTCCCGGACGCCGCGGCGGACAACGAGGTGTACCGCGCCTGGCGGACGATGGTGACGGAACTCGACGTGCCCTACGGCGAGACGACCACGCCACGGGAGTTCGCCCGCGAGGCGGCCCGCGCCGGCGCGGCCACCGAGCCGGTCGAACGGCTGACCGACCTGTTCGACCGGGTGCGCTACGGCACGGCCGAGCCGACCGAGGAGCGCGAGGACCGCGCCCGCGACGCGCTGGCCGCGCTCGTGGAGGAGGGCGAAGACTGATGCAGCGGGTCCTGCTCGCGGTCGGGTTCGCGGCGACGGCCGCCGGCGCGGTGCTGGTGTTCACGCCGCTGTCGGTCGGCGGGAGCGGGCTGGCGGTGGTCGTCCTCGTCGGGTCGGCGCTCCTGGCCGGGGGCGTCGGCGGACTGGCCGCGCTCGACCGCTCGTCGACGACGGTCGCCGACGGGTCGCTCCCGAACCCCGGTGACAGGGGGCGGCCGGTACCCGGCGACGAGGTCGATCGGCAGTTAACCGCCCTCTCGACGCGTGACGAGGACGAACAGGCGCGGTTGCGGGCCCGGATCGAGACCGTCGCCGCGTCCGTCCTCGCCGACCGGTTGGACTGTTCGCGGGCCGAAGCGCGCGAGCGGTTGACCGCAGGGGACTGGACCGACGACGACGCCGCGCTGGCGTTCTTCGAGGAACGGCCGCCGTCGCGGCGGGACCGGGTGCGGACCGTGTTGCGCGGCGAGCCGACGTTCTCGCGGCGGGCCCGCGCCGCGCTCGCGGCACTGCGGGAGGTGGCGGCGTGACCGGGACAGTCCAGCGAACCGGGCGGTGGCGCGGACTGAGCGCCGCGGCACTGCTCGCGGGCGCGCTCGGCCTCCTCACCTGGACGCCGGCGCTGTTGCCCGTCGCCGCCCTCGCGGTCGCACTGCTGGCGTACGGGCGCGTGGTCGCGCCGCCGGCCGCGACGCTCGCGCTCACCCGGACAGTGAACGATCCGGACCCAGAGCCCGGCGACGAGGTGACGGTCCGGCTCGCGGTCGAGAACGTCGGTGACCGGACGATTCCGGAGTGCCGGCTGGTCGACGGTGTGCCGTCCGCGCTCCGGGTCGTCGACGGCGCGCCGAGTCTCGGGACGAGCCTGCGGCCCGGCGGGACGGCGACGCTGTCCTACACCGTCGAGGCCGCCTCGGGCGTCCACGAGTTCCAGCCGGCGACGGCGCTCCTCCGGGACGCCGCGGGCGTGATCGAACGGCGAGTCGAGATCGCGGCCGACGACGCGACGGCGGTCGGCGAGCCGCCCCGACTCGACGACGGCCAGCGGCTCCCGCTCCGGGCCGCGACCGCCCCCTACGCCGGCCGGCGGACCGTCGACGGCTCCGGGGACGGCCTGACCTTCCGGACGATCCGGGAGTACCGGCGGGGCGATCCGCTGAGCCGGGTCGACTGGCGGCGGCGAGCGAAAACGGGAGAGCTGGCGACGGTCGAATTCCACCCCGAACGGTCGCTCCCGGTCGTCCTCGTGATCGACACCCGCGCCGTGGCGGCGGTGGCACCGACTCCAGAGGGCGAAACCGCAATCGAGCGGTCGCTGTCGGCGGCCGCCGCGCTGTTCGGTGGTCTCTCGGCCGACGACCACCGGGTCGGCGTCGCGACGCTGGGTCCGGAGCGGGCGTGGCTCGCGCCCGGTCGCGGGCGCGCACACGAGCAGCGCGCACGGGAACTGTTCACCCAGTCGGTCGAGCGCGGGGGAGAGCGGGACGCGACCGACGCCGGTCGCGGGTGGCTCCGGGAACGGCTCCCGGGAACGGCCGAGGTGATCGTGCTCACGCCGGCGGTCGACGACGCCGTGGTGGGGCTGATCGAGGGGATCGCCGCGCTGGGCACGCCGATCAGCGTCGTCAGCCCGGATCCGACGGCCGACGACTCGGCGGGCCGGACGCTCGTCCAGTTCGAGCGCCGGGATCGGCTCGCCGACGTTCGCGCCAGCGGCGTCCCCGTCGTGGAAGTCGGACCGAGCGAGGGGATCGAACGGGCGCTGGCGACCGCGGGGTGGTCGCGGTGAGGCCCGGTCGGCTCGCCGCCGGGTACGCGACGGGCGCGGCCCTCGTGGCGTTCGTCCTCGCGGGCGTCGGAGCGCTCGCCACGGTGCTGGGGGCGCTCGGGCTGGCGGGGATCGCCGTCGGAGCGGTCCGCGGCCGGGCGACCCTCGTCACGGTCGGCAGTCTCGGGCAGTTCGGCGCGGTCGTGACCGGCGGTGTGGCGGGTGCCGGGGCCCCACAGCTGGTGGGTGCCGGCGCGGCCGTCGTCGTCGCCTGGACGGTCGGGCGGACGGCCACCGAACTCCGGACGGCGCTGGACGAGGGAGCCGACGCCCATCGGCTGGAGGCGACCCACGCCGCCGGGACCACCGCCGTCGCGCTGGCGGCGGCCGGCGTCGCGATCACACCCACGGTCGTGGAAGTCGAGACCACACCGGTCGGCGTCGGCCTCCTGCTCGTCGGCGGCATCTGTCTGACGACCGCGCTCGCACTCACGCCAGCGGAGATCGTGTGACACCGTCAGACGGGGTGCGCGCTGGAACTGTCCGAACGGTCGATCAGCGCAGAAAATTCGAAAAAATACACCAGATGGAGCGAGAGTCGAAACGAATCAGTACCAAACAGGCGTTCGAGACAACGTATCGTGATCCAGAGCGCGCGCACCGGCTACGAACGGGTAATCCGTCCGAACCCCGGTTGACGAACGTCCGGAAATGGCGCGAACAAGTGCCCAGAGACTGGACGGAATACAACCTTATATCGATAATAGTCTCTTGTAATTCCAACGTTCGTCTACCCAAGAGTTGAAAACTGCCCGATGTTCAAGCTAAGCCTTATGTAGTGGGATTCCATGACCTTCTCTCGTGAAATACCAAACGAGCATAGCGCGTTTCGGTGAAAAGTTAGACAAACACGCGGGTAATTCCGGAATCCGTGTAACGGAGGTGTCGGCCTGATGGACCCGATCCTGTTGCAGGTCGGCGTGAGCGAGGTCGCCAGCGCGGTGAACTTCACGTGGATTCTGGTGGTCTCCTTCCTGATCTTCTTCATGCACGCCGGCTTCGCAATGCTGGAGGCGGGGCAGGTACGCTCGAAGAACGTCGCCAACCAGCTGACCAAGAACCTGCTGACCTGGTCGGTCGGGGTGATGGCGTTCTTCCTGATCGGTGCGGGAGTCAGTAGCTTCGTCGGCGGGTCCGGGTTCGCCTGGACTGCCGGTGCCGATCCGTCCTCGTGGGCCAGCAGCTGGCTCTACGGCGCCGTCTTCGCCATGACGGCGGCGACCATCGTCTCCGGGGCGGTGGCCGGCCGCGCGAAGCTCCGTGCGTACGTGACCTACACGTTCCTGCTGGCGGCGATCATCTACCCCGTCGTCACGGGCATCACCTGGTCCGGTGCGTACTTCTCCCAGTACCTCGGGACGACCTTCCAGGACTTCGCGGGTGGGATGATCGTCCACGGGATGGGCGGCATCGCCGGCCTCACGGCCGCCTACGTCCTCGGACCGCGGATCGACCGGTACAACAGTGACGGCAGCGTCAACGTCATCCCCGGTCACTCGCTGACGTTCGCCGTGCTCGGAACCCTGATCCTGGCCTTCGGCTGGTACGGGTTCAACGTGGGCACGGCCGCGATCTTCACGAGCGGTGACAGCGGCATGCTGTTCAACGGTGCCGTTCTCGGTCGCGTCGCGCTGACGACGACCCTGGCGATGGCGATGGGTGCCATCGGTGCCGGCGCAGTCGCACTCGCCAAGACCGGCAAAGTCGACACGCTGTACGTCGCGAACGGGCTGCTGGCCGGCCTCGTCGGGATCACGGCGATCCCCAACGTCGCCAGCTGGTGGGGCGCAATCGTGGTCGGCGCACTCGCCGGCGCGCAGCTCCCCATCGTCTTCGGCTTCGTCGAGAAGACGCTCAAGATCGACGACGTGTGTGCAGTCTTCCCCGTCCACGGGAGCGCCGGTGTCCTCGGGACGCTCGCGTACCCGTTCGTCGCCGCCGGCGGCTTCGCCGGTGTGAACGCGGTCATCACGCAGGTCGCTGGCGTGCTGGCGATCACGGTCTGGACGGTCCTCGCGACCGGCCTGGTGTTCGGCGTGCTGAAGGCACTCGGACAGGCACGCGTCTCCGAGAGCCACGAGCGCGAGGGCCTCGACATCGCGGAACACGGCGTCGAAACCTACCCCGAGTTCTCGCTCGGTGACGACGCGACGATGACTGACGGTGGTACCGGCCCGTACAAGACCGACGGCGGTGTCGTGAGCGGCGCGAGCGACAGCTCGTCCGACCTGCAGTCGGACGGCGGTCGCGAGATCGAAGGAGGTGAGAACTGATGAGTGACGAACCCAACGACGGCGGTATCAAGATGGTGATCGCGTTCATCCGACCCGGCAAGCTGTCGGATGTCAAGAAGGGGCTCGCCGAGGTCGGCGCGCCCTCGCTGACGGTGACGAACGTCCGCGGCCGCGGGAGCCAGCCGGTCAAGAAAGGCCAGTGGCGCGGCGAGGAGTACGTCGTCGATCTGCACGAGAAGGTCAAGCTGGAGACGGTCGTCGCCGACGTGCCGGCCGAAGACGTCGTCGACGCGATTCAGGACGCCGCTCACACCGGCGAACCTGGGGACGGCAAGGTCTTCGTCGTCGACGTCGACGACGCCGTCCAGATCCGGACCGACAAACGTGGTCGCGACGCGGTCTGACGGATGGCAGTCGACGACACCGACCGTCGTATCGTGAACGCGCTGCTTGCCGACGGCCGGGCCAGCGCCCGCGAGATCGCCAGCGAAACCGGTCTCGCGGCGACGACGGTCTCGAAGCGGCTGTCGGATCTCGAAGACGAAGCGATCATCGAGAGCTACCGACCGGTCGTCGACTACGACCGGCTCGGGTACGACGTGACCGCGGTCTTCCACCTCAGCGTGGACGGCAACGGCCTCAACGCAGTCGTCGACCGCCTGCGTGACCACGAGCGGATGGTCAGCGTCTACGAGGTGACCGGCGGTCACGACGTGGTCGCGGTCGGGAAGTTCAAAAACACCGACGAGATGAACCGCAAGATCAAGGACCTGCTGACCGATCCCGACGTCGAGGCGGCGAACACCAGCGTCGTCCTCGACGTGGTCCGGGAGAACGCGCAGTTCGCCGTCGACCTCGAAACCGAGGACTGACCGACGCGCTTTTTTCGGGTTCCACGCGACCCCCGAACCACTGGTCCGGTGGCCGTGTGTGCCTCACTCCCCGCTGGGGTGCGGTTCGTCGCCCGACCGATCCGTCACGGTGATTTCACCCGAGAGCGACTGCGCCGAGGGTGGTGCAATCGTGATCCCCTCCTCGTCGAATCGGCGTTTCACTACGCGGCGGAAATCCGAACGGAGCGTCACGATGTCGCTGTTGCTCGGGTCGTCGATCCAGAACTCCACCTGGACCGTGATGGCGTTCTCTCCGAGGTCGAGGACCCGTGCGTTCGGTGCGGGATCGTCGAGGACCGACTCGTGGTTCGTGGCGATCTGCTGGAGTTCCAGCAGGGCCCGTTCGGTGTCCTCGGCGTAGGAGAGAAACACCCGTTCCGTGACGCGGTACTGGTCCCGGCCGTAGGGACGAGTGAGGGCGTTGCTCGTGAGTTCCGTGTTCGGGACGGAGATCGTCCCGTTGTTCGGTGTCCGGACTCGCGTGACGCGAAAGTCGACCGCCTCGACGGTCCCCTCGCCGCCGGACCAGGAGATCCAGTCGCCGACGTTGAAGTCGGGATCGGTGACGAGGAAGAGTCCGCTGATGAGCGAGCCGAAGACCTGCTGGCCCGCGATGCCGAAGACGAAGGTGATGGCCGCGATGATGACCGCCGACTCCGAGAAGACGAACCCGTAGCCGGCGGCGATGATCCCCGTGATCGTCGCGAACCCGATCAGGAACACCCGCAGGTACGTCTCCGTCGCGGACACGATGGTCGGGTTGTTGCGATTCCGCGACCGGACGACCCGGGTGGCGACCGGGGCGAGAACGACCTGCCCGACGAGATAGACCACCACGAAACCGACGACGAACCAGAACAGCTCCGAGAGTACCTGATCGTACGCCAGCAGAAACCCACGCACCCACTCCGGGATCGAAACTTGGCCGAGCATGCACCGACTGTCGGCGCGGCCGGGTAAAATCCCAACTGCTTGCGGTACCGCGGCTGATTCGTCCGGGGACGCTGGCCGACGGCAGTGACGGTCGCGTAGCTGTCGCTCGGAGGCGTCGAAAAGCGGGTGAGCGAAACCCGGAAGTCGTTACTCGCCTGACCCGGCCGGAAGGAGTTCCGGCGCGGCGTCGGCGGGAGCCGCCACGGCATCCTCAGCCGTGGTGGCGGGTGCCGATGCAGTCCGCCGTCGGTCCACGTCCTCGCGAGGGGATGAGTCCTCAGTCATCGGCCGAGAGGGGCGTCCCGTCGGGGGCGGTCGGCGCGGGACTCTCGCCGTCGTCGAAGGGGTACCACGACTGTTTCGCGTCGTGTAGCCAGGGGTCCTCGTAACTGGTCTCCTCGGGTTCGGCCAGCGTGACGAGGTTCTCCTGGCCGGTGGCGTCGACCCACTCGCGGAAGGTCTGTCCCTCCTCGCGGAGCGCGGCGTAGGCCTCGACGAGGTTTCTGATGAGGCCCGGCACTTCGTCGGCGGGCACGCGCTGGCGCACCCAGTCGACGAAGCTGGGTTCCTCGCCGACGCCGCCGCCGACGCCCACGTCCATGGCCTCGACCATCTCGCCGTCCTTGCGGGCGCGCATCCCCTGAAGCCCGATGTCGGCGGTCATGGCCTGGCCGCAGTCGGCCGTACAGCCCGAGTAGTGGATCTTGATCCGATCCACGTCCTCGGGGAGTTCGACGTTGTCCCGGAGCCAGCGGAGCATCCGGGCGGTCCGGCCTTTCGTCTCGGTCAGCGCGATGGAACAGAACTCCGTGCCGGTACAGGCCATCGCCCCCTGCACGAAGGGGTTCGGTTCGGGCGTGTGCGTGTCGAGCAACGGCTCGGCGAGCAGGTCGTCCAGGTCCTCGTCGGGCACGTCCATGATCAGCGGGTTCTGCCGGCGGGTGAGCCGGACTTCACCGCTGCCGTACTCGTCGGCGAGGTCGGCCAGCTCGATCGCTTCCTCGGCGGGGAGTCGCCCGACGGCGACCGACAGGCCGACGTAGTTCTTGCCGTCTTTCTGGTCGTAGACGCCGACGTGGTCGTGGGCTCCGCGCTCGGCGGGTCTGCCGGCGTTGTAGGTGTAGTCGCCGCGGAAGTCCGTGCCCGCGCGTTCGAGGTCGAAGTCCAGGCGCTCGGCCATCGCCTCGCGGATGTCCTCGGTCCCCCACTCGTCGACGAAGAAGCGCGCACGGTTCTTCTGGCGGTTCTCGCGGTTGCCCTCCTCGTGGTAGAGTTCGACGAACGCCCGGACGGTCTCCTTGGCGTGTTCCGGCCGGACGAAGATGTCCAGCGGACGCGCCGGGCGGGGCTCGCGGCCGCCGAGACCGCCGCCGACGCGGACGTTGAACCCCTCGACCTCCTCGCCGTCGATCAGCTTGTGGGCCGGTTCCAGCCCCACGTCGTTGATCGAATCCTGGGCGCATCCCTGCCGACAGCCCGAGACGGAGATGTTGAACTTCCGGGGCATGTTCGAGAGGGCGTCGTCGCCCCGGATGTCGTCCTGAATCTCGTCGAGCAGTTCGCGACTCTCGACGTACTCCTCGGCCTTGCCGGCGACCGGACAGCCCGAGATGTTGCGCATGGTGTCGCCGCCCGAGGAGCGACTGGAGACGCCGACGGCTTCCAGTTTCTCCCAGATCTCGGGCACGTCCTCCAGTTTGATCCAGTGGAGCTGGATCGACTGGCGGGTCGTGAGGTCGATCCACCCGTTCCCGAACTCGGGGTTGTCGACGGGTCCTTTCGCGTAGTCGCGGGCGACCTCACCGATGGCGCGGAGTTGCCCGGGTTCGAGGACCCCGCCGCAGTTGGTCAGCCGCATCATGAAGTAACTCTCCTGGCCCGACCGCTGGTGGAAGATGCCCCAGAACTTGAAGCGCGTGAACCACTCCTCGCGTTCGTCCTCGGGAATCGAATCCCACCCCTTCTCGGCGAATTCGAGGAGTTTCTCCCGTACCTCGTCGCCGTACAGTTCGTCTTTGATCCCTTCTTTCTTGTGTGGCATGGTCGATCACTGAATTACGTGTGCGTCACGATTTCTCTGGAATACCGAAACGAACTTCCAGCTGTTTACGTCATAATGATCCAGTTTCGCCCGTATAACACTAATCGTTGAACATATACAGAACCAAGAGAGGCGGCGGGACGTTCGTCTACTTTATCATGACCGTAAGTGTGTTTAAGGACGTAAAGCGTGCAGTAAACGGACGTTCAGTTGGACGAACAGTCGGTTATCTCGGGTCGAGCCGACTGGTCGAGGCGTGGTGGCGAGGCCGCGGGCGCGCGCGAGCGGCGGGGCCGCGTGTGGGGAGCGTTTTTGTCCTGGGGCCGTGAGGCCACGGCCATGACCGACGACCGGGACCCGGAGAAGACGCTGGAGGACTGGAAACGGGAGATGCAGGCCGAACACGAGGCCCAGATCGCCGAGCCCGACCCCGACGAAGACCACCGGATCGAGGGTGTCACGCAGGTCAGCTATCGGGTGTACTTCGAGTACGACGACGAGACGGACACGCTGGAGCGAGAGCGACGCGAGCAGGTGGACGACCTCGCGGACCCGGAGTTGCTCTCCTGTGCCTGTGGCGTGCGCGGGATGACGCGCGAGGAGGCCCGCGAACACGTCGGGGCGGCGACCGACTAAATCGGATCGCCGGGCGCGCCGGATCGGTCGGCCGCGCGTTCGGCGTCGACGAACGCGTCCTCGTCGGCGTACTCTCGGACGGTCGGTTCGGGGACGACGACGGGATCGAGCGCGTCGGCGACCGTCTGCAGGGACGCGCCGCCACGGTCGACGGCCGACTCGCAAGCGTCCCGCCCGCGGTCGACGTGGTAGACGCCACAGTGGGGCTGGACACAGCCGTCGACCCGGGGAAGGACGGCGTCGATCCGCTCGACCCGCGCCCGGTTGTGGAGATAGGACAGCAGCGTCGGATCGACGAAGGGCAGGTCACACGCGCAGACGATGGCGTACTCGGCCGCCGCCACGCGCAGTCCAGTCCGGAGACCGTAGGCCGGTCCGCGGTCGGGGACGGGATCGACGGCGAACCGCAGGTCGTAGTCGGCGTCGTCGAGGACGCGCTCGACGGCCGGTCGCTGGTCGCGCCGGCAGTTGACGACGACGGCGTCCGCGACTGTCGCGATGCGGTCGGCGACGCGGCGGACGGTGGCCGTCCCGTCGACGGTCGCGAGGGCGGTCCCGTCCTCGAACCGGGTCGAGCGACCGCCGGCGAGGACGACACCGGCAGTACGACCCATCCTCAGGCGATGAAGCCCGCCTGTCCCTGGAAGGCCAGGTACAGCGAGAAGACGGTCACCAGAATCGCGATGACCATCTCCAGGTACAGCACGGCCTTCCCGTACTTGTACCAGTCACCGGTCGGTTCGCCGGCGTGTCCACCCATCAGTCGTCACCCCCTGCAGGCTTTTCCGGCGTGCCGAGCCAGCTGGACTCCGTGCCGATGCCGTGGTCGCGGGGGTCGTCGTCGTACCGCATCGCCCACACGAAGAAGCCGATGAAGGGCAGGAAGAACACGATGGCGACCACCGCGTACCCCGTGTGGATGTTGGGCAGGTTGCCGTACACCAGCGGGTAGACGATCCCGCCGGCCGTCGAGATGCCGCCGATGAACCCCGAGGCGGTCCCGGGCCGGTCTTTGAAGATGACGGGCACGATGGCGAACACGCCGCCGGTCCCGAAGCTCACGGTGATCCCGAACACGGCCAGTATCACCACGGACGCGGGCAGGATACCCGCGAGGCCGATGATCGTCAGTCCGATCATCGTACAGGTGATGAGGATCAGCGCGGTCATCAGCCAGTGGACCCGCGGCGAGTAGTCGTGTTGATCGGAGATCACGGGGTAAGGCGTCCACCCCTTGCGTTGCCAGAGATCGGACATGTAGCCCGAGAACGGTCTGAACAGGCTGGCGTTGAACGACTGGACGGCCGCGAACGTCCCGGCCGCAGTCTGGATGGCGGCCGTGCTGTCGAACCCGAGGTCGGCGATAGCGCCCCCGAAGCCCTCCGCGTAGTAGGCGGGCAGCCAGGAGTTCATCGCGATTTCGAGGCCGAAGGACATGGCGTAAGCCAGCATCAGAGCGATGGCGCTCCAGCGCGTCCAGACGAACATCGTGTCTTTCAGCCCGGAGTTGTCCTTGGCGGCCTGGGCCTTGGCCCGGTTTTTCGCCGGTTCACCCCGCCACTTGTAGACGAACGCGATGAGCAGGGCGACGATCCCGAGGTGGACGAACGCGTCCGAGAAGTTCGTCCCGTAGATGCGGGGCAACAGCAGGGCGCCCACGCCCGCCCCGACGTTGCCGGTGCCGGCGTACAGCCCCTCCGCGGTGCCCATCTCGTGGTCCTCGAACCACTGGGCGACGTGCTGGATGCCGACGACGAAGCTGATGCCGGCCGAGGCGACGATCATCCGCTCGACGAACAGGACGTCGAACGACCCGACGAGCGAGGGCATCCCCGAGAGGATGCTCACCGCGCCCGAGTAGGTCAGGATGATCGCGAAGACGTTGTGCGCGCCGAGGCGGTCGGCCGCCCACCCCGCCAGCACGCGGCCGGGTGGTGCGAGCCAGATCGCAGAGCTGGCGAGCAGTGCCAGTTGCTCGGTCGAGAGGCTGTAAAACTCCGCGATACTCGGACTGAACGCTGCCGTCGAGAACCACATCAGGAACGCCCAGAAGAAGGCGACCGTGGCGATGATGAGTTGCTCTATCTTGTTCGTCATCGTGGCTCACCTCCGTCGGTGAGTTCGACCGGTTCTGGGTCGGTCGCGCCCTCGCCGTCTCGCGGCTCGTCGCCGCTCGACTGGTCCACGGAACGCCGTTCCGTGCTTCCGTACGCCGCGAGCGACGGGTCCGCGACGACCCGGACTGCACACTGTTTGAGGTTCGGTTCGTCCGACCGGGGGTCCGTCGCCGGCACGGTCAGGTCGTTGGTCGCCGGGTGGTGGATCGGGAGCCACACCAGTCCCGCCGGGACCGCCGGATCGGGATCGACCTGTGCGATGATCGCCCCCCGCCGCGTCTCCAGGCCCACCGTGGGTTCGTCGTCGGCTCCCGACGGATCGGCGAGTTCGTTCGCGGCCGTCTCGGGGTTGATCCGGGCCGTGACCGGTCCCGGGTCGTCGACCGACCGGGATCGGACGCCCGTGTTGTAGCCGTCGGCCTCCCGGGCGGTCGTCAGCGTGAGGGGGTAGGCCTCGTCGGTCGGCTCCGGGAGCGGATCGGGTTCGGGCGGGTCCGAGAAGTTCGCCGTGCCGTCGGGCGTGGCGAACTGCCAGTCGTCCCCGTCGTCGGTGGACTCGTGGTAGCGGTAGCCGCCCTCGGCGTCGGGTTCGGGGGCCGGCCAGCGGACGCCGAGTTCGTGGTCGAGCCGCTCGTAGGCGATGCCCGAACAGTCCGCCTTCGTGCCCTCGGTCAGGGCGGCGAACTCGTCGAACATCGCGGCCGGATCGACCGGGGGGTCGGGCAACAGGCCGGGGACGATCTCGTTGGCGACGGCCGCGATGATGTCGATGTCCTGCTGGACCGTCGGCGGCGTGTCCGAGGCCGGGCGGACCCGCGAGACCGTCCGTTCCATGTTCATCACGGTCCCCTCGGACTCGCCCCAGGTCGCGGCCGGCAGGACCACGTCGGCGAGGTCCGTCGTCTCGGTCCGGAAGCTGTCCTGCACGACGAGGAAGGCGTCGTCCAGTTTCTCCGCGACCGCCGTCGCGTCTGGCATCCCGGCGACGGGATTGGTCGCCACCGCGTAGACCGCCTCGACGGGGCCGTCCTCGATGGCCTCCATCGTCCCCACCGGTCCCGGACCCACGTCGTCGGGCAGTCGGCCGACGGGGACGCCCCACTCGTCGGCGATTTCCGACCTGTGGATCGGGTCGTCGAACGGCCGCTGGCCGGGCCAGGACCCCTTGCAGGAGACCACGCGGGTCCCCATCGAGTTGGCCTGGCCGGTCAGCGAGAACGGCCCGCTTCCGGGCTTGAGATTACCCGACGCGAGACACAGGTCGATCAGCGCCCGTGCGGCGTCGGTGCCCCGGACGCTCTGGTTGATCCCCATGCCCCAGTAGATCAGCGTCCGGTCCTCGAAGGCCGCGGCCAGGTCCGCGACGGTCTCGGGCGTGACGCCCGCGTCGGCGGCCGCCGCCGCTGGGTCGGGGAGGTCCGCGACCAGCTCGTCGAATCCGTCGGTCGCTTCGTCGACGAACTCGCGGTCGACCGCGCCGCGGTCGACGATCTCGGCCAGCACCGCCCGGGCCAGCGCGAGGTCTTCGCCGGGGTCGAGCTGGACGTGTTCGTCGGCCGTCGTCGCCGTGTCCGTCTCGACGGGATCGACGACGATCATCCGGCTGTCGTCCTCGCCGGCGCTCTCGCGAATCCACCGGAACATGACGGGGTGGGCGATGGCCGGGTTGGCCCCCCACACGACGTGCGTTTCGGCCTCGGGGATGTCGTCGTAGGTCGTCGGCGGCGCGTCGCTGCCGAACGCCTCGTAGTAGGCCGTGACGGCGCTGGCCATGCACAGCGTCGTGTTGGCGTCGTAGTACCGCGTCCCGAAGCCGCCGCGGGCCAACTTGCCCAGCGCGTAGGCCGCCTCGTTGGTCTGTTGCCCGCTACCCAGCACTGCCACGGCGTCGCGGTCCCGACTCAGCGCCGCGTCGAACCGCTCGGCGACGCGCTCCAGCGCGTCGGGCCACGAGGTCTCGACGAGCTCCCCGCCCTTGCGGACCAGCGGCTTCGAGAGCCACTGCCCGTCGGGATCGGCGCTCTCCTCGATGCCGCGCTGGCAGGCCAGCCCCCGGTTGACCGGGTGCTCACCATCACCGCGAACTACGTCGACCCCGTACCCCTCGTCGACCCCGAGCTGTTTGTGCCCACAGCCGACGGCACACCGCATGCACGTGGTCGGTACCCACTCGCTCATGCGTCGTAATCGTCGAAAGAGAGCCACTTCCGGGACAGAAGTGGACGGTTGTTTCTCCTATCTCCAACACCCTGATGGTTCGTCGTCATTTCGTGTCGTTTATTCCCTCTATTTCCACTGGTAAAACGCTGTCCAAAACAAAATCGCAATTTTGTACTCGAAACGTGGACGCGCGGCTGGTTTGCAATAGAATATGGTCTGTTTAAGGATATAATTCCCCAGATTGGCGGACGAATATTCGACGTACGTTCAGGCGATTCGGCCGGTCGCGGTGGGAGTTCGGTACCGGCCGCGCGTGCCCGCGTTCCGGGCGAGTGAGTCAGGTCTTTGGTACGGGCGGGCCAAGGTCGGGGTATGAGCCACGAGCAGTCGCGCGATCTGTACGACCGGGCGCTGTCGGTGTTGCCCGGCGGCGTCAACTCCGCGGTGCGGGCGGCAATCGAGCCATATCCGCCGTTCATCGAGCGGGGCGACGGCGGCCACGTCATCGACGCCGACGGGAACCGCTACATCGACTGGGTGATGGGCCTGGGCCCGCTGCTGTACGGCCACGACACGCCCCAGCCCGTCGAGTCGTCCATCCAGTCCCACGCCAGCGAGGGCCCGATGTACGGGATGCCCACCGAGATCGAGGTCGAACACGCCGAGTTCGTCGCCCGGCACGTCCCCTCGGTCGAGATGCTGCGGTTCGTCAACTCCGGCACCGAAGCCACCGTCTCTGCCTGCCGACTCGCCCGCGCCCACACCGGCCGCGACAAGATCGTCGTCATGCAGGGCGGCTACCACGGCGCACAGGAGACCACCCTCGTCGAGGGCGAGTACGACGACACTCGCCCGTCGAGTCCGGGCATCCCACAGTCGTTCGCCGACGAGACGCTGGCCATCCCGTTCAACGACGAGGAGGCCGCCCACCGGGTCTTCGAGGACTACGGCGACGAGATCGCGGGCGTCCTCGTCGAACCGATCCTCGCCAACTACGGCATCGTCCGGCCCATCGAGGGCTACCACGAGACCCTGCGCGACCTGACCGACGACCACGACTCCCTGTTGATCTTCGACGAGGTGATCACGGGCTTCCGCGTCGGCGGCCTCCAGTGTGCCCAGGGCAAGTTCGGCATCGAACCGGACCTGACGACGTTCGGCAAGCTCATCGGCGGCGGCTTCCCCGTCGGTGCCATCGGCGGTCCCGCCCGGCTCATGGAGCAGTTCACCCCCTCGGGCGACGTGTTCCAGGCCGGCACGTTCTCGGGCCACCCCGTCACGATGGCCGCCGGGCTGGAATCGCTGCGCTACGCCGCCGAACACGACGTACACGACCACATCCACGACCTCGGCGAGCGGTTGCGGACGGGGCTCGCCGAGATCGTCGAAGACCAGGCCCCGTCCTACACCGTCACCGGGACCGACGGGATGTTCAAGCTCGTGTTCACGCGCGAGGCCCCCGACAGCTTCGAGGGTCACTGCGAGGGTGCCTGCAAACAGCGCGCGGACTGTCCCCGGTTCGAGCACTGTCCCAAGACCGGCGCGGACGTGGCCGCCGGCGAGACCGACCGCTGGCGGCGCGTCTTCTGGCCCAAGATGAAAGACGAGGGCGTGTTCCTCAGCCAGAACCAGTTCGAGTCCCAGTTCGTCACGTACGCCCACACCGACCAGGACGTGGCGGACACGCTGGAAGCGTACAAGGAAGCGCTGTGAGACCGTCGAGCCGGTAGCCTTTCGACCGGGGCGGTTCGAGAGTTGGACATGAGCGACGCGGACATCAGTCTGGACGAGAAGCGGGTCTACGGCGAGAAGACCGGGACGACGGAGCTGTACGTCGCCGCCGACCTCGGCGTGGCCGTCGTCGCCGTCTCGGCGGACATCGTCGGCGAGTTCTCGCTGGCCCACCGCTGTACCGCCCGGGACGTGGCGGCCGGTCCCGACTCACTGGCCGTCGCCACCGACGAGGACGTGCTGGAGAGCGCCGACGGCGGCTACGCCGAAACGGGGTTCGGTCCCGCCGTCGCCGTAGGGTTCGACGACGACGACGTGCTCGCGGCCGGTCCCGACGGGACGGTGGCCCGCCGAGAGGCCGGTGGCGACGAGTGGACGACGCTCGGCACGGTCGAGGACGTGCGCGCCATCGACGGGGACCTGCTGGCCTCTGCGGCGGGCGTCTACCGCGTCGGCGACGGCCTCGACCACGTCGGCCTCGCCGACGCCCGGGACGTGGCGACGGGCGGGACGCCGCTGGCCGCGACCGACGACGGCCTCTACTACCTCGGCCCGGGCTGGGCGACGGGGATGGACGGTGCGTTCACCGCAGTCGCCAGCAGTCCCGAGCGGGGCCACGCCGCGACGGCCGACGCGCTCTACGAAGGCGACGGCGAGGACTGGCGCGAGTGCGAGGTCCCGACCGGCGAGTCCGTCGTGGCGGTGACCCACGGCACGGGGACCTACGCCGTCACGGCCCAGGGCACCGTCCTCGTGAACGCCGGCGACGGCTGGCGCTCCCGGGCGCTCGGTCTGCCCGGCGTGAGCGGGCTGGCCGTCGCGCCCGAGTCGTGATCAGTGGGCGGACATCCCCGAGACGACGTTCAGCAGGACGACACCGAGGATGATACAGGCGATGCCGGCCACCCCGGCGGGATCGACCTGTTCGCCGAAGGCGACGACGCCGACCGCGGCGATGCCGACGATGCCCAGCGCGGCCCACGTCGCGTAGACCAGCCCGACGGGGAGTTCTTCGAGGACCAGCGAGAGCAGGACGAACGCCGCGCCGTAGCCGACGACGACGACGACGCTGGGGAGGGGGTTCGAGAACCCCTCGGAGAGTTTCAGCGACACGGTGGCGACCAGTTCCGAGGCGATTGCGGCGGCGAGGAGGGCGTAGGGGTTCACGGCAGAGCGATCACCCGAGTGTCACTAATCGCTTCCGCTTCGGGGCGGACGGAAGCGAAAAGTGGTTTAGCCGCCGTGGCGAGGGGCCGAATATGATCGTCAGTGGGTCCAGTTCGCAGTCGCTGTCCGCGGCACTGGCCGCGGCGACCGACGCGGACCTCGCGCCCGTCTCCTTCGAGCGGTTCCCCGACGGGGAACTCATGGCACAGGTCCCGTACTTCGACGCGGACGAGGCCGTGATCGTCGCGTCGACCGACTCCAGCGACGCACACGTCGAGTTGCTCCAGTTGCAGGACGCAGTCCGCGAAGCCGGGGCCGATCACGTCACGACTGTCATCCCCTACATGGGCTACGCCCGCCAGGACGCGGCCTTCGAGCCGGGCCAGCCCGTCTCCGCCCGTGCGATGGCCAAGGCACTGAGCCCCGGGACCGACCGCGTGTTGACCGTCAATCCCCACGAACCGTCGATCACCGACCACTTCGACGTGCCGGCCGAGACCGTCGACGCCGCCGCCCAGCTGGCCGACCCGCTCCCCGCGGACCTCACCGAGCCGGTCTTCCTCTCACCCGACGAGGGGGCCGTCGACATCGCCGAGACGGTACAGACCGCTTACGGTCGCGGCCGCGTCGACTACTTCGAGAAGACCCGGCTCTCGGGCTCGGAGGTCGAGATCGAGCCCCGCGACGCCGACGTGGACGGCCGGGACGTGGTGCTGACCGACGACATCGTGGCCACCGGGTCGACGATGGCCGAATCGGTCGCCGCGCTGGACGACATGGGTGCCGCCCGGGTGTACGTGACCTGCGTCCACCCGATGCTGGCCGCCGACGCGACGACGAAACTCGCCCGCGCCGGCGTCGAGGCCATCTACGGCACCGACACGCTGGAACGGGCCGCGAGTACCGTCAGCGTCGCGCCCGCCATCGCCGACGCGCTCTGAGGGGCGTCCTCCCCGCACACCTCTAACTATTAAGCCATGTCAGCCTGACCCACAGGTAGGAGTGTGACTGGACTGGATGCCGTCGACGGCGCGTCCCCCTGGCAACAGCGACTGCTGACCCGCGACCTCGTGGCCGTCTGCCTCGTCCAGGACGGGACCGTCGTCCACGCGAACGAGACTCTGAGCGATCTGCTCGGCGTTCCGGCAGCCGACCTGTCCGGGGAGTCGTTCCTGTCGTTCGTCGACGACGCGGATCGGCCGGCCGTCGAGACGGCACTCGCGGCGGGCCGTACGACACCCGACGAGCGGCAGGAGTTCACCTGTACCGTGATCGGTGCCGACGGCAGCGAACGCGCGGTCGAGATCCACGGCACGACGGTCGAGTACGAGGGCGCCCCGGCGGCGATGTCGGTCGTCCTCGAACGGGACGACCGCCGGACGGACGCGGCGAGCCTCTACCGAGCGATCGTCGAGAACAGCCGCGACATCGCCTACGTGTACGGACCGGACGGTCGCACCGAACTCGTCAACCAGCGCGTCACCGAGTTCACCGGCATTCCGGTCGCGGCGCTGGAGGGGACCTACCTCCTCGATTTCGCGTCGGTCGTCGACGCCGAGACGTTCGCCCGCTACGCCGACGCGGTCGAGGGCATCCTCACCGGCGACCGCACGGACGCGGCCGTCGAGATGGAGTCCGAGATCGGCCCCCGGACCGTCACCGGCGAACACAGACTCACGCCCCTGGAACGCGACGGGGCGGTCGAGGGGGTCGTCGGCATCGCCCGCGACGTGACCAAGCGCAAGGAACGCGAACGCCAGCTCTCGGAACTCAAGCAGGTCCTGACCCGAGTGATGCGGCACAACCTCCGCAACGATATCAACGTCATCCGGGCCTGTGCCGAGTTGCTCGCGGACTCGGCCGACGACGAGGTCCGCGATCTGGCCCAGCAGATCGTCGAGAAGTGCGACTCGCTCACCGACACCAGTCAGAAAGCCACCCGCATCGAGCGGGCCATCCTGCGGGACGGCGACGTGACCGAAACCGACATCGGCGACCTCGTCTCCGAGATCGCCGCCCGTGCCGACCGAAACCACCCGAACGCGACCGTCGAGCGGACCGGCCCCGCGTCCGTCACGGCCCGGGCCCACGACGACATCGACCTGGCCATCGAGAACCTCGTCGAGAACGCCGTCAAGCACAACGACAGCCCCGAGCCGTGGGTCGGGATCGACATCGAGCGGGACGACAAGACGGTCACGATCCGCGTGGCCGACGACGGCCCCGGCATCTCCCCGGAGGAAGTCGCCATCCTCGAACGGCGGGAGGAGACCGCCCTCGAACACGGGAGCGGGGCCGGCCTGTGGCTGGCCGCGACCGTCGCCAACGCCTCCGGCGGCGGTATCACCGTCGACCGGACCGACCGGGGTACCGAAGCCACCCTTCGACTCCCCGCCCCAGAGGAGTCTCCTGAACGACCGTAGTCCAACCCACGTGAGCGGAGCGAGCGGGGGTCCACGAAAACCGCCGGTTTTCGGTATGCCACGAGAGCCAAGCTCTCGTGAGCACTCGGAAGACGAACCAACTGAGTCTTCCGGTGGCGAAAAAGCCGGTCGCTCCCTTCGGTCGCGACCGGGACGACAGACTAGTCCGACGCTTCCGCCGCCGCCACCGCTTCCACTGCGATACTCCCACCTTTTTCTCGTTGGGATCGCTCCCGCTGGTCGCGATCCGCGCCTCGAAAAACGTGGGCGAAAAACGGCCACTCACTGCGTTCGTGGCCGCTCCTCAATCCGATGCCTCGGCCGCCGCCACCGCTTCCACTGCGATACTCCCACCTTTTTCTCGTTGGGATCGCTCCCGCTGGTCGCGATCCGCGCCTCGAAAAACGTGGGCGAAAAACGGCCACTCACTGCGTTCGTGGCCGCTCCTCAATCCGATGCCTCGGCCGCCGCCACCGCTTCCACTGCGATCTCCATCTCGACACCTTCGACCTCCCACTCTTTCCGGTGGCCGTCCTCGACCGGCCCGAACTCGTCGGCGCGGACCTCGTCGGCGATCAGGGCCTCGTGGTCGGCCACGAGGTCGGCCACGCGGTCGTCGTCGATGTCGAGGTCGACGCGGATGCGCTCCTCCAGATCGAGTTCGAGGTCCTTGCGCATCTCCTGAACCCGGCGGATCACCTCGCGGGCGTACCCCTCGCTCTCGATGTCCTCGGTCAGGCCGGCGTCGATGTAGACGACACCCAGTTCGTCGCCGGCCACGTCGAAGGCCACACCCGTCACGTCGTCGGGCGTCTGCGTGACGAACTCGACCATCTCCTCGGTCAGGTCGACGGCCTCGCCGAGCGCGTCTTCGACCGCGGCTTCCAGCGCATCGACGGTCGGCTCGTCGACGCTGGCCTCGTTCATGGCGTTCATGACGCGGCCGGCGTCGTCGCCGAACTCCGGCCCCAGCAGGCTCATGTCGGCCTCGGCGGAGTAGGACAGTTCGTCCCAGCTCTCGCCGGGCTCGATCAGTTCGAGTTCGCGGGCGTTGAGTCGCTCGGTCAGCAGGTCGCGCTGGCTCTCGACGGCTGCGGCGGTCTCCTCGTCGTCGGCCGCGACGACGACCCGCGTGATCGGCCAGCGGAGGCTCCGCTCGGCCTGCTGGCGGGCGTTCGAGCCCGCCTCCTCGACGGCCCGGGCGACTTCGACCTCCGCTTCGAGGGCCTCGTCCTGCCAGAACGCGTCGGGTTCGGGCCAGTCGCACATGTGGACGGTGTCGTGGCCCGCGTCACCGGTGAGGTTGCCGTAGATCTCCTCGGCGACGAAGGGTGCGAAGGGCGCGATCAGCGCGACCGTCTCCTCCAGCACGCGGTAGAGCGTGGCGTAGGCCGCTTCCTTGGACGCGCTGTCGCCTTCCGCCCACATCCGTTCGCGGACGACCTGCACGTAGAAGCGAGACACGTCCTCGACGACGAACGAGAGCAGTTCGTCCAGCGCCTTGTCCTGCTCGAAGGCCTCGAAGTGTTCGGTCATGGTCTCCTCGACGGACTGGAGTCGCGAGAGGACCCACTCGTCGACGAGTTCCGTCTCGGCGTCTTCGAGGTCCACAGTAGCAGGGTCGAACTCGTCCATCCGCATGTACGGCAGGGGGAAGCGGAACACGTTCCAGAGGATGTTGAGCCGGCGCTGCATCTCGGCCATCTCCTCCCAGGAGAACTTCATGTCGTCGGCCTGCCCCGTCACCGAGAGCAGGAACAGGCGCATCGGGTCCCGGCCGTGGCGCTCGATGGCCTCGCCGGGTTCGACGATGTTCCCGATGGACTTGGACATCTTCCGGCCATCGGAGTCCAGTGCCCAGCCGTGCATCAGCACCTGATCGTAGGGCACCTCGCCGAGCGCGGCGGTGCCCATGCCGAGTTGCGACCAGAACCAGCCCCGCGTCTGGTCGTGGGCCTCGATGATGAGGTCGGCCGGCCACAGTTCCTCGAACCGCTCCTCGTCCTCGGGGTAGTCGAGCGTCCCCCACGTCGCGACCGACGAATCGAGCCACACGTCGAACACGTCGCCGACGCGGGTGTAGGTCCGGCCGTCCTCGGTGATCGTCAGGTCGTCGACCGTGCCCTTGTGCAGGTCCACCTCGTCGGGGTCGATGTCCTGATCGACCCGCTCGGCGAGTTCCTCGCGCGTGCCGATCACGATGGCCTCGTCCATGCCCCCATTCCAATCTTCAGGCGTCCAGATCGGAATCGGAATCCCCCAGTAGCGCTGGCGGGAGACGTTCCAGTCCGGCGAGTCCTCCACGAAGTCCCGGAAGCGGTTGTCCCGGGCACTCTGTGGGTACCACTCGCTGTCCTCGATGTTGTCGAGCAGTTCGTCTTTGATGTCGGTGACCGTGATGAACCACTGGTCGGTGACGAGGCGAACGATGTCCGTGTCACACCGCCAGCACTGCCCCTCCCGGACGGAGTGGCCCTGTTCGCTCGACAGGAGGTGGCCGCCAGCGTCGAGGTCGCCGATGATCTCGTCGTTGGCGTCCCGGACGAACTCGCCCTCGTACTTGCCGGCTTCGGCGGTGTAGACGCCGTCGTTGCCGACGGGACAGAAGACTTCCAGGTCGAGTTCCTGCCCGCGCTCGAAGTCCTCCTCACCGTGGCCGGGCGCGGAGTGGACCAGTCCGGTGCGGTCGGCCTCCACGTAGTCGGCGGTGTAGACCTGCTGGGAGCCCTCGGCCTGGGCGTGGTCGGGGACCTGCTCGGCGAGCGGGTGGTCGTACGCCCAGCCGACCATCTCCTCGCCGCCGAGTTCCTCGACGACCTCGTAGTCGTCGTAGCGGCCGGCCTTCAGTACGTCCTCGACGCGGGCCTCGGCGACGTACAGGCGCTCGGTCTCGCCGTCCTTGGTGGCGTCGACGCCGACGTAGTCGAGATCGCCGTCCACGGCGACGAAGGTGTTGGCGACGATGGTCCAGGGCGTCGTGGTCCAGATGACGAGACTTCCCTCACGCTCCGCGAGTGGGAACTTGACGTAGATCGAGGGCTTGCCGACCTGGTGGTACTCGACCTCGTTGTTGGCGATGGCGGTCTCACACCGGGGACACTGGTTGATCGAGCGTTTGCCCTGCTCGACCAGGCCGCGCTCGTGGGCCTTCTCGAAGCCCCACCACGCGGCTTCCATGTACTCCGGTCGGACGGTCTTGTACGGGTCGTCCCAGTCCATCCAGACGCCGAAGGACTTGAAGTCCTCCTGCAGGCCCTCCAACTGCTCCTCGGCGAACGCCTTGCACTCGTCGATGAAGTTCTGCTCGCCGAACTCCTCGATGTCTTTCTTGTTCTCGAAGCCGAGTTTCTCCTCCACCTTGGTCTCGATGGGGAGCCCGTGCATGTCGTAGCCCGGGCGGTCGGTCACGTCGTACCCCTGCATGCGGAGATAGCGGATGTAACAGTCCTTGAGGGTCTTGTTCCAGGTCGTCCCCATGTGCGCCGACCCGGAGGTGTAGGGCGGCCCGTCGACGAAGAAGTAGGTCTCGCCGTCGGCCCGGTGTCGTTTGGTCTGTTCGTAGGCGTCGACCGCGTCCCAGTACTCGAAGACCTCGTCTTCGAGCGCGTGGGGCTCGTACTGGTCGTCCACCGGCTCGAACCTGCTCATGTGAATCCCATTCGGAGCCGGGACTAAAGGCAAATCGGTCCCGCGCTACGGAGGCCCGAGCCGAACCGTCCGTTTATCCGGCGCGAGCGGCAACCGGACGGCGTGTTCGGAGCCGAACGCGGCCAGTCGGAGGTCCTCGGCGAGGTGTTGCTGGTCGGCGTCGCCGTCGTCGTCGCGGCCGTCCTGACGCTGGGCGCACTGGGGTTCGGCGAGGAGGTCGACGACCCGGCACCGACGGTCGCCGAGTCCAGCGGCGAACTCGTCGCCGACGACGGCGGCTTCGACAACCAGCGCGTCAGGATCTATCACGAGGCGGGCGACCCCGTCCGGGTCGAGAACGTCGAGATCGCCGTCGACGCGTCCGACGCCTGCGAGAAACGCGGGCGGATCGTCGGCCTCCCGACCAACACCATCGACGCCGACGAGAACGTCCGGGGCGCGGACATCTTCGACGGCCGTACCGGGCAGGCGAAGGGCGCACTCGACGACGAGGTCTTCGCCGCCGGCGACGTGTTCGACTTCCGGCTGGCCAGCGGTGCCTGCGAACTCGACCCCGGCGACCGGATCACGGTCCGGATCGTCCACACCCCCTCGGGTGCCGTGATCGTCGAGGAGCGACTGACCGCGAGCTGAACGCGAACCGTCATCGTGGAGTACGACCGGCCAGTAGCACCGCCCGATGGCGGAGTTTCCCGACCCCGACGACCGCCACGCGCTCGCCGACGACTGCCGGCGCTGTCCCGCACTCGTCGAGGATCGGGAGTGTATCTCGTGGGGTAACGGCCCGCTCGACGCCGACCTCGTCGTCGTGGGGGAGGCACCGGGGTACGGCGACCCCGAGGCCGACCGCTGGTGCGGGGGCAACTGGACCGGGCTGGCCTACACGTCGCGACACTCCGGACGGCGCATCCGTGAGTTGCTGGCCGACGCCGGCTACGGGCATGGAGACTGCTATTTTACGAACGCCGTGAAGTGCTTCCCGGCCGACCCCGACGATCCGACGACCAACCGGGAGCCGACGGCCGAGGAACGGGCGAACTGCCGACCCCACCTGCGCGAGGAGATCGAGACGGTCGCGCCCCGTACCGTGGTCGCGACCGGGAAACACGCCACGCAGTCGGTGCTGGCGATGACGGGGCGAGAGATCGACGGCTTCCTCGACGCCGTGCTGTCGCCGATGGACTGTCCCGCCCTGTCGACGACGATCCTGCCGCTCCTGCATCCCTCCTATCAGGACGTGTGGCTCTCGCGGCTCGGGTACACGCGTCCGGGGTACGTCGACGCCATCCGGCAAGCGGTCGAGGAGTGCTGACAGAGGAGTCCGACGGGAACTCCGCAACTGAACTTATCTCCGTCGGAGCGAAAGCGGAGGTAGGATGGCGGACGAATCGACGGGAGCCGAGGCTCCCGTGTCGGGCTGGCAGGAGGATCCGGGCCTCGTCGGGACGCTGGCGAGGACGGCCGGCGTGGCCTGTTTCCGACTCGACAGCGACCGGCGGCTCCGGGCGGTCACGGAGCGCGTCGTCGACCTGACCGGGCAGAGCCGCGAGGCGCTTCTGGGCGAACACGTCGACGCGCTGTTCGACCCGGCGGACGCGGCCCGGGCCGAGATCGGTCTCCGGCGGCTGGCGGCGGACGGCGAGGGGGTGGAGTCGGTCGCGGTGACGGTCACGGCCGACGGTGCGACCACGCCCTGCACGCTCAGGCTGGGGCGGGCCGAGGCGGGTGTCGTCGGCGTGTTGCAACCCCACGAGGACCGCGACGACGTGGCCCACGCGCAGTTCGAGGAGATGGTCGACTACGTGGCGGATTACGCCATCTTCGCGCTCGACACCGACGGGACCGTCGTCAGCTGGAACACCGGCGCGGAGCGGATCAAGGGGTACGCGGCCGAGGAGATCATCGGCGAGCAGTTCGACGTGTTCTACACCGATGCGGACCGGGAAGCGGGCGTGCCGGGGCGCAACCTCGCGGAGGCGGTCGCCGAGGGACGAGTCGAGGACGAGGGGTGGCGCGTCCGGAAGGACGGGGGCCAGTTCTGGGCGAACGTCGTCATCACGGCGATCCGGGACGACGACGGCGACCTCGACGGGTTCATCAAGATCACCCGGGACATGACCGAGCGACGCGAGCAGGCCCGCCGGATCGAGCGGGAGCGGAACCTGTTCGAGCAGGTCCTCGACGCCGCGCCGGTCGACATCCTCGTCGTCGACGCCGACGGCGACGTGATCCGGACGAACACGCCCGAAGACGTGACCAGACAGCCGCTCGAAAACCTCACCGAGCACGACGTGTACACCGTCGACGGCGATCCGATCCCGCCGGAGCAGCGACCCTCGCGGACGGTCTTCGAGACCGGCGACCCGGTGTACGACCGGGAGCTGCGCGTCGAACTCCCCGAACGGGGACGGCTGTTCCTGTCGGTCACCGCGGTGCCACTCACCGACGACGAGGGGCGTGTCGACCGGGCGGTCGTCATCGTCGAGGACGTGACCCGGCTGAAATCGCAGGCGAAACAGCTCGAACGCGAACGCGACGAGTTGCGGGCCGAACTCGACGACGTGTTCGCCCGGATCAGCGACGGGTTCTACGGGCTCGACGCGGAGTTGCGGTTCTCGTTCGTCAACGAACGCGCGGCCGAACTACTCGGGATCGCCGAGCACGAGGTTCTGGGGAACGACATCCGCGACGAACTCGACCCCACCGAGCGGTTCGAGGCCGCGCTGGAGGAGGCCCTCGACGAGCAGACGACAGTCACCATCGAGGACTACTACCCGCCACTCGACGCCTGGTTCGAGAACACGATCTACCCGACTGAGACCGGCCTCTCGGTGTACTTCCGGGACGTGACCGAGCGCAAGGAGCGCGAGCAGGAACTCGATCGCTCCCGGCGGCGCTACCGGACGCTCGTCGAGCAGTTCCCCAACGGCGTCGTCACGCTGTTCGACGAGAATCTGCGGTACCTGCTCGCGGGCGGCGAGGGCTTCGCGGACTACCCGTTCGACGCCGGCGATCTGGAGGGCGAGCGGGTCGACGAGTGCGTGCCGCCGGCACTGGCCGAACAGGTCCGCCCCCACTACGAGGCCGTCTTCGACGGGGAGGAGCGATGTTTCGAGGTGACCTTCCGCGGTCGCGTCCTCCAGTTCCACGCGGTCCCGGTTCGCGACGGAGACGGCCGTGTCGTCGCCGGCATGGGGATGTCACAGGACGTGACCGAGCAGCGCCGCCGGGAGCGGGAACTCGAAACCCGGGTCCGCCAGCAGGCCGTCGTCACGGAACTGGGCCAGTACGCGCTCGCCGCCGAGGACCTCGACACGCTGTTCGCGGAAGCGGTCACGGCCGTCGCGGAGACGCTCGACACGGACTACTGCAAGGTGCTGGAACTGCAGTCCGACGGCGAGATGCACCTGCGGGCCGGCGTCGGGTGGCGCGACGGCCTCGTCGGCACCGCGACCGTCGGCACCGACCGCGACTCACAGGCCGGCTACACGCTCCTCTCGGAGGAACCGGTCGTCGTCGACGACCTCCGGACAGAGACGCGGTTCTCCGGCCCGGACCTGCTCACGAGCCACGACGTGCGAAGCGGCGTGAGCGTCGTCGTCGGCACGCCGGAACGGCCGTGGGGCGTCCTGGGCACCCACGACACCGACCCCGAGCAGTTCAGCGAGCAGGACGTGGCCTTCGTGCAGGCGGTCGCGAACATCCTCACGACCGCCATCGAGCGGGTCGGGAACGAGCGAAAACTGCGCCGCCAGCGCGAGCAACTCGCCGCGCTGAACAACCTCAACGCGGTCGGGCGGGACATCATCCGCGCCCTGCTCCGGCAGTCGACCCGCGAGGAGGTCGAGACGCTGGTCTGTGAGCGACTGGCCGACTCCGACTCCTACGCGTTCGCCTGGGTCGGCGCGGTCGACGAGACCGAGGACGTTGTCGTCGCCCGGGCCGAGGCCGGTGTCACCGACTACCTCGGCGACACGACGATTCGTGTCGACGACAGCGAGGACGCACAGGGACCGACCGGCCAGGCGTTCAGGACCGGCGAGTTACAGGTCTGTCAGAACGTCCGGTCGGATCCCGACTACGCGCAGTGGCGCGACCGGGCCAGGGAGTACGGCTACCGTGCGTCGGCGGCGGTCCCGATCAGCGCCGAGAACACCGTCTACGGCGTGTTGAACGTCTACACCGAACGGGCGGACGCCTTCGGCACCGAGGAGCGGGCCGTGCTGGGCGGCCTCGGCGACGTGATGGGCCACGCCATCAACGCCATCGAGCGCCAGCGACTGCTGATGAGCGACGAGATCACCGAGGTCGAGTTCCGCATCCGGGACCTACTCGAGAACTTCGGGCTGGAGGCGGAGCCGACCGGCACCGTCACCGTCGCCGAGACCATCCCGACCGGCGGGGACACGTATCTGGCCTACGGGAGCGCCAGCGACGGGGCACAGGCGTGGCTCGAGAGGCTCGTCGACGTGATCCCGCACTGGCGGGACCTGACCTACGTCGGAACGGTCGGGGGCGACCCCCGGTTCGAGATCCACCTCGACGATCCGCCGATCCTGTCGCTGCTGAGCGCCCACGGCGGCCGCGTCAAGACCGCCCGGATCACCGACGGCGACTACCACATGACGGTCGAACTCCCGCCCGACGCGTCCGTTCGAACGGTCGTCGACGGCGTGCAGGCGGTCTACCCGGAGGCCGAGATGCTCGTCCAGCGCCGGACGACCCTCGACGGCCGCGACGGCGGCCACCACGGACTCGACCTCGACGCGATCCTGACCGAGCGGCAACTGGCCGCCGTCGAGGCGTCCTACTACGCGGGCTTTTTCGAGTGGCCCCGCGAGAGTACCGGCGAGGAGGTCGCCGACGCGCTCGGGATCTCACCGCCGACCTTCCACCAGCACCTCCGGGCGGCCGAAGGGCGCATTCTGGCGGCGCTGCTCGGCGATAGCGGGACCGACAACAGTTGATCGCCGTTCGACCGCCCGGCCAGCACCGCGACCGGGGGTATTTAGCCGTGCTGTGAGAACGGACGAGCAATGACGGCAGTCGTCGAGGCGTTCCGGAGCGTCGTCGGAACGAACCCGGTCGTGATGGGGCTGGTCGGGGGACTGGTCATCGCCGGCCTCAACCTGCTCGGTGCCTCCCTCGTGTTCGTCTGGCGGGACCCCAGCGAACGGGGCCTCGACGGGGCGCTGGGCTTCGCCGCCGGCGTCATGCTCGCGGCCGCGTTCACGAGTCTCATCGTCCCCGGCATCGACGACTACGCCGGCGGCGACCCGGTGCCCGTCCTCGTCGGCCTCGCGCTGGGCGTCCTCTTTCTCGACCAGGCCGACCGGCTGGTGCCACACGCCCACTACCTGCTGACCGGCGAGCGCCGGACCGACGCCGCCGACCCCGGCGAATCCGTCCCCGGCGTCGACAGCGAGCGACTGGCCCCCGTCGTCCTGTTCATCCTCGCGATCACGCTCCACAACATGCCCGAGGGACTGGCCGTGGGGGTCGGCTTCGGTGCGGTCGCACAGGCCACCGACCCCGCGGCGACGGAGGCGGCGCTTGGCCAGGCCATCTCGCTGATGCTCGCCATCGGCATCCAGAACGTCCCGGAGGGGCTGGCCGTGTCGGTCGCGGCGATCAACGCCGGGCTGGACAGGCGCTTCTACGCGGTCGTCGCCGGCCTCCGGTCGGGCATCGTCGAACTGCCCCTGGTCCTGCTGGGCGTGCTGGCCGTGGCGCTCGTCGAACCCCTGCTCCCCTACGCGATGGGCTTTGCCGCCGGTGCGATGCTGTTCGTCATCTCCGACGAGATCGTCCCCGAGACCCACGTCCGGGGCAACGAACGCATCGCCACCCTCGGCACCATGCTCGGCGTCATCATCATGCTGTACCTGGACGTGTCCCTCGGGTGAGCCGCCACCACGACCGACATCGACCGTCGATTCGGCCGACGAAACTATGTTTGGGTTGTCCATAGTTTCTCGAAATGGTGTCACGTACAGTCGCGCTGAAGGTCGGCGGCGTCGTCGCGGCGGTACTCGTCCTCGGTCTCGTGGCGGTCGGCGCGCTGGCGGCGACCGGGGCCTTCGCCGCGCCGACGGTCGAATCGACCAGCTACGAGTGGGGCGCCGTCACCGACGAGACCACCGAGATCGTCACGAGGGTCACGGTTGACAATCCCAATCCCGTCGGCGTGCCCGGCGTGGTGAACGTCGCGTACACCGCACGGCTGAACGACGTGACGCTGGCCCGCGGCCAGCGCTCCGGCGTCGGGTTCGGCCCCGGGCGGAACACGATCAGCCTCACCGCGGAGATGCAAAACACGAAGATCGCCGACTGGTGGGTGACCCACGTCAACGGCGGCGAACAGTCGGAACTCACCGTCGACGCGACGGTGAACGCCCCCGGGTTCTCCCGGAAGATTCCCGCCAAGTCCTCGACCGTCGAGACGGACATCCTCGGCGGGTTCACGGCAGAGGGAGCCCGGGAGGTCGACTTCCAGGGCGATCCGCTCCTGACGCTGCGGAACCAGCGCGCCAGCTGGGGCGAGGCGACCGCGGAGACGACGCCGCTCTCCTTCGCCGCCGACGTGGAGAACGTCCACGACTACGCGGTGACCCTCGACGGCGTGGAGTACGTGGTCGAGATGAACGGCGTCGAACTCGGCCGCGGCCAGCGCGAGGCGGGGCTGAACGTCGCGCCCGGCGAGTCCGGGTCCATCGACGTGACCGTCGCCCTGGACACGCCCAAGATGGCCGACTGGTGGCGCGAACACGTCACCGACGACGAGGTGAGCAACCTCTCGGTCCGGATGTACGGCTACGTCGTCCGGGACGGCGAGCGCCAGCGCGTCCCGATGCGCGTGTTCGACCGCACCCTGCGCCTGGAGACCGACATGCTCGGCGGCGGGGCAACGAGCGTCGAACCGGTCGAGACCCCCCAGCAGGCGGGTGACTTCGAACCGCCGTCGGTCACCGACACCGACCAGCAGTGGGGCGCGGTCACCGACGAGACCACCGAAATCCTGACCGACGCCAGCCTCGACACGCCCGACGATCCGGGGCTGGCCGCCCTCCTCTCGCTGGACGTGACCCAGACGACGACGATCAACGGCATCCAGGTCGCGCAGGGTTCGACCGTCCTCGATACTGTGGAACCCGGCAGTGACACCCTCTCTTTGACCAGCCTGAAGGACAACGGCGAGGTACCCGAGTGGTGGGCCCGCCACCTCAACGACGGCGAGCGCTCGCAGGTGGTGACCACGCCCGCCGCGACCGCCGACGTGGGCGCGACCAAGTTCGACGCCGACCTCGGCACCCGCGAGAGCACGTTCAGGACCGACCTGCTCGCGGGCATGAACGGCGACCGGGACGAGGAAGTCCAGGTGCAGGGCCGGACCGCGCTGGTCGTCACCGGCGTCAACTCCGAGTGGGGTAAGGCGACCGCCGATACGGCACCCATCGAGACGCGCACGTCGGTCCGCAACGAACTCGCGTCGCCGGTCACGGTGGAGTCGATCCAGTACACCGTGACGACCAACGGCGTGACGCTGGCCGACCGGAGCACCCGCGTCGGGCAGGTGATCGACCCCCAGTCCAGCGACACCGTCAGGGCGCGGCTGGTACTGGACAACTCCAAGATGGACCGCTGGTGGGTGCGCCACGTCCGGAACGGCGAGCAGTCCACCTTCGACGTGGACGTGACCGCCACCGTCTCCGTCCTCGGCCAGCGCGAGCGCGTCGCGCTGGACTCGCTGGGCCAGGAGTCAACCATCGAGACCGACGTGTTGAACGCCAGCGAGGAGTGAACCGGGAGCGTACGGAACGTTCAGCCGATCTGGTCAATCAGGAAGAAGGTATTTGTACGAGCGGGCCGACGGTCCGGGTATGGTCCCCGATACGGGTGCTGTCCGGCGGCGAGTACAGTTCACGATCACGGATATCGCGTTCGCGCTCGCGTTGCTCGTCGGCACCGCGTCGCTGTGGGCGGCCGCGACGGGCGAACCCGAACTGCTGGCGCTCGTGGCGGTCACCGGCCTCGCCGTCGCCCTCGTCTGCTCGGCCGCCCTCCGGCTGACGGACGCGACACCGGCGAGCGACCACGAGACGACGCCCAGCGCCCGGTAACCGCTGGCGTTCCGACCGTCGAACCACGCCGTGCGTTTATCCTCCTGTCCCGTGACATCCGAGTGAATGGTCACTATCGAGAGCGCCACGCTCGGTGCCCACATCGCCGCCGGCTTCCTCGCGCTGTTCGCCGGCCTCGGGGCCATCCTGACCGAGAAAGGGGGTCGCCGTCACCGGCGGTTCGGCCGGGTTTACGTCGGCTCGATGGCGTTCGTCTCCGGATCGGCGCTCCTGCTGTTCGCCCTCGCGCCGACCCCGGACCGGCAGTTTCTCGCGTTGATCGCCGTCTTCAGCTTCTACTTCGTCTTCTCGGGCTACCGGGTACTCTCGCGCAAGCGGCCCGCGGACGAGCCGGCGGCGCTCGACTGGGCCGCCGCGGGACTGCTCTGTCTCGCCGGCCTCGGCCTGCTGGCGATGGGCGGGTTCGAACTGCGCGGCGAGTCGAGTTTCGGCACCGTCCTCGTCGTCTTCGGTGCCATTAGCGCGGTCTTCGGCGTCCGGGACCTCCGCGAGTTCCGGACGGGCGAGTCCGAGCCCCGCGCCTGGTTCTACGAACACCTCACGCGGATGGGCGCGGGCTACATCGCCACCGTCACTGCCTTCTCGACGGTGAACTTCCTCTTTCTCCCGACCGTCCTCCGCTGGCTCTGGCCGACACTCGTCGGGACGCCCGCCATCTTCCTGGCCATCAGACGGTACGAGAAACGGTTCGGAGCGGCAGGCGGGTGAGTCTCGGGTGTTGTACCGAGCGCGCGCCGATGGCGCGCGCTCGGCCTTTTTCCCCAAGTTTTTGCTTCGGGGGGTCGCCCCGCGACCCCCCGATGGAAAAAGTGGGCGCTATACCCGCTCGATTATCGTCGCGACGCCCTGTCCGAACCCGATGCACATGGTCGAGAGGGCGTAGTCCTGGCCGGTCCGCTGGAGTTCGTGGGCGAGTTTCGTCAGGAGCGCGCCGCCGGTCGCGCCCAGCGGGTGGCCGTGGGCGATGGCCCCGCCGTTGACGTTGGTGTCCTCCCAGGACGCGCCGGTCTCTTCGAGCCACGCGGCGACGACGGCGGCGAACGCCTCGTTGACCTCGAAGATGTCGATGTCCTCGACGGACATGTCCGCCTTGTCCAGCACCTGTTCGGTCGCCGGAATCGGCCCCTTCAGCATGGTGATCGGGTCGACGCCGACGACCTCCGTGGCGACGATACGGGCCATCGGGTCCCAGCCGTGTTCGTCGACGGCGTCCTCGCTGGCGACCAGCAGGCCCGCCGAGCCGTCGACGATGCCCGAGGAGTTCCCGGCGTGGTGGACGCCGTTACCCTCCTGGCGGAAGGAGAGGGGCAGTCCCGAGAGCGTCTCCACGTCGGTCTCGGGGCGTGGGTGTTCGTCCTGCTCGACGGTGACGGTCTCGCCGTCGAGTTCCGTCTCGACGGGCGTGATCTGGTCGTCGTAGTGGCCGGCTTCCCAGGCCTCGCCCCAGCGTTGCTGGGAGTCGGCGGCGATCTCGTCGAGTTCCTGCCGGCTGAAACCGTACTCCTCGGCGATCCGCTCTGCGCCTTCACCCTGCGTGGTCACCTCGTCGAAGTGCTCGAAGTAGGTCTCGGTGACGCTGTTGCCGTCCGAGCCCATCGGGACGCGGGTCATGTGTTCGACGCCGCCCGCGACGAGCACGTCGTGTTGCCCGGCCATGACGTTCGTGGCGGCGAAGTTGACCGCCTGCTGGCCGGAGCCACACATGCGGTTCAACTGGACGCCGGGCACCCGGTCGCCCCAGCCCGCGACCATCGGCGCGAGGCGGGCGATGTTGAGCCCCTGCTCGTCGACCGGCGTGACACAGCCGTAGATCACGTCCTCGACCGTCTGTTCGCCGTCGAAGTCGTTGCGGTCGGCCAGCGCCGTCAGCGGTTCCGCCGCCAGATCCTGAGGGTGCGTGTCCCGGAACGAGCCGTTCTGCTTGCCGAAAGGCGTTCGCACCGCGTCGACGATGAGTGCGTCTCTCATGTGAGACTCGTTACCGGATCGAGACCGATAGGTGTTTCTCCCGTCTTGTGAGGTTACTCCACCGTAACGGACCCGTCCCCGTCCAGGCGGACCGCGTGGCCTTCGACGGAGAACGAGACCTCGTCGCGGTTCGGGTCTTCCGCCAGGGCGACGATCTCGTCGGCGGAGACGTACGCAGAGAGGTGGTCCAGGTCGTCGGGTTCGAGGTCCGTCTCGGCGAGGACGGCGTCGACGATCAACTGGCCGACCGGGACGGGGCCCTGGCCGCGGTCGCCCGTGACGTTGACGTAGATGGTGGCGAACGACCCCTCGACCACGTCGATGGGGGAGGGATCGGCCGACGACTCGACCTCGGCGGCCACGTCGTCGCCCCAGATGTTCGTGACCACGTCCTCGCGCTGTGTGCTGTCCTCGGCGGCCGTGACGGCCTCGTCCACGTCCGCGGCGGTCGCCTCCTCGTCGGGTGCCGGCGGGTCGTCCGCGGACTGTTCGGTTGTGTCCGCCGTGTCGTCCGCCGCCGGTGGCCCGCCCAGCGTCGCCGGGAGCGTCAGGTCGTCGTACTCGCTGGCCACCTCGGTGAGCCTGGTGCGGGCGGAGTCGCCCATCACGTCGGTGTAGGACCGGACCAGATCGTCCAGTACGGTGCGGTCGTCGTCGACGACGTCTTCGACCGCGCCGTCGTCGGTGATCGAGAGCCCGTCGACCGAGCGGGCGATGTCGACGGCGCGCTTGCCGATCATGGTCCGCTGGGTCTCGATCAGCCGCTCGGCGAGGCGTTCGTAGCTGGTCATCTCAGGCCGGACTGTGTTCGCTCATCGTCTCCCAGAGCATGTAAAAGCCGGCCAGCAACAGTGCCGTCGTCACGAGATACACGGTACTCTCGATGCTCTCGCCGGGGCTCTGGAGGTCCAGGATCTTGACCGCGCCGTCGAGCAGTCGCCAGACGGCGAAGACGATGACACCGCCACCGGCGACGTAGAGCGCTTTCCCGATCTCACCGCCGTAGGCCCGGGCGGCCTGGACGACGAACCCGACCGCGCCGATAGAGAGCATCACCTGTGCGATGAGGCTCGTCGCGTACCAGAAGCCGGGGCCACCCGACCCTGCGCCCCCGCTCTGTGCCAGTGCGGGCGTCGTGAACGCAACACTTGCGACCCAGAGCAGACCGAATCCGAGGGCAGCCGTCCGTGTCGGACGACCAACAATGCGAGTCATTCTCGTGCAGTTTTCAGACGAATTGCTATTAACTGTTTGCCCCGGCACGGTGAACACGACTGCGGATCGAAACGCCGCCCTCTGGCCCCGTGTGACGGATCGAAAGCTTATTTCCGCCAGATCGGCGAGTAACGAACACGACACGCGACGCCGCGGGCCGCTCTGGTGGGGTGGGCCCGGCGACGTGGTGGGGTCGACGGACATGGCAACAGACGCCTACGACACGGGTGGGGTGCCCGACGGACAGCAGTCGCACCGACAGTACATCGACCGGGCAGTGCTGACGGCGAGCCGACACGAGGGGTGGCTCTGGACGCTGGTCGCCGTCTCGCTGTTGGCCGACATCGCGCTGACACAGTTGGGTCTCCAGCAGGGGCTGACCGAGGGCAATCCCGTGGCCCGGGCCGCGATCGCTGACGCCGGGATCGGCATGCTCGGCGCGCTGAAGGTCGGTGCCGTCAGTGTCGGCCTGACGCTCTGGCTGGCGCTTTCCGGCCACGAGCGGGCGGTCGTCCCGCTGGGCCTCTGTCTGCCGTGGGTGGGCGCGACGCTGGTCAACGCCACCCTGCTGTTGGCCTGACGCCCGCGCTGGCCGTCCCGCGTACGCTTTTTGAGGCCGGCGGTCGAACACCCGGGCGATGCCAGACGACTGTATCTTCTGTCAGATCGTCGCGGGGGAGATTCCGAGCCACACCGTCTACGAGGACGACCACGTGTTCGCGTTCCTCGACGTGAACCCGCTCGCACCGGGTCACACGCTGGTCATCCCGAAGGAGCACCACGAGCGGCTGAACGACCTGCCCGACGACACCGCCGACGCGCTCTACGCCGCCGTCCACGACCTCGTGCCGGCCGCCGAGGCCGCCGTCGACGCCCCGGCCAGCAACGTCGGCTTCAACAACGGCGCGGAGAGCGGGCAGGAAGTGCCCCACGTCCACGGCCACGTGATCCCGCGCTTCGCCGACGACGGCGGCAGTCCGATCCACGCCGTCGGCGGGACCGCGCCCGACCTCGACGACGACGAGATGGCCGACATCGCCGAGGACATCGCGGCACAGCACTGAGCCACCGACGCGTAGGTTTTTATCCGAAAAGGGGGCCAGACCCGGCCGTGACCAGCGGATCGACGCTCGCGCTCGCCGGCGTGGTCGGCGGCGCGGGCACGACGCGGACGACGGTGGAGTTCGGCGCGACCCTCGCGCGGGCCGGCCGGGACGTGGCCCTGCTGGACGCCGCTTTCGCCACGCAGGGGCTGGCGGCCCACGTCCCCGGCCGCATCGACCCGGACCTGACCGCGCTCTGTACTGGCGCTGGCGAGTTGACCGACGGCCTCGTCGACCTCGCCCTCGACGTGCCGGGTCGGCTGGCCGCCTGTCCCGCTCGCGCGCCCTTCGAGCGACTGGCCCGGGCGAAAACGCCCGAGGCGGCCCGGCGGTTCGAGGGGATGCTCGAATCGGCGTCCACGCGGTTCGATCACGTCCTCGTGGACACGCCGCCGGTCGCGGCCAACCAGGCCGTCGCGGCCGTCACCAGCGCCGACCGCGTGGCGCTGGTCGCGCCCGACACCGAGCGCGGGCTGGACCGGCTCCCGACGATGCGCGACCGGCTTCACGATCTGGGTGCGCCGGTCGACACCGTGATCGCGACCCGCGCTGAGGGTGCCGTCGACCCCGCCGACGCCACCGTCCCAGAGAGCGACGTGCGGACGGTCGCGGACCTGCCGGTCTCGGCCGACCCCGACACCGAGTTCGCGCCGGCGGTCGCCGCCGCCGTCGAGACCGTCCTCGACACCGAACTGGGCCTCGACTTCCCCGAGGAGGGACTGCTGTAGGCCGGAACCGCCAAGCCGCGGGCGACCCAACGGCCGGTATGGCACACGAGCCCTGTGACGGCTGTGGGGAGCGCGTCGAGGTGGCGGGCGGCATCGCGGACATCTGGTCGTTCGGCGGTGACCGTGCCGCGGGGCTGGCGCTGGAACTGGCCGACGGCTCGGAGTGGCTCCTCTGTAGCGAGTGCATCGAGCGGTTGCCCGACGACCGGGATGCGACCGCCGAGGACGTGGAGAATCTCTAGGCGTCCGGCCCCTCGTACGCGGCCAGCGTCGCCGACACGTCGCCGTCGGTCGACTCCCAGACCACCGAGATCTCGGCGTCACTGGCGACGCCGAGGCGGGCCTGGTTGCCCGCGACGACGGCGGCCTCGCCCTCGATGTTCCCGGAGGCGTTGGCCGCGGGCCACTGCCCGCCGCTCTCGGTCACGTCCAGTTCGCCGGTTGCCGTGTCTGGGATCGAACCGGCACCGACGAACCCGCGTCCGCGGAAGACGAGTTCGCTCGCTCTGACCGAGTCCCCACCGTCGTGGGAGACGGTCATCACGCCCACGCCGTCGCCGCGGCTCTCGTACTCGAAGGAGAACGACACCTGTGGCGGGCGGTCGCTCCCGCCGCCCGAGGAGCCGTACCGGGGCCCGAGCCTGCTGACCGACGCCGTGTCGGCGGTGCCGTCGACGACGGCGGTTCGGCCGTCCGACGTGACCGACGGCGAGGAGAGCGGGTCGAACACGGCGTGGTCGGCGACCAGACGCTCGACCGCCGCGGTGTCGACCGCCGACTGGCTCTCGAACACGAACGCGCCGGTGAAGGCGGCGGAACTACCATCCAGCCGCCAGCGGAAGCCGTCGGCGACCACGCCGTCGAGGAACGAGGCCTCGTCGTGGGTCCGGCCGCCGGCGACGGCTCCCGAGCCCAGCCGGGACAGCAGCGTCCGGCAGTCGGGGTTCGCGTCGGCGTAGCGGTCGGCCATCCCCTGCTTGGCGTCGATGATCGCCTCGATCTTCCCCTCGGCGTCGCCGAGGGTCCCGGCCCGGATGGCCGTGTCCGAGGAGACCGCGGCGGTCCCGCCCGGCCCGCCCGTGTAGAACGTGTAGCCGTGGTACGCCTCGCCCTCGGCGTAGCCGTTGGCCGAGAGGAACGAGCGGAACGCGTCGGCGTCGATGTCGCCGGTCAGGACCATCGCGCCGCCGATCAGGTACAGGCCGGAGAGGTCAGACAGCGTGATCCCCTCCAGTTGCCTCGTCGCACCCGTCAGGCCGCCGAACGCGCTCCCTTCTACGGCCGACTCGTGTTCGAAGATTTCACCTGGGTCGGCCGCGGTGAACTCGTAGTGATCGGTCCCCATCGCGGCCGGTGCGGGCAACCAGTCGGCGAAGGCGGGGACCGATCCGCCACCGCCGCCACCGTCGTCGCCGTCGTCGTCACCGTCGTCGGTCGGCGTGTCGGTGCCATCGCTCTGCAGACAGCCGCCGAGGCCCACCGTCAGGCCGCCGGCGAGGAGGGTGCCGCCCGTCCGGAGGACGCGACGGCGCGGGGCATCGTGCATAGTAAGAGACATGACCGCGAGAAAATACTTAGTTCCACCGGACGGGCCGGGGAATCGGTCCGTCCGTCTTCAGGCGTCCGGACCCGCGCCATCACCGAGCGTCGCCGACGTGTCACCGTCGATGGGTTCCCAGACGACCGAGATCTCGTAGTCGCTGGCGACACCGATCCGGACCTCGTCGCCGCCGACGACGGCGGGGGCGTCGTCGATCTCCCCGGACGCCGCGTCGTTCGGCCACTGCGCACCGGGTTCGCTCACGTCCAGATCGGCTGGGGCGGTGTCGGGAATCCCGTCGGCGGACAGGAACCCGGCCCCGCGGAGGAACAGTTCGGCCGCCCTGATCGAGTCACCGCCGTCGTGCTGGATCGTGAGGACCCCCGCGTCGTCGCCGCGGTGGTCGTAGTCGTAGGCGAACTGTACCTTCGGCGTCCGTCGCTGTCGGTCGGCCCACAGGTACGGCGGCGAGAGGGACTGCACCGCGTCCGTCGGAAACGAGGCCGTGACGACGACGCTCCGGCCCCGGCGCGTGACGCTCGTCGAGGTTGCCGGGTCGAAGTAGTCTTCGTCGGCGAGGGCCGTCTCGACCGCGTCGACGGCGGCCGCCCCCCGGTTCTCGAAGACGAGCGGTGCGTCGAGCGTCGTTCGCTCGCCCGCGACGGTGAACGCCCCGCCGTACGCGACGACGCCGTCGATCCCGGACGGACCGGGATGTGGCAGACCGAACACGAGCGTCGCGTCACCCAGCGCCGTCACGAGTCGGCGGCAATCGTCGTCGACTGCGGTGAACCGGTCGGCCGCGCCGCGTTTCGCGTCGAGAACCGCCCGAACGTCGGCGAGCGATCCGTTGCGAGTGACGACGGCCACGTCGGTGGTGAGAGCGGCGGCACCGGCACCGCCGTCGTAGAGCGTGTAGTCACCGGCCGTGCCCGCCTCGGTGAGCGCGCGGTCGTCGAGGAGCCCGGCGAACGTGTCGGACTCGAAGTCGCCGGTGAGGACCTGCACCTGCCCGACGCCGACCATGCGCGTGAACGCGTCCGGTTCGATCCCCGGGTACTGCACCCCCGAGGAGGTCAGCCCGTCGAACCGCGTGCCCTCGATAACGGCGGCGTGGTCGCGGGCCGCCGCAACGTCGATCACCGTGATCGGGTACCGTTGCCCGTTCAGTGCGTCGGGCGCGGGCAACCAGTCGGTGTAGGCGGGCAGGTCGTCGCCGCCGTCGCCGCCGTCGTCGGTCGGCGTGTCGGTGTCGTCACGCTGCAGACAGCCGCCGAGGCCGACCGTCAGGCCGCCGGCGAGGAGGGCAGTGCCTGTTCGGAGGACGCGACGGCGCGGGGACTCGTCCATGCGCGAACGTGACGATTAGCTGTAACTTAACTCCGGTGGGTAGTCCGAGCCGAACGACTTTAGCCCCGGAGGTGCCCATCGAGTGACGTGAACCCCGCCCGGATCGAGTCGGAGTTTCCCGCGCCCGCCTACCGCGGGAACCAGGAGCAGGCCCTGGCGGACATCCGCGCCGCGTTCGAGGCCGGTAACGACGTGGTGCTGGTGCGCGCCCCGACCGGGAGCGGCAAGTCCCTGCTCGCCCGGTCCATCGCGGGCGCGGCCCGGACTGCCGGGGAAGCCGATGCCAACGAGCCCATCGGCGCGTACTACACCACACCCCAGGTCTCCCAGCTGGACGACGTGGCCTCGGACGACCTGCTGGAAGACCTGGAGATCATCCGCGGGAAGAACAACTACTCCTGTATCCTGCCGGGCGAGACCGATACCCCCGTCGATCAGGCCCCCTGCAACCGCGAGCGGATGTTCGACTGCCAGGTCAAACACCGCTGTCCGTACTTCTCGGACCGCTCCATCGCCGCCAACCGCCCCATCGCCGCGATGACGCTCGCGTACTTCATGCAGACCGCCGGCTCTGACGTGTTCGGCCAGCGCGACGTGGTGGTCATCGACGAGGCCCACGGCCTCGCCGAGTGGGCCGAGATGTACGCGACTATCGATCTCTCGCCGCGCAGAGTGCCAGTCTGGGGCGACGTACAGCCCCCGGACATCGACGGCCCCGACGACGCCGAGGGGTACGCCGAGAAAGTCATGCGAATCGCCTCGCGCCGCCAGGAGGAGTTGCGGGGTAACGCCGAACTCGACCCCGACGAGGTGGCCGAACGCGACCGCCTGACCGAGTTGATCTCGGAACTCCAGTGGTTCCTCGAGGACTACCGGGACCCCGACAGCGCGACGACGTGGGTCGTCGATCAGCCCGACGGCGCGGGGACGGCCGTGACGATCAAGCCGATGAACCCCGAGCGGTACCTCAAACACACCGTCTGGGACCGCGGCCAGAAGTTCGCCCTGCTGTCGGCCACGATCTTGAGCAAGGACGCCTTCTGTGCCGGCGCGGGACTGGACCCCTCGCGCGTGGCGCTCGTGGAGGTCGACCACACCTTCCCCGTCGAGAACCGCCCGCTGTACGACGTGACACAGGGGAAGATGACCTACGAGAAACGGGATCGGACCCTCCCGCGCATGGCCGAGACGCTGGTGCGGATCATGCAGGCCCACCCGTCGGAGAAGGGACTGGTCCACTGCCACTCCTACGGGATTCAGGAGCGACTGGTCGACCTGCTCGGCGAGTACGGCGTCGACGAGCGAATCCGGGTCCACGACCGCGAGAACCGCGACGCCGTCCTCTCGACGTGGAAGCGAAGCGACGGCAACGAGGTATTTCTCTCGGTCAAGATGGAGGAGGCCCTCGATCTTGAGGGGGACCTGGCGCGCTGGCAACTGCTCTGTAAAGCGCCCTACCCCAACACGCGAGACTCGCGGGTCGCCCAGCGACTGGAGGACGGCCAGTGGGGCTGGTACTACCGCGCGGCGCTCCGGACGGTCATCCAGGCCTGTGGCCGCGTGGTTCGCGCCCCGGACGACTACGGCGCGACGTATCTCGGCGATTCCTCGCTGCTGGACCTGTTCGAGCGCGCTCGCACGGACATGCCCGACTGGTTCGCCGAACAGGTCGACCGGATGTCGAAGCCGGACCTGCCGGACCTGGATTCGGGGGCGGCGGTCGGCGAGACGAGCGAGCGGAGTCGGTCGCGGTCCCGATCACGGTCGCGTCGCTCGTCGACCCGTGACTCCGACGGCTCCCACCCCCTGTCGGACGTCTGGGACAGCTAGAAGAACGACACCGTCGCGTAGGCGACGGGCGAGCCGATCATCAGGATCACGAAGATGATCGCGATGATCTGTTTTCGGTCCATACCTCCGGTTCGTGACCACGGGAATTAGGGTTTTCGGGCCGAGCCGTACAGCTCCGCCCCGACGGCGCTCTCAAGAGAACGGGTCGTCGGGTGTCGTCAGCCGTGTCAGCCCCTCGACGGCGTCGAAGTCGTCGTCGAAGGAGTAGAGATATTCGAGGTCCTGGCGGTGCATCGACGCGGCGACGACCGCGTCGGTCAGTGAGAGCGAGTCGTATTTCCGGAACAGGGACCGTCCGGCCCCGAAGTCGGATTTCGGCGTGTAGACGAGCTCGAAGCCACTGCTCTCGACGAGTGCATCGAGCGTCGCCGTCGCAACGTCGTGTGTTCCACGCTCCTGTAAGTAATTACAGACCTCTTCGAGAACGTCGCTCAGAACGAGAGCCGTCGGGAGCGAGCCCTGATCGAACGCGCGGGTGATCCTGCTCCCGCGGTCGTGGTTCTGGTCACGAGACAGTCGAGCGGCGATGAGAACGTTCGCATCGACGACGACGCGGGCCATCAGTAGTCGCCCGCGACGAGGTCGTGATCTTCGGCTGCGTCCGTCTGCTCGCCGATGTCTACCGGTTCGAGATCCGAGAACGCCCCGTACCGCTGTTTGACTAGTTCGACCGAGAGCCGTCCTTCGTCGTCGACCCGCCAGCGAAGTTTGTCGCCGGCTTCGATTCCCGCCTCCTCCCGAACCGCCGCCGGGACCGTGACGGAGTAGCTGTCGTTCACGGTCGTTTCGTCCTCCACGTCGTGGGACATGTTCGACGGTACGTCGGCCGGCGGAAAGTAATTTGCCCCCAAATTATCGCCGAGAGTCACTCGAGCCGCGCGTCCACGACCACGTGTGCGACCCCCTCGCTGTAGCCCTTGACCGTGCGCCGGTCCAGAATCTCCACCGCCCGACCGCGCTCGGCGGCGGCCGCCTCCAGCCGTTCGACGGGGCGGTCGTACACCAGCGACTCGGGCGTGGCCTCGTGCATGTGGACGATGCCACCGGAAACGAGGGCGTCGAGGGCCGCGTCCAGGTACTCGTGGGCGTCGTAGTAGCCCATCACCACCCGGTCGGCCTCGACGCCCTCGGCCACGTCCCGGCAGTCCGCCCGATACAGGTCGACCCGTTCGTGTACGTCGTTGAGTTTGGCGTTCTCCAGCAGGTAGCGGAAGGAGGTGGGGTTGATCTCCGCGGCGGTGACCCGCGCGCCGGCCCGGGCCATCGGGAGCGTGAAGTAGCCGACGCCGGCGAACATGTCGAAGACTCGATCACCCTCGGCAACCACCTCGCCCATCCGCTTGCGTTCGGCCTTGTTGCCGGGCGAGAACATCACTTCGGCCAGGTCGAGCGCGTATCGGGTCCCGTGCTCTGTATGAATCGTCTCGGTGTCGCCCGCGCCGGCGATCACCGCCACGTCGGGTTCACGTTGCTGGCCGTCGATTCCGTGACGAGCCAGCACGGTGTCGGCGTTGGCGTGCAGGTCCAGCAGGGCCTCGCCGACCTCCTCGGGACGGGGCGCGTCGCCGGTTTCCACGAGGACGACAGTGCCGATGACGGCCCACGAACTCGGCGCTCGCTCGCGTTCCTCGGCCGTCCAGCCCCGCTCGCGGAGGTGATCGTCCAGGTTCCGGAGGCGTGGCTCGGCCGCCTGTCGGACGACCTCCCGGACCGCCGTCTCCTCGGGCGGGGCCGTCACCGGGAGCGCGACGGCGTCCTCGCCGAACGGTCTGACACTCCGGTCGTCGTCGTAGACCCCTTCCTCGCGGAGGGCGTCGGCCGCGGACTCGGCGCGGCCCCGCGCGACGACCGCGGCGAGAGGGTCGGCGTCGTCGGTCTGGCCGGTCATGCCTCGTCGTCCTCTGCGTCCCCGTCGCTTTCGGGCAGGACGTGCAGGCCGGCACGACTCTTGAGGACGGGCACGCTGTCGGCGTCGGGGTCGAGGTAGTCCGGGCGAGCGACGGTCTTGGCCTCGTAGGTCTCGGGGTCCAGCACCTGCACGGCGTTTTCGTCTTCGACGGCGACCAGCGTCGTCTCGTCGGCCTCCTCGCGGGTCCCCAGCCGCCGGGCGTCCGGGGCGTTCTCGTCCTCGAAACTGGCCTCGAAGGGCTCGCCGGTCGTGACGCGCCGCCCCTTGAGGTTGCCCCGAACGCTGCGGACGAGGACGGGACCGTCGTCGTCATCGGGGTCGATGACCTCGCCGGGTCGGTAGCGAGGCAGGCGGATGGCGTAGGTCACCCGGTAGACCTCGTTACCGTCGCTGTCCTCGGTCACGAGGGTCTCGTTCGACGTGTAGGACCCCCCGAGCTGGCGGATGATTCGCTCCGCGATGCCGCCGCCCATCTGCGTGGTCGAGATCTTCATGTCGAGGCCGCCCTCGACGTGGCTGACCTCGGTGATGTAGGCGTTGCGGTCGCCTTTCTCCTCCCGGTCCGCGATGTACTCCCGGGCGATGCGCTCGGCCTGTTCGAGTTCGCCGTCGCTCGGGTCGCGCTCGTCGGCTCGCACCTGCACGATGGCGGCGTACGAGCCGCCGGCGATGCGGCCACACCGCTTGCAGGTCTCGCGGGAGATCTTCACGGGCACCAGCACGTCCTCGACGACCGGCGTGTCCCGGACGATCCCCGAGAACCGGCAGTGCATCTTGATCGTCGTCGCGTCGACCTGTTCGGGCGCGACCTCCCAGTCGACGGCCTCGGCTTCGAGGTGGACCGCCAGGGCTTCGCTGACCTCCTCGACGGCCACGTCCACGTAGTCGTCGGCCCCCACGTCCACCCAGCGGTTCCCCCGATGGACCGCGCCACACTGGGCACAGACCCGGATCTCGATGCGATCCGGGGCGTCCACGAGGTCGAACTCCTCGAAGTAACAGTCGTTACAGAGCACGCGGTCCGGATCTCTGGGCTCGCCGGGGCGGGGTTCCGGCCGCTCCGGGATGGTCTCCCCGCAGCGCGGACAGAACTCGCGTGACTCGCTCATTGGCCCCTCGTACTCGATTCGACCGGTTAAGCCTCGCGCTCTCGGCCGCACCATCACGTGGGCTACCCCCCGCCACGCGGTGCTTAATTGGACGCGGCCCCTACACGCCGTATGGAGTGGCAGACAGACTGGGGCCTCCGGGGTCGCATGGTGCTGACCATGCTCTTGCTCGGCGGCCTCTACGTCCTGTTCGTCGGCGTGCTCTCGCTGTACGTCCAGGGCATCCTCCCCATCCTGCTGGTGATGGGCGCGTTCATGGGCGCGCAGTTTTTCTTCAGCGACAAACTGGCGCTCCGGAGTATGGGCGCGAGCGAGGTCGAGGAATCGGAGTACCCCGACCTCTACCGGTCGGTCCGGCGGCTCTCACAGCAGGCGGACCTGCCGATGCCGACGGTCGCCGTCGCCGAGTCGGGGGTACCAAACGCCTTCGCGACCGGCCGGTCCCAGCAGAACGCCACCGTCTGCGTGACCACCGGCCTGCTGGCGGCACTCGACCCGGACGAACTCGACGGCGTGCTGGCCCACGAACTCGCCCACATCAAGAACCGGGACGTGGCGGTGATGACCATCGCCTCGTTCCTCTCGACCATCGCCTTCCTGATCGTCCGGTGGGGCTGGCTGTTCGGCGGGCGCAACCGCCGCGGCGGGGGCGTCGTCGTCGCCATCGCCGTCTCGCTTGTCGTGTGGGTCGTCTCCTTCCTGTTGATCCGCGCACTCAGCCGCTACCGGGAGTTCGCGGCCGACCGCGGCGGCGCGCTCATCACGGGCAACCCCGCCGCGCTGGCCTCGGCGCTGGCGACCATCGACGGCCGGATGGATCGGGTCCCCAAGGAGGACCTCCGGGAACAGGCCGAAATGAACGCCTTCTTCGTGATCCCGATCAGCCGGGGGTTCATCGGGCGACTCGCCCGGACCCACCCCGCGACCGAGCGCCGGATCGAGCGGTTGCAGGACCTCGAACGTGAACTGGCAGGTCGCTAGGACGACCCGTCCGTCGAGGCGTCCAGGTCCCGGATGGTGCCGGGCGGGACCGCCGGCGGCGTCCGTGGCGGGACCTCCGTCTGCGCGACCGCCTCGTCGACGGCCGCCGCGTCGTCGGCGTCGGCCGGCGTCGGGACGCGGACGCGAACGATGGTCCCGCGGGGATCGTTGTCCTCGAAGGTGAGCGAGCCACCCATCCGGGTGACGCCCCACTTGACGCCCCAGAGGCCCAGCCCGCTCCCGTGTTCGAGAGGGGCCTCGGCCCCGTCGACGACCGGCGAACGCTCGGACTCGGGGATACCGGGGCCATCGTCGGTGACGGTGATCTCGACCGGCAGGTCGGCCTCGGGGTCGACGGTGACGGACACGTCGACGGTCGGGTCGACCGCGTCGTTGTGCTCCACGGCGTTCTCGACGAGATCTTCGAGGACGGGGTGGAGGACCCGGTGGTCGGCCCGGGCGACGACGCCCTCTGGGGCCGACCAGGAGACCGCACACCCCGTCTCCTCCCGGATCGTATCGACGACGTCCCGGACGACGCTGGCTACGTCGGTCCGGGGGTCGGGCGTCACCGGGACGGCCATCATCCGCTCGATCCGGCGGGCCTTGTCGCCGGTCTCGGCGATCGACAGCGCGGTATCGACGACCTCGTCGGCGAGCCCGGCGGTGTCGTCGTCGACCTGCTCGGCGATCACCTCCGCGCGGGTGACGATGGTCGCGGTCTCGTTGCGGAGATTGTGCCGCAGGACCCGGTTGAGCACCGAGAGCCGCTGGCGGCGGGTGTACCGCTCGGTCACGTCCCGGAAGACGAGGGCGTGGCCGATACAGTGACCCTGTTCGTTCGTGAGTTCGGACACCGAGGGGTCGAACTGTCGAGGACCCGTCGTGGTGTCCAGACGCACGCCGTCGCGGTCGGCGAGGGCGTCGACCGAGGTGCCCAGCACGTCGTCGATGGTCCGGTCGACGGGCGCCCCGTCGTCGGCGAAGGCCCGGCGTGCCCGTTCGTTGAGTCGGACGACGCGTCCGGCCCTGTCGGTGACGACAACGAGGTCGTCCATCTCCTCGAGGACGGTCTCCGGGCCGATGGTCCCGGCGGCGGGCAATCCCTCGAACAGACGGTAGCGAGAGACGGCGGCGACGGCGGCGACGGCACCGACGGCGATCGCGCCGACACGGATCATCTCGTCGGCGACGCCCGGGACGGTCGTGTCGGTCACCCGAAACGCCCCGTGGATGAAGTTCCCGACCCAGGGCCCGAGGACGATCACCGCCAGCGCGCCCCCGAGCGACAGGCCGAGGTGGTCCCGGCGCAGACTCGTTCGGACGAGCAGGCCGACCGCGACGAGCAGGACGGTCGCCGAGTAGAAATGCATCGCCACGTAGCCGCTGTACACGCTGAGGACGAGTGTCTCGGAAACCGTGGGGAACAGGCCGACTTCCACCAGCCCCACCCACGTCCCGGCCAGGGCGGCGACGACGGCCGGCGCGATCAACGCGACCGTCCGCCGCCGGGAGGTGAACTCGAACAGCCCGTAGTACTCGAAGGCGAAGCGCGCCCACACGACCGGCATCACGACGACGATCAGCGGATAGATACCCGTCGCTAGGTCGACCGTCCCCGCCGAGTAGTAGGCGACGGCGGTCCCGGCCGCGCCGACGGCCAGTAACCCGATCGTGGCCGCGAACCACTGTGCCCCGGCCCCGGGGCGTCGGCGGGCGGCCCGGATCGCGACAGCCGCGAACGCGACGGCACTGCACAGCGAGAGTGCCGTCACTGCCGGGACGCCCTGTGCGGCCATGGTATCAACACTCCCGAACTGACAGGGCTTAAACCCGAGTCGAGAAACGACTGCCGAAACGACAGTGAGCAGAGCCAAGAGCGTCCGCTCCGACGATGTGAGTATGGGACTGTTCGAGCAACTCCGACGGGTCCTCGGGGTCGAGGCCGAGGCCGCCGCCACCCGACCGGCCGATCCCGAGGACCTGTTCGGGATGAGTACCGCCTACGTCACGATGGCGGCCGATCTGGGGTTCGAGTCGGCCGGCGTCGCCGCGCTCTGCTTTGCCAGCGTCGACAGCACCGACTTCACCGACGCCGTCGACGAGGTCGCGGCCATCCTCGACGCCGGCGAAGCCGAGACCGGCACCGCCGCGACGTTCCGCGCGGACCGGCACGGCTACGACTGGGTCGTCCTCCGGGACGACGACGTGGACGACCTCCTGACGAGCATCCACTTCGCCGCCGACACCCTCGTCGAACGGGGCTACGGCTCCCGGTTGCTCGCGGCGCTCTTTGCCTTCGAGCGGCCCGAAACCGCGCTCGCTGGCGACACCGCCGACCGCCCGCTGTACTGGGTGTACTCGTTCCGGCGCGGCGCGTACTATCCCTTCGCCCCCGCGGGCGATCACGAGCGCGACGACACCACCGAGTTCAAACTCGCGAGCGTCCTCGACGGCGAACTCGACGTCGAAGACGACGAGCGCTACTGGTACCCGCTCTGGCCCGAATCATCCCGGGGTCATCCCTGGGACTAGAGGTAGAACATCGCGGCCATGATGCACACGCCCGAGACCAGGAACGCGAAGGGACCGTAGTCGATAGTCGTGTTGCCGATCACGTAGATTCCCGTCCCGACCGTCGGCAGGATCGTGGCGACCAGGAAGGCGGTGGTCGTGTTGACCCACGATTCGTCGCTCCGTTCCAGGGCCGCCTGGGCGAACATCCCGATGGCGACGACCGCGATGGCCAGCGAGTAGTAGGCGTAGATCGGGAACCACGGCCCGAACTGATAGGTCAGCGGCAACACCGCTTCCGGTCCAGTGTTGGCGATGTGTCCCTGAATCCAGATGTCGTGACTCGTGATGATCAGCACCGTCGTCACGACGGGCATGACGGCCAGCAACGCGATGTTTCGGGCCCGGATCCAATCGTCCCGCCCGGTGAACCGGAACGCCATGACGAGGATCGCCGTCGGCACGATGGCACTCCCGATGAAGTGGATCTTGTACCAGAAAATCGCCATCTGTGACGGCGGTGTACTCATCTCCATGGCGTACCCGCCCGCCCAGAGGACGGCACCGATGAACACGGCGAACAGCGCGTACGCGCCTTTCTGTTCGTGATAATACGCGGTCAGTGCTGCGAGCCCGCTCCCCACGACGGCGACGACCCACAGCGGTATCGTGTATGGTGTTAGTTCAATTGCCACACCGAATCCCCCAGTGTCCATTATCAGTAGACATGCATATAAATATTGCAATTGCCATGCGAACTTCTCGCACGTTTCTTGACACCTTACCCTTCGGGTCGAACTCCCGATCACCGCGGCGCTGACCACCAGTTTCACTTTCACTACGGTGTTAACGAGGGTTTATGTGGGAGGGGGCAGAAGGGCGGCGTATGGCAACGAACGAAGACCTCGAAGAGCTGCCGGGTGTGGGACCGGCGACAGCGGAGAAACTGAAAGAGAACGGATTCGACGGCTATCAGGGCATCGCGGTCGCGAGCCCCGGCGAACTGTCGAACACCGCCGACATCGGCGAATCGAGTGCCGCCGACATCATCCAGGCCGCCCGCGAGGCCGCCGACATCGGCGGCTTCGAGTCCGGCGCGCAGGTACTCGAACGCCGCGAACAGATCGGGAAGCTCACCTGGGGCGTCGAGGAGGTCGACGAGTTGCTCGGCGGCGGCGTCGAGACCCAGTCGATCACCGAAGTGTACGGCGAGTTCGGGGCCGGCAAGTCCCAGGTGACCCACCAGCTCGCGGTCAACGTCCAGCTCCCCAAGGAACACGGCGGCCTCGAAGGCAGCGCCATCTTCGTCGACTCCGAGGACACCTTCCGCCCCGAGCGGATCGACCAGATGGTCCGCGGCCACGACGACGACGTGCTCCAGGACACGATGGAGCTGTTCGGGATGGAGGACGCGAGCGTCGACAACGAGGAAGACCTGGAGGAACTGGTCGAGCGGTTCCTCGACAACATCCACGTCGCGAAGGCGTTCAACTCCAACCACCAGATCCTGCTCGCGGAGAAGGCCAAGGAGATCGCCAGCGAGAGCCAGGACGGCGAGTTCCCCGTCCGCCTGCTCTGTGTCGACTCCCTGACCGCGCACTTCCGCGCCGAGTACGTCGGCCGTGGCGAACTCGCCGAACGCCAGCAGAAGCTGAACAAACACCTCCACGACCTGATGCGCGTCGGCGACCTCAACAACACCGCCGTCGTCGTCACCAACCAGGTCGCCTCCAACCCCGATTCGTTCTTCGGCGACCCCACCCAGCCCATCGGCGGGAACATCCTGGGCCACACCTCCACGTTCCGCATCTACCTCCGGAAATCCAAGGGCGACAAGCGGATCGTCAAACTCGTCGACGCCCCCAACCTCCCCGACGGCGAGGGCGTCATGCGCGTCGAGGAAGGCGGCCTGATGGACGAATAAGACCCACTTTTTAAACGAGGGGGTCGCAGAGCGACCCCCTCGTGCAAAAACTTGGGGAAAAAGGCCGAGCGCTCACTGCGTTCGCGCTCGGTGCGACGCGGTGTGTGGACCGCACCCACACCGCACCTGCACCGCACCCGCACCGCACTCCAATTTTTCTCGGCCAACCGGGTCAAAGTACAGTCCTAAGCCCCTGTTACCGGTGTTCTCGCCAGCCACACCACCGGGCGTAAAACTTATTTTACTACGTCAAAGACGTTTTACTGTAAAACGCTCTTTACGACAAGAGCGTTTGACGAGGTGGCACACATGGCAACGACACAGCACTCCCTCGACGCGAACGCACAGATCGGCGCTGGCCTCCTGTTCGGCGCTGGAGCGGCCGTTCTCGGACTGCTGGCACCGACCCGCCCACTGGTCGGTGCGGCGGTCTACGCGGTGGCGGCCCTGCTCGCCGCCGCCGTCCGGTTCGCGACCGACGACGGCTCGGACACACCGAACCGGGCACGATCACCTGCGGACACGACGCTCGCGGTCGGAGGCCTGGCAGCCGCAGTCGTGTTCCCGGGCCTCGTGGCCGCTACCGGCCTGGGGTACTTCACGTGGACCCCGCTCACGGCCGGCATCGGGCTGACCATCGCCGCGGTCTTCGTCCTGTACGGCGCGGTCACAGTGGGACGGCAGGTCCGGGGGGCCGCCGCGTGACGGGACTGCTCGGCCGCGCGGGCCGGATTCGCTCGGCGGTCGCGGGGCTGGCGGCCGTCTCCGGGCTCGGTCTCGCGGCGTTTACCGTCCTGAACCGGCCGTTCGTCGCCGTCGGCGTCTACGCCGTCGCACTGGCGGGTGCGGTGGGCCTCCAGGCGACCGCCGACGTTCCGGTGTTCGACGAACGGGACGTCGACATCTCCCGCGACGCCGCGCGCTGGACGCTCACGATCTTCGGCTGGGCCTCCGCCGGCGTGTTCCCCGCGCTGACCGTCGCGTGGGGCCTCGGCCTGTTCGAGTGGCAACCCTGGAGCGTCGCCATCGCGCTGTTCGTCGCGGTGCTGTACCTGACCTACGGCGCACTCACGTTCGCACTCGGACGCCAGCGATCAGCATGAAAAACTCACTGCAGGAACACCGGGAACGGTACGGACTGAGCCAGCGCGAGCTGGCCGAACACGTCGGCGTCACGCGCCAGACCATAAATGCCGTCGAAGGCAACCGGTACGACCCATCCGTCGAACTCGTCTTCAAACTCGCCGCGTTCTTCGAGTGTCCCGTCGAGGACGTGTTTCACCCCGAGGTGGAGATGGAGACCACTGCGAGCGATCACGCGTAAAAACGGAGGACGAGCCCCCGGAACTCCTCCATGAGAGACGGGGCAGGAGGGCAGCGGGGCCGGAAGGGCAGGCAGGGTGGTGTGCGGGTGGTGGCCCACCCACTCGTCGTTTGTCGCGGCGGGATAACAGTGGTTCCGGAGACTCAAACGGACGTTTGAGCTTCACTGCTCGCGGGCCGCCTGCACGAGGCTGAGGGCGATCCGGATCGGAACCAACACGATCACGAAGACGCCGAAGATCAGGAGCCCGTTGATCACGAACCGACGAGTCCAGGGCGTGTACAGACACCCGAACCGACCGTACGGCGGACAGTCCGGGAGCCCCGGTGTGAGGACGAACGCCCCGCCGATGATGGTGAGCGCGAAGACGGTCGATCCGACGTAGACCGCCACCTGCTGTATCCGCCTGGCCCGATCAGATTCGACACGCCGGGCTGGATCGGGCGTCATCTCACCGTCCCGTCGCACCGCCAGCGATATAAATTCGATTTTCGCTTCAGGTGTGCCGAGCCTCGTCTGCAAAAGTCAGACGCCAGATTGATCGTTTGAGCAACACGATGGGGAAACATGGTCCCGCGGCTTACGGACATCCCTGCACCGGGTCCCGTCCCGGTCGCCCTCTCCGTCCTCGCGGCCAGCGGCGCGCTCGCCTGGCTGGTCGCGACAGGACAGATGGAACTCGTGTCGCTGCCGAGCATCGAGATCGCCCTCATGCTCCTGTTCGTCGCGTGGGCAGGCGTGGTGCGGCCGCTCCGGGCGTCACGTCGTCAGCAACAGCGTTGAAACGAACGGCTCGCTGGCTCGCAGCTACGCCGCTCGCCGGTGCTACTGCTCGGACAGCCACACCAGCAACCCGTTCTGGGCGTGCATCCGGTACTCCACCTCCACCTTTTTCCCGCTCGGGTGGCCTGCGGCCACCGCTCGCGGCAAAAACGTGGGCGAAAAAGCGGCCACTCACTCCGTTCGTGGCCGGTGCTACTGCTCGGACAGCCACACCAGCAAGCCGTTCTGGGCGTGCATCCGATTCTCCGCCTGGTCCCAGACGATGGCGTTCTCGCTCTCCAGGGCCTCGTCGGTCACTTCCTCGCCGCGGTGAGCCGGCAGGCAGTGCATCAGCGGCCGGTCGCCGAGCAGGTCGGTCGTGACCTGGAAGCCGTCGAAATCGGCGAGTTTCTGCTCGCGCTTGTCCTCCTGGCCCATGCTGACCCACACGTCGGTGTAGACCACGTCGGCGTCTTCGACGGCCGCCGCCGGGTCCGTCGTCGTCTCGGGTTCACTGCCCAGCCCGGCCGCACGCTTGAGTACGTCGTCGTCGATGCCGTACCCCTCCGGCGTGGCGACGGTCAGGTCGATGCCGGCCATCGCCGCGCCCAGCACGAACGACTGGGCGACGTTGTTACCGTCGCCGACCCAGGCCACCTCCACGTCGAACCCGCCGAACCGCTCGCGGATGGTCAACAGATCCGCCAGCGTCTGGCAGGGGTGAGCGTCGTCGGTCAGCCCGTTGATCACCGGCACGGTCGCGAACTCGCCCAGTTCCACCACGTCCGCGTGGTCGAACACCCGGGCCATGATGAAATCGACGTACCGCGACACCGCACGCGCCGTGTCCTTGATCGGCTCGCCGTGGCCGAGGTGGATGTCGTCCGGCCCGAGGAAGATGGCGTGCCCGCCGAGCTGGGTCATCCCGGTCTCGAAGGAGACCCGTGTCCGCGTCGACGGTTTCTCGAAGATCATCCCCAGCGTCCGATCTTCGAGGGGTTGCCGGCCGTCGTCGGCCGCCTTCAGCGCCGCGGCGCGGTCGAGCACCGCCGTCAGTTCGTCGCCCGTCAGGTCGTCGACGTCCAGGAGTGCGCGCGCCATGGCTACTCCTCCAGGAGCCGCCGGGCGACCGTCTCCAGCACCTCGACCGAACGGTCGTACTCGGCGAGTTCGAGGTGTTCGTTGGGCGCGTGATCGAGGTCTGAGTCGCCGGGACCGTAGGTGACCATGGGACAGTCCCACTCCTGTGCGTACACGTTCATATCGCTTGTGCCGGTCTTCCGGAGCAGGCGAGGATCGCCCCCGGTCTGGCGGATGGCCGCGCGGAACGCCCGCGCCACGTCCGTCCGGGGCGACATCATCACGGGTTCGACCCGGTCTTTCCAGTGGACCCGGTCGGCCACGTCCAGATACCCCTCGGTGATCTCGATGACCTCCTCGGTGTTCATGCTCGGGGGCACGCGCAACTGGACCTCCATCGTCGCCTCGACGGAGAGCCCGTCGTCGGTGAGTCCGCCCTCGATCTTCGTGGGTTTGGGCGTCACCCGCTCGAAGACGGCCTCCCACTCGTCGGTCGCGAACTCCTCCTCGACGCTGGACCACCAGGCGATAGCGTCCTGCACGGCGTTGTTCTCCGGACGGGAGGTGTGTCCCGACTCGCTGGTCGCGACGTACGTCCCCGCGACGAGGCCACGGTAGCCCAGCGTGATCCCCTCCCAGCCGGAGGGTTCGCCGTTGATCACGGCGTCGGGTGCCGACTCCCGGTCCTCGACGAGGAAGCGCCCGCCGCGGGAGTCGACCTCCTCGCCGACGACGCCGACGAAGGACGCGCCCGTCTCGACCGCGGCGACGGCCATCGCCGCCAGCGGCCCCTTCGCGTCGACGCTCCCGCGGCCCCAGAGGGCGTCGTCGTCGCCGTCCTCGGCGTCGCGGATCTCGACGGGGATGTCGCCGGGCACGGTGTCGATGTGAGAGGTCAGCAGGACGCCGTCGTCGGCGGGCGCGCGGACGTTGCCGGCCTCGTCGATCCAGACCTCGCGGTCGTGTTCCTCGAAGTACGAGACCAGCACCTCCGCACAGCGGCGTTCCTCCCCCGACACCGAGGGCGTCGAGACGAGGTCGACGAGCAGCTGGCGGGCCTCCCCGTCCACGTCGATACTGCTCTGGCTGGTGAACTGGGTTTCGCTCATCCGTCTGCCTCCGCGATGGTGGCAGTGAGCGCGTCGACGACCTCGTCGGCGTGGTCCTCGGTGATCGTCAGCGGCGGGAGGAGTCTGACGACCGTCCGGCCGGCCGGCAGCGCCAGCACACCGTGGTCGAGCGCCAGGTCCTTCAGCACGCGGTTGGCCCCGCGGCCGACCTCGACGCCGATCATCAGGCCCTCGCCCCGCACTTCCCGGACGTGCTCGTCGAGTTCGACGTGGAGGCGTTCCTGAATGTACGACCCCATGTGAGCCGCGTTCTCGGTGATCCCCTCGTCGAGGATCGTCTCGACGGTCGCCTCGGACGCGGCGCTGACGACGGGACCACCGGAGAACGTCGAGGCGTGCGAGCCGTAGTTCTCGGCGATCCACTCCCGGCACAGCGTCGCGCCGACGGGCAGGCCGTTGCCCAGCCCCTTGGCGCTCGTGATCATGTCGGGCACCACGTCGGCCCACTCCGAGGCCCACAGACTGCCCGTCCGGCCCATGCCGGTCTGGACCTCGTCGAAGATCAGCGCCGCGCCCACGTCCTCGGTGACCTCCCGTGTCCGCTGGAGGAAGTCCCGACTCGCGGGGTTGATACCGCCCTCGCCCTGGACGGGTTCGACGATGACCGCCGCGGTGTCGTCGTCGACGGCGTCTTCCATTGCCTCGGAGTCGTCGTAGGGGACGAACTCCACGTCGCCGATCAGCGGCTCGTAGGGCTTCTTGTACTTGTCTTTCCACGTCGTGGCGAGTGCGCCCATCGTCCGGCCGTGGAACCCCTGCATCGTCGCGACGATCTTGGAGTTGCCCGTGGCCGAGCGGGCGAACTTCAGCGCCGCCTCGTTGGCCTCCGTGCCCGAGTTACAGAGCCACGTGTAGTCGATGTCGCCGGGCGCGGTGTCGGCCAGCAGGTCGTACAGCCGCGTGCGGGCCTCGACGGGGTAGGACGCCTGCACGTAGGTCAGGTCCGCGAACTGCTCGCGGACGGCCTCGTCGACCGCGGGATGGTTGTGCCCCAGCGGGACGCAGGCGTAACTGGCCCCCATGTCGAGGTACTCGGTGCCGTCGTCGCCGTAGAGGTACGCTCCCTCGCCGCGTTCGATCTGTATGGGTTTCTCGTTGAAGACGAATCCGCTCATTGTAGTGCCTCCTGATACAGGTGTGTACCGCCACCGTCGAGTGCCGAGAGAATCGGCTCGTCGGCGTTGGCGTCCGCGATCACGACCTCGTCGGCCCCCGCGTCGAGAGCCTCCTCGGCCGCCATGATCTTCCGGCTCATGAAGCCCTCGGCGGCGTCTTCCAGCGCCGTCCACTCCGCGCTCGTCTCGACGGTCTCGATCAGCGTGTCGGGATCGTCGGGATCTTCGTAGACGCCTGCCACGTCGGTCAGCAACACGAGGGTGCCGCCGAGTTCGCCCGCAATCGCCGCCGCCGACCGGTCGGCGTCCGTGTTGACGGGGATCACGTCCCCATCATCCGCGCCGGCCATCGGCGGGGCCGCGACCGGGACGTAGCCATCACTCAGGAGCGATTCCAGCAGGTCGCCGTTGACCTGCTTGATCGTCCCGGAGTGGTCGCCCCGTTTGATCTTCTTCTTGCCGTCCTCGACGACCCGCACGGCGGACTTCCGGGGCCCGTGCAGGAGTTTCCCGTCGACGCCGTTGAGACCGACGGCGTCCACGTCGAGGCTCTGCAGGCCGGCCACGAGTTGCGTGTTGAGGTGGCCAAAGACCATCTCGAACACCTCCATCGTCTCGGCGTCGGTGAACCGACCGACGACGCCGCTCGGCGTCTCGACGTACTCCGGTTCGATGCCGAGTCGCTCCAGCGTGTCGTCGACAGCGGTCGATCCGCCGTGGACGACCGCCACGTCCTCGCCGTCGTCGTCCAGTGCTGCGACATCCGAAAGGGCACCCGCGGGGTCGACCGCGCGAGCGCCACCGACTTTGATAACTGTAGTCATTACGAAAACACCTCTCCAGTTGCTACGGGGAACCCACGGGGTGCAGGCCCTGGAAGTCCAGTCCTGCCGTCTCCTCCAGCCCCAGGGCGACGTTGGCGGCGTGGACGGCCTGCCCGGCCGAGCCCTTCATCATGTTGTCGATGGCCGAGAACACGACCAGGCGCTTGTTGCCGGGGTCGAGTTCGAAGCCGACCTCCGCCTTGTTGGTCCCTGCGACGGCCTTGGGCTCGGGGTAGCGGTAGACGCCACCGCCGCCCGCGACGAGTTCGACGAACGGTTCGTCCTCGTACTGGCCCCGGTAGGCAGACCAGAGGTCGCCCTTCGAGACGGGGCCGTTCGGGAAGACGTGACAGGTCGCGCTCGCGCCGCGGATCATCTCCACTGCGTGGACGGTGAACGAGACGTTCACGCCGAGGAACTGCTCGATCTCGGCCTCGTGTCGGTGGCCGGTGGGCGCGTACGGGCGGACGACGCCGGACCGCTCGGGGTGGCTGGAGGCCTCCCCGCCGCCGGCACCGCCCTCCGAGGACCCGACTTTCACGTCGACGACGATCTGCTCGTCCCCGTCGAGGACGCCCTCCTCGAACAGGGGCATGAGCCCCATGATCGTCGCGGTGGCGTTACAGCCGCCCGAAGCGACGATCTCGGCCCCTTCGAGGTTCTCACGGTTCAACTCGGGCAGTGCGTACTCGGCTTTCTCCAGCAGTTCGGGTCTGCTGTGGCCGTCGTACCACTCGTCGTACTGTGCCTCGGTGTCGAGCCGGAAGTCCGCCGACAGGTCGACGACGGTGCCGGCGGCCTCGCGGAACTTGTCGATCTGTTCCATCGTGACGCCGTGGGGCGTCGCGGCGAACAGCACGTCGACCGATTCGAGGTCCTCCGGATCCGAAAAGCGCAGGTCCAGATCCCGCAGGTTCGGGTGCTGGTGGCCGACCGTCTTGTTGGCCTTCGAGCGACTCGTCGCCTGGACGATCTCGAACTCGGGGTGGCCAGCGAGCAGGCGCAGGAGTTCGCCGCCGGTGAAGCCGGTGCCGCCCACGACCGACGCAGTGAGGGAGGTATCCGAACTCATCAGGCACTCACCTCCTGTTCCTGCTCGGCCTTCGTCTCCAGCCAGTCGACGACGCGAGCGGGCACGTCCACGTCGGTCGCCTCGTTCAGCGCCTTGAACTCGACGTTGTGGTTGACCTCGTGGACGGTGTACCCGTCTTCGGTACCCATGAGGTCGACACCCAGCAGGCCGCCACCGACCGCGTCGGAGGCCCGCTCCACGAGGTCGAGCGCCTCGTCGTCGAGGCCGAATTCGTCGGTCTCGGCTCCCTTCGCGGCGTTGGTGATCCAGTGGTCCGAGGAGCGGACCATCGCGGCGACGGGTTCGCCGTCGGTGGCGAGGACGCGGATGTCCTCGCCGCCCTTCTCGACGTACTCCTGGACGTAGAACACCTTGTGCTCGTAGTGGCCCAGAGTCTCTTTGTGTTCGAGGATGGCCTCGGCGGCCGTCCGGCTGTCGATCTTGGCCATCAGGCGGCCCCACGAGCCCACGACGGGCTTCAAAACGCAGGGGTAGCCGAACTCCTCGATGGCCTCCATGGCCGCGTCCTTGGTGAACGCGACGGTCGTCTCGGGCGTGGGCACCTCGTTCTCGACCAGCGCGAGACTGTTTTTGGCCTTGTCGGCACACACCCCGGCAGTGTCGGGGTGGTTGACGACGGGGATGTCGTAGGCGTCCACGAACTGCGTGGCGTAGACGCTCCGGCTGGTCGCGAGACACCGGTCGACCACGAGGTCGACGCCCTCGAAGTCAGCAGGCGGCTCGGACAGTCCGAACTGCTGTTTGCGAACGTCGATCTTCGTGACCTCGTGATCCCGGTCACGAAGCTCCGAGAGGAGGAGCTTCTCGTCTTTGCGGATGCGCGAGTAGAGTATGCCGAAGTTCATTGTATCACCGGCCGGCGGCGACCGGACCGCGCGGCCGAACGCACGCTCACTCGCCCCAGTCCTCTTCGAGCTCGGGTGCCGAGTCCAGCTCGACGGGGTCGGTGTCGACGACTTCCAGCTCCGCACCGCAGGTCGAACAGTCGACGATCTCTCCAACTTCCAGGTCGTCGTGCAGGGTAACCTCGGCCCCACACTCGATGCATTCCGTCATTGGTACCTGCAAGTCACGCTCGTTACCACTTAAACCCTTCGGACTTGTCGAGAAGAATTAACGACCCAAACTACCGTCTAACCGTAGGAAAAGCGACCGTGGCGGCGTTTCATGAATCCTGTATCATGATTCTGGTAATTCATCCCCTCGCGGGGATGGCGGTCGCGGTGCGGGGGCCGCTGCGCCCCGGACTCGCGGGAGTTCGCGTCGCAGCCGAACGGGTCGGGACTCAGACATAGCCAGCCACCTCCTCGCGGAGCCGCTTTTCGGCGTCGGCCAGCGCGTTCCGCTCGTCGACCAGCCGCTCGCGGTCGGTGGCGAGGTCCGCCCGCGCCGCGTCTAGCTGGTCGGCCACTGCGTCGGGCGCAGGGCCGCCGGCCGAGTCCCGGCTCGCCACGCTCGCGGCGGGGTCGAGTGCGTCCTCGACGGCCTCGCGGTCGACCAGCGCCGACAGCGACTCGTCGAGTACTTCCCGGGCGGCCGCGTCCAGCGTCTCGTAGTCGGGATCGGCCGACCGCTCGGCCGCGACTGCGACCAGTTCGTGCGCCGTCCGGAAGGGCAACCCCGCCATCGCCAGCAGGTCCGCGACGCCCGTCGCCGTCGAGAAGCCCGCGCCGGCCTCCGCGGCCAGCAGATCCTCGTTCCACTCGGCGGTCGCGACCGCGCCCGCGGCGACCTCGGTTGCCTCGATCACTGCATCGACCGACTCCCAGCCGTACTGGCCCGCCCGCTGGAGGTCGCGGTTGTACGCGCGAGGCAGTCCCTTCAGCGTCGTCAGGAGTCCGGAGACCGCGCTGTGGGCGTCGCCCGCGCGGGCCCGAACCAGTTCCAGCGTGTCCGGGTTCTTCTTCTGGGGCATGATCGACGAGGTCGAGGCGTAATCGTCCGAGAGGTCCACGTACCCGTCGTTCGCGAAGATCACGATGTCCTCGGAAAGTCCCGACAGCGTGGTCGCCAGGTTGGCGAAGGCCGTCGTCGCCTCTAGCAGGAAATCGCGCGCGGAGGCGGCATCCATCGAGTTCCCGAGTACGGAGTCGAACCCGAGCAACTCGGCGGTCCGCTCGCGGTCGATGTCGAAGGGCGTCCCGGCGAAGGCCGCCCCGCCCAGCGGCGAGCGGTTGGTCCGGGCGTAGGCCCCGAGCAACCGCTCCGTATCCCGGGCCAGCGCCCGCTCGTAGGAGAGCAGGTAGTGACCCACCGTCGTCGGCTGTGCGTACTGGAGGTGGGTGAACCCGGGCATCAGCGTCTCCGCGTACTCGTCGGCCGCGTCGAGCAGTTGCTCGCGCGCCCCGACGACCGTCTCGACCGCGTCGAGCAGGTCCTCGCGCAGGCGGTAGCGGATACAGGCCGCCACCTCGTCGTTGCGCGAGCGGGCGGTGTGCATCCGCCCGCCCTCGGGACCGACGCGCTCGATCACCGCCGTCTCGATGGCGGCGTGTACGTCCTCGCCGTCGGGCAGTGCGCCGTGGCCCGCGTCCTCGATCTCGTCCAGCGCCGCGAGGATCGCCCCGGCGTCGTCGGCGTCGACGATGCCCTGCTCGGCCAGCATCACGACGTGGGCCCGGTCCACGGCGAGGTCGGCGGCGAAGATGCGCTCGTCGGCCGCGAGCGAGGAGAGGAACCCACGGGCGGGGCCGCCGGAAAAGCGGTCCCGGCGGACCACGTCCCCGGGAGCGTCAGCGACCGGGGGCTCGTCGGAGCTTGCTCCGACGGTGTCCCCGCGAGCTTGCGAGCGGGGGTTCGAGGAGCCTTGCTCCTCGCTGTCCGTGTTCGCCTCGTTCGACCCGCCGTCAGTGGGTTCCTCGCTCATGGTTCAGTTGTCGTCGTTACTTCCGTCGGACGTTCCGTCCGACGGCGTCCCGCTCGCGGTGCTCGCGGGACCGCCGTCGGTCACGGCCTCGGCGGCCGCACTGTCGACGGACTCGCTGACCTTGTTCGCCAGGCGCTCCTGGAAGCCGTGGTACTTGGCGACGCCCGTGGCGTCGGCCTGTTCGATGTCGTCGGTGACCGCTTCCGTGTTGAACGAGGCCTGGCCCTCCGCGTAGCAGGCGTACTCGCTCTCGCGGGCGACCGGGCGGGCCTGCCCGCCTTCGAGTTTGACAGTGACGGTACCGGTGACGCGTTTCTGGGTCTCCTCGATGAACCCTTCGAGCGCGCGGAACAGCGGCGCTTTGACGAGGCCCTGGTAGCCCTTCTCGGCCCACTCCTGGTCGATCTGTGTCTTGAAACTGCGTTCTTCCTTGGTGAGGACGAGCCCTTCGAGGGCCTCGTGGGCCGCCAACAGGACCGTCGCGGCTGGGTGCTCGTAGTTCTCGCGCACTTTCAGGCCGAGCATGCGGTCTTCCATCGTGTCGGTGCGACCGATGCCGTGGGCACCCGCCTGCTCGTTCAGCTGTTCGATGATTTCGACGGGGCTCAGCTCCTCGCCGTCGACGGCGACGACCTCGCCCTGCTCGAACTCGATGTCGACCAGTTCGGCCTCCTTGCCGCTGGGGCTCTCCGTCCAGTCGTAGATCTCGTCGCCGGGGACGTGGCTGGGGTCTTCCAGTTCCGAGCCCTCGACCGAGCGGCTCCAGAGGTTCGTGTCGATGCTCCAGCGGCCGCCGTCGCCGCCCTCCACGGGCAGGTCTTTCTCCTCGGCGTACTCCTGTTCCCACTCGCGGGTCAGGCCGAGTTCGCGGACGGGCGCGTGGACGTTCAGGTCCGAGTCCCGCCAGACCGTCTCGAAGCGCAACTGGTCGTTGCCCTTCCCGGTACAGCCGTGTGCGAGGGCGGTACAGCCCTGCTCCTCGGCGACTTCGAGGATGGCGGTGGCGATGACCGGGCGGGCCAGCGCGGTCCCGAGGGGGTAGCCCTGGTAGGTGGCGTTGGCCTTGACGGCGTCCAGACAGAGGTCGGCGAACTCGGCTTTCGCGTCGACCACGTAGTGATCGAGGCCCAGCGCCTCGGCGGTCTCCTCGGCCTCGTCGAACTCCTCGGCCGGTTGGCCCACGTCGACGGTGACGCCGATCACGTCGTCGTAGCCGTATTCTTCTTTCAGTAGCGGTACACAGACTGTCGTGTCGAGCCCGCCCGAGAAGGCGAGCGCGACGGTTCCTTCGATGTCGTCGGGTTCTGGCATGTGTGTGGTGTGGTGAGTCGGGGTATAGTGCGGACCGCCCGGCACCAGTCAGTGGGCGGTTCGAGACGAAACGACCGTGGGGTGAAGTGGGAATGAGGTGGGCCTAACGGCCCCGTCGTCGGAAACGTCGCGGTCGCGGGAGAAGGTGGACGGACCCGCCGGTCTCGCCCGCCAGCGAGCCGGTTCCACAGGTCCGTGTCATGTACTCGCCACTACCGGAGATTCGTATTAAAACCTTCCGAGATACCGAGCCCGTGGCCCGCGGTGACACACCACGATTCCGGACAGAGCGTCGGTCCCGGCCCACGGCACCCGATGGCCACAATCCCTTTGCCCCCATCGCTCCCAGCACTCGACATGAACCTCCGCGGCGCGCTCGACACCGACGACCTGCTCAAGATCGTGCTGATACTGGTGATCGTCCTGCTCGTCGTCGAGGTCGTCGAGGAACTGGTCGGCTTCGTCGTCGGCCTCGCGGGCCCCGTCCTCGCGCTGGTGGTCGTCGCCCTCATCGTCCTCTACTTCCTCGACCGTATCTGACGACCGCGCCTGTCGAACCATGGGATTTAAGCTGAAACCGGTAGATATCACCGATATGGGCGAGGGGCAAGTTACGACGGCCAGCGAGGGCCGTGTTACGGCGACGAAGGTCAGAAACCTCTTTATCTTCCTGGGGTTGGGGTTACTCCAGTTGATGGTCATCTTCGAGGGACTGGCCAACTACTGGGGGATCGTGATTCCGTTGTTCCCGCTGTTGCTGGTCCTGCTGGGGTTCGTCTCGGCGGGGCTGTTGTTCATCGCGAACTTCTGAGCGGTCGCGACCAGCAGTCCTTTGACCGCCAGGGCCGTGGATGGAGACACGCGTGTACAGTCTGAACGTTCCGGTCCCGTCGTCCGTCGCGGCCCTCGCGGGCGAGTTAGCGACGGAACTCCCGACCGCACACACCCGCGACCGGGGCCGCCACACGCTGGGCGTCAAGCGACTCGGCGGCGACGGTCCCAGCGAGTACGCCCGCCTGGAGGCCCGCACCCGGGAAGCCCTCGCCGGCACCGCCCCGTTCGACGCCCGGATCACCGGGATCGAGATCTTCGAGGAGGCACCCGTCGGCAGTTCTCCCGTCGTCTACCTGAACGTCGAGAGCGAGGGGCTCCACGCCCTCCACGACGAGCTCTGTACGGTGTTCGATCCCGTCGACGACATCGAAGGCGACGGCTACAGCCCTCACGTCACCATCGCCCGCGGCGGTGATCCGGCCGCCGCCGAGCAACTGCAGGCCCGGGAGATCGATCCCATCGAGTGGACCGTCGACGAACTCGTCTTCTGGGATTCCGAGCGCATCACGCAGGTCAGCGGCGTCTCACTGCCGGCGTAACTACGCCGTGCGGAGTTCGACGGTGATCACTGCACCCCGTGGCTCCGCGTCGTCGATCCAGACCTCGCCGCCGTACTGCTCGACCAGCGTGTGGACGAGGTACAGTCCGATTCCGGTGCCGTCGCTGTCGAGGCCCTTCTGGCCCTTCCCGAAGACGCTCTCCTTTCGCTCGTCGGGAATCCCCGGCCCGTCGTCCACCACGCGGACGCGGACCCGGTCGTCGCGCTCGGTCACCGACACCCGCACCGTCGGGTCGTCGGTGTCGTTGTGCTGGACCGCGTTGTTCAGCAGGTTCCGGAAGACCGATCCCAGCATCTCGTCGGCGAGCACCTGCACCGCCGGAACCGATCCCTCGACGGTGACCGTCGCGTCGTGGGCCGAGTCGGCCGCGTCGATCTGCTCGTCGAGTATCGGGCCGAGCGCGACGGCTTCCGGGTCGGCGTCGGTCCGGAGCATCGTCTCGGCGATGTCCCGTGCGGTCCGCGTGAGGCCGATGGCGTTGTCGACGCTCTCGCTCATCGACGACAGGTACGACGCGCCCTCGTCGGTGACGTGGTCGGCCAGGAGGTCGCCGTAGGCGACGAGCAGTTGCAGGTCGTTGCGGATGTCGTGCCGGACGACCCGGTTGAGGATTTCGAGCCCGTCGCGCTGTTCTTCGAGGCGTTGCTGGTACTGTTTCCGCGTCGTGACGTCGTGGACCACGCCGTCGAGGTACACCGCGCCCGCCTCCTCGACGAGGACCGCGCTGACCGAACCCCAGAACGGGTCACCGTCGAGGCGACGGAGGCGCAGTTCCTGTTCGATCACTTCCCCGTCGGCGTCGAGGCGGTCGGCGATGGCCGTCCGGTCGTCCGTGGCTCGACACAGTTCGGACGCCTCCCGGCCCAGCAGTGCCGCTTCGGACTCGGCACGGAACATCGACACCAGCGCCTGGTTGACGTCGACGAACTCGCCGTCGCCGCCATCGGTCACACGGAACGCCCCGACCGGCAGTCGGTCGAAGAGCCGCCGGAACCGCTGTAGCTCCCGCTTCTGTCGCTTCCGGTCGGTGGTCTCGTCGCGTTCGGTCACCCTGACGAGTCGCGTCGCACCGTCCCGCTCGACGTGAGCGACGGCCATCTCGACCCGGAGCAGGTCCCCGGTTTCGTGTTCGGTGCGCCACGTGAACCCTTCACCGTCGGGCGTCCGCCTGAGACGGTCCAGTAACGGCACGTCGGCCGTCCACTCGTCGGCGGTGAGCGTCCCGACGGGGCGGCCGAGCAACGTCGACCGCGAGTAGCCGTGCATCGCACACAGTCGTTCGTTCGCGTCGCGAATGTGCCCGGTCTCCGGGTCGACGAGCGCCATCCCGTCGGGCGCGTCTTCGAGGAGTGTCCGACCGTATCCACGTTCCCTCGGCATTTGCTGGGGCGCGCTTCGCGCTAGAACCAGTTAAACCGGACGTATTCGTCGTCAGGCTACGGCTTCGGCGGCGCCCCGTCCCAGGCGTCCATGTCGCCGTAGAAGTTCAGCATCGCGAACTTCAGCTTCGCGGGATCGATGTCGATCATCTCCGCCCGCTCCTCCGGCGGGAACGTCTCCCGGACCGTGTAGTTGCCCAGTTCCCGTTCGCCGACCTGCGTGTAGCGTTTGTCCACCAGCACGCGCGCCCCGAAGTCCGCCGGCGAGCGCACCACCCGCCCCAGGGCCTGCCGGGTCTTCCGAACGGTCGGAATCTCGACGGCGTAGGCCCAGCCCGCGTCCTCCGTGCCCATCCACTCCCCGCCGCCGTCGCCGAAGGTCTCGTCGTAGGCCTCCTGGACGGCGTCCATCCGGTCGTCCAGGTGCGGGTAGGGCACGCCCACGACGACGACCGTCCGGGCGTCGCCGTCGTCGAAGCTCACCCCCTCCGTGAGGGTCCCCCACAGCGAGGTAAAGAGGACGCCCTCGTCGCTGTCGGTGAACGCCTCGCGGAGTTCCGTGGCGCTGGTCGCGGGCCTGTCCAGGAACCACTCGGCGTCGGCCTGCACCCGGTCGTGGTAGCGCTCGGCCTCGCTGTAGCTGGGGAAGAAGGCGAGCGTGTTGCCCGGCGTGAACCTGATGGCGTCCTCCAGCACGTCCGTCACGGTGGCCTGCACCGCGGGGTCGTCGCGCTCGCTCGAAAACAGCGCGGGCGCTTCGACGGCGTAGGTGCGGCGGCGCTCCTCGGGGAACTGCGCGCCGTAGGCCATCGTCTCGGGCTCGTCGAGCCCCAGCACGTCCTCGGTGACCTCGAAGGGGCGCAGGGTCGCGCTCATCAGGACACTGGCGTGGAGTTCGTCGAACAGCGAGCGGGTCACCTCCTGAGGGATACACCGGTAGAGTTCCGCCCGGCCGTACACGTCGCCGCTTTTCTCGTCCCGGCGGACGCTCACGACCGGATAGTGGCCCTGCGTGTCGCCCTCGTCCATCCAGGCCATCACGAACTGAATAGTTTGGAGGGTCTGACAGTCCTGTCGCGTGCTGGTCTCGCCGTTCTTGTAGGCCTCCTCGTACTGCTCGTCCAAGGCCCGGGCGAACTTCAGCGCGGCCTGGAGGTCCACGTCGTAGCCCGGCCCGGTGTAGGCCTGCAGGAAGTTGATCGTCAGATCGTCCCGGCCGTCCTCGTTGGCGATGGTGAGGTCCTCCCAGTTCTCCTCGATCCGTTCGCGGTCGCCAAAGCCCAGCGCGTCGTCGTAGGTCTCGATCAGCGCCGAGCGGAAGGCTCGGACGACGTTCTGTGCGGCTTCGGCCGCGGGGTCGTCCTGTTCGGCGAGTTCGTCCAGCGCGCTGTCCAGCGTGGTCTCGGTGAGCGTGCGGGTCGCGTGGTCCCGGGCCGCGTCCTCGACGTTGTGGGCCTCGTCGAAGACCGTGATCACGTCCTCGGGGTCCCGGCCGAGCCACCGGAAGAAGTGTTCGCGGATGCCCGGATCGAGCAGGTGGTGGTAGTTACAGACCACCAGATCGACGCCCTCCATCCCCTCCTTGAGGAGTTCGTACCCGCAGAAGCCCTCCATCTCGGCGTACTCGTAGATGTCGTCGGGGTCGCGCACGTCCGCGAACAGCCACTGGTAGAAGTCGTCCGTATTCCCGGTGAGATTGTGATAGTAGTAGTCGCAGGTGTTCCCGTTCTCCCGCAGGTCTTCGAGTTCCGCCTCGACCGAATCGAGTTCCTCCAGCACCGCCCCGCGGGCCTCGGCGGCCTCCTCGCTCCCGGCCTGACTGTCCTCCAGGAGCGTCGACTCGCGCTCGTTCAGTTCAGCGAGGTCCCGCTCTTTCTCGACGATCTCGCGGGTCGTGTCCCGCAGGGCCTGACACTCCTCGTAGCCCACGTCGATGTGGCACATCGACCCCTTGCCGCGGAAGACGACCGCGCGGATCGGTTCCTGCTGGGTGATGGCGCGGGCCTCCTGAACGAACTGGCGCATCTGCTGGTGGACGTTCGTCGTGATGACGACCGTCTTGTCTTCCTCCCGGGCGTACTCCAGGGCCGGCACCAGCGCGGCCAGGGTCTTGCCCGTCCCGGTCGCACCCTCGAACAGCACGTCCGATCCCTCGCCCAGCGCGTCGTAGATGCGATCCATCGCGTCGCGCTGGTGGTCGTAGGGCTCGTCGTAGGGGAAGAATCGGACGTAGCCGGCCTCGTCTCCGTCGCTCGACACACTCACCCCTTGTTCGCTCCCGGACAAAAAGTCTCGCCGTCCACAGCACTGATTTTCCCGTGCTCGTTGTGACAGTCTATGGACCGGAGACTGCTGGTGGCGTGCTGTCTGGCGCTGGTCGCGCTGGCGGGCTGTTCCGGCGGCGCGGGCGGTCCGACACCGACGGCCGACGACGCGACCCCGACGGCGACGCCCGCGGACGGCGACGGCGAACCGAACGAGACGACGGGTCTGGGCCTCTCGGTCGGCGCGGAGGTCGAGGCGTCAGCACTGCTGAGAGCCCACGAGACCGCGCTGGCCAACGAGAGCTACGTGTTCCGGTCGGGCTTCGGATTGCCCTCCGGCGCACGGGAGCGCGCGTCGACGGTCGTCAGGGCCGACGAGGGACTGTTCGAGATCGAGCGCTTCCAGTACCACCCGCTCCGCGGCGAGGCCACGGCGCTGTACGCCCGCGATGGGCGCGAGTACGTCCGGTTCGAGGACGGGCCGGTGACGAAGACGGTCGCCCAGCCCAACCGGACCGCGGTGCCGACGGGGCGGCAGGCGCTGGTCGGCGTCGAGTCGCTGACGGTCACCGACACGATCCAGCGGGACGGCGAACGGCGGTACGTCCTCACCGCCGGACTCGACTACGAGAGCGCGGACCGGGCGCTCCCCTATCGCCGCGCGGTCGTGGACGAGCGCGGCCTGATCCACAACTACACGAGCGGGGAGTACGTCCCGCCCGAGAGCGAGCGGCCGACCGAGGGGCTTCTCGTCTCGCGCTGGTTCGACCTCTCGAACGTCGGGGCGACGACGGTCGCCGAACCCGACTGGCTGACCGACCTCCGGACGACGGACTCGGACGGGCCGGAGACGACCGTGGTCGACCACGCGGACCTCGACACGCGTTTCCGCGTGACGGGCACCGACGTGGACGCGAGCGTCGAACGTCTCCGCAACGACGCGGTGCTCGGGAGCGACCACGTCGACGAGTCGCGGGCGTCGCCGCTGATCGACCTGGATATCGCGGGGCAGGTCACGAACGCGACCGTCAGGGTCGGCTACGACCCCGCCGCGCTCCCGGAGGGTGCCAGCGAGCAGGGGCTGGCCGTGTTCGTCTACAACGAGTCACTGCAGACGTACCTGCCGCTGAACACCTCGCTGGACGCGGAGGCGAACGCGGCCGTCGCCAGCCGCGGGCCGCCGGTCAGGTACAGCTCCGGCGGCGGGCCGGAACAGACACTCCGGCCGACCCTCTCCGATCCGACGGCCGACCGGCTCGTCGTCGCGGTGATGCACGCGGAGACGTGGTACTCGGCGTTCCGGTAGCTCAGTCGACCGGTTCGACGTAGATCCGGTTGGCGTGGGGTTCGGCCTCGCGGATGGCGGCCTCGATGTCGTCGATCACGTCGGGGCGCACGTCGGCGGTGAGGTCGTCGGCGAAGGCCACCTCGGTCGCGACCATCACCTCGCCCGGGCCGAAGTACACGGTGCGGAAGTCGACGACCTCGTCGACGCCGTCCCAGCCCGTGATGAGGTCCCGTAGCTCGCGTTCGTCCTCCTCGGGCATGCTCTCGCCGAGCAGGAGCCGTTTGTTCTCCCAGGCCAGCGCGATGGCAAAGCCCATCAGCATGAGGCCGATGAGCAGCGCCGAGGCCGCGTCGAAGACCGGGTTGTCGGTGACTCGTGAGAGATAGATGCCAAAGAGCGCGATGCCCGCGCCCGCGAGCGCGATGAAGTCCTCGGTGAACGCCGTGAGGGTGGTCACGTCGGAGGTCTTCCGGAACGCCTCCTTGTACCCGCTCCAGCCGTGGACGTCGATCTGGCGTTTGAGTTCCTTCCGGGCCTTCCAGAAGGCGTAGGTCTCGAAGACGATGGCCCCGATCAGGACGGCGTAGTTGACGTAGACGGGCGGAAAGGAGAGCGTGATGTCGGTGAACGGGATCGTCGGCTGGCGGGCCGCGTGCTCGGTTCCGTGCATCAGGGCGTCGTAGCCGTGCTTGGCCGACTCCCAGCCCGCGATGCCAAAGAGCAGCACGGAGACGAGAAAGCTGTAGAAGAACTGGGCCTTCCCGTAGCCGAAGGGATGGCGTCGGTCGGCGTCCTGCGCGCCGTAGCGGATGCCGATCAGCAGGAACACCTGGTTGCCCGTGTCCGAGATGGAGTGGTACGTCTCGGATAGCATCGCCGGGCTGAGCGTCAGCAGATACCCCAGGAATTTCAGTATCGCGATGGCCCCGTTGGCGATCAACGCCGCGACGACGACCCCCTTGCTGTTGCCTGCCATTACGGAGTGGCTCCCCCGGCAGACCCAAAGCTGTTCTGGAACCGACCAGTCCACCGTCCGAACCGACCCACTCGGGCCGACCGCCCCGATCCGTCGGAGGTTTACACGGCCCCGTCGTACGCGCGGGCATGCTCACCGTCGTCTCCGACACGCACAGCCGCGATGACCACCGGCTGGACGGCCGAACCCTCGAAGCCGTCCGCGAGGCGGACGCCGTGGTCCACGCGGGCGACTTCATGACGGAACCGGTCCTGGACGCCTTCCAGGCCGAGGCCGACCGGCTGTACGGCGTCGTCGGCAACAACGACCGCCCCGCCGTCCAGGACCGCTTGCCCGACCGGCGCGTCGTCGACCACGAGGGACTCCGGCTGGTCGTCGTCCACGGCCACGAACACAGCGACACCGCCCTCTCGCTTTTGGGCCGACAGGAAGCCGCCGACCTCGTCGTCTTCGGCCACTCCCACCGGCCCGGCGTCCACGAGGGCGACGGCGTGACGCTGCTGAATCCCGGCAGTCACGCCCAGCCCCGGCGGTACCGACCGGCCCACGCGGAACTGGAGACCGACGGCGACGCGGTCGAGGGACGGCTGGTCGACCCGGACGGCACCGTCTTCGAGGAGTTCACGGTCTGAAAAGACGGGCGCGCCCGGGACGAGTCGGAGGGCTTCGGAGACGAGTCGGAGACGAGTCAGGTCTCGTGGGGAGGGCCGAAGCGAGCGGGCGCACCGCACACTACAGACCCTACTTAAAAGTAGCCAGCGGAAGCTCAAACGAGCGTTTTACCCATCCGCGAAAACCGGCCGCCAGCGGTCGGATTTGCCCCCGTCAGTCCGTGAGGTACCAGACGCCCGCGACGACGGCCAGCGCGGTCACACCGCCGAGGAAGAAGAGCAACCCCGGCGGGAGCGAGAGCGCGCCGGCCACGGCGTCGCCGGCCCCCGAGGCGGCCGTCTCGGTCGCCGTTCGCGCGGCCTCGGTGGCGGTGTCGAAGGTACCGCCGTCGGTGGCCTCGGGTCTGGCCGTCTCCGGCCGGGTGGCCACGGGTGCCTCGGTAGCGTTCTGACTGGTCACGTCGGCGGCCTCCATGCCACCACCGCCGCCGTCGGTCGAGCGATAGCTCTCCGCTCCGGGTGTCCCCGTCGCGGTCCCGGTGTCGTTGCCAGCGGGCGGTGCGGCACCCGACTCGGAGCCGGCGGAATCCCGGCTCCCCATCGGGTTCAGGAAGCCGCCGTCGCCGACGGCCGCCTGGATCGCGAGGCTGGCGATCCCGATGATCCCGAGACTGCCGAGAAAGCGCGACAGGGCGCTCCGGAGCGTGGACTTGTCGTCGTCGTCACCGCCAGCCATGATGACCAGCGGGCGGTCGGCGGGGGCGTAGACGTTCATCTCGCGGCCCTTCTCGGAGTAGATCGTGTCGATCACCTCGATGGCACCGGCGTCCTCCAGCTTGTTGAGGTGGTACTGGACGTTCTGGAGGGAGGTGTCGACGCGGTCGGCGAGGGCGGCGGGCGGGGCGGGGTCGTCGTGGAGTTCCGACAGGACCGAGCGGGCCGTCTCGGAGGTCAGTGCCGAGAGTACGTCGTCGGCGTCCTCTGAATCGACGCCGATGACGCGCGGCTCGGCCTCCTCGGCCGCGGACGTGTCGGGTTCGGAGGGCAACAGCGACATCGTTCGCCGGCTATGATAGCAATCGGCATCAACTTTGTTACGTCTCTCCGGCCCCCACCGGAGGAAAAGGGCTTTGCCGCCGCGTGAGCTACGTCGCGACATGGCCGATCTCGTACTCTGGGGGATGGTCGCCGTCATGCTGGGCTTCGTCTTCCTCGTGTACCTCTTTTTCCGCCGGACCGCCACGGCACTCAAAGAAGGGATGAACGAAGGGAAAGGGAAGCGGTAGCCACAGGACGCGACCACAACCACCCCTTTCGAAACCGATTACCGGCGACCGGCCTTCCACCGTGACATGGACCCACGCATCCGCGAACACGCGCAGGTACTCGCAGACGCCATCGACCTCGACACCGGCGACAACCTCGTGATCAAGGCCGAACCGGCCGCCGACGACCTGATCGTCGCTCTCTACGAACTCGCCGGCGACCGCGGTGCCCACCCCGTCACGCTCCGGACCAACCGGAGCGGCCGCGCCATCCGTGGCTACCTCCGCTCGGCCGACCAGGCCGGCGTCGAGTTCGAGACGCCCGGCCACGAGCAGGCCCTCGTGGAGGAAGCCGACTGTCACGTCGTCATCCGGGCCAACGAGAACGTCACCGAGATGGACGACGTGGACAGCGACACCACCGCCGAGTACCAGCAGGCCCACAGCCCCATCCTGAACGAGCGGCTCTCCGACCGCTGGACGCTCACCCAGCACCCCACGCCCGCCAACGCGCAACTCGCGGAGATGTCCACCGAAGCCTACGAGAACTTCGTCTACGACGCCATCCTGAAAGACTGGGACGAACAGGAGCAGTTCCAGTCGAACATGGTCGACATCCTCGAAGACGGCGCGGAAGTCCGCATCGTCTCGGGCGAGACGACCGACGTGACCATGTCCATCGCCGGCAACCACGCCCTCAACGACACGAACGTCCACAACATCCCCGGCGGCGAAGTGTTCACCGCGCCCGTCCCCGACTCCGTCGAGGGTGAGGTCCTGTTCGACAAACCGGTCTACCAGAACGGCCGGGAAGTCCTCGGGGCGCGACTCGTCTTCGAGGACGGCGAAGTCGTCGAGTACGACGCCGAGAAGAACGGCGAGGTGCTGGAGTCGATCCTCGAAACCGACCCCGGCGCGAAACGACTCGGCGAACTCGGCATCGGGATGAACCGCGACATCGACCAGTTCACCTACAACATGCTGTTCGACGAGAAGATGGGCGACACCGTCCACATGGCCGTCGGCCGAGCCTACGAGGAGACCGTCGGCGAGGACAACGAACAGAACCAGAGCGCCCAGCACGTGGACATGATCGTGGATATGAGCGAGGATTCGCGGATCGAAGTCGACGGCGAGGTGGTGCAGAAGGACGGCGTCTTCCGGTTCGAAGACGGCTTCGAAGGATAGGGACGGACGTGGGGCGAGAAACTAAGTCCGCAGAGGCGTATATCCGGATATATGGTCAAGACGATTCGCGTCTCCGAGGAGTACCACGAGTGGTTGCGCGGCCACAAGCGAGACGACGAGACGATGGAGGAGACGCTCCGGCGGATGACACGTGGGCCGAATCCCGAAGACGTAGCGGGCCTCCTCAGCGAGGACGAGGCCGAAGAAGCGAAGGAAGCGGTTTCCGATCTCCGGAGCCGTGATCGCAGTCGGTTCGACGCCGCCAGCGACGCCTTCGAGAGCGAGGACGAGGACTCGTGATTCTCGATTCGTCGTATCTGTTCGATCTGATGGCAGACGATCACGACGCGTTCGCCAAGGGGACGGAACTGGTCGAACGCGGCGAGATGCAGTGGTTGCCGACGCCGGTCGTCGCCGAGACGTACTACGGTATGGCGACGGCACGGAGCGATACGACCGAACAGGAAGTTCGGAATCGCCTGCTCGGCTATCCACGGATCGAAGTCGACGAGGAAGTCGCTCGCGTCGCCGGGAGACTACTCGCGGAGGCAGACGACCGGACGGGCGGGAACGCAAGCGTCGGATCGAACGACGCGTACATCGCGGCGATGGCCGAGATTCTCGACGACACGGTTCTCACGGACAACGTGGGCGACTTCGAGACGCTAAGCGTGTCGGTAGAGACATATTGAACCTCGTCTCGAACAGCCGAGTGCAGAAAACAGGTCGTCCTAGTCGCCGAACGGACCGCCACCGCCGCCCATGCCGCCCATGCCGCCGCCGGGGCCGCCGGGACCGCCGCCGCCCTGTTGCATCTGTTTCATCATCCGCTCCATGTCGGCGTCGCCCATGCCCTGGAACTGGTTGAGGGTCTTGGCCATCATCTTGTGCTGTTCGAGCAGTTCGCGCACGCGGTCCTCGCTGGTCCCCGACCCCTTGGCGATGCGTTTGATCTGGCTCTGGCCGATGGAGCGGGGGTGTTCGAGTTCGTCCTCGGTCATCGAGTCCATGATGACCTCGAAGGAGCGCATCCGATCCTTGGTCACGTCCATGGCGTTGTCGGGCAACTGGTCCATCAGCCCGCCGCCCATGCCGGGGATCATGTCCATCACCTGGTCGAGCGGGCCCATGTTGTCCATGGCCTTCATCTGGTGGCGCATGTCCCGGAGGGTGAACTCCCCTTCCATCAGGTCCTCGGGGTCCCAGTCCTCCTCGTCCTGGGTCTCCTCCATCGCGCGCTCGACGCGCTCCGTGAGCTGTTTGAGGTCGCCCATCCCGAGCAGGCGGGAGATGAACCCGGAGGGCTCGAACCGCTCGATGTCCTGGACCGTCTCGCCGGTCCCGAGGAAGGCGATGGACGAGCCGGTCTCGTTGACGGCGGCCAGCGCGCCGCCACCTTTCGCCGTCCCGTCGAGCTTGGTGATGGCGACGCCGTCGATGCCGATGGCCTCCTCGAACTCGCGGGCCTGGTCCTTGGCGGACTGGCCCATCGCGGCGTCGATCACGAGCAGGTTCCGGTCGGGGTTCACGGCGTCGTCGATGCGCTCGATCTGGTCGATGAGTTCCTGGTTCAGGCCGTCACGACCGGCGGTGTCGACGATGCGCACGTCGGCTTCCTGGGTCTCCTCCAGGCCGGCCTCCGCGATCTCGACGGGGTCCTCGGCGTCGGGGTCGCCGTAGAAGTCGACCTCGGCGTTGTCGGCCATCTGCTTGGCCTGGTCGTACGCGCCGGGGCGGTCGGTGTCGGTCTGGATGACCGCGGGACGGAGCCCCTTCTTCGAGAACCACCAGGCCATCTTGGCCGCGGTGGTGGTCTTCCCTGACCCGTAGAGACCGGCGAGCAGGATGGTCTGCTCTTCGAGGGGCAACTCGGTGGAGTCGCCGACCAGATCGACCATCTCCTCGTAGACGACCCGGAGCACCCAGTCGCGGGCGGAGGTGCTGCTGGGCGGTTCCTCTTCGAGCGCCCGCTGTTCGATGTTGTCCGACAGCTCCATCACCAGGCTCGTGTCCACGTCGGCCTGCAACAGCGAGCGCTGGATCTCCTTGACGACGTCGGCCACGTCGTCCTCGTCGATGCGGGATTTCCCCCGGAGGTCGTCCAGCGTCCCCCGAAGCGAACTCCCCAGATCATCGAGTACCATGGTTAGTTACCCGAGATACGCTAGCCAAGCGGTAAAGGCTTTTTCTGTCGGCGACCGACGGCGGCACAGGGTCGGGCGCCCGCGGGAGAGTCAAAGGGCCGTTTGAGCCACCGCCACGGCTTTTTTCGCCCCGCGACTCGGTGAGAGCATGAACCGCCGTGCGTTCGTCGGCGCGCTCGCCGTCGCCCTGCCGCTGACAGCCGGATGTGCCGGAGACACCGACCCGGACACCGACGCGCCCGCGGCCGATTCGCCGTCGGAGGGTCGGGCACCGACCGACACGACAGTCCGGTCGCCCACGGCAGCGTCGGACGTGGCTGTGACCTACCGATACGGGAGCGGGTACACGGGCTGGAACGAGGCCCTCTCGGTTGCCCCGGACGGTCGGCTCACCTACACGTACGACTGCGGGCGACTGCTGACCGACACCGGCGAGACCGACCGGCTCGAAGGGCGGTTGACCAGGGAGCAACTCGCCCGACTCGAACGGCTGGTCGCGGCGGCCGACCCGTCGTCGTGGGCGAGATACTACGACTGCGAGGGGCCGTGCCCGACCGACGTGCCGGTGACGAGGGTCACACTCACCGTCGACGGGACCCCGCACGAGACGGGGTTCGACCCGACGGCGGAGATCCCGGACCCCCTCGACGACCTGGTCGCGTTCCTCCAGGCACAGGCCGACGAGTTCGAGCAGCCGTGTCGCTAGCACGGGACGTATCGAGTGCCGGTCGTTCCGTGCCCGATTTCACGCTGGTGTGGCCGCAGTGGTCTACCGGTCCCATCACCGGACTCGTGACGTACTGGCGGACCCGCTCGGGCACGACGACCCCGGCCGCCGAGGAGGGCCGATCGAGGCACCGGCTGGGGTCGGAACACTGCCGGTTCGGGGCGTGGCGCTCGCTCAGTGGTCGCTCTCGTGGGGGTTCACGGTCGTCCCGTACTGGTCGGCGTGGTCGGTGTAGTCGATGAACCGCGGTGCGTCCGGGTCGAACGGGCGCTCCAGCGACTCGAAGGCCTTCTTCTTGTCCCAGGACTGGAGGCCGCCGATGGCCCCGCGGTCCTCCAGGTCGTGGTAGTCCAGGTCGGGTTCGGTCAGTTCCCAGGCCTCCATCCCACGCTCGGTCCGGACGATGACGCTGGAGTACTCGTCGCTCGACCCCACGGAACCGACGGTCAGGTCGGCGGCGTACCCGGTGAAGTCCGCACACTCGTCACAGCCCTTGAGGGCCGCGTCGTGGAACGCCTCGACGTCCTCGACCAGTAGCGCCGCGCCGTCGTGGTCGTAGACGCGCATCTCCCCGTCCAGCACGTCGAGTTTGCCTATGTCTTCCGGAGAGATACCGCGCTTTTCCGCCAGTTGCTCGCCGATGAGCCGGTGGTAGTTGAAGTTCTTCGTACACATCAGCGCGATAGTGTACTCGACGGCGCGGACACCGGCCTCCTGGCCCCCGTAGTCCCACCCGAAGTCCTGCAGGGCGCGTATCCCCTCGATCTCACAGGGTGTGCCCACGAGGGCGACGGACGCCTCGTCGAGCGGCACGTCGAGTTTGTGCGCCCACCGGTCGAGGTCGAGGTTCCCGAGTGCGAGGGTCTGGTTGTAGAAACTCCCGGCGTTCTCGACGCACTCCTCGGGTGTCGTCGCGAGGAACGACTCGGCCTTCCAGGGCTCGTCGTCGCTCTCCGTGGCGATCAGCGCGCCGTCTATCTCGTCGGCCGCCAGCAGGTGCGTCAGGATGGCGGTGACCACGCCGCCGTCCTGTGCGTCCGCACGCCAGTCGTCCGTGACCCGCGCGGAGAACTCCGTGATGGGGTCGCCCGCGCCTTTCACGTTGTCCTCGCCGCCGGTGATCTTCCACTGGCGCTCGTACCGGAGGCCACCCCGGGGACAGAAGTCCCAGCACAGCGAACACCCCGTACACATCTTGACGAGTTCGGGCAGGTCGTCCTCGCCGACGCCGATGGAGTCTGAGGGACAGGCCGCCACGCAGGTCCCGCACTGGATGCACCGGCCGTCCTGGATGACCGCCTCGTCCAGTTCCATGAACCACGTCTTCTCGTCTGGCGTCTCCACGTCGTTCATCTCCTCGCGGATGCCGTAGCCGGGCGTGTCCAGATCGACCCCTTCGGGCGGATTCACCCGCTGGTCCGGCGGGTCGCCGTCGTGTCCGTCCACGTCCTGACTGACGCCCTCGGCGGGGTCGGTGAACGTCACGTCCCCGAGGCTCCCGTCGGCGTCGACGTTGGCCGGCGTCGCGCCGCCGTCGGAACGTGGTCTCGACACGCCACACGCACACGCACCGGTCCCACAGCACTCGTCGGCGTCGCCACCGTCTCCGGGGACACCCGGGAGTGGACGGTCGCCTCCACTGTCGGTCGTATTCCTATCGCCCTCGAAGGAACCAGAACCGTCGTCTGCCGCGTCCTCGGCCAGTTCCGGCGCGGCGTCGGCGGGCGGGTCGGCGTCGTCAGTCATCGGCCGCACCCTCCTCGTGGGCGACGCCGCCGGCGACGTTGGCGTCGGCCCGTCGCATGATCTCGCGGAGGCGGTCGTCGGCTACCCGGCGCGTCCACTGGTAGAACCGCTCTCCCGCCCGGCGCTCGTCGACGTAGGCCGCGAACAGTTCCTCGATGGCCGGGATGACGGCGTCGGCAGGCACCGCCGTCTCGACCCAGTCGAGGAAGGCGTTGTCCGCGCCGAGGCTCCCGCCGAGGCCGAAGTCCATCCCCTCGACGATGTCGTCTTCGCCGGGGTCGGCACCGGCGTCCGTTCCCCCGACTTGGACGGTCTCGCCGCGGAACCCGATATCGGCGATCTGTGGCTGGGCACAGGAGGCCGAACAGCCCGACAGGTGCATCCGAACCACGTCGAGGTCCTCCGGCGTGTCCACCCGTTCGTCGAGTTCGCGCGCCCACCGCTTGATCCGTTGTTTCGTCTCGACGATGCCGTAGTTGCAGAACTCGCTCCCTGTGCAGCCGACCGCGCCCCGCGCGAACGGGCCGGGGTCGGGCTGGTAGTCTGCGGCGAACGGCTCCGCCAGAAGGTCCTCGACGGTCCCCGCTGGGACGTGCGTGACGAGGAAGTTCTGGTCGGTGGCGAGGCGGACGGTGGCGTCGTCGGTCCCGTACTCGCGGGCGGCGCGGGCGGCCCGGGCGAACTCGTCGCCGCCCATCCGCCCGCCGACGACGTTGAACCCGACGTACTGCAGGCCCGCTTCGCGCTGGTCGTGGACGCCGACGTGGTCGCCGCGGTACCCCTCCGTGAGGTCGGTACCACGCTCGGGAAGGTCGACGGTACAGCGGTCCCGGACGGCTTCCTCGAAGTTCTCCGCGCCCAGCTGCTCGACGAGGTAGCGCATCCGGCAGACGCCCCGGTTCGACCGGTCGCCCAGTTCCTTGAACGTCTGGGCGACGGCCCGGCAGAACTCCACGGCGTCGGCCGGGGGGACGAACACGTCCAGGTCCGAGGCCATCCGGGGGCCGTCCGAGAGCCCGCCCCCGACCCGGACGTGGAAGCCGTAGTGCGGGTCGCCGCCAATCTCCTTCCGCGCGGGCGTCAGTCCCACGTCGTTGATCTGGGACTGGGCGCAGTCGGCCCGACAGCCGGTGATGGTCATCTTGAACTTCCGGGGGAGGTTGGCGTACTCGCGGTTCTCGGTGAAAAAGTCGGAGACGGCCTCGACCACGGGCTGGGCGTCGAAACACTCGTGGTCGGCCAGGCCGGCCGCGGGACAGCCCAGCACGTTCCGGGCCGAGTCGCCACAGCCCTGGATCGTCGTCAGTCCGACCTCGCCGTACCGCTCCCAGATGTCGGGCACGTCCTCGAGTTCGATCCAGTGCATCTGGACGTCCTGCCGGGTCGTGATGTCGAGGAAGGCGTCACCCCACAGTTCGTTCTGGCTCTCGCCGCCGTACTCCTCGGGCGCGGTGGCGTACTCGTCGGCTACCTCACCGATCACTTCGGCCTGCTCGGGCGTCAGGTGCCCGCCGGGCACCTTCGTCCGGAGCATGAAGTAGCCGCGCTGTCGTCCGTGGGCGTACATGCCGGCCCACTTCAGCCGTTCCCACTCGCCGTCACCCGCTCGCGCCTCGATTTCGTCGAAGGTCAATCCGTCCTCGGCGTACTCGCGTACGTCCGCGACCACTTCCAGCGGGTGTTTCTCCTGTTTCCATCGTTCGACCGTGTTCATGGTGCCTCCGGGCGAACGCAGTCACGTTCCGACCGAACTCCAGCACCGACTCCCGTGCGTCCGCGTGTGGCTGTGACTCCCACGCACGGACGTAGGCCCTCGCCTTCCGGCCGCTGCTGCCAGTGCCGCACGAAACCGACAGCGCTTGCCGCTATGTGTGACGCGGTACCAGTCGACACACCCCCCGTCGTCGACCGGTCCACGGTCGCTCCGTGGCCGTCAGCCGAGACGTTCGTTACCGGTGACAGTCGCCGGACCCACCGCCGGGAGAAATCGCCCGAGAGGAGACGGAGCGCGTGGTCGGTCCGGCCGCCGTCCCCGCGTCAGCATTCCGGACACATTTGCTTCCACCGGTGGGCACTGGCGAGTGGGGCGGTTCGTGCGAGGCCTTTTGCGTGTGCCGTTCGTACTGCTGGTATGGCAGATTCGGGAGATTCGAGCGTTGCAGACGACGACCCGGTGGACGACGACGAGCGGCCCGACCACCTCGACGACCTCGAGGACGGGGTCGGCTGTACGGGCGTCTGGGAACGGCTCTCGGCCGACCGGGAGGAGTAGTCAGGCCGCGGCTTCGTCGGGACCCGGCTCCTCCTCGTCGTGGCCCAGCAGGCGGTCGACGATGACCTCGGGGTCGAACGGTTCGAGGTCGTCGTAGTCCTGCCCGGTCCCCAGAAAGAGGATGGGTTTGCCCGTGACCTGGGCGATGGAGATGGCCGCGCCGCCCTGCGGATCGGCGTCGGCCTTGGTGAGGACCGCGCCGTCGATGGCGGCGGCGTCGTCGAACTCCCGGGCGCGGTTGACGGCGTCTTGCCCGGCCACCGCCTCGTCAACGAAGATGGTCATGTCCGGCTCGATCACGCGGTCGATCTTCTCCAGCTGGTCCATCAGGTCGTTGCTGGTGTGGAGCCGACCGGCCGTGTCGCCCAGCACCACGTCAACGTCGTTGGCCTCGGCGTACTCGACGGCGTCGTAGATGACCGCCGCCGGGTCCGAACCCTGCTCGTGGGAGATCAGCCGCTCGTCCAGCGCGTCGGCGTGTTGCTGGAGCTGTTCGTTCGCGCCGGCCCGGTAGGTGTCGCCGTTGGCCAGCACCGTCGAGTAGCCCCGCTCGTCGAGCCACTGCGACAGCTTGGCGATGGTCGTCGTCTTCCCGACGCCGTTGACGCCCGTGAAGATGATCGAGACGGGCTTGTCGGCCTCGGCGATCCGCTGCTCGAAGTCGAACTGCCCGACGCTGATCACGTCGATCAGCGCGTCGCGCAGCGCTTCCTCGACCACCAGTCCCGTGGTCTTGACCTTCGAGCGCGTCTCGCCGATCAGGTTCTCGCGGATGCCCCGCAGGATCTCCTGGGCGACGCTCATCTCCACGTCCGAGGAGAGCAGGGCCAGCTCCAGTTCCTCCAGCGGGCCTTCGAGGTCATCTTCCTCGATGACCTCTTTGCCCGTGGCTGCGAGTTTCGCCCGCTCCATCAACCCGCGGTCGCTGCCGCCGTCGTCCGCGTCGGCCTCGGGTTCGGGTTCCGTCTCGGGTTCCCCCTCGACCGGTTCTTCCCGCTCGGCCGGCTGGTCGGCGTCCGCCGGTTCAGTCTCGGCGTCGGCGTCCGCGGCCTCCTCGGCCGGTTCGGCCTCCTCCTCGACGTTCTCTTTGAAGCTGTTGAGCTTGTCTTTCAGTCCGTCGAACATGGCCCCTTACTCGTCGTCGCCTTCCTGCTGTTGCATCTGGGCCATCTGCTGTTGCATCTGCTGTTGTTGCATCTGCTGGGCCTTCTCCTCGAGTTCGTCGCTCTCGGCCTCGACCTCGCTGATCTCCTCGCGGATGTCCTCGATCCGGTCGTCGAGGGTGTCTTTCTTGTTCTCCAGGGTGTCGACGGCGTCGTTCTGGTCGCGCTCGGCCGCGTACCCGCCGCCAAGCGAGACGATGATCTCGTCGATGTCCTGGATCTCGGCGCGGACGTACGCGTCGCCGCCGAGGGGCACCTGCACCGTCTCGCCCGTGTCCAGCGTTTGAATAGCCTCGATGGCCTCGTCGATCTCGCTCTGTTCGGCCTGCAGGTCCTCGATCTCGGCTTCGAGGGCTTCCTTCTCCTCTTCGAGTGCCTGGATCTCCTCGGCGAGCTGCTGGAGCTGGCCGCCGCCACCGCCGCCACCGAGGCTCATTGGGCCACCTCACTGACTTCGACCTGTGTGCGCTTCAGGCCGTGCTTGGAGCCGAACTCGGCGTAGGTGTGTTCGACCGCGACGTCCTCGTTTTCGGCCTCGATCGTCTTCTCGAAGCTCTCCCACCCATCTCGGGCCTGCCATCGACCACTCACGGTAAACTCGGTCATGTTCGGGACGTGCGGGACCGACGGGGAAGAATGTACCGACCTCTCCTCTCCGTTACTCCTCGGTCGTGTCGATGCCCAGTGCCGCGTTCAGGCCACAGAAACAGGTCGTGGCGTTGAATCCAAAGGCGAGCGCGCCGATACCCGCGAGCAGTCCAGCCGTCCGGTTCCCCTTCCGCAACGTGGCGACGGCGACGACCGTCAGGACGACCGCCAGCACTGCGCGGCCCGTCCGGTCGATGCCGCCGACGTTCGTGTCGACCATACCGGTCGATGGGTCGCCGGGGACTTAATTTCAGTCACTCGGGCACGAGTACAGCCCGCCGGTCCACGTCGCCGTCCGCCAGCCGGTCGTAGGTCGCGGCCAGATCCGCGAAGCCGACGGGTTCGACGCCCACGTCCAGTCGGCCGGCCTCGGCCAGGTCCAGCACGTCCCGGAGCTGGTCGATACTGCCCCAGAACACGTTCGTACAGACGAGTTCGCTGCCCACGAGGGGGTTGAAAGATAGCTCGAAGGAGCCGCCGCCGATGCCGACGATGTAGAGCCGGCCCTGCGTGCCGAGCGCGTTCCCGCAGGCCTGCAGGGTCTCGTCTTTGCCGACGAAGTCGATGGCGGCGTCGGCCCCGTCGTCGGTGACCCGGCGGACGGCGCTCTGGATGGACTCCTCGGTCACGTCGATGGTCACGTCCGCGCCCAACTCCTCGGCGAGCGCGAGTTTCGCGGCGTCCTGGTCGGCGGCGACGACCTGCGCGCCGGTCATGGCGGCGAACTGGACGCCGAACTGGCCGAGGCCGCCGATCCCCACGATCAGGAGGGTGTCGGTCGGCGAGAGGTGTTCGCGGGCGCGCTGGACCGCGCGGTAGGGCGTGAGCGCGGCGTCGGTCAGCGGCGCGGCCTCGACCGGGTCGATCTCGGTCGGGAGGACGTACTTGGCGTCGGGGACGACCACGAAGTCCGCGAGCGCGCCGTCCTGGCCGATGCCGGCCCACTCCAGCACGTTACAGAGCTGGTCGTCCCCGCGAGTGCAGACCTCGCAGTGACCACAGCCCCAGCCGCCGAAGACGACGGCGCTCGTGCCGGGGTCGAGGTGGTCGACGCCGGGGCCGGTCGCGGCGACCTCGCCGGCGGCCTCGTGGCCCAGCGTCCGCGGCGTCGGGATCGGCAGGTCGCCGTGCATCAGGTGGAGATCGGAGTGACAGAGCCCGCAGGCGGACACGTCGATCAGCACCTCGCCGGGTCCCGGTTCCGGCCGGGGGACTTCCTCGACGACCAGCCCCTCGTCGGGACCGTGGAAGCGTGCGGCGCGCACGGTCAGCGGCCCTCCCCAGCAGTCGTCGACCGATGCTCGATTCGTTCCCCTGCTACCCGTCGTATCATGCTATCGGACGGGAACGGCTCCGGTCCGGTAAAGGAACCCCCTCGTGAGGCGGGCAGTATAAGAGTGGGCGCGGCGCGGCCCGGAATGCGCGACTCAGGCCCCGTCGTCGCGGCGCTGTTCCTCGTGGGCGCGCTCCCGGGCGCGCTCGCTGTCGTTGTAGCCGTCGACGACCTGCTGGAGCGACCCCGTCTCGACGGACAGGGCGGGCGCGGTCAACGGCGAGACGCTGACCTCGCCCTCCACGAGGGCGCGGCGGTCCGAGCCCTCGGGATAGCGCTCCCGGAGGTCCTCGTCGGCGGGGAACGGACTCTCCCAGCCGACCGTGTTGGGCCAGACGACGTCCCGGATGGCGATGTCGCCCTCCCGTGGTTTCCCGAGGTCGACCTCGTCGCGGTCGGTGGCCTCGTGTTCCACGTCGACCGCGTAGTCGTGGTGGGGTTCGGTGAGCCGCATCGCGGACTCGGGCACGTCGACGGGGGCGTTGACGTTCAACACGTCGGCCTCGTCGAACACCGGGGCGCTCTGGCTCCGGACGAGCAGTTCCCGGGCCACCTTCGCGGGGCGGCCGAAGTCATACTCCTCGGGCGGGTGGACGAAGAAGTCCTGGGCGTGGTACGCGGAGATGGCGATGCCCGGGATGTCGAGGAAGGCGGCTTCGATGCAGGCACCCACGGTACCGGAACGGCCGACGACGTAGTTGCCGGCGTTGGGGCCGTGGTTACAGCCGGCGACGACGAAATCGAAGTCGGCGTCGAGGCCGCCGACGCCGTAGGCCACGCAGTCGGCGGGCGTCCCGTCGATGGCGTAGCCCCAGGGGTGGTCCTCGCGGGTGGTGCGGTGGGTCCGGGTCCGCCCCGTCCCGCTCTGGTTGTCCGTCGGTGCGACGACGGTCACCTCGGCGACCCCCGTCAGCTCCTCGTAGAGGGCCGCCAGCCCGGGGGCGTCGATGCCGTCGTCGTTCGTCAACAGCACGTGGGGGGCAGTCACGGTCGGTGGTTGGGGCCCCGACGCGTCAGTCTTTCGGGCCTGTCGTGACCCCTGCCCACACGCACCACGGCGGTCGGTCGGGCTACCGGGGTTTTTATCTCGGGGGTTCGTTGGCCCGCCAATGACCGTCCGCGAGGTCGCCGCCGAGGCCTACCGCGAGGCGCTCCCGGTGCTGGCCGTGAGCGCGGTTGGTGGCCTGTTCGCCGGCGTCGTCCTCGGCGGGATGGAGGCGGAACTGCAGGCGGTCCCCGGGCTCCTGATGCTCGTCCCCGCCCTGCTGGCGACCCGCGGGAACGTCTACGGCTCGCTGGGCGCGCGGCTCGCCTCCGCGCTCCACCAGGGGCTGATCGAGCCGACGCTGAATCTGGACGACGAGCGGTTGCGGGGTGCGGTCGCGGCGGCGCTGGCCAACGGCATCCTCGTCAGTTGCTTCGCGGCCGTGCTGGCGTTCGTCGTCCTCGCGGTGCTGGGGCGGCGGGTCGCACCCGTCACCACGCTCCTCGGCATCGCCGGCATCGCCGGGCTGATCTCCGGGCTCCTGCTGACGGCGGCGGTCGTCGGCGTCGTCTTCCTCGGGTATCGCCGCGGCTACAACCCCGACACGCTGGCTGGGCCGGTGGTCACGACCACCGGCGACGTGGTCGGCGTCGCCACGCTCTTGCTCGCCACGCGAATCGTCCTCGGGCTGGGTGGCCTCTGATGGAGACGCGCTGGTCCCCCCGGGCGATCATGCGCACGATGCTGCCCATCCTGCTGGTGCTGACGGGCATCGAACTCGCCAGCGGCTTCGTCCTCGATACCTTCGAGGGCACGCTCCTCAGGTACCCCTCCCTGCTGGTGCTGGTGCCCGTCACCATCGGGATGGCGGGTAACCTGGGGAGCATCCTCGCCGCGCGGCTCTCGACGGTGGTCCACCTCGGGCTGCTCTCCTTCGAGCCCGACGACGAGTACCTGCTGGGCAACGCCGTCGCGACGTTCGGGCTGGCGCTGACGCTGTTCCCGCTGGTCGGGGCCGGCGCGTGGGTCTGCCAGACGCTCGTGAGTGGGTCCCGACTGGGCGTCGGGACCGTCGTGCTGGTGGCGTTCGGGAGCGGTGCGGTGCTGGCGGTGCTGGCGGTTTTCGTGACGCTGGTGACGACCTACGCCGCCTACCGGTTCGGGCTGGACCCCGACGACGTGGTGATTCCCGTCGTCACGAACGTCTGTGACGTGCTGGGCGTGGTGGTCCTCTTTCTGGTGGTCCGGCTGGTGGTCTGACGCTGGATAGTCAGGGCTTTGACCGCCAGATTCCAAGGGACGCCAAATGGCACCGGAGCCGACGGCGTTGCTCGCGGAGGTGCTGGTCCGGGTGGCGTCGATCACCGTCTTCATCGCCCTCGGGGTCGGCCTGGCCAGCGTCGCCGTCGAGTTCGGCGCGGTCCAGTACATCGCGGGCTTGGCGCGGCCGCTGACCCAGCCGGCGAACCTCCCGCCGGAGGTCGGGACGGCGATTCTGGCGACGACGGCCTCCCCCACCGCGGGGTACGGCATGCTCGCCGAGTATCGGGAGGCCGGCCTGCTCGACGACCGCGCGACGCTCGTCGCCGTCACGATGAACACGTTCTTCGGGTTCGCCCAGCACATCTTCACCTTCTACGCGCCCGTGTTGATCCCCATTCTCGGCCTGAAGGTCGGCCTCATGTACGTCGGCGCGCGGGCGCTGATCTCGCTCGCCATCACCGGAACCGGTGTTCTGGCGGGCGCACTCCTGCTCTCGGAGCGAAACGTCGACACTACCGTCGAGGCCGACGTGGACGAGGGGGCCGCCGTCGAAGCCGACGGGAGCGGCGGGGCGCGGGACCGTCGCGCCAGGCTCCGGGCCGCCGCCGAGAGTACCGTCGAGAAGGTCCGGGACATCGTGCCGCGCCTGCTGGTCGTCTACCTGGTCGTCGCGACGCTGGTGGCCTACTACGAGGAGATCGTCACCGTCCTCTTTGGCAGTCCGGACGCGCTCGGCATCGCCGGCGCGGTCGCACCAATCACCGGAGCGCTCGGGTTGCCGAGCGCGGCGATCCCGGCCGTCGCGGTGTTCGCGGTCGACACGACCAACGGGGCGATCTTCGTCGCGCCGCTGATCGAGAACGGGACCTTCACCGCGCGGGCGGCGGTCGCGACGATGCTCGTGGGCGGGATCGTCTCCTTCGCGGTCTCGACGTTCAAGCGGTCGATCCCCTTCCAGTACGGCATCTGGGGCCGCGAGTTCGGCTCGAAAGTGATCGTCGTCAACACGGTCCTCAAGGTCGTGTTCATCGCCGTGGCGCTGGTCGTCCTGCTCGCGCCGACGGCGATCTGAGCGGCGGGGCGCGGAGTACGGCGCGGCCGCTCGCGGCCGTCAAAAACGGAGAGAAGTGTCGCCCTCAGAGCGCGTGGCCGGCGACCGGCTGCTTGGTCTCGATTTCCGTGTTGTAGCAGGTGTTGCAGGTGTACTCGTTCAACTTCGTCGTCTCGTCGTTCAGAGCCATCCGGGTCCCGCACTGTGGGCAATACATTATGATTGTATAAGGGCTACCGGTGACCTTAATTCTTTGCATCTGATAGGTATGGTGAACTGTCTCACGGCATCGAGTAACAAACCGGGAGGAACCGAGAGAGTGTTTTCGGGGACAGGGGACTGATCGGGCGAATACCACGAGGAGAGTGGCGGCCAGGGACGCTCAGGCCGTGTCGGGGATGGGGTCGGCGATGACGACGGCTTCGCCGTCGATCACCTCGTCGCCGTCGGCGGTGGCGCGGGTCGTCAGCCGGTAACGGCCGTTGCCGAGGTCCTCGACGACCTCACACTCGGCGGTGACCTCGCTCCCGATGTCGACGGGGCCGAGGAAGGAGGTGTCCTGCGAGAGGTAGACGATGAGTCCGGGGAGGCGGGCCAGCGCGGCGCTGACGACGCCGACGACGAGCGTCCCGTGGGCGATGGGGCGGCCGAAGCGGGTGCCCTGGGCGTAGTCCGGGTCGAGGTGGAGGCGGTTGGTGTCGCCGCTGGCCTCGGCGAAGGCCTCCACGTCCTCCTGGGAGAGGGTCTTGGTGAACTTCACCACGTCGCCGGTTTCGATGCGGTCGTCGTGAGGGCCGAGGCTCTCGAACTCCCAGCCCTCGCGCTCGTAGGCGGTGTCGACGCGCTCGCGGTGGTGACGGTCGGCGGTCGAGCCGCTGCTGGTAGTCGTGCGCCGCGTGAAGTGGGGCAGATAGTAGGAGATGTCGGTCGTCGTGACGATGCCCACGAGGTCCCCCTCGTCGGTCACCGGGAGTTTCTTGATCGTGTGCTCGCGGAAGCGGTCGACGGCCGCCTCGATGGAGTCGTCGGCGTCGATGGTGACGACCGGGGTGGACATGCAGTCGGCGGCGGTCACCGTGTCGGCGTCGTACCCCTCGGCCACGAGGCCGACCACGTCCGATTCGGTGACGATGCCGACGGGGTCGCCATCTTCGACGACGACCGCCGAGCCGATGTCTTTCCCGTGGAGCAACTCGGCGACGGCGGCGGCGTCGAGGTCCGGACCGATCGTCTCGACTGTCGGGTTCATTACCTCGCGGATGGTGACGGGGACGAGCATTCGGTGACATCTCCGGGGCCACTCTCCCTATGCCTTGGGGTCACCCCACCACCGGTCGGCCTCGCCGCTCAAGTAGCTGGCCCCCACAGGCGACGTATGGACCGTGCCGTCCTCGCGCTCGTCGTCCTCGTCGCCGCCAGCGGTTGCCTCGGGCTCTCCCCGGACGGCTCGCCCGCGCCGGGGACGCCCGCACCGCCCGCGGACGCCGACCTCCGGGACAGCTACGCGGTGACCGTCACGGCCGTAGTCGACGGCGACACCGTGAAGATCCGCTATCGCAACGGCACGCAGGACACCGTCCGCCTGCTCGGCGTCGACACGCCCGAGACCAGCGGCGAGAACGACCCCGCGGAGTTCGAGGGCGTCCCCGAAACCGCGGCCGGCCGGTCGTGTCTCGGCGAGGCCGGCCACGACGCCACCCGCGCGATGACCCAGCGCCTGCTGGGTGAGACCGTCACCATCGGCGTCGACGCCGAGAGCGACCGCCGGGGCTACTACGGTCGCCTGCTGGGCTACATCTACCAGGACGGCGAGAACGTCAACTACTGGTTGCTCACCGAAGGCCACGCCCGCGTCTACGACAGCCAGTTCACCGAACGGGCGGCCTTCGACGCCGCCGAACAGCGGGCCCGGGCCAACGGCACCGGTCTGTGGACCTGCGCGACCGAGAACCCGGTGACAGCGACCGGAACGGGCGGCGACACCGTCGCCGCGGACGGCGGCACGGTCACGGGCGCGCTCGCGATCACCGACATCCATGCGGACGCCGCCGGCGACGACCGCGAGAACCTGAACGACGAGTTCGTGCGCTTCGAGAACCGCGGCGAGACCGACCTCGACCTCTCTGGGTGGACCGTCTCCGACGCGGCCGACCACCGTTTCCGGTTCCCCGACGGGACGACGGTCGACCCCGGCGCACGGCTCACGCTCCGGACCGGGAGCGGGACCGACTCGGCGACCACGCTGTACTGGGGGCAGGGTTCGCCGGTCTGGAACAACGACGGCGACACGGTGACCGTGCGGGCCGAGAACGGGACGGTGATGGCGCGCCGAGGCTATTAGCCGCCCGAGCATCCAAGCCCGTCCAGCCCCGAGGAGGGGTATGGGCGTCCTCGCCCGCCTGGCACCGCCCCCGTCGCTGGTCGACTGGTCGATCCTCGCCCTCGTCGCGTTCGAGGTCGGGTCGGGACTGGTGAGTCTCACCGTCGGCCAGCCCTCGGGCGCGTGGCTGTTCACCCTCCACGCGCTGGCCGGCTTCACGCTGGTCGCCCTGCTGGGCTGGAAGTTCCGCCGCGTCCGCCGCCGCGTCACCGACCGGGACCTGTGGGACGGCGGGACCCCCATCTCGCTCCTGCTCGGCACGCTCGTCTTGGCGACGCTCGCGACGGGCATCTACTGGGCGCTGTCGGGCCCCGTCCGGATCGCCGGCTGGCCGCTCCTCTTTCTCCACATGGTCCTGGGCACGCTCGTCGCCCCCGTCTTGCTGTGGCACCTGCGCCACCGGTTCCGCCTCCCCTCGACCGCCGGCGTGGACGGACGACGGACGACCCTCCAGTACGGGGCCCTGCTCGGCTTCGGTGCGCTCTCCTGGAAGGCCCAGCAGGTCGCCGGCGACGCCCTCTCGCTCCCCGGCCGGGACCGCCGGTTCACCGGCTCCAAGGCCGAGGGGAGCGACGACGGCAACGCCTTCCCGGTCACCAGCTGGGTGGCCGACGATCCCGACCCGGTCGACCCGGACGACTGGACTCTCACCGTCGCCGGCGCGGTCGAGACACCCCTGGAACTCGACTTCGACGCCCTCCCGCCCGAATCCCGCTCGGCACCGCGCCGACGCGACGGATCGGCCGCCGACACGCCCGTCGAGGGAGCCGGCGAGCGCGCCGTCCTGGACTGCACCAGCGGCTGGTACTCCGAACACGACTGGGCGGGCGTCCGTGTCGGCGACCTGCTGGATCGAGCGGGGCCGACCGACGACGCCGCCTGGGTCCGCTTTCGCTCCGTGACGGGCTACTACTGGAGCCTGCCCATCGAGGAGGCCCGCGACGCCCTGCTGGCGACCCGCGTCGACGGGGAGACCCTCGCACACGGCCACGGCTTCCCGCTCCGACTCGTCGCGCCCGGCCGTCGCGGCTTCCAGTGGGTCAAGTGGGTCGAAAGCGTCGAGGTCACCCACCGCCAGGATCTGGGCCAGTGGGTCGCCATCTTCGTCAGCGGCCTAGATTAGGGCGTCCAGCGCCCCCCAGAGACTGGGCCCGTCGTCCTCGTAGTGGATCGGGACGAACCCCGCCTCGCGTGCGGCCTCGACATCCGCCTCGTAATCGTCACCGACCATCACGTACTCGTCGGCGTCGACCTGCTCGCGGGCGTACTCGTAGATCGCCGGATCGGGTTTCGCCGCGCCGGCCGCCGGCGCGGTCACGACCGTCTCGAAGAATCCGTCGAGGTCGTGCGCCGCAAGTTTGGCCGTCTGTCGGTCGCGACTCCCGTTCGTGAGAATGCCGAGGTGATCGGTCTCGGCGAGCGCCGCCAGCGCCGACGGCGCGGCCTCCGGCACCGTCGTCGCCGCGATCTCGGCCTCGCGGAGCGCGTCGGTGAGTGCCTCCGGCGCGAAGTCGCCGTCGACCGCCGCCGCGACCGCCTCCGCACCCGCCCGCTCGGCCCCGGGATCGAGCGCCGCCCGCCGCTCGTCGAGTGTGTCCAGGTACGTCTCGACGAGTTCCGGATCGGCCTCCCCGAGAACCGCGTCGAGCCCGCGCTCGACGACGGTCTCGCGGTCGGCAGTGTGAGAGAGCAGGGTGCCGTCGACCGCGAAGAAGATGGCCGCCGTCATCGGTCGTCGGGCTGGACCGGCCGCCCCTCCTCGGTCGGCGGCGCGACGTGGTCGATGTACTCCTCGACGGACGGTTCCTCGACCCGCACCCGGACGTGGAGGTCGCCGAGTTCGCTCGGGTTCCCCACCGCGAAGGTGACCACACCCTCGAAGGCCGGCTGTTTCTTCAGGTCGAAGCTGAAGGTGTCACCCTGCCGGTTCTCGAAGAAGACCTTGCGGGCGGCGTCGAGGATCTCCTGGCGGTGCAGCGCCTCCGAGAGCGCTTCGAGACTGTGGGTCTCGGCCAGCAACTCGCCCGGCCGCTCCTCGATCTCGGCGTCCGGAAAGAGATTGTGGATCGCGTCGGCCACCCGGTCGGTGACCTCCGTGTCGTTGACCGGCGCGGTGATCTGCACGTCGACGCTGTAGATCATCGGATCGCCTCCGGTCCCTCGTCGAAGACCGTCCGAATCTGCTTGCGGAACCGTTCGAGCGTGTCGGTGTTCTCGATGGTCACGTCGGCCCGCTCCATCGCTTCCCCCATCCCGAACCCGAGTTCGCGCTCGTCGCGTTCCCGCAGGCTCTCCCCGTCCTCGGTGTCGTCACGGCCGCGGTCGGTGATCCGCTCGCGGCGCACCTCGAACGGCGCTTCGATGCTCACGAGATAGAACTCCTCGCCGAACCGGTCGCGGAACGCGTCGAGTTCCACGTCCGACCGGAGGCCGTCCACGAGGACGGTGTCGGTGTCCTCGCCGGCGAGTCGCTCCTCGATCAACGGCAGGGATCGCTCGGCGATGGCCGCGGGCCCGTTCTCCTCGCGGAGTGTCTGGGCGATCTCGCCGTGATGGCTGGCCGGGTCCAGCCCGCGGTCCCGGCACTCCCGGCGGATCACGTCGCCCATCGTCACGACCGGCACGCCCAGCTCGCGGGCAACTTCCGCCGCCTCGCCTTTGCCACTGCCGGGGAGGCCGACTGTCCCGATAACGGTCATTGCCAGTCGGTAGTCCCGAGGCGCGCTTAAGGGCTGTGACTGGCCGTGGCGGTCGAAACGCATCCCCGAAACCGAGGTTCTTTTTGTCCATCGCGGTACAGTCCGAAGCGAGGGCACGTAGCTCAGTCCGGACTAGAGCGTCGGACTTCTATCACCTGCAGTCATCTGCCGGTGGAAGCCATCCGACGGTCGTGGGTTCAAATCCCACCGTGCCCGCTTCTGCGAGGCGCACACCGCGCCGAGCGAAGCGGCCAGTGGGATTTGAACGAGAGAAGTCGCAGCACCCGAACGAAGTGAGGGTGACCGTCTTCGCGTAGTTCAATATCCCACCGTGCCCGTGCGAAAACCGTCGTTTCAGGACTTCTACCGAAAAGTCCGAACCGTCACCGCCTCGTCCCCTCTGTGGTCGGTTCTCAGATCCATTCTGCATCTCGGATTTCGAAGTTCGTTCAGCACCTGAACGGCCCCCGCTGCCGTCCGTCGATTCTCGTTGTCGGACTTAAGTGGGGTGGGTCGGCGGGATCGACCCCAGCAGAATTTTCAGCCCCCCACACCTCAGCGGGCGTATGCATCCCCGAGCCGCGGAGTTCGCCGAGACGGCCGCCGACCGGTACGGTATCGAGATCGACGTCCACGAGTTCGACGAGGGGACCAAGACGGCCGCGGACGCGGCCGAGGTGGTCGGGTGTGACGTGGCGCAGATCGCCAGCGGGCTCGTGTTCACCGCTGACGACGAGCCGATCATGGTCGTCACCAGCGGGGCCAACCGCGTTGACGAGGCACACCTGGCCGACGAAATCGGTGCCGAGGAGGTTGCGATGGCCGACCCCGACCGCGTCCGGGAGGCGACGGGGTACGGGATCGGCGGCGTCCCGCCGTTCTGTCACGACTCGGAGATACGGACCTACATCGACGAGACGTTGCTCGACCACGACGAGGTGTGGGCGGCCGCCGGGACGCCACGGACGGTGTTCCCCGTCGATCCCGAACGGCTGGCCGACCTGGCCGACGCGACCCCGGTCCCGGTGACGGACTGAACGGTCGAGACTACCCGGGGCTGTTCGACCGGGTATTGTGAGCCAGTGACACGGCAGTATTTATAATGTGAGGGTGTAACACATACCGGATATGGTACGACGAATACGGAGACGCGAGGTACTCGGAGGAATCGCAGGGGCCGGTGTCGCCGGCCTGGCCGGGTGTACCGGCGGCGACGGCGGCGGGAGCGGCCGCACGATCAGGATGGGCCTGCTGATGGGCGTCACCGGTGGGCTGAGCGACCTCGGGCCGCCGATCCGCAACGCCGCCCAGCTGGTGCCCCAGCAGGTCAACGACGCCGACACGGACTTCGAGGTCGACGTGCAGTTCGAGGACACGGCCACGGCAGCGAGTCAGGGCGTCAGCGGTGGGAACGCGCTTGTCAACGCCGGCTACCCGATGATCTGTGGGGCCCTGAGTTCGGAAGTCAGCCTGCAGGTGGCCAACCAGGTCGCGATCCCCAACGGGATCACGATGTGTTCCCCGGCCAGTACCGCGCCGGACTTCACGACGCTCGAGGACAACGACTACTTCTTCCGGACGCCGCCGACCGACGCCCTCCAGGGGCAGGTTCTGGCCCAGATCGCCTCGGAGCGACAGGGCCACAGCAGCGCGGCGACGCTGTATCTCAACAACGCGTACGGGAACGGGCTCTCGGCCGGGTTCGTGGACTCCTTCGAGAACGAGTACGGCGGGACCGTCACCGCGTCGGTGTCGTACTCGGAGGGGCAGAACTCCTACAGTTCGCAGTTGAGCCAGGCGCTGAGCGACGACCCCGACGTGTTGCTGGTCGTCGGCTACCCCGGCAGCGGCGTCACCATCTTCCGGGACTACTACAACGACTACAGCGCCGACCGGGACATCCTCGTCTCGGACGGCCTCCAGTCGGCCGATCTCCCGGGCAACGTGGGACAGAGCATGGACAACGTCACCGGGACCGCGCCGCTCGGCGAGGGGCCCGGCGTCGAATTCTTCTCGGAGCAGTTCCAGAACACCTACGACTCGGACCCGGCGGGACAGCCGTTCACGCGGCAGTCCTACGACGCCGCGGCCGTGCTGGTGCTGGCAAACGCCGCGGCCGGCGAGAACTCGGGCGCGGCGGTCCGGGACAATATGCGCACGGTCGCACAGGGTGACGGCCAGGAGGTCACGCCGAGCAACCTCGTCGACGGCATCGAGATGGCGGCAAACGGCGACGCCGTCAACTACCAGGGCGTCTCCGGGCCGGTAGCGTTCGACGACGCCGGCGACCTGGCGGCGGCCACCTACGAGTACTTCGAGTTCACCGACTCCGGCGTGGAGACCATCGAGACGATCACGCCCTGATTACCCGCCGAGGAAGTCCGCGCGGACCTGCTCGTCGTCGAGCAGGGCCCGGCCGGTGTCCTCGTGGCGGTTCTGTCCCTGCACTAGGACGTACCCGCGGTCACACCGACGCAGGGCCTCCTTCGCGTTTTGCTCGACGATCAGCACGGCCGTCCCCGCCTCGTTGATCTCGTCGATGCGGTCGAACATCTCCTCTACGAGGTCGGGGGCCAGCCCCGCGCTGGGTTCGTCGAGCAAGAGCAGATCGGGGTCGAGCATCAGCGCCCGTCCCATCGCGAGCATCTGCTGTTGCCCGCCCGAGAGCGACCCGGCCCGCTGGCCCTGCCGTTCTTCGAGGATTGGGAACCGCTCGAACACCGCTTCGACCCGGGACTCGGGCACGCCGTCGAGCGTGTAGGCACCCATCTCCAGGTTCTCCTTGACTGTGAGCCCGGCGAACACGTTGTCGGTCTGCGGGACGTAACTCAGCCCGCGCGTGATGATCTCGGAGGGGCCCAGCCCGCTGATCTCCTCGCCGGCAAACTCGATCGACCCGCCCATGTAGGTCGTCAGCCCGAAGACGGACTTCATCACGGTGGATTTGCCGGCGCCGTTGGGGCCGACGATGGAGACGTACTCCTCGCCGCCCACGTCCATGTCGACGCCGTCGAGGATCTGCAGGTCGCCGTAGCCGGCGTCCAGATCCCGGATTTCCAGCAGCGCCATCAGACCTCACCTCCGAGGTACGCCTCCAGCACACGGTCGTCGTTTTTGACCTGCTCGGGCGTCCCCTCGACCAGGACCGACCCCTGGTGGAGGACGATCACCGGCTCACAGTGGTTCATGATGACGTCCATGTCGTGTTCGACCAGCAGGAAGGTGTACCCGTCCTCGCGCAGGGCGTGGAGCCGGTCGAGGAGTTTCTCTTCGAGCGTCGGGTTGACGCCGGCCAGTGGCTCGTCGAGCAGGATCATCTCGGGTTCGATCATCAGGACCCGGGCCAGCTCCAGCAGTTTGCGCTGGCCACCCGACAGCGCGCCGGCGTACTCCTCGGCCAGGTGATCGAGTTCGAGGAACTCCAGGGTCTCCCAGGCCTGCTCGCGCAGTCGCTCCTCCTGCCGGACGACCTCCTGCCGGGCACCGGGGAGGACGGCCCGCCAGAGTTTCTCGCCGACCTGGCCGCGCGGGGCGAGCATCGCGTTCTCCAGGACGGTCATCTCGTCGAGTTCACGGGCGATCTGGAAGGTGCGGACGAGACCGCGGTTGGCCGACCGGTGGGGTCGCCATCCCGTGATGTCGGTGCCGTCGAAGACCACCTGTCCGCTGTCGGGCGTCTGCACGCCGGTCACGAGGTCGAAGGTGGTCGATTTGCCCGCGCCGTTGGGGCCGATCAGACCGGTGATCGTGCCCCGTTCCACGTCGAAGGTCGCGCCGTCGACGGCCGTGATCCCGCCGAAGGACTTCTCCAGATCCTGGACCTGCAAGAGCGGGTCGTCGGCGTCCGCGTCGGTCGTCGCGGCCGATTCGTCGGCGGCCGCCTCGTCGGCGTCGGGCGCGGTGGTCGTCATCGGTCCTCACCTCCGGGGCGCTCCCCGAGATCGACGCTCGCGGCCGTCTCCGTCCGATGGCCGAGCAGGCCCTCCGGCCGGTTCTGGATGAGGTAGATGAGGACGACGCCGAGCAGGACGAGACGGAGCGCGGAGACGTTCACGTCCGAGATGGTGTACGCGAGCAGGGGCGTCACGTCCAGCGACGCCAGCGGCCCCACGGCCTCGAAGATGGTGTTGGGCGTCTGGCCGATGCCGATGTCGACGTACTGCGTGACGACCCGGCGGACGAAGTTCGGACCCTCGAACAGCAGGCTGGCGAACACCGCGCCGCCCACCACGCTCCCGGTGTTGGACCCGGCACCGCCGATGATGAGCGCGACGAACACGTAGAAGGTCGTGATCGGCCGGAAGTCCTCCGTCGAGGCGAGGCCGCCGATCCGCCAGAGGATGGCCGCCAGCCCCATCAGCGCACAGCCCAGCGCGAACACCTTCACCTTGAACAGGCGGGTGTCTTTCCCGAGGGCACCGGCGACGGTCTCGTCCTCGCGGATGGCCTTCAGCACGCGGCCGAACGGCGAGTTGCCGACGCGGCGCAACAGCGCGTACACGCCAGCGACGACGAACAGGAGAACGATGGCGTACGCCGTCCCCTCGACGACCGGGGCGCGAACGCCCAGGGCCTCGAAGGTCCCGAACACCGCCTCGCCGAAGGCAGAGGGCGGCGACGTGACCTCCTGTGGGTTCTCGTAGAACAGCATCCGGATCGGGTTGGTGGGGAGTGACATCCCCGTCGAGCCGCCGGTCCCGAGCGACAGGCCAGCGACCGAGAACGTCTCGAACACCGGCGAGCGATAGGTCAGCCGGACGATCTCCGAAAAGGCGAGCGTGACGATAGCCAGATAGTCCCCGCGCAGGCGCAGGGCCGGCAACGAGGCGACCGCCCCGACCAGTGCGGCGGCGACGACGCCACCGAGGATGCCGATGGGGAGGGGAAGGCCGAGCCCCGGCGGGTTCGTCGTGGGCGCGGTGCTGAGCATCCCCATCGTGTAGACGCCGACGGCCATGAATCCGGCGACGCCGAGGTTGAACAGGCCCGTGTACCCCCACTGGAGGTTCAACGCCAGCACGAGCATCGCGTAGATGGCCGAGAGGAACGTGATCCGGCGGAGCGTGTTGACGATCCCGCCGAGATCGTATCCCAGCACGAGCGAGACGCCCGTGAACAGCGCGTACAGTCCGACGGCCAGCACCAGCAGGAGCGCGGCGTCGCTCCGACCGTCGAACCACTCGGAGACGGCAGCCTTGCCGTCGTCGAGGACACTCATACGGTCGTCACCCCCCCGAGCAGGCCCTGGGGCCGAACCAGCAGCATGACGATCATCACGACGAACGCCGCCGCGATGATGAAACTCTCGGGGAGCCACACGAGCGAGAGCCGGCTCGCGAGCCCGATCACGAGCCCGCCGACCATCGCGCCGTAGACGGAGCCGATGCCGCCGAGGATGACCGCCGCGAACACGAGCAAGAGGAGTTGCCAGCCGAAGCTCATGGTGAGGGCACCGCGTTCGAGCGCGATCAGGAACCCGGCCGCGCCCGTCAGCCCGGCACCCAGCAGCCAGGTCGTGCGGATCACCCGCTCGGTCGGGATGCCGCTGACCTGTGCGAGGTCCTCGTTGTCGGCCATGGCGCGCATGGCGGTGCCGAACGTGGTGTACCGCAGGAGGACGTGTGTACCGAGCATCAGCGCCACCGCCAGCACCGCCAGCGTGGCCTCGTGAGCGGTGATCGTCACCGATCCGGCCCCGACGGGAAGGCTCCACGAGGGCGTGGCCTGGCCGGCGGTCAGCCCGCGCGGCCCCGTCTGGAGCGTGAACACGAGCAGGTATCGCACCGCGAGCGCGACGCCGACGCTCGCGATCAGCAGGGCGATCCCGCGCTGGCCCCGCATCGGTCGAAAGACGATCCGGTCGACCAGGAGCGCGAGCCCGGCGGTCACCACCACCGAGACGAGCAAGCCGAGAACGATGGCGACCGGTGCGGTCGTGACGCTGATGCCGAGCGTCCGCGACGACGCCCGCAACAACACGAGTGGCTGGGCCTCGAACGAACCCAGTCCGGTGACGAGGAACGCGGTGATCCAGCCGACCACGCCACCGACGGTGATGTAGTCACCGTGTGCGAAGTTGGCGAAGTTGAGAATGCTGTAGGTCATCGCCAGTCCGATGCCAGCGAGGCCGAGCGACAACCCGAGAACGGTGCCGTCCTTGACGAATCCGGCGAGGCTCGCGGTCGTCAGCGCGCCCGTCCCGAGTTTGCGGAGCAGGTCCGCAGCCAGGAGGGCGACGAGAAGCCCGAGGGCGATGAGGACCGCTCGCTCACGGACGAACGCGACGAGGGTGTTCGTCTCCGTATCTGTGGCCATACTGTCGCATATGCGGCGAGGTATAAAACGTTCACAGACTCTCGCAGTCACTCGACGCCGGCCGAACGATCCTCGCCCCACCACGAAACATTGCGGTAATGTGACAATAGCAGCGCAGTTATTGTGACTGATAACTGGCTCGCCACGCATAAGGAGTGCAAGACCAACACAATGGTACTCGTTCCATGTCAGGTGACACGTTGCGGCGGTTGCTCGGTCGTTCCGACCCCTCGGGGTCCACGGGCGAGGGATCGACGTATCGGCGGCGGTACGCGTCGACGCTCGCGGATCGACTCGCGAACCAGTGGACGACCGGATCGGATCTCGACGGTGTGCTGGCGGCACCTTCGGAGGCGGATCGGGCGACGCTCGCGGACGCCTACGACGCCGCGGCGGCCGGCGATGTCGTCGCTGATCACGGCGTCGCGGTCGAGGCGGCGGTGGCGGCGGCCTTCGAGGAACTCAGAGCCGACCTCGGTGACGAGGCGGCCATCGACCGGGTAGAGGCCTCGCTGTCGGCGACACTGGACGGCCTGTTCGCGTCGCTCGAAACCGGTGTCGACGCCGTCGAACCAACAGCGGCGGCCGACGGCGGGACCGCACCGGCCGGCGGCGAGACGGGTCTCGAATCGGGACCGGAGCCACCGGAACCGGACGCCGGGGAGCCGCCGGTACCCCTCGCCGCGCGGGAACTGTTCGACCACGTCGGGACCTGTCTGTTCGTGCTGGACGAGACGGGCGACGTGGTCGTCTGGAACCGCGGCGCCGAGGAGTTGACTGGCGTCTCCGCGCAGGAGGCCTACGCGGCCGACATGGCGAGCGAGGCGTTCTACCACGACGGGCGACGGGCCAAGACCCTGGCGGACAAGGTCCTCGACGCACCCGAATCGGCCGACGAGGCCTACGGCGTGCCCCGGGTCGAGGACTACGAGTTCACGCTGTACCGCGACCGGAGTACGATGACCGACGCGGACGGCGAGGAACGGCACATCTCGTTCAGCGCCGCGCCACTGTACGCGGACAGCGAGGGAGAGGGTCCCTCTGGCAGCCGGACGCAGTCCGGCGACGGCGACCTCGTGGGCGTCGTGGAGATGGTACAGGATCGGACGGCCGATACCGTCCGGCGCGAGCGGACGACCGACCTCCTCGTGGAACTCCAGTCCACCATCGAAGCGATCCAGGGCGGCGACTACGACGCCCGCGCCGCTTTCGAACACGAGGGCGTCGTCGACGGGGAACTGGTGTCGGTCGTCGACGCGCTCAACGACCTGGCCGAGCAGTTCCAGTCGCTGGCCGACAGCGTCGCCAGCGACGTCGACGACCTCCGTGCCCAGGCCGAGACGGTGACCGACCGGTCGAACGACATCACGACCGCCGCCGCCGACCAGAGCGAGACGATGACACAGCTGGCGAGCGAGATCTCGACGCTCTCGGCCAGCGTCGAGGAGGTCGCCGCCAGCGCCTCCGAGGTCGACACCACCAGCTCGGAGGCCGAGGAGATCGCCCGCGAGGGCCAGGCGTCGGCCCAGGAAGCCGTCTCCCTCCTGAACGAGGTCGAGACCTCGGCCGACGACGTGGCCGACGACGTGGACCACCTGCAGGACCGCATCACCGAGATCAACGACATCGTCGAGGTCATCAACGACATCGCCGACCAGACGAACATCCTCGCGCTGAACGCCTCCATCGAGGCCGCTCGTGCGGGCGAAGCCGGCGAAGGGTTCGCCGTCGTCGCCGACGAGGTCAAACAGCTGGCCGAGGAGTCCCAGCAGAACGCCGCGGAGATCGAACAGCTCATCGACGGGATTCAGGCCGATACCGACGAGACCGTCGCGAACCTGGCGTCGACGACCGACCGAATCAGCGAGGTGAACGGCCAGGTCGAGGACGCGATGGCTCGGCTGGAAGACATCGTCCAGGCGATCAGCGAGGCCTCACAGGGGATTCAGGAAGTGGCCGACGCCACCGACGACCAGGCCGCCTCGACCGAGGAGATCGCCAGCATGATCGACGAGGCCGTCGATCAGGCCGACGAGATCGCCGCCGACATCGAGGCGATCGCCACCGCCAACCGCGAGCAGGTAGATCGGGCCCGCGAGATCCGCGAGAGCGTCGAAAAACAGCGGTTCTGAGCGCGTCAGATGTAGCCCAGGGCGTCCTCGATCCGACCCAGTTCCGGGCCGGTGGTGTCCTCGCCGACGACGTAGCCGTTCTCGTTGGCCAGCAGGCCCGACCCGACGAGCGGGCCGCCGTAGTTGATCGTCCCGATGTCGGCGGGCACGTCGAGCAAGTCCTCGAGGAAGTCCAGTTCCTCGTCGGTCGTCTTGGGGTGACAGAGGACGCCGCGGTTCGTGGCGACGGCGGCGGTGCCCACAGTTCGAACGCCGGCCAGCGTGCCGCGTTCGACGGGCACGTCCAGCGCGTCTTTCACCGTCTGGACGGCCTCACGGGAGAGGTCCGGGTGGAGGTACGCGCCGGTGTCGTTGGCCAGGACGACGTTGCCGGCGGCAGTGATCCGGCCCGGGAGTTCGGTGACCGGCAGGTCGACGGCCTCGGTGATCGCCTCGCGTTCGCGGTCGGTAGCGCGGCCGCTGACCAGCAGGCCGTTCTCGTTACCGGTCGCCAGCGCACCGACGGTGCCCGATCCGCCGACCGTCGTCGGGACGGCCGGAACCGCGAGTTCGTCGGCGAGATCCTCGCGGAGGTCGTCGTCGACGTCGGGGCGGACCAGCAGACAGTCGTCGGTGGCCCGGGCGAAGACGCCGACGTACGCCGAACCGGCGAAGGCCGCGCGGAGCAAAGCTATGCCGTCTCTGCTTCGACGACGGCCTCGCCCTCCTCCTCGAAGCGGGCGGCCCGCACGCGAAGCTTGCTCGGGGGCTTTTTCTGGCCGCGTTCCCAGATCTCCTCGTTGATCGAGGGGTCCAGCCGGACGGCGTCGCCCTCGACGCTGAAGTGCTGGGCGAGGTGTTCGCGGATCAGCGTCATCGCTTTGCCGGCGCGTTCGTGTTTCGGTTCCTTGTTCACGTCTCGGAGCGGGACGGTGATGACCCGCTCCTCGAAATCACTCGCGCTCATTATTCGTCGGTGTCGCTGTTACGCCAGCTACGACGCTGGGGGTTGCGCTGGACCTCGCGGTCCGTCTTGAGCATGACCCACGCCGGAATTCGGCTGTTCTGGCGGTCCTTCTTGGCGAGACGCTTTTTCTTGGCCTTCGACTTCTTACCCATAGTGCCCGCTTCTACCCCGCCGCCGCTTAAATTTGTGTTCTTTCGTCCCCACCTTTTTCCGCGGGGGGTCGCAGGCGACCCCCCGCGCAAAAACGTGGGCGAAAAAGCCGGACGCTCGCTCCGCTCGCGTCCGGTACGACGACTTCGTGCCCGACCGCAAAGCAACCGCACCGCGACCGCACCGCCACCGCACCGCCACCGCACAGCAACCGCACCGCACTGCCCCCTACAGAAACGCCAGCGGCACCATCACCGCGAAGCCGAGAACCAGTCCCGTGGCCAGTTCCCGATAGCCACGGCCCGGGAGTCCACTGCCCATCTCCAGAGCCTCGGGGACGAACTCCGAGAGCACCAGATAGATCATCGCGCCCGCGGCGAAGCCGAACCCGGCCGGCAGGAACTCGCGGGCGATCCGCACGAAGTAGAAGGCCAGCACCGCGCCGATGGGCTGGGGCAGACTGGAGAACACCGCCCACCAGACCATCTTCCAGCTGGGCACGTCCATCGACCGGAGCGGAATCGAGATCGCCAGCCCCTCCGGGACGTTGTGGATGGAGATGGCGACGGTCATGAACACCGCCAACAGCGGGACGACGAAGGGCCCGAACGCGAGTCCGCCTTCGAGGTTCAGCTCGGCGAAGGAGACGCCGACGGCGACCCCCTCGGGAAAGCTGTGGACCGTCAGGATGCCCAGGATCAGGACGAGCTTCTGGAAGTCGGCCTCCTCGTACTGCTTGGGGTCGAAGTGGTGATCGGAGATGATCCGGTTGGCGACGATCACGAGCGCGACGCCCGCCATCAGCCCGACGGCGATCAGGAGGTAGTCGCCCCGGCCGTCGGCCTCGGCCATCCCCTCCAGGATCAGCCCGAACGTCGACGCCGAGATCATGATCCCCGAAGCCAGCCCCCAGAGGCCGACCTGCAACCGGTCGCTCACCTCCGAGATGAAAAAGAACGGGAGCGCGCCCAGCCCTGTGGCCAGGGCCGTGATCAGCCCCGCGACGAACACCAGCGTCAGATTCGCGAGCGTTCCCATGGGCGAGCTTCGAACGTCGCCGGCTTAAGAATTATCACGAACCTGATTGTTTTTGGTCGACCTAAACGGGCGACGGAGGGCGTGTCGGGGTGATCCTTAAACACTCGTAGGGCCTTTCGAGTGTTCTGCAGACATCCACGCATTTCTATCGCCTAGTACCCAACGTTTATATTCTGATTTCGCATTTCACTATTCGATGTCAACGACGAAGGCGACTGGAAGTGGAGAAACGGTCACTATCGTATCGGCGATGGACGAGCGCGGTACCCTGACAGTCACGAAGCCGACGACCGGCGAGACGGTCGAAGTGGTCGATTACGCCGACGAGTTGCTCCGGGAGCGCGCGAAGACGCTCTCGCCGGGCGCGACGGCGCGGCTGGAGCTGACGCCGACCGACGACGGGACGTACTCGCTCACCCGACTCCTCCCGGGTGGGCCCTCGCTGGGATTCGGCGCGGACTGAGCGACGCGCCGGCGCGACGGCGTCACGGCGGCAGCCAGGGGTGGCACACTGGCGTTCCTGCACCTTCTCCTCTCGTTCCGAATTCGATAGCCGCGGGCTCGTGGATCACCCGGACACCGATGGGGCCGTCGACTCGTGGGGTGTGAGCGGCCGGCGTGTCCGAGTGGGGCGTCAGACCGTCCCGCCGTAGCCGTACTCGCCGTACCCCTGTGTCCCGTAGGAATCGGACGCCGTGGGCGTCGTCGTCTGCGGGACCTCGGTCGTGGTCGTCGGCGTCTCCGTGGTCGCGTCCGTGGCCGAGTGGACCGTCACGGTGTAGGACCCGCCACCGTCCTCGACGTCGACGATCTGGACGTAGCAGGTCCCGTCGCTCGTGGCGGTCTCTGCGAGTTCGACCGGTGTCGACGAACTGGCGTAGACCTGATCCAGGAAGTTTCCGCCGTCGTCGTAGATCGCGACGAGGGAGACCCCCGTCGCGTCCGCGGTGGCGTACTCCACGGTCAGCGGTTCGCCGGCAGTCACGCTGACGGCGTACCAGTCGACCTCGCCGGCCGCCAGCGTGCCCGCGATGGCGGTGTTTTTCGCCACCGGCGTCGCGTCGGCGCGAACGTCGTTCGGTTCCTGTTCGGCCGTCGCGGTGCCGACGGCGGCCACCGACGCCGCGCCGACGGGTACGCCGCCGTAGCCGAACCGCCGTTCCCGTGGCCGTTCGGGTGCCTCCGTGTCGTCGCCGACACACCCGGCCGCCCCGGCGGCGCCGAGCGTCGCCAGCCCTGCGAGTTTGAGCCAGTCCCGGCGGCCGATCCGCGAGTCGTCGGCACCGTCGCCGTCCATGGTTACGGCCACCCCGGACGAGCGACCGTCTCGGCGTCCGGTCGGGAGTTACTGTCAATTTCTACTATATTACTACAATCTAACCCTATTCGCAAGAATGCGGCCACTCGTCGAATCGGATCGCGGCCCGTGACGCCGCGAGCCCCGACAGGAACTTCGGTTCGCCTACTGAGCATCGTCCTCAGCCCAGGAGAGTGGATGTAAAGGCCTTCCCCGGGCATTATATCGTCCGATAGCCGGAATGTTATTTCAACGTCCGAATGGTAAGGTATCTATAGAGACGCTATTGTTGACACCGACAGTATATGTTGTCGAGTGGTACCAGTAGCCACACCGTCGGGGTCACAGCTCGAACCGTTCGACCGTCTCGTATTCGGGCCCCGCGTCGGTGAGGACGCTCTCGGTGAGGCGGACCTCGTCGACGCGGAGTTGGCCCGCCGTGGGCTCGCGTTCGCGGACGACCTCCTGGACCAGTTCTTTGCCGCCGGCGTGTTCCATTCGGGCGAGCGTGACGTGGGGCGTGAACTCGTGATCGGGCGGTTCGAAGCCCAGCTCGACCAGTCGCGGCGCGACCGCCTCGTGGAGCGCCGTCAACTGCTCACTGCCGGACTCGACGCCGAGCCAGACGACGCTGATGTACTCCAGTGAGGGGAACACACCGAGACCACCGAACTCGGCGGTGAACGGGTCGACGTCGGCCTCGGCGACCGCGGTGTCGAGTGTGGCCGTGATCTCGTCGAGGCGGGCGGGGTCGGTGTCGCCGAGGAAAAAGAGCGTGACGTGTGCCTGGTCCGGATCGGTGACGTTCAGCCCCGACGCCTCGGCGAACAGGTCCTGTACGTCCGCGACGGCCCCGGCGAGGCCGTCGAGATCGACGCTAACGAACAGTCGTTTGCCCATACGGGATCCAGTGGCGACGGCGAGTTGAACGTTCGGACCCGACTCGGCACGTGACACGAACGAAATCGTCCTAAGTGGGCCGTCCCAAATCGCGCCGAGGACGACCGCGTGGTAGCGCTCACCCGTATCAGACGCGTGACGATCCCGCGGGGACTCGTTCGCGCCGTCGACGAACACGTCGCGGCCGAACACCCCAGGGAGGCCGGCGGCTTCCTGGCCTGTGAGCGCCGCGGCGGGCGACTCCACGCGACCGAACACGTCCCCCTACCCAACGAGGCGGCCACGCCGGAACGGCGGTTCGTCGCGACCGTCGACGAGCGCGCACCGCCCGAACCCCGGATCTGCTATCACTCCCACACGTCGGCGTCGACCCCCTCGGGCCTGACGGACCTCGACCGCCGGAAGATTCCCGAACGGTACGCCCTCGTCGTGTTCGCGCCGCACGGAACGCCACACAGTTACCGGCTGTTCCAGCGCGGCCTGCTCCGCTGGCAGGAACTCCCCGTCGGCCGCGACGGCACCGACCCCGGCGAGTGGCACTCGCTCCCGCGACTGTCCTAACACACCTTATATCGATCCTGTCGAGACAGTACCCTCCCGATCTGTGCGTACGTCCAGGTATTCGCCATGTGCGACGGGAGTCGTTGCATCAGTACGGAATTCGATATACAATCATATGGGAAAGCCTTTCAGTTGTGATCAGACCCTAAGTTTTGTAGCGAAAATGAGCCTGAACGTGGCGCACTTCGGCGATACGATTGGAGAAGTTCGATTTCGAACCGGATTCGGTGACGATTCGGGCACCGTGAGACGGGGGGTGGTGGTGTGAGCGTCATCCTCTATGGCGTCGGTGGGGCCATCGTCGTGATGTTGGCGGTCGGCCTGTACGTCTCCCGGAAGATCGACGGCGACAGCATCAACTACATCGTCGCGGGGCGGGGGTTGATCCTCCCGCTGGCGGCGGCGACGTTGATGGCCCAGTCGCTGGACGCGAACGCGACGCTCGGCAACACCGACCTGGTGGCCGCCGCCGGGTTCTGGGCCGGCGCGGCACTGCCAATCGGACTGGCGCTGTGTCTGTTCATCACGGGCCTCTTTTTCGCCAAGCCGATGAACCGGATGAACCTCACGACGCTCCCGGACTTCTTCCGGCGCAAGTACGGCCGCACGGTCGAGATGCTGGCGAGTTTCATCATGGTCATCAGTTACGCCTTCCTGCTGGCCGGGAACCTCGTGGCCGGTGGCTACCTCTTTCGGACGTTCGTCGGCACCAGCTACGCGACGGGCGTCGTGTTGATCGCGGCCATCGTGTTCGTCTACACCATCGCCGGCGGCCTGTTCGCGGTCGCGTACACCGACGTGATCCAGGCGTTCGTGGCCTTCTTCGGTTCCATCGGCCTGATCGTCTTCGTCGCGACCCAGTACGGCATCACCATCCCGGACGGAATGGGGCCGATGGCGCTGGGCCAGCTGACCGACCCGGGCCAGGGCGCGTACATCAACCTCGCCACCATCGTCGCGCTGGGGCTGGGCGACATCGTCGCCATCGACTTCATGGAACGGGTGTTCGCCGCCGACAGCCCCGAGACGGCCCAGCGGGCCTGTTTCATCGGCTCGGCGGGCACGCTGATCATCGGCATCCCCTTCTCCATCGTCGCGCTGTCCTCGGGGTCGATCCTGGCGAGTCTGGGGATCGAACCCGGGAGTCAGGCGGTGCTGTACGTCCTCCTGCAAAACGCCGTGCCGCCGTGGCTCGCGGCCGTCGTCATCGCGGGGATCGTCGCCGCTTCGTTCTCGACCAGTGACGGTGCCATCCTCGGCACCTCCTCGGTGATGGCCCGCAACATCGTCGGCATCCGTGTCGACGAGGAACGGCGTTCGGGCGAGGCCGTGGCGACCGACGGCGGTTCCAGCGGCTTCTTCAGCGGCGAGAGCGACAAACTGCTCAAAGTGACGCGGCTGATGGCCGTCCCGATCACGCTGCTGGGCATCTTCTTCGCGCTGCGCGTCTCTGCGACCGGCATGTTGCTCGTGCTGGCGTTCGACATCATGCTCGCCGGGGCGCTGGTGCCGCTCGTGTTCGGCCTCTACTGGCCGAGTCTGGCGAACACGCCCGCAGCGCTGACCTCGATGGTCGCCGGGTCGGTCACTCGCCTGGTCTTTTTCGTCCTCGTCCCGACGACCTACGCCTACGAGAACACGCTGCTGTACATCCCCAACGACATCTTCACGGCGTCGTTCGACGGCCTGCCGACGTTCATCGCCGCCGCGGTGAGCCTCGTCGTCTTCGTGGCCGTCGGTTACGCCACCCGCGACAGCTACGGGAGCCGGTCGCTCGACGAGGAGGGTCACCGGACCATCGTCGCCGGCGGTGACGACAGCGACGAATAACACGTTCGTCTATTTGTTCGGCCATTTCGTACGTTTTCCTGAACCAGTAATCGCTTATGCCGCGGACCAAAACACGAAATCGAGAATAGATGGACGATCATCGACCGAGCGTTCCCGGCCGACGGAGTGAGCGGGCGTGAATCGGGACCCGATCCGGATGAAGCGGAAGGTCCAGCAGTTGGGGTCGTCGACACTCGGCGTGACGGTGCCGGCCGACTGGGTGCGTCACCACGGCATCGAGAAGGGCGACGAACTCATCATGCAACGCGACGAGAGCGGTGGGTCACTGTTGCTCGTCCCCGAGGACCCGACCATCGCCGACGAGGAAGCGACGGTCGACGCGGACTCGCTGGGTGCCGACGCCCTGGAGCGGGCCATCGAGACCCAGTACGTCCTCGGTCGGCAACTCATCCGCATCGCCGGGACCGAACCCCTGACCGGACCACAGCGCGACGCCGTCCTCAGCGCGGAACGCTGGCTCATGGGACTGGGGATCGTCGAGGAACGCGAGACCGAGATCACGGTCCGGTGTTCCATCGCGCCGACCGATTTCGAGTTGGCGACGCTGCTGGGCCGACTCTACCGGACGGAGGCGACGATGCGTCGGGACGCCCTGACCGCCCTCCGGGAGGGTGACGCCGCGGCGGCCGAACGGGTCATCGACCGGCAGTCACAGGTCCGGAAACTGTTCTACTTGTTCCTCCGGATCGTCTTCGCGACCTACCGCAACCCCCGGCTCAACCGGGCGGTCGGCCTCGACACGGGGTTTCCCCTGATCGGCTACCGGTCGGCGGTCCAGGACATCGTGTTGATGGCCGACGCCGCCACCGAGATCGCCGCGCTGGTCCGGGACCACGACGTGTCGGCGCTCGACGAGGGGACCGCCGCTCACGTCGACGCGCTCGCGGACGCCCTCGACACGGCCGCGGAGGCCACCCGGACCGCGGTCGTCACGCCCGACTACGACACGACCTGCGAGGCCCGGACGGCACTCGGCAGTGTCGACGACCACGTGGTCGAAGTCAACGACTACCTCCGCGACCGCCGCCCCGAGCCACTGCTCGTCCTCCAGCGCGCCGTCGACATGCTCGAACGGAGCGCCCGCCACACCCGGGACACCCTCGCCGTCGCCACCCACCTCGCCTTCCGCGAGGACCCCGACCTGGTCACCGCCGAGTGACTGCCCGACCGGTTTTCCGGACGCTCGCACGCCGAGCGACGGCTACCTCTAGGACCTTAATCACCCAGTGACAACCACTGGACCCAGCGGTACATGGGGGACGGTATTACACATCTCAGGGAACGCTTTTGCATACTGGTCGATCACACAGAAACGTCGACGAAAACGCGACATGCGATTCGCGTTCGAGCATTCAGATACACAAACCATGACCGACGATAGATCAGGCCGCGACATCTACGGCGAGGCGTACGACGAGGCGAACGAACCCATCTTCTCGGGCATCCCCTCCTTCCTCAAACTCCCCGAAGTGGACCGCGAGAACCTCGACGAGGAGGACGTGGACGTGGGGATCATCGGTGCGCCGCTGGACACGGCGACGACGATCCGGCCGGGCACCCGGTACGGGCCCCGCGCGGTGCGGGCCGCCTCCACGGTCCCTTCGCCGCCGTACCAGCACTTCAACATCGAGACGGGCGTCGATCCCTTCGACCACTTCAGCGTCGCCGACACGGGCGACGCGGCGGTCTCGCCGGGCGACACCCGCCAGAGCCAGCTGAACATCGAGGACGCCGTCTCCGAGATCAGCGAACAGGCCACGCCCATCGTGATCGGCGGCGACCACTCCATCAGCTACCCGGACATCAAGGGGTGGGCCGAAGCCAACGGCTACGAGGACGTCGGGTTGATCCACTTCGACTGCCACGCCGACACCGGCGACGAGGGCCTGACCGGTTTCGAGTACGACCACGGCGCGTGGGTCAAGCGCGTGTTCGACGACGACCTCGTGACCGGCGAGAACTACACGCTGATCGGCCCGCGCGGGTTCTGGCCCGGGCCGGAGATCTACGAGGAGATGCGCGAGGAAGGCATGAAGTGGTACACCGCGATGGAGGTCGGGAACATGGATCTCGACGACATCGTGACCGACGCGGTCCAGCGCGCACAGGACGGAACCGACGCCGTCTGGGTGTCCTTCGACGTGGACGTGATGGAGCCCGCCTTCGCGCCCGGCACCGGCGAACCCGAGCCCGGCGGCCTGATCCCCCGGGAAGCCATCTACATGGTCCGGGAGGTCGTCAAGGCGCTCGATCCGGACGACTTCGGCTTCGACGTGGTCGAGGTCTCGCCGGCCTACGACGTGAGCGACACCAACTCCTACAACGGCGGGATCACCAGCGGCTTCGCCAACCGCCTCATCATCGAAGTGCTGGGAAGCATGGCGCTGGCCGACCAGGGACTGGAGTCGGGCGACCCGATCAAGCCCAAGGAACCGCTCGGGCCGACCGAGGAGACGGAAGCGCCCGCCGACGATTAGGCGAGACGAACGGAGTGAGTCTCGCCGAACGGGCGAGCGGTAAAAACCGCGAGCCGAGAACTCGACACGCCGTTTTTTCGCGGCTGTCCCGTGGACGTAGGCCTTAACCGCCTGCCCGTCCAATCGGTCGGTATGACAGACAGAGAGCCCGACGACTACGAGTTCTCGGAGGGGCAGGGGTTCGAGGACCCCTACGACGAGTTCGATCTGGATCCGCCGGAACTCGACGTGGACCCGGACAAGGTCGACCCCATCGACTCCCGGGCGCTCACGGACATGCTCGACGAGCGCAACCTCGCGAGCGATCAGGTCGACGCCGAGGAGTTGCTCGACGTGGCGCTGTCGTACATGCAGATCAACCGCTTCGAGCAGGCCGCCGACGCCTTCGAGCGGGTCGCCCAGTTCGCCGAGGACGACCGGATCGAACAGGAGGCCTGGGTCAACAAGGGCGCGGCCCACGCCGAACTCGAGGAGTACGACATGGCCATCGGCGCGTATCGGGAGGCCATCGACATCGACGATTCGAGCGAACACGCCGCGACCGCCGAGACCAACCTCGCGTACGCGCTGTGGGAGTTCGGGCGCACCGAGGAGGCCCTGGAACACGCCGAACGCGCCGTCGAGATCGACGAGCGCTTCGCCGAAGCCTGGTACAACCGCGGCTTCTTCCTGCTCGAACGGGGCCTCGCCGAGGACGCGCTGAACGCCTTCGACAACGCGATCCGCCTGGGCGAGCGCAACACCCGCATCCTTGAGGAGAAGGCCCGCGCACTCGAGGAGATGGGCGAGTTCGACCGCGCCGAGGAGATCGCCCAGGAGGCCGAGGAGATGCGCGAGGAGGCCGAGGCCGACCTCGTCGACGAGCAACAACAGCAACAACTCGAATGATCCTCAACGAGCGCGAAACCGACGAGGGACTGCTCGTATCGGTCTGTGACCCCGACGTACTCGGCGAGACCTTCGAGAACGGCCAGGTGTCCCTCACCGTCGAGGCCGACTTCTACGACGGCGAGGAAGTCGACGAGGACGCCGTCGTCGACAGCCTCGCCCGCTGTGCCGTGGCCAACATCGTCGGCACCCGGGCCGTCGAGATCGCCATCGAACACGGCTTCGTCGAGGAGGCCAACGTCCTCGACATCGAGGACACGCGCCACGCCCAGCTGTTGCGGATGTGACCACCGCCCGCCGTCGACACCCACTTTTCGTCCCTCACCGCTCCGGCTGAACGCTTTTGTGCCCGCCGGGTGGCCCACCTCGCATGCAGATCACTGGCGTCGACCAGTACCACCTGGAACACCAGGCCGAGGGGAGTTTCGAACCGACGTGGATTCCGGGCTACCCGCAGGGGACCCACGAGGTCGAACTGTTCGAGATCGAGACCGACACCGGCCTGACCGGCTACGGCGCGATGCCGAGTTTCGCCGGCGGGATGGACTTCTCGGAGCCGCTGTCGTACTTCCTGCTCGGCGAGGACCCGCACGACGTGGAGGGGATCTTGCGAAAACTCGACAGCATCAACCTCGTCGGCCCGCGGCCGTGGGGCGTCGAGATCGCCATGTGGGACCTCATCGGCAAGGACGCCGGCAAGCCGATCTACGAACTGCTCGGCGGGTCGGCGAGCGAGATTCCCGTCTACGCCTCGACGGGCGAAGTGATGCCGGCCGAGGAGCGCATCGACTACGTCGGAGACGTGATCGATGCGGGTGTGGGCGCGGTCAAACTCCGGGTGACCGAGCCCGATCACATCGAGATCGTCCGCGAGGTTCGCGAGGCCTACCCCGACCTGCCGCTGATGGTCGACGCGAACAAGGGGTGGGCGGTGCGGGTGATGGAACACGAGCGCCAGTGGTCGTTCCGGGAGGCCCTGGAGTTCGCCCGCGGGCTGGAGGACGTGGGCAACGTCCGCTGGCTGGAGGAACCGCTTCCGCGCCACGACTACGAACAGTACGCCCGCCTGCGCGATGCGACGGACGTGCCCATCGCCGGCGGGGAGTTCAACGACGGCATCCACCACTTCCGTGAGTTCGTGAAACAGGGATCGCTCGACGTCCTGCAACCGGACGCCGCGCTGGCGACGGGGATCAAACGCGCCGACGAGGTGGCGGCGATGGCCCGTCAGCACGGCCTCGAATACGTGCCCCACACCTGGACCAACGGGATCGGGTTCGTCGCGAACCTCCACGTCATGGCCGCCAACGACTCGCCGTGGTGTGAGTTCCCGATGGAACCGCCGTGGACGCCCGACGTGCGGGACTTCCTGCTGTCCGAGACCGTCGACCACGAGGACGGCGTGGTCACCCCACCCGAGGGACCGGGGCTCGGGGTCGAGATTGACGATTCGTTGCTGGAGGGATGAGAGCGGTGACCTGCGTCACCGATCCGCAAAGACGGCAGGGATCGTAAGTGAGAGGAGTCTCCGAGGGTTCTCCCGACGCGATGAGTGAGTTCGCGTTCACGACGACAGTGCCGATCCGCTACCGCGACATCGACCCCTGGGATCACGTCAACAACGCCGTCTTCGCGACCTACATGGAGGAGGCGCGGGGCGAGTACCTCGAACGCGCGTTCGACGCCGAGGACCTCGGGACCCGCAACTTCGTACTGGCCAACCTCGAACTGGACTACCACGCGCCGATCACCTACGAGGGCGGCGGCGTCGAGGTCGCCGTCCGGGCCGCCGAGATGGGCGAGTCGAGCCTGACGCTGGCCTACCGGATGGAAAAGGACGGGACCCTCGCGGCGACGGGGGAGACGACACAGGTCTACATGGGCGAGGACGGCACACCGACGGCACTGCCCGCGGAGTGGCGCGGGGCGATCCGGGCGTTCGAACCGGGTCTGGGCGGCGAGTAACCGCCAGCAGCTAGCAGTACCTGGCGGGACCGAAGGAGTGTTGGGTCCGGAACCCCTCCGTACTGGTAATGGGAACCACTGAATCAGCGCCGCTCGCCGTCGAGGATATTCGGGCGGACTTCCCGATCCTCGAACGGGAGTTCGACGGGACGCCGCTGGTCTATCTCGACAACGCGGCGACGAGTCAGACGCCCGATCAGGTGGTCGACGCCATCGTCGAGTACTACCGCACCTACAACTCGAACGTCCACCGCGGCCTCCACCAGCTCTCACAGGAGGCCTCGATCGCCTACGAGGACGCCCACGACCGCGTCGCGGAGTTCATCGGGGCCTCCGGCGAGCGCGAGGAGATCGTCTTCACGAAAAACACCACGGAGTCGATGAACACCGTCGCGTACGCGTGGGGCCTCGAAGAACTGGGGCCGGGCGACGAGATCGTCCTGACCGAGATGGAACACCACGCGGCGCTCGTGACCTGGCAACAGATCGCCAAGAAGACAGGTGCCACGGTTCGGTTCATCGAGGTCGACGAGGATGGCTACCTCGACATGGACCACGCCCGCGAGTTGATCGGGCCCGACACCGCGATGGTCAGCGTCGTCCACGTCTCGAACACGCTCGGTACGATCAACCCCGTCTCGGAACTCGCGGATCTGGCCCACGAACAGGACGCCCTGATCTTCGTGGACGGGGCCCAGTCGGTCCCGCACATGCCCGTCGACGTGGAGGCCATCGACGCCGACTTCTTCGCCTTCTCGGGCCACAAGATGTGCGGCCCGACCGGTGTGGGCGTCCTCTACGGCAAGCAGCACCTGCTGGAGGAGATGCAGCCGTACCTCTACGGCGGCATGATGATCGAGAAGGTCACCTTCGAGGACTCGACGTGGCACGAACTCCCCTGGAAGTTCGAGGCCGGAACGCCCGTCATCGCGCAGGGCATCGCCCTCGCGGAGGCGTGTGACTACCTCGACGACATCGGGATGGAGAACGTCCACCGCCACGGCGAGGCCCTGGCCGAGTACGCCTACGACCGGCTCTCGGAGTTCGAGGACATCGAGATCCTCGGTCCGCCGGGCGACGACCGCGCCGCCCTGGTCTCGTTCAACCTCGACACCGTCCACGCCCACGACGTGTCCGAGATCCTGAACGCCCACGGCGTGGCGGTCCGGGCCGGCGACCACTGCACCCAGCCGCTCCACGACAAACTCGGCGTCCCCGCCTCCGCCCGGGCGTCCTTCTACATCTACAACACCCGGGAGGAAGTGGACAAACTGGTCGAGGCACTGGAGGACGCACGGGAGCTGTTCGCCTGAACCCCGGCGGCAGGGATAGAGGTATGTCCGGGCGCTACGCGGCCGACGAAGTCCACGCCACCGCCGACTGTAACACACACGACTGGATGGACGACGCTGGTGTCCGGGAGACGCTCCTGCACGACCGGGAGGGAGTCGTGATCCGGTGTTCGCTCCCGGACGGGACGGAGTGGGCACTGGAGACCTCGCTCTGGGAACTCGTCTCCCTGTACGCGCTGGTCGAATTCGGCGTGGCCGGCAGCGTCGTGGTTCACATGGGGTACCACGTTCGGACCGAGCTCCAATCGGGAGCGAATCGGCGACTCGACCTGACGACGTGGACGACCCGGGACGGCGACCCCGACGGCGAGTGGGTCCCCCACCGCACCGGGCCGACGATACACGGCCCGACACCGGCCCTCCTCGGCCTGCTGGCGGACCCGATCGGTCAGGTCGTCGAGCGGCTCCGGGCACACGGAATGGACCGAGCGGCGGTCCGACGACGCTACGAGGACGGACACCAGGGACCGAAGACGGAGACGACACTCTGGTCGCGGCTGTCCGACTCGTGAATCGCGTCACAGCCGCCGGAACTGGAACGCCGCGTGGGCGAACAACACGACGGCCACCGCGAAGTACGCGATCGGTGGCAGTCGCCAGTCGATAGCGCCGGTCGACCGGCCGACACCGTAGGCCAGCAGTCCGACACCGAGGACGAACACGACTGCCGCCATCGCCCAGCGAACGCCGGAGTCGTCGGCGACCGAGCGACCGAGCATCGTTCGGGTCGATGACACCATCCGGCATAAGTCGGTCGGTCAGAGCGCCGGGAGGACCAGGAATCGGACGAGCCAGAGCGCGCCCATCCCGGCGGCCATGGTGGCGAAGACGTTCTCCGTGCGCCAGGCGACGACGGCGGCGAGGCCGCCGGCGACGAGTTTGTCGACCGCGAGGCCGCTGGCGTCGAGCGTGACAAAGGCCGGGAGGACCAGCGCCGCGAGGACCGCGGCGGGGACGTACCGGAGCGGGCGTTCGAGTCGCGGCGGAATCTCGTCGAGGTAGCCGAACAGTCCGATAAAGGAGAGGCGGATGGCGAAGGTCAGGACGCCGATGACGAGGATGACACCCCACACCAGCGGGTCGGCGTAGCTAGTGGCCATCGGTGGCGTTCACCTCCATGGGTCGCTCGGCGAGCAGTCCCGCGACGATGCCGACCGACGCGCCGACGAGCAGGCCGAGGTTGAGCGGGAGACCGGCACCCACGACGGCGACGGTGCCGCCCGCGAGCCCCGCGACCGTGGTCGGGCCGTCCTCCATCGCGGGAACGAGGAGGGCGAGGAAGACCAGCGGGACGGCGAACTCCAGACCCCAGGCGTCGGGGACGCCCGTCCCGAGGAGGACGCCGGCGGCGGTGGTGACCTGCCAGACGACCCACAGCGTGACGGCGACGCCGAGGTAGTAGGCGACGCGGTCGACCGACTCCTCGGCCCGGTAGCTGGCGATGGAGAGGGCGTAGGCCTGGTCGGTCAGCAGGTAGGCCAGACCGGCCTTGACCCGGGCGGCGAACGTCCGGAAGTGGGGGGCGATGGAGGCCGAGTACATCAACATGCGGAGGTTGATGACGACGGCGGTGAGGACGATCACCGAGAGCGGCGCGTCCCGGCCGATCAGATCCAGCGCGGCCAGCTGGGAGGCACCGGCGAAGACGATCACCGACATCCCGACGGCCTGCGTGAGGTCGAGGCCGGCGTTCGCGGCCGCGATGCCCGCGACGAGACCGAAGGGGGCGACGCCGAGCAGGAGGGGAGCCACGTCGCGAACGCCGCGACGGAAGTCTGCGCGGTTCATGGCTGGGGATGTATCTGGGCGTGTTTACGCGTGACTATCCTCGCCGGGGCGGCCGAGCGGAGTCAGTCGTCGGCGTCGCCACCGCGGCGCGAGACCACCCACAGGAGGATGAGGATGCCTTCGATGCGGGCCGCGGTGTAGACCCAGGGGCGGAGTTCGACCTCGCTGTCGTCGGTGACGGCGAGGTCCATCCAGAAGTCGACGACTTTGCGCGGGGCGAGCAGTTCGGCCAGACCCAGCAGGGCCAGCGGGAGTTGGAGTGCCATGTAGTCGGCTACGACGGGGTCGGCAAAAACAGTTGAGCCGAAGCGAGCGGCCGGGGTGCGGTCGGCGGTGCGGTGTCGGACGAGCATCCGCCGAGCGAAGCGAGGCGGTTCACTCGGCGCGAAGCCGAAGGCTGAGCGCCGAGCGGTTTTTCGCCCACGTTTTTGCAAAGGGGGTTCGCGCTCTGCGCGAATCCCCCTGCAGTAAAAAGGTGGCTCGGAAGCCTTTTGCGTCGCACTCGTCTATCAATCAGTAACAATGGTCGGCGGCTCCGATATGTACCGGCAGCAGATCCTCGATCACTACAAGAGCCCGCGCAACTACGGGGAGATGGAGGATCCCACGTTCACACACGTCGGCGAGAACCCGATGTGTGGCGACACCATCGAGATGCAGGTGAAACTCGACGAGGACGACGAGGAGATCGAGTACGTCGCCTTCCAGGGCGACGGCTGTGCGATCTCGCAGGCCTCGGCGTCGATGCTCTCCGAAAAGCTCCAGGGGATGACCGTGGAGGAACTCCACGAACTGGACCGTGACGACGTGGTCGACATGCTCGGCGTCGACATCTCACCGATGCGGATCAAGTGCGCCGTGCTGGCCGAGAAAGTGGCTCAGGACGGCGCGGACATCTACTTCGGCGAGTTGGACGTGGACAAGACCACGACCGAAGACGACGACTGAGGGGTGCGAGGCCGACCAGCGGGAGGCCTCGGGGAGCCGAGCGGCGAAGCCGCGAGGAACGAGCACAGCACCTTCTCGCGGACGAGTCTGCGAGCATAGCGAGCAGACGATGGCCCGCGAGAAGCAGTTTTATACTAAATTTTGCGACGAGAGGTTCCCGAAGTGAGCACTGCGAGCGAGGGAACCCGAGGAGGTAAAATTTAGGCGCGACATCTACTTCGGCGAGTTGGACGTGGACAAGACCACGACCGAAGACGACGACTGAGCGGCCCGGCGCTGGTTTTCCGGTCAGTCCTGGCACGGATAGCGGATGGTGACCGCGGTGCCCTCGTCGTCGTTCTCGACGACGGCGACGTGGCCGCCGACGCGTTCGACGGCCAGGCGGACCATCCACAGGCCGAGTCCGGTGCCGTGGACGAGCGGGGTGGTCTCGTCGTCGCGCAGGGCCAGCAGTTCACTCTCGGGAATGGGCGGGCCGTCGTCGGTGACGGTGAGTTTGACCCAGGGTTCGTCCGGGGGGACCCCGACGGTGACGACGACCTCGGGGTCGTCGGCGTCGGCGTGCTGGATGGCGTTCTCACAGAGTTCCGTCAGGGCGAGTTCGACCTCGGGGCGGATGGTGGCCGCGCCCTCGGAGGGGCGCAACATGTGGACGTGGGCGTCGGGGTGGCGGTCGTTGAGGTCGCTCTCGACGCGTTCGAGGACGGTCGCGAGGTCGGTCGGTCGCCAGTCGTCCTCCGGTGAGAGGACCTGCCGGATGCGCTGGACCTTCTCGACGAGGCGGTCCCAGCGTTCGGCGATGTCCCGGACCTTCCGCGCGGAGTCCTGTTCGGTCTCGTCGAGGGCGTCGGCGAGCAGGCGGGCGTGGCTCAACACGACGGTCATGTCGTTGCGGAGGTTGTGCCGGAGCAGGCGGTTGAGGACGGTCGCCTGCCGGCGGCGCTGCTCGCGCATCGTGATGTCGACGAACAGGAACCGGGTACCGACGACGCCGTCGCCGTCCGTTCGCGGCACTGCACGCACGAGTGTGTGGACGACAGTGCCGTCGGCACACACCAGTTTGCGCCGCTCGGTCGCCGGATCGGCGTCGGCCGGCGGCCGCGCGTCGCCGGCTTCGAGCGCCGCCGCCGACTCTGGCGTATACACGTCCGCGAGCGGACGGCCCTCCAGCGACTCGCGGTCGTAGCCCAGCGTCTCGACGAACCGCTCGTTGCACACGTCGATCACCGCCTGCCCGTCCTCGGTGCGCGTGTGGACGTACATCACCGGCAGGTCCTCCAGCAGACACTGCCACTCCCCCGCATCATCAGCCCCCTGAGACATCTTCACGAGTTGTTTTCGAGTACTATTATTTGAAACCATCGCGGATTACGAACCGTGTGCCGCCGTTTCCCGCCGCGCCGTGGACGGCGAGTTCGGAAAATCGTGTCGCTCAATTATAAATTTCGCAAGGTCGCGGTCCCAGGTGCAGTAACGAGGTGTTTTTCCGTAACAGTACGTTACCGGGTGGCATGCTCGAACTCGACGGCGGGGACGCGGGCGGGGGATTCCTCCGGACCGCGCTCGCGCTGGCGGTCCTGACCGACCGGGCCGTTCGCGTCGAGAACGTCCGGGGCGACCGGCCGGAACCGGGACTGAAGCCCCAGCACGCCGCGGCCGTCGAGGCGGTGGCGGCGGTCTGTGACGCGACCGTCACCGGGACCGACCTGGGGTCGGAGACGGTCACCTTCGAGCCCGGCGACCGGTCGGGCGGGTCGGCGTCGGTCACGGTGGGGACCGCCGGGAGCGTCACGCTCGTGTTCGATACCGTATTGCCACTGGCGCTGGCGGCGGACGAACCGATCCGCCTGTCGGCGACCGGCGGGACGGACGTGGCGTGGTCGCCCCCGCTCACGACGTACCGCCGCGTCAAGCTCCCACTCCTGCGCCGACTGGGCGTCCCGGTCGCCGTCGACGCCACTCGACGCGGCTTCTACCCCGTCGGCGGCGGGCGGGCGACGCTCACGCTCGGGCCGGCCGATCCGGCACCGCTGGCACTGACCGAGCGAGGCGATCCCGAGGGCGTTCGGGTGTACTCGCTGGCGAGTGCGGACCTGGCCGACGCCGACGTGGCCGAGCGCCAGGCCGACGCCGCGGTCGACCGACTGGACGGGGCGGGCCGGACGGTCAAGGAGCGGCTGGTCGGCTACGTCGAGAGCGACTCGCCGGGGTCGGTCTGCACCGTCCGGGCCGACTACGCGAACGGAATCGCGGGGCTGGACGCGCTGGGCGAGAAGGGCAAGCCGGCCGAGGAAGTCGGACGCGAGCCGGTCGACGCGATCGATACCTTCGAAGGCACCGGAGCTGCGGTGGACCGACACCTGGCGGATCAGCTGTTGCCGTTCCTGGCGATGGTGGGCGGGGCGGTGACCGTACCGGCGGAGACCGAGCACGTCGCGTCCGGAGTCGACCTGCTGGCGCGCTTTGGCTGTGACGTGGCGGTCGAGGAGGGAGCGGCGGGTGGTCGGGTCCGGGTGCGCGCGGACGGACTGGCCGGGAACTGAGTGCCGTCGGGCGGTGAGTCTGGGGTAACTCCTCGTTTTATTCGGCGGGCCGTCAAACTCGGGAGTGATGCCAACGGTCGACCCGCAACCGGACCGGTTTCGCGAACTGATGCTCGACGACGAGCCGGGGTTCGAGGACGTGCTGACCTGTGTGTTCGACGTCCAGCGCCACGAGGCGCGGACGTATCTGGAACTCGCCGAGCGGCCCGAGAGTACCGTCGCGGAACTGTCGGACGTGCTGGACCGGGACCGCTCGAACGTCAACCGGTCGCTGTCGACGCTCCGGGAGAAGGGGCTGGCCAGTCGCAACCGGCGACTGCTGGACGACGGCGGGCACGTCTACCAGTACACGGCGACGCCGGTCCCGGAGGCGCGCGAGTTGATGCACGAGACCCTCGACGAGTGGGCAGCCTACGTCCACGAGCGCATCGACGAGTTCGGCGAAGACGGGGCCTGACGGCCCCGCGAGTCCCGGAGCGAAACCACCCCACTTTTGCGCCGGCGCGCCGTCGTGTCAGGTAATGGCAACCCTCGATCTCAAACTCGGCGGCCCGCAGACGGTGCCCGAAGCCGCCGACGACGGCGTCTGGCTGACCTGCATCGAGTGCGGCGAGACCTTCGCTCCCTTCGACGACGTGCGCTACACCTGTGACGACTGCGACGGCCTGCTGGAGGCCCGCTACGCCGACGCGCCCACCTTCGACGACTTCGAGGGCCGGGGCGTCTGGCGCTACAGCGAGGCCCTGCCCTTCGACGAGGGCGTGACCCTCCCCGAGGGCGACACGCCGCTGCACTACGTCCCCGACCTAGAGGACGACATCGGCGTCCGCAACCTCCGGATCAAACACGAGGGGATGAACCCCACCGGCTCGTTCAAGGACCGGGGCATGACCGTCGGCGTCCGGGTCGCCCAGGAAGTCGGCGTCGACCGCCTGGCCTGTGCCTCGACGGGTAACACCAGCGCCGCGCTGTCGGCCTACGGTGCCCGCGCCAACCTCGAAACCCTCGTCCTCCTGCCCGCCGGGAAGGTCGCCGCCGGGAAGGTGGCCCAGGCGAGTTTGCATGGCGCGCGCATCCTCGAAGTCGACGGCAACTTCGACTCGTGTCTCGACATCGTGCAGGACCTGGCGAGTCGGGGCGAGGCCTACCTGCTGAACTCCCTCAATCCGTTCCGCCTGGAGGGCCAGAAGACCATCGGCTTCGAGATCCTCGAACGGTTCTACGAGGACGAGGGCCGGTTCCCCGACCGGATCGTCCTCCCCGTCGGGAACGCGGGCAACACCGCGGCGCTGTACAAGGCTTTCCGCGAACTCGTTCGTAGCGGCGCACTCGCGCCCGGCGACGTGCCCAAACTCACCGGCGTGCAGGCCGAGGGAGCCGCGCCGATGGTCGAGGCCATCGAGGAGGGCCGGGAGGACACCCGCCGCTGGGACGAGGTCGAGACCCGCGCGACCGCCATCCGCATCGGCAACCCGGTCAACGCGCCGAAGGCCCTGCCCGGCATCCGGAACACGGGCGGCACCGCGGTCGCCGTCTCCGACGAGCGCATCACCGAGGCCCAGCGCGACCTCGCCGAACAGGGTGTCGGCGTCGAACCCGCCTCCGCCGCCTCCGTCGCCGGCCTGCGCAAACTCCGTCTCTCCGGCGAGGTCGACCCCGGCGAGGACGTGGTCTGTCTGACCACCGGCCACCTCCTCAAGGACCCCGAGGCCGCCGCCGAGGCCGGTGCCGACCCCGAACCCGTTCCCAACGACACGGACAAGGTACTCAAACACCTCCAGGGCAAGCGCGTCAGTCTCGACGGCGACGGCCTGCTCGGGAAGGTGCTCGGCTACGTCCGCTAACCACCCGACAGCGCGCCGTCGGCCGCCCGTGTGCCGAGCGTCTGACTGGTCTTTACGTGAGTCGATGACACAGTTGTACGCCCGCGAGATGACTTCCGACACGACACACGCCGCCCCTGGGGGATCGGCCGACGAGCGGGCCGAGGACGGGATTCCGGCCCCGCCGCCGCCCGATCTCGGGACGCGTGCCACCACCGGCCGGTTCCCGCGCGCCGACACCGCGCGCTTGCGAGCGACCGAACGCGAGATTCTGCGGACGCGGGTCGCTCTGCTCGAACGGCAGGTCGCCCGGAAAGAGCGCGAACTGGACGCAGTGATCGACCGCTACGAGACACTTCTGGACGCAGAGAACCCCCGGACACACGTCGACGACGGGGCCGTCGAGATCGAGTTCGAGAGCGACGAATCAGAATCGGGTGTGGGCACACGGCTCCGCGACGCGCTGTCGCGACTGTTTTGACGGTCAAGAGGCGGCTTGCCCGCCGTCGAGGAACGCCGCCGGGTCGGGACACCCGGTGTCCCGCGAGTACTCCCGGACCGTGATGACGCCGAGGCGGTTCGAGTTCGACCCGTCGTGACAGGCGTCGAGATACCGGACCGCGGCGTCACGGCTCCCGTAGTACTGGACGAGATAGACGGTCCCGTGGCGCGTCGAGAGGTCCCGCAGGTACTGGAGGTCGTCGACGCCGAGGCGACCCGCCTGGGAGAGCGTCGCGGTCGCGAATTCCGCGTCGTCGTAGTACTGCCGTTCGTACCCGCCCATGTTGCCGGGCTGGTGGACGACCACGTCGTCGGTGTCGGCGTTGGCGGTGATGGTCCCGGCGACCTGTGCCCACGGTTCCGCGGAGTCTGCGGTGTAGTAGACGCCGATGAAGACGAGCGAACTCACCAGCACGACCGCCAGCAGGCCGGCCCGGACCCGACGGACCGGGACGTTCCGGAGGCCGCGGGCGGCCAGCACGACGAAGGCGACGCTGGCCGGGGCCGCGTACCGGGGGACGTAGATGGGGACGACCAGCGAGACGATGATGGGGACCAGCGTCGGCACGAACAGCAGGGCGGCGAGCTGGCCGACGGAACTCGGGTCTTCGAGCGTGAGCCCGTCCGGGCCGACGCGGACGACCGACGCCAGCAACTGCCCGACGTAGACGAACAGGACGACCGCGGCCAGCACGTAGAGCCCGACCGTCCCCGCGGTCAGCGGGTAGAAGTCCGGAAACCCGACGAACGAGATGGCCGTCTGAGTCAGCAACACCGACGAGGGCTCGGGGATCCACTCGATGTTGGCCCCGCCGGTGCCGGTGACGATGGCGACGACGCGAAGCCCGAGGAGGGCGGCCCAGGGTGCTGACAGGAGGCCGAGCGCGGCCGAAACCCGCACCCAGCGGCGACGGCCGATGCCCCCGTCGACCTCCGAGAGCGCGGTGTAGGCGTGCTGGGCGAGGACGACGAACAGGCCGTAGACGTGCGTGTAGACCAGCAACGTCGAGGCCAGCACGTAGCCGACCGCGCTCGTCCGGGTGCCATCACGCAACCGGGCGTAATAGTACCACGACAGGGCCGTCAGCATAGTAAAGATCGCGTACATCCGGGCGACCCGCGAGAAGTGGACGTGGAAGGCGGACACGGCGACCAGCGCCGCCGCGAGCAGGCCGGTCCGGTCGTCGAACAGTTCCGTCCCGAGCAGGTAGACGCCGGCCGTCGCGCCGACGCCGGCCAGCACCGATAGCGACCGCACGGCCACCCGTCCGGTCCCGAAGGCGTCCATCCACCAGTGGAGCAGGAGGTAGTACAGCGGCGGGTGCGGGTCGTTGGGCAGGACGAGCAGGTCCGCGACGGGGAGCGCACCCCGGACGGCGACGGAGTAGATCTCGTCGGTCCAGAGGCTCCAGCCCCCGAGGACGAACACCCGGAGGATGCCGGCGACGACGAGGACGCCCGCGAGCGCGAGGAGCCGCTGGTATCGGGGCAGGGTCAGCCGTCCCGTCCGGCGGCCGAGGGCGTCGGGGTCGTGTCCGTCGGCGTCTATCGCCCCACGGCCGAAGTGCTCGGTGTGTTCCCACTGGAGGTCGCCGCCGTAGACGCGAACCAGGGCGCGGATGTCGGCGCCCCACTGGACGAACCAGTACAGCGGGAGCGTGACGGTCGAGAGGAGCGCGCGTCTGAGCCGGGTCGGGAGCGGCGCGTCCGAGGCCGTCCAGTACCCGACGGCGAACAGCACGGACGTGACGACCGCAAACGCGCCCCCGAGACTCAAGACCGCCCCGACCAGCGTCGAGGGCCGGTAGGTCGCGAGATTGGCGATCAGGAACAGCACGACCAGCCCGGCGACGTTGAGCGGTCCGAGGTGGGGGAGCAGCGACTGCCAGTAGACGTGGGCGCGGTCCCGGCGGTCGGCGGGTGGGTGTTCGCGCCGGTCGAGCAGGGTGTACACCTTGCCTTTCTTCCAGCGCGTCCGCTGGTCGAGCCAGCCCGCAAGCGTCGGCGGTGACTCCTCGGTGGTCACCGAATCGAGGTAGGTGAAGTCGTAGTCCAGTTCCCAGAGGAACAGGCCGAGTTCGAAGTCCTCGGTGACGTTCCGGGGGTCCCACGGCCGGACGCCGGCGAGGCCGTGCGCGTCGATCCAGGCCCACTCGTCGTCGGTCCAGGGGTCGCCCCGCTGGGCCAGTCGCTTTTTACTGGCAGTCTCCAGAACCGACCGGCGGAAAAAACAGGTCGTGCCGGCCATCGGAATGGGGTAGTCGACCCGCGCGAACGCCGGCGTCACGACGTTGTACCAGTAGCCGTACTCGGCGCGAAAGAGCAGGTTGAGCCAGCCGTCGTCCTCGTTGGCCATGTCGAGTCGGCCCTGGGCGAAGTCCGCCCCGCCCATGACCGCCGTGGCCACCTCCTCGAGGAGGCCGTCGGCGACGATGTCCTCGGCGTCGACGACACCCACGATGTCGCCATCCGTGTGTTCGAACCCGTAGTTGAGCGCGCGCGGTTTGTTGGGGTCGCCCGGGTACGACGCCGGGACGGTCAGCACGTCGAAGGCGTAGGACTCGCGGAGGCGGTCGACGACCGCGCGGGTCGGGTCGTCGCCCGGTTCGAGCAGGACCGTCAGCGTACGGTGGGTGTCGGGATACTCCGCGTCGAGGACCGACGTGATAGCCTGCTCGATCACGTCCGCCTCGTCGTAGGCCGCCAGCAACACGTCGACCGTGGGCCGACCGCCGTCGGACAGCGGGTCCGGGTCGCCCTCCGGATCGGCGGGCGGCCCGCGGAGTCGCTCGACGAGTACTTCGACGCCGGACTGGACGAGCGGGTAGAAGGCGTAGAAGTTCGCCAGCGTCCAGATCGCGCCAAACAGGAGCGCGAGGAACGTGATGGCTGGGTTCGGCGACACGACCGGGAGTTGCAGCGGCATCGCTAGCAGAGAGAGTGTGACGGCTACCGGGGGGAACGACGCGGGCGGTATCACTGGTGGGGGCTGTGAATATACTACACCGAACCCGGAGACCGCAGTCCGGGATGGGGGTGGGTGGGTACCGAACACTCAGCGCCGGAGACACATAAGCAGACAGATACTATTTTCCGCCGGGGATCGTCTTCGAACGAAATCGCGGAGGAGATGCAGTGAACGAGGGATGCGGGAAAATCGGACGGGAAGTCGTCGGGCTGTTACTCGTCGTCTTCGGCCGCGCCGTTGAGGCTGATGTAGCTCACGTCGATGATCCGCTCGTCGTCGAGGATCGCGTCGAACACCTCGTCGCTCGGCGGGTCGTCGAGGTTGTAGACCGAGAGCGCTTCGCCGCCGATGGTCTCGCGGGCGTTGAACATCGCCGCGATGTTCACGTCGTGGTCGCCGAGCGTCGAGCCGATGAACCCGATGACGCCGGGCACGTCGTCGTTGCGCGCGACGAGCATGTGGCCGTGCGGGATGGCGTCGACCCGGTAGCCGTCGATCCGGACGATCCGCGGGTCTTCGCCGGCGAACTGGGTGCCACAGACGCTGACCTCGTCGTCGCCGTTGCGGACGGTGACGGTGACGAGACTCTGGAAGTCCTCGGAGGAGCGGCTCTTGGTCTCGGTCACGTCGATGCCGCGTTCCTCGGCGATCCGGGGCGCGTTGACGGCGTTGACCTGCCACTCCAGGGGCTCGAAACAGCCCTTGAGGGCGCTGGCGGTCACGAGGTCGAGGTCCTCCTCGGCGATGTCGCCTTCGTAGGAGATCTCGACCTCCTCGACGCGGTCGTCGAACAGCTGGACGGCGATCTTGCCGGCCGTCTCCGCGAGGTCGATGTACGGTCGCACGCGGGGGAACGCCGACTCGTCCATCGACGGGGCGTTCAGCGCGTTCATGACTGGCTCGCCGCGGAACGCGGCCAGCACCTGATCGGCCGTCGCGGTCGCGACGTTCTCCTGGGCGGCCTCCGTACTCGCGCCGAGGTGGGGCGTGACGATCACGTCGTCCACGTCGAGCAGTGGATTGTCCGGGTCGACCGGTTCCTCGGCGAACACGTCGATGGCGGCCCCTTTCAGCTGGCCGCTCTCGACGGCGTCGGCGAGTGCGGGTTCGTCGATGATGCCACCGCGGGCGCAGTTGACGACGTAGCCGCCGCCGAGCGTGGCGAGTTCGTCCTCGCCGATCATGTTCTCGGTCTCGGGCGTCAGCGGCGTGTGAATCGTGATGAGGTCGGCGCGGTCGAGACACTCCTCGAGGTCGTCCGCGAGGTCGGCACCGAGCTGGTCGGCCCGTTCCTCGGAGATGTAGGGGTCGAACGCGACGAGGTTCATGCCCAGACCGCCCAGGCGCTTGGCGACCTCCTGGCCGACGCGGCCGAGGCCGACGATGCCCAGGGTCTTGCCGTTGAGTTCCGTACCCAGGAACTCGCCTTTGGCCCACTCGCCGCCCCGGAGGCGGGCGTGGGCCTGCGGGATCGAGCGGGCGGTGGCGAAGGTCATCGCGACCGTGTGTTCGGCGGCCGCGCGGACGTTGCCCTCGGGTGCGTTGGCGACGATGACGCCGTGTTCGGTCGCGGCGTCGATGTCGATGTTGTCCACGCCGATGCCGGCGCGGCCGACGATGACGAGGTCGTTCGCGGCGTCGAGCACTTCGTCGGTGACCTCGGTGCCCGAGCGGACGATCAGCGCGTTCGCGTCGGCGACGGCGTCGAGCAATGCGTCGCCCTCCACGTCGTAGGCCGTCTCCACGTCGTGGCCCGCCGCGCGCAGGCGTTGGATCCCCGCGTCGGCTATCGGGTCCGTGACGAGTACCTTCATGATCGATCCATTCCAGCCTGCCGGCATAACCCTTTCTTCATCGGCTCGCGCCGTATCGGGAGCGAGCGTCCGCCTCGCGTGGGATTCGTCCACACGGTCGCCCGAGCGCAGGCGGCCGAGCCGCCGGTCACGTCCCGACGCTGGGAGAGGGTTGATATAGCGGGCGGCCCTGAGCGGTGGTGTGAGCGACGGGACCGAAACGCCGCTCGACCCGGAGGCGCTCCCGACGGGGGAGAGCGTGCTGATCGCCGGACCAGCGATGACGGGCAAGCGCCGGCTGTTGTTCGACCTGGTGGGGGCCAGTCCGGACGGGACCGCCCTCCTCGTCACGACCAAACGCGGTGTCGACCGCTTTCGGGAGAGCTTTCTGACGGGCCGGGACGCCGACGACTGGGACATCCGGTCGGTCGACTGTGTCTCCCGGAGCCGCGGGTTCACCCAGCACCGGGACACCGACGACGTTCGCTACGTGACCAGCGCCGGCGACCTCACGGGCGTGGGCATCGCCACCTCGGGCTTTCTGCGGGAGTTCTACCACGCCGGCCGCGAGGCCCGTATCGGCCTGCACTCGCTGTCGACGATGTTGATGTACGCCGACCTCCGACGGGTCTACCAGTTCGCCCACGTCCTGACCGGGCGCATCGAGTCCTCGGGCTTCGCCGGCGCGTTCACGCTCGACACGACTGCGCGCGACACCGAGTCACTGGACGTGTTGACCCAGGTGTTCGACGCGCTGGTCGAGGTGCGTGACGAGGGGGACGGCCCCGAACTCAAAGTCAGAGGCGGCGACTTCGGCCCCCGGACGTGGACGACGTTCTGAGGAACTACTCTATGTGTTCGTGGACGAGATCGACCAGCGGCGCTTCCGTCCGGTCGAAGGTGAACACGATCCCCGACCACTCGCGGTAGGGGAAGTGGGCCACGAGGACGTTGTCGTAGAACCGCATCGTCGCGTCGAGCGTGCCGAAATCGAACAGTGCGCCTTCCTGTGGCGGATCGCTCAGCCCCTTCATGATGAGCGTCTCGGCGCGCTCCTCGCGTTCGGGGATCGAGAGGGTATCGGCCACGTCTTCACGGAGAAAGAGTACGTCGTAGTCGTCGGCGGTGTACCGGATCGCCGAGCGCAGGGAGGCGTCGGACTCGTCTCGCAGGTCGTCGATGAGGTCCCGAACCTGCTCGTCCACGTCGTCGAGTTCGTCGTCGTCGATCGCCGCCATCTCGTCCGAGGGGGCGTCGAGGTCGTCCGGCGGGGTGTCGGCCATGCCGCGTACGTGGTCACGCGCGGACATAAGCGCAGGGGACGGTTCAGGGTCGCCGACGCCGACCGACGGAAACCACTGCGTTTGAAGCCCCCGGCCGCGAACGGGAGGATATGACACTCGTGGCCTTCGACTTCGACGGCACGCTCTCTGACTCGGAGATGACCGTCCTGCTGGGCGAGCAGTGCGGGGTCGCCGACCAGATGGAGGAGATCACTCAGCGGGCGATGAACGACGAGATCGGCTACGCCGAGAGCCTCCGCAGTCGGTGTGAACTGCTGGACGGCCTCGCCCAGGACAAGGCCGAAGCCGCCTTCGACCAGGTCGTCCTCCGGGAAGACGCCGCCATGGTCATCGAGAACCTCAACGAGGCCGGCGTCCACACCGCCATCCTGACCGGTGGGTTCGAGCGCGGCGTCGAGCGTGCCCTGGAGAAGGCCGGCGTCACCATCGACTCCATCGTCGCCAACCGGCTTCCGATGGAAGCGGGCGAACTCACCGGCGAGGTCGAGGGCCCGCTCATCGAGGGGACCAAGGACGACGCCCTCGAGGACCTCGCCGGCACGGTCGGCGTCGACATGGCCGACACCATCGCCGTCGGCGACGGGGCCAACGACATGCCGATGCTTGAGGTCGCGGGCCTGTCGGTCGGGTTCGACCCGAAACCGGCCGTCGAGCCGGCGTGTGACACCATCGTCCTCTCGATGGCCGAACTCCACGGCCTGCTCGAAGCCGAAGGCGTCCTCTAACGACGAAGTCCCCGCCCGAGAACACGGCGTCGTGGTACGTCGGCGAGGATGATTTCATACCACCCCCGACTTTAATTTACGTCATATTAGCCGTTGGCCTTTTATGTAGGCGGCGTATACAGGTAGTGTCTTGAGTGTGAGTCTGTTTCCCACGTCACAGTGGCTCGACGCGTACCAGCGCGAGATCAACGAGAGCGCTGCGCTCGACGATGTCGGCGTCGGCTGGGGGGTGGGATCGAACGGTGACGTGCTGATCGTGGTGGAGGATCTGCCGCTCGCGGAGACCCGGATCGGCGATCTGCCGGAGGTGGTGTTCGAGGGCGTTCCGGAGAAAGTCCGGAACGATCTCGACGACGTGACACTCGACGCGGCACCCGAACTGATCGACGACGGGGTCCGCGAACACTTCCCGCCGGTGTCCCAGGATCTGCTCGATCAACTCGAAGGGTGTGTCGTCGACGGGAACATCTACTGTTACATCGGGCTGGAGAACGGCAAGTGTCCCGAGGTCGACATCCTGGCGAGTCGCGACGAGCGGGAGGTAAACGCCGTCCTCGAAGCGCCCTGGAACGTCTGGCAGGCGATCATCGACGGTCGGCCGGCCACCTCGGCAGTCCTGGGCGGAGACCTGTCGGTCGAGACCGATGGGCCGCTGGGACCACAGACGCTGACGATGTTACAGTTGCTCGGCGACGTGGCCGCCGACGTGGAGACGACGTTCCTGTTCGAACAGCCACGCCGGTCGATGCCGGATCTGGTCCTCGACGAGACCGTCCGGCAACCGGCCGCGTTCCAGAAACTGGCCTACCGGCAGGCCGCGCTGACGAGTCGGCTGTTCAGCCTGTTCTAGGTCGACTGGGCGATGGCCTGATCGAGGTCGGCCTTGATGTCCTCGACGCCTTCCAGTCCGACCGAGAGCCGGATCATGTCGTCGGTGACGCCGGCGGCTTCCTGTTCCTCGTCGGTGAGTTGCTGGTGGGTCGTGCTGGCAGGGTGGATGATCAGCGTCTTGGCGTCGCCGACGTTGGCCAGCAGGCTGGCGACCTCGGTGGACTCGACGGTGCCCCGGGCGGCGTCGTAGCCCTGCTCCAGGCCGAACGTGATCATGCCGCCGTAGCCGCCGTCGAGGTACTTCGAGGCGTTGTCGTGAGTCTCGTGATCTTCGAGACCGGGGTAGGTGACCCACGAGACTTCGGGGTGGTCGGAGAGGAACTCCGCGACGGCCATCGCGTTCTCACAGTGGGCGCTCATGCGCTGGGGCAGGGTCTCGACGCCCTGGAGGGTCTGCCAGGCGTCGAAGGGGGACTGCTGGTTGCCCAGGTCACGCAGGCCGCGGGCGATGGCGGTGTATGTGAAGGCCTGCTCGCCCATGGCCTCGGCGAAGTTGACGCCGTGGTAGGCGGGGTTGTCCTTCGCGATCTCGGGGTAGTCGTCGGCGTGGGCGCTCCAGTCGAAGTTACCCCCGTCGACGACGACGCCGCCGACGGTCGTGCCGTGGCCGTGGATCCACTTCGTCGTGGAGTTCCAGACCAGGTTTGCGCCGTGTTCGATGGGGTTGCACAGGTACGGCGTCGCGAAGGTGTTGTCGACGAACAGCGGGATGCCGTGGTCGTCGGCGATCTCCGCGAGGCGGTCGAAATCGGGCGTGACCAGCGCGGGGTTGCCGATGGTCTCGCAGTGGATGTACTTCGTGTTCTCGTCGATGGCCTCCTCGTAGGCCTCGTAATCGAGGGTGTCGACGAACCGCGCTTCCACGCCCTGTCGGGGGAGCGTGTGGGTGTAGTAGGTGTAGGTCCCGCCGTACAGCGAGGAGGCGGTGACGATGTTGTCGCCGGCGTCGGCCAGCACGAAGTCCGTCAGATTGAGCGCCGCCATACCCGAGGACGTGGCGACCGCGCCGACGCCGCCTTCGAGCGCGGCGATGCGTTCCTGCAGGGTCTCGACGGTCGGGTTCATCAGCCGCGAGTAGATGTACCCCGGTTTCGCCAGCGCGAACTGGTCGGCCGCGTCCTCGGCGTCCTCGAACACGTAGCTCGTGGTCTGGTAGATCGGCGGTGCGCGCGCCCCCGTGGCCGGATCCGGGTCTTCCTGGCCGACGTGGAGCGACTTCGTCTCGATCTGGTCGTCTTCGTCCGTCATGGCTGCGGGGGATTCACACGCCCCGGAGAAATAGCTGTCCACTCGACGGTGACAGCGACCGAATACGTTCGGATCGGGGCCGTCTCCCCGGTGTGGATGGGTTCATATTTCTCCGGTGAGAAGTGGTGGGCGATGAGTGGTCGCGTCGGTCGGACCGGAAGCGTCGTGCTGGAACGGCTCAGTGACAATCCGCTGGCGGTGGCGGGGTTCGTCGCCGCCCTCGGGGCCGCCGTGATCGTCCTCGCGACGGCCAGCGAACGGAGCGGGGCGGCGCTGACCGATCCCGCGCAGGCGACGACGGTCCTTGCGGCCGTCCCGGCCGTCGCGGTCGCGCAACCGGCCTACGTCGCGGCGTTTCTGGTGGGCGTGGTCGCCGCCGTCTACGCGCGGTGAGCGGAGCGGCTCACACCTGCTCAGGAGAACAGACTCGTGTGGACGGGCGCGAACTGACTCTCGGGTTCGTCGTCCTCGGCGGTGTCGGTGATCGCCTTCCCGTCGACGCCCGAATCGATGAAGTCCGCGAGGGGCGGCCCCACCTTCTCGGGTTCGACGAGGAAGGCGTCGTGGCCGTGGTCGGACTCGATGACGTGGTGGGCGACCGGCGTGTCGAGGTCGCGGAAGGCCTCCGCGACCTGTTCGGACTGCTCGGTCGTGAAGTGCCAGTCGCCGGTAAAGGACATCAGCAGGGCCTCGCCCTCGAAGGCGCTGAGGGCGTCGGCGTCGTCCTCGAAGCCGGCGGCGAGGTCGTAGTTGTCCATCGACCGGGTGAGATAGAGGTAAGCGTTGGCGTCGAACCGCTCGACGAACTTCTCGGCCTGGTAGTCCAGATAGGACTCCACGTCCCGGTAGGGGAAGAACGTTCCCGCGGGGTCGACGGGGAAGGTCCGCATGGCGTCCCGGCCCGCCGCACGGCGACCGAACTTCTGCTCCATCGAGGCCTTCGAGAGGTACATGATGTGGCCGATCTGGCGGGCCAGCGCCAGGCCGTCGTTCGGTTCGGCGTCGGTGCCGTAGTAGTCGCCGCCCTGCCAGTCGTCGTCGGTGGTGATGGCCCGGCGGGCGACCGCATCGAGCGCGAGACACTGCGGGTCCAGTCGGGCGGCGGCGGCGATGGACACCACGCGCTCGACGTGGTCGGGGTGGCGTTTCGCCCAGTCCAGGGCGTTCATGCCGCCGACGCTCCCGCCGACGACGGCGTGGAGCGCGGGAATCCCGAGTTCGTCCAGCAGGCGGCGCTGGGCTTCCGTCCAGTCGCCGACCGTGACGGCGGGGAAGTCGGTGCCGTAGGGCTCGCCGGTCTCGGGGTTCTCGCTGGCCGGGCCCGTGGTGCCGTAACAGGAGCCGGGGACGTTGGCACAGACCACGTAGTACTCGGTGGTGTCGATGGCCTTCCCCGGGCCGACGATGTCGTCCCACCACGCGCGGGCCTGGCCGCTGGTTCCCTGTTCGGTGCGGTGGCCGGCGACGTGTGAACTGCCGGTCAGGGCGTGACAGACCAGCACCGCGTTCTCGCCGGTGAACTCGCCGTAGGCCTCGTAGGCGATCTCCAGCTCGGGGATCGACTCCCCGCACTCGAACTCGAACTCGCCGACCGAGACCGTGTCGCGTTCGACCTCCATACTACGTCCTCGTGGCCGTCCCGATGGCTTGGTCCAGGTCGGCCTTGATGTCTTCGACGTCCTCGATACCGACCGAGAGCCGAAGGAGATCGGGCGTGACGCCGCTTTTGCGCTGTTCTTCCTCGGTCAACTGGGCGTGGGTGGTGCTTGCGGGGTGGACGACCAGCGTCTTGGCGTCGCCGACGTTGGCGAGGAACTGCCCGAGTTCGACGGCCTCGCACACGTCGCGCCCGGCCTCGTAACCGTCCTCCAGGCCGAAGGCGATCATGCCGCCGTAGCCCCCCGCCAGATACTCGCTGGCGTTGTCGTGGGTCTCGTGACTCTCCAGGCCGGGGTAGGTGACCCACGAGACCTCGGGGTGGTCGGAGAGGTACTCCGCGACGGCCATCGCGTTCTCGCAGTGGCGCTCCATCCGAACGTCGAGCGTCTCCGAACCCTGGAGGGTCTGCCAGGCGTCGAAGGGTTTCTGTCCGTCGCCGAGGACGCGGAGGGCGCGGTAGCGCGCGGCGGCGGCGAACGCGCGGTCGCCGAAGCGGTCGCTGAAAGTCGTCCCGTCGAATACAGGGTTCGGCGCACCGATCTCGGGGTACCTCTCGGGGAACTCGCCCCAGGGGAACGAACCGCCGTCGACGAGGACGCCGCCGACGGTGGTGCCCGATCCGTGGATCCACTTCGTCGTCGACTCCCAGACGATGTCCGCGCCGTGGTCGAGGGGGTTACAGAGCGCGGGCGTCCCGAAGGTGTTGTCGACGAACAGCGGCACGTCGTTTGCCTCGCAGACGGCCGCGAGTTCGTCGAAGTCCGGCGTGACGAGGGCGGGGTTGCCGATGGTCTCGCAGTGGACGTAGGCGGTCGACTCGTCGATGGCGTCGTCGTAGGCCGCGTAGTCCAGCGTGTCGACGAAGCGGGCCTCGACACCGCGCCGGCGGGCGTTGTGTGAGAGATAGGTGTGGGTCCCGCCGTAGATAGAGGCGGCGGAGACCACGTTGTCACCGGCTTCGGCCAGCACCGACGTGGCGGCGTCCAGCGCCGCCATCCCGGCACCCGTGGCGACGGCGTCGACCCCGTTCTCCAGCGCGGCCAGTCGCTCCTCCAGCATCCGGACCGTCGGGTTGTGAAACCGCGAGTAGATGTTACCCTCGCCCTCCAGCGCGAACAGGTCCGCCGCGTGGTCCGCGTCCTCGAAGACGTAGGACGTGGTCTGATAGATCGGCGGCGCGCGTGCCCCCGTCGCCGGATCAGGCTCCTCCTGGCCGGCGTGGACACACCGCGTCCCGAACCGTCGCGTGTCGTCGGTCATGTATCACACTCATATATCTCAAGACATCTATAACCGAGAGTTACGGCAATATTTCTGTGAGTGTTCGTGACACACAGGGTAGGAGTGGCCGTGAAATCGGGACCGGCGTCGCCGAAAAGGGAACTCAGCCGTCCGAGTCGTCGGTCGGGGTGGCGGTCGCGTTGCCGGTCGGCGTGGTCGGGGTCGTCGAGCCGTTCGGCGCGGTCTCGTTCCCACAGGGTTCCTCTTCGAGGATCTCGTCGATGGCCAGTTCGGCGAGTTTCCGGCCGGTGAGGACGAAGCCGTCGTCCTCGCTCACGTTCGTCCGGGACTCCTCGTAGTCGGACGCGTTCGTCCGGTTCTGCAGCCGCTCTTTCGAGATGTTCTCGGTCTTGTCGACGGGTTCACACTGGCTCGAATCGACCGCGCCGGACGCCACCGCGATTCCGGTCCCGGCGAGGACGGCGAGTACCGCCATCACGAGTGTACGTTTTCGGACCATCGGTGTCGGAGGGCTCCCACAGCGAGTCACGCCGGGAGCGTTCGAGTTTGTGTTCTTGCATTTCCTATTTGGAATTTACGGTCCGCCGGGATGGAACCGGTGCCGTCGAGGGGTCGCGCTCGAAACGAGAAGATTGATTTCGGATCGACGGGAGTGTCGGTGCAGTCGCGATGTCCGCCGAGTTACCTGTCGACACCGGTGACGATCCCCGCCTGCACACCGACCACGTCCGCCACCTGGCGGGCGACGACGAGTCCGCCGTCACGCTCGTCGGCGTCGTCCACGACCACCCCGCGAGCCGCTATCGGGTCGGCGAACTCGTCGGCGCGCTCGATCCGACCGTCCTCGCGGTGGAGGTCGCACCGCTGGCCCTCCCGCTGTTCGAGGGCTACGCCGCCGACGGCCGCGACCTCCCGCCCATGGGCGGCGAGGTCAGCGCCGCCATCGCCGCCGCCGAGGACGCCCGCGTCGTCGGGATCGACGGCGTGGACGGCGACTTCCTGCGGACGCTCGCCCGCCGCGTCCTCGCCGAGCGCCCCGACCCCGCGACGCTCGCGCGCCTGGTCGGGAGCGTCCTCGGCGTCGTCCGCAGCGCCGCGACCTGCCGACTCGGCGCAACCGTGGCCGCCGCGACCGGGCTCCAACTGGAGGTCGACGACCCGGTGACCCACGGGACGACGCTGGCCGACCCTCCCGAGCGGCAGGCCGCCGAGGAACGGTCACAGCTGTCCCGGAGTCTGACGCTGTTGCGCTGTGCCGATCCGCCCGAACCGATCCGGGTGCGCGACGACGTGCGGGACGAGTGTATGGCCGCCCGGCTCGCCGATCTGCGGGCGGAGGGCGACGTAGTGGCCGTCGTCGGGCGGGGTCACCTCGATCCGCTGGCCGAGCGACTGACGGAGTGACCGCGACGGTATCAAAACTACCATGCCCCCCGGCCGAGGAGTAGGGGGTATCAGGTGGTTTCGGTGACCAAGAAACAGGAATACACGGGCGACTATCCCGACAAGACGCTGTATCTCCCGGGTCCGACGGAGGTCCGCGAGGACGTGATCGAGGCGATGGCGGAACCGATGTTCGGCCACCGCATGGACCGGATGACGGACCTCTACACGACCATCGTGGAGGACACCAAGGAGTTCCTCGGCACCGACAACGAAGTGATCGTCCTCACAGCCTCGGGGACCGAGTTCTGGGAGGCCACGACGCTCAACCTCGTCGAGGACCGCATGCTGGTGCCGACCTCCGGCAGTTTCAGCGAGCGCCAGGCCAACGTCGCCGAGCGCCTCGGCAAGGAGGTCGACCGCATCGAGTACGACTGGGGGCAGGCGGTCAAGCCCGAGGACATCCGCGACGCCCTCGAATCCGGGGCCGAGTACGACGCCGTCGGCGTCGTCATGAACGAGACCTCCACGGGCGTGCGCAACCCCGTCGAGGAGATCGGCGACCTGCTGGGTGACTACCCGGACACGTACTTCGTCGTCGACGCCATCTCCTGTCTCGGGGGCGATCAGATCGACATCGAGGCCCACAACATCGACTGCATCTTCACCTCCACGCAGAAGGCCTTCGCCATGCCGCCGGGCCTGGCCGTCTGTACCGTCAGCGACGCCGCCTACGAGCGCGAGGTCGAGAAGGACGACTCCTCGTGGTACGGCGGCTTCCGGCGCTGTCTGGACTACTACGACCGGAAGGGCCAGACCCACTCGACCCCGGCGATCCCGATCATGCTCGCCTACCGCAAGCAGATGAAACACATGCTGGAGGAGGGCCACGACGCCCGCGACCAGCGCCACCGCGAGATGGCCGAGTACACCCGCGAGTGGGCCCGCGAACACTTCGGTCTGTACCCCGAGGAGGGCTACGAGTCCCAGACCGTGACCTGCGTCGAGAACACGCAGGGCATCGACGTGGCCGAGACCGTCGAACAGGTGTCCGAGGAGTACGACATGGTCTTCTCCAGCGGCTACGGCGACATCTCCGAGGAGAGCTTCCGCATCGGCCACATGGGCGAACACACCGTCGAGAGCATCAAGGAACTCACCGACGCCATCGAAGACGTGGCCGGGCTCTGAGCGGGAAGATCGTTACACTACGTCAGTCGGCTGTTTTGCACCGTGGTCGAGTAGTTCGCTGTCGAACGATACCAGCGTCGCGTCGACGGCCTCGGCTGCTGCGAGGACGAGCGCGTCCATCGGGTAGAGAAGCGTTTCGGACTGGAGTCGGTTCGCTTCGAGCATATCCGATGCGTCCGGAAACGTGACTGTCGTCCGAGCGGTAATACGGTTCTCGATCCGGTCGATCCGATCCCGTTCGAACTGTTTTTTCTTCGAGAGGACACTCCGGAGTTCCATCAGATTCAGCACCGAGACGTACGGTTCGTCGGCTTCGTTGAGGAGGTCGATAGCCAGATCGGATCGTTCGGTATCGTTCGTCACTGCGGCCACGAGGACGTTCGTATCGAGAAGTAACTTCATAGCCGCTCGCGAACGTCCCGAACCGCCTCGACGGAATCGACTTCGATGTCGACCGCCAGTTCCTCGAGCGCATCACCGAGCGGCACCGTCTCGTCGTCTGCCGGGTCCGAGGCCATGAAATCCTCGAAATCATCCGTCGTGAGGCTCATACAGGACAGTTGTGCTGCTGTTTGCAAAAACCTGCTGGTGGGTCCACGTGGCCGTCCAGAGCGGTTCCGAGAGCATCAAGGAACTCACCGACGCCATCGAAGACGTGGCCGGGCTCTGACGGGAGACCACGGGACTCTATACGGCCCCGATCCAGGGGCCGGTATGGACGCGGACGCACCGGCCGACAACCCCTACGTCACGGACCCGGACACCGACTTCGCGCCAGTCGCGGACCTCGACGAGGACCGGGCCCGCGAGCAGGCCAGCGAGCTACGGGAGGCCATCCGCTATCACGACTACCGCTACTACGTCGAGACCGACCCGGTGATCGGCGACCGGACCTACGACGCCCTGTTCTCGCGGTTGCAGGACCTGGAAGCCGAGTTCGACCTCGCGACCGAGGACAGCCCGACCCGACGCGTCGGCGGCGAACCCGTCGACGAACTCGATTCGGTCGAACACGTCGCGGAGATGCTCTCGATCGACCAGAGCGGCGAGGCCGAGGCGGTCCGGGCGTTCGACGAGCGCGTCCGGGACGGACTGGACGACGCCGACTGGGAAGGGGACCTGCAGTACGTCTGTGAGCCCAAGTTCGACGGGCTCTCGGTCGAGATCGTCTACGAGGACGGACAGTACGAACGGGCGGCGACCCGCGGCGACGGCGTGGAGGGCGACGACGTGACCGAGAACGTCCGGACCATCCCGAGCGTGCCCCAGCGGCTCCGCGGGGACTACCCCGACTTCCTCGCCGTGCGGGGCGAGGTGTACATGCCCAAGGACGCATTCCGAGAGTACAACAAGGAACGCGTCGAGCGCGGCGAGGACGCGTTCGCCAACCCGCGCAACGCCGCCGCGGGCACGCTCCGGCAACTCGACCCCTCGATCACGGCCGAGCGCCCGCTCTCGATCTTCTTTTTCGGCGTGCTGGACGCCAGCGAGCACACGGACAGCCAGCAGGCCGACCTCCGTGCGTTCCGGGAGTGGGGCCTCCGGGTGGCCGACGAGGTCGAGGTGGTCGACGACATCGAGGCCGCCATCGACTACCGGGACGCGATGCTCGACCGGCGCGAGGACCTGCCCTACGAGATCGACGGCGTCGTGATCAAGGTCGACGACCGCGAGGCTCGCGACCTGCTGGGGGCGACCAGCCGCCACCCGCGGTGGGCTTTCGCATACAAGTTCCCCGCCCGAAAAGAGGTGACGCGGGTCACCGACATCGTCGTCCAGGTCGGTCGAACGGGGCGACTGACTCCCGTCGCTCTGCTCGACCCGGTCGAGGTCTCCGGCGTGACGGTCTCGCGGGCCAGTCTCCACAACCCCGAGGAGATCGAGCGGCTGGGCGTGGGGGTCGACGACTCGGTGCGGGTCAAACGCGCCGGGGACGTGATCCCCGACGTGGAGGAAGTCGTCGAGGACCGCACCGAGAGCCACTTCGAGTTCCCGGATCACTGTCCGGCCTGTGACAGCGCCGTCGAGCGCGACGGGCCGATGGCCTACTGCACCGGCGGGCTGGCCTGTCCCGCCCAGCTGGAGCGGGCCATCGAACACTACGCCAGCCGCACGGGGCTGGACATCGAGGGGCTGGGCCCCGAACGCATCGAACAGCTCATGGACGCCGGACTGGTCGAGCGCCTGCCCGACCTCTACGCCCTCGACCGCGAGGCGGTGGCCGACCTGGAGGGGTGGGGCGAGAAAAGCGCCGAGAACCTGCTCGCCGAGATCGAGGCGGCCCGCGAACCGCCCCTCCCGGACTTCCTGGCGGCCATCGGCGTCCCCGAGGTCGGCCCCAGCACCGCGAAGGCACTGGCCCGGGAGTTCGGCGACCTCGACGCCGTGCTGGGTGCCGACGCCGACGAACTCCAGTCCGTCGCCGACGTGGGGCCGACCGTCGCCCGCGAGATCCGGGAGTTTTTCGACTCCGAGCGCAACCGCGAGGTGATCGAGCAGTTGCGCGAGCGGGGCGTCGACCCCCAGCCGGTCGAGGTAGAGGGGAGCGACGAACTGGAGGACCTGACGTTCGTGTTCACCGGCTCGCTGGACGAGTTCACGCGCTCGGCGGCCCAGGACCTCGTGGAACAGCACGGCGGGTCGGCCACCAGCAGCGTCTCGGGGAACACGGACTATCTGGTCGTCGGCGAGAACCCGGGAACGAACAAACGCGAGGACGCCGCGGCCGAAGACGTACCCGAGATCGACGAGGCGGAGTTCCTAGCCCTGCTGGACGAGCGGGGCGTGCTGTAGCCCAAGTGATTTTTCGGGGGCTCGTGTACCCGCGAGTATGCCCTCCAGGTTCGACGCCCTCCGTTCGCTCTCCAGACGCGACCTGCTCGCCGCCGGCGCGGGGAGTCTCCTGACGCTCGGTGCGACCAGCGCGCTCGGCCGGCCCTCGGTCCGGTTGACCGGCGGGCACGCGTACCTCCATCCGGCCGCCGACCGCGCCATCGACAACGGCCTCCAGCAGGACGGCGAGGAACAGGCGTACGTCACGCTCGTCGCCGACGAAGCGCCGGACGTGGCGGGTCCCGACCTCGACCCCGATATCCGGGAGCGGCTGGAAACGCCCGAGACCGACGAGGAGGGCGGCGTCTTCCACGCCATCATCCAGACGCGCTCGACGCCCGAGTCACCGCACTACCTGACGCCGGCCGGCCTCCGCGATCCCTACTGGCGGGGGCGCGGCACGCTGGTGTTCCCGGTCACTGTCGAGGAGTGGGGGTCGCTCGACGGGATGGACGACGACAAGCGCGAGGCACTCCAGTCGGCCGAGGAACTGGTGACCACGTCGATCTGGGGCGTGACGCCCGCACTGAACTTCTTCCCGAACAACGTCGACCTGGCGCAGGTTCACCGGGAGTACGTCGGGTGAGAGCGGCGGCGGCTCCGAACCGTGACCCGGGATACCCCGGGTCGCTGTCGGGTTTATGTCCCGGCGCGTCGTAGTGAAACGTATGTTCCTCCAACTCGGCGGCTTCGAGGGGTTGCTCGCGTTCGCGTTCGTAATCGCCGTGGTCGGCCTCGGTCTGGCGCTCGTCCTCGCCATCGCCTACATGGACCACCGCAAGGAGATGCGGCTGATCGAGGAAGGGGCCTACGCGGAAGCCGCCGAGGACAGCCGGGCGTGGATCCTCGCGGTCGGTCTCTTGCTCGTCGCCGTCGGCCTCGGGACCGGCATCGAGAGCTATCTCGCCAGCGGCGGCGTCGACGGGATCACCGCGGTCTTCGTCGGCCTCGCGGCGCTCGCGTACTACGTCATCAAGCGCCGACAGGGCGGGACGGCGGCGAACCAGAGCGACGACGAAGCGAGCGCCTGAGTCTGTCCGAGACGGCTCGGCCCCTCCGTCGCCGCTCTCTCGTTCGATTGCCCCTCCCTGCGGTCGGGCCATCCGGCTCACACCTCGTCGTCGGGATCGTGTCGCTCGGCCATCCGCTCGGCCTCGTTCGCGTAGCGCTCGCGGTCCTCGTCGTCGACGGCTTCCAGCCGATCCGGTTCCACGTCCAGCCCCGCCGTGACGGTCGAGTCGAACAGCATCTGCGTCGAGCGTTGCTGGAACACCGCCCGCTGGCCGTCCGGCGTCGCGTAGACGAGCGTCACCATGTCCTCGTGTTCGTACTCGCGGGCGACCAGCCAGACGCGAACGGTATCGTCGGACATCAGATCTCGTCGTCGGGGTCGTTGTTCTCGGCGACGCGGTCGGCCTCGCTGGCGTAGCGCTCCCGGAGGTCCGGGTCGTCGACCGGTTTCAGCTGGTCGGCGGTGGCCTCCTTGGCGGCGGTGACGCCGCTGCCCTGGAGCATGTTCGATGAGCGGTTGCTCTGCATGTAGCGTTCGCCGTCGGGCGTGGCGTAGACGAGCGTGAGCAGTCCCTTGTCGCTGTACTCGCGCTCGACGAGCCAGACCCGTTCGGTCCCGTCGGTCATACCGGGGGTTGCGGGCCGGTCGGCTTGTATCCACTCATCGCGCGTCAGGTTCATGTGTGCCGACCGACAACCGGCAGGGCATGCAGCGGTGGAGCGAGCAGGCCAGTCGTCGCCTCAGGGACGGCGAACGGATCGAGACGACGGTGCCGATCGGCGAGAACGGGATCGTCGTCACCAGCCAGCGCGTGCTGGCGTTCACCCCCGACGGCGACGGGTCGAACTTCCGGGCCATCGAACGGCCCAACGTCGAGCGCGTCGGCCGCAAGACCACCGGCGAGACCGGCTGGCTCGGCTACGCGCTCCGGGGTCTGATCGCGGGCGTGGCCGGCGTCGGCGTCGGTCTCGTCGTGGACTTCGACTCGCTGATCGACCTCGGCAAGATCGACCCGCAGGCCGCCGGCCGGACCGGAATGGGCGGTATGCTCGGCCTCCTCGGCCAGATCTCGAACGCGGTGGGGATGCTCGACGAGGCCCTGCTGGTGGGCGGCCTGCTCGGCTTCGCGGCGGCACTGGGCGCGGTCGGGATGTACATCGAGAGCCGGACGGCGATCGTCGAGGTCACAGTCGCCGGCGACGCGGACCTGCACGTTCCGTCCGCGGACGGTGACGACGACGCGGTCGCGCGACTGCGACGCCACCTCTCGGGCACGCCCGCAGGCGAACCGCTGGCGGAGGCCGCCGAATCGAGCGACCGCGGAACGCTCGGGACGATCGTGGACTCGCTCACCGGCGACGACGCGGACGCGGCCGAGGAGCCGACCGAACCGGCGGTCGACGACCGGCCCGAGGACGACACGACCCCGGACGCCGAGACCCGCGGGACGAGCGCGGAGGCGTCCCCCGACGAGGTCTCGGCGGCCATCGGCACGGCGAGCGAGGACGACGCGGCGGACCCGGTGGAGACGGGCGAGTCGACGGACGCCGCCGAGGAGATCAGGGAGGCCTCCGAGTCAGCGCGGGAGGCCCCCGCCGAGGAGGTCGCCGACGAGATTCTCGACTTCGACGACGAAGAGTAATCCACATACCCCGCGGACCCGTACGGCCCCCGAGATGGACCCGAGCGAGGTCCGTGATCGGGCGGCCGACCTGCCCCGCGAGCCGGGGAGCTACCAGTTCCTCGACGAGTCGGGGGTCGTGCTGTACGTCGGGAAGGCCGTCGACCTGCGCGACCGGGTGCGCTCCTACAGTGATCCGCGGGGCGAGCGCATCCGCCGGATGGTCGAGCGGGCCACCGACCTGGACGTGGCCGTCACCGACACGGAGACCCAGGCCCTGTTGCTGGAGGCCAACCTCATCAAGCGCCACCAGCCCCGCTACAACGTCCGGCTGAAAGACGACAAGTCCTACCCGCTGGTCCAGTTGACCGGCCACGACGTGCCTCGCATCGAGATCACCCGCGACCCCGACGACGACGCGACCGTCTACGGCCCGTTCACGGACAAGGGCCGCGTGGAGACGGTCGTCAAGGCGCTGCGGGAGACCTACGGCCTGCGGGGGTGTTCCGATCACAAGTACGCCAACCGCGACCGACCGTGTCTCGACTACGAGGTCGGGCTCTGTACCGCGCCCTGCACCGGCGAGATCGGCGCGGAGGCCTACGCCGAGGACGTCGAGAGCGTCCGGCGGTTCTTCGAGGGCGAAACGGGCGTGCTGGCCGATCCCATCCGACGGGAGATGGAGCGGGCGGCCCAGGAGGAGGCGTTCGAGCGCGCCGCGAACCTCCGGGATCGGCTGGAGGCCGTCGAGGCGTTCCACGGCGAGGGCGGCGAGGCCGTCAGCGCGGGGGGGAGCGACCGCGAGCGGGCCGTCGACGTGCTGGGCGCGACCGTCGAGGGCGACGAGGCGACGGTCGCTCGCCTCCACGCCGCCGACGGCCAACTCGTCGAGCGCGAGCGGCACACGCTGGCCGCGCCGGAGGGCGACAGCGGCGAGACGCGGATCGGCGCGGTGTTCGCGGCCTTCGTCCCGCAGTACTACGCCGAGCGGGAGTTGCCCGACGCCATCCTGCTGTCCGAGCGACCCGACGACCCCGAACTCGACGCCTGGCTCGCCGCGGAGGGGGTCGACCTCAGGGTGCCCGGCGCGGGCCGGGAGGCCAAGCTGGTCGATCTGGCGCTGAAGAACGCCCGGCGGGGCACCGGTGCCCGGGACGACGAGGGGGCGGCGCTGGCCGAGGCGCTGGGGCTGGACGCGCCCGTCGAGCGCATCGAGGGGTTCGACGTGAGCCACGCGCAGGGGAGTGCCGTCGTCGGCAGTAACGTCACCTTCGTCGACGGGAGCCCGGAGAAAGGCGACTACCGGCGGCGGAAACTCGACGAGCGCAACGACGACTACGCGAACATGCGGGCGCTGGTTCGCTGGCGGGCCGAGCGCGCCGTCGAGGGCCGCGACGACCGCCCCGACCCCGACCTGCTCCTGATCGACGGCGGCGACGGGCAACTCGGCGCGGCCCGGGACGCGCTCGCGGAGACGGGCTGGGACCGGCCCGCCGTCGCGCTGGCCAAGGAAGAAGAACTGGTGGTCACGCCCACCGGGACGCTGGACTGGGACGACGACGCGCCCCACCTCCACCTCTGTCAGCGCGTCCGCGACGAGGCCCACCGCTTCGCCGTCCAGTACCACCAGTCGCTCCGTGACGACGTGTCCACGGCGCTGGACGACGTGCCGGGCGTCGGCCCCGAGACCCGCCGGCGACTCCTCCGACGGTTCGGGAGCGTCGAGAACGTCCGGGGGGCCGACCCCGACCAGCTCCGGCAGGTCGACGGCGTGGGCGAGAAGACCGCCGAGACCATCGCCTCGCGACTGTAATCGCGAGCGAACGACGAACCTGATGGTATTTTAACACGACGGTAGTGGCGGTTCAGGACTGCTGCACGGTTCGTTTCGTTCGTTCTCCGGTGGGAAAATTCTAAGGCGTTGCAGAATGATGTGAACACGAGCATGGGGGAGGGAGTGAACAGCGCGAGCGTCGCGGGTGGTCCGGCGCTCGGAGACGAGACCACGGGACGACGGACCGGCCGGGAGGAACGGGCGTGTCAGTCCGGGGGGACACGGCGGGGACGCCGCCGACACGTCTGGAGTCGGTCCGGAGGGGGACCGGGTGATGATACCTGACGAGGGCACGCCCTGGCCGGTGATCGGCGGCGTCGCCGTCCTCCTCGCCGTGGCCGTACTCGGCGGCCTCGCGCTCTCGAACGCGGGACCGGCCGGTACCGCGGTCGCCACGCAGTCCAACGACACCGACTGGAACACGACCAACGGTTCGGAGGCGGTCGCCCCCGGGTGTCCGCCCGCCGACGCGCTCCGAAAGGAAGTGTTCGACGGCCTGGAGACCCGCAGCATCGAGGAGGTCCGGTCGACCATCCCGTCCGAGGCCGTCAGATGTCTCCCCGAGGACGTGCTGGAGACGTTGAATCTCGGGAACGAGACGGACGGCTCGACCACGGGGAGCGACGGGAACGAATCCGACGGTACCGATTCGTCCGATGAGGCCGACTCGACCGGCGACTGTCCGCCGCCGGAGACGATCCGGCTGGAGGTCGACGCGGCGCTGGCCGACGACTCCAGGGCCGAGGTGCGGGCGGAACTCACCGACGCGGAGATCGACTGCCTCCCCGCGGACGTGAAAGACGACCTGAACATCGGGGACGACGGGTCGGCGAGCGAGAGTGCGACCGACGGCACCGACAGCACGGCCGGCGACGGTACGGACGGCGTCGACTGTCCGTCGGACGAGACGATCCGAGAGTCGGTCGAGACGGCGCTCGCGGGCTCGTCGGCCGCGACGGTCCGGGAGAAGATCCCCGACGAGTACGACGACTGTCTCCCCGCAGACGTGAAAGACGACCTGAACATGGGGGCCAGCGCGTCCGCGGACTCGACGGCAACTGACACCGCGACAGCGACGGAGAGCGACGCCGGGACCGAGACAGCGACGGCGACCGACGGCGGCGTGGACTGTCCGCCGGCCGAGACCGTCCGCAAGGACGTGAACAGGACGCTCGAGAAGATGTCGGCCGCGCAGTTCCGGACGATGGTCCCCGAGAAATACGTCGAGTGCTTCCCGCCGGACGTTCGCGAGCGACTCGGACTGACGGGCGAGAGGGACGCGGCGAGCGGCGGCGACGCACAGTCGTCCGGGTCCGAGGAGAGCGCTGCCGGCTCGTCGACACCCATGGGCGACCCCGAGTCCGAGGTGTTCGACTCGGACGGTGATGGTGTCGTCAACGCGCGGGACCACGCACCGAACGACGCCAGCGTGCAGTTCGCCGATTCGGACGGCGACGGCGTCCCGGACCCGTACGATTACGCACCCCGCGACCCCGACGTGCAGGACGAAGGCGACGTGGCGGCAGCCGCCGATCCGGGTGGCGACGACGGGGGTGGCGACGGGAGCGGCGACAGCATCCCGGTCGCCGCCGGGTCGGCGTTGCTCCTCGTGCTGGCGGCCGGCACCGGTGCGGTCGTCTATCGCCGCTACGGCGGGACCGGATCGGACGACGACGGGTTGCCCCAGCCGACCGGTACCGGGTCGACGATGGCCGAGGAGAACAGTTCGGAACCACACGACGTGTTCGGCGAGAGCGCGTTCGACCCCGACGACTCGCCCGGCACGGGCGCGGCGTTCACCTTCGACGACCACGAGGGGGACGCCGGCGGGTTCGTCTTCGACAACGAGACCGACGAGGACGTGATCACGCTCGACAGCGACGGCTCGGTCCCCGACGAGGAGACCGAGACCGGCTTCGTCTTCGAGGGCGGGCCGAGCGCGGAACTCGACGACGCGGGTGAGCCCGCGGACGACTGACGGTGGCGGCGAGCAGGGGACGGACGGCCGGCGAGTCCGTGGATAATCGAGCGATGGACCCGCGATCCGGGTGGATCGGTACGCCCACCAACAGTTAAACCGCAGGGCGTCGAAGCCACGGCTATGACAGACGGGGGTCGGGAGAGTCTCGCGTACAAGCTCGGGCGAGCGACCGCGAGCGGCGGCTCACCGGCCTCGCCGCGCGGCCTCGCGGCCACGCTCGCGGTCTTTGCGGTCGTCCTGTTCGGCTTCGACGTGATCGGCGGGACGGAACTCGTCGGGATGCTCCTGTTGACCATCGCTATCGTGGCGGTCAACAGCGCGGTCGTCATCGTGCAGGCCTACGAGAAACAGGTGCTGACGGTGCTGGGGAGTTATCGGCGGACCCTCCAGCCGGGGATCAACTTCGTCCCGCCGTTCGTCTCGACGACCTACAGCTTCGACATGCGGACCCAGACGCTGGACGTGCCCCAGCAGGAGGCGATCACTCGCGACAACTCGCCGGTGACCGCCGACGCCGTCATCTACGTGAAGGTGATGGACGCCAAGAAGGCCTTCCTCGAAGTCGAGGACTACGACCGCGCGGTCTCGAACCTCGCCCAGACGACGCTGCGGGCGGTGCTGGGCGACATGGAACTGGACGACACGCTGAGCAAACGCAACGAGATCAACGCCGTCATCCGCCGGGAACTGGACGAACCGACCGACGAGTGGGGCGTCCGCGTCGAGTCCGTCGAGGTCCGCGAGGTGAAGCCCTCCGCGGACGTGGAGGACGCGATGGAGCAACAGACCGCCGCCGAGCGCCGCCGGCGCGCCATGATCCTCGAAGCCCAGGGCGAGCGCCGGTCGGCCATCGAGCGCGCCCAGGGAGACAAACAGTCCGACATCATCCGCGCCCAGGGCGAAAAGCAGAGCCAGATCCTCGAAGCCCAGGGCGACGCCGTCTCCACGGTGTTGCGCGCGCGATCCGCCGAGTCGATGGGCGAGCGCGCCATCGTCGACAGGGGGATGGAGACGCTGTCGAGCATCGGCCAGGGCGAGTCGACGACCTTCGTCCTGCCCCAGGAACTCTCCTCGCTGGTCGGCCGCTACGGCAAGCACCTCACCGGCAGCGACGTGCAGACCGGCGGCGAGGGGAGCCTGGAGAGTCTGGACTTCGACGCCGAGACCCGGGAGATGCTCGGCCTCGACGACATCGCGGCGACGCTGGAGGAACTCGATACGAACGTCGAACGGCCGACCGGGGCTACCGAGAGTGGGACTGCCGACGCGGCCGCCGACGGTGACGACTGACCGAACGTCCACCGATTCGCGCCGGCCGCCGTCGCACGTTCGGGATCACAACTATTGAGCGGGGGGCCGACGAACCGTGCGGCAGGATGTCCACACTCTCCCGGATCACGGTCTTCCCCGTCAAATCGCTGGACGGACTGGCGCTCGACAGCGCCACCGTCGGCCGGCGGGGCGCGCTCGAACTCGACCGCGAGTACGCGATCTTCGACGCCGACGGCGAGTACGTCAACGGGAAGGCCACCGCGCGAATCCACCGGCTCCAGTCGTCGTTCGATCCCGCGACTCACGAACTGACGGTCGGCCGGTACGACGGCGACGCGCGCCACACCTTCGCCCTCGGGGACGAGTCGGGACGGGCGGCCTGTGGCGAGTGGCTCACCGACTTCTTCGACGAACCCGTCACCGTCGAGCGCGACGACGCGGGCGGCTATCCCGACGACGAGGAGTTACACGGGCCGACGGTGATCAGCACCGGCACTGTGCGGGCGGTCGCGGACTGGTTCGACCTCCCGCCCGAGAACGTCCGGCGGCGGTTGCGGGCCAATATCGAGATCGGCAGTCCGGAACCGTTCTGGGAGGATCGGCTGTTCGCCGACCGCGGCGAGGTGGTGGCGTTCACCGTCGGGAACTGTCGTTTCCACGGCGTCAACCCGTGTCAGCGGTGTGTCGTCCCGACGCGGGACCCCGACACGGGCGAGGCCATCGAGGATTTCCGCGAGCGGTTCATCGAACGCCGGGAGGCGACCCTCCCGGAGTGGACGCCCTCGGATCGGTTCGACCACCCCTACCGGCTCATGCTGAACACGGTGGTGCCCGAGGAGTCGTGGGGCACCGAGATCGCGGTGGGCGACGAGGTGACGGTCGGGGACGTGCAGTCGTCCGAACGCTGAGGTCAGTACTCGTCGAGTCGGACGGTCATCACGGGGACCGGGGATTTGCGGACGACTTTCTCGGCGACGCTGCCGATGAGGTAGTGGTCGATACCGGTGCGGCCGTGGGTGCCCATGATCACGAGGTCGACCCCGATATCGTCGACAGCGTCGAGGATCGCCGTTTTCGGGACGCCCTCGACGACGTGTGTCTCCACGGCCACGCCATCGGGTAGGGCGGCGACGGCGTCCTCGACGGCGGCCTCGGCGCGTTCGTGTTCGGCCTCGTCCCAGGCTTGCGAGGAGAGCCCGCTACTGGGGCTCTCGAAGCGGTTGCGCGTGTCGGCGACCGAGAGGACGTGGACCGTGGCGTCGAACCGCTCGGCGACGGCTGCGGCGTGGTCGGCGGCCGCGGCGAACCCCTCGCTGCCGTCGGTCGGGAGGAGGATGTGCTGGTACATCGTGGATCAGAAGCCCCCGCTGGCCATCAGGAACAGTGCAATCGAGATGAGGGTAAACAGGACGCCGACCCCGGTCTGGATCGTCTCCGTGTCGAGCGCGCTGGAGACGTAGGGCGCGATCTGACCGCCCGTGACGGTCGCGGGGACGGTGAACACGACCATGTTCCAGGGCGTCGACGCGATGCTCAGCGCGTGGATGCCGGGGATGACGCTCCCGGCGAACACGTGGACGATGGACGCGAGGATCGCCGTGGTAGCGACGACGATGTGGTTGGTGCCGATGGCCACCCGCGTCGGGACGTTCGTCCGGAGCTGGGAGATGATACCGAGTTCGCCGATGCCGAACCCGGCCAGTCCCTGGAAGGTTCCGCCGACGCTGTAGTTGGCGAAGCGTTCGAGATAGCCCGACCAGGAGTACTCGTAGGTGTCACCCTGCGTGTCGACTCGCGTGATCTGCCCGTCGTCGGCCGCCTCGACGCCGGCGGGCCCGAGTTTCCCGGCGTCGTCGGGGAGGTCCCGCTCGGGGCCGCCGTCGGCGGTCACCTCCGTCTCCGCGTCGTCGTCGGCCGGTTCCTCGTGGGCCAGATCGGCCTTGAACATGAGGTACGCGGCCGTCATGAGCGCGGCCCCCAGCGCCGCGTGGAAGAGCCACTCCGGGATGAAAAACGACAGGAGTGCGCCGCCGATGACGAACGGGACGCTGCCGCCGACGAGTGTGAGCGCCAGTCGACGGTCGACGAGCCCGTACCGGATGAACGCGATGGCCGAACTGGACAGGCCGAACGACTCGCTGATCAGCCCGACCTTCACGAGCGTTTCGGGACCGATCGGATACGCCAACAGCGGGAAGATGAAGATGAAAAACGGCACGAACAGGGCCGATCCGCTGATTCCGACCGTGTTCACGATGGTCGCACCCAGCAGGAAGAAGGGGAACAGCCACCAGTACTCCAGCCAGTAGCTCGTTCCACTCCCCTCTGTCGGCGCGAACAGAAGCACAGCGGCCACGAAGACTACTGGGGCGGTGAACACGAAGATATGCTGGTACCTCAGGAACGTCTTCTGGAGCCTGCTGGAGGCTGTCGGCGCGGTCATTGAGTCTTGACTCCCGGTTTGGGAATTGCCTTACAAAGGCCTTGTCGTTTGCTCGGACAGTGAGCCACGAGAACCGGACACAACCGGCAATTCTTCCGGCGACAGTGCCGAACCGTTAATTTCGTTGCCACCATTTGCGGCAACGACTGCCGACACGTCCACCGATGGCCTAGGTCCCCGAATATTTATTACAGACCCGAATAAACTAACGTGTGTAATGAGCCTTAAGGAGGGACTTCTGGAGGAGGCCGAGCAGTCCGCGAACGAGCAGCGCCGCATGGACTCGGAGTCTCTCCCCCCGACAGCGGAGCCCCCGGCGACCGGGCTCCGCGGAAAGCTGGCGCGGTTCAGCCGGGAGTGGTCGCGCCGCTACGTCGAGATGCGGGTCGAGGCTCGGAGATAACCACACGGCGCAGTCGCAGTTTGCGGTTTTTCCCGTTCGTTCGTCCGTGAGTCGCTACTCCGTCCCCGGCACCCGCCGGCCTCAGAACTCCTCGGCCGGCTCCGGGACGACCCCGTCCTCCTCGCCCTGTAGCTCGTACTCCTGTCTGAGTTCGCGGATGCGGTCGCGGATGTCCGCCGCCAGTTCGAACTCCAGGTTGTCGGCGGCTTCTTCCATCCGTTCCTGCAGGTCGGCGATCAACTGCTCGGCCTCGCTCTCGTCGCTGGGGTCCATCCCGGAGACGCCGCCGGTGTCGGTCTTCGCACCGGGGAGATTCGTCTCGCCGACGGGCTTGTCGATGGTCGTCGGCTCGAAGCCGTGTTTCTCGTTGTACTCCTGCTGAATCTCGCGGCGACGGTTGGTCTCCTCGATGGCCGACTCCATGGCCGAACTCACCTCGTCGGCGTACAGCACCACCTCGCCGTTGACGTTGCGCGCGGCCCGCCCCATCGTCTGGACGAGCGTCGTCTCGCTCCTGAGAAAGCCCTCCTGGTCGGCGTCGAGGATGGCGACCAGCGAGACCTCCGGGATGTCCAGCCCCTCCCGGAGCAGGTTGATGCCGACGAGTACGTCGATCTCGCCGAGGCGGAGGGAGCGGATCAGCTCGTGGCGTTCGAGCGTGTCGGTCTCGTCGTGCATGTAGGCCACGTCGACGCCGGCTTCTTCGAGGTACTCGGTGAGGTCCTCGGCCATGCGCTTGGTGAGCGTCGTCACCAGAACCCGTTCGTCGCGTGCGACGCGCTCGTCGATCCGGTCCATGAGGTCGTCGACCTGCCCCGTCGCGTCGGCGACCTCGACGGCGGGGTCGACGAGGTGGGTGGGCCGGACGATCTGTTCGACGACCTGCTGGCTCTCCTCGCGCTCGTAGTCGCCCGGCGTCGCGCTCACGAACAGCGTCTGCCCGGTCTTCTCGGTGAACTCCGCGAAGGTCAGCGGGCGGTTGTCGAAGGCGGTCGGCAAGCGGAAGCCGTTCTCGACCAGGCTCTCCTTCCGGCTCTTGTCCCCTTCGTACTGCCCGCGGATCTGGGGGACGGTCTGGTGGGACTCGTCGATCACGGTCAGGAAGTCGTCGGGGAAGTAATCCAGCAGGGTGTAGGGCGCTTCCCCGGACTCGCGGTCCGAGAGGTGGACGGAGTAGTTCTCGATGCCCGAGCAGTAGCCGGTCTCTCGCAGCATCTCCAGATCGAAGGTGGTGCGTTCCTCGATGCGCTGGGCGGCGACGGCGTCGCCGTTGCGCTCGAAGTAGCGCACGCGCTGGTCCATCAGCTCCTCGATCTCCGCGATGGCCTCCTCCAGGCGCTGTTCGGGGATGGAGTAGTGCTCTGCGGGGTGGAGCAAGACGGCGGGCTCGCGGCTCTTGACTTCGCCTTCGAGCGGGTCGATCTTGACCAGCCTGTCGATCTCGTCACCCCAGAACTCGACGCGGACGGCGTAGCGACCGTACATCGGGTATATTTCGAGGGTGTCGCCACGCACGCGGAAGGTGCCCTGCGTGAAGTCCACGTCGTTGCGTTCGTAGTTCAGATCGACCAGCCGGCCCAGCAACTCGTCGCGTTCGATCTCCTGGCCCTGCCGGAGTTCGAGGGACATGTCGACGTAGTTGCGCGGGTCACCGAGGCCGTAGATGGCCGAGACGGAGGCGACGACGATCACGTCGTCCCGCGTCAAAAGCGAGCGGGTGGCGGAGTGGCGCAGGCGGTCGATCTCGTCGTTGATCGAGGCGTCCTTGTCGATGAAGGTGTCCGTCTGCTCGACGTAGGCCTCGGGCTGGTAGTAGTCGTAGTAGCTGACGAAGTACTCGACGGCGTTGTCGGGGAACAGTTCCCGGAACTCCTCGTACAGCTGGGCCGCGAGCGTCTTGTTGTGGGCGATCACCAGCGTGGGTTTCTGGATCTCCTCGATCACCCACGAGACCGTGTTTGTTTTGCCCGAGCCGGTGACGCCCAGCAGGGTCTGCGTGTCCATGCCCTGCCGGAAGCCGTCGGCCAGTTGCTCGATGGCCTCGGGCTGGTCACCCGCGGGGTCGAACGGCGCGTCGACGCGGAACTCGCGGTCCACGTCCGGACGGTCGGGCGAGAGAGGGCTCCCGGAGGTGTCGCTCATTGTCGGAGTGGTAGGGCTGGAAGGACTTGGGTGGCTCGCTCCCGGTCACCCCTCCACGGCCCCGCCCTCGGCTCCCGTCCCCGCCCCGCCAGTGCGGAGGTGGAGGTAGCTCACACAGAGCAGGGAGACGAGGCCGCCCGCGGCGGCGAGGCCGAACATGACCCGGTAGCCGAACATGGTGTACACGCGCGCGCCGGCGAGGGTCTCGCCGGTCCAGTAGGCGTCCAGGATCGCGCCCATCACGGTCGGGAAGACGGCGGCACCGGCGAAGGCGACGGCGTTGACCGCCCCCGTCGCGACGCCGGAGGCACCCGCGCCGTGGCGGTTCTTGACGACGGTGTAGCCCAGCGCGTACGAGCCGGCGAGGAAACTCACCGTGAAAAAGAGGAGCCCGACGACCAGAAACGGGGGTTTGCCGACCAGCGAGAGGGTCGCGAACGTCGCGGTGTACAGGCCCGCGCCGACGATCATCAGGCCCGTGCGCCGCCCCAGACCGTCGGAGATGCGGCCGACGACGGGCGGGCCGACGAGCAGGCCGACGCTGCCCAGCAGGGTCAGCGTGGAGGCGGTCGTGATCGACACTTCGTACACCTGCGAGACGTAGGGGACACCCCAGAGGCCGAGGACGGTGATGTTGATGCCCGTCGAGGTAAAGAGGGCGAGGCCGGCCAGCCAGGTCTCGCGCTGGCCGAAGACGGCCCGGACGTTCCGGCCGACCTGGCGGAGCGAGAGCGTCGGCGCGGACGGGACGTTGTCCAGCGACCGGAGGCCGGCGTCCTCGGGGGTGTCCCGGGCCAGCACCCAGACGAGGGTGGCGATCAGCAGGCCGACGAGACCGATACCCAGCAGGGTGGTCCGGACGCCCAGCGCGGCGACGGTCACGGCCAGCGGCGTCGTCGCGAGGATGCCGCCGAGACCGGCGACGCCGACGGTGAGGCCGTTCATGGTGGCGAACTCGCCGGGGCGGAACCAGTTGGCACAGAACCGCAGGATGGCGATGAAGACGACGCTCCCGCCGAGTCCGATACAGAGGCGCGCGAGGAAGGCGACGGCGTAGGAGTCCGCGAGGCCGAAGGCGAGGCCGCCGACGCTCATCACGACGGTGCCGGCGGTCGCGGTCCGGCGGATGCCCAGCCGGTCGGCGAGGACGCCCGCGATCACCTGCATCGGCGCGTAGACGTAGAAAAACGCCGAGTGGAGGGTTCCGAGGGCGGTCCCGGTGGTGTCGAACGCTCGCATGAGGTCGGCCGAGAGGACCGCCGTCGAGAGCCGGTGGACGTTCACCAGGAGGAACGCCGTCGCCAGTGCCGTCCACACGATCCAGCGCCGTCGAACGGGATCAGACCAGACGCCCATCACTGGAGCCACCGACACCAGTTCAAAAAACGTTGTGTCGATTCGGGAAACTGTACTGCGGCCCGAGGCGTCCCGCAGCGGGGGATTCGGCGGAGGTCATCGCCGGAAACGGGGCCAGTAGTTTTTTGAGTGGGTTCCATGCTGGGTGACATGGACGCCGCCCTCCCCGTCCAGATCGAGGCCATCGAACCGGGAACGGTTCGTCGTCGGCCGCGACGCAGTCGCCACGTCCGTCTACGGGTCGACGACGCGACCATCGCCGTCTACGATCCCCAGACAGTGGTCACACCCGACGCGGTGGGGACCGAGCGGGAGGTGGTACTCTCGGCGGAGGTCCCCTCGGTCGAACCCTGTCCCACGGGTGAGGTCGGCATCGTCTCCCGGGCGGGCGGCGACGCCGTGACGTTCTACGGCATCGTCGTCACTTTCGACGAGGCGGGGACGGAGGCGCTACTCGACGTGGGTTCGGGGACGGTCCGGTTCGACACGAGTTCGGTCGACCGGCGGCTCTACGTCGGCGATTTCCTCGAACTCGCCGACCCGGTCGTCCACGTCACCGGGATGTCACCGACGGGCAAGTCCTACGAGGCGTACCTGTCCCAGCTCGACAGCGACGACCCGGCCGCGCGTCGAGAGGCGGCGACACACCTCGGCCACCGCGGGCGGGAGTGTGCAGTCGACCGGCTGGTGGCCCAGTTCCGCGCGGAGGGTGACCCCGGCGTCCGCCGGGCGGTCGTGACGGCACTCGGGCGGCTAGCGGTGACAGCCCGACGACCCGACGAACGGCCGGACCCGCGGATTCGTTCGACCCTGGAGGCGGCGGCGGGTGACGAGGCTCGCGAGGTCAGGGACGCCGCCGACGACTGGCTCGACCGCGTGGCCGACTACTGGTTCTCCTGAGACCGGTAGAGCGCGACCGACGCCAGCAGGGCGACGACACCGGCGGCGGCCGCCAGCCCGAAGGCGATCCGGTAGCCAAGCGTCGAGTAGACCTGCGCGCCGTTGATCGTCTCACCGGTTTTGTAGGCGTCGAGAATGAGGCCCATCAGCGTCGGGAACAGCGCCGCGCCGGTGAAACCCAGCGTGTTGACCGTCCCGGTGGCGACGCCGCTGGCCCCGCTCTCGTGGCGCTCCTTGATGACCGTATAGCCCAGCGCGTACCCGCCGGCGAGAAAGCCCGCGGCGAAGAAGGCGACGGCGACGACGGGGAGGGGCGGTTTGCCCGTGATCGCGAGCAGGGCGAACGACCCGGCGAAGGCGGCCTGGGCGGTGATCATCAGACCCAGCCGGCGGCCCAGCCGATCCGAGAGCCAGCCGACCAGCGGCGGGCCGAGCAGGAGGCCGGCGCTCCCGGCCAGCGTGTACACCGACGCGCCGGTGACGGAGACGCCATCGTAGGTCTGGACGACGTAGGGGACGCCCCAGAGCCCGAAGACGGTGATGTTGACGCCGGTGCCACAGAACAGGACGGTGCCGACGAGCCAGGTCTCCCGTTCGCGGAGGACGTCCGCGGCGTTGGCGGCCACCGCCGACAGGGATGGCGTCTTCGCCAGCGGGACGCCCTCGATCTCGGCGAGGCCGGCGGCGGCCGGCGAGTCGCGGGCGAGCAGGTACGCGACCGTCGCGAGTGCGAACCCGGCGAGGCCGAGCCCGAACAGTGTCGTCCGCCAGTCGGTCGCCGCGACGACCACGGCGAGCGGTGTGGTCGCGAGGACGCCGCCAAAGCCCGCGGCGGCGATGGTCAGCCCGCTCATGCGGGCGAATTCGGTCGGTCGGTACCAGTTCGCACAGAAGCGCAGGATGGCGATAAAGAGCAGGCTCCCGCCGAGGCCGATCAGCGCCCGGGCGAGGAAGGCCACCGGATAGGAGTCCGCGGCCGAGAAGGCGAGCGCGCCGACGCTCATCACGAGGGTGCCGGCGGTGACGGCGCGGCGACTCCCCACCCGATCCGCCACGAACCCCGCGGGGAGTTGCATCGCCGCGTAGATGTAGAAAAACGAGGCGTGCAGGGTGCCAAGCGCCGCCCCGGTCGTGTCGAAGGCCGTCGCCAACTGCTCGGCCAGCACGGCCGTCGAGAGCCGGTGGACGCTAACCAGGGCATACGCCGCCGCGAGCGCTGTCCAGGCGATCCAGCGCCGCTTCGTCGGGTCCGACCAGATGCGCACACGTCCCGGTCCGCCCCGCTGATTGTTAAGCATTCGTAGTCGAGCGACAGTCAGCGTTCAGTCTACGGCGCGGTTGCGAAACATTGTTTGGTAGTCTCTGGCAGGGGAGGGCGGTCGAACGGTGCGGTCGCGGGACGGAAGGGCACCAGCATCCGCGCGCCACAGGCGCGCGGTTCACTGCTGGCGACCGACGGGAGCCAGCAGAGAGTTTTTGGTCCAGCTTTTTGCGAGACGGGTTCGCCGGCGGCGAACCCGTCGAAGTAAAAAGGTGGTTTAGCAGACGGGTTTCGGGTTCACGCCGAGTTCTTCGAGGGTGTCGAAGTAGTCGTCGTAGGCGGCCTGGATGGTGTCGACGGCGGCCTCGTGGGCCAGATCCTCGTCGGCGTCGGAGTCACACACGTCGACGAGGGTGTCGGCGGCGTCGTCGACGAGCGATTCGACGGCGTCGCGCACGTCGCGGAAGGTGCTGGCCGTCTGCGGGGAGGCCTGCCCGACGAAGAAACCGACGGCCTGAGAGATCTTGTTCTCGACGACGAGCGCCCAGCCGATGACGCCGGCGACGCGCTCTGGCGTGGTGTCGAGGCCCTGAAGGTACTCGATCACCGGTGAAGGAGCGTCTGGATCGTGATCTTCGAATTCACTGGCGACGGTGCCGTACTGCTCGCCGATCAGTCCTGCTGTCTCGTAAAAGAGGTCACCCGCGGGACCGCCGACTTCGGCGTCGGTCCAAATGTCGAATGTGGCGTGTGCGTGATAGAACACGTCGGCGACGGCCGCGAGGACGGTGTCTTCGTCCATCTCGCCCTCCGTGTCGGCGTACAGCGACTTCGAGGAGCCCAGTCGGGAGAGTTCGGTCTGCTGTGCCTGGCGGACGCCGTCGAGGAAGTCTGCCGCGTTCATGGTCAGCGGTTCGGCAGGCGGGCGCTTGTAAGCATCGACACTGGCAGGGACGACCGCCCTGTCACGCCCCGTCCAGAAGTTTCACTTCGGCGTCGGGAGTAGATGTCCGAGAGATGGCCCTGCCACCCGTCGAATCGCTGCCGACGCTCGTCCTCCGGCTGGGAATCGCCTTCGGTGTGGGGGCCCTGATCGGGCTGGAGCGCGAGCAAAGCGAGTCCGGCGGGACTTTCGCCGGCAGTCGCACTTTCCCGCTGTTCGCGCTGTACGGGGCGCTGGTCGGCGCGTTCTATCCGGATGCGCTCCCGGTCGCTATCGCCGCCATCGTCGTGCCCCTGACCGTCGCGTACGGGGCCAAGGTGTGGATCGAAGGGGACATTGGTCTCACCACGCTGACGGCGGCGTTGCTGACGGTCCTGCTGGGTGCGCTGGCCACCCACTCGGGCCGTGGTGCCGTCGTCACCATCGTCGTCGGCGGGGCAGCCACCGCCCTGCTCTCGGCGAAAGGGGACCTCCATCGGTTCGCGGACCGTATCGACGACGCCGAACAGCGCGCGACGGTGAAGTTCGTCCTCGTCGTGTTCGTCGTCCTGCCGGTCCTGCCCGACCGGGAGTTGGACGCCCTGTACGGTCTCAACCCCCGCTTCGTCTGGCTGATGGTCGTGTTCGTCACCGGCCTCAGTTTCGTCGCGTACGTGCTGAGCCGCGTCGTCGGGACCGAACGCGGCATCGCGCTCACCGGCATCCTCGGCGGGTTCGTCTCCTCGACGGCGACGACGGTCTCGATGGCCGAACAGACCCGGGACGCCCCCGACCTCTACCAGTTGTGTGCGTTCTCGACAGTGGTCGCGGCCGTCGTGATGTTCCCGCGCGCGCTCGTCGAGGTGGCGGTCGTCAACCCCGCACTCCTGCCGTTCGTCGCCGTCCCGCTCGGGGCGATGACCGCCGTCGGCGCCGTCGTCGCCGTCGTGGTCTACTGGCGGTCCGCCGTCGAGACGAGCGTCGATGCCGACATCGAGAACCCGTTCCAGTTGCGGACCGCTCTGTTTTTCGGCGCGCTGTTCGCCGCCGTCCTGCTCCTCTCTGACTACGCGAACGCGTGGCTGGGCACGTCCGGCGTCTACGCGACCGCCTTCGTCTCCGGACTGGCCGACGTGGACGCGATGACGCTCACGCTGAGCAAACTCGCCGCCGAGGGGGCGGTCGAACCCGAGGTCGCCACGACCGGCATCGTCATCGCCGCGGCCGCGAACACGCTCGTCAAGGCCGGGCTGGCCTGGATCATCGGGACGCGTCGACTCGGAAAACTCGTCACCGCCGTCCTCGGCGTCGTCGCTGCGGTCGGTCTCGGCATCGCCGTCGTCCTCTGAACGTGATCGCAAAAATCGGAGATTCCGTCGGACGAGACGGCGGCGCTCCCGTCAGTCGCCTTTCTCGATGGGCGCGCCGACCAGGTTGCCCCACTCGGTCCAGGACCCGTCGTAGTTGATGGTGTCCTCGTAGCCGAGCAGTTCGTGAAGCGCGAACCACGCCACGGACGAACGCTCGCCGATGCGGCAGTAGGCGACGGTCGTGCTGTCGCCGTCGATGCCTTCCTCGGCGTAGAGTTCCTCGATCTCGTCTGCGTCCTTGAACGTGCCGTCGTCGTTCGTGACGGCGGCCCAGGAGATGTTGCTGGCACCGGGGATGTGGCCGCCGCGCTGGGCGGTCTCCTGCAGGCCCGGGGGTGCGAGGATCTCGCCGGAGAACTCCTCGGGCGAGCGAACGTCCACGAGGGGCACGCCGCGTTCGATGGCGTTCTCGACGTCCTCGCGGTAGGCGCGGATGGACTCGCGCGGGCCGGAGGCGTCGTAGTCCTGTGCGGAGAAGTCCGGCTCCTCGTCGGTGAGCGGGTAGTCGTTCTCGACCCAGTAGTCACGGCCGCCGTCCATCAGGCGCACGTCGTCGTGGCCGTAGTACTTGAACTGCCAGTAGGTGTAGGCGGCGAACCAGTTGGAGTTGTCACCGTAGAGGACGACCGTCGAGTCCTCGGTGATGCCGTGACTGCCCAGCAGGTCCTCGAAGTCCTCCTTCGAGAGGATGTCACGGGTGGTCTGGTCCTGCAGGTCCGTCTCCCAGTTGAAGCCGATGGCACCGGGCGCGTGGCCCTCCTCCTCGTACAGTTCCGTGTCCACGTCGACCTCCGCGAGTCGATACTCGGGATCGTCGCTCTGGAACTCCTCGAGATGGTCCTCGACCCAGTCCGCAGAGACGAGAACGTCTTTGGCGTATTCGCTCATATGCGTCCCCCTGTACGCCCACGACTCATATAGTACTGCACCTCACGGCACATTCGGCCCCTCCTCCCCCCTCCCGGCAGTATTTACCCCTTCGACCCCTGCAGACCGTGACTAGTGGTCACACAGCACGAGACGCGCAGCGGAGTCAACAGCCCACCGTCCACGTCGGCGGCTGACCGGTGCGTGAGAGTGTCGGCCAGTGTTGCCCCTATCTGAGAGAGAGCGAGAGAGAAGGCTTGAAACGGCCGCTCGCGTATCTGTGCATATGAGCGAGGCTGTGGTTCCAGCGGCGTGGGTGGCCGACCGACGCGACGAGATCGCTCTCGTCGACGTGCGAGACGCCTGGGAGTTCGACGGCATCGGCCACATCCCGGGCGCGGTGAACGTCCCGTTCGACTCGTTCCGGGCCGGCGAACACGCCGCGGACGGCGAGGGCGGCGAGGCCGGGATGCTCCCCGGCGGCGAGGTCTTCGCCGACCTGCTGGGCGAGGCCGGCATCGCCCGCGAGGACCACGTGGTCGCCTACGACGACCACCACGGCGTCTTCGCCGCGCGCCTGCTCGTGACCGCCGAACTGTACGGGCACGACCCCGCGAAGCTCCACCTGCTGGACGGGGACTTCTCGGCCTGGCAGCGCGAGCGCGAGACCACGAGCGAGGCGGCCGACGTGGAACCGACGACCTACGAGGTCGCCGACCCGGCCGAGATCGAGACGCCGCTGGTCGACGCCGACGCGGTGGCCGCGGCCGCCGACGACTCCGAGGCCGTCCTCGTCGACACGCGCGAGGAGTGGGAGTACGAGGAGGGTCACATCCCCGGTGCGGTCCGACTGGACTGGCGGGAACTCGTCGACGACGAGACCCGCGGGCTGAAACCGCGCGAGGAGATGGAGGAAATCCTCGACGCACGCGGCGTCACGGCCGAGAAACGGATCGTCCTCTACTGCAACACCGCCCGGCGGATCAGCCACACCTACACCGTCCTCCGGCACCTCGGGTACCCGAGCCTGCAGTTCTACGAGGGGAGCCTCACCGAGTGGGAACGGGAGGGGCGGCCACTGGAGACCGGGGCCTAATCGTCCGGCGGCGCGGGATCGACGCCCATCTCCGTCGAGAGTTGCTGGCCGGCTTCCAGCAGGACGGCGACGGCCAACGGGCCGGCGATGAAACCGACGACCCCGATGGTGAGGACGCCGCCGACGAACCCGACGAAGTAGAGGCTCCCGGGCATCCCGGCGGTGTACGACGCCAGCTGCGGACGGATCAGCGCGTCGGGGAGGAACCCGATCAGCACCAGCCCGAAGGCGACCACCAGCACCGCCCCGCCGGGGTTGCCCAGCGTCACCTGGTACGCCCCCAGCACGACCACCAGCACGCTCGGGCCGATAATCGGGATGAACTGGAGGATACCGGCCAGGACGGCCAGCACGAGCGTCGATTCGTAGCCCAGCACCGCGAAGACGACGTAGGCGATGCAGAAGGTGCCAAAGGCCGTCGCCGCCTGCAGGACGTAGATCGCGTACAGCGTGTCCCGCACCCGGCGGTGGAACCCCTCGACGATGTCGTGGTAGACCGATGGGACGAGTTCGAAGGTCGTCGCCCGGATCTCGTGTGGTCGCCACAGCAGGGCGTAGACCAGGAGGACGAACAGCGTCGTCTTCAGGGCGATGACGGGGGCGGCGGCGGCCAGATCGACCGCCACGTCCGTCAGCACCGACTGGACCCGCGTGCGCACCACGCTCACGTCGACCGCGAACTCGAAGCCGAAGGCCGAGACGGGAATCTCCGCGGGGAGGTCACTGACGAACGAGATGAACGCCAGTCGACGAGCGTACAGCGCGCCGATGATCGGTAGCGCCGCGATCACGGCCGCGAGAAAGCCCACCAGCGTCGCCACACCGGCCGACACCCGCCGCCCCCGACCCCGACGGCGGACCATCTGCCGCACCGGATAGAGGACGTACGCCACCGTCACCGCGAAAAACACCGTCGCGAGTACCTGAGACAGGACCAGCGTCGCCATGATCGCCAGCACGACGAACGCCCCCAGCAACACGCGACGCCGACGCCGATCTACCGCCATGGCACCCACTTCCGGCCGGCCCGACTAAACCTTTCGTGACCGAACACGTCAACTGTCCAAAACCACGTCACGGCAGGCGGTATCACACCGCAATAGTCGGTACTTGCAGGTGAAACAGAGGGGTTCGGTTGGCGAGTCAGGGAGCGACTCCGACCGTCAGGAGCGTGCCGTAGGTGCGGTAGCGCTCGACCATGGCATCGCGTGACTCCCAGTCTTCGGTTGGAAATTCGTCTGCGGGCGGGATGGTGATCTCCCGGTCCGGAATGCGGTCCTGACCGGCGACGTGCAGGCCCGCGTCGCGGAACGCCTGCCGGTACTCGCGTTCCGACCAGCGGGTCATCTCGACGCCGACCATCTCGGGCCAGTGGTGGGAGTGGACGTTCTCCTCGTAGAAGTTCACGGCGCAGTAGAACGTGCCGCCGGACCGGAGGACCCGACGGAGTTCCGAGAGCACGGCGTGGGGGTCGCTCGCGTAGTAGAACGCTTCCATCGAGAAACAGTGGTCGATGGAACCGTCGGCGACGGGGAGGTGTTCGAAGTCGCCGACGAGGTACGTGACCCGGGGGTCGTCGGTGTAGGAGCGGGCGTTGGCGGCCATCTCGGGCGAGGCGTCGAGGCCGTAGACCCGGCCGGCGTCGGCGGTGTCCCGGAGCGCGCGACCGGCGTAGCCGCTCCCACAGCCCAGGTCGAGGACCGTCTCCCCGGATTCGACCGGCATCCGCGCCAGCGCGTGTTTCGCGGTGTGCCAGTGGCGCTCCTCCATGCCCCTGTCGCGGCCCTCGCTGGCCCACCGGTCGAACTCCTCGCGGACGCTCATTGCCGGGCGAAGCGGCGGCGCGGGCATAACGGGTTCGGTCCGTGGAAGCCGGGAGGCTTTTCGGGCTCGGTGTCCCCTCGGGAGTATGGGACGCCGACGCCGCCGGTACCAGATCGCTGACACCGCCCAGCAGCTGGTCGGCGGGTTCCTGCTCGCCGGTCCGTTCGTCGTGACCGAGGAGGTGTGGGTGCTGGCCTCGCAGATGTCGTGGGTCCACACGCTGGCCGTCGTGGCCATCGTCTTCGGGATCGGGTACGGCGCACTGTACAAGGCCGACGACGACCGGGACCCCGACCAGGAGGCCGAAGTCGCCGGGATTCCCGTCCGGTTCGTCTCGCTGATGGGCGTGGCCTACGGCTCGGTCGCGGTGCTGGCCGTCGCGCTGACCGCACCCACCACGTTCCTCGTCGAGGGCGGGATTCTGTCCGCGCCGACCGAAACCGCGGTCGCCCTGACGACCGTCAAGGCCGTCGCCGTCGGCGCGATCTTCAGCGTCGTCGGCGCGGCCACCGCCGACAGCGTGTTCTGACCCGGACCCGGACCCGCAAATTTAACGCCGGCCCTCTCCGTGTTGCCCGCATGGACTACGAACTCGCCATCGAGAACACGCCGGACACGATCCCCGGGGGGACGGGCGTACTCCTCTTGCACCCGAGTACCGGCGAAACCGACCGCATCGACACCGACTTCCTCGCGACCGACACCGACCACATGCTCATCATCTCGACCCGCACCACCGCCCGCGAGGTCGAGCAGAAACTGGAGTACTACGAGGTCGACGAGACCCGCGCCACCATCCTCGACACCCTCTCCATCGAACGGGGCTACACCCGCCGCCGTTCGGACAACGTCCGCTACGTCTCCTCGCCCGACGACCTCGACGGCATCGTCGAGGACGCCCGCGAGTGGATCGAGTCCCACGACGGGAAACTCCGCATCACCGTCGACTCCATCACCGAGATGGCCTACTACGCCGACGACGAGCGCACCCGCGAGGCCGTCGAGGACCTGCTCACCCTGCTCGCCGACCACGACGCCGTCGGCCTCTTTCACCTCTCGCCGGAGGTCCACGACGAGGCCATCGTCGACGGCTACCGCGAGCTGTTCGACGGCGTCGTCGAACTCTCCGCGGACGGCACCGTGACCAGCGAGTTCTGAGTCAGGGATCGGACTCGCCGGTTTCGCGCTGTTCGGCCAGCCGTTCGACCGCTTCGGCAGTGCGTCGCGTCTCGTTCCTGATGTCGTAGAGGAGCGCAACCACGATGGCGAGGGCGATCGGAAACACCAGTCCGAGAGTGAACGTCAGGCTCAACGTGGGCTCGAACGGACCCGTGAGGGCAGGGACAGCGGCGACCATACCGGCTCGTGCCGCGCCAGCTGGAAAAAGGTCAGCGGTCCAACTTCTCGAACGTTTTCCGCGCCCACTCGACGGCGTACTCGGGACCCGTCCGGGCGTAGGCGCTCGAATCCAGCGCGGCGAACGGCGTCGGAATCTCGATCCGCCCGCCTTCGGCGTGCTTGATCGCGCTACAGGCCAGTTCCGCCGCGGCCGGGAACTCCGTCTGGCCCCGGGCCACCTCCGTCGAGAGGTCGCCGAGTCGCGGTTCGAGGCGCTCTCCGGCGTCGACCCACGCGTCGAACAGGTCCGGGAAGTCGTCCTCCCAGTCGGCGAAGGTTTCGCGGGTGTGCAGGCCGCAGTACGCGACGTACAGCGCCGCGGCCAGCTGGTAGACCCCCGCGGGGTCCAGCGGCGTCGCCGCCGCGAGTTCACCGTAGCGCTCCCCGAAGAAGGCGAGGAAGGACTCGGGCAGGTCGAGGCCGACCTCGACGAGTGCCTCGGCGAGCAGGAAGTCCACGAAGGGGTCGGGCGAGGTGCGGAGGCGCGGCTTGACGAACACCACGGGTGGCTCGGTCTGGCGGGTCCAGGTGACGCCGCCGTCGCCGGGCAGGCCGACGGTGAAGTCACTGCCGGCGTACTGGGCGAGCGGGTCGGGTACGTCTGCCGGGAGCCACTCGTCGGGGAAAGAGACGGGGTCGAGGCCGTCGACCAGCAGGCCGAGTTCCTCGGCGACGGCCGGGTCCAGCGTCTCGAAGTCCCGTTCGGTCTGCAGGACGAGCGCGTCCGGGGCGTGAGCCTCGCGGACGGCCGCGAGGGCCCCGGAGAGCGCACGCGTCTCGAACATCTACGCCAGCGCGGCGCCGAGAATCTGTGCGACGGCGAGCACGGCCGTGAGGCCCAGTGTCAACAGGACGATCTTGGTTGCCTGGCTCATACCCGCGAGTACTGCCAGCGACGGTTTAAAACCTTCAGTTCGTGCCCGGCCCGAAGACACGGACGGGCCGGGCACGAGCGGACTCACGGCTCCGATGTCGCCGTTCGTACGTTCGTCGCCCTCCCTCCGGTCGGGCGACCGTCAATCGTCCCCGGTCGCCCCCACGTCCGCGCTCCGGGCGACCCCCTGCCACTTCCCCGTCCAGAAGCGCGCGGTGTTGACCGCCGCCTTCACGTAGAAGTCGGCGATCAGCGCGACGAAGATGGCCGGCAGGCCCCAGCCCAGCCCCGGCGCGACCGAGAACCCGGCGACCGAGACCGCGTAGCCCGCCGGCAACGCCAGCGCCGCGATGGGCAACCGGACGAGGTACGACCCCGCGAAGGTACCGTAGAGCGGCCAGCGCGTGTCGCCCGCACCCCGGAGACTGCCCCGCATCGTCCGCGAGATCGAGAACCCGGCGACGATCACGCCGAACACGCGGATGAACTGCACCGCCAGGTCGGGGTAGGCGGTCCCGAACGCGAGCGCGATAGGGCGGGCGAAGGCCACCAGCACCGCGCCGAACAGCAGTTGCGTGATCAGCGCGATGCGCATCGTCTGCCAGCCGTAGGCGGTCGCGTCGGCGTCCTCGCCCGCGCCGACGGACTGCCCGACGAGCGTGCTGGCGGCCGTCGCGTACCCCCACGCGGGCATCAGCGCCAGCAACATCACCCGGCGGCCGATGGCGTAGGCCGCGACGACGGGCGTCCCCAGCACGCCCAGCACGAACAGGAAGGGGAACCGACCGAACGTCTGGAGGAGGCGCATGCCGGCCAGCGGCAGGCCGACGCGGACGATCTCGCGACACAGCGAGAGGTCAAGTTGCCGACCGCGGAGCGGGAGTCGCACGGCGTACCGGCCCGAGGCCAGCAGGCCGAGAAAGACCACCGCCGCGAGCGTGTTGGCGGCGGCCGTCCCCCAGGCCGCCCCTGCGATCCCGAGTTCGGGGAACGGACCCCACCCGAAGATGAGGACGGCGTTGAGGACGACGTTCGTCGGCAGGGTCAGCAGGCGGACGTACATCGGCGTTCGCGTGTCGGCACTGCCCGCCAGCGCCCGCGCGGCGATCATGCTCCAGAACCGGAAGGCCAGCGAGAGCATCACGATCCGGAGGTAGACCGCCCCGAGTTCGATGGTCCGGGGGTCGTCGGTCAGCACGTCCAGCATCGGCCCGGCGTAGACCCACGTGAGAACCGTGAGCGGGATCGAGATCGAGAGGGAGAGCCACAGCGACTGCTTGACCGCCAGATCGGCGCGTTCGGACTCGCCGCTGCCCTGTAGCCGGGAGACGACGCTGATCGTCCCGGAGGAGAGCGCCAGCGACAGGCCGAAGCCGAGGAAGTAGTACTGAAACCCCAGTTCGAGCGCGGCGATGGCCGTGTCGCCGATGGCGATGCCGACCATCAGGAAGTCCGCGATCCGCAGGAGGATGCGGAGCCCGCCGGTGACCATGACGGGGACGGCCAGATCGAACGCCTCGGTCCCCTTCTCGCGGTCGACCAGTCCGAGCCGAGCCAGGAGCGCGGGGAACCGCAACAACGCGGCGCGCACGGCGTCTCGGATACCCATCTACACCCATCTTGGGCCGGAGTTCCCTGTGGCTTTCGACCCAGGAGTCGGGACAACAGCGCCGGAGCCGCCAGTTAGTCCAACCGCGTCCGGTACAGGACGAGCGTCAGGTCGTCGAACCCCTCCACGTCGACGGTCCCCTCGCGCTGGAACCCGTTGGCCTCGTAGAACGCCCGTGCCGCCGTCTGGTCGGGGTCGGTGTCGAGCAGGAGTTCCCGATACCCGAGGTTCCGTGCGCGACGGATCAGCCCGTCCAGCAGTCGCTGGCCGTATCCCTGACGCTGGTGCGGGGGGTCGACGCGCATCCGGGTGACGACACCGGCCGGGTCGCGGACCGACTCGAACTGGGCGGCGTACCATTCGTCGACCGGGCGGAGCGCACCCATGGCGATCACCTGCTCATCGCAGACACCGACGAGAAAGGTCCCGTCCACGTCGAGATACGTCCCCTCGATGTCGTCCAGATCAGCGTCCTCGACCGTCGGATCGTACGTTCCGGCGTCGATCATCGCCCGCTCGTGGAGCGAGCGGACGGCGCGCTGGTCTTCCGGCTGGTACTCCCGGACGGTGAGATCCGTCATCGGCTACGGGTTCGCGGCCGTCGGACAAAAGTTTCGGACAAGCGGCGTTTCGGTCAGGGGATGATCTGCTCGCCGTCGTCGTCGTAGATAGCGATGGCATCGACGGGACAGGACCGCGCCGCGAACTTCGCGTCCAGTTCGGCGTCGTCGGGGATCTCGCGGGCGAACAGGTCCGCGTCGACTTCCTCGCCGTCGACGAGGATGGCCTTGCCGGCGTCGTTGTCCTCCTCGAACCCGTCCCACTCGGCGGTACACTGGAACATCCCGATACAGGTGTCGCGGTCGAATTCGACGCGCATGGCCGAGCCTTCGGCCGACGCGGGCTTGAGTGTGGCGACGCAGCAGCCAACATTTTTCACTGACAGGAACGCAGTCCGCGTCGATGCCCTCCCCTTCGATCACGGTCGTCGCCCACTGCTGGCTGGCGGCGGTCGTCTTCCTGACCGTGCGGACCGCGGCCGGCTACGTTCACCGGATCACGGCCGGGCCCGCACGCGCGGCCGAACGCCTCCGCACGCTCCGGGAAGTCGGCTACGTCGCGGCCACGCTCGTGACGCTGGCACTCGCGGTGACAGTCGAGACCGTGCCGCTGGCCGCCGCGGCGATCCGTCGCGGTGCGCCGGCGCTCCCCGCCGAACTCGTCGGTGTCCTCGCCGCCGTCACGCTCCTGCTCGGGCCGGTGCTGGCAGGGGTGCTGGCGGTCCGGTTGGGTACGCTCCGGTACCGCCGAGCGTCCCGCCGGCTCGACCTGACCTATCGGGACGTGACGGGCTGGTTCACCAGCCGATACGCCGCGACCGTGCTGGCGCTGGCGGCGGCGACGGCGGTCGTCACGGCCGCCGAGTCGACGGTCGGCCGGCTCGCCGTGGCCGTCGTCCTCGGTGGCCTCGGAACCGTCCTCGCACCGTACGCGATCAGCTTCACCGTCCGGGACCGGCCGGCGACCGAGCGCGAGCGCGAGATCGCCGGTGTGCCCGCGGACTGTCGGCTCCGGGTGGTCGACGACCGGACGCGGTTCGGGGTGGCCCTGGCGGCGGGCGTCCTGCCGGGCCAGCGGTACGTCTTCGTCGCCGAGTCGCTGTTTTCGGGCCTCGACGAGCGGGAACTGGCGGCGGTCGTCGCCCACGAGGTCGGACACCACGAGGGCGGGCACGTCCCGCGCCGGTTCGGAGCCGTCCTCGCGGCGGTCGCCCCACTGCTGGTCGCGCTGGAACTCGGCGGGACGACGGCGCTGTTCGCCGGAGTGGGACTGGCCGCCGCGGGCGCGGTCGGCGCGTTCGCCGTCGTCCGGCGCACCGAATACGCGGCCGACGCCTACGCCGCTCGGCAGGGACTGGGGCCGGCGCTGGCGTCGGCACTGGAGGAACTGGCCGTCCAGCGGGTGCTGCTGACGACGCCCGGACCCCACGCCGGTCCCTTCGCGGCGCACCCGCCGCTCCACGCGCGAGTCGCGCGGCTGGAGGCCGAGACGGCGCGAGAACGGCCGGCGACGACAGCCTAGACGAGTTCGGAGAAGTCGGAGGGCGCGGTCTCGGCGTCGGCGATGGAGTCGACGTCGATGTCGTGGATCAGGTCGACGAGCGGTTCCAGTTCGGGGAAGGTGTAGCAGGTCAGCGAGAAGTCCACGTCGGCGGCGGTGATCTCCGAGTCGATGACGAACACGATGTCGGTGTCGGGCCAGTCTGCGATCTCGTCGAGCATGGTCTCGCTGTCGCCGTAGGCGAAGTGGGGCGGCGAGTGGGCGATGGTCGTCCCCAGCACGTTCGCCCAGCCGTCGATGAACGCGGAGGTCATGATGTTGCCGACCTCCTGAATGGCGGATTTCTGCATGTCCGAGAAGCCGCTGCCGTCAGCTTCGGCCTCGGCCCCCTCTCCGAGCATGGCGTTTGCCAGCCGCTTCGACTCGGCCCGGGAGACCAGAAAGAGCAGGTAGCCGTAGGGCGCGTCTTCGAGTTCGGTGTAGATGCCGACGTGGGAATCGGTCTCGGACTCGGTGCGCAGGTGGGTGCCCACGTCGCCGAAGTCGAGGAAGTTCAGCTTCGAGACCGAGGCAGTCGTCTCGAGGCCGCTCATCTGCTGGAGGTGGTCGGCGACGGTTTCGGCCCCTTCTTTGGCCAGCCCGTTGAACAGGTGGAGCTTCCGCACGTCGACCTTCAGGGAATCCATAGGGAAACCTACGCGTCCACGGGCATGAAACCACGGGGCAGGTAAGCGCTCGATACGGGCGAACGCCCAGTTCCCGTCGACCGAGGACGACAATTTAAACCCGGTGACGCGCAACGGACGGGTAATGGACGTTTCGGCGATTCCGGGGGTTCCCGACTGGCTGTCCGGACACCTGCAGGACGAGGGCATCGAGGCGCTGTACCCGCCCCAGGCCGAGGCCGTCGAGGCGGGCGTCACCGAGGGCGCGAACCTCGTCGCCAGCGTGCCGACCGCCAGCGGGAAGACGCTGGTCGCCGAGCTGGCGATGCTGTCGGCGGTGGCCGGCGAGGAGAGCGGTCCCGCGAGTGACGCGAGTGGGGCCTCGTCGGGCCCACGGTCCGACGGCGGCAAGGCTCTCTACATCGTGCCACTCCGGGCGCTGGCCAGCGAGAAGGCCGAGGAGTTCGAGCAGTTCGAGCGGTACGGGGTCGAGGTGGGCGTCTCGACGGGCAACTACGATTCGGACGGCGGCTGGCTCGCCGACAAGGACGTCATCGTGGCGACCAGCGAGAAGGTCGACTCGCTGGTGCGCAACGACGCCGACTGGATCGAAGACCTGTCCTGCGTCGTCGCCGACGAGGTCCACCTCGTCGACGACGGCCAGCGCGGCCCCACGCTGGAGGTCACGCTCGCCAAGCTCCGGCAGTTGAACGCCGGCCTCCAGACCGTCGCGCTGTCGGCCACCATCGGCAACGCCGACGAGCTGGCCGACTGGCTCGACGCCGAACTGGTCGACTCGAACTGGCGACCCATCGAACTCCAGAAGGGGGTCCACTACGGGCAGGCGCTCCACCTCGAAGACGGCAGTCAACAGCGGCTGGAAGTCCGCAACGGCGAGAGCGAGACGGCCGCCATCGTCCGGGACACGCTGGCCGACGACGGGTCGACGCTGGTGTTCGTCAACTCCCGTCGGAACGCCGAGGCCGCGGCCCGGCGGCTGTCCTCGACGACGCGTGACTTCCTCGATTCCGACGAGCGCGACGCACTCGCCGAGATCGCCGCCGAAATCCGGGACGTGAGCGACACCGAGACCAGCGACGACCTGGCCGACGCCGTCGAGGGCGGCGCGGCGTTCCACCACGCCGGCCTCGCCAGCGACCACCGCTCGCTGATCGAGGACGCCTTTCGCGACCGCCTGCTGAAGGTCGTCTGTGCGACGCCGACGCTGGCGGCGGGGGTCAACACGCCCTCCCGGCGAGTCGTCGTCCGGGACTGGCGGCGCTACGACGGCTCGACCGGCGGGATGGCCCCGCTCTCGGTGCTGGAGGTCCACCAGATGATGGGGCGGGCCGGCCGACCCGGGCTCGACCCCTACGGCGAGGCCGTCCTGCTGGCCAACAGCCACGACGAACTCGACGAACTGTTCGAGCGGTACGTCTGGGCCGATCCCGAGCCGGTGCGGTCGAAACTCGCCGCCGAACCCGCGCTCCGGACCCACCTGCTCGCGACTGTGGCCTCCGGGTTCGCCAGTTCCCGCGAGGGACTGCTGGAGTTTCTCGAACGGACGCTCCACGCCACACAGAACGCCGACCGGAACGAACTGGAGCGGGTCACCGACCGGATGCTCGACTATCTTGAGGTGAACGACTTTCTTACCAGAGACGGCGACCAGTTGCAGGCTACCGGCCTGGGGCACACGGTCTCGCGGCTCTACCTCGATCCGATGAGCGCCGCCGAGATCATCGACGGCCTGCGCGACTGGGAGCGGTCGGGCGGGACGAGCGCCGGGAGCGGGCGGGCCGAGGCGGCGGGCGACGGGGCCGACGCCGAGGAACCCGCCGGCTTCACCCGGGCGAGCGAACTCGCGGCCGACGACGGCGACGACGACGGCCCCCGGGAACCGCCGTCGGCGCTCGGTCTCTATCACCTCGTCGCGCGCACGCCGGACATGTACGAACTGTACCTCCGGAGCGGCGACGAGGACGAGTACACGCAACTGGCCTACGAGCGCGAGACGGAGTTTCTGGGCCCGATGCCCAGCGAGTACGAGGACGACCGCTTCGAGGACTGGCTGTCGGCGCTGAAGACCGCCCGCCTGCTCGAAGACTGGGCCAGCGAGATCGACGAGAACGCGATCACCGACCGCTACGGCGTCGGCCCGGGGGACATCCGCGGGAAGGTCGAGACCACCCAGTGGTTGCTGGGGGCCGCGGAGTCGCTGGCGGGCGAACTCGGCATGGACTGCGTGCCCGCGATCAGGGAGGCCCGCACCCGGGTCGAACACGGCGTCAAGAGCGAACTCGTCGATCTGGCGAGCGTGCGCGGCGTCGGGCGGAAACGCGCCCGGCGGCTCTACGACGCCGGCATCCGGACTCGGGCGGACCTGCGGGAGGCCGAGAAGGCGGTCGTCCTCGGGGCGCTCCGGGGCCGGGAGAAGACCGCCGAGAACGTCCTGGAGAACGCCGGCCGCGAAGATCCATCGATGGCGGAGGTCGAACCGGCAGACATCGACGGCATCGAGACGACCACCACGGGCGGCGGCGACGGTGGGAGTGGGACGGCCGACGACCCCGAAGATCAGTCCAGCCTGGGTGATTTCTGATGGAGGTGATCGAGGGCACGGCGACGGTCGAGGATGTCGACGCGTTCGTCGCGGAACTGGGCGAGATCGGCGACGAACACGGCTGTGCGGTCCAGGCGTTCGACGCCCGGTACGTCGTCGACCGCGAGCATCTCGAACGCGCGGTCGCGTGCGCCGACCGGGCCCGGGCACAGGGGGAGGCCATCGCCGACGACCACGCCGTCGAGATCCTGCTGTACGCGGCGGGCCGGCGGCAGATCTCGCGGGCACTCGAAATGGGGGTCGCCGAGGGGGAGTGCCCGGTCGCGGTCGTCGTCCACGGCGTGACCGAGAGCGCCACCGAACCCGAGGCGACCGCGGCGGTGGCGGACCTGCTGGAACCCGCCGAGACCCTCGGCGCGTACGACGAGGAGCGCGTTCGGGACTTCTTCGACGTGTCCGACCGGGAACTCGCGGCCACCGACGCCGGCCTGTCGGCGCTGGTCGGCGAGCGGGTGGCCCTCCTGGCCGTCGAGAAGTGATCTGTCTGTCCGGAAGGTTGAAACGACCGGACTCGTTCGGTCCGCCGGGGGAGCGAAGTGAACGACGAGTCGGGCCGTTCGCGAAGATCCGGTAACAAGTGCCGGCACCACGGCGTAACTACCTGTTGGTATGCTATACTGTAACATGGGTTTGGGCGGAGCTGGAACGGGGGGTATCGGACGCGAACGCGGGCCGTCCGGACACACACCGCACGCATGAGCGAGGCGTGGCGGGTCGTGGCGCTCGGATCGGGTGTCGGCGCGCTCGGGAGCGACGCGGCCGTGGGTCGGGCCGCGGCGGCCGCACCGGGGACCGACGACGGCGTGCTGGGCGTCGCGATCATCGCGGGCATGGCCGTCAGCGCAGGGTTGCTCGTCGCGTGGATCGCCGTGACCCAGCGGCTGGACGACCACGAGGGGCTGGCGGCCGACTGGCTGGCGGTGGCGGTCGGACCCCTGCTGTCGAGTCTCGGGGCGGTGGCGATGCTGACGGCGGCCGGCGAGAACCCGGGCGTCGCGGGGGTGATGGCGTCGTTCGGGACGATTCTCGCGTGGGTCCTCGTCGGCGCGGCGGGGCGGAGCGGTCGGGCGGCGCTTGGCCGTCGGAGCGTCGGCGGCGCGACGCTGGCGGCCGGGTACGCCGCCGGGTCGCTGGTCGGCCTGCTCGGCGCGGCGGTCCTGGCCGGCCACGTCACGGTCAGAGCGGCAGTCGGGCGCGGCGACGGCTGGCTCCGGGCGACCGCCGTCACGGTCTCCATACTGGCCGGGTTCCTGGGTGTGACCGCACTCGGACTCGGGACGCTGGGGCTGTCGCCGGCCGGGCGCGTGGCGGCCCTCGCGTTCGCCGGCGGGAGCCTGCTCGTCGTCGGCCTGGCGGAGACGAACCTCACTGGCTCGTCGCCGCGGAATCGGCGGATCGACACGTCGTGAGATTCCGAAGACACAAGGTCTCTCGTTCCGATGTACGGGTGAATGGCGAGTTCGAGCAGTGACGCCGGAGCCGGCGGGCAACGCGCGGTCGAGGTGACGGCCGAAGACGGGTCGGGCCGGGAAACGACGACGACCGTCCGGTACAGGGACACGGGCGACGGCCGACCGCTGGTGTTGTTACACGGCGTCGGTCTCGACGCGAAACACATCTCCTGGAAACACGCGATCCCACACCTGGCCGAGGACCACCGCGTGATCGCCCCGGACCTGCCGGGCCACGGGGCCAGCGACAAGCCGAACATCCGGTACACGACCGACTACTACGTCGACGTACTCGCGGGGCTGGTCGAGGAACTCGATCTCGACCGGCCAAGCGTCGCCGGGATCTCGATGGGCGGTGCCATCGCGCTGGGCTACGCCCTGGAGGCGGCGGTCGAGCGGCTGGCGCTGGTCGACAGCTACGGACTGGGCGCCGACGCCGGCTGGCGACCGATGGCGTCGATGGCGCTCCGGATGCCCGTCGTCGATCAGTTCGTCTGGAACACGATGGGTGTCAACGAGGGGACCGTCCGGGACACGCTCCGCGGGTACATGACCCAGGCCTCCGAGGAGTTCGTCACGGAGGTCCACGAGGTCTTGCAGGACGACGACTGCGGCCGCACGCTCCGGAGCTGGCAGCGCAGCGAGTTCCGCGCCTGCGGGTTCCGGACCTGCTACGTCGACGATCTCTCCGAGCTGGGCATCCCGACGCTACTGGTCCACGGCGACGACGACACGCTCCTGCCGACGACGTGGTCCGAACGCGCCCACGAACGGCTCCCGGACAGCCGGCTGCACGTCCTCGAAGACTGTGGCCACTGGCCGCCACGGGAACGCCCGGCCACGTTCAACCGCGTGCTGGCCGAGTTCCTGGCGAGCTAGCTCGTCGACCGTTTCGCGAACACTGGTAAACGAGTCGGGCGAACGGCCAGCGACTGGAAGTTTTTCGGCCGTCAGGACCAAATGTCATTAAACCAACCGGACCGATGGCGAGAATGTGTTCCTGCCGCGGTGCAGGCAGAAAGCGGAGCGCGCGTGCTGGAGATTACTCGGGCTGTTCGTCGACCAGGATGACGGCTTCGCCGTCGATGACGACTTCGTCGCCCTGCTTGACCTGCGTGGTCAGCCGGAACTGGTCGTTGCCCAGGTCCTCGACGATCTCGATCTCGGCGGTGAGCCGGTCACCGATGCGGACCGGGTTGTGGAATTCCAGATCCTGCGAGAGGTAGACGACCAGTCCGGGCACGCGGGCGAGGGCGGCGCTGATGAGGCCGCCGACGAGCGTTCCGTGGGCGATCCGACCCCGGAATCGGGTCTCGGAGGCGTACTCGTCGTCCAGGTGCAGCGGGTTGGTGTCGCCGCTGGCGGCCGCGAAGTTCGTCACGTCGTCCTCGGAGATGGTCTTGGTGAACTCGATGCGGTCCCCGACGCCGAGTTCGGTTCGGTCGTCTTCGGTCCGTTCGATGGTCCACTCGGGGAGGTCTTCGTCGGGTTCGATCCGCTCTCGCGGCGGCAGCGTCGGGTCCTCGTCGGTGTCGTCGTCGGAGTTGACACCGAAAGCCGCGAACGCCGCTCTGTTCGCCTCCAGAACGCTGTTGAAAACGTGCGACGAGGTCTCCGTCCACGTATCCAGCAACGCGCTCCGGTGCGGGTTGGAGCTCATTGGCACCAGTTGTTGGAAGTGGCTGTATTAAAGCGTGGTGGTTCACATGATTCGTTCGCTCCAGAACGGCCTCTAGAGGCCGTTCTGTACGAATCGCGCGCGCTCGTCGTGGTCGGTGAGGGCCGCCGGTCGACCCCCGCGGGCTCAGTTGCTACCATTTGCTACCAATAGATGGTAATGAGTGGTGAGAACCATAACCCTTATGGTGTCGAGTGGAGTAGAGAGGGGTGAAGGGATGACCGAGCAACACGACAGTCAGGACGGGTCAATGTGGCCCCCCGCGATGATGAAGGGGTTCCAGCAGGCCAGCGAGCAGGCGATGGAGCAGCAACAGGAATTTATCCAGCAGCTGCTCGGTGCCAGCACGTCGGGCGTTGGCGTCCCCCAGTTGGGCGCGATGAGTCAGATGGCGACGTTCAAGACCCGCGTCCAGAGCGGCGGACGCATCAGCATTCCCGACGCCGAGCGCGAGGCGCTCGACATCGAGGAGGGTGACATCGTCCAGACTGTCGTCGTTCCGGTCAAGCGCAAGCGTTCCCAGGAGTGAACCCACTATGGCAGAATACACTACCCCCATCACCACGACATTCGAGATGCAGCGCCAGGCAATCAAGCAGGGTCAGAACGCGGTCGAACAGGGCGTCGAGTTCCAGCAGACCGTCAGCGAGGCCTTCGTCGACAGCCTGGGCAGCCAGGAGTCGGCCCAGCGCCGCACCGTCGAGCTCTCGAAGACCGCCTTCCACAGCTACCTCGACGCGATCGAGAGCACCGTGCCCGGCGCGGCCGGCACGGTCGAGGAGGTCCGCGAGGCCGTCGACGAGCAGTTCGAGTTCCTGCTCGAGAACCACGCCGAACTGTTCGAGAACATCGAGGAGGAGACCCGTGAAGGGCTCGACGCCTACGACGAGCTGACCGCGGACTACCTCGACGCGATGGACGAGCAGATCGAGATGGTCCTGGAGGCCCACGAGGACCTCGAAGGCCAGTCCATCGAGGCCGCCGAGCAGGTCGAGGACCAGCTCGAACAGATGCAGGACCAGGTCGAGCAGGTGCAGGACCAGGTCCAGGAAGTCCAGGAGCAGGCCCAGGAATCCCTCGAGGCCTGACCGGCCCGAACGACCAACCCGATTTTTGTTGTCGGCTACAAACGGTACCACCATGAGCGATACAACCAACGACCCGATGGAAGACTGGAACGAGATGGTAGAGGAGATGAACGACGCGGTCGCCGACTCCGTCGAGCAGAACATGAAGGCCCAGGCGGCCTTCATGGAGTCCTGGGCCGAGGCCGTCGAGGGCTCGATGCCCGAGGAAGACGAAGTCGCCGAAGGCTTCGAGGGGTACAACCGGGCCTACGAGGTCTGGATGGACGCCTCCGAGAAGATGTTCGAGCGGACGACCGACGCGGCACAGGGCGAGGACGTCGAACCCTCGGAAGTCCGTGACATCTGGCTGCAGTCGGCCAACGAGGCCTTCAAGGAAGTCATGGGCACCTCCGCCTTCGCCGCCGCCAACGGCCAGCTGGTCGAGGCGATGATGGACATGCAGGAGGAGGCCGACGAGGTCACCCAGGACACGATCCAGCAGCTGGGTCTCCCGACCCGTGACGACGTGATGGAGGTCGGCGAGCGCCTCGTCGAACTGGAACGCCGCCAGCACGCCGTCGAGCAGAAGCTCGACGAGATCCTCGAGGAACTATGATCAACCCGTTCGCGAACGCACTGGACGCCCAGCGCAAAGGGTTCGAGGCGATGTCCGATGCCGTCGAGAAAGCCAGCGTCGCCCCCGAACGGGCCGGCCCGCTGGCGAAGATCGAGGTCGGCGAGACCCCCAGCGAGGTCGTCTACACCGAGAACAAGCTGGAACTGCTCCACTACAAGCCCGAGGACGCCGGCATCGAGGTCCCCGAGGAGGAGCAATGCGACGTGCCGATCCTCGTCGTGTACGCGCTGATCAACAAGCCGTACATCCTCGACCTCCAGCCCGAGCGGTCGGTCGTGCGCCGCCTGCTCGAAGCCGGTCACGACGTGTACCTCATCGACTGGAACGAGCCCTCGCGGATGGACCAGTTCCTCACGCTCGACGACTACGTCAACCGGTACATCCACAACTGCGTCGAGGAAGTCGCCGAGCGCACGGGCAACGAGCAGATCAACATCCTTGGCTACTGCATGGGCGGTACCATGACGGCCATGTACGCCGCGCTCCACCCCGAGAAGGTCAACGCGCTGGCGCTGATGGCCGCCGGCCTCTACTTCGACGAGACCGGCGGCGTCCTCGAAGAATGGGGCAGCGACGAGTACTACGACCCCGAGGACGTGACCGACGTGTTCGGCAACGTCCCCGCGGGCATGCTCGACGTCGGCTTCGCGCTGATGGACCCCGTCGACAACTACGTCTCCAAGTACGTCCGGCTCTACGACAACCTCGAGAACGAGGACTTCGTCGAGAACTTCGCCCGGATGGAGCGGTGGCTCGGTGAGGGCATCGACCTCGCCGGCGCGGCATACGAGCAGTTCCTGGGCGACATCTACCAGGACAACAAGCTCTACAAGAACGAGCTGTATCTGGACGGGAAACACGTCGACGTGGAGAACATCGACATGCCCATCCTCCAGCTCATGGGCGAGTACGACCACCTCATTCCGGCGGCGGCGAGCAAGCCGTTCAACGACGTGGTCGGCTCCGACGACATCGAGACCATCGAGTACCCGACCGGCCACATCGGCCTGTCGGTCTCGGGCTCGTCCCACGAGGACGTCTGGCCCCGCGCCGCCGAGTGGTTCCACGAGCAGACCGACGACGTGGAACTCGAGGAGGAGGCCACCGAGATCGAGATCGGCGACGGTACCGACGCGGCCGTCGAGGCCGAGGAGGAACCCGAGGCCGACGAACCGCCGGCCGACGACGACGAGATCGAGGTCGAGGCGACCGAGAGCGAGGACGGCGAACAGGCCACCCTCACCGACGAGGAGGGTGCCGACGGCGTGGAGACGGTCAACGGCATCGGCCCGACCTACGCCGAACGCCTCCAGGACGCGGGCATCGAGACGACCGCCGACCTGGCCGCGACCGACGCCGCCACGGTCGCCGACGCCGCGGAGGTCTCGGAGTCCCGCGCACAGGACTGGATCGACCAGGTCGCCTGATTCCCACGACGGCAATCAACGCGCTGCGTGCGAACATCCTTTTTGGTCCCGGGGGCCGAACGTGGCGTATGCTCGACGGACAGACCTGCCTGGTCACTGGGAGTTCACGCGGCATCGGCCGCGGTATCGCGGAGGAACTGGGTCGTCACGGTGCCGACGTCGTCGTCAACTACCGCTCCTCGGAAGCGGCGGCCAGCGAAGCCGTCGACGCCATCGAGAGCGAGGGCGGGACGGCCATCGCCGTCCAGGGCGACGTGGCCGACTACGACGACGTGGAAGCGATGTGCGACCGGATTCACGACGCCTTCGGACAGGTGGACGTACTGGTCAACAACGCGGGCATCACCATCGACAAGAAGTTCGAGAACATGACCAAGGAGGACTGGGAGACGGTGATGGACGTGAACCTCGGCGGCGTGTTCAACTGCACGCACTGCCTGTTCGACGACATCAAGGCCTCCGATCAGGGCCGGCTGATCAACATCTCCTCGGTCGTGGGCCAGCAGGGCAACTACGGGCAGGCCAACTACGCGACCACCAAGTCCGGCCTCTTTGGCTTCACCCGGACGCTTGCGCTGGAACTCGCCTCCACCGGCTCGACGGCCAACTGCGTCGCGCCCGGATTCGTGAAGACGGACATGCTCGAAGACGTACCGGAGCGCGTCCAGCAGAAGATCATCGACCGGATTCCCCTGAGCCGGTTCGCCGAGGTCGAGGACATCGCGGGCATCGTCCGCTTCCTCTCCAGCCCCGAGTCCAGTTACATGACCGGGCAGGTGCTGGCCGTCAACGGCGGCATGGAGTGGTGAGGTGCGCGTCAGCGTCATCGGCGGCGGCGTGATCGACCGCGAGACGGCCGCCACGGCCAGAGAGGTCGGCCGCGAACTCGCCGACCGAGACCACACCGTCGTCTGTGGCGGTCTCGGCGGTGTGATGGAGGCCGTCTGCGAGGGGGCGGCCGAGGCGGGTGGCGACACCATCGGCATCGTCCCCGGCCCGGACCGCGAGGCGGCCAACGAGTACGTCGACACCGCCGTCGCGACGGCCATGGGCAACGCCCGGAACGTCCTCGTCGTCCTGAACGGCGACGCGGCCATCGCCATCGACGGGTCGACGGGGACGCTCTCGGAGATCGGCCACGCGCTGGACTTCGACCGGCCAGTTGCGGGCCTCGACACCCACGACATCGAGGGGGTCGCGGCGGTCGATTCGGCGGCCGCCGCAGTGGACCACGTCGAGTCGGCGGTCGGCGAGCGATGACCGACCGAACCGCCGATCTCGATGTCTACGACCACGTCCGACCCACCGACGACGCCATCGAACCGGGCGTCTATCGCGTCGTCGGGACCACAGGGGACGGCGTCACGCTCCTGCAGGTGGCCGACGCCGACGGAACGCGGCGACACACCGGCACCGTCGTCACCGTGGGTCGGGACGACCTGTCCGGGCTCGAACCGGCCGCGAACCCGGACGAGAACCGGTCGATTGGCGCGTGGGTCACGGGGCAGTTGGAAGGGTTCTACTGGTCTCTGCGGGTGTTGGCGGGGACGGTCCGGGAGCGTCCGATCCTGGGGACGGTCGCGCTGGCGGCGATGACGGTCGGGTTGTTCGGCGACCCGTTCGTCCCGATCCCGGACGCCGGGGACGTGCTGTTGTTCCTCGCCGGGGCGGTCGGTCTAGTGGTGCTGTCGCGGCGCGGGGCGGCGTGAGGAGAGCGGCGGGCCGCGGTACGGCGCTGTTGCGGTGCGGGTACTGCCAGCGTCCGGCGCGCTCCGCGCGCCGGTTCACTCGGCGCGAGGCGAAGCCGAGCGCCGAGGGAGTTTTTATACTAAATTTTTGCGAGTGGGGGTGACGGCACCGCCGTCACCCCCCGAAGTAAAAATTTAGGAGGTGAAAATTTAGTCGTCTAGCCAGTCGGCGAAGGTGCCTTCGACGAGCGTCTCGGTCTGTTTTTCGACGTAGCGGGCCTGCATGCCCCAGATGGCCTCGGTCAGTGGCACGCCGCGTTCGACCTGGCGTTCGACGAGGCCGTGTTTCCAGCGGGCGGGCGTGGTCCGGCGGTCGACGCGTTCCCGCAGCGGGCGGATGTACCGGCGGGCTTCCTCGGTGGAGAGGCCACGGAGTTCGAGGCCGTCGCGGGCGTACTCGAAGATCTCGCCGTAGATCTCGTCGACGGCACCCGTCTCGGAGGCGTCGGCGGTGAGCCAGGTGAACTCGGCCTGGAGGCCGTCACAGACGGCGGCGTAGAAGTTGGCCTTGGCGGTCTGCCAGTCGAGGTTCCGGACGGGGTGTTCCCGGCGGGGCAGGCTCTCCATGAGGCCGGCGAACAGGGCCTGGAAGGCGACGGCGTCCCGGATGGTCGGCTGGGCCGAGAGGGGGCGGAACTCGATGCGGGCGTTGGCCGCCGACCGGGACCCGCCGTCGAAGACCGGGCGGACCCACCGCCAGTAGGAGCCGTGTTTGTGCCGGAGGTGCCGGAAGCGGTCGTCGAAGCGCTGGCCGTCGGGCACGTCCATCGGGACGATGGTGCGGTCCTGAGCGATGTCGTGGATGGCCTCCTCGACGCTGTCGAAGTCGGGCGGGAAACACACCTTGGGGTCGCCGTCGCCGGTCTGGGGGTTCAACACGTCCTCGAAGACGGTGATGCGGTGTTCCATCCAGGCGTCGGCGAGAATCTGCCCGGCGGGCACGTCGTCGTACATCTCCGGCGGGAAGAACGGTGAGTTGGCACCGAGGGCGGCCAGCGGGCCGGCCACGCGCAGGGCGTAGGTGAAGTGTTCGGGCAGGTCGGGGGCGTGGGGGACCTGGTAGTGGGGCTGGATCGAGGTGATGAGGCTCTCGGGCATCACCGTGTCGGCTTCGAGGGTGACGTGGGGGGCGTCGATCCGGAGCCCGGAGGGATAGTCGGTGTTGGCCATCGTGTGGTACCGCACCGCGTCGGACATGTTGGTGGCAATCCTGATTCCCTCGGCCTCGATGCTGTCACAGAGGTAGTCGGTGGCCGTCTCGCCGTTCGGTGGGACGGTCCACATCCCGTCGGCGACGAGCTGGATGTTCTCGCGGCCGACGGCTTTCTGGGCGGCGTCGACGTGGGCCTGGAGTTCGGCCTCCTGTTCTTCCAGCCCGTACCGGGAGAGCGGGACGGGCGTGGTCTGGATCTCGGCGTTGTGGAGGCCGAGTTCCTTCTCGAAGCCGATGCGGTCCAGGAGCTGGCGGGGGACCCGCATCAGGGCGTCGGTCCGGTCGTCGACGGCGTACAGCTCCTGCTCCAGCCCGATGATGGCCTGGGAGTTGTCGAAGGTGCCGTCGTACACCTCCTCGATCAGTTCCTCGGCTTCGGCTTCGGCACGCTCCTGGAACGCCTCGGCGTCGACGGTGAGCGCCTCCCTGACCCGTGCCGCGAGCTCGGAGCCGGACATACGCCCCCCTGTGCCGTCCTCGGTGAAAAGAACGGGGGTCTCGGGCTCAGGACAGGTCCGGCAGTGGCACGACGACGACTGGCACGTCCAGGCTCACCAGCAGGTCGGCGGCGGTTCCGCCCAGTCCGGGCGCGGCGTCGGGGTCGCCCCGTCGCGCACCGATCAGGACCTCGTCGACGTCGCGTTCGGCGACCAGTGACTGGATCACCTCGCTCGGGCGGCCCGCCTCGGTGATAGTCTCGACGGTCGGGTCGACGAGTCGCGTGCGGGCGACGTTGGTGGCGTCACCCGAATCGCGTGGGTCGCCGTCGGGTTCGGTGACGCTGACGACGACGACGGTGTCCTCGGTGGTAACGCGTTCGCCGAGGTAGTCACAGGCGGCCGCGGTCGTGTGGACCGACGCGGTGGCGACGAGGAACGTGGTCATACCCCCGACTGCGTGCGCGACCACCATAAATCGTCTCCGGCGGCGGCAGGCGACAGCGTTTTGTCCGCCCGGCCCACCCCTGTCGGTGTGCGAATCGAGAACAGCTTCATCCCGGTCCGGGGCGTGGGCGAGACGACCGAGCGCCGGCTCTGGGAGGCCGGCGTCACCCACTGGGACGAGTTCGACGGCTCCGTCGTCGGGGAGACCACGGCCGACCGGATCCAGTCGTTCATCGACACGGCACGGGACCGACTGGCGGACGGCGACGCACGCTACTTCGGCGAGCAGTTCCCCAGCGGCGAGCGCTGGCGGATGTACGAGAACTTTCGTTCCGATGCGTGCTTTTTCGACATCGAGACGACCGGCCTCTCACAGCATCGCGACAAGGTGACGACCGTCAGTTTCCACCAGGACGGCGAGACCACCACCCTCGTCCGGGGCGACGACCTCACCGCCGACGCCCTGCGCGCCCAGTTTTCCGACGCCGCCATGCTCGTGACGTTCAACGGGAAACGCTTCGACGTGCCTTTCCTCGAAACCTCCTTCGACCTCTCGCTGGACCACCCCCACCTCGACCTGATGTACCCCTGCAAGCAACTCGGTCTCACGGGCGGACTCAAGGTGATCGAGCAGGAGATCGGCGTCGAGCGCGACCGCCCCGACATCTCCGGCGAGGACGCCGTTCGCCTCTGGAAGGAACACCAGCGCGGCCGCGACGGCGCACTCGAACGGCTGATCTCGTACAACCGCGAGGACGCCGTCAACCTCCGGACGCTCACCGACACCGTCGCGGACCGCCTCCACGACGACGTGTTCGCGCCGGCCGCCGAGCGGTAATACCGTCCAGCCTCGTACCTGTCACCGACGATATAACACCCCTTCGTTTCGACTGCACGAACAGTCGCAGTGAGTGGGACGACGGTGGATATTGGTTCCAGTCGAAAGAGCGGGTCAACCGTCGGATTCGTCGGTGGAGTCGAACAGTTCGTCCACGTCGCCGGTGTCGTCGTCGAGCCACTCGTCGAGCTGGAACCAGTCCGGGGCTTCGGAGTCGGCGAGCCGCGGGGCTGACGGGCCGTCCGCCGGGTCGTCGCTCGCGTCGTCGATCTCGGTCGGCTCGGGCGTGTCGCCGGGGTCGCGGTCGCCTTCGAACGGGTCCGCGTCGTCGGCGACGTGTTTGCGCATGCGGACGAACTCGACGGAGACGTCCTCGATGGTGGTCACTTCGTCGTCGAGTTGCCAGTAGCCGACCGACTCGTAGAACGGGACGGCGTTGCGCGCCGCGACGATGTCGATGGTCTCGATGCCCTGGAACTGCGCGGAGAGTTCGAGTTGCTTGACCAAGGCGGTGGCGACGCCGTGGCCGTGGTGGTCGGGGTGGACGTAGACGGCGTCGATACGCTCGTCGGGAACGTTCAGCGCCCCGTAGCCGACGATCCGGTCGTCACGCTCCCCGACGTGGACGACGAAGCGGTCGTCGCCGATGGCTTCCTCGAACGTGTCGAGGTAGCTGTCCTTCGGTTTCCAGGCGTCGACCTGTTCGGGGCTGTACTGCCAGTGTTCGAGGTCCTCGATTGCCGCCCGCTTGATCGAGAGAATCTCTTCTGCGTCCTCCGGCTCTGCCCGACGGAAGCGGACGTCCGACATCGTTACGGCGACCTGTCCGGGATAGCGGAGCCGCGGATAAAAGTAGTCGCATCGTACTGGCTGGTGAAACGAACCGGACGGCGGGTGGCCACCCCCGCTGGTCCTTACTGCTCGACCGGTTCGGCCTCGGGTTCGTCGTGGTCGACGGACTCGACCGCCACCGCGGCACCCTCGTCACGGCCGACCCGGCGTCGGTACATCGCACGCGCCGCCACGGCGGCGGCCACGACGGCCGCGACACCGATCACGCGTCGGCCGCGGGACGGCGAGGAGCGCTCCGGTGCGTCGTCGACCATCTCCTCGTCCTCGATCATCCGGTCGGGGTCGGTCACCATCCGGTCCGGGTCGGTGACGACCACGTCGTCCACGTCCGCCTCAGGGGCCGGAATGCCGATGGTCGCGCCGTCGAAGTGCAGCTCGAACAGGGTAACGTCGTCGAATGCCATACCACCAGTAGGTCGCGACACGACTTATAGTAGTAGTGACACGTGGTAGCTAGCGGAGTCCGCGGGCCAGTGACCCGAGGAGGCTCCCCACGAGCGGGATGGCGGTGGTGACCGCGAAGACCTGTCCCATCCCGAGAAAGAGGGGCAGGTTGCCCGTGCCCGCGAGCCAGAGGGCGAAGACGAGCCACGAGAGGACGCCGAAGCCGAGGCCAGCGAGCAGGCCGCGGCCCAGCGAGGGCTGGGTGAGCGCGACCAGCGCGCCGCCGAGGACGAACCCCAGCCAGTGGAGCGGGACGACCACCAACCCGACGACGACGGCACCCACGGCCGCGAGCCGGCGGTGGCGCGGGGCCGCCCGGAGCGCGTCGAGTCGGTCACCGATCCCCGCCAGTCGCTCGCTCATCGCTCGCCCTCCTCGAACCGCACGGCGATCTCGCCGTTCGTCCCGAGCGGGATCGGCTTGTACTCGCCGTCGGCCCAGGCGCGCAACTGGTCGTGGTAGTGATCCGAGAAGACCGAGCCGTCGTTGCCGCCGGGGAAGGCACCCTCGGAGGTGGCCGCCGATTCGTCCATCGAACAGATCATCCGCCAGCTACTGCCGACCGACTCCTCGTGGCGGAAGTTGTTCAGTGACGCCGCCGAGCCGTCGGTGGGGTACCGGGGATAGTTCAGCCACGACCGGTCGAACGGGTGGTCGATGGCGGTCGTGTTGTAGTCGCCGTAGGTGGCCCAGCCCTGTTCGTCGAGTTCCGTCGCCGTCCGGGCGAGTGCCTCGGCGATGGCCGCGTTCCGGCCGTCGGGGAACCACGCCGAGTCGGGGTCGAGGCCGAGCAACACCCAGTCGCCGCCGTAGTACTCGGTCACGTCGCGGCGGTCGCCCAGCGCGTCTCCGAGTCGCGGGCGGAACACCACGTCCCGGTAGTGATCGAGGAAGCGCGCGAACACCAGCGCCGCCCGCGAGTCACGGTCCATCCGGTAGTCCCAGCCGTCGAGGTCGGCGAGCAGGCTCGCGGCGTCGCCGTCGACGGCCGACGCCGCCTCCTGCATCACGGGCACGAACTGCGCGGCCCGGGCGTCGTAGGTGTCCCGCTGGAGGGTTCGCATGAACGCGGGGTCGACCGGCTCGTCACCCGTGATCCGGCGGTCCAGCCGGTCCCAGAGGCGGAGGCCCCGGTAGGGGTCGCCGTAGGCCTCGGCGAAGTAGTAGGGATAGTCGGCGTCGTCGACGACGCGCTGGTTGGCTGTTCCCAGGTAGCCGGGCTGGTCGGCGTGTGGCATCTCCGCGAACGGGACGAACCCCTCGCCCTCCCAGTCGGTCTCGCCGTAGGGCGTGTAGCCGGTCCACTCGCCCTCCTTCGCGGAGCCGTCGAACACGCGGTCGCCGGGGACCTGCTCGCCGTCGGTCCGCCGGATGGGGACCTTGCCGACGACCCGGTAGTGGGTGTTGCCCGCGCGGTCGGCGTAGACGCAGTTCTGCGTGGGCAGGTCGAACCGTTCCAGGGCCGCCAGCGCCTCCTCCATGCCGTCGCTGCGGTTCAGGTCGCGGACGGCCTCGGTCGTGCGGGTGGCACCGAGGCCGGTCCAGGCGACGCCGACTTCGGTGCGGAGGTCGTCGCCGTCGGCCTCGGCGGAGAGGACGGGGCCGTGGACGGTCTTGCGGACGGTCACGGTCCGGTCGTCCCCGTCGGCGACCTCGATGGTCCGGTCTTCGGTCTCGAAGTCGCGCCACTCGTCGCCGTATCGGTACTGGCCGTCGCGGGTCTCGTACTCGTAGAAGTCGATCACGTCCGCGCCGGCGTTGGTGAACCCCCACGCGCCGCCGGCGTTCTCCCCGATGACGACGAAGGGGACGCCCGGGAACGTGACGCCCCGAACCGTCGTCTCCGGACCGTCCAGCCCCATCTCGTACCACACGGGCGGGGCCATCAGCGACAGGTGCGGGTCGTTGGCCAGCAGTGGCGCGCCCGAGGCGGTGTGCTCGCCCGACACGACCCACGAGTTCGAGCCGACGCCGGGCGGCGACTCGAACCCCGAGAGCCAGCCCTCGAGGTCGGGGTGGGTCGCCCGCTGGTCGTCGGTCCCGGACGGAACGGTCGTCCGCCGGGCCGCGGACGCCGCGCCGTCGCCCGCCTCGTGGCCCAGGATCGCCGCGTCGTGGTCGAGGCGGCTCGGGTACAGGCCCTCGATGCCGGCGGCCCGGACGGTCTCGCGCCGGAGCGTCCGGAAACTCCCCGTGAGCGTCCAGCCGATCTGTTTCTCGGCGAGCATGGCGTCGGCCGGGTTCCAGGGCTCGGGCTCGAACCCGAGCAGGTCGTACTCGGCGGGGAGCGGGCGGCCGCCGTCGACGTGGCGGTTGACGCCCTCGGTGTAGGCCTCGACGAGGTCGCCGGTCTCGGACCCCTCCAGGCGGTTCCACGTCGCCTCGGCCGCCCCGGCGAAGTCCATGGCGACGTGAAAGCGGTCGGAGTCGAGAGTGGCGTCGCCGACGACCGCCGAGAGTTCGCCGCGCATCTGCCGTCGCTGGAGGTCCATCTGAAAGAGGCGGTCGGCCCCCTGGACGTAGCCGACCGCGAAGTACAGCGCCCGCTCGTCGTCGGCCGACACGTGAGGCACGCCGTGGTCGTCGTAGCGTAGCGTCGCCGCGCCGTACGGGCTCTCGACGGTCTCCGGGAGGTCGTCGCCGGCGGTGTCCCAGAGGTCGCCGCTGAACGGCGCGAACCGGTCGAGGTAGCGCCGGATCGGCGTCCCGGCGGCCCCGGCGACCCCACCCGCCAGTAGCGCGCCCAGCACGGCGCGACGGGTTCGTTCGCGATCCATGACCCGTCACGGAGCCCGAGCGGTGTAAAACCCTAGAATCCGCCCCAGCGCAGGTAGACCATCACCGCGATGATCGCGAGCTGGAAGCCGCCCTGCACCGCGCTCAGTTTCGCGTTGCGCATCCCGATCCGGCTGATGACGTCCGTGTCGGGATCGGCCGAGCGCATCTCCAGATACATCTTGACCTCGCCGGGCATCAGGACGCCAAAGCCCAGCACGCTGAGGACGGCGACGATCCCCAGCGCGGCGGCGAACACCGGACGCGTCATCCCGAAGTTCGGCAGCGCGACGGCGAGGTACGCGCCACTGCCCACGAGCGCGATGCCGAAGGCGACGAGCCACCGCCAGTCCGTGAAGGCGTCGAACTGCCAGCCGATCAGCGCGAGGGCGGGCAACAGCGTCGCCGCGGTCAACAGCGCGAGCCAGGCGTGTGCGTGCGGGAAGACCCAGCCGCCACGGAGCGCCAGCGTGATCCCCCCGGCGATGGTCACCAGCGCCAGCGACGGCATCAGGAAGGTCATCTTCGGGGTGAACCGCTGGAAGACGTTCGCCCGCTCCTCGACCGCCAGCCCGCCCAGCACCGGCCCCAGCACGACGGCCATGAACAGGTCGATCCCCGTCCACAGCACGCCCGCCATCACGTGGACGTAGGTGTGGTGCTGGATCGAACCGAGTGTCACCGCGTAGATCAGAAGCGCGACCGGGACTGCCACCGCCCCGACCGCGAACGCCGGATTCGCCCGCGTCCCCATGCCACGAACCGTACCGCGAACCGAGACTGCCATCCTGTCGAGGAGGTCGGAAAGCCGTCAGAAATGCGTATCGGTCGTGTCGAAGCCGCGAACCGCGGTCCGTGGCCGGACCGCCGGCCGCTCAGTGGATGTGGATGGCCGGCCGGTTGGGTTCGGCCTTGGCCGCGAGGTCGTCGCCGTCGGCGGCCTGCCGGACCGTGACCGCGGCCCCGAACTCGTCTTCGAAGAGCCAGACCGCCTGCTCCAGGATCTCGCGCTCGCGGTCCGGGGCCATCGTGGGTTCGAGTTCGGCGCTGCGCTCGCCCAGCGACGCGGCGAAGTCGGCGGCCGCCTCGCCGTGGTCGCGGACCGCCTCGTCGTCCATGACCTGGCCGACGACGGCGGTATCGTCGTCGGCCTCGCGGGCGATCTCGTAGGCCCGGTACTTCCAGTCCTGTGCGACGACGATCTCGATCTCGTCGGGGTCGTCGATGTCGACCACGTCCGTAATCTCCCGCACGTCGTCGAGCGTGTTCCGGACGAGTTCCCGCTCGATCCGGAAATCGTCCACGTCGTGGAGGGCGGTCGGCCAGTCGGCTCCCGCGGCCAACCCGTCTTCGCCCAGCAGGTGCCACAGTTCCTCGCCCAGGTACGGCGCGATGGGGGCGACCAGCGCCGCGAGCGTCCGGAGCGCGCGGCTGTAGGCGTACTTGTACGGGGGTTCGTAGTCCCGATAGCGGCGGAGCAGGCGGGCGAAGCGCCGGAGTTCGCCGACGACCTGGTGGAACCGGAAGCGGTCGTACTCGGTCGTCACCGCCGCGATGGTCCGGTCGATCTCGCGTTCGAGGTAGGCGTCGTGCGGTTCGCTCTCGGTCCGGCTGTCGATCTCCCCCTCACTGAACTCCGCCACCATCCCGTACAGCTCCTGCTGGAACTCGTAGGCCGTCCTGACGTTCTTGACGGTCCACTCGAAGTCCTGTCGAGGGTGGGCCGCCGAGAGGACGAACAGGCGCGTCGTCTCCGCGCCGTACTCGTGGGGTGCGATGGCGTTGCCCTTCGACTTGGACATCTTCTTGCCGTCCTTCAACACCGTGCCCTGGTTGACCAGCTGCTCGACGGGTTCGCGAACGTCGAGCAGGTCGAGATCGGCCAGCGCCCGCGTGAAAAAGCGAATGTACAGCAGGTGGAGGATGGCGTGTTCCTCGCCGCCGACGTACACGTCCACGGGCAGCCACTCGTCGGCCACGTCGGTGTCGAAGGGAGCCTCGTCGAGGTCGGGGCTCAGGTACCGCAGGAAGTACCACGAGGAGTCGACGAAGGTGTCCATCGTGTCGGTCTCGCGCTCGGCGGGGCCGCCACACTCCGGACAGGTCGTCTCGACGAACTCGTCGTTCTCGGCGAGGGGGTTGCCCGTCGTCTGGACGTACTCGGGCAGTTCCACGGGCAGGTCCTCCTCGGGGACCGGCACGGGGCCACACTCCTCGCAGTGGACGATGGGGATGGGCGTTCCCCAGTACCGCTGGCGGGAGATGAGCCAGTCCCGGAGCCGGTAGGTCACGTCGCTCTCGACGGCGTCGTGGGCCTGCAACTGCTCGCGGGCGGCCGCGCTGGCCAGCCCGTCGTACTCCCCGCTCGCGGTGAGCATCCCGTCCTCGGTGTACGGGTCGGCCGGCAGGTCGGCCGTCGCGTCGCCGATGGGTTCGATCACCTGCTCGACCGGGAGATCCTGCTCGGCGGCAAACGCGTGGTCGCGTTCGTTGTGTGCGGGGACGCCCATGACCGCGCCCGTCCCCACGTCGTCCAGCACGTACGCCGCGACGTAGACGGGGATCGCCTCACCGGTCAGCGGGTGGGTCGCGGTCAGCCCGGTGTCGACGCCGGACATCCCCGCTTCGCCGGGGTCGGCCGCCCGCACGTCCTCGACGTACTCGGCGACGGCCTCGTCCTCGGCGGCGATGTCGGCGGCGAGGTCGTGGCCCGGCGAGAGCGCGATGTAGGTCGCGCCAAAGAGCGTGTCCAGCCGGGTCGTGAACACGTCCACCGCGTCGCCGTCGAGGGCGTCGTCCGCGGGTGCGTCGATCTCGAACGTGACCCGTGCGCCCTCCTGCCGGCCGATCCAGTTGCGCTGGATGTCACGGACGCCCTCGGGCCACCCCTCCAGATCGTCGAGGCCGGCGTGGAGTTCGGCGGCGTAGTCGGTGATCGAGAGGAACCACTGGTCGAGTTCCCGGCGGCCGACGGGCGTCTCACAGCGCCAGCAGACCTCGACGGTCTCGGTCCCAGTGTCAGCCTCGCGCTCGTGCTCGTTCACCTGCGCGTCGGCCAGCACCGTCTCGCAGTCGGGACACCAGTTGACGGCGGCCCCCTCGTAGTCGACGAGGCCCTCCTCGTAGAACTTGGTGAACAGCCACTGGTTCCAGCGGTAGTACTCGGGGTCACAGGTCGTGATCTCCCGGGACCAGTCGTAGCCAAAGCCCATCCGTTCGAGTTCGTCGCGCATCCGCTCGATGCAGGTGCGGGTCCAGGACTCGGGGTCGGTGTCGCGCTCGAAGGCGGCGTTCTCGGCGGGGAGGCCGAAGGCGTCCCAGCCCATCGGATGGAGCACGTCGTCGCCGCACATCCGCCGGTAGCGGGCGTAGGCGTCGGTGATCGCGTAGTTGCGGACGTGGCCCATGTGGAGCGCCCCGGAGGTGTAGGGGAACATCCCGAGGACGTAGGTGGGGTCCGCGGCGTCGTCGGGACAGTCGTAGACCCCTTCCTCCTCCCAGACGTGTTGCCAGTACTCCGTGACCTGCGAGGGGTTGTAGCGCTGAGGCATCGAGATTCGCCGTTGTGCCCTCTGGAACCGCGAGCCACATCACTGTTCGGTTGCGCGGTGCGTGCGGGCGGCGGGGCGGCCGGCGACCGCCTACCGCTGGAGGGGCGGCTCTCCGGCGGGCTTACCGAGCGCCGCCGACCGGCTCTCCTGGAGGATCTGGAAGACGGTCATCAGATCCGTCCGGGAGACCAGCCCCGCGAGGTCGCCGTTCTCGTCGACGACCAGGAGGCGGCCGACGTTCTGCCCGAGGATGGTCGAGACGGCGTCCTCGGCCTCCGTCTCGGGCGTGACCGTCCGCAGGTCGCTGGTCATCACGTCCTCGACGCGCATCGCATCGCGCTCGACCTGGTTGACCTGCTGGACGTCCGAGAGGGTCACGATCCCCCGGAGGTCGCCGGACTCGGTGACGACGGGGTAGCCGGTGTGGCGCTCGCTGACCATCCGGTCCACGAGGTCGGCGACGCTGGTCTCGGGCGTGACCGTCGAGAGGTCGGCCGCGGGCGTCATCACGTCGGCGACGGACAGGCCCTCGAAGGCGGCTTCGAGGATCAGCTGGCGGGTCTCGCCGGTCGCCCCGATGTAGATGAAGAAGGCGATGGCGATCCAGAACAGCTGGCCGAGCAGGATGCCGCCGAGGCCGAGCAGGACGGCGAAGCCCTTCCCGACGCCGGCGGCGATGCGGGTGGCGTCCAGCCGCGAGCGGTTTCGCGAGAGGACCGCCCGGAGGATGCGCCCGCCGTCCATGGGGAACCCGGGCAGGAGGTTGAACGCGGCCAGGAAGACGTTCAGGATGGCCAGGTAGCCGAAGACGAACCGCGGCGCGGGCTGGCCGACCGGGAAGGCCAGGAAGGCCGCGTAACAGACCGCACCGACGCCGACGCTGACGATGGGGCCGGCGACGGCGATGGTGAACTCCTGTTTCCAGTCCTCGGGGAACTCCTCCAGCTGGGCCAGCCCGCCGAGGAACCAGAGGGTGATCGAGTCGACGTGGACGCCGAACCGCTGAGCCACGAGGGCGTGGCCGAACTCGTGGATCAACACGCCGCCGAACAGTCCGAGCGCGGCGGCCAGCCCCAGCACCCAGGGGAGCGACCCCCCGCTGAGGGCCGCCGCGTCGATGGTCGTCCCGAGCGACTCGCCAAGCACCTCCGCGGTCGTGCCGACCTGCGATCCGATCAGGAAGACCAGCACCGGGAGAACGAGCAGAAACGATCCGCCCAGGCGAATCGGGATACCGAACGCCGAGCCGATCCGAACACTTGCCATGGGCGTGTGTAAGGCCATCGGCCGGATAAGTCGTCCCCCTCAGGCGCTATCGGCCGTGATCGACGCGGCCCCGTCCGACGCCCCGGTCGAACCCGCTTCCTTCGGGTCGAGAACCGACCGACTGCTCCGCGTTCGGACCGCCCCCAGCGGCAGGCGAAACGGACCCCCGGACGCTCCGGAGAGCTACGTACGCCTCACCAGTCGTCGCCCAGCGCCTCGCGAGCGCGCTCGTAGCCGTCTGCCGTCCGCCAGGTCCGGCCGGACTCGCGGTGCCGGACGACGTACTCGCCCCCACAGTCGCCACACCGGTAGCCCGCGTCGGGCTGGCGAACGGGCTTCGAGGCGCGGTGGCGCTCTGGCCGCCAGTCACAGTTCTCGTCGGTGCAGACCAGTTCGATCCGGCCGTCGGTGAACGACCGACAGTGGCGGGGTGCGTCGATCTCGTCGGCCTTCCGGTAGAAGCGGTCACCGTGGCCGGACTCGCCGAATTGCTGGAACTCCCAGGCGTGGACGAGTTCGTGTCTGATCGTCCCGACGAACTCCGCCCAGCCGAACTCCCGATAGGCGTCCCAGGTCAGAACGACGGTGATCTCGCCGGTGTCGGGGTCGTACCGGCAACAGCCGGCCCGCCGCCGAGCGCGCTCCGAGATCGCCCACTCCAGTTCGGCCACGTCGAGGTCGATGGGCACCGTCGCGGCGTACTCGGCCGCCCGCGCCAGCAACCCGTCGCGCGTCGTCGGTTCCCCGGTCGTCACGCCCGACCCCTCGGAGCGGACCCCCTAAGCGGTTCCGCCCGCGACCCGACGCACAGTACTAACAACGTGCGAGTTTTTCGACTGATATTCTAACATTGTGAGATTTCGGCACGGGATTTATAGTGGCCGGGCCGGAATCTCTCGGGAAGATGCTCACGTTCAACGACTCCGAGGCGGCCGAGGAACTGGCGTCCCGCGCACACGACCTGATGGAGGAAGTCGTCCTCCCGAAAGAGCGGGAACTGTCGGGCGGGATGTCGGTGTCGGACAGCACCATCGAGGAACTCCGCGAGGCGGCCCGCGAGTACGGCGTCTACGCGCCCCAGATCGACGAGGAGTACGGCGGGATGGGCTACGACTTCCGGGACACCCTGCCGACCTTCGAGGAGGCCGGGCGGTCGACGCTGGGTCAGATCGCGATGCGGGTCGACGCCCCCGACGAGGGGAACATGCACCTGCTGGAACTCCACGGCTCGGAACTCCAGAAAGAGGAGTACCTGAAGCCCCTCGTCGCCGGCGACATCGCGTCGGGCTTCTCGATGACCGAGCCGATGCAGGGCGGCGGCTCGGACCCGAAGATGCTCAAGACCACAGCGGAGAAAGACGGCGACGAGTGGGTCATCAACGGCCACAAGTGGTGGACCAGCAAGGGCATCAAGGCCGACGTGTTGCTCGTGTTCGCTCGCACCGATCAGGAGGCTCACCCCTACGAGGGCTGTTCGGTGTTCCTCGTCCCGAAGGACGCAGACGGCGTCGAGGTCGTCCGGAACATCCCCCACGTCGGCAGCGACGTCCACGGGATGGGCCACGCCGAGATCAAGTACAACGACGTGCGCGTCCCCGAGGAGCACCTGCTCGGCGAGGAGGGCAAGGGCTTCCAGCACGTCCAGGAACGGCTCGGCCCCGCGCGACTGACCCACTGCATGCGCTACTCCGGGATGGCCGAGCGGGCGCTCGACGTGACCAAGGCCTACATGAGCGAGCGCGACGCCTTCGGCTCCAAGTTGGCCGAGAAACAGCATCCGCGGATGGTCATCGCCGAACAGGAGACCAACCTCGCGGCCGCCCGGTCGCTCGTCCGGCAGGCCGCCGACCGGATCGCCGACGGCCACGAGGCCCGCGTCGAGGTGAGCATGGCGAAGGTGTTCACGGCGAACGCCACCCAGGAGGCCATCGACACGGCTCTGCAGTTCCTCGGCGGCAACGGCATCGCCAAGGACCTGCCCGTCGCGGACTTCTACGAGAGCGTCCGGCAGTTCCGCATCGTCGACGGGGCCGACGAGGTCCACAAGCGCACCGTCGCCCGCGAGGCCTTCGAAGACGTGCCCGAGGAGGAACTCGACGCGCTGACGCGGTTCGACGGCTGATCAGTACGGACTGACGCGGACCGGCGTCCGGGAGAACTCGCTCGCGTTGCGTGTCACGAGTGGTTCGTCGCGGGCGACGGCGATGCCGGCGATCATCGCGTCTACCGCACCGATCTGCACGCCATCCTCGCGGAGCCCCCGCTGGATGTCGACAGCCCGGCGCGCGGCTTCACCGTCGTAGGGGACGAGCGGCACGTCGTCCATAATCTCCTCGAACCGCTGCCCGGTCGCGCTGTTCGGATCGGTCCCGACGCCGACCTCGGTGTAGACGAGCGTGGGCACGACCAGCAGGTCGTCCTCGATCTCGTCGAGTTTGGCGACCGCGGCGTCGTCGCCGGCCAACAGGTCGATCAGAAAGCAGGCGTCCAGGATCACTGTTCGGGGTCGGTACGCAGTCTGTCGTCCACGTCCGACCGGAACGACCGTGAGTGCTCACGGACGGTCTCTACCTCGTCGTCGTCCAGCAACCCGACGAGACCGTACAGCGGGTGTTCGTCGTCGCCCAGGAGTCGGTCGATAACGTCGCTGAAGCTCTCGTCCTCGCCTTTCGCGCGGCGGAGACGTTCGTACGTCTCCGCTTTGAGGCTTACCGTCTTGCTCGGCATCTGTGTATCTGTGTATTTGGAGTCTGTGCATATAGAAATGTTGCGGGGTCGATGGCCGCCCCCGAGAGTTTTAACACGACAGCCCCGGACCCTCGGGCATGGTAGACGCGACGGTCACGGTCGTCGACCGGGGCTCGGTCCGTTCGGACGTGAACTACATCATCGAGGGGTTCTCCGTCGGCACCGCCACCGAGCCGAACCCGGACACGGTGATGGGCGACGGCGCGGTGTACAATCTGGTGATCGATCACCCCGAGGCGACCATCCTCTGGGACACCGGCTCCCACCCCGAGGCGGGAGAGGGTCACTGGCCCTCGGCCCTCTACGACGCCTTCGAACACTACGACGCCGACGAACACCCGCTGCCGGACGCGCTGGCGGCGGTCGGTTACGCCGTCTCGGACATCGACGCCGTGATCCAGACGCACCTCCACATCGACCACGCCGGCGGTCTCCACCACTTCGACGGGACCGACGTTCCCATCTACGTCCACGAGGCCGAACTGAAACACGCCTACTACAGCGCGAACACCGACGCCGGCGACGACGCCTACGTCGCCGCGGACTTCGATCACGACCTGAACTGGGCAGTGATCAACCGCGACCGGACGGAGCTGTTCGCGGACCTGGAACTGCTCCACCTGCCGGGCCACACGCCGGGCCTGCTGGGAGTGAAACTCGACCTCGACGGGTTCGGCACCGCGATCCTGGCCGGCGACGAGGTGTTCACACGGGCCAACTACGACGGCGAACAGCCCATGGGCGGGCCGATGCTCTGGAGCAAACGCGACTGGTTCGACAGTCTGCAGTTCCTGAAAGACCTCGCGCGCCGGACCGACGCCGCCGTCTTCTGTGGCCACGACAGCGACGACGTGGACCGGCTGCGCGACGAGTTGCCCTGACCGGCAAGAGTGGTTCGATTTTTTAGATTCGTCCGCGAGTCGACTTCGGATTCGCAGCCACAACTGCATAAGGGCCCCAGCGGCAAGGTTCGGTCCGTACGACGGCGGTAGTCGCCAGTCGACGTGCTTTCGGAACGGTGTGTATCCATGGGTGTACTCGGACGGATCGAACGCGCGCTCGAACCGGCGCGGCAAGTACTGACGCCGATCCTGTCGGACCCGCGACTGCTGGCGGCGTGGGCGCTCGTCGTCGCCGTCGCGGTCGCGGTCCTGTGGTGGGACCTCCGCGAGCGAAACCAGGCGCTCCCCTCGACGATGAAGGGCGTCTGGACGCTGGTGGTGCTGTACTCGGGGCCGTTCGGACTGGGGATCTACTGGGTCGCGGGGCGGACCCAGATCAGTCGGGACTCGCTGTGGCGGCGCGGCCTGCGGTCGACCGCGCACTGTTACTCGGGCTGTGGGGCCGGCGAGATCGTCGGCATCGTACTCGCCCAGGTGATTCTGGGTCTGGCGGTCGGCTGGGTCGCCGCCGTCACCTTCGGCTTCGCCTACCTGTTCGGGTTCGGCCTCACGGTCGGCCCGCTGCTACAGGAGGGCGTCGAGTTCCGGGAGGCGTTCGTCGACGCCCTCTACAGCGAGACGCCCTCGATCACGATCATGGAGGTGGTCGCCATCGGGTCGGATCTGTTGCTGGCCGCCAGCGCCCACGTGACCGACGTGCTGTTCTGGCTCGCGCTGTCGCTCTCCCTGTCGCTGGGATTCCTCGCGGCCGTCCCCGTGAACGTCGCCCTCGTCCGGTTCGGGGTCAAGGAGGGGATGCAGAACCCCGCCGAGATGGGCGACGGGGGCGCGCAGGCCGCGGGCTGAGGTGCGACCGGGCCGTTTTTGCCCGACCCGCGTCTGTGACGGGCCATGTCGGACCACTACCGGAAACTGGAGGCGATGTACCACGGCTCGAACGTCAACGACCACGTCCCCGGCGAGCTGTCGATCCGGGAGGGCGAGGCCACCCTCGAAATCCCGGTCGACGAGGAGTACCACCACGCCCTCGGGGCGGTCCACGGCTCGCTGTACTTCAAGGCGCTGGACGACGCGGCCTTCTTCGCGGCCAACTCGCTGGTCGAGGACGTGTTCGTGCTGACCACCGACTTCAACCTCTATCTCGAACGACCGGTCTCGGAGGGGACGATCACCGCGGAAGGGCAAGTGCTGAACGACAACCCCAGCCAGTTGATCGCGGGCGCGGTCGCCACCGACGACGAGGGCAACGAACTGGCCCGCGGGACGGGCACGTTCAGGAAAAGCGACGTGGAGTTGACCGAGGATATCGGCTACGCGCTGGATTGACCGACCCCGGCGCTCGACCGCTCAGCGGAACAGTCGCCGTTTCAGCACGTCGGGCATGTAGTCGATGAGTTTCGCGACCAGCACCCACCGGCGCGTGATGAACGCGTGCCGGCGCTTTTTCTCGATGGCGCGGTGGATCTGTTCGGCGGCGGTCTCCCGGTCGGCCTTCCAGAAGTCACCGCCGGCGAGGTCCGTGTCGACGTAGCCGGGTTCGACGGTCGTCACGTCCACGTCGGCGTCGATGCGGCCCGCCCGGTAGCGCAGGCCGTCGAGGTAGTTCGAGACGAAGGCCTTCGAGGCGCTGTACGCGGGCCACTCGCCGTTGCCGAAGCGGGCCGCGACCGAGGAGACGCCGACGAGGTGGCCGTGGCCCTGTGTCTCGAAGCGGTCCATCGCGGCGGTCGCCAGCGCGGTGAATCCGCGGACGTTCGTGTCGATGGTGTCACGCTCGGGCTCCCACTCCAGGTCGGGGTTCTCGAACGCGACGCCGGCGTTGAGGACGACCACGTCGACCCCACCCATCGCGTCGACGACCTCGTGGAACGTCTCCCGGGCCGCGTCGAGGTCGGTCACGTCCATGCGCGCCACGTACGCCTTCGTCGGGAGGACCCGTCCCAGGTCCTCCAGCAGTTCCCGCCGGCGGGCGGTCAGGCCAACGTCGTAGCCCGCGTCCGCGAGTTCCCGCGCCAGCGCCTCGCCGATGCCCGAGGACGCGCCCACCACCATCGCTCGCTGTCTCGCCCCAGTCATACCCGAGGTACCGGCGGGTTGCCACATTACTCCTTGGGGTCAGTCCTGCCCCGCCCGGCACCGCCACCGACGCCAGCCGACTGCGGCCGGGTTGAGATCTGTTACCATCCATCTTTAATAGTTAATCGCCCATGTAGCGTGTCATGGGAACCACCCACACCCACGACTATATCGTGGTCGGTGCCGGGTCGGCCGGTTGCGCGATGGCGCACCGTCTCTCGGCCGACGGCGACGCCGACGTCCTGCTGCTGGAAGCCGGGCAGCCGGACGAGAAAGACGAGATTCACGTCCCCGCGCTGTTCGGGGAACTGTTCAAGAGTGACGTGGACTGGGAGTACTACACCGAGCCACAGTCGGAACTGGACGACCGGGAGCTGTACTGGCCCCGCGGGAAGGTGCTGGGCGGGTCGAGTTCGATCAACGCGATGATCTACATCCGGGGCAACGAACTCGACTACGACACCTGGGCCGAGCGGGGCAACGAGGGCTGGGGGTACGAGGACATGCTGGAGTACTTCAAGCGCGCCGAGCACTTCGAGCCCGGCGCCGACGAGTTCCACGGCGAGGGCGGGCCGCTGAACGTCACCGGCCAGCTGGACCCCCACCCCACCTCGGCGGCGCTGATCGAGGCCGCCGAGTCCGTCGGCATCCCCCGCAACGACGACTTCAACGGTGCCGACCAGGAAGGCGTCGGCTACTACCACGTCACGCAGAAAGACGGCGTGCGCTGTAGCGCGGCCGCGGCCTACGTCAAGCCCGCGATGGAGCGTGCGAACCTGACCGTCGAGACGGGCGCACAGGTCACCGAGGTCACCGTCGAGGGCGACCGGGCGACCGGCGTCGTCTACGAGCAGGACGGCGACCGCCACGAAGCCAGCGCCGACGCCGAAGTGATCCTCAGTGCCGGCGCGGTCAACTCCCCACAACTGCTCATGTGTTCGGGGATCGGCCCCGCCGACCACCTCGCCGACCACGGCATCGACGTACAGGTGGACCTGCCCGGCGTCGGCCGGAACCTGCAGGACCACCTGTTCGCCTTCACCGTCTACGAGCGGACCAGCGGCCCGCCCGAGCCCGCGGCGACGACCAACATCGCCGAGAGCGGCGGATTCGTTCGCACCGAACCGGATCTCGACGCCCCGAACCTCCAGTTCCACTTCGCCCCGGTCTACTACATGGAACACGGGTTCGCCAACCCGGAGGAGGGCATGGGCTTCTCCATCGGTGCGACACAGGTCCGCCCGGAGAGCCGCGGCCGGATCACACTGAACTCGGCGGACCCGTTCGACGACCCGGCGATCGACCCGCGATACTTCAGCGAGGATCGCGACATGGAGGTGATGATCGAGGGCATCAAGCGGTCGCGGGAGATCGCCCAGGCCGAGCCCCTCGACGAGTTCCGCGGCGAGGAGGTCTGGCCCGGCGAGGACGTGCAGACCGACGCCGAGATCGAGGACCACGTCCGCGAGACGGCCCACACCGTCTACCACCCCGTCGGCACCTGCAAGATGGGCGACGACGACATGGCCGTCGTCGACGACCGCCTGCGCGTCCACGGCGTCGACGGTCTCCGGGTCGTCGACGCGTCGATCATGCCGACGATCAGTAGCGGGAACACGAACGCCCCGACCATCGCCATCGCGGAGAAGGCCGCGGACATGATCGCCAGCGACCGGGCCGTCCCGGCTGGCGACGACTAGAGGGATCGTCGTAGCCATCCAGAGGGTTCGGAGGAGATCCTTCGGCACGGTCGATCCGTTTTGTCGTGAGGAACGGGGGCGCCTCTACGACGATCCCGACAGCTAGCGCTTGCCCAGCGCCCGCTCGAAGACGCGCTGGGCGCGTTCGTATCCCTCGTCGCGGCCGACGATGGGATCGGGATAGTCCGGTGCCAGTTCGTCGCGTTCGTCCTGCGAGAGGGTCGGCCAGTCGATCACTTTCTCGGCCGGCACGTCCCGCAGTTCGGGGACGTACGTTTTCACGAAGTCGGCACCGTCGTCGTACTTGGCCATCTGGCTCACCGGGTCGAAGATGCGCACGTCGACGGAGTCGGTGCCGGTGCCGGCGATCCACTGCCAGTTGCCGTGGTTCGAGGCCGGGTCGTGGTCCACCAGTTGCTTCGTGAAGTAGCGCGCACCCTCGCGCCAGTCGATCAGCAGGTGCTTGCTCAGGAAGGAGGCGACGACCTGCCGCGGACGATTGTGGACGTACCCCTCACGGTTCAGCTGGCGCATTCCGGCGTCGACGAGGGGGTACCCCGTCTCGCCGGCTTTCCAGGCCGCGACGGCCTCGGGGTCGTCGCGCCACGCGATGGCGTTGGGCATCGACTCGTAGTTCTCCGTGGCCAGGTCCGGGTTGTAGTACAGCAGGTGGTAGTTCTGTTCGCGCCAGGAGAGTTCGTAGCGGTACTTCGAGACGTTGCGACGCCGGTCGCCGTCGGCGGCGTCGTAGATCTCGGTCGCGTCGCGCCACACCTCCCGGACTCCGATCATCCCGGCGGCGAGGTACGGCGACATGCGCGAGACCGCCTGTGTCGGCCGGTCGACGGCCGCGGCGAGGTCGTCGCGGGTGTCGCTGTACGTGTCGATGCCGTCCTGGAGGAAGGCGTCGTACCGCTCGCGGGCGGCGTCGTAGCCCGCCGCGGGCAGGTCGATGTCGATCTCGACCGGCGGAATCCCGCCGTCGTCGGTCACGTCGGCCAGGTCGGCCGGGTCGGGTTCCGGGGCGGGCGGGCGCTTCTCGATAGCCTGCCAGTCGTCGTGGAACTGGCTGTGGGTGGGGTAGGCTCGGTCCAGGCGGCCGGGGTCGACCAGCACGTGGTCGGTGTGTTCGGCGGTGTCGGTGTCGAGCGCCGCCCGGACCCGCCGCGCTCGCGCCCGGCGCTCGGGACGATAGTGTTCGTTCCAGGTCACGCCGTCGGCGTCGAACGCGTCGGCGAGCGCGGGGAGGACCGACTCGGGGTCGCCAGTCCGGACGACCAGATCGCTCCCCAGGTCGCGGTAGCGCTCGCGCAGTCGTCGAGCGCCACGCAGGAAGAAGGCCTGCTGACGGTCGCCGACGGCGTCGAACAGGCTCTCGTCGACGACGAAGACGGGGACGACGGTGTCGCTCGCGGCGGCGGCCAGGCCGACGTTGTCACGGGTGCGCAGGTCGCGGCGGTGCCAGAACAGACGCATATCCGGGCCAGGGCCTGCGACGGCTTTGCCCTTGCCCTCCGACGGGAACACCGAAGTGGTCGCGAGCCCGAAGGACTGGTATGGAACCGCTGGTCGCCACACCGTCGCTCTCGGTACCGCTTCGACTCGTCGTCGGCGTGGTGGCGGGTGTGATCGCCACGCTCGCGATGGACGGCGTGATGGGGCGTCTCCCGGAGGGCATGACACCGCCGCTGGTCGCCGCGGGCGTGCTCACCGACCGCCGGCCCGCGGACGCCCACCCACGCCTGGCCGCAGTCGTCCACTACATCGCCGGCGGGGCCAGCGGCCCGCTGTTCGTCACCCTCCTGTGGTTCGGAGAGGCACTGCTGGGCCCGTCGACGAGTACGTACCTGCTCACGACGGCGGTCATGTACCTCGCGATGGTCGGCTTCTTCGTCGTGGTCGTCCTCCCGCAGTCGCGGGGGCTGACGCGCGCTCGGGTGGAGCGAACCCGCCTCGACTGGGCGCTCTCGGCGGCGGCGTACCTCGCGATTCTGGTCCCGCTCGTCGCCCTCGGGTCGGGGTTCCTCCGGTAGCGCTCAGAAGCCGGTGAAGACGATGGGAATCGGCGTGAACGTCAGGACGGCCAGCGCCAGCGTCGCGACCGCGACCGCGCGGCGGCGGGGGTCGACCGGCGTCGAGTCGAGCGGCTCGGCGCCGTCGATCCGGGTGAAGAACAGGGCCAGCAACGCCCAGAAGCCCCAGAGGCCGGCGACGATGGCGGCACCCTCGACGACGTAGACGTACGCCGCCAGCCCCAGCAGGCCGACGGGCACCAGCAACTGCGCGGTGTCGAGGTGATCGCCGATCAGCGCCCGGAGGACGTGTGCGCCGTCGAGTTGGCCCACCGGGAGCAGGTTCAGGAAGGTGACGAACGCGCCGACCCAGCCGCCGATGACGACGGGGTTGGCGATCAGCGACGGATCGCTGTAGTAGAGCTGTTCGCCCAGCAACAGGGCGATGCCCTGGATCAGCGGCGGGTAGCCGAGCTGGTACTGCTGGGCGAAGGAAGTCCCGGCGGCGGCCCCCACGTCCACCGGCGGGAGCGAGACGCCGATTGCAGTGACCACGACGGTCGCGGCGAGGCCGGCCAGCGGACCGGCGACGCCGATGTCGAACAGCGCCCGGCGACTCGGGATGTGGTCACGCATCCGGATCACCGCGCCCAGCGTCCCGAGGACGTTCGGGATCGGGATGAAATAGGGCAGGGAGACCTCGACGCCGTGGTAGCGCGAGAGGGCGTAGTGGCCGAACTCGTGGACCGCCAGCACCGAAAGGACCGAGAGTGCGAACGGCCAGGCCCCGAGCAGGGCGTCGGGACTGCCTTCGAGGGAAAACCCGTACCATCGAGCGCCCGCGAACAGGGTCGTCGCGACGGTGAGACAGAACAGCCCGACGTTGGTCCAGGGGATGCCCTCGACGCCGGGGGATCGCTCGGTCGCCACCAGGACGTGTTCGCCGGTTTCACGGGCCAGTCGGACGCGGTAGCCCCGTTCGCGAAAGCGCGGGGCGAGTTGCTGGACGACGGCGTCCTGGGCGGCCATCGGTTCGCCGTAGTACCGGGCGTCCCCGTCGGCGATCTCGACGTCGTAGACGCGGAAGGTCTCGGACAGCGATTCCGGGTCGGGAAGCTCCGGCGGCAAGGCCGCTGGCGTCGACGACGGAGGGGTCGACATCGACGGGTCTAGGGCCGCGAGCACTAAATACCTGTTCGCCCGCCAGCGGTCGGTTCCGCCAGGGAGGCGGCGTCTGTGCGCGGTCGCCCCGTGCGTTCATGTCGGTCCAGCCCTAATCGTGGGCGATGGTACACACACCACGACCCGACCCCGAACCGGTCCTGGCGGACCTCCGCGACCGCGGGTTCGAGGTGACGCGCCTGTCCGGCGACGGGCCCGCCGCCGTCGCCGTCGACGGGTCGGCACCCGAGGCCGTGACGGATCGGCCGCTGGCCGTCGAGCCACTCGCCGGCCGGCGCGGCGTCGGCGGCCGGTCGGCGCTCGGCGGTGACGAGCTCGCGCTGACGGTGGTCGCCCGCCTCGCGGCCGCGGCCCGGGACGGACAGGCGACGCTGTTCGTCGCCGCCCCCGAGACCGCCGCGGCGGTCCGCGACCTCCTGGCCGAGCCGTTCCTCTGCCGGGCCGAGACGGACGGCCACCGGACGTTCTACACGATCCCCGACCGGATCGTGTTGACCGACGACAGCTACGCGTGTGTCGAGGCCGACGAGACCGTGACCTGGCGGGAAGAGCCCACGGGTTCCGGCCCCGGCGCGCACGAGACCGGCGACGCGAGGCTCGTCTGCGCGGCCGACGGCACGGTCCGGGCGGCGCTCGAATCGGTCGACTCGCTGCGCTGTCCCGGGCCCGAGCCGGCCGCGTTTCCCTACCGGTACAGCCGCGGTGAAGACAGACAGATGCACGTCGCCGACCACGAGCGCGAGATCGGGAGGTTCACCGGCGTCGCCGCGATGAAGGCCCACGGCTATCGGCCTGTGCCGCTGCCGCTCGTCCCGGAACACCACCTTCGCGAGAACGCGCGTCTGGCCCGGGCCTGGACGGTGGCGACGGTCACCGACGGCTCGGTCCGGTACGACACCGCCTGAGGTCCGTCACTCGACCTTGACGAGTTGCTTGCCGATGTTGACGCCGTCGAACAGTCCGAGGAACGCCTCGGGCATGTTCTCGAAGCCCTCGGTGACGGTCTCGCGGTACTGCACGTCACCGGTCTGGACCCATTCGGCCAGCTGTTCGGTCGCCTCGCCGAAGCGGGCCGCCCAGTCACGGACGAGCAGGCCCTCGACGCGGGCGCGGGTCTCGATCAGCCCCGCCAGCTTCCGGGGCCCCATCGGTTGCTCGGTGGCGTTGTACAGCGAGATCTGGCCACAGACGGCGACGCGGGCCCGGACGTTGAGGTGGGCGAAGGCGGCGTCGGTGATCTCGCCGCCCACGTTGTCGAAGTAGGCGTCGACGCCGTCGGGGCAGGCCTCCCCGACCGCGGCGTAGAGGTTGTCGGCCTCCTTGTAGTTGATCGCGGCGTCGAAGCCCAGTTCCTCGGTGAGCCAGTCGGTCTTCTCCTCGGCACCGGCGATACCGACCACGCGAGCGCCCGCGAGCTTGCTGATCTGGCCGACGACCGATCCCACCGCGCCCGCCGCGCCCGAGACCAGCACGGTGTCGCCGGGTTCGGGCTCTGCGACTTCCAGCGTCCCGAAGTAGGCCGTCCGGCCGGGCATCCCCAGCACGCCGAGCGCCGTCGAGACGGGCGCGAGGTCCGGGTCGACGGGCTGGAGGTCGTCGCCGTCGGCGGCGGTGTACTCGGCCCAGCGGAGGTTGCCCGTGGCCACGTCGCCTTCCTCGAAGTCCGGGTGGTTGGACTCGACCACGTCGCCGACGACGCCGGCCTGCATCACGTCGCCCACGTCCCACGGTTCGGCGTAGGACTCGGCGTCGCGCATCCGACCGCGCATGTACGGGTCGACCGAGAGGTAGCGGGACTCCACGAGGACCTCACCGTGGTCCGGTTCGGGGACCGCCGATTCCCGGAGTTCGAAATTGTCCATCGTCGGTTCACCTGTCGGTCGGCTCTCCAGAATCCACTGCCGGTTGGTGCCAGCCATGACGCATGGCGACGGGCGTCTCCCTGTTGAGTGTTCGGGTCCGCGGCTCGCCAGCTATCCCCGGAGCCCGTGGGATTCGGTATCAGCCATGATAACCGCGTGCGAGCGTTTTAGAGGATGTAGCCGGACAGGGTGGTAGTACATCCCGGTGTTTTTCCATACATGACAGCCACACGTTCGACGGGCGTTTCGGAGCGGATCATGACCTGGTTCGGGTCGATCGCGGTCCAGATCGAGCCGTACTTCCCGGCGCTGGTGCGGCGGAACCTCGGGGCCCGCTTGCTCGGGATGGCGGTGCTGTCGCTCGGGATCAGTCCGTTCGTGTTCGGGCTGACCGTCGAGGACCCGTTGCTCGCCGCGCTGGGCGTCTCGGCGGTGACCATCTCGACCGGCTTTCTCGCCTACGCCGAGATGTACCACTCGCTGGTCGTCCTCGACCGGAAGGTCGGCGAGATCGACGACGGGAACTACGACATCGGCTTCGACGTGGCCCGCCACGACGAGATCGGGCGCGTGTTCGACTCGCTCGAACGGACCGCGAAGTCCCTGGGTGAGACCATCGAGGAGTCCGAACGAGCCCGCGAGGAGGCCGAGGACGCGAGCGACAGGGCGCGTGACGCACAGGCCGAGGCCGAACAGGCCCACGAGGCGGCCGAGGCGCTCGCGACCGACCTCGAATCCCGGGCCCGCGAGTTCGGCGAGGTCATGGCGGCGGCCGCCGACGGCGACCTGACCCGCCGGCTGGACACGGACCAGGACAACGAGGCGATGGCCGAGATCGCGACCGCGTTCAACGAGATGGTCGGACAACTGGAGCAAACGGTCGTCCGCATCCGGGAGTTCGCCGTCACCGTCGACGAGGAGAGCGGCACCATCGCCGCGGAGACCGACCGCGTGACCGACACCAGCCAGTCGGTGAGCGAGACGGTCGAGCGGATCGCGGCGGACGCCGAACGCCAGCGCGAGAGCGTCAGGCAGGCCGCCGACGAGTTGACGAACCTCTCGGCGACCATCGAGGAGGTGGCGTCCTCGACCGACGAGATCGCCGACCAGTCCGAGGCCGCCGCCACGCTCGGCGAGGAGGGGCGCGAGCGGGCGACCGACGCCGTCGAGAAGATCACCGCCGTCGGCGAGGCCGCCCGGACGGCCGTCGAGGAGATCGAACGGCTCCGGGCCGAGATGGACGAGATCGAATCCATCGTCGACCTGATCGACGACATCGCAGAGCAGACGAACATCCTGGCGCTGAACGCCTCCATCGAGGCCGCCCGCGCCGGCGAGGCCGGCGAGGGGTTCGCCGTCGTCGCCGACGAGGTGAAAGACCTCGCGGAGGAGACCGCCGAGGCGACCGAGGAGATCGAGGACCGCATCACGGACGTCCAGACCGCGACCGAGACGGCGGTGACGGACATCCGCAGGGCCGACGACCGCATCGACGAGGGCGTCGAGGCCGTCGAGGAGACCGCCGAGACGCTGGGCGAGATCGTCGCGCACGTGGCGGAGACCAACGACGGCGTCCAGTCCATCGCGACGACGACCGACGATCAGGCGGCCTCCGCCGAGGAGGTCGTCGCGATGGTCGACGACGTTGGGACGATCAGCGAGGAGACCGCGACCCGGGCCGACGAGGCCACCGACGCGACCCGCGAGCAGACGACCGCCGTCACCGGCGTGCGCGACGACGTGACCGGACTCTCCGAGCGCGCCCGCGACCTCCGTGACCTGCTCGACGGCTTCACCGTCACCGACGACACCAAGTCGGGCGGTCGCATCGAGGGCGTCCTCTCGGACTGAACGGGGGACGGGAACCGCCGACAGGCCCAAGCGGATCCCGCCCCTACAGAGTGCCATGACGGAGGACACCCCCGAGGTCACGGCCGAACTCCCGGACAGCCCCATTCACACCACCGGCACCGACCACATCACGCTCGTCGGCAGCAACGAGGAGGACACCATCGCGTTCTACCGCGATCTCCTGGGCATGCCGCTGGTGCTTCGCCAGCCCAACCTCGACGACCCGTCCTCGACGCACCTGTTTTTCGACACCGGCGACGGCCGCATCATCACCTTCTTCGTCGGCGACCGGCCGTCGAACCAGCAACCGCCGCGGGCCGGCGTCGGCGGCGTCCACCACCTCGCGCTCTCCATCGACCCCGAGCGGTTCGTCGAGATCCGCGAGGCTCTGGAGGACGCCGACCGGCACTACAACGAGTTCGACCGGGGCATCTTCCACTCGCTGTACACCCGCGACCACAACGGCTTCCTGCTCGAACTGTCGACGGACAAGTTCTCCGTCCCCGACGAGCGGAAGGGGGAGGTACTGGCGACCGCCCAGCGCATCCGCGAGGAGGCCGGCGCTGACTTCGCCCGCGAGGAAGACGTGGAGGCGGCCCTGAACGAACTCGGCATCGAGTACGAGAAGGTCGAACTCCCGGACGCGCCGAGCGGGTCCGAGCTCTAGTCGACCGTCCGCCGGCAGGTCACCCGGTAGTACGACCCGTCGTGTCTGGCGACGAACGACGAACCCACCCTGCGGTCGTACGGACAGCGAGCGCCGTTGCGGGCGAGAAAGTCGACCAGCGCCGCCTCGTGGTCGTAGTTCCAGAACCGGAACCGGCAAGTCCCCAGCGACGCCCGGGACCGGTTCCGTCCGGCCGCACACGCCGACGTGAACAGGTCCTCGCGGACCTCGGGGACCGACTCGAAGTCGGCGGCCGCACCGCTCACGTTCGCTCCGTCGACCGCCGTCGCCACCAGCAGGAACCCCTCACCCACGGCGAGTCCGGCGAGGATCACCCCGAGGAACAACAGCACTGCGACCGCACCGGTCCCGCCGAGGGACGCGCCCATGGCCGTCCGGTCGAAATCCGACGCCCACCACAGGACGAACGGCACCGCAACGAGGGCCAACAGCGCCACGGGCACGAGCGCCGGGACGAACGGAGACACAGCTACGGTTCCAGCCACCAGCCCGAACAACCCGACCCAGAGCGCCGCCAGTGGTCGCCATCCGACCGAGCGGTCGGTGACCCAGGCCGTCGACCACACCGCAGCCGTCACTGGCACGACCAGTGTCAGGAGGACTGTCGCACGCGTCGCCGCCACCACCGCATCGGTCGGCCCCAGCATCGGGTACGACAGATCGTAGACCGTCCCGGGCAACGGGCCACCGACGAGCCGCACCGAGACGTACCCGACGCCACCGGTCACGACGAGCGTGAACACGAACGCCACGAGCGGGTTCGAGAACCACTCGGGGCGGCCGAGCCGGGTCGGGGAACGCGGCATCGTGTGTGGGGTCGCCCCCCACTACGGCGGGTCGTGTTAAATATATAACTCGACCGGTCAGAACGCCCGGTAGTACTGCGGGGGCACGTCGACTTCGTCCTCCCGTCCCAGTGTCTGCGCAGCGTGGAGCGTGAAGTACGGGTCCCGAAGATGCTCGCGGCCGACGATAGCGAGGTCGGCCCGACCGTTTCGCACGAGGGAATCGGCCTGTTCGGGCGTCGTGATGCCGCCGACGGCCCCGACCTTCAGATCCTCGGGAGCCGCGTCGCAGCCCTCCCTCACCCGGCGGCCGTAGCGGATCTGATAGCCCGGGCCGCCGGAGGGGATCTGCTGGTCGGGGTGGATGCCGCCGGCGGACACGTCGATGAGGTCGACACCGGCCTCGCTGGCACGTTCGGCGAAGCGGATCGAGTCCGCGACGGTCCAGGCGTCCCGGTCCGGGAGCCAGTCGGTCGCGGAGATGCGGACGAACACGGGTTTCTCGTCGGGCCAGACCTCGCGGACGGCCTCGATCACTTCGAGGGGGAACCGCGCTCGACTGTCGAAATCGCCCCCATAGTCGTCCTCGCGGGTGTTCGTGACCGGCGAGAGGAACTCGTGGAGGAGGTAGCCGTGGGCGGCGTGGACCTCGGCGATCTCGAAGCCCGCGTCGAGCGCGCGGCGGGCGGCGTCGGCGAAGGCCTCGCGCACGTCGGCGAGGTCGGCCTCGGTCATCGCCCGCGTCGGCGGCGCGTCGTCCTCGTAGGGGTAGGGCTGGTCGGTCGGCGCGACCGTCTCCCACCCGCCGTCGTCGGGCTGGAGGGGGACGTGCCCCTCCCAGGGGCGGGACGTGGCGGCCTTCCGGCCGGCGTGGGCCAGCTGGATCGCCGGAACGGAGCCCTGCTCGCGCACGAAGTCGGTGATGTCCGCGAGCGCGTCGGCGTGGTCGTCGCTCCAGATGCCCAGGTCCTCGGGCGAGATGCGGCCACGCGGCTCGACGGCGGTGGCTTCGGTCATCACGACACCTGCACCGCCGACGGCGCGGCTGGCCAGGTGCTGGAAGTGCCAGTCCGTCGCGAGGCCGTCCCGGTCGTCACAGGAGTACTGGCACATCGGCGAGACCATCACGCGGTTCGGCAGCGTTGTTTCCGACAGGGTCAGCGGCGTAAAGAGATCGTCCGTCATCACGGATCGAACACGGTGCCGGCTCAAGTCCCCGGCGCTCGCGGCGAGACGGACCGGTTTTGAGCAGACCACCAGTTGAACCAGTGAACGTTTTTATTGTTTGTCTTTCAATAGACGTAAGAAAGGTCGCGCTGTCGTTCCGGTATGGGATCGCAACACACGATTCAGGGGCAGGTCGTTTCGCCGCCGGACGGGCCGGTCGGCGGGGTCGAAGTGCAGGTCGTCGACGCGGATCCGAGCGTCGACGACTTCCTCGGGACCGACAGGACGGACGGCGACGGCGAGTACGCGGTGACGGTCGACCTCGACGACGCGGGCGGCGCGAGCGAGGGCGACCCGGAGATCTATCTCCGGTTCCGTCGCGGCGGGGAGACCCTCCACGAGCAGGCGGTGACGCTCGCGTCGGGGTCGGAGACGACGGTCGACCCGGTGACGGTCTCGGTCGGGAGCGGGAGCGGGACGACCTCGATGCCCCACCACGGCATGGTCGAACACCGCGGCATGTCGAACGTCCCGCGGGACCCGGCCCATCCCGGGCAGGGCCGGTTCGGGCGGATGTTCCCCCACCTCGCGGCCGCCGATCACGACGTGGAGTTCCTGAAGGAACTCGGCCTCCCGGGCGGATACCTCGACGAGGGCGACCAGCCGGTCGAGGAGGCCGAGTCCGTGCCCGCGGGCTTCGTCTTCCTCGGGCAGTTCATCGACCACGACATCACGCTCGACCCGCTGTCGAGTCTCGCGCGCCAGAACGACCCCGACGCCCTGCGCAACTACCGGACGCCGCGGCTCGACCTGGACAACGTCTACGGGTCGGGCCCGGAGGTCGACCGCTTTCTCTACCAGTCGCCGTTCGGCCAGGGGCCCCACACCGGCGACGGCGAGAAACTCCTGCTGGGGCTGAACGCCGACGGCGAGCCCGACGACGTGCCACGGACCCGCGACGACACGGCGATCATCGCCGACATGCGCAACGACGAGAACCTCATCGTCTCGCAACTCCAGCACGTCATGCTGAAGTTCCACAACCGGATCGTCGACTGGCTCGACGACGACGCGGGGTTCCACGAGGCCCAGAAGCTCGCCCGCTGGCACTTCCAGTGGGTCGTCCTCCACGACTACCTCCCCACCGTCTGCCAGCCACACATCGTCGAGGACGTGCTGGAGGACGGCCGGCAGTACTACGAGGTGGCCCTCGACGACGAGGCCTACATCCCCGTGGAGTTCGCGGGCGCGGCCTACCGCTTCGGCCACAGCCAGGCCCGCGAGAAGTACGAGATCAACGACGAGTTCGGCGAGGGGACCCTGTTCGCCAGACCCGGGAGTGGCGAGAAGACGCTCGGGCGCGGGTTCCAGCCCGTCCCCCCGGAGAAGGTCGTCGACTGGCACAATCTCTTCGACATCGACAGCGATCCCCAGCCCGCACGCGGGATCGACCCGAAACTGCCCCCGGACCTGCTGGACCTGCCGTTCGTCGACGAGACCCGACCGCCGTTCGAGCGGTCGCTGGCCTCCCGGAACCTCGTCCGGGGACGACGACTCGGCCTGCCCTCCGGCCAGGCGGTCGCCCGCGCGATGGGGGTCGACCCCCTCGACAACGACGACATCGGGTTCGACGAGGCGCTGGCCCGCCACGGCCAGCCAGCGAACACGGAGGCCCCGCTGTGGTACTACGTCCTCGGCGAGGCCCGCGAGCAGACCGGCGGCACCCGACTGGGCACCGTCGGCAGTCGGATCGTCGCCGAAGTGCTGATCGGCCTGATCGCCTCCGACCCCGGTTCGTTCATGACCGTCCAGCCAGCGTGGGAGCCGGACCTGCCCGATCACTACTCCGACGGGGAGTTCGGCATGGCCGACCTGGTGGCGTTCGCACTGGACTATTAGGCCCCGGCGATCCTCGCTTCCGCTATGCCAAGCTGGGACGAGCGGTTCCGCGCAGGCGAGTACCCGCAGGACCCCGACCCCGATCCGTTGCTCGAACGCGCCGTCGACGCCTTCCCCGGGGGCCGCGCGCTGGACGTGGCGACCGGCACCGGCCGCAACGCCGTCTTCCTCGCGGGCGAAGGGTACCGCGTCGACGCGCTCGACCAGTCCCGGGCGGGGCTGGAGATCACCCGCGAGAACGCCCGCGAGCGCGGCGTCGCCGACCGCCTCGAACTCGTCCAGACGGACGTGCCGAGCCACGCGTTCCCCGAATCGCGGTACGCGGTGATCACGATCAGTTTCTACCGGGCGCTCGACCGCCTCGCCGACATCACGGCCGCGCTGGAACCCGGCGGCTACCTGTTCGTCCAGCACCACCTCCGGACCACGGACGCGGTGGAGCGAGGGCCCAGCACGGACCGGTACCGCTTCGCCGCCAACGAACTCCTGCGGGCCTGTCTGGATCTCACGGTGCTCCACTACGACGAGCGCACCGAACGGCGCGACGGCCGCCGCGGGGCCACAGTCCGGGTCCTGGCCCGCAACTCGACCGGCCAGCGCCAGTCCTACCCGGAAATCCCGTCGCCCTGATAAGGAGTTTATTTACATACAGGTTTGTTTCCGAGTGAGTGCTTAACACCGTAATCTGTTCCCGGAATATATTTTACAGGACAGCCATTAAGATGGAGTATGTCGTTCCAGCTATCGGACGAACACCGCGCGATCAGGAAGGCCGTTCGGGACTTCGGCGAGGAGGAGATCGAGCCCGTCGCCAAGGAACACGACCAGAACAAGGAGTATCCGGAGGAGATTCGCCGGAAGGCCGCGGAGGCCGACTTCGTCGCGCCGAACATCCCCATGGAGTACGGCGGCGCGGGGATGGACCTGCTCTCCTCGATCATCGTCACGGAGGAACTGTGGCGGGCCGACCCGGGCATCGGGAGCGCCGTCGGCTCCGCCGGCTTCGGGACGGACATGATCGTCGAGTACGGCGACGAGTGGATGAAAGAGGAGTACCTGCCGCCAATCGCCAACGGTGATTCGGCGTCCTGTTCGATGATCTCCGAGCCCGCCCACGGTTCGAACGTGGCGGGCATCGAGACCCACGCCGAGAAAGACGGCGACGAGTGGATCATCAACGGCAACAAGATGTGGATCACGAACGGCACCGTCGCCGACGTGGGCGTCTGCATGACCAAGACCACACCCGGCGAGGGCCACGGCGGCATCACCGCCTTCCTCGTCCCGATGGACACCGAGGGCGTCCAGACCGAGAAGATCGACAACAAGCTCGGTATCCGCGCCTCGGACCTGGCGGAGGTCGTCCTCGACGACGTGCGCGTCCCCGAGGACAACGTCATCGGCGAGGTCGACAAGGGCTTCTACCAGCTGATGGACTTCTTCGCCTCCGGCCGCACCAGCGTCGCCGCCCAGGCCGTCGGGGCCGCCGAGGGGGCCCTCGACGCCGCCATCGAGTACGCCAGCGAGCGCGAGCAGTTCGGCCAGACCATCGACGAGTTCCAGGCCATCCAGCACAAGCTCGCCGAGATGGCGACCAACGTCGAGGCCGCCCGCTCGCTGACCTACCGCGCCGCCTCGACGGTCGAGGCCGGCCGCGACCAGACCGCCGCGAAGTTCGCCAGCATGGCGAAGCTCTTTGCCTCCGAACACGCCGTCGACGTGGCCGACGAGGCCATCCAGGTCCACGGCGGCGCGGGCTACGTCACCGACCACCCCGTCGAGCGCTACTACCGCGACGCCCGGATCACCAAGATCTACGAGGGCACCAGCGAGATCCAGAAGAACATCATCGCCGACCGACTGTAGAACGAGTCACCCAAGTTTTCCCGGCGTGTCGATCCAGTCGTGACGACCCGTCCCGAGTCCCTCGTGGCCGGCTACGGCGGCCGAATGCTCGGCAGCCTCGCCCTCGCGTGGGCGGTGCTCCAGCTCGGCCGCTTCCTGCTCTCGCCGCTCCTGCCGGCGATCATCGACGACCTGGGCATCACCACCGTGACCGCCGGGATCGTCCTCGGGGGGTTCCAGGCAGTCTACGCAGTCGTCCAGTACCCTAGCGGTCGCCTCTCCGACCGGTTCTCCCGGGCGGCGCTGATCGTCCCCGGCCTCGCGGCACTGACCGCCGCCTTCCTGCTGTTCGCGGGTGCCGTCTCGCCCCTGCTGTTCGTCGGCGGCGCGCTCCTGCTCGGGATCGGGAAAGGACTCTACGCGGTTCCCTCGCGGGCCCTGCTGTCGGATCTGTTCGTCGAGCGCCGCGGCCAGGCGCTCGGCCTGTACGCCGCCGGCACCGACGCGGGCGGCGTGCTGGCCTCGGTGGCGGCCCTGATCGTCACCGGGAGCGCGGCCGCCGATCTCGGGCCGGTCGGCGGGTACGTGCCCACGGTGCCGGGACTCTCGTGGCGCGCGCCCTTCCTCCCGGTGGCCGTGGCGCTGTTCGTCCTCGGGGTCATCTACGTCCGCTGGAACCGCGACCCCTACGACCTCGGGCGGATGGACCTGGGGCTCCGGGAGACGGTCCGGCGGCTCTCGACGACGACCGCCCAGCGGGAGGCGCTGATCGCCTTCGCCCTGTTTTTCTTCGTCGTCGGCGCGTGGGTCAACTTCCTGCCGACCTACCTCGCACAGGGGAAGGGGATGAGCGAGTCGCTGGCGGCGGCGCTGTTCGCCGTCGTCTTCCTCGTCGGCGTCTGGGCGAAACCGCTCGCCGGACTGGTCTCGGACCGGGTGCCACGCCGGGCGGTCGGGGTCGCCGGCCTCGCGCTCGCCGTCGCCGCGCTCGCCGGCGTCGTCGTGGCGTCGCGGCTGTGGGTCGTGATCGGCGCTATCGCGCTGTTCGCGCTGGGCTACAAGGCGCTCTTTCCCGTGGCCGACGCCGTGTTGCTGGACGCCGCGCCCGACGACAACACCGGCGGCGACCTCGGGGCCGCCCGCGCCCTCTTTCTCGGCGTCGGCGCGCTCGGCCCGGTCTACGTGGGCTCGGTCGCGGCCGCGGCCGACTACACCGTCGCCTTCGCCGGGCTGGCGGCCTGTCTCCTCGTCAGCGCCGGCCTGCTGGCCCGGGGCCTGCTCCGGACGCCGGCGTCGGCTGGGTGACACCTATACCCACGGCCGCCCTACACGAGTGTATGTTCGGTGAGACCTGGCCGGACGAACCCGACCCGCCGTTCCCCGAGTACGTCGACCCCTTCCCCGCCTACTCGGAGCCAGTCCCCGAGGAGATCGGTCGCAGAGCCCGCCCGGACACCGGTTCGGATCGCGCCTACAGCCGCGACCGCGAGGTCGTCGCCGCCGTCGAGAGCGGCTATCTCGGGCTGGTCGCGGTGTTCCGGATCGGCCTGTTCGCGCTCGCGCTGGGCGCGTACCTGCTCGCGTTCCGCGGCGGCGGATACTACGCGCAGGTGATCACCGCCACCGGACTCGTGACCTGCGTCTACGGCGTCCACCGCTACCTGGTGTACCGGCGGGTGCTGGCGGAGGGCGGACCGCCGAGGGAGTGAGCGAGACACCGGACTTCGATGAGTTACGGTGCAGTTACGTGCCGAGTTCGCGGAGTTTCTTTTCGACCTGTGTGTACACACGCGGGTGGAGGTTCATCCCCTCGTCCACGAGGTCGTACAGGAGATTGGTCGCTTCCTCGGCCGTTAAATCCCCGTTTTTCGTACACCCGAGTAACAGTGTCGTCACCCACCAGCACTCGATCCCGTGAGTCCGTGCAACTTCGATCAGCCCTTTGTCGTTGGCGAGCAGGAGTTCCTCGTTGGTCTCCGCCAGCAGAATCACGGACGCATCGGCCACCGCAACCCCTTCCAGCGATGCAACCTCCTCGGCTCGGGCTGGTGTCTCGTGAACGGCCACGTCTGCCAGAAACTCGTCGAGTGCCGCGGTGCCGCGCTTGCCCTCGGTGAGCACTTCGTCACGAACCTCCTCGGTCGTTCGGACTTCGTCGAAGGCGGTCGAGACGAGGTCGAGGCGGCCGACCCACGCGAGTGGAATCAGCGCGGAGGAATCGACGACGACCATCAGATGCGGTCGAGGTCGCGTTCGAGGTCGTCGGTCGTGTAGCCGACATCGATGCCCTCCTCGGCGGCCAGCGTCAGCATCTCGACGTAGGAGACATCCGCGAGTTCGGCCGCTTTCCGAACTGTGATCGCGTGATCGCTGAGTTGGTCGAGAGCCCGCTCGGTTCGCCAGTCGTCGAGTCCCTGTCGGATCAGTCGCCGAAGCACCTCCGAGCGATCAGCGCTCATTTCCCCTTCGAGTTCGGCGAGTAGCTCTTCGTCGTCTTCCGGGATGCGCGTTGTGACCGTTTTCATCGTTACGAACCACTACGTTACGATACATCATAGATGTAACGCCACCAGTGTGGATGCCGGTGATTTCGCACGTCTACAGGCGGAGCAGGCCGAGTGCCTCGGGGCTTGACCCCGAGGGTGAAGGCCGTAAGCTCAGGTGAGTGTTCCACTTTCACTGTGGATGGCTGACATTCAAGATAATCGCACTACTACACTCGTACTGGAGCGAATGATCGACGCACAGGCTCTCGTCAAGACGCTCGACTTCCAACTCGACATCCAGAGTGATAACGAGGGCCTGCTGTACGACGCCACACGTGAAGCACGGTGGGCGTACAACGAAACCATCCGACTCGCCAAAGAAGGCGTGGACTGGGACGCCATTCCCGACAGGGTAGCCGACGACGCTGACCTCGTGAAGAACACTACTCAGCGTGTCGTTGCGAAGGCACTCGGTGCGATGGAGAACTACTACGAATACGACGACTTCGGCCAACCGAGCCACACCAAGGGCGGAACGTACCCGCTTCGTGCGAACTACGAGGAGGGGTACAACCTGTCGCTCACCGACAACGGCGACGTTGCGTTCCGAATCAGCGCGAAGCCGTACAAGCACGTCAAGGGCGTTCTCGAAGGCGACAACGCCCACCTCGACGTTCTCAAAACCGCACTCGAAAGCGACGAGTGGAAGATTGGGACGGCGGAAGCCCTGTTCCACAACGACAATCCCGAATTGCACGTCAATGTCACCAACACCAAGCAGACCGTTCGAGACAAGCAGGACTCACGAACGGTCGTCGGCGTGGACGTGAACGAAGACAACGTGGCTCTCACCGCTCTCTCCGAGGATGGCATTGAGGACTCGTTGGTTATCGACTTCCCCGAAATCAAGTTCGAGCGTCATCGCTACTTCACGATGCGGAAGCGCGTGCAAAACGCAGGGAAGCAGAGTATGCACGACACGTTGGAAGGACGTGAGGAACGGTTCGTCCGCGACCGACTCCACAAAGTGTCACGACACATCGTGGAGTGGAGCCGTCAGTTCAAGACGCCGTGCATCGTCTTTGAAGACCTCAAAGAGATGCGCGACAGTATCGACTACGGTACACGGATGAACCGACGCTTGCACCACCTCCCGTTCCGCGCCCTTCAGTTCTATACGTCGTACAAGGCGTCGTTCAAGGGGATTCCGACTGGCTGGATTGACCCGTACAAGACGAGTCAACGGTGTTCGCTGTGCGGGCACGCCGAGCGTGCGAATCGGAACAAGAAGCGGTTCAAGTGTCGGTCGTGCGGGCATCAAGACCACAGCGACCGTGGTGCAAGCGTCAATATTGCCGTGAAAGGCATCGAGAAGCATCAGGACTGGAATGTGCCTGCTCTCAACAGCCTTCCCCAAGTGCGGAAGGTGCGACGGCGGGCATCGGGGGCCGTGGACGCCCCGACCGTGACCCACGACGCCGTTCGAGGTTATCAGACCGATGGTATCGTGGGAGTGTCCGATTAAACCACAGGAAGCCTCGGGGTCGTACGGAAGACGAAGTCTTCCGTGATGACGAGACGCTCCGCGTCTCGAACCACTTGACCCCGAGGCGGTTCACGGAACGGGACTTCGTTTCTGGCGGTGCTAAAATCGATCAGCTTGCGAGCGGTACTACGACAGCCCAAAACGACGACCCAAGACGTTCCCGGCGAACGACCCGGCCCGCCACGCCACTTTAGACGCTCCCACCCATAGCAACGGAGAATGAGTGCGCTGTCCCGGCGGTTCTCGGGCGGAGTGTCCAGTCCGGAACTGGCGGTGTTCGTCTCCGGCGTCGTCAGCATGGGCCTGGAGATTCTGGCGGGCCGGATGGTCGCCCCCCAGTTCGGGAGCAGCATCTACACCTGGGGGTCGATCATCGGCGTCTTCCTCGCGGCGCTGTCGCTGGGGTACTACCAGGGCGGCAAACGGGCCAGCCAGCGCGCCACCGAGGAGCGACTGGTCCGGGTGTTGCTCGCGACTGGGGCGTTCGTCGCCGTCCTCATCCTGGCGGGCGACCTGTTGCTGGCCGGACTCTCCGGGTTCCCGCTCCCGCCGCGCTTTGCCTCCCTGCCCGCGGTGACGATCCTGTTCGGCCCGCCGACGTACCTGCTGGGCTTCATCAGTCCCTACGGCGCGGAACTCTCCCGGAAGGAGAGTACGGGCGCGGCCTCGGGCCACGTCTACGCGGTCGGGACCATCGGGAGCATCGTCGGCGCGTTCGGCGCGACCTTCCTGTTGATTCCCACGCTGTCGGTGTCTTTGATCGGGCTCGTCTTCGGCCTCCTGCTCGTGGGCACGTCGCTCGTGATCCTCGCGCCGTCGTTCCCGCGGCGGACGGTGCTGGCGACGCTGTTCGTGGGCGTGTTGCTCGTCGGCTCGGTCGCCGTGCCCTCGGCGGGCTACTCCGTCCGCGGGGAGACGGTCTACCAGACCCAGACGCCGTATCAGGAACTCGTCGTCGCGGACCTGGGCGACACGCGGACACTGTATCTGGACGGCCAGCCCCACAGCGCGATGGACCTGGAGTATCCGAACCGCCACGTCTTCGAGTACACCCGCTACTTCCACGTCCCCTTCCTGCTGGCCGACTGGCGCAACGAGAGTACCGAGGCCCCCCACCAGTCGGGCGACATCGACCGCGTCCTCTTTATCGGCGGGGGCGGGTTCACCGGCCCCAAGCGGTTCGTGAACGACTACAACGTCACCGTCGACGTGGTCGAGATCGACCCGGAGGTGATCCGCGTCGCGACGGAGTACTTCGGCGTCGAGGAAGGGCCGCGGCTGAACGTCTACAACGCCGAGGGCCGGGAGTTCCTCCGGACCACGGACCGGACCTACGACCTGATCGTCCTCGATGCGTACAAGAAGGACAAGGTGCCCTTCCAGCTCACCACGCGGGAGTTCATGCAGTTGACCGCGGAGCGGCTGGACGAGGACGGCATCCTGCTGGCGAACCTGATCTCCGCGCCGACGGGGCCGGCCTCGCAGTTCTACCGGGCGGAGTACAAGACCATGAACCGGGTGTACCCGCAGGTGTACAGCTTCCCGACGAGTGGCGGGTCGGTCGTCCAGAACATCGAGGTGGTCGCGACGAAGTCCGACGAGCGGGTCAGCCAGGCCCAGCTCGAAGCGCGCGACGAGCGCCGGGACATCGGCATCGGACTCTCGACGGAGTTGGCCGACTACCGGGCCGAGGTCGAGACCGGCGACGTGCCGGTCCTCACCGACGACAGAGCGCCGGTTGACGCGCTGCTGGAGCCGATGGCCGGGCGGCGATACGTCGTCTCACAGACCGGCCCGGGCGGGAACGTGACGGCCGGTACGGGCTAGGTCAGTGCCGCGCGGGGACGCGCTGTGAGGCCACGTGGTAGAGCCGGACGAGGACGACGCCGAGGACGAGCGCGCCGACGACGCCGAGCAGGACGCCGATAGCGGGGCTGACGAACTCGTAGACCGCGGCGGCGACGGCGAGATCGACCACGGACAGGGGGAGGGCACGCAGTGCGGGGCGGAGGGTCGACGGCATCACCCGAACTATCCACAGACGGTCTCATAAATCTCCTCGATTGACAAACAGGCGTTGTAGTTACCGCTTGCCTGCGCGGTTGCCACCGGTGGGTCGGACGGCACGTCTCCACCGTCGAAAGATTGAACAGACACAGCCACCTGTACTCTGGCAAGTCACCACACGGGGGGTGGCGGGGGATCGCAGGATGGGGATCAGCAACGGCATCGAGTGGCTGTTCGGCTGGCTCGGCGTCGGCCAACAGCCCTACGAGAGCTACGAGTTGACAGAGAGCGACGTATCGGCAATCGAGGACGCGGCGGCCGTCTACCGGAACTACGGCGGGGTCGTGGTACGGACGCGCCCGCCGAGAGACAGCGGCGGGATCGACGCCGCCGTCTCACTGCTCCAGACGATCCACGACGTGGAAGTCCGGCTGGGATTCGTCAACGAGAGCGACCACCACGCCCACGAGATATACAGCGACGGCGACCGGATCACGTTCAACTGGGCGGCCCCGACCGCGGACGCCGCCGACCGGTTCGACCGCCAGGTGCGCTCGTCGTACGACGGCGTCACCGTCGCGGAGATCGACCGCGCGGTCCCGGCAATCGAGGCCGGCGAGTACGCCGCCGGCGCGACCTTCGGCCTGGCGAGGGAGTTCTGGTATCCCCTCCAGTCGCCGCTGACCGCCGCCGTCGACGGGGAGGAACTGACCGATCCGTACGCCGACATCGTGGCAGACGCCGCCGGCACCGACAGGGGCGGCGGGACCGGCGACGACTGCCGCGTCCTCGTCCAGACGGTGTTCGAGCCGGCCCGTGACGCCTGGTCGCGGGGCGGTCCCTGGGGCCACGACGTGAGCGTGACCGCCTACGAACACCGGGAACCCCACCAGGAACAGAGCCTCAGCGGGGGCGTTCGGACGGTCGAGCCGACCCCGCGCGAACAGGCGGTCGGCCGCCTGATCGGCGAGCAGGCCGGCGCGCGGGGCTACTACGTGACGATGCGCGTCGTCGCCGTCGCGAGCGATCCCGAGACCGCCAGCCAGCGCGTCCGCCGGATCGCGACCGACTACGAGGCCTACACCCACCCGGCCACCGAGCAGGGCGTCGTCGCCACGCCGATCCCACCGGCGAACGTCCCCGACCTCCTCGAAGACGTGGCCGGCCGGGAGCACGAGTTCTCGGCGACGGATCGGCTCACGCGGTTGAACCCGACGAAGTTCCTCGTGACGGCCCCGGAGCTGGCCGGGCTCTGTCACCTCCCGACCGACGCGATCAACGCGCCCGCGGTCGACTGGGCCAACATGGACGCCGGCCCGGGCGTCCCGCCGGCGGCGACCCAGATGGAAGACGTGGCCACGGCCGGCACGGCCGAGGAGTCGGACGACCGGTTCCAGCCGGTCTCGGCCGCCGACGCCGACGTGAACGTGCCGCTGGACGCCGACAGCGGGCCGAACCGGGCGAGCGACGGAGCCAGCACAGAGGAACCGGGGACCGATGAGGACCGGTCCGGGGAGCGCGAGCGATGAGCGACGCGACCGATCGGTCCGAACGCGAAGCGACCGTCGAGAAGATACGGGAGGGCCTCGACGCCGTCGCGCGGGCCCTCGACGAGCGACAGCTGGCGGCCGCCGACCGCGAACCGGTCGCCCGGGCGGTGCTGTCGGTGCTGGTCGTGGGCGACCGGCTCACCGTCGATAGCGTCGCCCTGCGCCACGTCCCGCCGGACGCGGACCCGAGCGCGAGCGAACTCGCGACGACGCTGGCCGAGTTCGAAGACGCCTTCGACGCGACCGCGCTACGCGAGGGGGTCAGCGACCGCGACCTCCGGCGGCTGGCGGGCCAACTCGACGACCTCGACGAACGACTCGCCGACGCCGAGCCGTTCCCCTACGAGTTCGTCGAGACCGCGGTCGAGCGCGAACACGGCCAGCCGGTCCGGTCGCTGGGGTACCGGTCGGACGACGCCGCGGACGGGAGCCTCGCCGGGGCGACCGAATCGGTGTTCGCCGGGCCCCGCGCCCGCCGGCAGATCGAGCAGGTGCCGCGGGAGAACCCGGACGCGCCGCTGTTCGTCGGCACCGGGACCCGGGCGGGCCGGGACGCCAGCATCGAGAAGGACCACCTGTTTCGCCACCGCGCGATCTTCGGCGTCACCGGCTACGGGAAGTCGACGCTGTTGACCAACGAGTTCAAACAGCTCGTCGAGGCCGGCGCCGGCGGCTGTTTCGTCGACCCGAAAGGCGACGACAGCGAGCGCCTGGTCGAGATCCTGCCCGAGCGCCGCCTGGACGAACTGCGCTGGCTCGAGCCCGGGAGCAGCCGCGGCGCGGTCAGCGGCTTCAACTTCCTCGAACTCGACCTCGACCCGGCCGACCCGGCCTACGAGACGGCCCTGGCGGCGCTCGTCGAGGACCTGGTGGCGCTCCTGGGCGTGGACGACGCCTGGGGCCCGCGCCTCGACCGACTGGTCAGCGAGACCGTCACCGCGGTGAACGCGCACAACCGGGCGCGGCCCGACGAACCGGACCTGACGCTGGTCGATTTCGCGGAGTTGCTCGTCGATCCGGCGGCCCGGGAGCGGTTCGCCGAGCGCGTGGCGGCCGCCGGCGTCGACCTCGATCCCGACTACACGGAGCGGTTCGGCGAGGTCCCCGAGGCGACGCGGACGGCGGTGCGGGAGGCGCTGGTGCCCTGGATCGAGAACCCGATCACCCGCCGGCTGGTCGCCGCCCGGGAATCCGGGATCAGCGTGCCCCGCGCGGTCGCCGACGGGGAGATCCTGCTCGTGCGGATGGGCGGCGAGCCCAAGGCGCTGAAACGGAAGCTCTCGATGGCGGTCCTGCGCCGGATCTGGAGCGCGATCCGGGCCCGCGCCGAACGGGACCGCCGGGATCGGGACCCGTTCTACCTGTTCTGTGACGAGTTCGACAACGTGGCGCTGGCCGACGAGACGATCACCGCGATGCTTAGCGAGAGCCGGAGTTACCGTCTCTCGCTGACCTTCTGCACCCAGTATCCCGGCCAGCTCCCGGCGTCGGTCGTCGAGGGGATGGTCTCGAACTGCGACACGGTGGTCTCGTTCAACCCGGGCTCGCGCCGGCAGGCCGAGACCTACAACAGTCAACTCGGCGTGGACGTGGACACCCTCACGGGCGAGTCCAACTACCACGTCTGGCTCCGGACGACGCTCTCGGAGTCGATGGAGCGGTCGGCGGCGTTCCGGGTGTACACGCACCCACCGTTCCCGCCGGTGCGGACCCGGGACGAGCGCGACCGGCTCGTCGAGCGGGCGCTCGCCCGCGACGGCTGGGTCCCCGCCGACGACCCGGCGGCCAGCCGTCTCGACGGCGGCGATCAGGCGTAGTCGGGTCGCTCGGCGTAGTCGATGGGGTCCCGGACGCCGCAGTTCTGGAACGCTTCCAGCCGGAAGGCACAGGCGTCGCAGGTGCCACAGGCCGGCGCGTCGTCGCGGTAACAGCTCCAGGTCAGGTCGTAGGGGACGCCCAGGTCCAGGCCGCGCTCGGCGATGTCCGTCTTGGACCACTCGACGAACGGCGCGACGAGGTCGATCTCGGTGTCGGGTTTCGTGCCGGCGTCGATCAGGGCCTGAAAGGCGTCGAAGAAGGCGGGTCGGCAGTCGGGGTAGCCCGAGAAGTCCTCGCTGTGGGCACCGATGAACACGGCCTCGCAGTCGTTGGCTTCGGCGTAGGAGACGGCCATCGAGAGCAGGTTCGCGTTCCGGAACGGGACGTAGGAGGTCGGAATCTCGTCGCTGTCGGGGTCGGCGTCGGCGACCGCGATCCCGTCGTCGGTCAGACTGGACGCGCCGATGGCCGCGAGGTGGCCCGTCTCGACGTGGAGGAAGTCCGGAGCGTCGATCTCGGCGGCCAGCGCCTCGGCGCACTCGCGCTCTTTGGCCTCGGTCTCCTGGCCGTAGGAGGTGTGCAGGAGGTAGGGGTCGTAGCCGCGGTCGATGGCCTCGTAGACGGCGGTCGCGCTGTCCATGCCGCCCGAGACGAGGATCACGGCGCGGCGGTCGCTGTCGTCGGTCGATGCGTCGGCGGTCGAGTCGTCGGCTGGCGTGTCTTCGGTCATGGGTCGATGAGTCGGTCGGTTCGAGTCAGGTTCCGGGCGCGTCGTTCCAGAGGTCGACGTGGAGCCGTGGGGTGTAGCGATACCCCCGATCCAGCGCCAGCTCGGCGACGGTCTCGCGCGTCCCGTCGAGTGTCTCGCGGGTCGTCCCCTCGGGCATCAACAGCACGTCGGTGTCGGCGACGGTGGCGCTGGCGGCGTCGCGGACGCGCTCGACGAGTCGGTCGATCTCGGGCATATCGTCGGGGCCAGTGACGACGAACTTCAACTGGGTGTCGTAGGTCTCGACGAGCCGGGCCAGTACGTCCAGGTCGAGGCGGTCGGCCTCGTGGCGCTCGGCGGCCGCGGCGTCGACCGGTTCGCCGTCGGGGCGCGGTGACCCGTCTTCGACCAGCTCGGCCGAGGGGGTACTGCTGGCCAGTTTCGGGCTGACGCTGGCGAGGTCGATGGGAGCGTCCCGGTAGATCGTCCCGTTGGTCTCGACGGTGGTGTGATAGCCCGCCGCGTCGAGGCGGTCGAGCAGGGACACCGACTCGTCGTGGAGCAGGGGTTCACCGCCCGTCAGGACGACGTGCTCGGCCCCGTAGGTCTCGACCTCGGCGACGATCTCGTCCAGGTCGAGCCAGGCGTGGGACGGCTCCCAGGAGGTGTGATAGGAGTCACAGAACCAGCACCGGAGGTTACAGCCGCTGGTGCGGACGAACACCGAGGGGACGCCCGCGAGACGGCCCTCGCCCTGCAACGAGTGGAACAGTTCGTTGATCGGGAGGGCGTCCTCGGCGGGCGCGTCGGACTCGCCGTCGCGGGCCAGGTCCTCGGGATCGGCGTCGACCGGCATCAGTAACTCGCACAGAGTTCGCCGGTCTCGGCCACCTCGACGGCCACGTCCGAGACCGTCTCGGGGAGGCGGTCGTCGAGTCGGCGTTCGAGGACGACGCTCATCACCTCGGCCGTCGGCGGGTGATCGAGGACGACCAGGGCGTCGCCGTCGCCGCTGGCCTCGAACGCCTCGACCAGCGGATCACCCCGTTCGACGAGGAAGCGGTGATCCCACTCGTCGATCACCTGGGTAATATCACCCTTGTCGACGACCCACCCTTCATCGGTCAACTCGCCGGTCACGGCGACGCTGACCTCGTAGTTGTGGCCGTGTGGTCGCGAACACTTTCCGTCGTGATGCCGGATGCGATGGCCCGTACTGATGCGGATCGGTCGGTCTCGGCCGACGTGGAGCGTCCGCTCGCCCGCGTCCGTGAGAGCGTCGGTGTCCGGTTGCTCCCGTGTGGCGCTGTCGGTCATACTCCAGGATTATCCGGCGAATACAAAAAGCTACCTTCCGCGATCAGTCGGCGGCCAGTGGCGGCGTCCAGCCGGAGCCCCGAGAATTCGGTATCAATTGTGGTAACGGCGGCGAACGCTGATGTACGTCCGGCCATTGTATTCGGTAATGACGGTGCCGGAGTCGGTATCACGCGAAATACTCCCGGACGCGGTCGTCTACTACGACGAGCGCTATCCGGTGGCGGCCGAGGCGTTGCGGCGCGGACTCCGGTCGTTGTCGTCGCTGTCGGTCGAGCAGTTCGAGCCACTCGACGGCCAGTCCCCCGAACCGGTGGACGGGCAGTTGACGCTGGTGTTCACCGAGACGGTTCCGGAGCAGGACGGGTTGGCAGACCAGCCCGCCATCTGGGTCACGACGACGGCGGACGTGGTGACGGCCGGCATCGAACGCGGCGCGACGGCCGTGTTCAACTGGGAGCCCGCGGACGGCTGGGAGATGCTGGAGGCGAAACTCCACCATCGGCTCGACGAGCGCACGTCGGCGGCGACGGGGGAGCCAGCGGTGCCCGAACAGGCGCTCCAGCGGATCAGCGACGGCGTGCTGGCGCTGGACGACGGGTTCCGGATCACCTATCTGAACAACGCGATGGCGTCGGTCCTGCGGGACGTGGACGGCGACGTTCGCGGCGACCCCCTCTGGGAGCACCTCTCACCTGACGTGGCCGAGCGGCTCCGTCCGGCCCTGGAACGGGCGATGGACGAGGGCGCGACCGTCACGACGGAGTTCCAGACGGCGGCGACCGACCAGTGGTTCGAGGTGACCGCCTACCCGTCGGCGGAGGGGCTGTCGCTGTACGGGCGGGAAGTGACCGAACGCAAGGAGCGCGAGACCCAGCAGGCACGCTACGAACACCTCGTGGAGACGGTCGGCGACGCCGTCTACATCCTCGATCCGGCGGGCCGGTTCACCTTCGTCAACGACGCGCTCTGTGAGATGACGGGCTACGACCGCGAGGAACTGCTGGGCTCGTCGGTCCACATCATCAAGGACGACGAGACCGTCGCGGAGGCCGAGGACGCCCTCCGGGACCTGCTCCGGAAACAGGCTGACCACGATGGAATGCCCATCGCCAAACTCGACGTGGAACTGGTCACCAGCGACGGCGAGCGCATCCCGGCGACCGACCGGATGACCCTCCGCCCCCTCTCCGAGGACGGCGAGTTCACCGGGACCGTCGGCACCCTCCGGGACATCAGCCGCCAGCGCCGCCGGCAGGACATCCTCAGCGGCATCCTCGAGAGCACGCAGGACATGATGGCCGCGACCACGACCGACGAGGTGGCCCAGCTGGTCGTCGAAACCATCCGTGAGGTCTTCGAGTTCGATCTCGCCGCCGTCCGCGAACACGACGCCGAGACCGACCAGCTGGTCCCGGTGGCCACCTCCGACGGGCTGGCGGACGTGATGGGCGAGCGACCCGCTTACCGTCCCGACGAGGGGCCGGTCGGGACCGCCTACACCGAGGACCGACTGGTCGTCCGGGAGGACCTCGGGGACCGGGCGGACGACGACCGCGGCGGGATCGAGATCGGCGGCTACTGTCCGCTGGGCGAGGGGCGCACGCTCAGCTTCGGCTCCTGCGACGACGCGGGGTTCACCGACGACGAACTCCGGCTGGTGGAACTGCTCGCCGAGACCGCCGCCGCGGCCTTCGAGATGGTCACCCGGGAGGAGGAACTCCAGCGCTACGAGGCCGTCGTCGAGGCCGCCGAGGACAAGCTGTTCACGCTCGATGCGGACGGGACGATCACGCTCGCCACCGACCAGTTCGCGGCCGCGGTCGGCTACGACCGCGAGACGCTGACCGGCCACGATATCGCGGAGTTCGTCCCCGAGGAGATCGCCGCCGAGGTCGGCGACCTGGACCGACCGAGCGACGTGGAGACCGACCTCCGGAGCCGGGACGGTGACCGCCTCCCCAGCCGGATCCGGACGGCCCGGTTCTCCAGTGCCTACGGGGACGGCGTCGTCGGCACGGTCAGGGACCTCTCGGCGTTGCGCTCGGCCCAGCAGGCCGCCTCGCGCAACCGCCAGCGGTTCACCGAACTGTTCGAGACGCTGTCCGATCCGGTCGCGGACGTGGAGTACGGCGACGACGGCGCGGTCGTCAGCCGGGCCAACGCCGCCTTCGCCGCGCTCTGTGACGAGACCGAGCGCTACCTCACCGACCGCCCGCTGGCGGACGTGCGGACGGCGCTGCCCGAGGGCATCGCCGAGGCCATGGCCCCCGTCACGACGCCGGGTGCGAGCGTCGAGCGCGAGGTGACGACCCAGACCGGCACCGAGCGCAAGCAGTACATCCTGAAGACGGTGCCCTACGAGAGTGCCGACGGCGAACGGGCCTTCGTCGTCCTGACCGACGTGACCGACCTGGCCCAGCGCGAGACCCACCTGCAGGTCCTCCACCGCCTGCTCCGGCACAACCTCCGCAACGAGACCACCGTCATCCAGGGGTACGCCGAGACGCTCCTGCAGACCGACACCGACGATCAGGTCGACGAGTTCGCCCGGCGGATCTTCGAGGCGAGTTCGTCGCTGGTCGAGGCCTCCGACACCGCCCGGACGATCCAGCGCGTCCTCCGGATGGACGGCGACGAAGTGGCCTCGGTCCCCGTCGAGGAGGCCAGCGCACAGATCCGGGAGGACGTCCTCGGCGGCTACCCCGAGGCCGACCTCACGACCGCGACCGACGGCACCGTCGCCTTTAGCCACCACCTGCTGGTCGGAATCGAGGAACTCGTGGACAACGCCGTGAAGCACGGCTCCACGAGCAACCGGAACTCCGGGAGTTCCGGTGACGCGGTGGAGCACAGCGGCGAGGAGACACCCGAAGTCGGGGTCGAACTCGCGGACGGGCCGGAGCCCGACACCGTCACCATCCGTGTCAGCGACGACGGCCCCGGGATTCCCGAATCCGAGTGGAACGTCGTGGCTGGCGAGCAGGAGATCACCCAGCTCCAGCACACCCAGGGACTGGGCCTCTGGCTCGTGCGCTGGGTCGTCGACAAACACAGCGGCGACCTGACGCTCGAAGAACGCGAGGACGGCACGACCGTCGCGATCACGCTCCCGCGGTGACCTCAGGCGAACTCGACGCCCGCGAAGGCGAACCGTGCGCCCGTTTCGTCCCCGTCCCGGTCGGTCGTCGTGACCGACCAGCCGTGTGCCTTCGCGATCTCGGCGACGATAGCCAGTCCGATGCCGGAGCCGCCCTCCTCGCCGGACTCGCCCGGCTCGAACAGCCAGTCACGGTCGCCGTCGGGGAGTCCGGGGCCGTCGTCGGCGACGACGAAGCCGTCGTCGGTGGTGTCGACCCGGATCGAGAGCGGTCCGTCGCCGTGTTCGACCGAATTGCGAAAGAGGTTCTCGAAGAGTTGCCGGAGTCGGCGGGGGTCGGCGACGATTTCGCGGTCGGTCGCGACGGTGAGGGTCGCGTCGCCGGTCTCGACGGTCGACCAGGCATCGTAGGCGACGGCGTCGAGCGAGACCGGTTCGGCCTCGCCGACCATGTCGCCCTCCCGGGCCAGCGTCAGGAGGTCCTCGATGAGGATCTCCATCCGGGAGAGGGCGCTGTCGATCATCTCCAGTTCGTCGCTGTCGCCGTCGGCGCGCAGGAGTTCGAGGTAGGAGTGGGCGACGTTCAGCGGGTTGCGGAGGTCGTGGGCGACGATGCCGGCGAAGGTGTCCAGACGCTCGTTTCGCTCCTCGAGTTCGCGCTCGCGGGCGCGAAGTTCCGAGCGGTCCCGGATCGTCCCGAAGTTGTACGGCGTGCCGTCGATCCGGCGGCGGGTCGTCACCGTCGAGACCGGGACCGTCAGCTCGCCCACCGCGTGTTCGGTGTCCGCGGTCCGGGTCTCGCCCTCCGAGAAGGAGTCCCAGTAGTCCTCGAACCGGTCGGCTTCGAGTTCGGTCGCGACCGCCCAGACGGGTCGGCCGACGAGGTCCTCACGCGTCGTTTCCAGCAGGTCCGCGTACGCGGCGTTGACGTACCGGAACACCCCCTCCGCGTCGTAGATCGCGACGCCGACGCCGACCGCCTCCACCATCTCCTCGAAGACGGCCGGGTCGAGGTCGCCCGAGTAGGAACTGCACATACGGTCGAATCGATTCGGAGCCACATTAGTTGCCCGACCGCTACCGGAACCGCGAGAGGGGGTCCCGGAGCGCCCACGTCTCGCCCTCGGGGTCGAGGTTCGACGGTTCCACACCGGTTTCGGTCACGAGCCCGGCGTGGTACAGCATCGTCTTCAGCTGGAACACCGTCGGCGAGTGGTACACCCCGCCGTCGGTGAGTGCCTCGGGCCGGAGGTCACCCTCGGCCGTGAGGACCCGCTGGCGCACGTCGTCGGTCCCCCGGAGGAACAACTCGACGGTGAACGTCGGGTGGGTCTCGTGACAGTACTCGACCAGTTCGACCAGTGACGGCTCGGGCTGGCCGTCGTCGGCCAGCCGCTGGAGCCGGTCGACCAGCAGTTGCGTCGCGGGGTACTGGTACACCACGCGGCGGGTGAGCTGGCCCCAGCGCGGCGCGAGGTCGCAGAACCGCTTTCGCGAGCGTTTCCACTCGCGGAACTGGTCGAGCGCCGCGTCGACGCTCCCGTACTCCCGGAGGCCGAAGCGGACGGCTTCCTCGCCCAGCGGCGTCAGCCGCGGGCCGTCGGGGCGGTCCTCGATCAGGTCGAGGAAGGCCGCGCCGACCCGGGCCGCGTCGGTCGCGCCGACGACCCGCTCGGCCAGCACCGTCTCGGTGTCTCCCTCGTGGACCAGCGCCAGCGGGTAGGCGAGGTAGTTCTTCGGGTGGTTCAGCCCGAAGTTCCGGTCGGCGACCCCCTGGGCGCTGGCCTGGAAGCGGATGGCGTCGGCCTCGCCGGTCGGCCGCGCGCCCACGACGCGGGGTCGGATCTCGGGCGAGACCGTGCCGTCTTCCGCGACGGCCAGAATCCCGACGTTCACCTCCCGTGCCAGCGTCCGCGCCGACTGCGGGATCGACCCCGCCGGCGCGGCGACCATGGCGACGTTGGCCTCGTCCAGTCGGTCGTAGGCCTGGACGATGCCCCGCTCCACGTCGGCGGTTCCCGTCGCCGTCCGGCCCTTGGCCTCGACGGCCAGCAGTGGCGGGTGATCGCCCACGCGGTCGACGGCCAGGAGGTCGTTTTCGAGCGCGGGGACACCAACCAGATCGGGATACCCCGACCCCACCTGAACGTGGTTGAACGGGGCGAGCAGGTCCTGCACGTCGGGGTCGATGCGGCGGTCGTCGATCCAGCGGTCCTGTGCGAACTGGGTGTCGACGACGGCGTAGGCGTCGGTGCCGTCCTCGGGGAACAGGCGCGCCTTCGCGCCCGCGAGGACGTGCGGTTCCGTCAGCGCCGCGGTTGCCATGGCTGGCCTTCGGCGAGTTCCGACTTGAAGACTGGGACCGCGATGCCGCACACAACGTTTGTGTCGACCCGGCCCCTGGATAGGGTATGTCGACTGCCGACGACCACCGGGAACGGGCCGTCGCCGCGCTCGCCGAGCGGGAGTACGAACGGGCTGGCGACGCGTTCACGCGAGCGGCGTGGGCGCGCCTGGCGAACCCACGGGAGGGACAGGACCCGTTCGCGGCCGACGAGAACGGCTGGGTCGGGAAGGGGCTCGCGTCGTTCGTCGTCGGCGCGCTCGCCTATCGCGTCGCGGGCCGGCCCGAGCGGGCCACCCACCGCGGCGTCGAGGGGGTCGCGGTCGCCCGCGATCTCGACCGGGCGCTCGATCACCCCGTCCAGCGCGCCTGTCTCGACGAGTTCGTGGCGGACTGCCGGGTCGCGGGCGGGCTGGACGACGCCGCCACGGCCTACGGCGAGGCCGCCGAGACCTACGAGGCGGCGGGCGAGACGGTCGAGAGCCCCCAGCGCTGGGGGACGACGCCGCTGTTCGAGGCCGCCGCCGCGCCGCTCCAGCAGGCGGCCCGGAGCGTGGCCGACGGCGAGATCGCCATCGCCTGGGAGGACCTCCACGGCCCGGACCCCTCGAACCCGGGGCAGTTCCTCGCCCACCGGGCGCGGTACAAGCGCCAGCGGTTCCCGGAACTCGTCGAGCGCGTCGTCGCCGACGGCCACCTGGCCGCGCCCCGGGGCACCACCGAGTACGGCAACGCGAACTACCGCTGTCCGGCCTGTGACGCGACGGACGTGAACTGGGTCGCCGGCCACACGCTCTGTCTGCGGTGTTCGACGCCGATGGCCGACCAGTGACCGACGCGCCGTCGCCCGAACCCGCTACGCTCCGGCGCGACGGTCCGCTCGCCGGCGGCGCGCTGACGGCGCTGCTCGTCGTCGGTACCCTGATCGGCGACGGCGGGCTCTTTCTCGATCCGCGGGCCGTCGTCGTCGGCGTCGGCGGTGCGCTCGCCATCGAGGCGGCCTTCCTCCGCTACCCCGGGCGACTGCTCGGACTGTGGGCGCGGCCAGCGGTGGCGCTCGCTGGCGTCGGTGCGGTGGCCGGTCTCGGCGTGCTGGCGCTGTGGGCCGCCCCGTGGCTCCTGGGGGCGCTGGCGTGGGGACTGGTGACCTACCTCGGCCTGCTGGCCTGTGTTCTGCTCGGAGTCGGGAACCCGCTGGCGGCGCTCCCGGGGCTGGGCGGTCGGAGTGAAGACTGAAAACCGCTACGAGATCCTCAGGAGAGGTCCGGGACGACGGGTGCGTCGCGTTCCGCGAGTACCACTTTGCCGTTCGATGCCGTCGTCGCGCGCCCGCCGTCGGGCTGGACGCGTCGCGTGGGCGTCTCCGGAACCATCGGGGCTGGTCGACCGTCGGCGTCTGTCCGCTGTCGAGCTGTCATTGTGGTACTCACGGACTTCCGTCCGTACCCAACCCTGCGACACCCAGGATCTTAAACCTCATGGTCTTTCATTACGTTAGTGAGTCACTACCACACGGCGGGCTCCTTTTCTTCGTCCCACACGTACAGCGCTTCAGTGACCAGCCGACAGGGGACGGCCGGGGTCCAGCCCCGGCCGGACGTGACGAGCGACGGCGAGCGAAGCCGGGACGGCGACGTGCCAGCGGCCATCGCCGTCGAGGGGCTCACGAAGCGGTTCGGGAGCGGCGAGGACGCCGTGACGGCGGTCGACGACGTGTCGCTCCGGATCGAACCCGGCTCGGTCGTCGGCCTGCTCGGCCCCAACGGCGCGGGGAAGACGACGACGATCAAGTCGATCCTGGGGATGGTGTTGCCCGACGCGGGCACCGTTCGGGTCCAGGGGATCGACGTGGCCGAGGACCCCCGGCGGGCCTACGCCCGCGTCGACGCGATGCTGGAGGGCGCGCGCAACGACTACTGGCGGCTCACCGTCCGGGAGAACCTGCGCTACTTCGCCACCATCGGCGGGGTCGCTCCCGACTCCGTGGCCGACCGCCACGACCGCCTGCTCGACCAGTTCGGCCTCGCGGAGAAGGCCGACGAACCGGTCCGGAACCTCTCGCGGGGCATGAAACAGAAGGTGTCGCTGGCCAGCGTCCTCGCCAGCGACGCCGACGTGGTCTTTCTCGACGAGCCCACGCTGGGGCTGGACGTGGAGAGTTCGCTGACCCTGCGCCGGGAACTCCGGCGGATCGTCGAGGAACGCGGCCTGACCGCCATCATCAGCAGTCACGACATGGACGTGATCGAGGCCGTCTGTGATCGGGTCGTCATCATGAACGACGGGCAGGTTGTGGCCGACGACACCGTGGCGAACCTCCGGCAGGGCTTCGAGACCAGCGCGTTCCGGCTCACCAGCCCCGACCTCGACGCCGACACGCTCGCGACCGTCCGCGACCGCTTCGACGTGACCGACGCGACGACCCGAGAGGGAACCACGACGGTCGAAGTCGCGACCGACAGCGACGGGTTCTACGACCTGACCGCCCTGCTCCGGGAGCGGAACGTCACCCTCGCCAGCGTCGCGACGGTCGAACCGAATCTGGAGGACGTGTTCGTCGAGTTGACCGGCGAGAGCGAACCCGGGCACAATGGCGGTGACTCCCGGTGAGCGACGCCCCCGCCGAGAGCCGCCCCGCCGGCTACCTCGATCTCGCCAAAGCGGTCCTCTACCGGGAGTACCTGATCTTCGTCCGCTATCCCGCCAACGCCGCCGGGGGCCTCGTCTTCTCGCTGGTCTTTTTCGCCCTGCTCTTTTACGGCGGGCGGATGCTCGCCGGCCAGGCGCTCACCGACTCCATCGAGGGCATCGTCGTCGGCTACTTCCTGTGGACCCTCTCGGTCGGCGCGTACTCCTCGATCTCCAACGACATCGGCAGCGAGGTCCAGTGGGGCACCCTCGAACGGCACATCATGACCCCGTTCGGGTTCGCCCCCGTCGCCCTGCTCAAGGGCGTCGCGAAGGTCGTCCGCACCTTCCTGATCTCGTCGGTGATCCTCGCGGTCATGCTCGTGATTACGGGGACGACACTCCAGTTGAACCTCCTGACGACCGTCGTCGTCGCCGTCCTGAGCATCACCTCCGTGCTGGGCCTGGGCTTCGCCGCCGGCGGCGTCTCCGTTCTCTACAAACGCATCGGCAACTGGCTCAACCTCCTCCAGTTCGGCTTCATCGTCCTGATTTCCGCCCCCGCCTTCGATCTCGGCTGGACCCGCTTCCTGCCGCTGGCCCAGGGGAGCGCGCTCCTCCAGCGGGCCATGATCGACGGCACTCGCCTCTGGGACTTCCCAGTGGTCGACCTGGCCGTGCTGGTCGGCACCGCCGTCGGCTACCTCGCGCTGGGCTACCTGATCTTCCAGCGCGCGACCCGTCGGGCGCGACGGCTGGGCGTCCTGGGCGACTACTGAGAGGTTTTGTGCCGGCGACCCCAACACCGCGTGTGAACCACGACCGTATCCACGCCCGCGAGCCGAGCCACGACCACGACCGGTGGGCGACCGGCCGGATCACCGCCCTCGACGAGCGGGACGGCCACTGCGTGGTCACCGTCGACGACGACGGCACCGCCGTCGACCTGCACGTCACCCTCGCCGTCCGAGACCTGTTCGTCTCCCGCCTCGACGTCCCCGCCGACGACTCGCCCGTCGGCGAACGGGTCTGGTACCGGAAGAAAAGCGACCGCTGAACCGGGCCCCCGACCGCCGGGAACACAGCCGTTATCCCCACCGCCCCCCTCCCGTCGGTGATGACCGGCTGGCCCGACATCGATATCACGGACGCCGAGGCAGTGGCCGACCGCCGCGACGAGGTGGTGGCCGCAGTTCGCGACCACACGGGGCAGATCGCCTACGCTCTCGCCCGCCTCCAGGGCGGTGACTACGGCCAGCGGACCGTCGACACCGACGGCGGCGCGTGGACGGTCAAGTACGAGGCCGGCGATCTGGAGTACCTCCGGTTCGACCCGAAGTCGGGGAGCGAGGTCTACGTGGTCTCGACGAAACGACCACCCGAACCCGAACCGCTGGCGACCGCACTGGCCGACTACGACGCCTTCGTCGCCGCGTTCGACGACTACGTCACGAGCCTCGAAGGCGTCCTCGACGATTCGCCCACCGAGTTCCCCGACCCCGCGCCCGTGGACGGCGTCGTCGCCGAGCGCGACCGCATCGTCGGCGCGATCCGTGACACCTGCGACGCCATCGCCCACGCCCTCCGCCGGTACGAGGGCGGCGACTACGGCACCTTCGCCACCCGCGTCGACGGCACCCGCTGGGAACTCAAGTGGGACGAGGACGGCACCTCCTACCTCCGCGTCGGCGGCGAGGGCGGCATCTACCTGCTCTCCCAGTACGCCCCGCCGGCCGCGCCCGACCTCCGGGAGTACGCGCCCCAGTTCTCCGGCTTCGTCGAAGCCTACAACGAGTACGTCGACGAGCTCGAATCCGACCTCGCGACCGTCACGCTGTGAGCGGCGCAATCATCCTGCCGGCCGTCCGGGAGGAGTTCGTTTCGGAGCCAGTTTCGGGAAACTGGGAACGAACGATCCGTTCTTTGCCGTCCGACCCGAGTGAACAGACATGCCCCCTGCACAGACCGATCCGGCCGCGACACTGACGGTCGCACGCTATCTCGGCTATCTGACCGTCGTGGCCGCCGCCGGCTGTTTGCTCTGGTATCTCAGGCAGTACGCGCGGCAGATCCTGGCCGGCCCGTACCGCGAGCGGTGGCGCTACCTCGCCGTCGGCGTCGGCGCGGCCGCCGTCTACGGCCTCGCGGGCATCGCCGAAACCGCCGGCGTCGCCCCCGCGGGCTCCTTCCGCCGTGGGGCGACCCTGTTCGTGTTCCTCTTTGCCGCCATCGGTGTGCGGGCCATCCACCGCTCGGTCGGCGGCCCGTCGCTGGTCAGTGACGACACGCTCCAGTGGGTCGGCCCGACCGTCGTCGCCGGTTTCGTCGCCGCCTGGTGGCTGGCCTACCTGTTCGCCAGCGCCACCGCCGTCGCCGGCCTGGAAGTCGTCGGCCTCCTGCTGGCCACCGCCTACACCCTCTACCACGCCGTCGGCACCGTCCGCACCGAGGAAGGGACCAGCATCGCCGCGTTCACCCGCCAGTTCACACCCGCCCTGCTCGCGTTCGCCGTCGTCGCCGTCGCCGACCACACCGTCGCGCTCTCGCTCCCCGGCGCACCGCTGGGCGACGGCCTCGCCCTCGTCGGCACCGTACTCGCCGGAGCCTTCCTGTTCACCACCGCCGTCGCCATCCGACAGCAGGGCGGCGAAGTGCAGCGCCTCTACGACCCGACGACCTGGCGACGGGCCGGTGATGACGGGCCAGCGTCGCGGGACAAACCAGCCGAGGACCCACCGGCGAACGAACAGCCCGCCGACGACTGATCAGCACAGCGGCGTCTCACACTGCCGGCAGAACGAGAAGGTCGGCTCGTTCGCCGTCCCGCAGTTCAGACACGCCACCTCGTCGTCGGACTCCCCGAGCGCGAGGTCGAGGTGTGACCCCTCGCGGGACTCGGCGCGAGCAGTTCCGTAGGCACTGGTCTCCGACAGCAAAGAGTCCTCGTGGTGCCACCCCCGGTAGAGATACGGGACGACACCGAGCGTCGCCACGGCGACCCAGACGAACGCGCTCATGTCTATCCCGAGTCGATTCTCGCTTCAAAACGCGTCGGTTCCCGCCGATATTGCGACGGGATGGCAGGCCACAGCAGGGCCACAGACGGGGCGCTGTCGGTTGCGGAGAGGCGAAGACACTCGGCGCTCCTCGATGGTCGGTCGCGAAGGAATAGTCCCCACAGGATTCGAACCTGTGTCGAAGCCCCCAGAAGGCTTCAGGATTGGCCACTACCCCAGGGGACTGGCCGTCTCCCGTCGAACCCCCAGACGGGGGCGTGTGAACGGGCTATCACGTGCTTGGCTACAGCCGGTAATATGTGTTGCGGAGTCGACCAGCCCCAAGACTTGTCACCAACCCCCGAGCGGGCGGCGATCCAGGGGTCACCCGCCACCGAACCCAATCCACATCCCATCGGCGCACCGAGGACACAGCCATGAACCTCGACACGTACCTCGTGACCGCCGAGGCGATCTCGGCGGGCCGCTCGACGGTCGAGATCGTCGAAGGGGCCATCGACGGGGGGATCGACGTGGTACAGCTCCGGGAGAAGGAGATGCCCGCACGGGACCGCTACGACCTCGGGCTGGAACTCCGGGAGCTGACCCGCGACGCGGACGTGCCGCTGATCGTCAACGACCGGGTCGACCTCGCTGCGGCCGTCGACGCCGACGGCGTCCATCTCGGCGACGCGGACCTGCCGATCTCCGTGGCCCGCGACCGGCTGGGCGAGGACGCCATCGTCGGCCGGTCGGTCTCGACGCCCGAGGCGGCCCGCGAGGCCGAGCGGGCGGGGGCGGACTACCTCGGCGTCGGCGCGGTGTACCCGACGGACTCGAAGGACACCGACCCCGAGGGGACCGAGATCGGTCTCGACCGGATTCGGGCGGTAGCCGAGGCGGTCGAGATCCCCTTCGTCGGTATCGGCGGCGTGAAACCGGACAACGCCGCAGCGGTGATCGAGGCCGGGGCCGACGGCGTGGCGGTCATCTCGGCGATCACGGCCGCCGACGACCCCGCGGCGGCGACCCGCGAACTCGGCGCGGCGGTCGAGCGCGGCCGCGAGTGACTCTGCGCGGTCCCATCGCGGGTGGCGGCGACGAAAGCGATCAGTCCTCGGCGGGTTCCATCTCGAAGTCGTCGAGCGTGTGGCCGTGGCGGACGAGTCGCTCGGCGACGAACAGCTTCTTCGTGCGGTCGAGTCGGGCCCAGTCCAGCTCGGCCGGTGGGTCGGCCTCGAACTGCTCGAACTGGGCCAGAACGGTCCCGTTGACGAAGCGTGCGAACTCGTCGCAGGTATCGCAGGTCCGCGAGAGGTGGGACACGTCGAAGGGGCGAGTCACCTCGCGGTCGAGGCAGTTCAGACAGCGGTAGGCCTGCTCGGTCACGACCCGACTAGGGCTCCCACTCGCTAGTACCTGTGGGTCGACGGAACGGGACGGTGGGGCGGCGGTGCGCCGACGGGGGTCAGCGGAACAGGACGGTGGGACGGCGGGCGACGGCCTCGACGGTCTGGTCGGCCTCGATGGCGGGGACGCGGACGGTCGCGACGGTGCCGTCGGCTCCGTCGCGGGGCCGGACCTGGAAGGAGCCGCCGTAGCGGGTCACGATCCAGTTGACGAGCCAGAGGCCGAGTCCGGACCCGTGTTCGAGGGCCGTCTCCTCGCCCTGTGCGATCATGGCGGTCTCCTGCTCGCTGATGCCCGGGCCGTCGTCGGTGACGGTGCATTCGATCCACTCGCCGTCGTCGACGACGGTGACTGCGACCCGCGGCTCGGATGCGGGATCGTGTTTCAGCGCGTTCTCGACGAGTTCCGAGAGCGCCCGTTCGAGTTCCGCGCCGGCACAGATCCCGCGGTCGGTCCGGACGGACACCTCGACCGTCGCCTCGGGGTGTCGTGATCGGGCGGCCGTCGCCACGTCGTCGAGGACCGTCGACGGGTCGAGTCGGCGCGGGGCGCGCTCCTGGCGAGCGTACCGTTCGAGGCGGCGGGCCTGCTCGCTCAACTCGGTGAGTCGCTCGGCGGTCGCCCGGATGCGGCCGCCCATGGCTTCGGTGTCCGGGATGGTGCCCTCCTGGAGCTGGTCGCCGAACAGGAGGAGGGCGTTCATGTCGTTGCGCAGGTTGTGCCGGAGGACGCGGTTGAGCAACTCGACGAGCCGTTCGGTGCGTTTGCGCTCGGTCACGTCGTCCTGGAATCCCAGATAGTGGGTGACCTCGCCGGCGCCGTTCTCGATGGGGTTGATCCGGACCCGGTTCCAGAAGGGGGAACCGTCGGCCCGGTAGTTGAGGATCTCGACTGTCACCGGCTCCTGGGCGTCGATCCGTTCGGCCAGCGTCGCGACGGTGTCGGGGTCGGTCGCCTCGCCCTGGAGAAAGCGGCAGTTCCGCCCCAGCAGTTCGGCCTCGTCGTACCCGGTCAGCCGCTGGAACCCGTCGTTGACGTAGATCAGCGAGTTGTCACCCTCGCGGGCGTCGGCGATGGAGATGCCGATGTCGGCCTCGTCCATCGCGCGGTTTTTGATCCGGAGTTCACGCTCGCGCTCCCGGCGTGCGGTCACGTCACGCCCCACGCCCTGCACGCCGACGACCGCGCCGTCGTCGGTGATGGGCGTGCCGTTGATCTCGAGGACCACGACCTCGTCGTCGGTGTCCAGAAACTCCACTTCGAGTGCCTCGACGGTCTCGCCGCCGAGTACCTGCGAGTAGGCGTTCATCGCCGTCTCGACCGCGGACGGGGCGAGAAACTCGGGAAATCCGGTGCCGACCAGCGTCGCCGGCTCGTAGCCCAGGACCCGTTCGACGGCGGCCGAGACGTAGGTGAAGGTCCCGTCGCGGTCGATCCGAAAGAGCACGTCGAAACTCGTCTCCGCGATGCCCTCGAACCGGCGTTTCTCCTCGCGCAGTTCCCGCTCGTGGCGCCGCCGTTCGATTGCCTGTCCGACCTGCTTCGCGACCAGTTCGATGAACAGCTCCTCGGTCTCGGAGAAGGGCACGTCGCGTTCGTCCCGGTCGGCGAAACAGATCGTGCCGTAGACGGCGTCGTCGACGACGACTTTCGCGCCGAGGTAGGTACCGAGTCCGAAGGTCCGGATCGCTCGGTCCGCGATCGCCGGCGAGGCCGCCGCGTCGCCCACGGCCAGCGGGCTGTCGGTTTCGAGCGTCCGGCGGCAGTAGGCCTCGTCGAGCGGACAGGTCTCGCCCGGCTGGAGCAACTCGTGGTCGCCCGTCGCCTGGACGATCTCCTGGGTCCCGTCGTCGATCCGGGTGAGAAAGCCGATGGAGAGACCGAGGTATTCGGTACCGAGGTCGAGCGCCCGGTCGATCTGCTCGTCTGCCGCTCGTGTCGTATCGGCGAAGACGTCGTAGATCGCCTCGCGATACGAACTGGCGTCCATTCAGCACGTGTACGGGCCCATGGGACTTACGTACTGCGGTCGGAACGGCGGCCGAAACGGCAGGACGGCCCCGCCCCGACGGCCCTTCGCGGTCCTGGCGCAGATAGAATTATCAGTTCGCCCCGCGAGAGCCACACCGTGACACAGTACAGCACGATAGAGTACGAACGCGACGAGGCCGCGGCTCACGTCCGCCTCGACCGGCCCGACGCGATGAACGCGCTGAACGAGACGCTACTCGACGAGTTCGAGGATGCACTCGACCGGGCCGACGCGGACGAGGACGTGCGGGTCGTCGTCGTCGCCGGCTACGGCGAGGCGTTTTCGGCGGGGTACGACATCGGCGCGGAGGAACCGGAGCGGTCGGTCGACGACCGGATTCTCGATCAGCGGACCCACCTGGAGGCGATCTTCTCCTCGCGACTGCCCGTGATCGCCGCCGTCGACGGCCCCGCGCTGGCGGGCGGGTGTAACCTCGCGCTGGCCTGTGACCTGACGTTCGCGACCGAACGGTCGGAGTTCGGCTATCCGGACATGCACTTCGGCGAACCGCCGCCGAAGTTCGTCCTCCCCTTCGTGACCGACTCGCTGAAACACGCCCGCGAGTTGCTCTACACCGGCAAGACCGTCGACGCCGAGCGCGCCCGGGCAATGGGGCTGGTCAACCGCGTCGTCCCCGACGGCGAGCTGGGCGCGGCCGTCGACGCGGAGATCGAGCACATCCGCAAGACGCCGAGCGCCGCGGTCGCGCTGGTCAAGGACATGGTCAACGACGTGCAGGAGACCCAGGGCTACCGGCGGTACGGTCGCCTCGACGAGGGGCTGGGGACGCTCACGATGGAGAGCGAGACGGCGACCCGGTTCCGCGAGATTCGGGACGAGAAGGGGCTGCAGGCCGCACTGGAGTGGGTCCACGGGACCGACAAGTCGTGATCGGAGTCGTCGACACCGCCGCGGGCGCGGGGCGGCGCGGTCCGGCCAGCCGAACCGACCGCCAATCTAATTATGACCACGATTGTCAGCATACAACCATGCAGGATTGCACTGGCTTCCAGCGGGACCGTCTCGCCGCCATCGCTGGCCCGGACGGCCCGACGGGGCTGGAAGTCACGCGCGAGTTCGACGGCGACGCCGCGGGGGAGAGCAACCACGGCAACGGTGCCCACGGGCCCCGGCACGGGTGGGAGAGCGAACACGTCGAAATCAACGGGTAGTTCACATGGAATACGTCCAGTCATCGAGCGGAAAGTGGCACAAGACCGACTGTCAGTACTCACCGGACGACGACGACCGGGAGGACGAGACCGAGCAACTGCCCATCGACGCCGACCGGTGTCAGCACTGCATCGAATCCTTCGAGTTTTCGTAGGCCCAGAACGTTCAGTCGACTGCCACGTACGGCTGTCATACTGATGCCCGCAGCCACCCCAGTAGTGGCATGGACACCATCCAACTGTTCGTGGGGGTCCCCGGTGGACCGGAACTGCTCATCATCCTCGGCATCGCCGTGTTGCTGTTCGGTGCGAACAAACTGCCAGCCCTGGCCCGATCCTCGGGGCAGGCACTCGGCGAGTTCAAGAAGGGACGCCAGGAGATCGAAGCCGAACTCCGCGAGGCCGCGGAGAACACGGCGGAAGCCGACAGCGACGACGTGCCCGAGACCGGGGCGGACGCGAACGCGGCGGAAGCCACGGCGGCGGACGTGGCCTGATCGGCGATTCGGTTCGGGGAGTGACTGTCGGCGCTATTTTTCCGAGCGACTTCAGAGCGAGCGACGGCACCGTGTGATCGGAAAAGAGCGTGCGTTCAGTCGTCGCGTCCGTCGGACGTGGCCTCGATCTCGTCGGCGGGCGGAATCGTCGTCTCGGGCGGCGTGTCGGCCGAGCCGACGACCCGACGCTGGTCACGGAGCGTGTGGTAGCTCGCCACGGCGGTAAACAGCAGCGTGACGGCGAGGGCGTAGCCGAAGCCGCCGAGGCTGGCGAAGGGCTGGACGCCAAGCGCCGCGATGGCGACGAGCGCGGTCGTCACGCCTCCCAGTGCGAGGTAGAACTGGCTCCAGGGGATCTCGTCGGCGGCGACCAGGTCGAAGTAGATGTCGAACTGGTCGATGGCTTCGGTCAGGGCCACGACGCCGCGGTCGCTGTCGTACGCTACGACACCCAGTCGATCCATCTTCGGGAGATGCGTCTGGTGTAAGGCCGTGTACAGGCGCTTGCGTTCCTTGGGCTTGACCTGCTCGCGTTCGACGCCGTTCTCCCAGGCGGCGAGCTGTTCGGAGAGGTCCCTGATCGCCACGGGTTCGCCGATCCGTTTCAGGTAATGCAAGGTGTAGCGCCGTCGCTTGTTGCTCAACGTCTCGAATATCGTCTCCGTGGACAGCGACCCCTCGTCAGTCGCCGCTGGTTCTGCCGCCTGCGTAGTTGCCATTAACCCACCCGTAGTATCGTAGTGGTCATCCGAGATAAAAACCTAGCGTGTATCGGACCTATTTTGCCTCGATTGTGGGAGTTTGCGGGGATATAACGCCAGAATAGTAACGAGTGGTTCGGTTCCCGTCCGTTCGTCAGCGGAGTCCGTTCACCAGTCCACGCAGGCGACCGCCCCGACCGCCGAGCAACTGGTAGCCCGTCGAGAGCGCGAACACGGCGAGCGAGCCGCTGGCGAACACGAGCGGATCGACCGCACCGAACACCGGCAGATCCGCCAGCGACGCGACGACCGAACAGAGGCCCCCGATCCCGAGCGCGCGGTAGTACTCCCCCCAGGTGACGCCGAGGCCGTTGACGGTGTCCATGTAGCGATGGAGCTGGCGACTCTCGGGCCGCGGGCGGACGAGTTTCCGGTCGGGGTCGTAGTCGACGAGGCCGAACGCCTGCAGTTTCGGGAGGTGAGTCTGGTGCAAGGCGTTGTAGACGCTCTCGCGCAACGGCCGTGGCGCGGGCGTGACGCCCGCCTCGGCGGCCGCGATCAGTTCCGACAGTTCCCGGAGCGTCACTTCCTCGGGCCGGCGCCACAGGGCCGCCAGTGTCTCGCGCCGCCGCGCGTTGCTCAACAGGTGGTGAACGTCCGACTCCGGGATCGGCGCGTGCGAAAACATTCTTGATTCCAGGGACGCGGCCCCGAATATTACGTATAGTCCGCGTACCGAGCGGTCAGCGGCCTGTTACGGATCGGTACGGGGGCCGGACCGACCGGTACGGTGGGGCTACGCGATCAATCGGAGGCGATACGGTCACCATATTCTGCGGGTCGAGAGCGGTATCAAGACCGTACAAACGGCCGTTTGAGGCCGTGTAACCCCTGAATCACTGCATAAGTAATACCCCGTCCCACCTGGAGGGAGATAACCCGAACCGGGCCGACCCTGGGTGGGACGCGACCGGGCGGGGTGGAAAACAACCATGACAGACGACAACCCGAAACTGTACGACCTCTCGCGCCGCAAAATGCTCGCCGGCCTCGGTGCCGTGGGCCTCGCCTCCGTGGGCGCGGGACTCGGTACCTCCGCGTACTTCAGTGACTCCGAATCGTTCGTCGGGAACAGCCTCACCGCGGGGACACTCGACATGAGCGTCACGGCCGACGTGGTGGCCGCGAACGACTACTGGGTCGACCAGGGCGGGCTCGACATCTCGGTCGTCGCCGACAGCGAGGACCCGGTCGTGGGCCTGCAGGTCGACGACATCAAGCCCGGCGACTGGGCGATCATCTGCTTCGAGATCAGCGTCGGGACCAACCCCGGCTACGTGCAGGTCGCGACGGAGAACTTCGCGCAGTCCGGCGGTGTGAACCCCGAACCCGAACAGGCCGAGGAGGGCGACGCGAACAACGACGCCGACCTGGGGAACGCCTTGCTGACCACGGTCTGGCAGAGCTACGACGACAGCGGCGACCGCGCGGGTCTCTCGACGCTCGACCCCGTGTTCAACAACGCCAGCGACCTCCTGACCATCGACTACGCCGACCCCGACGAGGACGGCGTGGCGGGCCCCGACGCCCACTACACCAACGCGGTCGAGGCCGACGGCGTCCTCTCGGGCGGGTACGTGGTCAAGGACGACAACGGCGACCCGATGATGGTCGGCAGCGACGCCGACGGGAGCGACCCCGAGGTGGCCGACACCTACGAGTTCTGTCTCCTGCTCGAACTGCCCTTCGAGGTGGGCAACGAGATCCAGGGCGACGGCATCTCCTTCGATCTGGTCTTCGAGACCGAACAGGTCCGCAACAACGACACCCCGTTCGCGAACACCACCGCGACCCCCTCCCCGTGAACAATGACTGACGACAACCAACTCTACGACCTCAGCCGGCGCAAAGTGCTCGCTGGACTCGGTGGTATCGGTCTCGCCTCTGCTGGCGCCGGCCTCGGTACCTCGGCGTTCTTCAGCGACAGTGAATCGTTCCTCGGAAACAGCCTCACCGCAGGGACACTCGACCTCAAACTCGACTACAAGGCGACTTACACGGGCGGTTCGGGCCGCCTCGGTGCGGTCCAGGCGATGGGCTACCCGGACGCCGAGGAGATCGAAGACGGCGTCTACCTGCTCGGTCAGGCACCCAGCCCGGGTGACCTCCAGGAGTGGGAGAACTACGTCCAGGGCGACGACTTCCAGTTCTGTTCGCCCGAGGCCGACGAGTTCCTCGTCAACGGCGACGAGATCCCGGTGTTCTCCCTGGAGGACATCAAGCCCGGCGACTCCGGCGAAGTGACGATCAGCCTCCACATCTGTGACAACCCGGCGTACCTCCGGCTGGTCGGCGACATCGTCGAGAACGCGGAGAACGGCCAGAACGACCCCGAACTCGACGCCGAGGGAGCGGACACCGACGGCATCGGCGAACTCGCCGACGAGATCCAGGTCTGCGTCTGGTACGACGAGGACTGTGACAACGTCTACGAGCCGACCGGCACCGGCCAGCAACAGGAACTGGAAGTCGCCCTCGTGAGCGACGTGTCCGGGTCGATGCAGGGGACGCCGCTGTCGGCGCTGAAGACCGCGGCGACGGACTTCGTCGACAACCTGTCCTCGCCCGACGAGGCGGCGGCCATCTCGTTCAGCGGGTCGGCCCAGACCGACCAGGAGCTGACGACCAACTACCAGGCCGTCAAAGCCGCGATCAACAACTACTCGGCAGGTGGGTCGACCTCCATCGCCGCCGGGATCAACGAGGGGGCCGACGAACTCCTCAACGGGACCAACGCGACCGCGGGTGCGTCGAAGGTCATGATCCTGCTGAGCGACGGGAACTCCAGTGCAAGCGCGGCCCAGTCCGCGGCCACCGCGGCACAGAACGCGGGCATCCGCATCTTCACCATCGCGCTGGGCAACGCGAACACGAGCCTGCTCGAATCGCTCGCGTCCAGCCCGGACGACGCGTTCATCGCGCCCGATCCGGCCGACCTCGACACCGTCTACGCGGAGATCGCACAGATCGTCCTCGCGGGCGAGCAGAAGATCCTCGAAGGCTCGATGACCGACGTGTTCGCCCAGCTATCACAGGGCGTCCTGCTCGACGGCAACCGCCAGGAGGCGGGCGTCCAGCCGTACCCCGGTGTGACCACCCAGTGTCTCGGCTTCGAGTGGGAACTGCCCTTCGAGGTCGGGAACCAGGTCCAGTCCGACTCCGTCTCCTTCGACATCGGCGTCGAGGCAGAACAGAGCCGCAACAACGACGCGCCGTTCGGGCAGTCGATCTAGCGCCCGACCCGGCACCCCAAATTTATCATGACAGAAGACAAACAACTGTACGACCTGAGCCGACGGAACGTGCTGGCGGGCCTCGGGGCCATCGGCCTCGCCTCTGCCGGTGCGGGCCTCGGCACCTCCGCGTTCTTTTCGGACCGCGAGAGCTTCACCGACAACCGACTCGTCGCCGGCGAACTCGACCTGCTGGTCGACTGGCAACAGCACTACCGGATGAACGGCGAGACGACGTTCGTCAACGCCCACCCCGACCACGACGGTGACGGCGAGCAGTCGATCCCGGACGGCCAGGGTGGCCAGCTGAAATACAGCGACTTCCTCGACGACGAGGACCCCGACAGCAACGGGCGCAACCTCCCGATGCTCGGGTGTGACAACATTCCGCCCATCGACGAGGCGTCGTTCGGGACCGACCCGACGACCGGCGCGGCGATGGAGTCGCTCGTCCAGCTGGGCGACGTGAAACCCGGCGACAGCGGCGAGGTCACGTTCAGCCTCCACCTCTGTGACAACCCGGGCTACGTCTGGATGCAGGCCGACAACGTCGGCGAGAGCGAGGGCATCGACACCGACCCCGAACTCGCGGTGGACACGCCGGACGGCGGCGACCTGGCCGACGCCATCGAGGCGACGCTGTGGTACGACGCGGACTGTGACAACGTCCACGACGCGGCCGAGCCCAGTGACATCGTGTTGACGCTGGACTTCTCCGGGTCGATGCTGTACCGCCGGTACGGCGGCGTCGTCAACGAAGACGACATCACCGTCGACGGGACGACCTACGACGAGACGACGAAGATCGACCTCGTGGAACTGGCCGCCCGGGAGTTCGTCGCGTACCTGGACGCCCAGAACGCCGACGTGCAGGTGGGCGTGGCCTACTTCGACGGCGAGGGGAGCGACGACTCGGTGCCCCGCACGGGCATCCTCCAGTCGCTCACGTCGAACCTCTCGACGGTCGACACGGCGCTGTCGGGTCTCCGCCAGAAGCTCGCCAACGTGGTGAGCGGCGGGGCGGGCTCGACCCCCTTCGACGGGGACGGCAACCCGGACCCGGCGGCCGGCGGCGGCATCGCCACGGGCACCTACATCGGCGAGGGTGTCGACGACGCCCAGGCCGAACTGGCCAACAACGGACGCTCGGGCGTCCGCGCGGCGAACGTCGTCCTCTCGGACGGCGAGTCGTTCAACGGGCAGGGCTCGACGCAGTTCAGCTCCCCCCAGGGCGCAGCGGCCGACGCACGCGCCGCCTCGCCCGCACCGGCGACCGACGTGTACACCGTCTCGGTCGGCAGCGCGAACGACAGCGTCCTCCAGTCGATGGCCGGCGCGGCCGGCAGTGCGGGCAACGATCCGCAGTACTTCTTCGACGTGGACGACCCGACCACCGTCCCGACCGTGTTCGGGGTGCTGGCGAGCCAGTTCGTCGCCGAGAAGATCATCATGCAGGACACGCTGGCCAACGTCCTCGCGGAACTGTCCGCCGACGACGGCGTCCCGCTCGACGGGAACGTCCTGACGCTGTACGACGAACTGAACGACGACGACACCGACGAGGACCGCGATGCCTTCGAGGGTAACGGCCTGATGTACTGTGTCGCGCTGTCGTGGGAACTGCCCTTCGAGGTGGGCAACGAGGTCCAGGGCGACACGGTGTCGTTCGACCTGGGCTTCTACACCGAACAGGAGCGCAACAACGACGGGAGCGGGCCGGTGAGCGCCTGAGCCTCCGGGCCGACCGTTCACGGATCGTTCACGCGGACCCAGTCCGTCGGTTTTCGAACGCGGCGACGGGGCCGGTGAACGCGGGTGTACGGGCACCGTACCGGCGGTCGAGGGCCGGGGGATCGGTCCACAGGGTGACCGTATCGGTCGGCCACGAGTCCATACCTATGCCGACGGGTAGCCTGGAGAGAGTAGCGAACGACGGCACGGAGAGACAACAATGCAACTGACACGACGGAAACTGTTGGGGACCATCGGCATCGGAGCGGTCGGTGCCGGTGTGCTGGGCGGCCGCGGGGGGCCGGAGTACACTCACTACACGTACGCGGCGACCGCGGACCTCGACGACCGGCGGGTCAGGGTCGCCTGGTACGAGCGGTACAACGGCGACTTTCGGGAGAACCAGAACGGGACCGCACAGGCGAGCCTCGACGCGACGCTCGACCCCGAGACGGCCCCGGCCTACGTGGCCGAGGCCACGTACGTCACGGACGCGTCGGGACCGGTGATCTCGGTCGGCGACGTGATGCCGGGCGACGAGGGCGTGCTGGTCGTCGGCCTCGAAGCGGTCGAGGACGCGGATTTCGTCCCGGAACCGGTCGACGTGTGGCTCCGCGCCGCCGTGACGGGTGACGAAGAACACGGCGTTAACGGGCCCGAATCGGCGGCCGGCGACACGACCGCCGACGACGGCGAACTCGACGAGGAGGTCCTCGTCGAGGTCTGGAAGGACGGCTCGCCGCTCGGCACCTGCGACGGGACCAAACAGTTCGACGAGGCCCTCGAAGGGCCGCTCGTGGAGCAGGCCCCGATGCGGGAGGCGTTCGGCTCGGCGAGTGCCGTCGGGTCGGCGACGGGCCTGCTCGCACTCACTGGACTGGATCCGGGGGAGAGCCGGTGTGTCGCGCTCGCGTGGACGTTCCCGTACGACGCGGCGACGAACCGCTCGCAGGGCGACAGCGCGACGTTCGACGTGGCGTTCGGCGCGGTGCCGGAAGGCGGCGAGAGCCCGTTCACCGCGGAGGGGCGATGAGCCTGACCCGACGGCACGTGCTCGCCTCGCTGGCCGCCGGCGGTGCCGGTGCCCTCACCGGGACCGGGTCGGCCGCGCTACTGGGCGACACCGAGACCGGCCGGCACAGCCTGACGACGGGACTGGTCGACCTGCGGGTCGAGTACTGGCTCGTGGACGGCCCCGGCGCGGTCGGCGGGATCGACCCGGCCGACCCCGACGGCGTCGTCGACGGGCCGCGCATCGACGTGCCCGTCGAGACGCTCGACGACGACGAACCGCGCGGGAGTATGCTCGTGCGCTTCGCACTGCCCCAGCCCGACGGCGGGGTCAACAACCCCGCGAACCTCTGGCTCCGGACGGCGTGTCCGACGCCCGACCCGCTGGCGGAGTTCCTCGAACTCCGGCTGTCCTACGCCACCGCGGACGGGACGGTCGACACGACCATCGCCGCGGGGTCGCTCCGCGAGGTCGCCGAACAGTTCCGGACGGGCGTCCGGCTCGACCCGGCCAACGCGACCGACGAGGACGGCTGTCTCACCGACGAGACGTTCCTCCTCGTGGAGTACGACCTCGGGCTCTACGTCGGCGAGGGGACGACCAGTCTCCCGCTGTACGTCGCGGCGACGCAGTGTCGCAACGCCGACCCGACGGCGAACCCGTTCCCGGCGGTCGACGAGACGGACTGCCCACCGGGGTACGTCTGTGACTGCTGCTGGGCCATCGGAAAAGTCGAGATCGACGACGGCGGGTTCACCGCCGGAGAGACCTACGAGTTCACCGAGGGCGTCGTGGGCTACGGCATCCACGTGACCGACACGGACGGCGACGACGGCGTCGCCTTCGAACTGGTCGCCACCGACGGCGGGGTCGTCCCGCCGCTCTGTGAGGTCCGGGTCAAGGGCGGCCGCAACGAGGAAGTCTACGGTCGCGCGGCCGATACGTACGGGACGACGACCGATTCCCTCGACGGCAACACAGACGGACTGGTCTACACGCCCCCGAACCTGAGCAACGGCAAGGGGTACGGGATCAGCTACGTCCTCGTGAAGGTGTGTGCGCCCGAGATCGGGCGGGACTGCCCCGAGGATCTGGCCCGGTCCGCCAGCAGCGGCGACGACCGGGATCGCGGCAAGGGGTGGGGACGATGAGCGGCCTGCGAGCGCGGGCCCCCTCGGCCAGACAGGTCGGGGCCGTCCTCGGGACGCTACTGTTGCTCGCGCTGGTCGTGCCCTTCGCGGTCTTCGCCGTCCCGCAGGTGATCGGCGCGGACCACGGGTTCGTCATCCTCTCTGGGAGCATGGAACCGGACATCGCGCCCGGTGACGTGGTGATCGTCGACGCCTCGGCCCCGGTCGGGGTGGGCGACATCGTGACGTTCTCCGAAGACAGCGACGTGCCGGTGACACACCGGATCGTCGCGGAGGAGGACGGGCAGTGGGTGACGAAAGGCGACGCGAACGAGAACCGCGACGCGCGGCCGGTGCCGCCCGAGAACGTCCTCGGGAAGGTCGTGCTCACGATCCCGTTGATCGGGCACGTCGTCCTCTGGGCGAACACGCCGGTGGGCTACGTCAGCCTCGTGCTGGTGCCTCTGGTCCTGTTGCTGGGCAACGAACTGCTCTCGTGGGCACGAGCCCGCGACGACACCGAGGGCGGCGACGAGGACGAACCGGCGGACCCGATCCCGACCGTCGCGGCCGAAGCGGCGGCCGGAGACGACGAACGGGCGACGAACGACGACGGGACGGAGGAGACCACCATGACACAGACAGCAGACGTGACGCAGGACGGGCGGTCGGGAGCGACGGCGACGGCCGCCGAGTCGGCGGGGTCGGCGTCGGTGACGGTCGCCGTCGCGGACCTGAAGCTGAGCGTTCTCGCGTCGCTGGCGCTGACCGTCTACGCCGCGCTGAACGTCTACGCGGAGGTCCAGCTGTTCGACGCGCCCGATCCGATCTCGGTCGGCGCGCTGACGGCCGGCCTGCTCGGCCTGCTGTTCACCAGCTGGGTGACGGGCCACGCGTGGTACAGCGCCCGGACGGCCCGGAGAGCGGCCGTCGAACCCGACGCGGGAAAGGCGGACTGGCCGATGCCCGAGACGGACGGCGGTGTCGCGAGCGATTGGAACGACGCCTCGTCAGACCGACGGTCTGACGGCGGGATCGACGATGGCGCGGCCGGAGCCGACGACCGGACGGAGGCGGAGCGATGAGCCGCGCAACGGTCACCTGCTTCGTCACCGCGGTCGTGATCTTCGCGGCCGCGACGGCCGGCTTCGGCGGCTCCGCTGGCCTCCTCGCCGACGAAGAAGGGTTCGACGCGACCTTCGGGGCCAGCGTCGACGCCGACCGCTTCGACGTGCGCGAGAGTCCCGAGTTCGAGGCGACGACGGCCGGCGAACCCGTCCAGCCGCTCGCGCTGGACGACGGAACCGGCGAGGACGATCCCACGGAAGGTGACGCGGACGGCACCGGCGACGGGTCGAGCGCGAGCGGTGACGGTGCGGAGACGCCGCCCGCGACCGACGACAGCGGCGACGGGACCGGTCCCGAACCCGCGCCGGACGCGCCAGAAGATGGTGGTGACGACACCACCGATGCCGGCGGTGAAACCGACGCCGAGGACGACACCACCGACGCTGGCGATGCGACGGACGACGGATCGACGACCGGCGGCGAGCGGTCCGGCGACGGTTCCACGGACGACGGTGACGGGGCGACCGACACTGCGGATGCTCGGGAGCCGGTCGGCGGGACCGATTCCGAGGCCACAGACGGCGACGCGACCGACGACGGCGGTGACGCCACCGGTGGGACCGGTGAACCCGGGACCGGCGGCGACGCCGACGGCACCGACTCGGACGAGACCGGCAGCGGTGGATCGGACACTGACACCGATTCGAGCGGGTCGGACGGCACCAGCATCGATCCGGACAGCGGCCAGTCCGACACGACCACGAGTTCGAGCGGCGACGCACCCGGTTCGGACGGTGACGGCGACGAAAGCGCCGGGGCCAACGATGGAGCGGCGAGCGACGCCGGCGAATCCGACGGCAGTTCGACGACTGACGCCGGCGCTGGCGGCACCGGAGTCGGGAGCGACAGTGACCCGTCGGCAGCCACGGGCGGACCGGCCTGATGTCCCCCAGCGCCGGGACCGCGGGGCGTCGACCACCTGGCATGGCCGCCGGGGCACCGCGGCGCAACGCGGTCGTGTTGCTCGTCTACCTGCTCGTCCTCGCGCTGCTGGGAAGCGTTCTTTTGCAGTTGTTCTGAAAGGGGCTACCGCAGGCGTCGACGGGTTCTCTCGTACAGTTCGGACAGGCCGACGGTGCTGACGGCGGAGACGAACGCGACGGTGCCGAGTTTGCCGCCGGCACCGACGAAGGCCGGCGAGACGAACACGAACACCAGGCCACAGAGGACGCCGGCGACCGCGACCTGTCGCTCGTCCGCCAGTCGCTCCGTCGAGGACATCCCGACGAACGAGGCACAGAACGCCACGGTCGCGAGCGTCGCCCCCGTGGCGGGCAGGAGTGCCGGGAACGCGAGCCCGGCGACCAGCCCGACCGCCGCGGAGCCGACGACCGCGCCCAGCCCGAGGCGGACGCTCAGGACGACGGTGACGACCGCACCGACGACCGCGACGGCGACGATCTCCGGGGCCATCGTCCACGGGAGCGCGGCCCCGCTGGCGTAGTCGAAGCCCGTCAGCGCGACCGTCGTGGCACAGCCAAAGAGCGCGAGCGTGCCGAGTTTGCCGCCGACGCCGCCGAAGGCGTCGCGGGCCGCGACGAACGCGAGGCCGGAGACACCCGCCGCGAGCGCGAGGGGGACGACGCCCGGAAACACCGCCGGTGACGCCATTCCCACGAAGGAACCGCAGTAGGCCGCAACGTCACCGTCCGTGGGGGCGAGGCCCGCCGCGAGGCCGACCGCCGCCGAGCCGACGACCGGGCCGAGACCGGCGTGGACGCTCAGGAGGTAGGCGGCGATAGCACCGGCGACCACGGCGGCCGCGTCGCGGGCGTCGCGGCGGTCGAATCCGGAGGCCGTCGCGGCGTCGAGGGCGCGCTCGCGCTCGGTGACGGCGGCCAGTCCACCGACGAGGACGACGCCGCCACCCAGCGTGACGCGCCCGGTCGTGAGCGCGGGCGGCGCGGCGACCGCACTGCCGAGCAGGGCCAGCGGCGTCACGACCAGCGCGACGTAGCCTGCGTACTGCGCCGTCCGGGACACATCCCCGCTCACCGGTGAACACCCCTGAACGTTGCGATTTGCCCCCAGTCACAGCAACGGGGACAGCGCCAGCACCAGCGCCAGCGCGAGGACGGGCGCGTCCCGGCGACCGAGGGCCAGCCGCGGGAGCGTGGGGTTCCAGGCGACACAGCGGGCCTGGAGCGCGAGCGAGAGGGCGTCGGCGCGGGCGTCGACCCGTCGGAGTCCCGCGGTGGTGACGATGCGGATGCGCTCGGCCAGCGAGCGTTCGGTCCCGAGGCGGGCCCGCATCGCCGCCCGGGCCCGTTGGAGGTCCGCGATCAGCACCGGCAGGAACCGGAAGACGACGGCGACGCCGAGGCCGAGAAAGCGGCCCGGTCGGCCGGGGACGAGCCACTGGATCGCCGCCCGCGAGTCACGGGCCGGCGTCGTGTAGACGTAGGCGGCGCTGACCAGCAGGAGGACGAGGACGCGATAGCTCGCCAGCGCCGGGAACCGCGCCTGTGCGAGCGAGAACCAGGGCGGCCCCAGCACCACCCCCTCGAACAGCGGCGCGGCCAGCAGGATCGGAAAGGCGAATCGGAGGTCCGAGGCCGCCGCGAGCGGGGAGCGCCGGGCCGCCGCGAGCGCGGCCAGCGCCAGGGCCGACAGGACCGCGAGGCCGCGTGGCGTCGTGTACGCGAACGCGGCGACGGCGAAGCCCGCCTGGAAGGCGAGTTTCGTCCGCGGGTCCAGCCGATGGGCGAACGTCGCCCCCGGCTCGTAGCTCAGCATGGGCGTACGTCGAACCCCTCCAGGCGGTCCCGGACGGCGTCGGGCTCGCCGTCGAGGGCCACCCTGCCGTCGGCCAGGACGACGATCCGGTCGGCCAGCTCGGCCACGTCCCGGAGGTCGTGGGTGACGAGGACGATACCGGTGCCGGCGTCGTGGAGCGCTTCGAGGCGGTCACAGACCGCGCGGCGGGCGGGCAGGTCGAGACTGGCGAGCGGTTCGTCCAGCACGAGGTGGTCGGGGGCCATCGCGAGCGCGCCGGCGATGGCGACCCGGGCCTGCTCGCCGCCCGAGAGCCGGTCGATGCGCTCCTCGCCACGGCCGGCCATCCCGACCGTCTCCAGGGCGTCCGCGACCCGGCGGTCGATCTCGTCGTGGGCGAGCCCGAGATTCTCGGGGCCGAACGCCACGTCGGCCCGGACCGTCGCGGCGACGAACTGGTCGCGGGGGTCCTGGAACACCATTCCGACGGCGGTGCGGGCGGCGACCAGATCCTCCTGCACCGGCTGGCCGTCGACCAGCACCGCGCCGCTGTCGGAGTCTTCGAGGCCGTTGAACTGCCGGACGAGCGTGGTCTTGCCGGCCCCGTTCGGACCCACGAGCAGGACGAACTCGCCGTCCTCGATGGTGAGGTCGAGGCCGTCCAGCACCCTCGTTTCGCCGCGGCTGGCGACCAGCTCCCGGGTCTCGATCATTCGGCGACGAAGGCGTCGCTCCGGACGATGCCGACGGCGGCGGCGATCTTGAACGCCTCGGCGGGGATGAACGCGGCCGCACCGGCCATGAACGCCGCGACCGGCCCGAGACCGAGCACGAGCATCAGCCCCGCGACGCCCATCGCGTAGACGACGGCCGTGCCGGCGACCATCGACCCGACGAGGCGGACGATCCCGGCCTCACGGGGGTCACCGACCGAGAGTCCGCCGTGGACCAGCAGGCCGACGAGGAACGCGGCGACCGGGTACGACCAGAGGTAGCCCGCCGTCGAGCCAACGAGTACGGTCGGGCCCGCGCCACCGCCGCTGAACACCGGCGCACCGACCGCGCCGGCGGCGAGGTACACCACGATGGAGACGCCGCCCCAGACCGGGCCGAGGAAGATGCCCGCGAGGAAGACGCCCAGCACCTGGAGCGTGACCGGGGCGGGCGAGAACGGGTTCGGGAAGCTGACGTAGGCGAACGCGCCCATCAGCGCCGCGAACAGCGCGACCCGCCCGAGGTTCTCGACGACCGCCGCGTCGACGAGATCCACGTTGTCGGTGTCGGTACTCACGGCCGTCCCTCCGCGAACGTATTCCGTGTCATTTCGTCCCTCTCGCCCGTCTACCCCATTGAACACTTCGGTTGACCGTCCGGGTCGAGTGATCGTCGCCCGGTTGCACCGGTCCCACGGCTCGGCCCCGTTCGTCAACGTCTCTCGATGTACGGGTCATAGCAGTCGTTTTTCGGGTTCCACTCCCCGCGTCGACTATCCGAGGGTCTCCATCATGGCTCCACGAACGTCGCGGCGAGACGACGGGCACCGAGACGGATCGAAGGCGGCCGACTCCACGCGCCGGCGACTGCTCGGTGCGCTCGGGGCCGGCGTCCTCACGGGACTGGGTGGCTGTGTGGGCCACGTACTGGGCCAGTCGTCGACCGGCCCCGGTCGCACGCTCCGCGGGGCGGCCGAGGTCACGTTCGACCACGACGTGACGCGTGTTTCGTACGGCGTGCCGGCGGCGGCTTACCGGGCCGCACGCGACCGGGACCCGACGGTGCCCGACGCCGCCGCGGCAGCGCAGGCGGCCGACTTCCTCGACGACCTCGCGGCTCGCCTGCTGGATCGGGCCGGCTCGCCGGCCGCCGGCGTCCGCGCGGCCCAGTCACTGACCGCGTCGCTCCCCTACGCCACCGACGCGGCGTCGACCGGCCAGCGGGAGTACGTTCGCCACCCCGCCGAGACGCTCGTCGACGGCGAGGGCGACTGCGACGACAAGGCGGTCCTCCTGTCGGCGCTGCTCTCGCGACCGGCCCTGGACTGCCGGACCGGGCTGGTGATGCCCCGCGATCACTGCGCGACGCTCGTGGCACGGGACGACCTGCCGACCGGGCTGGTCGCGTCCGCGCCGCTGACGGTCACGCTCGACGGCATCGAGTTCGTCTACGTCGAGGGGGTCGAGTCAATCGCTCCCGGTGAGTACGCCAGAGAGTACGGCGAGCGGCCGCTCCTGGCCGCGTACCGTGACCGGTGGTTCGTCATCGACGAGCGGGCGGTCCTGGACGCCGCCGCGACGGCGCTGGACCGCGGAACGGCCGGCGTCGTCACGCGCTATCTCTGAACCACAGCCCCCATGTCCCTCGGGCCCCGAACGCGGACAGTGACGGCGGACCACGCGAACGCCGGGTATCGGCGGCTGTTCGACGGCGACGGGCTGACCTTCGGGACCGGCTTCCCGCTCACCGACAACCGCACGTCGCGCCCGCCGGTCGAGCGGGAACTGGAACTGGCTGCCCACGCCGAATCGGTCGGCTTCGACGCGCTGTGGGCCCGGGACGTGCCGCTGTACTGGCCCCGCTTCGGCGACGCCGGCCAGAGCTTCGACGTGTGGCCGTGGCTGAGCCAGGTCGCCGCCCGGACCGACGAGATCGCACTGGGCACCGCCAGCGTCGTCCTCCCGCTTCGCCACCCGCTCCACGTCGCGAAAAGCGCCGCCACGCTCGACCGCCTCTCGGACGGCCGACTCGTCCTCGGGATCGCCACCGGCGACCGCGACCCCGAGTTCGACGCCTTCGGCGTGGACCGCGAGGAACGGGGCGCACGCTTTCGCGAGGCCGTCGACCTGCTGCGGACCGTCTGGCGCGAGGACTTTCCCGAAGTCGAGGGATCGTGGGGCGACCTCGACGGGAGCCTCGATCTGGTCCCCGAACCGACCACGGGGACCCTGCCGCTCCTGCCGACAGGGCACGCCCGCCAGGAGGTCGAGTGGATCGCGGAACACGGCGACGGCTGGTTCTTCTACCACCTGCCCGAGTCGACGCTGGAATCCTACCTGGAGGACTGGCGCGAAGCGGCGGGCGAGAAACCGTACGCGATGGCGGTCCGGACGGAGCTAGCCGACGACCCCGAGGCCGGCCCCGAACACGTCCACCAGGGGTATCGCGCGGGGACGGCGTGGTTCCGGGAGTACTTCCGGCGGCTGGACGAGCTGGGCGTGGATCACGTCCTCGTGTCGCCGGCCGGCGAGAATCCCGAGGCCGACCTGACGCGGTTCGCGGACGACGTGATCGAGCGGCTCTAGTCGTCGTACTCGACGTCGAGCACGTCGTAGACGCCCGCGGTGTCGGTCTCTTCGACGGTCGCGGTGATGATCTCACCTTCTTCGACGCCGTCGTCGGCGATCAGCGTCACGGGTTCGAGCGTCGAGCGCGCGAGGATCAGCTTCAGGCGCTGGAAGATGGAGGGCGACCCGCCCCTCCAGCAGACCAGCAGGTAGCGCGACTCGGCCAGGGCCCGAACGTCGTCGTCGAGGTCGTAGTCGTCCAGTTCGGCGGGACTGACGACGTGGAGGACCTCCCCCCGGAGGCGTTCGCCCATACCGGCCGGACGGACTCGACGGAAATGGACCTTCCCCTCCGGCGTGGGAAACTGACTTCGGCCGGCAGTCGAATGAGTGGGTATGGCCGAGGGCGACGCGGAGTTGACGGTCGCGGAGTTCGTCGAGTACTGCGAGACCCAGGCGCGCCTGCTGTGGGGGCAGGTCGAGACGATGGAGGACGAACTCGACGACCTGCTCTCGGACCTCGACGCGGAGATGGCCGACCTCCGGGAGCGCCTCGGCGAACACACCGACACCGTGGAGGGGACCGTCACGCCCGGATCGGGCGACGGTGCCGACCTCGACGCCATCGAGGACATCGAGACCGATCTCGAACAGCGCCAGACCGTCGCCGCGGCCAAGCAGGCCCGCATGTCGGCCTTCCAGGACCTCGCGGTCGGCTACACGGAACTGGGGGCCGACCTCGCCGACGCCGAGGACGGCCGGACGGCGCTGAAACGCGTCCTCGAATTCGAGCAGGAACGGGACGCCCCGGCGTACTTCCCCGAGCGCCAGACCGTGCTGGAGGCCGCGGCGAGTGAGAACTCAGGCGAGTAACTGCCGAATCGCCGACCGCTTCAACAGCAGGAAGCCGACGAAGATCACCGCGAAACCGGCGAGCGAGGCGACGGTGATCCGTTCGTCCAGCAGGACGACGCCCGCCAGCGTCGCGACGACCGGCACCGCGTAGGCCACGAGACTCGTCTCCGTGGCACCGTAGCGGTCCAGCAACCGGAAGTACAGGAAGAACGCGACGGCGGTCGCGAACACGCCGAGGTACGCGACGGCCGCGAGTGCGAGGTCGGTGGGGACCGTGGGCGGTTCGCCGAGGCCGAGGCTGGCGGCGTGGAGGACGACGCCACCGACGGCCATCGACCAACCGGCCAGCGTCGTCCCGCCGATATCGGGGGCGGCCCGCTGGACGACGACACCGCCCAGCGCGACGAGGGTGACCTGCACGCAGATCAGGAGTTTCCCCACGAGGTCGGCCGTCAGCAGGTTCGCCGGGTCCGGCCGGATCACCAGCGCCACGCCCGCAAAGCCGACGACGATCCCGACGGCCCCGACGGCGGAGACGCGTTCTTCGGGGAGGAAAAGGAGCGCCCACAGCACCGTGGCGATGGGGACCAGCCCCTGGATGATCGCCGCGACGCCGCTGGGGACGGTCTGTTGCCCGAGAAAGAGGAAGCCGTTCCCCGCGATCAGGAACAGCCCCCCACCGGCGACCGCCGTGTAGTCGGCGCGGGTCGTCGGGAGCCAGGACCGCCCCGTGGCGCGGACCGCCGTCACGCCGAGCAGGATGACGGCGGCCACGTCGTAGCGGAAGGCCGCGAACAGCACCGGCGGCAGTGCGTCGAGACCGACGGAGATGGCCGGAAAGGACAGACCCCACAGCGTCGCCAACAGGAGGAAGGGCGCGACGGAACGAAGGGTAGACACAGCCGTCGTAGACGTGTGATCCCGAAAAGCGCACGGATTCGGCCGAAGACGTGACAGTCAGCCGAACAGCAGGGCGAGCAACAGCCCACCGACGATAAGCGCGAACAGCAACAGCAAGCCGTAGAACATGAACCGGTCTGCGCCGTCCATAACGGGACTACGGGCCGCTCGCATATCAATCCGACCGCGGGCGTGAACTGACCGAAACGGAAAACCGGCAGTAGCCCTACCAGTCCGGCATGGCAGACCAGTTCCCGGCGGTCGACGCGGCCGCGCTGGAGCGTGGGCCGTGGGCGTTGCGGAGTCGCAGCGAGGACACCGTCTTCCGGACCCCGACGGCGACCGTCAGGGGCCACACGCTGGTGTACGACGACGCCGACCTCCGGGTGGCACTCGACCGGGCGGGCGTCGCCGACCACCTCGACCCCGGCGGCGAAGGGACGCTCGTCGACGTGGCCGACGGTGACACGGGTGGGTTCTGGCGGTTCTTCTTCGCCACCGCACTCTCCTTTCGCCCGCCGCTGGCCCCCGGGATCGGTCCGGCGTCGATGCGCGGCCCGGTCGTCCGGGAGTCCCGCGAGTCGTTCCTCGACGACCTCCGGACCCGCGGGTTCGAGCGCGTCGAGGCCGGCCGCCGGCAGCGCGTCCGGACCGACACCGGCGACCGGGCGACGCTGACGAAGGTGACGGCGACCTATCCGCTGGACGGCGGGCAACTGGACGTGGAAGGCTGGATCGCCGTCTGGTCCCGGGACGGGTCGTTCCGGATCGCCGGTGGTGCCTATCCCACCCGCGGCCTGACGGACTTGCTCGACGGGCTCCCCGAGGACGAGCGACCCGAGATCGACCCCGGGCGGTACCGGGACGACCTCCTGAGCCTGATCCGGTCCGTCGAGTAGGCGACCTGTCGGGACAAGGAATATGTCGGGTCCGTCCGTGTGTTCCCTCGCGATGGACCACGTTTCACTGGACGACATGGAGAACCACCCACGGGTCGCGACCGTGCAGAAACACGCCACCGCTCCGCTGAACCTCAGCGACATGGCGCTGAACTACTACGAACTCGAACCCGGCGACTCCTTCTCGGGCGGTCTGCACACCCACATGAACCAGGAGGAGGTCTTCCTGGTGATGGAAGGGACGGCCACCTTCCACACAAAAGACGACGAGATCGAAGTCGGCGCGAACGAGATCGTCCGTTTCGCGCCCGGGGAGTACCAGGAGGGGCGCAACGACGGCGACGAGCGGGTCCGCGCGGTCGCGATGGGCGCACCCCAGGAGGACGGCGAGACACGCTCGGCACTCCCCTGCCAGGAGTGTGGCGCCGAGTACCACGTCGCGGAGGTCACGGCCGACGGCGTGGAGTTGACCTGTCCGGAGTGTGGGAACGTCGTGGAGATGTAACGAGGCCGACCGCAGGGAGGTCTCGGACGGTCGAGCGGTGACCGGGGGAACCGCGAGGCAATCGAAGCCGGAACCGAAAATCGCCACTGGCTCCCGACCACACTGTCTCGCATGGACCTGCCGGCGCTGATCGAGGAGTATCTCGAGTACTACGAACAGACACAGGGCGTCCTCCCCGAACGCCTCGAATCGTTCGGCGACAGCTACCGCGAACAGGGCCATCTCACGCGCGACCAGCTGTACGACATCGCCTACGAATCCTCGACCCGGAGCGCCTACCACGTCGAGAACAACCCCGAATCACGGTGTCGGGAGGTGACTGCCAACGTCCTCGCGGTCGACGGTGACTTCTCGAAGATCCAGCTACTCTGCGGGCTGTCGGGGTTCAAAGCACCGACGGCTTCCTGCGTGCTGGCCGCGCTCGACCCGGAGCGCCACGCGGTCGTCGACACCCGCGTCTGGGCGACGCTGGATCGACTGGACTACCTCGACGGCCGCAAGGAGACCTTCGACGCCGCGGACTACGTGACGATGCTCGACCCGATCCGAGAGATCGCTGCCGAGACCGGCTACACCACCGCCGAGGTCGGGTACGCGCTGTTCGCCTACGACGACGACGTGCGCGAGGGAACCCTGCACTGACCGGATGGGAACCGGAAGCTACGCCCACTCGGTGACGGCCATCTCGATCGGTTCGTCGGGGACCATCGTGACGGCGGAATCGACGGCGGGCGTGTCGTGGGTCGGCGAGCGCAGGGTCAGCCGCACGTCGGAGACGACGCGGGCGAGGATCAACTGGGCTTCCGCGAGCGCGAACAGCCGGCCGATACAGATGCGCTGGCCGCCGCCGAAGGGGAAGAAGCTGTAGGGCGGCCGATCCTCGCTCGCGCCGGGCGCGAACCGCTCGGGGCGGTAGGCCAGCGGATCTTCCCAGAGGTCGGGGTCGCGGTGGACGACGAACTGGCTGAGGACGACCTCCGCACCCGCCGGAATCTCGTAGCCGGCGATCTCGTCGCGGTCGACGGCCTCGCGGGTGATGACCGGCACCGGCGGGTAGATCCGCATGGCCTCCTGCACGCACTGTTTGACGAACGCCTCGTCGCCCGCCGCGCCAGCCGAAAAGCCCACTACGTCGGTCGGGTCTGCGTCGACGACGTGGTCGTGGAGGCGTTCGTGGACGCCGGGATTGTTCGCCAGCAGGTACCAGGTCCAGGTCAGCGCGGCCGCCGTCGTCTCGTGGCCGGCCAGCAGGAATGTGACGAGTTCGTCCCGGATCTGCTCGTCGTCCATCCGCGCGCCCTCGTCGGTGCGGGCGGTCAGCAGTTTCGACAGCAGGTCGTCGTACTCGTCGGCCCGGCCGCGGCGGGCGTCGATCAACTCGTGGACGACGGCGTCGATGTCGTCGATGGCGCGCTGCATCCGGCGGTTGTGCGGCGAGGGGACCCACTCCGGGAAGGTCGGGATCACGCCGACCTCGCGCTGGAAGCCCCGGCGCAGGACCTGCAGGGCCGCCCGGATGTCCTCGGCGTGGCGCTCCATGTCCGCACTGAACATCGCCTTCCCGATGATCGACAGCGTGACTCGTTCCATCTCCTGTAACAGGTCGATCTCGTCCCGACTGGCCCACCGGTCGAGCATGGCGTCGGTCTCGGCGACGATGAGGTCGGTGAACGACTGGACGCTCCCCGACCCGAACATCGGGCGGATCAGGCGGTGCTGGCGGTGCCAGAGGTCGCCCTCACTCGTCAGGAGGCCGTCGCCGAACAGTTCGGAGAGTTCCTCCCGATAGACCGACGCGCGCCGGTAGTTGTCGGGGTTGCCCTCCAGCACGTGCCGGACCGCCGACGGGTCGGCCAGCAGGACGCCCGGATCGCCGTTGGGCATCGTCAGGTCGACGACGGGGCCGTACCGCTGGCGGGTGCGGGTCAACACGCCGGTCACGTCCTCGGTCAGCATCCGCCGGGCCTGCCCCAGTCGCTCGATCACGCTGGGGCCGGGCGGGGTCGCGCCGGAGCGCTGGTTCCGGGCCATCAGGCCAGTGCCTCCATCTCCTCGCCGACGGCCTCCATCATCTCGTTGAACTGTCGAGAGCGTTCGAGCGGGCCGACGATGTCGAAGCGGTTCTGGACGAACGCCAGCTGGCCGTTGAAGTCGTCGTCGCCGAGCATGGAGAACAGCACGTCGGTCTGTCCCTCGAAGGTAATCTCGGGGTCGTCGGCCAGTGACGGCCCGCCGGAGATCGACCCACGCTCCGGATCGGTGGTCGCGTGGAAGGTGATCGGCGAGTCGGTGGCCTCCCAGTTCACGGTGGTGTCGACCGTGACGGCGTCGCCGACGGCGGAGATGTTCTCGGCGATCAACCCCATCCCGCCCCACAGCACCCGGAGGTACTGCTCGACGGTTTCGGGGTCGTCGTTCGCGAACTCGGTGATCCCCTCGAAGGTGGCCATCCGGTCGGTGAGCCGCTCGTACACCGTCGGCTGGGTGACGAGCAACTCCGCGAGCGCGTCTTCGTCGTCGAGTCCGGCGAGCGCCGGGCCGAGGTTCGCCCTGAACTGTTCGTCCGGTTGGTCGACGACCGCGCCGAGATCGGGTGTCGTGGAATCTGACATACCTGAAGGCTCCCCCTGGGGCGACCGTCACCCCGTGGTAACTGCTTGCATACTGCACCGACCCGCCACATGACTCCACCGCACGGTATCTGAGGGTGCTTAAAAGCGGCCTCGCTACTGACGCGCAACGTTTTGTCCGGCGTGGGGTGAAAGTGAATCGCTACCAAGCCACGCGGAGCGGGGTGGACGAGGCGTCCGGCCGGCTCCCGACGCGCAACCATGAAATTCGGGATCTTCTACGAACACCAGCTCCCACGACCCTGGCACGACGGCGACGAACAGGCCCTCTACGAGGACGCGCTCGACCAGATCGAACTCGCGGACGATCTGGGGTACGACTACGTCTGGGAAGTCGAACACCACTTTCTGGAGGAGTACTCCCACTCGGCGGCCCCGGAGGTGTTCCTCGCGGCCGCCGCCCAGCGCACCGACGAGATCCGGCTGGGCCACGGGATCAAGCTCCTGCCGCCCCAGTACAACCACCCAGCCCGCGTCGCCGAGCAGGTCGCGACGCTCGATCTCGTCTCGGACGGTCGCGTCGAGTTCGGCACCGGCGAGTCGTCCTCGAACATGGAACTCGACGGGTTCGGCATCGACCGCACGGAGAAGGAACCGCTGTGGCAGGAGAGCCTCGGCGAGGTCACCGACATGATGACCATGGAGCCGTACCCGGGCCACGAGGGCGAGGGCTTCGAGATGCCGCCCCGCAACGTCGTCCCCAAACCTGTCCAGGACCCGCATCCGCCGCTGTGGGTCGCCTGCTCGGGCCGCTCGACCATCGAACAGGCCGCCCGGCTCGGACTCGGCGTGCTGAGTTTCGACTTCGCCTCCCCCGAGAAAGCCAGCGAGTGGGTCGACCTGTACTACGAGACGCTCAAGGCGGAGTGTACGCCCATCGGTCACGCCGTCAACCCGAACTTCGCCATCGTCACCGGCTTCTCCTGTCACGAGGACGAGGCCACGGCGTGGGAGCGGGGCGCGGAGGGCTTCGCCTTCTTCCAGTACGCGCTGGCCCACTACTACGGCGCGGGCGATCACCGGCCCGGCGAGACGAACATCTGGGAGCAGTTCCAGGAGATCGGCGCGGAGGCCATCCTCGAAGGCCAGCAGGGCGACGGTGCCATCGGGACGCCCGGGCAGATCCGCGACCACCTCCGGGACCTCGAAGACGCGGGCGTCGATCAGGTCATCTTCGTCCAGGAGGGCGGGGACAACCGCCACGAACACATCTGTGACTCGCTGGAACTGTTCGCCGACGAGGTGATGGGTGAGTTCCACGACCGCGACGAAGCCCACGTCGCCGAGAAAGCGGCGGCGCTACAGCCGTACATCGAAGATGCCTTCCAGCGTCGGGAGGAGCGCGAGCCGCTGGAGGAGATTCCGGCAGTGGAGTCGTGAACGATAGATCGAATCGACGGGTCACCCGCTGGAGCATCAATCGTCGTCAGCGGTGTATGCGCCACTCCGGTGTTCGATTCGATGGACTTCGAGGACGGAATCGTCGTGTTGGAGGACACAGGCAAGGCGGTACTGACCGACCCGAAGTTTCGAGAACGGACCACCAGTCAGTGGTTCGAGAAAATCGACCGGGTCTCGCCACTCCGACTCGATCACCTCGTCGAGTTTCGAGACGATTCGGTCCTGTACGTGCGGGTCGAGTTCGTCGAACTGATCGGTAGCCTGTGACGTGAACGTCCAGATCCAGTCGTCGTCACTCGGCATCCTCGTCCCGGTCCATCATCTCGACGACTTCGTCACGTGACACCAGTTCGGCGTCACCGGTCCGTAACTCGTGTTCGCTGACGGCGATTTGCTTCCACCCTTCCCGGGAGAAGTCGGGGTGCTTGACCGCATCACGGGCTGCGTAGCGGAGGAACTCGCTACGGGAGTTGAATCCCTCACGTTCCCATGTCGCGTCGATGTCTTCGAGGAAGGCTTTGCTCAATCGAAGATTGATCTGGACCATCTCCGGCCCCTCGTCACTGGCCCCGGTGTCGGCATCGGACATATACAGATGCTTTACCGGCGTATAGCAATAAACGTTCTCACGACTCACGCCGCGGCCATCTCAGGCCGACAGCGTGGCTTCGAGTTCCCCGCGCTCGTGCAGTTGTTCGAGGATGTCGCTCCCGCCGACGAACTCGCCGTCGACGAAGGTCTGGGGAATCGTCTCGCGGCCGCTGTGGCGCTCCAGCGCCTCGCGGTGTTCGTCCAGCGCGTCCAGCACGTTCACCGTCGCCACGTCGTCGCGGTGTTGCTGGATCAGGTTCAGCGCCTTCCGGGAGTAGCCACACTGGGGCATGAGTTCGGTGCCCTTCATGAACAGCGCGACCTCGTTGTCCTCGATGGTCTCGTCGACGCGCTCACGGACTTCCTCGGGCGACAGATCGGGTTCCGGATCGAAGCTCATAGACGCTAGCAGGACGCCGACGAGTAAATGGATTGTGCTAGCCGGTCGCAGTCCCCCGGGACTCAGTCCTCGTACTCCTCGGGCGTGTAGGTCTCCAGTTCGATGGCGTGTATGTCCCGCGTGAGGTGATCACCGAGCGCGTCGTGGACGAGCTGGTGCTGGTCGACCAGGTTCTTGCCATCGAAGGCAGGGGAGACGACGGTGACGGCGTAGTGTTTGTCGTCGTCGGGGTCACGGGGTGTCGTGACCTCGGCGGTCGCGTCGGGCAGTTCCGATTCGATGAGGTCGGCGACGGCGGCTTCGTCCATACAGGCAGGGAGCGCCCGCGAGGGGAAAACCGCTTCGTCCGGAGTACCGGGGTTTTCCGTGGCCGGTCCCAACGGTGGGATATGTCGTCTCCCGTCATCGACCGGCTCCGGACGCGCCTCGCGACCGTGCTCCCGCCGGCCCCGACGCTCGCTCGCGCGGGGCTGGGCGCGATGCTCGTGGTCGCCGGCGTCCACAAACTCCTCGCGCCGGAGGCGTGGGCGGTCTACGTCGTCGACTGGCTCGCGCCGTGGCTCGTCGTCTCGCCGCGGCTGTTCATGGTGCTCAACGGGCCGCCCGAGATCGCCGTCGGGTTCGGCCTGCTGACCGACCGGTTCGTCGCGATAGGGTCGGCCATCGCCGCCGTCTCGCTGACGGTCACGACGGGCTATCTGGCTGTGGTCGCACTCACGCGGGGCGGGCTGTTCGCGGACGTGATGATCCGGGACATCGCGCTCACTGGGTTGGCGTGGGCTGTGCTGGCGGATGCGGTACGGACCTGAAACAGGGGTGGGACGCTACGATGGATGGGGTGGGACGCTACGGAAGTGGGTGGAACAGGAGCGGAACGGAGCCGGTCAGTACCCCAGCTGATCGCGGACCAGGACGACCGTCGTGCGACCGTCTTCGAGTTCCTGCCGGAAGATGAGCTGTTTGGCGATGGCGCTCTCGACGCCGTAGGCCTCCTTGGCGCGCTCGTTCTCCAGGGGATAGGCGACCGACTCCAGCCGGTCGAGGGCGGCGTCGAGGTCCTCGACGATCTTGTTGACGCCGCTGACGATGGTGACGTTGGCGGCGGCGAAGGGGTAGGCACCGATGCGACTGCCCGAGCGGTCGGCGGCGACCAGTTCGCCCGTCTTCGCGATGGCGTTGACGCTCCCGAGGAAGTGATCGGCGGTCTGGGCTTCACGGCGGGCAGCCTGCCGTTCGGCGTCGTCGTCGATGCTCCAGATCTCGTTGGGCAGGGCCTCCCACTCGTGATCGCCCTCCGTCAGGTACTCGTCGAAGCCGATCTCCTCGAGTGTGGTGGAGTGGCCGTTCATCACCGACGCACCGTCGGGGATGTGCGATTTGAGCGTCTCCAGTGCTTCCTCGGCGGAGTCGACCACGACGACCTCGAACCCGTTGGCTTCGAGGTTCTGGACGGCCTCGTCGATGGTCTCGTCGTCGGGCAACTGGTCGAGCGATTCGTCGATCTCGGTCTCGTCGGCGTAGTCTGCTTTCTGGGACATCTGGTCTCGCCCCATCCTACCCGCGCCAGGTGCATAAAGAATCGCGGACGCCGGTGTTAGCGGGTGACACCGGTGTTACCGGAGTGTTCGGGTCAGTCGTTCCGGCGGGGGTCGGGACCGGTCAGATCCGGGGGCTGGCCGGTCACCCAGTTGTTCTCGTCGAGGACGATGGTCGAGATCACCGCCGCGACCTCGCGGGCGCTCTCCTCGCGGCCGAAAAAGGAGACGTTGCCCAGCGAATCGCCGACCGTGCGGCTCACTTCCGTCGTGGGCCGGTCGGCGTCGCCGACGATCTCCTCGACGGCGCGGGTGAGCCGTTCGTCCAGTTCCTGCCGGGCTGGCTCGGCGAGCTGGAAGCCCGCCGGAAGGAGGTCGTAGGTGACGGCGTAGCCCTCCTCGTACTGCTCGACCGCGAAGAACGGTTCGGCACTGTCCTGTGCCCGCTCGTACTGCTCGTCTCGGGTGTCCAGGTCCCGGTAGAGCGGAACCTCCGCCGGCGCGTATCCCTCTGACACGTCCGGGGATAGGGGGTCGAGCGTCATGTACTTTTTCGGGGCCCGTCGGGGATCGACACCTACTTTCCGGCGAGCGCGGGAGAACGGAGTATGTACGTCGGTAGATTCGTCGTCGTCGCACCGGACCGGGCGGCCTATCGGGTCTCCTCCCGATCCTTCCCGAACCGCCGGATCGTCGCCCGCGAGGGCGGGGCCACCCTGACCGTCGGCCCGACCGAAGACGCTCCCGAGACGGACAACCCCTACATCTCGTACAACTGCGTCCGCGAGGTCGACGGCGCGGTCGTCGTCGGCAACGGCAGCCACGTCGACCCCATCACCGAGAAGATCGGCCTGGGCTATCCCGCCCGGGACGCGCTGGCCGAGTCCCTGCTCGCGCTGGACTACGAGAAAGACGACTACGACACGCCCCGGATCGCCGGCGTAGTCGGTGAAGACAGTTACATCGGCACCGTCCGCAAGGACGCCCTGCTGGTCGAACAGGTCGACGAACCCACCTTGGTCGCCACCTACGAGGAAGACAGTCCGACCGCCTTCGACCTCGACGGCGAGACACCGCAGGAGATCGCCAGCGAAGTGTACGACCACGAGTTCGAACACGCCGTCTGTGCCGCAGGTGTCGTCCGGGACGACGACGGGATCGAGACGGCCATCGAGAACGGCGAGTAGGGCGCGGACGAACACTTACCAGCCTCGAACCGCTCCACTCCAGCATGCGACTCGCCGTCGTCTCCGACATTCACGCGAATCTCGTGGCCTTCGAGGCGGTGCTTTCGGATATGCCACCGGTCGACGGGTACCTCTGTGCCGGCGACGTGGTCGGCTACGGCCCCTGGCCCGCCGAGTGTGTCGACCGCGTTCGAGAGCTGGGGGCCCCGACGGTCATGGGCAACCACGACCGCGCGGTGGCCACCGAGACCGGCTTCGGCTTCAACAGCATGGCCGACGCCGGCGTCAGGTACGCCAGCGAACACTGCTCGGCCGGCCAGATCGAGTGGCTCCGGAGCCTCCCCGACGACCGGGTCGAACACGACGGCCGCGTGAAGGTCGTCCACGGCCACCCCGACGACCCCGACCGCTACACCTATCCTGGACTCTTCAAGCCCGCTCTCCTCGACCAAGAGGACGTACTGATCATGGGCCACACGCACGTCCAGGCTCACGAAGTCTTCGACGAGGGCATCGTCATGAACCCGGGTAGTGTCGGCCAGCCCCGCGACGAGGACCCGCGTGCGGCCTACTCGATCCTCGATCTCGATGCGATGACCGTCGACGAACGCCGCGTGGAGTACGACATCGACGCCGTCGTCGAGGCCGTCGACGAGGCCGACCTCCCCGCGAAGATCGGGAAGCGACTGCGGAAGGGGCGGTGAGGACGGGCACCCGATCAGTCGCGGCGGCGACCCGCCGCGAGCGCGGACAGCGCCAGCACCGCGAAGACGACGCCGGCGACGCCGAAGCCGGGACCGTTCACCGTCGTCGTCGCGTCGGGTGATTCCCCGGTCGAATCGTCCGCCGAGGGAGCCGTGGTCTGGATCGTGGTCGACTCGCTGGTCACCGGCATCGTCGTCTCGGCGAGTCGATCCTGCTCGGTGGTCGTGTCGTCCGGTGTCGACGCGACTGGCGTCTGTGGCGTCGACGGGAGGACGAGCGTGGCGTTCACCTCGCGGAACCGCACCGGTTGCCGGCTGGTCTCGGCGTGGATCGTGAGGCTCGCGTCGAACTCCGCTCCACTTCCGGCGGCTGTTCCGTTCCGGACGACGAGCCGGTCGGTTCGGAATCCGAGGTACAGCGTCCTGTTGGACTCGTCGCGTGCGAACACCAGCCCGTCGTTTCGATAGGTCGCCCGCAGGTCGATCCGGGCACCAGAGTCGGCAGTGATGTCGAACATCACCGGATTCCCGGGTACGGCCGCGACCTCTCGGTCAGCCGCGATGTCGAAGAACGCCTGCGCGTGGCGATCCGCTCCGTCGTGCCGACTCGCTGCGGCTTCGAGCGGGCCGAACACGCTGGCGCTCTCGATCTCGTAGACCAGCGCCGACCCGTTCGAGACGGACTCGTTGTCGACGAGCGTGCCGTTCCCGATAGCACGGCGGAGATCGCCAGCCGTCGCGTTCCCGAGGGTGTCGGCGGGTCCCATCCAGGACTCGAAGTCCGCAACGGCGGTCCCGGTGATCGACAGCGATTCCGTGCCGAGCGTGTAGTCGATCCCCTCGCGGTCGAGGGCCAGTTCGTACTCGCCGGCCGGGAGCGGGTCGTCACCGCCCGGAATGTCCTCGATAGTGACCTCGGTAATCGTGTCGTTCGAGTCGTGGACCGAGATCCCCTCACGGGTCCAGTACCCGCGCCCGTGCCCGTCGTCGGGGCCGTTGCGACCGAGCAAGTGGGTGTTCAGCGAGAGCGTGACGATTCCGTCGTCGTTCCCGTCTTCGATATCGAGTGCGAGCGCCGCGTCGTCGCCCGTAATCGAGAGTCGCACCTCGTCGGTCTCTTCGAGACGGATCGGGATGGTAGCGACATCCGATCGACCGACCGCGTACGACACACCCTGGAGGAAGTACGCGCGAACACACGAGACCTCGGCCTTCGTCACGACTGCGCTCGACGTGGCGTCCTCCCCGGCCACGAAGGTGAACTCGTAGTCCCCCACGTCGATGTCCGAGAGGTTCGCCGGAACAGTGACGTTGCGACCCTGAACGGTCATCCGGATCGACTCCCCGTCGACGCGCTCGATGTCAGTGATTGCCGGGTCGTCCGTGTCCCGTTCGTCGTCGAAGATCTCCACCAGTTCGTCGGCATCGAGGTCGTTGGCGCTGACCGTCACGTCGTACGTCTCCCGATCCGCAGTGAGCGTGATCGGGGTCGTCTCTCCCTGGACGTTGGGGTTGCATCCGTCTACCTCGTCGTACCGGAACGAGGCGTCCAGTTCGGTCGGATGCGATACCTCGCCGTCGTCGTTGCCCCCACTCGTCTGGCCCGCGACTGGTGCTGTGGCGACCGCCACGCTCGCCAGCGCCAGCAGACAGAGGGTCAGGGCGGCAAGTCGCTGTCGTGTCGTCATTCGTCCCCCCCACTTCTCCTCGAAGTGAGCTGTCACGAAAATATCCAGCCCAGTACGAATGTCTTGTGGTGTCACACAGACTGACAGAAGGGCTGATCGGTCGAGTGGCCGACGACGAGGGGGCCTCAGTCGCGGCGGCGGCCGACCGCGAACGCACTCACGGCCAGCACGGCGGCCACGACGCCGGCGACGCCGAAGCCGGGGCCGTCGGCGGTCGTCGTCGCGTCGGGAGAGTCCTCGGCCGGGTCGTCGGCCGGCGGTGCCGCGGTCTCGGGCGACGGCGTGTCACCCGTGTCCGGCGAGGGACTGGTCCCCTGCTCCGGCGTGGCGGGCGGTTCCGGGGACGGCTGTTCGGGTGTCTGCGCCGCGTCGTCGCTGGCCTCGGCGAACGCTACCGCCTCGCTGGCGGTCCGGTCGTAGACGCCGACGTTGGCCGTGAACGTCTCGCCACTGCCGAGCGCGGTACCGTTGGCGACGGCGAGGCGATCGGTCCGGACGCCGACGTACAGCGTCGCGTTCTCGCGGTCGGGCACGACGACCAGCCCGTCGTTGCGGGACGTGTTCAGGAGGTCGACACGGTCGGCGGACGGCCCGCCGATGTCGAAGGTGACCACGTCACCGGGGACCGCCGATTCGTTCCGGTCGGTGACGGTGTCGAGGAAGGCCCGTGCGTAGCGGTCCGGGCCGCCGTATCCGCTCGCCGCGGTCCAGAGCGGGCCGAACACGCTGGCACTCTCGATCTCGTAGACCAGCGCCGAGCCGTTCGAGACGGACTCGTCGGCGGCGAGGGTCCCGTCCGCGGCGGCGCGCCTGAGGCTGGCGGCCGTCGGATTCGCGAGCGTGTCGGCCGGACCGACGCGGGCACCGAAGTCCGCGACCGCGGGATCGGTGACCGTCAGCGTCGAGGTGGCGAGCGTGTCGCCGTCGGCGGTGATCGTCAGGTCGTACTCTCCGACGGGGAGCGGGTTGTCACCACCCTGTCCCTCCCGGACCTCGACCGACTCGAGGGTGTCGGCGGTGTCTGCGACCCACAGTCCGCGCTCGGTCCAGTACGGGAGCGCGTGGTCGTCGAACGGCGCGTTGCGGCCGAGCAGGTGCGTGTTCATCGTGAGGGTGACGCGGTCGTCGTCGTTCCCGTCCACGACGGTCGCGGTGACGTCCACGTCGTCGCCGTCGAGTCGCACCCTGGCCGTCTCGACGTGTTTGAGCCCGATCGGGAGCGTGACGACGCCCGACTGGCCGGTCGTGAACGTCGCGCCGTCACCCCGCTCGTCGAGGAAGCCAGCACCGCGACACGTACAGCGGACGATCTCGGTCGTCGCCGTCGTGGTCGCGTTCCCCGCCTCGAACTCGAAGGTGTACTCCTGGGTCACGGCGGTCGTGAAGTTCGCCAGGATCGTCGCGTTCCGGTCCAGCACGCGCATCCGGAACACGCCACCCTCGGTCTCGCCGAAGTCGGCGACGGCCGGGTCGTCGGTCGCCAGCTCGTCCGCGAACAGGTCCGCGAGCGTCGAGGAATCGAGTTCCTCGCTGTGGACCGTCACGGTGTAGTTGGCCCGGTTGGCGGTCAGCGTCAGCGGGTTGTGCGTCTCGGGGACCGTCACGTCGCTGGAGGGCCACGTCGCGGCCGCGAACGACGCGTCCAGGGTCAGGTCCCCCGTCGCGTTCGTCGTGTCGGTCGTGTTCGATACGCCGTCGTCGGATTGTGCCGCGGCCGGTGCCGTGGCGACCGCCGCGACGCTCGCGAGCGCGAGCGCGCAGAGGGCCAGGGCGGCCACGTGCTGTCGTGTCGTGGTCATCTGTCCATCCCACCCGATTGCACGTTTCGTTCAGGGCGGATACGCGAGAAACTATTCAGCGGATATGAATGTCTTTTGGTGTCAATTCGAGTGACAGAGTATCGGACAGGAATCGGGGCGTGATCAGTCGTCGAAGACGGTCTGGATGTGGCCGAGGGCCTCCTCGCCGTTCTCCCAGTCGACGAAGACGGCGACGGAGGTGGCGCTGGTGATCACGTCCTGGACGTTGATGTGTTCGTCCGCGAGGGGGGCGACGATCTGGTTGACGATGCCGGGTTCGGTCTGGAGTTCGCCGCCGGTGACCCGGATGACGGCGTAGGGGTCGTCGACGGTGACCGACGAGAGCGTGCTTGACTCGACGACCTCGTCGTGCAACAGCGTCTCGGCCTCCTCGGCGTGGTCCTCGTCGATGTAGAACGTGATCGAGTCCATCCCCGAGGAGACGGCGTCGACGTTGATGCCGGCGTCGGCCAGCGCCGTCGACAGCTTCGAGAGGACACCCGGTTCGTTCCGGACCGCGCGCCCGGCCACGGTGAGACAGGCCAGTTTGTCCTCCTGCATGTCGATGAGGTTCTCGAACTGGCCCTCGATGGATGTCCCGCCGGTCATGATGTCGCCGTGCTGGTAGTGGACGACCCGGACGCTCATGTCCTCGCCCTTGTAGGTCAGCGCGCTCGGGGCGACGACTTCGGCACCGCGGAAGGAGAGGTTGCGGAGTTCGTCGACGGTGATCTCGCCGACGTTGCGCGCGCCCTCGACGACGCGCGGGTCGCCGGTCATGACGCCTTCCACGTCGGTGACGATGACCACTTCGTCGGCGTTCATGTACTTCCCGAGCATGACGGCCGTGGTGTCCGAGCCACCGCGGCCGAGCGTGGTCACGTTGCCGGCGTGGTCCTCGGCGAGGAAGCCCGTGATCACGGGAACGACGTCGTCGTTGTGCATCTGCTCGGCGAGAGCTTTCGCCCGGCGGGTCGTTTCCGCCACGTCGACCTCGCCGTGTTCGTCGGTGATGACCGGCCAGTCGTCACTGCCGGGTTCGAGGAAGACGGCGTTGACGCCCCGCGAGGAGAGCGCGCCCTTCAGCATCCGGACGGAGGTGCGCTCGCCCATGCTGACGATCTCCGCCCGGTCGGCCTCGTCGGCCTCGTACTGGATCTCGTCGAGCAGGAAGTCCGTCGTCGAACCCATCGCGCTGGCGACGACGGCGACCTCGTGGCCGGCCTCGACGGCCGCCGTGATCGAGTCCGCGGCCCGGTTGACCCGGTCACCGTTCCCCAGACTCGTCCCGCCGAACTTCGCGACTACGCGCATGCGATCACCGCCACTGGCGTGTGTGCGCTGCTCATGTGCCAGCGTTGACCAGCCCCCGGGATAACTGTGTTCATTAGCGACGAGGACGGGCCCAACGCCCGGTTTCGACGGCCGGGGCGGAGCAACTATTTTCCCCGGAGAGCGCCATGCACGAACATGGACGTCCGTGACGCCGTGGAGGCCGACGCCGGGCGGCTGTCGGAGCTGACCGACGCCCCGACCGACGTGATGCGCAACCTCGTCCACGACCGGACGGTCCGGGTGGCCGAACGGGACGGCGACATCGTCGGCTTCGTCAGCTACGACGCCCGCGCCCAGACCGTCCACGTCACGCAACTGGAGGGCGAGCCCGCGGTCTGTGACCGCCTGCTCGAAGAACCCGTCCGGTTCGCCCGCGGCGAAGGCATGGCCGTCGAGTTGCTCGTCCCCGAACCCGACGACGTTGTCCAGTCGGCCGCCGACGACGCCGGCTTCACTCGCGTGGGCGCTGGCCCCCTTTTCGAGGGGACACCGACCGTGAAGTACCGCCTGGACGGGTGACCGGGACCGAACAGGCGGTTCTCAGGCGAATTTCCGGATGGTCAGGTCGAGCGTGTCGAGATCGACGATGGGGGCCATCGCACAGTCGGGGTCGATGTTGACGCTCTCCTGGAACGCGGTCTGGGCCTGCCAGCACCCCGAGTTGATCGTGAGGACGTTGTGGTACTTGCCGTAGCCGAACTTGTGGACGTGGCCGGCGTGGAACACGTCGGGCGTCTCCTCGATCACCAGATAGTCCCGCTCCTCGGGGGCCAGCCGGGTGTGCCCGCCGAACTGGGGCGCGACGTGACGTTTCTTCAGCAACTGGTACATCGCCTTGTGGGGTTCGTCGTAGTTGGCCTTCTCGTCGGGCAACTCGGCGATCACCTCGTCCAGCGAGACGCCGTGGTACATGAGGACCGAGACGCCTTCGACGGTCACCGTCGAGGGGTTGGAGGTGATACGGCAGTCGTGGGCCGACATGATGTCCCGGAGTTCCTCGTCGAAGCCCGGCTGTGGCTCCGCGAGGCGGACGGCGTCGTGGTTGCCCGGAATCATGACGATCTCCATGTCGCCGGGGACCTCCTTCAGAAACTCCGAGAACTCCCGGTACTGGTCGTAGATGTCGACGATGTCCAGTTCCTCGTCCTGGTCGGGATAGACGCCGACGCCCTCGACCATGTCGCCCGCGATCAGCAGGTACTCGACTCGCTCGGCCTCCTCGGTGTGGAGCCAGTCGGCGAAGCGCGTCCAGGCGTCGGCCATGAACTCCTGACTGCCCACGTGTACGTCGCTAACGAGGGCGGCGCTGACCTCGCGGTCGGCCGTCGAGGGCTGGTGGGTGCGGGGAATCTCCGGGAAGTAGAGGTCGTCGACGAACAGGATGCCGTCGCCGTCGCTGTTGTCGTCGGAGAGGGTCCCTTCGACGGCGATCACCTCGTCGTGGAGCAACTCGTCGACCTGCTCGGCGGTGTCCCGGTCTTTCATCACGAGACAGGGGTAGACCCCGTTCGTGTCTTCGAGTTCGATCAGCCAGTGTCCGCTGGCCGTCGAGCGGATGTCCGAGACCATCCCCACGATGGCCGCCTCGCTCCCGCCGGCCATCGACGAGAGCGTGTTCGTCGGGCGGTGGTTGATGCGACCGCGCAACTGCCGGCTGAGCCGTTCGTAGCGGTCCCGGAACACGGCCACGAAGTCGCTGTACTCGCCGGTCCCGGTCGACTGGCCGGTCATGTCTCCCTCGATCTCCACGTCGTGCAGGTCGGTGTCGATGGACCGCTCGCCGGTCGCGACTGACCCGGTCGTCGTCCGGCGGTCGGTCGCCGTGGCGGCGGCCGATTCGGCCGCCCCCACCGCGTCCGAAGACCCCTCTGTTTCAGGTGGAACAGCGGACCCGGATTCGGAAGACGTGGTGGGGTTCGTTCCACTCGAAACGGAGGGGTCGGGGTCCGTGGTGTCGGCCGTCGTTGCCCCCGGTTCGGTGGGGTTCGTGGGGCTTCCCGAATCCGAGTCCGTCGTTTCCGTTGCGGCGGTCGAGGGGTCCGGGCGGCCGTCGGATTCGGCCAGCACCGATTCGACGTGATCGGCCGAGAGCTTGATCGCGTCGTCGGGCGCGGCCTCGAGTGCGCGCTCGATGGCGCGGGCTGGATCGTCGGCGTTGGCGAGGAGGGTCACGGCCTCGCGGTCGGCGTTGTACCCGCGCGTCGCGAGGACGCTGACGATGCGGGCAGGCGTCTCCAGCGGCACGAATCCACAGAACGGGTGGCGAAGCTAAAGCGTATCGGACCCGAAACCCGCCGGCAATCATCGAGAGGCAGAAAGTTGAAGCGTGGTTCGGCACAACCGGGTAGCAATGACCGAGCGTAGCGACGAGGGGGGCCGGCGGGGGCCGAATCCCCCGGACACCGACGAGCGCGCCGGGTCGTTCCTCGACGATTTCGCCACGAGCGTGCTGGCCGTCGTCGGGATCGGCGTCCTGCTGTTCGCCATCAGCGGCGTCTGGCCGCCGATGGTCGCCATCGAGAGTGGGAGCATGCAACCGAACATCGGCGTCGGGGACCTCGTGTTCGTCATGGAGGAGGAACGGTTCCCCAGCGACAACGCCATCGACGGCACCGGCGTCGCCACCGTCTACAGCACCAACGAGACCGACTTCCGGAAGTTCAACAGACCCGGTGACGTGATCGTCTACGAACCCAACGGCGACAGCCAGGCGACACCGGTGATACACCGGGCCCAGTTCTTCGTCGAGGAGGGCGAGAACTGGTACGACAAGGCCGAGGCCGAACACCTCCCGAAAGACGCCGACTCCTGTGAAGACCTCAGATACTGCCCCGCGAAACACGACGCGTTCATCACCCGCGGGGACAACCCCGCGTCGAACAAGAAGTACGACCAGGTACAGGGCGTCTCCAAGCCCGTCAGGCCGGAATGGGTGATCGGCACCGCGGAGTTCCGGATGCCCGGGCTGGGCTGGCTCCGCCTCAACTTCCAGACGAGTCCGGTCGGGACCGCCGACGCCGTCGCGGCGTCGACCTGAGAATTCCGATTTTCGCCGCTCGGTTGCCCGGCGCCGTGTCCGTCGCTCAGTTGTCGAACCGCGCCTGCACGAACGGCTGCACGTCCTCGATGTCGCCCAGTCGTGAATCGCTCAGCAGGACCGCTTCGGTCTCGTCGATGGGCACCGAGAGGCTGATCTCTTTCGTGCGGCCGTACCGCCCCTTCGAGACCACGACGGCGTTGACGATGCCCAGCATGTCCAGTTCCGAGATGAGGTCCGTCACGCGGCGCTGGGTGAGCGTGTCGGCGTCGATCTCCTCACAGAGGCGCTTGTAGATGTTGTACACCTCGCCGGTGTTGATGTTGTGGACGCCGTTCTTCTCAAGCAGGATGATCGCGAACAGGACCAGTTTCGACTGCGTGGGCAGGGTCCGGACGACCTCGACCACCCGATCCAGTTCGATCTTCTCCTGAGCGCGCCGGACGTGGTCCTCCTCGACGCGTTCGGTCTGGCCGCGCTCGGCGAGTTCGCCCGCGGTCCGCAGGAGGTCGAGCGCGCGGCGGGCGTCCCCGTGTTCCTGTGCGGCGAAGGCCGCACACAGCGGGATCACGTCGTCGGACAGCGCACCCTCCTCGAAGGCGTCGTCGGCGCGGTGCTGGAGGATGTCCCGGAGCTGGTTGGCGTCGTAGGGCGGGAAGACGATCTCCTCCTCGCCGAGGCTCGACTTGACGCGGGGGTCGAGGAAGTCGGTGAACTTCAGGTCGTTGCTGATGCCCATGATCGACACCCGGGAGTTGTCGAGTTCGGAGTTCATCCGGGAGAGGTTGTAGAGGGTGTCGTCGCCGCTCTTCTCGACGAGTTTGTCGATCTCGTCGAGCATGATGACGACCACGCGCTCGTGGTAGTCGACGGCCTCGAAGAAACTGTTGTACACGCGGTCGGTCGGCCACCCCGTCATCGGGACCTCCTCGAACTCCGCGCGGTCCTCGTCCAGATCCTCGATCAGGGCGTCCAGTTCCTCGAGGGTGTCGACCTCGTCGATGCCGGGGCCGGACCCCACCGACACCCCGGTTTCGAGTGCACTCCCGTCGGTCGATTCCAGGACGGAAGCGTCGTCTTCGGCCCGGTCCCGGAGGCTCTCCAGTTCGGCGATGCGGTCGTCGATCACCTCGCGGTTCTTGTCGATGAACTTGTTGGCCAGCTGTGCGAGGACCCGGTACTGGGTGTCGGTGACCTCGCAGTTGATGTACTGGACCTCACAGGGGACCTCGTACTTCTGTGAGGTGGTTTCGAGCTCCTCGCTGACGAACTTCGCGCTCGCGGTCTTGCCCGTCCCGGTCTTCCCGTAGATGAGGATGTTCGACGGCGTATCCCCGCGCAGTGCGGAGACGAGGATCGTCGCCATGTTGTTGATCTGTTCCTGTCGGTGGGGAAGCTCCCGCGGTGTGTACGACGGGCGCAACACCTCCTTGTTCTCGAAGATGGGCGCGCCGCTGAGCAGGTCGTCGAACAGCCCGCGCGAGGCCTCGTCGAGGTCGTCGTCCTCCTCGACGTCGTCGAGCACCACGTCGTCCAGCGACGAGTCGGCGTCGGCCGCCGCCACGTCGACGCTGGGTCGGCCCTCGCCGGCCGTATCGTCGAGCGGTGCCTGCTCACCGGGCCCGTCCCGCCCGTCTGGCTTCCCCGCTCCCGTGTCCGGTCCGTCGGATTCGTTCCCGCTTCCTGTCATAAACGTACCCCTCTGTTTCGGGTGGAGAGAGACACCTCGCGTCCCAGAAACAGCCCGCGAGTCGTCGAAGATCCGTTCTCCGTGGAAATCGGGTGCTTCGGGGACGTCCAGTTGAACCACAAGAACCCGTGGTTGACGACCTATTAAATATTTCGATTGTTGAGGGGTCGGGCGGGGACAGTATGGGCCGATTGCAGGCGGTATCAGACCGGATAGTCGCCGGTCTCGACGCCTGGCGGGAGCGACGCGGGTGCAACGGAGTCGGATGAACACCTGTGTTTCGGGTGAAGCGAGGTGAGCCAGTCCGACCGCGGTCGTGCTGGCCACCCGAACCGTGACGATACCCAGCGTGAGCCGAACGATCCCGGCTCGGTCGTCAGCGTCGACCATCGTGGGCACGCGTGCGTCGGTCGAGAACGGCCAGTGCGGTACGTTAACGAATGACAGCTAAACTGTGGTCAAAACGATGGGATCAGGATTCGACGCGGTCCGGACACGAAGGGAGGGGGTTCGTCGGCGGAGGAGAAGGGCGCTTCGACGGGAAACGTCCGGCTGTGGAGAGTCCACCGGGAGACCGCCCGTCGGACCGCTGGTTGGAGACGAACCCCGGCCGGGACGTGGATCGAACGGTACCGCGATCCGGAAACCGACGGGGACGATGGAGATGGAAGGGCGGTTCGACAGGAAAGGATGGGGAGGTGGTGACCCCCCCACCCCTTCGTTTCGGGTGGAACGGTGCGGGAAGGGGTGGGGGGTCCCCCCTCTCTAGAGAGGGAAACGGTTAAGTTACCACTCCATAAACCAAACCCGTAGAACTTCGAAACACCCTTTCTTCTAGTGGAGCTAGTATGTTGTGTGGCTAGTGCTAGGGAAAACGGCTAGACTAGCGGAAACTAGGGCTAGAGGCGCGCTCCCGTGCAGTGTCCCGCGTTCCCGACCGCAATCCGTCTCTCACCCCCTCCCTCCCGTTCTCGCCGTTCCACCTGAAACGAGGGGGTGGGGGGCTCACGTCCCGACTGGTTCCGTCCCGATTCTCGTCCGAATCGTGGTGCCGACTGTCGTGGTATTCGCTCCCGCCGACACCACCCCGTATCGTTTCGGGTCCGCCACCCCCCGTCGATCCGAACTCTCACCGGGGCCGGTCGTCCCGGCTGGACTCACCCATCTCAGTCCTACCACCTCCCGTCTTCACTCACTCGTGCCTCTCTCGTCCTCGTTCACCTCGTGCCTCTCTCGTCTTCGTTCACCTCGTCCCCATCCCGTCTCCCTGTTTCGTCCGGACACTCCCGAACGGGCCGGAACCACTCCCGCTGAATAGTATCGGAATATTTATGTATGTCTGACGTACACTTAAGTAAATTCGGTCGGGAAGTACCCGCAGAAGCTCTCTCACGGAGAGAGCGGGAGGCCCAGGATGGGACTGATCACGGACATCCGAGACAGTATTTCGTCGTTGTTCTCGGCGCAGGACCCGAAGCGAATCGGTATCTACGGTCCACCAAACGCCGGGAAGACGACGCTGGCGAACCGCATCGCTCGCGACTGGACAGGTGACGCAATCGGCCCGGAGAGTCACATTCCACACGAAACACGCCGCGCACGCAGGAAGGAGAACGTCGAGATCGAGCGCAACGGCAAGTCGGTCACCATCGACGTGGTCGACACGCCCGGTGTCACGACGAAAGTCGACTACACCGAGTTCCTCGAACACGACATGGAGAAAGACGACGCCGTGCGTCGCTCCCGCGAGGCCACCGAAGGCGTCGCCGAGGCCATGCACTGGCTGCGTGAGGACGTCGACGGTGTCCTCTACGTGCTGGACTCGACGGAGGACCCGTTCACGCAGGTGAACACGATGCTGGTCGGCATCATCGAGAGTCAGGACCTCCCCGTCCTGATCCTCGCGAACAAGACCGACCTCGAGGACTCGAACGTCCGCCGCATCGAGAACGCCTTCCCACAGCACGAGACGCTGCCACTGTCGGCGCTGGAAGGCGACAACATGGACGAGGTCTACGACAAGATCGCGGAGTACTTCGGGTGATCGCATGCCGGAAGTGAAAAAGGCAGACGACGGCGACGACGGCGTGCAGATCGACCTCATCAGCGGCGAGCGCATGGAGAACATGACCTCCATGGAGAAGATCCGGATGATCCTCGACGGCGTCCACGAGGGCAACATCGTCATCCTCGAGGAGGGGCTCTCGCCCGACGAGGAGTCCCGACTCATCGAGGTCACGATGACCGAGATCAGTCCCGACGAGTTCAACGGGATCGAGATCGAGACCTACCCCCAGTCCGGCAGTACGGACTCGGGCCTGCTCAATCGCCTGATGGGCAACAACGAGACGAAGAAGCTGACCGTCATCGGGCCGGCGAACCAGATCGAGACGCTTCACAAGGACGAGACGCTGATCAGCGCCCTGGTCTCACGGAAATAATGCCCCATCAGTGTACGAGCTGCGGCCAGGTGTTCGACGACGGCTCCAAGGAGATGCTGTCGGGCTGTCCGGACTGTGGCGGGAACAAGTTCCAGTTCCACGCCTCGACCGAGGACGTGCCCGAGGAACCCGAGCCGTCGGCCGAGCCACCCGATCCACCGACGCCCGACAGCTCCGTGGCCCGCACCGTCGGGAACGCGGCCGCGACGGTTCGCGACCTGGTCGGCAGTTCGGGGTCACAGTCCGCAGGCACACCCGACGACGAGCCGTCGGGCCGGGACCCCGCGCCGGCCGACTCCATTCCCTCGGAGCCGGCCCCGGCCCCGGACCGAACGCCGACCGATACCCCGGCGTCCCGCGAGGACGCGGCACAGGCCGACGCGCGGAGCGAAGTCGTCAGTCCCGACGAGATCCCGGCGGGCAGTGACCCACCCACGGGCACCGAGACGCCCGTACACGACGACACGTCGGCGACCGGGAACGCCGAACCCGACACGCCCGACCGGAGCGACGCATCCGATCCGACGGGCGATGCCGGCGCTCGCGTCGCCGAGGAACCGAGCGAGGACCGCCCGGACCTCAGCGAACTCCGCGAGGAACTCAACGACCAGTTCGAGAGCATCAAGGTCCTGAGCCCCGGCCAGTACGAACTCAACCTCATGGAACTGTACGACCGCGAGGAGTACATCATCGCACTCCAGGAGGACGGCCGGTACACGATCCAGGTACCCGAGAACTGGCACGACTGAGCGGCCGCGCTCGACACGGGTCTCGGCTATCCGGCTGGTCCAGGCTGTGTAGCTGGGTTTTTTGACTCGGCCGCTGTAACTGCGGGCCCGATGACCACATCCAAAGCGGACAGGCTACCGACCATCGCTCTCGGGCTGTTGTTCCTGTTTCTCCCGGCACTGTTTATCGGTCTCGCGCTCGCGTTCCTCCAGTTCAGCGAAGCGGTACTACTGGCCGAACTCTCGACGCTCGAACTGATCGAGCTGTACGTGATCGAACTGATCGTGTTCGGTGGTGCGATAGTCGTCCTCTACCGGCTGGCCGTGAAACTGGGGGTGAACGACCGGTGACTGATCGCGATCCGAACGCCGGCGCAGGCGACACCGGCCGCGACGCGGACCCGGAATCCAACGAATCCGTTCGCGAGGCCGTCGAACGCTCCCGCCACGGCGCACCCGCGGCCGGCGCGGTGGTTCGTGATCGCTTCGACACGGACGAGGTGTTCCAGCGCATCCTCGTCGCCGCCGACGAGGAGATGGGAACCGGGGTCCGCGAGCTGTTCTTCAGCGGGCTGGCCGCCGGGTTCGCCATCACCATCACGTACCTGGTGTACGCCTCGCTGACGGCCAGCACCGGCGGCGATCCGATCCTGAGTGCGTTGCTGTACCCCATCGGGTTCGTCTACATCATCCTCGGCCGGTACCAGCTGTACACCGAGAACACGCTCCCGCCGGTCGCGCTGGTCCTCGAACGGCTGGCGAGTTTCCCGGCGCTCTTTCGCACCTGGACGCTCGTGTTGATCGGCAACTTCGCGGGCGGTGCGCTCGGCGCGCTCGTCCTCGCGTACACCGGTGTCCTGTCCGACCCTGCGACCGCCGCGGCGACGACTCTGGCGATGAAAGGGATCGAGACGCCGTTCTGGGACCTGTTCTTCAAGGCCGGGTTCGCGGGGCTGGTCGTCGCCGGCGTCGTCTGGCTCGACTACTCCGCCCGGGACACGATCTCACGGCTCGTCCTGATCTACATGGCGTTCCTGGTCATCCCCTACGCCAACCTGTTCCACGTCGTCGTCTCCTTCACCGAGACGATGTTTCTGGTCTACACCGGCCAGGTCGCCGTGGTGTCGAGCCTCACCGGGTTCGTCCTCCCGGTTCTCCTGGGCAACACGCTGGGCGGTGTCTTGCTCGTGACGGTCGTCAACTACTTCCAGACGACCGAGCGCCGGGTCGAAGCCGCGCGCAAGGGCGGGACCAAACGGATGCTCTCGCTCCGCGAGTGGTTGTTCGGCAGTCTCGTCGGCCGATCCTACGTCCCCTCCTACGACGAGGACTATCCACGTAGCGGCGACGACTGACCCGGCGGCTCCGCTCGACTATCGATGTGTTGACATAATCGTTATATAAATGGCCGAATATGCACTCCTCTGAGGACCATGCGACACCGAGACGACTCCCACGTCGACGAGTGGGCCGCCCTCGTGGGAGAGGATGTCGGGGAACGGGTTTCAGAACCGACTTTCGCGGGGCGCGAAGTGAGCGGTCCGGCGACGTGGTACCGTGACGAACCGGGTCCGCGCGGCGACAACTGAGGGGCCGTCGGGCTGGCCGTCGGACGGTACCGTCGACAAAGAAACGCGAATTTCGGGCCGCAGTCGGCCGATCAGGAGATCTTCTCGTACTGCTCGGAGAGCTTGTCGGCCGCTTCGTCGAGCAGTTCCTCTTCGTCGGCGGTGAGGTCCCAGTCGACGACCTCCTCGACGCCGTTCGCGCCGAGCTTGACGGGGACGCCCAGTCCCACGTCGTCGTAGCCGTACTCGCCGTCGAGCTTGATCGAGGCGGGCAGGACCTCGCCCGTGTCGTTGACGACGGCCTCGACCATGTGGGCGACGCCCGTGGCGGGGCCCCACTCGGTCGCGCCCTTGCGCTCGATGACGTCCATGGCACTCTCCTGGAGTTCTTCGAGGATCGTCTCCTGTTCGTCGTCGGAGAACTCGGGGTCGGTGCCGTTGACCCGGACCTTCGAGAACACGGGGACCTGTGCGTCGCCGTGTTCGCCGAGGATCGTGGCCTCGACGTTCTGGACGGGTTCGTCGAAGCGCTCCGAGAGGACGTAGCGGAACCGCGCGGAGTCGAGGCGGCCGCCGAAGCCGATCACCTTGTGACGGTCGCGGTCGCCGACCTCGTACTGGTGGCGGTTGAGCAGGTCGACCGGGTTCGAGGTGGTGATCGAGACGAAGTCGTCGGTGTGTTCCTCGAGCTGGCTGATGATGTCGTCCATGATCGGGGCGTTGTCGTCGGCCAGGTCGATGCGCGTCTGGCCCGGCGACCGGGGCAGCCCCGCGGTGATGACGACCACGTCGGAGCCCGCCGTCTCCTCGTAGGTGCCCTGCCGGATCGTCGTGTTGGAGTCGTAGGCGACCCCGTGGTTCGTGTCGGCTGCCTGCCCGATGGTTACGTCCTCCTGGTCCGGGATGTCGACGTAGACGAGTTCGTCCGCGATGTCGCGCAGGGCGATGTTGTACCCCGCTGCGGCACCGACGGTGCCCGCCGCGCCCACTATGCTAACTTTCGTCATATCGGCTGGAAGTCCCAGCCCCGGCGAATTAAAGTCTTCTTTTTGATCCGCTCCCCGTCGCCGACCCACTCGCCGAACGGCCCCCGTCATCGTCCGTCGCTATCGGAACCGATTCCGGAACGACTCCACTGGAACACGAGGTGCGTGTCGAGAGACGAACTGTCGCCACGCGTCCCGTGGCGACCGTCCCTCGGACTCAGACGTGATAACTGGGAGTCACACTTAACTCGATCCTGCAGAGAGAGGAACCTACTCAGTCGTGTGCCACGTGGGGGCGTTTCGGGTCGAGTCGCGCCGGCGTGGTGGTCCGCGACGACGTGACGATGACCTGGACCCTCTCGCTCTACACGGTCTGTGGGCTCGTGGCCGCGTCGGTGACGGCCGGGACCGTCTGGTTCGTCTGGGACGCGCGCTCGGACCCGCACGGACCGGCGTTCGTCGGCCTCCTGGCCGCCGCGTCCGGGTGGGCGCTCACGTACGCGATCCAGCTGGGGTACACGACCCCGGCCGGCCAGATTCCCTGGCAGCGGGTCGCGCTCGCGTTCGGCGGGACGGTTCCGACGCTGTGGTTCCTGTTTTCCCTGCGATTTATCGGCGCGGACCGCTGGCTGACGCGCCGACGCGTCGCGGTTCTGGCCGTCGAGCCTGCCGCGTTCGCGGTGATCGCGCTCACGAACGGCTACCACGCGCTCGCGTGGACCCACGCCGGGCTGACGGCGACCGGCTGGGGGCCGGTGCTGGACCTCTCGCTCGGCCCGCTCTATCACGTCCACATCACCTACGGCTACCTCGTCGTCGGGATCGGGCTCGTCATGTTGCTCCGGGAGTTCGTCCGGGCGTCGACGATGTACCGGCGGCAGATCGGCCTGCTCATCCTCGGCGGTCTCCCGTCGATGCTGACCCACGTCCTGTTCACGCTCCGGGCGGGGCCGATCACCGACCTCGATCTGACCCCGTTCGCACTGTCCATCGCGGCCCTCGCGTTCGGGCTCTCGATCTTCCACTTCGACCTGCTCGACCGGTCGCCGGTGGCCCGCGAGCAGGCGTTCCAGCGGATGGGTGACGGGCTGATCGTCGTCGACGGGGTCGGCGAGATCGTCGAGGTCAACGCGGTCGCCCGGAAGGTGTTCGACCCGACGCCGACCGAGGGGTCCCAGGTCGCGACGGTCTTCCCCGAGACCGATCTGGCGGGGCTGGACGGCGAGACTGTCACCGCGACCATCGACGGCACCGACCGCACATACGACTGCCACGTCACCCCCTTCTACGATCACCACGACCGGCTCACCGGACGGGGCGTCGTCCTCCGGGACGTGACCGAACGCCGCGCCTACGAACAGCGTCTGGAGGTCGCCAACCGCGTCCTCCGGCACAACCTCCGCAACGACATGACGGTGATCCTCGGGCGGGCCGACGAGCTGGCGGCGACCGTCGACGACGAACTGGAGGCCGTCGAGATCATCCGCGAGACCGTCCACGACATCATGGACGTCAGCGAGAAGGCCCGCGAGATGATCCAACACACCAGGTACGGCGAACTCGCTCGCGAACCGGTCGACGTGGTCGCCGTCGTCGAACGGGCGCTGGGCCGCTACCGCGGGACTCACCCGAACGTCGCCTGGCGATTCGACGCGCCGCCGTCGGCCAGTGCCCTCGCCGCTGGCGAGGAACCGCTCGCGGTCGCCGTCGAGAACCTGCTCGACAACGCCATCGAACACAACGACGCCGACCACCCCGTCGTGGGCGTGGCCGTCGAGGTTGACGCCGAGCAGGTCCGGCTCACGGTCGCCGACAACGGCTCGGGCATCCCGGAACTCGAACAGGACGTGTTCGTCTCCGGGACCGAGACCCAGCTCAAACACAGTCAGGGGCTGGGTCTCTGGCTGGTCTACTGGCACGTCACCGCCTCGGGCGGGGACGTGTCCATCGACGCCGACGGCGAAGGGTCGTTCGTCACCCTCTCGCTCCCCCGGGCCGACGGCGGTGACGACGCCCCGGCCGCGGAGGCCACCGGAACCGACGCCGCCCGCTCGTCCACACCGCCGACGGGGTGACCGCCCGGCCGACCGCTCGCGCCCCCGACCGACCCCGCAAGCCATTTTCCGCCTGGCCGTCTCTACCCGTGTATGAGCGACTTCGACAAGGAAGCCGAACGCGAGAAGTTGCGCGAGAAGTACGGGGACGACGAGGACGACCGCGAGGCGACCGAGCGCATGAGCGACCTCCTCCTGAAGGGCGCGACGATGACCAACGCCCACTGTGGCACCTGTGGCGACCCCATCTTCCGCTACGAGGGCCAGGAGTTCTGTTCGACCTGCCAGGAGGTCGTCAGCGAGGCCGACGACGGGCAGGGCGACGCCGACCAGGCGGCCGACGACCAGCCGGCCGAGACGGACCAGCCCACCGACACGCAGTCCGCCGACGGAGCGACCGCCGGGACGACCGGCGACCAGCCCAGTGCGCCCGAGGAGGCAGCCACCGCTAGCGACGCCCAGCCCTCCCAGCCCTCCGGGAACGGACGGGCCGACGCCGGGACCAGCGCCACGCCCGACCTGGCCGGCCACACGGAGACCACCGACGCGTCGAACCAGCCCGCCGACTGGACGTCGAGCATGGACCCGTCGGTCGCCGACGCAGTCGAAACGGAGGGCCAGTCCGAGAGCGCCGCGCAGGCAACCGCGCCGAACCCGGCACCGGCCGGCGGGGACGGGTCGAGCGCACTCGCGGGCGCACGCGAGTCACTCGAAGGGACCATCGTCAGCCTGACCCGGCAGGCCGCGGCCAGCGACGACCTCGAACGGACCCGGGCCTATCTCGCGGCCGTCGAGGAGGCCGCCGACGCGCTCGCGGCGGTCAAACGCGCGGATCGATAACTCAGCGCTCGTAGTCGCTCCCGACGATCTCCCGGATGCGCTCGGCGGTCACCGCACCGACGCCTTCGACCTTCTGGAGGTCGTCTTCGTTGGCGATCATCACGCCTTCGACGCTCCCGAAGTGTTCGAGGAGCGCGCGGGCGGTGACCGGCCCGACCTCCGCGATGGAGGCGACGACGTACTCCTGCTGTTCCGACAGCGTCTTCGACTGTTTCTCGCCGTGGACGCTGATCTCCCGGTCCTCCTGTTCCTGCTCGCGGGTGGCGATCACTTCCATGAGGTCGGCGGTGTCGTCCTCGTCGTCGGTCCGGAGGACGCTCGCGCCGAAGTCCACGACCAGCGAGGACAGCGCCCCCCGGATCGCGTTGGGGTGGACGTTGCGCTCGCCGTAGAGGTCCTCGCCCTCGACGATCACGACCGGGCGGGCGTAGTGGCGGGTGGCGTCGCCGACCTGCTCGAACATCGACCGGTCCCCGCCGGTGAGCGTGTCCAGGAAGTCCCCGACGGTTTTTCGCTCGACGACGACCCGGTCCGAGAGGATGTAGTCGCCGACCGCCAGCGTCTCCAGGCGCGTCTCGATCCCGTCCCGCGTCGAGAGGTCCCGCGCGATGGTCGAGTCGAGTTCCCGCTGGTCGGCCACGATCTCGACCGTCTCGCCGTCCGGGGCGGCCTCCGCGACGACGCCCGCCGGATCGTCGCTGTCGTCCGCCCCGTCGTCACCGTCACCGCCACTGCTCCCGGACCCCTCCGTTTCGTCTCCACTGGCCGACCCTTCGCCGCCCACGCTCGCGTTCGACCCCTCGGTTTCGTCTCCACCGACCGACCGATCCGTGCCGTCGGCCGCGAAGGCCGAGAGTCCCGACTGGCCGCTCGTCTGGCCCGCCGTCGTCCGATCACTCCCGTCGTCGCCCTCGTCGCTCGACCCCCCGGTTTCGTCTCCACCGGCGGACGTGTCATCCGATCCCCCACTGCCGTCCCCGTCGGCGTAGTCGTCGAGTTTCGTCCCGTGGAGTTCGGACTCGATCTCCCCGGCGACCGACTTGAGGTCGCGCAACTCCTGTTCCATGCGTTTCTCGTCGTTGCGGGACTTCCAGAAGTAGGCCTCGTCGCGGGTGTCCTCGGCCAGCAGGACGACCACCTGACCCTCGGTCTGGCGGCCGGTCCGCCCCTTCCGCTGGATCGACCGGATCGCGGTGGGGACGGGTTCGTAAAAGAGGACGAGGTCGACCTCGGGCACGTCCAGGCCCTCCTCGGCGACCGAGGTCGAGACCAGCACCTCGAACTCGCCGGCCCGGAAGGCGTCCAGCGTCTCCTGTTGCTCGTTCTGGGTCATCCCCTCGCTCCCTTCGGTGTCGCTCTGCCCGACGAACTTCCGGGTCTCGAAGTGATCGCCGAGGAACTCGACGAGCGTCTCGGCGGTGTCCCGCGATTCGGTGAAGACGATGACGCGTTCGCCGCCGTCGAGCCCGAGCGTCTGGGCCAGGAGGATGCGGGCCTGTCTGAACTTGGGGTGGAGGTCGTCGTAGTCCTCGGCCCGCCGCATGGCCTCGCGGACTTTCGGATCGGACACCAGCCGCTGGTCGGCCTTGGAGGCCCCGGAGGCGCGGGCGGCCTGTTTCAACCGCTCGAAGTACCTGCGAAGGGACTCCACGCTCTGGGTCTCGACGTAGTTGACCGCGGTGTTGAGCTTCCGGATCTCGGCGTGGAGGCTCATCCCCTCGTATCCCTCCGACTGGTCGTTGTTCATCAGCTCCCTGAGTTTCCCCTGGATGCGGACCAGCTCTTTCTCCGAGAGGTCCGGGCTGGTCTTGTTCGTGACGCCCAGCTCTTTGAGCTTGCCGAGCCGATCCGAGATCACGTCGTTCAGGGCGTCCCGGATCTCGATGACCTCGTCGGGCAACTCGACGCGTTCCCAGGTGAGGTCCGTGTCGTGGGTGTACTCGGCCACGTCCGCGTCGTCCTCGGTCATCACCTCGACTTCCCGGAGGCCGAGGTTCTCACAGACCTGGAGGATGGCCTCCTCGTCGCCGCCGGGGGAGGCGCTCATCGCCGTCACCAGCGGCTCCTCGGCGTCGTCGTGGTAGCGCTCGGCGATGTAGTTGTAGGCGTAGTCGCCGCTGGCGCGGTGACACTCGTCGAAGGTCAGGTGGGTCACGTCGGACAGGGAGATGCGATTCCCCACCAGATCGTTCTCGACGACCTGCGGGGTGGCGATGACGACGCGGGCGTCGTCCCACAGGTCCGAGCGGTCGTCGGGCCTGACTTCGCCGGTGAAGACGACGATCTCGTCGTCGGGAATCTGGAGGGCCTCGCGGTAGAACTCGGCGTGCTGGGTCACGAGGGGTTTCGTCGGCGCGAGAAAGAGCGCCTTCCCGCCGACCTCGTGCAGGCGGTCGGCGGTGACCAGCAGGCTCACCGTCGTCTTGCCCAGCCCCGTCGGGAGACAGACCAGCGTGTGGTCCGCGGCGGCGGCGTCGGCGAGCGTGACCTGATACTGCCGGTCCTCCAGCAGTCCCTCGGTCAGCATGGGATGCTCGACGTGTCCGACCTCGTCGGTCGCTGCCATTGTCCGGGATACCCGCTACCGCCGGTTAAGCGTTCGCGTACCGGGGCGGAAGTGAAGCGATCCGGTCTCGGGGTCAGTCCACGGCGGTCGCACTGCCGGCCCCCAGCAGGTCGTGATCCGCGACGACCGTCTCGGTCAGCCAGGCCTCGGCCCGGCGGAGCCGGTACCGGAGCGTGGACTTGGCCAGCCCGAGTTCCTCGGCCACGTCGCCGAGGTCGGCGGCCCGCGGCGTCTCGTAGTAGCCCATCGCCACCGCGGTTTCGAGTGCGCGGCGCTGTTCGGGGGCCAGATCCGACAGCGACGCCGTGGGCGTCCCCCACGACGAGGGGGTGCCGACCTGCGACAGCGAGAGGGTGATTCCCTCGGGCAGGCCGTCCCGGAGGCCGTCGAACAGGTCGCCGATGGGCGGGTCGCCCGGCACCAGTACGCGCCACTCGTAGACGTTGCCCCGGCGACGAGCGTCGAACGACACGCCGTCCCCGAAGGCCCGCCCGGCGTGGAACGGGACCGAGTGGCAGTACCGCCCGCCGTCGGAGTAGCCGTAGATCACGCGGCTCTCCGGCCCTTCCCGGACGACCTCGTACTCGGCGGTGACGGTGCAGGCCTCGTGTTCGCCGAGGCACTCGTTGCAGACGGCGTGATCGGTGTAGACCGCTTCCACCGCGTCCAGCGCGTCGGGCGGCCCGACCAGCCGGTCGACCCGCCAGACCCCGGCGCTGGAGACCGTGACGGTCAGTGCCGTCCCCAGCAGATCCGGGTGGTCGATGAACACGTCCGCCAGGGCGTCGGCCCCCGGCTCGTACGCCGCCGTGAGGACGTATTCGCGCATACGGAACTACTCGAACTCGAATCGGATAGCTCTACCGGCTGTTTCTGCTGCTTAGGGAAAATTTGCGTATGCACGAACATACGCTTACTATCCCCTGGTGTGAACCGGACGGTATGGCAGACGAACGCCGAGAGACGACGGTCGCCCTGCCGGGCGACGTGTACGAGCGACTGGGCGGCGACGACGAGGCCGTGGCCGAGACGTTAGAGACGCTGGCGGCCGATCACGCCGAGTTACAGCGCTCCATCGCCCAGTTCACCGACGAGGGTGGCGAGCCACCGATGGGTGAGGGGCAGGCCGCGACGATGGCGGCGCTGGCCGACTTCGGCCCGCCGATCGGGCAACTGCTGGGGTTCGAACTCGACGACGCGGAGCCGGGACGAGCAGTCCTGTCGCTCCAGCCCGGACCGGAACACGCCAACCCGATGGGGACGCTCCACGGCGGCGTCCTCTGTGACCTGGGGGACGCCGCGATGGGGTACGCCTACGGGAGTACGCTCGGGCCCGACGAGTCGTTCACGACGCTGGAACTCGACGTGAAGTTCCTGCGGCCGGTGTGGGACCAGCGCCTGACCGCGGAGGCGACGATCACCCACGACGGCCGGACGGTCGGGCTGGTCGAGTGTGACGTGACCGGGCCCGACGACGAGTTGATCGCCCATCTGGAGAGCGTCTGCATGACGCTCCGTGGCGACGACGCCGACGGGCGGTAGCCTGTCGGTCAGGCAGACAGTCCGGCGAATCGAATCTCGAAACACGCCGAGATATTAATGGTTGGAGCTACGAGGTACTCGTACACCAATGTCCGGAAATCGGGAGCGACGGGCGTATCCGTCGGGCTGTCGGTCGTCGACGCCGTCGGATACTCTTTCCGCCCGACGGCCAAACGCCGTCGCTACCCGTCACGGACGGTGGGGGAATCCGGAGTGAGAACCGATGCGTGAGCCCGAGAACCGGGACTGGACCGAGCGGGAGACGGCCCAACACATGGCCGAACAGGTCTGTCTGGGGTTCCAGGCTCACGACCGGAAACAGCGCGACGAGGCCATCGAGGCGTTCGGGACCGTCGACGCGCTCCAGTTTCAACACGTCGACGCCGAGACCGCCACGCACGCGGCGACAGCCTACGTCGAGGCGCTGTGGGCCAAAGACGACGTGGAGGTCGACCACATGGCCGACGGCGAGATCGACGACGACGACCTCGCGGACGCCGACTGGGAACCCGTCCGCGAGAAGTTCCGCGAACGCGCCTCTATCGTCGGCATGAACCCCCGCTACGCCGAACTGTCGACGACGGCCTGGCGCAATCACAAGACCGGCCGGGACTACTGGACGCCGATCCAGCGGGCGCAGGTGATCGAACTCCGCGCGGCGATGAACGACGAGGAGTACCCGCACAAACCGCGCTACGGGCAGTCCGGGTTCGGGCCGGAAGCCGCCCGGTACGCACTGGCCGTCGAACTCCACGATATGCACACGGATCGGCACTGGCAGCAGGCGATGGACGTGATGGTACCGTACTTCGAGGCGATACTGGAGGCGCATGACTGACGATACTTCGACCGGGCTCTCACCCGGGCCACTGGCCGACGCCGCGATCACCAGCGACGGAACCGGCGAGGGGAGCGACGGACAGGTGTCGATCCTCCACGTCGACGACGACCCCGACATGCTGTCGCTGTCGAAGACGATGCTCGAACGCCGGGACATCGACGTGACCACCCGGACGAGCGCCGAGGAGGGCCTGGAGTACCTCCAGGAGGCCGACGTGGGCTGTATCGTCAGCGACTACGAGATGCCACGGACCGACGGGCTGGAGTTTCTGGAGGCCGTCCGGAAGGAGTATCCCGACCTCCCCTTCATCCTGTTTACCGGCAAGGGCGGCGAGGAGATCGCGAGCAAGGCGATCTCGGCCGGCGTCACCGACTACCTCCAGAAGGAACCCGACGAGGGCCAGTACACGGTGCTGGCAAACCGCATCGTCAACCTCGTCGATCAGTACCGCGCGAAGAAGGCCGTCGAGCAGACCCAGAAGCGGTTCAGCAAACTCATCGAACACTCGACGGACGTCATCTCGATCATCAGCCCGGACGCCCGCTTCGAGTATCTCTCGCCCTCGGCGGAACACATCCTCGGCTACGAACCCGCCGAGATGGTCGGCGAGTACATCTTCGACTACGCCCACCCCGAGGACCGCGACGAGGCCATGGAGAAGTTCTTCGAGACGGTCAAAGACCCCGACAAGCAACCGACCGTCGAGTTCCGGTTCAAACACCCCGACGGCTCCTGGCCGGTCCTCGAATCCCGGGGTCGCAACCTGCTGGACGACCCCGACGTGCAGGGATTCGTCGTCAACAGCCGCGAGATCACGGAACTCCGGGAGCACGAGCAGGAGCTGAAACGGCAGAACGACCAACTGGAGGTGATCCGCAGCGTCGTCTCCCACGACCTGAAGAACCCGCTGAACGTGGCCAAGACGACCCTCGACCTGGCGACGGAGGACTTCGAGGACCCCGACCGTCGCGAGGACGTGCCCGAACACCTCGACCGCCTCGGGCGCGCCCTGGACCGGATGGACGTCATCATCAGCGATATGCTCACGATGGCCCAGCAGGGCCAGCGCGTGGCCGAGACCGAACCTATCGACCTCGAAGCCACCGTCCGGGCCGCCTGGGAGATGGCCGGCGGCGACGACGCCACGCTCGAACTCGCCGACACGCCCACGATCCGGGCAGACGAGAGCCGCCTCCAGCAACTCCTCGAAAATCTCTTTCACAACTCGACCCACCACGCCGACACCGACGTGACGGTCACGGTCGGGACCACGGCGGCCGCCGACACCGACGACGACGCCAGCATCGTCGGCCTGTACGTCGAGGACGACGGTCCGGGGATTCCCGAGGACGAACAGGAGAAGGTGTTCGAGTCGGGCTACTCCACCGCCGAAGAAGGCAGCGGCTTCGGGCTGGCGATCGTCGAACAGATCGCCAAGGCCCACGGCTGGGAGGTCGAGATCACCGACCCCGGCGGGACACGGGAGAACGGTGACTCCCCCGACAGCGGCACGCGAGTCCTGATCAGCGGCGTCCAGATCGACTGAGGCTCAGAGTATCGGTGGGAGCGTCATTCCGACGGTCATCGCCCCCGCGGCGACCAGCGGGATGGTCAGGTTGTCGTCGATCACGTACTCGCGAATCACGGGTTTGACGCCGTCGGCCAGCATCGCGGCCAGGCCTCCGAGTACCGCCGCCACCGGCGGGACGAAGGGGAGCGCCAGCCCGGTACAGACCAGAAACATCGTGACGAGGACGCGCGGTCGCTTGATCGTCCGGAGCTCGTCGGACCCGAGCAGGCCGGAGATCGGGTCGCCGAGCGTGAGCATCAGGATCGCGGGGACGGCGATGGTCGGGCCGAAGACGAGCCCGGTGGTCGAGCCGCTGAACACGTACAGCGCGTACCCGGCGGGGTTGTCCTGTTCGTACTCCCTGGTCAGCACGTCGAAGACGACCCACTCGAAGCCCAGGCCCAGACGGGCGGTCTCCAGCAGGACGGTGAAGGCCAGTCCGCCCACCAGCACGTACCGGATCTGTGGCCAGGTGAGCAGGTCCAGCAGGTAGAGTCCCGGCACCCCCGCGCCGCTCGCGTGAACGAGTCGGCGAGCCACCTCGTTCGCCATCAGAGGTCGCCGACGGTCGTCTCGCCGGCCCGCAGGTCAGCGACGACGCCCGGCAGGTCGTCCACGGGAACCCGGGCCTGTGCCGTCGTGTCCCGGTCGCGGATCGTCACCGTCCCGTCCTCCAGCGTGTCGTAGTCGACGGTCACGCAGTAGGGCGTCCCGACTTCGTCCTGGCGGCGGTAGCGCCGGCCGATGGAGCCCGAGGCGTCCTCGGCGACCTCGAAGCCCGCTCGCCGGAGCCGTTCGGCGATCTCCCCGGCCCGCTCGCCCAGGCCGTCCTTGTCCATCAGCGGGAAGACGGCGACCGTGGTCGGCGCGAGTTCCGGCGGCAGGGTCAGGACGGTGCGCTCCTCGTCCTCACTGTCGTCCTCGCTCCCCTCGCCCGCGTCGTCCTGTGTGAGGCTGTGGGCCAGCACCGTGTAGACCAGCCGGTCCACACCGAACGACGGTTCGACGACGTGTGGCGTGACGTGTTCGCCGGCCTCGGTGACCTCCTCGACGGCGAAGCCGGTCTTCTCGACCGGCACGACGTACTCCTCGCCGTCCACGTCGACGGTCACTTCGTCGCCGTCGAACGCCGAGCGGTCCCGTTCCGCGAGGGCTTCGAGGGCCTCGCTCACGGCGGCAGCGTCGCCGCCGAACTCCGGTCCGAGATAGCTCATGTCGGGGTCGACCGTGGCGCGCTCGACGGTGATCGGATCGTCGTACTGCTTGAAGATCGTGAAGTCGTCGTCGGCGTACTCGCCGTGCTTGGTGAGGTCGTAATCTCCGCGGTAGGCGAAGCCGGTGATCTCGATCCAGTCACCACCGATCTCGGCCTCGGCGTCCCAGCAGTCCGCGGCGTAGTGGGCCAGTTCGCCCGAGCGGTGCTGGCGGAACCGGAACCGGTCCATGTCGACGCCGATACGCTCGTACCAGCCCTGGGCGACGCCGAGGTAGTAGCCCACCCAGGCGCTGCCGACGACGCCCTCGTCGACGGCCTCGCCGACCGTCATCTCGACCGGTTCGCCGTCCGCGTCGTCCTGGCGGGCCTCCGAGTACAGCGTGACTTCCACGTCTTCGACCGATTCCAGGTCGGGTTCGTCGGTCTCGGGGTCGACGAAGTGTTCGAGTTCGGCCTGTGCGAACTCCCGGAGCCGGACCAGCCCCTTCCGCGGGCTGATCTCGTTGCGGTAGGCCGCACCGATCTGGGCGACGCCGAAGGGCAACTGCCCGCGGGCGTACTCCTTGAGTCGCGGGAACTCCACGAAGATGCCCTGGGCGGTCTCGGGGCGCAGGTAACCCGGCGAGGAACTCCCGGGGCCGATGTTCGTCTCGAACATGAGGTTGAAGTCCTCGACGGGTTCGCCCGCGAGGTCCGTTCCGCAAGAGGGACAGACCAGTTCGTTCTCGGCGATGATCCCCTCGATCTCGGCGATGGCGATGGATTCTGCTTCCTCGATGTCGGTGTTGTCCTCGACGATGTGGTCGGCGCGGTGGGAGGCCCCACACTCGGGACACTCGACGATCATGTCGTCGAAGCCGTCCAGGTGGCCCGAGGCCTCGAAGACGGGTTCGGGCATGACGTTGGGGGCTTCGATCTCCATGTGGCCCTCGCGGCGGACGAAGCGGTCGCGCCAGGCGTCTTCGAGGTTCTCCTTCAGGGTCGCGCCCTCGGGGCCGTAGACGTAGAAGCCGGAGACGCCGCCGTAGGCCTCGCTGGACTGGAAGAAAAAGCCCCGTCGCTTGGCCAGTTCCGTGAGTCGGTCGGTTGCGGTGTCGTCGGTCATCGGTAGAGTGCGCGAAGCAAGTCCACGTCCTGGACGACGCCGGCGAGGGTGTCGCCCGAGACGAGCGGGATCTGCTCGATGTCGTTGTCGATCATCAACTGGGCGGCGTCCTGAGCGGTGCGGCGCTTCGAGACGGTGACGACGCCGTCGCTCATGAACTCCCGGACGGGTTTGGCGGGGATCTCGACGTTGCGGGTCGGCATGTAGCTGTTGCCGACGGCCTTGACCGACTCCCACTTCCAGTCGTCGTCGTCGTCGGCGATGGACTCGCCGGTGTCGGCCTCGCCCTCGACGACGCGGGCCACCTCGAGGATGTCGACCTCGGTGATGATGCCGTCCATGTCGCCGTCCGAATCGAGGACGACCGCGTAGGGGACGCCCGCGTGGGAGAGTTCCCGCTCGGCCACGGGGAGGGGAGTCTCGACGTAGACGCAGTTGATCTCCCGGGTCGCGAGGTCGCCGACTTCGGTGTCGCCGTCGACCTCACCCTCGGCGATGGCGTGGATCACGTCGGTGATGGTGACGATCCCTTCGAGCTGTCCGTCGACGACGGGCACCCGGCGCGCGCCTTCGGTGACCATCAACTCGGCGACCTCGGTGAGATCGGCGTCCTGGGTGGTCGTGGGAACTTCCTCGACCAGCAGGGCGAGCTGGTCCTCGTCGGGCCGTTCGATCAGCGCGTCCCGGGAGACCAGCCCCCGGAACTCCTCGCCGTCCTCGCCCTCCTTGATCACGGGGACCGACGAGAACGCCCGCTCCTGCAGATACTCGAGGACGTCGTCACGCGTCCCTGGCAACTCGACCGTGACGACCGCCGAACGGGGCGTCATGGCGTCTGCGACCTTCATATTGGGTCCAAGTCCTGCCTGCACCTACAAAGGCCTTCACATTGACCCCGCCCGTGCCCGCGATCCCCGACCGAATCACACCCGGGCGTCGGCCCGGAACCACCCGAACGAGTCGGCCCGTTCGCCCGGGCCAATCGGGCCGAACCGACGACCACTGAAAAAGGACGCCGTAATAATCCGGCACATTTTTATTGTCGTGTGTAAGACTCACATGCATGGCACAGGATGGCGCTGCCAGGGAATCGGTCGCAGACTGTGAAGCGATGGGCTCGGTCGATAGCGGCGAGATCGACCAGTTCATCATTGCGTACCCGTGTCAGGACGACGCCTGGGCGTCCATCCCGCTTACAGACGCTGCCTCGCTCGACGAGTGGTGTTGAGGCCACTCGGACTCGTTTTCGACCGCCGGCATCGACCGCCCACAGCGGCGGAGCCGTCGCGGCGAACGGTGAAGATTTTTGCCCCCTCGCGTCTTCCGGGTCGGTATGGATTATCGTGAAGTCGAGGGTGCCCGGGAGTACGTTGCCCGGCTCGACCACGGCGTCGGCTGGCGCAGTCAGATCGAGGCGTTCGCCGACGAGGAGGGCATCGACGCGGCCTTCTTCGTCGGCCTCGGCGCGGTGCAGGACGCGACGCTGCTGTTCTACGATCAGGAGGTCCAGGAGTACTACGATATCGAGTTCGACGAACCGTTCGAGGTCGTGCCCGCGGTCGGGAACGTCTCCTGGCTGGAGGGCGAGCGCTTCGCCCACACGCACATGACCCTCTCGCGCGAGGACGGGTCGGTCGTGGCCGGTCACCTGGACGAGGCGACGACGTTCGCGGGCGAACTGTACGTCCGCGAGTTCGACACGAAACTCGACCGGGAACACGACGAGACCACCGATCTGGATCTCTGGCCGCTCTGATGCGAGAGGCTGATCGGCGGTACTTCGAGCGGCTGGAAGCCGACCTCGACGACGCCTTCGAGGTGGCGCAGGCGGCCCGCGAGCGCGGCGGCGACCCCACGAAAGACGTGGAGATCCCCACGGCGCGGGACATGGCCGACCGCGTCGAGAACATCCTCGGGATCGACGGCGTGGCCGAACGCGTGCGGGACCTCGAAGGCGAGATGAGCCGTGAGGAGGCCGCACTCGAACTCGTCGAGGACTTCGTGGACGGGTCGGTGGGCGACTACGACACCGACGCGGGCAAGATCGAGGGTGCGGTTCGGACGGCGGTCGCCCTGCTCACCGAGGGTGTCGTCGCCGCCCCCATCGAGGGGATCGACCGCGTCGAAGTGCTGGAGAACGACGACGGGACGGAGTTCGTCAACGTCTACTACGCCGGTCCGATCCGCTCTGCGGGCGGGACCGCACAGGCCCTCTCCGTGCTGGTCGCGGACTACGCCCGCTCGTTGCTCGGCATGGACGAGTTCAAGGCGCGCAAAGACGAGATCGGCCGCTACGCCGAGGAGGTCGACCTCTACGATCAGGAGACGGGCCTGCAGTACTCCCCCAAGGAGAAGGAAAGCAAGTTCATCGCCGAACACATGCCGATCATGCTGGACGGGGAGGCCACCGGCGACGAGGAGGTGTCGGGCTACCGCGATCTCGAACGGATCGACACCAACTCCGCCCGCGGCGGGATGTGTCTGGTCTTCGCCGAGGGGATCGCCCTGAAGGCCCCGAAGATCCAGCGGTACACCCGCAACCTCGACGAGGTGGAGTGGCCCTGGCTCCAGGACCTCATCGACGGCACGATCGGAAAGGACGACGCCGACGACGAGGACGAGGACGGCGAGGAAGCCGAGGCGAGCGACGGCGAAACCGAGGACGCCGCCGCGGACGATGCTGACGAACCGGCGGGACCGCCCCGCGTCGACCCCTCCGAGAAGTTCCTGCGGGACCTCATCGCCGGCCGGCCGGTGTTCACCCACCCGAGCGAACCCGGCGGCTTCCGCCTGCGCTACGGCCGGGCGCGCAATCACGGGTTCGCGACCGCCGGCGTCCATCCCGCCACGATGCACCTGGTCGACGACTTCCTCGCGACCGGGACCCAGATCAAGACCGAACGCCCCGGCAAGGCCGCGGGCGTCGTCCCCGTCGACACCATCGAGGGACCGACGGTTCGGCTGGCCAACGGTGACGTGCGCCGCATCGACGACCCCGCGGAGGCGCTGGAAGTCCGCAACGGCGTCGAGAAGATCCTCGATCTGGGGGAGTACCTCGTCAACTACGGCGAGTTCGTCGAGAACAATCATCCCCTGGCTCCAGCCAGCTACACCGTCGAGTGGTGGGAGCAGGACCTCGAAGCGTCGACCGCCGACGTACAGGCCATGCGTGACTCGGTGCGAGTCGATCTGGCCGATCCCAGCACCGACGAGGCCATCGAGTGGGCCAGCGAGTACGACGCACCGCTCCACCCGAAATACACCTACTGCTGGCACGACATCTCGGTCGACGAGTTCGAGCGGCTGGCGGCGGCCGTGGCCGATGGCGAGGTCGCCGAGACCGACGGCGCGGTCATCTCGGGCGACAGCGACGACGACCCCGCCGATGGCGACCTGATCGTCCCCCGGCCCGACGACCCCGAGGAGGACGTGTCGGGCGTTCTGGAGAGCCTGCTGGTCGAACACCACCAGCACGAGGACCGACTGGTCGTGCCCGACTGGAAGCCGCTCGTCCTGTCGCTGGGCCTCAGCGAACGCCTCGAACGGGAGTGGACGCCTGAGGACCTTCCCGCCGCGGCCCGTGAGTACGCCGACGGCGAGAACGCGATCCGCGCGGTCAACGCCGTCGCGCCCTTCGAGATCCGCGAGCGCGCGCCGACCCGCATCGGCAACCGGATGGGCCGCCCCGAGAAGTCCGAATCCCGCGAACTCTCGCCGGCGGTCCACACCCTCTTTCCCATCGGCGAGGCCGGTGGGAGCCAGCGCGACGTGTCCAAGGCCGCCGACGCTGGCGACGCCGTCGAGGGGACCCAGGGCGAGATCGAGGTGCAGGTCGGCCGCCGGGAGTGTACCGAGTGCGGCACACGTACCTACCACGCCCGCTGTCCCGACTGCAACGGCGTCACCGACGCCGTCTACGTCTGCCGGGACTGCGACATCGAGGTCGAACCCGACCCCTCCGGCCGCGCGGAGTGTCACCGGTGTGAGTCGCTGGCCTCGCCCGTCCAGACCAAGACCATCAGCGTCCGCGAGGAGTTCCGCGACGCCCTCGACAGCGTGGGCCTCCGCGAGAACGCCTTCGATATCGTCAAAGGCGTCAAGGGACTCTCCTCGAAGACCAAGACCCCCGAACCCATCGAGAAGGGGATTCTCAGAGCGAAACACGGCGTCTCGGCGTTCAAGGACGGCACCGTCCGCTACGACATGACCGACCTGCCCGTGACCGCCGTCCGCCCCGCCGAACTCGACGTGACCGCCGACCAGTTCCGCGAACTCGGCTACGAGGAGGACATGCAGGGCGAACCCCTGCGCCACGACGATCAACTCGTGGAACTCAAAGTCCAGGACATCGTCCTCTCGGACGGCGCGGCCGAACACATGCTCAAGACGGCCGATTTCGTCGACGACCTGCTGGAATCCTACTACGGCCTCGACTCCTTCTACGATCTCGACGACCGGCAGGAACTCGTCGGCGAACTGGTCTTCGGGATGGCACCGCACACCAGCGCGGCGACAGTTGGCCGAATTGTCGGATTTACGTCAGCCGCAGTTGGGTACGCACATCCCTACTTTCACGCCGCGAAACGCCGGAACTGTTTCCATCCGGAGACCGAAATCCGGTACGAGGACGGGAGCGGACGACTTCGTGACGTGTCCATCGAATCGTTCGTCGAACGCCGACTCGACGATCCCGAAACCGACGACTTCGGGGTCGAGGTCGAGGAACTCGACGAGACAGTACGTGTCCAGTCGCTCGACGACGATGGCAACTGGGTACGCAAACGCGTCGAAGCCGTCTCGAAACACCCTGCACCCGACCACTTCGTCGAGATCGAAACCGAAACCGGACGGTCGATCACCGTCACCCCGGACCACGAGATGGTCCGATGGACGGGCGGCATCGAGTCCGTTCGCGCACACGAACTCGAACCCGGGGACGCGATTCCGGTCGACGGGAGCGATCATGCGATACCTCCCACCACGACGCCCGAAGCGGTCGGCGACGGCGGCACGAACGTTGAAGTAGTAGACCGGGTCCAGTTCCGGCCGTCCGATGTCGAACACACGTACTGTCTCACGGTCGCGGATACGAACCGGGTCGTCGCGAACGGCATCCTCACCGCCCAGTGTGACGGCGACGAGGACTGTGTGATGCTCCTGCTCGATGGCCTCCTGAACTTCAGCAAGAAGTACCTGCCCGACAAGCGCGGCGGGAGCGTCGCCGAAGACTCCAGACTCGTCGCCGTCGATCCGGACGACAACGTCCGGTTCCTGACTTTCGACGAATTCTGGGACGAACTCGAATCACCGCTGGAAGTCGAGGGGAAGTTCCGCAAGCGGACCTGCTACGCCGAGGGCTGGAAGACGTACGCCTTCGACGAGAACCACGAGGCGACGCTGCAACCCATCGAGAAGGCGATCAGGTACCGGGCCGACGACGACGAATCGCTGGTCGAGATCGAGACGCAGTTCGGCCGGTCACTGGAGATCACCGACCACCACAGTCTGTTCCGGTACGACGACGGAATCGAGGAAGTAGCCGGTGGGGACCTCGAAGAGGGCGATCTCGTCGTCGCGCCCCGCGAACTCGATGTCGAGACCGAGAGGACGACTATCGACGTGGCCGAGTGCGTCGACGAGCCGTACGTCGTCATCGACGATCACGTCGAGGACCTGCTGACGACGGCGTGGGAGACGACAGACCACGGCAGTCCGACCCATCAGGCGTTCAAATCGGGCCTCTCGTACCGCCTGAACAAGGGCAAGATTCCGTACGGTCGATTCGAACGGATCCTCAGCCGTGCCGGCTTCGAGGTCCCACACGACGTACAGATCGGACTGGAAGGGTCATCGGATGGGGTCTCCCGGCTCGTTGATGTCGACGAAGACTTCGGGTGGTTGCTCGGCCTGTTCGTCGCCGAGGGAACGACGTCCAGCGTCTGTCCGGCGATCCACAACGCCGACGAGGACCTCATCGACCGCGCCGCGGAGATCATCGAGGACACGCTCGGCCACGAACCCGGCAGGCGGTGGTCGAACCGGACCTACGAACTCCGGTTCCCGGCCGTCTTTCGAGAGGTACTGTACGATCTCGGGTTCGAGGACGCCGATTCCTACGACTCCAGCGAGAAGGTCGTGCCCGACTGTATTCTCGACGCACCGCGGGAAGTCGTCCTCTCGTTCCTCCGGGGGTTCATCGCTGGCGATGGCAGTGACAGCACGGACGAGAACGTGACGACGGTCGGATTCCACACCACGAGCGACGACGTGAAGGACGGCATCGTGTTCCTCTTGCACCGCCTCGGTCTCGTCGCCAACATTTCCGAACGTACCAACCGCGAGGGCAACCGCCAGGACATCTACACGATCACGGTCTCGGGTGGTGCGACGGACAACCCACTCCACCGGATTCTCGACGGCGAGGAACCGTACTATCCGAAGAGCCTCGTTGTCTCGATCCCGGACGCGCTGATGGAGGTTCGGGAGATGGACATCGAGGGAATCAGACAATTGATCCCGAAGTATCTGAAACGCCGGGAGAACATCTCGCTGGAGAAACTCCGCGAGATAGTCCGCGAACTCGAATCCCGGAACCTGCCCGACGCCGCTGCGGAGCGACTCGGCGACCTGCGCCCGCTTGTCGACGGTGACCTCTCGTATCTGCGGGTCGAAACCGTCGACCGCGTCGACTACGACGGCTATCTCTACGATCTCCAGGTCGGTGGCGACCCGATCTTCACCGCCAACTGGCTGTACGCCCACAACTCCATGGACGCGCCCCTGGTCATGTCCTCCCGGATCGACCCCACCGAGATCGACGACGAGGCCCACAACATGGACGTGATGGACCAGTACCCCCGCGAGTTTTACGAGGCCACCCGGGAGATGGCCGACCCCGAGGACGTCGAGGACATCATGACCATCGCCGAGGAGAACCTGGGGACCGACCGGGAGTACACGGACTTCCGGCACAGCCACGACACCAGCAACATCGCGCTGGGGCCGGATCTGTCGGCGTACAAGACGCTGGACGACATGATGAAGAAGATGAACGCCCAGCTGGAACTCTCCCGGAAACTCCGGGCCGTCGACGAGACCGACGTGGCCGAACGGGTCATCGAGTACCACTTCCTGCCCGACATCATCGGCAACCTCCGGGCGTTCTCCCAGCAGGAGACCCGCTGTCTGGACTGCGGCGAGAAGTACCGGCGCGTCCCGCTGACCGGCGACTGCCGGAAGTGTGGCGGGGACATGACCCTCACCGTGCATCACGGCTCGGTCAACAAGTACATCGACACCGCACTGGAAGTCGCCGAGGAGTACGGCACCCGCGAGTACACCACGCAACGCCTGGAGATTCTGAAGAAATCCATCAAACGGATCTTCGAGAACGACAACAACAAACAGAGCGGGATTGGCGATTTCATGTGAACCCACCTTTTTCGCGAGGGGGTCGCAGGGCGACCCCCTCGCCAAAAACGTGGGCGAAAAAGCGGAACGCGCGCCACGGCGCGCGTTCCGGTGCTGTGCTTGCGGCCTCCGCGACCGCCACCGCACCGATACCGCCACCGCGACCGAACCTTGCCGCCACGGCGACCGCCACCGCACCGCCACCACTGAATCCCCCGTTCTCGCTCACTTCACGCTCTCGAACCCGGCCCGGCATTCAACAGGCTCCAGTCGAACGGCCCGACAGTGACGGACAGAGCGGTCAGCCCGGTGATCGGGACGGTCCTGCTGGTCGCCATCGTCGTCCTGCTGGCGGCGACGGGCGTGGTCTTCTTCCAGCAACTGGTTTCGGACCCGGGCGAACCGCCACAGATCGCAGTCGAACGGGCACAGGCGACCGTCGACGGGTGTACGGTGGCTCGCGCCGCCGTCGAGGGTGGGTCCGGCGGCCTCGCGTTCTACCGCCAGAACGGCGAGCGGGTCGTCCTCGACGACGACGGCGACGGCCGGACCGAAGCGGGCGAGGGCGTCCGACTCCCGCCCCGCGAGGACGTGACGGTGCTGGCGAATCGGTCGGGCGAAATCTACGTCCTCGACGAGTTCCGTGGCACGCGCGTCGACTGTCTGTCGGTCGCGGGCAGTGCCGCACCCGGGATCGAGACGGCCCACGGTGTCCGCTTCGACGTGCCCTACAACGGCGGGTCGGGCACCGTCGGCAACTCGCTCAACGAGATCACGGTGACCTACGAGTCGGGGGCCGGTGTGGACGCCTCGGGCGTCTCGGTCGGGGACGTGACCGCTGTCGGGTTCGACCGCGACGGCGACGCGGCCATCGACGTGTCCGCACGGAGCGACCTCCAGAGCGTGACGGTCAGCAACGGCGGGCGGACGGTCGAATTCGGCTTTATCGGCAACTACGACGTGAAGCGGGGCGACGAGATCGTGGTGCGGTTCGCCGGCATCGAGAACCCGACGGCGGCCGGGACCTACACGACGACGGTGAACGTCAACGGCGACGTGACGAAGACCGGGAGCGTTACCGTCGGCTGAGATTCGGCCGTAGTTTTAACCCCGGGCCAGACGAACCGCTACGCGTATGAGCGACAGTCAAGAGGGCATCACGCCGTCGTTCGGACAGAGCGTCTACGACGACGAGGGCAACGAACTGGGCCGAATCCGTGGGTTCGACGAACACGGCTTCTACGTCACCCTCGACCAGGGCATCGAGGGCTTCTCCTCGGAACACATCACCTCCGGCCACGAGTGGGGCGAGGCCGAGTTGATGTGGCGCTGCTGGGAGTGTGGCGAGATGGGCGACATCGACGAGGACATCCCCGAAGCCTGCCCCACCTGTGGCGCGCCCAAAGAGGACATCTATTACTGGACCGAGGACTGACCGGCGACCGTGGACGTCCTCGTGTTCGGGGCCGGGAGCCTCGGCTCGCTCGTCGGCGGCCTGCTCGCCCGCCAGCACCGCGTGACGCTCGTCGGGCGTGACCCCCACGTCGGAACCGTCGCCACAGATGGCCTGACCGTCGGCGGAGCGGTCGAGTGCCACGCCGACCCCGACGGGGTGACCGCAGTCCCGTCCGACGCCGCCCCCGACCTGGCGCTCGTGACCGTCAAGGCCTACGACACCGACGCGGCCGCCGCCGCACTGACCGACTGCGAGCCCAGTACTGTCCTCTCACTCCAGAACGGCCTCGACAACGAGGCCCGACTGGCCGACCGTCTCGACTGTCCGGTGCTGGCTGGCACCTGCACCTACGGCGCGATGCTCGAAGAACCGGGCCGGGTCACCTGCACCGGCGTCGGCGAGGTCGTGCTGGGGCCGCGCGAGGGCGGCGAGTCCCCCGCCGCCGACCGGGCCGGCGCGGCCTTCGAGGCGGCGGGCATCGAGACGACCGTCGCGGCGGACATGCCTCGCCGCACCTGGGAGAAACTGGCGGTCAACGCCGGGATCAACGCCACCACGGCGCTGGCTCGGATCGAAAACGGCGCGGTACTGGACGGGCCGGCCAGCGAGGTGGCGGCGGCGGCCGCCCGCGAGACCGCCCGCGCGGCACGCGAGGCGGGGGTCGCCCTCTCCGACGAGGCGGCGGTCGACGCCGTCCGGGAAGTCGCCGATGCGACGGCGGACAACACGTCTTCGATGTACCAGGACGTGCTGGCCGAGCGCCGGACCGAGGTGGACGCGATCAACGGGGCCGTCGCCGAGCGGATCGACGCGCCGGTCAACCGGACGCTGGCGGGACTGCTCCGGGCCTGGGAGCGGGCGCGCGACCGCCGATAAGTTGCAAAGGTTTAGTGGGTCGCCGTCCGGAGCGTCTGGTGATGGAAATCTTCGGGTCCAGCGGCGTCCGCGGGGTGGCAAACGAGTACCTCAACCCCGAATTCGTCTGCAACATCGCGCAGGCCGCCGGCTCGGTCTGGGACGCCGACGCCGTCGCGCTGGCCCGGGACACGCGAACCACCGGCGAGATGCTGGGCAACGCGGCCGCCAGCGGCCTCGCCAGCGTCGGATCGGACGTCCACCGACTCGGCGTGGTCCCGACGCCCGGACTCCAGGCCTACTGCGAGCGGGTCGGGGTCCCCGGCGTGATGATCACCGCCTCGCACAACCCGCCCCAGTACAACGGCGTCAAACTCGTCGGGGCCGACGGGATCGAACTCTCGCGGGGCACGCTCGAACGCGTCGAGGAGCGCCTGCTCGCGGAGGACTTCGATTCGGTCGCCTGGAACGGGACGGGCCGAGTGGAACGGATCGACGACGCGCGCGACCGGTACGTCGAGCAACTGCTGGCCGCCGTCGACCGCGAGCGCATCGCCGACGCCGACCTGACGGTCGCGCTCGATCCCGGCCACGGCGCGGGTGCGCTCACCAGCCCCCGGATCTTCCGGGAACTGGGCTGTGACGTGGTCACCGTCAACGCCCAGCCCGACGGCCACTTCCCCGGCCGGGACCCCGAACCCGTCGCGGAGAATCTCGCCGACCTCGGCCGGCTGGTCCGGGCGGCCGACGCCGACGTGGGGGTCGCCCACGACGGGGACGCAGACCGTGCGATCTTCTTCGACGAACACGGCGAGTTCGTCGAGGGTGACGGGGCGCTGGCGGCGCTCGCGGCCGCGGAACTCGACGCCGGCGACACGGCCGTCTCGGCGGTCAACGTCTCCCAGCGGCTGGTCGACGTGGCCGACCGGGCCGGCGCGGCCCTGTCGCTGACGGCCATCGGCAGCACGAACATCATCACGCGCATCCGCAACCTCCAGGCCGACGGCGAGTCGGTCCCCGTCGCCGGCGAGGGCAACGGCGGCATCCTCTTTCCCGACTACCGGATCACCCGGGACGGGGCCTACACCGCGGCGCGGTTCCTCGAACTCCTCGCCGACCAGCCCGCGAGCGAGGTGGTCGCGCCGTACGACGACTACCAGTTGCTCCGGACCGACGTGAAATACGAGACCGACGACGAGCGCCGCCGCCTGCTCGACGCCGTCGAGGCCGTCGCCCGGGACGCCGACGCGACTCTCGACACCACCGACGGCTACCGGCTCGACTACGGCGACAGCTGGGTGCTGGCCCGGCCCAGCGGGACCGAGCCGGTGATCCGCGTCTACGCCGAGTCGCAGGACCCCGCGCGGTCGGCCGACCTGGTCGAACGGATGCACGAGGCCATGGTCGCCGCCCGCGACGAGGACTAGCCGGGCAGTTCCGAGAGCGTCGTCGCCAGTTCCTCCCGTGCCGCCCGCGTGGCCTCCAGATCCGCCTGGACCGCGCCCGACTGGAGCCGCTCGCGTTCGTCGTCGTCGAGTTGTTCGCGTGCCTGCGCACTCGTTCGGAGCCGGCCGTAGTCCGCCCGGTCGGTCAGCGCCCGCACGGTGCGGGCCTTCGCGACCACGTCCTCGGGGGCGAACCGGCCCGTGACCTGGATCAGCTCCCGGGCGAGAAAGCGCAGTTCCTCGGCGGCCGGCGGCGGCCACGAGACGGTCAGCGGGCCGCCGTCCAGCCGCCGGAGGTACGTCTGGTTGGTCCCGATGGCGGTCTTCAGCGCCGTCGCGTCGTCGACGTAGTGGTCGAGCTTCGACTTGGAGTAGTCGGCGTAGTCCAGCAGGGTCGGGATCGGTTCGGTTCCCGGCGGGTTGTGCTCGACGTACTCGGTCAGCTTCGCGGGCGGCTGGCGGTAGTCGACGAGCGGGAACGACGCCGTCGTCTCGACGAAGCCGAGCACCTCGCGAGCGCTCGCGTCGCGCTTGAACTCGCGGAACGCCGCCTCGACGGCGTCGTTGTACGCGTCGATGGGTTCGCGCAGTCGCTCGACCGGGGCGTCGAGGTCGGCCTCCCCCATCGCCACGAGCGCTTCGAGGTCGGCGATCCGCTCGTCCAGTTCCCGCACGCGACGCTCGGCGCGAGTCCGCAGTTCGTCGTACCGATTCTGCGTCGCCTCGCGCTCTTCGAGCAGGGCGGCGTCGTCGGCGGCCGGCGAGAGCGCCTCCCGGGCCCGGTCGAAGTCCGATTCCGTGAGCCGGCGCTGCTGCATGATGTCGTCGACCTCCTCGAAACACTCCCGATGGGGCAGGTCCTCGGGGAGGCTGTCGACGAACTTCTCCATCTCCTCCTGAAACTCGATGAAGACCCTGAAATCGCCGTCCCCGGTCGCTTCCTCCTCGTAGTCGTCGAACAGCGCCTGGAGCCGGTCGTACTGCCGTGCGACGGCTTCGAGGTCCCCCTCGACGCGCTCGTCGACGCGGGCCTGTGCGTTCTCGGCCGCGCGGTGGGCCGATTCGAGGTCCGCGATCAGGCCCGCCACGTCGTCGGGGCCCGCGCCGTCACTCATCGTACACGTCGTCGGGATCGAACACCTGTTCCCCGACGACTTCGCCGTCGATGGTGCGGTAGAAACACGAGCGATACCCGGTGTGGCAGGCACCGCCCTCCTGTTCGACCAGGTACAACAGCGAGTCGCCGTCGCAGTCGACGCGGATCTCCTCCACACTTTGAATGTGGCCGCTGGAGGCCCCCTTCTCCCAGAGTTCGTCGCGGCTGCGCGAGTAGTAGTGAGCCCGCCCGGTCTCGCGGGTCCGCTCGACGGCCTCGCGCGTGACGAACGCGAGCATGAGCACGTCCCCCGAGGTCGCGTCCTGGGCGACCGCCGGGAGCAGATCCTGCTCGTCGAAGGCTAACTCGACGTCGGCGTTGTCCATACTCCCCTCTGTGACCGTGGTACCGATATGCTTTGTGTCGCCGTCGCCGCCCGTCGATATCAGCTGTGAATTCGCCATCACGCCGATTTCAGAACTGATTATCGCGACGAAAAACGCGGTATTCCTTGCTCTCTGAGTTCTCAGAAACTGTAATCGGGTGTGAGGATTGAAGCCACTGGGAGACAGAGGCTGTGTCGATGGAACGTCGGAGGTTTCTACAGCGCGGGGCGGTCGGAGTGGCCCTCGGGACCGTCGGCTGTCTCGGCAGCGGTGGCGAGGTCGTCGTGACCGTCAGCCGGGAGGTGACCGTCCAGCCCGGGACCGGCTGGATCAGGGAGATCCCCGACGTGTCCGACCCCGGCGGTTCGATCTCGTACATCTCCCGGTCACAGGTCCCCTTCGACGTGTACTTTTTCACCAGCGAGAAGCAGATGCACCGGTACGACGCCTACACCAGCGGCGAAGACCCGGAGAAACACCCGACCGGCGACCGTGACATCGGGCGTACCGCCACGGAAACTGCGGGCGGGGACTACAAGGCCAGTACGAAAAACGACGGCGGCCGCCAGGCCATCGACGAGACCGGACCGTACTACTTCGTCCTCGATCACTCCGACTACCCGGCCGCCGGCGGTGCCTGGCCGAGTGACATGCCGAAACGCCGGACGATCTACCTCGATCTGACCGTGACGCGACAGCGGTTCGGGTTCTAGAAGACGCCGAGCCCCTCGATCACCGCGTACAGCACGTCCCCGTAGGTCAGCCCCAGCAGGAGCCCGAGGAACATCGGCACGAGAAACGGAATGCCGGGCGTGATCCACACCTCGTCCTCGCTGGTCAGGACGGTGAGTCCCTCCCGCAACTGCTCGGGCGTCGTCCCGTACGCGCTCCCCTCGATCTCCTCGAAGAACCGCTCTGCTCCCCAGGGATCGGCGATCTCCGTCTCCTCGGGTACGTCCTCCTCGTCGGCGTCGGCGGGTGGGTCGCCGGCTGTGGCCTCGTCGTCGGGGGCCGGTCGGCCACCGTCGGGCACCGCAATCGCCCCGTCGCCGGGCGGGTTCGTCTCCGCCGGGATGCTCTCGGGATCGCGGAACTCGTCGGGTTCGGCCCGCAATTCGGCGAAGTTCGCGCCCCGCCAGGTCAGGTACATCCGGAGCGCGTCCAGGTCGAGCCCGCGCCGGGTGAACCCGTCGGGCGTCTGGAGCAGGCGACCGTACTCCTCGGTGACCCGCTCGGTGGCGACGGGTCGGCCGATCACCATCGCCTTGGCGACGTGGCCGCCGGCCGCGTTGCGAAGCGTGAGCGCGACCGGGTAGAACAGCCCGACGACGACCGTGTTCGAGAGGACCGACATCGCGAACACGCCCAGCGTCGGGACGACGACCGGGAGCGCGAAGTCGGGAAACAGGTACGTCGGGAAGGTCGGAAAGAGCACGGCGAGCGTGATCAGCGCCTTGGCGTCGGCCCCGCCGAAGCCGCCGATCCACCAGAAGCCGTAGGCGAGCGGCACCACGAACCCGACGCTGATCAGCACCCGCAGGAAGTACGCCCGCTGGTTGACGTAGCCCACCGTCGTCCCCGTCCAGACCTGCCAGACCTCGACGGCGAGCGCGAGCACCGCGACCCCGAGCAGGGGGAGCCACGTCCGGTTCGGGACCCGTCGGGTCTTCACGTCCCGCCAGGCGGCCCAGCCCAGCGCGGGCACGGCCACTAACCGTAGCAAATCCGGGATCGACGCCGTCAGGAAACCAGTCGATACCACACCGAGGCCCAGCGACGGCTAGGGCAAAGCGTTTGCGAACGGTTCGAAACGGAAAAGGGGCCGCGTCAGATGACGCGGTTCTGCAGGTAGTCGAGGTGCTTCGCGTTGTAGACGATCCGGACCTCGTCGGCGTCGGGGCTGCCGATACAGGTCAGGCGGACGTTCTTCTCTTCGACTTCCTCGTCGCTGAGGATCTGCTGCATGTCCATGTCGATCTCGCCGTCGACGACGATGGCGGCGCAGTTGGCACACGCGCCGGCGCGACAGGAGAACGGCCAGTCGTAACCCTGGGATTCGGCGGCCTCGAGGATGTACTCGCCCTCGTTGACCTCCAGGCTGCCGTAGTCCTCGTCGTCGAGGTCGGCGTCGGCGGCCTTGTCGAACGTCTCGCTGTCGTACATGTCCCAACCGTGATCGTCCAGTACTTCGTAATTAAGGTACTCTACCGTGGGCATCAACTCTGTCGTTCGGCCCCCTGACTGTTAGACTTTGCTGTTTTCGGGTTCCCCCGATGAACAATTATGCCGGATTTTTCCGGTGAGCTGGTCAAAACACGGGCGCGAACCGGAAGAGGAGGTACGACGCGACCGTCGCGATGGCCGGCACGATGTTCTGGAGCAAGATTACTCGCGCGGTCGTCGCCGGCTCGAACAGGTCCGAGGCCTTGGGCAGGTCTTCGGGTTCTTCCTCACCGATGGCCTTGTGTTCGGTCACGTCGGGCGTCCCGCCCTCACCGCCGACCGTCGGCGCGTCGTCGGACTCGGCCGCCAGCGCGCCCGGCGAGACCGCGGGCTGATCGCCCCGGACCGCGTCGCCGATGGTCGCCGTCCGGGTCGCCCGCCCCCAGCCGAGGCCGACGATGCTCATCGTCGCGATGATGACGAAACTGGCCGGCACGCCCAGCGCCGACAGCACCGTCACCAGCGTGGAACTGACGACGGCGACGACCAGCGCCGCCAGGATCGGCAGGTCCGTCAGGTCGTTGCCCACCGTGTCCATCGTCCGCCGCGCGATGGTGAACGCGCCCAGCCCGATGGCCGCCCCGCCCAGCAGGACGCCGTCGTAGAGGCCGAGCGACCCGCTGCCGACCAGCGGCGCGACCGCGTTGGCGACGTTCGAGGCCCCCGCGGAGAAGGCCATGTAACAGCCGATGCCGACCACCGACAGCGTCCCCACGAACTCCCGACGGGTCGTCCCCGGCCCCAGCGTGGGCCGTGGAAGCGTCCCGGAGCGGTCCAGCACGAGCAGTGACCCCTCCGACTGGGAGATGGCGAACGATTCGACCAGCCGCGGGTAGAAGTACCGCCCGATGACGCCACAGACCCAGAACGCGAGGACTGGCGCGAACAGCCACCAGGAGACGATCGCCCCGATCTCCGCCCAGTTGAGATTGCCCTGAGCCAGCCCCAGCCCCGCGATGGCCCCCACCGCCGTCATCGACGTGGAGGCGGGCACGCCCACGACGTTCGAGAGAAAGAGCGCGAACCCGATGAAAAACAGGACGGCGATGGAAGTCCCCAGCGTGAACGCGCTCTGTGGGACGATCTGCCCGCCGAGCGTCTTGACGACCTCCGTCCCGACGGTGACCCCGCCCAGCAGCGCGAAGCCCGTCATCAACACTGCCGCACCGACCTTCGAGATCGTCCCCGCGCCGACCGCGGGACCGAAGGCCACCCCCGTGGAGGACCCGCCGATGTTGAATCCGACGAACACGGCCACCAGAAGCCCGATCAGGAGGAGGACCGATACCATGTCCGCCCCTGCGAGTGCCCCAAATTAAACGATGGCGCTTTCGACGATACCCGCCGCCCTCGGGGTGAAACCGTCGCTCGGCGCCTGTGACCGACACGCTTTCCGGACTCGCCCGCGGAGTCGAGCACATGTTTCCCGAGTTCGAGGTCGTCCCCGCCGTGGACATGCAGGACGGCCAGGTCGTCCAGCTCGTCGGCGGCGAGCGCGGCACCGGCACGGAGTACGGCGATCCAGTCGAGGCCGCCCGCCGCTGGGTCGACGCGGGCGCACGCACGCTCCACCTCGTCGACCTCGACGGCGCGTTCGAGGGCGAGCGCGAGAACGCCTCCGCCGTCGACGCCATCCTCGACGCAGTCGACGTCGACGTGCAACTGGGCGGTGGCATCCGCACCGTCGCCGACGCCACCGACCTGCTGGACCGGGGCGTCGACCGCGTCATTCTCGGCACCGCTGCCGTCGAGACCCCCGAGATCGTCGCGGAGATCAGCGAGGCCCATCCCGGGAGCGTGACGGTCAGTCTCGACGCCAAGGACGGCGAGGTCGTCGTCTCCGGCTGGACCGAGGGCACCGGTCTCGACCCGGCCGAGGCCGCGACCCGGTACGAGGACCTCGGCGCCGGCGCGATCCTCTTTACCGACGTGGACGTGGAGGGCCAGCTCGAAGGAGTGCGGACCGATCCCGTCCGGCGGGTCGTCGAGGCTGTCGACATCCCCGTGATCGCCAGCGGCGGCGTCGCCACGCTGGCGGACGTGCGCGACCTGCAGGCGGCCGGCGCGAGCGCCGTCGTCGTCGGCAGCGCCCTCTACGAGGGGCAGTTCACGCTCGAAGAGGCGATGGCGGCGGTCGAGGATTAAGCGCCCAGCCGCTCGTACAGCACGGCGACGGCCGCGGCGCTGACGGCACCGATGGGCGCGCCGAGGATACTCGAGGCGAGCCGGACCGCTATCGGGAGCGACTGCGGATTCCGGAAGACGTCCGGGCCGCCGAGCCCGAACAGTGCGACCAGCCCGACCACGAGCGACAGCAGGCCCAGAATCAGGAGGATGCCGAACACGGTCAACGTGTGTCCGCTGGTTCGGTCCCAGCTCTCGGCGAGCCCGTCGATCGGCCCCATCTCGTCGATCATCACGGGTGCGGGGTAGAGGAACAGCCGACTGGCGAGGTACAGGCCGGGCACGATGAGCAGCACCATCCCGATCCCGACACCGATGACGAAGACGACGGCCGCGGCGACCAGAAACAGGAGCCGGATGTCGAGGATATCCGGGAGCGAGCGGTTCGGCGATAGCTCAGTCCAGGCCATCGCGACTGCCACACCGTTCGCGACGAAACTGGCGAGAAAGCCGACGATAGGCACGGGAACGACGCCGACGATCCCGCCGACCAACACGACACCGAGCAGTTCGGGACGACTCGTGACCACGCCGACGGCGTCCGACAGGACACCACTGACCGTCACCTGTACCGGCATCGACCCGCCACCGGAACCACCGGGTTCTGCCTCCATATCTCGTCCGTGGTAGAAACTAAATTTAACACTTTCCGACTGACACACTACTCGTTCCCCGGCCTAACTCCGTCGCGCGCCGCCCGCCGTCCCCCGACCGCCAGCGACGGCCCCCTCCCGGGTCACGACGCCGTCGGTCAACTCGCCCAGCGGTCTCGTGAGGCTGTATGTGGGCGTCTCGACGGTGATCGGCGTCCCGTCGGTCACGTCGGCGAAGTGCAAGACGAGTTCGTAGGAGCCGTCCGGGCCGATGGGGCGGGCCTCCTCCTGCTCCCCGTCGGCCGTTCGCGCCCAGGCGTACTCGCCGGCGCTCGCGGGATCGGCGGCCCCCTCGATCACGTGGCCGTAGGGCTGGTACTCGACGTTCTCGCCGGTCATCGGGTAGTCCAGCCGGTGCCACTCCCAGAAGCCCTCGTCGATGGCGTACACTTCCTCGTAGCCGTTCTGGTAGAACTGGGCCGCTCGCATCGACGAGAGGTGGTGTGGGCAGCCACAGTAGGTCACGATCCGGTCGCCCTCGGGCCAGGCCGCCGCCGGGTCGTTCTGCCGGCCGCTGGCCGGACTGAGGACTGCGCCGGTGATGTGCGAGGTCGCGTACTGTCGCTGGCCGCGGGCGTCCGCGAAGCGCGCTTCGCGCCGGCGGTACCAGTCGTAGGCCACGTCGATGGGCACCAGCGGGACCTCGATCCCCTGTTCGTAGGTGATGGTCTGGAACGACGACGTGTCCGCGTCCGGCGCCGGCGGTGTCTCGTCGATCACCGACGGATCGGGATACCCGTCGTTCTCGGCCGAGATCGGTTCCGGCGTCCCACCGTCGGCTCCGCGGTTCCCCGGTCCGGCGTCGGTCGGCGTCCCGTCCGAAGACCCCCCCATACAACCCGTCAGGCCGGCGGCGGCCCCCACCGCCACCAGGAATCGACGGCGATCCATGTCAGTAATCCAGCACCCCGGAGGCAAAACGATGACGCCTGTCGTGTTCGAGTTCAGGTCCGGCCCTGCCGGCCGCCGGGACGGTCGACGCGCCGCCGAGACCCGGAGATCCGCGGGGCGGCGAGCAGGTACGCCCCGGCCGCGAACAGCACCACAGCGACGGGCAGCGTCGGGCCGGTGTCGACGAACAACAGTCCTGTGGCCGCCACGAGCACGCCGAGCGCGTCGCGCTTGTGCATACCAGTGTGGTCACGAGTCTCACACAAATAGCTCAGTCAGACGGCCGTCATCGGCGCGTCAGCGGCGGGGCCGACGGGGGCTCCGCGGCCCGAAACCACCTTATGCTCGGCCCGTCTTGCTCGACTCATGAGCGACCGGACGGCGGCGGTGACCCGTGCGACCGCCGAAACCGAGATCGAGGTGACCCTCGACGTGGACGGCGACGGCGAGGCGACGGTCGACACCGGCGTCGGCTTCTTCGACCACATGCTCGAAGCCCTCGCCAAGCACGGCCTGTTCGACCTCACCGTGGACTGTGACGGCGACCTGGAGATCGACGACCACCACACCGTCGAGGACGTGGCGATCACCCTCGGCCAGGCCTTCGACGAGGCGCTGGGCGACAAGCGCGGTATCCGCCGGTACGCCGACCGGAAAGTCCCCCTCGACGAGGCCGTCGCCGAGGTCGTCGTCGACGTGTCGGGCCGCCCGTTCTTCGAGTTCGACGGGGCGTTCGCCCAGGCGTCCGTCGGCGACTTTACCAGCCACATGGGCCAGCACTTCCTGCGCTCGCTGGCGACGAACGCCGGCCTCACCCTGCACGCTTCCGTCACCGGCGAGAACGCCCACCACCAGGTCGAGGCGCTGTTCAAGGCGCTGGCGCGGGCGCTGGACGACGCCACCCGCATCGACGAGCGCCGTAGCGACACGCCGAGTACGAAAGGCGAACTCTAGGACTGCGATGAGCGGTGATTTCGAGCATCTGTCCGTCGAGGATATTCTTGCCATACACGAGTTCATCGTAGAATCGAGTGATGAGACCGAACCCGGCATCTCGTCTCGGGGTGACATCGAGTACGCACTCGACCACGTCCGAGCTGGACAGTTTGGACGAGGGCCCGAAACGCTTCACGAAAAGGCATTCCAGATCATGCGTCTGCTCGTCGCTAACCACCCGTTCGTCGATGGAAACAAACGGACTGCTCTGGCCGCAACTGTCGCGTTCTACGCGCTGAACGATATCCGATTCGACTACGATCGGCAGATAAAATCGGTCCTGAAACGACTCGGGACTGACGAATCGGAGGTGGACGCCACGGCGCTGATCACGTATCTGGACGAACACACCGATCCGCTCGAAGCAGAATACGCCGATACGTACCGTCTCTGGCTGTCGCTCGTCGACACGGAGCCCAGCGACCCCGAGCAGAACGATTATGATGACACAGCGCAAAATGAGTAACACGATGGCCGCAGACGACGAGAGTCGGTCAATCTCCGATGATCTCTCTCCTGAAGAGGCACGCCGCCGCCTCATGCGGCTGATCACGCGACAGGACATGGATGCCCACGAGGAGATCTACGCGGAACTCGCCAGGGAGTAGTTCCCCTCGCGATCTGTTTTATCGGTTTGTCGGTCGCTGACGCCACCCGTACCGACGAGCGCCGGACCGGCGGCCGTGCGCAGTGCGGCCGCCGACTGCGCGAGCGGTGACCGTACTGAACCGCGAGCACCGACACGCCCAGTACGAAAGGCGAACTCTAGGACTCAGCCAGCAAGGCGTCCAGCAGGACCGACTCGGCCCGCCGGAGCAGTTCGTTCGCGGTGCTGGGCGCACAGGCCAGCTCGTCGGCGACCGCCTCGAAGGAGGTGGCTCTCGGCGTCTCGTAGTAGCCCAGTTCGTGCGCGACCAGCACCGCCTCGCGCTGGCGGTCGGTCAGCCGGCCGAGATAGCCCGGTTCGTCGGGCGTGTACTCGCCGGTCCACTCGATCTCGACGGCGATCCGGTCGGTCGCCTCGGCGAAGGCCGCCTGGAGGGCCGCCTCCGTGCCCGCCACCGTCACCCGGACGCCCCGATCCGTGTACCGGAAGGGCGGATCGAGCAGGAGGGCGTAGGACTCGGCGATGGCGAGCAACTCGCTCAGCGTCTCGCGTTCGCTGACGTGGACGAACGCGAACAGCTGGCCGTCGCCGCCGTCGATCACGTCGTAGTCGTACACGTCCGCGCGGTCGCGGAACACAGCATCGAGCGCCGCGGCGTCGTCGCCGGCCAGCCGGTACAGGAGCGCGTAGGTCCCGTCGCTGTGCCACTCCAGAGCCACCAGCGCCTCCCGGCGGATGCCCTCGACGCTCCCGATAGCCGCGTCGACGCCCGGGAACGCCTGTCCGTCGGGCAACAGCCGGAGTTCCACTGCGCGCATCAGTGTTCCCTCACGAGACCTGCTGGCATGGTTCTGTCCCCCGGCTCAGTACTCGAACTCGGTGTCGACGGCGGCGGCCTCCTCGGTCATGACGACGGCCGCGTCGCTGTACTGGAGGGTCCGCTGCATGTCGCCGTCCAGCTCGAACTCGCCGCTCATCAGCCCGTCGATGGCCCCCAGGTCCTGCCGGATCAGCCGCTTCCAGGTGCTGTACTCGCCACGGAAGGCGAAGCCCCAGTCCACGCCGTCGGGGTCGTCCGTCCGGAACGCGTCGGTACACACGCCGTCTTCGAGGCCGACGAAGAAGTACAGGTCCTCGCCGTCGTAGGTGTCGTCGGGCCGGATGTGAAAGAGGAAGTCGCCGTTGAAGTCGACGCCCCAGCCCTCGCCGACCTCGCTGTACTCGTCGGACTCGTTCAGCTTCTCGCCCCACGCTTCGATCCACTCGTCCGCGTCACTCGGTAGTGTGAGTGCCATACCCGCTGACTCGCCGCACGGACCGTAGCGATTCCCGCTAATCGAGCCGTGTCTTTATCAGACAGCGTGTCACGGGAAGCCCAACACGCACTGCCGGTGTCAGGACTCGCGTGCAGGACGCAGCGCAGGTCGGGCACGTGCGACTCGCCGCGTGATCGCACGAGTCGAGCCGGTAGCGACGGGAACGAGTGACTAGCAGCCGCTTTTCAGCCATCCGAACGGTTTATGAATTGGAACGTTCACTGGCAGGTATGGAGCGCCACTCACGGATACTGTTTCGCGAGCCGAATGGGCCACGGCGGGGGTTCATCTTTCTGTCCCTGTCGGTCGTGGCCCTCCTCGCGTGGCTGTATTTCGGTGCCCGGCTCGATGGCCTCTCCATCCTGCTCTTTCAGGCGACTGCGTTTGCTTCCCTCGGCGTCGCCGAATCGTTGCCGCCGAACCGACGCCGTGTGGCCGGCGTACTGCGAATACTCGCCGTCGCGATCATGGTGATCTACCTCGTCGTTCTCGCCGCGGCACCGGACCTGTTCCTGGACTGAGCGAGTTGCGGAGACTGGAGTACCGAACGGGTGTGTCAGTTCGCGTCAGGTCGACTGATCGACCCGTACGTGCTGGACGAGGAGAAATCGGAGACGAACCGACGCCGCGCTGTTACCGCGCCAGCCATCCGCCGTCGACGGCGTAGGTGTAGCCGGTGCAGTAGCGGGCGGCCTCGCTGGCGAGGAACAGGGCCATTCCCTGGAGTTCCTCGGGTTCCGCGATCCGGTCGACGGGGGTCTCGGCCTCGATCTCGTCGGCGATGTCCTGTCCGACGCGGCTGTCCTCGTCGAGGTAGCCGCCGCCGATGTTCGTCCGGGCGTGACTCGGCGCGATGGCGTTGACGCGGATCTCGGGTGCCCACTCGGCCCCGAGCGTCCGCGTGAGGTTGACGACGCCGCCCTTCGAGGCGGCGTAGGCCGGGTTGTACCCCATCGCGTCGCTCCCCACCAGCCCGTAGACGGAGGCGGTGTTGACGATGGCCCCACCCGAGTCCTGCTCGGCCATCGCGCGGGCGGCGTAGCAGTCGGTGAGCCACACGCCCCGCAGGTTCACGTCGACGATGCGGTCCCACTGGGCCATCTCGTAGTGTTCGACCGGGCGTTCGAGTTCGCCGATGCCCGCGTTGGCGAAGGCGGCGTCGAGCCGGCCGAACCGGTCGAGCGTCGCGTCGACCATCCCCTCGACGGCCGCCTCGTCGGTCACGTCCACTTCGAGAGCCAGCGTCTCGACCCCCGTTTCGTCTTCGATGTCGTCGGCGACCGCCTGCGCGCCGGCTTCGTCGAGGTCCGCGACCACCACGTCCGCGCCGGCCTCGGCCATCGCGGCCGCGAAGGCACTGCCCAGGCCGCCCGCCGCGCCGGTCACCAGCGCGACCGAGCCGTCCAGCCGGAACTCGTCGAGTACGGTCATCGGTCACCCTCCAGCAGGTCCCGATCCAGTTCGACGCCCAGTCCCGGCCCCTGCGGCGGCGTGACGGTGCCGTCCGTGGCGGCGAACTCGCCGTGGATCGGTGCCGACCATGCCTCGGGCGTCCACGGCGGGTCGTGGGGGAACTCACACCAGTCGGCCCCGACCGCCGCCATCACGTGCAGGTTGGCGGCGAAGCCGATGGCGTTGGTCCAGGTGTGGGGCACGAACTTGACGCCCTGGTTCCGGGCGGCCCCGGCGACCTCGACGGCCCGTTTGATGCCGGTCACCAGCGCCGCGTCGGGCTGGAGCACGTCCACGGCGTCGCGGTCGAGGAACTCGTACAGCTCCTGTGGGCCGCCGTTGAACTCGCCGCCGGCGATGGGGACCTCGGCGGCGTCGCGCAGGCGCGCGTACCCCGCGTAGTCGTGACGGGGCAGCGGCTCCTCGAACCACTCGATCCCGCCGATGTCGGCCAGCTCGCGGGCCACCGCCTCGGCCTCGGCCACCGACCACTGGGTCTCGTCTTCCATCACGCGAACGGTCCACCCCTTGTTCGCGTCGACCATGAGCGGCAGGTCGGGGAACGCCTCGCGGACCGCACGAACCACGTCGAGGTCGGACCGCTCGGCGATCCGGAGTTTGACGGCCTCGAACCCCTCGTCGACGCGGTCCTCGACGTACGCGATGCGGTCCTCGGCCGGCTGGACCTCGCCGGTGCTGGCGTAGGCCCGGATCGGGTCGTCGCTCCCGCCGAGCAACTCGTAGACGGGCTTGCCGGCGTCCTTGCCGACGATGTCCCACAGCGCGAGTTCGAGGTGCCACGGCCGCGGGCCGATCAGGTCGACGGTCTCCAGCTTGCGCATGATCCCCTCGATGTCGTGGGGGTCCTCGCCCTGCAGGAACAGCGACAGCGGTGTCGCGTAGTCGAGGCCGCCGGCGAAACTCGGGCTGGCGGTGACGCCCGTGATGCCGGCGTCGGTCTCGATCTCGAACACTTCGGCCTCGTGGCTCCCCTGCGGGTAGCCGGGAATCCAGTTCGGTCGGAAACTGTCCGCCAGTTCGTGACTGACGTGATGTTGCGTGACTCCGGTTATCTGCATCTCGTCTCTCCGTCGTCGTCCCTACCGGTAGCGGTTCCCACGAATCGGGACGCGTCTTTATGACCCGGGAGTCACGGTTTCGGCCGCCGCCCGAACCGTCCGATGCCAAGACATACTACGGTCGGCGGTCGTCTTGGTGAGTATGTTCGCGGAGATCATGGAGAAATTCGAGGGCAGTCCCTCCCAGCAGGCGGTGATTCGACTCCTCCTCGAACGGGGCTTCTCGGTCAACGACGACGGCCGGGTCGTCTCGGGCGGCATCGAGATCCCCAACACCGGCATCGCCCGGGAGATCGACGTGGATCGCCGGGTCGTGGACTCGACGACCGACGCCATCCTCGCCGACGAACAACTGCGGCGCATCTTCCAGAACATCTCCCAGATCCCCAGCCTGATGGACCTGGCCCCGGTGCTGGACCTGCACGTCCTGACCGTCGACGTGTACGACACCGAACAGCCCGGCATCGTCGCCGAGATCGCCGGCATGATCGCCGACGAGGGCATCTCGATGCGCCAGACCGTCTCGGAAGACCCCGAGTTCGCCGTCGACCCCAAACTCTACATCGTGACCGAGGAGGCCCTGCCCGGCGACCTCCTCAACGAGATCCGTGACCGCGACTACGTGCGCAAGATCGAGTTGCAGTGACCGACCAGTCGCCGCCCGCCGACGGCGGGCCCGACGAGACCGTCACCGTCACGGTCCGCACCGACGGCGGGACCCGCGAACTCACCGCGCCCGTCGGTTCCGTCCTCCGGGACGTGTTGCGCGACGCCGGTATCTCCCCCTACACTCGCTACACCGAGCGGCTGAACTGCGGGGGTCGGGGGATCTGTGCGACCTGTGGCGTGCGCATCCGCGAGGGCGAGACGGACCCCGACCACTGGCACGACCGGCTGGCCGACCGGTTCGGCTACCCGCGACTCTCCTGTCAGTACCGGCTGACGCGGGACGTGACCGTCGAGATCCCGGAGAAACGCGTCTGGGGCGGCCGCGAGTGAGTCAGCGCAACTGGACGTACGGCGGGTCTTCGAGCGGTTCGACGACGCGGGTGTGGCCGGGCGTCCCGGCGGGCGATTTGGGGACCGAGAGGTACTGGAGTTCGTCGCTCCCGCGCCAGGTGCGCATCACCTGATCCGCGACGCCCGAGAAGAAGGCGGTGAGGCGGTCGCCGGCGACCGCGCGGTCGCCGGCCAGCACCAGCGTGAGGTCGTACTCGCCGTTCATCACGTTGCCGTCGGCCCAGTAGTAGAGTTGCCGCGACTCGTTTTCCGTGACGAGGTGGGCCATCGCCGAGTGTTCGATGATCGCGACGGCCTCCTCGACCCGACCGCCCAGTTCCGCGACCAGCGTCCGGAACGCCTCCTGGATACTGCCCTCCTCCTCCTGGAGGACGACGTTGTCGGTGTCGAGGCCGGCGACGACCGGTTCGCCCGGGCTTCGGCTGATGGGGTCGATCAGGTACAGCAGGTTCCGGTCCATCAACTCGGTCACCGGAGCGACCGCGTCGGCGAGCAGGTCGTCCACCCGGTTCACGAGCGTCCCCGGCGCGGTCACCAGCACTACGGGTGCGTCCTGTTCGACGGCGCGAGCCGCGAGCGCGGCGGTAAAGGGCCAGTGGTCGGCCGTCCCGTCGTGTTCGAAAAGGGTGGTGCCGTTGCGGACGAAGCCGCCGGTGAGGTCGTCGAGGCTCGGGATGCCGGTCCGGAAGGGGTCTTCGTGGGTCGCCCACTCCCGTGCCGACACGGTGACGCCGTCGTCGTCGTGGGCGAGTGCGTGCCGGCGCGTGTCGTGGTCCCGGCTCCGGAGTTTCTCGACCCGGCAGAACGGCCGGGCGTCGCCCTCGATCTCCTCGCGCCAGCAGTCGACGACGCCGTGGGCCAGGCGCGCGACCGACCCCGGTTCGTCGTCGGTGGCGGTCAACACCGCCGTCGTCTCGTGGTCGTCGAGCCGTTCGAGCAGGTGAAAGCGGCCGTGGCGGCCCCGCTCGCGGTCGGGCGCGAGTTCGACCAGCCCGCCGGCCCCGTCGACGACCAGCCGGTCCCACTCGTCGGCCGAGAGCCGTTCGATCAGCGAGCCGAAGGGGATCGTGTCGGCACCGTCGGCGGTGACGAAACGGACGCCGCCGCCGCTCGTGTCCCGGTGGACGGCCGCGAGCGTGATGGGCTCGGCCGGGTCCAGCGATGTCCGGACGACCCCGAGGGGCTCGTCGGTGGTCACGTACAGGCAGTCCTCGTCCGCGTCGGCGCCCGCGTCGAGAAACTGCATCGCGAGGCGGCTCTTTCCCACGCCCGACGGGCCGCGGAGCAGGAGCGTCCGGCCCTCGGGCACGCCCCCACCGAGCATCTCGTCGAGCATTTCGTCACCGGTCGACCGTGACATACCCCCTACAGGGTGCCCGAGTGACAAATAAGGTCGGCACGGCTCGGCCCCGAAAACGACGGCGGAAGGGGTTTGATCCCCGCCCCGCTATCCCCGACCGTGACCGAGCGCTACCGGACCCTCGCCGGCCGCGGGCAGGCCGCCTTCGAGATCAGGGGCTCGGAGTTTATCGGCCACGCCGCCCCCGCGACCAGCGTCGCGGACGCCGAGCGCTTCGTCGAGGCGATCCGCGAGGAGTACGCCGACGCGACCCACAACGTCCCGGCCTACCGCGTCCGGACCGACCCGCTCACCGAGTGGAGTTCCGACGACGCCGAACCCTCCGGGTCGGCGGGCAAACCCGCGCTGAACGTCCTCCAGGGCGAGGCGCTGGAGAACGTCGTCGCCGTCGTCACCCGCTACTACGGCGGGACGAAACTCGGCGTGGGCGGCCTGGCCCGCGCATACTCACAGGGGGTCAAGGTCGCCGTCGAGGACGCCGGGATCACCGAGCGCCGTCCCCACGAGTCGTTCTCGATAACCGTCGAATACGACGATTCCGGAACTGTCCGTGGCATCCTCGAATCCGAGGGCGTCGAGTTCGACGCCGACTACCGGGCCGAGGTGGCCTTCGACGTGCGCGTGCCGGTCGCCGACGCCGCCGCCCTCCGGGATCGAATCCGCAGCGCCACCAGCGGTCGCGCGACCATCGAGTGACACGCGGTCACCCGCCAGCACGGTCGAACTGCCTGACATATAAATAGCCGAACTGGTGTTCGGATGCAGGTTACAGTTCGGTTGCAGTCTTGCGGTTTTCCAGGTGAAACCAGGGGGTTTCGACGTGCGTCGACATCACACACACCGACCGGTCAGGTAGTGCGGAACGCGCGGTCGCCGGCGTCGCCGAGGCCGGGGACGATGAAGCCGTCGTCGTCGAGGTGGTCGTCGATGCTGACGGTCAGCAGGTCGACCTCGGGGAACTGCTCGGCGACGCGGGTGACGCCGGCGGGGGCGCTGACCGCCGAGAGGGCAAAGAGGTTGTCGGGGTCGCCCGCGGCCGTGACCCGCTCCAGCACGGCGGTCATGGTCGATCCCGTCGCCAGCATCGGGTCGGCGACGATGACGGTGTCCTCGGGGGTGATCTCCGGCATCTTCTCGTAGTCCACGTCGATGGGGAACTGGCCGTCCTCGTTCATCCCCGCGGACTCGTCGCGGCCGGCGCTGATGACCCCCTGCTTCGCGTTCGGGAAGGCCTTCAGGAGGCCTTCGACGAAGGGCGTGGCCGCACGGAGGACGTTGACGATCACCACGTCGTCGAGGCCGGTGACGCGCTCGCCCATCGTGTCGGTCAGTGGCGTCTCGATCTCGACGTACTCCGTACTCATCGCGCCGTCGATGATCTCGTAGCCACAGATGCGGCCGAGTTTCACGAGCCCTTTGCGGAAGGCGACCTGTTCGGTCTCGACACTGCGCAGGTCCGAGAGCGTGTGCTTGGCGAGTGCGTGCGTGACGAGATACGCGTCGCCGCGTCGTTCGATGGCCATACTGGCGGTGTCACCGCCGATAGCATAAAATCGGACGGATCGCGGCCGCTGCCCGGCTGGCCGACCGCCGTCAGTGCTCGATGCCCATCTCCGCCAGCAGCGTCACGGCCGCCGCGTGCGAGGACGGCGGCCCCCGCGCGGTCACGAGGTCACCGTCGACGGTGACGGACGTGTCCTCACCGAGGTCGGGGTCGAAATTCCCGCCGGCCGCGCGCACCTCGTCTTCGACCCAGTAGGGGAGCTTTCGCCCGTCGGGCATGCAGTCGTTCTCGTCGACGATGCCCTCCTCCCAGGCGTTGGGGAAGCCGGTCACGTCGCGACCCTCGACGAGGAACCCGCCGTCGGAGTCGCGGGTGAACGCGAGGATACCGGCGGCGTGACAGACGACCAGCGCCTTGCTGTCGCCCTCCTCGACCGCCGTCCGGAGCGCGGCCCGGGCGTGGCGGTCCTGGTTCACGTCCCACGCGGTGCCGTGCCCGCCGGGGAACACGACCGCGTCGTACCCGCTCGCGTCGACCCGTGCGAGCGGTGTCGGGTCGGCCAGTCGCTCGTCGGACTCGGCGACCTCGCGGACGCGTTCGGCGGTCTCCTCGCCGACCTCCTCGGGGTCGATCGAGCGCTCGTCGATCACCGGTTCGCGCCCGCTCGGGGTGGCGACCGTGATGTCGACCCCGGCGTCGGTGAGCGTGGTGAGCGGTTCGATACATTCCTCGCCCCAGTAGCCTTCTTCGCTGACGACGAACAGTGCGGATGGCATGGAACCCGGGGTAGGAGTTTCGGACGGAAAAGCTCGTTTTCCGATCCGTTGACGACTGCCGAGGATGGGGGAAAAGGTATATTCGGCCGTGCCCTACCTGTGGGGAACCGATGGAAGAGAGTGTCTCGGGGTTCAAACAGCGCGGGCGCTGGGTCGACGTGGTGGAACACGGCGAACGGATCGTGCGCGCGCTGACGGACCTCGCGGAAGACCCCGACGTCGACGCCGTCGCGGAGGACGCACTGGCGGAATTCGACGACTGGCGGCCCAAGTCCGACGAACGCCTCGACGATCACGTCAACGAGAAGACCGCCGAACAGGCGAGCGTCGGCGAGGGCGAGGGCGAAAAGGCCGGCAAAGACCCCGACGAGGACCTCCAGAAAGCCGGCGAGAAACTCACCGAGTCCTACGAGAAACTCGACGACGACCCGGACGAGGCCGTCGACAAGTGGGGCGAGTCCATCGACTACGTGGCTCGCGCCGCCGACTCGGCCGGCCGGAAGGCCCTCCGGGCCGTCGAAGGGGCCGTCTACAAGAACGTGATGACCCAGATCGCCCCCTACTACTTCGACAACGAACTCGTCAGCGCCAACCTCCAGCGATCCGGCCGCGGCGAGGCCCCCGAGTACGTCTTCGAGGTCAACGTCAACGACGACGACCTGAAGATCCGGGTGTCGAACAAACTCGCCGACTACGAGTCGTCGGTCGACCGCTGGCACGTCGACACCCCCAAAGACACCGACACCGCCGCCGCCGCCGAGGGCGTCGAACCGCCCGAACCCAGCGACGACCTCGTCGCCGAGTCCAACGAACCCGCCCCCGACGACGGCGAGTGAGCGGGCACGCCGTGGCACCACGCGGTACCGCCCTTAGGATTTAGGCAATATATTTTCTGAATACAAAAACGAAGACCGCGGATCGCAACCAATAGCTTTGTAATCGCGGAACACGACCGTTCGATTGGAGACCACCCTATGACAGAGGATACGCCATTCCCGACGCAGAACAGGTCCCCGCAGGACTGGTGGCCGGAGATGCTCGATCTATCGGCCCTCGACCAGAACGCGCGCGACGCAGGGCCGTACGACGACGATTTCGACTACGCCGAAGCCTTCGAATCTCTCGATTTCGAGCAGGTGAAAGACGACATCGAGTCGGTGATGACCGACTCCCAGGACTGGTGGCCGGCCGACTACGGCCACTACGGGCCGCTGTTCATCCGGATGGCGTGGCACAGCGCCGGCACCTACCGTACCACGGACGGCCGCGGCGGGGCCTCCGGCGGGACCCAGCGGTTCGCGCCGCTCGGTAGCTGGCCGGACAACGCCAACCTCGACAAAGCCCGGCGGCTGCTCTGGCCGGTCAAACAGAAGTACGGCCGCAAGCTCTCGTGGGCGGATCTGATCGTCCTGGCCGGCAACGTCGCCCTCGAGTCGATGGGCTTCGACACGTTCGGCTTCGCCGGCGGGCGCGAAGACGAGTTCGAGCCCGACGCGTCCACCGACTGGGGTCCCGAAAACGAGATGGAGTCCTGGGACCGGTTCGACGAGGACGACCAGCTAGCGGACCACCTCGGCGCGACGGTCATGGGCCTCATCTACGTCAACCCCGAAGGGCCCGAGGGCGAACCCGATCCGGAGTGGTCGGCCGACCGCATCCGCCAGTCGTTCAGCCGCATGGCCATGAACGACAAGGAGACGGCCGCGCTCATCGCTGGCGGCCACACGTTCGGGAAGGTCCACGGTGCCGACGACCCCGACGAACACGTCGGTCCCGAGCCAGCGGCCGCCCCCATCGAGGACATGGGCCTGGGCTGGGAGAGCGACTACGGCGAGGGCAAAGGCGACGACACCATCACCAGCGGCATCGAAGGCCCCTGGAACTCCACGCCGACGATGTGGGACACCTCCTACATCGACAACCTGCTCGAACACGAGTGGGAACCCGAGAAGGGCCCCGGCGGTGCCTGGCAGTGGACGCCGGTCGACGCGGACGAGATCGAGGACGCGCCCGAGGCCCACGGCGACGGGACCCAGACGCCGATGATGCTGACGACCGACGTGGCGCTGAAGAAAGACGACGACTTCCGGGCGATCATCGAGGAGTTCCAGAACGACCCGATGGAGTTCCTGGACGCCTTCGCGAAGGCCTGGTACAAGCTGATCCACCGCGACATGGGCCCGCCCGAGCGGTTCCTCGGTCCGGAAGTCCCCGACGAGACGATGATCTGGCAGGACCCCCTGCCCGACCGTGACTTCGAGCCAATCGGCGACGAGGCCGCCGAACAGCTCGCGGAGGAACTGCTGGATTCGGACCTCTCGCGCTCCCAGTTGGTCAAGACCGCCTGGGCGGCCGCGGCGACCTACCGCGACAGCGACAAGCGCGGCGGAGCCAACGGCGCGCGCATCCGGCTGGAACCCCAGCGGAGCTGGGGGGTCAACGAACCCGCGGAACTGGAGACCGCGCTGGAGACCTACGAGGAGATCAAGGCGGAGTTCAACGAGTCCCGGTCGGACGGGACCGCCGTCTCGCTCGCCGACCTCATCGTGCTGGGCGGCAACGCCGCCATCGAGCAGGCCGCGAGCGAGGCCGGCTACGACGTGGACGTGCCCTTCGAGCCGGGCCGCGTCGACGCCGAGGACGAGTGGACCGACGAGGAGTCCTTCGAGGCGCTCGAACTGGACTCGGACGGCTTCCGCAACTACGTCGGCGGCGAACACGACCGGAAACTGGAGGAACTGCTGGTCGACAAGGCCGACCTGCTCGACCTGAGTCCCGAGGAGATGACCGTGCTGGTCGGCGGACTGCGCACGCTGGGTGCGACCTACGGCGACTCCGACCGCGGCGTCCTCACCGACGACACCGACACCCTCGACAACGACTTCTTCGTCAACCTGCTCGACATGCAGTACGACTGGGAGCAGGCCGACGAGGCCGGACAGGTCTACGAGGGCTACGACCGCGAGACCGGCGAGCAGGTGTGGGAAGCCACCCGCTTCGACCTCATCTTCGGGTCGAACGACCGGCTCCGTGCCATCGCCGAGGTCTACGCGAGCGAGGACGGCGAAGAACAGTTCGTCCAGGACTTCGTCGACGCCTGGCACAAGGTCATGACGCTCGACCGGTTCGACCTGGAGTAGGCCGCGCCGGTACCCGCGACCAACCTTTTTGTTCCTGTCGCCACAGACGAACGTATGGCCCGTCCTGCCCTCCCCGATCCCCGGACGGACGCCGCGTGGCGATACGCGCTCGTCGCGGGCCTCGTCTCGGGTGCGACCGTCCTCCTCGCCGGCTGGCGAGCGACCGAACTCGACGCCCGCCTCGGCCCGGTCGCGCTCGCCGCGGTGTTCGGCGGTGTACTGTTCGCGAACACGACGATAGCCGGCAAAACCGTCGGACTCCGCACCGGTGCGGTCGCGGCCGTCCCGCTCTTGCTCCCCGTCGGCGCGGTCGCGCGCTCGATCCCGACGTTCGCTCAGCCGGCGTGGTTCGGTGTCGTCCAGACGTTGCTCCTCGTCGGTGTCGCGGCTGTAGTGATCGCGTTCACGGCGCTCGCGGGCGCGGTCGGCGGCGCCCTCGGCGAGTGGCTCGCCGGAAAGCTCGGCCGGGAGCGCCGGTCGTCACCGCCAGCGGGTGGCTGACACGGGCCGCCCCCGATCACACGTCGTCGAACAGCCCCGTCGAGAGGTATCGCTCGCCGGTGTCCGGGAGGATGGCGACGGTCACTTCTTCGGGGTAGTCCCGGGCCACGTCGAACGCCGCGGCGGCGGCCGCACCGCTGGAGATGCCGACGAGCAGACCCGCTTCCCGGGCCAGTCGTCGGGTGGTCGTCTTCGCGTCGTCCTCGTGGACCGTCCGGACCTCGTCGATCACGTCCGGGTCGAGGGTGTCGGGGACGAAACTCGGCCCGATGCCCTGGATGCCGTGTGAGCCGCCCTCCCCCTTCGACAGGATGGGCGACCCCGCGGGTTCGACGGCGACCGAGCGCAGCGACGCCCCGCGGTCGTCCTCGATGTGTTTCGAGACGCCCGTGATGGTCCCGCCGGTGCCGACGCCGGCGACGACGGCGTCGACCTCGCCGTCGGTGTCCCGCCAGATCTCCGGGCCGGTCGTCTTTCGGTGGGCCCGTGGGTTGGCGTCGTTCTCGAACTGCTGGGGCATGAACCCGTCGTCGGCCTCGGCCAGCAGTGCCTCGGCGCGGTCGATAGCGCCGGACATCCCGTCGTCGGCCGGCGTCAGTTCCAGGTCCGCGCCAAGCGCCCGGAGCAACTGGCGGCGCTCCTCGCTCATGGACGCGGGCATGGTCAGCGTCAGGTCGTACCCCTTCGCGGCGCAGACGAACGCCAGTCCGATGCCGGTGTTGCCGCTCGTGGGCTCGACGACGTGGGTGCCCTCGTCGACCAGCCCTTCCCGTTCGGCCTGTGCGATCATCTCGCGGGCGATCCGGTCTTTGACGGAGAAGGGGTTGGCCGCCTCGACCTTGGCGTAACAGTTCGGCGCGAACGCCGAGAGATCGACCAGCGGGGTCCCACCGATCAGGTCCGTCGCCGATTCGGCGGCCTCGACCGTCCCTGTACTCCGCGCGTCGTCGGACAGACTCGTCTCACTCATAGTATCGCCGTGGCTCGCTCGTCACACGAGCAGTTGTCGCCGTGCCCCCCTCAACCGACACCCAAAACATTGCGGGGGACGACCCTCGCTCCCCCGGCCGGTCACCAGTCCCGTTCGATGGAGAACCCGCCACAGTCCGGGCAGACCTGTCGCCGGGCCTCGTACTGTGACCCACAGCGTTGACACTCGTACTCCCCGTGCCGTCCGGCGAACCGCCGTAGTCGTTCGAGTACCACTGCCCCCACCTACCACCCACTGTCCACGCCATCACGTATAATTATTCGGCAACTACGGCGCAAAAAACGCCCTCTACCGCCGTGCCGAGCGCCGGATGGCGGCAGGTTATTACGCGTGCCGGCAGTAGCCGTCTATCGAATGGTCGCAGGAGGTACGCTCGCGACGTTTCTGGTCGCCGGAGCGGCGAGTCTGTTCATGGCGTGGGCCATCGGCGCGGGATCGTCGGGGTCGACGCCGTTCGCCCCCGCGGTCGGTGCCAACGCCATCTCGGTGATGCGGGCCGGTTTCATCGTCGGCCTGCTCGGACTGGCCGGAGCCGTCCTGCAGGGCGCGAACGTCACCGAGGCGGTCGGTCGGGAACTCATCCTGAACGCGACGCTCTCGCCCACCGCGGCCGTCGTCGCGCTCATCACCGCGGCGGTGCTGGTCGCCATCGGCGTGTTCGCGGGGTATCCCATCGCCACCGCTTTCACCGTCACCGGCGCGGTCGTCGGCGTCGGCCTGGCGCTGGGCGGCGACCCCGCCTGGGCCAAGTACCAGGAGATCGTCGCGCTGTGGGTCGCCGTTCCCTTCGTCGGCGGCGGCATCGCCTACGGTACCGCCAAGACGCTCCGGGACGAGCGCGTCCCCGAGTCGCTCGCGGTCCCCCTGCTGGCCGGCCTCGTCGGCGCGATCCTCGCGAACGTCCGGTTCGTCGTCCTCGGCCCGCCCGGCGAGGCCGCGTCGCTGACCGGCGTCGCCGCGGCCGCGCTCCCCGAGTTCCCGTCGCTCGCCGTCGGTGTCGGCGTGACGCTGGCGGCCGCGGCGCTGGTCGCTCTCGTCCTCTGGTGGGACCTCCGCGGGAGCCCCGAGGCCGGCCAGCGGCACTTCCTGCTCGCGCTCGGCGGCCTCGTCGCGTTCTCGGCCGGCGGCAGTCAGGTGGGGCTAGCGCTCGGCCCCCTCCTGCCACTGCTCGACCCCTTCGCAATTCCACTCGTCGCGGTCCTGCTGGGCGGCGGGTTCGGCCTCCTGCTCGGCTCCTGGACCGGCGCGCCCCGGATGATCAAGGCGCTCAGCCAGGACTACTCGGCGCTGGGGCCGCGCCGCTCCATCGCCGCCCTCATTCCCTCCTTCGCCATCGCCCAGACCGCCGTCTTCTTCGGCATCCCCGTCTCGTTCAACGAGATCATCGTCAGCGCCATCATCGGGAGCGGCTTCGCCGCCGGCGGCAGCGGCGTCAGCGGCTCGAAGATGGGCTACACCGTCCTCGCGTGGCTCGGGTCGCTCGTCCTCGCCTTCACCCTGGGCTACGGCGTGTTCACCGCCGTCGACGTACTGCTGGTCTGATCGGCCGGAGACAGCCTTTTTCGCGTTCACACCGTAGGACGCCCGTGATCCCCTACTGCGACACGCCGGGCCAGTCCGTCGCGGCCGCCGTCGTCGGGGGCCTGCTCGGGACTGCCGTCGCGCTCGCCGCGGGTCTCGACCTCGCCGCCGGCGTCGTGCTGGCGGGCCTGCTGGGTGGTCTCGCGGACCTGTCCGCCCACGTCGTCCGCGGCGACGACCAGTTCCGGGCCGCCCTCGCGCAGTTGCGCGGTTAACCGTCCTCGACGGGAACTCCGGCCTCACGGAACGCCGCGTTCGCCCGCTCGAACGCCGCCTCGCCGTAGTCGAGCCACAGCGACGGCATCATCACGTACCGCTTCTTGCGCGTCCCGTCCCGGTCGTAGTGGACCACGAACCGCGGGCGCGTGAGGCCCTTCCGTCCCTCCGTGGCCGTGACGCGCACCACGTCGTCGAGGGGAATCGCCTCGTCGCTCGTGAACCCACGGAGGTAGTTGCTCGCGCGAGCGCCGCCCACCACGAGAACCACGCCGCCGAGAATCAGTCCGAGATCCTGGGACTCGCCCGAGAGAATCAGCCAGAGCGGCGTCCCGACCGCGACCAGCATGGCGACGACGTACCCCCAGAACAGGAGCCGGTTCCCCTCGCGGAGCCGGCGGGCGTACCCGCGGATACTCGATTCGAGACGCAGCGTGTCGCCGTCGAGGTGGCACCGACCGCGCTTCGTCCGGAAGGAGGGCATACTCGGTCCTTGTGGCAACGAGCCAAAATAAGCTGTGCCGTCCGGTCGCCCCTCAGTCGTCCGCCGCGGCGTCTTCCGGTTCGGGTTCTTCCTCGTCCTCGTCTCGCTGTCTGCGGGTGACCCGCGCCTTCATGATGCGGGTGTTCTCGACCTGCTCGACGCGGATCTCCACGCCGTCGTACTCGATCTCCTCGCCCTCCTCGACGAGGCGGCCCGCGAGGTTGAAGATGAAGCCGGCGATGGTCTCGAACTCCTCGCCCTCCGGGATGTCGATGTCGAGCGCCTCGTTGACCTCCTCGATGTTGACCTCGCCTTTGACGATGGCGCTGTCGTCGCCGACGAACTCGATGGGCTCCTCCTCCTCGCCTTCGAGGATCTCGCCGACGATCTCCTCGGTGAGGTCCTCCATCGTCACGAGTCCCTCGGTGGTGCCGAACTCGTCGATGACGACGACCATGTGGAGGCGCTCGTCGCGCATCTCGGCCAGCAGGTCGTCGACGTTCTTCGACTCGGGGACGTGCAGGGTCGGTTCGATCAGGTCCTCCAGTTCGAGGTCACCGTTTGCCGCCCCGCCGTAGTTGCGGTCCCGGACCAGATCGCGGATGTGGACGACGCCGATGACGTTGTCGAGACTCCCCTCGTAGACGGGAAGCCGGGCGTGGCCCGACTGGACACACTGCTCCATGGCCTCCTCGACGGTGGCGTCTTTCGAGATGGCGTCCACGTCCAGCCGCGGCGTCATGACTTCCTTGGCGATGGTGTTGTTGAAGCGGAGCGTGCGCTGGAGCATCTCCCGTTCTTCCTCGTCCAGCACGCCCTCGCGCTCGCCGGTCTCGATGATGTCGCGGATCTCCTGGCGGGTGACGTAAGAGGTCTCGATGGCGGTCTGGCCGCCGGTGACGCGGTTGACCTGCTGGGTGAGGAAGTCGAAGACGACGATCAGCGGCCACAGCACGCGCTCGGCGAACTTCAGCGGGCGGGCGATGGTCAGCGCCCACGATTCGGTGTTCTCGACCGCGTAGCTCTTGGGAGCGCTCTCCCCGAACAGCAGGACCAGCGCCGTGATCCCGAACGTCGAGATGGCGACGGCGACGCCCTGGTTGAAGTAGATCGCCAGCAACCCGGTCGTGATCGAGGTCATCGCGATGTTGACCAGGTTGTTCCCGACCAGGATCGTCACGAGCAGTCGGTGGGGGTCGGCCTTGAGGTTCTCGAGCGTCTTCGCCGCGGGAACGCCGTCCTCGACGAGCGCGTCGACGCGGTGAGCCGCCAGCGAGAACATGGCGATCTCCGACGAGGAGAAAAACGCCGACAGCACGAGCAGGAGGAAGACGACCGCGACCCCGACACCGGTGACGACACTGTCGGTCAACTGCACGCCCAGCACCTGTGCTGCGACGGGCAGGGGTTCGATCAGCGGCGCGACGGCCGAGGCTGCGCCCATTACCCGCTGACTTTGCCGTCGGCGGGATTAAGACTTGTCATCGCCGTAATGCGCGCCATCCCGCGATTTCGACGGCATCTCCGGCGCTCCCGCTAGATTGGCCGTGTGGTCGCAGTACAAGTTCCCGAAGGGCTTACCCGGGTCTCGTCCCAAAGGCTCACCGATGAGCGACCCGGAAATCACACTCTACCGGTTGCAGGCGTGCCCGTTCTGTGAACGCGTCGTCCGAAAGCTCGAGGCCTACGACCTCGACTACCGGTCGCGGTTCGTCGAACCGATGCACTCCGACCGGGACGTGGTCAAACGCATCTCGGGCAAGCGAACCGTGCCCGCCATGGTCGACGAATCCACCGGCGTCACGATGTCGGAAAGCGCCAACATCGTCGACTACCTCGACCGCACGTACGGTGACGCCGACGAGACCGGAGGTGCCGCCTGATGGCGATGGGACTCGACTTCGAGGTCGTCGACCTCCCCGACACCGACCACCCCGAAGAAGGCGAGCAGGCTCCCGACTTCGAACGCCCCCTCGTCAACGCCGAGTACTGGGAGGACACTGCCCTCTCGGACCTCACCGCCGACGGCCCGGTCCTCCTGCTCTTTCACACCATGGACGGGGCCTTCCCGACGACCTACATGTGGAACGAGATTCGGGACCGCGGCTGGGGTCACCGGGGCAGTGACGACGACCTGACCGTCGTCGGCCTCTCGGTCTCCTCGCCGTACGAACACAAGGCGACCATCGACGCGCGCGGGATCGAGGACGCCGACTACCGCCTGTTCTCGGACCCGCAAAACGGCGTGGCCGAGCAGTACGACATCGCCCACGATCTGGACGGGATGGCCGGCGTCAGCGAACCACGGCCCGCCGTCTTCCTGCTCGATTCCGAGCGCGTGATCCAGTACGCCTGGGTCGCCGAGGAGTGGCCCGAGTTCCCCGACTACGACGAGATCGAGGCCGCAATCGACGACCTGTCGGAATAAACGTTGCCCCCGGTTGCCGGCGCAGCAAGTCGCCGCAACAGTTGCCTTTACTCGCCGTGTTGCCGACTATCCATGAACCTGCTCGACCGGTGGAACCGCGCGCTCACACCCGAGACGCGAGCGAACCTGGCACTCAACGCCGCGCTTCGATCTATCGCCCTGCTCGCTCTCGCCGCGCTATGGGTGCTCGAAACACCCGAGCCGGGACCCCAATCGCTGTTGAGTGGGGCCGCGGTCGGCGGTCTGGTCGGGGGACTGAATCTCGCGCTCGGCCGCTCGGTTGGGTTCATGCGGATCTGGCGTGACCGGACGCTGCTCCGTGTCGTCGTCGCCGGAGGCGTCGCCGGCTGTTTCGTCTTCGCAGTCGAGCGCGCCCTCGGCGCGACGGTCCTCGCGGCTGCGGTCGCCCTGACCCTGTCCCTCGGGTACCACGTTGCCCTGTTCGTCCGGATGGAAGAGGACTTTTGATCGCTGCCGGCTCATTCACGACCATGACCGACGGAGACATCGAGCGCGCCGCCGCGGCACTCGAAGACGGCGACCTCGTCGTCTACCCCACCGAGACCGTCTACGGCCTCGGCGCGGACGCCACCGACGCCGCCGCCGTCGAGCGCGTCTTCGAGGCCAAGGGCCGGGACCGCGACAAGCCCGTCTCGCTGGCGGTACCCGACATCGAGACCGCGCTGGAGTACACCGCGCCGACCGCCGACGAACGCGCGTTCATGCACGAGTTCCTGCCCGGGCCCGTAACAGTCCTCGTTGATCGCAGAGCCGTGGTGCCGGACGTACTCACCGCCGGCGGCCAGAAGGTCGGCGTGCGCGTGCCCGATCACGAGATGGCGCTCGAACTCCTCGACGCATTCCACCCGATCACCGCCACGAGCGCCAACGTCAGCGGCACCGGGAGCGTCCGCGACCTGGACGAACTGGGCGACCCGATTCGGGATGCCGCCAGCGTCCTGCTCGACGGCGGGGAGACTCCGGGCGGCGGCAGTACCGTCGTCGACGTCGAAGGCGGCGAGATTCACAGGCGGGGCCCGCTGGCCGACGAGATCGAAAGCTGGCTCTGACCGGTCGTCGATTTCACGCGCGCCCGCACACATCACCTCAAAAACCGCGCAACGAGCGACGGACGCGTCGCTCGGCTATCGTTCGTCGACCGGCACGAACTCCTCGTCCGTGGAGCCGACGTAGCGACCGCGCGGGCGGATCAGCCGGTTGTCCTCGTACTGTTCGAGGACGTGGGCGATCCAGCCGCCGACGCGGCTCATCGCGAAGATGGGCGTGAAGATGTCGACCGGGATGCCCATCTGGTAGTACGTCGACGCCGAGTAGAAGTCGACGTTCGGGGCCAGGCCCTTCTCATCCTTCATCCAGTCCTCGATGGACGTGGAGTACTCGAACCACTTCAGCGAGCCAGCGGCCTCGCCGAGGGCCTTGGACTTGTCCGAGAGGATGCGGGCCCGGGGGTCCTTGACGTTGTAGACGCGGTGGCCGAAGCCGGGGACGCGCTCGCCGGCTTCGAGCTTGTCTCTGGCCCACTCGACCGGCTCCTTGCCGGACTCGTCGAGTTCGAGCAGGGCCTCCATCACGTCCTGGTTGGCACCGCCGTGCAGCGAGCCGGAGAGCGCGCCGATCCCGCCCGGAATGGCCGAATGCAGGTCCGCGAGCGTCGAGGAGATCACCATCGAGGAGAACGTCGAGGCGTTCAGTCCGTGGTCGACGTGGAGCACGAGCGCCATGTCGAAGGTCTCGGCGAGCACCTCGTCGGGCTCCTCGCCGTTGAGCATGTACAGGAAGTTCTCGGCGTGGGTGAGGTCCTCCCGGGGCGCGACCGGCTCCTCGCCGTCGCGAATCCGGGTGAACGCCGCGATGATCGTCGGGATCTTCGCGGTGATGCGCCGCCCCTTCCGGAGGTTCGCCTCCCGATCCTGCGGGTCGGCCTCCGCGTCGGGATCGTGTGCCGAGAGACTGGAGACGGCCGTCCGCAGCGCGGCCATCGGGTTCTCGTCGGCCTCGGCCAGCGAGCGCACCAGGTCGTACACGTCGTCGTGCAGGTCCCGCTCGGCGCTCATGGCCTCGGTAAATTCGGCGAGCTCCTCGCTGTTCGGGAGGCGGCCGTGCCACAGCAGGTACAGCACTTCCTCGTAGCTCGCGTCACGCGCCAGATCGTCGATCGAGTAGCCCCGGTAGATGAGTTCGCCGGCGTCACCGTCGATGTAACTCAGTTCCGACTCGGCGACCAGGACACCCTCAAGCCCTTTCTTGAGCTCGTCGGACATACCCCCCGGTTCTCTACCTGCCGGGAAAAGCATTATCTTTTGGCCGGGACATGCAATCCGCCCGCCGGCCCTCCGGTGGACGAGCGAATAAAATCCGCGCTGAAATGTTAAAACTATCCACCTCCGAGCGCTGAGGTTGGGTAATTGGACTGCGGCCGACGCGGGCCACCCACCACTTCGGGCCCGCGCGCCGCCCGCTTTGGTTGGGTACCTGACACCGACCGCGGCGGTGGCTGTCGCCGGGCAACGCTTTTCCCTCGGCGACGAGGAGCCTCGGGTATGGCAGTCGACGACGTCGAGTACGAGCCGGTCAGCGTCAAGGAACTGCTGGCCGAGATGAAAGACACCGCGGAACTGCTGATCGACCTCTCGTACTCGGCGGTCCTGCTCGGCTCCGACGAGGTGGCCGAGGAGGTGCTGGAACTGGAAGCCAAGATGGACGTCCTCCAGTTGCGTGCCCGGATGGGCCTGCTCATGGCCGCTCGCAACCCCGAGGACGCCGAGGCGCTCGCCCCCGTCCTCGGGGTCGTCGGGGCCGCCGAGAAAGTCTCCGACGCCGCCGGCGACATCGCCAAGATCGTCCTCGAAGACATCGGCCTCCCCGACGCGATGCGGGCCGCCCTCCCCGAAGCCGTCGAGACGGTCGTGCGCGCCGTCGTCGTGCCGGACTCGCCGTTCGCCGACCGCACGCTGGAAGATATCAACCTCGAAACCGAGACCGGCGTGCGCGCCATCGCCATCCGCCGCGAGGGCGAGTGGCTGTTCAACCCCGGCCCCGAAACCACGCTCCGCCCCGACGACGTGGTCATCTTCCGGGGCTCGGAGGAAGGCATCGCCGGCGTCTACGAGGACGCCACCGGCCAGGCGTACGTGCCGCCCGAACCCCCCGAGCCGGGGATCGACGACCTCGAACGCGCCGTGGACTCCATCGTCCACATGAAAAACATGAGCGAACTCGCCGTGGATCTGGCCTACGGCGCGGTGCTGTTCGATTCGGACGCCGTCGCCGAGGAAGTGCTGGAACTGGAAGCCGAGGTCGACGCCCTCCAGTCCCGCTTCGAGGCCTGGACCCTCCAGGCCGCCGGCCGCGTCGACGACCCCGTGGACCTCCGGGGACTCGTCCAGCTCGCCAGCGCCACCGAGGTCATCAGCGACGCCGCCCTGGAGATCAGCGAGGGCGTGTTGCGGGGGCTGGGCACCCACCCCGTCGTCGCCGAGGCCGTCCGCGAATCCGACGAGGTGATCGTCCGGCTGACCGTCGCGCCCGACAGCGACCTCGCGGGCGTCACGCTCGGGGAGAAGATGGTCAAGACGGAAACCGGGATGCGCGTCATCGCGGTCCGACGCGCCCGCGCCGAGAGCGAACGCACCGGCCGCGAGGGCGGGAGTTGGGTCATCTCCCCCGGCCCGGAGACGGAACTTCACCCCGGCGACGTGTTGATCGCCAAGGGCACCCGTTCGGGGGCCGACCGCCTGGCCGATCTGGCTGGCGACGAACCCGAGGACGGCTAGAGCGTCTTCGAGAGTCGATACGCGTCGCGCAGCACCAGCGCCGCCGTCACCAGCGCGCCCAGTCCCGTCGCGAGGACGAACGCCAGCGCCACGTAGTACAGCGGCGACCGACTCACACCGGGCACCACGACGAAGAACGTGAACACCGCGGTCGTGAACACGAAGCCGAAGATGAACCCGCGGAGGGCGTTGTCCCGGACGTTCAGCGCCTCCATCATCGCCGCCGCACCGCCCGGGCGGTCGGGGCGGCCGTCGCTCCCCGCTCCGGTCGCCGGCGGGTTGTCCGGACTCGCGGTCGCGTCACCGTCGTCTGTCACACCTCGACTAGCGGCTCCCGGGCAAAAATCGCGTCGGTCCACCCCGCCCGAGTTCCGGCAGGGCGTGGAACATATCGAACGTCCTAAGACCGTGCAACCGCGCGTTGATGATAATGACCAGCCTCGGCACGGCGACTGCGGCCCCCGGCGAGATCGACACCGGGCGGCTGTTCGTCGGCGAGACTCGTGACGGCACCGAGGTCGGACTGCCGGTCGCGGTCGTCAACGGTGCCGACAGCGGGAAGACGCTCTACGTGCAGGCCGCCAGCGACGGCGACGAACTCAACGGCGTCGGCGTGATCCAGCGCCTCGTCCCCCGACTCGACCCCGACGAGATCGCCGGCACCATCCTCATCGTCGGCATCGTCAACTACCACGCCTTCCAGGTCGCCGAACACCGCAACCCGGTCGACGACACGAAGATGAACCGGACCTACCCCGGCGACGAACGGGGGACCTCCAGCGAGCGCATCGCCGCCGCCACCTTCGAGGCCGCCACCCGTGCCGACCTCGCGCTGGACCTCCACCAGGGCTCGACCTCCCGGATGATCGAGGAGTGCCGCGTCCGCTGTGGCCCGCGCCACCGCCTGCACGACGAGTGTCTCGAACTCGCCAAAGTCTTCGGCTGTGGCTACATCCTCGATCAGAAAGGCCCCGACGGCCAGCTCGCCCGCGCCGGTCCCGACGACGGCGTTCCCACCATCGACCCCGAACTCGGGGGCTGTGTCGGCTGGGACGACCACTCCATCGAGGTCGGCGTCCAGGGCGTCGAGAACGTCCTCGCGTACTACGGCTTCACCGACGAGACTCACGTCCCCGAACCGCAAACCCGGGCCAGCGGCTTCGAGCAATACGGCGCGCCCGCCGGCGGTCTCGTCACCTTCCACAAGGACCTCGGCGACCGGGTCGCCCGCAACGACACCCTGTTCGAGATCACCGACGCCTTCGGCCAGTCCAAGGCCGAAGTCACCGCCGACTCCCAGGGCGTGTTCTGGCGCACCCGCCGCCTCCCGCAGGTCGCCACCGGCGAGTACGTCTGCTCGGTCGGGACTGACGTGGACAGTTACTAGATACCCACTTTTTACGTCGGGGGGTTCGCTGCGCGAACCCCCCATCGCAAAAACTTGGGGAAAAACTGCCGGACGCGAGCCAGCGGCTCGCGTCCGGTACGACGTGGAGTGACGGCCGCAACCGCCCTGCACCGCGCAGAAAGTACTTACCGCTGACAGCTACAGCACCCGCATGGACTGGGATCGGGGGACGTGGCTGGTGGCCGTCGGAGCTGTCATGCTCGCCGTCGCGGCTGGCGGCGGCTTCGTCGTCTTCGATTCCGAGTACGTCCACGAACTCCGGAACGATTCCGCGGCGTTCGACGCCTCGACGGAGGGGCACCTCCACTACGCGAACCTCTCGAAACGCGGGCAGACGGTCGTCGACCGAACCATCGAACGCGGCGAGTACGTCGTCGAACGTGAGGGCGAGACCGCACCCGAGTTCATGTACATCGACGATGGCGTTGGCCGGTACGTTATCCAGCGTACCGGCCGTGCCTACGAGATCACGACGCACCGGGAGGGGCCCGGGATGGGACTCCTCTGGTTCCCCGCGATGCTCGTCTTGCTTCCGCTGGGGATGGCGGGAGCCGCCTGCGTCGTGGCCGGAATCGTTCTCGTCGCGTTCGATGCGTACCAGCGGCGAACCGCGGACCTCCCTCCTGCCGAGGACTGACCACTCTCACCGCTCCGGATGCGTCGGCCCGTCGAACCCACCTCTCACTAACGGCTTCGCGATATGCCGCCGCGCACACGGCGGCACCTCGTACCAGCCCACTTCGAGGTCGCGCTCGACCGTGCGCTCGACTTTCCCCTCGGCACTGGTCCCGCAGTCCCGACAGCGATACCCCGCGTCCGCGCCGGCGCTCTCCATCGACCGCCCGCAGTCGGGACAGTCCGGCGTGACGAGTTCGGTCCGGTTCAGCCCTCGGACCGCGAACTTCTCCAGCTTGCAGGTGCCATCCGAAACCTCCCCGCAGACGGTCACGCGGTCGCCCACTCGGAGCGCGCGCACGCGGTCACGGAATCGCTTGGTCGGTTCGAAAGCCGCACACTGGAGGGGGTCGGCGGCCGAATCCGGGAACCCGAGCCCGAGGAAGACGTGGCCGCCCTCCCGGGTTTCGGGAGCCTCGGCAACCTCGCCGGTGACGCGGACGGCCCGGTCCTCGGCGATGCCGTCCGGGTCCACGGTCTGGAGGTGCTGGTCGGTCCCCTGATTCGTGACGAACGTCGCCCGGCGCGCGACGGGTTCGCTCTCGATGGCCTCGGCGGCCGCCTCGACGCTTTCGCGGTCGTCGCCGCGGATTCCGTAGAGGACGGGACCGGGCGTGTTCGGCACGCAGACCGCCTCCCCCTCGCCGCGGTCCACGGTGTCCCAGATGTCGGGGTAGAACTCCTCGGCCACCGAAAAGACCGACTCGGAGGCCACGTCGCGGTCGCTCCCCCAGCGGTCGCGCTCGCGGTAGGTCAGACACTCGTAGGTCCAGTCGACAGTGTCTGCATTACCCAGTCCCGCCCACGCGCCGGCGGCCGCGCTCGCGCCCACGAGCCCACGACCGTTCCCCCAACCGCGGTGGCGATAGCCGCCCGATTCGAGGGGGTCGCGCACGTCGGACTCGGGATCGAGGATTTCACGGGTCGCTCGCCGGGGGAGGGTCCGGAGCCAGTCCGGCTTCGCGCCGAGGTCGTCGTCGGTTACCACGACGCCCGGGTTGGTCCGGTCGTCGGCGGTCTCGGCGGTCTCGTCCACGAGATCGGTCGCCAGGTCGAAGGCCTCGTCGACGCCGAGATCACAGTGGACCGCCAGCGCGGCGTTGCCCCGCGTCTTGTACTCGACGGCCGGGTTGAGCCGGACCAGGAGCAGACGCTCCACGTGGCCGCCCACACGGCGGACCCGCTCGGCCAGTCGTGTGGCGGCGTAGGTCGTACACATCCCCCGCGTCCGGGAGTCGGTGTCGTCCAGCCCGACGATAGTCACGACCGCCCTTTCAGGGTCGGCGGAGTAACGCGTTTCGCCAAATCTTCGTATATGAATCTATCGCCGAAAGACTTCGAAAACCGCCGGACGCGGCCTGTCCCGCCGTCACAAACGTTTTATGCGATGGCTTACTAATACACTGCTGATGTCACGATCCGCACTGGTCGGTAACGTCACCGCGATGTTGCGGGACGCGGGCTTTCTCGTGAGCGACCGGTGTGCGATCCGGCCCAAGAGCTTCGACGTCGCGGCCCGCCGCGGTGAGGACACGGTACTGGTGAAGATTCTCGGCAACATCGACGCCTTCGACGCCAAGACCGGCGCGGAGATGCGCCGTCTCGGCGAGTACCTGCGGGCGACGCCGGTCGTCATCGGGTTACGGACTCGCGACGAGGACCTCAAGCCCGGCGTCGTCTACTTCCGGCACGGCGTCCCCGTCCTCTCCCCCGATACCGCGATGGACCTGTTCGTCGAGGAGGTGCCGCCCCTGATCTACGCCGCGCCCGGCGGCCTGTACGTCAACATCGACAGCGAGGTCCTCGCGGACGCCCGCGAGGACCGGGACTGGTCGCTGGGTCGCCTCGCCCAGGAACTCGGCGTCTCCCGCCGCACAGTATCCAAGTACGAGGACGGCATGGACGCCTCCGTCGAGGTGGCCACCCAGCTCGAAGAACTGTTCGAGGCCCCGCTCACCTCGCCCGTCGACGTGATCGATGGGGCCGACGAGGTCCGCGAGGACGAACCGATGCCCGACGATCCGGAGGTCGACCCCGACGACGAACCGGTCGTCGCCGTTCTCACCCGCGTCGGCTTCGACGTCCACCCCACCGACCGCGCGCCGTTCAAGACGATCAGCGAGGAGAAAGACCGCGAACAGCGCATGCTCACCGGCCACTCGGAGTTCACCGAAACCGCCGAGAAGCGTGCCCGGATCATGTCCTCTGTCGGTCGAGTCACCCGAACCACCTCGATCTACGTCGTCGACCGCGCCCGGCAGGAATCGGTCGACGGCACCGCCCTCATCGAACGCGAGGAGATCGAGAACATCCGGGACGTGGAGGACCTCAAGGACCTCATCAAAGAGCGGGCCGACGAGACGCCGGCCTAGACGTTGACGACGCGGAACCGGCGCGGTGGCGGTCACTGCCAGCATCCGCGCGCCAAAGGCGCGCGGTTCGCTCGACGCGAGTGAAACGAGCGTCGAGCGAGTTTTTGTACTAAATTTTTGCAACGAGCGGTGCCGCGCGGAGCGCGGCACCCGAGGCAGTAAAAATTCAGTGCCCGTACGTCTCTTCCAGATATTCCACGATGTCGTCGGATTCGGGCATCCCCTCGACGCCGTTGTCCGGGTCGACGAGGACGGGCACGCCGGTCTGGCCGCTGACCTCCTTCACCTCGGTCCGCTCGTCGTGACTTCGCGGGACCATGTGGGACTCGTAGTCCAGGTCCAGTTCGTCCAGCTTCTCGATGACCTTCGCACAGTACGGACAGCCCTCCAGTTCGTAGAGTTCCAGGTTTGCCATCGGCTTCTGTAAGACGTACAGCCACAAAGGCCCCACGGTGCTGTGCGGGTCGCGTACAGCTGTTGACGGGGAGCTTCGGTCCGAAGCCAGTCCACACCGGCTGGGAGAAAGACAGCGACACCGCGGCGGCAGTCGCTCCCGCGACGCACGAGGGGACCTATATCTGGTTGTCGGCGTTCTCGACGCTGTAGCGGTCGGACTCGCGGTCGTACTTCGAGAGGAGGTACGCGAAGATCGTGCCGAACACGCCGGCCCCGGCCCAGAACTGCCAGGGGAGGGGTTCCAGCCCGCTGGGGACGAACGGGTAGGCGATGGACCCTTCCTCGACGATCTTCTGGCTGTCGGGCATGATGCCGCTGCCGGGCGCGTCGGGGATCGAACCCTCGGTCGCGGGGCCGCCCGGTTCGCCACAGACGATGCGCCCGACCATCCCCAGCGACTTGTGGGGCGAACAGTAGTAGTCGTAGGTGCCCTCGGTGGCGAAGGTGTAGCTGAAAGTCGCGCCCTGTTCCTTGAAGACGCCGCTGTTGAAGCTTCGAGCGCCCTCGGGGATGCGCCGGGTCTCGGCGCGGTCGTTGTCCGTCGAGTAGGTGGCCGCGCTGTGGGAGCCGGAGGCGTTGACGAACGTGACCGTGTCGCCCGGCTGGACGTGCAACCCGACGGGATCGAAGTAGTAACTCCCGCTCTCGGTGATCATCTGGACCTCGTAGGTCTCGCCGTCGGCGGGGATGGTCGGCCGGCCACCCGAGTCGGTCCCGTTCCCGGCGGTTCCGTTGGCTGCGGTCTGGTTCCCGGCGCTGGGTTCGTTCTCCTGGGTCGTGGCGGCCGCCGGAGCCGTGAGGGCGGTCCCCGCCAGACCGCTGGCCCCGAGCCGTCGGAGGTAGGTGCGTCGATTCATGGTTCGGGCCGAACCGTTCGTCCAAAGCTCCCGGCGTCCCGGTAGTATGTCTGTCGGAATGGTGCCGCGGAAACCCCGAACAACGGGGAACAACTCGCGACAACGGGCCGGACGCGAACGGAAGACGCATAAACCAGACACGAACATTTTCGAATTGGTAATGTTCCGGCCCGTACTGGCGACGGCGCTGGCACCGGACGGAGTTCGTCGCCACGGTGTGTGGGTCGGTGACACGGAGGTCCTCCGCTACTTATGAGTTACACAGTACACACTGGCACGTTCCAGACTGTCCGACGGCCCGTCGCCGGTGATCACGGATGAGACGCGAGACGGTGATCATCGTCTTGCTGATCGCGTCGGTGTTGCTCCCGATGTGGTACGTCGCGCTCACCAGCGGCACCGAGGGCAGCGGTATCGGTCTCGGGAAGGGCGAGGACCCGATCCCGGTCAACCAGTCGGCACCGATCGACCCGACCGGGAAGTTCCTCCCCACGCCCGTCGAAGTCGGTCCCAACCAGTCCGGGGTCGTCACCTGGGTCGCCCTCCTCGTGACCGTCGCCGGGATGTCCGGGGCGGCACGGTTCATCGACCGACTCGGGCACACGCGGCCGTCGGTCACCGAGTCAGAGCCACGGTCCGATGGTGGTCCCGCGAGTGATACGAGCGGGGCCTCGTCAGAGCCTCGCTCTGACGGAGGGAAACCGGTCGTGAAGGTGCCGCCCTACCTGCAGACCGACACCCGCTGGATCGTCGACTACTGGCCCGCGCCGGCCAACCGGACGGGCCTGATCGCGCTCGCGGGCCTGTCCTGGAGTACCATCGTCTTCGCCGCCCTGCTGGGGCTGGAAGGGCTCGGGCAGGCGCGCAACCAGTTCATCGGGGTCTACGCCGGGATGCTGTTCCTCTCGCTGGCGGCCACGGTGCTGGTCTACGCCGTCTTCTTCACCCCCTCGATCACCGTCGCCGAACGGAGGGATCACTGACATGCCAACGGACACGCCACCCGAGGACCCACACGAGGAGATCGAGATCGAACGCCGGCAGGTCGCGAAGGTACTGGCGGCGGTCAGCGGGGCCGGAGCCGTCGGTGCGTTCAGCGTCTCCGCGCTGGCCGGCCTCGGCGAGTCGGGCAAGATCGTCCCGCCGGAACCGCTGTTCGTCGAGGGCGTCCGACTGGTCGACGGCGAGGGCAATCCCCTCACCGTCTCGGACGCGATCCCCCAGAACGACTCGCTGGAGCCGACGACGGTCTACCCCGAGAAGGAGGGCGGCGGTGCGATCAAAGACGACCGCGGCAACGTCTTGCTCGTCCGGTTCCCCGAGGACAGCTATCAGGACCCGACGAACGTCGACGGGACCGTCGAGGGGTACGCCGCCTACTCGAAGGTGTGTACCCACCTCGGCTGTCTGGTCGACGGGACGGTGGAGAACCAGGCCAAGCTGAAGTGTCAGTGCCACGGCTCGGTCTTCGATCCGCTCCAGGGGGCGAAAGTGACCGACGGCCCCGCGCCGCGGGCGCTCCCACAGCTCCCCATCGGCGTCTCCGAGAGTGACGACGAACAACTGCTCCTGGCGACCGGCGAGTTCGAGGGACCGGTCGGTCCCGAGTAATCATGACACGCGACACCGACACCGACGACGATCCGGACGCGACGGACCGACCAGCGACCGACGGCAGCGGCCACCACGAGGGCGCTCCCGGCGGGGAACCGGTCCAGGGCCGACACATCGAGACCAGACAGAAGTACCCGAACAACCGCCTGTTCACCTGGCTCGACGACCGGCTGGAGCTGAACCACGACATCCTCGGGAAGGCCTTCCCCGAGGACAAGTACGGCTCCTTCCTGCTCGGCGAGATCGCCCTCTTTTCCTTTATCTTCCTCGCGCTGACCGGCTCCTTCCTCGGACTCATGTACGAACCGGTCGCCCGGGAAGTCACCTACGAAGGTAACGCCGCGGAGTGGGCCGGTCAGCAGGTGCCCGGCGCGTTCGCGAGCGTGCTGGAGATCACGTACGACACGCCCTTCGGCATGTTCCTGCGGATGACCCACCACTGGGCGGCGTACATCTTCATCGCCGCCATCGCCCTGCACATGTTCCGGGTCTTCTTCAGCGGTGCCTACCGCAACCCCCACGAACCGAACTGGTTCATCGGGAGCGTCCTGCTCCTGCTCTCGCTCGCCGAGGGCTTTTTCGGCTACGCGCTCCCGCTCGACGGGTTCAGCAAGGCCGCGACGATCATCGGGTTCAACATGACCGGCGAGGTGCCGGTGATCGGCGGCTTCCTGCAGGCGCTGGCCTTCGGCGGTGCCTTCCCCGGCCAGGCCGACCAGGTGATCCCGCACATGTTCTTCCTGCACGTCTTCTTGCTCCCGGCGCTACTGGTGGCGATCATCGGACTCCACATGATGGTCCTGATGCGCCAGAAACACACCGAACACGCGCCCAGTTCCCGGAGTGACGACCGCACGCCGGCGGCCGACGACGACTCGTTCGTCGTCGGATCGCCGCTATTCCCCCAGCAGTTCCTGCTGTCGACGGTCGTCCTCCTGCTGACGGCCGCGACCATCTCCTTCCTGGCGGCATTCTTCCCGGTCCAGCGGATCGCCGCCATCGGGCTGGAGTCGCCGTCCCACCCGAGCCCCGACTGGTTCTTCATGTGGGTGTTCGGGTCGCTGAAGATGATCCCCTCCGAGTTCATCGGTGGGATCGTGGTCCCGATGGTGATCATCGGCGCCATGATCGTCTGGCCGCTGATCGACAACACCGACGAACCGAAACACTTCACCGTCGATCCCCTGGATCGCCCCGCACAGACCGCGCTCGGCGTGGGTGCGATCATGCTCACGATCGTCCTCTCCATCGACGGGATGCGCGGCACGGTCGCACAGGTGCTGGGCACTACGACCGACGCGCTGTACCCCTACCTGATCGCGATGACCGTCGTCGTGCCGATCCTCTACACGCTGATCGTCTACGCCCTCCTCAAACGCCGACAGCGCCGCATCGCCGGGTAGATGCAGGTCCCACTCTCGCCGCGTGGTCTCCGCTGGCTCGACCGCGTGAGCAAACTGGTCGGCCTCCTCCTGCTCGCGGCCGCGCTGGAGGGCTCGCTCGGGCAGTGGTCGCTCGTGGCCGGCCTCGCCGGTCTCCTGATCGGCGGCGGGACGATCTTTCTGGAACCCGCCGACTGACTCACCGCCCGCCCCGCCACTCTCTGCGAACGAAAAACCCCGCGAGGACGAGCGTGCAGACGCCGAGGACGACGATGCCGAGCGTTCCGATCACGCCCGAGTAGAGAAAGAGCAGGACCTCGTACTGGTCGCCCGGGATGCGGTTGCCCGCCAGGCCGCCCGCGGCCAGCAGGAAGGCGACGAGCCAGAGACCGAACCCGAGTGCCGCCGCCCGGGCCAGCCACGGGTGGACGAACCGGTCGAAGAAGCCGTCCGCGTTCTCCGGGCCCGGGGGTTCCTCGCGCATGCTCCCCTCAGCCGTCGAGTCCCTCGGCGTCCTCGAGCAGGTCCTCGGCGGTCAACAGCGACTCCAGTTCGATGTCGTGGTCGGCGAGATGCTCGGCCGCGCCCTCCTGCCGGTCGACGACGACGAGGACCCGGTCCACGACCGCGCCGGCCTCACGGAGCGCCTCGACGGCGTCGACGGCGCTCTGGCCCGTGGTCGCGATGTCTTCGAGGACGACGACCTCCTCGCCCTCGGTGAGTTCGCCCTCGATGCGGTTGCCGGTGCCGTACTCCTTGGCCTGCTTGCGCGCGATGACGTAGGGCTGGCCGGTCTCGACGCTCGTGACGGCCACCAGCGGGACCGCCCCCAGCGCCACGCCGGCGAGTTTGGAGTCGCCCACGCGGTCGGCGAAGGCCCGGGCGATCAGTTCCAGACACCGGGGGTCGGTCTCGAAGACGTACTTGTCGACGTAGTAGTTGGAGGTGCCGCCGTGGGACAGCTCGAACTCGCCGAACTTCACGGCGTCGGCGTCCCTGAGCGCGTCGATGAGCTCCTGATTGGCCATGTCGGACTTCCCGGGCCGACGGGACTAATACCCGCCGGAACGGTTCGGGTCGCCCGGGAGGCTCCCACCCGAAACATCGGGGGACCGTCACGCTGCCCGCTTCTCGAACGCTTTAGTGGCGGGACCGCTACCCTGAGGACGATGGGGACCGTCGCACTGGCACACGCACCGGAGGGGGCCGGCAACGCGACCCGGATGCTCGCGGTGGCGGCCGAACTCGACGCCGCCGGCGTGGACGTGGCGCTGGCCGGCGGCGGCCCGGGGACCGACTTCCTCCGGACGAACGGGTTCACGGTCTTCGAACCCACCTCGGTGGAGTTCATCGGGCCGCGCCGGAACGGGGCCGTCCTGCGTGCGCTGGCCGGGGCTGTCTCGCCCGCGGTCCGCCGACTCCGCGACTTCCACGCGTGGCTGGGCGAGTGTGACCCCGCGGTCCTGCTGGCCGACGATCCCTTCGCGGTCGCCGCCGCCCGCGCCCGCGGCGTCCCCTTCTTCCGTCTCGACCACTCGACGGTCGCCTGCTACGACGCGCTGGTCGAGCGCGCCGCCTTTCGCCTGTTCAACGGCTACTCGCTCCGGACCGGTGAGGGCTTCTTCCACACCCGCCTCTGGGACGCGTCGCTGCCGCCCCGAGCGGCGAACCTCCGACCGGTCGACCCACTCGCCTACCAGCCCGACGATCCGGAACCGGTCGAGCCCTTCGACGTCCTCGTCGTTCCCAGCACGTTCTCGACGGGGTCGGCACGCGTCGCGGACCGCCTGCGAGCGGCGGGCCACGACGTGGTACTGGTCGGTGGTCCCGGGTGGGAGACCGTGCCCGCGATGACACCCTACGCCGCGGCCGCCGATCTGGTCGTCTGTGCGGGTTTCTCGGCCATCGCCGAGGCCGCCGTCGCCGGGACACCCGCCGTCGTCCGCCCGTTCATCGACTGTCAGCGCGGGATCGCCGAGCGGATCGACCGCTACGGCGTCCGGGGCGTCGCCACCGCCCACTCCACCGACGAGGTTCTCGCCCACGTCGCGGACCCGCCGCCGGACCCGGAGTTCGACAACGGAGCCGAACAGGTCGCCGCCGACCTGCTGGACTGGCTGGACGCGGACGCTGCCGTCGCGACGCGGTGCCGTCGCTCGCGGACCTGAGAAAAAACGCGGAACCCGGCTCAGAACGGCGCTTCGGGGCCTTCGTCGCTGTCGTCGCCGCTACTGGACTCGTGGCCCGGGAACGAGGGGCTGGTGGAACCGCCGGCCATGCCCTCGCTGCCGCCCATGCCGCCGCCGGTGTTGGCGTGGACCGTCTCGATCTCGGGGATCTCCTTGGTCATCCGGGTCTTGATCGCCTGGATCGTCATGGGGGAGATGCCACAGCCCGAACACGCGCCGCCGAGCTGGATGGAGACCTCGCCGGTCTCCCGGTCGATGCTCTCGATAGCCGCGCTCCCGCCGTGCATCTGGATCTGCGGGAAGTTCCGGCGCAGGAAGTTCGTCACCTGCTCGCGGAGGTCGTCGTCGCCGCCCTCGGTTTCGGTACTCATGGTGTCTTCGATTACGCTTTCACCGTGCTTAGGCTTTTGGTCTCACCCGTTCGGCCATCGCGCACGGACTCGCGACCCCCGAATCGTCGCGCTCCCCGCGAAAAAAGCCCGGAATCGGCTCTAGAGGCAGTTTCCGGTGATGAGCTGGATCACGATCTCGAACAGTTTCTGCGTGGTGACGACGATCCCACCGTCGCCGCCACCGAGCAGGTCGAGGATCGTCTGGTCGTCGTCGATCACGACTGTACAGCCGTCACTCGGCCCGTCCGACCCGCTGGTCTGCGCGACTGCGCCGCTGCTGAGCAACGTGATCGTGAGCAGTGCCGCGAACACGATGGCGAGTGGCTTGCGGAATTGCATTGTCTGTACCCGGCGGTTGCCCGCCGGTTATTTTCACACTGAATAACTCGAATAATATATCTGTCGGCTCGCGAACCGCTGGGATCAGGCGACCGTCGTCAGCACGCCGCTGGTCCGGACGGCGAAGTAGACGACGAACGCGACCGCCAGCAGCCACTGGCCGACGTGCACGTCACGCCACTCGCCCTGGGCGGCCTTCACCAGGGGATAGCTGATGATCCCGGCGGCGATGCCGTAGGAGATCGAGTAGGTCAGCGGCATGATCAGGATGGTCATGCCAGCCGGCACGGCGTGGGTGAGGTCGTCCCACTGGATGTCCGTGACGTTCTGGAGCATCAGCAGGGCGACGACCACCAGCGCGATGTGGGAGGCGTAGAGTGGGATCGCCGCCGCGAGCGGGACGACGATCAGCGCCGCGAGAAAGAGCAGGCCGACCACGAGCGCGGTCATCCCGGTCCGGCCGCCCTCCTCGACGCCGGTCGAGGACTCGATGTAGGTCGTCACGGTCGAGGTGCCGAGGATGCCGCCAACGGTCGTCCCGATGGCGTCGGCCATCAGCGGTTTCTCGATCTCGGGGAGGTTCCCCTCGTCGTCGAGAAAGCCCGCGATCTGGGAGACACCGGTCAGCGTCCCGGCGGTGTCGAAGAAGTCCACGAAGAAGAAGGTGAACACGACCAGCGAGAACGCGAATGCGTCGACGTTCGCGAACCCGTCGAGGAAGGCACCGACCAGCGGGGTGATGTCGTACTGGGCCGCGGTCATCCGACTCATGTCGAGACCGCCGTTGCGGACGAATTCGGCGGCGGCGACGCCCGGTTCGACGAGTCCAGCGAGCGTCGCGACCGCACCCATGATCGTCGTCGCAAGGATGCCGACGATGATCGCGCCCTTCATGCCGCGCACGTACAGCATCAGCGTCAGGAACAGGCCGACCACCGAGAGGATCGCCACGGGATCGGTGGCGATGGGGCCGAGCGTCAGTAGCGTCGCCGGGTCGTCGACGACGATCTGCATCGCTTCGAGGCCGATGATCGCCAGAAAGAGTCCGATACCGGTCCCGACCGCGAACTTCACGGGTTCGGGGAACAACTCGATGATGTATTTCCGCGCGCCGACCGCCGTCAGGACGATGAACAGCACCCCCTCGGTCACGACCGCGGCGAGTGCGGTCTGCCAGGGGATTCCCATCGCGCCCACGACCGTGAACGCGAAGAAGGCGTTCAGGCCGAGACCGGGCGCTTGCCCGAAGGGCCTGTTGGCGTAGAACGCCATCACGAAGATCGCCGCCGCCGCCGCGAGGATCGTCACGACGGCGAGCATCTGCTGGACCTCGCCCGGCGTGTACCCCTCGATGGCGATGCCGGGCTTGCCGTTCGGCCCCGGGAACTGCGTCATGATCGCCGGGTTCACGACGACGATGTAACTCATCGTCAGGAAGGTCGTGATCCCCGCGACGATCTCCGTCCGCAGGTCCGTCCCGTGTTCCGCGAAGCCGAAGTAGTTCGCGAACCAGGAGTCCTGGCCCCCGTCCGTCGCTACGTCGTCGGCCGCCGGTCCGTCGGACATGCTGTGTTGTCGCCAACGTTCTCCCCCAGGGTGTTTAGTATTACTTTTGAGGTAGTGTTTGATCGACAACACCTCGGCCCCGACCGCTCCCGATGGCCAGCGAAACTGACCGACTCACCCGCGCAACGGCCCACGCCGGACTGACGCTCGACTGACCGGTCCTCTCAGGTGACAGATAGAAATCACGTCCGTCGTGCGTCGGTTTCAGGCCGACCCGACGACGGCCTCGGCCTCGATCTCGACGCAGAGGTCGGGGTCGATCAGCTGTTCGACCTGCACCATCGTCGCGGCGGGGCCGGCCGCGCCGAAGACTTCCCGGTGGGCGCGGCCGATCTCCGGCCAGTCCTCGGCGTCGGTCACGTACGTGCGCGTGCGGACCACCTCGTCTGTGGTCGCACCGGCTTCCTCCAGCGCCGACTCGACGATTTCGAGGGCCCGTCTGGCCTGCTCGTACGGGTCGCCGACGGCCACGGGTTCGCCGTCGTCGTCCGTCGCAGTCGTTCCCGAGACGACGACCCGGTCACCGGTTCGGACGGCTCGCGAGTAGCCCACCCGTTCTTCCCACTCGGTGCCCGACGAGACGCGCTGTCGGTTCATACCGATCAGTCACGCGCGACCGAAAAATAGCCACCCGCTCGCTCACTCGCTCGTGTCGAACCCGAACACGCGCTGGAGTTCCGTCTCGATCTCGTCGAGATACCGGTCCATGATCTCCTCGAACTTCTCCTCGCCGACGACGACGCCCTGGAGCCGGTCGTAGGGGTCGTCGGGGAGTTCGATCCGGAACTGACCATCCCCCTCGTAGAAGGGTTCGCTCTCCGAGAGGACGAACTGGTCGATGCCGTGGATCAACTCCGAATCGAACCGGTCGTTCATGGTCTCGAAGGCGTTCTTGTACGCCCGCTGGAGCTCCGTGAAGTAGTTCGCGTACTTGTCCTCGAACTGCTCGGGGTCGAAGTCGGCCATACCTGCTTCTCGGCGAGCCAGGCCTAAAACAATCCGTTACTCGCCCTCGGTGTCGGCCTCGCCGAACAGCGTGACGCCGGCCAGCCCGAACCCGTGTTCGGGGAGGGCGAACGTGTACAGCGCGACGCCAGCGACGGCCGCGAGCAGGACCGCCGCGATGATCGGCAGGACGACCGCAGAGGTGAGCAGGCTCGCCAGCCCGACCGGTCGCGGGACGACCGTGGCGACCACGACCGCCAGGATCGACATGGTGAACATCACGCCGAAGGCAAAGCCCGCGCCGAAGATGAGCCGCTCCCGTTCGGTGGCCTCGTCGGCGTCTGAATCGGTCATGGCACCCTACTGGGGGTTCGACCGGCTTAGCTCTGGTGGCCGTTACCACGCCACAGGTCCCGCGGAACTCAGGCGTCCGGGCTCTCGATGGTCGCGTCGTCCAGCCGTTCGGGGACGGTCGCGGACACCAGCTGTTGCTCGATCCGGCGGAGGTGCTGGCCGACGACGCTCGCCGAACAGCCCAGTTCCGCGGCGATCTCCTCGTGGGTGGCCTCCCGTGGATTTCGGTAGTAGCCACACTCGACGGCGGCGACCAGCACCTCGCGCTGACGGTCGGTCAGCTCGCGGAACTGTCGTCGCGTGGTCGGCTCGTGCTGGTGGACGTGCTTGACGTGAACGTCCGCCAGCTCCCGGGTCTCGGCGATCCGGTTCCGGAGTGCCTCCTGGCTCCCCGTCTCGACGAGTTCGACGGTCGCCGGCTCGTGTTCGACGTAGTGGATCGGGAAGTCGACGGAGACGCCGAACGACTGGTGGACCGAGAGCAACTGCTCGAAGGTCTCGTCGGGGTGAAAGCGTAGCTGGGCTACCAGCGGCTCACCGCGCTGGGTGACCGTCGCGTCGACGACCTTCTCCGGGGCCGCGGCCAGACACTCCTCGAGCGCCGCCGCCGTGCCGTCGATCTCGTAGACGACCAGCACCGTCCCGTCCGCGAGAAACTCCAGGGATCGCACCGTCTCGAGGTAGACGCCGGCCTCCCACAGCGCCCGCTCCCCGCGGTCGAAGTACCCGCGCTCCGGCGTCATGGTGAAGGCGACTTCCCACATGGTGTCCCAGTCCGTCGGACCTGAAAACATCCATATTAGTCGATCCTTATAAAAATATGCTTATGACCGTAAGAATACATTCCCCGCGAACACAACATTGTTCGGCCGTCGCATGGCAGACCGTAACAGCACACGAGAGGCGAATCGAAGCGGACGCGAACTCGACAGACGATCCGTCCTCCGGGGTATCGGCACGACGGCCGCGGCCGGGGCGGGACTGACGGCGGTGTCCGGGTCGGCGTCGGCACAGGTGGGCGTCGAGATCGACGAGGTCGTCGACGTGAGCAGCTGGTTCGGCTTCGGCAACGACCTGCCCGTGGTCGACGAACTGTTCGTGTTCGTCCACGGCTGGTTCGGCGATACGACCGTCGAGAGTCAGGCCGAGGACGTGGCGACTTCGCTGGCCGGCGGCGGCTATTTCGCCGACGCGAACGTGGCCATCGAGTGGGACGCGACGAACTTCATCTACACCGACGCCGAGTCCGACACCGAGGACGTGGGTGCCGACGTGGCCGACCTGATCGCCGACTTCTACGACGCCGGCGGCGGGAACGTCCGACTGGTCGGCCACTCGCTGGGCGGCCGGGTCGTCTGCTGGACGGCCAACAAGATCGACGACGGCTACGACATCGAGACCATCGCGCCGCTGGGTGCCGCCGCGGACGGCTCGCAGGTGTGCCCAGGCGGCGAGTGGTACGACGGACTCGTCGACAACGCCGAGGAGGTGCGCAACTACTACTCACAGAACGACTCGACGGTCGGCGGAGCCTACGGCGGCTTCGGCGACACCGCGCTGGGCACCGAGGGCGCGAACTGCCCCGGCGCGAGCAACTACACCGACGTGGACGTGACCGCGAGCGTCGGCGGCCACCTGGAGTATCTGGGCGACGCCGCCGTGGGCGAGGACCTCGCGGACGCGATCCTGTGACCGGGTGACGCCCCGACTCGATCCCCCCGATCCCCCAACACCATTCCCCACTCCCTGTTCTCCCCGCTATTCCGCCGCTTGGACCGTCCCGATCACGTCGGTCACGGCCGCGTCCATCCCCCGCTCGACCGCGACGACGACACCTCTGCCATCGGCCAGCGGCACGATCACGTCGACGAGCGTCTCGTAGATCCGGACGGTCGCGGTCAGGCGTTCGTCGTGGCTCGTCTCGTAGGCACCCCGGGCGATGGTCTCCAGTAGCGCGTCCTTGAGGACGCTTCCGGAGGTGTTCTCGCCGTGGGACCGCTCGAACGCGGCGGCGGTGTAGACCGTCCGTGCCTGCTGGTCCGCGGCCTTGCTGTAGCGACCGACCGCCAGAATCGCCCCGCCAAATTCGGCACGAAGGGACTCGCTGGCGCGCTCGGCGACGGCGTCGATGTCCATACCCCCCTCTCGTCGGTGAATGAATACAGTGGGGGCTGTCTCGGCGACGAATACGTCGGTTCTCGTCCGAACCGACAGTCCACCGCCACCACCGCGATAAATCACAGACCGCTATATCGAATTCCGGGGCGGCCCGAACCCTACCCCAACTGTTCGCCGACGAGTTCGTCGGCCAGTTCGACGAACTCCTGCTCCCGGCCCGCGGGGACGGTCGCGCCGGCGGCCACGTCGTGCCCGCCGCCACCGCCGCCGACTTCCGCACTGGCCTCGCCCATCACCGCCGAGAGGTCCAGCCCCTGGGCCACGAGGCGGCCGGTACCTCGTGCCGAGACCTTGGTCTCCTCCTCGTTCTTCCGGGCGAAGGCGACGATGGGGCGGTCGCGGTCGACGCCGTCGACGCCGACGGCCATGCCCGCGACGATGCCCACGATGGTCTCGCGGATCTCCTCGCCCGCGTCGAACCACTGGAGGTTCTCCTCCTGGGTGACGCCCGTCTCCTTGACCCACTGGAGCCCCTCGGAGAGGTTCCGGCGGTGGTTCCGGAGGAGTTTGCGCGCCCGCTCTAACCCGTCGGCACGGTCGCCGAGACAGACCGCCAGGCCCACGTCGGCCCGTTCGTAGCGGGCGGTCGCGTTCAGCAGGGTGGAAAACTCGCTGGCGTCGCGCAACTCCGTTCCCTCGGGTTCGGCCAGCAGGGTGTAGGTCGTCCCGACGAGGCCGTCGACCTTGTCGGCGGGAACCCCCTTCTTGAGCGCCTGCTGGACGAGCGAACTGGCGACGGTCCGGCGCTCCTCGTGGTCGAGATCGACCCAGCGCCGCCACTCGCCGTCGCGTTTCAGGTCCAGCCCCAGCCCGTCGAGGAACCTGATCGCCCCGTTCTGATCGTTGGAGATTCCCGGAATCCGGATCTCGCTGGCGTATTCGAGTAGCTTGGGCAGCGGCCGGGTCTGTTTCCCGTAGAACGCGAGGTCGGTCCCTTCTTCGAGGACGCCCGCTTCGACGCCCTCGGCGACGATCTCCCGGTTGGCTCCCACCAGTTCGCCCCCGACTGCCTGCATGTCGCCGACGGCACCGACGACCGCCAGCCGGGCCAGGTCGCGGTTGTCCACGTCCTCGGGTTCGAGCGCCCGCGCGAGGACGTAGCTCGCGCCCGCACCGGAGAGTTCCGAGGCACCGTCCAGTCCCTCCAGCAGGGGGTTGAGGTGGTACTCGGTCTCCGCGTCGGCGGGCTGGTGGTGGTCGGCGATGACGGGCGTGAAATCGCCCGCGGCCTCGTGGTCGGCGATGGCGTCGAGCTGGCCGCTCCCGAAGTCGGTAAAGAGGACGGTCTCCTCCTCGCGGGCCGCGATGGTGGCGATCTCGTGGTCGTCGAGCTGTTTCTTGAACACGACCTCGAACTCGATCCCGGCCCGTTCCAGCGCCGTCGCGGCGATCCCCGCGCTCGTCAGTCCGTCGGCGTCGATGTGTGACGCGAGCACCACTCGCTCGGCGGTTTTCAGGTGGTTTGCACACGCCACGGCACGATCTTCGAGCGCTTGCACTGGGCCGGCCATCGCGCGTTTCTTATCGCGGTCTCCGGTTTAAACCTCCGGTCCGCGAGTCGTCGTGTCGACCACGGATCGGCCTGCTGTCGGGCGGTTTTACCCGATTTCCGGAAGACTTAGGCTCGTGTGGTGGGACCAGGTACCACGGATTGGCATGACGACCGACCTCCCGCTACGGGCGTTGAGCGAGGGCAGCGAGACCGAGCGGCGGCTCGCGGCCCGGACGATCAGGGAGGCGGCCGCCGAGCAACCGTTACGGTTGCAGGGGTCGCTCGCTCGACTGGTCGACGCGCTCGGCGACGAGCAGGAGTCGGTCCGCCGGGACGTAGCCAACGCGCTGTTCGAGGTCGGCGTCGCCGACCCGACAGCCGTCGCGCCCGTGGCCGACCCGCTGGTCGCGGCGCTTTCCGACGAGGTGACCGCCGTCCGGGCCTGCGTCGCGCGCCCACTGGCGGAACTGGCCGCCGAACGCCCGCGACGCGTTCGGTCTGCCGTCCCCGCGCTGATCGCACCGCTTTCCGACGTGAAAAGCGTCCGGAGCAACGTCGCCTGGGCCCTGTCCTCGCTGGCGCCGTACTATCCCGAACTGCTCGAACCCCACGCGGACGAACTCACCCGGGCGTTGCTCGACGACCACTACCCCGTGCAGGTGTCCGTCCTGCGGGCACTGGTACCGCTCGAACGCGCCTATCCCGGCCTGTGTGATGTAGTGTCGGACCGGCTCCACGAACTCGTCACCGCGGAGGTGGCCAGCGTCCGTCAGGCCGCCTGCCGGGTGGCCGCCGCTACCGACCAGTCCTGGGTCGACGAGGCGCTCCGGGAACGCGCCCGGGCGGACAGCCACCCACTGGTTCGGGAACGCGCGCGCGCCGCCAGAGCGGCCGCCGCGACCCACACCGACCCCGCCGTCCCCGAGTCCGTCTTCGAGAGCGCGACCCTGGGGACCTGGGCCGCCGTCCGAATCGAGACCGTGAACCCGGATTCGGGTGACGACGGCGCCGCGACCGACGCCCGGGCCGAGCGACACGACACGCCGTTTCTCGTCGGTACGACCACCAGCGTCGTCCGGGACTACGCCGCGACCGACGAGGCGGCGATGGCGTCCCACGGCGTCCGCCGCGAGGACTTCGAGACGCGCCAGGAGTGGTTCGCCGCCCCACGGTTCCCACCTTCGGGCGACCGCCTGGCCATCCACCTCCACAACCCCGCCGCCGACTACGGCGTCACCCTCCACCGGGCGAACGACGGCATCGAAGCGACCCTCGTCGACGGCGAGGACTGCCACGACTACCGTGCCGAGGACGTACTGGCGCTCGAACCCGACCGCGCCCGTCTGCTCGCCGCCACACCCGGCGACCGCCTCGCCTTCGAACTCGAAGGGGCGACCCACGACGTGCGGATCACGACCGCGGGCTACCGGAACGGCCGCTACCGGATCGCCGGCGAGAACGAACACCAGGGGTACCACATCACGTTCCGCCCCTTCGAGGCCGAACCGATGATGGCCGTCTTCGAGGAAGGCCGCGCCTTCCGGGCGCGAAACGTCTCACTGACGGTCGAGGAGTGAATTTCTCTCGAAGGAATTAATCCTGCCCGACAGCCGCGACCGCGTCGCGGGCCAGTTCCTCGAACTCGGCCTGATCGGGAACCACGTCGACCGAGAGCCCGTGTGCGCGGGCCGTCTCGGCGGTCGGCTCGCCGATGACGGCGACCACCGCCTCGGCCAACCCTGCGACCGCCTCGTCCCGGACCCCCCGGTCGTCGGCCGCCGCCAGGAAGTGTTCGACGGTCAGCGAGGAGGTGAAGACTGCGGCATCCAGCTCGCCGGCGGCCGCCAGCTCCGCGGACTCGCCGGCCCCGTCGGGCCGGGTGAGCCGGTACAGCACCGTCTCGTGGACGTACGCGCCGGCGTCGTTCACCCCGTCGAGTAACACCGAACTCCCGTGGTCGCTCCGGGCGACCTCGATCCGAGCGCCGTCGCAAGTTCCTTCGAGGGCATCGACCAGCCCGGACGAGGAGAACTCCTCGGGCACCAGATCGACGGTGTACCCCGCCGATTCGAGCGCGGCCGCGGTGGGGTCGCCGATGGCACAGACCGTCGTCTCGCCGGGGGTCCAGCCCGCGTCGGCGATCAACTCCGCGCCGGTCTTGCTGGTGAAGACGGCGTAGTCGGCGTCGCCGCGAGGGCTCGCGCCGGTCGGGGCGACTTCGAGCATCGGATCCGGGACCGGATCGGCACCCAGTTCCTCCAGCAACGCCACTGCCTCCGTGATGCGCTCGTCGTCGGGCCGGAAGACGGCGACGCGGGGGCGGTCGGTCACGACTCCTCGGCCCCGTTCCGGAGGAACTTGACGACGCGCTGGCGCTCGCGGGCCACGTCGCCGATCACGGTGACGGCTGGCGGTTCGATCCCGGCGTCGTCGCGGGCCTCGACGATGGTGTCGAGCGTCCCCGTGGCGACCTGCTGGTCGGGCCAGGTCCCGCGTTCGACGAGCGCGACGGGCGTGGTCGGGTCCATGCCGGCCTCACGGAGTTCGCGCGTGTACTCGGGGAGCTTGCCGACGCCCATCAGGACGACGATGGTGCCGCCGGTGGCGGCCAGCGCGTCCCAGTCGACCGCCGAGTCCTCCTTCGTCGGGTCCTCGTGACCGGTGACGAACGACACCGAGGAGGCGTAGTCGCGGTGGGTGACCGGAATCCCCGCGACGCCCGGCCCGGCGATGGCGGAGGTCACGCCGGGGACGACCTCGAAGGGGACGCCGTGTTCGGCCAGATACACCATCTCCTCGCCGCCGCGGCCGAAGACGAACGAGTCGCCGCCTTTCAGCCGGACGACCGTCTTCCCGTCGTGGGCGAGTTCCGCCAGCCGTTCGTTCGTGTACTGCTGAGAGGTGCGTTCGCCGCGGGCGCGCTTGCCCACGTCCTCGCGGATCTCCTCGGGGATCATTCCGATGATGTCCGGGCCGGGGAGTTTGTCGTGGAGGACCACGTCGGCCTCGTCCAGCAGGCGTTTCGCTTTGACCGTCAGGAGGTCGGGATCGCCGGGACCGCTCCCGACGAGGTAGACCTTTCCCGGTGCGATGTCGGCGTCGGTTGTCATGATGAGCGGCCTTTCGTGCCCCCGATTAAGAGTCCTCCCGTTTCCGCTCGTCGGGGTCCTCGCGTTTGGCCCGCTCGATCAGGTCGGCGGCCCCCTGCTCGCGGAGGTCGTCGGCCAGGTCGCCGGCGGCCCGTGCGTGACGTTCGACGGGGAGATCGCGTGACGCGGCCACTTCCTCGGTCCCGTCCTGGCTGAGGACGCGGACGACCGTGTGGACGACCGCTCCCTGCACCGTGGCGTGGACGCCGATGGGCGCGACACAGCCCCCGCCCAGCTCGTCCAATACTATCCGCTCGACGCTCGTCGCCACCCGCGTCGGGGGGTGATCGAGGCGGTCGTGGATCTGGGTCCCCACGTCGTCGTCCAGTGCCGTCACCGCAAGCGCGCCCTGTCCGGGTGCGGGGACGAACGTGTCCGTCGGCAGACGCTCGAACTCGACGGCGTGGAGCAGGCCCATCCGGTCCAGCCCCGCCTCGGCGAGGACGATGGCGTCGTACTCGGTCTCCACGTCGCGCTCGGTCGCGCGGCGCTCGATCTCGTGGAGCCCGTCGAACCACTCATCGATCTCGGCCAGCACGGCGTCCGAGAGGTTCTCGGGGTCGAGGTCGTCGGCGTCCACGTCCTCGTCCTCGTCGTCGCTTTGCTCCCCGACAGCTCTTTCCAGCCGCCGTTCGTGCTCCCGCTGGAGCGAGGGGGCGAGCAACTTCTCGACGCGCGTATCGACGTTGCCCCGCAGCGGTTCGATCTCCAGGTCCGGCCGCTCGGCCCGAAGCTCGGCCGCCCGCCGGAGGCTGGCGGTGCCGACGGTCGCGCCCTCGGGGAGGTCGTCGAGTGAGGTACCGTCGGGCGTCAGGAGCACGTCGCCGGCCGGGCCGCGTTCGGGGACGCCCGCGACGATCAGTTCCGGGGGGCTCTCGGTGGGCACGTCCTTCATCGAGTGGACGGCGGCGTCGACCTCGCCGTCGAGTACCTGCTGGTCGAGACTGCGGACGAAGGCCCCGGTCTTGCCGAGGCGGTGGATGAGTTCGTCCTGTATCTGGTCGCCGGTGGTCTCGACCTCGACGAGTTCGACCGACTGCCGCCGGCTCGCCAGTGCCTCCGTCACCGTGGCGGCCTGCCTGAGTGCGAGGTCGGACCCCCGGGTCGCCAGCCGGAGCGTCCTGTCTGTGGTCATACCCGCCCCTCGTCGGCCTGGCGTGAAAAGTACATCAGTTCCGCCCTACCACGGCTCGCTTTTCAGCGAGAGCATGTAGGCCACGAGGTTCGTCCCGACGTGCAGGACGGGCGTGATGACCAGCACGACCGCGAGCACCGGGAGCGTGAACGTCGCGACGAACCACTCCGGCGCGAGCAGGACCGTGAGTCCCAGCGACCCGACCACGAAGTCCAGCTGGTCGAGCCCGGGAAAGGCCGCCCCGCGTTCCCGGCCCGTCCGGCGCTTCAGGAACGAGGCCGCGATGTCGCCCAGCAACGCGCCCGCCGGGAGTGTGATCGCGGCGACGAGTGTGAACTCCGGCAGTCCCGCGACCGCATCCGTAATCGCCGGGCGGATCGCGTTCAGTCCGAGCGCCAGCGCCGCGCCGGCCGCGATCCCGCCGGCGGTCCCCAGCCAGGTCTTCCCGTCGCCGAGCAGTCGTCGCCCGTTCCAGGTCCGACCGCCGTCTATCGGTGGCCCCCCACCCACCAGCACCGCGGCGTTGTTGGGCACGTACGCGGGCAACATGGCCCAGAACGCCACCGCGAGTACGCCGACGATGTCCATTCGTGGGGCATGCTGGGTCAGCGCCGTCCTTAAGGGTCCCGAACTGAGCGACAGACTCAGTATCGCGGAGGCAATATTTGCCAGTATGATCCCGCCGATAGCGAGTCGGTTCGTCGCCGGCCAGACGGAGGCCACGGCCCTGGAACGGGCGCGGCGACTCGACGAGCGGGGCATCGGGACGATCTGCAATCACCTGGGCGAACACTACGACGAGCGCGGGCCAGCAGACGCCGACACCGAGACGTACTGTCGGCTCCTCGACGACATCGCCGGCACGGACCTCCGGGCCTGCATCTCGGTCAAGCCCTCCCAGATCGGCCTGGACGTGAGCGAGGCGGTCTTCCGGGAGAACCTCTCGCGCATCGTCGACCACGCCGACGCGGCGGGCGTGTTCGTCTGGCTCGACATGGAGGATCACACGACGACCGACGCGACCCTCGACGCCTTCGAGGCCGAGGCCCGCGCCCACGACGGCGGGGTCGGGGTCTGTCTCCAGGCGAACCTCCGGCGGACCCCGGCGGACCTCTCGCGGCTGGCCGACTGTCCCGGGAAAATCCGGCTGGTCAAGGGGGCGTACGACCCGCCGAAAGAGGTGGCGCTCCCGGGCGAGCAGGTCGACGACGCCTACCGGGACCTGCTGGCGCAGGCCTTCGCCGAGCGCGAGGGCGGCATCGCGGTCGGGAGTCACGACCCGGCGATGATCGCCACCGCCGACCGGCTCCACGAGGAGTACGGAACGCCGTTCGAGATACAGATGCTGATGGGCGTGCGCGAACCGGCCCAGGAACGGCTGGCCGCCGAGCACGAGGTCTGGCAATACGTCCCCTACGGCGAGAAGTGGCTGTCGTATTTCTACCGGCGCGTCGCCGAACGTCGGGAGAATCTCACCTTCGCCTTGCGGGCAATCGTCAACTAGTAAAGGGAGGCACAAGAACCTCCTCGTACCGCATTATGGCCTCCTGGAAGCGGGACATCGCGAGCGGACTCATCGTCTTGCTGCCCGTCATCGTCACCCTGTACGTCATCGCGTACCTCTACGGAATCATCGCGAGTTCGACGGCCGTCTTCGGCATCAATCTCGCCGTGCTGACGGAACTGGGAGTGCCACGGCAGGCACTGGGGCTGGTCCGCGTGCTGACGACGCTGATCGTCTTTTTCCTGCTGGTCTTGTCGGTGGGCTATCTCAGCCGGACGGCCTTCGGCGACATCTTCGAGGACATTCTCGACAACCTGATGAACCGCCTGCCCGGCCTCCGGGTGGTCTACAACGCCTCGAAGATGGCCGTCGAAACCGCCGTCTCGGGCACCGACGACCTCCAGAAACCGGTGAAGATCGAGACCTGGAACGGCCTGCGGATGACCGCGTTCAAGACCGGCAAGACGACCGACGACGGCCGCGACGTACTCTTTCTCCCGACTGCGCCCAACATCACGACCGGGTTCGTCATCGAAGTCGAACCCGAGGAGTACGAGGAGATGGACGAACGCGTCGAGGACGCCCTGACGCGTATCCTGAGCGCCGGCTTCGGGGAGTCCCGCGACGACAGCGTCGCGATCAGCGTCACCGACGAACTGTCCAGCGACGGGGACGCCGACGACTAAGCCGACCTTACTCCCACAGCGGCCGGGCTTACTCGCCGTGGCTCGCCCAACGCAGTGGGTAACTAAACCCGTCCTCACACAACCCTCGCGGGCATGGCAACGAGCACTCCGGAACGGGAAGTCACCGACGTGGCACAGGAGACCGGGACCGACCCGTGGGTCATCGCCGCCGGCGCGTCGGTGATCCTGTCGTGGTACGAGTTCTTCCTCCGTGACAACAAGGAGATGGGGCTGTTCGTCGGGCTGTGGCCGCCGACGTTCCTGGCGTTCGCGAGTTACTTCGAGCAGCGACGGATGGGGAGCCTGCTGGACCGGGTAACCGGACGCAGCGGCGTCATCGACTCCGTCGAGCGGATGATCCAGAACCGCTAGACGTAGTCGAACCACTCGGCGTACTCGTCGGTCCGGCGCTCGATGACCTCGAAGAACTTCGACTGCAGTTCGTCGGTGACCGGCCCCTTCGTGCCGGCACCGATCTCCGTGTCGTCGACGCTCCGGATCGGCGTGACCTCCGCCGCCGTCCCCGTGAAGAACAACTCGTCGGCGGTGTACAGCTCGCCCCGCGAGATCGTCGCGTCGTCGTGGACGGTGTAGCCCAGGTCCTCGGCGATGGTGATGATCGACTGGCGCGTGATGCCGTCGAGGATCGACTCTGCCAGACCGGTCGTGTAGATCTCGCCGTCCCGGACGAGGAAGATGTTCTCGCCCGGTCCCTCGGCGACGTTGCCCTCGCCGTTGAGGACGATGGCCTCGGTGTACCCGTTGCCCGTCGCCTCCAGGTTCGCGAGGACGCTGTTGACGTACGGCCCGGTCGTCTTGGCGTTGGTCGGGATCTGATCGGACCCGTACTTGCGCCACGAGGAGATCGACACGTCGACGCCCTCCTCCAGCGCCTCCTCGCCGAGATACGCGCCCCACGGCCAGACCGCGATGGCGACCTCGACGGGGCAGTTCGACGGGTTCAGGCCGAGTTCCTCGTACCCGTAGAACGCGACCGGCCGGATGTAACAGGACTCCAGGTCCTGCCGGCGGATCAACTCCTTGGTCGCCTCGGTCAACTCCTCCCGGCTGAACGGAATGTCGATGTCGTACGGTTTCCCCGACTGGTAGAACCGTTCGAGGTGGTCCTCCCAGCGGAAGATCGCCGGGCCGTTCTCCGTGTCGTAACACCGGACCCCCTCGAAGATCCCGGTGCCGTAGTGGAGTCCGTGTGTGAGAACGTGCACCTGTGCGTCCTCCCAGTCGACGAACTCACCGTCCTGCCAGATCGTGTCGACGTCCATCTCGTCGAATCCCATTGGTATCTGGTTGGCCCAATCCGCTCTTAACAGTTTTCGTGCCGTGCCGACGACTCACGTGGCGACCGAGGGACGCCAACCGCCGCCGAGACCTCGCGTCCGGAGCCCGAGCGCTACTTCGCTCTCCCCGGTCGACCCCGTCGACGACGGGCGATAAATCACTATTCGCGATATAGAAACGGGTCGGGCCCACTCAGTCCTCCCGCGGCGACCAGCGTTCGCCGCTCGCTCTCTCCGTGGCCTCGCCGCTGTGTCGGTGTCGGCCGTGCAATCGCCAGATTCCCGCCAGGAGCAGACACAGCGTCCCCCACAGAACGGGCGTCCCGAGCGTATAGATCGCCCGTGCGCCGGCCAGGACGGTGGCCCTGGCCGGGTCCGGCAGTCCGGCGAATTCGAGTAGCTGTACCACGTCGTCGAGTTTCAGCGTGAGCGTCAGGAGGGCCGTCCCGGCCGCGAAGACGGTCGATTCCGGCCGGTCGAGCAGATACAACAGCGGAATCAGTGGATAGAACAGGAGCAGGAAGTACATGCTGTACGACGGCACGACCAACAGCACGGCACTCAGCGTCGCGAGCAACGCGACCATCCGATCTACCGGGCCGCGGCTCCGGGTGTACGTGTAGTAGAGGACGGGGGTAACGAGGAGTACCGCGCCGACGGTCAGTTCGAGTGCCGTCGCCCGGGGAGCGACGACCGACAGTGGCCGACGGAGCGAGACGTAGACGCTCGACGGCGGCAACCCGCCGGCGAACACGTCGGGTGCCGAGCGCGGGAGCAGTTCGCTCGTGACGTAGTTCCGGGTTCGCGCCGGTCCGAACAGAACTGCACCGGCGACGAGACAGCCGACGCCCGTCGTGACGGCCGCCGCCACCGCTCGCCACGCACGTCGCCAGAGGAGCCAGATGCCCACCGCCGCCGGGAACACCTTCGGGAGCGCCGCCAGCGCGAGCGCCACACCGGCACGGCTCTGCTTCCCGTCGTCGAGCCAGACGAGCCCGAGCCCCATCGCGACCGCAATGTAGTGGTTCACGTTCCCGAAAAACAACGACGGCGCGCCGATTGGACTGGCCGCGACGAAGCCGACGATCAGGCCACGGTCGAGACGAGACAGGTCGGGCCCGTATCGCTCGATCCGGCGGATCGAGACCCACCCGAGAACGCCGCCGAGACACAGAGCCACGGCAGTGTGGAGGACGAATCCGAGCGCTGGCGGCAGGCCCAGGAACAGCGAGAACCACAGCAACAGGAGTGGGGGATAGCGGTACGTGAGCCCCGGCACTCCGATGGGCGAACTGCCGTAGACTGGCTCCCCGTTCCAGAGATCCGCGGCGGCCGCCCGGTAGATCTCGAAGTCCAGTGCGAGCCCGTCCGGCGTCACTGCCGTCCGATAGCACAGGTAGCCGAACCCGAGGAGGATCCCTACCCCGAGGACACACCGGGCGAGCCATCGGGGTCCCCCGGGACGCTCTCGTGGCACTGTCCCGGACTGGACCACTGGCTAGTAAGTGTCTTGTGGTTTTGACAAAGAATCGACCTGTCGCTGGAGCGTGAGGAGCGATCTCGGGATGGGCCGGTCGCAGTTCCGCACGAAGACACCGCACCCAACCGCCCGTCTTCAGGCCGTGCTGTGCGCCCCGTCGCCATTTCTATATCGCGGTATTTGGTTTATCGCGTGGAATCGACGACCAGCCTACGCCGAGTGGGGCAAGAGCGACGACACGTCTAAAAGGGCGAAAAGCGGCTCAACGAAGGCGTTCGACGATCTCGCTGCCTTCGACGTAGGGGATGTCGTTGCGCTCGCCGTAGGCGCGGGCGGCCGCGGGTGGGAGCGCTTCGCCGGTCTCGTCGTCGAGCATCTCACAGACGACGACGGCGGGTGACTGGTCGGTGGCCGCCGCCAGTGCGACGCCCAGCTCGGTGTGGCCGAGGCGATCCGCCAGCAGGTCCGGCGCGGCGCGCAACAGGTGGACGTGGCCGGGTGCGCGGAACTCCTCGGCGAAATCGGCCGTCTCGGGGTCGCTGGCGGCCCGGGCGAGTTCCGTGATGGTCAGCGCCCGGTCATCGTCGGTGATGCCGGTGAACGTGTCCCGGTGATTCACCGTCAGCGAGAACGAGGAGCGTTCGTCGTAGTCCAGGTCGTGGTCGGCGGCGACGGGGTGGTCGATGACCTCCTGCAGGAAGGGCAGGTCGAAGGCCTCGGCCACCTCGTCGCTCAACGCCGTGCAGATCAGCCCGCCCGCGTCGTTGCGCATGCGGGCGACGGCCTCGGGCGTGACAGCCGCCGCGGGGTACACCAGATCGGTCTCGCCTTCGCGGTCGGCGGCGTCGTGGATCAGGACTGGCTCGCCATCGCGGAAGGCCGCCAGGGCCGCCTCGACGCCGGTCCGGGATTCGGTGTGCATCTTATCGCTCCGTGACATTGATGATGACCTCGTCTTCGTCTTCGAGTCCGATCGCTTCGCGGAGTTTCTCCGGGGCGATCACTTCAAGTTGGTCCTCGTCGTGGTGTGTCCGCTCCGGGGCGATGACGTGGGCCGGCTCGTAGATGGAGTCGCCCACCTCCACGCTCGCGGGGTAACAGAACGCCGGGCCGTAGGTGCGTTCGTCGTCCTCCCAGCCCTCGATGGTGACCGGTTCCAGCGACGCCATCCCGGCGCGGGCCCGGACGCTCTCGTCGGTGAGGTCGACGTTCAGCGTGCCGGCGAAGGGTTCGTAGCCCAGTTTCTCGATGAACTGCTCCATGTAGCCCGGCAGCGAGATGTAGTGGCGGCCTTCGCCCATCCCGCTGGTGACGAAGCCCTGGAGTTCGATGGCCGCGTCGCGCTCGAAGATCCGCCGGTAGTCGGCGTACTCGCGACGGAGGGCCGACTCGCCCGCCGGCGTGATCGTGATCCACTGCCCGTCGCTGACCATCTCCCGCTTGACGTACTCGGCATCGTCGAGCCGCTGGAGTCGGCGTGATGCCGTCTGATTCGACGCGTCGAGGTCGTCGGCCAGCGCCGAACACGACACCTTCTCCTGGCCCTCCAGTGCGCCCTCGAGCGCCAGCAGTTTCAGCGTCGCCAGCTCGTCGTATCCGACCGCACCCTCGCTCGCCTGTGCCATGTCTCACTGTTGGGCGGTCTCGGGGATAAGCGTAACGAATATGGAATGCGTAACGACTCTGGAACGCGAAGAAACGGAAACAGTGTTTCCTGACTCAGCGTTTGGGGCTACCAACGTAAAGCCGTCGTTCCGAAGGCGTTCGGGTCAGGCCGTGTGGACCCGACCCCGTGGCTCGTACTCCATCTCGGTCCGGACGGCCGCCGCGACCTCGGCCCCGAACTCGCGCTCGACGAGGTGGACGGCCAGATCCAGTCCCGAGGTGACGCCACCCGCGGTCAGCACGTCGCCGTCGTCGACTACGCGCGCGTCGACCACCTCGGCCTCGGTCGCCCGGAGGTCCTCCAGCGCGCTCGCGTGCGTGACCGCGGGCCGACCGTCGAGGGCGCCCGCCCTGGCGAGCAACAGTCCACCCGTGCAGACCCCGGCGACCGAGCCGCCGCGTTCGCGGTGTGCGGCGATGGCTTCGGGAACCGCCCCGCGCTCGGCCTCCCGGTACGCGCCCGGGCCGTCCCGGTCGTTCCAGCCACCCCCGGGAACCACGAGCAGGTCCGGGTCCGCCTCGTCCAGCGGACCGTCAACCCCCACGTCGAGCCCGTGACTCGCCGTCACTGGACTGGTGCCTTCGAGGGAACGAAGTGTCGTCTCGCAGTCGGCCCCCGCGTCCGCGGCGTTCTCGAACACCTCGAACGGGCCGATGGCGTCCAGTTCGTCGAAGCCCTCGAACAGCAGGATGGCGATCTCCATGTCACGGCCACGTAGGGGCGATGCAAAAACGCTCCTCTCGGGGAGATCGTCAATTCCCGCGGCTCGCGGGTCGTGCCTCCCCGCTCGCTTGTCCGGGACGCTCGTTGCACTCGCGTCCCTTACTCCCAGAAGTCGCTGTCTTGCTGCAGTTTCGGGACGAGGGTGTTCCGGTCCTCGGCGAGCAGGGCGACCCGTGAGGCCGGCACCTGCTTGAGCACGTCGTGGGGCATGTGTTCCATCACGTCCTCGGCGAACTCGACGACGCGCTCGTGGTCGGGCATCGAGTCCCGATCCAGCCGGCCGCGGGAGTGGCCGACGTGCATGTACGCTTTCAGTTCCACGAAGTCCGGGTCGGCCCGCTGGAACATCGAGGCGTACCACTCGGGGTGGTGCATGTTCAGGCCCTGGATGCACGTCGTCCGCAGGACCGTCCGGGTCTCCTCCTTCCCGGCCAGCACGTCCAGGGTGTCGATCAAGCGCTCCCAGGCGTCGTCCTCGACGGCCTTGACAGTCTCGTCGAAGGTCGCCCGGTCGGCGGCGTCGACGCTGACGTACAGTTGCGTCGGGTCACACTCGGCCAGCACTTCCGGGCGAGTGCCGTTCGAGACGAGGAAGGTCGTGATGTCCCGGTCGTGGAAGGCCTCGATGAGTTCCGGTAGATAGGGGTAGAGCGTCGGTTCGCCGTCGAGGGAAATTGCCACGTGGCGGGGCTCCATCGCCTCCTCGAACATCTCGCGGGGCACCTCGTCGTTGCCGCCGAAACCGCTGAGGAGTTTCGTCTGGAGTTCGATGCTGGCGTCGACGACGGCCTCGGGATCGTCCCACTCGACCTCGTCCATCTCGTAGGCGTGGCCCTGGTGGTCCCGCCAGCAGAAGACACACCGCTCGTTGCACTTCACGACCGGCGTCATCTGGATACATCTGTGGGATTCGATCCCGTAGAAGATCTTCTTGTAACATTTTCCCTCCCCACGGAGCGCGTTCTTGGTCCACCCGCAGGTCTGAGCCGCGGTGTGGTTCTCGCTGTGGTAATCTGGATTCGAGACCTGCTTCGGGCCCCCGCTCCCGGACTCTGAGTCGCTCATGTTGCCCCCACGTTTCGGGTGCGCGGGCAAAAGCATCCGGGTGTCACGTCGGTTCGACGCCCCGATCCACGCTCCGCGTCTGTCTCCAAAAACTCTGACTAGTAATACAAACACGGCAGAAAAGTCCATAGAAGTCTACGACTGTTGTGGGTAAAGACTATTAGTGTTATTTCCCAAAGTCCGTGTATGGCTACCAACGTCGTGAACGAACGCGGCGGCGAGCAGGGAGAGACCGACCGCACGACCGAATCGGAACCGGAGACGGCGGTCGAGGCCGACTGTACGGTGACGCTACACCTGCGGGCCTCGGCACCGGCGGCGGCGACGCGGCGGCAACGGACCGTACTGGACCGGTTGCGGTCGCTCGCGTCCGACGGAGTCGTCCCGGACCTTCGGGTCGAGCGCTGGAGTTCGAAGGTGACCGTCCCCTCCGAGGGTGACGAGAGCGAACAGGGACCGGTCGAGCTGTACGAGGAGTTCGAGACCGCCACCGAGCGCGCGGACGCGCGTCTGGAACCGTTCTTCGAGACCCGCGAGGCCGTCGGTGGCCTGCTCTCGGCGGGACCGCCCACGGATCGGGTCATCGTGTTCCCGGTGGTCTGTCTGACCGTCCGCCGAGACGGCGACCTCACAGGTCTTTACCCCTGCTGGAAGGACGGTGATCACCACAGCGTGGAGGACGGCCTCGAAGCGCTCGCGACGGAACCGGGCGACCCGGAGAACCTCTGAGTGGGTGACTGGATCGTCGGAGCGACTGTGACGGAGAGCCGGAGACCATGACAGCACGCAAATCCGAAGTCGCATCACAGATTCCGGACGGGCCGATGACGGTGACGCTACGACGCCGCTCGGACCCGTCGTCGGTCGCACGACGCCGACAGCAACGCCTCACCGAACGACTGGAGACGGTCGCCGAGGGTGCAAACGGTGACGATCTGGCGGAACTCCGGACCGGCCACTGGAGCGACCGCGTCCGGGTGCCCGCCGCCGAGGGCAGCGCGGCGGTCGAAGCGGTCACCCTCTACGAGGAACTGCGCGCCGCCGTCGACGAGGCGGGCGGCCGCCTCCACCCGTTCTTCCAGGAACACGAGACGCTCGACTCCGTCGAGGCGGCCGATCTGACCGACGGGTCCCGGGACGGCGGCGAACGCGATATCGTGTTCCCGGTGGTCTGTCTCACGATCAGACGGCGCGGCCGGCTCACGGGCGTTTACCCCTGCTGGCTCGACGGTGACCACCACAGCGTGGAGGACGGCCTCGCTCGCCTCGAAGCCGCGACGGACGGCGTTCGACGCCGTACCCCGGCGGTCTCGGGCGACGCCGAGAACCTCTGGTGAGCGGCCGCGCGACATTCCACCCACTCCCGGGCGCACTGAGCGACTCGTCCCGAAGTTGGGTCCGAACCCCAGCCCTGTCTCCACGCCAGAAATAAAAAAATTCCATATAGGATTTGTGTGTATCAATGTGGTGGAGGGGATGGGAACGTGACGCACGACGAGAACGAGCGATCTGGTGGACTGAATCGGCGACAGGTATTGCGAGCGACTGGTGCGACGACTGGCGCCGGGATTCTTGGAGCGACGGCAGTTCAACCCGCCAGTGCGCAGTCGCTCCCGGACGCGGTACAGGAACTGGCCTCGGACTGTCGCAACGACTGGGAGTCAGCGCCCGACGGGTACCCGCGGGTCGACCTCCGGTCCGAGACGCCGACGACCAGTGACCTGCCGTCGGCCCCCGACGAACTGTTGATCTACGCTATCGGCTGGGGTGCAGAGGGTCAGTCGGGGTACGACCAGGCCTACACACTGGAGCGGGCGCTCGAACAGGCCGGCTACGAGCATCCGGTCGTCGCCGCCGAGTGGCAGTCGAGTTCGTTCAACTTCTGGGGGGTCCGGGACAACGCCGACCGCGACGGGACCCGCCTCGCGGACTGGCTGCGGGCGTACCGCGAGGACAACCCCGACACGACCGTCCGGTTGGCGGGGCTGTCGATGGGCGCCCGCGTGCCCATCGCGGCGCTGGACGACCTCGACGGCGACGTATCCGTGGCGTCGGTGTCGCTGTTCGGTGGGACGATCGAACACGACGTGATCTGTTCGGACAGCAAACGGTACGACGCCGACGCCATCGAGCGCACGGCCGACGCGGTGTACAACTACCACTCGACCGAGGACAGTACGACCTGCTCGTTGATCCCGCTGCTGTCCTTCGACGATCTCGTCGGCTGTGAGGGCGTCGACTGCGAGGGGTGGTTCTCGGACGGGTCGCCGCCGGAGAACTGGCACGACGTGGACGTCTCCGACCGCATCGACGGCCACTGCGACTACCAGACACCCGACGAGGGCATCGTGGACCTCGTGGTCGAGGACTTCCGGTAGACGGACCGAGCCGCGAACGGCGCTCGGAACCAGTCCCGGGTCGTCCCGCGGCCAATTCTCCAGACAATTATAAACAACTTAACGTGTGAAGATATGAATACAAACCTGTTAATCCCGTAAATAAACTCGCCATGGGGGATGAACGAACGACGGACAGTAGTGACGACGAACTAACAGACCTGCGTCGGCGGTCGGTACTCCGTGCGACCGGGACGCTGGCTGGCGCGGGCGCGCTGGGGATCGGTGCCACCCAGCCGGCAGCTGCCGATCCGACGCCGCTCGAACTCTCGAACTGCGCGACCGTCTGGGAGAGCGCGCCTGCGGACTTCCCGCGGGTGGACGTGCGGCAGTCCGAGCCGACGACGCGGAACCTGCCGGACGACCCGGACGAGGTCGTCTTCTACTTCATCGGCTGGACCAGCGAGGGCCAGATCGGCGACGATCAGGCGTATACACTCCAGCAGACGCTTCGGTCCAACGGCTACGACCAGCCGGTGGTCACCGTGCAGTGGGAAGCGGAGACGACGCTGTTCTCGACCGGCGAGGACAACGCCGACCGCGACGGCCGGCGGTTCGCCGAGTTCCTGCGCGGGTATCACGAGCGCAACCCGGACACGACGATCAGGCTGGCGGGGCTGTCGCTTGGCGGCCGGCCGCCGCTGGCGACGCTCGACGACCTCGACGGCGACGTGCCCGTCGCCTCGGTGTCGCTGTTCGGCGCGTCGGTCGACAACGACCAGATCTGTGCCGACGACGACGCGGCCTTCGACGCCGACGCCGTCGAGGCGACCGCCCAAGCGGTGTACAACTACCACTCCGAGGAGGACAACACGATCTGCGTGTTCTACGACCTCCAGACTTTCCGGGACGGGATCGGCTGTAGCGGCATCGACTGTGGCGGGTGGTTCTCGGACGGGTCCCCGCCGGAGAACTGGGTCGACGTGGACGTGACCGACGAGATCGACAGCCACTGCAACTACCAGGTGCCCGACGTGGGCGTGGGCGAGCGGATCGCCGCCGACATCCAGTCGACCGGCTGACGCCGCAACACCGCGATCCGGGGCCGTTCGGTTCCGTCCGCGCCACTCCGGTACCGGTCGACTCCGACTCGTTACGCCTATACCCGGCGCTCGAAAACGGGTGGGTATGTTCCTTGCCGCGCGCCGGGAGGTCCAGGACGCCGTCGAGTCCGCACTCGACGCACTCGACCTCCCCACCGACGACCTCGGGATCGAGGAGCCGCCGGACGACGTGGACGCGATTCTCGCATCCAGCGTCGCGTTCCGGCTGGCCGGCGAGGTCGGTGCCGCCCCGCCCGAGGTGGCCGCCGACATCGCCGCGGAGATCGACCCCGCCGACTACGAGTACGTCGGCGACGTGACCACGCAGGGCCCGTACCTCAATTTCCTGCCCAGCGACGCCTACTTCGCGGCGACGCTGGAAGCCGCCCAGGACGACGAGTACGGCCGCCTCGACCCGAAGGGGACCTCGGTGGCCGTCGAACACACCAGCGCCAACCCGACCGGGCCGGTCCACGTCGGCCGGGCGCGCAATCCCATCATCGGCGACGCGCTGGCGAACGTCCTCGATTTCGCCGGCTACGACGTTGATCGGCACTACTACGTCAACGACGCCGGCCGCCAGATGGCCGTGTTCACCTGGGCCTACGAGACGTTCGACGAGAGCGACCTCCCCGAACCGGAACGGGACCGCGCCGAGTACGACATGGTCCGGTACTACCGCCGGGGCAACACCTTCCTCGACGAGGCCCCCGAGGACGAGGTCGAGGCCGCCGAGGCCGAGATCCAGTCGATCATGCAGGGACTGGAGGCGGGCGACGAGGAGACCTACGAGCGGGTCAGCGAGGTCGTCGACACCGTACTGGGCGGGATGCGGGAGTGTCTGGCCCGCCTGCCCGCGGAGTTCGACGAGTTCGTCAAGGAGACCCGCTTCATGCGCAACGGCGCGACCGACGACCTGGTCGACCGGCTCCAGGACCTCGACGAAGCGGTCTACGAGGAAGACGCCTGGCAACTCGATCTCCCCGACATCGACAAGAACCTCGTCTTCCTGCGCTCGGACGGGACCAGCCTCTACGCCACGCGGGACCTGGCCCACCACGAGTGGAAGTTCGACAACTACGACCGCGCCGTGACCGTCCTGGGCGAGGACCACAAACTCCAGGCCGAGCAGGTCCGGACCACCCTCGACCTGCTGGGCCACGACACCGAACCGCTCGATCAGGTCCTCTATTCGTACGTCAACCTCCCGGAGGGGAAGATGAGTACCCGCGAGGGAACCGGGATCGACCTGGACGACCTGCTCGACGAGGCCATCGACCGCGCCCGCGAGGAAGTCGAGGACCGTCTGGAGGATCGGCTCCGCAACGACGACCTCGATCCCGAGGACGTGGAACGGATCGCCCACCAGGTCGGGATCGGTGCGGTCCGGTACGACATCGTCTCGAAACAGCCCGCGAAGGCCATCACCTTCGAGTGGGACCGGGCACTGGACTTCGAGGCCCAGTCCGCGCCCTACGTCCAGTACGTTCACGCGCGCGCCTGCGGGATCCTCGACGAAGCCCGCGAGGCAGGCCACGCGGTCCCCGCCCCGGCCGACCTGGACGCCGACGCGCTGGACACGCCGGAAGCGCGCCAGTTGCTCGCGACCATCGCGCGGTTCCCGGCGGTGATCGAGGACGCGGCCGCGGACCACCATCCACACGTCGTCGCGACGTACACCCGTGAGTTCGCGGAGGCGTTCAACGCCTTCTACCGGGAGTGTCCGGTGCTCGATGCCGACGCCGAGACACGGGACGCACGGCTCGCGCTGGTGGCCGCTGCACGCCACACTGTGGGGAACGCCCTGGGCGTGCTCGGTGTCGCTGCGCCCGAGTCGATGTGACTACACCGGGAGCAGGGTCGGAAGGATTGATCCCCCGGCGAACTGGATCGCCGCGAGACCGAGACCGAGAGCCAACAGCAGGAAGATCAGCACCCAGCTCAGTCGGATCGAGTCGTCTGCCATACCGAGACGTGGCAGGAGGGACGGTTTAGATGTACCGCTTCGAAAGAACGGGCGCGCGGTCCTGACGGGAGTGACGGCCGCGACTGATCAGTTGAACAGGCCGAAGACGCCTTCTTCGTCGTCTTCGTCGTCTTCGTCGTCGCCGTCGCCGCCCTCGCTCTCGTCGAGCGTGTCCTCGTCCGTGTCGGGCGTCGCGCTCGGCTCGAACTCTTGTTCGGGCGTGACGCCGCCCTCGGTGTTTGCCTCGTAGATCTCCTCGAGCGTGGAGGCGAGTCGGCGGTAGGCCTCGGCGGCGTAGCTGTCCGGGTCGTTGATGATCAGCGGTTCGTCCCGGGTCGCGTCCTGGTCCTCCGGGACGACCGCGAGCATCTCCATGTCGAGTTTGTCGGCGACCTCGGAGACGTTGGTGTCGTCGTCGGCTCGGGTCAGCACCGCGCCGACCACGTCGCCGTCGATCCGCTCGGCCAGCTGTGCGGTCTTGATCGTGTCGCCGATAGCGACCTCGTCGGCGGTGGTGACGAGCAAGACGCCGTCTGCCAGCCCCAGCGGGACGGTCGTCTCGTGGCTCAACCCGGCCCCGGTGTCGATGAGGACGATCTCGTAGGCGGTCGAGAGCGCCTTCACGACCTTCCGGAGCTTCGCGGGGTCGGCGTCGGCGAAGGCCTCCAGGTTGCGCTCACCGGGGACCACGGTGATCCCGCCCGGTCCCTCGATGATCGCGTCGCTGACGGCCGCCTTGCCGGCGAGTACCTGATGGAGGCTCGGTGAATGGTCCACGTCGAGCATCGCCCCCAGGTTCGCCATCCCCAGGTCGGCGTCGACCACGACCACGTCGTGGCCGGCGTCCTGGAGCGACACGGCGACGTTGATCGCCGTCGTGGTCTTCCCGACGCCGCCCTTCCCGCCTGCGATTGTGTAGACGTATCCCGTCATACTTCCTGTTAACTTGGTACAGACAAGGGAAACATATAAACCCGTGCGTCTGACGGGCTTTATCCCTCGTCTCCGACCGCGCCCCGCCCGGGACAACGGAACCGCCGCCACCGACACCCGGACGATTGCTAGGTGAATACACGCCCGCAATGGTTGAAAAGCGCCACGGTCCATTTCAATACGTGATCATGTGAAGGTATGTGACGAACTCCCGTGGACGGCCCGCCCGGTCAACAGTTACTTACCGCCCATTCGGCTATACAGGAGTAATGAGTAGCTCCGAGCAGGATCAGACGGACAAACAAAAATACGAGTTCAAGAAGGTCATCGAGGACCTGCGGGAGTACGAGGGCTCGGGGACGCAGTTGGTCACCATCTACATCCCCGAGGATCGACAGATCAGTTCCGTCGTCGAACACGTCACCCAGGAACACAGCGAGGCGTCCAACATCAAGTCCAAGCAGACCCGGACGGCCGTCCAGGACGCGCTGACCTCGATCAAGGACCGCCTGCGCTACTACGACGTGTATCCGCCCGACAACGGCATGGTCATCTTCTCCGGGGCCATCGACACCGGTGGCGGCCGCACCGACATGGTGACGAAGGTGCTGGAGTCGCCGCCCCAGCCCATCGAGTCGTTCCGCTATCACTGCGATTCGGATTTCCTCACCGAACCGCTGGAGGAGATGCTCGGCGACAAGGGGCTGTTCGGCCTCATCGTACTGGACCGACGGGAGGCGAACGTCGGCTGGCTCAAGGGCAAACGGGTCGAACCCGTCAAGTCCGCCTCGTCGCTGGTCCCCGGGAAACAGCGCAAAGGCGGCCAGTCCGCACAGCGATTCGCCCGCCTGCGCCTGGAGGCCATCGACAACTTCTACCAGGAGGTCGCCGGGATGGCCGACGACCTGTTCGTCGACCAGCGCCACGAGATGGACGGCATCCTCGTCGGCGGTCCCTCCCCGACCAAAGACGAATTTCTGGACGGCGACTACCTCCACCACGAACTCGGGGACATGGTGCTGGGGAAGTTCGACGTGTCCTACACCGACGAGTCCGGCCTCTACGACCTCGTCGACGCCGCCCAGGACATCCTGGACGAACACGAGGTGATGCAGGACAAATCGGAGATGGAGGAGTTCTTCAAGGAACTCCACGACGGCGACCTCGCCACCTACGGGTTCGAGGCCACCCGCGAGAACCTCGTCATGGGTGCGGTCGACCGCCTGCTCATCTCCGAGGACATGCGCCGGGACGTGATCTCCTACGAGTGTCCCAACGGCCACGAGGAACGCGAGATCGTCGACCGCCGGGAGGACACCCCCGATCACGACTGTTCGCGCTGTGGCGAGACCGTCGACGCCGACGAGGCCGAGCGCGAGGACCTCATCGACCACCTCATGGAGATCGCCAACCAGCGGGGCACCGAGACGAAGTTCATCTCCACCGACTTCGAGAAAGGCGAGCAGTTGTTGAACGCCTTCGGCGGCGTCGCCGGCATCCTCCGGTACGACACGGGCGTGTGAGGGCCGCTCTCTGACCCAGGCGGTCGTTTCGCCCGTGTCCGCCAACCCGACCGCCGAGGACACCCGCGCTCGCCTCTCTGCCCCTCCCGAAAATCACTGACTGAAATCGGGAGAAGAGTACATAACTCTCGACCGATATTATATCTGTATGGCCGTTCTAGCTCGGTCTGCAGTCTCTCTCCTCTACCTGGCCATCCCTCTCACTATTTTCATATTTAATAGTACCATCTCGGCGTGGATCTACCGGACACATTGGGACAAGCCGGGTGCGAAGTGGTTCGTGGCGATGCTGTTGCTCATCGGGGGCCAGTCGCTGTTCACGCTCCTGCAGTCGGCCGCGCCCGGGCAGGCGGTCGCGACCGTGTTCTACCACATCGCGGCGACCGGGTCGGTCCTCAGCATCCCGGCGTTCGCCGTCTTCGTCGCACGCTACACGGGTACCGACTTCCACCGCCGCCGCCACTGGCGGGCGGTCCTGGTCGTGACCGTCGTCGCGTACGTGGCGCTCGTCCTGACGTCCCCGTTGCACGACCTCATCGTCGCGGAGGCGACGCTGTACGCCGAGCCGGTCCAGTATCTCGGGGTCCAGAACGGGCTCGCGGAGCCACTCCTCGGGACGCCCCTGGCCGTCCTCTGGTGGTACAGCGTGTACGTACTCGCGAAGCACCTCCTCTCGACCGCGGAGGGGTCGGGGACGCAACTCCTCCTCCTCGCCCTCGGTCTCGTCCCGGCCGTCCTGCTGTACGTCGCCGCGTCGGCCGGGCTGCTCCCGTCGGCGCCGGGATACCGACACGAGATGTGGGGGATGCTCGCGTTCTCGATCTGTACGACCGTCGCGCTGTTCCGGTTCGACCTGCTCGACGTCCAGCCTGTCGCCCGGACCGCCGTCGTCGAGAACCTCAGGGACCCGGTCGTCGTCCTCGACGAGAAGCGGCGCGTCGTCGACCACAATACCGCCAGCGAGGCCCTCTGGCCCGACATCGACTCCGCGGTCGGGCAGCCCCTCGAGACGGCCTGTCCCGATCTGGCCGCCGCGGTCGACCTCGACGACCCGGACCTGGACTCGCCCGAGCATCTCACGCTCGCCGTCGACGGGCAGGAGCGACACTACTCCGTCAACATCTCCCGCGTCGGCGACGCCGGGGACGGCCGCGACTGGCTCTCGCTGCTCCTCCGGGACGTCACCGCCCTGGAACAGTCCCGCTGGCAACTGCGCAAGCAAAACGAGCAACTCGACAAGGTCGCGTCGACTATCTCCCACGACCTCCGGAACCCGATCAACGTCGCCGATGGCTACGCGGAACTCTTGGACGACATCGCCGACGAGGAGATCCCCGACCCCGACGCTGCCGAGCGAGCCAAACAGTACACCGACAAGGTTCAGCGCTCCCACGACCGGATGACCGACATCATCTCGGACATCCTGACCATCGCTCGCGAGGGCAAGACCGTCGATGAGACCGAACCGGTCGCGCTGGACGCCGTCGCACGCGACGCCTGGGCCAACGTCGATACCGACAGTGCGTCCCTCGACATCGCCGACACCCGACGGCTCCGGGCCGACCGGAGCAAACTCCTGACGATCTTCGAGAACCTCTTTCGGAACGCCGTTGAGCATGGCTCAACGAGCCCTCCTTCCCAGGCTCAGGAGGACGCCGTCGAACACGGTCCTGGGGGCGTCACCGTCGAAGTCGGTCCCACCGCCGACGGGTTCTACGTCGAAGACGACGGCCCCGGGATCCCCGACGAACACCGGGCGGACCTCTTCGAGTACGGATACACGACCACCGACGAGGGGACCGGCCTCGGACTCAGTATCGTCGAGACGATGGCCGAATCACACGGCTGGGAGGTCGAACTGGACGCATCCGCGCCGGGTGCCCGCTTCGTCTTCGGCAACGTGGGGGCCGACACAGTCGCCGACTCGTCCGTGAGTACGGCACAGCTCTCCTGACACCGACCGGGAGCGAGTACACTCACCCGTGGAGATCCCAGACCTGACTGCCTCACTCCAGCAACTGCTCCAACTGTTGTCGCCGCCCCTGCAGATCGACGCGGCTGTCGACGCTGCCCGTCGTCGCGAGTCGATCCAGTACCAGCAGTGGATCGGTCCCCGCTTCTTCGACGGCCGCGAACAGCTCGGAAATTTCCGAGCGGTTGAGCGCCAGCGAATCCAGCAGGCCGATTGCGACGGCCATCGGCACTGCGGCCTCGCCCTCGGGGAACGGCTCACCGATCTCCCCGAACGCCGGCGTCGTCGACGGCGGATCGGGGTCCGGTTCCAGCGCGAGACAGGTCGGACAGATCGCCGCGCCCGGCGAGTCCTCCGGGAGGTGTGGCCGCCACTCGTCGGCCACTGGGAACCGCAACAGCGGCGTCTGACAGTGTGGACAGTTCATACGCACAAAACGAGCGGCCACCGGAAAAGACTATCCCGCGACGACCGTCGGCTCCGAGTCGGTGCCTAGTCGTCCGCAGTGACGGCCTCGGCCTCCTCGGCCTCCTGCTCGGCGGCTTCCCGCTCGGCTTTCTCCTCCTCTTCCTTTTTGGCCTTGATCTTTTTCATCCGGAAGATCTCCTCGCGCTCCTGTTCTTCGAGTTTCTGCTCGATGTACTCCTGGTTGGACTTGAGTTCGGGCAGGAGCTTGAACTCCAGGGCGTTGACGCGGCGCTTGGTGGTCTCGATCTCGTCGAGCATCTTCTTCATCGCCGTCTCGACCTCCGCCGCGAGGATGATCGTCTCCAGCAGTTCCTCGTAGGCCTCGGCGGCCTCGTCGATGCGCGCGCTGGTGCCCAGCACGCCGTAGCCCCGCTCGTCGAGGCTCTTACGGACTTTCGAGGACTCGATCTGGGGGACGACCACGCCCATGATGTTCTTGGACTCCGTGGTCAGTTCCGGGTGTTCCTTCAGCGCGGCGGCCGCGCCCCGCACGGCCACGTCGCCCTCCATCGCACGGGCCATGTTGATCTTGCGCTGGGCCTCGTCGTAGTTCTCGTTGAGGTCCGACCGCACGTCCTGGGCCTGATCCAGGATGTCCATGAACTCCATGATGAGGCCGTCGCGCTTTTTCTCCAGCGTGTCGTGGCCCCGCTCGGAGAGTTCGATCCGGTCCTCGATAGCCATGAGGTTCTTCCGGGTCGGTTTGACGTCCTTAGCCATTGGGCGACGGTTACCGGCCCAGGCGGTTAACTCTTTACAGAACCATCCGTACCGCCCTCTCACTTCGGTCCCGGCTACGCCGCCGGACGTTCTCACTGAGTGAGAAGTACTGCCCGATTACAAGATCCGGCACCGAAAAGTGGGCGTATGGACATCGACTGGGGAGACGTGACCGGACTCGTCGTCGTCGGCCTCCTGGTGGTCGCACTGGGACTGACCGTGGCCGGCGTCGAAACGCTCGCCGGCTTCGAGGTGCTCGCGGCCGGCGACACCGCGATCGGCTACCTCGCGGCGGGGAACTTCAGCGGCGGCGTCCTCTCGACCGGCATCTTCTCGGTCGGTATCTTCGCCGCGGGCGTGTTCTCCGTCGGCGTGTTCTCCATCGGCATCTTCTCCATCGGCATCTTCTCGGTCGGCATCTACGCCGCCGGGTTCTACGCCGTCACGCAGTACCGCGCCCGTTCGCTCGGGGACGACGCCGGCTCGTCGGAGCTGTAGCTGCGACTCGGGACCGACAGCGAAAGGAAAAGGCGGCGTTACTCCTCGGCTTCGACCGTCTCGCCCTCGTCTTCGACGTACTTCTCCTCGATGAGCTCCTCGTCGATACGGTTGAGCTCTTCCTTGGGGAGCTGGGAGAGCAGTTCCCAGCCCAGATCGAGGGTCTCGTCGATGGAGCGGTTGGTCCGGAAGCCCTGCTGGACGAACTCCGTCTCGAAGTCGTCCGCGAAGTCGAGATACTTGTTGTCACGTTCCGACAGGGCCTCGCGACCGACGATGTTCACCAGGTCACGGAGGTCCTCACCTTCCGCGTACGCGGCGTACATCTGGTCGGACACGTCGGCGTGGTCCTCGCGAGTCAGGCCCTCGCCGATCCCGTCGTCCATCAGCCGGCTCAGGCTGGGCAGGACGTAGATCGGCGGTTCGATCCCCTGACTGTTCAGGTCACGGTCGACGTAGATCTGCCCCTCGGTGATGTAGCCCGTCAGGTCCGGGATCGGGTGGGTGTCGTCGTCGCCGGGCATCGTCAGGATCGGAATCTGCGTCACCGACCCCTCCTCGCCCTCGATACGACCGGCCCGCTCGTAGAGCTGGGCCAGGTCCGTGTACATGTACCCGGGGTAGCCACGGCGACCCGGGACCTCCTCCCGTGCGGCACCGATCTCGCGCAGTGCCTCACAGTAGTTGGTCATGTCCGTCAGGATGACCAGGACGTGGTAGTCCTTCTCGAAGGCCAGGTACTCGGCGGTGGTGAGCGCGAGTCGCGGCGTGACCGTCCGCTCGACTGCGGGGTCGTCCGCGAGGTTCATGAAGACGACCGAGCGTTCCAGCGCACCGGTGCGCTCGAAGTCGTCCATGAACTCGTTGGCCTCCTCCTGCGTGATCCCCATCGCGCCGAAGATCACTGCGAACTCCGAGCCCTCGTCGTCGCCGCCCTCGTCTTCCTCCGGGACGGTCGCCTGCCGGGCGATCTGGAGCGCGAGGTCGTTGTGGGGCAGCCCCGATCCCGAGAAGATCGGGAGCTTCTGGCCCCGAACCAGCGTGTTCATGCCGTCGATGGCCGAGACGCCGGTCTGGATGAACTCCTCGGGGTACTCCCGGGAGTAGGGGTTGATCGCCTCGCCGACGATCGGTCGTTCCTCGTCCGGTTCGATTTCGGGTCCGCCGTCGATGGGTTCGCCCGACCCGCTCAGGACGCGCCCGAGCAGGTCCTCCGTCAGCTTCATCTGCAGGGTTTCACCGAGGAACCGCACCGAGGAATCGCGGTCGATCCCTTCGGTCCCCTCGAACACCTGGATGGCGACGAAGTCGCTCGTCGATTCGAGCACCTGGCCGCGGCGGGTGTCGCCGTCCGGGGTCTCGATCTCGACGATCTCGTCGTAGCCGACGGGCTCGTCTACTTCGGCGTACACCAGCGGACCGCTGATCTCCGTGATGGTCTGGTATTCTTTCTGCATTAGTAGAGCTCCCTGATCTGCTCGGTGATGTCGTCTTCCAGTTCCTCGACGTACTCCTCCCACTCGTCCTGGACGCCGATCCGGTTGAGCTGGGGGATGGCGTCGACGGCCGTGATCTCCTCGACCGGGACGCCGGCCTCCAGCGCCTCGAAGGCCTCGTCGTTGAAGGTCTTGATGGCACCGAGGATGGCGTAGGTCTTGGCCGGTTCGCAGTACGTGTCGATGTCGTGGAAGGCGTCCTGCTGGAGCCAGGCTTCACGCAGGTAGCGTGCGACTTCCAGCGTGAGCTGCTGGTCTTCGGGCAGGGCGTCCTTCCCGACGAGCTGGACGATCTCCTGGAGTTCGTCCTCCTCGTCCAGCGTGTCGATGGCCCACTGGCGCTGTTCGGACCAGTCGCTCGCCACGTTGTCCTCGAACCACGGGTCGAGCTGGTCGCGGTACAGCGAGTAGGACTCGTTCCAGTTGATCGCCGGGAAGTGCCGGCGCTCGGCGAGGTCGGCGTCCAGCGCCCAGAACGTCTTGACGATACGCAGCGTGTTCTGGGTCACCGGCTCCGAGAAGTCCCCGCCCGGCGGCGAGACGGCCCCGATGACAGACACGGAGCCCTCGGTGCCGTTGATGTTCTGGAAGTAACCGGCTCGCTCGTAGAACTCGCTGAGGCGGGCGGCGAGGTAGGCCGGGTACCCCTCCTCACCGGGCATCTCCTCCAGCCGGGAGGAGATCTCCCGCATGGCCTCGGCCCACCGCGAGGTGGAGTCGGCCATCAGCGCCACGTCGTAGCCCATGTCGCGGAAGTACTCCGCGATGGTGATGCCCGTGTACACGCAGGACTCACGGGCGGCGACGGGCATGTTCGAGGTGTTCGCGATGAGGCAGGTCCGGTCCATCAGCGCGTTCCCGGTCGTCGGGTCCTCCAGTTCCGGGAAGTCCTCGATCACTTCCGTCATCTCGTTGCCACGCTCGCCACAGCCGACGTAGACGACGATGTCCGCGTCGGCCCACTTGGCGAGCTGGTGCTGGGTGACGGTCTTGCCCGAACCGAAGGGGCCGGGAATCGCGGCCGTCCCACCCTTCGCGAGCGGGAACAGGCCGTCGAGGATCCGCTGGCCCGAAACCAGCGGCGTGTCCGGCGTCTGCTTCTCGTCGGCGGGGCGCTGGGAGCGGACGGGCCACTCCTGGCGCATCTGGATCTCCTCGCCGTTGTCGAGTTCGACGACGGTGTCCTCGACGGTGTAGTCGCCGGATTTCACGTCGACGACTTCGCCGCCCTCGTAGTCGGGCGGCACCATCACTTTGTGGTCGATACTGGGCGTCTCGGGGACGATGCCGACCACGTCGTTGGGGCCGACTTCGTCGCCCTCGGCGACCTCGGGGTTGAACTCCCAGGTCTTCTCCAGGTCGATCCCGGGTGCGTCGACACCGCGGTCGAGGAACGCACTGCCCATCTTCTCCTCGAGCACGTCGAGCGGGCGCTGGACGCCGTCGTAGATGGCGTCGAGCATGCCCGGTCCGAGGTCGACGCTGAGGGGCGCACCCGTCGACTCGACGGGTTCGCCCGGGGAGACCGCGGAGGTCTCCTCGTAGACCTGGATGGTCGTGATGTTGCCCTCGATCTCGATGACTTCGCCCATCAGTCCCTCGTGACCGACGTAGACCACGTCGTTCATCTTCGCGTCGAGGTCTGTCGCCGTCACGACGGGACCGCTTACGCTCTCGATCTGTCCGTCTTCGCGGACGTCGGATTCTGTCGCTTGACTCATTCGTTGTTAGTCTTCCTCCATGAGGTCGATACCGATAGCTCGTTTGATCTGCTCGCGCAGGCCGCCGCTGCCGGCACCCTCGCCGCCGAGGGTGACGAGCACCGGTTCGACGCTGGTCTCGACGTCGTTACGGACGCCTCGCGAGAGATGCTCCAGATCGTCCTCGTGCATCACCAGGATGCCGACGTCGTCGTCGGTGAGCATCCCCTCCACTGCGTCGTCCAGCTCGGCCGCCTTGTCGTCCTCGGGCACGTCCGCGAACTTGCGGACGCCGGCCAGCCGGAAGCCGGTCGTGAAGTCCGGACTCCCGATGACAGCGATCTCCTGGCTCATAGTATCACCAGTTCGTTCTCGATCTCGTCCTGTGAGAGGCCGCCCTCCCGGCCGCGCGCGATGGCGCGGATGTTGTCGACCTCACGCTCCTTGGCCAGCACGTACGCCAGGACCGGACAGATCGACAGCGGATACCGGTTGGACAGCCGCCCCGAGTACTCCAGAAGCGCCGCGTCCAGGGCGCGCTCGAACTCGATGAGGCTGTCGGCCGCCTCCAGAGAGTCCAGCCCCGCTTCGAGGTCGTCGCCGTACTTGCTCGACCGGACGAACTCGACGAGCTGGTCGCGGTTGCGCGCCAGCTGGCGGATCTCGTCCTCGTCGAACAGCTTGCCGCCCTCGATGTAGTACTCCGAGGGGTCGAGATCCGCGCCACTGCGGGCCAGCCGGAAGGCGTTCCGGAGGTTCCGGAAGTCGACTTCCGCGCTGAGGAACTCGACGTACAGCTCCATCGCCCGGGACTGCTCGCCCGACAGGCCCGTCAACAGGTCCTCGTAGAAGGCCCGGTCGAGGGCGTTCTCCAGCGGCACGAGGACGCCCTCGTCCTCGTAGACCGCGTACGCCTCGGCGAGGAGGTCACCGAAGCGGGTCGGTTCGAGCAGTTCCACGAGCTCCTCGATGGACCCGGCGTTGAGCAACTGGTCGAGGAAGGCGTCGTCGAACTCGCCCGCCCGGATCAGGTCCGTCTCGACGTCGCTGGCGTCGGTGCCGGCGTACAGCCCCCGGATGATCGTCTTGACGTTCCAGACGTCGAACTTCCGGAGGTAGCGAGCCACGTAGTCGTACAGCTGGCCGTCGGCCCACTGCAACAGGTCGTCGAAGTGCTTGGCGACGTTGCGGTTCAGCGCGTACTCGATGAGGTCGACGCCCGAGTGGCGCGCACCAAGGGCGTTCATCTCGCTCTCGTACTCGCTTTCCTCCATGAACCGGGCGATCTCGCCCGGCCCCATCCGGATCAGCTTCCGGTAGTCGTCGTCGTCGAACAGCGCGGCGCGGCGCGAGCGGACTCGCGCGATCACGTACTCGTAGTTGCTGCCGCCCGCGGTTCGTTCCGTACTCATTGCTCGAACAGTCTGTCGCTGATCTCGCCGAGGTTGTCCTCCCAGACCTCCTCAAGGATCGAGTCGAAGGTGTTGTTCACACGGATCCGCGAGCCTTCGCTCTCGACGACGACGCCGCCGAGGCAGTCGTACTCGCCGGCGAAGTGCCCGTCGAGTCCTTCCTCGTCGAGCAGTGACTCGATCAGGTCCTCGTCGTCGGCGTGTCCGTGAACCGCGAGTTCGTCGTCGGCGTCGAACTCCTCGGTGGCCGCGACGAGCAGTTCGCGGGTCAGCTCCTCGCGGTCGTCGCCTTCGATACCGGCAATCTCGTCTTCGACGGCCTCGCGGACCTCGCCGAGGACGTTCCGGCGCGCTTCGAGACGCTTCTGCTTGGCCTCGAGCTTGGCACTGGAGAGGCGCTGTTCACGCTCCTGTTCGATAGTCGATGCTACCGCTGCCTCGCGTTCGCTGCGGATCTCCTCGGCGTCACGTTCCGCTTCGGCCACGATCTCCTCGGCTTCGGCCTCCGCCTCGGACGTGATTTCCTCCGCACGCGCGCGGGCTTCCTCCCGAATGTCCTCTACGACCGTATCAAGACTCATTGGTAGAAGGGTGGGAGAGTTACTGCGGGACGACGAAGACGACGACCAGTGCCAGAATGACAAGCGTCTCGGGCAGGACCGTGAGGATCAGCCCACGACCGAACATGTCGTCGTCCTCGGCGATCGCGCCGACCGCGGCCGCACCGATGCCACGCTCCGCGAAGCCCGCGCCGAACGCCGCTAGCCCGACTGCGAGGGCGGCTGCGGCCTTGTTGGGGATCGCGGGTGCCTGGTTGATCGTCTGTGCGCCACCTTCCTGAAGAACCGGTCCGAGTGCGGTCAGTACCGCGGTGAATGTTTCGATCATGATTTGGGTTCCGGGATTCGCTCGTTCCGAACATCCGGATATGGCTCTACGGGCTTCATAAAACTTCCCAAATGCCGTCGTCAGCGCGTGAAAACCCGGTGAGAGACAGTCTCACGGTTCGGGCAACTAACCGGACGCGGCCGGCCGCGCCACGCTCGCTCGGCAAAAAATGCGGGAGCCGTCAGTCTTCGGTCGTGTACTCGCGGTCGTAGCCGAACGGCGAGTACGCGCGACCGCCGCCCTCGTAGAACTTCCCGAAGAACTCGACGTACTCGAGACGCACCGCCTGCAGGCCGGCGCTGGTGACACCCAGCGCCAGCACGAGCAGGTGGCCCACGACGAGGATGAGCAGGCCGACCACGAGCGCCGCGATGCCCATGTGCATCATGCCGGGGAACATCACGTTCGTCACTTCGTGGCCGTGGTAGGTTCCCTTCTCCAGCATGTGGGCGGGCGAGTGGCCGATCCCGAAGTGCCAGGCACCGTCGCCGGTGACGTACACGCCGAAAAAGAGCAGGTTGACCACGAAGGCCATCCCCGCCTTGGCCAGCAGGACTGCGGCCAGTCGCGTGTACGACAGGACGTTGACCAGCACGTTCAGGAACTCGACGAACTCGATGGGTTCGGTGTAGGTCAGGAGTCCGAGCCCGACGAAGAACACCGCGAGCCCGGCCAGCCCGACCGTCGGGCTGAAGCCGGTGAAGCCGAGCGGGAGCGGGTTCCCGGCGAAGACGCTCTCGGAGCCGTAGAGGATCGGCGGCGCGCTCCCGAACGCGCCGGCGAAGATCCAGGTCCACATCCCGAACATCATCATCAGCCAGGAGCCACTCTCACCGAGCGCGTCCATGAAGCCGTGTTCGAGGTTCTCGATGAAGTCGAGCACCCAGCCGATGGCCAGGTGGACCACGCCAGCCAGCAGGCTCAACACGAGCCAGCCCATGGCGTAGCTCCCGTACTTGGGCTGGAGACCCTTGTGCAGGGGCGACCCGCCCATACCGAGCGCGCCCTCCCAGAGGTACGACGAGATCAGGTGGAGTCCGAATATCTCGCCGTAGAGGACGCCGAAGATGGCGGTGAAGCCACCGGCCCACATGCCGACGCCACCGAGACTCCGGATCACGTCGCTGTCGAAACTGCTGTAGAGCCAGTAGCCCAGTCCCATGTAGAGGATCCCGTAGCCCAGGTCACCGATCATGAACCCGAAGAAGGCCGGGAAGGTCAGGAAGACCAGCACCGTCGGGTCGAACTCGGTGTACTTGGGCCGGTTGATGACTTCGACCAGCGCCTCGAAGGGCTTGGCCGCACCGGGGTTGTCCTGGATGACCGGCGGAGAGTCATTGCCCATCGTCACATTTCCACCGTCGGCAACCGTCTCTTTCTCCTGCTCCTGTTCGGCCTCGGCTTCGGCGGGCGACTCAGCGCCGTCGGTCGCGTCCGCACTCACGCTCGCGCCGAGGTCGGCCTCGGTCGCGCCGCCGGCGGCGGGCGCGCCCTCGGTCACGTCTTCGGCGTGGGTCGCGTGCCCTTCGCCGTCGTAGTCGGCGCGTTCGAGTTCCTCGACCTCGACGTGGTCCCCGACGGCGTCGGCGAGCGCCGATTCGAGGCGCTCGTACTCGTCGGTCGGGAGCCAGCCCTCTGCGACGAAGGCGTTCTCGGTCGTCGCGAACGAGAGGGGCGCTTCGGCCTTCTGTGCCTCGATGGCCAGCGTCTCCTCGGCGGCCAGCAGGAAGCCGGCCACGTCGAGTTTGAGGTCTTCGAGTTCGTCCTCGACCGTGTCGAGTTTGGACTCGAGTTGCTGTTTGCGGTGGTTCAGCTCGGAGATGTACTCCTCGGGACTGCCCTCGGCCTCGGGCACGTCGTAGGCCTGGAAGTTGGCCCCGACGAGCAGGTCCTGGACCGAGGCGTCGACACCTTCCTCGACGGGGTCGGTCGCCTCGGGGTAGACGAAGACGGCGACCGCGTCGCCCTCCGAGAACACCTCGAAGGCGGCGACGCTGTCGTCACCGGCAAGTTCGGCCTCGATGGTCTCGGCGTCGCCCTCGCCCACGCCGACGGCCAGCGAGTCGTAGCCCGTCAGGAGGTCGAGGTCGATGCCCAGCGCCGCGAACGGTTCGACGCTGTCGATGCGCTCTTCGACCGTCCGGAGTTCGTCCCGCAACTCCTCGCGGCGGTCGTCGAGTTCGTTGACCTCCTCGCGGATGTCTTCGAGTTCCTCGTCGAGGGCGTCCTCGGTCACCAGCCGCGTCGGGCCGGCGTCGGCCTCGTCGACGTCGAGGATGGACTTCAGCGAGCGGACGGTGACGAGCTTCTCGGAGGCCGCGTCGCCGCCTTCGGCGGGCGTGCCGGGCTCGAAGCCCTCCCACGCGCCGTCGTAGTCGCTGAGATCGACCAGACGCAGGTCGTGTACGGTCTCGACGACCGACTCCATGACCTGTTTGGAGCCGGTCACCGAGACCCGACTCATTTGCTCAGGTCTGAGCATGCACCGCCTCCTCGAACAGGTCTGTTACGTGTTCGATCACCTCGTCGCGCTGCGTCTCGGCCTGGTTTTCCAGCTCCTCGCGTTGTTCGTCTCCCTCCGCGAGGATCTTCTCCCGTTCGGCCTCGATCTCGTCGCGGGCGTCCTCGAGGCGCTGTTGGGCCATCTCCTCGGCCTCCTCGCGGGCCTGCTGGCGAATCTCCTCGGCCTCCTCCCGGGCCTCGGAGATCGTCGTTTCGGCCTCCTCTTCGGCCTCGGCGACGATCTCGTCGGCCTCTTGTTCGGTCTCTTTGATCCGATCGAGAACCTCTGGCCTTGGCATTTGAATCATCCGGAGATTACAGAAGCGGCTATATGGTAGTTGCGAAGTTTGCCGCCACAATCCGGTGTTCGTAGCTGTGTGACACGTTCACGGCCGCTCGGCTCCCCCGGCCCGTTCCGCTGGCGGCCGGAAATCCGGGGAATTATCACCTCCAGCGCCCTACACCAACCCAATGGGAGTCCTCGAGAACAAGTCCCGGGCCCGGCTTTTCTACAAGTACCTCTCGAAGGTGTACGACCAGATCAACCCCTTCATCTGGAACGAGGAGATGCGCACGGCGGCCATCGACCTCCTCGACATCGAGCGCGACGACCGGGTCCTCGACATCGGGTGTGGCACCGGCTTCGCGACCGAGGGCCTGCTCGACCGCGTCGACACCGTCTACGGCCTCGATCAGAGCCCACACCAGCTGGAGAAAGCCTACGAGAAGTTCGGCAAACGGGACGGCCCCGTGAACTTCCACCTCGGCGACGCCGAACGGCTCCCCTTCCGCGAGAACACCTTCGACGTGGTGTGGTCCTCGGGCTCCATCGAGTACTGGCCCAACCCCGTCGACGCCCTCGCGGAGTGTCGCCGCGTCGCCAGACCCGGCGGGCAGGTGCTGATCGTCGGCCCCAACTACCCCAACTCGTCGGTGTTCCAGCGACTCGCCGACGCGATCATGCTCTTCTACGACGAGCGCGAGGCCGACCGGATGTTCCGGGAAGCCGGCTTCGTCGACTTCGAACACCACACGATGGGACCGGAGTACAACCCCGAAATCGCGATTACGACGGTCGCGACGGTGCCGGAGTGACGGGCCGCGAGCGTGCGAGCGGCCCGCTTTTGGTCCAGCTTTTGTGACGAGTGGTTGCGAGCGCCGCGAGCAACCCGAGGAACAAAAGGTGGATGCCGGACCGGAGTACAACCCCGAAATCGCGATCACGACGGTCGCGACGGTGCCGGAGTAGAGAGGATCTGTGCCGAGCGCGACCGCGGGGAGCGCTCGGCTTTTTCGCCCACGTTTTTCGAGGAGAGGTGGCCGAGCGGAGCGAGGCCACCCGACGATGAAAAAGGTGGGGTCGCGACGGTGCCGGAGTAGCGACCGCGTCCGGGCCGTTCAGGCGGTTGTCTCCAGCGCCGCCAGTTTCTGCCCGTCGAGGTAGAGTTCGACCGTCACCTGCGACCCCGGCGCTATCTCGGGGTCGTTCGTACCCGCCAGTCGCACGCTCGCACGCTCGCCGGCCTGCCACTCGCCGTCGGCGGCGGTGTTGAACGGGCCGGTCGGGCCGGACTCGAAGCCGGTAGCGGCGAAGAAGGGGACCGGTGGCTGGTGCGCGAGCGGGCGGCCGTCGATCCGGACGCGGACCCGGAGCGCGGAGACGGCGATGGGGTCGCCGCCGCGGTGCAGGAGGGTCAGTCGATCCGCGTCGGCGTCGGCCCGGAGTTCGAAGGCGGCCCGAGTCGGGCCGGTGTCGGGCGGTGCCGCGCCGAGGGCGGTCACACCGACGGCGGCGGCTGTGAGCACGGCGACGGCGAGCAACAGGACGACACCGACGACGGAGCTGAGCGCGCGGGTCGACACGCCGGTCGGTGGTCCCGGTCTCCTACTTCAACCTCCGGTGTGGATGGTGCTGAACGTGAGCCGGTCGTCACCGGCGATCACTTCGATCCGAGTGTTTGCCCCCGGCTGGACCGTCCAGAGGCGACCGTCGGCACCGGTCGTGCCGACGAACTGACCGTCGACCACGATCCGGGCATCGACGGCGTCCCCGCTCGTCGTGTCCCGGACGGTCATCTCCATCGGTCCGGTCGGGTGTGACATGTTCACACGCGCGGCGAGGTCGGCGGTGGCGTTCCGTGCGGTGGCGGTTCCGGTGACCGGGAGCGTCGACAGCCGTTTCTCCTGGGTCTCGAAGAAGATCTCGCCGTTCGACCCGTCGAGGTACGTCACGAGCCGGCCGTGTTTGTGGTTGATCGTGGCCCGGTAGATACTGCTGACGATCGGTTCGATGTCCGGGTACGGCCGTCGCTGGTTGTTCTCGGCCCACGGGTACAGTTCGTACACGTAGTCGATGGCGGCCCCGAGGTCGCCGTCGAACCGGTCGCTCCCGCTCCGCTGGTACCGGCTGTCGATGTACGCTTCACGGACGTACTGCCCCTGATCGACGCCGGCGACGACGAACCCGTCGTTCGAGGCGGTCATCAGGTATCGCCGCGAATCGCGTGTGCCAGCCAGCGAGTCGACGACGTTGCTCCGCACTTCCGTCGACAACAGGCCGGTTCGCTGTTCGACGTTGTTGAACCGGGTCGAGAGGTCGAACGAGATGACGTAGCCCTCGGTGTTCCCGGCGACTCGCTCTATCCGTCGGGCGCTGGAGTAGATCGCTCGGGCGCGCGAGTCGATCTCTGCGACTCGTCTGAACAGCAACTCGGCCGAGATGCGGCCGTCGTTGAAACTCTCGACGGATCGCTGCTGGCGCTGGAACAGTGCGGTCGTCCGGTTCTCGAGGTCCGCGACGGCCCGCTGGAGGACGGCTGTCTTCGCCGAGGTGTTGGGAGCGGCTCTGAACGCCTCGACGGCGCTCTGGCCGGCGAGTGACTCCTGGAGGCGCGCGCTATCGACCGCGACCGTCGCGCCGAAATCGAGGGAGGCGTTGCCGAATCGCGTGCGTTCGTTCCCGCTCTCGGGGATGGCGAGGTAGTTACTCGAGTTCTGCGTGGAGACGATCGGTGCGACGACGGCGTCGGCCGCACCGCGATCCGCCTCGGGTGTCGCCGGTCCCGGGGAGAGGGCTGGCGTGCCGACGGTCACCGTCGCGGTGACGACGAGCACGCCCATCAATACGGGGAGTGAATATCGCATGGCGGGTACCTGCTACATGGAGACGGGACTACAAAAAACCCGACCGACTCTCGCTGTCACACGCCGATCCTGTTGGACAGGCTACCTTTCTGTCGGCGTATGAGCGCCGCTTAGACCTTTCACAGCCGCTCCTGACGTTTTTTTACCTGATGGAAAGTGTTTTCCCCGAGGCGCGAACAGAGAGGACTAATGTTGACGCGGGCACACGCCGCCCTGCTCGCCTCACTCGCCCTCCTCCTGACCGCAGGTCCGGTGGCTGCCCCGGCGCTCGCCGACGGGGCCGAGGCTCACCAGCCAGCCGTCTCGAGCGGTGTCTCCCTCCAGACACAGGACACGGAACTCAACCGGACCGACACGACGTTCACCGTCGGGATCAGGTCGAACGGTGACGCGGTGTGGACGATCAGGCGGAACTACACGGTCGATACCGAGGCAAAGCGGGCGGCGTTCAGTTCGGTCGCACGGGACTTCGAGAGCGGTTCGGGGCTCGACACGATCAGAACGGCACGGGCTGCCAGCGAGCGCGCCAGCGCCGCGACCGGTCGGCCGATGGAGATTACGGGTGTGACCCGACGGAGTACCATCACGGGCGATACCGGGGAACTCGTCCTCGAGTTCACCTGGACGGGGTTCGCTCGCAAGTCCGGGACGTATCTCTACGTCGACGACGTGTTCCTCTCGCCCAACGGGACGTGGTTCCCGACCCTGGGGGCCAACCAGACGCTCACAATCGTTCCACCGCGGGCTTACGACCTGTACAGCGCCTCTCCACCGGGTTACTCGGTGACGAACGCGTCGCTCCGCTGGGAGGGTGACCAGGAGGGGACCTTCGAGGTCAGCCAGCCGTCGGTCGTCTACCAGCGAAGCGGGAACGCCACGTCGCCCAACGCCAGCACGCCCGGGCCGCAGTCCGGCGGTATCTCGCCGCTGTTGCTCGTCGGCATCGCGGCGCTGTTCGTCGCCGTCGTCATCGCGTATCTGCTCGCGACACGGGACTTCGACGTGCCGTCACCGGCCGCACCGACCGACACTGGTGACGGCGGCAGCGACGGTGACGATCCGCCCGCAGCGGCCGGGACAGCCGCCTCGACGACCGACGGCGGGACGGCGGCCGGGGCCGCCGAGGCTGGCGACGACGAGATCGACGAGGAACTGCTGAGCGACGAGGAACGGATCGAGCGCCTGCTCGAACGGAACGGCGGGCGCATGAAACAGGCGAACATCGTCAAAGAGACCGACTGGTCGAACGCGAAGGTGTCCCAGCTGCTCTCCTCGATGGACGACGAGGGCCGCATCGACAAACTCCGGATCGGCCGGGAGAACCTCATCTCGTTCCCCGACGAAGACATCACGGACACGAACGGCGAGGAGCCGGAAAACGGCGGATAGAGCTGCCGAGCGCCCTCGGCCACCACCGTCGGGTTGCGGGATGAACAGTTGTCTGCGGTTCCGGCGTTCGGAAACGTTTAACGGGGAGTAATCCACAGGTTCGGGTGAGCATGAAGATTCTCGTAACGGTAAAGGAGGTGGCGGAAGTCGAGGACGAATTCGAGATCTCCGGCGGCGATATCGCCGAGCAGTATCTCGAATACGACCTCAACGAATGGGACGACTACGCCGTCGAGGAGGCCGTCCAGATCAGCGAGGCCGAGGACGACGTGGAGGTCGTCACCGCGACCATCGGTCCGGAGCGCGCCGAGGAGACCATCCGGATGGCGCTGGCCAAGGGTGCCGACCGCGCGATCCGCGTGTGGGACGACGACATCGAGGGTGCGGGCAAGCTCGACGTCGAAACCAAGGCCGAACTGCTCGCGGGTGTCGTCGAGGAGGAAGACCCCGATCTCGTCCTGACCGGCGTCCAGGCCGGTGACGAGTCCAACGGCGCGACGGGCGTCACACTGGCCGAAAAGATCGGCTTCGAGTGGGCCGCCGTCGTCAACCAGCTCGACCTCGACATCGAGGGCGGCGTCGCCAACGTCCACCGCGAACTGGAAGGCGGCGTCGAGGAACTCACCGAGGTCGAGAGTCCCGCCGTGCTGACGATCCAGTCCGGGATCAACGAGCCCCGCTACGCGAGCCTGCGCGGTATCCGCCAGGCGCAGAGCAAGCCGCTGGACGTGCAGACGCTCGACGATGTCGGCCTCTCCGCCGACGATCTCGAGAGCCCGCTGGCCCAGACCGACATGTACGAGCCCGAGTCCGAGGGCGACGCGACGGTCTGGAGCGGCGACGCGGAGGAGACGGCCGGGCAGCTGGCTGAATTCCTCCGCGACAAGGGGGTGGTCGAGGGATGAGCGACGTTCTCGCCGTCACCGAGCACCGCCGTGGCGAACTGCGCGACGTGAGCCTGGAGATGGTCACGGCCGGCCGCGACCTGGCCGACCAGACCGGCGGCGACCTGCACCTGGCCGTCATCAGCGGCGACGTCGACGACTACGCCGAGCAGGTCAACCGCGAGGGCGTCGACGCCATCCACACCGTCGAGTACGGTGAGGAGTTCAACCACGACGTGTACACGCAGGCCATCGAACAGCTCTACGCCGAGCTGGACCCGCAGTACCTCCTGGCCCCCAACTCGGTCAACGGGATGGACTACGCCCCGGCCGTCGCCGAGGGCCTCTCCCTGCCGCTCGTGACCGACGCGGTCGACCTGGAGGAAGACGGCGGACTCACCGTCACTCGCGAACAGTACGGTGGCAAGGTCGAGACGACCATCGACGTGGAGGAAGACCACGCCGCAGTCACGATCCGGCCGGCCGAGTGGCCCCAGGCCGAGGGTGACGGCGACGCCGCCATCGAGGCGTTCGACGCCGACATCGACGAGAGCGAGATCCAGTCCACCGTCACCGGCTTCGAGGAGGTCGCCGGCGGCGACGTGGACATCAGCGAGGCGGACTTCCTGATCTCCATCGGCCGCGGGATCGACGAGGAGGAGAACCTCCCGCTGATCGAGGCGCTGGTCGAGGCGACCGACGCCACCCTCTCCTCGTCCCGCCCCATCGTCGACAACGGCTGGCTGCCCGCCAACCGGCAGGTCGGCCAGTCCGGGAAGGTCGTCACGCCCGACGTGTACATCGCCATCGGCATCTCCGGTGCAGTCCAGCACGTCGCCGGGATGAAGGGCGCAGACACCATCGTCGCGATCAACACCGACCCCAACGCACCCATCTGGGACCTCGCCGACTACGGCATCGAAGACGACCTCTTCGAGGTCGTGCCGGCTCTCATCGAGGAGTTCGGCGGCGAAGTGCCGGACGTGTAAATCGGGGCAACTCGCTTCGTTTTTTCGACGGTCGCGAACGGCGTGAGCGGCGGCGCTTCGTCGCCGGTGTCGTCCCCGCTCCGTCGCCCGCTTTGGCCGGCCACTTAGTGTGGTTCACACGCCCGCGTCAACACTTATCCCCGCACCACTCCACGGTCGAGACGATATGCGCGCAGCTGTCATCGAGGAGCACGGGGAGCCACTGGCTATCGAGGACGTAGACGCGCCGGAACCGGACCCCCACGGAGTCGTCGTCGAGACGGAGGCCTGCGGGATCTGCCGGAGTGACTGGCACGTCTGGCAGGGCGACTGGGACTGGCTGGGGATCGACGCCGGTGCAGGGCAGATCCTCGGCCACGAGCCGGCCGGCCGCGTGATCGCGGTCGGCGACGAGGTCGAACAGGTCCGGGAGGGCGACCACATCGCGATTCCGTTCAGCCTGGGCGACGGTACCTGTCCGGAGTGTCGGACGGGTCACTCGAACACCTGTGACAACGGCATTCCGCTGGGCTTCGTCGAGCAGGCCCAGGGCGCGTTCGCCGAGCAGGTCCACGTCCCCTTCGCCGACTTCAACGCGGTCCAGTTGCCCGACGGGGTCACGTCGGTCGACATGGCGGGCCTGGGCTGTCGGTTCATGACATCCTTCCACGGGCTGGCGCACCGCGCGGACGTGGGGGCGGGCGACTGGGTGGCCGTCCACGGCTGTGGCGGCGTGGGACTCTCGGCGGTCCACATCGCGGACGCACTGGGCGCGAACGTGGTCGCGGTCGACCTGAAAGACGACAAGCTCAGCCAGGCCGAGGAACTGGGGGCGGTCGAGACGATCAACGCGGCCGAGACCGAGCGCGTCCCCAAGGCGATCAAGGGGCTCACCGACGGCGGCGCGGCGGTCAGCGTCGACGCCCTCGGCGTGGCCGAGACGAGTCGGAACTCGGTGCTGAGCCTCGGGAACCGTGGGCAACATCTCCAGATCGGGCTGACGACGGAGGAGGAGAAGGGGTCGATCCCACAGCCGACCGACGCGATGGTGATGCAGGAGATCGAGTTCCTCGGGTCCTACGGGATGCCGGTCTCAAGGTACGACGAGATCTTCCGGATGGTGTCGACGGGCAAGATCGATCCGAGCGCGGTGGTATCCGAGACCGTCGGACTCGAAGACGTGTCGGACAAGCTGGCGGCGATGACCGACTTCGAGACGGACGGGATTCCGGTCGTCGACTCGTTCTGAGGGTCGTCGCGGCGGGGCGACCGGTGGGGAACGCCGACGCGTCGCTTCGTCAACCTCATTGGTCCCTGGTCCTAACTGCCCGGTAATGGAGTATCTGGAGCGCCGACGGGCGCGCGTCGAGGAGCGGCTGGAGGCGGTCCTCGACGGGGTCGAGCCGGCGGAGCTGGCCGACGAGCTGGGCCACGTCACGCTCTCGGGCGGGAAGCGCGTCCGCCCGACGGTGACGGTGCTGGTCTGTGAGACGCTGGGGGGTGACCCGGCGGACGCGGTCGATTTCGCCGTGGGCATCGAACTCGTCCACAACGCCTCGCTGGTGATCGACGACATCATCGACGACTCGGAGGTCCGGCGGGGCGTCCCGAGCGCGTGGGCCGAATTCGGCTTCGGCCCGGCGATCATCGCCTCGGACGGCCTGCTCGGTGAGGCGTTCGCCCTGTTTTCCAGCGACGAGCGGGCGATGCAGGCCGTCTCGGAGTCGATGGTCGAACTCGGCGAGGGGGAGGCGACGGAACTGGTCGCCCAGCCGGAAAACGAGGCCGAGTACATGGAACTGGCTCGCCGGAAGACGGGCGCGCTGTTCCGCGCCGCCGCCGAGCTGGGGGCTATCGCGGCCGACGCCGACGCCTACACGGTCGAGGCGTTCGGGCAGTACGCCGAGCGGGTCGGAATCGCCTTCCAGATGCGCGACGACGTGCTGGACGCGACCGCCGAGGCCGACGACCTGGGGAAGCCGACGGGTCACGACGCGGAGATGGATCGGCCGTCGCTCGTGCAGGTGACCGATCTCACCCCGGAGGAGGCCAACGAGCGCGCACGCGAGATGTCCGACGAGGCGCTGGCGTCGCTGTCGACGGTCGACGCCGAGGACTCCGAGGCCCTGGCGTATCTCGAGGATCTGGCGGAGTTCGTGGTTGTCCGTGAGCGGTGAACGAAGTGAGCCGCGAACGCAGTCCGTGAGCGGTGAGTGGGCGGCCGAACGAAGTGAGGCCGCGGAGAGCGAGCGGCGGAGCCGCTCGCTGTTCCGAGGACTCGCCGTCTCGCGGGTCGTCCCTCCCCGCTCGACCGTTCGAGGACTCGCTTCGCTCGTCCTCGCTACTCACGGCTCCCGCTGGTCGCCGTTCGTAATTACTGAGGGCTCCCTTCGGTCACCCTCCTACTGCATAAAGTCGGGCAGATCCCGGGGATCTGTGACCTCGGCCGGGTCGATCCCGTGATCCTCGAGGTAGGCCACTTCGTCGCCGATGGCCGTGCCGTCGTCGTCGGTGTAGAGGGCGACGGCTTCGTCGAGGACTTCCAGGGCTTGCTGGCGGGTTTCGCCCTGCGTGACGACGCTGGTTTCGACGTCGACCGCGGACCACTGGCCGTCGGCTTCTTCGATGAGACGGATCTCCCGGCTAGACATACCACGGCCTACGACCGTGGGTGGAATAAGCGTTCTGTCGAACTCGGCTGTGGTCACGCCGCCGGGCGGTTTCGAGTCGCGGCTCAGGCTGGTGGTCGGTTCTTCTGGACGTGGGATTCGACGACGGCGAAGGCGAGCGTGCTGACGAGTCCGAGGATGGTGCCGCCGGTGAGCGTCGCCGCGAGGAACGAGAGGGTGACCAGTTCGAGGAAGTAGGCGCTCATTCCGTAGAGGACGGCCGAGATAGCGACGACGTAGAAGGGGGCGTTGAGGTAGTGCCACTCGAACTCGCCGGCGAGGTACTCGTCGGTGACGCGGCCGAGGCTGGAGGTGATGCCGGCGGCGGCGAACCAGCGGACGGCCCCGATCACGAGCGCCGCCAGCACTTCGAGTGCGCCCAGCGTCCCGCGACTGGTCTGGGCGGTCTCCAGGGACTGGACGCCTTCGACGCCGCCGATGAGCAGGAGAGCGGCGGCCACGACGGAGGTGATCAGCGTCACGCGACCGGCGTAGAACACCGACCGGAGGCGGTCGATGGCCGAGTCCAGCGCCCGCTCGACGCCGAGGCCACGACCCAGGATGTAGAGGCCGAGCAGGCCCGAGGTGATCCCGAAGACCGCGCCCGGCAGGCCCAGCAGGTCGGCGATGATCGCCAGCGGGTAGATCAGGAGGAGAATCCCGAGGGGGACGAGGATGGTCCCGCGGGTCTCGGGGTCGTCCAGCACCTGCTTGATGGTGTAGTACATCGATTCGAGGTCCTGTGCCTGGCGGACGACGACGCGCTGGACGCCGTCGATGTAGACGCGCGACCGGATGACGGGGACGACGCTCTCGTCCTGTGCGCCGTCGGTGACGACGATGGCGCGCACGTCGTCGCTGGCGGAGATGCTCGCCAGCACGGTGTCGACTTCCTCGCCGACCTTGCGGTTTGCCGCCACGTCCTTGCCGTCGACCCCGGTCACTGCGGCGACCTCGACGTCCTCGTCCTCGATGGACTTCTGGATGTGGAGCCCCTCGAACAGGACGTTCACGTCGGAGTCCTCGGGGTCCGCGGTCGCGAGCGCCACGGCGGCCTCTTCGACGGCGTCGCGGCCGATCACCGGGGTGTCCATCCCGGTCTTGCGTCCGAGGTCGTCGTCGAGGTCCACACACAGGACCAGCAGCATTACTCGCCACTTCGCCGCTGTCGCTTATCTGCTTTTGGGCATCAGTATTCCACCGGTTCGTCCTCGCGGCCGCCGACGTACTGGTAACTGACGTACAGCAGGAGGGCCAGCGCGACGGTGAGGATGCCGTAGGCCACCGCGACCAGCAAGGCGTCGGTCTTGTCGCCGTACTCGCCCGCCCGGAAGACGATGGCTTTCCGGACCAGCGCGATGACGCCGGTGAAGATGACCAGTCGGAGGATGCGCGCGGTCTCGTCCGAGCGGGCGTAGGCGACGACCGTCTGGTACACCTCGACGATGATGAAAAGCAGGAGTGCGGTGTCGATGAACCCGATGACGACGAGCGGATCGCTGATGTCGCCCGACTGGATCTCCTGGTAGATCTGCAGGCCGAGATCGAAGACGCCGATGGCGAACAGCGCCACCAGCACGAACCCGGCGACGAGTTCGACCCACTGCATCACCTGTTCCGAGAAGCCGACGACCTGTTCGACCCACCCCGACGACCCGCTCGGTAACCGCGGCGAGTCGGCTTCCACCGTCGCTCCGTCCGAGTCGTCTCCCTCCTCCTCCGGGCGCTCGGCCATACCACGGCTAGTGACTCGGTCACAATCGGTCTTGGGTCGCCTCGGTCGCCTATCGCACGGCTTTTGCCGCTCGACGGGAAAGAAGGGGTAACCGATGATCTCGAAGGGCTGTGAACAGTGCGCCGAGGGCGGCAAGCTCGTCCTGTTCGTCTACGGGTACTGCGATCAGCGCGACTGTTTCTACTGCCCGCTCGGGGAGAACCGCAAGAACGTCACCGACGTGTACGCCAACGAGCGCAAGGTCGAGGACGACCAGGACGTGATCGAGGAGGCCGAGCGCATGGACGCGCTCGGGGCCTCGATCACCGGCGGCGAACCCCAGGAGGCCATGGCACGAACGACTCGTTATCTCTCCCTGCTCAAAGACGAGTACGGCGAGGACTTCCACACCCACCTCTACACCGGTATCACCGGCGGTCGCGAGAACATGCGCCGCCTGAGCGAGGCCGGCCTCGACGAGATTCGCTTCCACCCGCCGTTCGAGCAGTGGGGCGAGTTGCACGGCACCGAGTGGGAGGACATCCTCTACATCGCCCGCGAGGAAGGGCTGACGCCGGCCTTCGAGATTCCTGGCATCCGGCCCGAGACGGAGTTCCTGGAGTTCCTGGACGAGGGCGCGGCCGACTTCTGTAACATCAACGAGTTCGAGATGTCAGACGGCAACTACCGGCGGATGCAGGAAGAAGGCTACGAGCGGAAGGAGGGCCACATGAGCGCCGTCGAGAACTCACGCGAGGACATTCTGGAGGTCATGGGCGACCACGAGAAAGTGTACTTCTGTACCTCCGTCTTCAAGGACGCCGCCCAGCATCGCCGCCGGCTCAAGCGGATGGCCCGCACGATCCGCCGCCCGTTCGACGAGGTGACCGACGACGGCACCCTTGTCTACGGGAAGACCTGGGCCGACCCCGAGCGCTTCGAGGCGCTGGGCGTGCCCGAGGAGTACTATACTGTGAAATCCGACCACGTCGAGGTGGCGTGGTGGTTGCTGGAGGAGATGGTCGCCGACGGCGACCTCGACGAGGGCGAGATCGTCGAGCAGTATCCGTCCTACGACGGGCAGGTCGTCGAGCGCACGCCGGTGGCCTGACGCGAGCGACGGGCCGCTTCGTGGCCTCACGGCCCGAAACCACTGTTATCACGGCTGAGTCTTTCGGGCAAAGATTCATAGCGCCATTGACCGAGTTGAAGCTATGTCAGGGGCATCTGGTACAGCCGGGACGAGTGCGCCAGGGGACGAGAGTCTCCGGGACGCGCTCGCGACCTTCGTGTCGTACATCCCGGACGGGACGACGATTCCCGAGTCGACGTGGCGGGCGCGCCACCGAAACGTGATCGTCGCGACGTTGTTACAGCTACCGCTGTGGTTCCTGCTGGGCATCTACAGCGGCACGACGCCTATCGCGGAGGCGCGCATTCCGGCGACGCCGCTCCCGCTGATCTTTCTGGAGATCGGGATCGTGTTCGCGCTCGCGGCGGCGGCCTGGGCGGGCCCGTTCTCGCGGCGCGTCCGGACCGCGCTGGCGATCACCAGTCTGCTGGCCTCGTCGGTCGTCCTGGTGCAGTTCTCGGGCGGGTACATCGAGGCACACTTCCACTTTTTCGTCGCGATGGCCGTCGTCGCGACCTACGAGGACTGGCTTCCGTTCGCGCTCGGCCTGGGCTACGTCGTCTTCACCCACGGCGTGTTCGGGACCATCGAGGCCAGTCGCGTGTACAATCACACGGCCGCGATCAACAACCCGTGGGTCTGGGGCCTCATCCACGGCATCTTCGTCCTCTTTCTGGCGCTCGCACTGATGTCGAACTGGGTGTCGACCGAACGCTCCCGCGAGGAGGCTCGCGAACAGCTGGCACAGGCTCGGGACCGCGCCCAGCAGATCGACGATCTGGAGGCCAAACAGGCCGAGATCGAACGGAAACGGGAGGAGGCCGAGGAGGCCCAGGCCGAGGCCGAACGCAAGATGGCCGAGGTCCGCGAGCGAAACGAGCGCCTCGAACGGGTCGCCGACCGCTACCGGGCCCAGATGGATCGGGCGGCGGACGGCGACCTGAGCGTCCGCGTCGAGATCGACGACGAGAACGACGCGATGGGCGAGATCGGGACGGCGTTCAACGGCATGCTCGCCGAACTGGAGTCGACGGTCGAGGAGATCCAGACGTTCGCCGACGAGGTCGCGACCGAGAGCGAGCAGGTCTCGACCGAGGCCGCCGAGGCACGGACGGCCTCCGAGTCGCTCACCGAGTCCGTCCAGCGGATCACGACCGCGACCGACCAGCAGCGCGAGAAACTCGAAGCCACGGCCGACGAGATGACCGACCTATCGGCGACCATCGAGGAGGTGGCCGCCTCGGCCGAGACCGTCGCCGAGAGTTCACAGGCGACGGCCGACGTGGCGGACCGCGGCGAACGGACCGCCCACCGCGCACGCGAGCAGGCCCAGGACGTTCGGACGGCCATCGAGGCGACCGTCGAGCGCGTCGAGTCGCTGGACGAGCAGATGGACGAGATCGGCGAGATCGTCGAGCTGATCGGCGACATCGCCGAGCAGACGAACATGCTCGCGCTGAACGCCAACATCGAGGCGGCCCGCGCCGGGAACGGCGGTGGCGGGGACGCCGGCGAGGGGTTCGCCGTCGTCGCGAACGAAGTGAAGAACCTCGCCGAGGAGACCCGGTCGGCCGCGGGCGACATCGAACAGCTGATCGAGGGCACCCGGGCGGAGAGTCAGGAGGCAGTCGAGAAGGCACAGGAGGCCGAATCGAGCGTCGTCGAGGGCATCGATGCGATCGAGGACGCCGTGGCGGCGTTCGAGGACGTCTCGGAGAACGCCGCCGAAACCGACAGCGGTGTCCAGGAGATCAGCGACACGGTCGACGAACAGGCCGCGTCCACGGAGGAAGCCGTCGCGATGATCGACGAAGTGACGGACTTGAGCCGGGAGACGGCCGAGGAGACGGACACGGTGTCGTCGGTCGCTCAGGAGCAGTCGGCGTCGATCTCCGAGGTCGAGGCCGCCGTCTCGACGCTGCGGACCCGCGCCGAGGACCTGCAGTCGCTGCTGTCGGCGTTCACGGTCCAACCGGGGAGTCGAGACGCGACGGGCTCGAAACCCGCGGTCGGCGACGGCGGGCAGTGAACTAAATTTTTACTTTGCTACGAAAGAGCGCCCCGCCCTCTTTCGGCATTACCAGAACGCGGAGCGTTCTGGTTAGCAGCCAGAAGTCTTCGACGTCTGGCGACATGACGAGAGAGCGAAGCTCTCTCGAACCACGTCGGGTCGCCTTCGGCGACCACTCCTCGCAAAAATTTAGTATAAAAACTTTCTCGGCGCTCGGCGTCGCCTCGCGCCGACTGCCAGCGGGACCGTCGGTCCCGCCCTGGTCGCGCGGATGCTAGCTTCGGGCGACGGCCAGTGAAACAACCGATACAGTGACCATGCCAACGTGTCACTCTGGTGGTGTCGCACTCCATTGCTGTTGATCTTCACCCTCAGGGTTCTCGACCACGGTTACCTTACTCGGAGAGATGCCGTCCGTTTCCAGCACGAGGTCGTACAGGGCATACGCCATGTCAGCGGTACAGGTTCGCGGTGCGTCACCCCTCGTTGCTGCGCCGATCACGATCCGTAATTCGGGTCCGACAGTCATTGCGAGGTCCTGCACAGCGATTTCGTCACAGGTACTCGACCCGTACAACATCCCACCCGAGACGGTGATCCGTGTTCCATCGCCTTCGAACTCGATAGTTGGTGGAGAGTCCCCATCGAAATCCGCCGGAGGTTCGGACATGCTGAGCGTATAGCGGATTCGTTTCCCGTCATCGACAGTCGCCGTGTGGACGCTTCCTGTCAGTTCTGCCCCTTCCTCGGGACGTGTTGCACTCGATGGGGCGGTATTGGAGGACGTGTCAGAACTGGTGGATTCGAGACAGCCAGCGACCCCGACAGTACCCGCAAGAAGCGACGAGACGTAGACGCGTCGGCGCACACGTGTAGCTGTTGTCCCTCTTTCATTAACCTCTCGAATATCAAATAATCGACCACACCGTCTGTGCGGACCAGAAGCATCCGGCGCGCTCCGCGCGCCGGTTCACCGGACGCGAGCGAAGCGAGCGTCCGGACAGTTTTTATACTAAATTTTTGCGAGGAGTGGTTCGCGCTTCGCGCGAACCCGACGAAGTAAAAATTTAGTCTTTCATGTGCTGGAGCTGGTCCACCAGCTCCTCGGTGTCCTTGTCGGACTGGAACTCGACGTCGCCGGTGTCGTGGTCTTCGTGGACGTTGACGGCCTCGTCCTCGTCGGTGTCGACGTTCTGATCCTTCTGCTCGGATTCGTCGTAGCTTCCAAAGCCCATTGTGTTCCTCCCCAGAGACTCCCGGAGTAAAATCCCCCCGGTCTGGTCGCGGCGTGGATGTGATTGCCCACCACGCCACCGGGACTTTTGAGCGGGCCCGACCAAGCGGGGGCATGGCACGACGCGACGAGTTCGTCACCGTCGACGGGATCGAGATCCACTACTCGGCGTGGGGCGACCCGGCCGACTCCACAGTGCTGTGCGTTCACGGCCTCTCCCGGAACGGGCGGGACTTCGATCCACTGGCGCGCGAACTGCAGGCCGACTACCACGTGGTCTGCCCGGACATGCCGGGACGGGGCTGGAGCGAGTGGGCCGACGACCCCGCGGAGCGCTACAGCAACGCGGCCATGGTCGAGACACTGGTCGGGTTCTGTGAGGCACTCGACCTGGGTTCGCTCCGGTACGTCGGCACGTCGATGGGCGGCGGGCTTGGCATGGCGCTGGCCGGGGGGCCGCTCGCCGACCGGATCGAGCGGCTGGTGATCAACGACATGCCGCCGAATCCGGAGGCCGATTCCGCGCCCGAGGCGCTCGGGCGGATCATGGAGTACGTCCCCGACCCGCCGACGGTCGAGACGGTGACGGAACTGGAGGCGTACTTCAGGGACCTGTACGAGGGGCGGTTCAGCGAGATGACCGACGCCGAGTACCGGCGGTTGACCAGGACCTCGGCGCGGCGGACAGACGACGGTCGTGTCACGACACACTACGATCCGCGCATCCTCGCCGGCGAGGACGGCGACGAGGGCCCCGACCCGTGGGACGTGTGGGCGGCCATCGACGTGCCGATCCTGCTGTTCCGCGGAGTCGACTCCGACATCCTGCCCGAAGACGCCTACGAGCGAATGTGCGAGGCCCAACCCGAGGCAGAGACGGTCGAGATCGACTGCGGCCACGCGCCGGCACTGAACACGCCCGAACAGATCGACCCGATCCGGGAGTTCTTCGCGTGAACGGTGGGGGTACTTGAATACCCCCAGCACTGAGAGAAGGGGTTATCTCGGCCACCCCACAACGAGGGGGTCCGTTCATGTTCACAGTCGAATCAGCGGATGGGACGAAGATCGCGTGCGAACGACGAGGCGACGGGCAGCCGCTCGTGCTGGTCCACGGTGGGTCCGGGACGCGCCACAGCTGGGACGCGCTGGTGCCCCACCTCACCGACGAGTTCGCAGTCGTCACCCCCGACCGGCGCGGCCGGGGCGAGAGTGGCGATGCGGACGACTACAGCCTCGACCGGGAGGTCGCGGACGTGCGGGCGGTCGTCGAGGCGGTCGACGGCGAGCCGATCCTGTTCGGGCACTCCTTCGGCGGGCTGGTATCGCTGGAAGTCGCCAGAGACGGTGGACTCGCGGGGGCGATTCTCTACGAGCCGGCGATACTGGTCGGTGAGCATCGCGGCGACGACCTGGCGGCGCGGATGGACGCCCACCTCGATGCTGGCGAGCGCCGCGAGGCGATGGCGGAATTCTTCCGGGATTCGGGGGAGGTCGAGGACCCGGAACGGCTCCAGTTCTGGCCCGAGGGGGTCAACTTCCACCTGGCGGAGACGGTCGTGCGGGAGAACTATGCCGTCGAGGAGTACCGACTCGCCGACGACCACACACTCCCACAGCCGACACTCCTGCTCACGGGCGAGCGCGGGCCGACACATCTCCGGGACGCGGTGTGGGAACTGGACGACCGGCTGACCGACGCCGAGACGGTCGAGATGGACGGTGTCGGCCACACGGCGATCTTCTCGGACCCGTCACAGGTCGCCACGGAAGTCAGGCGGTTCGCGGAGGTGGTGCAGTAGCGGGGGCGGTGCGGAAGTTGTCGAGCATCCGCGCGCCTGCGGCGCGCGGTTCTACGCGAGCGCGGCGATGCCGCGCTCGCGCCTTTTTCGCCCACGTTTCTGCGAGCGAGGGTGGCGGCGAGCCGCCACCCCCCGAAGTAAAAAGGTGGGTCGTAAGCGTTTAATCTCCGCTGTGAGTACGCCTCAGTATGCCGGATTGTCCACTGGCGGACGACTGCCCCAGTTTTAGCGAACGAATCGAAGGCATGGGGTGCCAGCACTACGGGGACCGCGGCGGCGCGGAGTGGTGCAGCCACTACAACCAGCCGATCCGCGACCTGAAAGAACAGCCGGTCCAGCCGGGCGAGGAAGTCGTCGTGACGGTCGAGGACATCCACGAGAGCGGGGCCGGCGTCGGCCGCACGGAGGACGGGTTCATCGTGATGGTCGACGGCGTCCTGCCGGAGGCCCGGGCGCGCGTCCAGATCACGCGCGTCCACTCGAATCACGCCAAGGCCGAGGAGGTCGAGCGCCTCCCGCTCGAAGACGAGGCCGAGGAAGCGGACGAAGACGACGAAGTCGAGGCCGAGGAGGCGGCGGATGCCGATGCCGACGAAGCCGAGGCCGACGACGAGGACGAGGACAAGCCACACCTCGGGAGTCGGGACAACTTCTGGGGCAGTTGAAGCGGCTCGGGGGGTCGTGACCGGCAGGACTGTGGACAATCCAGACTCTCGGTGCCCCAACCTGACGGCTGTCACCGGGCGTTCGGACGGTGGGTTTTTCGCGCGGGCGGTGTTACCGCTGTGCAACGGACACGTGGGACACACGAATGACTGACGACGAGATCGACGTCGACGGGATTCTGGAGCGGGCGGGATTCGATCCCGCGGCGAACGTCCTGACGCGGCGACAGGCGGAAGTGCTGGCACTGCGCGAGCGGGGACTGGCCCAGGCCGAGATCGCCGACCTGCTGGGCACGTCGCGAGCGAACGTCTCCAGTGTCGAGTCCAGCGCCCGCGACAACGTCTCGAAGGCGCGTGAGACCATCGCGTTCGCGGAGACGTTGCGCGCGCCGGTTCGGATCACCCTCGATGCGGGGACGGACCTCTACGACGTGCCGGCGCGGGTGTTCGCGGAGTGTGACGAGGTCGGGGTCAAGGTGAACCACACGGCCCCGGAACTCATGAAGCGGATCAGCGACGAGGCCGGCGACGCGGTGGTCGGGCGCAACGTCGAGCGGCGACTGTTCGTCGGCGTCACCAGCGACGGCGCGGTGCGGGTGCGCCAGCGGCCCGAGGAGTGAGCCTTTAGGCGGCGGCCGCCGTCGGCCCGGACATGGATCTCGAACTCGACGGGAACGCGGTACTGTGTACGGCAGCCAGCAGCGGCCTCGGTCTGGCCAGCGCCGAGTCGTTCGCCCGGGAGGGCGCGGACGTGGCGATCTGTGGCCGCTCGCCCGACCGGCTCGACGAGGCCGAGGCCGCCCTGCAGGAACTCGGTGACGGCGACGTGCTTGCGGTCGAGGCCGACATCACCGACGCCGACGACATCGAGCGGTTCGTCGGCGAGACCGTCGACGCGTTCGGGGGGCTGGATCACGTCGTCACGAGCGCGGGCGGCCCGCCGAGCGGCCCCTTCCTCGACATGGACGACGCGGACTTCTACTCGGCGTACGATCTGCTGGTGATGAGCGTGGTGCGGACGACCCGGGAAGCCTACCCACACCTGCAAGAGAGCGACGCGGGGACCATCGTAAACATCACCTCCCGGTCGGTGCAGGAGGTCATCGACGGACTGGTCCTCTCGAATTCGGTCCGCCGGGCGGTCATCGGGCTGATGAAGACCCAGGCGCGGGAGTTCGCGCCCGACGTGCGGGTGAACGCGGTCCTGCCGGGGGCACACGAGACAAGCCGCATCGAGGACCTGATCGAGCAGAACATCGACCGCGGCGAGTACGAGAGCTACGACGAAGGGCTGGACGACTGGTCGGACGGCATCCCGCTGGAACGGATCGGCGACCCCGAGGAACTGGGCGAGACGGTCGCGTGGCTCTCCAGTGAGGCGGCGAGTTACGTCACCGGCGCGGCGGTGCCGGTCGACGGCGGGAGTCTGCGGAGCTAGTACAGGCCGTCGGCACGCAACTGCGCGACGATGTCGCGCACCTCCTGCGCGCGATCCTTCGGGATCACCAGCGTCCGGTCGCCGTAGCTGGCGATCACTAGATCCGAGACGCCGACCAGACTGACGTGGCCGTCGGTGGCGACGACGTTGTCGGTGGCGTCCTCGAGTAGAGCGTCGCCCAGCACCACGTTGCCCGCCTCGTCGGCGTCGAGGAGGCGTTCGACGGCGTCCCACGAGCCGAGATCGTCCCACTCGAAACTCGCGGGGACGACGTAGGCCTTGTCGGTGCGTTCGAGGACGGCGTAGTCGACGCTGACGGGGTCGACGGCCGCGAAGCCGCGGTCGGGGTCGCCGCTGTCCATGGCCTCGACGAGCGGGCCCAGCGAGGACTGTCGGGCCTCGCCGAGGAAGGCGTTGGGCGTCCACGCGAAGATGCCGGCGTTCCAGTAGTAGCCCTGCTCGACGTACCGTTCGGCGGTGTCGCGGTCGGGCTTTTCGGTGAAGGAGGCGACGGTGTGGTAGCCGTCCCGTCTTTCCCCTGGTTCGATGTAGCCGTACCCCGTCGCGGGGCGGGTGGGTTCCACGCCGACGGTGACGAGGCCGCCGGTGCTGTCGGCGACCTGCGCGGCCGTGCGGGCGGTGCCGGCGAAGTCGCCGTCGATCCGGTGGTCGCTTGGCAGGGTGACCATGACGGCCTCGCTCAACTGGTCGCGGATGCGATGGGCCGCGTACACCATGGCGGGGCCGGTGTCTCGCGGTTCGGGTTCGGTGAGGACGGCGGCCTGTGGCGCGTGCTCGCGGACGGATTCGGCGAATTCGGGGCGGGTGAGGACGTACACCTCGTCGGCGAAGCCGGCGCGGTCGACGGTGGCCGAGAGCAGCGACTGCTCGCCGTCGAACGACTGGAACTGCTTGGGCCGGTGGCTCCGGCTGGCGGGGTAGAGCCGGGTGCCGGTGCCACCGGCGAGGACGACGGCGACGAGCGGACGGTCCATACCGGCGTGACGGCCGCTCGGGGGAAAAAGCCTACCAGGTCTCGACGACGCCCTCGCGCACGTCCTCGACACAGCCCTGGCAATCGCGGTGGTCGGGGTCGAAACAGGCGGGGCGGCCAGCGTCGTCGAGCGCGACGGCGCGTTTCTCGGCGTAGCGGCGACAGACGAGCTTCGCGCGGCCCCGCTCGTCCTGGGGGAGGTCTGCCAGCGCGGCCCGTTTGGCGTCGCTGTAGGCGCGTTTCGCCTCGGCGAACTGGTCGCCGGCCGACCGGAGGTTCTCGACGAACCGGCGGAGTCGCCCGTCCTCGTCCATACCCGCAGTTGGGGGGCCGGCTACTAAGAGACGGCGCTCGATCCGGTCATATGCCTGCCAGTGCCACGGTGTCGGCCAGATAGATACTGCCGAACAGCGTCGCGTTGTAGAGGCCGTGGACGAGTGCCGGGACGGTGAAGTTGTCCGTGATCTCGTAGACTGCGCCGAAGACCAGACTCGGGACGGTGAGGATGCTGATCGTCACGAGCGCCGCCTGTGGCGTGGCACCGACGAAGGAGAAGACGTGGATCGGTGCGAACATCAGCGTGGCCAGGACGATGGCGGCGGCCGGGTGGAACTCCTCCCGGAACCGGCCCTGGATGACGCCCCGAAAGAGGAACTCCTCGCCGGGGCCGTTGAGCAGGAAGACGAAGGGGAGCAGGAACGGGACGAACCCGGGATTCTCGGCGACGACCTGCCCGGCCTGGTTCTCCGCGGCGGTCGTCCCGGTGACCTGGATCACGACCCCGGCGATGCTGACGAGGACGAGCGCTCCGAGCCAGCCGCCGACGATCACGCCGATCTGGCGGAGGTTCGGGATCGCGGTCGGGACGAATTCCCACACGCGCCGGCCTCGATACCGGAGGTACGCGTAGCCGACGACGGGGAAGCCGACACCCTGCACGGCGATCAGATTCAAGATCAGGAGGCTCTGATTCGACAGGTCGAGTCCGAGACCCAGGATGAGAACGGCCATCAGGGCGAACAGCACGCCCACGCCCAGGACGATGCCGCCGATCGTGAGGCACAGGCCTGCCGCGAGCAACCCGACGCGTCGCCAACTCACCGCCGTCCCGATGTCCATACCCCTCCTTCTCGGGAACGGACAAAAAGACCGGCGAGTTCGACCGGCGTCGAACCCGCTCGCCCGCGTTTCAGGGCGTCGGAATCCACACTGCCGAGGGGAGGACGCCCGCGATGGCGAGCAGGCCGATCAACAGCGAGGTCAGGACGATGCTCGCCGCCGGCGGGTCGAGGTGGGTCTCGGCGTGGGCGTAGAAGATCCGCTGTGTCACCTCGCCCAGCAGTGCGCCGACGAGGCCGAACAGCGCGCCGACGAGGAGTGCCTGTCCGAGCGGGACGGCACCCGTGACGAGCCCGGGCGTCAGCGGTCCCGCAGTCGGCTCGACCAGCGCCAGGACGGCGGTGCTGGCCGGGAGCGCGATGTGGTGCGTGACGGGGATCTCGGCCACGTCGGCGTTGAGGAACACGAGCGCGACGACGCTGAGCCCGAACGCGAGGAACGGGCTGGCGGTCAGGTAGGCCACGTACGCGCCGAGGACGCCGACGACCAGCCCCAGCATCGCGACGTTGGGCCAGCGATACTGGTAGGGGAGCCACGGCTCGACGCGCCGGACGCCACCGTCGGACTGTGTGTCCGACGAGGCCCCGCTCGCGCCACTCGCGGGACCACCGTCGGACTGTGTGTCCGACGAGGCCCCGCTCGCGCCACTCGCGGGACCACCGTCGGACTGTGTGTCCGACGTGGATCGGGGAGCTTCGCTTCGCTCACCGCCGTCCGCCAGCGTCTCGCTCTGTCCCTCCTCGGCTCGCTCGTAGGGGCGCATGTCGAACCACCGGCGCGGCCCGGCACCGACGAGGCTGTAGCCGAAGGCGACGCGGTGGGCCAGTGCGGAGCCGACGACGCCGAGCGCGACGGGGTCGACAGGGACGGCGAGCGAGGCCGAGGCGGTCGCGATCCAGTAGCCGACGACGCCGAACAGGCCGCCGACCGCGAGCACGTCCGGATCGCTCCCGAGCCCGCGGGTCACCTCCTTGGCCTGGTGGTACTCGAAGTCGGTGTCGAGATAGCCGCGCTTCGTGGCGTAGGCCAGCGCCGCCGCGCCGCCGCCGAAGGCGACGTGGGGGCCGAGGACGACGCCGAACGCGACCGAGCCCGTGACGTCGACCGGCAGTGTCTCGACGCCGACCGTCCGGGCCGCCAGCGCGTAGAGTTCGCCGACGACGACGAACAGGCCCGCGAGCGCGAACGAGGGGAGCGCGCCGATGGCCGCGCCGAACGCGCCGCCAGCGAACGCCGCGACGAGCATCTCCAGCGCCCACAGTTCCGACAGCGCCACGGTCAGGCCTCCCGTTCGATCTCGTCGAAGAGGTCGCTGACGCGACCCTCGATCTCGTCGCGGATCGCCCGCACGGCGTCGCGGTCCTGCCCGTCCGGGTCGTCGAGCGCCCAGTCGCGCACGTCCGGGCCGTCCGCGTCGAGTTCGAGGGTCGAACAGCCCATCGTCGCGACGTAATCACAGGCGTTCAGTTCGGCGGTGTCGATCTCGCGGGGTTCCCGGTCCGAGAGGTCGAATCCCACTTCGCCCATGACCTCGATAACTTCCTCGTGGACCGCGTCGGCGGGGTGGGTCCCGCCCGTCAGGATCGCCACGTCGTCTTCGAGCCCGCGCTCCTCACGTTCCCGCTCCGCGAAGGCCGTCGACATCTGGGAGCGCCCGGCGTTCTGGACGCAGACGAACGCGATCCGGACGGTCATCGCTCACCCCGCGTGTCGTCCAGTGCGGCGAGCAGTGCCTCGGCCCGCTCGGTCGCCTCGTAGTACCGCCAGGTGCCGTCTTTTCGCCGGGTCACGAGGCCGGCCTCCCGGAGGTCCGAGAGGGCGTGGCTGATCGCGCTGTCGCTCACGTCGATCACGGGGTCGATCTCACAGACACAGAGTTCCCGCCCGGCCGCCGTCAGCAGCCGCACGATCTCGTAGCGCGTGTCGTTACCCAGCGTCTTCAGCGCGTCCAGATCGGTCGCGTAGTCGTCCGCGCCCGACGACCGGTACTCACGGAGCGTGTCCAGTCGATCCGCCACGTCGGCCGCGCAACACTCGCCCGACTCCTCGGTGATGAGCCGCTCGATCCGCTCGGTCTCGCTCATACCTGAGTATCTGAACAACTGTTCATATATGGGTTACGGACCCCGTGCCGGCGGCCGTGGCCGCCGCAGCGAGTCCGAGGCGTCCCGCCGCTGTCTGGCGGTTTCACTTTCACTCCGGGTGGGCCGAGCCTTTATCACCGAAGCCGACCAACGCTCACTTGCCTCCCATTGAAAACGACGCGGAGGCAGTGAGAGCAATGACAGATTTGCGTACCCAGGCGGAAGAGATACACGAGCAGTTTTCCGATCAGCTAGAGATCTCGGTCGACGACGTCCACGAGCGACTGGAGACGCTCGTCGAGGAGTACAAGGTACCACTCGACGAGGCGCGCCGGAGCGTCACTAGCACGTACCTCGACGAGGCGGACATGGACCGCGAGGAGCTGTCGGGCGGTGGCGGCAACGAGCAGGTTCAGGTCAGCGACGTGGACGCGGCCGAGGAGTGGATCGACCTGACGGCGAAGGTCGTCGAGCTGTGGGAGCCAAACAGCGACGCGGTCGCACAGGTCGGCCTGCTCGGCGACGAGACGGGCACGATCAAGTTCACGAAGTGGTCGAAGTCGGACCTCCCGGAACTGGAAGACGGCGAGGTCTACCACCTGCGTAACGTCGTGACCGACGAGTACCAGGGTCGGTTCTCGGTCAAGCTCAACCGGACGACGGTCATCGAGGACGCCGACGAGGACATCGAGGTCGGCGACGACGACACGACCGTGGAGGGCGCGCTGGTGGACATCCAGAGCGGGTCCGGACTGATCAAGCGCTGTCCCGAGGAGGACTGTACGCGCGTCCTCCAGAACGGGCGCTGTTCCGAACACGGCGAGGCCGAAGGCGAGTTCGACCTCCGGATCAAGGGGGTGCTCGACGACGGCGAGGACGTGCACGAAGTGATCTTCGACAAGGAGGCCACGGAGGACTTCACGGGGATCACGCTCGAAGAAGCCAAAGAGATGGCCATGGACGCGCTGGACACGACGGTCGTGGCCGACAAGATGCGCAAGGAGACGCTGGGTCGGTACTACCGGGTGACGGGACCGACGTTCAGCCGGTACGTCCTGGCCGACGAGGTCGAAGAACTGGACGGGGCGGTGGATGCGGAGGAGACGCTCATCAAAGCGAGGTCGATCTAACATGGCAGCAGTCCCATCCCGCGAGGTCGCACGGCGCGTGTTCGCCCGCGAGTTCAACGACGCGAGCTACACGTTCAAGGAATCGGACGACGAACGCGCCCCGGTCTATCTGTTGCTCCCGACGGGCGAGCGGGCCAACCGGATCTTCCTGGTGGGCACGCTCACGGAGACCGAGGACGTTGGCGAGGACAGCGAGTACTGGCAGGGACGGGTCGTCGACCCGAACGGCGACACGTTCTTCATGTACGCCGGGCAGTACCAGCCCGACGCCGCCTCGATGCTCCGGGAACTGGAGCCCCCGGCCTACGTCTCCGTCGTCGGCAAACCCCGGACCTACGAGACCGACGACGGCGAGGTGAACGTCTCGGTCCGGCCCGAATCCATCACCACTGTGGACGAGGCCACCCGCGACCGCTGGGTCGTCGAGACCGCCGAGCGGACCATCGACCGCATCCAGCGCTTCACTGCGGCCGACGAGGAAGACGGTGCGGCCGTCGACGAGTACGTCCGGATGGCTCGCGAGGAGTACGACCTGCCGGTCGAGAACTACCGTCGGGCCGTCACCGAGGCCCTGGAGAGCCTCGAAGCGGACGACGAGCAGGTCGAAGCCTCGCCCTGACGCGGTCCGGTCGCGCTCGACTTTCTTTCACCCGCCACGGCGAACGTGCGAGCGTCTGACAAACCTTCAAGTAGGAGTAGTGACGAGTTGGGCGTACGATGGGCAACAAGAACAAGACGATCTCCTTTCGCGTGAGCCAGGAGAAATTCGAGACGCTCCGCGAGATCGCCGAGGAGCGGGATCTCTCGCTCTCGGCCGTCTTCCGCGACTACGTGGACCTGCTCGTTGCCCACGACGGCCAGGTCGAGGTCGTCCCGGAACACGAGTTGACCGACAGTACCGACACGAGCGGGACGAGCTTCCCGCCGAAGGTCGAGGTGCCAAAGAGCTTCGTCCGCGAACACGAGCGACTGGAACTGGAGGCCGAACACCTCCGGGAACAGCTGGAAGAACACAAACGCTACGTGACGAAGCTCCGGCAGGAACTCGACGCCCACGAGGAGGGCGAGGAGGTCATTCAGCTCGAAGACCTGGACGGCGACGAGGACGAGGACGACGAACCGTCCTATCGGATCGGCAGTAGCTTCGACGAGTCGATCTGACCCGGCCGTCTCGAACCTATTGACTGTCTCCCGATTCGGTCGAGAACAGCTGTTCCATGAGCCGTTGCTGGGCGAGTCTGAGGTGGCGATTGACGGTCGGCTGTGAGACGCCCAGCATCGCGGCGAGTTCTTCGCCGGTCGTCTCGCGGGGCTGTTCGAAAAAGCCCGCGAGGTAGGCGGTCTCCAGCACTTCGCGCTGGCGGTCGGTGAGCGCCTCGAACAGCGTCGTGACGAGTTCCCGTCTGGTGTGGGTACTGCGCTCGACGTGTCGCCGGGCGACGAGTTCGACGCTGGGGTGGTCCTCCTGGAGCATCTCGACGAACTCGCGCACGTCGGTGCCGGTCGGGAGGTCGACGACGACATCCATGCCGGTGTGGTCGGCGGTGATGGACTGGGGGCGGCCGCCGTGGCTGACGAGTTTCGCGGCGACCAGCGGGGCGGCGGTCGTCACCTCGAACAGGGAGCCGTCGGCGTCGCTGATCAGCCGGGTGTCGGTCACGGAGACGAGGCCGCCCAGCACGTCGCGGACGGCGTCGGGGTCGGTCTCGTGAGCGACGAAGAAGACGCGGTCGTCGTCGTCGGGGACGCTGGCCAGCCCCTCGTACTCGACGCGGCAGTCGGCCTCGCGGGCGATGCGGGCCAGCAGGTCGTCGGCGTCCTCGAACCGGAGTTCGAGTTCGAGCAGGGTCTCGGCGTGCAGCGCCTGACGGGTCTTGGCGGCGGTGATCGAGTTGGCGATGGACTCGCCGAGTTCGGCGAACACCGAGCGTTCGAGGTCGCCGAACGCGCCGGGTTCGGTCGCGTAGACGGCGAGGACGCCGTAGGAGTACTCGTCGAAGACGAGGGGGACGGCCACGGCCGAGTGGAAGCCGTGTGCGAGTGCGGGCTTGCGCCACCCTTCCCGCTGGAGGTCGTCGACGACGTTCTCGACGATGACGGGGGATTCGGTCCGGGCGGCCTGCCAGGCCGGTTCCGGGGTGGCTGCGGTGCCGTCGGCGGCGATGGCGTCGAGGTAGCTCTCACCCTCGCCGGCCCACTGGCGAGCGGTGACGGACTCCCCGTCGGGGTCGAGCGCCCCGATCCAGGCGAAGCTGATGGTGTCGTCGGTGACCAGTCGCTCACAGACGGCGCGCTCGATCTGTTCGTGGGTGTTCGAACCGATCAGCGACTGGTCGATAGAGCGGATGATCTCGTTGATCTGGATCTGTCGACGGAGCCGTTCGTTCTGGGCTTTGAGTTCGGCGTCGCGTTCGCGGAGCGTGGCCTCGCTGTCCAGTCGGTCCAGCGCGGCCTCGGTCGTCGCCACGAGCGTCTCGACGAGCTGTCGGGTGGTGGCGTCGAGTCCCCCGTCACGCGAGAGGGCGACGAAGACGCCGTGGTCGCCGATGGGCACGAGGACGCCGTTCCGGACGCCATCGTCGAACAGCCCGGTGCCGTCGGTCGCCTCGCCGTCCTCGACGATGGTCCGGGTCTCGGTGACGAAGGTGTTCCACACCAGCGAGTCGGCGTCGCCGACGGTGACCGCGGGCGGTCCGTCGTAGAGGTCGGCGAAGGAGTCGGTGAACGCGGTCGGTTCGAGCGTGTTCGTCTCGCTGTCGAGCAGGTAGATGCCGACCGCAGGCGTGTCGACGACCTCGGTCGCCACGTCCAGGACCAGTTCGGTCACGTCGCTCTCGGTTTCGGTCCCCAGCAGGCGGCGGGCCGCGTCGTGGAGCGACTGCAGCGCCAATTCGCGGCGCTTCTGGTCGGTGACGTCCATGATGACGCCCTCCAGCGCCTGGAGGTTCCCGCCGTCGTCGAACACCCCGCGGCCCTGTTCCCAGAGCCAGCGTCGCTCGCCGTCCGCGTCTTCGATCCGATAGGTGAGCTGGAAGGGGTCGCGGTTCTCGACGGCGTCCTGCACCGTCGTCCAGATCTCGTCGTTGTCGTCGTCGATGACGTCTTCCCCCCAGACTACGTCGCCGTCCTCGATCGTCTCCGGGTCGTAGCCGGTCACAGCGCGACACCCCTCGCTGACGAACTCGAAGGGCCAGTCCGGTTCGTTCGCACAGCGATAGACCATTCCGGGGATGTTACCGATCAGCGTCGAGAGTACACGCTCGCGTTCCCGGAGTTGTTCTTCACGCTCCCTGCGCTCGCTGACGTTCCGGCCGATGCCGGCGATGGCCGGGTCGCCGTCCGGGGTCTGGACCCGTGTCGCCACGAACTCGTGGGGGATCGACTCGCCGTCCTTGGTCAGGAAATCCACCTCCACGCGAGTCCGCCCGGTTTCGGACACGTCGTCGATGGCCGCCTCGATGTCGGGCCGATCCGCCTCGGTGAAGAAGTCGGTGGCGTGCATCGAGGCGATCTCCGCGTCGTCGTAGCCGGTTACCGCCGGGAGGCTCTCGTTCCACCGCGTCAGGTTGCCGTCCCGGTCGAGCGCGTAGAACACGTCGTCGATGGCGTCGAGGATGTCGTCCGTGAACTCTTTGTAGCGTTCGAGTTCCCGCTCTTTCTCCGTGCGTTCGGTGATGTCCCGGCTGATGCCGATGATACCGACGATTTCGCCGTTCTCGTCGCGGAACGGATACTTGTTGTCGAGGAAGACGGACTTCTCGCCGTCGATACGCCGGGTCCGCTCGACGACGATGGACTCGCCGGTTTCGAGGATCGTCCGGTCGTCCTCGCGGATCGAGGCGGCACTCTCATCGTCGAACAGATCGTGGTCGGTCTTGCCCACGAGTTCGTCCCGGTCGAGCCCGAAGAACTCCGCGCTGGCCTCGTTGGCGAACTGGTAGTTCCCCTCGCGGTCTTTGATGTAGATGGGGTTGATCGTGTTCTCGACGATCGCTCTGAACTGGCGCTCGCGGTCTCTGCGTTCGGTCACGTCGCGTGCGACGCCGACGATGCCGCCGAACTCGCCGTCGACGGTCAGACGCGTCATCCGGTACTCGACGACCGCGTGGCCGGCCTCGGGGTACGTCGATTCGTACTCCCCGCGAATCTCCTCCCGGTGGCCGTCGACCAGTTCCTGGTAGGGGTCGGTCCCGTCCGCCCCCGACTCGCGGACGTGTTCGACGAGGTGGCTCTGCGTACCTTCGAGGTCCTCGGGCGTCGTTCGATAGAAGTTCGCGATCGCCTGGTTGACGACCTCGAACTGCCCGTCCGCGTCGTAGATACAGGCGGAGTCACGCATCGCGTTCACCAGCCCGCGGTACCGTTCGAGGTCTCGCTCGCGCTCCTTGCGGTCGGTCACGTCACGGGCAGAGACGACCAGTGACACCACCTCACCGTCCTCGGTGACGGGGCGAATCGTCCCCTCTCTGCTGAACCGCTCGCCGGCCGCGTCGGTGAGATCCGCCTCGTAACTGACGTACTCGCCGGTCGCTGCCCGCTCGACCTTCTCCTTGATCATCGCCTGTGCGTCCTCGTGACCGGCCCACCACGGCGTCTCCCAGAAGGGAACGCCGGCGACGTCGTCCGGGCCTGCGTCGATGTAGGACATCGCCGTCTCGTTGCTCCGCCGGTGGGTTCCGTCGGGGTCCAACAGCCCGACGAGCATCCCCGGGTCCTCGAAGACGGCCTCGAACCGGCTCCCACCCCGTGGTGGCGCTGGTGTCTCGCCCCCGGTGGACACGTCCGGATCGTCGGCGGCGGCGAGCATCGCTGCCAGCGCGTCGAGTTCGGTCGCGAGTTCACCGAGTCCGTCGCCCCGGTCCGTCGGCACGTCGATGTCGTAATCGCCGTCCTCGAGCCGTCGCACCTGCTCGATCAGGCGGTCGATGACGCCGTCGGCGTCGTGGTCGACCGCGAGTCCGACGACGAGTACGGGGACGACGCCGTCACCACCGGCTATCCCGGCGAGCGTCCGGAGCCACGCGCCGCCGGTGCCCGCCAGCAGCACACTCCCGACGGCCACGAGTGTGACCGCCAGGGCCCAGTGCCATCTTCGGCCCGGCCGGTCCCGACCGACCGGGCGACGGGGGACGCGAACGCGCACTCGGCTAGCTATGCACAGCAGGTTGAAAAACCTACACGATTATTGAACGGAGTCGACACGAAGTCGCTCAAAAGTGGCAACCGATAGACCGAGCCGTCGCGCAGGTGGCGGCCGGGTATGCGAATCGATCACGATGGTCAGGGACACCGGAAAACCGACCGACTGCACGGTGATCGGCTGGACGGGGCTATACACATAGCGTCCGGATCGGGCCGATGGCTCGGCATATGTCGGAGAAACGGATGCCGACGAACGTCCTTCGAATGTGTATGGAAGCGCACTCACGACAGGCGGCGGTCGAACGGATCAGCACGCGAGTGATCGAGTCGATAGCGGACGCACGCGGCGTCGATCCGACCGACCTCGACGTGCCGCTGTACTGGGAGATCGACCTCGAAGCACTGGATCGGCTCTGTGCGAGTGACACGGATGGCCTCGTCGTGACGTTCACGTACGACGGGACGACGGTGACCGTTCGGGGCGACGGCCGTATCGAGGTCGGCAGCGCGGTCTACGAGGCCTGATACCATGTACGACGACTTCAGACAGCGGATGGGCGACACCTACGAGGAGTACGAACTCGGATCGGTCACGGTCGCCATGATCTCGGACAGCGAGAACGAACACGCCTGGATCCAATCGGACGTCACCTGTCCCGTCGAACCATGAGCAGGCACTGGCACGAAGCGACGGCGGCGGGACCGGCACCGGACCAGCTTCCGGGCCCGGATCTGGCTGTCCCGTCCACGCCGATCAGGGTCCTCTACGCCGACGACAACGCGGAGTTCGCCTCGCTGGTCGACGCGACACTCGGGACCGAGGAGGGGTTCGAGGTCGTCACCTCCGGCTCGGTCGAGACGGCACTCGAACACCTCGACGGCGTCGACTGCGTCGTCAGCAACCTCGACGGTTCGACCCCGGACGGCGACGACCTGCTCGCGGCCGTTCGAGACCGGGACGAGACGCTCCCGTTCGTCCTCTTTACCGTCAAATCGCTCCGTGACGTTCCCGCGACCACGTTCGACGGGCTCTGGACCGACTACCTCGAGAAGAACGGCCTCCGGTCGCTGGAACTGCTCGGTCAGCGCGTCCGGCGACTCGTGGCTCACCAGGCCACCACGACCACGGCCCAGCGGGGGCTGGCGGCGGCCCAGGCCGCACAGGAAGGCATCGTCATCGTCGATCCGGACGGGACCGTCGAGTTCGCCAACACCGTCTACGCGACGCGGCTGGGCTACGACCCTGACGAGATCGAGGGGCGACCGTGGCAGGACTGCTACACCGACGCCGAGGCCGACCGGATCGCCTCGTCGGTCCTCCCGACCGTCGCGGACGACTGGCGCTGGACCGGCGAGTGCGTCGCCCGCCGGAAAGACGGCGACACGGTCGCCGTGCAGGCCCGCATCGTCCGCCTCGAAGACGAGAGCCTGGTGATCGTCCACGACGGCGATGCAGAACAGGCCTGAACCGACCCCGTTATACCCTCGGCTTGGCGAGTACTACGTATCGATGTCAGACGACGAGCCGTCCGTTCCGGTCTTCTGTGACGACTGCGGGACCACGACCCGAGTGCCGCTGGACGACGTTGGCGAGGCCATCGAGCGACACAACGACCAGCTCCACGACGGCGAGGAGATCGCGCAGGTCGACCCCGACATCGCCGACCACCTCGCGGATCTGGTGGTCGACGATCTCGGACTGCTCGACGAGGAGTAGCTACCGCACCAGATCCTGGCGGAGCCGTCGCGCCCGGTCGGCCATCTCCGGGGCGTCGTCCACGTCCGCGAGTGCTTCGACTGCCTCCAGCGTCCGCACCGAATCGTCGAGAAAGGAGAGGATGTCGCCCGGATAGGCATAGAGCATGTAGTCGTCGCCCATCACGTCGACGATGGCGTCGGGACCCAGCCCCTGGGCGCGCAACTCCAGCAGGTAGTCGACGAACTTCTCTTCGGGGTGGCCACAGTGGGGATTGGCCTCACAGTCACAGTCCAGGAAGTCCTCGGCGAACTCCAGCACCCGGTCGCGGGTGGCGTCGTCGAGCTTGGCCAGCCCGTCGCCCTGATAGAGGATGTCCAGCGTCGCTCCCGAGAACGCTCCTTTCGGGATGGAGGTCTCTAGCTGGGAGGCGATCTGCCGGTGGTTCTTCACGTAGATCTTGTCCGTGATGGCCACGCGTGGCCGTTACTTGACCGCTGACGCGCAAAAGTCTCTCGGAAAAGTGGTGTGGCCGCCTTCCCGGTCTGAAACGGGGAGAAAGAGTGAAGTCGACGACACGTCCTCGTTCTCGACGTACCCATGTCCGAAACCAATCCACTCGCGGACAGACGAATTCGTGGCGCCATCGGCCTGAGCGGTGCGCTCGTCGTCGTCCTCGTGGCGTATTTCTTCCTGGAGGGAACGGTGCAGTTGGTCGCGTACGGCATCGCGGTGCTGGATGCCATCGTCACCCCCTTCGTCCTCGGAAAGGTCGCCGAGCAGAACGAGCGAGCCGACGGGGAGAACGCGAACCGGGCCGGCTAGATCGTCGTCCAGCCGCCGTCGACGGTCAGCACGCTCCCGGTACAGTACGCGGAGGCCTCGCTGGCCAGAAAGAGCGCGACCCCCTTCAGGTCCTCGGGCTCGCCCAGCCGGCCCATGATCGTCTCCTCCTCCATCCGCTCGTGCAGGTGGTCCATGCCCGAGTCCTTGCGGAAGGCCCCGCCGCCGATGCCGGTGTGGACCCAGCCCGGCGCGATGGCGTTGACTCGGATGCCCTCCGGGCCCAGATCCGCGGCGGCCTGTTTCGTCAGCTGGGCGACGCCGCCCTTCGAGGCGACGTAGGCCGCGACGCCGGGGAAATCAGAGGCGATCTGGCTGAGGACCGACGCCGTGGTGACGATGCGGCCGCCATCCTCCATCACCGCGGCGGCCTCCCGGATCGTGTAGAACACGCCGTCGAGGTTCACGTCCATCACCTGGTGCCACTGGTCGATGTCGTAGTCGTCGACGGTCGCGCCCAGCCGCCCGATGCCGGCGTTGGCGAAGGCCACGTCCAGCCCGCCGAACTCCGCAGTGGTCTCCTCGACCATCGCGACGACCTCGTCGTGGTCGGACACGTCCGCCGGGATCGCCAGCGTCTCCGCGTCGAGGTCGGCGGCGACCGCCTCGACGCCCTCCACGTCCTTGTCGGCCAGCGCCAGCCGCGCGCCAGCGTCGGCACAGGCCTCCGAGATGGCCTTCCCGATGCCCGAGGCCGCCCCCGTCACGAGGACGACCTCGTCGTCGAGTCGGAACTTCTCGAGCGCGCTCATCGCTGTGGCTCCCCGAAGCGGGTGACGTACTCCAGTTCTTCGGGCACGATCTCGTCGTCGTCGAAGGCTCCCTTGGCGATGGAGCGCAGGTGTGCCTCGTCGGCCCCGTCGACGATGCGGAAACAGCGGACGTTCTCGTAGAAGTCCGCCAGCGGGAGGTCCTTGCCGATGCCGTTGCCGCCACACACCTGCACGCAGGTGTCGACGATGTCCTGGACGGTCTCGGCGGCGAACACCTTCGACATCGAGACTTCCGTGTCGGCCTGGCCTTCCGCCTGGATGGTCCGGGCGGCGTGGCGTACCATCGTCCGGGCGGCGTGGAGGCGCATCTCGGCGTCGGCGATGTCGAACCGCAGGGCCTGCTTCTGGCTCAGTGTGTCGCCGTAGGCCGAGCGCTCGTCCATGTAGGCCTTGGCGATGTCCAGCGACCGGTCGGCCATGCCCATGAAGCGCATGCAGTGGGTCAGCCGTGCCTTCCCGAGGCGTTGCTGGGCGACGGCCAGGCCGCCGTCCTCCGGGCCGAGCAGCTGGTCTTCGTGTACGCGCACGCCGTCGTAGACGACCTCGGCGTGCCCCATGCCGGACTCGCCCATGTGGGGGATGTCACGGACGTACTCGACGCCGTCGGCGTCGGCGTCCACGATGAACGCCGAGGTGCCGACGTAGGGGTGGGCGTCCTCGTTGGTCCGGGCGACGACGATCAGGAAGTCCGGCTGGCTGTGCCCGAAACTCGTCCACCACTTGTGGCCGTCGATGACCCACTCGTCGCCGTCCTTCTCGGCGGTCGTCTTCAGGTTCTTCGCGTCGGACCCGGCCCCGTCCATCGGTTCGGTCATCGAGAAACCCGAGGAGACCTCGCCGTCGGCCAGGGGTCGGAGGTACTCCTCCTTCTGTTCCTCGGTGCCCGCCTGTTCGAGAATCTCCATGTTGCCCTCGTCGGGCGCGGCGACGTGCATCGCTCCCATCGCGAAGATCGACCGGCCGGCCTGCTCGAAGACCGGCAGGAGGTCCGCGAAGTCCATGCCGAGGCCGCCGTACTCCTCGGGGATCTGCGGACCGAACACGTCACGTTCGCGGGCGATCTCCCGCAGGTCCTCCATCAGCTCGTGTCCCTCTTCCTGGCGGTCGGCGTCACTCGAAGCGTCCCGTTGCCCCAGCAGTTCCCGCTCTCTGGGCAGCACTTCCTCGTCGACGAACGCGCGTGTCCGCTCGGCCACCTCGCGCGCTCGCTCGGAATCCTGGTACGTGAGCTCCATACCCTAACAGTGTGAAACCGGGGGGTTAGTTGCACTGCCGCCCTACCGAGGCTTATTTAACCCCCTCGGATAGTGCCAGGGGGATGACAACGCATTTACTGCAGACCACGCTACTCCGTGGCAATGCCAGACGAAACCGATCTCGTCGACCGCGACCGCCTGCGGGCCTTCCTCGCGGAGCGGCTGGGCGAGACCGACACCTTCGACGTGGAACGACACGATCAGGGATTCTCCAACGAGACGCTCTTTGTCACCTGGGGTGACCGCGACCTCGTCATCCGCCGCCCGCCGCCGGGCGAGACCGCCGACACCGCCCACGACGTGCTCCGGGAGTACGAGGTGGTCCACGCCCTGCAGGACACCGACGTGCCCGTCCCGACGACCGTCGCCGAGAGCGAGGACACCGACGTGATGGGCTGTCCGTTCTACGTCATGGAGCGCCTGGAGGGCGACGTGATGCGCTTCGTCGAACTGGATCGCTTTTCGGACGCCGACGCGCGCCGACGGATCGGCGAGGAGATGGTCGACACCCTCGCGGCTATCCACACCGTCGACGTAGAGGCCGTTGGTCTCGGCGACTTCGGCACTCCCGAAGGGTTCGCCCAGCGTCAGGTCGACCGCTGGACCGAGCAGTTCGAGTGGGCCTTCGAGGAGACCACGGCCGAGCGAGAGGTCCCCGAGATCCACCGTATCGGCGACTGGCTCGACGACAACGTCCCCGACGAGTCGGCTCACGCGCTGGTCCACGGCGACTACAAACTCGACAACGTGATATTCGCCCCGGGATCGCCGCCCGAGATCGGCGGCGTCCTCGACTGGGAGATGTCGACGCTGGGCGACCCGCTCTGTGATCTGGGCTGGCTGCTCTTTTTCTGGCCCGACCCCGAAGACGACCTGACGCCGCTGATGCAGACGATGGCACCCACGTTCACCCAGGACGAGGCCTACCTCACTCGGGGTGAACTGGTCGAACGCTACGAGGACCGGACCGGTGTCACCGTCGAGAACCAGCGGTTCTACCGCGTTCTCGCCGTGTACAAGATGGCCGCCCTGGGGGAGATGTTCTTCGCTCGCTACCTGATGGGCAACTCCGACAACACGCTCTACCAGATGATGGAAGACGGCGTCCCGACGATGGCCGACCACGCCGTCGAGATCATCGAGGGCGAGCGCCCCCTCTGATGACCGTCCACACCGTCGACCGACTGGAGGACGTGCCCGACCCCGCGCCCGACGCGACCTTCGTCGTCGTCGACGTGATCATCTCCTCGACCAGCATCGTCCGCCTGCTGGAGGCGGGCGCGCGCTACGTCCGGCCGTTCGCCGACGCGGACGCCGCCCGCGCGTTCAAGACCGACACGGCGGACGCCCTCCTCGTCGGCGAGCAGGGCGGCCAGCCCGTCGACGGCTTCGACTGCTCGCCGCTCCCCTCGTTGATCGCCCAGCGGGACTTCACGGACCGGCCGGTGGGCATCCTCACCTCAAACGGGACCCGCGCCGTCCACAGGATCGGGGCCGACGCACCGATCCTGATCGGCAGTACCGTCAACGCCGCCGCCGTGGCCGACCACCTGCGCGAGCGAGACGGCGACGTGTGGCTCGTCGCCGCCGGCCGCCAGGGCGACCGCACGCCCGAAGACTCGGCCGGCGTCGAGCTGATCCGCCGCCACTACGCCGACGAGGCGGCGAACTTCACGCCCGACGACCTCGCCGCCCAGGTCCGCGAGAGCGGCACCGCCGAGTGGCTGGGCGGCCTGGGCTTCGAGAACGAAGTCGAGGACCTCTGTACGTTCGATACGAGTTCGGTCGTGCCGAAACTCCGGGACGGCCAGTTCGTGGACTGACCGCCGGAACGACTGGTGAGTGCCCTGTCATCCCGTTGCAGGGCGTCCCGGGAGTCGTAACGTATTTCAGGAGCAGGCGGCCTACAGTTTCGTGTCGAGCGCGTCCGGGCTGGGGTACTGGTATCCTCCAGCCTTGTGGTGGCTGGGAAGCGGGTTCGATTCCCGCGCCCGGACTCATAAATTATTTTACATAAACTAACCCGCGAGCCACCGCTCTACTTTCACTCCGGACGACTCGAATTTAATTACCAAACCGCAGAACAGTTGTCTGGATGTCAGAACACAGTTGTCCGACCTGTGGTCGGGGATTTGACAGTCGCCGTGGACTCGGTGTTCATCACAGTCAGGTACACGGCGAGAAACTACCGAACCGGGAGTGTGCCGAGTGTGGGACGGCATTTCACTGCAAACACGAGAAAAGATACTGTTCGGATGACTGCCGGGATGCAGCGGTCTCGTACGAGGGAAAGAACAATCCGAACTACAGCGGTGGGAAGACCCAAACGGAGTGTGAGATCTGCGGCGGAACCTTCGAATACTATCCGTCGGAAAAGAAGGGGCTCTACTGTCCACCCTGCGTCGAATCAGAAGACTGGCGGCCGAAACGAGACATCAGTGGTGAGAACAACCCACGGTGGAACGGTGGGAAGCAGGAATTCGAGTGTGACGTGTGTGGCGATACAGTCGAACGCTATCCCGGCAGAGTGACCGGTGAAATCGTCGCCTGTGGCGAAGATTGTCGACGGGAATGGCTCTCCGAGTCGTTCACCGGCGAGGGACACCCCAACTGGGAGGGTGGTGACACCGGCAACTACGGGAAAGGCTGGAATCGCATCAGGAAACTCGCACTGGAGCGGGACGGCTACGAGTGTACCCACTGCGGGAAGTCCAAGGAAGAGATCGGACGGAATCCGGACGTACACCACATCGTCCCGGTGCGCGTGTTCGCGGAGGCTCGGGGATTCACGAAGGAAGACGCTCACTACAAGGAGAACGTGGTGTCGCTGTGTATCGAGTGCCACCGGAAGGCCGACTTCGGCGTGATTCCGAAGGCGCGGCTGCTGTCGTACGTGCCGGCGGGGACGAAGTACGGCCCGCACGTGGCCCTCCCGGAGGGTGCGGCGCGCGTCGAGAGCGGAACCCGGTGGGCACAGCGGCCCGAGCGTCCGGTGCAGTGACTCTGTGCGGGCTCTATATATTTCACCGAGGGGATGGGACGGCTCCTAGAAGCGACCTTGTGCGTCCTCTCCGTAGCCGGGGCTACATGAGCACACAGTTGCTCGACCTGGGGCTCGAACCGGCCGACGTGGCAGCGACCGACGCGGACAGCGACCTTCGATTCCGGTGTCCGGTCTGTGACGGCAGGGCGGGATCGGAAGCCGACGTGTACCGCCACCTGTTGATCGAACATCGAAAGAGCGGGTTGAGCGAGGCGTTGCTCGCCCGGGCCGAAGTCAGAGTCGAGACGGCGGGCGAGTGACCGGGCCGGTTACGGACTGGTGCCGTTCCCGGTCGGGAAGGACGTGCCGTTGCTCGGGACCGTGGGCGTGGTGCCGGGCTGACTCGGGCCGCCGAAGTCGCCGGAGCCGGTGCCGGTCGACGGGCCCGCGGGTTCCGGAGCGCCGGGTTCCTTGTCGCCGCTGACGAGGAAGTCGGCGAGGTTGGTGACGAACGCGTCGTTGTCGGCGACGGTCGCGCTCGCCGGTTCGAGGAAGTTCGTGTCCCCGACAGTGACGACGTTGCCGGTCTTTGCCGCGACCGTGTAGGTACTGCCGCGGCGGGTCGAGGAGAGCAGGGCGTCCTGACTCTCGACGACAGCCGTGCTGTCGCTACTGGTCGCCAGCGGCGTCGCGTCGTCGAAGACGAGGCGGTCGACGCCCTCGGTGAGCGAGCTATCGCCGCTGGGTTGGGCGTAGATCCGCTGGAAGTTGTTGGCGTTGTCCGTCATGTCGAACAGGTAGCCGGCGCCGAAGGAGACGCCGAAGTTCGCGGCGAGGTTCGTCGGCTGGCCGGGCGTGACGGTGCTGCCGGTCGACGTGCCGATGGGGAGGCTGATCGAGGTCCCGGACGAACTCGGGTCGACCGGGTCGGCCAGCAGGAGGACGCGGCCGCCGGCCTCGGCGAAGGCGTCGAGGCCGTTGATCTCGCCGGTCGTGTACGTGCTGGCGGGGTTGGCGACGACGAAGGCGTCGGCCGAGCGTAGCGTCGCGTTGAGCCCGGACGATCCGCTGGAGATGCCGCCGGAGAAGCCGCCGCTCCCGCCGGAGCCGCCGGTGTAGAACCGCACGTCGTGGCCGTCTCGGACCAGCGCGTCCACGAACGGTTGCATCTCGCTCTCGCTGAGCGCGTTGCCGTGACTCTTGTCGATGACGACGGTCTTGGTCTCGTCGCCGTCGGGTGCGCCGACGCTGCCGTCGTCGTTGACGGCGGTCGGGAGTAACTGGTCGTCGTAGGCTGGTGCGTCGACGCTGGCGTCGGTCGACGAGTCGGACAGGAGCGTGCCGGTGGCGACGGTGGCGGCCACGATCACCACGACGACGACCGCGAACACGCCGACGCCTTTCAACAGATCAGTTCGTGCCATTGATTGTCACCTCGATTTGGGTCGCAGAGTCGGAGACGTCCAGCTGTCCGTGCAACATGAAGTACTGGGTGGTGTCGACGTCGACGGTGTCGTCGCCGGAGGCGTTCAGGCCGATCTGGCTCAGCGGGCTCGCCGTCGGTGACTCCATCCGGACGGTCTCGTAGTCCGAGAGGCCGGCTTCGTCGGCGGCCGCGCTGATGGCGGCGTCGAGGCCGCCCACCTCGTCGGCCAGCCCGAGTTCGACGCCGCTGGTGCCCGAGTACACCTTGGCGTAGGAGAGTTCCGACGCGGAGAGGCTGGTGTTGCGCTCCGCGACGACGCTCCCGACGAACGCGCGCCGGAGGGCCTCGACGCGGCGGCGCGCCTCGGCCTGGGTCGCGGTCGTCGTCTTGTCGGGGCCGGTGGTGATCTGATTGTCCGGTGCGCCCTGTGGCGGGACGACAGCCCGCACGCCGACGCTGCCGACGGTGCTGGCCGGCGTCACGTAGATCTCGTCGGCCGGTGCGCTGGTGTAGTACCCACCGGACAGCGCCGAGCCGGTGACGGCGACCATCACCGGCATCTGCTCGCTGGTCTGTTTCACTGCCAGATAGAGCTGTTCGCTGACCGACGCCAGCCCGCCGCGGCTGTTCACGTCCAGCACGACGGCCTCGATGGAGTCGTTCTGGCGGGCTTCACGCAGATCCGCCATCGCCGCCGCGGCGGTGTCGCCGTTGATCGTCCCGTGGACTTCGACGACGGCCACGGTGCCGTCGGGTCCCGTCGACGCGCCCCAGGCGTAGGGGACGAGTGCAGCGCCGACGAGCAGGCCGACGACGGCGAACACGACGACCGGGCCGCCGATGCGGTCGAGGAGGCCGCGGTCGCGGTTCATGCCGCCCCACCTCCCGCTACCGGAGACGAACCGGCGGGCATCGTGCCGGGGTCGCCAAGCGAGACGTTCTCGAAGCGGATCGTCTCGTTCACGCGCTGTCCGTCGTCGGTCCAGGTCGACTCGATCCGGCGGGGGACGACCTGCTTCGCGTCGACCCAGACGCGCCGTTCCGGCTGGGTCGTGGCGGCGTCTTCGGGCGGGGTGATCGAGAAGACCGCCGTCGTGCGACCGTCGAGTCGCTCGGTGCCCTCGAAGACGACCTCGTTTTCGCGCACGAGGTCGGCGGCGACCGTCCCGAAGCGCGCGCTGGCCTCGGCGTCGGTCTCGGCGTCACCGGCGAACAGCTTCGCCGACGGGTTCTCGATGACGGCGACCTCGCCGGCTTTCGGGCCGGTCTCGTAGGCGATCCGGAGCGAGTCACCTTTGTCGAAGGTGACGGTCGCCCGTGCGGTCTCGGTGTCGTTCTCGACCGTGACCCGCTGGATCATGGTCGCCTGGAATCCGTCCAGTCGTTCGTACCGCGATTCGACCTGATCGGCGACGGCCGACGGATCGTCGACCTCCGTCCCGGGTGCCCCGAGACAGCCGGCCGTCACGAATACGAGACCGACGACGCCGAGTAACGCGCGCCGGTGTCGGCTCCGCAGTGGTGGTGTCATGGTTCGTTCCCGTCTACACACACGACCCACATGTCCCTCTCGCGGAGTTTCTGAGCCAGCACACTGGCCACAAGGTTTATACGTTCGATCTGGCCACGCTCCCGTCCCTGACACCGATTCCGTCGGCTCCGGCCGACCGCAGACGGAGCATTTTATCTGCCCTCGTGACAACCCTCTCACATGGTGGAGACCTACGAGGCGGCGGGGTGGGACGAGGCGCTGGCTCGCGCGCGACAGGTGGGGCACGGGAACCGTGTCGTCGTGTCCAAGGCGGCCGAGCCGAGTTTGCCCGAGACGGTCGACCTCCGGCCGTCCAACTTCCCGTGGTCGATTCACAGCGGTGCGCTCCGGGTCTATCGGGAGGACAGTCCGGGGGAACACCTCCAGCTCAAGGAGTACCGGGATCGGTGGGTCGTGTCGCTCGACCGCGTCAATCCACACTACCAGCCGTTCGGCCACGCTCGCAACGACGTGCCCGCGGCGTCGCTGGTCTCGCTCCCGCTGTTCGCGGCCACGCAGTCGGTCCGGCTGGCCGGCGGGCTCTCGGCGGCGGCCATCGAGAAACAGGGGTCGCTGGTGAACGACGGGCTCGTCCCGCTGGTCGGGAAGATTCTGATCTAGCCGATCAGTCCTCGTGGACGGTCACCGACGGCTCGTTCGGGTGTGAGTCGGTCAGCATGCGGTACACCGGCGACCGCTCGTAGAACGACGCCAGTCTCTCGCGGTCGGCGTCGTCGAGGCCGTCGCTCTCGATGTCGACCTCGATCTCGGGGTCGCCGAGCATCCCCTCGGCCTCGTCGGTCTGGCCCAGCAGGTATCGTGGGTCGACCGAGAGGCTGGCGCTGGTGGTCACGTCGTCCATGTCGATCCCCGCTTCGAGCGCGTTGTAGGTGACCGTCGCGTTGATGCAGGCGGTCAGCGCCGAGAGCGCCGTCTCCACGGCCTCGATGCGGTCGGCGGGGTCGGCAAAGCCCATCTCGGTCTCGATCTCGGGGGGAACGCCGTAGTGCAGTTCGTGGTGGCGCTCCTCGCCCATCTGGTCACCGCCCAGCGTCCACTCGCCGACGCTCGCGGTCGTCCGGGCCGCGGTGTCCTCGCTCTCGCCGCGGGCCGAGAACGCCATCTTCGCTTCGTCGGGTTCGTCGGCGACCCACGCGACGAACTCGTGATAGGTGTCGAGGTCGACGCCCATGCGGTGCTGTGTCTCTGGTTCGGATGCCATGGTGGAACGGACGGCCCCGACTTCCGTAGTTATGAACCGGCCACCGTCGTCGCCGGCGGAGTAAGGTCGGTCCCGTCGTGTCAGGGCCGGGTCACTCGCCGCACTGCGAGCCGGCACGCCGACCCGGTTCGGGCTCCGGTAAGGGCGCGTTAGTCCTGCTGGTGACGCGGACTGTCAAGCCCCGGTACCTCTAATGGGGACCGGTCCGACGCTTCAGTGAATGCAGGTCGCACTGGTCACGGTCGGGGACGAGTTGCTCGCGGGGGACACGGTGAACACGAACGCCTCGTGGCTGGCCGCCAGGCTCGCCGAGCGGGGCGTGTCGGTCCGGCGCGTCCTCGTCGTGCCCGACGAACGCGCCGAGATCGCCGAGCGCGTGCGGGCCTACAGCGAGGCCTACGACGCCGTCCTCGTCACCGGGGGGCTCGGGGGGACGCCCGACGACGTGACGATGGCGGCCGTCGCCGACGCGTTCGACCGGGACCTCGCGGTGGACGACCTCGCGCTGGCCGACGTGGAGGAGACGCTCGAAGCCATCGCCGGTGACTATCCCGACCTCGAAGTCGACGCGAGAGCCGAGGCGACGATTCCGGCGGGGAGCCGTCCCCTCATCAACCGCGGCGGACTCGCGCCCGGGTGTGTGATCGAGAACGTCTACGTCCTCCCGGGCATCCCCGACGAGATGAAGACGATGTTCGAGGACATCGAGGACGAGTTCGAGGGTGATTCGGTCTCGGAGTTCCTCTACACGGAGAAACCGGAGGCCAACCTCGTCGACGCGCTGACCGACGCGGGCGCGCAGTTCGACGTGACAGTCGGCTGTTACCCGGATCGGGACGCGGGACACAACCGCCTGAAGGTAACCGGTGACGACCCCGAACAGGTCGACGCCGCGACTGCGTGGCTGGCCGAGGAAGTGGACGCGGACGAGGAGCCCCGCGACGGGGACGACTAATCGTCGTCGGCGGCGACCGCCGGCCGGTCGGCGAACTCGACTGCCGTCCCGTCTTCGCGACACGCCTCCAGTGCGTGTTTCGCGCCCATCCCGGCGGCCTGGGCGACGCCCGACTGTCCGACGCCGACTTTGAGGTCTACGTCGACGGCGTCGTTGACGTGGTCGATGGCGTCGCGGTAGTCGGCCGCGTCGAGGTCGGCACAGACCGCGATGACGTTGTCGCCACCGACGAAGAAGGACAGCGACTCGTGGGCCTGCCGCATGTACCGCATCAACTCGGCGTAGCCCTGTTCGATCCGAATGAACGTGTCGAACTCGTTGAGTTCGTCCGTGTACTTGCCCGTCGCGTCGTTCACGTCGAAGTGCGCGATCTGCACGTCGTCGTCCGTGCGCTCGTCTTCGGCCAGCGTCTCTCCCCGAAGGATCTCGCGGCGACTCTCGTCCTGGGCGCTCCCGGCGTCCTGGAGGCGGTCCGAGGCGCGGCCCAGCGCGGCGACCGGTGAAGAATCGACCGCGACGCTCACGCTCGCGGTGACCGGGTAGCGGTTGCCGATTGACTCCTGCACCAGCGCGAGGTCCTCGACGTCGAGTCCGTTGGTCACGGCGACCATGTTGTCGAACCGGCCGAAGAAGGCGTACCCCTGGCGGTTGCCGACCAGCTGTGACACGTCGGCGTACAGCCGCGACTGCATCGTCTGGAGGTCGACCTCCCGGCGCGGCGTCGGCGTGACTGTCCAGGGCCCGTAGTTGTCGATCTGGATCAGCGTAACCTGCGTGTTTGTCACGACACCCGGTGTACGGGGTAGAGTAGTATTGTTCTTTGGAAGCCGGTCGGCTCGACCAGCGGGAGAGGCGACGAACGAGCGAGCGGTGACGGTGGAACCGCGAGCCGGTCGGCTCGACCGGCGGGAGAGGCGACGAACGAGCGAGCGGTGACGGTGGAACCGCGAGCCGGTCGGCTCGACCGGCGGGAGAGGCGACGAACGAGCGAGCGGTGACGGTGGAACCGCGAGCCGGTCAGTTCGGCCGAGCGGTCGGCCGCCCGACCGATCACCCGCCGCCCGTCCACTCGCCGAGCAGGTCCAGCTGGTGGGTCACGTAGACGAGGGTCCCGTCGGCGACCTGCTCGCGGCGCGTCCGGAGCCAGTCGTCGAGGCTGTCGTCGTCGAGGGCCTCGCCGGTGTCGACCTCGCCGAGCGCGCCCTCGATGGTGCCTAGCACGTACCGCAGGAAGTACGCCTCGTCGTCCGGATAGCCGTTCTCGTCGGGGTAGACGACCCAGTCCGACCCCGCGACGCCCGAGACGCTCGCCCCGCCCAGGTCCCGGAGTCGCGCCAGCGCGTGGTGGCCCGCGCGGCTGTCTCCCCCCGGTTTCGCGTCCATGTGGTCGTGGTAGGCGCGCTCGACGGCCTCGTCGGCCGGGTGGTCGGGCGTGAACCGCGTCCCGCCGTCGAACGTGATCGGGAAGTACCAGTAGCCGCCGGACGCGAGCCCCGACAGGAGCGTCGGCAGTGCGTCGAGGCCGATCACGTCGAGGACGGCCAGGCCGACCAGCAGGTCCCAGGACCGGTCGGCGTCGGCGACGAAGGCCTCTGCCTCGGCGGTGACGGGCCGCACGGCGACGGTGCGCTCCGGCCAGACGAGGTCGAGCCCGTCGTCGCGTTCGCCGACCTCGACGGGGCGGTCGGCGGCCCAGTCGGCGAGCCGGTCCGGGATCGTCTCGACGACCGCTTCGTCCCGGTCGACGGCCGTGTAGACCACGTCCCGATCCCCCGGAAACAGGTCCCACTCGACGGCGCGTTCGATCATCGTCCCGACCCCGGCCCCGACCTCCAGCACGCGGAACGGGCCCTCGTCGTCGGCCGCCGTCGCGAGGTTCATCCGGAGCTGTCGCCAGAGCCGCCGGTCCAGGCTCCGGTCGTCGACGGGGCGCTTGGCGTCGAGGTACCGCTGGAAGTCGTCGGCCGTCATCCGGCGGCCCTCCTGTCGTCGGCGACCGTCTGGAGGAACGCCTGGACTCGCGCGGTCGTCTCGGACCAGTCGGGGTGGGCCTCGTATCGCTCCCGCGCCGCCTGCCCCATCTGGGCGAGGCGGTCGCGATCACGGGCGAGTGCGCCCAGCACTCGCCGCACGCTCTCGGGACTATCGGGCTCGACCAGCGCCCCGGTCTCGCCGGGCGTCACGAAGTCCCTCGCCCCGCCGGCCGCCGATGCCACCGCCGGCAGGCCGAAGCTCATCCCCTCCAGATAGGCGATGCCGAACCCCTCGTGGCGCGCGGGGATCGCCAGGACGTGGCTCCGCCGGAGGACGGCCGCGAGTTCGTCGTCGGCGAGCCGCCCGCGCAGGTCGATGCGGTCGCCCGCACCGCTCCGGGCGATCCCGTTCTCGACCGTCTGGACGTACGTCGGGTTCTCCGCCCGCCCGACCACCGTCAACTCCCAGGGCTCGTCGACCTCGGCCAACCCGTCGACGAGCGTGTCCAGCCCCTTCCGTGGTTCGATATTGCCGACGAAGGCAACTCTCAGCGGCCCCTCGTGGGCTCGCGATTCGATGGTCGCGGCGTCGATGTCGGGATCGAAGCGGTCGCCGGCGGGCGGTGCGACGACCGTCCGACCGTCCGGAGGCCCGCCGGTTTCGGTCACTGCGGTCCGGGTCGCGGTGCTGTTGCAGACGGCGGCGTCGACGCTCCCGAGGTAGCGGCGTTCGACGGCCCGGTAGAGGCCGGTGAGATGGCGGCCCTCGCTGGCCCGCAGGTGGTGGACGACGCTGACGACCGGATACGGCAGGTCGCGGTTCGCCCGGACCAGGGACGGGTGGGCGAGTTCGTCCTGGAGCATCACGTCCACGTCGACGGCGAGTCGGTCGCGCAATGACGACGAGAGGTTGTCGAGCAGGCCGCGAGCGTACTGCCGGCGCGGGAGTTCGATCACCTCCACGGTGTCGCCGGCGTCGCGGAGTCCCTCGACGAGTCGGCGGTCGTACCGGAACCCGCCCGACTGGTCGTCGAGACTCCCGTACAGCGTCAGGCCGACGCGCATGGAACGGACGCCTCGTAGGCCGCGTGCGCCTGATCGTCTTCCCAGATGGTCACCGCCAGCTCCGTCACGGTGTCGTCGGTCACCTCGTCGGTCACCCGTTCCCAGACCACCCGGGCGAACCGCTCGACGCTCGGATTGTAGCCCTCGAACTCCGGTAAGTCGTTGAGCATCGTGTCGGCGTACCGACTCCGGAGTCCGTCCAGCGCCGCCTCCACGTCGTCGATGTCGACGAGGTAGTCGAACTCGTTCAGTTCCGGTCCCCTGAAGGTGAGTTCGACCTCGTAACGGTGGGAGTGTGGCTCCCCCTCCGGCCCCGCGTCCGGTACAGTGAGAAAGTGCTGTGCGACGAACGACTCCAGCACCGTGACTGTGTACATACACGTTCCACGGTCCGTCGCCACCTAAGTCTCCCGCCGCTGCTGTGGGGTCTCGCGGCGCTTCGGGCCGCTCGTCCGGAGATGCTCGTGCCACTCGCATCTCCCGAAGCTCGCGGATCGTTCCGCTCACGGGCGTTGCCCGTTCGAGTCGCGGTCGGAGACGCGCACTCCCCGCTCGCTCGTCTGCCGGCTCTCCCGCTGGTCGAGCCGGCCGTCACTGATATGTCAACAAAACGCCCAGCGCGCGCTCGGGGGAGCCGTCGAGCAGTTCGTAGGCGTCGTCGGCCCGCTCGACGGGGAACTCGTGGCTGAACAGCGCCGACACGTCGACCTCGGCCAGGAGGTCACGGACCAGCGAGAGCCGTCGATCCTTGTCCCAGCGGCCGGCGTGGTCCGGGTCGATGCGGCTGACCTGACTGCTCCGGACCCGGACGTGACTGCGGTGGAACTCACCGCCGAGGTGCAGGGTCGCGGGCTTGTTCCCGTACCACGACCCGACGATCACCTGTCCGGCGTAGCCCGTCGCGTCGATGGCGTCGTCGAGCGCGTCCGGGTTGCCCGAGAGCTCGAAAGTCAGGTCCGCGCCGTCGACGTGGTCGGTCGCGATACGCTCGTCCAGCGCCGCGGCGTCGGCTACGGTCGTGTCCGCGCCGAGTCGCTCCGAGAGGTCTCGCCGTCGCTCGTAGGGGTCGACGGTCACCAGTTCGCCCAGCGGGAACTCCGACAGGACGGCTGTCGTCAGCAGGCCGACGACGCCCTGGCCGAAGACGACGACTCGATCCCCGACGCGTGGCCGGCCGTCCATCACGAAGTTGACGGCGGCCTCGGCGTTGGCCAACAGCGTCGCTCGCTCGGCGGGCTGGTCGACCGGGATCAGTTCCGACGGGGTCGCGAGGAAGTGGCTCTCGTGTGGGTGGAACGCGAACACGCGGCGACCCTCCCAGTCACCGTCGACGTTCGCGCCGGTCGCGGTGACGCGTCCGACGGCCGCGTAGCCGTACTGGAGCGGGTACGAGAGGGTTCCGTCGAGCACGTCGATGGTCTCGTCGATCTCGATGTCGGCCGGTGCTTCGTCCCGGTAGAGCAACAGCTCCGTGCCGGGGCTGATGGCCGAGCGCTCGGTCCGGACGCGGACCTGATCGGGGTCGGGGTCCGGGACCGGCCGTTCGCGAACTGTGACCTCACGCGGTCCGGTGAAGTACAGCGAGCGTGCAGCCACGGTCGATCACGCCCGGACTGGGCAGCGACGGTCGTCGATCCCATTCGCGAACTCGGTCCGGAACGTCGACGGGGGCTGAATCGCCATGGCATTGCCAAGGGCTGTAGCTGATAAAAGCTGTGTGTGGCGGAAATCCAGGACAGACGCCTCGTCGTGCGTATAAATGCCTAGTGGTAGCCCAGCGCCGCCAGCCGGTCGGTCGCGTCGCCGGTTCCGTAGACCCGCTCCACCGGCAACGGCTCCGGTGGGGACAGCATCGGGTCGAACGTTCTCCGATCCCGCCCGTCGGTCTCGACCCACGGGACGGTCACCAGCGCCGACACCGGCGCGTGCATCGGGTGGCCGTACAGCCCCCACTCCCCGAGGAGGTTGGCGTGATCGGCGGTGAGTACCGCACGGTCGGCCGTGACGTTGTCGAGGAGGACGCCGACCGACTCGAGGACGTATCGGAGGTTGGCCTCGTAGGCCCGCCACACCCGCTCGACGGACACCTCGCCGCGCCGGAGCGCGACCCACGGGTTCGCGTCGCTACTCCGGTTCCCGGTCCGGGCCATGCCCGCGTCGCCCGCGACCGGGTCCGGGACGAACGGATGGTGGGGTTGCATGTAGTGGACGACCAGTCGCTCGGGGTCCCGGTTCCGGGCCAGGGCGACGGCCCGGTCGGTGACGGCGCCGGCTCGGACCGTTCCGAGGTCGTCGTCCCAGGCGTACTTCCACACCTCGTCGAGGGCGGCGAAGGCGTCGGCGTCGAGGTACCGGTCGGTCCACGTGTTGCCCGTCACCATGGCCGTCCCGGCGACGGCGTCGGCCCGGTCCGCGCCGAACGTCCGGGTCAGCCACTCCGAGGAACAGCTACCGACCGACCGGAGCCGGTCGATCCCGTCCACGAACGGGAACGGCGCGCCGACGGTCGCCAGCGCGTCGGGTCGACAGCCATCGAGGACGATCAACAGGTCCCACTCGTGGTCGTAGACGGGGGTACCGTAGTCCAGCCGGCGGCCGACGACCTGGATCGCCCGGAGGACCGACCGCCGGAGCGGGCCGCGGCCCGCGTCGTCGGCGAGCATCGCCCGGCTACCCCTCCCGTCGGTACAGCACCACCAGCACGACGACGAACGCGATCTGAACGGCCTTGTCGAGATAGCCCAGCGGCGAGAAGTCGGGCGCGTTCACCAGGTACCAGGCGACGATCTGGATGGCGGTAAAGGGGACGCCGATGGCGTAGATCAGCCGACGGCGGTAGTCCACCGCGACGAGCGCCGCACCCGCGAAGAATCCGATGCCGGCCAGCAGGAAGCTGATCCCCATCGGCGACGTGAGAAACTGCACCCCGAGCCAGAGGTGGAGGACGCCCGTGATCGCCGCGAGACCGAACGCCGCCCAGTGCAACGGCGACAGCGATGCCGTGTCGACCGCGAGTCCGCCCGTGGCTGTCTCTGCCATAGTCGTAGTGCGGGCGCGAGTGGCTTCAAGTTTGGCCGCGTCCGGGGACGAATTTATTGTTCTCAATCCCTGTCTAGGTCTGTGAACTGCCTGTTCGTGGGTGCGGGGGCCGTCGCCGACCAGTACGCGGCCGGGCTCGCGGACGGCCCGCTCACCCTGGCGGGCGTCTGTGACACCGACGCCGACCGCGCCGAGCGGTTGGCCGCCCGCCACGACGCCGCCGCGTTCGCGGCCCTCGACGACGCACTCGCCGCCTGCGGGGCCCCGGTGGTCGTGAACCTCACGAGTCACGGCGCACACGCGACCGTGACGCGGCGCGCGCTGGCCGCCGACCGCCACGTCTACAGCGAGAAACCCCTCGCGCTCGACGCCGAGACCGCCCGCGAGCTGCTCGCGCTGGCCGCCGACCGCGACCGCGCGCTCGGCTGTGCGCCGGTCGCACCGCGATGTCCGGCACAGCGACTCGCGGGCCGCGCCGTCGCCGACGGGCGACTCGGCCGAGTCGGGCTGGGCTACGCCTACGCCCACGTCGGCCGGGTCACCGAGTGGCACCGGAGTCCGGACGGCTTCCTGTCGGTCGGGCCGCTGTACGACGGCGCGGTCTACCCGCTCACCGTCCTCGTGGCGCTCTTTGGCCCCGTCGAGCGGGTCCGCACCGCCGACGCGCTGGACGTGTGGCCGGCCCGCGAGGCCGCGACGCCCGATGCCCCCACTCACGTCGAGACGACGCTCGAATTCGCCGCCGGGCCGGTCGTCCGCCTGACCGCGAGTTTCTACGCGCCCCACCGGAGCCGGGAGTTCTACGGCGTCGAACTCCACGGCGACGACGGCTCGTTGCGGCTCCGGGACGCCGGCGCGCTCGACGCCGAGCCCGGTGCCGTCACCTTCGGCCGCCAGGGCCGCGAGTACACCCCGATGGCCCCACAGCGACCGACCCACCCCGGGACCTACCTCGACGGCGTCGAACGGCTCGCGGCCGCCGTTGCCGACGGGCGACGGCCTCGGGACACCGCCCGCCGCGGCGCACACGTCGTCGCGGTGTGTGCGGCCGTCGAACGCGTCGCGGCGGGAACCACCGACGGCTCCCGTCCGGTCCCGGATTTCGGCGTGGCACCGACCCGCCCCTCGCGGCCGACCGCTCGGCCGCCGGGAGCGGCGAGTGGCGGAACTGCCGACCCGACTACCCGGTCCCTCAGACTCCCGCCCGTCGGCTTCGGCTGTTCGCGCTACCGCGGTGACGAGTACGTCGACCGGGCGGAGTCCATCGCGACGGCGCTGGACGCCGGGTACCGCCTGCTGGACACCGCGGAACTGTACGGTAACGAACACCGGATCGGCGACCTGCTGGCCGCCCCCGGGACGCCGGATCGGGAGTCCCTGTTCCTGTTCGGGAAGGTCTGGAACACCAACCACGGCCACGTCGTCGAGGCGTGTGCCGGGAGCCGCGCCGAACTCGGGATCGAGACGTTCGACTGTTACGCCCTGCACTGGCCCGACTCGTGGGCGTATCAGGGGCCGCTCGAACGGCTCGCCGAGAAACCCGTCCCCGAGCAGGAGGCGCTCGCCTTCCCCGAGGACGAGGGCGGCGAGATTCGGACGACCGACCGCTCGCTCGCCGACTCGTGGGCCAACCTGGAGGCGGTCCACGACCGGGGCTGGGCGCGGACGCTCGGGCTCTGTAACGTCACCAGCGAGCAGGTCGAGACCGTCCTGGAGACGGGCTCGGTGAAACCCGCGGTCGTGCAGGTGGAGCGCCATCCCTACCAGCCCCGGACGGACCTCGTCGAGTTCTGCCACGAGCGCGGTATCCGCGTGATCGCCCACTCGCCGCTGTCGGCCCCGGGGCTCCTCGACGAGCCGGTCCTCGACGAGATCGCCGCCGAACGCGGGTTGTCGCCGGCCGCGGTCGTCCTCGCCTGGAACGTGACCGAGGGAGTCGTGCCGATCCCGTCGAGCAACGACGCGGCCCACGTCGTCGCCAACCTCGCGGCGGCCGGCGAGCGGCTGGACGCCGAGGCACGCGAGCGCATCGCGACGCTCGAAGACCCGGAGTTCTCACGATGAGCGGGACCGAACGCGCGCGTCTGACCCGGCGACGCCGGCGGTGGCTGTTCCTCGGCTGTGGGACCGTGCTGGTGCCGACGGTCGGCGCGGCCGCGCTGGCACGGCTGGTCGATCCCGCTGGGGCGGCCGCGTGGGCGCTCGTCGTGGCCCCCATCGTCGGCTTCGAGGCCTGGTTCTATCACTCCCGGCGCGACCGGGTGCCGACCGCGGGGCCGGCCCTGCGGGTCGCCGACGCCGTCACGCTGATTCGGGGGTGGCTCTACGCCGCCGTCGCCGGGTTCGCCGTCCTGTCGCCGACGGCGGTGGTGGCGTGGCTCCCGGCCCTCTGTTACGGCACCGGCGTCGCTCTCGACTGGCTCGACGGGCGGATCGCCCGCCGGACGGGCGGGGGAACGCGGCTCGGCGAACGCCTCGACATGGCGTTCGACACGCTGGGCTTTCTCGTCGCGCCGGTCGTCGCCGTCGTCTGGGGGCGGCTCCCGGTCTGGTACCTGTCACTGTCGGCGGCCCGGTACCTGTTCAAGGCCGGGCGGGGGCTCCGGCGCGTTCGCGGCCAGCCGGTCCACGAGTTACCCCCGAGCGAGCGCCGCCGGCAACTGTCGGGCCTGCAGATGGTGTTCGTCACCGTCGCGCTGGTCCCGCTCGTCCCGGTGGGCCCGCTCGCGGTCCTCGCCGCCGCGGTGCTGACGCCGTCGCTGGCGCTGTTCGCCCGCGATTACCTGCTCGTGGCCGGCTACCTGCCGCGAGCGGCGGAACAATCATGACCGCGCCGTGCCAACTGCCGGGCCGGACCGGACAGCCATGATGGCACCGACACACGTCGTGGTCGGACTCGCGCTCGGGGCCGCCGTCGCGACCGTCGAGCCGACGCTGGGGACCGCCGCCGCGGTCGGGGGTGCAGTCGGCGGCGCCGCGCCCGACGTGGACCTGTTCGTCGGCCAGCACCGTCGGACGCTGCACGCGCCCGCACTGCTGTTCGTCCCCGCGGCGCTGGCCGCCGGGTTCGCGCTCGTCGCACCGACGCCGCTCTCGGTCGCGGTCGCGGTGGGCCTTCTCGCGGCGGCCGTCCACTCCGCCAGCGACGCCCTGGGGGCCGGCGAGGAACTGCGCCCCTGGGAGCGGACCAACCCCGACGCCGTCTACTGCCACGCCGCCGGGCGGTGGCTCCGCGCCCGGTACGTCGTCCCCTACGACGGCGCGCCGCGTGACTTCCTCGTCACGGCCGCGTTCGCGGTGCCGGTCGTCCTCGTCTTCGCCGGGCCGATCCGCTGGCTGACCCTGGCGCTCGTCGCCGGCGCTGGCGTCTACACCGCCCTGCGCAAGCGGCTCCCGAAGTACTTCGAACCCATCGTGGAGTGAGGACGCCACCAGTGGCGATTTGGGACTGCCGGCCGTACCGAATACTATGAGCGACGGCGACCCCGATCCCCTGATCCGACGGGCCGAGGACATCGACTACGAGACCGTCGACGCCGCCGAAGGTGTCGAAAAAGGCGTCCTGCTGAACGAGGGCCACGGCGCACCGAACTTCGCGATCCGGCGCTTCACCATCGCACCGGGCGGCGAGATCCCCGAACACACGAACGACGTAGAGCACGAACAGTACGTCCTGCAGGGGGAGTACACCGTGGGCATCGACGGCGAGGAGTACGAGGTCGCCGCGGGTGACTCGCTGTTCATCCCCGCCGGCGTCGTCCACTGGTACCGCAACGACGGCGACGAGGCGGGCGCGTTCGTCTGTGCGGTGCCCAACGGCGACGACGAGATCGAGCTCGTGGACTGATCAGCCGAGCAGACCCAGGCCGGCCCCGAGAAACAGCGCGGCCCACGCGAAGCCGAAGGCCGCCCCGAGCAGGCCGAACAGCCCGATCACGCGTGCCCCGAGCCGTGAGGACGGCGTCAGGAGATCCCGCATCCCTAGCCTCCGCTGTATCGGCGTCGTCGGCGGGGTGATCTCCTCCTCGACGGCCGTGTCCGGATATCGCAGCATGAACACCGCCTGGTAGAGTACCGACAGCGAGAACAGCCCGACGATCACCCCACCGAACGCGGCCCGCTGATCGCGGGTGAGAAACGGGCCGGCGGCGAGGCTGAGGCCGACCCACAGCACCACGAGCGTGACGACGAGGAGGGCGGCTATCGTCGGCCCCGCTTTCGCCGCGTCGATCGCCCGTCGCGATGGCACGGCCGACGTTGGTGTGTCGACCCATATCGAGGTTTCGCCCCCGAACGGTTGGACTCAAATACCCTGATCGTCTATTCGGTGACGTGTCACGGCAGGTCGCGCAGGTCGATACCCTGTTCCTCCACGAGTCCGGCGACGACTACCGGGTGGTCGTCGAGCGGGACGGCAAGCGACTGTTCCAGGCCGTCCTCGAACTCAAGGAGACCGACGCCGGTCCCCGCCCGGGCCGGTTCCGGATCAAGGAGGGGACCAGCGAGGAACCGCGCAGTCCCGACGAGTTCGTCGACATCGCGCGGCGGGCCTCGCGCATCCGTATCTCACAGCAGACCTCCCAGTCGGGCCGCCAGCGGTTGCTGGCGATGCTCGACGGCTATCAACTTGACGCGAAGGTCGTCCGGACCTGTCGGTTCTGCGCCCGCGACGGCCGCTACTCGCCGATCACGAGCGAGACGGCCATCGAGGCCGACGACGAGTCGATCTGTCCCGACTGCGCGAAGGAGGAACTCGACCGGCAGGTGACGATGCAGGGGTCGATGAGCGCCAGCGCCCGCGAGCGCCTCGAAGAACTCCTGCTGGAGGTGCAGGATCTGGACCGGATCACCAACCTGCTGGAGGGGCGGCTCGACCCCGACCTCACCAAGTTCGACGAGATCAGCGCGACGCTGGACGACGTAGAGCCAGTGCCCGTCGACTCGCTGGACCTCCATCCGGGCATCCAGTCGAAACTCGAAGGGCGGTTCGACGATCTGCTCCCCGTCCAGAGTCTGGCCGTCGAGAACGACGTGTTGAACGGGCGCGATCAACTCGTGGTCAGCGCCACGGCCACGGGCAAAACGCTGATCGGCGAGATGGCCGGGCTGGACCGCGTCCTCAACGGCGAGGGGAAGATGCTGTTTCTCGTCCCCCTCGTCGCGCTGGCCAACCAGAAACACGAGTCATTCGAGGAGCGCTACGGCGACATCGCGGACGTGACGATCCGTGTCGGGGCCAGCCGCATCAACGACGACGGCAACCGCTTCTCCCCCGAGGCCGACATCATCGTCGGTACCTACGAAGGCATCGACCACGCACTGCGGACTGGGAAGGATCTCGGGGACATCGGCACCGTCGTCATCGACGAGGTCCACACGCTGGGCGAGGAAGAACGGGGTCACCGGCTGGACGGGCTGATCTCGCGGCTGAAACACTACACGGAGACGGGCGGGTCGACACAGTCGACCCGGAACACGCGAACGGGCGACGCCCGTGAGCGCGACCAGTCCAGCGCCGACACCCAGTACATCTACCTCTCGGCGACGGTCGGCAACCCCGGCCAGCTGGCCGAGAAACTGCGCGCGCAGTTGATCGAGTTCGAGGAGCGGCCGGTGCCCATCGAGCGCCACCTCACCTTCGCGGACGGGCTGGAGAAGATCGAGGTGGAGGACAAACTGGTCAAGCGAGCCTTCGACCAGGAGTCCTCGAAGGGCTACCGCGGGCAGACGATCGTCTTCACCAACTCCCGGCGGCGGTGTCACGAGATCTCCCGGAAGTTGCAGTACGATTCCGCGCCGTATCACGCGGGGCTGGACTACAAGCGCCGCAAAGAAGTCGAGTCACAGTTCGCCGACCAGGACCTGGCGGCGGTCGTGACGACGGCGGCGCTGGCGGCGGGCGTGGACTTCCCGGCCTCGCAGGTCATCTTCGACTCGCTGGCGATGGGGATCGAGTGGCTCACCGTCCAGGAGTTCGAGCAGATGCTCGGCCGGGCGGGGCGGCCGGACTACCACGATCAGGGGACGGTGTACATGCTGGTCGAGCCCGACGGCGTCTACCACAACAGCATGGAGATGACCGAGGACGAGGTGGCGTTCAAACTCCTCAAGGGGGAGATGGAGCCGGTGATCACCCGCTACGACGAGAGCGCCGCCGTCGAGGAGACGCTGGCCAACGTCACGGTCGCCGGAAAGGGAGCCAAGCGGCTCAACGACCGGATGGTCGGGGAGGTGCCGACGAAACACGCGCTGGGGAAACTGCTGGAGTACGAGTTCATCGACGGGCTCTCGCCGACGCCGCTGGGGCGGGCGGTGACACGGCACTTCCTCGCGCCCGATCAGGCGTTCCTGATGCTCGACGGGATCAGAAAGGGGAAAGACCCGGCGCGAATCGTCGCGGACCTGGAGTTACGCGAGGAGGAGTGACCGGTCGTCGGGTGGCCGTGTCCGGTGCCCGTAACACATATTCACGCCGCGACCGGACACCGGAGTATGGGGCTTTTCGACTCCGTCCGCGGACTCGTCTCGGGGGACGACGAGCCGGGGGACGACGCCGATGCGGCCGCGCCCGAGCGACGGGATCCGACGCCGACGACCTTCCGGAACAAGGCCGCCGACGCCGTCGCCGACTGGGACGCCCACGAATTGGACTACTCGCTCGACTCGCTCTCCAGACTCGACGACTTCGCCGCCAAGCAGGGCGCGAAACTCGACGTGATGCACGACGAGGGCGACGACACCGTCGCCGACCTGCACACTCGCTACACCATCCAGGCCGGGAGCTACCTCGGTGAGGTACTCGTCCGCCAGCGCGGCGGCGAGTGGGTGGAAGACGGCGAACGCTGGGCGGTCTCGCTCGAGTACGAGGGCGACCCCGCCACCGTCGACGTGTTCGAGCTGGCCGGCCACTCCTTCGCCGAGGAACCGGTCTTCGGCGAGGTCGCGGACCGGTTCACAGAGGACGACGACGACCAGCCCGAGGACCCGGACCCGGACCCCGTCGACACGAGCGACATGGAGTCCCTCGCCGAGGAACTCGCCGAGTTCTGGGACGGGTACGACCTGAACTTCTCGCCGCGTTCGCTCGCCCGACTGGACGAACTCGCCGACAGCGAGTGGGACGACGACCGCTTCGCGGACGCCGAACTCGGCGCGTCGGACATGGACTCGGGGATGTTCACGGAACTGGTCAAGCAACTCGGCAGTTACTACGGCGAGACGCTGGTCCGGAGTCTCGACGCCGAGTGGACCCGCCGGGACGACGACATCGTCGTTGCCGTCGAAGGAAATACTAACGCGCCGCCGGTTCCCGTCCCGGTGTTCTCGGTCGCGGCGGACTCGCTGACCGGCCCGTCGGTGTTCGCAACGCGGTTCAACGACCTCACGGACCGAGCGAACCTCGAAGTCCCCGAGGTGGCGACGACGGCCGGCGTGACGCCAACGACGGAGACGCCCGCCGCCACGAACCGGGCGGACGAGGACCTGACCGCGGTGCAACCCGACGACGATACCGGCGAAGACGAGGGGGATGTCGATACCGAAGCGGACACCCAGGCGACCGCTCCGGACGCCGGGACCGGCGACGACGCGGCCGACCCTGGGCATGTGGCCGACGCCGAGACGGAGGCCGACGCGCAGTCGGTCGACGGCGGTGTGGTGGCCGAGACCGCCGGGGCGGATGCGGACTCGGCCGGCGACGACCCGGCGGAGGGAGACGACACCGATCCCCTGGCCGCGTCGGTGGTCGGCGGGGCGGACGACACGGCGACCGGAGACGGCTCGGACGGGGAAACGGAACCCGGACCCACCGAAACCGGTGCTGACGATGACGGCGGGGTCGACGGGGAACCGGACGAAGTGACCGACACCACCGACAGCGAATCCGTCGACGACGAGTCCGACGGCGAAGATACCGAACCGACGGTCGATCCGGAGGGGAAGTCGCCACTCGAAACCGCCATCGCGGAGACGGTCGCGGCGGGACTGGTCGACCGCGACGACGAGGACACCGGTGAGCGGGAGAGTACCGCCGCCGCGGCTGATCCCGACGGCGAACCCGACGCCGCAGAGACGACCGAACCGGTCGACGCACAACCGGCCGACGGCGCAGGAGCCGAGGACGGGGATTCGGCGGATGCGACGCCCGACGCTGGGGCTGGCGAGACGGACCCGGACGAGGACGCGGAACGGGAGGCCCTGGCCGCGGAGATCAGCGACAGCGGGCCGGCCGAATCGGGGCCGACCCTGCCGACGCCCGCGGAACTCGCGGACAACGCCGAGGCGTTCGCGGCGACCTACCCCGGCTACGACCTGGACTTCTCGCCGGACTCGCTGGAGCGTCTCGACCGCCTCGTCACCGCGGAGTACGATCCGGAGACGTTCGCGGACTTCGACCTCGCGGACCCGGGCTCGCAGTTCCAGCTCGACCGCGTGACCGAGGCCGGCGGCTACTTCGCGCTGGTGATCGAGGGGACCGTCGGCGGCGAGTGGGAGCGGACCGACGACGGACTGCAGTTCGTCGTCGAGGGGGCCAACGGCGTCGCCCGGCTGGACCCGCTCGGGGTCGCGGCGGGGTGTTTCCGGGACGACGATTCGTTCGCGGCGACCTACGCGGCCATCCGGGACCGACTGGGTACGTGACGCGGCGTCCTGGTTCGCGCCGGGTCCGTCGCGGGCGTCCGACGCCCGGTGGAATCCTGTAGTTTTTCCTGTCCCGCCCGAGAGAGGTGGGTCGTGGCACTCGCGCCGATCACGCCCGGGATGGTGTTCGTCTTCGCGCTGATCTTCGTCGCGCTGGTCATGTTCGCGACGGAGCCGGTGCCCATCGACATCACCGCCATCGGCGTGATGGTCGCGCTCTTGCTCGTCGAACCGCTCTCGGTGGTCGCCGCCGACCTCGGCCTGCTGGCCGATCCACTGATCGTCCTCAGCGATCCCGAACGCGGCATCTCGGCCGTCGAACGCGGTATCTCGGGCTTCGCGAACCCGGCGACGATCACCGTGCTGGCGATGTTCGTCCTGAGCGCCGGCGTCCAGCGGACGGGCATCATCCAGATCCTCGGCCGCAAGATCGCGGCGTTCACCCGCGACAGCGAGGCCCGACAGCTCGGGGCCACCATCGGCTTCGTCAGTCCCATCTCGGGCTTCATCAACAACACCGCCGCCGTCGCGATCCTGTTGCCGATGGTGACCGACCTGGCCCACCAGGGGAAGAACTCACCGTCGAAACTCCTCCTCCCGCTGTCCTACGCCTCGATGTTCGGCGGCATGCTCACGCTGATCGGCACGTCGACGAACATTCTGGCCTCCGAGATCGCCGGCCGGCTCGGCCAGCAGTACCCGACGCTGGATCTGCACTCGTTCTCGATGTTCGAGTTCACACAGCTCGGCCTGGTGTTGACCGTCGTCGGCGCGGCTTACCTCATGACCGTCGGCCGGTGGCTCACGCCCGCCCGGATCAAGCCCGAGGACGACCTCACCGAGGAGTTCGAGATGGGCGAGTACCTCACCGAGGTCGTCGTCCGCGAGGACTCGCCGGTGATCGGCCAGACGGTCAGGGACGCGCTGGAGTCCCTCGACGTGGACGTTGACATCATCCAGCTGATCCGGGGCGAGGAGATCTTCCTCGAACCGCTCGGCCAGAAGACCATCCGGGCCGGCGACGTGTTCGCAATCCGGACCGACCGGGACACCCTGGTGGAGGTCAGCGACGCCGAGGGGTTCGACCTGCTCCCCGAGGTCGACGTGGACGAGGCCGAACTGGAGGCCGCCAACGAGCGCCAGAACCTCGTCGAAATCGTCGTCGCCCCCGGCGCCCAGCTGGTCGGCGAGACGCTGGCGAGTTCGGAGTTCCGCCAGCAGTTCGACGCGACCGTCCTCGCGCTCCGGCGGGGCGGCGAGGTGTTCCGGAAACGCATGGACCGCATCTCGCTCCGGGTCGGCGACACCCTGCTCGTCCAGGCGGCCCCCGAGACGCTGAAACGGCTGGATCGGGACCGCAACTTCATCGTCGCCGGCGAGATCGAACGCCCCGACTTCCGGGAGTCGAAGATCCCCGTCGCGCTCGGGATCGTCGCCGCCGTCGTCGGCCTCGCCGCCGTCGGCGTCTTCCCCATCGTCACCGCCGCGCTTGCGGGCTCGCTGGCGATGGTCGCGACGGGCTGTCTGCGCCCGCCCGAGGTGTACGAGGCCGTCCAGTGGGACGTGATCTTCCTGCTGGCCGGCGTCATCCCGCTGGGCATCGCCATGGAACAGACCGGCGGCGCGGCCCTCATCGCCGATCTGGTCGTCCTCGCGGCCGCCTCCCTCCCCACAATCGCCGTGCTGGGCCTGCTGTACGTCGTCACTGCCCTGTTGACGAACGTCATCAGCAACAACGCCAGCGTCGTCCTCATGGTTCCCGTCGCGGTGACCGTCGCCATCGAACTCGGGGCCTCGGCCTTCGCGTTCGTCCTCGCCGTCACCTTCGCCGCGTCGACGGCGTTCATGACCCCCGTCGGCTACCAGACCAACCTTTTCGTCTACGGCCCCGGCGGCTACCGGTTCACCGACTACATCCGCGTCGGCGCACCCCTCCAGCTCGTCTTCGCCGTCGCAACCACCCTCGGCATCGCCTTCTTCTTCGGCGTCTAGCGGACGATCTCGGTCACCGCGTCGACCAGCGGCGTGACTTCGGTCCCGTTCTCGACGGAGAAATAGAAAGCCTCGTTCGCCCCGACCACCCGGCCGATGATGGCGAAGTCGGTGTACGTGACGAACGCCTGTGTCTCCGAGAGCGTCGGATAGAACTCCGCGAACTGGTCCTCGCCGACGAAATCCAGCTGGCCGTAGTGGTGGAACAACTCCCCCGCCTCGACGATATCGTCCAACTCGTCGTACTCCGCCTGAAGCCGATCCGAGAGGTACACCAGTCGGAAGTCCTCCGGCGTGTACTCCGCACAGACCAGGAGGGCCTCCCCCGCGTGGTCGGTCGCCGCCTCCAGCGCCGCCCCCGTGTCGTAGTCGACCAGCGACTCGCCCTCACCGATATTCATACTCTGTGGTCGGTGTCGAGTGGCAAAAACGTTCAGGCCCGTACTGCAACGAAACGCTTACCTCTGGCCACGAGCGAAATCTACACGCGGGACCGTGGGTTAGCCTGGTATACTTCGGGCCTTGGGTGCCCGTGACCCCGGTTCGAATCCGGGCGGTCCCACTCCCACTTTTTACTTCGTCGGGTGCGCCAGAGGCGCACCGTTCACACCAGAAATCGGATATTTCTGGTTTGCTCGCGAGTGTTCCGCTCTCGTGAACCTCGCAAAAACGTGGGGAAAACTCCCTTCACGCTCGCTGTGCTCGCGTGAAGTGAACCGCGCTCACTTCCCTCGCGCGGATTCCTGCGCTCGAATCCGTCACTCCCCGATCTTCGCGACGATTTCCTCGGCGACCTCGCGGGCGTCCCCCTCGTTCGCGGCAGCGTCGCGGGGCACAAGGACGCTCTGGACGAACCAGTCGTCGTCGCCCTCGCGGTCGCCGGTGCGGACTTCGCTCCCCTGGGCCACGGATCTGGCGGCCTTTGCGGCCCAGTCGGGGGTCCGGATCTGGTCGAACGCGTCGGGGTCGCGGTAGCGGACGTGGACGTAGTCGTCGCTGGTTTCGACGGCGGAGATGGTAGGGGGCATACCTAGGGTCGGTCGCCGCGGGCAAAGATCGGACCGCCGGCAGGTGCAGGTCGAGAGCAGTGTCGGAGACAGGATCGGAGGCCAGACGGCGTAGAAAGCGCGCATCTCCCTTTCAGTCCGCCAGGGTTCGGCCGGTCGGCCGGCAGAAGCGGGGTCTCGATAGGTCGGCTCCTGACGGTACCGGGCCGCGGAGGCTAAACGGCTCGAACCCCTCGGTAGCGTATGCGCGAACAGACTGAGAATCGGCCGGTACACCTGTCCGACGAGGCGGAACTGGACGCGTTCGTGGCCGACTACGACCGAGCGCTTGTGGAGTTCTACACCGAGGGCTGTACGCTCTGTCAGAGCATGGAGCCGGTGCTTGGGAACGTGGCGCGGGCGACCGGGGTACCGGTCGGACTGATCAATCCCCGCGACGATCCGCCACTGATCGACCGATTTCGGGTGCAGAGCGTGCCACTGCTTGTCCTGTTCGACGACGGTGAGCCGGTCGCGCGGAAGGCAGAGGGGTTCGTCGGCGCGGACGAACTCGAAGAATTCGTCGGGGCGGCCTGATCACCGCCGGAGGAGGCGGCGGACGATCTCGAGGCGGTCGGGTGCGACTGTCGCGTCCTCCAGGTGGGCCTGTGCGTCGGCGAAGGCGGTCTGGCGGTCGCCGCGGGAGCCACGGGTGCCGGCGTCGGCGGCGAGTTCGAGGTCGACGGCGGCGGTGACGAGCGTGTTCGAGACGGCGGTCAGATCGTCGACGGCGTCGGTCATCGGTGCGGGTGCATCCAGCGACGAGAGGGTGTCGCTGGCGGGATCGAGTTCCGTGCCGACGGTTTCGAAGGCCCGCCGGGCCTCGAAGTACTGCTCGTCGAGGTAGGCGTCACCGCCGCGCCTGAACGCGTCGAAACCGCGTTTGACGCGTCCGAGCGTGGCGGGGAGCGTGCCGAACGCCGAGATCGCTCGACGGAACTGCCCGACTTTCGCCGTGTAGGTTCCACTGTCGAGGGCATCGAGTGCGGCCGCGTCCTCGGCGGTGCTCTCGTCCTCGATGGTGTCGAGGTGGCCGGCGGCTGTCTCTCGATTCTCCCGGATCGTCGCCGTGGAGTCGCTGACGAGTCCGGTCTGGTCGGCGAACAGGCGGCCGACGACGAACTCGAACTCGCCGTACGCGTCGCCGAGGGCGTTCTGACAGCGGACGGCTTCCCGGTAGAACGCCGCGAGGCGACGGAGGCGTCGCGCGGCGGTAATCTGGTCACCGCCCGCGCGACGCGGCATGTCCGCGAGGGCGTCCTGTGCCGCACCGACGTGATTGGTCACCGCTGCGACGTTGACTTCGGTCGCGACGGTCACGTCGAGGAGGGTCGCACGCTCTCCGCCCGCGAACCCGACGTAGCTCGCGTGGGCCTCACCGAGTTTCGTCCTGGCCCGCGCGAGGAGCTGGGCGGCCTCGCGCTCGGCCCGAGTCGGCTCCTCCGTCGTTTGCTCGGTCGTGTCGGTCGGCTCGGAGTCGGTCGGTTCGTCGGTCGTCGTGGGGGGCGATTCGGGCGGTGTGTCGGGACCTGGCGGCGCGTCGTCGGTCTCGGAGGGGGTTTCTTCCGGATCGAGCAACGGAATCGACTCCGAACAACCGGCTGCGAGTCCGGCACCGACGGTCGCGAGGAGGGTACGGCGTCGCATCACGTCAGGGATGTATGGTTGGCGTGTTAACTCTATCCATCCGACCGGTTCGCCGTCCAGGCCGTCGGTTGCGGGTGGGCCAGTGATTCCGGCCGGCGTTCACTTCCACCCCGCGTTGCGAACCTTCTTAGGCGAGTGGGCACAACCCGGTGACGACAGATGGCGCGCGCGGAGGACACCGAAGTCATCGATCTCTTCGAGGAGTTCTACCGCAACTACTACCGCAACGAGATCGGTGAACTCGCCCAGAAGTACCCCAACGAGCAGAAATCCCTCTACGTCGACTGGCAGGACCTCTACCGGTTCGACCCCGATCTGGCCGACGACTACCGCAACCACCCCAGCCAGTTCCAAGACTACGCCGAGGAGGCGTTGCGCCTCTACGATCTCCCCGTCGACGTGAAACTCGGGCAGGCCCACGTCCGCGTCCAGAACCTGCCCGAGACGACCGGGATTCGCGACATTCGCGCCGACCACCGCGGCAAGTTGATCGCCGTCACCGGCATCGTTCGCAAGGCCACGGACGTACGTCCCAAGGTGACGACCGCCGCCTTCGAGTGCCAGCGGTGTGGCACGCTCACCCGCATTCCCCAGTCCGCCGGCGACTTCCAGGAACCCCACGAGTGCCAGGGCTGTGAACGCCAGGGCCCCTTCCGCATCAACTACGACCAATCGGAGTTCGTCGACGCCCAGAAACTCCGCGTCCAGGAGAGCCCCGAAGGACTCCGGGGCGGCGAGACGCCCCAGAGCATCGACGTGAACATCGAGGACGACATCACCGGCCAGGTGACCGCCGGGGACCACGTCCGGGTCAGCGGCGAACTCAACCTCGATCAGCGGAGCAACCAGGGGGAGAAATCGGCCATGTTCGACGTGTACATGGACGGTTCGGCCGTCGAGATCGAGGACGAGCAGTTCGAGGACATGGACATCACCGACGAGGACAAAAAGGAGATCGTCGCCCTCTCGGAGGAGGACGACATCTACGAGCAGATGGTCGACTCCATCGCCCCCTCGATCTACGGCTACCGCCAGGCCAAGCTGGCGATGATCCTCCAGCTCTTTTCGGGCGTCACGAAACACCTCCCCGACGAATCGCGGATTCGGGGCGACCTGCACATGCTCTTGATCGGTGATCCGGGTACGGGAAAGTGCCTCCGCGGAGATACGAAGGTTACTCTGGCTGATGGAAACGAGCGACGGATTCGCGAACTCGTCGAGGAGAACTTGGACGACCCGAAACCGGTCGACGACGGATTCTACGACGAGGTTTCGATCGACCTTCCCACAGTAACACCACGAGGGGACGTTGTTCCAGGTACGGCAACGAAGGTCTGGAAACGCGAGGCGCCGGGGGAGATGTACCGCATCGAAGTGGCCACCGGATCCGAGATCGAGGTGACGCCGTCCCATCCGCTGTTTGTGAATCGCGGTGGCCGACTCCAGGCGAGAAAGGCGGAGAGTCTCTCGGCGGGCGACCGGATCGCTGTGTCGCCGGGTTCGCTTCTCGCTGACGGCGGAGCGAGGTCATCGAACGACTCGTCTGGGTCGACCGGCAAGACAGTTCACTGGAGTCGGATCGAGTCGATCGACACCATCGAACCCGAATACGAGTGGGTTTACGATCTCGAAGTTCCAGGCACGCACTCGTACCTCTCTGAGGGCGTCGTCTCCCACAACTCTCAGATGCTACAATATATCCGAGAGATCGCACCACGTTCTGTCTATACGTCAGGGAAGGGTTCGTCCTCGGCAGGGCTTACGGCGGCGGCCGTCCGCGACGACTTCGGCGACGGCCAGCAGTGGACACTGGAGGCTGGGGCGCTCGTACTCGCCGATCAGGGCATCGCGGCTGTGGACGAACTCGACAAGATGCGACCGGAAGATCGGAGCGCGATGCACGAAGCCCTCGAACAGCAGTCATACCACCCGAATTCGGAGATATTTCTCGCAGACGGTCGGCGAGTGAACATCGGCGAGTTCGTCGACGAGCGGATGGCCGACCGACCGGACGAGGTCGTCGACGGTGTGGACTGTGAGATTCTGCCAGTGGACGACGTGGGCGTCCACTCGGTCGACCTCGACACGAACGAGGTGGAAAAGACACCGGTCGACCGAGTGAGTAGACACGAGGCTCCCGACGAGTTCGTCCGCTTGACGTTCTCGAACGGCCGGGACGTGCTGGTGACGCCGGAGCATCCGATGTTCGTCGACGACGGCGGGGAGGTCGGGACGGTCGATGCCAGTAACATCGAGGAGGGGACGTTCGTCCCTGCACCGCGGAAACTCCCGAACTCGGCCGAACCGGTGGCACTCGATCCCGAACTCCAGCAGGGCAGAGAGAAAGACGTGTCCCTGCCCGAGGAACTGTCGCCCGATCTGGCCGAAATCCTCGGACTACTCACCGCAGAGGGCCACTCGTACGCGGGGTCGGCACACGAGATCGGGTTCTCGAATCAGGACGACCGACTCCTCTCTCGGGCGGCCGACCTGATGCACGACGTGTTCGGAATCGAGAGTACGGACACGACGAATGCCGCCGGGACCGTCACGAAGCGCTGGGTCTCGACGAAACTCTACCGCTGGTTCGAGGGGAACTTCCCGGGCGTGATGCACACCGCGCGGGACAAGCGGATCCCGGCGTCAGTTCTCGGGGCCTCCGAGGAAGCGATTCGGCGGTTCCTCGTCGGTGCGTTCGCTGGCGATGGGGGTGTCGAGAGCGAGGCGATGTCGCTCTCCACGGCTTCGGAGGGGCTGGCGCGGGACTACGCCGACGCGCTCTCGAAGATCGGTGTCGCCTCGCGCATCCACCACGACTCGGCCGAAGACTCGTGGAAAGTTTACGTGATGGGCGACTCCACCGAGCGGTTCGTCGAGCAGGTCGTCCAGTCGGCAGACGACCGCTACGACGACGCTCGGGCGTTCGTCGAACGGAGCAACGGGACCCGGCGCCACCACGACGTGCTCCCGACGAGCGCGGCCCGGGAGATCCGACAGCTACGCAGCCTGCTCGGACTTCGACTGACTGGCAAGTTCCGTCCGCACCTCGACGAGGGCTTCGGCGTCCAGATCGAGACTGTGGAGAACGAACTCGACGCGCTTCGGGAGCGGGCTGACGAGCTGCGCGACGAGTTGGCCGACGCTGAGACGCTCGGCGAGATCCGGGAAGTGGTCGGCTGGTCGGGACGCGAACTCGGGGAACGGATCGGCGAGACGGCGAGCACGATCCACTACGCGGAAGATGGCGGCTACGACGCCGAGAAACGCAGCGCACTCACCGACGCCGCACGCACTGGCGTCGAAGATACACTCACCGAGTTCGAACGGCGAGCGGACGAACTGGAAGAGCGGTGTGACCTCCGGTACTACCGGGTGACGGACGTGGAGACGGTCCCCAACGAGGGCGAGTACGCCTGTGACTGGGTGTACGACGTGACCGTCGAACCCACGAACACCTTCGTCAGCGAAGGCGTCGTCCTCCACAACTCCATCAGCGTCTCGAAGGCTGGCATCAACGCGACCCTCAAATCTCGTTGCTCACTCCTCGGTGCGGCGAACCCGAAGTACGGTCGCTTCGACCAGTACGAGCCCATCGCCGAGCAGATCGACCTCGAACCCGCCCTGATCTCCCGGTTCGACCTGATCTTCACGGTGACGGACAAGCCCGACGAGGAGGAAGACCGGAACCTCGCGGAACACATCCTGACGACCAACTACGCGGGGGAGCTGAACACCCATCGGCGGGAGACGAGCGCCTCGGACTACACGGAGGAGGAGGTCGAACGGGTGACAGACGAGGTCGCGCCGGAGATCGACGCGGAACTGCTCCGGAAGTACGTGGCCTACGCCAAGCGCAACGTCTTCCCGACGATGACCGAGGAGGCCAAAGCCGAGATTCGGGAGTTCTACGTCGACCTGCGCTCCCAGGGGACCGACGAGGACGCGCCGGTGCCGGTGACGGCCCGGAAGCTGGAGGCGCTGGTGCGACTGGCGGAGGCCAGCGCCCGCATCCGGCTCTCGGATACGGTCGAACAGGCCGACGCCCAGCGGGTGATCGAGATCGTCCAGCGCACGCTCGAAGACATCGGGATGGACCCGGAGACGGGCGAACTCGACGCGGACGTGATCGAGACGGGGACCTCCAAGAGCCAGCGCGACCGGATCAAGAACCTGAAGACGTTGATCGCCGACATCGAGGACGAGTACGACGAGGGTGCGCCGGTCGAGCGCGTGCTCGAACGCGCCGAGGAAGCCGGGATGGAGCGGTCCAAGGCCGAACACGAGATCGACAAGCTCAAACAGAAAGGCGAAGTGTACGAACCGCGCAACGACCACCTCAGGACGACCTAAGATGGACCGGATCTCGGCGTTACGGAACCTCGAAGACGCCCTCGAATCGTTCGAGGACGGGGAGACCGATCTGGAAGGGTTAGAGCGGGACGTGCGTGGTATCTTGCGGACGTACGCGACGGAGTTCGAGGGCGAGTTGGCGGCTTATCGGGTCGGCAGTCCCGACGAGGCGGCAGGGGCGGTCGTGATGGCGACCGGTGAGTCGGCGGCTCGCGAGCGGGTTCGCTCGCTGTTCGACGGCGTGGCAGACGGGGCGGTCGAGGTCGACCCCGTCACCGACGTCGGGGCCGGACAGTCACGCGACTAGACAACACCCGAAGGGTTTTAGCAGGCTCTCCCAAATAGGGTGACAGAGCGCCGGTGACAGCCGAGATGTCAGACATCAACGAGCGAATCGGGGACGCGACGACAGTCATGTTCGGCGCGCCATCGATGAGCAGTGGGGCCGACGGGACCTGCGTCGACCTGCTCACACAGGACGCACCCGGCGATGTGAGCGTCCTGTGGGTGTCCTTTACCAAGCCGGCGGGAGCCTGTCTCGACCGCTGGCGGTCGGCTCACGACACGGACCCGGCGGATTTTGGTGTGATCGTCGTCGGCGAGACGGTCGGCGGTGGCGGCGGCAACGCCGACATCGATTCCCAGGCCGTCCAGACCATCTCGAACGCGAGCGACCTCACCGGTATCGGCATCAAGGTCGGCGAGTTCATCTCGGGACGGGACGAGCAGATCGCGGTCTGTTTCGACTCGCTGACCGCCCTGTTGCAGTACGTGGATCTGGAAACTGCCTACGAGTTCCTCCACGCCCTGACCGGCCAACTGTACTCGGTCGGTGCGACCTCCCATTTCCACATCGACCCGAACGCGCACGACCAGCAGACCATCGACACCCTGCTGTCGCTGTTCGACGCCGAAGTGCGACTCGCCGAGGACGGGACCGCCGACGTGCGGACCCGTAACCTCGTCGGGTGACCCATCGCCGGATTCAGATACTTTTTTGACGTGTTGGGCTGGCGATTCGTCTGTGCTACTGGTGGTGACCTACTCCCGGGCGGCTCGGCAGACGCTCCGGAACGCGTGTGAGGCCCACGAGGAGACGGTCGTGCGCCGGCTCGGCCGTGCGGCGCTGTTCGAGGAGACAGAGTTCGGGGCCTTCCTGGCACTGCGGCTCCGGGCGGAGTACGGCGTCGACGTGCAGGTCGAGCGGACGGAACCGCTCAACGAGTTCGAGGCGGTCCCCGACGCGGTTCGTGAGGCCGCCCGGGCCTACGCCGACCGGGACCACGCCAGCACGCCGTACGCGAAGTTCGCGGCCGGTGACGACCATCCCGACCCGGGGGCGATGAAAGACAGCGAGCTATGAGGGTCGACGACGGGAGGACGGTCCGGGAGGGACGTGTCGTCGACGCGCGTGATCTGGACCTGTCACGGGCCGACGCCGTCGCGGCCATCCGGGGGGACGCCGCGGCGCTCTCCGTCGCGTGTCCCGATCCCGGCCCCGCTCACGAGCGGGTCGGCGAGGTGTACCCGGAGCTGTCCGTCTCGATCCGGGGGGCACTCGCGGCGGCGGCGCGCTCTCGGGGTCACACCGCGCCACAGGACGACCGGATCGCGGAGATCGAGTCGGAACTGGCAGCGCTGACGGTGCCGGACGCGTCGACGCGACCGGCCCGGGAAGACGTGGCCGAGCGGGCCGCCGCCGTCGAGCGCCTCGACGAACGGGTGGCGGAGTTGCGCGGGCGGGTGCAGGCACTTCGTGAACGGGACGCCGAGACCGACGCGGTGGAGGCCGATCTGGCGGCGGCCATGCGGGACCTCACGGAGGCACGGACCGACCTGATCGCCGCGCGCGAGAACCACGAGGCCGCGACCGAGGCCGCCCGGGCGGCACGGGACGCCCGCGAACGCCGGATGGAACTGGAAGACAGGCTGGCGAACCTCCGGCGGGCGGCCCGCGAGGCCCTCGCGAACGACCTCGCCGACGAGTATCGGGACGCCGTCGCAGCCGCGCCGTGGGAGACGCCGGCCGACCCGTTCGAGGCCGGCGACGTGACGGCGGCGCTGGCGGCGGCCCGGGTCGCCGACCTCCGTGCGCCGGTCGTCCTCGCCTGTGATCGCTTCCCCGACCCGGCGACGGCGGCCGACTGGCTGGAGGCCGCGGTCCTTCGCCTGTAGTTTATATCGGAAGCCGGGACCAGCCCGTCCCATGGTGACGCTCTCCTGTACTGCGTCGCGCGAGAACGGCGTGACGCTCGTGACCGGTCGCGTCGAGAATCAGGGCGACCGTCGTCGCGTCCGGTTGACGAGTCGCCTCGACGGCCCGCTCTGGCCGCCGCGTCGGCAGGGCGTGCCCGCCGAGGGGTGGGACGAGGACGGGTTCGAGTGTGTCCTCGAAGCCGACGAGGTTCGGCCGCTGGGGTTCGCGAGTCCGGCACCGCCGACCGACCCGCCGCTGACCGTCGCGGAGACCGACCCCGTCGACGCCGACGACGGCGGCGTCGAACCCCGAGTGGCCGTCCCGTCCGTCGAGTCTACGGCCGACGGTGTCGTCCGGGCGCTCGGTGCGCCCCGCCCGCCGCGGGACGCGGTGCCGACGCCCGGGACAGCCAGCGGTGACTCGTCGCCCGAACCGGACGAGACGGAATCGACGGGATCCGAGTCGGACGACGCCGATCCGACGTCGGTCGTCGGGGTAGCCGACGGCGACGGGACCAGAGGGACCCGCGACAGTGCCGAGCCCAACTCCGAGGACGCGCCGGTCGGAGCGGCGCTGGATGCCGTCGCGGTACGCGTCGAGACCGCCGACCGGCTCTCGGCGGCGACGCGGGTTCCGGACGCGGCCGAGGCGCTCCGTGAGGTCGGCGGCATCGCCGGCGCTCGCGATCTGGAGGCACAGCTCTCCCGTGATGCAGAGCGACTGTCGCGACTGGCGACCCGGGCGTCGGAGCTGGCCGAGCGTGCCGAGGCGGCGACGGTACCGGTCGAACGGCTGGACCGGGTGCGATGATCCTGGCGGTCACCGGCGGGAAGGGTGGCGTCGGGAAGTCGACGGTGGCGTACAACCTGGCGGCCGCGCTGGACGCCGTGGTCGTCGACGCGGACCTGGGGATGGCCGACCTGCCGGCCGCTCGCGGGCCGGACCTTCACGACGTGCTTGCCGGTCGGGCCGATCCGGTCGAGGCGGTCCGGGAGGGGACGCCCGTCGCCATCCTCCCGTGTGGGCGCTCGCTGGCGGGCGCGCGGGCGGCCGAGCCGACGCGGCTGGTCTCGGCCCTCGAATCGGTCGCGGCCGAGTACGGGCGGGTGGTCGTCGATTGTCCCGCGGGGCTTGGCGGGGACGTGGGGCTGGCGCTCTGTGTCGCCGAGGCCTGCGTGCTGGTAACGACGCCGGCCGAGCCGGCGGTCGCCGACGCGGTGCGGGCCCGGGCGCTGGCGCGGGAACTGGACGCCGGACTGTCCCGGATCGTCCTGAACCGCGCTGGGACGGCTGGAACGGCCGACGCGCTGGCACGTGAACTCGGCGCGCCGGTGACGGTCCTTCCGGAGTCGACCGCCATGGCCGACGCACAGGCTCGGGGTGAGCCGGTCACCGAGGTCGCGCCGGAGAGTACCGCGGCGGCGCGGATCGAGGCCCTCGCCGAGGGGGTGCGGACGACCGTTCGGTCGGCGACGAATCCGGGAGGTTAATTCGGGCCGGCCGTGTCGGCCACACGCATGGCTGGTGACGAGTTCCAGGTCGAAGTGAAGGCGTCGGCCATCGACCGGAACTCCGCCGTCGCGGAACTGGTCGCGAGCGCGGGCGAGCGACTCTCTTACGGGGGTGAGGGGGACGCTCGCGCGGACGCAGCCGAGCTGACGCGACGCGGGGAGAGTCCGGTACGGATCCAGGCGGTCGCGCCACAGGACGACACCGACGCCGACGCGTATCTGGTCGCCGGGAGTCGGACCAGGGGGTCGATCCCGGCGGCCGCGCCCGACGACGGCTGGCAGTTCGGCGTCGACGCGAGCCAGTACGGCGCGCTGGGCGAAGCCCTGCTCACCGCGGGCGACGGGACGGCGCGGCCGCTGGCGCTGTACGTGCGTCACGATCTGGAACTCGACCCGGAAACGTCGCTGTCGATAGACGTGGACGAGTCCCCGCCGGCGGTCACGAAACCCGGGACGCCCGGGCGCTGGCAGCCCGACTGTGCGCTGTCGGTTGACATCGCCGGACGGACGGTGGCACGCTACCGCTGTGAGATCAAGACGGGCGGCGGCTCGCTCGAACGATCCCAGCGGGAACTGATCGAGTACGCGGCCCGCGAGACGCCGGTCATCTACGCCCGCGTGGACGTCTCCGGCCTGCCACGGGAGTACGAGGTCTCCTTCGAGCAGTTCGGCGAAACGTCGCGCGACACGCCGACCGACGCGGCCCAGCGGTCGCTCGAGGACTGGTCGGAGCCGGAAGACGAGTGATCCGGCCCCGCACGAACGGCCCGCTCACTCCCGGAGGTCCTGATAGGTCGACCGGAGTGTCACTGGGGTCACGCCGGCGACCTCGGCCGCTTCGGCCTGTGTGAGGTCGCACTCTGTCTCTCGTGCCGCGAGGTAGAGACAGCCGGCGGCGACGCCCGAGGGGTCCCGGCCCGAGACGAGCCCGCGCTCCCGGGCGGTGTCGACGAGGGCGCTGGCTCGGCGCTCGACGGCCTGCGGGAGGTCGAGCTGGCTGGCGAAGCGGGGCAGGTACTCCGCGGGGTCGATGGGCCCCGTCGGGAGGCCCAGCTCGCGATTGAGGGCGTCGTAGGCCGCGGTGAGTTCCGCTTCGGAGGCCCGGGCGGCGTCGACTACTTCGTCGAGTGTCCGCGAGACCGAGGCGGTCCGGCAGGTCGCGTAGACGACGGCCGCGGTGAACCCCTCGATGGAGCGACCCCGAAGGAGATCTTCCTTCTGGGCGGACTCGAAGAGGACACAGGACTGATCCCGGACGTGGTCGGTCAGGTCGAGCGCGCTGACCAGCCGGCGGATCTCGCCGAAGGCGTACACCCGGTTGCGCTCGGCCTTGGACTTGATCCGGGATCGACTGTGCTGGCGGCGCATCCGGGCGAACCGACGGCGCTTGCGCCCCTTGAGACGGGTCGACCGGCCGATCTCCGTGGTGAGGCCGCGGTCGTGACGCGACCGGGTCAGCGGCGCACCGGTCCGTTCTTTCTCGGTCTCGTCGTCGGCGAAACTCCGCCACTCGGGTCCGCGGTCGATGTTGTCCTCCGCGACGACGAGGCCACACTCCCCACACACCGTTTCGCTCTCGCTCTCGCGGAGCTTACCCTGACACTCCGGACAGCACTGCGTTGACGTAGCCATCTTACAGTCGAAGGTTGGCCCGGGATCACTATTTAAAGAACGCTCGAACCACCCGGAACCGCCCGAAACCGGCCGGACGTACATACCGGTAACCGGTACGTTCTCGGCGCGGTCGCGGTGTGGAGCGGCGTCGACACGGGTGCCCAATCGTTCCGTCCCACGAACATTTATTGGGGAGATGGCAGAAGCGCCGCGTATGGGGTTGTCGGACATCGCCGCGGGGGTGGAAGTGACGACGGAGCAGCGGGACCGCGGTGTGGCGACCGTCGACGAGACGGACGCGGACCTCGCCGAGCGCCTGGCCGACCACGCCGACGCGCTCCCCTGTGCGCCGGCGGTGGCGGCGACCGTCGTCGAGGTGTACGCCGAGGGGCGCTCTATCGACACGGCGGCCAGCGTCGCCGAGGTCGCGCCGACGACGGCTGCGAAGACGCTGCACCTGTGTGGTGAACAGGTCTCGCCGCTCGGGCCGACCGGGCGCGAGATCGTCCGGGACTGGCTGGACGCGAAACTGTCCCGGACCGAGGCGATGGAACTGACCGGGGCCAGCGAGCGCGCGTTCGCGCTGGCGGCGTACGTCGAGACCCACGAGCCGATTCCGGCGGCACGGGAGGCCGTCGCGGCGACGCTCTCGCGCGGGCTCGGTGGAGCGGAACCGTTGGATGAGGCGATGAGTGATGTTGCTGACCTTCGCGAGTCGTAGACGAGCGATAGACAGCAACATTACGAGTGAGCAGTGTCAGCGACCTGCGCGAGCCGTAGGTGAAGCGGTCGTCGCTGACGGTGACTCTGGGGACCAGTTAAGGGACAGCGGGCCTTGCATGTGGTATGCGCGTACTGGTGACCGGTGCGACTGGCTTCGTCGGCGGGCACCTCGTGCCGGCACTTCTGGCGGCCGACCACGACGTGTCGGTGCTGGTACGGGATCGTGACGGCTACGACGGGCCGGAGGCGGTGTCGGTCTTCGAGGGCGACCTGCTCGACCCCGGGAGTTTCGACGACGCGCTCGACGGCGTCGAGGCGGCGTACTACCTGGTCCACTCGATGCGGGCGGGGCCGGACTACGCCGAGCGGGACCGGCGGGCGGCGTCGAACTTCGTCGCCGCGGCCGAGGACGCCGGCGTCGAGCGGGTACTCTACCTCGGCGGACTGGGCGAGGAGCGCGACCGGCTCTCGGAACACCTCCAGTCACGGCGGGAGGTCGAACACATCCTCGCGGACGCGGACTTCGACCTGACGAGTCTGCGGGCGGCGATCATCGTCGGTGACGGGAGCGCCAGTTTCGAGATGGTCCGGCAGTTGGCGGTTCGCCTGCCGGTGATGGTCACGCCACAGTGGGTCGACACGCCCTGCCAGCCCATCGCCATCGACGACGTGGTGACGTATCTGGTCGAGGTCCTCGACGTGCCCGAACTCGCCGGACGAACGGTCGAGATCGGTGGTCCCGAGGTCATGAGCTACAAGGAGGTGATGGCCCGGACGGCCGAGATCGTCACGGGACGGCGGCCAGTCATCGTCCCGGTGCCCGTCCTGACGCCGAAACTTTCCGCGTACTGGGTGAACCTCGTGACCGACGTGCCACGCTCCGTCGCCCATCCACTGATCCTGGGGCTGAAGAACGCGGTCGTGGTGCAAGACGACAGTATCCGGGAGTACCTGCCCATCGAGCTGACGCCGTTCGAGACGGCGGTGCGGCGGGCGGTCGGCGATGGTGCCGACACCCCCGAGCCGAAGTCGGTCGCCGCGGGGGAGCGCTGATGGACGTCGAATACGGGGAGACCTGGACCTACGAGAGCATCGTCGGAGCACTACCGGGCATCGACGTGTCGACGCGGGCGGCCGTCCTGATCCAGTTCCTCGTCTTCGAGGTCGCAGTCCTCGTGCTGGCGGCGATCTACGACCTCTGGGTGGCGGCGGCCGCGGGCACCGTCGCGGTCGTCGTCGCGACGGCGGGCAGCGTCGAGATGCTCCGGATCAGCCAGCTCGTCCGCGGCGAGGCCGTCCCCGAGAGCTACCGCCGCCTCCTCTTCGGGTCCAGCGTCGAGGTCGTCCTCTCGGTGCTGGCGTACGTCGCGCTGATCACGCACCTGTTCGTGTACGACCCGCGGTCGGGCACGCCGCTGCTGACCACGCTGTTCGGCCCCGATCCACCGATCCTGGTGGTCTATCTGGTCCTGCTGGTGCTGTGGGACGTGTGTTACCGGATCGGGACCGGCTGGTGGGCCAGCGTCGTGGCGCTGTGGCGGTCGGTTCGCTATCGGTTCGACCCCGGGACGGCCCGGGCGCTCCAGCGGGCGGATCTGGAGACGATGGGCTTTGGCGTCCTCCAGCTGGTGCTGGTTCCGTTTCTCGCCTCGTCGCCGATTCTCCGGACGGCCGTCCTCGGGCACGTCGTGGCCGTCACTGTCGTGACCGGCGCGTCGATACTCCTGCTACGGGTTCGGACAGAAAGGGCTACTCCGAGTTCATCTCCTTGAACTGGTCGAGCAGGTCCTCCGCGGACTCGCCGCTGTCGTACTCGACCTCGCCGTGGTAGTTCGTCCGCTCGTCGTCGAAGTCAGCGTCTACCTCGCTGTTTTTCCGCTCACGGCGCTCGTGCTCTTCCTCGTCGTAGGCTCCCATCGACATTGTTACTCACACCCACGCTAGGCGGTAGCTGCCTATGAATGTAACGGTAAATAATAAGAATAGTGATAGGAGGGCGCTAGCGGGCTCGTCGGGCCGGTTACGAGCCGTCGAGGGCGACGGTTCGGGTCCGGTTCCAGGTGCGTTCGTCGACGACGACCAGTTCGTCCTGGCCGAAGACGTACATGTAGTCGTCGACGTACATCGCGCGCAGGGCCGCGCCGTCGGTATCGACCGTCGTCTTCAGGGAGAGTTCGCCGTCGCTGTAGTCGACGACCGTCCCGCCCTGGCCGGTCGGCAGGAAGAAGACCCCGTGGCGGCGGTCGAGCAGGAACGCGTGGTGGGTGTCCGAGACGGCCGACCAGCCCGCGCCGAACAGGTGGTCGTCGTCGATGGTCGGGTCCGAGGGGTCGGACACGTCGAACAGCACGGCCTTGACCTGGCCGTCCTCCTCGCCGATCCCGAGGACGTGGTTCCCGTCGACGGGGTGGAGATAGGAGGAAAAGCCCGGGAGTTCGAGCTGGCCGACTTCCTCGGGGTCGCTGGGGTCCGACACGTCGACGACGTGGAAGGGATCGACCCGTCGGAACGTGACGACGTAGGCGGTGTCACCGACGTAGCGGACGGCGAACACCTCCTCGTTCAGGCCCATCCCCTTCGCGGCGCCGAGCCGGTCCAGACTGTCGGCGTCCAGTGTGTAGAGGTCGTTGGCCGACTGGGCGTTGCCCGCGGCCGGCACCGTCGTCGTGATGCGGAGCGTCCCCTCGTGTTCCGAGAGTGAGAACTGGTTCAGCGGGCGGCCCGGGACCGTCCCGACGGTCTCGACGGCGAGGTCGGTCCCGTCGACGCCGACCCTGACGATGCCCGTCGTGAGCAGGTCGCGCTGGTGATCTCCGAGGTACGACCGGTAGTCGTTGCTGATCTCGCTCGCGATACGGTCGCGCTTCGACTGGTCGAGCGTGGCGAGATACTGCTGCAGGACGCGGTTGGCCTCTCGTTCTTTGGAGGTCGCGGAGATGTTGTAGCTCTCGATCTCCTCGAGGCGGTCGACCGCCCACGCCGGGAGCCGGTCGCCCTGCCGTTCCAGCAGGAAGTCGACGCGGAGCGCCCCGCGTTCGCTCCGTTCGGTGTAGGTCACGTACAGCGACTGGTTGGACACGTAGACCGCCGTGTCGTCCTGCGTACCGACGAAGCTGATCGCGTCACCGACCGCGCCGCTCTCGGCGTCGAGCGCGAGCGCCGAGTAGGTCGCGTCGACCGGCACCTGTCGTGTCGGTCGATAGATATCGTCACAGGCGATGGCCGCGTCGCCGCCCAGCGGTTTCACCGGACAGGGGTCGTCGACCGACACCGACGACCGCGTGACCAGGTAGAGCCGCCCGTCGCGTTCGCGCGCGGTGACGACCTCGTCTTCGAGCGGATGGGTCCAGACCTGCGTCGGTGCGGCCGGGTCGCTCACGTCGTAGCCCCGAACCGTGTCGTCCTCCAGGACGACGAGCGTGTCGTCGACCTGCAGGAGTTGACCGCTCGCGTCTATCGACCCGATCTCCTCGGGAGCCTCGGGCGGTGTTGCAGAGAGGACGTGAGTCTCGCCGTCGTTGTGGTCCGGTCGCCGGGAGTCCATCCACGGCTCGAACCGCTGGCGCTGTGGCGCGTAGTAGACGTTCCGGCCATCGTTTTTCAGGATGTCCGGCTCCTGAAGGCCGGCCACCTGGACGTTCGTGTTCGAGACGCGTTCGGGCGCGCTCTCGCCGCCAGCGCCGCCCGACGCGGCACTGCTCCCGACCGCGTCGGTCCGTGCGGGAAGTTCCCGCTGGACGTCCGGTTCGCCGCGGACGGTGGTCGGCTGGGCCGTGAACCGGACGCGCCGCACCCGGAACGGCGCGTCGACCGCCGCGAGTCGCTGGCCGCGCTGGACGTACGCCGCGACCGCCGCTTCGCTCTCGAACTGTGCCACCGTCGCGTTGCTGGCCCGTTCGTCGTCGCTGTCGTTCACCACGTCCGCCGGCGGGCGCGTGGTGTCACCGCCGAGCGCCAGCGCGCCGGCGACCACGACGGCGAGGACGACGACCGCGAGACTCGCCCCGAGGAGTCGGGTTCGATCCATACGGGCGACTCCCGTAGCTACGATAAAGGTCGTATCGTTGACTCAAACGGCCGTTTGACTCTCCGGTGAAACGGACGAATCTGCGAGCCGCGAGTCGGCCAGAGCGACCGTCGGCGACGCTCGACGGGTCAGAACGAGACCTGTTCGTGGCCGTCCTCGCCCAGACAGGACGGGTCGCGGTCGCTGTACCCCTCCCGGCCGATGGCGTTGCTGCTGACGGCCGACAGCGTCGCCAGCCGCAGGTCCTCGGCCGTCTCGAACGTCTCGGTTTCGAGTCGCCCCAGCACATCCCCCAGCTGTTCGTCGCCGTTGGGCAGTTCGAGTTCGATGTCCCCGTACTCCTCGATGACCTCCTCCGTCGTCGCGGGGTACGCCTGCGCACCGATCCGGTCGTCCAGCCCACTCAGTAGACGCATACCTTCCAGTCGTTAACGGTCGTTCATAAACGTTCTCTATCGAGTCTTCTAGTGGCATTAAGGGTCACGACCACAAGCGGCATGGGGTCGTGGGACCCAGCGCCGGCATGGTCGTCGCGGACGCACACGTCCACACGACGCGCTCGGACGGGACGCTGACACTCGACGCGGTGCCGGATGCGGCCCGCTCGGCCGGCGTCGAGGTCGTGGCGCTGACCGATCACGACCGGATTCAGCCCGCGCTCGACGCGCCCGTGACCGAGCGCGAGGGGATCACGCTCGTCCACGGGATCGAACTCCGGGTCGACGCGGGGGATCTGCGGGTCGACCTGCTGGGCTACGGCGTCGACCCGACGCCTGCGCTCACGGAACTGGTCGAGGCGATCCAGCGCGACCGTGCAGAGCGAGGCCGCGCTATCGTCGAGTGCGTCGAGGACCGCCTCGGCGTGGACCTCGGCGTCGAGCCGCGGCCGGGACTGGGTCGCCCACACATCGCCCGGGCGGTCGCGGAGAGCCCGGCCGACTACGACTATCAGGACGCGTTCGACCACCTCGTCGGCGACGACTGCCCCTGCTACGTCGCCCGCGACATCCCGACCTTCGAGCGCGGCCGCGCGGTCCTGGCCGAGGCCTGCGGCGTGGTCGGCCTGGCCCACCCGCTCCGGTACGACGACCCCGACGCCGCGCTCGACCTGACCGCCGACCTCGATGCCGTGGAACGTTACTATCCCTACGCCCACGACGCCGATCCGACGCCGGTCGAGCGGGCCATCGAGGCCCACGACCTGCTCGTGACCGGCGGGAGCGACGCCCACGACGAGCAGCTGGGCCGGGCCGGACTGGACCGGGTGGCGACCGAGCGATTGCTCGCCGCACTCTGACCGTCAGACGGTCGGCTGACGGGTTCGCAGGGTTCAAAGCCACGGGCGTTCTAGACTGATGCATGCGGTGTCACTACTGCGACCGCGACGCGGACATCGCGGTCGAGAAAGACGGCGTCAAGGTGGGCGTGTGTGAGACGCACTTCCGCGAACAGATGGAGTCGCTCGCGGACAGCGACGCCCTCGCGAACCTCGAAGAAGAACTCGACATCGACGGCCACGAGTGAACCTCGGCCACCCCCGGCCACCGACACGCCGAGCGCGCCTCGCGGGTCGTCTCTCTCACGGACTCCGGCCGTTCGAGCCGAGGTCGAAGACCTCGCCCTCCCCGCTCGTTCGTTCGACGGCGCTCTCTGGGGTCGCGCCGTCCGCGCCTAGACTTTTCCCCCCGGCACCACAAGCCCGCGTATGGACAGAGTCACCGTCGACGACCTCGACGACCGGATGGGACCGGCCGACACCAAGCGCAAAGTCGGGGACGCCCTCGGCGCGACCGACATGGCGCTGAACTACTACGAACTCGAACCCGGCGACAGCTTCGGCTTCGGCTACCACCGCCACAGCGACCAGGAGGAAGTGTTCTACATCGCCGAGGGCACCGTGACCTTCGACACGGAAGACGGCGAGATCACGGCGACCGCGGGCGAGTGCGTCCGCTTCGCCCCCGGCGAGTGGCAACTCGGCACCAACGAGGGCGACGAACGGGTCGTCGCACTGGCCATGGGCGCACCACAGGATATGGGCGAGACCGAGATGCTCCGCCACTGTGACGACTGTGACGGCCAGACCGAACAGGATCTGGAACTCACCGACGACCGCGACGCCCTCCTGACGATCTGTGCCGAGTGTGGCGCGGAGACTGGCCGGTTCGACTAGCCGCCGGCACTACCGATCTCGATTTCGGCGACGCTCGTCGCCGTTGCCACGTACCCGATCCCCTCGAAAAACGAGGCCAGTGTTCGTCGTTTCCCGTCCGTTAGATCGACCGCTCCCTCCCCGACGGCCTGCCGTACCACATCCCGAACGCGCTCCGGGACCGGTCGGTCGGCGACGGTCACCACCTGCGTCCCAGCGTCCGGTGCCGTCGGCGTCAGCGTCAACATGTGATGGGGTGCCGAATCGCCGACGACGACCCTGATACGATAGCTCCCCGAGTCTGTCCGGAGAAACTGATGTTCGTCGAACGGGTCCGTTGCCGCCGTCTTCTCCTCGTGGAACCCGACCGAATAGCCGTCGTCGAGCATCGCGTCCGCGACCGCCCGTTCGGCGTCGTTCAGACTCCCGTACCTGACGGTGTCGCCGTCGTCGGCCGACGCTTCAACCGCATCGACGGTGTACCGATAACTCGCCTCGGACGCGAAACCCGCCGCCGTGGCCGACGCGGCGTAGGTTTCACCGTCGAACTGCAGTGCGGAGAAACTGCCCAGTACGAGCCGTCCGTCCTGCGGGTCCGCTGGCCGCTCGGCGTGGAAATCGACCCGTCCGTCCGTCGCGGTCGCCTCTCTCACCAGTTCCAGCAACGCCGGCGTCAGAACGGCGACCGTCGATCCGGTCTCGACCGCTCCGGGACGGACCGGCGTGGCCCGGAGTCGATTCGGCCGTACCGTCGGCCCGCGGTCGGACGTGGGTTCGCCCGGTGCGCCGTCCTCGGACTGGCACCCGGCGACCGCCAGCGCGGTGAGAACCCCGCCGGTTCGGAGCAGAGAGCGTCTGGAGGGCATCGCCGAAACGTGTGCCGCTCCCGCCAAGTGCTTTCTCCCAGTCGCTGCCCGCGTTCGCACCGAACTCACGCCGCCTACAGCGTCACTCGTAGGCTGCGAACCCGGTCGCTGCCCGCGTTCGCACCGAACTCACGCCGCCTACAGCGTCACTCGTAGGCTGCGAACCCGGTCGCTGCCCGCGTTCGCACCGAACTCACGCCGCCTACAGCGTCACTCGTAGGCTGCGAACCCGGTCAGATCCTCCCCGAGAATCAGGGTATGGATGTCGTGGGTGCCCTCGTAGGTGTAGACGGTTTCGAGGTTGGCCATGTGGCGCATCGGGGAGTAGTCGGCGGTGATCCCGTTGCCGCCGAGGATTTCGCGGGCGATGCGGGACTGGTTGCGCGCCATGCGGACGTTGTTGCGCTTGGCCATCGAGACGTGCTGGGGGCGCATGTCGCCGCGTTCCTTGAGGTCCGCGAGGCGGTGGGCGAGCAACTGGGCCAGGGTGATCTGGGTGGCCATCTCGGCGAGTTTGTCCTGCTGGAGCTGGAACCGGGCGATCGGCCCGCCGAACTGCTCGCGGTCGGTCGCGTACTGCCGGGCCGTCTCGAAGGCGTCCCGGGCCGCACCGATAGCGCCCCACGCGATCCCGTAGCGAGCCTGCGTGAGACACCCGAGGGGACCGCCCATGCCCTCGACGCCGGGGAGGATGTTCTCCTCGGGGACGTACACGTCGTTGAGGCCGATCTCGCCCGTGATCGACGCACGGAGCGAGAGTTTCTCGTCGATCTTGTTCGTGCTGACGCCGTCGCGGTCGGTCTCGACGAGGAAGCCCCGGACGGGCGTGTCGGGGTCGGTCTGATCGCGCGCCCAGACGACCGCCACGTCGGCGATGGGGGAGTTCGTGATCCAAGTCTTCGAGCCGTTCAGCACGTAGCCCTCGTCGGCTTCCTCGGCGCGGGTCTCCATCGCGGTGGGGTTCGAGCCGTGTTCGGGTTCGGTCAGGCCGAAACAGCCGACGGCTTCACCGCTGCCGAGTTTGGGGAGCCAGTGTTCCTTCTGCTGCTCGCTGCCGTAGGCGTGAATCGGGTACATGACGAGTGCGCCCTGGACGGAGGCCATCGAGCGCAGGCCCGAGTCACACGCCTCCAGTTCCTGCATCAGGATGCCGTAGGCTTTCTCGCTGACGTTGGGCGAGCCGTACCCTTCGAGGTTGGGCGCGTAAAAGCCCATCTCGCCCATCTCCGGGATGAGGTCCTTCGGGAACGTGCCCTCGATCCAGTGTTCGCCGATGTCGGGCCGCACCTTCTCGTCGACGAACTCCCGCGCCGACTCCTGGATCATCCGCTCTTCTTCGGAAAGGTCCGCCTCCACGCCGTAGTAATCGAGCATACATCTGCCTAGGTTTCCAGTGGTAAAAACACTACTCAACTGAACGGCTGTTGTTAAGGGCCGAGTGTGCCAGTTCGTCTATCGGCCGGAGAGAACCCGAGCGGAGTTCTCACGGGCGAATCGTTCGGTTCGGGCCGCTCCACCTAGTCGTCGGCGGCACTGGTCCCCGAGTCACCGCCGGTCCGGTCGGCCTGCACCTCGCGCACGAAGGCGGTGAAGTTGTCGAACAGGCGCTTTGCCTCGCAGGCGGCGTCGTAGTTGTCGGCGTGGATGCCGTCGAGCACCTGCTGGATGCGTTCCTGACTCAACTGGTCGTCTTTCCCCTCGGTGACCGACGCCGCCGTCTCCATGTCGTACTCGGGGTGGAACTGGACGGCGAACACGCGGTCCTTCCGGAAGCCGTGGATGCCGTAGTCGTTCCGGGCGAAGACGGTCGCGCCGGGCGGGGCCTCGACCACCCGGTCGGAGTGAGTGGTGAAGACGGTGAAGTCGTCGTCGACGCCGTCGAGCAGGCGGTTCTGGCCGTCCTGCTCGACGGTGCGGTAGCCGATCTCGTACTCGTCCATGGCCTCGACGCGTCCGCCCATGACATCCGCGAGCAACTGGTGGCCGTAACACACGCCCAGCGCGGGGAGGCCGGCCTCGATGGCGTCGCCGACCCAGGCCTTCAGCTGGCCGATCCACTCCCGCTCCCAGTAGACGGAGGCCCGCGAGCCCGTCACGACGAACCCGTCGTAGCGGAAGCCCTCGGGCACCTCACCCTCCGGACAGTGGAACTCGACCAGATCCGCGTCGAGTTCGCGACGGAAGTTCCGTCGGGTGTCTGCACCGTCGTGGGCCGCGTTCAACAGGGCGATGCGTGGCCGCGTCATCACTCACTAGCAACGACTCCAGACTGAAAGGCTCGTCCGTCTCGACACGTCTTGCCGCCCCCGCGCTCACCCGTCGAGATCGGCGTGTTCGTCCAGTTGGCCCGTCAGGGCGTCTTCGACGACCGTGGGTTCCTCTGCGGCGACGAGGTGGCCAGCGTCGATCCCCTCGAAGGTCCCTCGTGGGAGGTCCTCGGCGAGGTCACGCCCAGCCTCGACCGGGACCACGGCGTCGGCGCGGCCGTGAACCACGAGCGCGGGCGTCGTCACCTCGTACAGGTCCGACATCGCGAAGCCGGTCGTCGCGGCGATCTGTGCCGCCCAGCCCGTGGAATCGGCGTCGTCCTCGGCCCGCCAGCCGACGATCCGGTCGACTGCCTCGGGGTGGCCCTCGACGACGCCGGGCGAGAACGCGCCGCGAAGCGAATCCCGGAGCGCGTCGGGGTCGTCACGCGGTGCCTGCAGGCCTCGCAGGGCGTCGGCGTCGACGCGGCTCCCGTCGGCCGTCGTCCCGAGCAGGGCCAGCGTGGCCGCCCGGCCGTACTCGCGGGCGTGCTGGAGCGCGACCATCCCGCCCAGTCCCGCGCCGACGAGGTGGACGGTTCGAGCGCCGTGGTCGGAGAGAACGGCCTCCAGGTCGGCGGCGAGCGTCGCCACGTCGTAGGGGCCCGGTGGGGCGTCGGAGCGCCCGGTTCCGCGGTGGTCCCAGACGAGCGTCTCGACGGGACCGGCGAGTGCGTCGACGAGCCACGACCAGCACCACGCGCCGTAGCCGGCCGGCTCGACGAACGCGACCGTCGGGCCTGCGCCGGCGGTCTCGTAGTACAGCTCCACGTCGCCGTTGGTCGCGGTCGGCATGTCTCGCCGGTAGTTCCTACAGCGTCAAGAACCCCGTCATCGCCGCCGGTCCGGCGGGGTGCGGTCGGCCTGCGTTCGCTGCCGACGCCTGTCACACCGCCAGATCCGGCGCGGGGGGCACGTCGCCCCGCTCGGCGGCTTCCCGGTAGAAGTAGCCCCAGAACGTCCCGGCGACGTAGTTGAACAGCGCCGAGACGAAGGGGAAGCCGACGATGGTGAAGATCGACAGGAACAGCGCGATCCACAGCCCGACCGACAGGACCGTCCAGAGGACCATCGCCTTGAGGTAGGTGCCCGACAGCACGAACGGGACGAGATACTCCGTCGAGAACGCCGCCCCCATCTCCTCGGTCGCGGCGACGACGGTGAGCGCACCCGGAAGCAGGTACAGTAACAGGACGAGCAGGCCGAGTACGCCGGCCAGCGCGACCGGTTCGTTGGCCTGTGTCGCCCCGAGCACCAGCGCGAAGACGAGTGCCATAAACGCGCCGCCGTATACGAGGACGACCAGCGTCAGCCACATTCCGTCGATGAACATCTCGCCGTAGTCGTCGAAGTCCGGCCGCTGGGTCTGCCCGCGTGCGACCGCCCGACACAACTGGAACCCGTAGCCCGTCGAGATCCACCCGACGAACGGCACGATCATCCCGGCGAGAGTGATCAACCCCCCGATCACCAGCGGCCGCTTGTCGTTTTGAAACGAGTAGCCGAGGGAAAGCGAGAACACGCCGCCCTCGAACGGGGACTTCCCCTCCGGGTTCGTCTCCGGTCCCAGCGCCTTCACCGACTGCCCGCAGTTCGAGCAGTAGTTCATCTCGTCGTCGAGTTCCGTCCCACACGCGTCGCAATAGCCCATCTCTGTGGAGCCTGCACAGTCGCCGATATTAAAATTTTCCAACAGGAATGGCCGGACACCCTCGGTCGCTCACGCCGTCCGGTTGCCCGGGTCGAACCGCCACAGCGTCAGCCCCCTGAATTTCGTCACGTCGGCGTCGCTCCGGTTCGCTTCGAGCGTGTCGCGGTAGCGCCGCAGGCCGTCCGGTGGGACGTGGACGGAGACGAACCAGACGGTGTCGTGCCCGTGGACCGCTCGGCGGATCTCCGTGGCCGACGCCGACCCCGAGAGTCGTTTCACGGCCACGTCTTCGCGCGCGAAGTAGTGCTCGAACGGGCTGGCGTACGAGGGCTGGCTGACGAGGACCACGTCACCCGCGGCCGCGTCGGTCCCCACGGTTTCTGACACCTCGTCCCACTGGGCGTGCTGGTCCTGGGTGTAGTACACCGGCAGTGGGAGCAGGAAGGCCAGCACGAGGACGCCCCCGACGATGTAGCGCAGTTCGACGCTGTCGACGAGCCGAATCGACGCCGCCAACAGGACGTACACCCCCATCGCCGCCCCGACGGTGTAGCGGTACACGTATATCGGCGTGACCAGGTACGAGATCGCCACGGGCACGACCACGAGGACCCCGATCCAGGTGCCGAGCAACGCTCGCCGCTCGCGGCCGGTGAGGCCCACGCCGTCTCCTGTGCTGGCCGCGCCGCCGTCCCCTCTTGTCTCGGCGGTTTCACTGGTCTCGCCGGTCCGTTCGTCGGCGTAATCGACGGCGACGAACCCCGCGACGAGCAACAGCGCCAGCGAGCCGATCACCGGATTCCAGGGGTCGACGTAAGCACCGAACGTCAGGAGAATTCTCGGCACCGTCGGTTCGGGGATCCAGGTCAACCCCGTCGGGCCGCCGCCCCCCGACGAGAGGGCCTGCCCGAGCAACACCGCGACCCACGGGAGCGCGGCCAGTCCGACGGCGACCTGTGACGCGAGCCACGTCCGGACCGGGACGGCCGGCCCCTCGTCGTCGAGCCACCGGGAGCCGACCACGAAGACGTTCTGAGCCAGCACGACGAACAGCGCGAACGCGTGGGTGTAGACCAGCAGGACCGTCGCCAGCGCGTACCCGGCCACCGTCCGGCGCGTGGGCGTCTCGACGACGCGCACGAGCGTGTAGAAGGACAGCAGCGTCAACAGGGCGAACAGGCTGTACATCCGCGTGGCCTGCGAGAAGTCGACGTGGAACCGCGCCACCGCGAGGACGGCCGCGCTCAGCAGTCCCACTCGCCGGTCGTAGAGGCGCGCGCCGACGCCGTAGATGACGACGACGGCCGCGACGCCGAACACCACCGCTGGAAGCCGCGTGACCGTCTCGGCCGTCCCGAACAGGTCCGTCCAGCCCTTCAGGATCGCGTAGTACAGCGGCGGGTGGCGGTCGACGGTCGGTATCTGGATCAGCACCTCGGGCAGCGTGCGCCCGGCCACGAGGTTCAGCGACGCGATCTCGTCGAGCCAGTAGCTCTCGTTCCCGAGGTCGTACAGTCTGAGTCCGGCCGCGAGCGCGACGATGCCGAACAGCGCCGCCGGTACCGACCGGAGTCGGTCCGTGAATGCCCCCATCTGTTCCCTGCTGGTCCTGTTGGGAAACGAATAGTTAGCTGTTGCGGATGGCGGAGAGATGAAAAGAACTGTCAGTCAGTGCGGGTCCAGCGGCGATCAGCGCCGCAGAACCGCGATCAGCACCGCGAGCAACGCCAGGAGCAGGGCGAGCACGACGCCGAGAGTACTGCCCGCGATCCCGTCGTCCGCGCCGTCCGAGTCGGTCGCCCCGGGATCGTCGGCAGCGTCGCCGTCGCCAGCTGAACGGGTCGAGTCCGTGACGGTACTGGAGCCGTCGGCGCCGCCCTCGGTCGCCGGGACGGCCGCCGCGTCGTCGGCCGTCGTCCCGTCGCTCGAGTCACTTCCGGTCGCCCGACTCGACGCCGAGTCCGACTGGCTGCCGGAAGCAGTGCCCGCCGTGCCGTTGCCGCCCGATCCGGAGTCACCGGTGCCGGTGTTGCCGGACCCGGAGCCGCTCGCGGTATCGGTACCAGCCGTCCCGTCTGAGTCGTCCCCGGACTCGTTGCCGTCGTCTCCGAACTCGGGGATGTCGACTTCGAAGTCACAGCCGTTCGGTTTCGCGGGACAGGGATCGGTGGTCAGGTTGCCGTCCGGACCCAGGATCGGATCGTCGTCGCCCGGGCCCAGGATCGGACCGTCGTCCCCCGTTGCCCCGCCATCCGTCGAGTCGGATGCGCGAGTCACGGAGAGGGTGTAGCCGGTGACCTGCTCGAAACTGCCCTCCGGCGGCTGGACGATCACGGTGTACTTTCCGCTCCGGCTGGCCGTGAACGTGGTGGAGTGGACGTTTCCACTCTCGGTCGACGCGGCGACCGCCGGTGAGGGCTGTCCGCCGCTCCACGGCGGTTCGCCCGCGAAGACCTCGAACGCCGCGGTGGTCCCGCCGCCGTGGGCCGTCGTGGTCACGTTGATCGTGTCCCCCTTCGACAGCTGGAGGACGTACTTGTCGATGTCGCTCCCGTGGAGCATCACGTCGACGCTCGCGTCCGGTTCGAGCGTCGTCCAGTCGTGTTTCGGTTGCTTCGAGCAGGGGTAGTAGTGGATCGAGCAGTCGGTGAGCGGTCCCGACGCGGACGTCGCGGAGTCGAAGCGGTCGGGCTTGACGATGCCGTACTCGAAGTAGATCTTCCGCAGTTCCTCGTGGCGACCGGTGTTGTCCACGTACTGGATGAAGAAGTCGTGGATGTCCGTCGTGCGGTCGCTGTTGAACGGTCGCGCCACTCGCTTTTGGTTGTCCGTCTCGTTGACGGCGTCGAAGATCGTCCCGAGGTCACCGTCGATCTCGTCGTGGGGTTCGTCCGCCGGGTCGTAGGCGTCCCAGAGGATGTTCGCGACCGCGCCCTCGACCTTCGCGCCGTCGTAGCCGTCGTTGGCGTGGGACTCGGGACACTGCGGACCGTGTTCGTTGGTCTCGTTGTAGTAGTGGTGCTGTTCGAGGTACATGTTCCTCGTCTGGGGATCATCGTTGACCGCGGCCTCGAAGAACTCCGCGAAGCCCTCGTACCAGGCGGTGATCCGGCCGGTGTCGCTCCACACGCAATGTGAGCCCCAGTTAGCAGGCTTGGGAATCTGCCAGCCCTTGTACTCGAACAGGCCGCTCATGACCGCGTGCCCGTACTCGTGGTGGACCGTGTGGCGCTTGCTCGCGCCCCAGTCGTTGTTCCCGATGACGAACTTCTCGAAGGGCGACTGGAACTGGTTGTTGTCGGGATTGGGTGCCGGATACAGCACCTTCACGCGGTTGCGCGTCCAGCCGGCCTCCCGTTCGGTGAATCGGTACCCCTCCAGCGTCCAGTTGGCGACCTGGAAGGCCCGGCGGGGCTTCTCGTCCGTCGCGGTCAGGTCGACCGTCGCCGAGCCCTGGCCGCGCTTCACCGTCGCCTCCTGGTTGAGCGTCCAGGTGTTGCCGTTGGCCGTGTCGAGGTTCTGCCCGAAGTTGACGACGTTCACCGCGGGGTTCTTCGCGACCGCCTGCACGTGCAGGTGGAGTTTCCTGTCGAAATCCACGTCGGCCTCGTACTTCGCCACGTCGATCTGCACCGAGTACCGCCCCTGATCGTCGGTCGTCGTCCTGGCGATCACCGGATTCACTGGACCGACCACGTCGTGTCGGATCTTGACCGTCACCTGCCGGGCCGGCTGGGGATTGCCGTCGGTGTCGTGGTACTGGACCGTCCCGGAGAGGGTCGTCTTCCCGTTGGCCGCCGACAGCGACTTCGTGACCGTCACCGCAGAGGACTCGTCCGTGTCCACAGCGGCCGACGCGTGTGCGCCGCCACCGCTACCCGCCCCGCTGGCGGCGGCCGTGGGCACGAGACTCAGCGTGAGCAACACTGCACCCACGACGACGAGTCCCAGCCGGAGTCGACTGCGAACGCACATCTCACCGCACCTCCGTGAGGTCGGTCGTGGTCTCGGCCTGTATCCAGGCGTCCCTGTTCTCCCGGTCGTAGACGACCGCGCCGCCCGTCGCGAGTTCGACCGTCTCGATCGACGGGCCGGTCGTCGCTCGATGCGAACCGTCCGTGATGTCGTTTCGAGCCATCACACTCCCTTCTCGGGCCGGGATGTCCGTATAAACCCCACAGCCTCAGCGCCAATCAGCGACGCTCACCCACGCTCCGCGTCAATCAGCGCCACTGCAGTATTGCGATTCGATATTCCGACCTCGGTGCGAGGACGTAAACGGTAGAAGGTTTTAAATAGCAGAATATCTGCCGGTGAGTTCCCGTCGATTGCCCCGGTGGTCCGTGGCGTCGTTTCGAACGATCCCCCACTATCAAGTCGGTTCACGAACACGACCGAATCGAACACGCGTCGTGCGGGGTGAGGAATGTCAGACAGCGCCATCGGGGATCGAGTCGTTCGCCTGGTCGCCCTCGGAGCGGCTGTCACGGTTCTGGTCGCGGTCGCGCTCGGTGTCTCGGCGGGCACGGCCGCGTCAGCGGGATCGAACCCGTCTTCCGTCGGCGCGCTGGCACCGGTGTCGGGCTACGACGCCGTCGTGACCCGGATCGACCTCGACCGCGACGGGGACGCCCACTGGCAGGTGGAATTCCGGTACGAACTGACCGACCAGGCGGCGCGTCGCGCCTTCGCGCGGGCACGAACGAACGTCTCGAACCCGCCGGGTGTCTTCGTGGGGCGGATGCGACGCGCCGTCGACCGGGCCCAGCGGGAGACGGGGCGGTCGATGGCGGTCCAGAACGGCTCGGTCCGGGCCCACCGGTCGGTGCCGTCCGGCCGGTTCGGCGTCGTGACCTACCGCTTCACCTGGACGAACTTCGCCGCGACGCCCGCGTCGGATCGGTACGTCCTCGGCGACGCCATCGGCGGCCTCCGGCTCGGCCCCAACGAGTCGCTCTGGATGGAGTGGCCCGACGCCTTCGAGCGAGCGTCGGTCACGCCCGAACCCGACGCCAGTCAGGCCCACGCCGTCCGCTGGACGGGCCCCGTGCAGTTCCGGACCGAAGACCCGACGGTCGCGCTGGACGCGACCGGCGTCGGCGGTATCGACCCGGTACTGCCAGCCCTCGGCGGCGCGGCCCTGACGCTCGGCCTCGCCGTCGGCTGGTACGGCTACGGACGGTGGTGGGGCGAGTCGGCGACGGCCGACGACGGCCCGGCCGGCGGGGCGACGGCGGCCTCCGCCGACGCCGGCGGAGACGAGACGGGGGGAAGCGGGCCCGGAACTGCCGAGGACAGCGCCGACGACCCGCCGGAGGAACTGCTCACCGACGAGGAACGGGTCCTGCGACTGCTGGAAGGCGAGGGGGGTCGCATGAAACAACAGGACCTCATCGCGGCCGTCGACTGGTCGCGGACGAAGGCCAGCGACGTGGTCAACGAGATGCACGAGGCCGAGCGCATCGAGGTCTACCGACTCGGCCGCGAGAACGTCCTCGCACTCCCGGGGGAGATCGAGGTATGACCGTGCGCGCGCCGCGTTCCCCATCGTCCCGTCTCCCTCGGGCGGTTGAACGGTTCCGAAACGGCGCTGATTGGGCCGGAACGTCTGTGCCTTTCAACCCTGTCGGGTGCCTACCGGAGAGGTGGATCGACGAATGACTCGACTCCGTCGCGCCGTCGTCGTCGTCGCGCTCCTCGCGGCACTCGCGACCGCCGGGAGCGCGCTGGCGGCGACGCCGCCCGAGCGCAACGCGACCGGCCCGGGCACGGCCGTCGCCGGTGCCATCGACACACAGCGTGCCGACCTCGACGGCGATCTCGCCGCCGCCGACCTCCGGGACCGACTGGCCGCCGCCGAGACGCCGGCGGCGAGGGCCCGCGTCGCGGCCGCCGCGCTCGACGACGCGGAGGCACGCCTCACCACGCTCGAAGCCCGCACGGACTCGTTGCGCGCCGCCCGCGAGCGGGGGACGCTCGATGCCGACGCCTACGCGGCCCGGATCGGCCCGGTCGCGGCGCGTGCCCGGGCGATAGATAGACGCGTCCAGCGGGTCCGGACGGCGACCGCGGGGCTGAACGCCACCGTCCGCCGCGAGGCCAACGTCACCGGTGCCCGGATCGACGCGGTGCAGTCCCGGGCCGCGGACGTGATCGCCGCCGACCCCGGCGGCACCGCCGGCTTCGGCGCGGGCTTCTATCGTCGGCTCGCGACCACGGTCGCGACGTACAACGCCAGCGCCGGGAGCTACGACCTCGGCGTCCTCGGGGCCCACGTCGACGGCGAACGCGTCACCCTCCGGATCGACCGGACCGACGGCGGCACCGGCGTCGTCTCGTTCCGGACGACCGAGGACGGCCGGATCCGGGACCTCCGGGCCGGCGCCCATCCGGACACGACGCTGGTCGTCACGGTCGACGAACCGACGGCCAGACGCGTCCTGACGGCCGAGCAGTCCGACGCGGCGCTCAGGCAGGCGTTCGCGTCCGGGGAGATCACGGTCCGCGGTGTCGGCCCCCTCGCCGCGATCAAGTGGGCCGTCGTCGACCTCGCGCTCGGTGCGGCCCGCCTGGTCGTCGGCCTCCTCACCTGGCTCCTATGACACCCACGACACACCTCCGCCGACTCGGAGCCCTGCTCGACAGGCTCCCGGCCGCCGAACGCATCGCCGTCGCTGGAATCGCCCTCCAGACCGCCCTCGCGGTCGGGCTGTTCGCGGTGGGGTACGCCGGCGGCGACCGGATCGGGGCGCTCGTCGCCGCGGTCCTCCTCGCCGTCGCGGTCCTCGCGGGGGTGGCCACACTCCCGGCCATCGTCCTGTGGCGGCTGGATCGCTACCCGCGACTCGCGGCCACGCTCGCCGCCCTCGTCGGGCTCGCCACGTTGCTGTTCAACGAGGCCCACGTCACCGTCTGGCCCGTCTCGGTCGCGCTCGTCCTCGCCGCCGGCCGCGGGTGGGCCGGAGCGCGCCTCGACGCGACCGATCTGCTCGCGCTGGACCCCGGACGATTCGAGCGGGTCCAGCCGCCGACACGTGACACCGAGGGGGTTGACGGGGCCGCCGCTGGCGACACCGAGACCGACACGAAAAACTAGTCGGCCCCTCGCTCAGGCGCTCAGGACCTGTTCGAGTACGTCCGGCGCGTCGTCCAGCGCGTCGTCCAGTGCGTCGCCGTCCGGGCCGCCGCCCTGAGCGAAGTCCGGTGGGCCGCCGCCGCCACCGCCGACCTTGCTCGCGAGTTCGCCGACGACCTCGCCGGCGTCGATCCCGGCGTCGTCGGGGACGGCGACGACGAACTGCGCGCCGTCCTGCCCGCTCCCGATGACGGCGATCTTCCCCTCCTCGACGAGGGCGTTGGCCGTCGCCCGGAGTTCGTCCATGTCGGCGTCCAGCCGCTGGATCACCGCGGGCGTCCCGCCCACGTCGACTTCCTCGCCGTCGTCGCCGGCCGCCCGGACTTCCGCGAGTTCCTCCTTGAGCTGTTCGATGGTCTTGCCCCGCTCCTTCCACTCGCTGAAGAACCGTTCGGCGGTCTCGGGTACGTCCTGGGGACTCACGTCGAGGGTGTCCGCGGCGTCGTAGAGGGCGTCCTCGGTCGTCTGGGTCGCCTCGATGGCGGCGTCGCCGGCGGCGAACGTGAGCCGTTCGACGCCGTCCTGGATGCGCTCCGTGTTCAGGAGCTTGATCGCGCCCACGTCGCCGGTGCGGGCGACGTGTGTGCCACCGCAGGCCTGCACGTCCTCGTCGACGTGGATCAGTCGGATCTGCTCGCCGGCCGGAATCCCGCCCTGGTAGAGGTCGAAGCCGTGTTCGGCTTCGGCCTCGTGACGGTCGGGCCACTCCTGGGTGACCGACGTGTTGTCCATCACGACCTCGTTGGCGAGCCGCTCGATCTCCTTGACCTGCTCGCGCGTGATCGGCTCGTAGTGGCGCACGTCGAGCCGGGCGCTGTCGGTGTGTTTCTGCGCGCCGGCCTGCCGGATGTGGTCGCCCAGCACTTCCCGGGCGGCGTGACCGACGATGTGGGTCGCGGTGTGGTGGCGCATGAGCCGGCGTCGCCGGTCGGCGTCGATCCCCCCGCGGACGAACTCGCCTTTGCCCGGGTCCTCGTCGACCCGGTGGAGGACGACGCCGTCGACGATCTGTACGTCCTCGACCTCGGCGGTCACGTCGTCGGTCGTGATCGTCCCGTGGTCTGCGGGCTGGCCCCCGCCTTCGGGGTAGAACATCGTCTGGTCCAGCACCACGTCGTAGCCGTCGTCCTCGCGCTCGAACACGTCCAGCACCATCGCCTCGAACTCCATGCGCTCCTGGTCCTCGTAGTAGAGGCGGTCGGTCTCGGGCAGGTCGGCCAGGCGCTCGCCGTGGACCGACTCCTCGCTGTCGGCCTCGACGGTCTCGGCGTCGTGACGGTTCGCGACCAGCGAGTAGAAGTCGTCCGGGACCTCGACGGCCACGTCACGCTCGGCGGCGATCTCCTCGACCATGTCCGGCTGGATGCCGTGGCTGTCGTACAGCTCGATCAGCTCCTCGGTCGGGATGGGATCGCCCGAGGCGGCGTACTCATCGGCCAGCTGGCGGACCTTCCGGCCGCCACGGTCGAGCGTCTCGCGGTACTTCTCGACCTCCGTGCGGACGATGTCCCGGATCGTGTCGCGGTTGCGGTAGCCGAGCCGCTCGGCCTGCATGTCGACGAGTTCGTCCAGCGGGGCGTCCACGCCGACGTTGTCACAGAGGCGCTTGGTCCGCCGGAGAACCATCCGCGCGAGATAGCCCGTCCCGACGTTCGACGGGACGATCCCGTCGCCCAGCATGTACGCCAGGGTCCGGGCGTGATCCGAGATGGCGTAGATGTCTTCCAGGGGTTCCACGAGGTCGCGCAGGCGGTCCACGTCGACCCCGAGTTCGGCCGCGATGTCCGCGCGGGCGGCCTCCACGTCGTCCACGTCGTCGATGTCCAGACTCCCGGAGAGCCGCGCGGCGTCGTGGACGATGGCCGCCTCCTCGCTGGTCAGATCGACCCCGGCGTTGTCCTTCAGGAAGTCGATCATGTCGGGGTAGATCGCCTCGTAGACGGTCGGCGTGCCCTGACTCATCCAGGTCCAGCGCTCGATGCCGTAGCCGGTGTCGATGACCCGGCGATCCATCCGGGAGTACGTGTTCCCGTCCTTGAGTTCGTACTCGCCGTCGGGGTCCTGCTCGAAGCACATGAACACGAGCGTGGCGAGTTCCAGCCCGCGGTAGATGACCTCGAAGGCCGGGCCGGCGTTGCCCCCGCCGACCCACGGGTCCTCGATGAACGTCAACTCGCCCATGTCCGCGCCCAGCGACTCGAAGAATTCGACGCAGTACTCGACACATTCCTCCTTCCAGTAGACCTCGCCCTCGTAGGCGTAATCGGAGTCCTCGGCGGCGTTGAACGCGTGGTGGCCACCCATCTCGAAGGCCATGGTGTGGCGCCCGGTCTTGCCCACGTTGTCGATGTCCTGCATCCGGATGCACGGTTGCGAGACGACGAGGGGGTTGGCCGGCGGCGGCGACTGCCCCGAAGTGACGTGGGGCTGGAAGTCGTAGATCGACGCCTGGGTCAGGAGTACGTCGTCACGCCAGCGGTTCGCAGCGACGGGGTAGGGATCGACCCGTTCGTGATCGTGGTCCTCGAAAAATGAGAGAAACGTCTCGCGCATCTCCGACAGCGACAGCGCCTCGTCGAACCCCGGATTGTCGATGAAGCTGTACTCCGCACACGGGGGCTCGCCACAGGTCTCCCGACTCCCGTCGAGCGTCCAGAAGTGGTCCCCACAGGCCGAACACTCCAGCCGGTGAAACCCCTCGTCTTCGAAGTACTGGAGTTTGTACTCCTCCTCGAGCTCACTCATTCGTTGCCATACTGTGGTCAACCGGGCGGTAAAACAGTTCCGAACAGCCGGCGAGATTCGCCGCCGTCTGGGCCTTCCGTGTCCCGACGTGCCCGCGTCGCCGGTCCCCCTCTCGCCTCGCCGTCCTCGCGAGCGAGCCGGTCGGCGCTGTTGCTGTGCCCTGTCCGGGTGGGTCAGCTTCGCCACACTGTCGACCTGCGAACCCCGGTGGCCGAACTGCGTCACCGCCCGGGACCGTCACTGCCGTCGATGCGAATCCGCGAGCCGGACGGCAACGGCCCCCGTTACCGACCTGTAACCGAGTAACGCTGCCGCCAGATACGCTTACACCGGAGCCACGGTAACGACTCACACGCACGTTCGAGAGAACGTGCGGTAGGTGCAGATGAACGGATATCGACTGCTCCGTGTGTTGATCGTCGTGTCGCTCGTGCTGTTCGCAGCCACGGCCGGCGCTGGATCGGTCAGTGCCGAGAAACAGGACGGATCCGGCCAGTCGACGTCACTCGCCGATTCCGGCCAGGGTGCCGGCACTGGGGCCGCGCTCCAGACTAGCCAGCAAGAGGGGTCCGGATTCGCGTCCGCCGTGCAGGGAGACGGTAGCGGTATCGCCTGACGACCGCGTTCGGTGGGTCCCTGTCCCCACCGTTTCTCACTCGTCCAGCGCCAGCGAGGCCAGCAGTGCCTCCAGCTGGATGCGCTCGTTGGCCCCCTCGGTGATCCGGTAGTCGGCCTCGCCGATGCGGTCCAGCAGGGTGACGGCGGCCTCGTCGTCCAGGTCGAATTCCCAGACCGAGCGGTGCAGTTGATCGATCACGTCGCCGCCGGCGATGCCCTCGTTGGTGAGCAGGTCGTCCAGCGTCGAGCGAGCGGCCAGAAAGTCGCCGTCGAGCGCCTGCGTGACCATCTCGTGGATCTCCTCCGGGCGTGCGGTCGAGGTGATGGCGTAGACAGCCTCCTCGTCGACCACGTCGCCGGTGACCGCGGCGGCCTGCAGCCCGTTGATCGCCCGGCGCATGTCCCCGTCGGCGGCGTAGATCAACGCCTCGACCCCGTCGTCGGTGACCTCGATGCCCTCCTCCTCGGCGATGATCCGGATCTGCTCCTCGACGGCCTCGTCGGAGAGCGGGTTGAACCGGAAGACGGCACAGCGGGACTGGATCGGGTCGATGATCTGACTGGAGTAGTTACACGAGAGGATGAAGCGGACGTTGTTCGAGAACTCCTCCATCGTCCGGCGGAGTGCAGACTGGGCGTCGCTCGTGAGAGCGTCTGCCTCGTCGAGGAATATAATCCGATATTTCGCGCCGCCGAACGAGGAGCGGGCGAAGTTCTTGATCCGTTCACGGACCACGTCGATCCCGCGCTGGTCGGAGGCGTTGAGTTCGAGGAAGTGTTCCTGCCAGTCCTCGCCGTACAGTTCGCGGGCGATGGCGAGTGCCGCGGTACTCTTCCCGATTCCGGCTTCCCCCGAGAACATGAGGTGAGGCAGGTCGTCCCTGGCGACGTAGCTCTGGAGGCGTTCGACGATGGTCTCCTGTCCGACGATCTCGTCGAGCGTCTGCGGGCGGTACTTCTCGATCCAGATCTCGTCCCGCCCGGCCCGCGACTCGGTGTCGGCCTCGCTCATAGTCCGGGCAACGAGTGGGCTCGTCATAAACTGCCCGGGACCGGTCGCGCGCGGGCCGAACCAGCCCGGGTAAGCCCTCGATAACTACCACGTCTCGGTCCCGCCGGTCGGTATGGACTGCGAGATGGATTCCCTCCTGGTCACCGCAATCGGTCTCGCGCTCTCGATCTGGGTCCTCGTGAGCGCCGTCCGGAACCGGCGGCTCCGGTGGTGAGCGACACGCTCAAATCCGGTCGGGGTTCTTCTTCTGGTATGGTCACGGTCGAAGTGGTCGGCGAGGAGACCCGCGAGATCGACCCCGCGACGCTCGGGACCGATCCGACCTACGCGGATCTGGTGCGGGCCGTCGACTACAGCCCCCACGAGGTGTCGGTGCTGGTCGACGACCAGCCCGTCCCCGAGGACCGTGCAATCGACGCCGAGCACGTCCGCGTCCTGCGACTGATCAAGGGCGGGTAGTTTTTGATCGGGAGCGACTACTTCCCACCGATGGACATCCGCGAGGCGACGGTCGAGGACCTCCCGGCCGTCCTGACCGTCTTCGACGGGGCGATGCTGGCGACCGACGTCGACGCCGTCCGGCAGGCCATCGACCGGGGCGACCTGCTCGTGGCCGCGACCGAGGGGCGCGTTCTCGGGGCCTGTCTGCTGGACGGCGAGGTGATCGAGGCGGTCGCGGTCCGGCGCGCGCGGCGGGATCAGGGCATCGGCACGGCGCTGGTCGAAGCCGCGGCCGACCGTCGGGAGCGGCTCGTCGCCGAGTTCGATCCGCGGGTGCGACCGTTCTGGGCGTCGCTCGGGTTCGAGATCGACGCCGCCGACGAGCCGGACCGCTACCGGGGTGTCCGTGACTGAGTCAGGCCTCCATCGGGCGGACGCATCCGAGGACACGCTCGATGGCGTCGTCCGGCCGATAGTCCAGCTCGCGGGTTCGCTCGTCGTAGGTGACGACGCCCTCGCTCGCCAGTTTCGGGACGTGCGAGTGGACGAGCGCGATCTCGATCCGCGCGGCCGAGCGCCCGGGGATGCCACCCGCGTTCGCGAGGTGGGCGGCGGCCTCGTCGACCGTGGTCGGACCGTCAGCCGTCGCGAGATACCAGAGCAGTTCCCGGCGGGTCCGGTTGGCCAGCAGGTCGAACGTCGTGTCGACCACCGACGGATCGACGCCGTCGAGGAACGACGAGAGCCGGTCGGGAACCGGCTCCGCTGGCTCCCGACCGGTTCGCCGGGCCAGTTCGTAGCTCGCCCAGCGTGCCAGCAGCGCGACGACCTCGACCTCGAACTCGTCGAACGGGGTCTGGCGGGCCGCTTCGCTCGCGAAACAGACGGTTCCTCGCCGGTCGCCGTCGACCTCGACGGCAGAGCCGACGTAACTCTCGAGACCGAACCGCTTGAAGGCGGGATCGTCGGCCCAGCCTTCTTCGCTGGCGACTTCGACCGTCAGCCGTCCCCTATCGGTCTCGACCGTCTTCCGACAGTACGTCTCCGAGAGCGGGAGTGTCTCGCCCTCCTCGATGCGACCCTCCGTCCCGGACGTGAGGACGATGTCCTGCTGGTCCGCACGCTGGTCGATGTGGGTCAGAAAGCCGTAGGGCAGGTCGAGGTATCGGCGCTCTCGGTCCAGTGCCGCTCCCAGCCGGTCGACGAGTGGAGTTCCCGGATCCAACAGGGTCGTCGAGAGATCGAGGAGGTGATCGAGGTGTTGCTCCGGGCTCGCGTTGGCCGCCATAGCGAGTAGTATTATCCAGTCGTTTCCTTAGCTCTTTGGGCGCAAAATGTGTGTAGGGCCCTCTTACTGCCGGAATTTACGGCTTCGATACCAGACTCAGACGAGGGGTTCGACGAGGTCACGGCCGGCCGACAGGAGTTCCGCGACCCGCGCGTCGCTGGTCGCCTCCGCGTACACCCGGAGTTTGGGTTCGGTGCCGCTGGGCCGGACCAGCAGCCAGGCCCCGTCCGCCAGGAAGATCTTGAACCCGTCCACGTCGTTGACGCGCTCGACGGCGGCCCCGGCGATCTCGTCGGGCAGGGCCCCGTCCAGATCCGCGATAACCGCGGCTTTGCGCTCGTCGGGACAGTCGACGCTGACCCGATCCTGGTGGACTTCGCCGTGTTCGTCCTCCAGTGCGGAGACGCGCTCGTCCAGTGGTCGCTCGACGGCCGCGGCCGCCGTCAGCAGGGCCAGCGTGACGCCGTCCTTGTTCCGGAGGTGGCCCCGGACCCCGAACCCGCCGCTCTCCTCGCCGCCCATCAGGGCGTTCGTCTCTTCCATGGCTTCGGCGACGTGTTTGAACCCGACCGGCGTCTCGGCGACGCTTTCGCCGTGGGCCTCGGCGACGCGGTCGACGATGGCGCTGGTCGAGACCGTCCGGACCGCCGACCCCGACTCGGAGTCCAGCAGAGAGTCGTACACCGCGGCGAAAAAGAGGGAGGGGTCCAGAAAGCCCCGATCGGGCGTGACGACGCCGATCCGGTCGGCGTCGCCGTCGTTGGCGATCCCCAGGTCGGCCGGGCCGGACTGAACGGCGTCGATCAGGTCGCCGAGTTTCTCGGCGCTCGGCTCGGGCGACTCGCCGCCGAACTCGGGGTCGGTCCCACAGCGCAGGCGTTCGACCTCCGCACCGGCGGCGTCGAGCAGACGGTCGGTCACGTCGCGGCCGCTCCCGTGCATCGCGTCGTAGGCGACGGTCAGTCCGTCGAGGTCGGCGTCGACGAAGCTCAGCGCGTGGTCGACGTACGGGCCGACGAAGTCGACTTCCTCGACAGCCCCCTGTTCGTCCTCGGGGAGCGCCTCGGGTTCGGCCAGGTTGGCTTCGATGCGGTCGGTCACGTCCGCGGGGGCCGGCGACCCGTCCGCGGGGACGAACTTCACGCCGTTGTACTCCGGCGGGTTGTGCGAGGCGGTCACCACGAGCGCGCCGGCCAGGTCCCGGTCCCGGACGGTCCACGCCGTGACCGGGGTCGGGCAGTCCCGCTCGGGAAGGAGCACGTCGAACCCGTTGGCACAGAGGACGCGTGCGAGCTCCTCCGCGAACCCCCGCGAGTGTTCGCGGGCGTCGTAGCCAACCGCCACGGTGTCACTCGTCCTCTCGTCGTCATCCCGCAGTACCGAGGCGACGCCCTGCCCCACTATCCGGACGCGCCGGTCGGTGAACGTGTCGAGGGTAGCCCGCCACCCGTCGGTGCCGAACGAAATCTGATCCATACGCCCTCTCGCTCGTGGCCTTGCAAAAAGTCACGGTTGCTGACAATCCTGTGGGGGTTCCACGCCCGCCGGCGCTCACCCTTCGATCAGTCGCTCCTTCTCGCCCCGGGAGCACTGTTTGATCTCGTACTCGCGGGACATGGCGGCCGACTTCGAGTCGAAGGACTCGACGTGGACGAGTTCGACCGGGGTGCGTCCGCGGGTGTACTTGGCTCCCTCGCCGGCGTCGTGTTCGGCGACCCGGCGCTGTACGTCGGTCGTGTACCCCGTGTAGAGGGTATCGTCGGCACAGCGCAACACGTAGACGTAGTGATCCGGCACGTCCGGACGGAGTACGCACTCGGCGGTGAGTGTTACGACACGAAAGGGCAGTGTCGCCCGGCCCGCTGCCGGAGCAGTGCCGTCGAAATGGGCTTCGCGTGGTGTCTAGACCACGATTCGGGTGGCCACAGTGGCCGTCACGCTTTGTGAGCGCGCTCGCGTGCGACCTCGGCGATGCCAGCGTTCGCCGAGCAACTCGGGCAGGCGTGGACCTCGCCGTACTCGTCCGCGAAGACCCGAGCGAACTGGTCGGACACGTGCGCGCCGCAGTGATTACAGTCTGGCATTCGTCACTGCCGGCAGCGACCGACTGCCGACACTCCCCCTAGGCGGCGCGTGTACATATCCTCCATACCGGACCAGTAAGGTATCCTCGCGTGGCCGCGCCGTCTGCCGGTTTCGGCTTCTCACTCCGCGCGAGCGGCGTCGACGGCGCGGGCGATGAGCGCGGCCTGTGCGCCCGCGGTGAAGCCGGCGTCGACGTTGACGACGGTCATGGCGGTACAGGACTGGAGCATGCCGTCGAGGGCGGCTTCGCCCTCGCCGGCGTGGCCGTACCCCGTCGACACCGGGAGGCCGATGACCGGCGTGTCGACGAGGCCGGCGACGACCGTCGGGAGCGCCCCCTCGCGGCCGGCGGCGACGATCAACACGTCGAGGTCCCGGAGCGCGGGCAACTGGTCGAGCAGGCGGACGATGCTGGCAACGCCAACGTCGTCGACGCGCTCGACCTGTGCGCCCATCTCCCGGGCGAGGACAGCCGCCTCGCCCGCGGGTTCGGCGTCGGACGTACCGGCGGTGACGACGCCGACGGTCGCGTCCAGTTGCGGGCGCTCGAACTCGTCGGTGTGGGCCACCAGCACGCGGGCGCGCTCGTGGTACGTGTCCTCGGCCTCGAAGGCGTCCAGGCGCTCTCTGACCGTGGCCAGCGCCTCCGCGTCCAGTCGGGTCACGATGGCTCGGCCGGTCGTCTCGACGGCCGTGGCCGCCAGGTCGGCCACCTCGGCCGGCGTCTTCCCGTCGGCCAGAATCGCCTCCGGAACGCCCGCCCGCGTCTCCCGGGCGGCGTCGAATCGTCCGGCTTCGCCGGTGGCGTACCCGGCGAGTTCCGCCTCTGCCTCGGCGGGACTCACGTCCCCCGCCGCGACCGCTTCGAGCAACTCGCGCATACACCTCCTCCACACTCGACTCACTCCTACCCATCGACTCGACCGCACACGGGACGGAAATATGACATATATTCTTTTAGACCAAAGCGCGCGCGAGCGACCGGCTAACGGGTGTACACGACCAATTCGCCGGTTCGAAAGGGGTCGGTGCAGGGTTTCCGTTAAATACCGGCCAGTGCCTTTATAAGTGGAGGACCGTGAAACCGGCTCAGACCCCCGTGAATACCGGCGAGAAACTGCACAAACGGGAAAGTATTTAAACCACCCTCTGGAAAGACCGCGTGTATGGCAGACCTGATCGTCAAAGCCGCCGTGAAGGAAGCGCTCGATGATATGAACGTCGCATCTGACTTCTACGACGCACTCGACGAGGAAGTCGACGAACTGCTCGAGGACGCCGCGCGTCGTGCAGAGGAGAACGACCGCAAGACCGTCCAGCCCCGCGACCTGTAGGCTGGGGATTTCATTCGTTTTTTCACCGGGTACCACGGCCGCCAGCCGCAGGTCTCGGCTACGATTCCCGGACCGTCGCGCCCTCTTCGGTCCCGACGTAGATCGTGTCGGCCAGGTCCACGAACAGGCCGTGTTCGAGGACGCCGGGCAGTGCCGAGAGGTCGGCCGCCAGCCCCGCGGGATCGTCGATCTCCCCGAACGCACAGTCCAGCACGAGGTTCCCGTTGTCGGTGACGACCGGCCCGTCCTTCCGTTCGGCCGCTCGCAGCTCCGGGTCGCCGCCCAGCTCGCGGACGCTGGCGGCGACCGGTTCGCGGGCGTCGGGGACGACTTCGACTGGAACCGGGACCGACAGTCGGTCGGCGAGCTTGGATTCGTCGGCGACCACGAGGAAACGGTCGGCCGCGGCGTCGACCAGTTTCTCCCGGGCGTGGGCCGCGCCGCCCCCCTTGATCAGGTCGCCGTCGGCCACCTGGTCGGCCCCGTCGATGGCGATGTCCGGCGTCGCGTCGTCGAGCGTCGTCAGTGGAATCCCGGCCTCGCGTGCGAGTTCCCGCGACTGGTAGGAGGTCGGAATGCCCTCGATGTCGAGGCCGGAATCGGCCGCCCGGCCGAGCGCCCGGATGGCGTGGGCCGCGGTGCTGCCGGTCCCCAGTCCCACGACCTGCCCGTCGTCGACGGCCTCGGCGGCGGCCTCGCCGGCGCGTCGCTTCGCCTCGTCGCTCCCACCGCGTTTCATGCCCGGGCAAACCGCGTCCGCGGACAAAAAGCCGTGGGATCGCCCGACCAGGAGGCGGATACTTTTGGGGGTCACACTCCTCGGCCCGCGTATGTTCGGAACCAGCGGTATCAGGGGACCGGTCGGGGAGACGGTGACCGCGGACCTGGCGCTCTCGGTCGGGCGCGCCCTCGGCGTCGACGCCGAGCGGGTCGTCGTCGGCCGGGACCCCCGCGAGAGCGGCGCGTTGCTCACCGACGCGCTGACGGCCGGCCTGCGCGAATCGGGGACCGACGTACTCGATCTGGGGCTGGCGGCCACGCCCACCGTCGCCCGCGCCGTGGCGTGGGAGGACGCCGACGCCGGCGTCTCGATCACCGCCTCGCACAACCCGCCCGAGGACAACGGGATCAAACTCTGGCAGGCGAGCGGCCAGGCCTTCGACGCGGAGCGCCGCGAGACCATCAGCCGGCGCGTTCGCGAGGACGCCGCCGACCTCCGGGACTGGGACGGCCTCGGGGACCGCCGGGACGCCCAGGCCCGCGAGCGTCACGTCCGGGCACTGGTCGAGGCCGTCGAGATCGACGACCCTCCCTCCGTCATCGTCGACGTGGGCAACGGGGCCGGCGGCGTCACCGTCGACGCCCTGCAGGAACTGGGGTGTACCGTCGAGACGCTGAACGCCCAGCCGGACGGGTCGTTCCCGGGTCGGCCCAGCGAACCGACGGCCGAGAACTGCGGGTCGCTGGCGACGCTTGTGGCCGAGACCGACGCCGACCTCGGGATCGCCCACGACGGGGACGCCGACCGGATGCGCGCCGTCGCGGGGGACGGCACATACCTCTCGGGGGACGTGACGCTCGCCCTGTTCGCCCGGGCGGCCGCCGAGGCGGGCCAGCGCGTCGCCGCGCCCGTCGACACCAGCCTCGCGGTCGCGGACCACCTCGCCGAGATCGACGTGCCCGTCGAGCGGACGAAGGTCGGCGACGTGTACGTGGCCGAGCGCGTCGCCGAGGACGGCGTGGCCTTCGGTGGCGAACCCAGCGGCGCGTGGATCTGGCCCGACGCGACGCTGTGCCCCGACGGGCCGCTGGCGGCGTGTCGGCTGGTCGAACTCGCCGCAGAGCGCCCGCTGGCCGAGCGGGCCGCCGAGATCGACACGTACCCCATCCACCGCGACAGCGTCGCGGTCGAGGACAAGGCCGCGGTCATGGACCGGGTGCGGGAACTGGTGGCCGACCGCTACGACGCCGTCGAGACGATGGACGGGGTGCGCGTCGACCTGGGCGACGGCTGGTTCCTCCTGCGGGCCAGCGGGACCCAGCCGCTGGTCCGGATCACGGCCGAGGCACGCGAGGCTGGGCGGGCCGAGTCGATCTTCGCCGACGCTCGTGACCTGCTGGAAACCGCGAGAAGTTGAAGGGGTGTGGTTCCGGACGGCGGGCCGTACCGTCCCGCCGGGGGTGGGTTATCCGCGCCGCGTCGACCGCGCTTTCCGGACGTCAGCGCCGTCGCGAATCTTGTCCTCACACTGTGGACAGACCCGTGGTGCTTGGATGCCGTTCGGTGTGAAGACACGTGCATACGCGGCAGTGACAAAAGCGCCGCAGTTCTGACATTCCGGCATACATCAGGTGCATAGGAGGGTGTTGTCTTAACTTTGGGTGGTGCCTGTAAGACTCTCTCATACCGCTGAACCGTTCGGACACCGCCACGGACGGCCAGTCCGCTCGCTACCGGAACGGATTGCCGATATGTTGTCACCGCGACGTGTCGGGCCCGACTGGCCACCGTCACGCGCGCTCTATCGGTCGGCTGTCACGACTGCAATCGGGCCGGGCCGTCGACACAGCCTTTTGCCGGTCCCGGCCGTACCCCAGGCCATGTCACGAACTGCCGTGATCGCCGGCGTCGGCCCCGGACTCGGCGAGTCGATCGCCCGACGGTTCGCCGACGAAGGCTGTCGCGTCGGCCTGTTCGCCCGCTCGGAATCGTACCTCGACGATCTCGCCGCGGACCTGGACGAGACCCCCGGCGCGGGGCTGACGGTCCCGACGGACCTCACCGACCCGGACGAGATCGCGGACGGCTTCGCGGCCGTCCGCGAGGCGTTCGGCCCTGTCGATATCCTCGTCAACCACGCCAGCGCCGCGTCGTGGGACGGCCTCACCGACATCTCGGCCGAATCGTTCGACCGCGCGCTCGCCGTCGGCCCGAAGGCCGCGCTCCACTGCGCGCAGGAAGCCGTCCCGGACATGCTCGATTCGGGCGGCGGCACGGTGATCTTCACCGGCGCGACCACCTCGGTCCGGGGCCGAGAAGGGGCGGTCGGGTTCTCCGCCGCGAAGTTCGCCTGTCGCGGCATGGCCGAGTCGATGGCCCGCGAACTCGGCCCCGAGGGCGTCCACGTGGCTCACGTCGTCCTCGACGGGATGATCCGGCCCCCCGACGCCGAGGACGACGCGGACTATCTCGATCCCGACGCCATCGCCGACAGCTACTGGCACCTGGTCGAGCAGGACCGGAGCGCGTGGACGCTGGAACTCGACCTGCGACCGCACGTCGAGGACTTCTAGGGGTCGATTCCCACGTCGAGGTCCCGGTCACAGGTCGCCTCGAAGGCGCTGTCGGGGCGCTCGTCCGCGTCGGTGTACCGGACCAGCGTCGCCGCGTCCAGTTCGGTGGGCACCTCGAAACTGTGGATTCCCGAGCGGGTCTCACCGGGTGAGAGGGTGAATCCGGGCTCGAACGTGGCGTCCAGCGTCCGGAGCGGCGGTTCCAGGTACCACGCCGCGTCACAGAGTTGTGCCCGCAGGCCGAACAGGTCGTAGGAATCGACCTCGACCGGGCGGTCGACGGCGGGCGACAGTTCCAGCCGGAAGACGACGTAGACCATACCGCGAGCGGGGCTGTAGGAGAGAAACTCCGAATCCGAGGACGACATCGACGGCTGCGTCCGGGCGTTCCAGCGGACCGAGAGGGTCGTCTCCGCGTCGGCGGTCCCGTCGACGGCCGTCGGAATCGGGTCTACGTCCCCGGCGCTGTCCGTCACGACACAGCCCGCCGGTGCCGGAGCCACGGGACACCCGGTGGCGGGGCCGTCGGCCGCGGTCCCCTCGGTCTCGGTCGGACTCCCGCTCCCGTCGTCGCGTGCGCCACAGCCGGCCAGTCCCGCGGCCAGGGCCAGCGCGCCGGTCCGGAGGACCCGTCGTCGTGAGCGTCGCATTAGGCCCTCTGGCGGGTACGACGGGTATATTCCTTCGGGCCGTATCGGCCCGCCGGACGGCTCAGCGGTTGCGGCCGAGTTCCTCGTGGCTGGTCACCCAGTCCGAGGCCGAGATGGCCGAGGCCAGCGAGAGTTCGCCCGCGAGGACGACGCCGGCGGCGATCTCGGCGAACTTGTTGACGTTGCCCGCGCCGTCACAGTCCAGCATCTCCAGGGCCTCGTTCTGGGTCGGCAGACCCGTGCCACCGCCGTAGGTCGCGACGATGAGTGAGGGAATGGTGACCGAGACGTGGACGGAGTTGTCGTCCAGTAGCGTCGCGTTGACCAGGGCCGCGGAGGATTCGGCGACGTTGGCCTCGTCCTGCCCGGTGGCGATGAACAGCGCCGCCAGCCCGTTCGCGGGGTGTGCGCCGTTGGTGTTCGCCCCCGCCAGCATCGACCCGAGGTTGGCGACCTCGCCGTGGTGGACCAGACTCTCCGGATCGGCCCCGAGGTGGTGCGTGAACACCTCCTCCGGGATGGTGGCCTCGGCGGTCACCCGCTTGCCGCGGGTCATCATGTCGTTGACCTGGGAGTGTTTCTTGTCGGTGGCGAAGTTCCCCTCCAGGTAGAAGTTCTCGACGTAGCCGGGGAACTCGCTGAGGATCCAGTTACAGGCCGCGAAGGTGGCCTTCCCGACCATGTTCTGCCCGGCGGCGTCCCCGGTCTTGAAGTCGAACCGGAGGAACGCGAGGTTGTTCGTGAGGTAGTCCTCGATTTCGACCAGTTCGGCGACGCTGGAGGTCTCCTCCGCTTTCTCCTTGACGGTGTCGCGGTGGTCGAACACCCAGTCCCGGAAGTCCCGGGCGGTGCGGGCGTCCTCGAAGACGAACACGGGGGCGCGGTTCATCCGGTCGTCGACCACGGTGGCCTTGACGCCGCCGCTGAGGTTGAGCGCCTTCATCCCACGGCTGTAGGAGGCGACCAGCGTCCCCTCGGTCGTGGCCAGCGGGATGGGGTACTCGCCGTCGGCGTGTTCGCCGTTCACTTTCAGTGGCCCCGCGAGCCCGATGGGCATCTGGGCGACGCCGACGAAGTTCTCGATGTTGCCCTCCAGGTCCTGCGGATCGACGGAGTAACTGCTGATGTGGTCCAGTTCCGTGTCGGTCCGCTCGGCGAGGTATTCGTGGCGTTCCTCGATGGCCTCGGCGCTGTAGTTGTCGGCCTCGTCGCGGGGGACGCTGGGCACCGTCTCCTCGTCGCGGATGGTGTCTGTGACCGACAGCGACAGCGAGCCGAAGGGGTGGGCCACGAAGTCGATCTCGATGTCGTGGTCGCCGGTCGGGAGTTCGAGCCCGGCGACGGTGACGTACACCGTCCGCCCGACCGGGAACCCCAGCGGATCGTCCTCGTCGACCTCGGTGAGGGCGTAGGTCTCGCCCTCCGAGGTTTCGAGGGTCACGTCGCTGGGCATGACCTCGTCGCCGTTGATCTCCAGCCGTTCGAGGCCCCCGAACTCCGCGTCCTGCAACCTGTTTTTCACCTCGAAGCGAACGCCGTCGTCGGTGTTGGTCAGACTCCCGTACGTGTACAGCCGCTTCAACACCTTCTCGGGAACGTCCAGCGAGACGACGCCGTTCCCGCCGACGAGGTTCGCGTAGAGCCTGTTCAGTATGCCGCTGTCTGGCTTCGGGACGACCATCGTACTCGATAGTTCCACCAATATACCGGTTAAATTTTTATTAAACCGGGTATCAATGGCCGAAGATTTCCCCGGATATATTGAAATACGCCCGGAAGAATCCGGCTCTCTCCGATCACGGCGGGGCGCGTGCCGGGCGATCCGGCAGGCGGGGCCGGTCGGTAGCGGGGCGGCTGTTCGGTCGTTCTGCGGCGACGTGAGCGAGCGGTCCGGCCCGGCCGTTTCCGCACCCGTTCTCGGCTCGGGCGGTCACGTCTCCAGTCGATCCAGCACGGCGTCGGCGTCGTAGTTCAGCGTCAACTCCCGCGAGCGACCGCGGCCGTCCACGTCGGTGTAGGTGGCGTCGATGATCCCGAGTCGGTCGAGTTTGTTGATGATCTCGGAGTAGCGGGTGTAGCCCAGGTCGGTGCGCTCGTGGAAGGTCTCGTAGACCTCGCCGGCCTGCTCGCCGGAGTGTTCGGCGATTACCGCGACGAGGGCCGCTTCGCTGTCCGAGAGCCCACGGAGCGCCCGCGAGAGGTGGACGAACTTCGACTTGTCGTAGGCTTCCTCGACGTCGTCGACGCTGACCTCCTTGGAGGCGCGCATCTCGGCGTTGAGTCCGGCCCGCCGGAGCAGGTCGATGCCGACCCGCAGGTCGCCGTTGGACTCGGCGGTGAGTTCGGCCACCCGATCCAGCACCGTCGGCGAGATCACGCCGTCGTGAAAGCCCCGGTCGACGCGCTCTTGCAGGATGTCGACGATCTCGGCCTCGCCGTACTTCGGGAAGTACACCTCCTCGGGGCGAAACACCGACTGGACCCGGCCGTCGAGTTCCTCGATCACGTCGAGATCGAGGTCCGAGGAGATACAGATGACGCCGATCTTCGCGCCGGCGTGTTCCTCGTGGGCGCGCAACAGCGAGTACAGCGTATCGGAGGCCTCGTTCTCGTAAAAGAGGTAGTTCACGTCGTCCAGGGCCACCACGAGGACCTCCTCGTCGTCGACCAGTCGGTCGGTCACCTGCTCGAACAGCCGCTTGAAGGAGATGCCCGAGGAGGGTGGCTCGTAGTCGAAGATCCCCTCGAACAGCCTGGAGAAGACCGAATAGCGGGTCCCGTTGACCTGGCAGTTGACCCGGACCGCCCGCACGTCGGCGGTCTCGGCGCGCAACTCGGTGAACAGCTTCTGGACGGCCGTCGTCTTGCCCGTGCCGGGCGGGCCGCGGGCGATGACGTTCAGCGGCCGCGAACCCCGGACCGCCGGGCGGAGCGCGTACTTCAGGCTCTCCATCTGGGAGCTCCGGTGGTGGAACGTCTCGGGCAGGTAGTCGATCTCGAAGACGTGTTCGTTCCGGAACACCGACTCGTCCCACGAGAGCATCCCCTCCTCGGGGTCGTCGGTCATCACTTTCACCACGCTCCCCACAGGACTTAATTGTTCGCCAGCGCTCAGGCCTCGGCGACCGGTAACTCGACGACGAACACGGCCCCGGACTCGCCGTCGGCCCGATCCTCGACCCACACGTCGCCGCCGTAGCCCTCGACGAGGCTGTACACGAGGTACAGGCCGATCCCCGACCCCGGACTGTCCAGTCCCTTCTCGCCCTTCCCGAAGATCGTCTCTTTCTGTGCGTCGGGGACGCCCGGCCCGTCGTCGGTCACGCGAACGCGGACCACGTCGCCGTCGCGCTCGGCCCCGACCGACACCGTCGGTGACGGCCCGTCGTTGTGCTGGACCGCGTTGTTCAGCAGGTTCCGGAACACCGACGGGAGCATCCCGTCGGCCGCGACCCGGGCATCGGGTAACTCGCCCTCGACCTCGACGGTCGCGTTCGGATACGACTCCCGCTGCTTCGCGAGTTCCGTCTCCAGCGTGTCGGCGAGATCGGTCGGCTCGGGTTCGATCTCCCTGTCCCCGACCACGACGTCGACGTGGTCCCGGGCGATCTCGGTGAGTTCCACGACGTGTTCGCTGGCCCGCTCGATCCGTTCGAAAGCGTCCCTGCCCGCCTCGTCGACGTTGGCTTCGAGCGCCTCCAGCCACGCGAGGACGACGGTCATGTCGTTGCGGATGTCGTGACGCACGACGCGGTTGAGGACCTCCAGCTGCTCGGTCCGCTCGGCCAGCCGTCGCTGGTGTTCGACCCGCTCGGAGATGTCCCGAACCGTCGCGACGACCTTCCGTAACTCCCCGCCGTACCGGACCGCGGACAGCCGGATGTCGATCACGTCGAGGATGCCCGTCGGCGACTCGATGTCGATCTGCGTTCGCTCGTCGCCGCCCTCGACGAACGCCTCGAAGGCCCGCTCGAACTCCGCGACCGGTTCCTCGCCAGCGATCCCTTCCTCGGCGAAGACGCGCACCGTGTTCCCGATCCAGCGCTCCCGGTCGATGCCGGTCACCGCGGCGATCCGCGGATTGACGTACTCGATGGTTCCGTCGGTGTCGAAGACGTACACCCCGTCGTTCACGTTTTCGACGATGGTCTCGTAGAGCGTGGCTTCTCGCTCCGAATCCTTGCGGTCCGAGATGTCTCTGACCCTGGCACAGACGGCTTCCCCGTCGCCCGACTCGATGATCGAGAGGGCGACCTCCGTCCAGAAGGGTGTGCCGTCCCTGTGCTGGCTGTACCACTCGAACGTCGTCGGCCCCTGCTCGCGTGCCCGTGCGACGAGTTCGTCGGGGCCCGCCGGCCACTCCCAGTCCGGCGCCGTCACGTCCGATAGCGTCACCTCGTCCACTCGGTCCCTGCTGTAGCCCAGCAACTCGCAGTACCGATCGTTGGCGTCGAGAATTTCACCGGTATCGGGATCGAAGACGACGAGCGCGTCGGCGGCGTGCTCGAAGAGCGACCGGTAATCTACCTCACCCGTCATTCTTGCGACTTACGTCGATCCCGCACATGACGCTTTTGCCCGGTTCGGACGCCAACTTGCCCGCACGCTCCGGACCGACGCCACGCCGCCGGGTTCCGACGGACGGCTACTGCTCGGCCGGTTCGAGCACGGGCCGCCCGGTCCCGTCGGCGAGGTCGTTCACCTGCGTCGTCGACGCTCGAAACGCGATACTACAGGATCACGAACCGGGGACAGCTGCGCCGCGGCCGATTTTCTAAAGAGTTAACACGACGACGGCGAAACGATGGCGATACCCGACAGTACGTCCGGGGGGACGTGGGGGAGCAATGCACTGGGAACTCGTCGTTTCGGCCGTCGGCATCGCACTGTGTGCGCTCGTTCGCGACCGGGCGAGCACGACCGCACGAGCGACTGCACCGGTCGTCGCCGTCCCGCTGTTCGTCGGGCCGGCCAGCGCGAGCGCGGCCGATCAGGTAGGGACGGTCGCGTGCCAGCTCGGCGTCGGCGACCTCGTCACCTTCGCCATCGCCGCCCTCGCAGTCTTCCACATCGTGAAGGGTGCGATCACCGCGACGGTCGCGTTCGACAAACTCGGCTCCGCCCGCGCCGACCGCCAGCGCCAGGGCCGACGCGCCATGATCGGCGCGCTCCAGGTCACCGCCGGCGCCGTCTTCCCCGTCGTCGTCGGCGCGATCTTCACCGTCGTCCTGGACTTCGAACTCGGCGCGTGTATCTATCTCGTCTGATCCGTTCGTTGTCCTGTGGTCTCGCTCCGCTCGTGTTCCCTGCTCACGGCTCCCTGCGGTCGCCGTTCGCTCGTTCGGAGGACTCGCTTCGCTCGTCCTCCCTACCCAAACTTCGCCAACAACCGCTCGTAGAACGCCCTCGACCGCTCGTCTCCGTCCTCGGCCAGTTTCTCCACGATCAACTCCGGCGTCGAGCGCGCCAGTTCGCCCTTGACCGGCGACCGGTTCACCCGAAGCTCCCCGTCTTCGAGTCCGACGGCCTGAATCCCGTCGACCTGCACGTCGAAGTCCGCGGCCGCTCGGATCTCCCGGGCCAGGTGCGAGACGAACACCGCCGTCGCGCCCCGCTCGTCCAGCGCTTCGAGGATGCCCGCCATGATCTTCGCGCTCGCGCCCGGTTCGGTGATCGACTCCAGTTCGTCCACCAGCACGAGTTTCCGGGCCGAGGCCGGCGTCTCGCCGTCCTCGTCGCCCACACCGGTCACGAGGCCGCCGAACTCCCGGAGCGTGGACTCGAAGGCCCCCGCGTCCAGCGTCCCCTGTGTCTTGGCGTGGTAATGCAACTCGGCGAGTCGCTCGACGCGGGCCTCCTCCGCCGGCACCGGCAACCCCATGTGCGCGAGGAGGACGATCAGCGCCACGAGATCCAGCGTCGAGGTCTTCCCACCGCTGTTGACGCCGGACAACAGCGTCACGCCGTCGACGCCGTAGTCCACCGGCTCGACGGCCTCGAAGGGCACGTCCAGCAACGGCGACCGGCCGCCCTCGATCTCGAAGCCGGGATCGGTCGAGAGCGTCGGCATCGTGCAGTCGAAATCGCGGGCGAACCGCGCGACCGCCAGCTCCACGTCCAGATCCAGCGCGGCGTCGACCAGTTCCTCGGCGGCCGGGCGCGCGTCGGCCAGTTCGCCCGCCAGCTCCCGCTTGCGCCGGGTCGCCCGCCGGTCGCGGGCCGCGGTCAACTCCTCGCGGAGCCGGGAGACGACGGACTCGTCGCGCTCGACCGGAAACGTGGGTTCGTCCGGGAACGTCTGGCGGGCGATGCTCTCGGTGTCGCGCAACTGGAGCGCGTCCACGAGGTGGTCCCGGGCGGCCGCCACGGCGTCGGCGTACTCGTCGGCCAGTTCCCGGCCCAGAAGCGAGTCCACGCCCGCGCCGCGTTCGACCAGCGTGAGCAGGTCCGCGCCCTCGATGGTCACGTCCCGCTCCTCGATGGCCTCGCGGAGCCGGTCGTTGGCGACGGACTCGGCGGTCGAGACCGCGGCGTCGAGGTCGTCGACGGCCGTCGTCAGCCGGTCGAGTTCCTCGTCGCCCCGGACCTGTCCGTCGTCGTCGAGTTGATCGAGGGCGTCCTCCAGCGCGTCCAGATCGCAGTCGACCTCGATGTCGGCCTCTTGGGCGACCGTGGCGGCCGCTCGCAGGCTGTCGCGGTTGCGCGCGAAGAAGGTCAGCACGCGCTCGGGGACGACCTCGGCCGGGTTTTCTAGCGCTGTGGGCTCGACGCGCACGTCGCCGTCGACCTCGACGCCCGTGAAGTCCTCGTCGAGCGCGATCACGGTGGCGTAGCCCCGCGCGAGTTCCGACAGCTTCCGGGCGTCGTCGACGAGTTCGACGCTGACCTCCGGGATCGCCTCCTGGGCCCGGGCGTAGGTCTCGGCGTCGCCGGTCGCCAGACAGCGGTCGCGGATCCGCACGTCTCCGGGTGCGTCGAGCGGTTCCACGCCCGCGAGTGCGTCCCGGACCGCGGGGTCGGGGTCGCGGTCCATCGCCGCCGTCGCGAACGCCCGGACCTCCTCGATCCGGGACTCGGTGGCGCTGGGGTAGATCGTCTCCAGTCGCCGGGCGGCGTAGTCGGTCACCGTCCGCTCCTGGAGCAAGGCGAGCGCTTCGCGGTAGAGTTCGCTGGCACGGTCGGTCCCGAGGAAGCCGCCGGGATCGTCGTGGTCGCGCCTGATCGCGCCGCGAGCGATCCGGGCCGCTCGCCCCTCGCTGATGCCGGGTGCGCGGGCGATGGCGGCCACGTCCCCCTCCCGGAGCGCACGCTCGGGATCGTCGAGTTCGGCCAGCCGCTCGGCCGTCTTCGCGCCGACCCCGGGAATCGCTTCCAGATCCATCGACCCGTCCTACCGAACCCGAAGGCAAAAGCGTTCCCGGGTCAGCACGACAGCGACGCGCTCAGGACCCGGACCCGTTCGAGCCGAGATCGAAACCGTCGGGTTCGTCGTCCAGGTCCGCAGCCGTGCCCCGGTCGTCCGCGTCGGCCGTCTCCGCGGCCGACTCGATCTCCTCGTCGACGTGGTCCACGTCCACGTCCTGGGCCTTCTCGACCGCGTCGTCGACGAGTTCCAGCACGTCGTCGCCCTCGTCGGTCGGACTCCCGTCCGTCTCGTCCGGGCCGTCGCCGGCCACCGCCGTCGCCTTCGGAATCTCCGCGGTCAGTCGAGTCTCCGCCGTGTCCGGATCTGCCCCCTCGGTGTCGTCGTCGGTCCCAGAGGCGACGGCGTCGGCTCCGTCCGCGTCTTCCACCCGCTCGTCCGGTTCGGCGTCGGCCGACCCGGCTCGGTCCCCGTCCACGACCGGTTCGGTCCCGTCGCTGTCGTCCGCGGTCCCGGCGGGGCCGTCGGTATCGGCGTCGGGACCGTCGCTCTCGCTCGCGCCGGCCGCCGTCGGCTCCGCGTCGGTGTCGTCAGTGTCGGAATCGGCGCTGACAGTCCCGTCGGCACCGGGTTCGGTCCGCGCCACGTCCGGCACGCCGTCGGGGACGACGGCCTCGGCGTCGACCGCGGGGAGGGCCGCCGCGATCCGTCGGTACGCGTCGGCGGCCGCGTCGCCGGGTGCGGCGGCCGTGATCGGGCCCCCGGTCGAGTGGTGCGGGACGACCCCCAGCAGGTCGCCGTCCAGTTCGCTGGCGGCCTCTCTCGCCCGTCGTCCCTCGCCGTGGGTCACGACGGCACCGAGCAGGTCCGCACCCACGTCGGCGGCGAGTTGCCCCGTCTTCTCCATGTCCTCGACGGCGTTCGGTTCGGGCGTCGTCACCAGCACGACGCCGTCGACCTCCTGATACGTGATGACCGCCTCGTTCTGCAGCCCCGGGGCCGTATCGACCAGCACCACGTCGTAGGCGATGCCGAGCAGATTGAAGACTTTCCGGAGCCGTGCCGGGTCCGCCTCGGCGAACGACGCGAGGTCCCGGTCGCCAGGAATCACCGCGAGGCCGCCCGGCCCGTCGACGACGACCTCCCGGACCGCCGTCTCCTCGGCCAGTACGCTGTGGAGCCCTCCCTCGCGGCCGAGGTGTAACTGCCGACCCACGTCCGGCATCGCCAGATCCGCGTCGACGACGACCACCTCGTAGCCGGCCTGTCCCAGTACGACGCCGAGGTTGATCGCCGTCGTCGTCTTGCCGACGCCTCCCTTGCCGCCGGCGATCGCGTAGACACCGTCCCCCATCGTTCCTTTCACGATCCGCTCGGCTGATATAAGCGCTGCCGTTACTTGCCGGCAGTTTAAGTAGCGTCGCCGGTGTCGGCCGCGAGACAACGGGCTTTTGCGCCACGACGGCGAAGGCGGGGCCATGGCAGCCGAGGACACCAGTGTCGACGCGGACGCGGTCTCGGACAAGATCGCGGCCGTCCGCGACGACCTGGCCGAGATGGACGGCGTGTTGATCGCCTTCTCCGGCGGCGTCGATTCCAGCGTCGTCGCCGCGCTCGCCCACGACGCCCTGGGCGAAGACGCCGTCGCCTGCACAGCCAAAAGCGAGACCCTCCCCGCCGAGGAACTGGACGACGCCCGCCGGGTGACCGACGAGATCGGCATCCGCCACGAGATCGTCGAGTTCTCCGAACTCGACAGTCAGGAGTTCGTCGCCAACGGCGAGGACCGCTGTTATCACTGCCGGTCGATGCGCCTCTCGGCGATGTACGATCACGCCCGCGAACTCGACATCGGCGTCGTCTGTGACGGCACCAACGCCTCCGACACCGGCGAGGGGCATCGTCCGGGCCTGCGGGCCGTCGAGGAACTCGACGCCTACTCGCCCCTGCTGGAACACGGCATCACCAAGCCGGAGGTCCGGGAGATCGCCCGCCAGTACGACCTCTCGGTCGCCGACAAGCCCTCGATGGCCTGCCTCTCCTCGCGCATTCCCACGGGCCTGGAGGTCACCGAGGATCGCCTCTCCCGCATCGAGAAGGCCGAACGCCTCCTCCGCACGTGGGGATTCGAGCAGTTCCGCGTGCGCGACCACGACGGCCTCGCCCGCATCGAGGTCGCCGAGGACGAACTCGACGTGGCGCTGGACCCGGACTTCGTGCGGGCCGCTCGCGACCACATCGGCGACCTCGGGTTCGACCACGTGACGCTGGACCTCCACGGCTATCGAACTGGGAGCGTCAGCCCCGACGAGGAGGACGACGAACCGCTGGTCGAGGACGTGTTCGACGCCGACTACCCGACCGGGGAGTGAGCCGGCGGGCGGTCACTACGGGAAGTACGGGGGCACGTCTCCGAACAGGGCGAACCAGCCCCAGACGGCCGTCCAGTACACGAAAAAGAGGCGCAGGAGCGCCACCCTGATCGCGCCCGGATCGGCGTACAGCAGGCGTTCGAGTCCGCCCCGTGCGAACGGCCGGTTGACCCGGATCGGCCAGATCACACTCACGACTCCCAGAAGTGCCAGCAACGCGGCGAACAGGCGGAGTTCGATCGGCCAGAGCTGTGTGCCCATTCACGCCCAGCGAGTGCGGCCGTCGGAATAACGATTTCGCCGTGCCGCCTCAGGCCTCGCGGTACGTGACGGCGTTCTCCCGCAGAATCTCGGTCTCGCCGGTCTCCTGATCGTGTTCGAGTTCGTTGACGGCGCAGTTGCTCTGCGAGAAGTTCGTCAGCGCCGTCGGCAGGTCCAGCCCCCGGAGGTGGGCCAGCAGGACGTAGATCGGCCCGCCGTGGGTCACGACCAGCACTTCCTCGTCCGGGGCGGCCCCCTCCAGCAGGTCCGTCCACGCTCCGAGGACGCGCTCGCGGGCCGCCAGCAGGCTCTCGCCGCGCTCGGGCGTGTTTTCGAGGCCGACCATGCCGAAGGAGGCCCGGTGTTCGGGGAACTCGCTGAACACCTGTTCGTAGGTCAGGCCCTGGAACGCGCCGAAGGACCGCTCGCGCCAGCCCTCCGTGAACTCGGGTTCCGGAAACTCGCCCGCGGAGCGGAGGTGGGCGGTCGTCTCGCGGGTGCGCCGGAGGTCGGAGGCGAGGATGGCATCGAGGTCGTAGCTGTCGGCGAGGTGCCGGCCGACGGCGCGGGCCTGGCGGCGCCCCCGCTCGTTCAGCGGCGAGGCGGCCCACCCCTGGATGCGCCCCTCGCGGTTCCACTCGGTCTCGCCGTGTCGGACGACCACGACCGTCGTCATCGACCGGGGATTCGACGGGGGCCGAAAAGAGTGTACAGGTTTCCTACCGACCGCGCCGCCAGCGCCACAGCACCAGTCCACCCTCGTAGAGAACGAGCAGTGCGCCGACGGCGAGGGCCGTCTCGGTCGTCGAGAGGTAGGTCACGTCGATCCGCTGGAGCAGTCTCGGATCGGGGCTGGCGAGGTAGCCGACGACGACCGCGCCGAGCCAGACCGGGACCCGAGCGCGGGCCAGCAGTCTCCGGACGCGGTAGTCGTAGGTGACCCGGCGGACGAGGCGATTGATGCCCTCGAAGACGCCGATGATGGCGAGGCCGACGATGATCGGTGTGGCCGAGGTCAGTCCCAGATAGGCGAGCCCGTCGATCACGGCCGGCGGGAGCTGGCCGAAGTAGCCCGTCGGCATCGGGGCCGGGCTGACGACGTAGGCGACGGCGGCGACGACCGTGTACAGGAGCGGGCGCAGGGCGGCCACCTGATCGACCGCGGCGGTCCGCGAGTCCGTCCCGGTCCACCGGAGCAGGGCCAGCGTCCCCTCGAACAGCGTGACCATCGTCGCCGCCACGAGGATGGGTGCCATCCCGGTCGGATCGGGGCTGAAGAAGAAGGCGATGGTGAGGAAGCCACCCCAGAAGTAGAGCCGGCGCGCTTCGAGCCAGCGGCGGGTGGTGATGCCCATCATGATCGCGAGCATCACGAACAGCGGAATCTGGAAGATGAAGGCAAAGAGGCCGAGCATCATCACCATCAGGTTGAACGTCTCGGAGAGGCCGAAGGCGATGACGGCGGCGCTCTCAGAATAGTAGAGGAAGTACGTGAAGATGGCCGGCAAGACGAGGAAGAACGCGAAGGCGACGCCGACGCCCGCGAGGATCAGGCTCGTCGGGACCGCCGCGAGGTAGTACTTCCGTTCGCGGGGGTAGAGTCCGGGGCGCATGAACAGGTACGTCTCGTAGACGAAGATGGGGAGCGCGATGATGAACCCGGCCAGCGTCGAGACCTTCAGCCGTGCGATCATCAGCGAGAGCGGGTGATAGACCCGGGGACAGGACGAGGCGGTCGCGCCCGCCGGCGGCGGACACTGCGAGGCCACGCCCGGCAGGAACGAAAACCAGAGGAACGTGATCAGGCGGTCGGCGAAGGGAAAGGCGATGCCGGCGACGACGGCCATGGCCAGGACGACGACGCCCAGCCGGCGAACCATCTCCTCGATGTGTTCCGTCAGGGGCATCTCCTCGTCGTCGGGCGCACCGGGTGTGCCGGTGCCCGTCCCCGTGCCTGGCGGGTCGCCACCGGGCGGGGTCGGGTCCGGCTCCGGGCGGTCTGGGCCCTCGATGTCCATCTCCGAGTAGAGCCCCGGTTCGCCGTCGCTCATGTGGGGCCCTGTAGCTGGTGGGGTGTTGTAAACTTTCTTTTCCCGGCCCCGGCGCGGCCACGCGCATCGAAAAGGTTGATAACGGGCTGTCGGCAATCACCGCACGATAATGTCCGGGGCGATCGACGACGACACCCGCCGAGCCGTCAATAGCGGCCGGCAGACCATCGGGGCGATGTTGTCGGCCGCCCAATCACACCTCCAGAAGGTGTTCATCGTCGCCGTCCTCGGCCTCATGGGGACGATCTACGCCCTCCGGGAGTTCGGCTGGGCGATCCTGAAACGGGACCTGTTCTCCCGACTGGCAGCCAAGCATCCCGAAGCCTTCGAATCGACCGAGATCGTCGCCCGCACGCCCTTCGACGTCATCCTCCTGCAGGTGAAGATCGGCCTCGCCGTCGGGATCCTGCTCGCCCTGCCGCTTTTCCTCTGGTACTCGCGGGACGGCCTCCGACAGCGCGGGCTGTGGCCCGGCGAGCGCGTCGCCCGCTGGAAGATCGCCCTGATCGTCCTCATGTCCGTCGGGTTGCTCGCCGTCGGCGTCTCCTACGGCTACTTCGTCTTCTTCCCCGTCATGTTCGACTTCCTGGCGGCCAACGCCTACAACGTCGGGTTCCAGCCCACCTACTCCATCGTCAAGTGGGCCGAGTTCGTCTTCCTGCTCACCATCTCCTTTGGCCTGGCGGCCCAGTTGCCCCTGGCGATGAGCGCGCTGGCCTACGCCGGGATCGTCCCCTACGAGACCTTCCGCGACAAGTGGCGCCACGCCGTCGTCGCCATCTTCATCTTCGGCGCGCTGTTCTCGCCGCCCGAACCGTTCACCCAGATCATGTGGGCCATCCCGCTGATCATCCTCTATGCCTTCTCCCTCCAGTTGACGAAGATCGTCGTCATCGCCAAACGGAGCGGGAGCGAGATCGACGTGCCCGGCGTCGCCCGCGCCAACTGGAACGTCCTGGCGGGCGTGGCGTTCGTCGCCGGCGTCGCCGTCTACGGCTTCTTCACTCGCGGGGGCGTCGGTGCGGCCAACCGAGCAATCGCGTCGATGCCGTTCGACACGTCGTTCCGCGTGGCCCGGGCCTCCCAGCTCGTCGGCCTCCCCGACGACGTGGCGGCGGCGATACTCGGCCTCGTCGTCGCGCTGTTCGTGGCCGGCGTCGCCCTGCTCGTCTTCCTCTCGCGGGCGCTGGGCGCGGCCGACCGCGCCAGATCCGGCCCGGCTCCGGCCAGCGCCGGCGCGCCCTCCGATATCAGCCTCGACACGCTCGACGCGGGCGGCGTGCGAGCGGCCCCGCCCGAGGCCTTCGCCGACCTCTCGGAGGACGACGCCGTCGCCAAGGCCCGGGCCGCCATGGACGAGGACGACCACGAGAAGGCACAGGCCATCCTCGACCGATACGACGAGGTGCAGGAACAGCTCGAAGCCCGCGAGCAGGCGGCCGAGGCCGACGAGGAAGACGAGGACGACGCCGGCACGGCCACCCAGACCGCCGCCGGGATGATGAACGCCTTCACCGAGGACGAGACCACCGAGGAGGACATCGGCGGCTACTACTACGACATCGCCTTCATTCTGGAGTCGTTGACCTCGAAGGCCTTCCGGCTGGTCGGCCTGTTCATGGCCGTGCTGGCCGGGTCGTTCATCTGGCTCTACCAGGGCGGGATCCGGACGGTGAAGAACCTCTTTTTCAGCAAGGTGCCCGCCGACGTGGGCGGGAGCATCGAGATCGTCACGCTCCACCCCGTCGAGGCGCTCATCTTCCAGATCAAGTTCTCGACCCTGCTGGCCATCGTGACGACACTGCCGCTCTTGCTGTACTACGCCTGGCCGTCGCTGAAAGAGCGGGGCTGGGTCCGGGGCGACCCTCGCGTGATGCTCGTCTGGGGTGGGTCGCTGATCGTCGGGCTGATCGTCGGGAGCATCGTCGGCTTCCTCTTCGTCGCGCCCGCCGTCATCTCCTGGCTGGCCGCCGACGCCATCCAGGCCAACATGGTGATCGCCTACCGGATCAACAACTTCGGCTGGCTGGTCATCTACACGACCGTCGGGATCGGCCTGCTGATGGAGGTACCCGTCTCGATGGCGCTGTTCCACGTCGGCGGGATCGCCTCCTACCACACCCAGCGCAAGTACTGGCGGGAGGTCGTCGTCGCCATCTTCGCGCTGGCGGCGTTCATCTCCCCGCGGGGCGTGTTCACCATGCTGTTGATGGCGATCCCCGCCGCGCTGGCCTATCTCGCCGGCCTGGGACTGCTGTGGCTGATCACCCTCGGCGGCCGTCGGGGTCGCCCGCAACCCCCGGAAGCAAGCGTCGAGTGAGCCGCAAGCAGATCCGGGAGTTCGGGACCCCATCCCGAAACCAGCACGACAATTGCCACTTTTATCGGCGTGAACAATCACCTCGCATGGGAACTGACGACCCGGCCGACAGTGACGACAGAGCGGATCGCGACGAGGGAGACGACCGCGACGACCGGATCGTTCACCGGCGGATCGAACCCGAACCCGGCGACGCCGACTACCGGCTCCTGCAGTTGATCGCCGAGGTCGAGGGGATCGACGTGACCGAACTCCCGCCGATCTACGACCGGATCGACCACCTCGTGACCAAGATGTACGAGAACCCGCCCTCCCCGGAGGCACAGGCCCAGCTCGCCTTCTCCTACGCCGGCTACCGCATCACCCTCGATCAGGACGGCAACGTCTCGCTGATGAAGATCGCCGACGGCCTGCCCTCGGAGTGACCGACGAAAACCGTTAAGCCGCGCTTGCGGTATTATCACAGTATGCCCAAGATAAGCGTCGAGGTGCCCGAGGAGTTGCTGACGGATCTGGACGATCACGTCGGCGAGGACGGGAAGTTCGTCAACCGGAGCGAGGCGATCCGGGCGTCGATCCGGAAGACGCTGGACCTGCTGGACGAGATCGACCAGCGGCAGGGTCGACTCGACGATGAGTGAGCGAACAGCGCCGCTCGCCGTCCCGCAGGTCGGTCTGATCGCGCTGTTCGTCACGGCGCTGGTGACCGCGCAGGTGACGGCCGCGAAGATTCTGGCGTTCTCGCTCCCCGTTTCCCTGCCGGTGACGGGGGCCACGCTCTCCCTGCCCGGCGCGGCGCTGGCCTACGCGCTGACCTTCTTCGCCTCGGACTGTTACGCCGAGCTGTACGGCAAACGGGCCGCGCAGGTGATGGTCAACGTCGCCTTCGTGATGAACTTCGTCCTGCTGGCGCTGGTCTGGAGTACGATCCTCGCGCCGGCGGCCCCGACCAGCATCGACCCCACCCAGTTCCGGCAGGTGCTGGGCGCGAGCACGAACATCGTGATCGCCAGTCTGGCGGCCTACATCGTCAGCCAGAACTGGGACGTGATCGTCTTCCACCGGCTCCGGGAGGCCACCGATGGCGAGGCACTCTGGCTCCGCAACATCGCCTCGACGGCCTCCAGCCAGTTGCTCGACACCGTGATCTTCGTGACGCTCGGCTTTCTCGTCGTCCCCGCGGTCCTCGGCGTCGGCGTCGTCCTCCCGCTCCCCGCCATCGTCAGCCTGATCGTGGGGCAGTATCTCCTGAAACTCCTGATCGCGCTGGTCGACACGCCGTTCGTCTACGCCGTCGTCGGGTTCGTCCGGTCGCGCGACGCGCCAGTCATCTCGGCCGGGAGCGAGCCCCGCTGATCACTCGACGGGCTGTGCGAACCCGTATTTCGGCTTGATCTCGTCGATCCGCACCTCGACTTCCTCGCCCGTCTCTGCACCGGAGACGAACAGCGTGTAACCCTCGACCTTGGCGATGCCGTCCCCCTCGTGGCCCGTGTCGACGATCTCGACGGTCACCGTGTCGCCCTCCGCGACGGGCGCGGTGAGTCGGCCCTTCGCGACCAGGAACAGTTCCGAGGAAGACTCCCGGGAGGCGTCGGGTCGGACCTCGCGGACGTACTCGAACTCCGGTTCGATGTCGGCTTTCAGGTCGTCGAGGTCCTGGCCGTCGAAGACCTTGGCCACGAAGTCGCCGCCCGGGGCCAGCAGGTCGAGCGCGACCTCCAGCGCCTGCCGGACGAGGTGGACCGAGCGGGCGTGATCGAGGTCGTACTCGCCGGTCATGTTCGGGGCCATGTCCGAGCAGACCACGTCCGCTTCCCCGACCAGTTCGCGAACCTCGTCCTTGGTGGAATCCTCGGTCATGTCGCCACGGACCGTCTCGACGCCGTCCAGCGCGTCGATCCGCTGGCGGTCGACGCCGACCACGGTGCCGGCCTCGCCGACTTCCTGCTGGGCGACCTGGAGCCAGCCGCCGGGGGCGGCCCCGAGGTCCACGACGGTCGCGCCCTCGTGGAGCAGGTTCGCCGTCTGGTCGAGCTGTTTGAGCTTGTAGGCCGACCGGGAGCGGTACCCCTCCTGTTTGGCCCGGTTGTAGTACGAGTCTTTACCTGACACGAATACTAATGCCTCCACAGGTGCCATATCGATGGCAACAGACGATTTCGATACTTATCATGAAGAGTACTTAGAGAAGCAGCGTGAAAAAGTGAAGGAGTCGCTCTCCGAGGAGTATGCCGAGCGGCTTACCACGTTCATCTACAGCAGGCACGATACGGGGGATATGGCGGCATCAACCGCACGAAACTACCTCCGCGAACTTCGCATCATATTCGAGTACGCTGAAAACCGCGATGAAGACCCCGACAACTGGACAGCAAAAGACTGGAACAGCAAAATCAACGCAATAGCGGCCAAGCGCGGAATCGGCAATGGAACCAAGCGCAACACCTGCTACGCCGCCCGTGCCTACTGCCGACACCGTGACTACTCTACCGTTGACGATACTGACAACATCGACGCCCCTCCCGTGAACCATGACGCAATCAAAGACGAGGACGTACTCGACGCCGCTGAGGTCGGTAAGCTAATCAACGCCGCGACACGCGAGAGGGACAAAGCCCTGCTCAGTGTCATGTACGAAGCTGCGATGCGGCGCACAGCCCTCATACAACTCGATGTTCGACATTACAGAACCGAGGGCGGGTGGAACCGTATCTATATTCCCGATAGACAGGGCGTTAAGACCGCTGCGGGCAACATCATCCCAATTACGTTTAGTGCAGGGCACTTAGACAGATGGTTGACTGCCCATCCCAACGGTGACGACCCCGACGCACCGCTCTTCTGCTCTATCCGTCCACAAGACGAAGGCGAACGTCTCAGCAGCCACTCGGTCTACACGATGCTCCGCCGACTCTCGAAGCGTACTGAGGGCATTGACGAGGACAAGGTGCATCCTCATATCTTGAGACACACCCGAGCGACAAATATGCGCACAGATAATCGCTACGACAAAGGAGACATCGAGACTGTCATGGACTGGGTCTCGGAAACCCCGATGCACCAACGATATACCCACGCCTCCAACCGCGAAGAGGCGATGACGCTGGCCAAAGCACAAGGTCAGGACGTGAATGATGGAGGTGATGAACACATCCGATGCCCACGGTGCGGTGCGGAGAATCTACCAAATAGTGAATACTGCGCTACCTGCACCCTCCGCCTTGATGACACCGTTAGAGACTGGTTCAATCACTACAGAGAAGTCGCCCCTGACGGAGATATTATTGTGGAAGAATACGCTGATGTCCCGACAGCAGTGCCACCGCTTGCAGATTTAAACAAACAACGCCTCGACCACGTCGCTGATATCCTTATGAAAGCAGACGCACTGTCGAGCGACCACGAAGATGCAGAGAAGCTTGCCAACCAGTGGGATATGGACACTCGTAGCGTCGAGGAAGGGCATCAAATATGGGAAGACATCCTCAGCGACATCGAAGACGTCTACGTCGAACACTACGCGAGACAGCCAGAACTCTACCAGCTGGCCAGCCAAAACAATGACAAGGGAGATATCAATCCGTTAGGACTGACAGTCGACCAACTTCAGGAAATGGCTGAGCAGAAAGACCTCCTGTAGACTGGCCATCATTGTATAATAAATGCTATCGACGGTGTACCAGCGCCCCGAGTTTCGCCATCTAAGTCGCTGACCCACGATTGCTGACTGCTATTCAATGCGTCATCGACTTCGAGGACCAGCTAGAGGAATACGCTGAAGAGAACGTTGACGAAGCAATAGGTGGCATACTCTAACGCATTTCTTGTTTATACGATATGCGCGTTAATGCGCTTCTACTCGTAGGTCGGCGGGTTCTCAGCATGCCACTCCTCAATACGCTCACGCGCCGACGACTGAACCTCCTTCGACGGGAACTCGACGTAGTCAGGAATCTCGACCTCGAAGTTCAGTTCGTACTCGTTCGTCTTGAACGGGGTAAAGTTATCAACCACGCTGAGTCGAACCTCCATGCCCTCGTAGAACTCTTCGTCGATATCCACGCGAACCTCTGCACTCTCTTCTGACAGCTCCTCAACATCGACGGAGTATCTGCGGTAAATCGTGATGGGAGTGTCGTACTCGTCGATGCGGGTGAAGTCCGTCCCGATGTAGTCGTACTTCGCTTGCTCATCGATTTTTGACGGAGGGTCAATCAGAATCTGGACGTCTTCAACATCAGTCATATGTTCTCCAAACACACCGTGCCCGATAAAAGGACAGTACGGCTCTGGTATTTGAGAGAGTATAAAAAGCCGTATCTTGTATCGCCTTCCCGTCGCCGAAAAAATTCCATGCGGTGTTCAGGGGGTGGGGGCGGGGGGCCTCTCGAAAGAGAGGGGGAAAGGAACTGAAGTAAATAGGTCAAAATCCTAAACGTACAATACAAACAACAGAGTCAATAGATACCCTCTTTCTCGAATAGGCCCCCCACCCCCCGTAACCGCGGAATCAACAGACGGTGATAGAATTTTGTCCTTCCCTTTTTATACCCTGTTTGTGGTGGTGTGTTGGCGGAGGCAACAACTAAATTCCTGTGCTGCTAATGATAGAATGCAGGGTGATGTTCCTGCTCATTGGCCTGAGTCTCGGACATCATCTCCTTTCCTTCATCGGGTTCTAATTTCGACAAGCCTTGGCTGTGTTGTATGGTAAAACTATCATTCTTCGGATAACTTGTTTATACATCGGTGACAAATTCTAGAGCGAGTCACCATGACTCAGGCCAATGATAGCCCAAGCCCTCAAGACGGGGGTGACGATAATAGTGAACAGTTCCAAGAAGTAGACGCAGCTGACATCCCAAAGAACAGGTACATCGGCCGTATCGCTCTCGGCGAATACGAGAACTACACAACGGACATTGATTCGAGTGTATCCAGACTCCCAGTCTCGTCAGAGCCTGAAGTATACGGAGAAGAGCGCCTGAAAACATTCAATGACGCTGTAGCTGACGTAGCTTATCTGGAGTATCTTGAAGACCAAGTCGGCCTTGGTGAAGGCGAGGATGTTCAGAATATCCACCTACGAGAGTGGATAGCGTACTGGAACGAGCAGGACGAAAGTCAGGTCAGTTACGAGGAACTCCGAAACAACTGGCCTTGGCTTCTCGAACAACTCGATTATGACTCGCTTGGCACACTACGCACCGCCGAAGAAGCACTGCGGATTGAGAGTGGAGACCCGCGGGCTTGTCTTAGTTTAACCGACCTTCCAGACGACGAGCTTCGGACTATCGAATCACTCCGAGCCCGCGATGAAGGCGAACTGGTAGTTGTAGATGTGCTGGTCGATACACGGTCGAAGAAGGACGACGAATGCTACTGCGTGGTTGGGGTCTGTGATAATCACAATTGTAACGAACAGACCATTGTCTGGCAGGATAGATTTGCATCAAGTGTTGACGAGCCCGAGGAGTGCAACAATCACTCTGCTCAGACGGCCACCACTGATATTGAGCGACTGTACTACACCAAGCAGGAACTGCTGCTGAAAGACCTGCCGAGCCGCGTTGGCCACACTAATACGGAACAGGTGACGGCCGAGGTCAACACCAACCACATCCATGAGTTCGAGGCTGGCGAGCGCGTTCGTATCGCGGCGGTCGTCAGGCGAGATACGTCAGATGGCGAAAAACGAGCGCAACACTACCTGCAGATTGTCGGTCACGACCGCGACGAGGAACGATTCGATGAGGTAGATGTGAGTGATAGAGAGCGGCAGCGCATCGAGGAACTCTCGAACGAGGATGATATTGTAGACCGACTCGCAGAGTCCGTCGCTCCTGACATCAAAGGTGGTGAGGAGTATACGCTGGCCCGAAGGGCACTTCTCCACCAGCTGGCTGGAGCGAACCTGCGTCCACCACTCGATGAGACGAATCTTGACGACCAAGACATTCGAGGAACGATTCACATTGCGTTCGCTGGCGACCCATCGACAGGTAAGACGCGGCTGGCGCGGCGAGTGAATGCTATTTTTCCGAACTCGCGGTATGTCGACATGGAGTCTGCGTCGGCGGTGGGACTGAAAGGCAGTGTGCAGCGCGTTGAACAGTTCGACACTAACCGTTGGACTGTCAGTACGGGTGCGCTTGCGTCCGCTAACCGTGGCATTGTCGTTGCTGATGAACTTGATAAGGCGCATGCGGATGACGCGAAGGCACTGCATGGCCCGATGTCGGATGGGATTGTCCGTATCGACAAGGCGAATATCCATACTGACCTCGAAGCGCGGACTTCCATTCTAGCTGTCTGTAACCCTGAAAAGCAGCGGTTCGACAAGAATAGCGACCTGAAGGAGCAGATTCCGATTCCCGATGCGCTCTGGAGTCGGTTTGATGTCGTCGTACCTTTCGAAGATGACCCACTTGATGACGTTGCTAACCGACAAAAAGCGAGCCGTTTCAAAGACAGAGTCAGCAATAACAAAGGGCCAGAGTTCACCGAGGAGTTCGTTCGGAAGTACATTGCTGTCGCCCGCGAATACGACCCAGAGTTGACCGAGAGTGCCGCCGAGCATCTCGAAGACATATGGGTCGAACTCCGTCAAGAATCGTCTCAGGATACGGTTTCAGTGACGACGCGGCATCAGGACGCGATGTACCGTCTGGCACAGGCATCGGCTCGACTACGCCTCTCTGATGAGGTTGAGGTACAGGACGTTCGTCGGGGGAAGGATATCGTTGAGACCTCTCTACGCATGATTTCAGAGGACGACGAACTTGATGCTGACCTCCTAACTGCTGGGCCGAGTGCTGACCAACGCGAGATGATTGAAGTTGCTGAGGAACTAGTTGAGGAAGCACTCTCGCTCGCTCCCTCGAATGCCGTTGATGAGGAGCAGATTTGGACGGTTGCTAAGAACCAACTGGGTGATGAATGGACACAGCCGAAGGTTGTAGAATCACTCGACCTCGCGGTTCAGAACGGCGTTCTCTGGCGTAACCAAGCAGGCTACGGGGTGGTGGACAATGGATAACGACTACGTCACACTCACTGAGGACGGTATCAAGCCCCGCGACAAGACTCCAGATTCAGCGGTCGTAATCAAGCCTGCGCGTCGGCAGTATGACGGGAAAGACGTCGCGGTGGTCACGGGTGCGGACTGGGTTGCCTCCCATGATGATGTTATTGAGTGTTCTCGCCACTCCCCACTCATACCAATTGAGCAGGCTACGGATTTGGCTTGGTGGCTGTACAAAAAACAAGACGAGATAGTGTTCGTGGGAACAGAGCTGTTCAGCGAAGCGGGCTGGGTACAACAACAGAACTCGACTTGATTGATATAACAGCCGAAGGGCTACACGATATCGTGCTTGGCTTGTATCTGGATAACTCGTGGGAAAACCAGATACTCGACCAGCTAGTTGTCTGTGAGAACCTGCATACGGTTACTATTGATATTGCTGCGCATCAACGAAACTACGCCGCCGCCAACGGTCACCCCACCAGCACCACGGGGCGTCGACGCATCTGAATCTAACGCATAGATGTTCTCTTGCTCCCCAGATTGCTTGTTGAGCGCGAATAGGCGGGTCGTATCATCTCTTCCGCTTCCAAGGGCATAGACTCGGTCAGAACCCACTGCAAGGTCGGCAATACCTTGTGGTAGTTCAGTAGTCCATTGCTCCGACCCATCCTCGGCGCTGACTGTCGTAACCATCGGTGAGTCATTATCAGACAAATATACACGGTCCTCCTCGGCTGCGACGGGGGAGGTCGACCCCGACGGCCGTGTCTCCCACATTTGACTTCCCTCACTGTCGAATCTTGTCACCGTGCCAGAATCGACCGCGCCCCCTTCGTTGAAATATAGCGTTCCTTGTGGCCCCAGTTGCGACACGCCCCTCCCGTCAACTGACCACAATTGTGTCCCGTCAGAGATATCGTGGACTGTTGTACCACGCTGGCGGGGTGTCGAGGCATATAACCGACCGTCAGCTACGGCAAAGATTCCTCTTTCCTTATCGTTCAGCGCTCCTGTTGAGACGTTCCACTCTCTGCTGCCATCTGACGCCGATAACGCCGTGATTCCGTCCCCGAGCGCGATGAATACGTGGTCACTCGTTGCCACGATTCCTATTCCATTCTTACCCGTGGTCTCGCGCCACAGCTCTTCGTTGCTCTCGATGTCGACTGCGATGACATCTGCGCCAGCCACCATGTAGAGACGGCCGTCCCTGAGAGCAGGGGTGGCTGTTTCCGTGGCAGGTAGCTCTCGCACGGTCTCGCCTGTTGACTTGTCACGGATTTCCCCTCTGTGTATCAACGCGTTCCCCGTGAATACTGGGTCGTAGAACGGGTGATATTCGACATCACGGTTGACAGGAAGGCTAACGCTGTATGACGACGGGTTTCCTGTAGTAATAGCTTGAGCGTCGACGGCTCCAGTCCCTGCTGCATTCGCCTTGCGCTGTCCCCAAATCGGCATTCCAACATCGGACTCTTCCGCTGTCGTAGTTGCATCACTTCCGTCCGAACCGCCTCCGCCACTGCCATCTCCACCTGTTGTAGTTGTGGCATTCCCATCCGACTCATCTCCACTACTACCGCCGCTACAACCCGCGAGTGTTGTCGCGCCCATACTCCCGATGACGGCAAGCATCTTCCGACGCCTCATACGGTCTATCATGAAGACAGGATTCCCCGATAGTTCACCGCAGGCCCGCAGAACTCACTGCCTGCACACTGTGTTCATAGTCCGATGAACACGGGGGGCGTCGCATCTATTCGACGAATACAAAATTATCAGGACATTCAATACCAGACAGGTCAATTAGCGATTTTGCTCTTGATTCTGACGACGCTCCGACTGCAACCACCATATTATTTGATAAAAGAAGACCGATTGCGGGATAGTCAGTGGTACGACTAGCCATCGTCTGTCGAACCTGCTGAATATTTTCTTCAGCCACGTTTTGACTAGAGTATTTCAGAATGCTGAGTTCAGCAAGCCCCTCCCCATTTGGCTCTCTGTATGTTCTACCGTTACTCTCGGGTGTTTCGATATTCTCGAAACCAGAGATGCTGTTCTGTATGTCGGCAAAGTCCCCAGTCTCTTCTCTCCCGATTGGTAACAAGTCATAAATCTCCGTTGCTGTCCCCTCGTCGTTTACTGGGACACAGGATGGGTAATTAGTGAGATTCAACGGGGTACTGGTCGGACTATCTGTGACGTCGGTCGCAGTTTCTGTTTCCGTAGCCGTCTGTGTTGTTTCGTCAGACTGCGTTTCGGTAGGGGTTGTTCCGCCATCACTGCTTGAGCTGGTCGGTGTCGGTGTTGGTGTCTCGTCGGTCGTATCCTGACCACTTGTTTCCGAACCATTGCTACTGCACCCAGCGATTCCAATCAAGCCAGCGCTCCCGAGGGCCGCGAGCATCTTGCGCCGTCTCATACAACCGTATCCACATCCCGTGGCTACTACGGTTCAGCGCGTACTTGTCGAACCCACGGTTTGCACACTGTGGTCAGGCGGCGACGAACTACTCCGTACGGTACATGAACTCTTGACCACAGTTTTCACATTTGAGCGTCTCCCATGTCTCCCAATCGTCAGTGACGCCAACCGTCCTCGTCTCAAGAACCTCTGTCGCATCCAAATCGTGCTTGTGCCCGCAATGGGAGCATGCAACCCTACTCATCCTTTCACCCGTGGATACCCTGTGAGTCGTTCGCTGTGCGGAGCATACCACGAATAGGAGGTAGACCTTCAATAGGTCACGTCCCGCGTTCCGTCATCACACCGTGAGCGTCACCTGATAGTGGTAGCTTTAGCGTTAGTTTCTACTCTATAGATTTGAAAGATAATCCGAATCATAAATACCGTAGAAGCCTTGGAAATCGACAAAGATGGATAGCGGCGATATCGAGGAAGGCCCTTCTGAAATTGTCGAGTATATGAGTCTCGTCGGGCAGCGAGCAGAGTTCCTCGAATATCTGTGTGAGAACACCGCACAGAAGCGCGACCTCATCGACGACCTTGACGTATCGCGTTCGACAGTCGACCGTGCACTCGCTGACTTACAGGACGTTGGGCTCGTCTGTTACGAGGATGGAACGTACGAGACAACTGCCACGGGCGTCCTCGCGGTGAAACAATATCGCGCTCACATCGACAAATCGGCGGATATCCGCGCGGCTCACGAGGCACTGCGTCCTCTCCCGCCAGATACGCGTCTCGACCCTGCTATGGTCGTTGGTGCATCGGTTAGTATCACAGAGGAACCTCGCCCTTATGCTGCTCTCCAGCCTGTTGAATCTGCGATTTCAGATGCGACAGAGATTCGAGCTCTTCTCCCGAACATAGCTGACTCTCGCTTCGTCGAACTGTATCGGAATCGGATTCGAGAAGGGGTGGATGTCGAAATGGTCGTCTCTCCTGAGTTAGCAGACAGGCTAAGAGAGCAGTTCCCCACCATTTGTCAGCAGATGTCGACACAGGACTCGTTCGCTGCACATGAGGCGGAAGTCCCTCCATTCGGCCTGCTGTTGGCCGATAATGAGGGCGTCACGACGGTTTCTGTCGTTGTGTACACGGAGACTGGCTCCGTCCATGCGGTTGTCCATACAGGCACGCTTGATGCAGTCCGATGGGCTGAGGGGTTGTACGAAGACGTTCTCACCGATGCTACGGAGGTCACGTCGTCATTCCATCAGGTGGAACCAGCCTCAGAGGCTCCTGAATCCCCAATCGCTGACGGTAACACTATTATCAAAGCCACATCCGATGGCTCCTTACCGCCCGCATCATCGGCACTTCCTGTCGAACTCGAAGCGGAAGGGTTCGTAGACCTGTGTCAGGACTACTTCGAGCAACGAGAAGCGAACGACCCAGCGACATGCTGGCGAACGGGACTTCGCCTCGTTGACGTCAACGCTGGGTACGCTGTCGACCGAACGCGTGAACAGGACGGAGAGCGGGTCAACGTAACTGATTCGCTGTTCGAAGACCTACAAGATGGCACAGACCATATCGTTCTCGGGCCATTGGGCGCTGGGAAGAGTACGGTCTGTAAGTCCATCGGGTGCCGATGGTACGAACAGGGACTGGGTAGGGTCTTCTATCGAGAGAGTGGCGAAACAGACCCCTTCGAATCGGTTGCGCAACTCAAGGCAACCATCGAGGAACAGGCTGGGCACACGCTTGTCGTCGTTGAAGATGCTGTCCGCACCGATGCTAATGCTATCTTTACCCTCGCACGGCAGTTCGACGGGAGCGACAGTGTCACCTTTCTGCTCGACGCGCGGGAATCTGAGTGGCAGAACCCTGACGCACTCCCCGTCGATGCGCGACTGGATTCATATCGAGCAAGCGCGCTACAGACTGTCCGTCTCCCTGAACTTGACCAGATTGAGTGTGCGCGTTTCCTGAACCACTTCGAAGAAACCATTGCCACAACAGTCCCGACGGACGCGGAGAAGCTGCTTGATGAAATTCGCCGCGAGACCAACGACGGTGAGACACGTCGCGGAGAGGTGCTGCTACTCTTCCATCGACTGGCACGATACGCCCAGCCTTCGGCCGATGTCGATGAACACACATCTACAGCCTTGTTGGAAGACGTACAGCGCACGTACCAGCGACTAGAGAACAACGACACCCCATACGCACTCACCATTGGCGTCCTTACAAACCTACTCAACGCAGCCCAAATCGGCGTCTATCCAGAGTATATCCACGCAGTTGCCGACGCTGACGACCACGAAACCGTCGAACGGCAGTTGGAAGCCATAGAGGGGTCAGTCTTCTTTTCAGGAGAGGGCTCGGACAGTTGTATCGCTCCGAGAGAAGCGGTCCACGAATCGTGGTCAGCAGAGTTCTTGATTGAATTATTGGACTCACAGTCCTCGCGTCGCGCACATCGTCTCGTCGCGGACTGTATGTCAGCGGTGCTGTCGTTAGCGGATGAGCCTGAGCGTCGAGCCGATGTTGAGTGGTTCTTCGAGGGACGACGAGACCGCCTCGATGCTATTGCTGATAATCCGACGGAGTGGTGCGATACCATCGTCGAACAGCTGTTTAGCCTCGGACTGAAACGTCCCGCACTCGCTCCCCTGTTCGGAAAGTCCGATTACTCTCGCCTCTCGCTTCCCGATGCTTGCTCCGAGGAGACCCGCCTGCGGTGTTCGCTGTGGCGTGGCAAGATGAATCAAGAGGCAGGCAACTTTGACCGCGCACAGCACGAATACGAATATCTGATTGAGAAAGTCGAGACTGCGAGCATCGATGAAGAACAACGCTCGCGTATCCAAGCTGATGCGCACAATCGGCTTGGTCGGACGCTGAGTGAGCAGGGGAAACTCTCTGCCGCAATGAATGCGCTCGCTGAGGCTGAGGAATTATATCGAGAACTGGAAGACTCCAGAGGGGTTGCAGATACACTCGTTGAGCGAGGATACATTCCAAAGACGAAGGGTGAACTTGACGTCGCTCAAAAGCGATTAGAAGAGGCTCTTGAAATATATCGAGAGCTCGGAAACGAGAGTGGCGAGGCCGAGTGCCTGCTGGAACTCGGTATCCTTCGGCATCGACAAGGGAATCCAGAGCAGGGCCGCGAACAGGTTGAAACTGCGCTCGAACTCTTCCAGCGTCTCAACTCTCGCAACGACGAGGCACGGTGTAGAAACGCCTTGGGAACCATCGCAGCACAACAAGGACAGCTCGACGCGGCAATCACTCAGTTCCAGCAGAGTGTCGAACTCGCTCGTAGCGTCGGCGACACGCATCGGGAAGCGAACAGTCTCAATAATCTGGCCCGTGCGTATGCGATGGCTGGAGAGCATGACGAAGCGATTTCGTATCAGCAGTCAGCAGCGAATATCTACGAAGAGATAGGCGACACCAACGGACAGGCGGCATCGTATCACAATTTGGGCGAGTCTGCCCGTGAACAAGGCGACCTCGACACGGCTGAGGAGTACTTCGAAAAGGCACGGACGTTGCGCAAAGAATCCGACCATACGCGGCGGATGTACCGAGACATCCACTCGCTCGGGATTGTCCATCTCGAACGCGACGACTACGACACTGCCCGCAATCTGCTCAGTGAGGCACTGGAGAAGTTTCGTGAGTACGAGGAGCCACGACGAGAGGCTGCTGCATTGCGTCGGCTGGGTGAGGTGGCAATGGAAACGGACGAACTGGAAGAGGCAAAACGACACACAGAGGCAGCAGTTGAGCAGGCTCGGGAAGCGAATGCACAAGATTTCGTCTTGGATGGACTAGAACAGCTGGCGACTATCTACGAGCGACTAGGGCACGTTGAACAGGCGATTAAGTGTTGTAAGGAAGCCGTCTCACTAACAGAACAGATGGGATTAGACGAGCGGCGGGAAACGCTGGTGGAGAAGTGCAACAGATTTGAGAGTGCAGTCGCAGCTGGGTAGCTGAAAAGCAACTACACCGACTCGTCCAACAGTGGGTTCGTCACTCTACAGAGCAGTAGCCAGTGCGGTCGACCTGAACTGCCCGACAGCCGCTCACTCGGCCCTGAGGCCTCCTTCGCTATTCTGACCCCTTCGGACTTGGTTTCCTTTTTCAGATTTCGGTGTTTCCTATCTCTTTGCCTCTCGGTCTTCTTCGCTCCACCTCTCTCCCCGCTCTTTCTATCTCACAGAGAGGTTCAGCACTCTCTCTACTCTCGGGATTTGACCACCCCGTCCCAATGGAACCGTGTCGGAGCAACGGTGAGTCCCCTACAGTTGCCGACAACTCGGGCCGCGAACTCCCGCCTGCGTGTGCGTACAGTAGTCGGGCTATGTTGCCCCCAGTAGCCCAATAGGGAATGATGTTATATCAGATATTATGGATGATAGCACACGTCTCACGGATGGTGACCGAAAGTATCTGGCAGCGCTTGCTGCACTTGATGGACGGGCAAGCACGAGGGAACTCCGCAAACGAGTCGACAGTTGGGATGACCGTGCAGTACGATATCGGCACAACCGACATCAGCGTCTCGGAACGGTAGAAATTCACAGAGACAAAGACAGAACTCCCGTCAACGTCAGTCCGATGAAGGTCGCGGAGCTGACGGACAAGGGACGAGCAATCATTGCAAAGGGTGCGACCGCCGAGGAGGAAATTGAACAGACGGCGGAAGAACAGGTCGAAGAGTTATCTGAGCGTATTGTGGAGTTAGAGGACATGATGGAAGGTGCATTTCCGTGGATGCGCGAAGTTCTCGCTCGCGTTCGTCGGCTTGAAGCCGCTTTTGAGGATATCACTGACGAGAGCGTTGAGGTATACGGCGAGGTTGAGGAATACGAATAAACCCTATTAGTGACTGACAGACGGTCACAGTAGGTCATCTTGTGAATCGATTTCACACGAGCGGAAATATAAGAAATTCCACTTTATTGTATTAGCCCATTACGGATTGAAGCGGCTGCTCAATAGATTTTTACGAACCAATATCATATTATCTGATACTATGAAACTGGACAAAGAGCTTGTTCAAAACCTCCAGTCAACGACACCACCAGACTGGAATGTACAGCAACCCGATGATTCCCGATATGCTGTTCTCTCCCGTGATGAGCCGTCTGCTGTCGACATACAGGTTGGCCCTCGATACGATGGTACATTAGCCGTGGTTGCGACGCATCATCGTGAGTTTAGCAGTTTCGGCATGGTTCCGTACCCTGTCGAGTATAGACGAGCTGAGACCGTTACGACCGCCGTGGGGGCTGTATCAGACTTTATTGAAAAATACCGTGAACCACAGCACCTGTCTACCGAGTCTGTTGGCAATGTAGCCCCAGCAGAGGAGGTCATAGATTATCTCATCGATAATGGGGCAGAGTTTGTTGCTGTGCCCGAAGACCTGCTTGCTTACGGCATCTGTAGTATAGTCTGGCTCGCATCAAGGGACACTGATGATTCGGCCATTACACAATATCTTCAGGGCCTCGATGTCGTGACCGTCGACGGTCATCCTCTACCATTTACAAGAGGCGTCAACATGAGGCCAATGAAGGCACACTTCGGGGCGCGTGTTCCCGTGTATTCATCTGGAAAGGTCGTTCCCGAGATTGACCAAGTTGAGAGAAACCGTGGCCTGACTAATCTTCGAGACTACGATTTCAGTGCCTCACCGACCAGTAGATTCCCAATCGAGCCTCAGACGACTAATCTAGAGACGTTGCTGAGGCAGCTCGTGAATGCAGGTGCAGCGGCCATCGCTGTTGAGAAGGAGGTCAGTCGGCCAGAAACCCTCTCGCTTGTCGCAAATATCCCTCCAGCGATAGGATACGAAATCGTGGCCGAGTACAGTTCTATCGAGTTTGCTGGCAGGGAACGAGATGTCAGCTGGGTCTGTGATATGGGTGGGCCACATTTCAACTTCAGAGTCCCACTGTACGCCTCAGACGACATCGTCGGTGTTGATAGTATCCAGTTCTCCGAAGGTCTCGACAACCTCCGTAAGTTCGTTTCAGAGGAGGCAGATGCGCAGCGCGAAGCGGGTGATGTGTCGTGAAGTGTGAATACTGTGGCATAGAAGCGTCACTTATTCTGCTTGATGGCACAGACCCAGAGGATGCCGACGAATGGTGGGTTGAGCGATACCGTTGTGAACGGTGTAGTCGTATCGGGTGGTATTGCGTTAATGAGTCAGGGGATGAGACACAACACGGGTACGCTGGCTGTCTCATTCCCGATAGATGATAGCTCGAACCAGAGCTTTTGCAATTGTCAGTAGAAATGATATTTCATGAGGCTCAAGGAAAATCTGGAGCAAGCAATCCAAGACCCGACGTATGCCCCACCCAATGTGGACGGAAAACCTTCATTATTGTACTAAATATGATAGGATGCTATGACAGATACAAGCTCTGCTGGCAGCACATCCACCAACCAACCAGAAACTAGTGGAGGTGATACTCAAAACAGTTGTACTCAAACTATCGGTAACGTCTGTACCGTTGGCTTTTCACCTAGCGGACAATCAAGCGAGCCACTCAAACTCGATGTCGCAGCCGAAAAAATGGCCGAAACTGTGGTCGCAGACGCTGAACATAAGCATCGCAACCGTATCTGTGGCCTTCGACTGGATGACAGAGAAATCGTGACCAAAGCTGGAACTGAAGACTGGCCACAATACACCGTCGCAGCTGGTCACGTGCTCGGGAAGCTTGCCCTCAATCTCTCCAGTATTATCCAATTCCGTGAGGGTGGTGAGGGATTCAGACGAGCTGCAGTCAACAATATCGCCAACGAACTGGCTGGACAGACGGTTGAGGTTCGGGCTACCCGCGAGGACCAGCAACCACCGCGTGGTCGTGAATACCGACGTGTCGAAATTCACTTCGTGGACGGAGCAGGCACTACGCAGATTAAACTGACCAACTAAGTGTCTGAAGATTCGTACCTATCCAACCAATCCTGCACTGTTCGCCGTGCTTCGGCTTCCCTTGAGAGTGACACATCCAGCGTCAATCGACGCGCGACAGAAGTCGAATAAGTTGCGATTAGGACATCCTCAGTCGATTGATTTTCCATAAACATCCTGTATGGGAGTATTCAGATAAGCGTGTACAGGGTGTTTTAGCACATTCTTATGCTGTTTTTTACATCTCGCCTCACTCTGGGTTCGTATGGTCGTCACGACTGCACAGGCTCAGATTGCTATCAGCCTCGCGTCGGTCGTCGTTGCGGGAGTTCTCGCGTATGTCACGTACCAGTATTACACTGAAACGAAGCAGCATACTGCCGAGATGCGTAAGAACAGGGAGGCCGAATTTAGGCCTGTTCTCAAGGGTGCGATAGTCTACAAACCCGTCTCGTACTATGATTTCGCTATCGTCAACACGGGAAAGGGAGCTGCTCACGATGTTGAGGCGGAGTGGCAGATGAATGATTATCCACACACCAGTACGTGGTCGATTCCGCATATTGCACCAGAGAAACAGCACAATTTCGCTGTCCGAATAGAGGATGATGAAGAGACTGAGGGCAATGAGGGAATGCTGCACGCGGAGCAGGAGTTCCGCGATGAGTTGGCGGACTCGGATGGTATTCTCCACTACGAGGCAACTTGCGAGGATGCACTCGGAAACACCCATGAGTTTCAGGAGGATATCGATATCATTGGGGCTATTGACGGGCGTGTCGCGGGGGCAATGGAGTGGCAACAGAAAGACGAACTGGAGCAGATTCGGCGGGAGCTCGAAGACATTGGGGACGCAGTCGAAGACGTGGAGAGCGCGGTAGAGATGAGTGGGAATGATAGTCTGATTCGGGGCGAACTGACTCAGCAGGTTCGTGACATCGTTGAATCGCGCTCTGAAGTGTCTCTGCAGGAGTTACGGAAGCTTACTGGGTTTTCCCGTATGGATTTGGCTGGTGTTCTTCGTCGACTTGAGGAAGCTGATGAAGTAGCTATAGATTCAGAAGTGGGACGACTCTCGCTGCCAAATGCAGAGGCTACAATTCGGGTCGAAGGAGAGCCGTCAGATTAGTACACCTTGCACTTCCCCAAATCCAATCTCGCTCATCAGCCTCTCATTTCGTGACGTACGGCCTAGTTTACGCGTGGCGACCGTGTACCAGCATACGAGCGTGCGGCTCACGACCGAGGGTTAGGCACTTCCCCGCGCACCTCCCATACGAGTACAAATGCGTATCACGAAGCCAGACAATCACGATTCGTCAGGCACTGACGACACCAGCAGAAGCGCTGAACCGATGGTTTCGGTGGACTACCTCGACGACCCAATCCCTGTGAGTGAACACGCGAAGAACACACAAGGACTCGTCCACGACATCCTTGAGCAGCCCAGTGCGTTCGGGCTTGTTCCAGAGCAACGCGTCGAGGAGCTCGAAGCGCAGCTCGAACAGCAGCAAGAGAAGATTGACCAGCTTGAGAGGTTCATCGACGTACTGGCAACCGCATCAGCAGCAGAGATTCAGGGCGAGTGTCCTGAGTGTGGTGAGCATCTGGAAGAGAAGAAGCCTGTGTTCAAATCCAACCACATTGCGTGTTCAGAGTGTGGAACCGTCGTAGCTGGGCTTGAGTGAGACAGTAACTATCCTGCTGGCTCTAGGTTTTCCCAGTTTGTGCCCTCCCAACCGCCGACGAAGTTGTAATGCTGGTAGGGCATTCGTTCACCCGTCTCTTCGTTCTCCCAGACGTACGGTGAGAAGTGGCCGAGTTTCTCGAAGGGGTCCTCATCGAAAGATTCGTGCGTATACTCGTAGATTCCCTCCCCGACGTAGAACTCGTTTGTACTAGAGGCGTTCTCTAGTTTTGACGCAACGTTCGCAGCGACAGAGATAGCCGTCCGTCGGTTGAGACTGTGGACTCCGATACGGGAGATGTAGGCTTTCCCCATCGTCGCGCCCGCGCTGATGCTGATTGGTTCGATACCGTGGTCGCTTAGACTGGGGTTGATGTGATTGGCGAGGGCGTACTTGAGGGCTGAGAGGTATTCAATGACGAGTTCGGCAGTCTCTTCGTCATCTTCTCCCGCGCCAAAGTAGGCCATTACACCGTCACCTGTGTTCTTCTCGAAGTACCCGTCGTAGTCGCGGACGAGTTCCATTGCCTCTGGGATGAACATGTTGAGCATGAACAGAATTTCGTCGTAGTCATTCCTGTCTGTGTAGTCGGTGAAGTCGTTGATATCGATGAAGACGATACCAAGGTCGAATTTCTTGGCTGTGTGGAGGGTCATATCCTCCAAGTCGGGCATGCTGTAGCTGTCTGGAATGTGTTCCAGACGTTCCTCGACTGTCGCCGCCTGTTCGTTAACGCGGGTTTCGATTTCGTCGGGTGTCGGGGACATATACTCGCTGAGTCTGGCTTCTACCTCTACTTACCAATTGTTTAGGGATGGCCCATCGAATGTGATGGTATGTCGTTCAGCAGGGATGAAGTTCAAGAACGAATAGAAGACCGTGCGGACGACGTTGAGGACAGATTAGAACATATACCGAACAGCTACAGTATGCCAGATTTAGAAGATATGACCATAGGGACGGCCAAAGAGTTCCGTCTGGGTGCGGTATTCATCGATATTGCTGGCTTCACGGAGTACACTGGAAATGAGGATGATGAGGACGTTCTGTTTATGTTGAATTTATTTGTTCCCGAAGTGATGGAACTCGTTCGTGATTACGACGGGTACTTCGAGAAGAACACTGGCGACGGGATTCTCGCATACTTTGGTGCAGGTGACGATGATACAGACATCGCGCATACTGTCCTCGAATATATCGCCTCGGTCAAAACGACATTAGCCGACTATGTGAACCCGACTCTGGAAGACTTCGGAGTTGAGCCGATTTCAATCAAGGCAGGCGCTTCATTAGGTGGTATCTATATTTCTCGCATCGGTGTGGACAGTCTCAACCGTCGGACTGCTGTCGGTACAACAGCGAATGTAGCTTCGAAGCTTGAAGACAAGGCAGACAGCAACGAGTATCTTGTCAACCACGGAATCAATAAGTACGCTCACGAGGGGGATAGCATGTGGGCAAGCCATCTCACTGACGAGGGGTCGTTTGGGAGCTATCGGTGGGGAAATGACTCCGACGGATGGGAGGATGCTCATTATTACAGTTTTAGTGGGGTTTGGGCGGATACAGAGAGCAGTAACCTGTAATAATATGTCTGATTTCACTTCTTCCGAGTTGGCCGAGGGCACGCAAGACCACCTCAACGAGTATATTATTGCTGCTGACCGCAAGGCGTCAATTCTGATTACGGGACAGTTCGCTTTCCTCGGGCTGACTGCGACTGCGTTGAGCAACCTTAGTCAAGTTCCGACTGGTTGGTTTCGTTGGTTCGTGATTGCGACGGCGGTTTTCGGGGTTCTTGCTGTCCTGCTCGCTGTCGTCGTAATATATCCGCGTACGCCGAGTCCTTCTGAAGGATACATTTACTGGGGGAATATTACTCAGCACAGCTCTGATGACGATTTTCACGAGGCGATTACCTCCCTTGATGATGACGAAGCGATAGAGGCACTAAACAAGGAGAACTACTCTCTCGCCAAAGTTGCAGAGAAAAAATATACCCACTTGCGGTGGTCACTCCGAGCGACCGTGGCGATGGTAGTATTTGCAGTTGTAGCTGGTGCCATCTTTATCATCTGAGAGTTGAGGTAGACTATACACCATCTGTGTAAGTAATAAGCTCTCACCCATTTCGGATGGATTGAGAGGGGTTAGAGAGACCGCCAGCTTTTTTCTGGTGCGGCAAGAGCTCTGAGCTCAATACGTAGTATGGCCCGTCACGATACAGATTTGCCCTTTGGTGATGCTTTCTCTCCGAAACAGCTACACACCGATGACGATGAACCGCCAGAACTGGTCGTAGTTTTGGAGAAGGCGAAAGAGTACGAAGGGGAGCAAGATGCCTTCGATGAAGAGATGCGGCGGATATTCTTTCCTGACCATGATGACACCACGCGGTCTAAGAACGTACGTTTAGGACTGAAACCGAATGGATACGGCATCACCGATGAGGACTTTCAGTTCACAGAACTTGGGGAGGAACTGTACGAGCTTCGTGATGACCCTGACGAGCTTTACGAGCGCTTTGCAAAGCACATTCTTCGTAATCTACACGGCTTGAAGGGCATCGAAATCGTTGAAGACCTTCGGGCAGAGGGAAGGAAGCCAGTCAACGATAACGTGAAGGAGGAGTTCCAGAAGCAGTACGGCTTCCATATTGACGAGACCTCGAATCATTGGTCGCAGATGCGGGCGTGGATGGCGGAAGCAGGAGTCGTGAACACGGGCACTCATCACTACGATATTGACCGTGCTCGAATTGAGGAACTGATTGGCGTCGACTCAGAGGATATCGTTGAATTGGACGGGCTCAATGACCAGCAGCAGGCGTTCCTTCGTGCCCTCACCCTCATTGACCCAAACGACGAGGTGAAAAGCCGTACAGTCAAGCGAATCGCGGAGAACGCCTATGGAGTCGATATCAGCCAGTCCAATATCAGCCGACGAACCCTCGACCCTCTAGAGGAGGCAGGATACATTGAGTGGGAGCACGTCTCTGGCAAGCCGAACCTCATCAGAGTGACCGACGGATTTGATGCTGATATTCTGAAAGCTATTCTCGACGACCTCGCAGAACGCACGGGAGTTCCTCGCCATGTTCTTCGCCTCTCGTTCGAGGGAGTGTTGGAAGACCTCGATTCTGATTCGACACACGAGAAAGGTGTCGCTCTGGAAACGCTCGCTGTCAAGACGGGGCGCTTGTTGGGGTTGGATTTCGTGGGGTGGCGGGTTCGAGGGCGTAAGACTGGTGGCTCAGAGGTTGACGTCGTGATGGACGAGATTGATACCACGTTCAATCGTTGGCAAATCCAGTGTAAGAACATCCAAAGCCAGTTGGAATCGAAGTACGTCGCTCGGGAAGTCGGGATTGCCCGCATCCTCCAGACCAACACGATATTGATGATTGCTCGGGGCGGAGTCTCCTCGGATGCACGCCAGTACGCGAATCAGGTGATGCGACACGAGAATATCGCAATCCTGTTCCTCACTGGTGAAGACGTGGAACGCTTAGATGAGGATGCCGACCACTTGCTGACAGTCCTGCGGGGAGAAGCTCGTCGTATTCATAACCTCAAGCGCCTCGACCGACAGGAGGTCGAGGGCGATGAGGAATACGACCTCATTGAGCGAGAAGAAGAGGCTCTGGAGGAGTTCGCTGATGAAATCGAAGACGTTCGCGGTGAGTCACAAGGCGACCTGAGCGATTTTAGCTAATCCTCGCTCAACGTTGCGAAGTCACCGAAGTCCGACTGGTCGCTGTTGTATCGCTTGCGGATTTCTTCTTCGGTAAGGAATCGGAACTGGCTAGCGTCGAGATACTTTTGTTCCTTTTCGAACGCCATCCAGTACCGACCCTTCTGTTCCGCGATTTGGCCAGTGATGTTGCTCCCAGCGAAGATGTCGAGGACAACAGGTCGGTCGAGCGCACCTTGCTCCCAGTCGTCATAGGGAGGATTCGGGGTTAGGAAGTCAACAAAGAACTCTGGAATCTGCCGCGGGAATCGGGCGGGATGTGAGTCTACATCGAACTCGCGGCACATCTTCAGGTAATGGGTATTCGATGCAGTGTTGCTTGCTTCGATAACGTTGTCAGCGGTGTTGCCACCCATCCCGAGCATCCGAAGCATCTCACCAGCCGACAGGTCGCCGATATCCTCGTTGGACACCATCTCCAAGAACTCCTTCGCGGAGAACTCGTCCAGTCGGTCGAGGATATCCCCTGACTGGAAACCTTCAAGCAGATTGTCGGGGATAGAGCCGTCGTTGTCGTTGGCGAATGCCTCCGAGTCGATATTCCAGCCTGAACTACGCTTGCCGTCGTTGAACTCACCCGACTCCATCAACTGCTTCTGGGAATCCGAGTACTCCTGAAGGACGCGCTGATTGTTCGCCTCTGGATGCGGATGCTCGCCCTCCTCAACAGCCGAATCCTTGTTGATTTCTGGCGTCAACCACCAGATATGCGTCACAGCGTCCGTAACCCGAATCTTGCGGACGTTCACCCACTCAATCGGGTTCGGAAGCTTGGCGGGATTATACCAGTAGAAGTCCTGCGCAAGGTGCATCCCACCCTCGTCGGGGTCGACGAGGCGGTTCAGCAGTTGGAATTGGTATGGCGACCGCTCGGGGTATCCCTGTTTAAACGCTCCGCCAATCTCAACGACGAACGACCCATGCGGTTGGAGGACCCGACGCACCTCGGGGACGAACTCCATGAACCAGTCGTTGTACCCCTCCTGACTCTCATTACCATACTCTTTCTTGTGCTGGAGCGCAAACGGCGGAGAAGTGACTATCAGGTCGATACTATTGTCAGGTAGTTGTTCTAGAAGCTCGCGGCTGTCCCCCTGAAATGCGGAACCGAGGTCGCTATTATAAGCGGCCTCAGAGTCGATTAGCGTAGTGACGGCGGAATCCTCATTCATCAGTCTATCTTTCTCTGGTTCGGATGTTATCGGTGCCATGTCTTAGTTGTTCAGTGTTCGGTGTCGTTTGTTCAGAACAGGTCGATAATCGGGTGACAGTATCCAACCTACGTTACGTAGGATGGACTGTAAGTGTTTCTATCTTGAGCTGTGGGGGTTTATCAACCAATAGACTCGAATTGGACGATAGTGCCGCGGAAACGCGACAAGGAAACGGGCCTCTTCGAGGAGGTCTACAGCCGAGACGATATCCTCGACACCCTTCGCGGGACCCGTCTATCGACGTCCGAGGTAGCCGACGCTCTCAACTGTCATCGGACTACTGCGCATGAGCGACTCACCGAGCTTGAGGAAGATGGCATCATAACCTCTTCTGAGGCAGGAAATACGCTGATTTGGGAAGTTCAAAGAGACGAATTACAGTGAACCTGCTTCACTCATCAGATACAGCCAGCGGAGGACGACACCGAGCGTAAGCAGGTAGTGCAGGAAGAGGAAGATGAGGACTGTCGAAGCAGCAGTCATAGCCAAAGACAAAATTTGCTGCGAGACAGCTGACTGTATCTCCGTAATGAGCGACGGATTCTGTCGGGTAATGAAGTGGCCAGCAGCGATGAGAGCCGACACTCCAAACGAAACCAGTCCTAACAGAACGGCGTACATCGCACTGCGTCGCAGCTGATTGAGGGCTGCACTCTTTCGCTCACCGTCGTCGTCCCCGATGCTCGGGATGTTGAACCAAGACCGAGCCGAGAGCGCCAAGACAGCCCCGAAGAAGGCCGTAAGGAACCCAACGATACCGAGAGTCACAGTCAGGAACTGTCCGACGATGACAGCCAGTAGTAGCGGTACACCGATGAGGATGAGCATATATCCAAGCGGGTGCTGAGAATCATACCACAGCGTCCCGTAATGGTCGCGGATTACGGGAGCTGGATTGAAGATTCTCAGTATGCTCATCGCTGGTTCAGGGGTGTATTACTTCGAGCTTGTTGGTTATGGGTCTTCTGACCATGTTCTCAAAGGATTGTTCCGTCGTCTGGGCCATCAGATTCAGGCGGTAAAACGATATCAGCGACCTCTCTGGCCTTGGGGGAAAGTGAATCCGCAGTTGGATGCCCACCATTCATATTCAGATTGCTCGGGTCGAGCTCCCTGCGCATTCGTATGTTAGCGTTCCACAGGGAGAAAGTAATAGTTGACCCGTCCTCCTCAACCTCCAGCTTGACGTCATCGAACTCGTCCTTCTGCAGTTCGCCGTACTTCCAGTTCCCATCTGGCATAAAGGACTGGACGAAATCTGGCGACCATCTACTCTCGGATGTCGGCTTGATTTCGTAGGTTCGGCTGACTCTCTGACGGTCTACGTCAGTTGCTCCCTCATTATCGGCATGCTCTTCAACTGGCGTCAGTTCTTGTGTGCCCTCGAATTTCAGCCGCTTGAAGTCGTCTGCTCTGGTAATTCTCTCCTCCGCATCCTGAGTATAGACGGGCTTCATCTCGCATACGATGTCGTTCGTATCCTCATCGTCGGAATCGTACTGCGAAATATACTCTTTGAGGCGACGGAACAGCTCACCCATAACCCCTCTCGCCCGATACTGCTTCAGCACAGCTACTGCGCGGGTCTTGTCCGTCGACGGTACGTAGAAGAGGAAATAGAACGGTGTCTCCTCGGAGTGATGCTCCTTTCGATGGCTGTGAATGCGTTCTCCCTCAACAGTATCGTAGACGTCTGCCTCGATGCCGTATTCTCCGAGCTTGATTTCTCCCTCGATAACGTCACCATCAGATTCGTAACGGTTAACCTCGAAGGTTCTCTTGCGGTCGTCATCGTCGTCGATATCGCTGTACTCGTCGAAGAATCCGTCTAGAATGTCAATTAGGGAGTCATCGTCAAACTCGTCATACTCGTCGGTCAGATTTTGAAGATTCCAGTAATCGTCCTCGTCAGCGTAGTATGCCTCATGCATTCGAAACCAGTATGGGACGAGCTTGTGCGATACCATGTTAGTTATTCTCGCATTCATATAGTCAACTGAAATTACTATCGATAGCAGCACAGCAGCTCAACAATTCTTCTTGCTGGTCTGACGGGCGGTATGGTTTAGGGAGCTATTATTATACCATAACCCGTAATATCAATATTCGAATATAATACCGACAAACTGGTCTCTGACATCATACTGCTCGGCGCGTACGTCGTCATGTCCCTCGCAGTCGGCGTCATCGCACTCATACTCAATCAAAACGAGCGCGACCGACTGATGCACGAGCTCCGCGACGGAGAATAACTCCTGCTATTGCTGGTAAATATACCCATAGTCCAGTGGCTGCTACAATTTCGTTCGGATATTTAAGACTCGCGGGATTAGCTTTTCGTGATGGTATCCCTCAGCAACCTTGGATTCGCAGTTGCTGGGGCTCTTACTGTCGGCGTCATTTGGTTTCTGCGAGGCGTTGTCACCAGTTTGGGTGACCAAGCTGCTACCAAACTCACTTCCAAAATCACCGCCTCACAGCTTGTTGTATCTGAAACCTCTATCTCCGATGAAGAGCTTGACTATATCACCGAGCAGTTCTGCACCACTCTCGCACGTCGACTTCACAACCGTGACGAGGCCAGCTACCGCCCCGTAATTGACCCCGAGAATCCACTTGAATCCGCTCTGGAACAGCGAGAGCACGACCTCGAAACCATCGAAAAGGTATATGAAGACGCTGAGGGTAAATCTATGATGCCTTCCTTCGCTGAAGTTCGAGATGGGTTCGCCGAACGCGGAATCTGGGACGAGGAGCTAACCACACTATATGAAGACGCAGAGTCGACAGCAGACCTCCGAGAGCTTCTAATCCGATTGGAAAACCTTCGAGATAAATTATAATATTAGTGTAGGAATGCCAGATGATGATTCTAAATACCTGACGGAAATAATCTTCCAGCGTTCCCGAAAGCAACAGCTCCAGTTTGAGCTTGGGTTCGCACCCCTGCTTGCTACTGTGGTCGGGTTAATGACGCCAGATGGGATTCAGGGTGCAATCATCATCGCGGCGGTAGTCGGGTTGGTTGTAATGGCGTTCCTCCGATGGCTCACGTTCACTGGTCGCTTTGCAAACGAGGAGCTATTCATTGAACAAACAGTTCGACCCGTCGAACTCTGCGGGATTATCGGCGTAGTACAGCTGTTCCATTACGGCGCAAAAAATATCAGTCAGTTAGCGTCGCTATCAGTACCAGAGGCGACGACGCTAGTTTCAGTTCTCGGTACCGTCGTGTTCATAGTGTTCGTAGAATTGGTATTTCACACCTACCAGCTTGGCTGGGGTTCGCTGTTCTATCTCCGATATCGGAATGCAGCAGAAAAGATGGGCGACTTAAACTCAGCTGAAGAAGTTATTGAACGAATTGAGTCCGTCGGTGCGCTGTTCGGATTACTCATCATTACCGTGTTGGGGCGGATGTATTTGGAGATTGGTTACTACGTACTCCGTAATGCGATTCCAGACCGACGAGACAAGTACATTGACGAGCTACACGAGTTCGTACAGGAGGTAGAGAAACTGAAGAGTGGTGGCCGAAACTTGGGTATCGTCGGGACGTTTGCTATCTCGGCGGTTGTCGTGTTACCCGTTTTCGGCGGGGTTGTGTGGGGTCTGTCACTGATACTGGGAACGTTCGGGTCGCTAGCATTGGCACTCGTGACGATGCGTGTGACTAAGCATATCGTCGGGTTCAGTTATATCGCGTTCGGAACCCTGCGGTTCGACCAGTTTATTACGACGAACAAGCGCTCAATCGGTCTATTGGCCGTCTATACTACCGTAGTGTATCTGTTGTTCTTCACACCTACGACACCCCTCGGGTAGGCCAATACAGTATAAAAAGCCAATTTTGCTCTATCGAAATAGAGGATGGCAACGCAGTCACTCCACACAAACTTCGGTCATACGAGCCTATGCGCACACTTGCCGTGGTTGAATGGGCGAGGATATCACCTACCAGCGTCTACGTCGACGCACTTTATCTTCAAACACCTGTTCGTCCATAATCTCATAATTACGGTCGTCGCCAGATACAGAATAGCCGAGCCCCTTTCGAAGCACAACACGCAACGTCGGGTCCTGCCTGATTTTCTCCTCACCAACCACCTCCTCGACAGCCTTCTCAATCGCGTCCTGAACCTCCTCACTGTGGGTCTCTGGGCTTGGGTCGTTTATAAAGTTCTCAACGTCCGATTCTTTCTCAGCCGCGGCCTCAGCGATTTCCTCAATTGTGTCCTGTATCTCGGGTTCGTCTTGTGCGAGTAGATTAGTTATCGCATCATCAGCCTCGTTCTCGATGATTTTCCCGACCATATCCCGCTGAGTGTCTCGGGTGTCGGTCTTCCTTGATGTACTGAAATCACAGGATGGGCACCGCCACAACTTCTGTTTCGACCTGATTCTTCGACTTTTGTTCTGAATACTCAACTCAGTCTCGCAACGCGGGCAGTACGGCCCTTCGACATAGGTCACTTCATCCCCTCTGCTTGTACCAAATTGACCCTCCCAATCGATATCTTGATATCTAATCGCGGCTGCGTAGAGCGTCTTTGATGGCGGACCTGAAAACACTTCGAAACCGACACCTCCTCCTTCCTCGTCTTTCGAGAGAAGTTCTTTACCGTACTCCCAAGCACTGTGTAGGACGAGAAAGACTACTCCGATAATAAGGAGAGACCGCGTCGTTGGGTCGTTCAGAATTGAAAGAAGGCCTCCTTCAGGTAAGTCTGGGAGTCGAGGGGTGATGTATCCCTGAGCGAGAACTGCTGCAGCAAGGAATATGAGGTCCTCCTTCGAGAACTCAACCATTTGGATGGGTATAGTAGGTTTCTGTTTTGTGAGTGTTCGGATTGATGCTGTGATGGACTGTTCTATGGATTCGAATTAATCAGGGACTACCGTCTTGTCATTTCTCACCCCTGTTTTTAAAGCGCCTCCACCCTCATACGTGACTATGTCTGAGAAGGTCAATCTCAATGTTGACGACGCCGACCTCGCGCTGATAATCAGTCGTATGGAGGAAGGAAGATATCGAATCCCAGAGTTCCAACGCGAGTATGTCTGGGAAACAAGCGAAGTCACCGAACTCTTCGACAGCATATATAATAGCTATCCAGTCGGGAGCCTGTTTCTCTGGGAAGTTCCTGAAGAGATGAACAACTACTTCCGTGATATGCGGGACTTGGGACAGCCAAGTATCCAAGACACTTCGTACCAAATCAGCTTCGTTCTCGACGGCCAACAACGTCTCACATCTCTTTATGTCGCTCTGAAAGGATTGGAGTTCAAGGACTATGATTACTCCCGAATCCTCTTTGATATCGACGCTGAGGAGTTCACGTTAGGGAAAGCCAGTGCTGACCATCTAATCAGTGTTGCAGATATCTGGGACGAAAGCAAGAGCCTCTTCGATATCGCAGAAGGGATGTCACAGGAAAGACAGCAACGTATCGAACAGTGTTCGACGCGACTACGGAACTACAAGCTACCACTCATCGAGGTCGAGTCCGAGGAGGTCGACAGCGTCATCGACATCTTCGAGCGTATCAACCAGAAAGGCCGCGACCTCGACCGCTTCGATATTGTCAACGCAAACGTCTGGACGGGAGATTTCAACCTCCGTCAGCGGATTGATAAGGACATTGTCGAACGACTGGAAGAGAATGATTTCGGAACGATAGAGCGAGATACAGTCGCTCAAGCCATTTCACTCTGTCTCGAAGGTCAGTGTACGACGAACGTTCAGAAGAATCTCGACGCACACGAAGTCAGCCAGAATTGGGATGACCTTCGAGACGCCTTTCTCAATGCCGTCCGCTATATCCGAGGTCGTTACAACATCCAGCGCGTCGAATTTCTACCGTATGAGAGTCTAATCGCTATTCTAACGTACTATATGTACAAAGCTGAGACTAAGACAGTCATCTCTGAACATCAGGAGAAAGTAGACCAGTACTTCTGGCGAGTTGTTGTCTCGGACCACTGGGAGTCTATGCGTCAAACGACGATAGGACAGGACACAGACATCATCGACGAGATAATCGCTGGATATGACGCGGATGTGAATTTCCCGCTCGCAATCACACCAGACCGACTCATTAATGGGAACATCAAACGCTCAAAATCGAGTGTCAGGAATGCTTTCCTCTGCGTTCTCGCAAACAAGCGACCACTCAACCCAGAAGACGGAACCGACATCGACCTAAAAAACGACCACTTCGTCGATTTCAAACTCGAAAAACACCATATCTTCCCGAACAGCTTCTTACTCGACCGCAACGTCGACAAAGACAAACGAAAGAGTCTGGTTGATATTACCTTCCTCCCAAAGAAGGTCAACAACGAAATCGGAAGTACGGCCCCATCGGAATACTTCGAGAAGTTCCGTGAACGCGATGATTTTGAGGACGTTATGTTCTCGCACATTATCCCGTACGGAGACGAATCCGCTATCTGGACTAACGATTACGACAAGTTCCTCGAACAGCGAGCGACGCTCATTATGGAAGAAATACAGGAACTTGTCGGCGAATCCGCAGACCTCAACTTCCAAGACCAGACGCCTGAGCAGCGAATGAAGGAAGCTGAAGAGATGGTCAGGGAAGTCGCACATAACCGCCTACAGGAGGAACACGGAGACTCATACTGGGATGTACTCCCGTCGGGCGTCGTCCAGAGTGTGAACCAGCGTATAAATGGGGACGGCTCTGATATCGGAAACAGAAAACAATTAGAGTATATCTCCGCAGAAGAAGCTTCAACAATCATCACAACACACTGGGCAAACTTCGATGACATCTTCCCAGAAGAAGACGATGTTGAACATCATCTAAAGAATCTCGAAGCATACCGCCGAGAGTACGAGGAAGAGGGTGAGGTGGACAGGTATACTCGATTGGATGGAGACCTCGCTATTCAGTGGATTAACAGTTGTGTTCGCCCCGTTTTAGAAGAAGCCGAATAGCTCCTCTGCAAGACCCCGAGAACCACGCCTCAAACACCTGCGACCCTCTCTGGATAGACTATGGCAGTATAGGAAGGTCTACTCCAACAACATACTCCAGTGTGAGGACAAGCAGGATAGCAGCAAGGGTGAGGGAGCCAAAGAGTCGCTGATACGTGTCGTACCAGTCGGTTGATTCGGTGTCGCCAGCGACGTAGCTTTTCATATTGTACACACCGACGACTCCAGCGACCGCGATGAACGCAACAGTGCCTTTGAGAACTCGTGGGGGGATGAAATCAGCAATCACGAGGAAGGTCGAGGCGAAGCCCATCACCGCGGTCGCTTGGGTAACTCGCCCCTCGTAGCCCTGTCGATAGCTCTGGAAGCCAATGAGGGCAAGAGCACCGATACCGAGCAGCAGCCCGATTTTGCCAAGTTGAGATAGTGGGGAGAGCGCTGGCGAGACAACACTCCAGATAGTATCGAGTACGGTGTTCCAGATATTTTCGAGTAAGGACTGGCCAGCGTTGACGAGGCCATCAGGGGATATCGGGAATCCTTGCATTTTGTTTTGCTTGTTGATTCAATATCAAAAGCATGTCGCGCGTGTACTCCTCAGAGGGTTTCGGCCAGACTGACTCTGAACAGCTAGTGTGTTAGTAGTTCAGAATAACTTTGGATTCTTCTCACAGACTCCAAAGTTTCTTTGTTCTTGTCTTACCTATATTCTCTCAGAAGCCTATTTTCGGGCTTCTCAGCATCTACACCAACACACTATGAGCTCTGATACAAACTCCCAAGTTTCTAACAGCGATTTAGCACAGCTCTGGATTAAACCAAACCAGTTCTCGCAGCTTCAGGGCGCAGCATATGAATCTGGTACACACGTCCATCTTCAGGATAGAGACCACGCCCTCGTCACCTTCCTGTACGACTCAGGAGCACGTATCAACGAAGCCACATCCTTCAACCATAGCATGGTTAGACTCGACGACGCCGAATACTACTTTCCAACCCACGTTCAGAAACAGTATCCAACAGGTGGCTCCCCATCTCCCGCTCGTATCAGTATCGACCCAGAGTCGACGACAGGCGCAGTTGCATCCCTCCGTCGATACTTGAACCGACGAGACGACGAGCACGATGCACTCTTCATCACACAGAAAGGAACGCGAATAACTAACCAAGCAGCTCGTAATGTCGTCTCAAAACTGGCCGAGAGAGCAGGGATACAGCCATACACAGTGGACGGAGGCCGAGCTGACCCATCCGACCTGACACCCCACCACCTCCGCCACAGCGTCGCTTACAGAATGTTAGCCGAAGAGAACGCTCGGTTGGTCGACGTCAGAAACCGACTTCGACATACCTCAATCACCACCACGGAGCGCATCTACGAACACTTCAGAGTCGCTTAACAGTGACAATAAGCGATATCAGCCCTGCGATTGCGCCGACATAAACGAGAACACTACACATCAGTACCTTCTGATTCCGTGGATGTCGTAGACTTCGACTGGGTCGTACTTGCGGAAATCTACAGTTGCAGGGAGCAGAGCCCCAGTCTCGGTCTTCGCCCACACCCACACGGTTTGATGCCTGCGCATCGCGTCCTCTGCATCGTCGGTGACGTGTGCCTGTACGTAGCTGGTCGTCTCGGCTAACATGGGGATGTGGCGCTTGTTGTTCCACCACTCGACGCTACCCCAGTCAGGTTGTTGCTTCTTGGCGGTGACGACAGCTCGGTTCTGAGCCGCGACTGGGGCCGTCCCCTTGTTTCGAACTGCAACTCTAGCTGTGTTTGGTGACCCAACTTCTACGTGGCGGGTGATGAGGTCAGGAGTGAGGTCGAGCAGGGTTTCGGCGACCACCTTGTCGTCTCGGTACTTGGCTATCCCATGCATCCCGATGAGAGTTGTCGGGCTCTCGAAGATGACCTCGTGCTTCGTGTCGGTGATGCGCTTGTATCGCGGTTCTGCTGGTAGGTCGTTTAGTGTATACCGTCGCAGCTCTACGTTGTCAACTGGTTCTGTCGTAGTGATTGTGAGAATTTGGTTGGTGTCATCTAGCGATGTTTTCCACCACGTTTCATCGATTTGTGGCTTCTCCGCTGCTTCGGATGTCTCAGTAGCGACGACTGGTAGGAGTGCGGTGCTGCTGACGGCTCGGAGGTAGTCGCGTCGTTTCATTCTACCCTCTCGTATTGATTTGTATGGATATTCTCTCGATACGTGACGACTTCTTGCCGACCGCGGATGTGCTTATGATAGACGTGGTCTGACCAGACGTCGATATACGTACGACCTCGCGTCCTGCGGTCAGGTGGCTCAGAGTAGTAGGTCAGAACGACAGCGTCATCGTGGTATTCCTCTGCTATTTGCGACAGTGGATACTCAGTCTCGAACAGCGTGTCGCCGTCGACTGTTTCCAGCGCCCACTGAATGCGCGTCTGACCTTGGTGATGGACTTCGTACGACTTCAGCAGACGACCCGTCTCGTTGGCGTAACTATCGAGTACAGCAGTCAGATATCGTTCTTCAGTGAGGTCACTATCTCTCTGCGACTGAGATATAACACTGTACGGTGTCGCTACGCCGACAGCGACAGTTTTGATGTAGTCGCGTCGATTCATTGCTTATCCATTCGAACCAGTTCCTCGGCTACTTTGTCGACCGTATCGGACTCGTCAGCCGCGTCAGGGAGCAGCTGAAACACGTTCATCATTTCGTTAGACCCGAGTCGCCAGCGCTGGTCGACGCGCTGCTGCGTCTGTCCAGTTAACCTATCATCCTGTGAGACGAACTCTTTGAGCTGGCTGGCATCCAGCACAATGCGACCAGAGAGTATACGGTAGACGTGCGTGTCAGTGCGTTGCGCTTGCCGCAGAACAGCTTTACCGTACTCCGAGTCCGCACTGAAATACCCGACCTGAGTAGGGTCGTCGGTTCCGAACATCACAATACCTCCGTCGAAACGAGGTCCCCATCGTGGAGCTTCACGATGACATTATTCCTACAGCTTGCGCACGCTGTCTCTGCTCGGTCGTGCCCACTGCTCTTGACGATAGCCGTGTGAGTACGACCGCAGCCACTGGCTGGACAGCCGAAGTTGACGCTAGTTGTCGATGTCATTCTTTTCTGGGATGATGTTACACGCCCGAGACAGCGCCTGAGACGCTTCCTCGGCATCTGATTCGATTGCGATTCTATCGGCTTTACTCAGCTGGGGGTCTTGCTCAGAAAACCGCTGCAGAGTCTCCAGCGCTTCATCCATCGTCCGAAGTAGATACACCATCGCATGCATATCCTTCTGCGACGCGTGTTTCAGGACGTTCTCATCGAACTCCGTCTCCGCTTCGTAGTACCAGTTCTGTTGCTCATCGTCGTCGAACAGACTCATCGCTCACCCCCAAACAGCACTGTCTCTGGCTCGGTGCTAACCACCTGACGGTCGACCTCAACCCACTGCCGCATCTGGTCTTGCATCTGCTCCGATGCCAGTTCCACCAACTCCTCTTCCGAAGCGAAACCCTGAACCTCAACTTCGATTCGACCAGCCTGTAGCCGTACCTCGTTCGGTCTGCTTCGGTTCGCTGAAGAACTACCATTATCGCTGTTATCGTCGTTCTCAGAACCCATACGCCCGCGCTACGGTTTTGCTACTTAACTGCGTCAGAAAATCTTCCATACACCTTTAGCAAGAAATTAATATAATATATAATGTGTCTGATATATCTGAATCTAACTGGAGCGCTAGCGACGTTATAGACGCTATCAACGACCATTACGAGCAAGACCCAGACGACCCTAACTGGTATCGCTGCATCCGCTGCGGCCACAAGGTCTATGTCGATTTCGAGGGCGAGCAAGAACAGATACCAGTTCCTGCTACCCTTTCACAAGTTACGAAGCACGAGAGAACAGAGTGTTCGAACCGAGACGGTGCTGGGTAGTTGGATTGCGATTCGTCAGTCAAAATCGCCCTCCGCCGCCTTCTGAACTACCCTGACGTAGCTGTCTGCCAACACCTCGACAGCGTTGATTTCCGCCAGCTTCTCTTCTGCTTCGTCTTCGTCTGAGATATCCCGAAAGACTTCGACTGGGAAGCCCTCGTCATCTCCTTCTTCGGGATGTACCTTTGGTTCAACGGTTAGGAACAGTAGGTCCTCTGGGGTGTACATCGCCTGTAGCACAGGCGCTTCATTGTGACGCCATGTACTCAGACCCCACATCGATTTTATAACACCTTCAGGACTCCTCTCGCTCATATGCGTCCAGTTTGTTAGTTCAGTCATGTTTTGTCACCTTGTTAATACTGCAGAGCTTGGTTTTTCTGAGCGTAGTCAAACACACCTGTCTTGTCACGACTCTCCATCCAGCTATCCACATCGCTAACCGAAGACGCATGGTCGTGACTCAGCAGCGCCCTATCCTCACGCATAATGTGTAGTGGCGAACTACAATCACCACAGGAGCGATATCCCTTCGCAGCCGACCTCACTGCCCGACAAGACCGATGCTTCCCAAGTCGTAACTCGTCACAGGTGATGCAGTACATCGGATACTGCCAGTACTCCGCCGCCTGCTCAAGCGTAAGATAGTAACGCGCGGCGGAAGTGCGACCGTCCAAATTCAGGGGCTCAACCCACTCACGGAACGACTCTCTGTGACCAGTCTCGACATCGTCTGTCTGACGCTGATAAATATGTACCAGCTCATGTCGGACTGTTTGCCGCCATCGAATGTCGTACTGCATCGTATTCTTCGAAATTTCAAGATACTGCTTCGCCGCTCGCGGAGCGTCGTCGTACTTGTGGTCACGATACTTCGGGATGCCACCTGCCTGACCGTGACGCCACGTCGCGTGACCGTTGACAGCAAACACGACTTTCGATAGGTCAACATCTGTACGGTCGATTGGCCACTCGAATCCGTACACGACACTATTCGCGTAGTCGCGGACGCGCCGCGTCAACTCCCTATCGCGGTACAGGTATCCTTTCGCGCTATTCACCGTTCCATGCGCCGTTTCTGACATCGCCATTGCATATTGGACTGTGCCCTGAAGAGTATATAAATCCCGTCATCTCGTTTGCTTCTTAGAAGGCTTCAGAGTGCCAAAATCGTACGATACTGTGATTTCTGATTGTATTTAAAAGCTATCTTTTCGTTTGAGCAATACCGGGGCTGTGAGAGAATTAGTACTCATAACAATTCGGCAAGTATTGTTGTAGTACTCGTCTTTGCGTGTCATCTGATTGTTCGGCGTAGCCCGCCGAGCCGTTTACCCGTGTCGTTCGCGCTCGCTCAGAACTTCGAGAAGTTGGTGTCGGGGTAGACCTTGCCGTCGGCGAGGTCCACCACGTCCAGATCGGCGAGTCTCGCCAGCCGGTCCGCGGCCGCGTCTTCGGCCACGCCGAGGTCCACCGCCCGCGCCAGCACGCGCTCGCGACTCGGCACCGACTCGATGAGGCCGTCGCCGTCGATCTCGGTCTCCTCGGCGACGATGGCTTTGAGGATCGCGCCGTGATGGCGGCGCTCCCGGACGGTCTCGCGTTCGTCCCACTGGACCGTCAGTGTCCCGTCCTCGTTGACGTGCTCGACGACGAACCCGGCGGGGAGGTGATCGTTGAGGGCGGCGACCAGCGCGGCGCGGTCGAACCGCGGCCGGAGGGTATGGTGAGTCCCGTCCGCAGACGTGTGGGCCACTTCGACGTTGACCCCGGCCTCGTCGACCGCGTCGGCCACACCTGCCGCCAGCCGCTCGCTCACCGTGTCGAGCACGTCGCCTTTCTCCCGACGGAATTTCGCCTCCTCGGCCGCCAGCTCCGCGTACGACTCCATCAACTCGTGTGGTGTCTGTTCACTCATGCCACTCGATTCGGTGGCTGGACACGAAACTTCCGGGGTGGGCTCGTGATCAGAAACGCGCGGTCTCACTCGTCGCCGTCCACCCACCGGGCGAGCGCGCCGGCCCCGGCCAAGCCGCTCAGAGCGGTTAGAACGCCCAGCCCTGGCCCGTCGGCCGCCGTGGTCCCGGTGGCACCTGGGTCCGCGGCCGCGTCGCCGCCCGGGGTCACGTCGTCCAGGACCGACGCGTCGGCCGCGATCTGTTCGAGTTCGACGCCCACGTAACTCCCGGGGCACTGTTCGACCTCGTTGATCACGAACAGCCCGCCGCTGGGGATCGAGCGGTCGTCCGGGACGTACACCCGCGTCTCCGTCGCGAAGTGATCGGTGTCCTTGCGGTCGATCAACAGCACCTCGTAGGCCATCGTCTCGTCGCGCGGCCAGTCCGCGTACCCACACTCCTCGGCGAGCGGTGCCTGGATCGGGTCCGGGTCGGTGTCGACGTGGACGAAAAAGCCCGCGAGGGACGCGGTGTCGTACTCCTCGGCCTCGGGTACTGCCGCGCGGGTCGTGATCCCCTCCGACTGTGCCTGGCCGACCGCCGTTCCGGTCGCCGCCAGCAGGCCAGCCGACCCCAGCCCAGCGAGGACCGTCCGCCGTGAGACTCCCGTGTGCGGTGCCATCGTCGTGGCTCGGCCGGCGGCGGTCCTGAGTCTTGGCCTTGCTCGTGCAAGCACCGGTGGACTCCGGGGTCGGACTGTCGGCCCGTCGGTCCAGTTCGTCCGGTCGCCGCCGACCGGGAACGGAAAGACGGGACTTTTTAAGAGATGGGGGCGTAGCCCGGGTCAAGATGTTCAACGCCATCGTGAGTGCAGACACGCTCCGGGCGACGCTCGACTCCGTGAGCGTCCTGGTGGACGAGTGCAAGATCCACCTCACGGACGAGGGCATCGAGATCCGGGCGGTCGACCCGGCAAACGTCGGGATGGTCGACCTGCGGCTCGACGCCTCGGCCTTCGAGTCCTACGAGACCGACGGGGGGATCATCGGTGTCAATCTCTCGCGGCTGGAGGAGTTCGCCGGCATGGCCGACGCGGGCCAGCTGATCCAGCTGGAACTCGACGAGGAGACCCGGAAGCTCCACGTCCAGATCGACGGGCTGGAGGGGACGCTGGCGCTGATCGATCCGGATTCGATCCGGCAGGAACCCGACCTGCCCGATCTGGACCTGCCCGCGACGGTCGTCCTCGAAGGGAAAGACATCAATCGCGCGGTCACCGCCGCCGACATGGTCTCGGATCACATCGCGCTCGGTGTCGACGCCGACGAGGAAGTGTTCTACGTCGACGCCGAGGGCGACACCGACGACGTTCACTTCGAACTCGGCCGGGACGACCTCATCGACCTCGTGGCGGGCGACGCCCACTCGCTGTTCTCGCTCGACTATCTGAAGGACATGAACAAGGCCATCCCGAAAGACGCCGAGATCGAGATGGAACTCGGCGAGGAGTTCCCCGTCAAGATGCACTTCGACATCGCGGAGGGCGACGGGACGGTCACCTACATGCTCGCACCCCGTATCCAGAGCGACTGAGCCGGCCGGGAATCGCGTCGATCTCTCTGCTCTCTCGCCCCGTCACACGCGTGTCTGACGCATCGTTTTGTAGGTGGAGCGACCATACGGAACCATGCCGAGCCTCTCGGAGGCCTACACCGACCGACGGGACCGCGGGAAGCGTGATCCACGCCGGATCGCGCTGGGTGCGGCCGTGTCGCTGTCGGGCGCGGTCGCGCTCGTCGCCGCCCTGCTCGTGGTGACGACGCCGCTCGGGGACCTCCTCGGGGCCACCGACGCCATCGCCGCCAAACACCTGGGTGGTGTTCTCGCGGGGCTGGGCGGCCCGGCCGTCCTGCTCGGGGTCGTCGCCGTCCTGCCCTCGAAGCGCCGCCAGCAACTCGGGGTCGTCGCCGGATCGCTCGTCTCGGTCGCCGGCGTCTACCTGTTCTCGGTCGCCTACCCCGACCGCTGGTTCTACGCCGCCGACCCGCTGGTGTTCGAGACGGCCGTCGTCTACTTCGTCGGCGCGTTCGTCGCGCTCTGGTACGTCTTCGTCGCCGTCGCGAACTTCCGGCGGCGCAACGACCCTCACGGCACCGTCACGCTCGAGATCGAGAAGGGCGGCGAGACCCGCCGCATGGAGGTCACGCCCGCCGAACTGCAGGAGTACCGGTCGAAGCTGGCGGATGGGGGTCCCGAGAACGAGGACGTGGTGACCGAGATCGAACACCGCCACGAGCGGTGAGCGGCGGCGACTCACTCCCCGGACCGTCGGGTTTATTCGGACCCGGCGGCAACCAAGGCGTCGATGAAGGCGCTCCACGCCCGCTACCCGTTTCTGTCGGCCGCCCGGGAGGCGGTCGAGACCGCCGGCGTCGACCTGGCCGAACTGGTCGCCAGCGACTCGGCGGCGGTCGAACGCGGTCTGGAGCGCGTCGAGTGGGCCGTCACCGAGGGCACCGTCGGCGAGCCACACCGCCGCACCCGCGTCGAGTTGCTCTCCTACCCGGTCGCCAGAGTCCTCGTGTCGCTGGTCGACGAACACATCCTGTTGCGCCGCTACGCCCGCGCGGAGGCGGCGACGGCCTACGACCGCTTCTCCGAGGAGTTGACCGCGACGGCGGAGTTCCAGAGTACCCGCACCGAACGACTGGACCTGGGGGACCTCCTCGCTGAATTCGATCTCGCCGGCCACGTCCACGCGGTCGCGGGCGAGGACGAGGCGTATCGGGTGGACGTGGGCACCTACCTCGAACACACGGCCGGCCAGTGGGGTGACGAGTGGCGGCTGGTCAACCGCCCGCTCGCCGACGGCCAGGTCCCCATCGACGAGGACGAACTGCTCTTGCTCGTCCGCCAGGCCGTCCGTCGCCGCGTCGAGGACGGCCTCCCGCTCTCCGTGCCGGACGCCATCGCCACGGAACTGGACGAGGAGGCCGAGCACGTCCGCGACGTGCTCGCGGATCTGGACCTGACCCGTGACATCGACACGGTCGTTCCGGACCTGTTCCCGCCGTGTATGCGCCACCTGCTGGACAAGGTCCAGAAGGGCGAGCACCTCGAACACCACTCCCGGTTCGCCATCGCCGCCTTCCTGACGAGTATCGGGATGACCACCGACGAGATCGTCGAGCTGTTCCAGGTCAACCCCGGGTTCGGCGAGGAGGCCACCCGCTACCAGGTCGATCACATCCGGGGAGAGACCAGCCCCACCGAGTACTCCGCGCCGGCGTGTGCGACGATGCAGTCCTACGGCGACTGCGTGAACAAAGACGACATCTGCGAGGACGTGATCAACGAGTCACACCCGCTGAACTACTACGAACACCGGCTGGAAGACGCCGACGAGGAGGAACTGGTGGACTGGAGAGAAGGCGACGAAGACGAGGACGGCGACGCGGCCTGACGGCCCCGTGTCACCGGCTCGGGCCGCTCACTCCCGGAAGGAGAGCCAGTAGCCGACGAGGGTCATGACGACGATGAACAGTGCGACCGCACCGAGGACGGCGAGGCCGCCGGTTCCGGAGAGGTTGCCGTTGGTGCCGAACGTCGTGCCGACGCCCATGACGGCCGCGATGAAGACGAGTACTGCCGCGAACGAGACGCCCGCTTCGACGACCGTCTCCCGCTCGATATCCATGTGCGCGGCTTTCACCGGCCCGTGCAAAAGGGCTTCGATGCCGCCGGACGCCGGCGATTTCGCCCCGCTGGAGAACGGCGGGAACTGCCGCCACAGCCCGTCTCCCTCGTGGATTCTGGCCGGATCGGGCGTATCACTTAGGTGGCTCGGGCACCTACGACCGGACGGACGCGCCGGAAACTAGCAGCGTCCTGATCGCCGATGTCACGAGCTACAAAGACCGCGCTCGCGCCCGACCTCCGGGACTGTGACGAGCGCACCGTTCGCGCATGGACCGAGCCGATGGCCGTCACGCCGCTTGGCGGCGGCTGTTACCGGGTCGACACCGACGACGACACCTACACCGTCGACGTGCCCGGCCACCGCTGTACCTGTCCGGATTACCACTTCCGACACGCACACTGCAAGCACCGCCGCCGGGTCGCCATCGAGATCACGCAGGAGCGCATCCCCGCCCCGGGCCAGCGCCGCGCCGACTGCGCCCGCTGTGGCCACGAGTCGTTCGTCTCCGAGACCGCCGCGGTCCCGCTGTGTGCGGACTGTCGGCTCGACGACGGCGACGTGGCCGTCGACCGCGAGACGGCCGACACCCTCGTCGTCCGGCGGGTCCTGCCGGACCGCGCCGACGAACACGTGATCGAGGCCACCGGCAGGTCCGTGGCCGACCACGAGACGAACGAGGACTACCCGGCCGACGACCTGGTGGTCGAAGCCGTCTACCTCGGCGATCAGTTACGCAACGACGACCCCCGCGTGTACGCGTTCCCCTACTCGCGACTCCGGCAGGTCGAGGACGCAGAACTTCTATAGCATCTCCACGGCGTCCTCGACCGAGATGTCGCCCCGGTCCAGCGCCGCCAGGACATCGCGGACGGCCTCGTCGTCTTCGTCCGTCTCGTCCTCGGCGGCTTCGGCCGCCTCCGCGAGCGTGACCTTCTGTGTGTCGCCGACGAACTCCGCGAAGTCGGTGCCGTCGGCGAGCGCGGTCTCCTTTTTGACGCGGTAGTTGCCGCCGTCGGTCGTGTAGAGGTCGCCGGGGTGGAAGAAGTACCAGTCCTCGCGGTCGAAGCGGACGCCGACGCGCGGTTTCGCGCCGAAGTTCTGGGCGAAGTACAGCAGGGCCTCGATCTCCTCGCCGTCGAGATAGATGGGGTCGCCGCTGGAGGACTTGGCCTCGATGGCGTAGAAGGCCTCGCCGTCGCCGGCGAGGACGTCCGGGAGTTCCCGCTCGGTGGCGCTCCCGCTGGCGGGCGCGCGCATCACCGCGAACCCGGACTCGTCGAGGGCGTTGACGAGTTCACGCTCCCGTCTGTCGCCTTTCCGGTTCGAGGACATGCCACCGGCTTGGCCGGGTGGGGGCAAAAGGGACACGGGAGCGGGGCGGAAGTGAACGGAAGCCACTTGGGGCGGCCACCCCGAACGGGGAGCGTGACAGGAGCGGATCGTCGGTGACGGGGACGCCGCTGGTCGTGTACGCGCTGGCGCTGTTGCCGGCCGTCCTCTGGGGTCTCGGGCCGATCTTCGACAAGCGCGGGATGGACGCCGGTGGGACGGCGACCCAGGCCGCCATCGTCGTCGTGGTCGTGGACTCGGTGCTGTACTGGCTGGCGTTGCTGGTGACCTCCTGGCCCGACCCCTTCGCCGGGCTGACGGTCGATCTCGTCGCCGTCTTCGCGGTCGCCGGCCTCTTTGGCACCGCGATGGGCCGAATCCTCGTGTTCGCCGGGGTCCACCGGGTCGGGGCGAGCATCAACAGCGCCGGCATCAGCACGCGCCCGCTCTTTGCGACCCTGCTCGCGCTGGGCTTTCTCGGCGAACCGCTGGGCCCGCTCACGGGCGTCGGCATCGTCGTCCTCGTCACGGGACTCGTGGTCCTGACCTACTCCAAGGGCGGGGACGTGTCGGGCTGGAAACCCCGCGACCTGCTCTTTCCGGTCGGCGCGGCGGCCGTGTTCGCGGCGGGCAACGTCCTCCGGCGGTTCGGCTTCGGGGACACCGCGGCGACACCCCTGCAGGCCGTCGCGATCAACGAGACCGCGGCGCTCGTGGCGCTCGCGGCCTACGCGCTCGTCACGCGAGGCACCGATCCGCTCGACACGCCCCGCGAGTCGTACACGTACTTCACCGGGAGCGGCCTCATCACGGCCGTCGCCCTGCTATCCTTCTTCACGGCGCTCTCCATGGAGGCCGGACGGGTCGCCATCGTCGACTCGCTCGCGGCGACGGCACCCCTCTTTACCACCGTCTTCGCCGCCGTCCTCCTCCGGGACGTAGAGCGTGTGACGCGCGGCCTCGTCCTCGGCGCGGCACTCGTCGTCGCCGGGGCCGTCTGCATCACGCTTTAGTATCAGTTCCGTTACTGAAAACGCCTTCACCAATCGCTTATCTCGGTGTGGGGCGTGTGTTTGGATACACTCGATACATGACTGAGAACGCACACGTCGTCGCGATCTGCGGGAGTCAGGCCGACGACAGCGTGACGCGAGTCGCCGCCGAACGGACCCTCGACGCCGCGCGCAGTGCGGGCGCGACCACGGACCTGCTCGACCTCCGGCAGTGGGACCTGCCGACCTTCGACTCCGACCGGCCCGACGCGGGCGAGGCGTCGGCGGTGCGTCGCCGGGTCCGCGAGGCCGACGCCGTCCTGCTGGCGACGCCGATGTACCACGGCTCGTACGCCTCGCCGCTGAAGACGGCGCTGGACTACTGCGGGTTCGACGAGTTCGAGGACACGACCGTCGGCCTGCTGGCCGTCTCGGGCGGCGGGTTCCCCCTGCCGGCGCTCGAACACCTGCGAACGGTCTGTCGGGCGCTGGACGCGTGGACGCTCCCCACCCAGGTCGCGGTCCCGGATTCGCACTCGGCGCTGACCGACGCGGGAGCATTCGCCGACGACGCCGTCGCCGAACGCGTCGCGGGACTGGGGCGGGAACTCGTCGCGTACGCCAACGTCGCCGCCTACCCGGACTGTCCGTCGACGCCCGCGCCGGCCGCCGGCGACTAGCTGTCGAGGGACCCGATCGCGGCGTCCGCGCCGACCGTGGCGGTGATCGGCTCGTCGTCGGGGCCGGCGGTGACGGTGACTTCGAGTGGGTCCGACCCGGCGAGTGCGACGCGGTCGGCCTCGACGACGAACGGCAGGGTCCAGAGCCGTTCCTCGCGCACGTCGACGCCGCGGTCGTACAGCGCGCCGACGACGGCGGGGTGTGAGAGCAAGACGACGCCGCTGGGGACGTAGCTGTAGAAACTGCAGTGCTGGCAGTCGGTGGCGACGAGGGCGGGCTGGTCGCTCGCGAAGTGTTTGTCGTACCGGTCGAGCGCCTGGAGGGTCGTGGCGTCGGTCACCAGCGCCGCGTCCGTCGGACCGGCACAGACCGGGCAGACGCCGTCGGTCGCCGAGAGCCAGTAGCGCCGCGTCCGGCGGTCGAAGGCCCGGACGACGCCGGCGTCGTCGCGGCCCTCGAACCCGCCCGGGTCGAAGGGATAGCCCAGGACCGTCTCCCCGCAGTCCGGACACTCGATCCGGGCGATGAACTCCGCGTACGTGAACGTGAGCGACCCCGCACAGTCGGGACAGGTGCCGGACACGTCGATCTCGGTTCCGGCGAGATCCCGGTGGAAGACGCCGCTCTGGATCGCGTCGACGACCCGGTGGCCCGGGTAGAGCAGTTCGTAGCGGTCCTCGACGTGAGCGACGAACCGGCCGGTCAGCTGCGAGAGGTGGTAGTTGAACTGCCCGGCGTCGCGCACGCCGACGGCGCTCCGGAGGTCCGAGAAGGACAGCGAGTGGCCCTCGGCCGCCCAGAGCGCCCGGAGAATCTCCAGGCGGAGTTCGTGGGCCACCACCGAGAGGGCGTCGGCGGCGTCGGCCCCGTCGTCGCCGGTGTCACGCGTGGGCATCGACCCGGGGATTGAGCGGCACGGCTATTAGTCCCACTCCTCGACCACGACGGCCTCGGAGCTACAGAGGATGCAGGAGCCGCCGTGGCGGATGGCGACGACCTGTCCGCCACAGTCGAGACAGTGGAGCAAGCGGCGGTGATCTTTCGACATCTCGGCGCGAATCTCGTCGGTCTGCGGTGGGATCAGCGGCATGGTCGGTGCCGTCACCAGCAGTAGGGACTACACCATCAAGAATTGCCTGCCGACGCGGCGGCCCGGACGACTCACGCGCTGACACCGCGGGGACTGTTATGTGGCCGGCCCGTCTCTCCGCCGGTAGGATGGGGTCGGAATCGGGGTCGCCGCCCGACGACAGTCGCGACGCGCTCGAACGCTTCGAGCGGGAGCTACCGGAATCCCACGCCGTGCTGTGGACGGTCATCATCGTCGCGGCGGCGTTCGACGTGGTGACGACGCTCGCGGGTCTCTCGGTCGGGTTCGAGGAGGGCAACCGGGTCGCGCGTGCCTTCCTGACGACCTACGGCGACGCCGGCATCGGTCTGCTGAAGTTCGCCGCGCTGGTCGTCCTCGTGGTCACCTGGCACTACCTCCCGGACCGGCCGGCGGAACTCGTCCTGACCGGCTTCGCCGTCATCTCCGTGCTCACCGTCGCGCTCAACGCCCTGACACTGCTCTCACTCTGAGCGGACGGCGCGGAATCGCAGTCGGCGGTAGTCCGCCGTCCACGTCTCGCCGTCGAACAGGTCCGGTCGGAGCCGGTCCTCGACGGCCGCGACGATAGCCGCGCGCTCGTCGTCGGGCACGTCCGAAAAGAGGCTATCGCCGAACATCGAGAGCCAGTTGGCGAGGCCGTCGGCACCGCCGTCCAGTTCCGTCGGCCGGTCGAACAGCCGCGCGTGTCGCACCTCGAACCCGTGGGTCTCCAGTCGCGGCGCGTACTCGCCGATGCTCGGGAAGTACCACGGGTGGGTCGCGTCGTAGCCGCGGGCGTCGAGTTCGGCCAGCGTCGCCGTGACGATCCGGTCGACGTTGCCCGCGCCCCCCATCTCGACGACGAAGCGGCCGCCCGGGCGGAGCGCGTCGGCCACGCCCGCCAGCACGCGGTTCTGGTCCACGTCGGAGATCCAGTGGAGCGCGGCGTTTGAAAAGACGGCCTCGAAGGGTTCGCGCGCGCTGAACGAGCGGGCGTCGGTCCGCTGGAAGGAGATGTCGGGATAGCTCTCGCGGGCCTCCCGGACCATCTCGGCGGCCCGGTCGATGCCGACGACCTCGCCGGACTCGCCGACCGCGTCCGCGATCTCCGCGGTCAGGTGGCCCGTCCCGCAACCGAGATCGAGGACGCGCTCCCCCGGGTTCGGGTCGAGCAGGTCGATCACGCCCGCCCCGTACTCGGTGACGTACGTGTGGTCCTCGTCGTAATCGTCCGGGTTCCAGCGGTTCCGGGCACCGTCGTCCTCGGCCATACGGATCGCTTCGCGTGGCGACCCGAAAAATCGACCGGCCGTCTAGGTCCCGTGTTGCCACGAGCCCATGTACTCCGCCTGGGCCTCGCTCAGGTCGTCGAAGGCCACGCCCTCGGCGTCGAGTTTGATCTCCGCGACCTCACGATCCAGGTCGTCGGGCACGTCGTGGACGCCGGCCTCGTACGCGTCCCCGGCCTCGACGAGTTCGCGCACACAGACGGCCTGCACGCCGAAGCTCTGGTCCATGACCTCGACGGGGTGGCCCAGCGCCACGGGCGTGGCGAGGTTGACGAGGCGGCCCTCCGCCAGGACGTTCAACTCGCGGCCGTCGGGCATGACGTAGGCCTCGATGCCGTCGCGGGGTTCGGTCACTTCCGCGGCCATCTCCTCCAGCGCGACGAGGTCGATCTCCACGTCGAAGTGGCCCGCGTTGGCGAGCAAGACGCCGTCCTGCATGACCTCGAAGTCCTCGGCGGTGATCACGTCGCGGTTGCCCGTCGTCGTGACGAACACGTCGCCCTCTTTGGCGGCCTCGTGCATGGGCATGACCTCGTAGCCTTCCATGTGGGCTTCGAGGGCGCGCCGGGCGTCGACTTCGGTGACGATGACGCGAGCGTTCTGGCCGGCGGCCTTCTTGGCGACGCCGCGGCCGCAGTCCCCGTAGCCGCCGACGACGACGGTCTTGCCGGCGTATGAGAGGTTCGTCGTCATGGCGATGCTGGCGAGCGCGGACTCGCCGGTGCCGTGGACGTTGTCGAACAGTCGCTTCATCGGCGTGTCGTTGACGGCGAAGACCGGGTATTCGAGCGCGCCGTCGTCGTCCATCGCGCGCAGGCGGTGGACGCCGGTGGTGGTCTCCTCACACCCGCCGACGATGGTGTCGATGAGTTCGGGGTAGTCCTCGTGGATGGCCGCGATGAGGTCCATCCCGTCGTCCACCGTGATGGTCGGTTCGTGTTCGATGACGGCCTCCATGGCGGCGTAGTAGGCGTCGTCGTCGACGCCGCGCTCGGCGTAGGACGTGACGTTCCCGTGGGCGTCCAGGGCCGCGGACACGTCGTCGTGGGTGGAGAGCGGGTTACAGCCGGTGATGGCGACCTCGGCACCGCCCTCGGCCAGCAGTTCCGCGAGGACGGCCGTCTTGGCCTCGACGTGCATCGCCATCCCGATCACCTCGCCCGCGAAGGGCTGGCTCTCGGTGAACTCCTCGCGGAGCGAGGCGAGAATCGGCATGTGTTCGCGCGCCCAGTCCATCTTCCGTCGCCCCTCCTCACGTGCGGTCTCGGGGTCGTCGAGCCGCTCGCTGATCGGCGCAGTCATTGCCCGAGAGTTGGACAGCACCCTCAAAACGCTGCCGAACCGGGGCGGCGAGCGCGCGGCTCACGGACCGAGACCGACGAAAACGATTACTCAGCGCGGATCTAAGACTCGGATATGCGAGATGTCGGCCGGGGTCGGGGGCAGTCGGAGGTGATCGGGAGCCTCCTGCTCGTCGCGGTCGGCGTCGTCCTGATCGGGGTCGTCGCCGTCCTCGGCTTCTCGCTCGCCGAGGAGACGACACGCGACCCGACGACGGCGTCGCTCTCGTCGTCGGCCTCGGCGGGGAACGTCACTCTCGTCCACACCGCCGGGGACGGCCTGTCGGCCGCCGAGACGGTCGCGGTCCTGCGTCACGGCGACGATACCCGGCGCGTCAGGCTGTCGTCGCTGGCCCCCGTCGCCGGCGGTGACGACGACCGGATCACCGCGGGTGACCAGTATCGGCTCCCGCACGACGTGATCCGGGGCGAACTGACGGTTTCGGTCGTCCACGAAGCCAGCGGCGCGGTCCTGCACAGCCGGCAGTTCTGGATCGCGGACGGCATCGCCGGCGAACTGATCACCGCCGACGCCGACTCGCTCAGTGACTTCAGCGGGAACTACAACGACCCGTCGGCGACGACGACGATCTCGGACGACGGGCGACGCGTCGAAGTGACCGGTAACAAGTGGCAACTGATCTCGAAGAACTACACGGTCACCGAGGACACGGTGTTGACCTTCGAGTTCAGGAGTACGAACGAGGGCGCGATCCACGGCATCGGGTTCGAGAACGCCGGGACCGGGCAGGACAGCGGCCGGGTCGTCCGGCTCTCGGGCGTGCAGAACTGGGGCGTCAACGTCAGCGACTACGGCGGGGCCTACTACGGGACCGGTGACGGCTGGACCCGTTACGAGGTTCCACTCGGCGAGGTGTACAAAAATACTAACAACCTCGGCGACGCCGACTCGCTCATCATCGTCAACGACTGCGACGGGAACGAGGGGATCAGTTGCGGGTCACACGATTCGCAGTACCGGAACATCGCCGTCTCCGAGTCCGACTGAACCGTCAGGGCGAGCGACGAATCGGAGCGTCAGAAACGAGTCGCCCTATCGACCGGGGCCGCCGGCGTTCGCGGGCGGACCGCCGCCGCCGCCACCGTTACCGCCACCGTTACCGCCGCCGTTACCGCCGGCGTTCGCGGGCGGACCGCCACCGTTCCCGCCGCCGTTGCCGCCACTGCTCTCGGTGTCTGCCTCGTCGTCACTGTCGGGGCCGCGGTCCTCGGGCGGGCCCTGTCGCCGGTCCTCGCTGGGGCCACGGTCCTCGGGTGGTCCGCGGTTCTCGGGCGGGCCGCGCTCGCTCGCGTTCGTCTCGTTGCCACCGGGGCCGGCGTGTGCGGGCGGTCCCGCGTGGTCGGGTGCGTTCCCGGGGTTGTTCTCCGTGACGAACGCCGCGACCAGCAGGCCGAACGGGGTGCTGGACCCGTTCGTGCTGTTCGTGCTGTTCATCTGGGCACGCGTGTTCTCGATGAACGCGGACACGAGCTGCCCGAACGGCACGCGAGTCTCGTTGCCGTCGTCGGTTTCGTTGGTTTCAGTTTCGTTGCCGTCCGTTTCGTCGAGATCCGTTTCGTTGCCGTCGTCGGTCTCGTTGCCGTCCGTTTCGTTCAGGTCAGTCTCGTTGCCGTCGTCGGTGTCGTTCGTGGCTGTCTCGTTGGTGGTGGTGTCGTCCTGTGCGAGCGCGGCTCCGCTCGACACGGCGGTCGGTGAGCCGGCGGCCACGGCCGGGCCCAGCGCCGCGCCGACGAGCAGCGCCACGGACACGAGTGCGAACAGTGTGCTTCTCGATTGCATCTCACCTGTGTCCAGGCGAGAGACCTGCATAAACCCGGATTCCCGTTCAGTGAATTCACTGCGATCCAAGACGACGCCAGCTATCCGTAGAACGTTCAAAGCCAGGACTGGCCGTTTAATTCACCCGTCGCGTCACGATTCCGCGCGGTCGATCAGGGCCGCGGCACGCTCGCGAGCGTCCGCGAGCACCTCGTCCGCGTCCAGCGTCTGCACCGTCCGGTCCCGCATGAGGACCTGGCCGTCACAGACCGTGTGGCGCACGTCCGACCCGCTCGCGGCGTAGGTGAGGTGGCTCACGAGGTCGTGGGCCGGCGTGAGATGGGGCCGGTCCAGATCCAGCACCGCCAGATCCGCGTTCGCGCCCGGTTCGATCCGGCCCGAGGCCATCCCGAGCGCGTCCGCGCCGCCCTGCGTGGCCATCTCGACGACCGCGTCGGCGTCGACGGCACTGGCGTCGTCGGCCGCCAGCTTCCCGAGCATGGCGGCGTCGCGCATCTCGTCGAACAGCGAGAGGTCGTTGTTCGAGGCCGCGCCGTCGGTGCCGAGGCCGACGGTCACGCCGCGGTCCCGCATGGCCTGGACGGGGGCCATCCCGCTCGCGAGTTTCATGTTCGAGGCCGGGCAGTGGATCACGGCGGTGTCGCGCTCGGCCAGCAACTCGTGTTCGGTCCGGTCGGTGTGGACGCCGTGGGCCAGGAAGGACGTGTCGGCCAGCATCCCGATGTCGTCGGCGTATTCCAGCGGGCGTTCGCCGTGGTCGTCGACGATGGGTTCGACCTCGCCCCCGGTCTCGTTTGCGTGGAAGTGGATCGGAACGTCGGCCTCGCGGGCCTCGGGCACGTACTCCCGGAGGTACGCCTCGCCGACGGTGGTGAGGCTGTGGGGCATGAACGCCGTCGAGACGCGGCCGTCGGCCGCACCGTCGTACCCCTCCGCGAAGTCGAGGCCGTCCTGCATCTCCTGGTGGGCGGCCTCGTCGTCGTTGCCGACGGTGATCGAGCCGTAGCCCAGCAGTGCGCGCATTCCGGATTCCTCGACGGCGGCGACGACCTCGGGCATGAAGAAGTACATGTCCGCGAAGGCGGTGGTGCCCGAGCGGATCATCTCCAGGATGCCCAGCCGTGCGCCCGCTCGCACGTCCTCGGCGGTGAGTTCGGCCTCGACCGGCCAGATGTCCTCCTGGAGCCAGGCGTCGAGCGGCTTGTCGTCGGCGTAGCCCCGCAACAGCGTCATCGCGACGTGTGTGTGGGCGTTGACCAGTCCCGGGATCACGAGGCCGCCCTCGGCGTCGAGGGTGTCGTCGGCGCTGGCACTGCCCTCGCCGTCGGGTTCGACCGATAGAATCTCGCCGCTGGTCTGATCGACGAGAACGTCCGCCCGCTCGACCGTGTGGTCGGGGCGGAGGACGCGACCGTCCGCAACTTTCAGCGTCGTCATGCTCTGGCGTCCGCGGCCGGACGGCATAAAGACGGGGACTCCCACTCAATCGCCGCGGCCGTCCGCCGCGAGCGTCGCGCGCTCGGCGTCGGCGTCGACCTCGAAGTAGTCGGCCAGGTCGCGCAACTCGTCGGTCCGGTCGGCGACGCCCTCCACCGTGTCGGTCGCCGCTTCGAGGGTCTCCTGCTGGCGGTCGACGGCCTCGGTCGCGGCGTCGGTCTCCTCACGAGTCTGCTGGCTGATGTCGGCGACTTCCTCGACGGTCGCGACGATCTCCTGGGTGCGGGCGGCCTGCTCGTCGGTGGTCGCGTCGATCTCCTGGATCCCCTGGTTGGCGTCGGCGACGAGTTCGGCCACGCGCTCCAGCGAATCGAGGCCCGCCGCGATGGTCTCCATGCCGTCCTCGACGCGGTCGCTGGTCTCGTGCATCCCCTCGACGGCCGAGTCCGTCCGGTCCTGGATCCGCTCGACGCGCTCTGCGATCTCCGTGGTCGCCGCCTGGGTCTCCTCGGCGAGGTCTTTCACCTCGTCGGCGACGACGGCGAACCCGGACCCGGCCTCGCCGGCCCGGGCGGCTTCGATGGAGGCGTTCAGCGCCAGCACGGAGGTCTGCTCGGCGATGTCCTCGATGATGCCGACGACCTCGTCGATCTCGGCCATCTCCGCGTCGAGTTCCTCCACGTCGTCGACGGCCTCGGTGGTCTGGGTGGTGATGCGGTCCATCTCGCCGACGGCCGCCTCGGCGGCGTCCCTGGCCTGGTCGCCCGCCTCCGCGGCGCGGTCGGACACGTCGGCCACCTCGTCGGCGGTGGCCGCGATCTCCTCGACCGTGGCCGAGAGCTGACTCATCTCGTCGGAGGCCGACTGGAGTTTCCGGTCTTGCTCGCTCGCACCGTCGGCGATGTCCGTGATGTGTTCCCGGACCTCCGACCCGACCTCGCGGGCCGCGTCGGTGCCCGCCGTGGCCTCGTCGCTCGCGGCCGCCACGTCGTCGGTAAAGGCCCGGAGATCGAGGATCGTCGCCTCGATCTCGTCCATCATCTCGTTGAACTCCGTGGCGATACGGGCCAACGCCTCGCTCTCGCCGTCGGCGTCGAGCCGACGGGTCAGGTCGCCGTCGGCACACGCCGCCATCGTCTCGCCGAACTCCCCGGCTTTCCGTTCGAGGTGGTCGTTCAACTCCTCGGCCTCGGCGCTCAGCGCCTCCGCTTTCTCCCGTTCGCGCTGGGCGGCCGCCTCGGCCCGCTCGGCCTCCTCGATGCGCTCCTGGAGCTTGTCACGCATCGTCGCCAGCGCGTCGAAGACCTCTCCCACCTCGTCCTCCCGTGGCGTCGTCACCCGCGTGTCGAACTCCCCCTGCCCGATGGCCTTGGCCTTGCGCTCGACGCGTTGCATCTGGCCGATGAAGTCCGCGCCGACGTAGATGCTCGTGCCGGTCGCCAGACCGATCAGGATCGCCCACTGCAACAGCAGCGGCACCCACGGCAGGTCGAACACGACGATGAGTGCCCCCGTCAGCACGACCGAGAGGACCGCGACCGTGCCCAGGGCGAACGCGAATTTCCCCCAGAGTCGCTCGCGGATCGGACCCGGGAGCGAGAGAAAGAGTCTATCCAGTACGTTTGCCATGTGTTCTCGTGTAAAGGGGCCATATAAGTCGATTTCTCCGGCAGTATCGTGGCTGATAACGCCTCTCGGGTGGGTCGAGCGGTCGGGGCGGCGTGCGAAAAGCAATTGCCCGCGGGTCCGGAAGGGCCGGTATGCGCATCGCCGTGCCCAACAAGGGGCGTCTACACGATCCGTCGGTCGATCTGCTCGAACGGGCCGGCCTCCACGTGGTCGACGGGGCCGACCGGAAACTCTACGCCGACACTGTCGACCCCGAAGTCACGATTCTCTACGCCCGGGCCGCCGACATCCCCGAGTACGTCAGCGACGGGGCCGCGGACGTGGGGATCACCGGCCTCGATCAGGTCAGGGAATCCGAGACGGACGAGCTGGTCGACCTGCTCGACCTGGAGTTCGGGGCCTGCCGCCTCGTGCTGGCGGCACCCGAGGACGGCCCGGTCGAGTCCGTGGGCGACCTGGACGGCGGGACCGTCGCCACCGAGTTCCCCAACGTCACCCGGGCGTACCTCGACGAGCAGGGCGTCGACGCCGACATCGCGGAGGTCTCGGGTGCGACCGAACTCACGCCGCACGTCGACATCGCCGACGCCATCGTCGACATCACGAGTACGGGGACGACCCTCCGGATGAACCGGCTGGCCGTGATCGACGACGTGCTGGAGAGTTCCGTCCGGTTGTTCGCCCGCGAGGACGTGGTGGACGACCCGAAGGTCGAGCAGGTGCGGACCGCTCTCTCGTCGGTCAAGACCGCCGAGGACAAACGCTACCTGATGATGAACGTCCCCGAGGAGAGAGTCGAGGCGGTGAAAGACGTGATTCCGGGCATGGGCGGTCCGACGGTGATGGACATCGCGGGCGAGGACATGGTGGCGGTCCACGCGGTCGTCGACGAACGGTCGGTGTTCGAGACGATCACCGACCTCAAGGCAGAAGGGGCGACGGACGTGCTGGTGACCGAGATCGAGCGGCTGGTCGAGTGACCGCTGGGACGTGTGGCTGGTTTTATGTGGCGATAGCCTGAAACGAAAGGCGATATGGACGAGGCGACAGACGGTGCAAGAGTGGACGAGCGGACCGAGGCGCGGGATTCGGGGGGCGACGGCGTGACTGGCACCGAACGGACGGACGGCGGGACGACTGGCGACGTGCCATCACAGTTCGCCAGTGAGCGACCGACGCCGACGACGGCGGGCGAGCGGAGCGAGGCCATCGAGGCCGTGGAGTTCCTGGCGCGCTCGGAGACGCGCGTCCGAATCTTGAACGCGCTGGTCGAGTCGGGGCCGCTGACTCGCGACGACCTCCAGCGACGGTTCGACGCGGCCCGGACGACGGTCCAGCGCAACCTCGACGCGCTGACCGAACGGGGATGGGTCCGGGAACGGAACCGCGAGTACGACGCAACGCAGGCCGGCGAGTGGGTGGCCGAGGACTTCGGACACCTCGTGCGGACCGTCGACACCGCTTCGGAACTCGCGCCGGTCTACGAACACGTCGACACGGGCGCGGTCGACCTGAACCTCCGGCACATGGACGTGTCGGTGACGACGCCGGACCCGGCCGACCCGCTGAAGATGATCCACGAGCAGGTCAAACACATCGAGGGCGCGGAGTACCTCCGGATGCTGTTCCCGCTGACCTGCGCGCAGGCACTGGAGGCACTCCACCAGCAGGTCACCGAGGCCGGGGCGGACCTCGAACTGGTGGTGACCCCCGCCGTCGCGGAGAACCTCCGGAGCGAGGCGGACTACCGCGAGCTGGTCGCGGACCTGCAGGCGGCCGAGACGGCCTCGCTGTGGGTCTACGAGGGGCAGTTCCCCTACTATCTCGGCCGGTACGCCGACACCGTCGAACTCGGTCTGGTAGAGGACGGGCAACCCGCGGCGCTGGTGGCGACCGAGGACGAACGCGCTCGCCGATGGGCCGAACGCACCGTCGAGGAGTACCGCACCGAGGCGACGCCGTTCGAGCGGTAACCGCGACCTGCTGTCGCCGGCCAGCGCGTGCAACCCCTGCACGCTGTGCACGGGATATGCTGATGAGGCGGGCCGCCCCTCTGGGGCGTATGGGCCAGGATACCCAGGGGACCGAGCGGACGGCTACCCGGACCACGCTGGATGGGTGGCGTCGGACAGGACGACCCCCCAACGAATCCGACGACCTCTCGCGTATGCTCGACGTACTGGCACATCCCCATCGCCGTGCGGCGTTCGCGGTCCTCCGGAACGGGGGATGGCTCTCGCTCGACGCCCTCGCACGGGCGGTCCTGGCCCGGCGTGACGTAACTGCGGCCGGTGACGACCGACCCCCGCTGGAGACGGTTCGTCTCCAGCTCCACCACACCCACCTGCCGAAGCTCGACGCTGTGGGCGTGATCACGTACGACGCCGAGGACAGGCGCGCCGTCTGCACCGTCGAGGACGACACGTTCGGCCGCTTGCTCGACGACGTGGCTTTCGAGGAGGCCTAGAGCAGGCCGAAGATATTGTTCAGTGCCACACCGAGGACTGCGGCGAACCCGAAGTGCAACAGGGTGAGCGGGAGTGCCGACGACCACTGCAGCCGGTAGACGTAGCTGATAGCGATGAGGTCGGCGGCCAGGATCGCGAGGATGGCGATGCCGGCGGCGAGACTCGGCGAGAGGGGACCGAACCCACGGAGGCCCCACTGCTGGAGCAACAGGGAGGCAATCGCGGGCGCGGGGGCGACGTAGGCGGCGCGCTGGCTCGGCACGTCGCCGATGAAGAAAGTCGCCGCCAGGTGGAGGGTGACGGCGTAGAAGGCGGCGACGAGCAGGAAGGTGACGACGATCGCCAGCGGCCCACCACCCGTCGCGTCGACCTGTAGCGGTAGCATACCCGCGCTTGGTGTGGCGTGGGTATGTAGCCTGCGCTATCCGTCGAGGAGGCCGAGTTCTTCGAGCCGGGAGACGATCCGGTCGACGGCTTCCTCGGCGTCTTCGGGCTGTTTGCCGCCCGTGATCACGAGCTTGCCCGAGCCAAAGAGGAGCGCGACCACGTCGGGGTCGTCCAGCCGGTAGACCAGCCCGGGGAACTGTTCGGGCTCGTACTCGATGTTCTCCAGGCCGAGGCCGATAGCGATGGCGTTGAGGTTGAGATTCCGGCCCAGATCCGCGGAGGTGACGATGTTCTGGACGACGATCTCGGGGTCCTCGTCGACCTGGATGTTCAGGTCACGCAGCTTGTCGAAGACGATCCGCAGGCTCTCGTGCACGTCGTCCGTGCTCTTCGCGCCCGTACAGACGATCTTTCCCGACCGGAAGATGAGTGCCGCCGACTTGGGCTCCTGGGTCCGGTAGACGAGGCCGGGGAACTGCTCGGGGTCGTAATCCGCCCCCTCCAGGTCCATTGCCACGCTCTGGAGGTCCAGCTCCTGCCCGATGCCGGTCGAGGCGACGACGTTTTCAATATTGATTGTTTCCTTGGGGTCAACCATGTCTCGACTTAAAGCACGTATTTAAGGTTTATAAAGCTTGGTACCTGTCGATGATAGGTCGCTGTGCTTACCAGTCCCGGTGGGACCGTCGCGGCCGTTCGGCGGGCCGGTTTCGGCGCGGCCGACCGGAAGGCGTATACGCCACAGGCGGGCATCTACGGGCGTGTACCTGCTGGAACTGGCGGGCGAGGACGACGCCTTCGCCGCGCGGGAGGCCGCGGCCGTCGCGACGGGCGTGGCCCGGCTCGCACCGGGGCTGGCGACAGCGCGTGGCGTCGACGCGCGCACACGCGGTCTCGCGTACACCCACCGCGCCAGCGAGTACGTTGGCCGGACCGACCCCGACGTGGCGAGTGCCCGGGCGTTGCTGGAGGCCGCCCCAATCGAGCGGTCGGGGACCGTCGCGGTCCGGGCCCGCGACGTGCGCGGTCTCTCCGGCGTCGACACCCAGGCGGCCGAGCGGGAACTCGGGGCCGTCCTCGTGGACCGTGGGTTCGCCGTCGACCTCGACGATCCGGACCACGAACTTCGGGCGGTATTTTCCACCGACGCGTGCGCCCTGGGGTGGCTCGCGTTCGAGAGCGTCCGCGATTTCGGCGACCGACAGCCCACCGACCGCCCGTTCTTCCAGCCCGGGAGCATGGACCCGCTTCTGGCCCGCGCCCTGGCGAACATCGCGGGTGCGGGGCCGGAGGCGACGATTCTGGACCCGATGTGTGGCACCGGCGGCGGGCTGATCGAGGCCGGACTGGTCGGGGCCGACGTGTTCGGCGTGGACGCCCAGTCGAAGATGGTCCGCGGCGCGGCAGAGAACCTCGGGCACTGCCTCACGGCCGCACGGTCGCCCGGGGGCCTGCCCGAACCGGGGGGTTGGCACACGCTCCGCGGGGACGCGACTGCGCTCCCGCTCCCCGACGACGCGGTCGACGGCGTGGTCTTCGACGCTCCCTACGGCCGCCAGTCGAAGATCGCCAATCAGCCACTCGAAGACCTCGTGGCCGGCGCGCTCGCCGAGGCCCGCCGGGTCGCGCCACGGGCCGTCGTCGTCGCCGACCGTGCCTGGGACGACGCCGCACGCGAGGCCGGCTGGCGAGTGACTGATCGGTTCGAGCGCCGCGTCCATCGCTCGCTGACGCGGCACGTCCTCGTGCTGGCTCGCGCCGAGGGTTGAACTGTGCAAGGGATTAACAAGGGTGGCTGTCGTTGCCCGAACCGAAGGGATGCCACTGACCGAACCGACGCCGGACACAGACCCGTACTACGAGTGTCTGGACTGCGATCAGCGCATTACCGAGGAGGTCGACGACCGGCTCTGTCCTGACTGCGGTGGGTATCTGGAGGATTTGACGGTGCCGCGCTGACGACCGCGGCAATCCAGCCGGGGTCGTCGGTGACAAGAGCGGCAATCCAGCCGGGGTCGTCGGTGACAAGAGCGGCAATCCAGCCGGGGTCGTCGGTGACAAGAGCGGCGGTGTAGCCGCTGACGGACGCGTGCTCGCCGTAGTCGTCGCCGAATATCGGCACCCTCTGGTTTACTCGGCCAACTTCGAGAGGAGATGGGAGACGTGCAGGCGCTCGTTGGTCCCCTCTTTCAGGTCCACGTCGATCTCGCCGGCCAGCTGGTGGAGTCGCGCCAGCCGGTCGGCCTCGTATCGCGAACGAGCGACGCGTAGCAGGTCCTCCATGATTTCCTCGCCGCTGTAACCCTCGTCGACCAGCAGGTCGTCGAGCGTCTTCCGGGCGTCGGTGAAGTCGCCGGCTTCGGCGTCGTCGAGCATCTCCTCGACGCGGTCGTCGGTGCCGACCTCGCCGAGCGCCTCGTAGGCCGTTTCCATGGAGATCTCGCCCTCGGTCTCGGCGGTGGTCTGGGCCGAGAGCAGGGCCTTCCGGAGGTCGCCGTCGGCGTAGCCGGCGACGTACTCCAGGCCGTCTTCGTCGTACTCGACGCCCTCGTCCTCGACGACCGACCGGAGGACGGCGACGGTCTCGTCGTGAGTCGGCGCGCGCACGGGGACGGGGAAACACCGCGAGCGGATCGGTGGGATCAGCGCCGACGGCTGGCGGGTCGCGATGACGAACTGGGTGGTCTCGTAGTACTTCTCCATCACGCGGCGCAGCGCCTGCTGGAAGTCCTCGCGGATCGATTCGGCGTTGTCCAGCAGGACCGTCTTGTACTCGCCCGAGACCGGGGAGTAGCTGGCCGACTCCTTGAGGACGTGGTTGATGAGGTCGGCCTTCGAGGACTCGCGGCGGCGCTTGGACGTGATGAACGAACTGAAGCGTGGGTCCTCGCTCAGTTCCTTCTTGGTCATTCCGAAGAAGTCGTCGACGTTGATCTCCACGAAGTCGTTGTCGGGGTCGGCGTGGGTCTCGCGGGCCAGCGCGCGCACGGCGGCGGTCTTGCCGCTCCCGCTCGGGCCGTGGACGACGAGATTGAGGGGTTCGTCGACCGCTCGCCACAGCGACTCGCGGACCCCGGACTGTGGGAGATCGTCGATCTCCGGCGCGTGTTCCTCGGTCCACAGGGGGGCGTCCATTGGCGTCGGCTACGGGGACGGCCGGTAAGAATCGGTCGGTCGGCGACCGCGGAAGATGTGCGCCGCGAGTCTCAGGACTCCCCGCCGTCGCCGTTGCCGTCGTCTCCGTTACCGTTCCCGTTGCCGCTGTCACCGCCGTCCTCGTCGCCGTCCTCATCGCCGTCCTCGTCGCCGTTCTCCTCACCGTCGCCGTCCTCGTCGGCTCCGTTCTCGTCACCACCGTTTTCCTCGCCGTCGTCCGCGCCGTTCTCACCGCCCTCGTCGGCCTCGTCACCCTCGTCGGCGGGTTCGTCCATCTCGTCGGCCCCACCGTTCTCGTCGGCTCCCCCGTCTTCCGGTTCGTCCTCACCCTCCTCGTCTTCGGGGGTGTCGATGCCGTCCTCACCGTCTTCGGGCGTCTCGTCCGCCCCGGGCGTCTCGTCGTCGTCCTCGTCGGGCGTGATATCGATATCCGGCGTCTCGGTCACGTCCTCGGGGGTGTCGGGTTCGGGCGTCCCGCCGTCGCCGGGCAGGGCCGGCTCCGGCGTCGCGGTCTCGGTTTCGGTCGTGATCACTCCCGGGGAGTCGGTTGTCGTGGTCGTCTCCGTGGTCGTGGGCGTGTCCGTCGTGGTCGTCTCCGGGGTCGTGGGCGTGTTGTTGGGAGTCGTCGTGGTGTCTTCGTCGTCCTCGTCGTCCTCGTCGTCTTCCTCGATCCCTTCCTCACCATCGCCGTCGCCGTCGCCGTCATCGTCGTCGTCGACGGTCACGAACGCGCCGTTGAGAACCAGCGTGCCGTCGTCGTTCCTGTAGGGCGGGTCCACGTCCCCGTCGCCGGTGACGAAGTCGAACGTCTCGTTGTCGTTCGAGTCCCGGTGTGGCATCGCGATCAGGACCTGATCGTCGTCGAGGTCGTCACGGTCGAACTGCGCGCCTCGCACGTCGAACAGCCGGATCGTCACGTCCTCGTAGGTGCCGGGGTCGAGGTACTCCGAGACGCCGACGACGCTCCCGACCGCATCGCCGTCGAGGAGGCTCCGGTTGTGGATCACCACGTACCCGCCGTCGGGGAGGCGCACCTGCTCGACCGTGACCGTCTCGCCGTCGGTCTCCTGATCGTCGAAGGTGACGCCCGGATCGTCCGGGGGTGTTTGCTGTGCGATCTGGGTCGCCGTGGGCCCGCTCGTGCCGGCGTTGACCGCCATCGCACCGGCGACGCCGAGCCCCAGCACGACGACGACGGCGGCCGCTGCTGCCAGGGTACGCTGTGTCATGGGCGTCGGCCCCTCCACGGTGACGTGATTAAATCACGGCCACCGTTGCGGGCCGGCCTCGCTCCGTCAACAGCTGGAACCCGGCCTTACTCGCTGGTAGGACTGGATTGCACTCGCTTCGGGTCCCCGATGGCTGGTGGTAAGCCGCGACTCTACCGTTGCAACCGCAAGCCGGCGCTGCCGTGGGGTCCCGATCCCGGCTGGCCCCCTTTCGAAGCGGGTTTAGGGCCGCCTGCCGACCGGATGGATATGCACGTGACCTTTCTCGGGACCAGCGGGGCCGTTCCGACGACGATGCGCAACCCGAGCGCGGTGATGGTCCGCCGGGAAGGTGAGCGCTTCCTCTTCGACGCCGGCGAGGGGACCCAGCGCCAGATGATGCGCTTTGCCACCGGTTTCGCCGTCTCGCAGATCTTCGTCTCCCACCTCCACGGCGACCACGTCCTCGGCCTCCCCGGTCTGATCCAGACCTGGGACTTCAACGACCGCGAGGAGCCCGTGGCGATCCACACGCCTGCGGGCACCCGCCGCCGGATCCGGGACCTGATCACCGTGACCGGCAACGAACCCTCCTTTCCCGTCCGCGTCAACGAGGTCTCGCCCGGCGACGTGGCACTCGACGGCGGGGAGTTCGAGGTCCGGGCGTTCGAGACCGACCACCGGGCCACGTCGGTCGGCTACGCCATCGTCGAGGACGACCGCAAAGGCCGGTTCGACCGCGAGAAAGCCGAGGAGGAACTCGGCATCGAACCCGGCCCCGCGTACAGCAAACTCCACAACGGCGAGCCGGTCGAACTCGACGACGGCACCGTCGTCCAGCCCGAACAGGTCGTCGGCCCGCCACGGCCCGGTCGGCGGGTCGTCTACACCGGCGACACCTGCCCCACCGAGGGCGTCGTCGAGGCGGCCGAGGACGCGGACCTGTTGATCCACGACGCCACCTTCGCCGAGGACCGCCGCGAGCGGGCGGGCCAGACCGGCCACTCGACGGCGAAACAGGCCGCCGAGATCGCCAACCGCGCGGGGGCGAAACGGCTGGCGCTGACCCACGTCTCGACGCGCTACGCCGGCCAGTCCGAGCGACTGGAACGGGAGGCCCGCGAGGTGTTCGACGGCGAGGCCTTCCTCCCCGACGACGGCGACGAACTCGACGTGCCCTTCCCGGACGGGGAGGGCGGGGACTGACTTTTTCCCGTCGGCCACCCAGATGCCGCTATGCCCGACGACTGTCCGTTCTGTGCCATCGTCGCCGGTGACGCGCCGGCCAGCGTCGTCCACGAGACCGACGAGACGCTCGCGTTCATGGACATCGCACCCGTCACGGAGGGACACGCGCTGGTGATTCCGAAGGCCCACTCGGCGGGGCTCGACGGACTGGACCCCGACACCGGCGGGCGACTGTTTCGGGTGGGACAGGAGATCGCCGCGGCGTTGCGGGCGTCGGACGTGCCGACCGAGGGCATCAACTTCTTCCTGGCCGACGGCGCGGTCGCGGGCCAGGAAGTGTTCCACGTCCACCTGCACGTCATTCCTCGAACGGGGGACGACAGCGTCACACTCGGGTTCGAGCGGTCAGAACCCGGACGCGAACGGCTGAACACCATCGCCGACGCGGTCGCGGCGGAGCTGTAGGTCCTCGCGGGGCTCGTCGCACCGTCGTGACCTGTTCGGCGGGTGACCCGGCACGAAGTTTATGCCACACAGGTCCCTAGTCCGTGGTAGTCGTGAACGCCCGTACGAGCGCGCTCGATGCAGTCGTCTTCGGGGTGGACATCCAGAGCGGTGACGTGAGGGGGGATGCACCGTCGTACGCACTGGTCGTCTTCGACGGCGAGTCGGTCGACCGGGACGTTGTCTCCCGGCGGAAACTCCGCCGGTTGATCGACGACCGGGAGCCGGCCATCGTCGCGACGGACAACATGTACGAACTCGCCGCGGACAAGGACGCCCTCATCCACTTCCTCGGCGAACTCCCCGACGAGACGAAACTCGTCCAGGTCACCGGCGCGGAGCGGCCGGAACCGCTCTCCCGGGTCGCCGGCCGGCACAACGTCCCGTACGGCAAGGACCCGATGAAGGAAGCCGAGGCCGCGGCGCGACTCGCCGCGATGAACGTCGGGCAGGAAGTGTCGGCCTTCACGAACACCACCCGCGTGAAGGTCGCTCGCGGGCGCTCGACCGGCAAGGGCGGCTGGTCGGAGGACCGCTACACCCGCCGGATTCACGGGGCAGTCAAGAAACGGAGCCGCGAGGTCGAGTCCGAACTGGACGACGCCGGCCTCGATTACGAGCGGGACGTGACCGAGAAGTACGGCGGGTTCTCGAACGCGATCTTCGAGGTCGAGGGCCGACCCGTCGACATCCCCGTCTCGGCGCACCGCTCGGGCGACGTGCGGGTCGAGATCGAGCGCGAGCGCCGCGACGGCATCGAGTTCCAGCCGCTGGTCAAGCGCCGCGATCACGTCATCGTCGGCATCGACCCCGGGACGACCACCGCGGCGGCCGTCGTCGACGTGCACGGGGAGGTGCTGGACGTGTTCAGTACTCGTACCGCGGACACCGCGGACGTGATCGAGTGGATCATCGAGCGCGGTCGACCCATAGTCGTCGCCGCCGACGTGGAGCCGATGCCCGAGACCGTCGAGAAGATCCGGCGGAGCTTCGAGGCCGCCGCGTGGGTGCCAGCCAGCGACCTCCCGGTCGACGAGAAGAAACACCGCACCCGCGAGGAGGGGTACGACGACGACCACCAGCGCGACGCCCTGGCCGCGGCGCTGTCGGCGTTCGACGCCCACGAGGACCAGTTCGAGCGCGTCGCCGAGAAGGTGCCGCCGCAGTTCGACCTCGGCGAGGTGCTGGCCCGCGTCGTCGCCGGCGAGGAGTCGGTCGAGGCCGTCATCGATGATCTGGAACGGGACCCCGACGAGGACGAGGAGACGACCGAACACACCGCCCGGGAACTCACCGCCGAGGAGAAGAAAATCAAGCGCCTCGAAGCCCGGGTCGACCGACTGGAAGACCACAACGAGGACCTGAAAGACACCATCGCGCGCAAGGACGACCGGATCGAGGAGTACGAACAGGAACTCTCGGAGGCCCGCCGCGAGGAACGCCGCGAGGCCCGCGAGCGCCGCGAGATCACCCGGCTAGAGCGGGAGAACGAACGCCTCGAACGGGAACTCGACGAGGAGCGCGAGCGGGTCGACGAACTGGAGAACAAACTCGAACGGCTGAAGGCGCTGTGGAAACTCGACCACTCGAACTTCGCGGACGTGTCGGAGAAACAGGCCGATCTCGTCCCGGTGAAGGTGGTCGAGGAGTTCACGAAAGACGCCCTCGAACACGCCGACGAGGCCTACGGGCTGGCCGAGGGTGACGTGATCTACCTGCGCGACGGGAGCGGTGCCGGTCGGTCGACCGCTCAGCGCCTCGCGGACGTGAACCCGCGCGTGGTCCTGCGGGACGGCGGCCAACTCTCCGAGGCCGCCGACGACCTGCTCTTCGAACACGAGGTGCCCGTCGGCCCCGCCGACGACGTTGGGATTCAGGAGGTCGACGAACTCGCGGTGGCCCGGGAGAGCGAGGTCGAGACGGTGATCGACGACTGGGAAGACCGGGCCGAGGAACGCGAGAAACAGAACAACGAGCAGATGGTGGATCGACTGATCAGCGAACACCGGGCGGACCGACCGGAGAGCTAGGTCACGTCGCCCAGTCCCATCCCGAGCGCGCCCAGTACTGTCGTCACGAACCCGTACGCCACCAGTAGCAAGCCCGCGATGGCGAAACAGATGCCAGCCGCGATGAGTGGGTTCTCTATCGCGACGAGACCGATCCCTCCGATCAGGAGGACCAGCCCCAGAACCCCAGCCGTCCCGATTTTGTCCAGCATACACTCCCCTCCCGTCTCGGGTAGCTTAAAAACGGTGACTCGGCATGACAGCGCCAGTGCTTGGGGCTGTCCCGACGACCCCAGCGACGGAAACGGGACACGAGTTTATAATTAAAATAGCCAGAAAAATTTTAAGCGGAAAATATAGAAATTAAGTGAACACTATGGGGGAGATACGGATCGCAGCAGTGGTTGCCGTCGTCGCACTCGGTATCGCGGCCGTGGGGGTTGCGGGTGCCGTCGGCGGGGCAACCGTGACAGGGGCCGACGCGGCGGACGCGTCGCTCGGGACGATACAGACGAACGAGACCAATACGACGGACACGACGAACACGACGGACACGAACACGACTGACGGGACGAACGGCACGGACACGACCGACGAGACTACCATCGGGGGCGTCACGGGGACGGTGACGGACGGCAGTGGTGCGGCGGTGGCGGACGCGACCGTCTCGGTCGGCCCGGCGGCGACGACGACGAACGCGACCGGGGGGTACGCGGTCGCGGTGCAGACCGGGACGTACACGCTCGCGGTGTCGGTCGACGGCGAGCAGGTCGCCACGCGGTCGGTGAACGTGACGGCCAACGCGACGACGACCGTCGACGTGACCGTCACGGTGACCACGACGATTCAGGGAACGGTGACCGACAGCGACGGCGACCCGATCAGTTCGGTACTCGTGGACCTGCGCCAGCCCGGCGGGTTCGCGGACACGGCCGGGTTCCCCGACGAGTACGTGGCTCGCACACAGCCGGCCGCCGACGGGAGCTACCAGCTCTCCGTCGACCCGGGGGAGTACGACCTCGGAGCCGGGAGCGTCGAGTACGAACTCCACGTGACGAACGTCTCGCTCTCGCCGGGTGAGACGCTGACGCGGAACTTCACGCTCGACCGGGCCGACGGCGGGCTCGCCGGTACCGTCACCGACGAGAGCGGGACGCCGATCCCGAACGCCACCGTGACGACGCTCAACGGCACGATGTCAGCCTCGACCGGTGCCGACGGGACCTTCGATCTCACGATGGCCGAAGGCACGTACACGGTCGTCGTCGACGCCGACGGCTACCGGCCGACCACCAGCGAGATCGACGTTCAGGCGGGCCAGACCACGGAGACCGACTTCGCGCTCGCCGAACGCAACGCGTCCCAGGCACCGCTCGCGGTCGCGATCACCGGTACGTCCGATCCGGTCGCGCCGGGCGGCACGGTCGCGGTCGACGCGTCCCTGACGAACCAGCGTGACGAGACGGTCAGCCAGCCGGTCTCGCTCGTCGTCGACGGCGCGACCGTCGACGACACGTTCGTCTCGGTGGCCGCCGGCGCGACCCAGTCCGTCACGCTCGTGTGGACGGCGAGCGCCGACGCCGAGGGGAGTTATACCGCCACCGTCCGGAGCGGCGACGCGGCCGCCTCGACCGTCCTCACCGTCGACCCGTCGCTGAACACCTCCGACGGGGGCGGAAGCGACGGCGGGACCTCCGACGGCGGGTCCGACGGGGGCGACACTGACCCGACGTTCGAGGACGGCAACGACTCGACGGACTCCGACCCGACGTTCGAGGACGGCAACGATTCGAGCGGTGGGACGTTCGACGGAATGGGGAACGATACCAGCGGATCGTTCGACGGGTTCAACGCGTCGGGGTCGAGTGGACCGGCGTTCGAGTTCGGCACCGAGGGCAGTGGTTCCGGTTTCGACTTCGCGACGAACGCGAGCGGGCCGGCGTTCGAGTTCGGCAACGACGGTGCCGGGTCCGGATTCGGCTTCGAGACCGGCTCGGACACGCCGACCTTCGGGTTCGGTGACGACACGGGCGAGTCCGGCTTCGACTTCGGCACGGACGCCGGTGGGGCGGACTTCGCCTTCGGCACCGATTCCGGTACACCGGCCTTTGGCTTCTCGTCGGACTAGGCGCGCTCGTTTTCGGCAGAAGGCAAACGGAAAGACCGCTAGAATTCGTTGCAGACGGGGATGCCGACGGTTTCGTAGTTCCCCATGTTGCTGATCACGCCCGGGACCTCCTCGAGGGCGACGGTCTCGGTGACGATCTGACCGGGGTCGATCTTGCCGCGGGACATCATGCGGAAGATCTGGTCGTACTCGTTGGGCGGCATGCCGAACGAGCCGTAGAACTCCCGTTCGTCCATGACCATGTTGTCGATGGGCAACTCGACGTTGCCGTCGTTCTCGCCGGTGGTGAGGCCGATCTGGAGGTGCTGGCCGGCCTTGCCCAGCGAGTTGACGGCGTTCTTGCAGGTCTGGGCGACGCCCAGTGCGTCCACGGCCACGTCGACGCCGTGGGACCCTTCGGTGCGGGCCTTGACCGCCTGGGGTGTGTCCTGGACCTCGGTGGCGTTGATGATCTCGTCGGCACCGAGTTCCTCGGCGGCCCAGAGCTGTTCGTCCTTGATGTCGACGGCGATCACGTTGGCGCCGAGCGCGTCGGCGATGTGGACCGCCGACAGCCCCACGCCGCCACAGCCGTGGACGGCCACCCAGTCGCCGGGCGTGATGTCGACGCGACTGACCAGGCCGTGGAACGCGGTGGCGAACCGACAGCCCAGGCCGGCGACGCTGACCGGGTCCACGCCGTCGGGCAGTTTCACGACGTTGTGGTCGGCCTCCCGGACGGGGAACCGCTCGGCGAATGCCCCGGGGGCCATCTGCAGGAAGCCCAGCGGGACCATCCGGTCACAGATGTTCCCGCGGCCGTCACGGCAGTGCTGACAGGTGCCGTCCGAGAGGTTGAACGGGACGGTCACCATGTCGCCTTCGCGGAACCGCTCGACGTTGTCCCCCACTTCGACGACGCGGCCGGCCGGTTCGTGACCGAAGATCAGCCCCTCCGTCGGGACCACGCCGATGTGTCCCCAGTCCCCCTTCCAGGCGTGCCAGTCGCTCCGGCAGATCCCGCAGGCCTCTGTCTCGACGACCACCTGGTCTTCGTCGGCCGTCGGCTCCTCGACGTCCTGAATCTCAAGGGGCTCCTCTACCCCCTGAAAGACTGCTGCTTTCATACAGCCCCTATCAATAGAGACACCGTAATAAAACATTGGTAGGCCTTTTCATACCCCCAATTTTTGAGGTCTGCCCGGTTATATGGGGTCGTATTTCATGGGGTGTGGTATCACGCGTACGTGGCCGATTTCGGCCGCTGTGTGGGGTGTCGTGCGCGCCTCCGGGTGTTGAAAAACTTAAACCGTCTGCCCGCCGAAGGGGCGACTATGAGCGACAACGAGGGACGCAAGGACCTCCGGATGCCCGACGACGACGAGGTCTTTGCGGTCGTTACGAACATGCTCGGTGCGAACCGGGTACGCGTCAGGTGTATGGACGGTGTCGAACGCACAGCGCGCATCCCTGGAAAGATGCAGAAACGCATCTGGATCCGCGAGGACGACGTGGTGCTGGTCGAACCGTGGGACTGGCAGGACGAGAAGGCGGACATCACGTGGCGCTACGAGAAACAGGAGGCCGACCAGCTTCGACAGGAGGGTCACATCCAAGAGTGACCTCCGAACCCGCCGGGTGGCTCGCCGGGAGGACACGCGGCTCCGACAGTGACGGGGCGGTCCGATGACCGCCGAATTCGATCTGGTCGACACCGACGACGTGGACTCGCCCGGCGACGAGTGGGAGGAGATCGACGTCGCCGACACCGAGGCCGACCGCATCGCCCGGAGCCGCGACCGGGAGTTCAGCCAGTTCCGCGAGCGGATCAAAGACGCGGACCAGTTCAAGGTCGAGGCGTCCGTCTTCGACGACGCCACCTTCGGTGCCCTCTACAAACTCGTCCAGGACGGCCACATCGACGCCTTCGGCGGCCCGATATCGACGGGCAAGGAAGCCAACGTCTACTCCGCGCTGGGCGGCCGGGCGGCCGCCGACACGCTGGATACCGCGGAGTCGCCCGAGGTCGCCGTCAAGGTCTACCGGATCAACGCCTCCGATTTCCGGGACATGCGGGGCTATCTCGACGGCGACCCCCGGTTCGACGGCATCGGCTCGAAGAAAAGCGACATCGTCAAGGCGTGGGTCCGCAAGGAGTTCGCCAATCTCGAACGCGCGCGCAAAGCCGGCGTCCGCGTCCCCGAACCCATCGCCGTCGAGCGCAACGTCCTCGTGATGGAACTACTGGGGATCGACGAGGGCCGCGCGAAACGGCTGGCGGAGGTCCACGTCGAGAACCCCGAGACCGCCTTCGAGGTGGTCCGGGAGTACATGCGCCGCCTCCACAGCGCCGGACTGGTCCACGGCGATCTCTCGGAGTACAACATCATCCTCCACGGCGAGGAACTGGTCGTCATCGACCTGGGCCAGGCGGTCACCGTCCACCATCCCAACAGCCGCGACTTCCTCGAACGGGACTGCCACAACGTCGCCTCCTTCTTCCGCCGACAGGGACTGGAGGTCGAGGACGACGACCTGCTGAAATTCGTGACGGGCGGCGAGGACGACGGCTGATCGACGGCCACGGAGCGACGGTTCAGTGGCGGTCTCCGTGCGAAGCCTTAAAACCGCGCGGTGCCGTAGATGCGAGCATATTATGCAGCACGTGAAGATACCGCAGGACCGCATCGGCGTGCTCATCGGCGAAGGTGGGGAGACGATGCGCGAGATCGAAGAGCGCGCGGAGGTGCGACTCGACATCGACTCCGAGAGTGGCTCGGTCAAGGTCGAGACGGTCGGTGACCCCATCGTGGGGCTGAACGGCCCGGACATCGTGAAGGCCATCGGCCGCGGGTTCGCCCCCGAGGACGCACTGGAACTGCTCGAAGACGACCTGATGATGTTCGACGTGGTCGATCTGAAGGCCGCCTCCCGGAACAAGAAGGACATGCGCCGGAAGAAGGGCCGACTCATCGGCGAGGACGGCCGGACGCGGGAACTGATGGAGGAACTCTCCGGCGCGGCCGTCGTCATCTACGGCTCCACGCTGTCGATCATCGGCGAACCCGAGCAGGTCGACACCGTCCGGGAAGCCGCCGAGATGATCTTAGACGGCGCGCCCCACGGCTCGGTCTACTCGTTCCTGGAGCGTCGCCACAACGAGATGAAACAGAAGGGCATGGAGTACCACCAGTTCACCGGATAACACGGGTATCCGAGCCCACACCCCCTCCGCTCGTGTGGACACGGGCTGACCGTTCTACCGCTTTTCCTCCATCTCCGCCTCCGTCGCCTCCCGCCCGAACCAGCGGGTCCACACCGGCTGGAAGGCGTCCTCGGCCTCGGAGATCCGGTCCCACTCGGTGAGGCCCCGCTCCGCGTCGCTCCCGGGGATCGTGTTGTCGAACACCAGCGCCGTGAGGCCGCCGACGGCCATGCCGGTCGTGCCGATTACGTAGACCGTGTTGGCGACCGCGTCCGTGCCCAGAACCGGGCCGGCGAGGGGGATTCCGGCCAATCCCGCCTGGAAGGTGGCCACGTCGCCGACGTTGGCCATGTACTCGGGGACGGCGAGGCCGACGAACAGCGCCAGGCCGAGGACGAACACGTTCCGCGAGGAGTCCAGATCGACGTACTTCAGGTTCGAGAGGCCGACGGCGACGATCTGGCCGAACATGGCGACGAACAGGCCACCGACGATGGGGTCGGGCACGGTCGCGACGAGCCGACCGAAGTAGCCGACGAACCCGACCACCAGCATCACGAGCGCGCCGATCTGGACGACCGCGCGCGAGGCCACGCCCGTCAGGCCGATAGCACCGATGTTCTCGGAGTAGGAGGTCGCGCCCCCGGTCCCCATGATCCCGGAGAAGACGTTGGTGAGTCCCTCCATGCCGATCCCGTGGTTGATGCGGCGCTCGCTGGGCATGCCGCTCCCGGTCAGGCGCGCGACGGCGTGGTAGTCGCCGAAGCTCTCGACGATGGAGGCGAGGACGCCGGCGAACATGCCGATGGCGAAGGCCAGCTCGAAGCGGGGCAGCCCCCACTGGAGCGGGTAGATCGGGAACAGCGGCCGCCCCTCGGTGACCGCGCCAAGATCGACGAAGCCGGCCGCACTCGGGGTGTAGACGCCGGCCACGGAGAGGGCGGCCGCGACGACCCAGGCGATCACCACGCCCAGCAGGACGGGAAACAGACTGAACACGCGGTGACTGCGGTCGAGGTACTGCGAGAACAGGACGATCAGGCCCAGAGTGAGCCCGAGCAACCACCAGTCCGTGGTGGCGGCGGTGACCTGTTGCACGTCGAACAGCGCCAGTCCGATGAGGGTGATCGTGGGGGCGACGACGACCGGCGAGAGGAAGGCTCTGAGCTTCCCGACGATCCCGAGGTAGCCGATGGCGACCTCCGCCAGCGCCGCGACGATGATCGCGCCCTGGAGGACCTGGAGTTTGGCCTGCCAGCCCGGGAGTCCGCCCGTGGCGGTCACGGTGGTCACGATGGCGATCGCCGGTGCGAGCATCGAGAAGGGCGCGCCCTGGACGATCGGATAGCGGTTCCCCAGCGTGGTCTGTGCCAGCGTCGCGACGCCGGAGACGACGAAGAAGGTGCCGACGAACCGCGCGGTCACGTCGGTCGGCATCCCCATCGCACCCGCGAGAATCAGCGGGACGGCGACGTTCGCCCCGACCATCGTCAGGTAGTGCTGAAGCCCGAGCAGTATCGACGGCCCCAGTCCCGGCCAGTCGTCGACTCCGTACTCCACGAACGACACCTCCGAACCGTCGTCGGCCTCGGCCTCAGTACCCATCGGTCGGGGCTGTGGCTTGGCGGGCAAAACCCCGTCGGTCTCGGCCGGCGCTCAGCCCTCTTTTTCTTCGTCTTCCAGCGACACGTCCCCGATGGCCTCGGCGATGTCGTCGTCGGCGGCGGCCTCCTCCTCGGTCTCCTCGCCGTCGAGATCCATCGCCTCCTGGTCGGGTTCGATGTCGTCGTCCAGACTCGCCGGCTCGCCGTCGGCGGTCTCGTCGGGCTCGCTCGTCCCGCTGGGCTCCAGCCCCGCACCGCCGGTGTCGGAACCCGTCGTCACGGTTCCCGACCCGCCGGTCTGCCCGAGGTCGGCGTCGGGGTTCGTCGGTTCGTCCAGGTCCAGCTGGCGTTCGAGCAGTTTCACGCGCTCCTCCAGTTCCGAGACACGGCTCGCGACGGCCGGCGCCTGTGTGGTCGCCAGGTCCGACATCGGGCGGTTGGCGACGATCCACCGGAGGTACGACCCCCGGTCGTCGAACCCCTGGAGCTGTGCCTCCTCGTCCAACTCGGCGACCAGATCGTCGTCCAGACGTAGGCGAATCTCCATCGCTCGAACGTATGTGAACAGGTCACGTAAATCCCGGTGCCGGACCGGCCGCCGAGCCCCTCCCGGCCGCCGTCCTGCTGTTTAAACCCTCCCTTGGTATCCGGTGCCACGCCGTCCGGACGCGTCGCCCGTTGGCGGTTTTCCCTGTGGGTAACACAACGTTTATATAGAATGGCAATACAATCCTTTGCTTGACTATGGCTCAGCAGATGGGTAACCAGCCCCTCATCGTACTCTCCGAGGAGAGTCAGCGGACATCGGGGAAAGACGCACAGTCGATGAACATCACGGCCGGCAAGGCCGTCGCCGAGTCCGTTCGGACCACCCTCGGTCCGAAGGGGATGGACAAGATGCTCGTGGGCGACACGGGCAGCGTCGTCGTCACGAACGACGGCGTCACCATTCTCGACGAGATGGACATCGAGCACCCCGCGGCCAACATGATCGTCGAGGTCGCCCAGACCCAGGAAGACGAGGTCGGCGACGGCACCACGACCGCCGTCGTCATCTCCGGTGAACTCCTCGCGAAGGCCGAGGACCTGCTGGACCAGGACATCCACGCCACCATCCTGGCTCAGGGGTACCGCCAGGCCGCCGAGAAGGCCAAAGAGATCCTCGAGGACATGGCCATCGAGGTCGACGAGGACGACACCGACATCCTCGAGCAGATCGCCGCGACCGCCATGACCGGCAAGGGCGCGGAGAACGCCAAGGACACGCTGGCCTCGCTCGTCGTCGACTCGGTCCGTGCCGTCGCCGACGACGAGGGCATCGACACGGACAACATCAAAGTCGAGAAGGTCGTCGGCGGCTCCATCGACGAGTCCGAACTCGTCGAGGGCGTCATCGTCGACAAGGAACGCGTCCACGACAACATGCCCTACGCCGTCGAGGACGCCAACGTCGCCCTGCTCGACACGGCCATCGAGGTCCCCGAGACCGAACTCGACACCGAGGTCAACGTCACCGACCCCGACCAGCTCCAGCAGTTCCTCGACCAGGAGGAGAAACAGCTCAAGGAGATGGTCGACAACCTCGCCGACGCTGGCGCCGACGTCGTCTTCTGCCAGAAGGGCATCGACGACATGGCCCAGCACTACCTCGCCCAGGAGGGCATCCTCGCAGTCCGTCGGGCCAAGAAGTCCGACATCAAGGCGCTCGCCCGCTCGACCGGCGCTCGCGTCGTCTCCAACATCGACGACATCACCGAGGACGACCTCGGCTTCGCCGGCTCCGTCGCGGAGAAGGACATCGGCGGCGACCAGCGCATCTTCGTCGAGGACGTCGAGGACGCAAAGGCCGTCACGATGATCCTGCGCGGCGGCACCGACCACGTCGTCGACGAGGTCGAACGCGCCATCGACGACTCGCTGGGCGTCGTGTCCGTCACGCTGGAGGACGGCAAGGTCCTCCCCGGCGGCGGCGCACCCGAGACCCAGCTCGCGCTGGGCCTGCGTGACTACGCCGACTCCGTGGGTGGCCGCGAACAGCTCGCCGTCGAAGCGTTCGCCGACGCCATCGACGTGGTCCCGCGCACGCTCGCCGAGAACGCCGGGCTCGACCCCATCGACTCGCTGGTCGACCTGCGAAGCAAGCACGACGGCGGTGCCACCACGTCCGGACTGGACGCCTACACCGGCGAAGTCGTCGACATGGAGGAGGACGGCGTCGTCGAGCCCCTCCGCGTCAAGACCCAGGCCGTCGAGTCCGCGACGGAGGCCGCAGTCATGATCCTGCGCATCGACGACGTCATCGCGGCCGGCGACCTCAAGGGCGGCGGCTCCGACGACGACGACGAAGGACCACCCGCAGGCGGCCCCGGCGGCGCGCCCGGCGGTATGGGCGGCGGCATGGGCGGCATGGGCGGTGGCATGGGCGGGATGATGTAAGCCCACTTTTTGCACTTCCCTCGCGCGCCGAAGGCGCGCTCGGTCAGGCAAAAACGTGGGGAAAAATCGCGGCTCGCTCCAGTGGGCGCGCACAGCGCGCCCGTAGTCGCTCGCCGCGATCCGCGCGCTCACGGCACTTCGTGCCGTTCGCGTGCGGTGCAACGTCCTCGTTCCCGCCGAACTGCAACCCGCACCGCTCGCTGAACAAACGGACGCTTTCTTTCGACGCTCGCCGCCCAGCGACGGCTCAGTCGCTCCCGAACCAGACCGCGCCGTAGTTCAGGCGCTCGACCACTTCCGCGCCGGTCCCGACCCGCTCGTAGCGCAGTCGGTAGGACATCACGACGCCGCTGGATTCGACCTCCAGCAGGACCGAGACGTTCCGCGCTCGCTCCCCGAACAGCGTCGCCGTCGTCGCGTCGGCCCGGTAGAAGTACGTCGTCGTCCGTAGCGGCACCCCGCTGGGGTTGTCGGTCCGGACCAGTTCGACCGCCGCGAGCACTGGTCGGAGCCGGTCCCGGAACGATGGTGAGAACGACCGGTCCTCACCGGACCGCGTCTCGGTCGTGGTCTCCGTCCCGGCGGCGGTGTCGCTGGTGTTCGTCACGGTCCACGTCGTCGTCGCGTTCGCGCCGCGGTCGACGCGCCCGTCGATCACGCGCCGCTGGACGGTCCCGTTCCCGGCGGTGACCGTCCGCTCGTAGGTGAACAGGACGGAGGCGTTCCGGAGGGTTCCGACGTGGGCGGCCACGAGCGCCTCGGGGTCGACGACGCGCTCCCGGGTCACGCCGGCGGCGATCCGGGGGCGGTCGGTCGCGGTCGGCGTCGCCTCGGGCGTCGGGACCGTGACCTCGGGCACGGAGACGGGGCCGGGAGTCTCGGGCTCGTCGGCGGTGAACCCGGCACAGCCGGCCACGAGGAGGACACAGCACAGCAGGACCGGCGCGAGGCGGGACATAGCCACTCGTGGGGCTGTTTCGGGATAAACCTCCGGCCGTACTCGGCCGGGTGCGGGGTTGGAACTAAGTCGCCCGGCCGACCAGATGCGGGTATGGAGACGCTGCTGTTGAATCCGGCCGCCGTCGAGGAGAGCGCCCAGTTGCCGGCGGTCGTCGACGCCGTCGAGGCCGCCTTCGCCGCCTACGCCCGCGGTGACGCCCAGATGCCCGCCAAATCCTACATCGACCTCCCCCAGTACGACGGGGACTTCCGGTCGATGCCTGCCTACCTGGAAGCGGACGACTGGGACGGTGCGGGCATCAAGTGGGTCAACTCCCACCCCAGCAACCCCGAGGACCACGGCCTCCCGACCGTGATGGGGACGATGATCTACTCCGACCCCGAGACTGCGGTGCCGCTGGCCGTCATCGACGGGACCACGCTCACCCGCAAGCGGACCGGCGCGGCCGCCGCCGTCGCCACCGATCACCTCGCCGTCGCCGACGCCACCTCGCTGGGACTGGTCGGGGCCGGCGTCCAGGCCCACGCCCAGCTCGACGCTATCGCCACCGTCCGCGATATCGAGACCGTCGTCGTCGCCGACAAGGACCCCGACGCCGTGGCGGCGTTCCGGGCCGACGCTGGCGACGAGTTCGAGGTCCGCGAGGGCTCCATCGCCGACGCCGTGGGCTGTGACGTGGTGTCCACGACGACCCCGGTCCGCGACCCCATCGTCCCCCGCGAGGCCGTCGGCGACCACACCCACATCAACGCGATGGGGGCCGACGCCGAGGGGAAACACGAACTCGACGACGAGATCCTGCTGGACGCGAAACTCGTCATCGACGACCACGCCCAGTGTACCCACTCCGGGGAGATCAACGTCCCCTACGCCGCCGGGACGCTGGGGGACGAGGACATCCACGCGGAACTGGGCGAAGTGGTGATCGGCGAGGCGAGCGGCCGGACCGACGAGGACGGGATCACCGTCTTCGACTCCACGGGACTGGCCATCCAGGACGTGGCCAGCGCCCACGTCGTCTACGAGTACGCCCGCGAGCACGGCGTGGGCGAGTCGATGGAACTGGTCGGGACCGACCTGTGAGCGGCGTCGCGGTCACTCCGCCTCGGTCAGCCGCTGGAGCGACTCGTTGATCTCGTTGACGGTCGCGGTCTGTTCCTCGTTGGCGGCGGCGACCTCCTCGATCTCGGCCGAGACCTCCTCGGCCCGGTCGACGATCCCGTCGATCATGCTCGCGATCTCCTCGGTCGAGGCGGCCTGATCGTCGGTCGCGTCCGACACCTGCTCGATGCCGTCGGCGGCCTCCTCTGCCACTTCGACGATCTCGTCGAGTCGGTCCACGGCCCGCTGGACCTGCTGGATGCCCGATTCGACCTGCTGGGCCATCTCCTCGAGGCTCGCGACGGTCTCGTCGGCGTCGGCCTGGATGGCCCGAACCATCTCCTCGATCTCGCTGGCGTTCTCCTGTGACTCGCCGGCCAGTTGTTTCACCTCGTCGGCGACGACGGCGAACCCCTCGCCGGCCTCGCCGGCCCGAGCGGCCTCGATGGACGCGTTCAGCGCGAGGATGTTCGTCTGATCGGCGATGTCGTTGATGATCTCGACGATCTCGTCGATCGCCTCGATACGATCCCGGAGGTCGTCGACGTCGTCGGTCACCGTCTCCGTGGATGCACCCACGTCGGTCATCACGTCGATGGCCTGCTCACCGGCCGTCTGCCCGTCCTCGGCGATGTCCGCGGCCTCGCGACTCGTCTCCGCCACCTCGTCGGCGGTCGAGGCGATCTCCTCGACGGTCGCGCTCAACTGTGAGACCTCGCTGGCGACGGTATCGACCTCGCTGGCCTGGCCCTCCGCCAGGTCGGAGATCTCGTTCGCGCTCTCGGCCACGTCGGCCGCAGACCGCTCCAGCTCACCGGTTCGCTGTCCGATGTCCGCCACGAGGTCCGCTAGCTGTTCGGCCGTCCGGTTGACGGCTTCGACGACCGCGAGTACCTCGTCGTCGAGGCGATCCGACTCGAAACTGGCTCGCGCGTCGAGGTTCCCGTCGGCGATCTCGGTCAGCGTTCCGGACACCTCGTCGACGAGCGCCTGTAACTGCTCGCGACGGCGGACCGCGTCGGTCCGGTCCCGGACCTTCTCCACGACGCCGACGAGGTCGCCGTCGCCGGACTGCGTCCGGCTGCCAGAGGGACCCTGTCCCTCGCTGCTCTCGTACAGTGGCGCGGCGCTGAACTCGATCTCGCGCTCGGTGCCGTCGGCCGCGACCATCGTACTCGTGTCCCGGTACAGCGTGTAGTCGACGTCCTCGTCTCGCGGGACGCCGAACGCCTCGTCGGCCGACTCGGGCGCGTCCAGTACCTTGTCGGCCAGCGTCTTCGACCGCCGCCCGTCGTGGTAGAACGCCTGACTCGCCATCTCCATCGACTTCGCCTCGGCCTCGTCGTGGCCCGTCAACTGCCGAAGCCCCTCGTTCCACGTGACGATCTCGTGGTCGGCGTCCAGCACGAATATCGCCGCGTCGATGTGATCCAGTATCGGGCCAAAGGAGAGCGGGAACCGAAGATCGTCCGCACTCGCTCCGTCGCTCGACGTAATCCCATCCGCAGATCCTTCCTGTGACGCCATAGTTCTCGCCGAGGGGTTTCTGAGACCTGTATAATAATCTACCGGAGAGTTTCAGATAAAATGGCCAAAAACCAAGGCCAAACGGCGTAATTCACTGGATTACCACTCACACACGATACCAAATAAATTCGGGATGAGTTTCCAGACGAGCCAGAGCAGGAGCACGAACGGCAAGAGCGGCAAGACGAGGACGGCCATCACGAGGAAGACGCCCCAGCCGATCACGTCCATCTCCACGTTCGGCCGCCCCTGGTACGGCGGCGTCACGGTCCGGAGCGGTTCGGGCAGTGGCGAATCGGCCGCTCGCTCGCTCATGTCCGGCCGCTCCACGAACCGGGCGATAAAACGCCGTGATCGTTTCCCGACCGGGGCTGTCACGACTCCGGTAAGGCCCGCTTACGCCGGGATTGCCGTCGGGGTTCGGCCGCCGTTTCCACGCTCCAAACCCGACGATACTGTTTTCAATCTTGTGGCCGTATCTGCTAGTATGCCGTACATGTCGGGTGACGATTTCAGCGTTCACGCCGACGACTGCGCCAAACAGGAGTCGGGGTGGATGCCGCTCTCGGACCTGCCGGACGAGGTGAATTCGCTGGACGATCTCGACTGTGACTGCTGGGAGGAGTACGAGTCGCTCGCGGAGGTGTAGCGGCCGCTCGGTCCGCAGGACCGTCGGTGTGGACGCTTCAGGGGCCGCTCACGTCGAACGCCCGTCCGCTCCAGTCCTCGATCCGTAACTCGAACGGCGTCACCGCCGACGCGTCGCTCCAGGTGACGGGATTGGGGACCGACTGTGCGCTCCGGGCGAGCGTGGCGAGCGCCGATTCGGCCGCCTGGTAGGTCGTCTCGACGAGTCGGCCGCTGACGACGACGCTGCGCCAGCGCCGTCCCGGTTCGGTCTCCTCGTAGACGGTGAATCCGACCGTGTCGTCGCGGTCCAGACAGCGCCGCTTGCGGGTGTCGTCGTCGCCTTCGAGCTGGAGGACGAACAGGTCCGCGTCGGGATCGTACCCGAACGACACCGGGAGTGGGTACGGGTGGTCACCGCCGTCCAGGGCGAGGACGCCGACACGGTTCCCGGTGAGGACCTCGACGATCTCCGCGTCGCTGAGCTGTCGCATTCTGCTGGCACCTCACACGCCGACGTAATGACTGTCGGGCGTATTTTCACACGACGGGAACCCGTTGGCTCCTTTTTCAGCCACTGCGCTCTACGTCGACTATGACCTCTCGTTCGAGCGAGGCCTTCGCCGAGTGGGACGACGACCGGTACAGCACCGGCATCGAACGGTTCGACGAACAGCACAAACGGTTGTTCGGACTGTTGAACGATCTGCACACTGCGATGGACGAGGGGCACTCCGAGGAGCGCGTGGGGGACATTTTGCGGGAACTGGAGCGGTACACCGAGTACCACTTCGGCGACGAGGAGGAGTTCATGCAGGACTGCGGGTACGCGATGGACTGTGCGGACTGCTTTTTCGACCACCGGGAGATGCACGAGCAGTTCGAACAGAAGGTACGCGAACTCCGCGAGCGACACGAGAACGGCGAGTACGTCACGATGGACGTGCTGGTGTTCGCCCGTGACTGGCTGGACTCACACATCGCCGCGGCCGACGAGGACCAGCGATACGGCGACTACTACGACGCCGAGGTCGACGAGGACTACGAGTACAGCCCGGGGACGCTGAAACGCGACCGCGCGACCGACGACCCCGGGGCTGTCGACGAACCCCCAGAGACCGCCGGCGAGACCGAGGCGACCGGCGGCATCGAGGACCAGCCGGTCACCCTCGGGAGCGAGGTCGAGGACGGTGGGTCGCTCGCGGTCCCCGAGGCGTCGATGGCGACCTGGTTCGCGGACCTCGCGGAGACCCACGGCGACCGGACCGCCGCGCTCGTTCCCGCGGGTGACGGGTACGCCGAGCGGACCTTCGACGACCTCTACGACCGGGCCCGATCCGTCGCCGGCGGCCTCCTCACGACAGACCTCGCGCCCGGCGACCGGCTCGCCGTTCCGCTCCCGTCGGGCTACGAGTGGTCGGTCGTCGACCTGGCCTGTCACCTGGCCGGGCTGGTGTCGGTGCCGCTGTACCCCTCCGCGACGGACGAGCGGTTGCGCGAGCGCGCCGAACGGGCCGACGTGGACGGCCTGGTCGCGGACGTGGACACGCCCGTCGCGGTGCAGGAGGTGGCGGATACCGTCGTCCACGTCGACGACCTCCCGACCGCCGATCCGCGGGCACTCCCCGGACTCGACGCCGACCCCGACGACCCGGCGACGGTCGTCTTCGACGTGGGGACACCGACCGACCGGGGCTGTGTGCTGACCGGGCGGAACCTGCGGGCGGCCGTCGCCGCGCTGGACGCCGAGTTACCGCTCGACCCCGGCGCGACCGGAACCTGTTTCCTGCCGCTGGCACACGTCTACCAGCGCGTGCTCGCCTACCACCTCTGGTCGTCCGGCGGCGCGGTCGCCTACGCCCCCTTCGAGGACGCCACGGCCCGGCTCGGCGAGATCGACCCCGACGTGCTCGTCGGCGTGCCCAAACTCTACCAGCAACTCTACGGCACCCTGCAGGATCGGATCGGCGACATGGGCTGGATGAAACGGAAACTCGCCGGACGCGCGACCGCGTACGGGCGGGGCATCCTCGCGGGCGAGGGGACGCCGCTGAAGTACCGCGCCGCGAAGCGCCTCGTCTTCGGCCCGCTCCGCGAGGCGTTCGGTCTGGCCGACCTGGAGTACGCCCTCTCGGGGCTGGAACGGCTCGACGATCACCTGATCGAGTTCTTCCGCGGGATCGGCGTGCCGCTGACGGAACTGTACGGCCCGGTCGAGACGGCCGGCGTGGCGACGCTGAACCGCGCCGCGTCGTTCCAGCTCGGGACCGTCGGGACGCCAGTGGCGGGAACCGAACTGGCGCTGTCCGAGGACGGCACCGTCCTGCTGGACGGGCCGACCGTGATGGACGGCTGTCTCGACGACCGGAACGCGGCCCACGCGCTCCGGGACGGCTGGTACTACACCGGAACGGACGGGCGGCTGGCGGACGGTGCGCTCTCGCTGGAGTGACTACTCCAGGTGGATCGCCGGCCGGAACGGGACGGCACTGTCGGCTTTCCCGTCGGGGTCGACGGCGTCGGGGTCGGCCTCGTCGTAGACCTCGACGGTGGCGTCGAACTCGTTTTCGAGGAAGGCCTCGGCGTCCGCGTAGACGGCCCGCTCGTCGACGCCGGCCAGCGCGGCGAGTTCGTCCTCGTCGCGCTCCCGAACGAGTTCCACCAGGTCCTGCACGAGGTCGTTGACCGCGTCGCCTTTCTCGCGGAGGTCCGGGTCCTCCATGACCTGGCCCATGACCGCGCCGATGTCGGTGCCGACCTCCCGGACCGTCTCGAACACGTCGCGTTTCCAGTCGGCCGCGACGTACACCCGCACCGTGTCCGGGTCGGTCCCGGTCACGTCCACGATGTCGTGGATGTCGTCGGTGACGGCCTCGACCAGTCGCTCCCGGCGCTCGACGCGTTCGTCCTCGAAGGCCGGGTCGGGTTCGGGCCAGTCGGCGTCTTCGGCCGGTTCGCCGGTCAACTGCTCGTGGAGTTCGTTCGCCATGAACGGGACGAAGGGCGCGAGCAGGCGCAGGCGCGTCCGCAGGACCTCACGCAGGGTCCACTGTGCGCCCTCGCGGTCGAGGTCGGCCCGCCGCCGGTACCACTTCAGGTGTTCCTCGAAGCTGTAGAAGATCGCCTGACTCGCCGTCCGGGTCTCGAAGCCCTCCATGGCCTCGGTCGCCTCCCGGATCGTGCCCTGCAGTTTCGAGAGGAGCCACCGGTCGACGTGTTCGAGATCGGGTCGCGCGTCCTCGTCGATGGCCACGTCGGTCGTCTCCTCGCCCTCGACTTCGAGGGTGATCTCGACCATCTCGTCGATGTCGAAGTCGATGACCTCCTGGGCCCGGCTCCAGAACCGTTCGAGCTGGTCGCGCGTGCTCCCCACGAGGTCGTCGCGCCAGTCGTAGTCCTGCCACGGCTCCGCGGAGTTCAGCAGGAAGAACCGAACGGTGTCGGCCCCGTACTCGTCGATTGCCTTCGAGGGCAGGACGACGTGGCCCTTCGAGGAGGACATCGCTTCGCCTTCGAGCAGGCCCATGCCCATGATGGTGATGCCCTCGGGCCACGCGTCTTCGTCGAACAGTTCGCCGTGGTGGAACTGGAAGAAGGTGAGGTGGTTGTTGATGAGGTCGTTGCCGGAACAGCGCCAGTCGACGGGGTACCAGTGATCCCACTCCTCGCGCAGTTCGAGCGCGCGCTCGTCGGGGTCGTCGACGGCGTCTTCGCCGTAGAACAGCGCGTCGAAGAAGTCGTGATCGAGGTCCTCGGGTGGAATCTCGTCCAGTCGGTGGGCGATGGTGTAGTAGGACATGTAGATCGTCGAGTCCGACAGGGGCTCGATCACGAAGTCCTCGTCCCACGGCAGGCGGGTGCCCAGCCCGTAGTTGCGGATGCAGGGCCACTCGTTGAGCCAGTCGATGGTGTGATCGTACTGGTCGCGGGTGTTCTCGGGGATCGTCTCGATCCCGTCGAGTACATCGTGGGCCTTCTGCTTCCACTCGGCGTCGTTGTACCGGAGGAACCAGGTGTCCTGTTTGGCGACTTCCACGTCGCCGCCACAGCGACAGACCACGTCCTCGGTGAACTCGTACATCTCGTCGAACGCGCCCTCGTCCTGGTAGTGGGCGCGGAACTCCTCGCGGACGTTCTCGACGGTCATGCCCGCGAACTCGCCGTAGTCGTCGTGCATGATCCCCTGGTGGAACTCGGCCTGGTAGAGGTCGGCCGTCACGCCCTCCAGGTCGGGGTCGTCCGAGGACTCGACGCCGGCCTCCTCGACCGCGGTCTTCGCGGGAACGTCGCCGTAGCCCTCGATGTCGAGGATCGGGATCGGCTCGATGTCGGCCACGTCGGCGGGGTCGATCCCGTACTCGCGCATGCGCTCGTCGTCGGCCTTGGCCTCCTGTAGGGCCAGGTAGTCGTCCGGCGAGTGGGCCGGGACGGACATGACGACGCCGGTGGCGTTGTCGGTGTCGACGAAGGTCGCCGGCAGGATCAACACCTCGTCGCCGGTGATCGGGTTCGTCACCGTCTCGCCGATCAGGTCCGCACCCGACAGTTCCTCGCGAACCTCGATGTCGCGTTCCTGGAGTCGCAGTTTCTCGACGGCCGCACTGGAGACGATCCACGTCTCCCCATCCACGTCGGCCCGGACGTACTCGCCGTCGGGGTGGGCGTAGGCGTTCGTGACGCCCCGGACGGTCTCGGGGCGGAGGGTGGCCATCGGTGCGATCACCGAGTCACCGTCGACCTCGGCCTCGAACTTCACCAGCGTGTACTCCTGGAACTCGGCCTCCTCCCCTTCGAGCAGGTCGTGGGTGGTGACCGGGTTCTCCTCGTCGGTGCAGAACTTCACGGGGTGGAGCCCCTTCTCCAGCAGGCCCCGTTCCTTGAGCGTCTCGTACTGCCAGGTGATGAACTTCGAGTAGCGGTCGTCGTTGGTGGTGAACTCCCGCCGCCAGTCGATGGAGAGCCCGAGTTGCTTCATCCCCGACTTGTAGTGGTTCTCGATGAAGTAGCGGGCGTAGCCCATCGGGGTTTCGAGGTCTTCGAGCGTGTCCTCGGGGACGTTGTAGGTGTCACGCAGGACCGACAGCTGATCTTCTTCGCCCTTCTTCAGGCGCTCGACGGCACCGATGATCGGCGTGCCGGTGACGTGCCAGGCGATGGGAAAGAGGACGTCGTCGCCCTGGAGCCGGCGGTAGCGGGCGTACACGTCGGGCACGGTGTAGGTCCGGCAGTGCCCGATGTGCATGCCGCCGCTCGGGTAGGGGTAGGGGACGGTGATGAACGTCGGCTCGGCCTCGCCGTCGGGATCGGCCTCGTACCGTCCCGCCTCGGCCCAGCGATCGCGCCACCTCGCTTCGAGTTCCTGGGGCTCGTAATCCATACGTACCGGTTCCCCCTGCCAGCCTAAAAGAACTCCCTATCCGACTCCTCGCCCGTTCAGTCGCCGCTCGTCAGGTCGCCGGGGACCCACCCGAGCGTCGTCGGTAACTCCTCGCCCAGCGTCGTCAAGCGGATGGCGTCCCGTCTGTCGGGGTCCGCCCAGGCGACGAGCCCCACGTCGATCAGTTTCGGCAGGTGGACGTGGTACAGCGAGGTTTCGACGTCGGCGTACGGCGCGTCGCTGTCGCCCGTCGTTTCGGCTGTGGCGACGTACGTCGCGACGTGTTCGACCGGGACGGCGCGTTGCTCGCGACGGAGGTACGCGAGGACGCGGCGGCGACGGGCGTGGGCGAGCGCTCTGAACAGTTCGTCCCGTGTGGTGTTCCCCTCGACCGGCAACCCGACTGGACCGCCGCTGCGCTCTCCGGAGGGGCCGTTCTTACCCATTGTATATACCTCTCTGTTCGTTGCCCATCAGTGAGACGGGTAAAGAATTAGCACCCCTCCTCGGGCGCGACCACCGAACCCGCGAGTTTCTCCTCGGCGTGTCTGAGGTGTTTGTGGAAGGTCGGCGCCGAGACGTCCATCGATGCGGCGATGTCCTCGCCGGTACTCTCGCGGGGCCAGTTGAAGTACCCCGCACGGTAGGCCAGTCGGAGCGCCGTCTGCTGGCGATCCGAGAGCCGGTCGAGCAGCGCCGACCGGAACTGCCGTCTGGTCTGGATCGACCGGTCGGTCTCCCGCTGGGCCGCCAGCGTCACCGTCTCGAACCTCGCCCGCAGGGCCGCCAGCAACTCCCGGGTCCCGTCCGCGTCGGGCAACTCGACGGTGACCGTCGCGTCGCCACACTCGAAGGCCAGCTCCTGGACCGACCCGCCGTGTTCGGCGGTCACCCGGTGGAGCGTCGGTTCGGGCGGTTCGACTCTGACCACGCACGCGTCGTCGTGTTCGCTGACGATCTCGAACCGCTCGACGCCCGGCAAGTCGTCCCCGACCGCACGGATCCGGTCCGTGTCCGCACTGTGAACGGTCACGTAGTGCTGGGGCCGGCCGTCGGTCGTGGACACGACGCCCTCGACCGTGACGCGACAGTCCAGGCGGTCCGACAGCGCCGGCAGGACCGATCCGCCGTCCCGAACACGGAGCGTCACCTCGGTCACGCGCCCGGTCATCAGCGTCCGCCGCGCCCGCTGACAGCACAACGCGTGCCCGATGGCACCCCCGATGTCCGCGAACGCCGCCCGCTCTGCCGGGCCGAGGGGGTCCGCCTCCACCGCCGTGACGACGAGCAATCCGTACACCGTCTCCCCGTGGACGAGCGGCACGGCCGCCACCGTCGCCCCCGTCTCCGTCAGGTCCACCGGGAGGTCCGTGGTCGCGTCGGTCTCGGCCACCTGTACCGCCGCGGTCTCGACGGCGCGTTCGACCGGCCCGCCACCGTCGGTCCGGAGCGTCACGTCGTCGACCCCGGCGGTCGCGTCCGGTTCGAGGACGGCGTCACTGCAGTGGCTCCGGCCGAACCAGACGGCCCGGTACTCCGGGCGCGCCGCCAGCCGCTCGCAGACACGCTCGGCCAGCTCGGCCCGCGTCGTGGCCGTCCCCAGCACGCGACTGAGACCGTAGATCCGGTCGGTGAGCGGGGCCGAGTCGGCGGAGCGGCCCGCGGTCGATTCGCCCTGCCTCGGTGTGGCGTCCGCCGAGTCCTCGACTCGCTGTGGCCGAAGCTCGCCGAGACTCGCCCACGCCCCGGACCCGCCACCCAGTGCCTGCAGGTCGACGGTGCAGGGGAGCGGGTCGCCGTCCGCGGTGGCGAGCGTGACGGCGATGTCGGTCCGGCACAACTCGCCGCGCTGTCGCACTTTGCCGAGCGCGACACCGTAGCGCTCGCTCCCCTCCTCACCGAGCAAGAACGAGACGTGTTCGTCGATGACCTCGGCGTGACTGTACCCCGTGAGCCGGCACAGCCCGTCGTCGACAGCGACGACCGTTCCGTCGGCGGCCAGCTGGTACCGTCCGGTCCGCTCACCCCGCTCCGCGAGTGCCCTGTCCCGCTCTCCCACGCCGTGCCCGGCAGCGTCCGCCGGCGACCTCTCGTCGACCATAACCTACCGTTTCGATATCCACTACTAAAAAAACTACCAGCGTGGAAACTTTATCCTCGCCCGTATCGTATAGGACCCCTCACTCCAGCGCGACGACGCCGTCGTCCAGCAGTTCGAGCAGCAGATCACGGGCGTGGCCGTCCGGATTCACGCCCGTGTGGACGCGCTCGACGACGCCATCCACGAGGACGAACGTCGTCCGTGGCGTCGAATCGCCGGGTGCGTCCAGGGGCACGCCGAACGCCGCGGCCACCTCGCCGTCGGGGTCGGCCAGCAGGTCGAACTCGACGCCGGTCTCCTCGGCGAACGCGCGGTGGGACTCGGCGTCGTCGGTCGAGACGCCGTAGACCGTGACGCCGGCGTCGTCGTAGGTCTCGCGCTCGCGCGCGAACTGTTCGGCCTCGGTCGTACAGCCCGGCGTCCCGTCCTCGGGATAGAAGTAGACCACCGTGGGGTCGGCGAACGTCGGCGAGACGGACTCGCCGTGCTGGTTCCGTGCCGTCACGTCGGGTGCCGGGTCGCCCGGTTCGAGCATACCCGCCGGTTCGACGGCCGGCGGGAAGGCCGTTGTGCTAGTTCACCGGGATGTCCGTCCCGCCACCGGCCTCCTGTTTCGGGAGCGTGATCGTCAGGACGCCGTTGTCGTAGCTCGCCTCGGCGTCGCCCTTCCGGACGCGGTCGGGGAGGGCCACTGTGCGGCTCGTCGAGCGTCGGGTCCGCTCCTGACGGAGGTACTGGCGGTCGTCGTCCCCGTCCTCGGTCTCGCTGGTCGTCTCCCGGCTGGCGGCGATCCGCACCGTCCGCGGGTCGGGCAGGGTCACGTCGATGTCGTCGCTGGTGTAGCCGGGCACGTCGGCGGTCACCTCGAAGGCCTCGCCCGTGTCGGCCACGTCGACGGCGACGCTCCCGCCCGGTCCGGCCTCCGGCAGGTCCGCGAATTCGCTGCTGATCCGGTCGAACAGACGGTCGATCTCCTCGAATGGGTTCTGTCGATCCATGGGCTCACCCCACCACGACTACGACGGCCTGCTAAAACTGTCTGTCGGCGAGGGCCACCCCGCCGGTCAGTCGTCCCCCTCCGCGAGGTCCTCGGAGAGTTCCTCGACGGCCTCGCGGACCTCCTCGACGATGTCGTGCTGGCGCTCGGTCAGGTCGGCCGTCTCGGTGGCGGTCTCGTGGATCTCGGTCGCCTCCGTGGCGCTCTGCTCGACCGACGCGGTGACCTCCTCGATGTGGGCCGCCTGGTCGTCGTTGGCCGTCGCGATCTCCTCGGCCCCCTCGGCGGCGTCTTCGACGTGCTCGACGATCTCCTCCAGCGCGTCGAGGGTCTCGTCGACGCGGTCGCTGACCTCGACGGCGCGTTCGTGGGCCCGCTCGACCTCCTCGACCGTCCGGTCGGTCTCGCCGGTGATCGCCTCGATCTCGTCGCCGATCTCGTCGGTGTACTCGCGAGTCTGGTCCGCGAGGTCTTTCACCTCGTCGGCGACGACGGCGAACCCTTCCCCCGATTCGCCCGCTCGCGCCGCCTCGATGTTGGCGTTCAGCGCCAGGATGTTCGTCTGTTCGGCGATATCGGCGATGATCTCGGCGACCGCCTCGATGTCGTCCATCCGGTCGGCCAGTCGGTCCACCGTCGCCTCCAGACTCTCGCTGGTCGCGAGGATGTCGTCGGCCGCCGACTCGGCTTCCGTCCCCGCCTCCTGTCCGCGGCGGGCGGCCTCGCGGGCGCTGGCCGCCGTCTCGGCCACCTCGTCGGTCGTCGCCGCGATCTCCTCCATGTTCGCGCTGAGCGACTCCATCTCCCCGCTGATCTCGTCGAGCCGGTCGTCCTGTGCGACCGCACGGTCCTCGATGTCGGCCGCGTTGTCGGCCACGTCCCCCGCGACCGTCTCCAGCCGCGCGATCACGTCCGTCAGCCGCTCGGCGACCTGCTCCTGGCTCTCCTGGAGGCGGCGCTCCTTCTCGCGCAACTCGGTCACGTCCTGGAGTGCCGTCACCGACCCCGCGAGGTCGCCGTCGGCGTCGTACATCGGTGTACTCGTGATCTTGACCGTCCGCTCCTCGTCGTCGTGGTTCAACAGTTTCGCCTCGACGCCCCTGATCTGGGTCTCGTTGGCCATCGTCCGCTGTGCCGTCGTCGTCTGTGTCCCGTGTGTCTCCTCGGTCCGGAACACCTCGTACCCCTCCATCTCCGGGACGCGTTCGGGGGGAAGCGCCATCAACTCCTGCATGGCGGGGTTGAACAGCAGGATATTCGGCTCGGCGTCCGTGACGACGATGGGGACGGGCAGGTCCAGAAACGCCTGTACCCACATCATCTCGGCGTCGTCGAAGTCGGCGTAGACGCCCGCCGCCCCGCGTCGCTCTTGCTCAGACATCTCTGCCGAACGTTCACACACCTCTCCCCTGAACGTTTCGCCGAGGGTATCGTCTGCGATAACGGGCTACAGGGTCGCCACCTGCTCGCGGACCGCCGCGGCGTGGCCGTCCGGGTTCACGTCGTCGGCGTCGACGACCGCCTGCACCGCCCCGTCGGCCAGCACGAACGTGATCCGCTCGACGTACCCGCCCTCGGTGTCGAGGCCGAACGCCGCGGCCACCTCGCCGCCGGGATCGGCCAGCAGGTCGAAATCGAGAGCCTCCTCGTCGGCGAACTCGCGGTGGGAGTCGACGTCGTCGGTCGAGACGCCGTAGACGGTCGCGCCCAGATCACGGAACTGGGGGAGTTCGTCCTGGAACTGGCGGGCTTCGAGTTGACAGCCCGGCGTTCCATCGCGGGGATAGAAGTAGACGACCGTCGGCTCCGCGAACGTCGGTGTGACCGTCTCGCCGTCCTGGTTCTGTGCCTCGATATCGGGTGCCGCGTCGCCTGCGTCGAGCATCGGTTCGTTCCGTCGCGCCGACGGCTAATTAATCCACCACGTGCTCGGTATCGTACGACCCCAGCCGACGGACCCACCCGTCCTCGGCGATGTCGTCGATCTCCGCGAGGGCGTCCTGCGTGCGGTCCTCGTAGAGGCCGGCCGCGATGTCGATGTGGAAGACGTAATCGCCCAGTCGCTCGCCGCTGGGGCGGGATTCGACGCGGGTCATGTTGATGTCCCGCTCGGCGAAGGGTTCCAGCATCTCCAGCAGGAGGCCGGGGTAGTCGACGTTGGGGTAGACGATCAGCGAGGTCTTGCCGCCGCCCTCGGAGCGCTCGCTCTCGGGCGCGACCACCAGGAAGCGCGTGGCGTTCGAGGACTGGTCCTGGATGTCTTTCGCCAGCACCTCCAGATCGGTCCCGTTGGTCGCGTTCTCGGGGTGGCCGATGGCCGCGACCGACGGGTCCTCGCGGGCGCGCTCGACGCCGCGAGCGGTCGAGGCGACCGCTTCCAGGTCGGCGTCGGGGTACTCGGCGTCGAGGTAGTCCCGACACTGTGCCAGCGCCTGGGCGTGGCTGGCGATCAGGTCGAACTCCGGTCCCTGGGCGAGCAGGGCGTGGCGGATGGGGGTGATCAGTTCCCTGACGACCGCCACGTCGTGTTCGGCGAAGGCGTCGAGCGACTCGGTGACGCTGCCCTCGATGCTGTTCTCGACCGGGACGACGCCGCGGTCGTACTCGCCCCCTGCGACGGCCTCGACGATGGCCGTCACCGATTCGGTAAAGGCCACCTCGTCGGCGACGGCCGTCGCGGCCCGGTGTGAGTAGGTCCCCGCCGGACCGAGCGTGAGTGCCTTCATCGCCGACGCCTTCGCTCCTGGCGGTGAAAAGCGTCGTGGTGTCGGCCCGGAAACGGACGCCCAGCGCTCGATCTCGACCGGGAGCCGTCCTCAGCGGAAGAGGTCGTAGGTGTCGATCTTGGCGGTGACCACGCCCGCACGCCCGTTCTGGCTCACCTTGACGTTCCGGGCGCGGGTGAACGCACCGCCGGTGTCGTTGGCTTCGACCCAGTCGTTGAGGTCGCTGGTACTCACGTCACCCTCGGAGTCGAAGACGAACACCCACTGGCGGCTGGTCGTGTTCCCGTTGACCGACCAGGACTGGCCGCTGGCGACCTGGCCGTCGAAGACACCCGACTCGGCGTCTGCCTGGTCCGAATCGACCTCGTCCGCTCGGGTCCCGCCGCTGACGCTGGTCCCGCTGTTCAGCGCGTTCACCAGCGTCGCCAGGTCGTCGTTCTCGTTGACTGCGCGGGTGCCGCTCCCGCCTTTGGTATCGATGATGCCTTCGACCACGTCCGTCGCGCCGACCGCGTCCCAGTCGGAACCGAACCCGGGTTCGACGCGCTGGCCGAACACGATGGCGCTGTCGGAGACACCTACCGCCTGTGAGGGTGTGTCCCTGTCCGACGGGACGTACAGTTCGTAGCCGCTGTAACTCCCGTCGCTCTCGTACTCGGTGCTGGCGTCGTCTTCGAGTTCGGCGACGACCTCGGCCGTGTCGTAGGACCCCGTCAGCACGCGCCCCTCGGGCAGGCCGAGGTCCATGGACACGGACCGGCCCGTGAGTCCGACCGCGCCGTAGTTCGTCGCGAGCGAACTGTAGGTACTCGGATAGAACGATTTGCGGCTGTCGTAGATGCCTTTCTGGTTCGTGCCGTCGAAATTCAGACTATCGGCGTCCTGGTTGAACTGGTCGGCCGGATAGACCCACTGCTGGTAGTTGCCCAGTCCGCCACCGCCGATGAACGGGATCGCGTCCGTGACCGTACTACAGCCCGCCATCGCACCTGTACCCAGCACAGCACTGGCGGTGAGAAACCGCCGACGTGTCTGTTCCATGTACTGTTTCTGTATGTTATCACATAAAATATATTCGATAGTAACACCCCAGGTGCCCCGCCGTCCGCGTTCGAGACGGGGTAGCGGGCCGTTACGGCGGTCGAGGTGGAGTGTGTCGACGGCGGGCGTGTGGCGTCACTCGCCGCCGGTCCCCAGGTTGGGGGTGGTGTAGGTGTCCGAGGTGACGCTGACGGTGATCGTCCGACCGCTCTGGCTGACCTTGACGTTCCTGGCGCGGGCGAACTGGCCGCTGTTGTCGTTGTACTCGATGTAGTCGTTGACCGACCCCGTATCGGCGTCGCTCTGTGAGTCGAAGACGAACACGGACTGGGAGTCGGTCGTTCCGCCGTTGATGCTGGATGCCTGCCCGCTGGCGACCAGCCCCTCGAACTCGCCGCTGTCCTCGTTGGCCTCGCCGGCACTGATTGGCTCGGTCCGGACGGTCGCGCTGAGGAAACTGCTGCCGCCGAGTGAACTGACCAGCGTCCCGAAGGCGTCGTTTGCGTTCACGTACCTGTTGGCACTGCCGCGTTTGGTGTCGATGATCCCCTCGACCACGTCCGTGGCCGGGACCGAGTCGGAGTCGGACCCGAAGTTGTCGACCCGCTGGCCCTGGACCACGGCGTTACCGGAGACGCCGAACGCGTCCGGCGATTCCTCGCGCTCGGACCGGACGTACAGGTCGAACCCGTCGTAACTCCCGTCGCTCTCGTACTCGGTGTTGCTGCCGTCTTCGAGTTCGGCGGTGACCTCGCTCCGCTCGAACGACCCCGAGAGGACCAGTCCTTCGGGCAGGCTGAGCAGCAACGAGACGTTCCGCGGGAGAATCCCCGTGTTCGACGCGAAGTTCGTCGACAGCGAGTTGTACGTGCTCGGATACAGTTCCTTGCGGTTCTCGTAGATCGATTGCTGGTTGATCGCAAAGAGACTCAACGCGACGTTTTCGTCACCGAAGTCCCCGCCCCCGCCGGAACTCGCGAACCGATCCGGTTCGTAGACCCACTGCTCGTAGTCGCCGAGGCCGCCACCGCCGATGAACGGGATCGCGTCCGTGACCGTACTACAGCCCGCGAGCGCGCCTGTCCCGAGCGTTGCACTGGCGGTGAGAAACCGCCGACGTGTCTGTTCCATGGCGTATTCCTGTATGTAATCACATAAAATATATTCGATGCTATATGTCCGTCAGCAATCACTGGCCGGCCACGTCCGGCGGCCCCAGGCTCACACGCCGTCGAGTTCGAACAGTCGGAGCTTGAGGTACAGCCGGATCATGAGCAAGACGATACAGCCGAGGAAGGAGGCGACGGCCAGTTGGACGACGGACAGCCCCGTGCCCGAGGACGCGAACGGGTTGACGCCGTCCATCGCCTGCACGTAGCTCCCGACGGCCGCACCGCCGCCGAGGCCGAGCAGGAAGTAGACGACGGTCAGCCCGATGGCCAGACCGCCGGTGCCGAAGGCCAGGTAGGACGCGAAGTCCTCGACGTTGAGGATCGCCTGTGCCTCCGTCTCGTCGAGGGGGTGGTTGCGGATGCGGTACAGCGCACCGCCGACCAGCAGGAGGGCGGTGAACGTCACGATACCTGCGCCGACCAGCCCCAGAATCAACACCTTCGGCGAGGCCGTCGCCGGATCGGCCGACGGCACGTACTCCCGCACCGTCGCCGGAAAGAGCAGATAGATCGGCAAGAGCAGTGTGAGACCGCCGAGCAGGAGGCTCTGCCACGTCAGTTTCGTGATAGTCGGCTGGGAGAAGTACGTCCGCCGCTGGAGGCGCAACTGATCGTACATCGAACCCGAGAGGATCGCGCTCGTGATGTCGTCTGCGGCGTCGGCGTCGTCCGTGTCGTCCGTATCGTCTGTCATGGCTATTCGGTCGTCTCGTGTTCCGGAATTTCGAAATCGTGATTATAGCTCTTTTGGTCACCTCCACCACTGACCTCATCGCAGTAGGGGGCCACGATTGTCGGAAAACGTGTACGATTTTCGCCCGACTGCGGAGGGGTCCGATTCAACGGTTCAGCGTGTGGATCGCCTGTCCCAACGCCGCCGCGGCCGCCTCCATCACCGCCTCCGAGAGCGTCGGGTGGGTGTGGACCGTCGCCACCAGATCCTCCAGGGTGGCCCCCATCTCGATGGCCAGGCCGACCTCGGCGATCAACTCCGAGGCGTCCGGGCTCACGATCTGGGCCCCGAGGACGAAGCCGTCGGCCTCGTCGGCGACGATCCGGACGAACCCGTCGGTGTCGTCGTGGGTGAGCGCCCGCCCGGACGCGCGTAACGGCATCTCCCCGACGACTGGCTCGAAACCCGCCTCCTCGGCCTCGGCCTCGGTCAGCCCGACCGTGCCGATCTCCGGATCGGTGAACACCGCCGCAGGGATCGCCTGCTGGTCGAGCGCGGCCGGTTCGCCCGCGATCACCTCCGCCGCGACCTCGCCGGCTTTCATCCCCTCGTGGGCGAGCATCGGCTCGCCGGCCACGTCGCCGACGGCGAAGATGTGATCCACGTTCGTGCGCGCGCGGTCGTCCGTCGGAACGAACCCGTCCGCGTCGGTCTCGACGCCGGCCGCGTCCAGATCGACGGTATCGGTCACCGGCTCGCGCCCGACCGCGACCAGCGCCTTCGTGGCGTCGTACTCCGAGACCGTGCCGTCCTCGCCCTCGGTGACGACCGTCACCCCGTCCTCCCGTTCCTCCCAGTCGGCGGCGGCCTCCTCGAAGTGAAAGTCGACCCCGTGTGACTTCGCCCGCTGGGTGACGACGCGGGTCACGTCGGCCTCGTACATCGGGAGCGCCTGATCCAGCGCCTCCACCACGGTCACGTCGCTCCCGGCCTTCGCGAACACCGTCGCCAGTTCCATCCCGATGTAGCCCGCCCCGACGACGAGCAGGCTGTCCGGAACGGACTCCAGTGCCAGGGCGTGCCGGGACGAGAGGATTCGCTCCCCGTCGAACGGCAGGGCGGGGAGTTCGACCGGGCGGCTCCCCGTCGCGACGACGGCGTGTTCGAACTCGATGGATTCCGAGCCCTGGCCCTCGCCGCCGTGGGCGACCCGCGCGGTGTTCTCGTCGGCGAACTCCGCGGTTCCCTCCACGAGGTTGACGCCGTTGCCCTTGCAGAGCCGTTCGACGCCGGTGGTGAGCTGGTCGACCACCTCGTCTTTCCAGGCGGTCATGCCGGCCATGTCGATGGCGGGGTCGGCGTGGACGCCCATGTGTTCGGCCTCGCGGGCCTCGTGGGCCACGTCCGTCGCCGAGACGAGTGCCTTCGAGGGGATACAGCCGTGATTGAGACAGGTCCCGCCGTAGGCCTCTTTCTCGACGAGGGTCACGTCCAGGTCGAGCTGGGCGGCCCGGATCGCCGCCACGTACCCGCCGGGGCCCGCGCCGATTACCAGTACGTCGGTGCCAGTCGCGATGTCGCCGACGACCATACACCGGCAACGCACCCCCGGACTTTGAGTGTGCGGGTTGGCTTTATCCCTCGCGGGCCCGACCAGTCGGGGTATGGAGGAACGCCTGTTCAAGCGGACCGACGAGCGCGACGCCGCGGCGACGGCCGCCCTGTTGCGCTCGCTCGCCGACGACCTCGAATCGGGGACCGGCTTCGACGCGCTGGCCGGCGAGCCCCTCGACGTCGGCGTCCCGACCGAGATGACCGTCGATGTCGAACTCGACCGGGAGACAGAGACCGACGAGCGGGAACTGGAGGTCGAACTCCTGTGGGACCCCGCCGACGAGCGCGAGACCGCGGTGACGGAGACGGCCGGCACGGACGACCCGTCGGCGACCGACTCCGCCGACACGACAGCCGACCCCACGAACGCGTCGGGCGACACTACCCCCGCCTCACAGGCCACCTTCGAGGTGTTCCGGGACAGGGCCGACGAGTGGCGCTGGCGACTCCGCCACCGCAACGGCAACATCGTCGCCGACAGCGGTGAGGGGTACGCCCGCCGGAAAGACGCGATGAACGGCCTGGAGAGCGTCCAGCGGAACGCGCCGGGTGCCGAGGTCGAGATCGAGGAGTAGCCGTCGATCCGCTCGCGGTCCTTACTCCAGCAACAGCAGGGTCGGGTCCCGCAGGTACTCCTTCAGCGTGTTCGTGAAGCGGGCGGCCTCCGCGCCGTCGATCACCCGGTGGTCGATGGACAGCGAGAGGGTCATGACGTGGCGCGGGACGACCTCGCCGCTCACGGCTTCGCCGGTCGCGCTCTCCGAGGACTCACTGCGTTCGTCCTCGACGACCCAGGGACGTTTCTTGATCGCGCCCAGGCCCAGAATCGCCGTCTCGGGGTAGTTGATGATCGGCGTGGCGTACTCGCCGCCGATGGCCCCGAAGTTCGTGACGGTGAAGGTGCCGCCCTGCATCTCCTCCCGGGAGATCGACCGGTCGCGGGCCTTCTCGACGAGTTCGTTGGCCTCGCTGGCGACGGACAGCAGTGACTTCCGCCCGGCGTCCTCGACGACGGGCACCATCAGCCCGGCGTCGGTGGCAGTGGCGATCCCGATATTGTAGTCGCCCTGCTTGACGATCTCCTCCGCTTGCTCGTCGAGTTGGGAGTTGAGGATCGGGTACTCCCGGAGCGCGGCGACGACGGCCTTCACGACGAAGGGCAGGTAGGTGAGCCTGATCCCGCGTTGCTCGGCTCGCTCGGCGAGGTCGTCGCGGGCCTCGACCAGCCCGGTCACGTCCACCTGATCGTGGTGGGTGACGTGGGGCGCGGTGAACTTCGACTGTTCCATCTGCTGGCCGATGGTCCGGCGCACGCCGCGGTAGGGGACCCGCTCCTCGGTGCCGGCCGCGACTTCGGCCCGGTCCGACTCGGCCGCCGTGGCTCCCTCGCGCTCGCCGCCCGCGCTGACCGCTTCCGCGTCGGCGGCCTGGGCCGCTCGCTGGGACTCGGCGTACTGCCGGACGGCCTCGGTCGTCACCACGGCCTCGCCGTCGCGTTCCTCGGTCGCGGGCACCGCGTCGATGTCCACGTCGAGTTCCTTCGCGACGCCGCGGGTCGCCGGGGTCGCCAGCGTGCGGTCGCGGTCGGCCGGTTCTGCCGCTGGGGCCGCCGCGCCCTCCGTCGTGGGCTGGCTCCCCTCGACGACTGTCGGTTGGGCGCCGCCCAGCGGTTCCTCGGCCTCGGCGATTGCGGCCTCGCGTTCGCCCTCGCCGGTCTCGTCGGCGTCGGCCGCCGTCCCGTCGGCACCGGCTGTCTCCGTCTCAGCCGCCGGTTCGGCTTCGTCGGGTTCGTCCGCGTCGGTCTCGGCCGCGGTGTGAACGTCCATCTCCGTGATCCGCCCGCCGGGACCGGACCCTTCGACCGCGGCGAGGTCCACGCCGAGTTCGCGGGCCAGTCGGCGGGCGCTGGGCGCGGCGAAGACCCGGCCGCTCGACTCGCCGTTCGTACTCGGGCCCGCGGGGTCCTCGGGTGGTTCACCGCCCTCCGCTGGCTCGGGTGCCGCATCCGCGCCGGTCTCCTCGGCCTCCTCGCCCTCCACAGAGTCGGACTCCGTCCGACTTGCACCCGACTCGCTTCCCTCGTCGGGAACGTCGAAGACGATGATGACCTCGCCGACCGGGACCACGTCGCCGGCCTCGGCCCGCAGTTCCTTGACCGTACCGTCGACCGGGGAGGGGACCTCGACGACGGCCTTGTCGGTTTCGACCTCGGCGACGGGCTGGTCCTCCGAGACGGGGTCGCCCGGGCCGACGAGCCACTGGACGATCTCGCCTTCGGCGACGCCCTCGCCCACGTCGGGGAGTTTGAACTCGCGGACCATCCTAGAACTCCACGGTCTCGCGGATGCCGTCCTCGATGCGGGCGGCCTCGGGCAGGTAGTAGTCCTCCAGCGCGTAGAGCGGGTAGGGCGTGTCGAAGCCCGTCACCCGGTTGATGGGGGCCTCCTGATAGAGCAGGACGTCCTCCTGGATGGTGGCGATGATCTCGCCCGCGAGCCCGCCCGTCTTGGGGGCCTCGTGGACGACGACCGCGCGCCCGGTCTTCTTGAACGACTCCTTGATGGCGTCCTCGTCCATCGGCGAGAGCGTCCGGAGGTCGACGACCTCGCAGTCGATCCCCTCCTCGGCGAGATTCTCGGCGGCCTCCATCGTCGGGCGAGTCATCGCACCCCAGGTGAACACGGACACGTCCGTCCCCTCCCGGCGGACCGCGGCCTCGCCCAGCGGCACCGTGTAGGGCTCGTCGGGCACTTCCTCGCGGAACGCCCGGTAGATGAGTTTGGGTTCGAGGAAGATCACCGGGTCCGGGTCGCGGATGGCCGAGGCCAGCAGCCCCTTCGTATCGTAGGGCGTCGAGGGGATGACGACCTTGAGGCCGGCCTCGTGGACGAAGAACGCCTCCTTGGACTCGGAGTGGTGTTCGGGCGCGCGGATGCCGCCGCCGTAGGGGGCCCGCACCACGAGCGGGCAGGTGAACCGGCCCCGGCTTCGGGTGCGCAGGCGGGCGGCGTGGGAGACGATCTGGTCGAACGCGGGGTAGATGAACCCCATGAACTGGATCTCGGTCACCGGGCGGAGGCCGTAGGCGGCCATGCCGATGGCGGTGCCGACGATGCCCGACTCCGCGAGGGGCGTGTCGATCACCCGGTCGTCGCCGAACTCCTCGATGAGGCCCTGCGTGGCCCGGAAGACGCCGCCGTTCTCGCCCACGTCCTCGCCCATCACGAGCACGTCGTCGTCCCGTTGCATCTCGCCGTACAACCCGTCGCGGACGGCCTGTACGAGCGTGAGATCCTGTGCCTCGGTCTCGGTATCGGTTGCCTGACTCATGTTATTCGAGGAGGGCGTCGTCGCCGTGTCGGTCCCTGACGCGCTCGAAGTACTCTAGCTGTTGCTGTAAGCGTTGGGGCATTTCCGCGTAGACGTGTGCGAACATCTCCGCGGGTTCGGGCCGCTCGACCGCTTCGGCGGCGTCGATGGCCTCGGCCACCCGATCCGAGTTCTCCTGTTCGATGGCGGCGACGGCCTCGTCGTCCAGCAGGCCCCGTTCGCGCAGGAACGTCTCCAGCCGCGGGATGGGGTCCTTGCGCTTCCACTCCTCGACCTCGTCGTCGTCCCGGTAGACCGACGGGTCGTCGGCGGTGGTGTGTGCGCCGAAGCGGTACTGGACGGCCTCGATCATCGTCGGCCGCAACTCGCCCTCGGCGGGGTCTTTGGCCTTCTCGACGGCCTCGCGGGTGACCTGGTAGACGGCGAGGGGGTCCATCCCGTCGACCTGGACGCCCTCGAAGCCGTAGGCGTGGGCCTTCTGGGCCAGCGTCGCGCTCGCGGTCTGGCGCTCGCGGGGCACCGAGATCGCCCACTGGTTGTTGTTACAGAAGAAGACGGTGGGCGTGTCGAACACGCCGGCGAAGTTCATGCCCTCGTGGAAGTCGCCCTCGCTGGTCGCACCGTCCCCGAAGTAACAGAGGAAGGCCTTGCGCTCGCCCTTCAGTTTGGAGGCCCAGGCCGCCCCCGTCGCGTGGGGGACCTGCGTGGCGATGGGGACCGCCATCGTGAACATGTTGACCTCCTCGGGGACGGCGTTGCCGCCCTCGTGGCCCATCCAGAACAGGAGGACTTGCTTCAGGGGCACCCCGCGAATCAGCGCCGCGCCGGCCTCGCGGTAGCTGGGGAACAGCCAGTCCTCCTCGTCCAGCGCGTGGGCGCTCCCGACCTGTGAGGCCTCCTGGCCCGACAGGGGCGGGTAGGTGCCCATCCGGCCCTGCCGCTGGAGGCTGACTGCCCGCTGATCGAAGTGTCTGGCCAACGTGATCTGTCTGTACATGTCGACGAGTTCCTCGTCACCGAGGTCCGGCACCGTCGCGCCCTCCCGGACCTGTCCGTCCTCGTCGAGGATCTCGACCCGTTCGCCCGGGTCACGCTGTAGGGTACTCATACTGCCCTCCGACAACACATACCATACACGTCGCGGCGCTCGCTAATAGGCTTTTGGCAAATAGCTTTCGTTACCACGCAATCTTGCCCGCGGCGCTCCGCGGTCGGGCGCTCAGGGCTGGATATTCTGGAACTTTTAGATGTTGACTGGGTTCAGAAGTGGACGAACGTTTCGTGCCGTGGGCCGGCGATGTCGGTGGTCTGTCGCGCCGTCGTCGCCCTTGGGCCGCGTGTGACCGCGTACGCGAGACAGCATCGCCCTACGTGACACAAGGCTTATTCTGCGGGTCGGGGTCGGACGAAACGTGTCAAACAGCAATCCGTTCCGGCTGGCAATGCAGGCGCTCGTCGCTGGGGCGGTTCTGTTGATCGCCGCGGGCAGTGGCCTCCTCGGCGGTTCGCTCGCGCCCTTGGTGCGGATCGAGGGACTGGAGATTGTAATCGTCCCGCTCATGCTTAGTTTCTACGTCATGGTCGGTTTTCTCTTCGTCTTCGGTGCGATGGCGGCGGCACAGATATCGGGCGCGACCACTGGAGAGAGCGGCCGCAACGCCGCAGACTCCGGAATGGAGTGGGAGCACATTGCGACCGCGCTGGCGGGAACCGCTGTCGGCTCGGTCGTCGGTGGTGGGCTGGTATTCGGCGTTCCGGACTGGCTCTCGACAACGCTGCCACTCGTCGCGCTGTTCGCGGCGGCCGTCGCGTTCGTCTTCGCCGGCGACGCGGTGTCGATTCGTGGTCTCGACACGGCACTATCGAGCGCCGGTGGGACGATCTATCTGTTCGTAGTCCCAGCGGCGCTGTATCCTGTATTCGATATTGCTGGTCTGTTGATTACAGCGGTCATCGGGACCGCGTCCTTCCTCGTGGCACGTCGCTGGGTACGCAACGGGTTGCCGGTCGACCGCAGACTCTCGGTCGCGTTTGCGCTCGTCTTCGCGCTCGTCGCCGGCGGCGCGATGGCTTACGACCTCTCCGGACCGCGACCTGCCGTCGAACTCGACACCGACGCGACGGTGAACCTTTCCGCCGCCGAGAACCAGTCGCATCTCGTTTCTGATTACACTGTTCAGTCGTCGACCGTTCCCGTCGGTACCCTTTCGGCCGGCAATACCTTTGAATTTCAACGGACCGCCGACGTTCCATCGTACGTCGCTTGTTTGTACGACACTGGTGGCGAGCGGATTCAGATGACTGCCGGTCACGGGCCCGTTCTCGTCGTCGAGGAGGACCAGTATGCCAGGCCCGTCGACGAGGTACGACTCGCTGGTGACCAGCGTCGCCAGTACAGCGTCGTCCTCCTCCTCGACAGCGTCGAGGGTCGCTCACTTACCGAGATTCGCGACCTGGGAACAGTCCCGGTCCGCCGAGCCGAACGCTGTCCCGACACCACCGACGGCCCGGCGCTGGTGTTAGTTCCGACCTCCGAATGAGATCGCTATTCGGCGTCTTCCCTGTCGTCCTCGCGGCTCTCCCGGAGCAGTTCTATCGCTGTCCGCCCCTCGTCGTCAGTCTTCCCCGCCAGGATGCCGCGGAGGTCGGTCAGTGACTCGATTTCCGCCAGTTCGTCTTCGTTTCGTTCCATGATCACTCACTCGCCCGCGCCCGCTCGCGCGCAACGGCCGGATCCTCGCCGTCCAGCACGGCCTCGACGAACAACTCGCCCGCGCGGTACGAGGAGCGGACCATCGGCCCCGACGCGCAGTAGAGGAAGTCCAGTTCCTCCTCGGCCACCCGCTGCCACGTGTCGAAGGCGTCGGGGTGGACGTACTCGCTGACCTCCAGGTGCGACCGCGAGGGCTGGAGGTACTGGCCCAGCGTCACCACGTCGACGCCCACCGTCCTGAGATCGCGGAGGGTCTGGTAGATCTCGTGGTCGTACTCGCCGACGCCGAGCATGAGGCTGGTCTTGGTGTAGATGTCCGACTCCCGATCCACCTGCCGGAGGACCGAGAGGGACTGCTCGTAGCCGGCTCGACGGTCGCGGACGGGCCACTGGAGTCGGTCGACGGTCTCGATGTTGTGGGCGATCACGTCGGGGTCGGCGTCGATGATCTTCCGGACCAGTTCGGGCTCGCCCTGGAAGTCGGGGATCAGACACTCGACCAGGATGCCGGGGTGGCGCTCCTTGATCGCGCGGATCGTCTCGGCGAAGTGGCCCGCGCCCTGGTCGGGCAGGTCGTCGCGGTCGACGGAGGTGAGGACGACGTAGTCCAGCCCGATCTCGGCGACGGCGTCGGCGACCTGCTGGGGTTCCTCGGGGTCCAGCGGGTCCATCCCGCCGGTCTCCACGTCACAGAAGTTACAGCCCCGGGAACAGCGCTCGCCCATGAGCATGAAGGTTGCAGTGCCGGGCCCCTCTCTGCCGCTCCAGCACTCCCCCAGATTGGGGCAGTTGGCCTCCTCACAGACGGTGTGGAGGTCGTGCTCGCGCAGGGTCTCCTTGATGTCGGTGAAGCGCTCGCCCGACGGGGGCGCCATCTTGAGCCAGTCGGGCTTGCGGGCGCGACTCATTACCCGAGAGGAGGGGCCGTCGGGAGAAAAGTGTAGGGTTCCGGGGCCGCGCGGGACAGGGGTCGGCGCTGGTCGGGGCGATCAGACCCGGTAGCCGTAGACCGTCCGGCCGACGCCGACGAAGGTCCGGCCGCGGGCGGCCGTGCCCATGAACGACTTCTCGAAACTCGTCGAGATCGAATCGAGGACTTCGCCGGTTTCGAGATCGCGGGCCTGGGCCTGGTCGTCGTCTTCGACGATCAGCGCCGAGTCCAGCGCCACCATCGGGAACGGGACCATCCCGTCGAGACTGGCGTCCCAGAGGCGCGTGCCGGAGGAGATCTCGACGGCGTAGACGGCGTTTCTGTCGAAGCCGCCACCGAAGAACGCGACGCCGCCGGCGGTGGTCACGTTCGCGTCCATGAAATCGGCGTCGACCGATTCCGTCCAGCGTTTCGATCCGTCCGCCGGGTCGACACCGATCACCGCTGTGTCGCCGGCCACGACGAGGCCCGTCTCCCCGAGCGACGCGTCGTAGCCGAACGTGTACGGAACCTCCGTGACCTGCCAGTCGACCGTGCCGTCGGGGGCGTACCGCGTGAGTCCGGCGCTGGCGTCGACCAGGAAGCCGCCGTCGTACGCGGCCAGCAACCCTCCCGACTCGCCGAGGGTCGCGACGCGCTGGCCGCTGGCCTTCCCGTAGACGACAATCCCCTCGGGGCCCTCGGCGGCGACGTGTTCGGCGGTCGTGACCACCGGGCCGTAGACGGCGTTCCCGTTTCCGCTGTCGCCGCGTTCCCAGCGCAGGTCGCCGGTGTCGGGGTCGACCGCCAGCAGTTCGCCGGTCGTCCACACTGCGAACACGCCGTCGTCGTCGGCGGCCAGCGCGTCGAACGGCCTCGTGGTCGGCCTGGCCCAGCGTTCGTCCCCGTCCGCGAGCGAGAGCGCGGTCATCCCCCGGTCGTGTGTCGTGTACACGGTGTCTGACCGCGTCGCAGTCGAGACGCGCGTCATGTTGAGACGGTCGATGCCCAGGTCGGTCTGCCACTGGCGCTCGAACCTCACCGTCCCGTCCCCGCCGGACTCGGTAGTTCCGGTCGGCGTCCCCGTTCCGCCGTCCGTTCCCTGTCCATCCCTGCCCCCGAGTCCGAGACAGCCACCGGCCAGCGCCGCCCCCACCGTCGCGACGTACGTCCGTCGTTGCATACGACCGACACGTACGCCGACTGCCGTAAATGGTACGTGCTTCACTCGATGGTGGTGTCGAGGCCGGTCTGTCGGAACGTTCATCCACGAAAAGTAACACTTAGGCGTCCCGACCCGCACCGCTGGCATACCGAGAACGATGTGGCCCGACAGTGACACGACGCGGCGACGGACGCTCCGATTGGGTGGGATCGCCGCCGCCGGCGGTCTCGCCGGGTGTACCGGCTTGTTGGACGGATCGACGGGTGGCGAACAGCCGACCGACGAACCGGAGACCGACGAACCGGAGACCGGCGAACCGGAGACCGACGAACCGCCGACCGAGTTCACGGACGACTTCGGAGGGCGGTCGCTGTCGGCCTACCGGACCGTCGCCGGCGACCGCGACCAGTGGGACATCGAGGCGCGCATCGACGGCCCGAGCGCCCACGCCACCGCGTCAGGATCGTACGCGAACACCCTGCTGGCTCCGCAGGCGGACCAGTTCCGGTGGACCGGGACGGGTCAGATAACGCTCGACGTCTGGGCACGGGAGAACAACTACAACCGCAACGCCCTGGTCGAGTTCGGCGATCCCGACGGCGACGCGTGGCGGGTGAAAGTGGCGTTCACCGGCCGGAAGATCAAGATCCGTTCGCCGTCGGAGCAGGTCGAGTCCGTTCGTGCCACGCCCGAACCGGGTGCAGCACACCAACTCGACGTGTCCGTGACGCCCGACGCCGTCACGGTCTCGCTCGATGGCGAACAGCGGGCCGAGTTTCCGGACCCGCCGTCGCTCCCGGCGGGCACCGTCGCCTTCGGCATCGGGAGCAACGAGTCCAAGGGCGGCCAGACCTGGTTCGACGACCTCCGGTTTCGGGCAGAGTAGCGGGTCCGACCGGGACGGAAACGCCTATACTCTCGGCACCCCCGGTTGCTGTCGTGCCAGGGAGCGTGGATCACGAGCCACAGGTGGCTATCGACGAGGTGTTGCCGGCCTACGCCGACGCCTTCCCGTTCGAGTCGTTCAACCGGATGCAGTCGGAGGCCCTGCCGGCACTCTTAGAGCGCGACGACAACGTCGTCGTCAGCGCACCGACGGCCAGCGGCAAGACCGCGCTCGCCGAGGTCGCCATCTGCCGGGCCCTCGACGCGGGCGGCACCGCCCTCTTTCTCGCTCCCCTGCGGGCGCTCACCAACGAGAAGGAAAGCGAGTGGGAACGGTTCGAGGACCTGGGCTACTCCGTGTACGTCGTCACCGGCGAGCGCGACCTGAACCCGAGACGGGCGGAGCGGGCCGACATCCTCGTGATGACGCCCGAGAAGGCCGACTCGGCCACCCGCAAACACGACTCGCCCCGCTACGGCTTCGTCACCGACGTGGACTGCTGTATCATCGACGAGGTCCACCTGCTGGATTCGGACCGCCGTGGCTCGGTGCTGGAGGTCACCATCTCGCGGCTCCGACGGCTCTGTGACCCCCGCATCGTCGCGCTCTCGGCGACGATGCCCAACGTCGACGACGTGGCCGAGTGGCTCGACGCGCCCGCCGAGACCACCTTCGCCTTCGGCGAGGAGTACCGCCCCGTCCCGCTGGAGGCCGGCGTCAAGACCTACACCCACGGCGAGAACGCCTTCGCCGACAAGTACCGCCGACTCTACCGCGCGCTCGATCTCGTGGAACCCCACCTCCGGGAGGACGGGCAGGGACTGGTGTTCGTCTCCTCGCGACAGGACACCGTGCAGGCCGCCAAGAAGACCCGCGACGAGTTGGCCGAACGGGACGTGCCGATGGGCGCTCGCGGCGACTACGACTTCCACCAGGAGGCCGAACAGCTCCAGAACGAGACCCTCCGCAAGTCCGTCCTCGACGGCGTGGGCTTTCACCACGCCGGGCTCTCGAAGGACGACAAGAATCTCGTGGAGCGCTGGTTCCGCGAGGGGACGCTGGGCCTCCTCTTTTCGACCTCGACGCTGGCGTGGGGGGTCAACCTCCCCGCCCGCTGTGTCGTGATCCGGGACACGAAGCTCCACGACCCCCTCGAAGGGGAGGTCGACATGAGTCCGCTGGACGTGCTCCAGATGCTCGGCCGGGCGGGGCGGCCGGGCTACGACGATCAGGGGTACGCCTGGGTCGTCTGTGATCGCTCGGACGCCGACAAGTACCGCCAGTTGCTCCGGGACGGCAAGGAGATCGAGTCGCGACTGGCCACGGATCTGGACGCCCACCTCAACGCCGAGATCGTCCTCGGCACGGTTCGTGACATCGACGACGTGCTGGACTGGATCGAGACGACGTTCTACGCGGTGCGGGCACGGTCCGCGCCCGACCGCTACGATTCGGACGGCCAGTTGCGCGACCGCGTTAGCGACACGCTAGAGCAACTGGTCGACCGCGGGTTCGTCGAACGCGACGGCCTGTCGCTCTCGCCGACCCGCCTCGGACGCCTGGCCTCGAAGTTCTACCTCCGCCTGGACACCGCCCGGGAGTTCGCCGACCTGGCCCGCCGCGCCGACGGGGGCGACGGAGCCGCGACGGAACTGACGACAGACGACGTGCTCCGGGCGGTCGCGACGGCCGCCGAATTCGACAGCGCGAGCGCCCGCAAGGACGAACGCGACGCCGTGCGCGCCGTGCTGGGCGACCGCGAGCGCGATCTCGACCCCGGCCCGCGGAAAGTCCTCGCGATCCTGGATTCGAGCATGGACTCGGCCACGCCGGCGGAACTGCGAAGCGACGCGTGGGTGATCCGCCAGAACGCGCTCCGCCTGCTCGCCGCGCTCCGGGCCTTCCTCGACCACCTCGGAACGGCGGCCGCGGCCAACCTCGCCGCCCGGGTCGAGGCCCGCATCGAACACGGCGTCAGCGCGGACGCGGTCGGGCTGACCGCGCTCGACGGCGTCGGGTCCGGCCGGGCGTCCCGGCTGGCCACGAAGGGGCTCCAGTCCCCGGCCGACGTGCGCGAGGCCGGCGTGTCGGGTCTCGTCGAGGCCGGCCTCTCCGAGGGCGTCGCGAAACAGGTCGTCGGGAGCGCCCAGTCGCTCCCCGACCTCCGGTTCGACTGGGGCGAGTTCCCCGACGCCATCGCCAGTGGCGGCAACGAGATGTGCGAGGTGACGGTCACCAACGCGGGCGACGGCGCGCGGGCGGGCGTCCGCGTCACGGTCAACGGCCACGAGATGACCGCGACCGACGGCTACCTCGGCACGACGACGCTCCCGGTCGGCGTGTTCGGCGGCGACGCCGACACGCTGACCTACACCGCCGAGGTCTATTTCCCGGACCTCCCGCTCGCGCCGGTTTCGGATTCCCGGACGGTCCGCATCGAGTGACCGGATCGTCGAAACTGTCGCAAAAACGCCGATAAAAGTTCTAAAGATCTCTCGACACGCTCTAAAACGTCAGCGAGCCGCACGAGCGGAGATCGTCGGGCGGTAAAACGTGACTGAAGGACGGCAAACTCGCAAAAACGAGGCGAATTCTCGGCAAGCGTCGACCCCTTATATGGAGGTGTCCGTCCAAGGGGTGAGTGCAGGGAGACCCACGATGTCCACGCAATCGACCTCCACGTTCGACGGCTTCGCCGACTGGACCGCCCGCAAAGACGCCGGCCGCAAGCTCCTGGCCCCGGTGCGGTGTCTGGGCTTCTGGAGCGCGGTCGTCCTCCCGCTCGTGTTGTTCCCGATGATGGTGTCGGGACTGGCCGGCGAGTACTTCCCGCTGTTCGCGGCGCTCGTCGTCGCGAACCTCGCCGGCGCGGTCCTGGGTCGGGACTACAACCGCGACTGACGCCGTGGACGCGTGGGCTCGCCTGCCCCACGGTCCCCACACCCGTCTCCACCGCCCTCCACCCGTCTCCGCCGACGCCGAAGCCGACGGGACCACCCCCACGCCCCACCCTCCGGATCGGGCCTCGCGCTCGATCCGTCTCTCCCACCGACGCTTCCGGATGTTTATGTACCAGACCCCGACCAGCCCGGGGTATGCACGACGAGACTCGCGTGCTGGCCGGCGAGTGTACCGTCCGCGACGACACCGAACCCGACGACCGCCGCGGCGACGTGATCGTCGTCCGCAAGCCCGACGACACCGTGCTGGTCCACGAGGGCGAGGGGTACCAGCCGGTGGCGTGGCTCACCCGCGCCGAGACCGTGACCGTCGCGGACGGCGTCCTCACCGCCACCGACGGCGATCAGTTCCTCCGCGTCGAAGTCCACCAGACGTACGGCGACGACAGCTACTCCCTCTCCGAGGTCGGCATCCCGGTCGGCGAGTGCCCGGACTGTGACGGCCGCCTCGTCCGGGACGACGGCACGGTGACCTGCCTCGACTGCCGGGCCGCGTACGGATTCCCGCGGGACGCGACGATACTGACCGAGGCCGCCGACTGTGACTGCGGGTGTCCGCGGATGCGCGTCCGGCGCGGGCGCGCGTTCGAAGTCTGCATCGACAGGGAGTGTGAGTCGCTGGACAAGGCGGTCAGGGGCGCTTTCGACCGCGAGTGGGACTGTCCGAACTGCGACGGCGACCTCCGGATCCTCCGACGGGGCGGTCTGCTCGCTGGCTGTGAACACTATCCCGACTGCGAGACCGGGTGGGGTATCCCGACCGGCACCGTCGTCGACGAGTGTGTCTGTGGCCTGCCGGTGTTCGAGACGGCGGGCGGTCGGCGGTGTCTGGATAGCGGGTGTGGGGAGGCGGGCCGAGCGGCGGCGTCCCAGCCCTGACTGCGCCGCCGAGACCGTGGGTGCTTTGTCCACGCGCGGGCGAGTGGCGGTATGGACGCGACGCTGTCTTCGGGCGTGGTGCGTGCCGGTCGCCAGGCCCGCGAGCAGTTCCACGACGCTCGCGGCTACGGCGACCCCGACGGCGAGGGCGTACGCCTCGCGCCGGTCGAGGCCGCCCACCTGCTCTACCGCGGGGATCTCGACGCAGTCGACGGCATGGGCTTTCGGGAGTTCCTCGCCTCGGCGGCCTGCCCGGACCTGCACTTTCTGGTGTACAAGGACCTCCGGGATCGGGGATTCTACCTCTCGCCGACCGGTGCCGACTGGGTGGCCGACCACGGGACCGCCGATCTGGTGGTCTACCCCCGCGGGAAGGGGCCGTGGGACGACGAGGTGGCCTACCGCGTGCGGGTCGTCAGCGAGCGCGCGACGGTGCCCGCCGCCGACCTGGGCGACGTGGTGCTCGCGGTCGTCGACGAGGAGAGTGAGATCACCTACCTGGAGACCGACCGGCCCGACGTGTCGGGATCGACCGACTACGACCCGCCCGCCGACACGCCGGGCTCGCTGCTGGACGACCGCGTACTGCTCTGGGACCCGCCCGCAGACCTCTACGAACGGGGGTTCTACGGCCAGCCGCTGGACCGCGACGGCGAGACGGTCGAGACCCTCCAGCTCTCGCTGGTAGAGGCCGCCTACCTCGTCCGGCAGGGCGCGCTCGCGCTGGGGACCGACGGGGACGACGAGCAGGCGGTGCTGGAGCGGGGGCGAACCGTCGAGGGCGACCGGTTCGACCGTCGACTCCGGGTCTACACCGCGCTCCGGGCGGCCGGCGTGGTCCCCAAGACCGGCTACAAGTTCGGCGCGGACTTCCGGACTTACGCGGACGTGGAGTCGGTCTCGGAACTCAGTCACTCGGAGTTGCTGATCCGGGTGGTGCCCGACGGCCACGGGTTCGCGCCGCGGGACCTCGCGCTGGACGTGCGTCTGGCCGGCGGCGTCCGCAAGCGGATGGTGTTCGCGCTCACGGGCGCGGGGATCGAGTGGCTCTCGGCCGAGCGGCTGACGCCCTGAGTGGAAACGGTTAAACACCTGCTCGCGGTTACGTTCACCCAAGATGGCCGCTTTCGAGGGTTGGCGCTGGCGCTGGCGAACTTCGGAAGCGGACAGTCTCGCGACCCCGGCCGCCCGATGACGGCGACCGCGGTGGCGTTGCTCCCTTCGCTTTTCGAGTGCCCGACAGCCAGACACCGGATACGAGACAGATGACACGCGAACCCGACACCGACACGGACGAACCGACCGCGGACGACAGCCCAGTACTCACAGATGGGGGCGCGGCGGGCGCCGACGACGTGGCCCTCGATCCGTGGGGGTCCTCGACGGTCTCGGACTACCGCAAACTGTTCGAGGAGTTCGGCATCGAGCAGTTCGAGGAAGTCTTAGACGAGGTGCCCGACCCCCACTACCTGATGCGCCGGGGCGTGATCTTCGGCCACCGCGACTACCGCCCGGTCGCCCGCGCCATGCGCAACGACGACCCCTGGGCCGCCCTCTCGGGGTTCATGCCCACGGGCGACCCCCACATCGGCCACAAGATGGTCTTCGACGAGATCATCTGGCATCAACGGCAGGGCGGGGACGCCTACGCCCTGATCGCGGACCTGGAGGCCCACAGCGCCCGCGGGCTCTCGTGGGACGAGATCGACGAACACACGCGCAACTACATCCTGAGCCTGCTCGCGCTGGGGTTCGACCCCGACGAGGGCGACCTCTACCGCCAGTCCACCAACCGCGAGGTCCAGGACCTGGCCTTCGAGCTGGGGATCGAGGCGAACTTCTCGGAGTTCCAGGCCATCTACGGTTTCGACGGGGAGACCGACGTGTCCCACATGGAGTCGGTCGTCACCCAGATGGCCGACATCCTCTATCCCCAGCTGGACGAGCCCAAGCCGACGGTGATACCGGTCGGGCCCGACCAGGACCCCCACATGCGGTTCGCGCGGGACTTGGCCGAGCGGATGCGTTATTTCAAGGTGACCGAGGCGTTCGCCAGTTTCGAGTTCGGAGACGACGCCGAACGGCGACTCGTGCGAGGTGCGTACGGTGCCATCGAGGAGGCCGCAGACAGCCAGGACCTCCCCACGGATATCAACCGCTGTGGGCTCGCTGCCGCCCTGCTGGAGGCCTACCGGGACAACCTGTCCGACTTCCGGGGCGAGCGGGCGACGGGCTTCGAGAGCGACCCCGGACTGTTCGACGAGGCGTACTTCTTCGACGACGACGGCGATCTCCGGTTCCCGGATCGGTACAGCGACGACGCGTTCGCCGACCTCCTCGCGGCCTGGGGGTACCCGTTCGACACGATAGACCCCGAGACCTACGACGCAGCCATCGAGAAACTGCGGTCCGCCGGCAAGGAGCCGCTCCGGCCCCGAGTCCGATTTTTCGCCCGGCAGGCCACCGACGAGGCCTTCGACGCGCTCGTCGAAGCGATTCCCGGCGAGAAGCGCCGGTACGAGGGTCACGTCGACGCGTTCGACATGGCGGAGACGGACGCGGAGGAACTCGCCCGCGAGATCGAGGCCGACCACGGCGGGTACGGGTTCATCCCGCCGTCCTCGATCTACCACCGGTTCATGACCGGGCTGACGGGCGGGAAGATGTCCTCGTCGATCCCGGCGAGTCACATCAGCCTGCTCGACGACCCCGAGGAGGGGTACGACAAGGTGAAGGCGGCGACGACGGGTGGCCGGGAGACCGCCGAGGAACAGCGCGAGAAAGGCGGGAAGGCCGACGAGTGTCCCGTCTACGAACTGTACGCCTACCTGCTGTCGGGCGACGACGACGAGTTCGCCAAGGAGGTCTACGAGGAGTGTGTCGGCGGCGAACGGCTCTGTGGCGGGTGCAAAGAGCAGGCCGCCGAGCTGATGGAGCAGTTCCTCGAAGACCACCAGGAGAAACGCGAGGAGTGGGAAGACAAGCTGGACGAGCTGGACTTCGAGTTCGACTCGGATCGGAAGCGAGCGAGCGGCGACTGACCCTCACACGCCGTCGAGCGCGGCGACGAGCAACTCCGCGGTCGCCTCGGCGGCGACCTCGCCGCCCTCGGTGGTGATCTCGACCACGTCACCGCCGGTGTCGACGAGGACTCTCGCCGCCTCGCCGCTGCCTTCGATCATCACCTCTGCCGCCTGCCCGCCGGCGTCGACGACGGCGTCGGCCTGTTCTTCGGCGATGCCTGCGTCCGGTTGCGCGACCCTCGTCACGTCGAGTTCGCCGGCCTCCGGGAGGCTCGTGCCGTCGAGGACGCGCTCGATGGCAGACGGTCCCAGTCCGAAGTCCTCCAGTCCGTCCTGCAGTTCGATGGCCACGTCGGTCAGCGGTGTCGGGTCCGCGAGGGGGACGGCCTCGGACAGCAGGTCGACGACGGTGTCTCGGTTCCGATCCCGTGAATCACGATCTCCCATGTGTGACTGTGGCTACAGATACCGGCATAGGTCTTGCGCTCGCGGGCGACAACGGTACGTTTTTGCCGCCCCATCACAATCGCTCGCACATGGCATCCGAACCCCACTGCCAGTCGGTCGTGCGCCAGGGAGTCCCGAGAGCGGGGTTCGACTTCTTTTTCGCCGCCTGAGTCCGGCGGAGTTCGGGCGGCGGGGAGACTCGCCGGCCGGACGAAACCGGTCGCACGCGGGACGCGTTTCAAGCGGTGTGACCCGCGAGCCACGAGTGAGAACCGTTAACTGACCGACCCGCGCGGTACGTAACAACGACTATCCACGCATGAAACTGCCACAGGCACAGGTCGCGGTGCTAGAGGCCGCGAGCGCAGACGAGCAACGAACGATCGACCGCATCGCCGAGGCCGCCGATCTCAAACCCGAGACCGCAACGCGTGCGGCCTTCGAACTCGACGACGCGGGCCTGCTGGAGGTGACCGAACGCACCACCAGCGACGTGGAACTGACCGAGGAGGCCGAGCGCTACGTCGAGGCGGGCCTGCCCGAACTCCGCCTCTACGAGGCCGCCGTCGACGCGGGGGCCGACGAGGAACCCGTCCAGATGGGTCAGGTCATCGGCGCGTCCGGGCTGGAGGGCGACGCCGTCGACATCGCGCTGTCGAACTACGCCCGGAAAGGGTACGGCGAGATCGAGGGCGGCGAGATCTCCGCCGATCCCGACGCCGACCCCGACGCCGACGACGAGGCGACCGCGCTTGAGGCCCTCGCGGAGGGTGCCGGCGCGTACGCCCGCGAGACGGCACTGGAGGATCTGGACAACCGCGGCCTGATCGAGCAGACCGAGAACGTGATTCGCTCGGTGACGCTCACCGACGACGGCGTCACCGAGTTGATGGCCGGCATCGAGACGGCCGAGACCGTCGGGCAGGTCACCTCCGAGATGCTCACCAGCGGCGAATGGGAGAACGTCGAGTTCGCCGAGTACAACGTCGAGGCCGAGGCCGAACGGGTCGTCCCCGGCCGCAAGCACGCGCTCCGGGAGATGGCCGAACGCGTCACTGACGTGCTGGTGGGAATGGGCTTCCAGGAGATGCAGGGGCCACACGTCGACGCCGACTTCTGGATCAACGACTGCCTGTTCATGCCCCAGGACCACCCGGCGCGCAACCACTGGGACCGGTTCGCCCTCGACACGCCCGAATCCATCGACGAACTCCCCGCGGACCTCGCCGAGGCCGTCGAGTCGGCCCACCGCGAGGGCGTCGGGCCGGACGGCGAGGGCTACCACTCGCCGTGGGAGCTGGACTTCGCGAAGGCCCTCGCACTCAGGGGCCACACAACCTCGCTCACCGCCCGACACCTCTCGGGCGAGGCGATGGGCGACCTGGAGCCGCCCCAGCGCTTCTTCTCCATCGAGAAGGCCTACCGCAACGACACGCTGGACGCGACCCACCTGCTGGAGTTCTTCCAGATCGAGGGCTGGGTGATGGCCGAGGACCTCTCCGTGCGTGACCTGATGGGCACGTTCACCGAGTTCTACGAGCAGTTCGGGATCACGGACATCGAGTTCAAGCCCCACTACAACCCCTACACCGAACCGAGCTTCGAGCTCTTTGGCCGCCACCCCGAGACGGGCGAGATGATCGAGATCGGCAACTCGGGGATCTTCCGGCCCGAGATGCTGGAGCCCCTCGGCGTCGACTGCGACGTGATGGCGTGGGGCCTGGCGCTGGAGCGACTGTTCATGCTCGCCACCGGCGCGGAGGACATCCGCGACGTGCACGGCACGCTGGTCGATCTCGAATTCCTGCGCGAGGAGGAGGTGACCTACTGATGCCAACCGTCGAAATCGACCCGGACGAACTGCGCCACCTGACCGGCCACGACGAGAAAGACGACGAACAGTTGAAGGAGGACCTGTTCGGCCTCGGCCTCGAATTCGAGGGCGAGACCGACGACGGCGAGTTCGAACTCGAATTCGCCCCCGACCGACTCGACCGGCTCTCGGTCGAGGGCGTGGCGCGCTCGTTGCGCTACCAGTACGGCGACGACCGCGGGGTGTACGTCCCCAGCACGAACGACGCCGAGTGGACGATCCGCGTCGCGGACGTGCCAGAGGACCGCCCCTACGTGACGGGTGCCATCGTCCGTGGGCTGGACATGGACGACGCGGCCCTCGAATCGCTGATCCAGGTCCAGGAGAAGCTCCACGCGACGATGGGTCGCCAGCGCGCGAAGGGGGCCATCGGCGTCCACGACCTGACGATGCTGAAAGGCGAGACGCTGAAGGAAGACGACGACAGCGCGAAGTCGATCACCTACACCGGCGTCGACGCGGACGACGAGACGATGGTGCCCCTGGAGGGCGATCAGGAGCTGACGCTGCGGGAAGTGCTGGAGGTCCACCACATCGGCCAGGAGTACGCCGACCTCGTGTCCGACTACGAGTCGATGCCCGCGATCTACGACGAGATCGGGCTGTTCTCGTTCCCGCCGGTGGTCAACGGCCGCCGGACGGAGGTCTCGGCCGGTTCGCGGGACCTCTTTATCGAGATGACCGGCACCGACCAGTGGACGGTCGACAAGATGCTGAACATCGTCTGTTACGCCCTCGACGCCCGCGGTGGGAAAGTCGAGGAGGTCAACGTCGAGTACACCGACGACGCACCCGTGACGCCCGACGCCGGGCGCGAACTGATCCGGCCGGACCTAGTGACCAAGGAAAAGACCGTCGCTCACGGCGACATCGAGACGATGCTCGGCGTCGACCTGGACGAACGGGACGTGGTCGACCTGATCGAGCGGGCCGGGATGGACGCCGAACGGGCCGAGACCGACGACGGCGCGGCGGCCTACCGGGTCGAGGTCCCGCCCTACCGGGTCGACGTGCTCCACCCGGTGGACCTGATCGACGACGTGGGGCGGGCCTACGGGTTCAACGAACTCGAACCGCGCTACCCCGACGTGTCGACCGTCGGCGGCCGACACGAGCGCTCCCGGCTGGAAGACGCCGTCCGCGACCGGCTGGTCGGGCAGGGCTTCGAGGACCTGCTGAACTTCCACCTGATCGACGAGGAACAGAACTACGAGCGCCTCGGAGTCCAACAGGGCAGTGACGCCTTCGGCGGCGGCGAGGCCGTCACCATCGAACAGCCCTACAGCGAGGACTTCACGATGGTGCGCTCGTGGGCGCTCCCCTCGATCATGATGGTCCTGGAGAACAACACGCACCGCGCGTACCCACAAGATCTCGCGGAGGTCGGGTTCTCGGCGCACGTCGACGAGCGCGAGAACACGAACGTCGCGGAACGGCGGACCGTCGCCGCGGCGCTCTGTCACGCCGGCGCGTCCTACGAGGACGCGAAGGCCGCGCTCCGGGCGCTCGTGGACGGGTTCGACAAGGAACTGGAGACGCCCGCGACCGAGCATCCGACCTTCATTTCCGGTCGAACGGCCAGCGTCGTGATCGATGGCGAGGAGGTCGGGGTCATCGGCGAGGTCCACCCCGAAGTGATCGTCGAACACGACATCGAACTGCCGGTGGCGGCGTTCGAGTTCGATCTGGACGGGCTCCGGTAGGGACGGCGAGGGAAGCGAGCGGCGTTTTTGGTCCAGCTTTTTCGAGGCGTGGTTCGTGAGCATCGCGAGCGAACCCGACGACGAAAAAGGTGGTCGCAGTTCGATCTGGACGGGCTGCGCTAGGGACCGCTACTTCTCACTCGGCGTCGGCCGCGCGTCACGCTCGCTGGCGCGGATGTCGCCGGTAATCTCGAATCGTGCACCGCCGGAAGACTCGCTCCGCTCGTCTTCCGAGCCACCACTCGTTTCACTCGCGGTGACACCCGTCTCGCTCTCGGTGACGGTGATCTCCCAGCCGTGGGCTTCGACGATGGTGCGGACGATGGCGAGCCCGAAGCCGGTGCCCTCGGGGTCGGAGCTGAACCCCTGTTCGAGGACTTGCTCGCGGTGGTCGGGGTCGATGCCGGGGCCGTCGTCGGCGACGAAGAAGCCGCCGTCGCACTCGCCGACGGTGACGGTTACGTCGGGGCCACCGTGTTCCACACTGTTCCGAAAGAGGTTCTCGAACACCTGGAGGAGGCGACCGCGGGACGCGGCGACGGTCAGGTCGGCCGGAACGTCGAGGGCCGCGTCTTTCGTCTCGACGTTGCCCCACGCCTCCCGGGCGACCGCCGCGAGGTCGAGGGGTTCGGTGTCGTCGATGGTCTTGCCGAGGCGGGCGAAGGTCAACACGTCGTCGACGATGGCTTCCATCCGGTCGAGCGCCTGTCGGGCCTCGTCGAGGTGTTCCTGGTCGTCGCCGGCGTCGATCAACTGGAGTCGACCGCTGATGACGTTCATCGGGTTTCGCAAGTCGTGAGAGACGATGCCGGCGAAGTCCTCGAGCTGGTCGTTCTGTCGTTCGAGTTCGGCCGTGCGTTGTTCGAGTTTGCGCTTGCGTCGCTCGCGGTCGGTCACGTCGTGGATCAACGCGACGTAGCCCTGCATCTCGCCGTCCTCGGTGAGTGCGCTCACGAGTACGTCGAAACAGCGGGGGTCGCCGTCGGCGGGTTCGATCCAGAGGCCGGTGTAGCGGCCGTTGATCACCTCGCCGGGGTCGACGGTCATGAACTCGGGCGGGCCGTCGACGAACAGGTCCGGCGCGATCACCGTTTCGAGGTCTTTCCCGACGACGCGGCTGTCGGCCCGTCCGATCATCCGTTTGCCGAGCGGGTTGGTGTCGACGATGCGGCCCTGGTGGTCGACCACGAGGAAGCCGGTGCCCATCTCCTCGATGGCCTGATCCCGCGCCAGCGGCGTGAGGTTCTTCGAGTGGCGGCCGACCGTCGCCAGGAGGCGCTGGAGCGGGAGAAAGGAGAGGGTTCGGTAGCTGACCGTCACCACGAGCGAGAGGGTACCAAAGAACAGGAATCCGAGCGGGGTGAGCGTGTAGTACGGCGTCGGACTCAGTCCGAGGACGGTCACGAGATGCGTGGCGTGTAACACGCCGAGCAGGGCCAGCAGGAAGAACGTGCGCTTGCGAAAGACGTTGCGCGAGCGCAGGAACATCTTGTAGAGGAGGCCCTCGTTGACGAACAGCAGGGCGTTGCCGAACACGTAGTGGACCGTCATGAGGTCGTAGCCGAAGGCACCGAACGCCTCGCCCCGGCCGAGTGCGAGCGTCACCTCCGGCGAGACGAGGTCGTGGCCGACCAGTACCAGGGCGATCACGACGAGCGGTTCGAGGACGACGAGGGCCTTCAGGGGCCTGCCGATCCCGTCGGAGCGGCCCGTGTACGCGAGGGTAAAGAGCAGGAACAGCGAGGGGATGGCGATGGCGCCCGCCATGGTGATGCGGTTGCCGAGCAGTCGCATCTCCAGGGCCGTCGTCGAGACGACGATCACCTGGCCGGCCGCCCAGAGTGTGACCGCGAACGCCGCCAGGGAGAGCCACGTCGCCCCGCCTTTCGGTCGCTCGCGCCAGACGACGGCCGTGACCGCGACTCCGAGTAGCGCCGACAGCGCCAGTAGGAGCGTGTACGGCGTCACCTGCCAGGGCATACTGGACGTGGATCGCCGGGGCGGATAAACCTCGCTTCCGTGTTATCTCGCGTGATACTGACTCAGTCGGCGACGGCCCGTGCGTTCTGGTCGCTGGCGAGGCTCTCGCCGGTGATCTCGAAACGCGCACCACCGGTTTCGCTCTCGGTGACGGTGATCTCCCAGCCGTGGGCTTCGACGATGGTCTCGATGATGGCGAGGCCAAAGCCCGTGCCGTCCTCGTCGGTCGAGAACCCCTCGTCGAAGACCTCCGTCCGCCTAGCGGGTGGGATGCCGGGGCCATCGTCGGCGACGTAGAACCCGCCGTCCCCGTCGAGTGTGCCGACGGTGACGGTTACGTCGGGGCCACCGTGTTCCACGCTGTTCCGAAAGAGGTTCTCGAACAGCTGGCGCAGGCGGCTCGGGTCGCCCTCGACGGTCACGTCGACGTCGACGGTGAGAGTCGCGTCGCGGGTGTCGACGGTCTCCCAGGCCTCGGTCGCGACCGCCGCGAGGTCGACCCGCTCGGTGTCGCTGACCGACTGCCCGCTCCGGGCGAGCGTCAACACGTCGTCGATGATCTGGCGCATCCGGTCCAGGGCGGCCCTGGCGGGGTCGACGTGGTCGCTGTCGGTCTCGCGGTCGATCAGTTCGAGGTGGCCGTCGGCGACGGTCAACGGGTTGCGCAGGTCGTGGGAGACGATGCCGGCGAAGTTGTCGAGCTGTTCGTTCTGTCGCTTGAGTTCTACGTTTTGCTCCCGGAGCTTCCGCTTCCGTCGCTCACGGTCGGTCACGTCGTGGATCAGGGCGACCGATCCCGAGCCCGCGTCGTCACCCAGACTCGTGACCAGCACGTCGAAACAGCGCTGTTCACCGGCCGGGGTCTCGACCCAGATGCCGGAGTACCGACCGCTGGGGTCGCCCGCATTCTCGTCGCTTTCGACGTCGAAAAACGCCGGCGTGCCGTCGACGAATATCTCCGGGGGGATGACCGCCGAGACTTCCTTGCCGACGACACGTTCGTCCTCGCGTGCGAGGATGCGTTTGCCCATCGGGTTGATGTCGACGATGCGGCCGGCGTGATCGATCACCATGAAACCGGTCGCCATCTCCTCGATGGCACGCTCACGTGCGATGGGGGTGAGGTTCTTCGAGTGGCGGCTGAACAGTCGGAGGAGCCGCTGGAGCGGGAGGAACTCGAACCCCCGGTAGCTCACCAGCGCCAGCAGCGAGAGCGCACCGAACAGCAGGAAGCCAAGCGGCGTGAGCGTCTGGTACGGCGTCGGGCTCAGGCCCGCCACGCTCAGGAACTGGCAGGCGTGGAGGAAGACGATCAGCGCGAGCAAAAAGAAGGTGCGCTTGCGAAAGACGTTGCGCGACCCCAGGAACATCCTGTAGAGGAGGAACTCGCCGACGAACAGCAGTGCGTACCCGTAGGCGTGCTGGGCGACGAGCACGGGACCGTACTTGACGAACAGCGTCGCGCCCTGTGCACCGGCCGCGAGCGTCCCCTCGGCGAACATGAGGGGGCTACCCGACAGCGCCAGCGCGCTGAGTATCGTCGGTTCCCCGAGCAACACGACGAGCACTGGTGTGCTGACGCGGTCACCGTGCCCGGTGTACGCCAGCGAGAACAGCAGCCACAGCGGCGGGACAAACACCATGGCGGCGACGGTCAGTCCACTCCCCAGCAGACGGACCGACTGGCTCCCACTCGATACGACGACGACCTGGCCGAACGCCCAGGCGGCGACCGCGACGGCCGCCAGGGAGAGCCACGTCGACCCGGCCTTGGGGCGCTCCCGCCAGATGGCGGCGGCGACGACCAGCCCCAGCACTCCCGAGACCGCGAGTGGCGCCGTCAACCCGGAGACGTGCCAGGTCACTGAATTGCTAGAGACGAACGATCCGTTAAAAATTCCCGCCGGTTACCGCGGCTGATACGGCGTCAGTCCAGATCCGCGCCGACGGCCTCGCGCACCGAATCGAATCCGTCGCGTTCGAGCAGGTCGAGCAGACCGCGGTTGATGTCGCGGGCGATCCCGGGCCCGCGGTAGACGAGGCCGGTGTACAGCTGGACCACGCTCGCGCCCGCGCGAATCTTCCGGTAGGCGTCCTCGGCGGTCGCCACGCCGCCGACGCCGACGACCGGGGCGTCGGTGCGCTCGGCGACGAACCGGACCATCTCCGTCGCCCGGCGCTCGATGGGTTTCCCGGAGAGGCCGCCCGTCTCGGCGCGGTTCGGGCTGCGCAACGAGGCCGGCCTGTCCGTGGTCGTGTTCGTGGCGACGACGCCGTCGAGATCGAGTTCGTCGACCAGACCGAGGGCGTCCTCGACGGCCGGGTCGGGCAGGTCCGGCGAGAGTTTGACCAGGAGCGGCGACGCGCCCGCGTCCTGGAGTTCACCGAGGATGGCTTCCATCGAATCGCGGTTCTGGAGTTCGGCGAAGCCCTGGGAGTTGGGACAGGAGACGTTGACGACGAAGAAATCACCGCCGGACGCGACCTGTTCGTAGGTCTCGCGGTAGTCGGCCGGGGCGTCCTCCGGGTCGACGTGTTCGGACTTGGCGACGTTGACGCCGACGGGAACGGGGGCGTCGGTGGTCGCCAGTCGGTCGCCGACGGTGGCCGCCCCGTGGTTGTTGAGTCCCATGCGGTTGATCAGGCCCTCGTCCTCGCGGAGGCGGAACATCCGGGGGCGAGGGTTGCCCTCCTGTGGAACGGCCGTGACGCCGCCGACCTCGACGAAGCCAAAGCCCAGTGCGGCGAGCGCGCCGGGGATCTCGGCGTTCTTGTCGAAGCCGGCCGCGACGCCGACGGGGTTCGGGAACGTCTGGTCGAACGCCTCGACGGTCAGGCGGTCGTCCTCGACGGTGTAGTACCGGGCCATGGCGTCGGTGACGGGGGTGTCGTCGACGACGCCGAGCAGGCTGTGGACGCTTCGGTGGGCAGTCTCGGCCGGGAGTCTGAACAACAGGGGTTTCGCGAGTTCGTAGATCACACTCTCTCCTCGTGGGTGGTCGGTCGGCGATGGCTCAGTACGGTTGGGGCGTCAGAACTCGTGTTCGACGTCCTCCGGGTCGGCCTTCTGGATGATGATCTTGTTGTCCCGTACCCGAACGAACACCTCGTCGCCGATCTCCATGCCGGCGACCGCCAACTCGTCCTCGTGCAGGTTGATGTGGACGTTGTGGTACTCGCCATCCTCGTCCTTGGCGCCACTCGGACTCAGCTTCTTTTTTCGCACCATCGCGCTATCGTACGTCGTGGTTCGCCGTAGGAGTTACTTAAGCTTACCGTGCGAGGTCGGTCTCTCACGGGGCCTGCTGGCCGGCGAACTGCCGAGAGGACACCATCGTCGACCGCGCCCGCGCGCCAGCACGGGCGAAATCCGCCCGATACCGGTTGATTTTCGCCTAAACCCCTGAGCGGTTTATCGGATACTATATAAATTCACCGCCCGACGGCGGGGGGATCCGGGGGTATATTTATGGTTGGTCATGTGCTGAATTGACACGGAGAGGCGAAAACCATGGCACGTGACCAAGATAAGCGTAACTTCGCGCTTCGAGAGTCGAACGGAGACGAGTCCAGCGTCTTCTCCGGTGGCACACCCCGGCAGGCAGCACTGAAGGCGGCCCGGCGGCTCGATCCGGCGAGCAGTGAGTCCGCCGCCGACCGAACGGAGCTCCGGCTCCGCGAGAAGGGCACGCACAAAGTGCACATCTACGAGGGGTGGGCCTGGGAGGAAGACGCGCCGGACGACAAACCCGACTGGATGCCCAACGAGATCACGAAAGGCAACGTCGAGAAACAAGGTGTCGAACACCTCGAGGAGATCTGAGTACGCGGCTTCGACGGAGGTTTCTTTGCGTCCATTTTCACTGCGCGCACACGGGCACGTACCCACAAACATAACCCGTTCTCGATCCAACCGCCGACTGCGTGGAAACACCCGGCCAGACCGAACGCACCACGCGCGGGATGACCGGCCGGCCTCCGCCCACGCGACAGTTCCTGCCGACCCGATTACAGCCATCTACCAGATCCGGTACATGTATGTGGACCGGTAGCGGGTCGAGCGCGCGCGAGCAGTTCCCATGGAATCGCCTGCCGTATCGGCTCCGGTTCGACGGGCTTAAGTAAATCACCCCCATCGGAAGAAACACGAAGGCGGGGCGGTGGGACGAAGCCCACTGCCCGGCGGTCTGCATCGATCCCCTTAAGTCTACGAAGGGGATCTTCGCAAACACACACGGCCGCCCCGGATGCGGATTCCGGGCGTGACCGATCCGATGCCCTTAAGTGTAACAGGGCATTCGGAAGGAATGCAGACACGGCCGGTCCGGGGCCGACATCGCCCGGCAGCGGTCCGAACGAACACCGACACCCTTATACGGTGTCCCGGTGTACAATTAGGTCCGCAATGAATGAGGATTCCACCCCTGCGGTCCGCCGTATAGATGGGATCTGATGTTAGCCCTGGCAGTTCGGTGACACTCGGTCGGTCCGTGTGTCGTCGAACGTGTTATACCTTCGATAGTCACACTCTTTCGAGAGTGTGTCCCGCCTAACCCTCCTGGCTTCGGCCAGGAGACATTCCGGTTGATCCTGCCGGAGGCCATTGCTATCGGAGTCCGATTTAGCCATGCTAGTCGCACGGGTTCAGACCCGTGGCAGATAGCTCAGTAACACGTGGCCAAACTGCCCTATGGATGGAGACAACCTCGGGAAACTGAGGCTAATCTCCAATACGGCTCTCATGCTGGAGTGCAGAGAGCTGGAAACGCTCCGGCGCCATAGGATGTGGCTGCGGCCGATTAGGTAGACGGTGGGGTAACGGCCCACCGTGCCGATAATCGGTACGGGTTGTGAGAGCAAGAGCCCGGAGACGGAATCTGAGACAAGATTCCGGGCCCTACGGGGCGCAGCAGGCGCGAAACCTTTACACTGCACGACAGTGCGATAAGGGGACTCCGAGTGCGAGGGCATACAGTCCTCGCTTTTCTGTACCGTAAGGTGGTACAGGAACAAGTGCTGGGCAAGACCGGTGCCAGCCGCCGCGGTAATACCGGCAGCACGAGTGATGGCCGCTATTATTGGGCCTAAAGCGTCCGTAGCCGGCCGAGCAAGTTCGTTGGGAAATCTGCCCGCTTAACGGGCAGGCGTCCGGCGAAAACTGTTCGGCTTGGGGCCGGGAGACCTGAGGGGTACGTCCGGGGTAGGAGTGAAATCCCGTAATCCTGGACGGACCACCGGTGGCGAAAGCGCCTCAGGAAAACGGACCCGACGGTGAGGGACGAAAGCTAGGGTCTCGAACCGGATTAGATACCCGGGTAGTCCTAGCCGTAAACGATGCTCGCTAGGTGTGGCGCAGGCTACGAGCCTGCGCTGTGCCGTAGGGAAGCCGTGAAGCGAGCCGCCTGGGAAGTACGTCTGCAAGGATGAAACTTAAAGGAATTGGCGGGGGAGCACTACAACCGGAGGAGCCTGCGGTTTAATTGGACTCAACGCCGGACATCTCACCAGCACCGACAGTGTGCAGTGAAGGTCAGGTTGATGACCTTACTGGAGCCACTGAGAGGAGGTGCATGGCCGCCGTCAGCTCGTACCGTGAGGCGTCCTGTTAAGTCAGGCAACGAGCGAGACCCGCATCCCTAGTTGCCAGCAGCAACCTTGTGTTGGCTGGGTACACTAGGGAGACTGCCGCTGCCAAAGCGGAGGAAGGAACGGGCAACGGTAGGTCAGTATGCCCCGAATGTGCTGGGCAACACGCGGGCTACAATGGCCGGGACAGTGGGACGCGACCCCGAGAGGGAGAGCTAATCTCCTAAACCCGGTCGTAGTTCGGATTGCGGACTGAAACTCGTCCGCATGAAGCTGGATTCGGTAGTAGTCGCGTGTCATTAGCGCGCGGCGAATACGTCCCTGCTCCTTGCACACACCGCCCGTCAAAGCACCCGAGTGAGGTCCGGATGAGGCCACCATGCGGTGGTCGAATCTGGGCTTCGCAAGGGGGCTTAAGTCGTAACAAGGTAGCCGTAGGGGAATCTGCGGCTGGATCACCTCCTACAGACCGGGACTGGGGTCACACCCAGCCCACCTTTGGAGGATCGCGTTCGAGCCACGAACCGACCGAGCACCTATGAACTGCCAGGGCTGACATTTGTCCGCAGGGAAGGGCCCATAGCTCAGCGGCAGAGCGCCGCCTTTGCAAGGCGGAGGCCCTGGGTTCAAATCCCAGTGGGTCCATATCCCGTACCGGAGCCGAACCGTGCCCCTTAAGTGGGACACGACGTTCGATCCGGGTACGGAAGACCGATGCACCACTCCGTGTGAACGCGAGTGGGAAGGGTTGATGCACGCACCGGCAACCACCGGGCGTTGCAGATGAGACTGTGTGTACGTGCGATCCAGGCGTCCACTGGACTCGTGTGCAGTTCATCGAGTCTTGAGACGTTGTCAGACTCTCTGAGTCTGACAGCACGCCAGACGTAGTCTGGCGGACGCGACTCGGAATCATATCCGAGTCACTACACGACCCGGACCTAGTCCGGGTCACCAACATGATCTGGAGTCATTCCAGGTCATCATCAGCGATTGGCTACTATGCCAGCTGGTGGATAGCTCGGCTCAGGTGCCGACGAAGGACGTGCCAAGCTGCGATAAGCTCCAGGGACCCGCACGGAGGGGAAGAACTGGAGATTTCCGAATAGGAATCCTCACTGCAATTGCTTCGCGCAATGGGGAACGCCGGGAATTGAAACATCTCAGTACCGGCAGGAAGAGAAAACGAATGTGATGTCGTCAGTAACCGCGAGTGAACGCGACACAGCCCAAACCGAAGCCTTCGGGCAATGTGGTGTTCGGGCTGACACTCATCACCGGATCGTCTTTACGAAGTCTCCTGGAACGGAGCGTGACACAGGGTGACAACCCCGTAGTGAAGACCAGTACGGTGTGCGTCAGTTCCAGAGTATCGGGGGTTGGAAATCCCTCGTGAACACGGCAGGCATCGACTGCCAAGGCTAAATACTACCTGAGACCGACAGTGAACAAGTAGCGTGAGCGAACGCTGAAAAGCACCCTCAGAAGGGAGGTGCAATAGGGCTTGAAATCAGTTGGCGATGGAGCGACGGGGCACGAAAGGTCCTGTGGCAAACGACCGAGGGGCGACCCTCCAGTAGGACCCACAGGAAGCCGGTGTTCCGTCGTACGTTTTGAAAAACGAGCCAGGGAGTGTACTTGTTTGGCGAGTCTAACCCGGTCATCGGGGAAGGCACAGGGAAACCGACATGGCCGCAGTGCTTTGCACCAGGGCCGCCGTGTTCAAGCGCGGGGAGTCAAACGGGTACGACCCGAAACCGGATGATCTACGCGTGGGCAAGGTGAAGCGTGCCGAAAGGCACGTGGAAGCCTGTTAGGGATGGTGTCCTACAATACCCTCCCGTGACCTACGTGTAGGGGTGAAAGGCCCATCGAATCCGGAAACAGCTGGTTCCGACCGAAACATGTCGAAGCATGACCTCCGCCGAGGTAGTCCGTGGGGTAGAGCGACCGATTGTGGTGTCCGCCTCCGAGAGGAGTCGGCTCCACTGTCAAACTCCAAACCTACGGACGCTGTCGACGCGGGGAGTCCGGTGTGCGGGGTAAGCCTGTGCACCGTGAGGGAGACAACCCAGAGCTGGGTTAAGGTCCCAAAGTGTGGACTAAGTGCGATCGAAGGTTGTCCCGAGCCCTAAACAGCCGGGAGGTGAGCTTAGAAGCAGCTACCCTCTAAGAAAAGCGTAACAGCTTACCGGCCGAGGTTCGGGGCGCCCAAAATGATCGGGGCTCAAGTCCACCACCGAGACCTGGCCGCGCCCTTTACCGGGCGACCGCGTAGGTCGGCGCTCTGATTGGGTGGAAGCAGGGGTGAGAACTCCTGTGGACCGATCAGTGACGAAAATCCTGGCCATAGTAGCAGCGATAGTCGGGTAAGAATCCCGACGGCCTTACGAGCAAGGGTTCCTCGGCACTGTTCGTCAACCGAGGGTTAGCCGGTCCTAAGTCCGTTCGTAACTCGCGACGGACAAAAGGGAAACTGGTTAATATTCCAGTGCTTCTCTGCAGTGAAACCGACGCCTCGGGGTCGACCGGTCCGGGCCTTCGCCCGGACGAACCGTCCAAATCCGTGGAAGCCGTAATGGCACGAAGCGGACGAACGGCGGGATAGCGCAAGCCGGTTCAACCTGGGGCCCGTGAAAAGGGAGCAGAGAATCCGTACCGAGATCCGACACAGGTGCTCGTGGCGGCGAAAGCCAAGGCCTGTCGGGGACAACCGACGTTAGGGAATTCGGCAAGTTAGTCCCGTAAGTTCGCGATAAGGGATGCCTGCCTCGGAAAGAGGCAGGTCTCAGTGACTCGGGCGCTCCGACTGTCTAGTAACAACATAGGTGACCGCAAATCCGCAAGGACTCGTACGGTCACTGAATCCTGCCCAGTGCGGGTATCTGAACACCTAGTACAATAGGACGAAGGACCCGTCAACGGCGGGGGTAACTATGACCCTCTTAAGGTAGCGTAGTACCTTGCCGCTTCAGTAGCGGCTTGCATGAATGGATTAACGAGAGCGCCACTGTCCCAACGTTGGGCCCGGTGAACTGTACGTTCCAGTGCGGAGTCTGGAGACCCCCAAGGGGAAGCGAAGACCCTATGGAGCTTTACTGCAGGCTGTTGCTGGGACATGGTCGCTAATGTGCAGAGTAGGTAGGAGCCGTTACAGAGGTACCCGCGCTAGCGGGCCACCCAGGCACACATGAAACACTACCCGTTAGTGACTGTGACCCTCACTCCGGGAGGAGGACACCAATAGCCGGGCAGTTTGACTGGGGCGGTACGCGCTTGAAAGAATATCGAGCGCGCCCTAAGGCCATCTCAGCCGTGTCGGAGACGCGGCGAAGAGCGCAAGAGCAAAAGATGGCTTGACAGTGTCCTGCCCAACGAGGGACGCTGACGCGAAAGCGTGGTCTAGCGAACCAATGCGCCCGCCCGATGCGGGCCATTGATGACAGAAAAGCTACCCTAGGGATAACAGAGTCGTCACGCGCAAGAGCACATATCGACCGCGTGGCTTGCTACCTCGATGTCGGTTCCCTCCATCCTGCCCGTGCAGCAGCGGGCAAGGGTGAGGTTGTTCGCCTATTAAAGGAGGTCGTGAGCTGGGTTTAGACCGTCGTGAGACAGGTCGGCTGCTATCTATTGGGGGTGTCATGGTACCTGACGGGAACGTCCGTATAGTACGAGAGGAACTACGGATGGTCGCCACTGGTGTACCGGTTGTCCGAGAGGGCACGTGCCGGGCAGCCACGCGACACGGGGTAAGAGCTGAACGCATCTAAGCTCGAAACCCACCTGGAAAAGAGGTACCGCCGAGATCACTCGTAGAAGACGAGATCGATAGACTCGGGGTGTACGCACCGAGGTGACGAGGTGTTTAGCCCGCGAGCACTAACTGATCGAAGCCACCAATCATACCGCATTGAGACTCGATTCCACACGAGTCCAGGCGCTAACTGGATCGCACGTACACACAGTCACACCACCGACACTGGAGAATCGCGGTTCGATTCCGCGAGTCGGCGTTAAGGCGGCCACAGCGGCGGGGTTACACCCGTACCCATCCCGAACACGGAAGTTAAGCCCGCCAGCGTTCCGGGGCCTACTTGAGTGCGCGAGCCTCTGGGAGACCCGGTTCGCCGCCTCCACTCATTTCGACCCGCACCAGCAGCGCGCTGGTGCGGGTCTTTCTATTTCGAACCACCCAGCGACGGCTGACGCTCGCTTTCGAACGGTCGACAACCGTCTGGTCGTTGAAAGTTCACATCTTTATTTGCCGGTAGCCCCTCGTAGGGTGCATGTCATTCACTGACGAATCAGGGTTCGCGGAGTCGGAGACACACCGGATGATGCGGGAGACGGCGCGTGATGTGGCCAGCGGGTACGGCGACGACTACTGGCGGGACGTGTCGGACGGTATGGAGCCGACGGAGTTCTGGCAGGACTGTGCCGACGCGGGCTTTCTCGGGGTCACGGTGCCAGAAGAATACGGCGGCGAGGGTATGGGCATTCGGGAGTTGACGACCATCGTCGAGGAGTTAGTGGCCCACGGGAGCATGGGTGCGGAGATGCTGTTCGTGGTGAACGTCGTTTTCGGTGCGGTGACACTGACGAACCACGGTTCTGAGACACAGAAAGAAGAACTCCTGGAGCCGCTGGTGGACGGCGACCTGAACTTCTGTATGGCGTTGACGGAGCCGAACGCGGGGCACAACGCGCCGAACCTGGATACGTTCGCCGAGGAACAGGACGATGGGACTTTCCTGATCGACGGGAGCAAGCAGTGGATCAGCGGGGTCGACAAGGCGGACAAGATGCTGTTGGTGGCGCGCACGACGCCCAAAGACGAGGTGGCAAAGCGGACGCAGGGGATCACGCTGTTTTTGGCCGATCCACAGGACGAGAACATCGAGCGCAGGGAGCTTGACGTGGGGATTCCGACCCCGGAGAACCAGTACGAACTCTCCTTCGACGGGTACGAGGCGACCGAGGACGACATCATCGGGACGCGGGACATGGGGCTGTACCAGTTGTTCGACACGGTCAATCCCGAACGGTTGGTCGGTGCGGCGGGGGCCATCGGTGTGGGGCGGAACGCCATCGAGCGGGCGGTCGAGTACGCGAACGACCGTGTGGTGTTCGACGAACCGATCGGGGCCCACCAGGCGATTCAGCATCCGCTCGCGGACGCGTACTCGAAGGTCGAGGCGGCGAAGCTACTGGTGCAGAAGGCGTCGTGGCTGATGGACGAGACGGAGGGCACCGAAGACATGAAGAAGACGGCGGAGGTCTCGAACATGGCGAAACTGCGGGCGTCGGAGGCGGGTCACGAGGCGACGGACGTGGCGCTGCAGACCCACGGTGGGAACGGGTTCAGCCGTGACTACATGATCGTCGAGATGTGGAAAGGCAGTCGCCTCGGCACGGTCGCGCCGGGGTCGTCACAGATGATGCGCAATCACATCGCCGAGCACACCCTGGGGCTGCCGCGGTCGTATTAGACCGCTACGCTTAAACGCGGTTCTCGACTACTAACGACTGCGCCAAGGTGGCAGAGTCTGGCCGAACGCGTCCGCCTGCAGAGCGGATCATCGCCGGTTCAAATCCGGCCCTTGGCTTCTGTGTCGCGAACAATTCGTGAGCGACCAGACCCATCGGCCGTGATTTGAACCAGGGAGCGGCCGTGCCGCGACCGTGGTGCAATATCCGGCCCGTGGCGTCTTGTTGTGAACGACTCGCGAGCGACCAGACCCAATCGGTCCGGAGTGCCAATATGAACGCGCAAGCGAACGTGTGCGCATTGCTTTTGTCGCTCGGGCACGTGTGTCTTTATCATGGCTGACAGTGACACACAAACGAGCGCCGAGGAGTTCGAGCCGGCGGTCGAGGGTGAGGTCGCGGAGCCGGATTTCGATCACCTCGCTGGCATCGTCACGGACGGGCTGATCGGGGCCCTGGGTGGGCTGGTCGGGACGGCCGCGATGAGCATCGGGCTGTTCGTGGCGTCGTCGCTGGGCGCGTTCGACATGACCTCGTTCGGTATCCTGGCGGACCTGACCGGGCTGGACGTGATCTTCCCGGCGAACGCCGTCGCGGTCGGCTTCCTGGTCTTTCTCGGCGGCGGGATGGTCACCTGGCCGCTGCTGTTCGCCGCGACGGCGGCGTACCTCCCTGGCGAGCGGTTCGCCACGAAGGGGTTGCCCTACGGGTTCGTCCTCTGGACGGGGTTCGTGCTGGCGTTCTCCCAGGGCGTCGGCGGCGGGACGCTCACGCTCGCGCTCTACGCCGTGTTGACGCTGGTGAGCCACCTCGCGTACGGGTTCAGCCTCGGCGCTGTCTTCGACTACCTCTCGGATCGGCCCGAGACGCTGGTCTGAGCGGGCGACAGGGGAACCTCTAACTCCTCGCCGCCCGAACTCGGTTTCGAATGCACAGGCGACGCCTGCTCGCCCTCCTCGCCGGCAGTGGCGGTGTCGGCCTCGCGGGCTGTAACCGGCCGCGAACCGCGGGAACGCCGACCGATGGGGGAGCCGGGACGGCACCTCTTTCGACTCCAACCGGATCAGGCGACGGCGGCGTGTACGTCCAGCCGTTCGTCGAGCGGATGGGACGGCTGGGGACGGCGACCGCCGGGCCCTACCGGGTGGCGCTGCTGTACACGGTCCCCCACCGGTTCTGGACGGTGACGAACGATCAGCGGTCGCTCGTCCCGAAGGGAAGTGGCGACGGCTACCGTGTCCACCTGATGGCGACCGTCTGGGGCCCCGAGACGGAGGTGGCGATCCCGGAGACGGGGCTCTCGCTCGAACTCGAACGGGACGGGCGACTGGTCTCGGAGGAGGTCATCTATCCGATGCTCTCTCAGCGGATGGGCGTCCACTACGGGGGCAACTTCACGCTCCCGGCCGACGGCGACTACCGCGCCCGGATCGACGTGGGTGCCCTCTCGATCCGTCGAACTGGCGCGTTCCACGGCCAGTTCGACGAGCCGACGACGGTCGAGATCCCGTTCCGGTTCACCGCCCGGGACCGCCGCCGGATCGGTACCCGCTCGATCTCCGGGGCCGGCGAGCCCGGGGCCGTCGCGCCGATGGACGCCACGTTCCCGCTCGGTCGAGCGCCCGATGTCGGGGCCATGCCGGGGACGCACCTCGGGACCGCGCGGAGTGGCGACGCGGTGTTCGAGGTCGTCCGGCTGTCCGACCCGCCCGCGGGCGTCGCGGGTGACGGCCCGTATCTGGCGGTGTCGGCCCGGACGCCGTACAACCGACTGCTCGTCCCCGCGATGTCGCTCTCCGCGTCGGTCGGCGCGTTCGACGGCGATCTCGTCCGGACGCTCGACCCCGATCTGGGGTATCACTACGGCGCGGCGACTCCCGCGCTCGATGACGCCGACCGCCTCCGTCTGACCGTCGCGATGCCGCCACAGATCGCCCGTCACGAGGGGTACGAACGCGCCTTCGTAGAGATGCCGCCGATGGAGCTGTCGATCTGAGATGCGCGCGGGTGTTTTCCTCGTCGGCCTGATCGCCCTCGCCGTCGCGGGGGCTGGCCTCGCGGTCGCTCACGGGAATCACGCGACAGCCAACCCGCAGGTGTCGGCCGACGGCACCGTCGTCGTCGAGGAGGCCTTCCTCTCGACGGACGGGTACCTGGTCCTGCGGGCCGACGACGGCGGTGAACCCGGACGGATCGTCGGCGTCCGGCCACTCGACCCGGGCCGCCACCGCGGCGTCAGCGTCCGGGCCGACGACGGGTTCTGGGCGAACGTGACCGGGAACGCGACGCTGTGGGCGGTGCTGCACGCCGACGCCGAGACGGGGGACGACTTCGATCCGGCCGCGGACACAATGCTGACCTGGTTCGGCGGTCCGGCCGGCCAGCCCGTCCCGGTCGCGAGAGGCGAGCAACCCGCCTCGGTCGTCACCAGCGGGGCCGGCCCGCTCGAAAACGGGACGCTCACGGTCGTCGCGGCGACGCTCCCCGAAGCGGGGCATCTCGTCGTCCACGCGACCGAGAACGGGACGCTCGGCCGGCCACTCGGGTCCCGGACGCTCTCGGCGGGCCGACACACGGGCGTGCGCGTGCCCGTGAACACCACCGGGCTCGACGAGCGGGCGGTCGTCGCGGTCGCCGTCCACACCGACGACGGGAGCGGCCGGTTCGAACCGGGGAGCGATCCGGCGATTCGCGTCGCGGGCGAACCGGTCGCCAGCCGATACGAGCGAGTCCCCGACGGGGGCGACCCGATTCGCGTGAACACGCCGACGCTCGCCGATTCGGGCGGGAATAGCAGGACTGTCGGCCGGACGCCCACGACCGGTTCGCCCGCCGGAACCGCGGCGGACGGTGCGGGGCCGGGAATCTGGGGCGTCGCACTCGCGGCCGTCGTGATCGCCGTGTGGCTGGCGCGTCGCTCGGACGTGTGACGCAGTGTCGTGAACCGGAACGCGCTTTTGTGTCGGATGCCTACTGCCGGGCGATGAACAGACGTGCTGTCCTCCGGGTGGGGGCCGGACTGGTCGGCGCGGGGATCGTCGGGGGCTGTCTCCAGACGGAGTCGCGGTCGGTCCGGTCGCCGCCGCTGGTCGAGAATCGCCCTGATGCGGTCTACTATCCGACGCACTCCGAGGGGATGGAGATGGTCGGATCGACGACCGCCGGCGAGTACGAGATCGCCGCGATGTACAGCTATCCGCACCGCTTCTGGGAGGTCACGGGGTCGGACACCAACCTGAAGAAACTCGACGGGAGCACGGCGATGCACTTCATGACCGTCGTCTGGGACCCCGAGACGAAGACGGTCCTGCCCAACGCCAGTCTGACCGTCGAACTGACGAAAGACGGGTCGCTGGCCGACCAGACCAACATGTACGCGATGCTGTCCCAGCCGATGGGACTGCACTACGGCAACAACCTCGAGGGGACCGGCGACGGCACCTACACCGCCAGCATCGACGTCGGGTCGGTGCCGGAGGACCGCGTTCGCCGGTCCGGTGCCTTCCGGGGTCGGTTCACCGAACCGGAAACGGCCGAGATCGAGTTCGAGTACAGCGAGAGCGCGCGCGACGACCTGCCCTATCAGGAGTACGACGACGCGGGCAAACGCGCCGCCCTGGAGCCGATGGACATGATGGCACCCAGCGCGACCGTCCCGCCGGAGACCGACTTGCCGGGCGAGGTCCGCGGAACGGCCACGAGCGGCGACGCCGTGTTCGTCGTCACGGTGCAGGACACGGTGCCCGCGGGCATCGAGGGCGATGGGCAGTACCTGGCGGTGTTCGCACACACGCCGTACAACCGGATGGTCCTGCCGTCGATGACGCTGTCCGGGGCGCTGGCCGGCGACTCGCTGGCCCTCGAATCGACGCTCGACCCCGACCTGGGCTATCACTACGGCGCGGCCGTCCCCGAGGTGGCCGACGGCGACACCCTCTCGATCACGGTCGACACGCCGCCCCAGTTGACTCGCCACGAGGGCTACGAGATGGCCTTCCTGACGATGCCCGACATGGAGGTGCAACTCTGATGGACCTCGACGACTCGCTACCCCGCCGGCAGTTCATGAAAGCCGCCGTCGCGATGGGTGGGGCCACCGCCCTGAGCGCCTGCCTCGGGCGGGCACCGCGGGCCGGCGAGCCCGTCCCGGAGGGTGTTTCCGATCTCTCGACACTCCCACAGCGCCAGCACGCCTGGAACGACCGCGTGCGCGTGGACGCGGACGGGAACGTCCACCTGCCCCGCCACCAGACGTTCCTGTACCTGACCGTCGACGCCGACGGGCCGCCCGGCGAGGACGCCCGCGAGACCGTCGCGGCGGCCCTGCGAACGCTGGATCGCGCCTACGAGCGGAGCAACGAGGGGCTGGTCTACTCGCTCGCCTACTCGCCAGCCTACTTCGACCGGTTCGAGAAGTCCCTGCCCGACAGCGTGGACCTGCCCGAACCCCGGCGGCTCTCGGGGTTCGAGAACCCCGAGTTCGACACGCAGGACGCCCTGCTCCACCTGGCCAGCGACCGCGCGGACGTGGTGCTGGAGGCCGAAGAAGCCATGTTCGGCGACCGGAGCGAGGCCAACGGGATCGCCGTCGACACGAAACTGAGCGACGCGCTGACCGTCGACGACCGCCGGACGGGCTTCATCGGCGCGGGGTTACCCGCCGAGCGCCAGGCCCAGGGCGGCGAGCCGATCAGCGGCATCCCCGACTCCCTGCCGGTCCCCGAGCAGTCGCCGCTTTTTATGGGGTTCGAGGCCGGCTTCGCGGGGAACCAGGCCACCGAGGACTACGTCACGATCCAGGAGGGCCCGTTCGCCGACGGGACGACCAAACACGTCGCGAACCTCCGTCAGCGACTGGGTGACTGGTACGAGGAACAGAGCTTCGAGGAACGCGTCATGGAGATGTTCAGCCCCGGCCACGCCGAGCAGGGCCTCGTCGAGGGCGTCGGGGACAACCTCGGCGCCGACAGCGGCATCGACCAGTTCCTCGACCCCGAGGCCATCGAGCAGTCGATCGGCGAGCACGGCCGGGTCGGGCACGCACAGAAGGCCGCCCGCGCGAATCGTGACGAAGACGGCAACGTCCGCATCCTCCGGCGACACGTCGAGTCGACCGACGACGACGTGGCCAGCCTCCACTTCCCGTCGCTCCAGCGCCGACTCTCGACGTTCGAGGACGTTCGGGAGGCGATGAACGGCGACGACCTCACCGACAACCCGGCGATCCGACAGCGGGTCAACAACGGCATCCTCGAGTACATCTTCGTCCAGAACCGCGGGAACTTCCTGGTGCCGCCGCGGCGCCACCGCGCGCTCCCGACGCCGCGACCGGCCTGACTCGCTCGTCACGTGGCCAGTCTTTCGGGCCGCGTTCGTGCGGGGTGGTAACACTGCCGTCGTGCGGTTTAGGGTCGTCCAGCCCCTATCCAATATCGATGCGGAAAGACGAATTCCTGTACCTCCACCAGTTGCTCGCCGTGGCACAGCGGACGCTGGCGGCGCGGGGCGTGACTGACGTGGACGCGACTGCGGAGACGGTGTCGCCGATGGCGGCCCACGCGTCGAAGGCGGACCACGAGCGGGCCGTGATGGCGCTGGCGGCGACGCTGGCGACGGCGACGGTCGACGAGCCTGACGCGGGACAGAACGAGCGCGACCGGGCGCGACAGGCGTCGAAGTGATCGGAACCGGCCGGTGACGGTCTCGCTGGCGAAAAGTAACGATTAAAGGCTGTCCTCCCCAGCCTCGAAGTATGCAACGACGAGCCGCGGCGATATACTTCGTTCTCTTCCTCGCCATCGGGGCGGGGTCGTTCGGCTACATCACCGTCGTCGACGCCCAGCGACCCGAAATCGACGTGCAGGGCCAGGAGCTCGGCGACGGCGACACGCTCAGAATCGGCGACCGGATCTACATCGCCTCCGTCTCGGAAGGTAGCGGTGAACTCGCCTGGACCAACCAGTCCGCGCAGGCGACCGCGTCGCTGGAGCACAACGCCACGACGACCTACAACAACCAGTCGTGGACGGTCGTCATCGAGAACCGCACCGGCGTCTCGGAGTTCGACCTCCGCGAGGAGTTCAACGTCAGTGGTATCCTGGCCAGCGATTCGGCGGTCGAGAACGAGACCGTCACCGTCGACGGCGAGGAACAGGTCGTCTACCGCGAGAACCAGACCCTCGAACCGCTCGACGAGTACCTCCCCGCGCCCGAGACGCGCACCTTCGCCGTCGGTGACGAGTACGAGTACGTCGCCGAGGAAGACGGGCAGGTCAACGCCACCGTCACGAACGTGACCACGTCCGCGGCCGAACTCACCTGGACCTCCCCGCAGGAGAACACGATCTCGCTCTCCGAGGGCGGGAACCTCACTCTCGGTGGGACCCAGTACGTCGCCCACTTCCCGGACAACAGCACCGTGATCCTCTCGGAGAACGTGGATGGCTACCTCGAAGACGTCGAGCGCCAGGAGTACTTCACCGAGCGGAAGAACGGTCTCTGGGGCATCGTCTACGTCAGCCTCGGCGCCGCCATCATCCTGCTCGGCGCGGCGTACCTCCCCGTCAAGGACTGACTGCGACTCGTCGCTTCTCGATTTTCGGAGAACGGCTCGTCTCGATCCGCAGGAGTCCGACCGCTACGCTCTGTCCTGTCTCGTCTACGCCGGCCCCGCCTCCGTCCGCGAGAGCCATCCCAGTCCGACACCGACGCCGATAGCCAACAGCCCGCCGACGGCTTTCAGGCCGCCGACGGCCCCGCCGAGCGTCGTCCAGGGCGTCCCCGCGATGGTCCCCAGCCCCGCGAGGACCAGGAACGCCCCCGCCAGCAGTCCCAGCAGTTCCAGTCTATCACTGAAGCCTATCATATGCCACACCTCCTCGGTGACCCCCGTAAAGTCCCCGGTCTCGTTTCGGCTCGCTAATCGGTTCACTGTACGGGCCGGGAGGGAGTTGAACCGAGTGGAGACGTGCTCGCTACGCTGCGCGCGACTGCTCTACTTCAACCCCTCCTGACGTATTCGCCGCTCACGGGCTGTTCGCGGCGACGTACGGGCCGGGAGGGAGTTGAACCACGCCCGAGAACCTGCGCTCCGCGCAGAACCTCGGTCTGATTCAATCCCTCCGGGACGCAATGCTGTCGCTCACGAATTGTTCGCGACAGCGATAGCGGGCCGGGAGGGAGTTGAACCGAGTGGAGACGGTCGCTCACTCCGCTCGCGCTGCGTCTCCCCGGGTTCAACACCCTCTGGCCGCTTTGCTCGGCACACTGTGCCTCGCAAAAGCGGGCCGGGAGGGAGTTGAACCCCCGACCATCTGGTCACTCCCGAATTCGCCCGGATCGAACGGGCGAACTCGTTAAAAGCCAGACGCTCTGCCTAACTGAGCTACCGGCCCTCGTGCGAAGGTGAGGCGGTCGGGTGGTAAACAGTTTCGATCCACTGCAGTCGGATCACTCGTCGAGATAGGTCTCCAGCGCCTCGCCGACCAGCCGACCGGGATCGACGTCCTCCAGCGCGGCCTGCCGGCGGAGTTCGCAGTAGGCGTCCTGGGAGAGCTCCATCGACATCTCGCCGAGCGTGACGCCCTCGGCGGCCAGGGCTTCCTCGACGGTGTGGCCGTCGTTGACGGTACTGGCAACCGAGCGGATCTGGCGCACGGTGAGATCGTGGTCGAGGGCGGCCCACGCGAGCAACAGGCGGGCCTCGCCGGCCACGCGGGCGATGTGTTTGGCGGCGGTGGGCGCGATCTCGCCTTTTGCGACGTGGCGGCGGATCGACCGCGGGAGGTCGTGGACCCGCGACCACTTCCGGATGAACGCCACGGTGGCGTCGCCGCCGGCGCGCTCGGACGCGGCCTTGTAGGACCCTTCGCCCCGCACGAGGGCGGCACAGGCGGCCGCGCCCCGGAGCATGTAGACGTTGTCGGGGGCACCGGCGGTGTTCTGTGAGAACTGGCTGACGGTCTCGGCGGCTTCCGCGAGGCTGTCGGGGTCGTCCGGATCGAACGCGACTGCACGCTCGGCGTGCTCGCCAGTGAGCGTCGGGTCGCCTCTGATGACGGGACGGCCCACTGGCGACTCGCGGTCCGTTGGTGGTCCCTCCGCAGGCCCGTCGGTCATCGATTCGTGCTAGGGCGACGAATGATAAAAGAGTCCCGTAGGTCGCCGGGCATTCGTCAGTCGTCTGCGGCCTCGCGGCGCTCGCTGGTGTGCTCCCAGACTTCGGCACAGCCACAGCCGTCGTCTAGGTCGTCGAGATGGTCGGTTGGCACGTCCTCTTCCTCCTCCGTGTCGGGGTCTGTTGCGTGTTCGCTCATCGATAATCCAGCTCCTGATCTGGTTCGTACAGCTCCGGCGCAACGTCCGCTGGGGCCTGCTGGGCCACGCCGTCGGTCGCACCGTCACTGTCAGTCATCACTCCTCTATAATGGCCCTACTATCATAAGGCCTCCCGCAACTGTAATCCTCACCCGTACTCCCGAATACCGGCAAAAGATGTCCCCTTTCTCTGACTACGCCTCGTGGTATCGCGTCACAGTCCCCTCCTGTGGCGACCACATGGGCCGGTTTCCCCCGTGGCCGGCCCGACCCCGGCGAGTATTGTCCGCGCCGGACCACTCAGGTGACTCGGGCGAGAAGGGTGAGCGAATGACCACCGACGTCCACCAACTCGACGACGGTGCCTGGATCAGCGTCAACGACTCCCGGGAGATCAACGTCTCCGATCTGTGGCTGTTGGCCCGCCACGAGTTCTGTGACTGCGAGATGGCGGACTTCCTCGCGGAAGGCGTCGTCGAGGTCGGCGTCGACTACCCCGACATCGACGCCCGGTTCGCCGGGCGCTGTATCCAGTGCGGGACAGAGGGCGTCACCGACTGGCTCACCGTCGGCCGCGTCATCGACCCCGAAGACGGCCAGTTCTACGGTGTCGTCCCCGAGAGCGTCCACGTACCGCGGAAACGAACGCGACTCGCCCGTCCTGATTAGCCGGCAACATCATCCGCTACCACGAAGAGGTGGGGAGGTTTGTCGGTGGGGAGAACGCTATATGAGTGTAGTGCTAGACCCTTGCGTATGCCGAGCAAGGTCGAGAACTGGAAATCCGAGGTCTACGGAAACGAGATCCGTGAGCACCTCATGGAGTTCGCGGAGGAGGGCTGGGACGCGATTCCCGAAGACGAGCACGACGCCTGGTTCGAGCGGTTCAAGTGGTGGGGCCTGTACCACCAGCGGTCGGGCCAGGAGAGCTACTTCATGATGCGTATCGGGACACCGAACGGCGTGATCGAGCCCGGCCAGCTCGAGGTCATCGGCGAGGTCGCCAAGGAGTACGCGACCGGCCCCGTCGACAACCCCGAGTTCGGCGACGCGTACTGTGACTGGACCACCCGCCAGTCGATCCAGCTCCACTGGATCAAACTGGAGGACGTGCCCGAGATCTTCGAGAAACTGGAATCTAACGGTCTCTCTACCCAGCAGGCCTGCGGTGACTCCTGGCGGAACATCGTCGGCTGTCCGGTCGCCGGCAAGGACAAGCACGAACACATCGACGCCTGGCCCGTCGCGGAGGACCTCCACGAGGAGTTCAAGGGCAACGACGACTACGCCAACCTGCCCCGGAAGTGGAAAGTCTCGGTCACCGGCTGTGACCAGGGCTGTGGCCAGGGCGACATCAACGACCTGGCCTTCGAGCCGGCGAAGAAGGACGGCGAACTCGGCTTCAACGTCCGCGTCGGCGGCGGGCTCTCCCGCAAGGAACCGCGCTTCGCCCGCGACATCGACGTGTGGGTGCCCCCGGAGCAGGCCAGCGACGTGGCCGCCGGGATGAGCGCCCTGTTCCGCGAGTACGGCGACCGCGAGGACCGCTTCAACGCCCGCATCAAGTTCCTGATGGACGAGTGGGGCCCCGAGAAGATGCGCCGCGTCCTCCAGGAGGAGTTCGTCGACTTCGAGCTCCCGACGGCGGGCGAGGACATGCGCGACCAGTACACCTACAACGCCGGCCAGAACGACGGCCACGGCGACCACGTGGGCGTCCACGAACAGCCCGACGGCAACTACTACGTCGGTCTGGACGTGCTCGTCGGCCGGATGGGTGCCGACGACACGCTGGAACTGGCCGAACTCGCCGAGGAGTACGGCTCCGGCGAGGTCCGCCTGACCCAGCGCCAGAACGTCATCGTCACCGACGTGCCCGAGGAGAACCTCGACGCCTTGCTCGACGAGCCGCTGCTGGAGGACTACTCGCCGGACCCGCACCCGTTCATGCGCGGGTCCATCGCCTGTACGGGCTCGGAGTTCTGTTCGCTGTCGATCACCGAGACGAAGAACCGCCAGGTCCGGTACGCCCGCTGGCTCAAGGACAACGTCGAACTCCCCGACGGCGTCGAGGACTTCCACATCCACCTGTCGGGCTGTACGGCCTCCTGTGCCCAGCCCCAGATCGCCGACGTGTCCCTGCGCGGCATGAAGACGCGCAAGGACGGCGAGCCGGTCGAGGCCTTCGACATCGGCCTGGGCGGCGGCCTCGGCGAGGACCCGCACTTCGCCGACTGGGTGGAGATGCGCGTCGCCGCCGACGAGGTGCCCGGATACATCCAGAACCTGCTGGCGACCTACGAGGCCGAACGCGAGGACGGCGAGACCTTCCGCGAGTTCATCGCGGCCCGCGACGAGGACGAACTGCAGGACCTCGCGGAGGCCGAGGAGACCAGCTACGAGGACCCGTACATGCACAACACGAAGATGACGTGGTACCCCTACGCCGAGGACGACGACATGAACGCCTCGCCCGCGCCGACGGACGGCTCCGGCCAGCCGCTCCCCTCCGACGACTGATATCCCCCGTTTCGGGTGGGCACGACCGTCGAAGGCGAGGCCGTGGCTCGCGTCCGTGTCGATCTGTTCTGTGCGACGGTATCAGTCGTCGACGTGGACGACGAACACGGGGACGTTCGCGTTCTCGACGACGCGCTGAGTCACGCTTCCCAGGCGAGCGTACCGTTCGTGGTCGCTGCGCCCGTGTGTGCCGATGGCGATCACGTCGACGCCGCTCTGTGTCGCGTATTCGACGATCCGCTCGCTGGGGATTCCCTCCCGGATCGCCGTCGTGACCGGAACGTCGACCTCCTCGGCGCGGGTCCGGACCTCGCCGACCGCCCGCTCGGCCCGCTTTTGCATGGTCTCGCTGGCCTCGTCGCGGCGCTCCTCGGGAAGTGCCTGATACTTGCGCTCGTCGACGACCGCGAGCGCGTGGATCGCCGCGTCGTGATTTCGCGCCAGCTCGACCGCGTGTTCGAGCGTTCGCGTCGTCCCTTCGCTCCCATCGGTGGGAACCAGTATCGCGTCGTACATATCTACGAGTCCCACGAGCCGGGAGTTAATTCCTCGGGGAATTCCTACGCTGTGGGGCCGGTCGCGGCTCGTGGATGGCCTCTCGGGCCGAGATGGTCCGACCGCATACGCGTGCCGCCGTCTCGCTCGTCCGGGCTCCCGAGCGCCGCCCTCGGTGGACTCCGTGCCACAAAGCGGGATTGTAAGTTCGAGGCGATCCAACCGCCGGTATGGTAGACCGACTCCTGAAAGTCAACGCCTACACCACGTTCGACCTGCTGGACGGCCGCGTCGAGGGCCACGGCTTCGACGAGGAGGCCCTGGCCGTCCTGAACGTCACCGCGCCGCGCCAGGACCCAGACCACGTGAAACTCCAGCTGGAGATGGACAACACGCAACTCGATTCGGTGGAGCCCCACGCCGACCACGTCACGCTCTCGGCGGCCGAGGCGCGGGAACTCGCCGCCGAACTCGAGGAGTACGCCGGGAAGGTCGAGGCCGCCCAGTCGGAGTGAGCGGGCCCGGGTGGTCCGGGGTCGACCGAACCGCACTACTATGTGGGACGGGTCCGAATCCCACACCGTCGATGGACCCCGACGGGAACCCCGCCTCGCGCGAACTCGGCTTCTGCCCCTGCTGTGGCTACCAGTCCCTGCCCGAGGATCAGCCGGGGTCCTACGAGGTCTGTCCCGTCTGTGACTGGATGGACGACCCCGTCCAGTTCCACAACCCGGCCTACGTCGGGGACACCAACCACGTCTCGCTGGCCGAGGCCCGGGAGAACTTCGAGGAACACGGGGCCTGTACGCCGGGGGCCGCGCCGGACACCCGCGACCCCCGCGAGGACGAGCGCCGGGACCCGAACTGGCCGTACGAGGAGTAGTTTTCTGTCGCTGGCGCACGTAGTGGGGGTATGTCCGAGTGGACGACGGCACAGATGCCCGACCTGTCGGGCGAGACAGTGATCGTCACCGGCGCGAACAGCGGCCTCGGCTTCGAGGGCACGCGGGCCTTCGCCGACGCGGGCGCGACGGTCGTCATGGCCTGTCGCAGCGTCGAGCGCGGCGAGGCCGCGGCCGAGGAGATCCGCCGCGACGCGCCCCCGGGTGACCTCTCCGTGCTGGAACTGGACCTCGCCGACCTCGACAGCGTCGCGGCCTTCGCCGAGACGGTCACCGACGAGTACGACGACCTGCGTGCGCTCTGTAACAACGCAGGCGTGATGGCGATTCCCCGGAGCGAGACCGAGGACGGCTTCGAGATGCAACTCGGCGTGAACCACCTCGGTCACTTCGCGCTGACCGGGCACCTGCTGGACACCCTGCGCGAGACCGACGGCGAGAGCCGCGTCGTCACCCAGTCCAGTGGCCTCCACGAGAACGGCGAGATCGACTTCGGGGACCTCCAGAGCGAGCGCGACTACGGCAAGTGGGACGCGTACGGCCAGAGCAAGCTGGCTAACCTCCTCTTTGCCTTCGAGCTGGATCGCCGACTCGACGCGGCCGGCGTCGACGGCGTCACGAGCGTCGGCTGTCACCCGGGCTACGCCGACACGAACCTCCAGCGCCGGGGGCCCGAACAGGCCGGCTCGACGCTCCGGCTGGCGATGATGAAAGTCGCCAACGCCGTCTTCGCACAGGACGCCGCGACCGGCGCGCTCCCGATGCTGTACGCCGCGACCGCGTCCGACCTCCGGGGCGGCGAGTACATCGGCCCGAGCGGGTTCATGAACATGCGCGGGTCACCCGCCGAAGACACGCCCTCCCGGCGCGCCCGCGACCCCGAACGCGCCAGCCGACTCTGGGACCTCTCCGAGGACCTGACGGGTGTGACCTACGACCTGCCCGAGGCGACCGCGACGGCGGACTGATCCGGTTCGGGTCGCCCCTCTCCTCTCCGACCCGTCACTGGCCGGGGCTCGGCGTGTCGGTCGGCGTGCCGGTGGGCCCGGTGCCCTCCGTGCCGCCGAACCGTCCAGTACCGGTCGCGAGGTCGTTCAGGACCGAGCCGATCCGGTTCAGCCGCTGGGTCTGGCCCTCGATGCCGTGGCGGCGGGCGAGATACTGCGGGTCGTTGTAGGTCACCTTCGTCTGGCCGCCGTCGTCCCAGACCAGCAGTTTCTGCGGGAGGTCGATGGCGACCGAGCGGGCGGCCTGCATCAGCGGCGTCCCCACGTCGGGGTTGCCGACCAGCAGGAGGCGAGTCGGCGGGAGGCTCCGGTCGACCGACGCGGCGTTCTCGGCGTGGTCGACGGCCGCCAGGAGCGTCAGCGGACTCCCCGCCACGTCGTTTTCGATCCGTCGAACCGTGGCGTCGACGCTCTCGTCGACGGTGACGGTCACGAGGCCGGGGTCCATCCGGCCGTCGCCGGCCTGTTCGTCGGTTGGCTGTTCGTCGGCCGTGGTGGTCTCTGCCTGGGTCATAGTTCCGGTCGGTGTGCCCGTCGGTGACGGCTGGCTCTCGGGACCGCCACAGCCGGCGAGGCCGCCGACCGCACCGACACCGAGGAGCGCGAGCAGTGTTCGTCGATCCATCCGCTCGCCGGTACCGCACCGCCGGAGTTAGTTACGCGACAGCTACCCGGAGCCGAGACGGTGGAACGCGACGGCGGCCGGGTGGCGGGCGGTCAGGACTCCAGTTCCCGGCGGAGTTCGGCCGCGTCGACCCGGAACTTGAACTTGGGTGTCCCGTCCACGAGGACGTAGGGGACGCGTTCGCCGTACGCCTCGCGGAGGTCGGGGTCCTCGTCCACGTCGATCTCCTCGATCTCGACCTCGACCGCTACCTCGTCGGCCACCGTCTCGATGGTCGCTTTCGCCTCGTCACAGAGGTGGCAGTTCTCCCGGGAGTAGACGGTGACTTCGGTCATACGCGTGTCCTGGGCGGTCCCGAGCATCAATCTTTCAGCTTCCCGTTCAGCACCTTCGCGGCGACGAGGATCGGGTCCCAGACGGGGCTAAAGGGCGGGGCGTAGGCCAGGTCCGCGCGTTCGAGTTCGGCGACGGTCATGTCCGCTTCCAGCGCGGTCGCGACGGTGTCGATGCGGACGGCCGCGCGGTCGGTGCCGACGATGGTGCCCCCGAGCAGGCGCTCGCTCGCCCGGTCGGCGACGAGCGTCACCGTCGTCTCGGCCGCCCCGGGGTAGTAGCCCGACCGCGAGCGCGTGGTGATCGTCTCGCTGACGGGATCGAAGCCGGCGTCGCGGGCCTCGTCGTCGAGCAGACCCACACGACCACACTCCTGCTCGAAGGCCTTGACGACGGCCGTGCCCGCGATGGAACCGACCGGCGTGGGATCGCCCGCCACGGTCGCGCCGACCGCTCGGCCCGCGCGGTTGGCGGTCAGTCCGAGCGGGACCCACGCGGGTTCGCCGGTGACGGTGTGGTCGTCCTCGGCGCAGTCGCCGGCGGCGTAGACTCCGTCCACGCTGGTCTCGCCGTACTCGTCGACCGCGACCGCGCCGCCCTCGCCGAGTTCGACCGCGGTTCCGTCCAGCAGGTCCGTGTTCGGCGCGACGCCGACGCCGACGACCGCGAGGTCGACATCGAGGGCGGTCCCACCCGCACACTCCAGACGCTCGACGCGGCCGTCGCCGGCCACTCGTTCGACCTCCTCGCTCAGATGGAGCGTGACGCCCTGCTCGCGGAGTTCCTCGGCGACCGCCTCGCCGACGGCCTCGCCGAACGGCGAGAGGAGGTGGCCCGACCGCTGGAAGACGTGGACGTCGAGGCCGTGGGCCGACAGGGCTTCGGCCATCTCGACGCCGACGTAGCCGCCCCCGACGATGGCCGCCGTCTCGGGTGGGGCCATGCCGCCGAACCGCTCGACGCGCTCGCGGTCGACGAAGTCCGTGCCGCCCACGTCCGCGAGCGCGTCCTCGCTGGGGTCGAGCAGGAACGCACGGATCGCGGCCGCGTCGTCGAGCCCGTGCAGCGGGAAGGCACCGTCCAGTTCGCTCCCCTCGATGGGGCCGGTCACCGCCCGTGCGCCGGTCGCCACCAGCAGGTCACCGTAGGACTGCTCGAACTCGCCCCCGGGACCCTCGACGGTGACCGTCCCGGCGTCGGGGTCGACGGCGACGACCTCGTGGCCCCGCCGGAGGTCGATGTCGCGCTCCTCGATCTCCGCGGGCGTCAGCGAGAGCAGGTCCTCAAGTTTGTCGACCTCGCCTTTGACGAAGTAGGGTTCGCCACAGTGGGCGTAGGAGACCCACTGCCCCTTCTCGAAGACGATCACGTCGCGGTCGGGGGCCTCGCGTTTGCACTTGCTGGCGGCGCTCAGTCCGGCGGCGTCCCCACCGATGACGACGAATGGCTCGGGCATACTCCCACATTCGCCGGCCAGCACATAGGTTTCAGGTGAGCTACTCGTAACTCCGGGGCGGAACGTACAGCGACAGGGTCTTCTGTGGTCGGTCGCCGGTGTTCTCGATCTCGTGGGTCTCGCCGGCCTCGATACAGACGAGGTCGCCGGCCTGGAGCGCGACCGGTTCACCGTCGACGACGGCGCGACCCTCGCCCTCGATCACGTAGAGCCACTGGTCGCTTCGCTCGTGGTAGTTGTCCGGGCCGCCCGTCGACTGACCCGGCGAGAGCGTCATGACTGCGGCCTGGGCCGTTTCCGTTTCCTCCAGCACGTCGAACCAGCGATCCGAGTCGACACGCGTCCGCTTCATACACACCGCTTCGACGGAGAGTCGGTTGGGCGTTACGGCACGCCCCCCGTTCTTTCACGCGCTGAAAGAGCCTATATATACCCCGTTTCACGCGGAGAAAACACGCTGGCGTGTTTATGCATGTACAGTCGCAGAGTGGGTGTATGACCGACTCGGACACCACGCGCGAGACCGTGCCGACGACGACGTACCTGCCCGACCACCTGCTGGCCGGTCAGTCGAAGATTCCCACCGTCAGGACCATCGACGACGAGCAGGCCGACCCGGAGCGTGACCCGGCCGACGACGAGGCGAGCGACAGCGATCCGACCGCGGAGTTCTGTCGGTCCTGGCGGCGTCACCGGTCGGGGTCGCGGTCGTTCCCCTTCTGAGAGTGGCATATCCGTTCCACCCAGATACGGGTGAGCAATCGACGGTCAGTTTCTCGCGGGCGCGGGCGGTCGAAGATACTTCTCGGAGTGAGCCGGCACGGTACCGAACTATCGTGATTGCCACGTCCCCTGTTTCACGATGGTGCTGTCAGTCGGTGGACCCGGCGTCGGTTTCACGGACCTGCGCATCCTGCTCCAGCTCCGGTTTGCGGGTTGTCTCGTAGAGCGCGGCCCGCTGCTCGGCTGCCTCCTGCCGAGCACGCTCGGCACGTGTCCGGGCCCGCTCAGCCGCTATTCGCTGCTCTGTCAGTCGTGACTGACGTCTGTGGACCTGTCTGAGGAGGAGACCCCCTCGAACCGTCAATAGCGCTCCGAACACGACGAGCGCCGCACCGCAGGCCACCGGTGCGGGGAATCCGAACGCACCACCGGCTATGGCAACGCCGAGACAGAGACAGGCGATCCCCGCCGACGCAAGCAGACTTCCGTAGGACGAGAAGTCGAGCCCCGTCGGAAGTGCCCCGAGCATGGTTGCCTCCCGGCCGGCCCCGTCGTACGGGTGCCGCCCTCACGAGATAACAAGTACTGGACTCACCTATAACATATACTCTTGTTGACAACTGGTGTTCAGTGTCGGCGCTGTTGCCAGGTCGCCGGGGTGATTATCCCGTCGGTGGTAGTGTCACACGGTCAGTGAACGTCGACACTCTTTCGGTCCGGGACGCCGCTGCTCAGACAGATGGTACCGAGACGAGTCGGTAGTGAGAGACACCGCTGGTGACCTCGACGGCTCGGGGAGTGACGTCGCTGTTGTGAGTAAAAGGCCATTGGTGTGGAGGTAGTGGTTCAACCACCGTCCTGCCACTCGTAGGCACTCCAGTCCGGATCGGCCTGATCTTTGATCGTCTCGAACTCCTCTACGCCCCAGTCGTGGAGATCAGTGCCATTGTAGATAGCGGCGTCGTAGTAGGCGTCGTTTGGCCCCCATCCCCACAGGGCCGCCGTCGTATCTCCAACGAAGAGGACGCCGGGATAATCACCCTCGTAGACGTAGAGATCGACCCCTTCGTCGGCGAGCGTTTCGGCAGTCTCCTCGCTCATCCCGCCGTTTTCGGGGGCCTGGTCGACCAGCTCGCTCCGCTTCAACACGAGTTCCCCGTTCGTGTCCGTTTCGGCGAATTGTGCGACGAAGTCCTCCATTCCGTGCTGGTGTGCGTTCCACGTGAGTACCTCCCTCACCGTCTCGTTTTCCTCGACGATGTCCTCGAAGTCACTGTACAGACCACCGATATCCTGCGCACCTTCGTACTCGGTGATGTCTTCGGGGCTTATCTGCTCGATATCCGCGACATCGAGAATCTGGTCCCAGTAGGGGAGGTGCCGAAGTAACGGGAGTGCTGTCCCGTGACACTCCGCCACCTGGACGAACGCTCGGAACGGGGCCACCAGTTTCTCCCCGAACGCAGTCGGTACGTACTCGCCCGCTTCCTCGTCGTAATAGATCAGTTCCTCCTCGGTGAAGTCATCGATGTTGTTGTCGATAGTGTTCTCGACGACTCTCTCACCGAACTGCTCGCGCAACTCGTCCTCGGTCACGCCCCCGACGAACGCGGCAAAGAAGCCGACCCGGTTTGCCGACCCGCCAAAGAATCCGAATAGTCGTTGGGCCCGTTTGGCCTGTGACTGGGTGAGGCCGTCTCCACCCCAACCGTCTGTTCTGTCACCCGCACCAGTCATGACCCAGCGTACTCGTCTCGTCTACTAATAACTGGGGTTGAGTCTCCACCTCTCCTCCGTCTGAACACCGATTGAGACTAGCTCAATTTCTTTTTCAACACCGTTTATATCAAATAGGTCTTTCTATCGTACGGCGTTCCTATGCAAAAGCAAGATTATAACTCGGGGTTAGGAGACGTGGACAGTACGATGGGATGTGATTTCATGTGCGGACTGTCGACACTGACTGCCGCTAACCGCCGCGCGGGACACTCTCAGTCAGCGACGGCTTTCCGGGTGGGGGAGAAATGACCGATCATCCCGAACTGACAGTTGGTATCCCCACTGTCGGTCGTGAGTACCTCGCCGAGACTCTCCAGTCCGTGGAGACAGCGGCGACGGCATACGACGGCACGGTCTCGGTCGTGGTTGCGAGTGCCGAACGGCCTCGCGCTCTCGACGAAGTCGCGTTCGACGCGGTTCAATCCGCCGAGTGGGTCGAAACCGCGGGGTCGACACACGAGAATCGGCAGGCGATCCTCGAAACTAGCGGGACAGAGTGGGTGTTGTTTACCGACGACGACTGCCGGGTCGCCAGAGACGTGTTTACCGCGTACGCTGAAGGACTGGCTGCGAACGAGGATGAGGACCTTGGCGCGCTGTACGGTCGGGTAAAATTCGTCGGTGAGCGCTCGCCGGTGTTCGACGCAGGGCGCGCGCTCGCGTCCGTTCCGTTTGACGCGGCCAGCCACGAGCAGACGGTTGAGTGGGCACCGACCGCCAATGCGCTTCTCTCCCGGTCAGCGGCGCTGTCGGTCGGTGGGTTCGACACCGAAAACCCAATCCCCTTCTCCGGCGGTGACGTGGATATCGGCCTCCGGTTGACCGAGGGTGGCTATACTGGACACACGTGCCCGAATGCGGTAGTCGAACACACGACAGCAACCTGGGACTCCCTGGGGACCAACACGCGCCGATTCTTTCGGTACGGTCAGTCGGAGGCTTGGCTGGCTAATAAGTATCCCGGCCAGCGTATCCCGAAAATCGGTGCCGACGAAACGACGCCCGGTCCATTCAGGATGTCTCTCGCCTACCTCGGCTCCTGTGTATCCGGCGGTGAAGACGGAACGACCAACCCGACACTTCTGACGACTGTCCTCGTGATACTCCTCGCGGTCGTGTTCACGGTTACGAACAGTGTCGGATACCACTATCAGGTACTCGCCTCGGTAAACCTCCCGAACCGACTCCTGTTCCACCGCTTCCGCCCGGAAGGACGGTACCTCTGATTGGGCTGGCAGGCGTCGGCCGGGCCGCCGTATCGACGACTACGAACGATCTCTCCCTCTCGGATGGACGGTCGGTTTCGGGGCACTGTGAGCGATGCCGGCCATAGCGGCGTCCACGTTGACGAATCCCTCCGTCTGGAAGTCAGGATAGAGACCGCTGATTCGACAGAGGCCCCCGGTTCGCGGGTCACCCTGGCGCTCGCCCGAGATCGCGTGATCCGCACGGTGTCTTCGCGACCTGGTAACCAGAGGCTCGGGACGACGAAGCCCTTGCGGTGGGACGACCGCCTGCCCCTTCACTGAGGTGGTGCCGCTGGGTCCCGGAGCGGGCGCTCAGTCGTCGGCCTCGGAGTCGACCGCCGTGGATTCGGTGCGACCCAACCGCTGTGAGAGCAGGTAGCCGAGCCCACTCGCGCCGCCGACGGCGGCCGGGATTCCGAAGCCGGGGCCGCTCCCGCTGGTCGTCGTCCCGTCGCCGGTGGTGCCTCCATCCATTCCACCGCCGCCGTCCGTTCCCTCGGGACTCCCCATCGCCTCGGTACTCTCCGTTCCCTCGGTCCCGTCCATCTCGCCGCCGTCCGTGCCGCCGACAGTGCCGGCCGCCGGGAGTTCCTGACTCGCCGGGACCGACAGTTGCACCTCGGAGTCGCCGCTGATCTCGATCCCTGCGTTGTCGTCCGAAGGCCGGTACAGCGACCCGCCAAAGAGGTCGTTGACCGCCGCCGACGTGAGGGCGTCCTCGCGGGCGCTCATCGCCACCCGGAGTCTGTCACCGGCCGCGAGATTCGCGTGGACGCCGAACAGTTCGAGTTCGATCTCGCCGGCTTCCGTGACTGCCAGCGGCGTCACCCGCTGTTTGATCGTCGTGGCCTCGCCGTCACGGACGCGCTGGAGCGCGACGAACAGGTGGCTCCGGCCGTCGCCGGTCGGCGTGGCGTCGAGCGTGAGTGTCGGGAGCCCCAGAATCTCCGTCGACTCCTCGATCTCGACGTCGACGCTGGCCACGTTGCCGTCCGCACCGCTGAGCTGGACCGGTTCGGAGACCGTCCCGGTCGTCGACCGCTCGGGATGTGGGGGGAACTCCTCGGCAGCCTCGAACGCGTCGGCGGATGCGTCGTAGTAGTGCAGCGTCGACACGTCGAGATCGCCGTCCTTGAGGTGTGCCTCCTGCCACTGGAGGGCCATCTGTCCGACGAACTGCCGGGACGTCTCCGAGCCCGGCGGGTAGCTGTCGGGCTGGCCGAGGATGTGTGTCCCGTCCTGGCCGAGCAACAGCGTCACCTGACTCCCGTCGGTCTGGAGCTTGCGGAAGTTGCGTACCCCCTCGTTGATCGGGAACAGCTGGTCGGTCAACTCGGGGATCAGAAGCGCCGGCGTGTCCTCGATCGCGTCGTAGGTGACCGGAGAACGCTGTCGGTAGTACTCGCGGTCGTCCTCTGTCATGCGTCCACGTTCGAGGATACCCGCGGTCGTCTCGGAGTTCTCCGGCGCGATGTTGCCGGTCTGTGCGCCGTATTCGAGGGCTTCGATCCACCCGCGCTTGATCACGCCGTTCGGCGCGAGCGACTGTGCGAGGTTGTTCCAGGTCGCCCGCGGCACGATGGCGTCGAGTCGGTCGTCGACCGACGCCGTCCGCATCTGGATCCCGCCGCCGTAGGAGGTGCCGTCCATCCCGATCCGGGGGTTGTTCTCGCCGTCGGTCACGACCGCGTCCTGCTGGGCCAGGTAGTCGATCAACGCGCTGGCGTCCTGCTGTTCGAGTTCGCTCGTCGAGTGGACCTCGCCACCGGAGCCCCCGGAGTCCCCGCCCTGTCCGAACCCGCGGGACGTGTACGCCAGCACGACGAAACCGTTGCTCGCGTACACCGACGCGAGCGGCTGGAGGTCCGTCTTGTTCCCGCCCCAGCCGTGGGTCATCAAGATCGCGGGATGTGGCCCGTCGGCGGTCGGTTCGTAGAACGTCGTGTCGAGTTCCGTCCCGTCGAAGGACTCGATCCGCCGCTCGTCGCTCTCGAAGGCGTCCTCGTCGCTCTGTAGCGCCGCGACCGGATGCGCGAACGGATTCGTCGCAGTCTGGCTCCCGACGACTCCCAACCCGGCGGCCGCGCCGAGATACTTCAGCACGTCCCGCCGTGTCTCTGCCGGCAGTTCGCTATCGTCTACCATACCGTCAGTGTACACTCACAAAACACATTTTAAATTTTGGGACGATTGTAAAGGCTCACACATAAAACAAAGCTGTGCAGGTAAGCACTCCACCGGTGAATAACCAACACTGTAACTGCTGTTCGCTATTCGAGCGAACACTGTACGTGTCAGGGGTGTGATGGTCGGGCGTCGACCTCGCCCGCGAGACCGGTCTCCGTGCTATCGCCGATTCTACAGGGAGACGGTCTCCCCGATATCGGGTGCCGAGGCCCGATACCCGACACCCGCGAGTTCGTCGGCGAAGGCGCCACAGCGGTCGCCGTGGTTGACGAGAATCTCCGTGTCCTGGTACGCGTCCAGAAACGCCAGCAGGCCCTCGCGGTCGGCGTGGGCGGAGAAGTCGTACTGTTCGACCCCCGCGGCGACGGGCATGACGCGGCCGTCGATCTCCGCGCTCCCGGTTTCGAGTAACTCGCGACCGGGCGTGCCCTCGACCTGGTAGCCCGTCATGGCGATCTTGTTCACCGGGCGGTCCCGAATCTCCGGAATGTAGGTCATCGCGGGTCCGCCGGAGAGCATCCCGCTCGTCGTGATGATCGCGGTGTTCTGGTCCGCGATCCGTTTGCGCTGGCCATCGCGGCCGGTGACGAAGCGAGCGTGGGACTTCGCCCGCCGGAGCGCGTCGGCATCCCGGACGAACGCGGGGTTGCGCAGGAGCATCTCGGTCACGTCCGTGCCCATCCCGTCGACGTAACAGGGGATGTCGTACGCGTCACAGATCATGAGCATCTCCTGGGTGCGGCCGATGGCGAACGCCGGCACGACCACCGTGCCGCCCTCCCAGATCGTCGTTTTGACGCTCTCGGCGAACGCCTCCTCGACCGCGGATCGTGCCTCGTGTTCGACATCGCTGTAGGTGCTCTCACAGATCACCGCGTCCGCATCCGGGCGGGCGGTGGTGCCTGCCACCAGCCGTTGTGGGGACGTGTGAAAGTCGGCGGTGTAGAGCAGGCGCGTCTCGCCGTCGTCGACGAGGACGTGCGCGCTCCCGGGGATGTGGCCGGCGTTGTAGAACGTGATCTCGTGCCCTGCGGCCGTGAAGGGTTCGCGGTAACCGTGGGTCTCGGAGACCTGCGTGACCCGGCGGACCTCCTCCTCGGTGAACGGGCAGTCGTACGTCCCGCCGTGGAGTTTCAGCGTGTCTCGCGCCAGCGTCAGCGTCAACTCTCGCGTCGGCGGCGTCCAGTGGATCGGGGGTCGGCGGTCACCGGAGAGCAGGGAGGGGATCGACCCGACGTGGTCGAGGTGGCCGTGGCTGACGACGACGGCGTCGGGATCGGGCGAGTCCACGGGAAACTGGGGGGGATCGCCGGTTTTCGTCCCGAAATCCAGCAGGAGTCGGTCGTTGACGAGGATGGCGCTCCGGCCGACCTCGCCAGCACCACCGAGGAACCGCAGATTCATTGCCGACACCTAACTCGCCCCGGCGTTTGACTGCGTTGGTTCACGTCGAGAAGCCTGCGTGGGGTTCTCGCGTGTCGATCTGCCCTACTCCTCACCGTCGCCGTCGACGTTTCCGTAGGCGGTCGCGTACCCCTCGTCTTCGCGCGCGCTCTCACGCGCCCGGAGGTTCTGACGGGTGAACTGTGGCTCCGCGCTGATCCCCGACCGACGCCGGAGCGACAGGTAGAGGAGCGCGAGCGCGAGCGGAGCGCCGAGTCCGGCGACGGTGGCGGCCGTCCGGTCGCCAGCGACGAACAGGACGAGCGCGGCGAACACCGACGCGACGAACCCGAGCCCGAGGACGGCCTGCTTCGCGAGCTGATCGAACAGGCCGTTCTCGTCGCCCAGCGCCGTCCTGACGGTGAGATCGCCCCTGTTCGTGCGGTCGAGGGCGCGCTCCAGCTTCGGGCCGGTCACCAGCAGGGCCTCGGTCGTGGCCCGCAACTCGTCGCCGGCGCGGTCGAGCAGTTCCCGGGCCCCCTGGCTCGCGTACCCCTCCGAGCGGACGTACTCGGTGACCAGTTCGATCAGGTCGAAGTCGGGATCGAGCGTCCGGCAGACCCCCTCCAGTACCGTCGTGATCCGGACGATCAGCGCCAGGTCCTGGGGGAGACGGAGCGGGAACTCGTACAGTTCGGCCTGGAAGTCCGCGACGAGTTGCTGGACGCGATACTGGTCGATGTCTTTGCCACGGAAGCTCTCGATGACGATCTCGAACATCTCCCGCAGGAGCCGGCGATCCGCGGTCGGGTCGAGCGCGCCCATGGCGACGAACGAGTCGATGATCCCGTCCACGTCGTCCCGGGCCACCGAGACGTAGAAATCGAAGATCTGCTCCTGCAGGCGCTCGTCGACCGTGCCGGTGATCCCGAAGTCGTAGAAGACGATGGTGCCGTCGCCCTGCACCGCCAGGTTCCCCGGGTGAGGGTCGGCGTGGAACACTCCCTGTTCCAGGACCATCTCGATGTAGGCCCGAAAGAGTCGCTCCACCAGGGCCTGCCGGTCGATCCCCATTGCGTCCAGGCGCTCCACGTCGGTGATCTTCGTCCCCTCGACGTACTCCATGGTCAGGACGCGGGGCCCGGAGTGGGAGTCGATTGGCTCGGGGACCCGCACGCGGTCGTCGTCCGCGAAGTTCGCCCGCACCGTTCGAAGCATCCGGGCCTCGTGGACGTAGTCCATCTCCTCGCGGATGGTCGTCGAGAACTCGTCGGCGAGATTTTCGAGGGTGAACGCCTGTCCCGGCTCGGCCCCCCGGATCAACAGCGGCGTGAGCGTCTCGATCACCCGGAGGTCGGCGGCGACGCGCCGGCGGATGTTCGGCCGCAGGACCTTCACCGCGACGCGCTGGCCGTCCAGTCGCGCGGTGTACACCTGGCCGAGACTCGCGCCGCTGATGGGTTCGGTGTCGAAGGTGTCGAAGGCCTCGTCGACGGGCCCGAGTTCGGCCTCGACGATGGGTTCGATCTCGTCCCACGCGGCCGGGGGCACGCGGTCCTGTAGCCGCTGGAGGACGACGATGTACGGGCCGGGGAGTACGTCGGGCCGGGTCGAGAGGATCTGGCCGACCTTGATGAACGTCGGGCCGAGCGCCACCAGCGTGTCCAGCAGTTCCTCGGCGCGGTCGACCTGCGTCTCGGGATCGACCTCCCGACCGCGCCCGAACAGCAGGAAGCGCCGGCGGTCACGGGCGTAGGCGAGGACGAGCGGGAGGAACTGCCGGACGACGACGAGGAGTCGCCAGGCGACGCGGAGGCGGAGCCAGCTGTCGTCGGTCCCCGCGCCGGCCGCCCGGCCGTCGTCGCCGGTGGCAGACTCCCGGTCGCCGGCCGCCGTGGCGTCGGGTTCCGCGGCTGTTCGGCGTCGCGCCGACGCGTCCGGTGTCACCTCCGCGTCCGGATCGGCCATGTTGTCGTCGGTAGGAGTCCCCCACTCAAGGCCGTGGTGGTCGGCCGTTCGCGTCGCCCTGCTCGCGGCTCCGTCGTCACCGCTCGCACGTCCGGCGACGCTCCCTCTGGTCGCCGTTCGCGTGTTCGGCGACGCTCCCTGCGGTCGCGTCGCCCTGCTCGCGGTTCCATTGTCACCGCTCGCATTCCGGAGGTTCTCCCTAGGGGTCGAACCTCCCTACTCCTCCACAGCGTCCGGACGAACCCGAAATCGGTTGTACCCGCCGTGTGAGAGTTCCAGCGAGTCGAGCCACCAGTTCCAGCGCTCGGCCAGGCCGTAGTCGTCGGGCGCGTCTTCGAGGTTGTCGATGACGGCGTCGACGGTCAACTCGAAGCCCAGTTCGGCCTCGATCTTCCCGGCGTCGGCCAGGTCGCGGGCCTGCCGCGCCACGACGCGTCGCGCCTGCTCGGTCCCCCCGAAGACCGTTCCCAGTTCACGTTCCAGCGAATCTCGGTCCACACGCGGAATCCGGACCGGACACACTTGACGTTCTCGAAGCCGTCTCGGGTCAGATCGGGGCCTGCGTCGCCGTACTCGCGACGAGGAACCACGTGATCAACACGGCGTTGACGAACGCCCCAGTCCAGACCCGCCCGGTCCGGTGGTAGAAGTACGTCGAGATCACTGCCGCCGCGGTCAACACGGGCAGGAAGGATAGCGAGACGATGGCGTACAGCGCCAGCGGTGGGGCCGCGAGCGCGTGGCCCAGCAGGAGCGGCACGTACTGGGCCGCCACGAGCAGGACGAACCCGCCGACGACGATGACGGTGTTGGTCGCCATCGCGCGCCGGAGCGACGTGGTGGTCGCCGGCGTCCGGAGGCGGCCGTGCAGGAGGGCGCCCAGCGCCACGAAGAACGCGCCGAACACCGGCAGGTAGACCAGGAAGGCCCCGACGTGCCACGGCTGGAGCAGTTTCAGCGCGACGAACCAGAACCGGTAGTCGACGTTGAACAGCGTGGCCACGACGACCAGCGACAGGTACACCGCGCCGACGACCGCGACGGCCACGCCCAGCGCACGGACGACCGCGCCACCGCGCTCGCCGGTCCCCAGCCCCAACTGGGTCAGCGCGTCGCCGTCGCCGTCCCGCCGAACGTGCCAGATACCTACGAGGGCAACGGTCAGCAGCGTGTTCACCAGCGCCCAGATCGCCACGCCGTTGGTGATCGTCTGTGGGAAGATGGCGTTGGCCGACAGCATCTGATCGCCCAGGATCATCGCGGGGTAGTAGGTCAGCGCCGGGAGAATCGCGGCGACGGCGGCGTTGGCGTACCACCAGCCGCCCCGTTCGGTGACGGCGTCGGGCACGGCGCCGACCGCCGCCGCGAACGGATCACGGTCGAGCAGGAGACTCCCCGCCGGGAACACGAACAGGACGGCCCCGAACAGGGCCAGCAGGGTCCCGACTTCCTTCCAGTACCAGACCTGATTCGTCGGGGACAGGTCGGTCTCGGTCGGGACGGTTCGCTGGAGCCACTCGACGGAGTCCGCAACCGCCGCTCCGGAGAGGTGGGTGCCGGGGTGGGTCGTCGCCGGCGTGGTCAGCTTCCGGGCCGATCCCGACTCGACGCTCCCGTAGATCTGCCCCTCCTCGACGGCGCTCTCGGCGCCGAAGACGGCTTTCGTCTTGGTCGCGCTCCGGACCGCCGCGCTGTCGGCCGAGGGCGCGCCCCACATCAGCCAGTGGAACTCGTCGTACTCGGCGAAGACGACGCCGACGTTCCGCGGGAAGGTCGCGCTCCCGTTGGGCGCGGTCGCGTTCGGGATCGGGAAGCCGGGGATCGGCCCCGGGCCGGACCCCTGGTAGATGGCCGCGTCGTACTTCCGCGGGTGGACGGCCGCCGCGGCGGTGATGGCCCAGCCACCCATCGAGTGGCCGCTCAGCGCGATGGAGTCGTTCGCGACCATCGACCGTGATTGCAGGTAGGCCAACCCGTCGGGGCCGCCGAAGGCGTTGGCGAACGCCGGCGGCTCCGAGCCGCCGTGGCCCGTCTGGTCCAGCGCCAGCACCACGTACCCGCGTCTGGCGTACTCGGTCGCGAACGGTGCCTGGACCTGCTTCGTGTTGATGTAGCCGTGGACGGCCAGCACGCCCGGCGCGGGGTTCTCCGCCGAGACTCCCTCGGGGACGTAGAGGTGCCCCGACATCGTCGTGCCGTTCGTCCCCTCGAACTGTACGTCCTGTACCGAGACCGAACCGCCCGCAGTGTGCCCCCAGTAGCCCAGTGCGCCGCCGCCGAACACCAGGACCAGTGACAGCACGAGCAGTCCGACCCGTCTGTCTATCTTTACGTCTACCATGGGTGGTAGCGGGAAACAAAGGGACAAAACTGTTTCCATTGTTCATAAAGAACTATCGAGGCACATCGGATGTAATGGCACAGTCGTGACCTGTCGGTTCCGGTGGGCGAGGCTGGGGCAGGTGCGTTCCGACGGGCTTTTTATTCGGCACGGTCTGGATTCGGGCACCAATGGCAGATTTCACCGTCGTCGTCGCGGACCCCGAGAGCGGCGACACTCATCAGATCGACGTGGACGGACAGGACGCGAACCGCTTCATGGGCCGTGAACTCGGCGACGAAGTCGACGGCACGGCCGTCGGCCTCGACGGCTACACGCTCGAACTCACGGGTGGTTCGGACAACGCGGGCCGACCGATGCGGTCGGACGTGCGCGGACCGAACCTCACGTCCCTGCTCTCGGACGGCGGCACCGGCTTCGAGCCGACCCGCGACGGCGAGCGCAAGCGCGTGACCGTCCGCGGACGGGAGATCAGCGACGAAGTCCGCCAGATCAACGCCAAGATCACCGAACGCGGTTCGACCGACGTGGCCGACCTGCTGGGCGAGGGCGAGGACGACGAGTAGCGTGTCCGACCGCCTCCCGAGCGATCACGACGCCGTCGCGACACACCGGGCCAGTCTCGAACGCGTCGGCCGGACCGACCGCCCGAAAGTCGTCGTCCCCGACGACGCGACGGTTCCGACCGACGAGGTCGTCCGCGTCGTCCTCGGCGGCCGGACCTGTCACGCTCGCATCGAGACGAGCCTGCAGGGCGACCCCGAGATCACCGGGGCCTACGACACGCCGACGCTGGCGCGAGACCCTGGTGACGGCCAGAACCGCCTCGAAACGTGGGTCGCGGACGCCGACGTGACCGTCGGCGGCTCCGTCCTGCTGGACGTGGTCACCGAGGGGTTCAAGTACGGCCTCCGCGCCCCGGGTGAACGGACCGTCTACGAGGCGACCGAGCAACCGAGCGACAGTCTCTCCTCGATCGCCGACGATCTGACCGAGTGACTGCGAGTGCCCGACGGCTCCGGAGTCGATACGCGCACAAACGTTTTGACTGTCTACGCACTGGCAAGTGTACGGGCAGCCGTGCGCGAAACTCTCAAGACGCGGCCACGCGTACTGACGCCACTCTCCCCCTAGCATGTCGGAATCAGTGATCGCGGACTTCGTGGGCAAATTCAACGCCAGCGCCTCCGAGCGCGCCGAACCGGCGACGGGGCGTATCCTCCTCAGCCAGAAACGGCTGGTGCTGGCCGCCGACGCCGGCAAGACCACGATCCCGCTGTCCTCGATCTTCGACGTGGCCGTCGGCCACGTTCCACAGGATCTGGGGAAGTTCTTCGACTCGACGGTGACCATCGCGTTCCGGAAGGGCGACCACCGCCACGTCGCGGCCGTCGAGGCCGGCGACGACAAGATCGAGAAGTTCTCGACGGTGCTGTTCAAGGCCCTGCTCAACGGGACGACGATGACGGTCAAACACCCCGCGCGGCTCGGTGGCCGCGTCACCGACGCCGCGTTCCACCCGGCGAAACTCTACCTCAAACCGCAGATGGTCCGGTTCAAGGGCCCCGACTCGACGTTCACCGTCGATCTCTCGACGGTGACGAGTTTCGAGCGCAGTCAGCGCGAGATCGACGGGAAACCGCGGGAAGTGCTGTCGGTCCGGCACATGCAGGACGGGCAGGCGATGACCTCGCTCGCGGCTATCGACTCCGGGCGGAAGATGTCCATTCTCGGTCGGTACCTCCGGCTGGAGTACAGCGACATCGTCGCCGACCTCAAGGACATCTCCCTGTCCGAAGACGAGACCGAACTGCTGGTCGCGGTCTACTCGACCGGTCCCGGCGTCTCGCTGGCCAAGGTCGTCGACGTCGAACCCAGTCAGGTCGAGATGCTGCTGGGTGACCTCCGTAACAAGGGGTTGATCGCCGACGGCCAGGACGAGACGGAACTCACCGCCAAGGGTCGCATCGTGGTCAGCGACAAACTCGAAGACGTCAACACCTGACCTACCGGTCGTCCATCACGTCGCTGGCGATGTGCCGACCGCGGGCTTTCAGCCGGACCTCTTTGCGAACCCGCACCTCCTCCAGGATCTCGAGTTCGATCAGCCGGTCGTACACCTCCTCGACTTTCTCCACGTCCATGCCGACGAAGTTGGGGATCTCGAACGGCGAGACGCCCGAGTACAGCGCCATCAACACCTCGTGTTCCCGTTCGCTGAGGTCGGCGTTGACCTCCGCGCGCTGTTCGCCCTCCCGGAGCAGGCTCCTGAGGAAGACGGTGTGGCGACGCGTCCCGGAGATGTGGGTCTGGACGCTCGTCCCGTCGTCCTCGGTGTGTTCGACCTCCAGCACGAGGCGTTCGTCGTCCATGACCGTCCGATTCCCCTCGTCGACGCCGCCGATGTCGTCGAGGGGGATCTCGACGAACTGGCCGTCGGAGATGGCGAGTTCGACGCGCTCGTCCCCGATCTTGAGTCGCCCTTTCTTCCACTGGGTGTCCTGGACGACGCCGCCCTCGACGGCCGGGTGTTTCGCGAGGATGACCTGCTGGTTGAGCAGTGCGCCGTAGAGCTTGTTCTTGAACGCCTCGGTGTCGTTGGGGGCGACCAGCGTCACGTCCTTGCCGACCTGCAGGGAGACGTAGCCAGACACCCGGGCGATGGTCTGGTTGACGTCGACTCGGCCCTTGAGGCCGTCGACGTTCGAGAGCGGGATGGTTCGTTTACCGTCGTTGCTGACGAGGACGATCCGCTTGTTCGAGAGGATGATGCGGCCGCTCTGCCACTCGATGTCGTTGAGCTTTCGACCGTCCTTGACGACCCGGGCGAACTTCCCCTGGTCGTCGGCTAGCTTCTGTTCACCCTCGCTCATGCGTCCTGATCGATCTGTCGGATTTTTCGCTCTCGCCGTGTATTAACCTTCCTGCCGTACGAACTGCCGATACGCGGCTCACTGGACCCCCCGTCCACCCAGCTTCGAGATGGCCGAGAAGGCCTTCTTCCTGAGCTGTTCGCTCTCGGTCTGGTCGATGAGGTCGTCGAGGCGCTCGCGCGTGCGCTCGCCGCCGACCTTCCCGAGCGTGAACACCGCCTGTGCGCGGACGTTCTCGTCGTAGCCCGTGTCGTCGACGACCTCGAGCAGACGACTCTCGACCTGTTCCCCGCCGATCTCGGCGAGGCTCGTCGAGGCGAACTGGGCCGTCATCTGGTCCTCGTCGTCCAGGATATCGACCAGCGCCTCGACGATCCGGCCGTAGCCGGCGCTGTCCTGGTCGGCGACCCGACCCAGGAGCCAGGCGGTGTTGCGGCGCTGGCGGTTCTGGGTACTCTCCTCCAAGATGTCGATCATCGGCACGAGGACGCTCTGATCGTCGGTCCGGTTGAGCTGTTCGACGACGGTCTCGCGGATCTCGTGGCTCTGGTCGGTCGGCACGTTAGAGAGGAGTTCGATGATCGAGTACACCGCCGTCCGGCGGACCGAGGCGTCGTCGTCGCTGAGGGCACCCACCAGTCCCTCGACCGGGCGGGAGTTGCCGAAGTTCCCCATCGCCCCGACGGCGATCCGGCGGATGGGCGCGCGCTCGTCGTCGAACATCTCGAGTAGTGCGGTCAGGGCCTGTCGGTTGCCGATGGCCCCCAGCGCCTCGGCGGCCTCCCGGCGAACCTCGGCTTTCGGGTCCGAGAGGCGTTCGATCAGGGCGTCGGTCGCGCGGGCGTCCTCCAGCCGGCCGCAGGCGCGAGCGACCCGCGCCCGGACGCGGGGGTCCGAATCGTCGAGCGAGTCGAGCAGTTTGGGCAACACGTCGGTCTTCCCGAGTTCGCCCAGTGCGTTGGCGGCGGCCATCCGGAGCTCGGGCACGTCGGCGGTGAGCGCTTTGGCGAAGGCCTTGGCCTTGGCCCAGTCGGCCTGCTGGTCCTCGTTCAGATCCAGGCCGGCCATCTCGGCGATCAACTCCTCCATCGCGTCGGTTCCGAGCTGGTTCAGCGCGTCGATGGCGGCGGCGGTCACGCGGTCGTCGTCGGCCGACTGGGCCAGATCGACGAGCGGCGTCACCACGTCGTGACCGTCCAGCGTCGCCTCGTCGAAATCGCCCAGAATCTCGGCGGCGCGAGCCTGCAACTCCGGGTTGTCGCTGGTCCGGATGACGGACTTGAGTTCCTCGACCTCACCCTCGCGTTCGAGCTGGTAGAGTGACATTATGCCTTGCGGTAGATACGGTGGCGTTTGTCGAACGGTTCGAACGTGTCCCGACACTCGTGTGGGAGCGTCTCGGTCATGCCGATGACGAGGTAGCCGTCGCCCCGGAGCGACCCCTCGATGGTCTCGAAGATGGGGACCTTGTACTCCGAATCGATGTAGATCAACAGGTTCCGACAGAGCACCAGGTCGAAGTCGCGCTTGGGGTCGCCCCTGATGAGGTCGTGGTTCTCGAACTCGACGAGGTCTTTCACCCGATCTTTCACCTGGAACCGGTCGCCGTCCTGTTCGACGTACCCCGTCGAGTCCTCCAGGGGGGCCAGTTCCTCGCCGATGTCGGTCGTCTGTGAGGTCTCGTAGACGCCCCGTCGGGCCACGTCCAGCGAGTCGTCGCTGATGTCGGTCCCCAGGATCGAGAGCCGGCGCGCGTTGATCTCGTCGTCGTCGAGCGCGAGCATCGCCAGCGAGTACGGCTCTCGGCCGTCGGCACACGGGGCGCTCCAGGCCCGGACCGACCGGCGCTCGTCGGTCAGGCGGCGCAGCACGTCCCGGATGCCCGTCCAGGCCTCGGGGTTGCGGAAGAAGCCGGTGACGTTGATCGACAGCGAGTCGAGCAGGCGCTCGGCCTCGCCGTCGTCCGTGGTCAACTGGTCGCGGTACTCGCCGTAGCTGTCGGCTCCGGTCCGGCGCATCCGGGCGGTGATCCGTCGGTCGAGATAGGCGTCGTTGTAGAAGCCGGTCTCGAACCCGACCTCGCGCTGGATGTACCCGAGCAGGTCGTCGAAGGCCTCGCGGGACTCCTGTCTGCTGTCGGTCATCTCAGAGGGTCACCACGTCGAGGATGTGGACGATGTTGCCGTCGCCCAGCACCGCCGTCCCCGAGAGACCGGGTGTGCCGCTGAGGATGCCCTCCAGGGGCTTGACGACGACTTCCTCCTGCTGGGTGACCGCGTCACACTTCAGGGCGACCTGCCGTTCGGACTCGCGAATCCGGACGAGCATGCCGTCGCCGTTCGATTTCGCGTCGGGCACGTCGAACGCCTCGGCGATGTCGACGATGGGGTAGATGTCGTCGTTGTGTTCGATGACTTCCTCGCCGTTGACGATCTTCGTCCCGTTCATCTGGCTGATCTCGTCGATGTTCTTGATCGGGACGCCGTACTGCTCGTCGCCGACCTGCACGAACAGGACCTTGACGATGGCCATCGTCACCGGGAGGCGCAGCGAGACGGTGGTCCCCTCGCCGGGTTCGGAGTCGACCGAGACGGAGCCGTCCAGTTGCGTCACGGTGTCGTGGACCACGTCCATCCCGACGCCCCGGCCGCTGGTGTCGGTCACCTCGTCTTTCGTGGAGAGACCGGGGTGGAAGGCCAGGTCGTATATCTCGCCTTCCTCCATCCGTTCGAGTTCCTCCTCGGTGCGGACGCCGTGTTCCAGCGCCTGCTCGCGGATGTCCGCCACGTCAAGCCCCGCGCCGTCGTCCTCGACCTCGATGATGACGTGGTCGCGCTCGCGCGTGGCACGCAACTCCACGGTCCCCTCGCGGGGTTTGCCCTTCCGTTCGCGTTCCTCGGGGGGTTCGATCCCGTGGTCGACCGAGTTCCGGAGGATGTGCATCAGCGGGTCGGAGATCTCGGTGAGGATCGTCCGGTCGAGTTCGATGTCCTCGCCCTCGATCCGGAAGTCGACCTCCTTGTCGAGTTCCCGCGCCAGGTCCCGGACGAGTCGCGGGAACTTGCCCACGACCTTCTTCAGCGGGATCAGGCGCATGTCCATCACCGTGTTCTGGAGGTTGGCGCTGATCTTGTCCAGTTCGTTGAGGTTCTCCCCGGCGGCGTCCATGTCGCCGTCGGCGACGGCCCGGCGGAGCTTGATCCGGCTGGTCACGAGCTGTTCGACCTGGCCGTGGAGTTCGTCGAGCCGGTCCACGTCCACGCGGACGGACTTGATCTCGTCGACCGAGGAGTCCGTCGACGCCGCCGTCGCGCCGGCGTCGTCGCCCCCGTCGTCGTCGTCGGCGAACTCGTCGACGTGCTCGACGGCGAAGGCGTCGATCTTGGAGACGCTGTTGAGACTCCCACGGAGCACGTCGGTGTCGGGGGCGTCGACCAGCAGGTCGAACCCGCCCTCGTACTCGCCGTCCTCGATCTTCGCCCGGGCGGGCTCGGCGGCCAGCAACCCGAACGTGTCTGCGACGGCCTCGACGGCGAGCATGCCGTCGACGCCGAGCATGTTGCTGTCGCCGATCTCGACGCGGACGTGGTAGGCTTCGTCGGCGTCGACGCTCGCGTCCGCGAACACCGAGGTGTCGACCGTCACGTCCGTGTCGTCGTCCGCGCCGTCGTCATCCGCGTCCGGTTCGGCCGCGTCGCTCTCGCTCTCGGTGGTGTCGTCGCTGGCTTCCTCGGCGGCGTCGCCCGCCGCGTCGCTCCCGTCGTCGCCGGCGGCGTCGGGGCCGCCTTCGAGGACGCCCCGGATCTCGGCGACCATCTCGTCGGTATCGGTCGTGGACTCGCCGTGTTCTTCGATCTCGCCGACGATGACCTCGATCTGGTCGACGCCCGCGAAGATCATGTCCATCACCTCGGGGGTGACCTCCATGTTGCCCTCTCGCATCTCGTCGAGGAGGTCCTCGATGGCGTGGGCGAGATCGCTGGCGTCCTCGAAGCCCATCGCGCCGAAGTTCCCCTTCAGCGTGTGGGCTTTCCGGAAGATCGACTCCATCGCCTGCTCGTCTTCCGGGTCGGACTCCAGGGCGAGCAGGGAGTTGTTCAGTTCGGTGATCGCTTCCTCGCTTTCGCGGATGAACGCGTCGAGATACTGGTCGTCCATAATTTAGGCCTCCGTAAGCGCGTCGAGTACGGCGTCGGTGATCGACTCCAGTGCGAGCTCGTCGTCGACGACGCCGGTCTCGACGGCTCGTTTCGGCATGCCGTACACTGCCGAACTCGCCTCGTTCTGGGCGATCACGCGACCGCCCGCTCGCGCGACGGCGCGGACGCCGTCGGCACCGTCGGTTCCCATGCCGGTCAGGATGACCGCCACCATCGGGTCGGTGATGCAGTCGGCGGCGGTGCGCATCGTCACGTCGACGGCCGGCCGAACGCTGTTCTCCGGCGGTGCCTCCGTGAGCGCCACGCGGAGTCGCCCGCGTGCGTAGTTCGAAACCTCCATGTGCTTGCCGCCGGCGGCGACCAGCGCCTCGCCGCCGCCGATACGTGCGCCGTCGGTCGCCTCGGCCACGTCGTAGTCGCTGCGACTGTCGAGGCGCTTCGCGAACCGACCCGTGAAGCCGTCGGGCATGTGCTGCACGATCAGCACGCGCAGGTCCGCCTCCAGCGGTAACTCCGCCATGATCCGCTCGACGACCGTCGGGCCTCCCGTCGACGACCCGAGCAACAGCGTCGGGTTGTCCACGTAGGCGGCCGGCTCCGCGACGGTGCCGGAGTCGGCCCCAGTGGCCGAGCCAGCCGTCGCCGTTTCGGCGGCCTCGACGGCCTCGGTGTAGGCCTCCTGTGGCGTGGTCGCGTCGGTGCCCGGGCCGACGCTCACGTCGACTTCGGCGACCGACTGCACCATCTCGACCAGCTGGTCTTCCAGCCGGGACATCTCCATCGAGACCTCCCCGCCGGGTTTGGTGAAGAAGTCGACCGCGCCCTTCTCCAGGGCCTCGAAGGTCACGTCGGCGTTCTCGTCGGTGTGGGCCGACAGCATGAGGACGGGCGTGGGCGTGGTGGCCATGATCTCCTCGACGGCCTCGATGCCGTTCATCTCGGGCATCTCCACGTCCATCGTCACCACGTCGGGCTCGTGCTCGCGGACGGCGCTGACGGCCTCGCGACCGTTCCGTGCCTCCGCGACGACCTCGACGCCGCTCTCCTCGAGCATATCGGAGATGACGCTCCGCATGAAGTGGGAATCGTCGGTGACGACGGCCCGGGTCGCCCGTGCCATTCAGCTCCCTCCGTGGGAACCGGCCGGTCGGTCGCGACGGGGGGACGCGTCGCCGACGGTCGCCGTTGCGTGTGCGAGACGGTCGGTCCGCGTCGGGCGTTTCGGCATCCGTGAGTTCTGTCCCGGTGGTATCCGCGAGCACCCAATAAAGACACCGCCCCCGTAATCAAATGTGATAGCCCAGGGGGCAGTCTTAAGTCCGGATCCGCGTTCAGTTGGGAGTAGACCGACTTCGACGGTCGACTCTACTATGTCACAGGCGACACCGACGGACACCGCCGAGGCGACGGGGCAGGTACTGGAGTTCAAACTCGGGCCGGAGACGTACTGCGTCGACATCGACTACGTGACCGAGATCGTCGACGTGGGCGAACTGACCGGCCTCCCGAACGCACCCGACTACGTGAAAGGCGTGATGGACCTGCGCGGGCGCACGACGGCCATCGTCGACCCGAAGACGATCTTCGACATCGACGGGGCCGACGCCGACGCCCAGCGGATCATCGTGTTCGACCCCGAGATCATCGCCGACCGGAAAGCCGCCGGATGGCTCGTCGACGAGGTCCACCAGGTCGTCAAGCTCGATCCCGACACCATCGAGGAAGCGCCCGAGAGCGGTCGCGAGGCGGTTCGGGGCGTCATCAACCACGAGGACGACGACGAGGAGGGGTTCGTCATCTGGGTCGATCCGCAGGCCGTCCACAAGTGAGCGGTCCGACCGTCCCAGATACAGCCCCGAGCCCACGTCTGGCCGCCGTTGACGACCAGTTAGAGAACAAGGTTTTTCTGCCCACACGGCGGACCCTTTTTTAATTCGCGGCGTATACGCCTCTCCAAGGGAACATGATCGAGCTAACGAAGACGGGGATCGACGGACTCGACCAGATCCTCAACGGTGGGATCGTCAAGAACTCGACGACGCTGGTCAGCGGGAATCCGGGGGCCGGGAAGTCCATCCTGGGGCTGCAGTACATCTACAATGGCGTCGAGATGTTCGACGAGAAGGGGATCTACCTCTCGTTCGAGGAAAACGAGGAAGACATCCGCGAAGCCGCCGAGTCCATCGGCTTCGAGAACTGGGCCGACTACGTCGAGAGCGGCGACATCAAGGTGTTCGACAAGCAGGTCCTGCTCCGGGAGAACGACTTCACCTCCTCGCTGGACCTGTTGCTCGACGACATCCAGGACGAAGAGTACCAGCGGATGGTGCTGGACTCGCTGACGATGTTCCAGCTCTTTTTCGAGAACGAACAGGAGAAACGGACCTACCTGCTGAAGTTCACCGACATCCTCCGGAAGAACGAACTGACGACGCTGATGACCAACGAACAGGGCGCGGTGTTCCCCGACACGGACATCGGGCTGGAGAACTACCTCACCGACGGGAACATCTACCTGATCCAGACGCCCACCGAGTCGGGGGTCAACCGCTACGTCTGGGTGGCGAAGATGCGCAAACAGAACATCGAGACCGACATCTTCCCGATGGAGATCGAACACGGCGGGATCACGGTCCATCAGAACGCCAGCGCGTTCTCGATGATGAGTGAAGACGAATCGCCGATCTGAGCGGCTCTGTCGCCCGTTATTCGCTTCGATAACGGGTGTAACTGGCTCCTGTCCGGTTACGAGGATCTGAAATCCGCGGTTGCGCCCGGGGTATCGGGCCCGTTTCGATCCGTCGTTCGACCCGTCAATTTTATAATTGGGCAAATTCATTATCTGATAATCAATGCCACCTGCTGAGATTCTACGAACGCTTGGAAACAAGTACAGCGCCGAGATCCTGGAGGCGACCGACGAGCCCCAGTCAGCACAGGGGTTGAGTGAGGAACTCGACATTCCCATCGCCACCTGTTACCGCCGGATCGACGAGTTGACCGAACACGACCTGCTCGAACTCCACGACAACATCCTCTCGGACGACCGGCGGCGGATCAAGGTCTACCGGCGCAACGTCGACGAGATCACCGTGGACTTCTCGGGGGAGCTGTCCGTGGCCGTCGAGGAACGGTCGGAAGTCACCAACAAACTCGACGAGGCGTGGCGGACGCTGTCGGAGAGCTAATTTCAGCACTCGATCCGCTGGGGGAAACGAGGGGCGCTGCCGTCGGGCGATTCTTGCCCCGCTGTAACGGGTAGTTATCAACACAGATATTTTCAAGGGTGGATTTAAGGTTGGGTCTGCCATTTCTTGTCGTAGGGACAGATTGTGATGACAGTAGAAATCCTCTATGCCGCCTCCACCCTGGTCTTCGTCGTGGCCGGGTTGACGATGGTCGGCATGGCCATACGCGCGTACGTACAAACGTCACGACAGGCGATGTTGCATCTCTCGCTGGGCTTCTCGCTGGCCGTTGCCGGTGCCGCCGCGACGATGATCAGTGCGTTCATCAACGACTTCGAGGGCACTCGGTGGCTGTTGATGGTCAACAGCGGGCTGACGACGTTCGGGTACCTGTTCGTGATGTACAGCCTCGTCACCTACGAGTGATCGCAGCTCCCGCGCCCTCCCCGATCAAACCGCCGGACGAAGCCGGTATTATCATCGATAAAACTGCAGTCTGAATCCGATTATCATATCGAAATTCTCCAGACTGGCGTTACAAATCTCTGTAATCGACAGCTAATCGCCCGTTTTCAGACTCGATAATTGGCAGGTCAGGTTTATTACCAAGACTTGATTCTGTCAGTGTAGAGTCCGGGACGGCCGTGACGGTCGCTCGGGCACAGGTAACATAGCCATGTTCGAGATATTCAGCAAAGACGAAGACCGAGGTCAGGTCGGTATCGGGACCCTCATCGTGTTCATCGCGATGGTTCTGGTCGCCGCGATCGCGGCGGGCGTCCTGATCAACACGGCCGGCTTCCTGCAGAGCCAGTCAGAAGAGACGGGGCAGCAATCGAGCCAGCAGGTGACCAACCGGCTGGACGTCGTCGCGAAGACCGGCGTCGTCACCAGTGACGCGCCCGACGACGTGACGATCGGGCAGGTCGACCTGACGGTGACGAAGGCACCCGGCGCACAGGACATTGACCTGGAAGACGTGACGATCCAGTGGGTCTCCGACGCCAACACCTACGACATCGTCTCACAGCAGGCGGCGAACCAAGGTCAAGGTACCAACGACGGGAGCTTCACGATCACGGCGATCAAAGACGAGGACGGCTCCGCGACGATCGTGAACAGTCCGGACGACCGGATGCGGCTGACGATCGACCTCTCCGATATCGGGACCGGCGCCTTCCTGTCGGAGGGAGAATCGGTGACGCTCCGCGTCTCGACCGAGGACGGCTCGGCCTCGACGGTGCGGCTCACTGTGCCCCAGTCGCTGAGCGGGCAGACGGCCGCCACGCTGTAACCCGGTCGCGCACTTTTCGTTTTCTTCAGACCGGCCAGTGACGACTGAACCCACCGACGGAATTATTGCCCTCGGTCACGGCAGAATCTAGCATGCCCCCGGGCCGAGACGAGGAGCCGACCGGCGGTGACCCCGAGGAGGGGCCCGTCCTCTCACCCGAGGAACTCGACATCGCCGAGGACGAACGGGTCAAGGAACTCGACGACGGCCGCTACGTCGTCTCGTCGGGTGATCCCATCGCCGACACCGGCTCCGAGCCGACCGGCCAGATCGAGGGTGACACGGCCAGCGACCGGCCCGTGCCGCCGGAGCCCGACACCGATCCCGGGCCGGCCGGCGCGCCGTCGGCCCCGGCACCGCCCGAACCGGAGTCCGAACCCGATCCCGAACCGGAACTCACGGCCCGGACCGTCCACGAGTGGCTCACCGACGATATGCGAGCGGCGAACTCGCGGTACGGGTTCGACATCACCGCGGCGTTCGACGGCGAGGTCTCCCAGCAACGGATGGTCTCGAACGACGTGGTCACCATATTCGAGAGCCTCGTCATGTGGTACGCCCAGCAGATCGACCGGAACACGCCGGTCGAGGAGGTGCTCGGAATCTTGCTGATGGAGGCGAACGTCCCGATCCGGTACCCGCCCGACGCCATCGTCCGGACGCTCGAATCGACCGATCTCTCGCCCGAGGACTCCATCGCCGACCTGCTCGAGGAGATCCGCGAGGACGAGGGGTTCAAACTGTGAGGCCACCGACGCCGGCGACACATGGCTGACCGCTCGTCGCCGTCGGTCCGGCACCTCCAGCTCGGTACCGCCGCCGTCGTTCTCGTCGTCCTCGTCCTGTCGGGGCCGCTCGTCGGCGTCGTCGACCTCACGCCGGAGTCCCGCGGCGCGGCCGAACTCGGGGACGGGACCGCCAACGCGAGTATCGTCGGCGACCCGACCGCCGACCTGGCGATCACGCCCGGGCGGTTCGGGACCAACGTCTCCTACCTCCGGATTCCCCCGGCGGTCGTCGACGTGCGACAGGTCGAGGACCGGCCCCGGGTGCTCTATCTCGTCTCGGTCCCGGAACTCGGTTTCGAGCGCTCGGTGACGGAACCGCTGGACGAACGCGTCGACGGCCGCGTCACGCTCCGGATGGACGACCGTGCGTTTCCACACGCGCGCATCCGAAACGAGAGCTATCGGGCGACCGTCGTCGTCCGGGTCCAGAGCTTCGAGGAGAGCCGGACCGTCTACCGGCGAAACGTGACCGTGCCGGTCCGCGAGTGACGCCGGCGACTGCAGAACTGATAACGGTTCGTCCCGTCACCCGCCCCCTTCCGTGCGACGAATACCCACGTCACGCGTCGTAGCCCGTATTCAAACGCGATAATCTGACGGAAGGGTTTATCCCGATATTCGAAGTACGAACCGGTAACCATGTCAGAGGTACTGATCGCGGACGACTCGGAGTTCATGCGGAACCTGCTACGGGAGATTCTGGAGGAGGACCACCAGATCGTCGGCGAGGTCGAGAACGGCGTCGAAGCGGTCGAGGTGTACAAAGAACAGCGGCCGGACCTGGTCATGATGGACATCGTGATGCCCATCCGTGACGGGATCGAGGCGACCGACGAGATCAAGAACGGTGACCCGGAGGCGACGGTCATCATGTGTACCAGCGTCGGGCAGGAGGAGAAGATGAAAGAGGCGGTCAAGGCCGGTGCGGACGGGTACATCACCAAGCCCTTCCAGAAGCCCAGCGTGATCGAGGCCATCGAGGACGCAGTCGGGGCGTAGGATGGAAGTCGACATCCAGTCGCTCGAGACGTTCAACCAGCTCGCCGCCGAGGGTGCCCAGCAAGCGACCGCCATGCTGGCCCAGATGACCGGCATCCAGGCCGACGTGGAGGTGACCAAGATCACCCTCATGGACCGGGCCGACATCGGCGAGGAACTCGCCGGGCAGGATCTGGTCGGCATCGGGTTCGATCTCGAAGGCGCGCTGGTCGGCGACACGACGCTGGTCTTCGAGGAGGCCTGTACTGGGCCGATCGTCGAGGCACTGCCGGGCGGTGCGGCCGGCGACGAGATGGTCGAGTCGAGCGTCAAGGAGATCGGCAACATCATGATGAGCGGCTTCATCGACGGGTGGGCCGACTTCCTCGGAGCGACCATCGAACACTCGCCGCCGGAGTACGTCGAGGCGACCGGCGCGGACGTGCTGCCGGCCGCGGACGACCCGAACGAGCAGGTGTTCGTCTTCAAGAGCCACATCGAGTGGCCGGGCGAGGACCTGCACTTCTACATCTACATGCTGCCGGCCTACGACCAGCTCACCGAGTTGATGGCCGACAGCGGGACCGGCGAGGACGCCGTCCCGGTCGACAAACTCTCCGTGTTCAACGAGATGACCAAGGAGGGGACCGCGACGGCGGCGGCCAACGTCACGCAGATGACCGGCATCGAGACCGACGCGGAGGTGACCCAGATCAGCTTCGCGCCCGTCGAGGACGTGCCCAAACAGGTTGACAACAAGTCCTACGTCGGGACCGCCGTCGAGTTCTCGGGGACGCCGAGCGGCTACCTGATGATCCTGTTCGACGAGGAGTCGGCGATGAACGTCGCGGAGGCGCTGATGCCGATGGAGCCCGACGGCGAGGGTTTCACCGACATGCACGAGAGCGCCATCGAGGAGATGGGCAACATCATGACCAGCGGGTTCATCGACGGCTGGGCGAACGTGTTGGAGACCTCCGTCGATCACACGCCACCCCGCGTCGTCCACGATATGGGGCGGGCGATCATCGACCCGCTGGCGGCCCAGGTCGGCCAGAACCAGGAACACGCCTTCATCATCGAGTCGCACATGCAGACGGCCGACCTCGAGTTCGGCTGTGAGATCCACGCCCTCCCCGACGACGCGGAGCTACGGCAGGCGCTCGAGGAACTGGATGTCGCACGGAAAGACGAGACCGAGCCGGACGTCGAAACGATCTTCGAATGAAAGTATACGACAGTAGCACGGGTACGGCGAGCAGTCCCGAACAGGAACGGGTCAAGGTCGGCATCGCGGAGTACGAAGTGACGACCAGCGACGCGACGCTGACGACCAGCGGCCTGGGGTCCTGTCTCGGCGTCGCACTGTACGACGACGAGGCTGGCGTCGCCGGCCTCGTCCACGTGATGCTCCCGTCGGCCGACGGCGTCGAGGATCCGAACGTCGCGAAGTACGCCGATACCGGTATCGAGACGCTCCTGCTGGAGATGGAGCGACTGGGCGCGAGCCGCGACAGCGTCCACGCGAAAGTCGCCGGCGGGAGCGACATGCTCGACTTCTCGGAGAACGGGTCGGGCATCGGCGTCCGGAACATGAAACAGGTCGAGGCGACCCTCGACGACCTCGGCGTCCCCCTCGTCAGCGAAGACGTGGGCGGCGACCACGGCCGCTCGCTCCGCCTCGACGGGGCGTCCGGTGACCTCACGGTCAAAAGCGCCAACAAGGGCAGCAAGACGATCTGAGTCGACCGGGGGTACTTAAACGAGCGGTGTTTCTATCGATGATAACAGAATTCCCTATAGCGGGAACGACGCCCTATCGGTAGATGGTGTGTCTGAAACCCGATTTCGGCTAATTCGCCCGAAATCTCCAGTTGAAGCGTCTGACGAGTATCACTCATGATACTATAAGCGACAGGTTGAAGGCCGTAAGGGGCGAATACTGCCAGTGATGAGTAGTCTCGCCGCGGGCCCGGTTGGGTTCGTGTTCGCCGCCGGCGTGGAGGGGCTGGTTCCGGAGGGACTGGCCCCGCTGGTGGCGCTCCTGGCCAGCGGCGTGGTCGGAATGAGTATCAAGAACGTCTTCGATTCGATCCTCTCCGACGAGGACGAGGAGGGCGATCTCGGCGGTGATATGGGTGACGACATGGGTGGTGACATGGGAGACGACGGCGGTCTGATGGCCGACGAGGGCGGCGACGACCTCGACGACCTGGGCGGTCTCGGCGGCGACGACGACCTCGGCGGGTTCGACGACGGCGGCGACGGATTCGGCGACATGGACGGTGGCGGCGGTGGCGGTCCGGCCACCGACGAGCTGGAGAACCGGCTGGACGAGCTGGAAAACGAGGTCGGCAGTCTCCAGTCGACGGTCAACACCGTCCGCAACGAGAACGAGCAGATCGGCGAGCAGGTCCAGGACCTGGACGAGAACATCCGGAAACTGCTCGACATCTACGAGATGGTCACCCGCGGCGTCAACCCCTTCGCCGACGACATCCAGGCCGGCGCTGGCGGTGGCGGCTTCGAGGAGGGCAGTTTCGGTCTGTTCAGCGACGACGACGACGGCGACGACGAGGAGATCGACGACGAGATCGCCAACGCCGACGCCGAGGGCTTTTTCGACGAAGACCTCGTGGAAGACGAGGGCGACGACAGCGTGGAGGACGTCGGCGACGACTTCGGCGGCGTCAGCGACGTGGTCGACGACGGTGACGACGGCGGCGACGACATGGGCGAATTCGACGACGATTTCGACGATTTCGACGACGAGGGTGACGATATGGACGATTTCGGTGACATGGACGACTTCGAGGACGGCGGCGACGATTTCGATGACTTCGACGACGGTGGTGACGACCTCGACGACGGTGGTGACGACGGCGGTGACGGCGACGGTGGGAAGTCCTTCCAGGAACTCAAACAGGAGTACGAGTCCGGCGACGCCGACTGGGCCGAGGGCGAGGAGCCCGACGACGCCGCGGACGACGAGGCCGACGACGAACCCGTGGTCGAACCCGCCGACGACCTCGAGGACGACGGCGACGACCTCGACGACGGATTCGGGGAGGGAGCCGAAGACGACGGGTTCGACGACCTGGACGACGACTTCGACGCCGCGGACGACGCGGACGCCGACGTGGTAGAGTCCACTGATGTCGACGACGTCCTCCCGTCGGCCGGCGACGACGACGGCGAAGCCGGCGAGGACGCAGACGAGGCCGCCGACGGGGCCGGTGCGATGGCCGTCGAGACCGAGCCCGAACCGGAACCCGAGCCCGAACCGGACGCCGAGGCGGAATCGGCGATGGACCCGGACCCGGAGCCCGAACCGGCGGTGGACTCGGAGCCCGAACCGGAACCGGAGCCGGAGCCCGCGGCCGCGACGCCCGACGCCGCCGCGACGGATCGGGCGAGTCCGGCCGAGACGGACGGGACGGCGGCGGACGACGGGCCGGGCAAGCCCTACCTTCGGACGCTCCCGGACGGGTACGCGGCCGATCTGATCGTCATGGAGTGGCTGGAGTTCCTGGTCGAGGAGTCGGACGTGCGCGAGACGGCCGAGGCCATCCAGTACTACGAGCGGATCGACTGGGTGAGCGAGTCGGTCGCCGCGGAGTTGCGGTCGTTCCTGTCGGGCTACGACGGCGGCGGGTCGGGTGGATCGCTGACGATCGATCACCACACCCAGAGTCTCCGCTACATCAGCCAACTGGGCGAGGACGCCGCCGACGGGGCGGCCATGCGACTGTTGGCCCGTGGAGGTGGTGGTGATGGGCTTCAGCGTTAGCGGCTCGGCGGCGATCATCTTCGCCGGGATGTTCATCGGCTTCGGCATCCTCTACGGCGCCGTCTCCGACGGCCACGAGCGTGTCTCCGACGCACAGGACGCCCGGACCGACGACGCCCTCGAGACCGAAAACACCGCGATCAACGTCACGTCCACGGAGTACGTCGGCACCAACGACCGGCTCACGGTGCTGGTCGAGAACACCGGTGCGAGCGCGCTCGCGCTCAACACGACCGATTTCCTGATCGAGAACGACTACGTGACCGACTGGCAAGGGTCGGCGACCGTCGCCGGCCAGGACGACACGTGGCTGTGGCTGCCGGGCGAACAGCTCAACATCACGGTCCGGACGAGCGAAGTGCCGGCACAGGTGACCGTCGTGACCGGCAACGGCGTCGCCCGGACGGCGGAGGTGAACTGAGATGGGTGTCAGCGTGACCTCGTCGTTCGCCGTGATCGTCGTCGGCGCGTTCCTCGCGTTCGGGGTGTTCTACAGCGCCTCGGCCAACTCCTTCGAGCGCGTTCGTGAGGCCAGCGAGGGCCAGAACGAGCGCTTCGACCGCGTGCAGGAGACCGCGATCACCGTCACGGCGGCCGACGTGATCGACACGACGCCCTGCACCGTCCGGGTCAACGTCACCAACGAGGGGCAGACCTCGCTGGAGATCGACGACACGGACGTGCTGGTCGACGGCGTCTACCGGACGGGCTGGCAGTCCGAGACCACCGTCGACGGCGACGGGAACACCAGCGACTGGTTCCCGACCGAGCGCCTGTCGCTCAACGTCTCCGTCGACGGGACGCCCGAGCGCGTCAAGGTCGTCACCGGCCCGGGCGTCGCAGGAACCCGGGCGATCACGGGGGGGTCAACATGCTGACGGAGGTGCGTGACTGATGGCGAGCGTCTCGGTGTCGCACATGATCCTGTTCATCGCCTCCATCGTGATCGCCGCGAGCGTCGCTGGCGTGTTCACCGACAGCATCAGTCAGGTGAGCCAGGCCATCGACGACCGCGGACTATCGGTCAGCGAGAACGTCCGGACCGACATCGAAGTGATCAGCGACAGCGGTTCGGCCGCCGTCTACGACGAGACGACGGAGAACGTCACCATCTACGTCAAGAACACCGGCTCGCGGGAGTTACGATCCGAATCCGAAGCCATCGACGTGCTGGTTGACGGCCAGTACGAAACCAACGTGACGGTGACCCTGCTCGACGGGGCCGACGGCTGGAACCCCGGCGACGTGGTTCGGCTGGAGATCAGTCCGAACGGCGGGCTCACGGCCGGTGACCACCGCGTGAAGGTCATCGTCAACGAAGACGAGGAGGTGTTTAGATTCCGCATATGAGCATCGCAACACAAGATCTCTACTCGCTCGGCCTGACGGATCACGACCGGCTCAACAAGGAACTCGGCGGCGGCATCCCGCCCGGCAGTATCGTCCTCGTCGAGGGCGACTACGGGGCCGGGAAAAGCGCCATGAGCCAGCGGTTCACCTACGGCCTCTGTGAGGAGGGCCACTCGGTGACGATGCTGTCGACCGAGCTCACCGTCGGGAGTTTCCTCGACCAGATGCACTCGCTGTCCTACGACATGGTCGATCACCTCCTGCAGGAGAACTGCCTGTTCCTCCACGCCGACATCGGCGACACGAACACGCTGACCGGCGGCGAGGAGGAGGAGGGCGACCGCAAGGAACTGCTCAAGCGTCTGATGGAGGCCGAAGTGATGTGGGGCACCGACGTGATCATCATCGACACGTTCGACTCGATCCTCCGGAACGATCCGAAGTTCGAGGCGCTGGTCCGTCAGAACGAGGAACGCCAGGCCGCCCTGGAGATCATCGGCTTCTTCCGGGACGTGATCTCCCGGGGGAAGGTGATCGTCCTCACCGTCGACCCCTCGACGCTGGACGAGGAGGCCATCGGTCCGTTCCGCTCCATCGCGGACGTGTTCCTCGAACTCGAGATGGTCGAGGTCGGCAACGACGTGCGCCGGCAGATCTCGGTGAAGCGGTTCGCCGGGATGGGTGAACAGGTCGGTGACTCCATCGGGTACTCCGTTCGCTCGGGGACCGGCATCGTGATCGAGAGCCGTAGCGTCGCATAACCATGACTGAACACGGAACCGCCCAGCCGTCGGACGAACTCAGGCAGTACGCCGCCAGGCGGCGCCACCTCCAGGACCACCTGAAGAAGTTCAAGCAGATCACGGGCGAGTTCCCGCTGTTCATCGACGAGGCCGACGACGAGTACGAGACCGACCGGCCGAACGTCCTCTACCCGGTCGGTGGCCCCATCTTCGTCCACATCTACGGCGACGTGGGCCAGGACACCAAGTACTACGCCATCGAACCGGAACTCGACGAGACCGAGGCGGCCGTCTACCAGCAGGTTCGGGACAAACTCCTCCAGAAGTCGGTGACCAAACCCGCACCGACCGACGAGGCCGAGTACGACGACCGGATCGAGGAACTGCTCCAGGAGACCACCCGGATCAAAGACGAGGAAGACACCGGCGTGATGAGCAAACTCTCCTCGGTCGTCGACATGGGGAAAGTCGAGGTGTCACGGGAGACCTACGAGGACATCCGCTACATCCTCAACCGCGACATCGTCGGCCTGGGGCCGCTCGAACCGATCATGCGCGACCCGGCCAACGAGGACATTCACGTCATCGGCCCCCACGAGACCTACGTCGACCACGCGGTCTACAGCATGCTCGAAACCACGGTCGACTTCGGCGAACCCGAGGAGTTCGACCAGTGGCTCCGGAACATGGGCGAACGGATCGGCGACCCGGTCTCCGATTCGGACCCCATCGTCGACTCCACCCTGCCCGACGGCTCCCGTCTCAACCTCATCTACTCCGACGACGTGAGCCTCAAGGGGCCGAGCCTCACCATCCGCCAGGGCGACGAGACGCCGCTGTCGATGTTCCAGATCACCAAGTGGGGCACCCTCAGCCCGCGACTCGCGGCGTACCTCTGGCTCTGCCTGGAGAACGAGCAGACGGTGTTCGTGGTCGGGGAGACGGCGTCCGGGAAGACCACGACGCTGAACGCCGCGTTCGCCTTTATCCCCCGGGACGCCAAGATCTACACCGCGGAGGACACCGCCGAGGTCATCCCGCCCCACGACACCTGGCAGCAGCTCCTGACCCGCGAGGGCGAGGAGGAAGGCACCGGGGTCGACATGTTCGACCTGGTGGCGGCCGCCCTGCGTTCGCGTCCCGACTACATCATCCTCGGCGAGGTCCGTGGGGCGGAGGGTCGGATGGCGTTCCAGGCGGCCCAGACCGGGCACCCGGTCATGCTGACCTTCCACGCGAGCGACATCGTCAGCATGATCCAGCGGTTCACCAGCGACCCGATCAACGTCCCCGAGACGTTCATGGACGTGGCCGACGTGGCGCTGTTCCAGAACCGGGTCAAGCAGGGCGACGAGGTCCTCCGTCGGGTGACCTCCGTCCAGGAGATCGAGGGTTACTCCAAGGAGATGGACGGGGTCGTCACCCGGCAGGCGTTCTACTGGGACCCCGTCGAGGACGAGATCGTCTTCCAGGGGATGAACAACTCCTACGTCCTCGAAGAACAGATCGCGACCCTGCTGGGGTACGAGGACACCCGGAAGATCTACGACGATCTGGACTTCCGGGCGAAGATCATCGAGCGCGCCATCCAGGAGGGCGTCCTGGGGTACCACGAGGTCAACGAACTGATCGCCGACTTCCAGCGCGACGGGATCGAGGGCCTCCCCTTCGACATCCACCGCGAGACCTGACCATGGCCTCGAAGGAATCGACCAGCACCGTCGAAGAACTCAGACTCTCGGTCGCCAGTGTCGTCGACGACCTGCTGGAGTCGTATCAGCAGATGCACGTCCCGATGCGGCGGTACATGCTGGTCATCCTGCTGCCGGCGACCGGCTTCATGCTCCTGACCGTCGTCGGCGCACTGCTGATCAACGCGCCGACGTTCGTCCGGGTGCCGGTCCCCCTGCTGGGACTCTTGCTGTTCACCGCCGCCCTCTTTTACCCGAAGATCCTCCTCTCACAGGAGAAGAAGGCGCTGAACAACCGGCTCCACCTGGTGATCACGCACATGACCGTGCTGTCGACCACCCGGATCGACCGCATGGAAGTGTTCCGGGCCCTGGCAGAGGAAGAGGAGTACGGGGCGCTGGCCGACGAGATGCGCCGGGTCGTCCAGCTGGTCGACACCTGGAACCAGAGCCTCGACGACGCGCTCCGCCGCCGCGCCAGACAGGTGCCGAGCGACGCCCTCGCGGACTTTTTCGACCGGCTCGCCTACACGCTGGGTGCCGGCCAGCCCCTCGAGGACTTCCTCCTCTCCGAACAGGAGCAGGTGATGCAGAACTACGAGACCGTCTACACCGGCTCCCTGGAGAACCTGGAGGTCATGAAGGACCTGTACATGTCGATGATCCTCTCGATGACGTTCGCGCTGGTCTTCGCCGTCGTCCTCCCGATCCTGACCGGGACGAACCCGACCGCGACCGTCAGCGCCGTCATTCTCCTCTTTATCTTCGTCCAGACGGGCTTTTACCTCGTCATTCGCACGATGGCACCCCACGACCCGCTGTGGTACCAGCCCGAGGAGATCACGACCGAACTCGACACGAAGCTGATCGCCGTCTACGCGACCGGCGTCTCCCTGACGCTCGTGCTGGCGTTCGTCTCGCTGGGCGGCCTGTTGGGGCTCAGCCCGATCACGCTCGAGATGCTCCTCCCGCTGTCTTCGATCCCGCTGCCCCTGTACGTGGCCGTCCCGATCACCCCGCTGTTGATCCCCGGCCTCTACGTCCGTAACGTCGAGAAATCCATCGCCGCCCGCGACGAGGAGTTCCCATCCTTCATCCGCGCGCTCGGTGCCGCCGAGGGGGCCAAGCAGTCGACCACCTCGATGGTCCTCTCGACGCTCCGGAAGAAAGACTTCGGCGCGATCACCCAGAATATCGACGACCTCTACAAGCGGTTGAACATGCGGATCGAGCCCTCCTCGGCCTGGCGGTACTTCACTGCCGACTGTCGGTCCTACCTGATCCAGAAGTTCTCCGAGATGTTCCTCATCGGCCGGGAGATGGGTGGCTCGCCCAAACAGCTGGGTGAGCTCATCTCCGAGAACATGAACGTCGTCCTCCAGTTGCGCCAGCGCCGGTCCCAGGCCGCGACGACGCTGATCGGCCTGCTGTACGGGATCTCGGCGGCCGCGACCTTCGCCTTCTTCATCGGCCTGCAGGTCGTCAACATCCTCGCCAACATGAGCCTTGACCTGACGACCGCCTCCGAGTTCAACGTCAACTCGCTGATCAACACCAGCGTCTACAACATCCCGCTGATCGAGTTCCTGCTGATCGTCGTCATCGTGTTCAACGCCCTGCTGTCCTCGCTGATGATCCGGGAGACCGACGGCGGCCACAAGCTCAACGCCTACATGCACTTCGTGATCCTCGTCTGGCTCGGGTCCGTTATCGCTATCTTCACGAAGTCGATGGTCAGCAGCTTTCTCACTATCTAGGGAACCCACTTTTTACTGCAGGGGGATTCGCGCTTCGCGCGAACCCCCTTTGCAAAAACGTGGGGAAAAACACGGGATTCGCGCCGCTGGCGCGAATCCCGGGAACCGGCGGCCTGCGGCCGCCGGATGCTGGTGACTCCCGCGCCGCGACAGCTACCGCGTACCACACCCTCCCCAGCCGACTCGCTCACTCCCGTCGGTCGTTCGCTCGTCCCTCGCGCTTCCGTCTCGCGTCCTCACGGTCGCTCGGCCACTCGACGGCGCGCGCCACCACGAGACGCACCACGAACGCCCCGGCAAACCAACCCCCACGACTCCCCTTCGCGTTCCTTTAGTGTCCACGCGCGCGAGAGCGGGCATGGACGAGAAACGCGAGCAGTTTCTGGCGGGCGAGCGCCCCGACGACGTACTGCTGTACTTCGACGAGCGCGCCGTCTCGGGGATGGACCGCCTCGCGAAGGTCGGCGAGAGCGTCGAGGGGGGCATTGTACTGATCCTCCCCGGCGAGGAAGGCCGGGCGGCGTTCCAGCGGGCGGTCGGCGTCGATCCGATGACGCTGGCCCAGTCCGCGATGGGCAACGAGGGTGAGATCGACCGGGGTTGTACCGGGGGAGTGTGTCCTGCTGCCGACGAGGACGGCGACCACCACGCCCGCTTCGTCTTCGCCTTCGCCGAGGAGCAGAACGAGGAGGTCGGCGGCCTCTACGCCGAGGGGGACGTGATCCACGCCTACGCCCGGTGTGACTGCGACACGACCTACTCCGAGAAGTGGGTCGCCGAGGACTGAGCTACTCGGAGTCCTCGTGGGTCGTCCCCACGTAGACCGCGCACACCAGAAACATCGCGATCACCAGCCCCGCCTGCGCCGCACCGCTGTCCGGCACCAGTTCCTGCAGGAGCAGTATCGTCCCACTACCGACGCCGACGACGCCGAGCAGCGTGAGAAACAGCTTCGGGTGCTTCGACGCGACGCGTACCATCGAGGGGAAAGCCATGGCTACCCTGTCGGCCTGGTGGTAAAGTCGGTTTCGGGACCGAAATCGCACGACTGCAACGGGATCTAGCTCGGCAGATAACGCGCAACTAGTCGGCTATTCTTCGGCCTCGACGCCTGCCTCGTCGTTTTCCTCGGCTTCCACCTCGCGTTTCACGTCGTGGAAGGCTTCGATGATGACCTGCCGGGCGACCGCGCCCCTCGTGGTCCAGTGGTTGGCGTAGTCCAGCATGTCGTCGTAGATGTCGGGCTTACAGCCCGCGGCCTTGGGGTGGCCGCCGCCGTTGACCTTCGCGGCGACTTCGTGGGCGCGCTCGAACGCGTCGGTGCCGCGGATGCTGGCGCTCCCGGCGGGTTTGACGATGACGGCGGCGTCGGTGCCCTGCTCGCGGAGCGCTTCGGCGACCTCGTTCTGTGAACAGCGGCCGTAGGTGACGCCGACGGTCCAGTCGCCGATCTCGTGGATCTCCGCGCGGTCGACGGCCCGCTTGATGAGGGCCTCCTTCTCGACGCGCTGTTCTGCGAGGAAGTCCTCGACCTCGGCGGGGAGGTCCGCGCCGTGTTCGCGGACCGTCTCGATGTACTCCTCGGGGTCGGCCCAGTAGGCGTAGTCCGCGAGGTCGTCGCTCCGGGGGTCTTCGCGGAGCCAGAGGTCGTGATCGCGGGTGACGACCGCGAGTTCGGCGAGGTACTCGGGCACGTCGGCGTCGAGCGAGCGGGCGACCACGTCGGCCGAACACTCCTCGTCGGACTCGCCGACGACGCGTCGGGTCACGAGGTCGTCCACGCGCGCGCCTACGTCCGCGTCCCACTGGTGGTGGTCGAACCAGTGGATCTCGCTGGCGCGGTCGGCGACCAGTTCGAGGTGTTCCAGGTCCGTCTCGGCGTCGGGACAGAGGTCACAGACGAACACCGGAATCTCGGGGTCGGCGTACTCGGCGACGTACTCCAGGGCGGTCGCGATGTCGCGCGGGCCGGCGGGGATCAGCGCGGCCTCGGCGACCAGTTCCCGGAGCAGGGCCACACAGGCCAGGCCGTCGGCGTCGGGGTCGGCGATCACCACCGCGGGGGCGTCGGTGAGCGCTTCGCGTGCCTCGCGTTCCTGTTCGGCCTCGGCGACCGAGTCCGGGTGAAAGAACCCCTCGCCGGGGAGCAGTGACTTCCGGGTGAGAGAGAGCCGCTCGTCGTCGATGAGCCAGTCGTCCATACCGCCCACAACGCGGCGGGCGTCAAGAAGGGCACGGTCCGCCTGGTGTCAGGCACCCAGTCCGGTCGTGGGTTCCTCGTCGGCGTCGAGCTGGCGGACGGTCAGGACGGGGGTGGGACACCGCCGGACGACGCCCTCGGCGACGCTCCCCAGCAAAAAGGAGTGCTCGCCGTGGCGGCCGCGGGTCCCCATCGCGATCACGTCCGCGTCGAAGTCGTCGACGTACCGACAGATCTCGGTGACCGGCTTCCCCTCGCGGACGGCGGTGTTGACCTCGCGGTCGGCGTGATCGACGATGGTCTCCAGCGCTTCTTCGCCAGCGTCTTCGAGCGCGTCGCGCAGTTCCGCCCGCACCTGTTCGGGCGACCCCTCCACGTCGCTGCCGTCGATCACGTACAGCGCGTGGACCTCGGCGTCGAACTTCGCCGCCAGGTCCAGCGCGACGGTGACGGCCCGCTCGACGCTCTCTGAGCCGTCCGTCGCGATCACCACGGTATCGAACATTACCGGGCGCTACCGCTCGCGCCGGCATAAAATGCCCGACGCGTCCAACCGGCCGCTCGGTGCCTTTTTGCCCCTGCCGGGCGGACGGTCGAGCATGTCAGCCGTCGAGTTCGACCAGGTCCTCGCCCCGCTGGACGGGAGCGAGGAGTCACTGGAAGCCGCCGAGTACGCCGTCGCCGTGGCCGAGCGGTACGACGCGGACGTCCACGCGCTGTACGTCCTCGAGGAGTCGGTCGTCCGCAGTCTGGAGTCGGGCGAACTCGAAGGCGATACCGTGGCCGCCGACACCGAGGAGTTCATGGAGACCGTCGACCGGCTCGCGGCCGACCACGACATCTCGATGGGCCACTCGATGGCGCTTGGGTTCGTCACGACACAGCTCACCCACCACCCCGGGAGCGTCATCCTCGACACCGCCGACGCCGTCGACGCCGACTTCCTCGTGGTCCCGCGCGAACCCGTGTCGGGTGACCCCGACGAGGTCCTCGGGAAAGCCGCCGAGTACGTCCTCCAGTACGCCAGCCAGCCCGTCCTCTCCGTGTGATTACCTGTCACAGTGGGGACCGACCGCTCGAAATGTAGGGGAAACAACGTGTGTGGGTCCGTTTCTGTTCTCGTCCGTCGAGTTCCGTTTCGGATCGGGTAGCAAGTCGAACCGACAGCGGACGGGCGGTTTCGGGAGCGCTATAGAGGCTACTTATAGGTAGGTTCGACAAACGACCCCAACGTTTATCATACTCCTCAGTAAGTATATGACATATACCGGATATCGATCCGGATATGCTAAGGGGGGTTTAGCATATGGGGAAGCAAGCAACGCAACACGTAGCACAGGCCGTAGTCAGTACTGAGTGGAAAGCACACACGGGCGCTCTGGGGGGTGCCTGAGATGACAGCCGACAGCGTGCGGGCTCGGCTCGGCGAACCGTTCGCGAATCTCTGGCTGGAACTCGACCGTCAGCTGTTCGCGCTCTCGCCGCGGGCGAGTCGCCTGCTGGCGATTCTCGTGTTGGTCGCATCGGCACTGCTCGGAGTGGTGATGGTGCGGCTCACCGCGACGGCGTTCGTCATGCCGGCGGCGGCACAGAACGGTGTTTCCGACGTCAACAACGTGCTGTGCGGTGATGGGGCACCGCCGATTGCGCCGCTGATCGCGTTCGGTGTGGCGGCGATCTCGCTGTTCCTGCTGGTGAAAGCGGTCATTCAGGGAACGGTCGCGTTCAACAAGCTCGGCTCCTCGCGCGCACAGCAACAGTTCGAGGGGAAACAGGCACTGGCCGGTGCGGGCAAGACCGCGGCGGGCGCGTTCGTCCCGCCGCTGTTCGTGGCGCTGCTGGACAACGTCCTGCAGCTGGGCATCTCGAGTTGCCTCATCGACGCCATCGGCGGTGGCGCGATCCTCACGACCGCGGCGAGCCTGCCGCTCTGAGGACGGCCGAGGAGTGCTCTCCGCCCCGACCGGGGACCTGCGACGGTGCCCGGCGAGCCGGCGTCACGCACACGGGGGGTCGCCTCCGGACGGTCGCACAGTCACATCACTACTCGCAGTTTCGGGAGCGTCGAATCCATGAAACGCCACATCCTGCTCGTGCTGGTACTCTGTACGGTGCTTGCGGGCCCCGCCTCGGCGACGGCCGGCGCGCTGTCCGGGCCGGCAGATGCGACCGCGACACAGCAGACTGACAGCGCGCTCCCCCTGCAGACCGACAACAGCACCGGGAACGACACGGACGGCAACGGGACGAGCGACGGCAGCGCTACCGACGGCCAGATCGACTTCGGTGCCGGCATCGACGACAGTAACGACACGAGCGGCGGCGGTGGTGGTGACGGCAGCGGTGGCGACAGTAGCTTCCTTGGCATCGACCTCGGCACGGTCGCCCAGGACGCGGTCGAGGGCGCGGTCATCTCGCTGCTGAACGGCTTCGCCGAGGACGCCGGCGAGGTCGTCGCGCAGTTCCAGGAGGAAGGCATCGTGTTCGGTATCCCGGCCCCCGGTGAGCCGGCGTCGCCGGTCAGCTGGTTGAACCCTACCGGTGACACTACGGAAGGACAGCGCTGGGTGACGACCCAGACGTACCACTGGGTCTTCGGGTTCCTCGGGTTCGCGGGCCTGTTGCCGGCGCTGATGCTCGCCATGGGGAAGGGCAACCGCAAACCCGACCGCGGGACTGCAAAACGATTCGTGCGCGGGTTCGTGATGATCCTGGTCGGCTGGATCATCATCGCCTTCTGTTATCACCTGGCGGATACGGTGGTCCAGATGATCGCACCCAGTTACGACCAGTACCAGTCGGTGTTGCGCAACGCCGAGGTCGACAAACGCGTCCTCGGTGCGGTGCTGGGCGGGGCGAAGGGGTTCTTCCTGACGACGGCGCTGGGCGTGCTGTACGTCCAGTACATCCTCGCGTTCGTCTGTGCGGCGGTGTGGCCGGCGATGTGGGTGCTGATGGCCTACCGGTCGACGATGGCCCGTTCGGCCGGGAAGATCGCACTGGCGTTCATGGGGTCGCTCGTCGTCATCAAGCTCCTGCAGGCGACGATCTTCCGGTTCCTCGTGCAGTTCCAGTTCGGGACGCCGGTCGCCAACGAGGTGGCGGCCACGGTGGGCATCACCGTCGCCTTCCTGCTCTTGCCCTACACCGTGTTGACGAAGATGATCCCGCGGACGCTGCTGATCTTCGGCCTGCACGAACTCCGGGAGAAGGGGCGGGAGGACAAACGCTACCAGGAGCGGATGGGCAATATCCGCCGGAAGTTCAACCAGTCGCTCCGGCGCAGTCCCGACGGCGGCGTCGAGCGGGTCGGGCCGGCCAACCGCGGCTCGAAGGGACTGCCGAACCGACGGGCCGGCCAGCTGGAGTCGGGCCGTGCCGACGGCGGACGCGGCCTGCCGCGGGGCTCGGACGGACGACCCGACCGGCGAGCGGACGGCGGCGATACGGAGGACAGGAGGTAAGGACGGATGTCGAACGATCTTCCACGACCGAACGACGAGAGACGCGAACAGCGGAGCACGCGGGACCCGAGTCAGTTGATCCCGCCCTATATCGATACCTCCATCGAGATCATCGGTCCGCTGACGACCTCGGACCTGTTGCTGTACCTGCCAGCCGCCGGTCTCGCGCTCGTCGCGCTCATGGCGCTGATGTCCGACGCGTGGGGCCTCTTTTTCCCCGCCCTGATCGCCGCTGGCCTCCTCACCTTCGTCGCGACGGCGGCCAAGATCACGACCGACTGGTACTCCTCGCCGCGCGGACGCGTGGAGGCGTGGTTCCGGTCGCTCTGGCGCTCGCGGACCCTTCCCTGGGACCACGACGAGGTCGTCGGTCGGTCGATCCCCGGCGTTCGCGGGTTCCAGCCCGAGGGGACCGCCAAGATGGACGACGGCCGCTACGTCGGGGTCGTCCGGGTCGATCCGACCAACGCCGCGCTCGGGTCGGACCGCGAACTCGACGGGCTCGCGGCACAGCTGTCCAGCGTCGTCGACGAGCAGATCAAGGACTTCGACTTCAAGCTGTTCGCGACGACCGGCGAGTACGACGCCGAGGAGATCGTCGGGCAGTACGAACAGCGCGCGGGCAGCGCCAACACGCTCGACGAGGACTTCCAGACCGCGATGTACAAGCGGGAACTGCTGGAGGACGTGGCCGACTGGTACCGCGAGACCGACCGGCCCCAGTGGGCCGCCAACGACTGGCGCTACTACGTCGTCGTCGAGGTCACGCCCGGGGACGTGCAGTCCCCGGGCGACGTGAGCGTCTGGGACATGCTCAACCCGCTTTCGAGCGTCGATCCCGATGCGGCCGACAAGCGCCATTACGCCACCCTGCTGGACCGACTCTCGACGGTCGAGGGAGCCATCGACGGCATCACGGGCCTGAACGCCGCCCGGATCGGGGTTCGAGAACACATCGAACTCCTCAGCGAGTACTGGACCGGGCAGGACGCCGTGCCCAGCGAGAACCTGATCCGGGCCATCGAGGAGGAGGAACTCTCCGAGGCCCAGCAGGCCCGCATGGACGAACTGTTCGCGCCCGACGAACTCGACGTGCACGGCGACTACGTCGAGGTGGGCGACGAGTTCTGTCGGACCTTCTGGATCGCCGAGTGGCCCGTCGAGCCCCAGTCACTGTTCCTCCGTGACCTGTTCACGCTCAGGGGTGTCGACGTGGACGTGTGCTTCCACGTCGGGGCCAGCGACAAGCGGATGAAGGTCGCGGAACTCGAACAGGTCATCGCCGACATCGAGTCCGAGGGCCACGAGCGCCGCGAGAGTTCCGACGTGTCGGCGGCGGACATCGACCGCGACGTGGACGCCTACGTCAAGTACCGCGAACTCCTGCGGACGACACGGACCCAGCCCTGGGACTTCGCGGGCTACGTCACCGTCAGAGCCGACACCGAGGCCGCGCTCAGGCGCGCCGAGTCGGCCATCGAGGAGTTCGACGACGTCGAGTTCGCCAAGCGCTCGGTGCTTTCCGACGACGCCGAGATGATCCGCGACACGCTCGAATCCTCGCCCGCGGACTGTTTCACGGTCGTCCCGACCAGCCGCCAGCTGGAGGCGTTCCAGTCCGGTGCGCCGACCGGCCGTGACGCCTTCACCGAGGCCTCGAAGATCGACAAGACGACCTCGGTGCCGGGCGGGGCCATCGGCGCGACATTCCCCTTCTGTGGCACCGACGTGCGCGAACCGACCGGGATGGATTGGGGGCGCAACAAACAGAACGGCGCGATGCTGAAGGCCGACCCCTTCGAGCGCGAGAGCGCCCCCCACATCCTGACAATCGGGAAGTCCCGGAGCGGGAAGACCTACGCCTCGACGAAGGCCGCGGCGCGCTGGTACCTCCAGAGTGAGGACCACACGCTGATCCTCTGTGACACCCAGAGCGGGTTCGACGGCATCACGAAACTGCTGGGCGGCGAGCACATCGTCGTCGACGGCACCCAGACGATCAACCCGCTGGACATCCAGCCGCTGCCCGATCACGTCCGGGAGTCCGCGGGCGGCCGCGTCGACCCCTACCGGATGAAGATCGAGGAGGCCACGCAGTTTTTCGCCGGCATCCTGCGCTCGCAGGGGATCGATCCCGGCAACTACGTCGCCACCATCGAGGAGGGGCTGGAGGGCACCTACAACCGCGCGGGCATCTACCAGGACGACCTGGACAGCCACGCCCGCGAGAGCCCGACCATCGAGGACTTCATCGACACGCTGGGTGACATGCTGGAGAACCCCGAGTCGTACACCCACACGGAACACGCCGCCGAGATCGAGCAGAAAGTCGAGCGGGTCAGCGACCTGCTGGACAAGCTCTCGGGGTTCAAGGAGGGCGGGAAGTACCACCACCTCGAAACCGGCGCGGGGATCATGAACCCCGACGTGGACATGGCCTATCTGGACCTCCAGCAACTCAGGGACGCCAGCGACGCCGAGAAGTCGATCATGCTCCAGCTCATGCTCGGGCAGGTCGCACAGAAGGCCAAACGAACGCGGGGCAAACTCGTCTTCATGATCGACGAGGCCCACGTCCTGTTCCACTCCGAGGAGATGACTCGCTGGCTCCAGAAGGCCGCACGGGAGTGGGCCCGGTACGACGCCGCGCTGTGGTTCATCAGCCAGTCGCCACGGGAGTTCATCCAGCAGTCCTCCGAGCGGGACGTGGGCCAGGAGAACGAACGGCGGACGATCATCGACCAGTGTTCGACGATCAACTTCTTCCGGACGCCGCGGGTCTCGCCCGAGACGCTCGCCGAGTTCGGGCTCAACCGCCAGCAGATCGACTGGATCCGCGAGGAGGCAACGCCCGGCAAGTCCGGGAAGGGCTACTCGGAGGCGCTGACGTACTTCGAGGACTACGAGGGCTGGTTCCCGACGTACGTGGAGGCCTCGCCGTTCGAGGATCTCGTCTACAACTACACGCCCCGCGAACACGGGAACTTCCACGAGTACGTCCAGCGCCACTGGGGGACCGTCGAGGAGGGGATCATCGTCGACGGCGAGATCACCGTCGATCCCAGCGTTCCCCTCACCGGTTCACAGACCGCCGAGGCGGAACCGATCACGGACGGGAAAGGACAGGACCCCGACGAGTCCACGCTGGAACCGCCCGAGCCGGAGGAAACCGAGGCCGAGACCGGCGATCCGATAGATCCCGGACTCGACGGGGAACGGGCGTCGACGACCGAGGCCGCGACCGATCCCAACGGGACGCCGCCGTGGCTCGACGAGTCCGAGGAGGAACCCGATCCGGACGACGTGGACCTATTCTAACCTGATGGCCATCTCCAGCTCGAAACTCTCGGTGCTGGTCATCTCGAAGCCGACCTTCTTGTAGACCGCGATGGCGGGGTCGTTCCAGCGTTCGACGGTGAGCCAGACGCGTTCGACGCCCTCGTCCTGTGCGTACCCGAGCAGGTGTTCGAGCAGTTCGGTGCCGATGCCCGCGCCCTGATAGGGTCGGACGACGAAGATCGCCAGTTCGTAACTCCCGTCCTCGTCGCGGACGAGCGTCGCGTGGCCGACCGGCTCGTCGTCGTGCAGCGCCACGACGTTCAGGCAGTCGTCGGAGAGCAACACGTCGAGCCAGTCGCGGATCGGCCCCTCACGGACCGGCGGAATCCCCTGGGCGCGGTCCTCGGCCTCGAAGTCGAGGTACATCTCGACGAGCGCTTCGGTGTCGTCGTCGCTGCCGGTGCGGTACCGGATCTCGCGGCCCTCGCCGTCGGTGACGGTGTCGGGCGGGCTCGGGAACTCACCGGCGGGTTCGTCGGGATACTCCCGGGTCATCTGACGAGGGTCACCGTCGTTTCGGCGTTCAACAGGACGAACTCGAGTGTCTCGTCGAAGTTGATCTTCCCGAGCGGGCTCCGTTCGCCCCCCGCGACGACCAGGCGGTCGAACTGTTCCTGCTCGGCGAGTTCGACCAGCCGACTGCCGGGATGGCCCGAGAGCTGTCTGATTTCGGGGTCCATTCCGGTCTCGGCCAGCCGCTCGCGGACTTCGGTCTCGATCTCGTCGGGTGTGAGGGCGATGTCGTCGCGGTCGACGATGGCGACGGTCACCGCGTCGCCGGCCTCCTCGGCCCGCGTGACCGTGTCGGCGAGCGCCTCGAACGATCCGTCGCTGCCGCCGATGCCCAGCAACACTTTCATACCCGTGTCCTCGCACCGACGGGTCAAAAACCCTCAACCCGGTTGTGCGGTTCGGACGGCCGAAATCGTGTGTGTCTGACGCACGACCGACGCCGCCGATACGCTTTTTCGCCCGGGGTACGCACACCTGATATGCCCGATTCTCCCGAGTCCGACGCCGACGACCGGCCCCACGACGACCGCGACGCCCGGGAGTCCCCGCCCGACGACCAGCCCACAGACGCGGCCGCCGACGGGACTGCGCCGGACGACGCCGACCAGTCGTCCGACCCGTCCGTGCCCGACGAGGGCGAGTCCGCGGGTACCTCCCCGCAACCGTCCGTGCCTGATGACGGTGCCGAATCGTCCGATTCGGCAGCCCATCAGGCTGTGCCTGACGACGTGCAGAAGTACGACCGCTTCAAGAAGATCGAGGGCGGCACCTACGACCGCGCCAACGAGTTCCTGCGGGACCGGACCTACATCACCGCCCGCGAGTGGGCCATCGCCCGGCTCTGTGCGGACTTCCGGACCGAGACCGGCGTCGAGATGACCAAGATCGGCGAGAACCTGCCCGAGCTGGTCCCCTTCATGACCGACACCTACACCCCCCAGGCGGTCAACCAGGCCCGCGCCGCCTTCGAGGAGAAGGTCCGCAAGGCCGGCGCGACCTTCCTCTACGGCGCGATGTGTGACTTCTTCACCGCCGAGGAACTCGACGACGTGATGTACGAGGCCACCGAGGTGGCGAAGTTCCTGCTCGAAGTCGAGGGCGTCGAACTCTCCGTCGAGGAGGAACTCGAAGCCGAGGACCGCATCTCCGAGGTCATGCGGGACGTGCGGGAACACTCCGCCGCCCTCCGACACGACGAGTGCCCCCACTGCGGCGGCGAACTGGACGGCGGTGAGGGTGACAGCGGCGGCTCGACAGCCGAGGCCGACGACTAACCACCTTTTCACTTCGCGGGGTACGCTCCGCGCACCCCGCTCGCAAAAACGTCTCCAGAGATCGGAAATCTCTGACGGGCTCGCGAGAGCGCCGCTCTCGCGAACGTGGGCGAAAAACTGCTCGTCGCGGAGCCGAGGCTTCGCGACGAGGGGACCCCGCGCCTCCGGTGCGCGGATGCTGAACCCGCGACCACCAGACGACCGTTCGACTGTGCTCCTCTCTGACTGAGGGAAGTGGACAGCACAGTCCGACATCGGTGGCTGTCCGTTTCACTTCTGGACCGAAAGCACTGTGTATCTCTGCTTCGAACCGGGTTCCGTGAACGAACGTCTCAAGATCGTTCTGCTGGACTACATCAGCGGCGCGGCGGCGCTGGTCCTCGCGGTGCCGCTTCTGCTGGCCTTCCAGCCGTGGGTGCTTCCCGTCGTCGCGGCTACCCTCGTCGGGACGGGGTGGATCATGTACCAGTCCGACCGCGACGGGTTCGGGAGTCAGGGGCAGGAACTCACCGCGTACGCCGCCCTGCTCGGCGTCGTCGTCCTGCTCGGGATCGTGCTGATCGGTCTGAATTTGGCTTCTCTCGGTGCGGTGGCACGGGCGGCGCTGCTGGGCGGCGGCGTCGCGCTGGTGGGGTACCGCTTCGTCTACGGCATCGTCCGACCGATTCCGGAGTCGCGGCTGGCGCGGGCGCGTGAGGGTGCCTGGTGAACCACCTCGTCCGTGAGTATTTAGTAAAATCTCGGCGTACAGTGGGGTATGAGGGCCGAACGCAAGGTCCTGCTGGGGGACGGACTGGGTGCGGTGCCGTTGCTACTGCTGGGCGCGTCGCTGTACGGCCCCGGGATCGCGCTCCAGCACGTCCTGGGTGGCCTGAGTACGGCCGTCGGGATGGGGGGACTCCTGTATCTCTCGGACAGGGGCGTCTTCGCGGGAACGGTGAGCAGGACGGTCGCGCTCGTGGCCCTGGCGCTCCTGCCGCTCGCGTTCGCCGGCGCGCTCGCGCTCACGCGCCCGGCGCTCGGTCCGTCGCTGTCGCTCCCCGTCGCCGGGATGGGGGTCGGCGTCCTCTGTAACCGTCTCGTCTACGGGTTCGTGTTGCCGGTTCCCGAGTATCGACTCGACGACGGGCGCGAGCGAGCGGTCTGAGCTACCGGACCATGTAGTACGGGTCCTCGGCGATCCGGGGTTCGAGTGCGTCCCGCAGGTCCCGGGCCGACACGGAGATGACGCGCAGGCCGTTGAGGTCGTGGTGGTCGAGGACGCCGTCCTCGATCAGGTCCCGCTGGATACCCAGGCGGTCCCAGAAGTAGAGGTAGTTGTTCTTGCTGTAGTTGCGCTGGGTCACGTCCTCCTCCGTGCCGTCGGGGTACCGGACTGTGCCCTCGACTTCGACGGTCTCGCTGTAAGGGACGTCGGTGACGCGCTCGATGTAGTGCAGTTGCGTGCTGACGAGCCAGCGGGTCCCGATGTCGAGGATGCGCACGTCGTCGCGTTCGAGCTGGCCGTAACAGCCGTCGGGGGCGAAGGTGTCCCTGACGGTACAGCCCTCGAAGCGGTAGTCCCCGCGCACCTGGATCGAGTGCAGGGGGTCGGCGGTCCGGTAGTCGGCCTCCTCGAAGAACAGGGCGGCGAACGCGCCCAGTTCGGGTTCGGTGTCCGTGCGGTGGAACCGGCCGGTCCGGCGGAACGACTGGGTGAACGCGGGGGTGAGCACGGCGTCGAACCGGGCGTCGAGGTGGTCGCGGACGAACTCGTAGGGATCGCCGTCGAACGCCGCGTTCACGTCGCTGAGGCCGACGTGGACGAACACCGCCTCCTCGTCGTAGCCGTCCAGAATCTCGGCGAAGACGGCCTCGTCGACGGGGCCGGTCGGCGTATCGCGCTGTCGGACGGCGTAGTGTTTCGCGCTACTCCAGAGCGCTCCTGCGAGCGTCGTGGGTGGCGGCACGTGCGTCGACGGCGTCACCGGGAGCGCACCGCTCACAGAGCCGTCGAAACGGAGTTTCGACCGTAGCTCCGGGAGGTGGCGCACCATCACGCGGCACTGCCCGCTCGAACCGGTTAGTTATAGACTGCCCCAACCGGGGGCCCGTCAGTAAGCGGTGGTTAGCCGGCGACCCCGGTCAGCCCTGGGTGGGACCGCCGCCGTCGCCGCCGGTCCCGCCGGCACTGCTGTCGGGCCCGCCGTCGGTGTCGGTCGCCGCCGTGTCCGATTCGGCCGACCGCTCGATGGCGCGGACGTTGACCCCCACCGCGTCGCCGAACCGCTCGTCGGCCGTCTCGCCCTGCTCTGCGGCCTCGATGGCCGACTCCGGTCCGAACCGCTCGTAGACGACCTCGCCGCGGACCAGCGTGAGTTCGGGGAACACCCCTCGCTTCCCCTCGAACGGCGTCCACTCGCACTTGGAGTGGAGGTCCTCGCCGCGGATCTCGCGGCTGTCCTCGGGGTCGACGAGGACCAGATCGGCGTCCATGCCTTCCGCGATCCGGCCTTTCGTCGGGAGGTCGAACACCTCGGCGACGTTCGCGGCCGTGAGGTCCCGGACGCGCTCGTAGGAGATCTCGTCGTTGCGCGCGGCCTCCAGCAGGAGCGGGAGGGCGGTCTCGACGCCGGGGACGCCGGAGGGGGCGTCCCAGATGCTGGCGTCTTTCTCCTCGCGGGTGTGGGGCGCGTGGTCGGTGGCGACGATGTCGACGGTGCCGTCGACGACGCGCTCCCAGACCTTGCTCCGGAGGCGTTCCCGCCGAAGCGGCGGATTCATCCGGCCGAACGTGTCCAGGTCGCTCAGGTCACGCCGTGAGAGGAACATGTGGTGGGGCGTGACCTCGCAGGTCATGCCGTGGTCTTTGGCCACGTCGATGCCCTCCGGCGTGGAGGTGTGGGCGACGTGGAGGTGGGCGTCGAAGCGGTCGCCGACCTCGGCGGCGGCCCGGACGGCGGCGGCCTCGGCGCGGGCGGTGCGGTATGCGCTCCAGGCGTCGGCGTCGTCGCGTTCCTTCGCGCCGGGCTCGAACTCCGTGGCGTCCTCGGCGTGGACGGTGACGACGGCGTCCTGCCGGGCGGCGGTCTTGACCGCGCTGGCGAACAGTTCCACGTCGATGCCCATCTCGCCCGTCGAGTCCGCGAGGAAGACCTCGCCCAGCGCGAACATCGGTCGCTGGAGCAGGGCGCTTGGCACCCACTGCTCGGTGACGCCGCCGTTGATGCCGAAGTCGACGAGCGAGCCCTCGCTCGCGCGCGATTCCTTCTCGTCGAAGGCGGCTCCGTCGATGGTCGGCGGGTCGGTGTTGGGCTGGTCGACGACGCAGGTCACCCCGCCCGCCGCGGCGGAGCGGCTCCCGGTCTCCCAGGTCTCCTTGTGCGAGAAGCCGGGTTCCCGGAAGTGGACGTGGGCGTCGATCATCCCCGGCAGGAGTCGCTTGCCGCTGGCGTCGACGAACCGTTCGTCGGCCGAATCGGGCATCGGCAGGTCCTCGCCGACGGCTGCGATGGTCTCCCCCTCGATTAGCACGTCGCGCTCCCGACCGTCCGGGAGCGTCGCGTTCCGAATGAGCATACCCACCCTGGGAGCGGGTGGGTCCTAAAACTCGCGGACGGCTCACCTGGGGTCGGTCCCCCTCACTCCCCGACCCACTCCACGGTCGGCAGGTCGTCGACCCACTCGACGCTGCCGAGGTGGTCGCCCACCAGCGCGTCCTCGATGCGCATGATGATCGCGACGGGATCGACCTCGCCGCCGGCCCGCTCGATGCTCCCGACGGTGTCGGGGTCGAAGGGCACGTCCAGCGCGTCGTACACCGGATCGAGGACCGCCCCGATCTCGTCGTGGCCGTCGACGACGACGATGCCGGCGATCAGCGCCGCGTCGCCGGTGACCCGCTGGGCGATGCCACAGACCTTGCCGCCGGCGGCCTGCAGTGAGTAACTCCCCGGACAGAAGGCGTCCTCGGGCTCGCCGCGCTCGGCGTCGACGCCGATCTCGCGGAGGGCGTCGCGCACGTCGACGCGGACGGCCGCGTAGCGCTCGTCGATTCCCTGGCGCTCGTCCTCGACGGGTTCGATCCGCGCGAAGGCGATGGTGTCACCGGTGTAGGCGACCGGCCGGCCGCCGACCCGGCGCTCGGTGGTGGGGAACTCCCGCTCGCGGGCGGCGGCGACGGCGGCCTCGTAGCCCTCGCTGTTGGTGTCCCGGGGGCCGAACGCGACCTGTCGGTGGGGTCGCCAGACCCGGACGGCGGGCTCGTCGGCGGTGCCCGCGTGTTCGATCAGGAACTGGGTGACTGCCCGGTCGGCCTCGGCGTCCTCGCCCCGTCCCCGGACAACTCGCATGTCTCAGAGAGGGGGACCACCGAATAAGGACCTGACGGCTCGTTCCCGACGGGTTGAAATCCGATCTGGCCCATCGTTCGTCAATGGCCGTCACGCTCGACGCCGCTCTGCTGGATCGGTACCCCCGCTTCTCCCTGTACAACTCCCCCTACGCCGCCCACGACGCGGGCGCGGCCGTCGACCTCTACCCCGAGGTGGCGATCGGCGGCGACGACGACCGGGACCCGGCGGACGGCGGCCCGGCCCCCTCGCCGGTCGCCGGCGAGGTGCTGGACACCCGGACGGTCGACGCCCCACCGAAGCCCTACGCCGTCGAGCACGACCACCTGATCCTCGTGGACACGGGCGAGTACGTCGCCCGCGTCCTCCACGTCGATCCCGCCGTCTCGGCCGGCGACCGGGTCGCGGTCGGTGATTCGCTCGGTCGACTGATCCGCTCTGGCTTCTTCGCCCCCTGGGTCGACGATCACGTCCACCTGGGGTTTCGCTCGCCCGACGCCAACCACTACCGGGCGTCGGGGTCGCTCTCGCTCGACCTGGGCGTCGACGTGGTTCCGGTCGGCTGGGACGGGACCGGGACCGTCGTCGAGACCGGCGAGACGTATGCCGTGCTGGACGCGCCGACACACCCGAGTCCGGGAAGCTTCGCGGGCCTGGCCGCGACCGTCGACGGGACCGAGTGCGTGCTGGACGGCGGCCTCCCCCACTACGAGGGCGGTGGCGTCCTCGGCGGGTCGGCGGGATCGGTCACGTTCCTCGGCCAGCGGGTCGGCACGAGCGACGGGCGGACGGTCGCGTGGGACGAGGTGACCGTGCGGGCGAACGACCGACGGATCACGGGACTCTCGCTGTTCTGTGGGCGCGACTCACTGGGCGTGAAACTCGTCTGCCCGGATCAGGAGTTCGCGGTCGGGGACGACGTGTCGGTCTCGCTCGCGTGACTCCGACAGCGCCGTGAGGTGAGTTCACAGGTCGAAAGAACCGGTGAGTAAAAGATGGGCGGGTGTACACGTATTGCACACATGGCCAACGACCTTCCGGAAGGCGCACCGGTGATGCTCCGGATGTCAGTCGAACGGGAGAACGGGTATCTCTCCTGGCTGGGCGTGCAGATGGGCGACATCGAGTACGGCGAGGCGAATCTGACGATTCCGTTCGACGAGCGGTTCACCGACAAGGAGGCCGATCCACCGAAGATCCACGACGGCATCGTGACGACGCTGGTCGAGCAGACCACGGAACTGGCGATCCGTACGACGATGCCCGATCCCGTCAACGACCGGGTCGACCTCCTGAGTACGACGGTCAACTTCCTCGACGACGCGGCCCACGATCTGGAAGCCACCGCCAGCGTCGTCGACAGCGGCGAGGGTTCCGCGGTCGCCGAAGCGTCGGTCGAGAGCCGCGACCCGCAGGGCACGCCGATCACGGTCGCCTCGGGTCAGGGCGTCTTCCGGATCGACTAGTCGAAGGCCACCGACGAAAGCGTCGTGACCTCGCCGAACAGCCAGTCGGCGTGGTCCAGCGCGTACTCGTGGTGTGCTTCCTCGATGTATCCGATGGCATCTTCGACCAGCACCGGCCGGTAGTCCCGGAGTCCGGCACTGCCCGCGGTGTGCAGGACACAGACGTTGGCCAGCGTCCCGCAAAAGAGCAGGTCGTCGATCCCGCGCGCCGAGAGCCAGCCGTCGAGTTCCGTCTCGTGGAAGGCGTCGTAGGTGTGTTTCTCGACGACGTGATCCTCGGGTCGAACCGCCAGTTCCTCGACGATCTCGGCCTCCCAGGAGCCTTCGAGGACGTGCTCGCCCCACTGCTCGAACTCGTCGTAGTAGTGGGCGTCCTCGAACTGCTCGGGCGGGTGTACGTCCCGGGTGTAGATCACCTGAACGCCGGCATCGCGGGCCCGCCCGATCAGGTCGCCGATGGGGTCGGCCACGGCCTCGCTCTCGGGCGCGTAGAGGCTCCCCTCGGGGTGACAGAAGCCGTTCTGCATGTCCACCACCACTACTGCCGTCGAGTCGGTGTCGAAGTCCATGTGCGGGCGTACGGCTGGCCCGGAAAAACGCCTTTCCCCGGTCGGTCCACTTTTGACTCGTCGGGCCAAGGGTCGGGGTATGCGTGCCGCTCACGGACTGATACTCGCCGCCCTCCTCGTCCTCGCCGGTTGTAGCGGGGTCCCGGGCAGTGGGACCGACGTGCCCGGAGCCACCACCGACACGCCGACCGACGGCGGGGCCGTCGAAGCGACCGCCGAAACCGACGACGAACCGGGCGACGCCGGAACGGGGACCGACAAGACCGACCCCGACGACCGGACGGCGCTCGACGACCCCGCGACCGACCGGATCGGCTGGGAAGCCGGCTACTGGGCCAACGAGTCGCTGTCGGTGACCAACGGCGACGGGCTGAACGAGAGCGAACTGGACGCCGTCGTCGCGCGGTCGATGGCCCGCGTCGAGGTCGTCCGGGACCGGGAGTTCCGCGAGTCGGTTCCCGTGGAGATCATCTCCCGGGCCGAGTTCAAATCGGAGAGCAAGCCGGAACTGACCGAATCGCTCCGGACCTTCGACAACGCGAAGTACGAGGCGCTCTTTTTCGTCGGCGAGGATCGCTCCTCGATCCAGGCCCAGCTCGACAACCAGGGCGAGAACGTGCTGGGCTACTTCGATCCCCGCAACGACACGATCAAGCTGGTCTCCGACAGCGGCCAGCCCCAACTCCGGAACGAGCGCACGCTCGGCCACGAACTCGTCCACGCGATGCAGGACCAGTACCACAACCTCTCGGCGATCACCGGCGAGACCCGGGACGAGAACAACGGCCAGTCGGCGCTGATCGAGGGCGAGGCCCGGACGGTCGGGCTGGCCTACGAGGGCCGCTGTGGCGACGGCTGGGACTGTCTCTCCGCGACCAGTAGCCCGCCGTCGGACATCCACTTCGGGATCTACCTGCTGAACTTCTTCCCGTACAGCGACGGGCCCGGGCTGATCAGCCACCTCCGCGAGCAGGGCGGCTGGGACGCCGTCGACGCCGCGTTCGGGGACTCACCGGAGAGTGCCGAACAGGCGATCTACCCCGACAAGTACACGCCGCCGCGGGACTCGCCCGAGACGGTCGCGCTGTCCGACACCGCGACCGACGGCTGGACGCGGGTCCGGCCGGCGTCGCCCGTGGCCGGGACCGAACGCGCCGACTACGGCCGGCTGGGCCAGTCCGCGCTGAGCGCGATGTTCGCGTACACGCTGTACGACTCGTCGGGACCGGCGCTGGTCACCCCGGACCAGGTCGTCAACCGGAACGACCGCTCGGACCCGCTGAACTACGACCTCCCGATGACCGACGGGTGGGCGGGCGACCGGCTCCACGTCTACGAGAACGCCGACGCCGGCCGGAACCAGACGGCCTACGTCTGGCGGCTGACCTGGAACTCGACCACCGACGCCCGGGAGTTCGCCGACGGCTACCGACGGCTCCTCCAGTACTGGGGTGCCAGCCCCGCCGACGGCCGCGAGTTCGTCTGGACCATCCCCGAGGACGACAGCTTCGGTGACGCCTTCCGGGTGACTCGCGAGAACGAAACGGTAACCGTCGTGAACGCGCCGACGGTCGACGCCCTCGACGCTGTCCACCAGCCGTGAGACGGAACGTCGCGGCTGCGCTGACCCTGCTGGCACTCGTCGCGCTGGCGGGCTGTAACGCGCCCATCGACGGCGAGGGCCGGCCGGACCCGGTCTTCGACCGGATCGGCTGGGAGAACGGGCACTGGTACGACGACCCGATCCGCGTCTCGGCCGACGACGGGCTGAACGAGCGCGAACGCGAGGTCGTCGTCGCCCGGGCGATGGCCCGCATCGAACACCTGCGGGGCAAGGAGTTTCGCCGATCGGTGCCCGTCGAGGTGATCTCCCGACAGGAGTACAGCGAGCGCTACGGCGGTGGCGGCGGCCGTGACCGCTTCGACGACCAGCTCTACGAGGCACTCCTGCTGGTCGGGGAGAACAGTTCGACCGCCGACGACCGTGGGCAGGCACTCGACGCCTCCGTCCAGGGCTTCTACTCGACGCGGGGCGGCGAGATCGTCCTCGTCAGCGACTCGGCCACGCCGACCGTCGACCGCTCGACGCTGGTCCACGAACTCGTCCACGCGCTCCAGCACCAGCAACTCTCGCTCGGTGTCGCGACCGAGACCCAGGACGCCCGCCGGGCGCAGTTGAGCGTGATCGAGGGCGAGGCCAACAACCTCCAGACGATGTACGCCGACCGCTGTGGCGAGACGTGGGACTGTATCGACCGTCCGACCCGCCAGGGGAGCGGCGGCGGTGGGAACGGCGACCTCAACCTCGGGCTGTTCCTGACGATCTACGCCCCCTACGCGACCGGGCCGGAGTTCGTCGAGGCGATCCGCGACCGGGGCGGCTGGGCGGCCGTCGACGCCCTCTACGAGCAGTTCCCGAGGAGTACGGAGCAGGTGATCCACCCCGAGGCCTATCCCGACGAGCGTCCGGAAGCAGTGACCGTCGCCGACCGCTCGACCGACGAGTGGAACCGGTACGACCGCGACCCGCCGGGTGACCGGGCGGGCGAGGCGGCGATCTACGCGATGCTGTGGGCCAACGGGGCCGTCGACGTGCAGGGCCGCGCGGTCTACGACTACGAGAGCCGCTACTCGGCGGGCTGGGCGGGCGACCGGATCGTCCCCTACCGCAACGGCGACCGCGGCGGCTACGTCTGGGCGAGTCGGTGGGACACCACCGCCGACGCCCGTGAGTTCGTCCGGGCCTACCGGGCGATCCTCGGCTCGCGGGCGAGCCAGCGGCCGGCACGGAACGTGTACGTCCTGCCCGAGTCCGACGAGTTCGGCGACGCCTTCCGCGTGACCAGGGACGGGCGGCGCGTCCGGATCGTCAACGGGCCGACCGTCGGGGCGCTCGACCGCATCGGCGGCGACGAGTAGGTTTTTCGTCCGGGCGACGGTATCGCCGGCAATGCGTTCCTTCGACATCGTCTCGCCCGAGGCCATCGCCGAGGGCCGCGCGACCGACGCCTACTTCGACCGGACGGTCGAGGCACTGGACCACGCCGGACACAATCCCCACGTCGTCGCCGAGGTCACCGCCGACCAGTTCCCGACCGGCGAGTTCGAGGCGCTGGCTGGCGTCAAAGACGCCGCTCACCTGCTGGAAGGCCTGCCCGTCGACGCCTACGCGCTCCGGGAGGGCCACCTGTTCGACGGCGGGCCGGTCTGCCGGATCGAGGGCCCCTATCGCGACTTCGCGGTCTACGAGACCGCGCTGCTGGGATTCCTCTCTCACGCCTCGGCGGCCGCGACGAGCGCCCTGCGCGCGAAGCGGGCCGCGCCCGACTCGCAGGTCCTCAGTTTCGGGACTCGCCACGTCCACCCCGCCATCGCGGCGATGATCGAGCGCAGTGCCCTGATCGGCGGGATGGACGGCATCTCCAACGTGGCCGGGGGCGACGTGATCGACCGCGAGGCCGGCGGCACGATGCCCCACGCCCTGATGATCTCGTTCGGCAAGGGCAACCAGGAGGACGCCTGGCGGGCCTTCGACGAGGCGGTCGCGCCCGAGGTCCCCCGCATCGCGCTCTGTGACACCTACAGCGACGAGACCGACGAAGCGGTCCGGGCCGCCGAGACCATCCCGGACCTCGACGGCGTGCGGATCGACACCACCGGCTCCCGGCGGGGGAACTTCCGGCACATCCTCCGGGAGGTCCGGTGGGAACTGGACGCCCGCGGCCACGAGGACGTGGCCGTGTTCGCCAGCGGCGGGATCACGCCAGAGACGATCCGCGAACTCCGGGACGTGGCCGACGGCTTCGGCGTCGGCAGTTACGTCAGCAACGCCGATCCCGTCGACTTCGCGCTGGACATCGTCGAGGTCGCGGGCGAACCCGCGGCCAAGCGGGGCAAGCTCTCCGGGACGAAGCAGGTCTACCGGACCGACGACGGCGGGCACCACATCGGCCTGGCCGACCGCGAGGGGCCCGACGACGGGGAACCGTTGCTGGAGCCGTTGCTCGATGACGGCGAGATCGTCCGGGAGTTCGACATCGATGCCGCGGCGGACCGGGCGCTCGAAGACGCCGAGCGGGTGGGGCTCGGCGCTCAGTAAGTGGGCGATTCGGCCTCGACGACGCGACTGAGGTTCCCGAGTTCGGCGACGAGCAGGACCACCAGATCGTCCATCGTGACGATGCCGACCAGTTTGCCGTCGTCGACGACCGGGAGCCGCCGCACGGCGTGTTCGGCCATCGCGTTCGTCGCGGTCAGGATGCCCGCGTCGGCCTCGACCGTCACCGGCGTCTCGGTCATGATGTCGGCTGCCGTCACCTCGTCGGGGGCATGGCCCGCCGCCAGTACTTCCACCGCCAGGTCGCGGTCGGTGACGATGCCGACCGGCTCCATGTCCGTCTCGACGACGATACTCCCGACGCCGACTTCCTCCATGCGCAGGGCCAGGGCTTCCGCCGTCGCGTCCGGGCCCGCCGTCTCGATCCCCGTGGTCGCAACGTCTCGGACTGTCATAGTCGATCCCTCCATCTAGAACGTGGGTGGCCAGCGGGCTAACCCTGATGAGCGTTCCCAGCGCGTGGGAACCACCGTCACCCGGGCGCGTGTTCGCTCCGGCCCCACGCCGCCATCGCGTCGATGACCGGTTCCAGCGACTCGCCCCGCGGTGTCAGTGCGTACTCGACGCGAAGCGGTCGCTCGCTGACGATGCGGCGGTCGACGACGCCGCTGTCTTCGAGGTCCTCGAGACTGTCCGAGAGAACGGTGTTGGAGACCTCGGCGATCGACTCGGCGAGCGTCGCGAACCCCATCGGCCCGTCGTCGAGCAGGCGGGCGACGACGACGGGGTGCCACTTCCGGCCGACGACATCGGCCGTACAGGTGATCGCACACCAGTCGTCGTCGGCACACCAGCCCGCGAGACAGTCCTCGCTCGGCGCGTCGCTCATACGCGAGGATTCGTCGCGCTCGGGAAGACGCTTCGGTAACCGCTCGTAACCGGGTTAGCGCGACCTTGTCCTAGGGTTTTGCCCCGACCCGCCCTCGGTCCGCACATGACGCGAGTCGAGATCGAGTACTGCGTGCCCTGTGGCCTGCGCGACCGCGCCGTCACCCTCCAGAACGACCTGCTCGACCTGTTCGGCCAGCAGTTGACGCTCGTCTCGCTTCGCCCCGGCGACGGCGGCGTCTTTCGGGTCCGCGTCGACGGCGAGACGGTGTTCGACAAGGAAACCGACGCGTACGACAGCGAAGCCATCGCCGCCGCCGTCCGCGAGCGGGTGTCGTGACTCCGACCGTGTTCCGGGATGCTATCCCAGCGTGGGCGGTCAAGCTCACCCGCGGGGTCGTCGCGGCGCTCGTCGCCGTCCCCGGCGCCGGCAAGTTCCTGACCTACGAGCGGTCGGTCGCCGTCTTCACCGCGCTCGGACTCCCCGAACCGGGGATTCTCGTCGTCGCCGTCGGCGTCGTCGAACTCGCGGCGGCCGCGGCGCTCGTCGCGAACCGGTGGCTCCTGCCGGCCGTAACCGCGCTCGTGCCGATCATGCTCGTCGCCGCCGGGACGGCGGGGCCGACGCCTCAGAACGTGGCCGTCCTCCTGGGGTGTGCCGTCGTCGCCGCCGACGAACTGACGCGGCTGAACCGACAGGGTCGTGACGCCGGTCCCCGGACTGGCTGTTGAATGACGGCGCTGGCCCGGGCCGCGGCGCTGGTCGAGGAGTACCTGCTGGTCTGGGTCCTGCTCTCGGTCGCCGTCGGCCTCCTGGTGCCGAGCGTCGCCGTGCTGACACCGCTCTCGACGCCGATACTGGCGGTGATGATCGGGAGTATCTCGCTGACGCTCTCGCCGACTGCCTTCCGGTCGGTCCGTCGCCGGGCGCTCGGCGTGATCCTCCTCGTCCAGACCGGGATGCCCGTGCTGGCCTACGGGATCGCCCGTCTGTTGGCGCTCTCGCCGACGCTGACGCTGGGGTTCGTCGTCCTGGGTGCCGTGACGCCGGAACTGGTCGCGCCGGTGATGACGGAACTCGGCGGCGGCGACACGGCCCTGTCGACGACCGTTCTCGTCCTCGTGGGACTGGGCTCGCTCGTCCTCGTCCCCGGTGCGGTCGCAGTCCTCCTCGGTGACGCCGGGACGACGTTCGAGACCGGACGAATCGTCGAGAGCCTCCTGCTGGCGGTCGTCGGACCGATGTCGGTCGCGGTCGCGCTCCGGTCGCGATACCCCGCGCGCGTCGGTCGCTACGACGGACACTACACCGCGGTGTCGGCGCTGATGGTGATCGCGATCATCGGGATCGTCACGGCGGCGAACGCGGCCGTCCTCCGTCGGGGCGGACCGCTCGTGGTCGCCGTCGGTGCGGGCGCGCTCCTGCTGAACCTCCTCGGCTACGCCGGAGGCTGGGTCGCCACGATATCGTTCGGGCGGGCGGAGCGGATCGCCGGGCTGTTCTCGGTCGGGATGCGGGACTTCGCGGTGGCAGCGGGGTTGCTCGTGAGCGCGGGCGTTCCAGCAGCGGCGCTCCCGGCGGTCGTCTTCGGTATCGTCGAGATGGCAACGAGTGCGACGCTCGTCCGGTGGCTTCAGAACGTCAGTTCCTGAATCGAGCCTTCGGGTTCGCGCTCGCGGAAGACCCGGCCCTCGAAGAGGGTGACCATCGTGTCGTCGTCCTCCCAGGCACCGGGGGCGAAGCCGGAGGTCCGGCAGGCCCGGTCGAGGTACTCGGCGGCGCTCCAGCCGTTCTCCATGGGGACCGTGGGGTAGAGCCAGCCGCTCTCCGCACCGCGCTCGACGGCGACGCCGTGGCGGCCGAGTTCGATGTCCGCGAGCGGGTCGTCGGTCAGGACGACGTTGCCGACGATACAGACCGAGACCGAGATCGAGGAGAGTTCGGCGGTGTCGACGCCCGACCCACAGGAGTCCTCGCTGGCGGCGTCGATGGCCGCGTCGACCAGGGCCTCCCCGAGGTGGTCGTTCCAGTCGTAACTGCCGGCACAGCCGCGCAGCCGGCCCCGGCCGTGGGTGTTCTCCAGTCGGACGAACGCCCCGGTCCGCAGGTAGAAGGCGTCGCGCATGCTCCCGAGTTGTTCCCGTGTGCCGTTCTCCACGAACGACTCGACGGCGTTCCGGGCCAGTTCCACGGCTCGGACGCCGTCCGTCTGCGTGAGATTGCCCGCTGCCTCTGACATTGTCTTTGTTATGCGCACCGGCTCCTTGAAGATTCCTAAATCATCGTCCCTCCGGAATTCCTGGTCTGACCGGGTTCCGAATCGACCGAACGCCTTAATCCCGGGCGTCGTTTACCTTTCGGTGGCAGAGGGAGTCCGGCCACCGTGCCCCGGACCGCAGTCGCGCAAGGGGCATGAGGAAAGTCCCCCCACCGTCCGGGCAGGTGACCGGGCGCAAGCCCGGAGCGGGAGACCGCTGGCTCTGGAACAGAAACGAGATGCTCACTGTCGCTTCGCGACCGTGGCATCCCGAAATCCCGTCGGGGATTTCGAGGACCCCTCCGCGCGAGCGATGCGGCCTGCGAATCCCGATCGTAAGGGAGGGAGAGTTAACCGGCCAAGTGTCGACCGCGGAGAACGGATGGAACGGCGAACCCTCACCGGTGCAAGCCCGCGTCGTCAGGTAGCCCGGACACCGCCGGATTCGGCGACCTGGCGCGGGCGCGTAGCCGAATGCCGGACCGAACAGAAGGGGGCTTACTCCCCTCAGCCACTCGACTCCGTGAGCGACCGCTATCGCGCGTCGTCTCGCCCACAATTGTCTTGACCGTCGACACCGACTACCCGGTAGATGAGGTCAGCCGTCGTCGTCGCCGTCCTCGCCGCCGTCGTCCTGGCCGGGTGTTCACTGCCCAGTGACACGCTCGGGGCGGGGACGGACCCGTGGTCCGAGACCGAGTTCGTCGTCGCCGTGGACGCGGGACCCCGGGATTCCGCCGACAACTACACGGCCGACACCCGCGCGGCCATCGCGTTCTGGGAGGACAACGCCCAGCAGTACCTCGGCCATCCCGTCGAGTTCACCCTGCGAGCCGACGCGGAGGACCCGGACGTGGTGGTCCGCGTCGTCGCGGAAGTGACCGACTGCGGCACCGAGGAACACGCCGCCGGCTGTGCGCCGCTGGCCGACGACCTCCGGGAACAGCCGAAACCCGTCACGGTGCGGGTCAGGCGCGGATTCGACCGCGAGTCGACCCGGCAGGTCCTCAAACACGAGTTCGGCCACATCCTCGGGCAGGGCCACGACGACCGGCCGGCCGACGTGATGATGGCCAAAAGTACGCTCGCGACCGAACCCCGGCCGGACGCGACCGAGCGGCCCGTCCCCTGGAGTGACCCCGAGCTGTCGGTCTACGTGGACGCCGGCAACGTCTCGGCCGAGGACCGCGCGCAGGTCCGCGAACAGGTGGGCCACGCGCTGGACTACTACGCCGACGGCGCGGCCGGCACGGTCCCGGCCAACGTCTCCTTCCGCCGGGTCGACGACCGCGCGGCCGCGGACGTGGTGATCGCCTTCCCCGACGAACTCCCCTGTGAAGGGATCGACCGGTCGCGGGGCTCCTGTCGCCAGCTCACCGGGATCGACCCGGACGGCGACGGCACGAGCGAACGGTACACCCGCGCCGAGATCTACCTGACGGGACTGGCACCCGACGCGGTCGGCTGGCACGTCGGCCGCTGGCTCGGCGACGCCTTCGGTGCCGCCGACGAGTCCGACCTCGCGCCGCCGTTCCGCGACGCCTCCTACGAGGACCGACGCAGTACCTGGTGGCGCTAGTCGAGGCCGACGACCGTCGACACGCGCGCGTTCTCCTTCAGCCGGAGTCCGGCACCGCCGACCGACAGCGGCACGCGGTCCAGTTCCGCGACTCTGAGCGTCGGGTGGAAGGCCCCGCGGGCCAGCAGTTCCGCACGCGTCTGGACGACGAGTCGGCGGTCCGCCGGCGCGTCCGCGGCCACGGACTCGTTGTATTCGAGCAGGTACTGGCCGGCGTCGAGGTGCCACCACTCGTAGTCGTCGTCGTCGTTGCGCTTCTCGCTGGGGTGGGGCTCGGCCTCGGCGGGGTCGAGTTCGCCGCCGCCGAAGTCGACGCGGCCGGGGTCGGTCACCTCGTAGATCTCGGCGACCGTCAGGTCGAGGCCGCCCTCCTCGGTCTGGGTCGGTTCGTGGACGATCCCATCGACGAACCGCGATGGATCGGCCTGCATACCCACGCATCGTCGTGCGCGACTGAAAAAGTCTGACCCGGCTCAGGCGCTCGCGTCCGCCCTCGCCACGGTCTCGTCGCCGTCGGTCTCCCAGGTGGAGTAGAAGTGGACGTTCGAGACGACGAACCGCGCACCTCCGTCCTCGCTCGCTTCGACCTCGACCGCCCAGTCGTAGGCGTGACAGAGCGTCCGGACCATACCGAGGCCGAGTCCCTGCCGGTCGGCGCGGGTGCTGTACCCCAGCTCGAAGACCTGCTCGCGCTCGTCTTCGGGGATGCCCGGCCCGTCGTCCTCGACCGCGAACCCGTCGCGAGTCCGCACGAGTCGGACGGTCACGTCTCGGCCGCCGTACGCGACCGAGTTCTCGAACAGGGCCTCGAACAGGCCCCGTAGCTTCTCCGGGTCGGCCGACACCGCGAGGTCCGTGTCCACCTCGACCGTCAACTGCGCGGACGGAGGTGCGGTCTCCTCCCACGCCGCGGTGGCCGTGTCCGCCAGCGACACCTGCGTCCGCTGGGACCGGCCCCACAGCCACAGCCCGTAAGCGCCGAGGAGGGCGACGATGCCGCTCCCCAGCAACGCCCCCTTCAGTACGGCTCCCGCGACCATCACACCGGAATTCGACAGGTGCGGTAAAAAGTCTCACATCCGAATTTTTCCATTCGATAGTCGAGTGGTGGAAGAAGGGGTCCGGGACTACGCCTCGAACCCGTCTTCCCACCGAAATACACCATCCGCCTGCACCACGTCGCCGTCGATCACCAGTTGCGACCCCTCGTCCATCCGGCGGATCAGGTCGACGTGGACCGCCGACTCGTTGCGTTCTTCGGCGTGACCCTCCGGGAAGTTCGAGGCGTACGCCCGGCCGAGCGCCATGTGGACCGTTCCGCCCATCTTCTCGTCGAACAGGATCGTGTCTGTGGGGCGGTCGATGCCGCGGTTCATCCCGATCCCGAGTTCGCCGAGGCGTTTCGCGCCGGCGTCGGTCTCCAGGGTCTCGGCGATGGCGGACTCGCCCTGGGCGGTCGAGAAGTCGACGACCTGGCCGTCCTCGAAGGTCAGTTCCACGTCCCGGACCCGGCGGTCCGAGATGGTCATGGGAACGTCGAAGGTGACGGTGCCTTCGACGGAATCGGCCACCGGCGCGGTGAAGACCTCGCCGCTTGGCAGATTGTGCGAGTCGTAGGCCACCGAGGCGGCGCTGTTGACCGCGATCCGGTTCTCGATGGACATGGTGAGGTCGGTCCCCTCGCCGACGATCCGGACCTCGCTCCCGTCGTCGAGCAGGTCCTTCAGCTGGCCCATCTCCGTGGCCAGCGATTCCCAGTCCCGGAGGGCGGCGTCGTAGACGAAGTCCCGGTACTCCTCGTAGGCCATGCCGGCCTGCTGGGCGAGCGAGCGGGTGGGGTGGATCGTCGACACCCAGTCTGTGTCGAGCCGGGCCTCCCGGATACCCTCCCGTGCGCGGGCCGCGGCCTGCCGGCGCTCGCTGGGCACGTCCGCCAGCGCCGTGGTGTTTCGCCCGCCGCCCAGCGAGAGGACGCTGTCGGCCTGTTCGTACATGTCGAGTTCGTAGGCGGGATCGTCGTCGAACTCGCCGTCGTGCGCGCGAAGGTACGCCCGGCGCACCTCGTCGGCACTGTACACGGTCAGCAGGTTCGCGCCGCGTTCGCCAAGTTTCTCGGCGACGGCGACCGCGAGGTCGTGGGCCCCCTCCGCGACCCGGAGGACCACGTCGTCGCCGGCCTCGATGCGTGCGCTCCAGTCCACCAGCGTCTCCGCGTGGTCGTAGACGCGCTGATCCATGCCGGCGAGAGGGGCGGGACCGTCAAAATGTCAGTGGTCCCCCGCTCACCGCTCGAACTCCGTGGCCAGCAGGCCGAACAGGAGCGTGTCCCGGTACGCGCCGCGGATGTAGTCGTGTTCGCGGAGTCGCCCCTCCCGCTGGAAGCCCAGCTCGTCGAGGACGGCCATCGAGGCGTCGTTGTGCTCGAACACGCGGGCGACGACTTTGTGGAGACCCCGATCGGCGAAGGCGTGGTCGAGACAGAGTTCGGTCGCCTCGGTCGCGTACCCCTCGCCCTGCTGGTCGGGGTCGATCCAGCAGCCGAGTTCGGCGTGGTCTCGGTGAGGCTCGATGTCGAACAGGAAGACGAACCCTACGGGTGTCCCGTCCCGGCAGGGGAGGAACTGGACGGCCGCGTCGTCGTCGAGGAACGCGGCGAGGTCGTCCTCGTCGACCGGTGTGGGCGTGGGTGCGCCGTCCCGGACCGCGGGGTCGTTGCCGTGTTCCAGCAGGAACTCGTGGTCGTCGGGCGCGACCGTCCGGAGGGTCAGCCGGTCGCCACGGAGGAACGTGTGGCCGGGCATACCGACCCGTCCGCCCCGTCGACTGAAAAAGGTGGGCGGGCCGACTGTTCCGCGCGACCCGCGCTCAGCCCGTCAGTTCCGCGAGGAAAAAGAGGGCGGCGCTCCCGAGCGGATCGTCGACGTGGCGCTCCCAGCGAACGTCGAACCCGGCCGCCCGGAGTTGCTCGCGGGTGCGGTCGCGGCCGGGCGTGCTGAAGAACATCCGTTCGTCGCTCCCGAGCCAGCCGCGTCGGACCGTCTCGTAGCGCGACCCGCCGACGGTCGTGAGGACGAGGCCACCGGGGCGGAGGACGCGTGCGAACTCGCGGTACACGTCGGGGTGGTCGGCCTGCGGGACGTGGAAGACGGCGTGGTAGGCGGTGATCGCGTCGACGCTCCCCGTCTCGAGGGGGAGCCGTGTCATGTCGCCCTGCACGAGGCGAGCCACGGGGACGTTTCGCGCGGCCAGCTCCAGCCCCGCCCGGGCGAAATCGAGGCCGACGCGCTCGGTTCCGTCGAGGTTCGCGAGCGTCCGCTGCCCGTCGCCACAGCCCACGTCCAGCACCCGCGCGTCCTCGGGGAGCAGTTCGACCAGTTCGTCGAGGAGCGCCACGTCGTTGCCGTCGGTCGGTCGCGTTCGCGCGTACGTCTCCGAGAGCGCCTCCCAGGACTCCCTGACCTGCCTGCGGTCCATGGCCGGCGTACGGGCCGGACGGCTATCGGTCTTCGGTCGGGCCCACCACGGCGTGGAGTTCATGTCGCTGTCGCCCCAACCACGGACGATGCGGCTGGTAACGCCCCACCACGTCGGCGGTCGCTACTACGTCGAGGCCGTCTCGGTCGGTCGGCACCCCGACAGCGAGACCGTGCGCGACTGTCCCAGCTGTGGCGGACACGTCTTCGACGACGAGTGGCACCTGATCGCGACCGTCCTCGACCGGGCCAGCGACGCCCGACAGCGCCACGTCTACTGTGGCGACGACTGCTTTCGCGGCTGGCTCCGGCTGTTCGCCGGCGGCTGAGACCGCGTTCGACGGGGCCCCGCTCGCGGTCCGGGTCTGACGGTGAGTCACCTCGTTCCACGTTCGGCGTGGTAAACTGTAGCGTGCCGGAGAACCCGGCCGGTCGCTGTGACGGTCCCGGTGGGTTGACATGGGCCGGTCACGGAGTCGGGGGCATGAGCGAGGAGTCCGGCGCCGACGGCGAGGACGTGCCCGAACCGGCCCGTGCGGAGGTCGTCCAGTCGGTGTTGCGCGCGCTGGCCGAACACGGCTACGCCGGGCTGACGACCAAACGCGTCGCGGCCCAGTCCGACAAGAGCGAGGCGTTCCTGTTCTATCACTACGACACCAAAGAGGACCTCGTGGTCGCGTTCCTGGAGTGGGCCGTCGAGCGACTCTCCCGCCGGCTCGCGGCCCTCGACGACGAGGACCCCGTGACCCGCCTGTACGCCGCCTGTGACCTGCTCCTTGGGGACACCGACGACGAACTGGACCGGGGAATCAACGTCGCGATGATGGAGTTGCTCTCCCACGCGCCCCACAACGAGCGGTTTCACGACCGACTGGTCGACTACGAGCGGGCCGTGCTGGACGACCTGGCGGGCGTCGTCCAGGAGGGCATCGACGCCGGCGTCTTCCGGCCGGTCGATCCCGAGGCGACGGCCGCGTACCTGCTGATGACCACCGACGGCACTGCCGGCGCAGTCATGGCCCTGGGAATGGACGACGTGGATGCCATGGTCCGGGCGCGGCTGTTCGACTACGTCGAGCGAACCGTCCTCGCCGAGGGCGTCGACCCGCCGGCCGACTGGCAGTAGCTCAGTCGCCGCCCGCGTCCCGTGGCTCGTGCCGCCCGAGGCGGTCGGTCGCGGTCTCGCGGTCGCCGGTCGCCGGGACGAGATCGGTCCCCTCGGCCGCACCGAGCCCGTGGGGCGGGACGTTGTTGTACACCGATTCGTGGTCGTCCTCGCCGACGACGTACGTCTCGTGCCAGATCCCGACCGCGCTGTCGTCGGCGGTTCCGTCCTGGTAGTAGTCGACCCACGCCGGTCGGTGGCGTCGCTCCGCGTCGTGGGCGTACTCGCGAAGGTCCTCGAAGGAGTCCCAGTACTGGACGAAGCCGATGTTCCGGAGGCCGGGGCCGACGACGGTTCGGCTCCCCAGCAGGCCGGAGTCGGGGTCGGACTGCAGTTCCCGGACCATCCGCGGTGCCGCCAGCGCGACGGGGAGCCAGCGGTGGACCTTCCAGAACCGGTTGATCCGCATGCCGATCTGGAAGACGACGAACTCGCCGTCGCGGTCGGCCTGCACTTTCTCCGTGACGACGTGATCCTCGTCCCGACCGCCGTCCGCGCGCCGTTCCGGGCCGACCAGCGCGGCCAGCCCGCGCCGAACCCGGTCGAGAACGCCCATCAGTCGTCCTCCGTCTCCAGCAACCGTTCGAGGCGGCGCTCGAACTCCACGTCGTCGATCTCGCCCTCGGCGTAGCGTCGCCGAAGCGCGGCCAGCGCGTCGTCGTCCACGTCGGTCGCGCCGTCGGTGGTGCCGGTGGTGTCGGCCCGTGACCTGGCTCGGCTCACCGCCAGCGGGAGGACGCCGCCGTACCCCACCGGGAACGCGATCCAGGCCCAGTCGATTCCCAGCGCCAGCCCGCCGAGTCCGACCGCCAGCACCGCGAGCGAGACGACCCCGGCCGTCCGCGCGACGGCCTCGCCCGCCGCTCCGTCGAGTTTTCCGCCGAACGCCGCTCGATGAGTGGTCATACGCGAACGTATGGTGTCATCCGCAATAAAGCTACTGAGTAAGCACTTACTTTGTGACCGTGGCGGTTCGGTGATGGACCAGAGGCCATGCTGACCGTCGTTGCGGTGCGGAACCACCAGCATCCGCGCTCGCAGAGCGAGCGCGGTTCGCCGGACGCGAGCCAGTGGCTCGCGTCCGGGATGTTTTTATACTAAATTTTTGCAAGGAGTGGTTGCGCGCCGTCGGCGCGCAACCCGACGCAGTAAAAATTTAGTTGTAGATCAGAATCGTCGCGCGCTCGCTCTCGACGACCTCGACTTCCTCACCGGATTCGGCGCGGTGTTCCTCGTGGATTTCGACGGCATCGCCGGGGACGACGGCGACTTCCTCGCCGAGATCGAGTTCGATCTCGCCGTCGAGCTGTCGCTGTTGTTTCACGTCCTCGGGGTCGGCCTGTTCCAGTGCGCCGACGATCTGGCCGGTCTGCTCGCCGAATTCGGGGCCGATGACGCTGTGGTCGGGGTCGATCTCGACGGGCACGAGTTCGATGGCGGGGACGCCCTCACGGACGTGGACGGGAGCGTTGACGGCCTCGCTCAGGTCGTAGGTGTCGACGGCGCGCTCGGGGGTCTCCTCGGGGTAGACCTCGATCTTGTCGAGTTCGGCGTTCAGCGCGATGCCGGCGTCGGATTTCCAGCCCCGAACCGTGGCGGCGACTTCGGCGATGAGTTCGCCGGCGAGTTCGGCCTCGGCGTCGTGCATGTCGATGTCGGGCCAGTCGGCGGCGTGGACGCTCCCCTCGGTGTGGGGCAGGCCGTCGTAGGCCTCCTCGGTCAGGAAGGGGGCAAAGGGCGAGAGCATCCGCAGGGAGGCCGAGAGCGCGGTCGCCAGCGCCTGCTTCGCGGCGTTTGCCTCGCCGGGGCGACCCTCGTAGAGGCGACCCTTGATGAGTTCGAGGTAGTCGTCGGCCAGGTCGTGCCAGACGAACTCCCGGAGTTCCCGCAGGGCCGCGTCGAAGCGGTAGTCGTCCATGTGCTCGGCCACGCTGTCGGCGACCTGCGAGGTGCGCGAGAGGATCCACTTGTCGGCGTCCCGATATGCGGGATCGGGCCGGTCGAGGTCGTCCTCGGTGAGGTGGCCCGACGCGAACTTCGTGATGTTCCAGATCTTGGTGCCGAACTTGGAGGCGGACTTGACCTCCTTCCACTGGAACTGGATGTCACTGCCGGGCTGGCCGCCCAGCGCCATGGCCTGTCGGAAGGCGTCGGCGGAGTACTCCTCGACGGCCTCCTCGGGCTGGACGAAGTTGCCCCGGGACTTGGACATCTTGTTGCCGTCCTCGCCGAAGACCATGCCGTTGATCAGGGCTTCCTCCCACGGGATGTCGTCGGCGATCTCGCCGGTCCGGAGGAGCGTGTAGAACGCCCACGTGCGGATGATGTCGTGGCCCTGTTCGCGCAGGGTCGTCGGCTCGAACTCGGCCTCGGGCCAGCCCCGGACGTACAGCGGCGTGATCGAGGAGTCCATCCACGTGTCCATCACGTCGGTCTCGCCGGTCCACTCGTCGCCGCCACACTCGGGACAGGAATCGATACCGGGGTCCTCGTCCGTCGGGTCGGCCGGGAGTTCGTCGGGCCCGGCGATGTGGATGTGGTCGCAGTCCTCGCTCGCGCAGAACCAGGCGGGGATCGGCGTGGCGAACACGCGCTGGCGGGAGATGACCCAGTCCCACTCCATTCCGGTCGTCCAGTCTTCCAGCCGGTCGTACATGTGCTCGGGGATCCAGTCGACCTGCTGGGCGCGTTCGAGGATGGCGTCCTGGTCGACCTCGACGAACCACTGTTCCTTCGAGAGGATCTCGATGGGCGTGTCACACCGCCAGCACTGCCCGACGGCCTGTTCGGTGGGCTCGGTGTCTTCGAGATAGCCCTCGTCGTCGAGGTCGGCGGCGATTTCCTCCTTGGCCTCGTCGATGCTGAGTCCGGCATACTCGCCGGCGTCCTCGTTCAGGTGGCCGTCCTCGGTGAAGACCATCCGCAGGTCCAGATCGTGTTCGGCCCACCACTCGACGTCCTGTTTGTCCCCGAAGGTACAGATCATCACCGCGCCGGTCCCGAACTCGGGATCGGACTCCTCGTCGGCGATGAGTTCGACCTCGTGGCCGAACAGGGGAACCTCGAAGCGGTCGCCGATGCGGTCCTCGTAGCGCTCGTCGTCGGGGTGGACGGCCATCGAGACACACGCGGCCAGCAACTCGGGGCGCGTGGTGGCGATCTCGATGTCTTCGGTGTCTTCGTCGGCCCCCTCGAAGGTGACGTAGTAGAGGGTGCCCTCGACGCCCTCCTCGGTCTCGACTTCGGCGTCGGCGATGGCGGTCTCACACCGGGGACACCAGTTGACGGGGTGTTCGTCCCGGTAGACCAGCTCGTCGTCGGCCATCTCGACGAAGGACCGCTGGGTGGTGCCCCAGTACTCGGGGTCCATCGTCCGGAACTCGTGGGTCCAGTCCTGGGAGAAGCCCAGCGTGTGCATCGTCTCTTTCATCGCGTCGATCTGGTCCTCGGTGTGCTCGATGCACATCTGGCGGAACTCGTCGCGGGGCACGTCCGTCCGGTGAATGTCGTTGTTCTCCTCGACTTTCACCTCGGTCGGGAGGCCGTGACAGTCCCACCCCTGCGGGAAGAGCACGTCGTCGCCCACGAGCCGGTGATAGCGGGCGGCGAAGTCCATGTAACACCAGCCCAGCGCGTTCCCGATGTGGAGGTTACCGGTCGGGTACGGTGGGGGTGTGTCGACGACGTAGTCCGTGTCGGAATCGCCGTCGTACTCGTAGACGTCCATCTCCTGCCACTCGTCGCGCCACTTCGGCTCCACCTGGTCCGGGTCGTAGTTGTCGGGTAGCTCACTCATAGTTCAGATTGCCCTGGTGTCGGTTTCACGTCGTCGCTGTGGTCCGCGACGGGCCCCTCGTCCGGCCCGCCCGGTCGAAAATACGTGCGACTGGTCGCCGCGCTAACGTACTACCGACGACATCGGGCCCATACCTCCCGGTTGTTCCGGTCGAGTGTATAACTTTTCGCTTCTTCCGTCACCGGCCCGTCTCGAACACGTGCCGGTCCAGCAGAAACACGCAGGCACTCACGAGGACTGCGACGCCGGTCACACGCGGATCCGAGGTCACGTAGAGGTTCGGCGTCGGCGGCCGCCACCAGAGCGGGTACAGCCAGAACCCGGCGTGCCCGTCGGCGTACATCCGCAGTCCGTCGAGGACGAGCGAACTCGCGCCGCCAGCGACGAGCAGGCCATACACGCGCGCCCGATGCTCGGTGAAACACAGCGCGATACCGGCCGCGACGACGAGGACGCCACCGAGCGAACTGATCGGCGCGTAGGAGAAGGGCACCCCGAGCAGGCCTTCGAGGACCCGCTCGTCGACGAGGCGTTCGACTTTGAGCAGATCCGGGATCGCCGCCCCGGCCATCCCGACCGGGACCCAGCGGTCCGTGACCGCGTCGGTCCACCAGCTGGCGACCGTCAGCAGGACGTACGCCAGCAGGACGTGTGTCAGTAACTCCGCCATTATCGCACCTCGAACCCCACGCCGTCAGTGTCGAAACGCCAGCGTCTGAAAAACAGGACGACCACGAGGAGCGCACCGACGACCGAGACGCCGTACTTGAAGATCTTGGAACTCCCGGCTGGGTTGACGACGACGACACGGTCCGCCGCGAGGTGGCGGTCGGGTTCGACCGTGCCGTACACCTGCAACGCGCCGCCGGGCCGGACCGAACGCTCCACGCCACCGACCGTCAGCGGGAGCTGTCCCTGCTCGGTCCCGACCAGTATCTCGACCGTCGCGTTCTCGCGGTCGACCGTTCGGACGGTCCCGAACAGGAACGTCCGGTCGCCGACGTGTGACTCGTAGTCCGTTTCGAGCGCGTCCCCCGTCGGATACGGCCAGTGGGTCTCGTAGCTCGCGTCGTAGTGACTCCCCATGCCGAGCACGAGCAGGCCCACCAGCACGATGCCGAACAGTCTCAGACTGGTACGCATTGGTCCGCGGTACCGGTGTCTCACACCCTCGGGTAAAGAACGGTTCGTTCGCGGTGAACCACAACCCATACCTCGCCCGCGGGGAGAGCAGAGGTATGGAACTCGGCGTTATCGGACTCGGGCGGATGGGCCGGATCGTCGTCGACCGCGTGCTGGACGCGGGCCACGACGTGACTGCCTTCGACGTGGACGAAGAAGCCGTCGCGGACGCGGCCGACGCGGGCGCGACCCCGGCGGAGTCGATCCCCGACCTCGCACAGCGACTGGGCGGGGACAAACGCATCTGGCTGATGGTCCCCGCGGGCGACCCGGTCGACGCCGCGCTGGACGAACTCGCACCCCACCTCGACGGCGACGACGTGGTGGTCGACGGCGGCAACTCCAATTTCAAAGACTCCGTGCGCCGTGCGGAGGAAACGGACGCGGCCTACCTCGACTGCGGTACCTCTGGCGGCCCCGCGGGCGCGGAACTGGGCTTTTCCCTGATGATCGGCGGTCCGGAGTGGGCCTACGAGGAACTCGTGCCGGTCTTCGACGCCGTCGCGACGGGGCCGGACGGCCACGACCGGATGGGCGCGGCCGGGTCGGGCCACTACGTGAAGATGGTCCACAACGGCGTGGAGTACGCGCTGATGCAGGCCTACGGCGAGGGGTTCGAACTGCTGGCGAACGGCCGCTACGACCTCGACCTGGAAGCCGTCGCGCGGACGTGGAACAACGGCGCGGTGATCCGCTCGTGGCTGCTGGAACTCTGTGAGGAGGCCTTTCGCGAGGAAGGCAGCGACCTCGGGACGGTGGCGGACCACGTCGCGGGCGGCTCCACCGGGACCTGGACGGTCCAGGAGGCGCTCGAACAGGAGGTGCCGGTGCCGCTGATCTACCAGGCACTCAGCGAGCGGTTCGACTCGCGTGCGACCGACGAGGAGCCGGGGCGGTTCTCGCGGCGGCTGGCGAACCGACTGCGGTACGGGTTCGGACGACACGAGGTTGCGCGCCGCGAGGAGTGATCGAGCGGGTCGTCCACCGGTCGCGCTGGCTCGGAGAACGTCACTTAGATAAACCCGTATTCCGTAGCCCGCGATATGGTAAGCGCAGGCATCCTGCTCGGGGCGTTTCTGACGCTCGTCGCGGTCGCCCTTCACTACTCGAAGGGCACCGGCTGGGAGGCCAACGAGGACATCTCCCAGGAGGTTCTGGAAAAGCGGGCCGAGTCGGTCCCGGAGACGGAGTTCCCGGAGCCGATGAACCGCTCCATCGGCGGTGGCGGCGTCGCGGCTGGCGCGGTCGCCGGCGGATCGGAGGGTGAACTCGCCGAGGGCGGCGAGGACGAAGCAGACGAGGGCTTCGATCCCGACGCCATCGCCGACGACGAGGTCGAGACCTACGAGATCGAGTTCGCCAAGGAGGGCGAGACCATCGAGGTCGCGAACAACGAGAACATCCTCGACGTGGGCGAGGACGAGGGCTGGGACCTGCCCTACGCCTGCCGCGAGGGCTCGTGTCTCTCCTGTGCCGGCCACATCGAGGACGGGCCGGCCGACGAGTACATCCGCCACAGCAACAACGACACGCTCAACGAGGAAGAGATGGACAACGGGTACTGTCTGACCTGCACGGCCTACCCGACGGACTCGTTCACGCTGGAGACCGGCGAGCAGCCCTGATCCTCTGCGGTTCATAACCGTTATACCCACGCCTGCTGTAGCACTGTTCGAGGGCGGCTAGTTCAGCGGACAGAACGCCTGGTTCCGGACCAGATGGTCGGGGGTTCAAATCCCTCGCCGCCCGTTGCTGTCGCGAACAATCCGTGAGCGACAGCAATCGGCACGTGGGATTTGAATCAGGGAGTGGAGCGAAGCGGAACGACCGTGGTTCAAATCCCTCGCCGCCCGCTTTTCACGATACTACGCGAGGAGCGCCAGCGACGAGCGCTGTGAGTGAAAAGCGGCCGGAGGGTTTGAATGAGGTCGAGATTCTGCGCGAAATGCAGGTTCTCGGACGTAGTTCAAATCCCTCGTCGCCCCGCTATGAATCCGCGTCCCCGCCCGCTACGCTCGCGCTCGCGGTGAAGCCGACGGCGCGGAGCCGTTCGGCCAGCGGTTCGCCGATGGCCGACGCGGGGGTGAGGACGCCGCCGGACAGCGGTGAGTCGGTGTCGTCTTCGACCAGGCACATCGCGGACTCGCCGAGCATGCGCGCGGTGCCGCCGTAGCCCGGGTCGCGGTCGGCACCGATCACAGCGTCGACGGTGAAGGGGCCGTCGTCGTTGGTCCCCTGGCCGCGCACGCGGACCCGGAAGTGCCCCTTCGCCATCTGTTCCTCGCTCGGGCCTTCGCCGGGGTCGGGAAACACGAAGCGCTTGAGCGCCGAGCGGGTCGGGCCGAAGGATAGCGCGAGCGTGAACAAGCCGAGCCCGCCGGAGACGAGGCCGGCGGTCGCCGCGCCGCGGAGTCCGGGACCGGTGGGGAGGACCTCGGTACAGCGGAAGCCACGGCCCCAGGGGTACTCGAGGAGGGCGTTGCTACGTCGCACTACGCGCTCGTTTACCGGGGCCATCGGCGACGGGGCCGTCCAGGACGACCGGAGTGGGTCCTTGCGGGGGAGGCGCTGTTCGCCGGGATCGACGCCTTCCCGCTCGCCGGGCGGGGCCAGCGAGTAGGGGTTTCCGAGTACTTTCCTGACCTCGGGGTCGTTCGACGCGGCCTCGAACAGTTCGGCCGCGCTGGCCAGCGTGCCGCCGCTCACGCCGCCGCTTGCCGATTCCACGTAGATCCGGACGCGGTCACAGGGGGCCCCGAACTCCTCGATCGCGAACGACTGGGCGAGCAGGGTGCCCAGGTCGGCGGGGACGGAGTCGAAGCCACAGCTGTGGACGATCCGGGTGTCGGCGTCCACCGCCGCGTCGTGGTACTCGTCGACGATCTCCCGGGTCCAGTTCACTTCGCCGGTCAGGTCGCAGTACTCGGTCCCGGCCTCGACGCAGGCCTCGACCAGCGGGGTGCCGTACTTCGTGTAGGGGCCGACGGTCGTACAGACGACGCGCGTGCCGCGGGCCATTTCGCGGAGCGTCTCCGGGTCCGTCGCGTCGCCGATCACGACGGGGATCGACCCCCAGTCGTCGTTCCCGTCGACGAGGTCGGACTCGAGGGCCTGCAGGCGGTTTTCGTTTCGACCCCCGAGGGCCAGCGACAGGGTGTCGGGCGTGTACTGTTCGGTGAGGTACTCGGCGACGAGGCGGCCGGCCACGCCGGTCGCACCCCACACGACGAGATCGTGTTGCCGGTCAGCGTTCGACACGGGTATTCACGTTCGGTAGTGGGGCCACAGGCTCAAGTGTTTGCCATTGCGTGTGGTTCACTGGCACGTGTGTTCCTTCCTCGCATCCAAACATTCATAATTGCGTAAAACACTCGTAACAAGCAGACTGGGGGAACGACGATGCAAGAACACGCCTACAGTGAGAGTCGGACAGACGGGGGCGACACGTGCGGTGAGCGACGAGGTGGGGCAGATGGTTGAGAGTCTGATCGCCCGCGTGCTGTTAGACGCGGCTATCGTGTCGCTGATCCTGGCGTCGATCGTGGAGGTAATAATCGACGTGCGTGGGATGGACACGCCGGAATTCCTCCCACCGGTACTGGCGGGGCTGTCGCCGTCGGAGCCGGCGACGGCGCTCGGCGTCGGCGGGATCGCCTTGCTCGTTCTCGGGATCGTCATCGAGATGGGCCTGTTCGGTCCCTTGCCCGGTGGTCGGTTCCTGGTCGGGACCATCGCGGTGCTGGCCTTCCTGCTCACCGGCGGGTTCCTCATCAGTGAGGAGGAAGACAGCAGCGGATACGGCGGGTGAGCAGTCCCGCCGGCCGGGAGTACCGTGTCGGTGGCGGGCTCGTCCCGACGTGACTACGGCGGTTCGACGGGGTCTAGATCGCCGCTGTCACAGTACGGGCAGGTCGGATCGGTGAGGTCGGCCCGATACGCGAACCTGCGTTCACAGCGTGGACACCGATAGTGGACGGCCTCGTAGTCCGGCGAGAATACCGTTTTGAGTGTGTCGAACACGCCCATCGAGGGACACCAGTGGACGTACGGGCCGTGGCGGCTTAACTCCGCGCCCGTCCCGGAGCGGCACGGTTTTGCTCGTCGCAGTCACAACGCGAGGTATGGAGTCTATCGACGACGTCGAGGCGTTTCGGGCGGAGCTGACGGAACTGCTCGCGGCCGCCGAGGACGGTGGTGTCTCCTCGGACGCCGTGGTCGGACTACTGACCGCGCAACTGGCCGGGATGCGCGGGGACGTGCGTCTCCCGCTGTCGATGCCGCCCGAGCGAGCCCGGGAGTTCACCGACGAGGCCAGCGACCACGTCGGCGAACGGATGGAGGTCGACCTGCTGGTCTCCGAGGACGTGATCCAGGACCTGGAACTGCAACTGCAGGTCTTCGAGCGGCGACGCGACTAATCCTCGGTTTCGAGGTCGAACTCCCAGGCGTCGTAGCCGCCCGCGAGGCTGGCGACGGTGGCGTCGTCGTCGATGCCTTCGTAGGATTCGAGCAACCGACCGGCCTGCACCGAGCTGATCCCCTCTTTACAGACCATGACGACCTCGTCGCCCCAGTCGATCTCGTCGATCCGGCCGGCCAGCTGGCCGTAGGGGACGTTCAGCGCCCCCGGAATGTGGCCGGTCGCGTACTGCCGGGGCGGACGGGTGTCGACGACCTGTACGTCCGCGCCGTCTTCGAGTTTCTCCTGTAACCGCGACGGGGAAAGCTCCTCGACCATCGTCTGACCGTAGACACGGCGCGGGCTAAAGCCCATCGTCCCGATCCGGTGAGACTTGTGTCCGACCAATAGAGCTAAATAGTGGTGTGGTATACCATGTCATGTATGGCGTCAGCACCGAGCGACGACGAGATCTTCGATCAGTTCCTCACGGAGCGCGGGCACGAGACGGAGCAGGTCGGCTGGGACCGGAGCTACAACAAAAAGCAGTGCCCGGAGTGCGGTGGCCTCCACGACACCGCGGCGACAGAGTGCTCGGTGTGCGGGTGGGGACCGGGCAACTGACGGCCGCAGGCGGCGGCGCGCAGAGATTTTTCTCGACGTTTCGGTAGAGTAGTGGCCGCTAAACCGTTCGAAAGAGAGCGTCCGGCAGGAGTGAGGAGCCCTGCTCGGGTCGGTGGGTGAACGGGTGGTCGGCTACAGCTCGTCCAGCGAGTCGTGCAGGAACAGTCCCAGTGCCAGATGGTGGTACATCGCCTGCTCGATCTGCGACCGGGCGGCGTCCTCGTCTGCGACGGAGTACTCCTTCGTTCGGACCAGCTCGTGCATCGACAACACGTCGTCGCCTTCGATATCGTGGAGTCGTGGGTATACCGTTCCCGGGCTCAACTGCGCGTCGAACAGCCGCGACAGGTCGTCGATCAGCGCCTTCCCGTGGGTGCCATCCCGCAACGCGATCAGCGCGATGAGGATCTCGTCCAGATTCTGTTTGACGATCTCGTCGTCGAATTCGAACGACTCCTCGACTGCCAGCCGTTCCATGACCGAAGACAACACCTGCTCGGGGTCGCCTTCTTGACCGGTACCTGGGGCGTCGGGTGAGGCCGCCTCCAGGTCGTCACCGGCCGAAAGTTCTTGTATCAACGTATTCACCAGCGGACTCGTACTCACGTTATCTCCGGACATTGGCAATCACTTGGACTCGATCCACACCCATTCCTCTCTACCACGGATATATAATGCCTCTCCCCCGGTTTCCGAGAATGAAAATAGGTATATAAAGGCGTTTTCACGCGCTGAAAGAACCCCCTCCGGATCGGGCACGACTGGTGGCCGACTGGCCTTTCTCATCGGTGATACTCCCCGCAATATCTTTTTACACTGGTGGATTCTATACGGGATAGTGGCAGAGGAACGTAGTATCGAGGAGGTCCTCGACACGATCGGGGACGAGAACGCGCGGGAGATACTCGCGGCGATCAGCATCGAGCCGCGCTCGGCCAAGGAACTGGCCGAGGAGTGTGACCTGTCGCTTCCCACTGTCTACCGGCGCATCGAGATCCTCGAGGAACACGAACTCGTCAAAGACCGGACGCTGGTGGCCGACGACGGCAACCACTACAAGATCTACGAGTCGAACTTCGACAGCACCGTCATCTCGCTGGAGGAAGAAGGGGAGTACCGGGTGCGGATCTACCGCGAGGAGAACCTCCCCGACCGGTTCAGTCAGCTCTGGGACGAGCTGAATCCGGAGTAGGTCCCGTCCTGCCGCTCCGAATCGTCCGACGTACCTTTATGTTCAGTGCGTGAGCAGTGGCGGCCATGGTCGAGACCGTAGCTATCGCACGCGGCGTTCTCATTCTGCTGCGGCTCATCACGTTCGGGTTGACGCTGGGGATCACCCTGATCAGCTTTCAGGCGTACCGAAAAAAGCAGTCGGAGAAACTCCAGTCGGCGTTCATCGGCTTCGCCTTCATCAGCATGGGCGTGGCCATCACCAACGTCATCACGCAACTGGGTGCCGGCGGCGGGACCTCCTCGCTCCAGTTCATCTTCCTCCAGATGACCGAGACGATCCCCTTCATCATCGGATTCGCCATGCTCTACCTCTCGCTGTACCGGTGACTGCCGACGAGGGAAAAATTCGGGTGGGCCAGCACTGGAATCGAAGCCACGTTGCTTATGAGTGTGTAGGTCCATTAGTGGTCTAATGACCGACACGACGCCCGAAGTGGTTCGCCTGTTCGGGGGGCCGGGGAGCGGGAAGACCACGGCCTTGCTGGACCGGGTCGAACAGTTACAGGAGGAGGGAGCAGACGTCCGTGACATTCTCGTCGTCTCGTACACGCGCGCGGCGGCCGCGGAGATTCGCGAACGCCTCGCAGAACGACTGGACACCACGCCCCGGGCCCTCAGGGGCAACGTCTGTACGATGCACGCGAAGGCCTACGAACTCCTCAACCTCTCGCGTGGCGACGTGGTGAGCGAATCGGACAAAGAGGAGTTCTGCGAGGAGTACGGCATCGAGTACGAGGACGAGAACAAGGGCGCGCGCCGCCGGAGCGCCCGCTCGACCACCATCGGCAACAAGGTCATCGCGACCAGCCAGTGGCTCCAGCGCACCCGCCGGGACGTGGCCGACTGGTACGACGTGCCCTTCCAGTGGAACGTCGAGAAAGTCCGACTCCCTCCGGAGGAAGACCCCAACTCCCAGACCGGCAACAAGTACACGCCGACCTGGCCCTCCGACGACGACCGGATCGACGTGCCCGAGGCCATCCGCGCCTGGCGTGCCTACAAGGGCGAGAACGGGCTCGTCGGCTTCGCCGACATGCTCGAACGCGTCAAACAGCGCTCGCTCCTCCCCAACGTGGAGTACCTGGTGATCGACGAGTTCCAGGACATCACGACCCTCCAGTACGACGTGTACGAGGAGTGGAAACCCCACATGAAGCGGGTCCTGATCGCGGGCGACGACGACCAGGTCGTCTACGCCTGGCAGGGTGCCGACCCGGACCTCCTGCTGGACGAGGACGTGACCGAGGACGAAGTGTTGCCCAACTCCTACCGACTTCCCTCGAAGATCCTCAACGTCGTCAACAAGGAGATCAGCCACATCGAGAAACGCCAGGAGAAAGACCTCGAACCGCGCAAGGAGGGCGGCCGCGTCGAGGCCCCGCCTCGCCCCTCGATGCTCGATCTGGTCCGGAACGTCCGGGCCACGCTCGAAGAGGACGAAGATAGCACGTCGATGATCCTGTTCCGGGCGCGCTACCAGATGTTCCAGTTCATCGACGAGTTCATCGGCGAGGGGATTCCCTTCCAGTGTCTGACCGACCAGCGCATGTGGACCGACCGGCTGACCCAGTACGTCCGGGCGGTCGAGGGACTGTCGGATGACGAGCCCGTCACTGCCCTGCAGGCCCGGCGGCTGGCGGACATGCTCGCGGATTCGGCCTTCGGCACCGGCGAGCGCGACGACTTCTTCGACGCCATCGACGAGGTCCAGGAGGAAGCGGACACCGACGACCTCGCCGAGATCACGGTCGAACCCGACTTCGTCCGCGAGTACGCGCCGTTCATGCCCGATCCGCGGTCGGCGGCGGACATGCTCCGGAAGGTCACCAACTTCCAGGAGCGGTCGGTCGACGCCTACTTCTCGGGCGACTATCAGGGCATGGACACCGACGCGGTGCGGGTCGGGACGATCCACTCCGCGAAGGGTCGCGAGGCCGACCACGTGTTCCTCGCGACCGACCTCACGGAGAAGGTCGTCGAGCAGATGGCCGCGACCGTCGAACAGGAGGGCCGCGAGGTCGAGGGTGTCGAGGAGTTCACCAAGCACACCGATCCGGTCCCGACGCTGACGGACAACGAGCGCCGCGTGTTCTACGTCGGGATGTCCCGCGCCCGCGAACGGCTGGTCCTGCTGGAGAACCTCGTCGACGGCGCGCCGACACTGCCCATCGACGTGTTGCTGGAGAACAAGCCATCGGACAAGACCGTCGACCAGTTGCTCGACGAAGCGAAAAACGCGGTCGCGGTGCAGTAGTTACTCCTCGTCGTCCTCGGGCGTCTCGACGACGGAACTGGCCACGTCCTGTGCGGCGTCGGCCGCCACGTCGGTCGGCTTGGTGACGTACTCCTCGGCGGCGATCATCAGCACGGCGACGAGGATGAACCCGCCGCCGACGAGGCGATTGCCGCTGAGGAACGTGTCGAGACCGAACAGCGCGACCGGTGCGGCCAGTATCACCGCGCCCATCAGCCCGAACGTATCGAGGATGCCCAGTCCCATCTCCTGTGCGCCTTGGAGGCCACCGGACAAAAGCGGTGGGTGTTCGGTTCCACGACACGTTTTTCGTCTCGCCGTGTCTCCAGTCGCGTATGGTCTCCCGCGAAAGCCGCGTCACCCTCGCCGCCCTCTCGGTCGCCGCCGTCGTCGTCGCCGTGAGTCTCGCCCTGAACCTCCCCGAAGCGGTCCCGTCCGGAACTGCGATCCTGTACCTGATCGCGTTCCCCGGGCTCGCTTTGCTCGTGCCACAGCTGTACCTGGCCCGGAGGACGGACGATCCGGACATGCGCAAGTGGCACCTCCGTGCCGGGCTCGGGATCGCTGGGACCCTCTGCCTGGCGGGCGCGGGCGTCGACCCGTCGGGCCGGACGGCGATGCAGGTGATCGGTGTGGGACTGCTGATCGCGCTGTTCGTCGTCGAGGCCGTGCAGGGCTACTACGAGTCGTCGCTGTTCGAGGACGCCAGCGCGGAATGAAAACGGGTTTGCGGCCGCCTTCCCTAGGGGGGGTATGTTCACCGGCATCGTCGAGCGGACGGGCGAGATAACCGACGTGACCGAGGACGAAGGGGGCCGCCGGCTGACGGTCGCGGCCGACCTCGACGACCTGCACCACGGCCAGAGCATCGCCATCAGCGGCGCGTGCCTGACAGTCGAGGAGTTCGGCGACGGGTGGTTCTCCCTGTTTCTCTCCGCGGAGACGCTCGACCGGACCTACCTCGGCGAGTTGACCGAGGGCGACCTCGTGAACGTCGAGCGGGCACTGCCCGCCGACGGGCGCTTCGACGGCCACGTCGTGCAGGGCCACGTCGACGGCACCGCCGAGGTAACGGCGGTAGAACAGATCGACGACGACTGGGAGTTCCGGTTCTCCATTCCCGGCGAGCTGGAGCGCTATCTCGTCGAGAAGGGGTCGGTGACGGTCGACGGGATCAGTCTCACCGTCGCCAGCCTCTCCGATGCGGACTTCGGTGTCGCGGTCATCCCGGCGACCTACGACATCACGACGCTCTCCGAGAAGTCGGTGGGCGATCCGGTCCACCTGGAGGTGGACGTGGTGGCGAAATACGTCGAGCGACTGCTGGCGGCCGACGCGGACCTGACGGCGACCCAGACCCCCTACGCCGAGCGGTTCGAGGACTAACTCAGGTCGGGACTGTCCGTCGGCTCGTCGCTGTGATTGGCTCGCCGGTAGGCGTCGTTGTACTTCGAGAGCTTCCGGAGCAGGAGGTAGACGAACAGGCCGTCGTAGAGGACGACGAAGCTCAGGAACACGACGAACGTGTCGACGGCGGTCACGCTGGCGACGACGGGGACCAGGACGGTCGCACAGGTGTTGTAGGTGGCGTGGACGAGCGTGGCGATGAGGAGCCCCTTCACGACGATGGGGCCGGCGTCGTCGGGGTTGAACTTGGCGAGGCCGAGGTAGTAGCCGGCGAAGGCCGAGTAGATGACGTGACCGGGGCCGGCCAGCGCCCGGATCGTGGCGATGTCCGAGCCTGCCCGAATCAGGTTCATCCCCGGGGCGACCGTCTCCAGCGTGTTGGTGATGTAGAGGGCGTTCTCGATGGTGGCGAAGCCCAGGCCGGCGACCGCGCCGTACACCGCGCCGTCGATCACTGCGTCGAACGCCGGCATGCGGTAGGCGTACATCCGGACGGCGAGCAGTTTCACGGCCTCCTCGACGGGACCGACGACGAGGAAGTACAGCGCGAGCAGGCCGAAAATCGGGACGAGACCGAACCCGGAGCCGACCACGCGCACGACCTGGCCGACCGTGTCGTTGAGGATCCCCGCGAAGTTCGCGAACAGGATCCCGAGCAGGAAGGTGACGACCAGGATTTCGAGCGGTTCGCTGGTCGTCACGTCGGCGCGCCAGAGGTACGCCGCGAGGACGAACGCCGGCACGATAGAGAGCGCGACGAAGGTGCCGACACGCGGGTCGATCAGCAGCCCGAACCCGCCGAGCGCCAGCTGGAGACCGAGGATGAGAACCGCGACGACGATGACGGTCCAGCGTACTCCGACGATGGCGGCGTGATAGAGTCCCTGCGCGAACCGGTCGAGTCCCGACCGTGTCTCCCACTCCGAAATCTCGTAGAGGTCCATCGACCCGTCGTCCATCGACTGGACCGGGTCCCGTTCCTCGTCCATATCCGTGGGTCGGGTGACTCGCACCTAACGCTTTGCCTCCCGACCGTCGGGCGACGGTTCGCCTCCCTCGTTTCCCGGTAGTGGGGGCCAGGTCGAAGCGACCGTCGTCTCGATGACGTGGGTCTGGGCCCGCCGGAGGCGTTCGGACAGCGAGGAGGTGGTGATCCCCAGTTCCGCCGCTACGTCCTCCAGCGAGGCCGTCCGCGGAATCTCGAAGTAGCCCATCTCGTAGGCAGTCCGGAGCGCTTCCTGCTGGCGGTCGGTCAGGCCCTCGCCCGGGGCCTCGGGTTCGCCGTCGCGGGTGAGCCGCCGGAGCCGAAAGCCGGCGTTTTCCTGCCAGAACTCGCGGAACTGGTCGAAGGCGTCGCGGTCGGCGAACCACCCCGCCTGTATCCAGCCGGTCGGCGTGGCTTCGATCCGTTCGATCAGGGCGTCGGTCGTCGCCAGCGCGCGCAGGCCGTCCAGGTCGTCGATGGCGTCGCCGAGCGTCCCTTCGAGACTCGTCGCGGGCACCGTCTGGTACTGCCGTGTCTCGCCCGCTTGCCCGACGAGCGTGTAGTCGGCGACGAACGCTGCCGACTCGAAGGCCCGCTCGATCTCGTCGGGTTGCCCGCCGGTCACGTACGCGATGAACAGCGGCCAGTTCCCGTGATTGTACTGGATCTTCAGGTCCAGTTGCACCTCGGGGACGGCCTTCGACACCTCCACGAGCGGGAGCGCCTCGCAGGCGATTTCGAATTCGGCGACCAGTCCCATGCCCGACAGATTCCCGCCCCGCCCCATGTGCGTGTCGGACCGCGACGATGCCTGTGAGTAATTCCTCCACTACCCCGATGATTAAACAGTATAATTTCGTTTAAGGGGCACCGTTTTACGTGCGTGTCGGTCACTGACTGGTAATGACACGCTACAGCGCCAGTCGGGGGATCATGTACTCGGCTCCGCCGACAGACGACGAAGACGAGGATGCGGTCGAGGCGGTGACGGCCGCGGAGAACGGGGATACGGCGACGGCGGACGACTGAGGGCGCGACCGGAGGGAGCGCCCTCGAACGCGTGAGCGGGGAGGAACGACCCGCGATGCGCCGGCGACGAAGTGAGAGCCGTTGTCTATGCGAGCGGGGAGAGCGAGGTCTTCGACCTCGATTCGAGCGGGCAATGCCCGCGAGAACGAAGGAACCGCTCGGACGCCGAACGCAGACGTTTTTCCGCGCAGGTCCCAACGGTGGGTAATGACTGTGACTGCAGGCGTCGTCGCCGTGCAGGGCGACGTGAGCGAACACGCCGCGGCCATCGAGCGCGCCGCCGCGTCCCACGGGCGGGACGCCGAGGTGCGGGAGATCCGGGAGTCGGGGATCGTCCCCGAGTGTGACCTGCTCCTGTTGCCCGGCGGCGAGTCGACGACGATCTCGCGGTTGCTCCACCGCGAGGGGATCGCCCCCGAAATCAGGGCCCACGTCGAGGCGGGCAAGCCAGTGCTGGCGACGTGTGCGGGGTTGATCGTCCTCTCGACGGACGCCAACGACGACCGGGTCGAGACGCTGGGTCTGGTGGACGCGACCGTCGAGCGCAACGCCTTCGGCCGGCAGAAAGACAGCTTCGAGGCTCCGCTGGACGTGGCCGGGCTGGACGAGCCATTCCACGCCGTGTTCATCCGCGCGCCGCTGATCGAATCGGTCGGCGACGCCGCGGTGCTGGCCGAGTGGGACGGGCGGCCCGTCGCCATTCAGGACGGGCCGGTCGTGGGGACCTCGTTCCACCCGGAACTGACCGACGATGCGCGGATTCACGATCTGGCCTTCTTCGCCGACGACTGATCCCGGTGGGTCTGGACGCCGGTACCGGGGTTTTTGCCCACTCACGCCCTCGGGCCGGGTATGGACGCAGCTATCGACGCCGTGCGGGTCGCTGGCACGCCGACGGGACCGGTGCCGGTCGTCTTGCTCGCGGTCGAGGGCGAGCCGGACCTGCTGCCGATCTTCATCGGGTTCGACGAGGCCGCGAGCATCGCCCGTGGGCTCGACGCCGAGGACGTCGGGCGGCCGCTCACTCACGACCTCACGCTGGATCTGGTCGAGGAACTCGGCGGGCGGATCGAGCGCGTCGTCGTCAGCGATGTCGAGGACGGCACGTACATCGCGGACCTCCACCTGGCGACCCCGCGGGAGTCGACAGTGATCGACGCGCGGCCGAGCGATTCGCTGGCGCTGGCCGCCCGGACGAACGCGCCACTGGCGGTCGACGAGTCGGTCTTCGAGGAGGGGCGGCGCGACCCCGACGAGTTCGAGGATATGGACGACATCCGCGAAGTGATGGAAGTTTAGTCGCCCGGCGAGAAGGGCGGGCATGGACGACACCGACACCGACGCCGTCCTCGACGAACTGTTCGCGGTCATCGAGGACCGCAAGGAACGGTTGCCCGAGGACTCCTACACGGCCTCGCTGTTCACCCACGAGAAAGGCGAGAACGCCGTCCTCGAAAAACTCGGCGAGGAGACGACCGAGCTCGTACTGGCGGCCAAAGACGACGATCACGAGGAGATCGGTCACGAGGCCGCCGACATCGTCTACCACCTGCTGGTCCTGCTCGCGATGAAGGACATGGACGTGGCCGATTTGCGGGCGGAGTTGCGCGAGCGACGGTAGTCGCTCTCACTCCCCGGCGGAGTCCGGACACACGGTGACGCCGGTGAACTCGAAGCGGGCGCCGTCGGCATCGTCGGCCAGCGTCACGTCCCAGCCGTGGGCCTGGGCGATCTCTCTGACGATGGCCAGCCCCATGCCCGTTCCGTCGCCGGTCGTGTAGCCGTACTCGAACACGAGGTCCCGCTCGTCGCGCGGGATGCCGGGGCCGTCGTCTTCGACGTAGAACCCGTCCTCGTCGAGCAGGCCGAGCCGGACGGTCACGTCGGGACCGGCGTGTCTGACGGCGTTCGAATAGAGGTTCTGGAGGAGTTCCACCAGTCGGTCGGCGTCGGCCTCGATGGCACAGTCGGTCCGACACGCAAACGTGGCCTCTGGAGCGTCGACGTGGGCCCACGCGGCGTGGGCACAGTCGTCGAGGGCCGTCTCCCCGAGGTCGCCGATGACCTGCCCTTCCCGGGCCAGTGTGAGTACGTCGTCGATCAACGTCTCCATGCGGTCGACGGCGTCTTCGATGTGGGCGTGGTGTTCGCTCTGGCTGTCGGCCCGGGCGGCCTCGACGCGGGCGCGGATCACCTGGAGCGGGTTCCGGAGGTCGTGGGAGACGACGCTCGCGAACTTCTCCAGCCGTTCGTTCTGCCGTTCGAGTTCCCGCTGGTACTGCTGGCGCTCGGTCACGTCCCGGGAGTTGACGACCACGCCGGCCAGCGCGGGGTCTTTGAGCCGGTTGTGGCCGATCGATTCCAGGGTTCGCCACGCACCGGCCGCGGTCTGCATCCGGTACGTGACCTCTCGTTGCTCGCCCAGCCAGTCCTTCGGATCGGCGAAAAACTCCAGCACGTCGTCCCGGTCCTCTGGGTGGATGCGGTCGATGGGGTTGTGGCCGACGAACTCCGACGGGGCGTAGCCCATGATGTCTTCGATGATCGGGTTGACGTAGCGGACCGTCCCGTCCCGGCGGTGGATGGTGAGCATGTCCGTCGAGAACTCGACGAGCTGCTCGAACCGCCCAGCCGACTCCTCCTCGCCGGTCAGGTCCGGTCGGACGCGGGCGAGCGCGTCGGTCAACCGGTCGGCCAGGATGTCCGCGTCCGGATTCGATTCGACGGGGACGTACTCGGTCACGCCGACCGAGAGGGCCTCGCTGACGAGGCGTTCGTCGCCGTCACGGGAGAACAGCACGAACGGGACCGTCGGCCGCTCGCACCGGGCCTGCTGGAGGAGGTCGACCCCACCCATGTCCGCGAGGTCGGCGGCGCTCAGCACGGCACCGACGGGCCCGTCCTCCAGCATCTCCAGGGCCGTCGCGCCGTATTCAGCCGTCTCCACCGACGACACCTCCGCCGTCTCGGCCAGTTCGTCACGTAGCGCGTCCGGATCCGGCTCTGGGGCGACCAGCAACGTCGGTGGCCCACTCCCGTCAACCATTGACTACCATACGTACTTCCCTCACTTATCAATTTATGATTATTTAGACCGCGCTCAGAAGCCAACCGAGCCCGCGAGCATATATATATATTTTGTAGTCAGGGTGTGGTTTTTTACGATCGGTCGGAACGGCACGGCCGGCTGATCGGGTGCGTGCCAAAGGACGCGTTTTTATGCACGAACCGTCTACGGACGCCAACATGATTCTCGAGGACCTCCCGACGACGCCCACGTCGGAGGAGCTGATCGACCAGGCGTTCTCCCGGGCGGCCCGCGCGGGCCGGGCCAAATCCGGGTTCGAGGCCCAGCAGTCGATGCTCCAGACCGCCGCGAACGTCGTCTCGGACAACCTCGAGAACGTCGTCACCGCGTGGCCCGACATCGACGGACTCGACCCGTTCTACCGCGAGATGATCGACGCCCTCGTTGGGGTCGACGACCTGCGCCAGCACCTCTCGGAGATCGGCTGGGCCAGCCGGAAGGCCAGCGACATCCGCGACGAGTACCAGGGCCGGTTCCGCAACGTCGACGCCGACGGGGCCAAGAAGCTCCGCAAGCAGGCGTTCGCCCGCATCGCCGACGTGGTCGAGGAGGTCGAGGACGACCTGCTGGCGGTCAACGAGGCCCGCAACACCCTCCGGGAGTTGCCGGACATCCGACCCGACGAGCCGACCATCGTCGTCGCCGGCTACCCCAACGTGGGAAAATCCTCCTTCGTGAATACCGTCACCAACGCCCGCAACGAGACCGCGTCCTACCCGTTCACGACCACCGAGATTCGGGTGGGTCACATCGAGCGCGACCACATCCGCTATCAACTGGTGGACACGCCTGGCTTGCTCGACCGGCCGCCGGAGGACCGCAACGAGATCGAGTCCCAGGCGGTCAGCGCGCTGGAACACCTCGCCGACGCCGTGCTGGTGATGGTCGACGCCAGCGGCGAGTGTGGGTATCCCCTCGACGTGCAACTCGAACTCAGGGACGCGCTGGCGGCCCGGTTCGCGGACGTGCCCGTCCTCACGGTGTGTAACAAGAGCGACCGCTCGACCGACGTGGAGGCCGACCTGTACATGAGCGTCACCGAGGGCGAGAACGTCCAGGAGACGCTCGACGCGGCGGTCGAGGCGGTCGGCTACGAGCCGGAACTGCCCTACGACGAGTAGGTCAGGCGTCCTCGATGGTGACGTAGCGGACCTGTGTCTCCACGTCGTGGCCGGCCGCGCGGTCGACGGCGGTGTCGATCCGCTCGCTGAGGCCGCCGACCGACTCGCCGTTCCCCGGGGGGACGCCGACTGTCACGACCACGCGATCCGACTGGCTCAACAGGATACCGTCGGTGAACTGCACCTCGGTGTTCAGCAGGGTCGCCCGCTCGCTGTCTGCGACGACGCCCTCGACGCCCTGGCGGATGTCCTCCTCGCTTGCGGCGTTCTGGAAGGAGTTGTAGGTGACGCCGCCCAGAAAGACCGAGAGGACGGCGATGGCGACCGCGAGGACGGCGACGCGTTTCAACACCGCGCTCCGGGCCTGGTCGAGCTGGAACCAGTTGTGGGGTCGGTAGCCGCTGTACCAGAGGACGGCGATGGCGGCGACGTTGATCGAGAGGCCGTTGACCAGCGCGAGGACGCCCGAGCCGACACTGACCATCGGGAGGCCCCAGGCGACGCCGATGCCGACCGTGGCGGCCGGCGGGATCAGCGCGACGGCGATCATGACGCCGACGATGGCCGCCGAGACGCCCGAGGACAGCGAGAGCGCGCCGGCCACGCCGGCCCCGAGCGCGACCGCCAGCGAGAGGAAGTCGGGGGCCAGTCGCTCGCGGATCTCGGGGACCTCGGTGATCTCGATGCCCGGCGGGACGAGCCGGGCGTACCTGACGAAGACGGCGAAGGCCGCGGCGCTGACGACTGCGAGCGTCATGCCCAGCACCTGCAGTTTGACGCCGCGGACGAACAGTTCGTCTTCGTCCAGCACCGTGCCGACGCTGGCGGCCATCGCCGGGCCGATAAGGGGGGCGATGACCATCGAGCCGACGACGACCGCCGGCGAGTCGAGCAACAGGCCGGCGGTGGCGATGATGGCGCTGATGACCGTCATCGTGGCGTAGGTCCGCAGCGACGGGGCGAGTTCCTCGGCACGGCTCTGGAGTTCCTCGCGGGCGATCCGGCCCTCGTCGACTTCCTCCTGCTCGGCGTATCGCTCCTCCAGTTCGTCGAACCGTCGGGAGACGACCGTGCTGGCCTCGACGACGACGGTGTAGGCCTCGTCGTCGATCCCCGCGTCCTGGAGCCGTTCGAGGACGGGTTCGACCGCGGGGTTGGGCAGCGGCGCGTAGACGATGGCCGTGAACTCGCGACCGCTGGTCTCGTCGGTGACGACGTAGTCGACGCCCTCGTCGTCGAGGGCACCGAGGACCGTCTCGCGTTTCCCCGTCGGGATGGTCACCTGGAGGAGTCGCACACCGGACATTCCGCGGGGGTCCGGGAAATACGTGGCGGGCCAGTCGTCGCTCGATCCCGCCGCGGCCGGAAACAGCGACGCTTATCCGCCCCAGTCGTCTAGACGCCTCCATGTTCGATTCGCGGCCGGACCGGAGCGCCGAGGTCGTTCTCGTGGGGCGCTCGAACGTCGGCAAGTCGACGCTGATGCGTGAACTGACCGGCCACACGTTCGATACGGGCCAGCGGCCGGGCGTCACGCGCCAGCCCAACCACTACGACTGGAACGCCGAGGACTTCGTCCTCACCGACCTCCCCGGATTCGGGTTCATGAAGGGCGTCCCCGACGAGGTTCGCGAGGAGATCAAAGACGACATCGTCGCGTATCTGGAGACCTACGCCGAGCAGATCCTCGTCGCGGTGCTGGTGGTCGACGGCAAAGCCGTGATCGACATCATCGACCGCCACTCCGGCCCCGACGAGATCCCACACGACGTGGAGATGTTCCACTTCCTGCGGGACATGGGCATCCCCGTCGTCGTCGCGGTCAACAAGATGGACAAGGTCGACGACCGCGACGAGCGCCTGAACGCGCTCTGTGACCGGCTCGGACTGCTCCCGCCCTGGAAACAGTGGCAGGAGACCATCGCCCCGATCACCGCCAAACGCGGCTCCATCGACCCCATGACCGAGGCGGTCCGACACCACCTCCACGAACAGCAACGCGACGACCTGTTCACCTTTTTCTGAGAGGTTAATTCCAGTCGGTTATCGTCCGTGAAAAACGGCCGTGGGCCGACTGGTCGGGGAGTCCAGTGGCTATCCGGCGGCCGAAACCGCCGTTTATCGGTGGTACAGTAGAAAACGGGGGGTAGAGGGGGATGTTGGGGGGTGGCACCCGAAAATTGGGTGCGCCTGAGCTTAAGAGCCTGATAATAATGAACCTTCCGACTGGCGATCCTCGTGGCAGGAGACAGACACGAACTGGAGGCCGGGTCGAGGCGGGGTGTGACTCGGTGCGGGGCGGTGAAAGGGCTTAGTGGGGTCGCCCGCAAGTGGCAGTCGTGACCACGCCCGCATCGGACTCCGATACGCCCGCGCCGACCGTCCGGGAGGCGGTCAAGGCGGACCTGCTCGCGGTGTATCGCATCGAGAAGGCTTCCTTCCCCCAGCCGTGGCCCTTCGCCGCGTTCCAGCGGTACGTGGGGGAACCGGGCTTTCTCGTCGCGGAGGTCGGCGCCGGCGTCGCGGGCTACATCGTCGCCGACTCGGTGCCCAACCACGGCCGGCCGCTGGGCCACGTCAAGGACCTGGCCGTCCATCCCGACCAGCGCGGCCAGGGCGTCGGGTCCACCCTCCTCCGGCGGGCGCTGGGCGTCATGCGCGCCAAGGGGGTCGCCGAGGTGAAACTCGAAGTCCGGGAGAGCAACGAGACGGCCCGGGACCTCTACGACTCGTTCGGGTTCGATCACCGGCGAACGGTGCCTCGCTACTACGACGACGGGGAGAACGCGCTGGTGATGGTCGCGGACCTGTAAGGTCTATCCGTCCGCGCCCGCTTGGTCCGGACATGGGATACGCCTGCCCGGTGTGTGAGGACCCACAGGCCGACGCCGAACACCTGGCGAACCACCTCGCCTTCACGGCCTTGCTCGGCGACGACGACCACGAGGCCTGGCTCGACGAACACGCCCCCGACTGGGATCAGGCCGACGCCGACGCCCTGGCCGCGACCGTCACCGAGATCGCCGAGGAGACCGACTACCCGCAGGTCTTCGAGGATACAGTGGATCACGACCACGACCACGACCACGAGCGGTCGGGTGCGCTGTTCGACGACGAGGCCCGGGCCGTCGAGCGCGGCCGCGAGCGCGCCAGTCAGTTGACTGGCCTCGACGACGAGGACGAGGAGATTCTGGAGGAAGCCCGCGAGATGACCCGGCGGATGCGGGATGGAGAGGGCGAGCGGAGCGAGTCCTCGGATTTCGTGAGCGGGGAGGATGGACCCGCGAGCGAGCCACGTGATTCGGATGCAGACGCCGAGGGCGACGCCGACGCGGCAGACTCCGAAACCGAGTAACCGGAGCGGCCCGCAGAGCCGGACATGCACACCGAGGGAGTGTTCGCGCCCGAGACGGCGGCGGAAGCAGGCGAGCTGTACGCGGCCGTCGGCCCGGCCGCACAGACGAGCGTCCGTGAGGTCGCGAAGGCCATGGATTTCGACAGCGAGGAGTACGAGGACCGGGTGACGGGTTCGGTCGTCGCGACCGCCCACGAGGCCATCTTCGCCTCCATGCTCGAAGTGACCGTCGGCACCGACGCCGAGTTCGAGGACTGGTGTGAGGCGCATCCGGACTACGAGCGCGAGATGATCGGGAGCGAGAACGTCGACCGGGTGGTCTGGCACGCCGTCCCCTTCGCCGAGACGGTGGTCGCCGCCACCTTCCAGGAACGGGAGGACGCGGCCGTCGGCACCCTCCGCCGGCAGGCATTCGGCAGCGCCTATCGCGAGGTCGTCACCGGCGACCAGTAGGATCCGCTATCGTTTTTCGGCCGGCCCACCGAGTAGTGGCCATGCGACAGATCACGCGTCGGGTCACGCTCGCCCTCCTCGCCGCCATCGTCTTGCTGCTGGCGCTCGGTGCCCTCCCGGGCTACCTGAAAAGCGGCGATCCCTACTACATGACGGCGACGGCGACGGACGACCGGACGGCGATCCCGGCCGACTCGCTCTCGCCCGACCGCTATCCCTACACGGCGGCCGCGCTGGCGAACGCGACCGCGGCGGCCGGCGACGGAACCGCCAACGCGACGGGTCGGTCGGAGCCGTACTGGAAGGGCCCCGTCGGACTGAAAGGCGCGTTCACCCACTCGCCGTTCGACGAGTTCGACGCGATCAGACAGCGCAACACGTCCGCCGCGACCGACAGTGCCGTCTTCGTCCGCGAGAACGGCACCGTTTACCGCCTGGAGGTGACACAGACCCCATGACCGACGATCCGACGATCCGACGGTTCGACCCGGACAGCCACCCCGTCCGCGAACCCGCGGAGTTCGACTGGCCCGTGCTGGAGTCGGCGGTCGAGTACGAGACCGGCTGGTACACCGGCGGCTACGACCGCGTCGGCCAGCCGGACGGCTCCGAGAAACGCTACTACTGGGCGGACCTGCCCGCCGCGGCCGTCGTCGTGGCCGTTGCACCGGGCCACGTCGTCGGGGACGGCGACGGCGACCACCTCGTCATGGTCGATCAGTACCGGCCGACGATCCAGGAGCAGTGTCTCGAACTCCCCGCGGGCATCGTCGAGGACGGCGAGAGCTACACCGACGCCGGCCGCCGGGAACTCCGCGAGGAGACCGGGTTCGACGCCGCCGGCGTCTCCCTGATCGAGGAGTTCTGGTGTTCGACCGGCGTCCTCCGGCACCGCCGGGGCATCGTCTTCGCCGAGGGCCTCGAACCGGTCGACGCAGACCTCGACGACAACGAGTTCCTCAGCGTGACGACCGTCCCCGTCGACGAGGCCCTGGAGGTGGCGCGACAGGAACCGTCCAACGACGCCACTATCGAGGGAATCCTGCTGGCCCAGGCCGACGATCTGCTCTAGTCGAACGCGACCGTCCGGGTCGTGCGCCGGTCGCCCGCGGCCGCCACGGTCAGCGTGTACTGCCCGTCCGGCAGACCCGTGATCCACGTCTCGAACTCGCCGCCGGACACCGAGGTGTTCGTCCGCAGGACGCGCGTCCCCGTCGCGTCGGCGATCCGGACCACGACCGAGTCGGTCGGACTCCGGCCGCTGACCCGGAGCGTCCCCGACCGGACCGTCGCGCCCCGTTCCGGCGTGTCAAGTCCGAACGCCGCGTCGGCGGTTCCCTCGGCCGTGACCCGAACGTCTTTCTCGACCGTCGTCCCGTCGTTCCGGGCCACGACGCGGTACGGTCCCGGCCCCGGAGCCGAGAGCCGCGCCCGGAACCCGCCGGTACCGGCCTCGACCTGCCGACTCGCTACCGTCTCGCCGGTTCCGTCTACGAGCGCGACCGTCAACCCGTCGCTCGCGCCCCAGCCCCGGACGGTGACCGTCCGGCCGGTGACGGACGCCGAGAGCGTGACGACCGACTCCGCGGCCGTGGGCGTCTCGGTCGCAGTGGCCGGGCCAGCACTCCCAGCACCGTCGAGCGATCCGCCCGTCCCGGTGGCGAACGGGCCGGCACCGACGACCGCGGTCGTCGCCACGGCCAGTCCGGCGACCACGACCAGCGCCAGCCCCAGCGCGGTCGCAGTCACCCGGCTCGGGGCGGTGATCGACGGGCGGTGTCGCCCCGCGCCCGTCCGACCGAGGACGGCCGCGAGGCCGCCTCCGTCGGTCGCGACCCCCTCGTCCGTGTCGGCGAGTGCCCCCGATCCGGTGCCACCGCGCCCGGTCGTATCTGTCTCGGCCGCGGGCGTGGGAGTGTGTTCGACGGTCGCTCCGGCCCCCTCGCTGGTGTCGGACCCGCGCCCGGACGGGGCGTCGTCGCGTTTCCACTCCCACAGTTCCTCGCTGCGATCACAGAGCGGAACGAAGTCGGCCTCGTGGCCCGGCCGGAGGATCACGTCGGCCGTGGCGGGCGGTGTCCCGTCACCGTCGACGATGGCGGCGCTCACGTCCGCTCGCGCCAGCGCAGTCGCGACGGCGACCGCCCGGTCGGCCGTCGTCACGCCGAACGACAGGGGCGGTTCGCCGCCGCCCGCGAGTCGCGCGAGTACGGCCACGTCGTCGTTGGACGCGGCGGTCGCGCGACCGAGCGCGTCCAGCCACGCCTCGTCGCGGGGGTGACACGCCCAGCCCCAGTCGTCGAGCCGGAGTTTCGCGAGTTCACGCTCCAGTGCCGCCAGCGCGGCGGCCGGTGGTTCGTCGTCGGCGACGTACTCGGCGACGTACCGCTGCCAGCCCCCGCCTTCGTCGGTCGGATCGCGGCCGAGAAAGAGATACAGCACGCGCGAGCGGTCGACCACGACGGCGGTGGTCCGGTCGCTGTCCAGCAGTGCCTTCACCGTCGCGTCCACGAAGGCCGCGTCGGCACTCGACGGATACGCGAGCGTCGGCCCCCCACCGTAGATTCGGAACGATCCCATCGGGTATCCCTCTGATCCGCTCAGTGGCCGCCACGCAGGTCGGCCGACCGCGAGCGGTTACAGCCCACCGAGGCCGTTCTGCAGCAGCGCCACCAGCAGGTCGAGCAGTCGCGCGAACTGTTCGAGCGTGCCGACCAGTCCCTTCAGCTGACTGGCGAAGTCACCGCCCAGCAGACCGCCCAGCTGGAGTACCCCGGCCGGCGCCGCCAGGGCGGGACCGGTGGCGAGCCACAACAACAGCACCGCTGCGATTGCACTACCGATTCCCCACCTGACAGAGCATCCCCCGCTCATTGTCAGCCAATTGTTCGATCAGCCCCATTAACTTTACTATGAGAACGTATTGAATTAACTCTGGAGTTGCTGTGACTATCCGTTCAGCGCCTCGACCGGCCGTCGGTTGGCCGTCTTCCAGGCGGGGTAGAGGCCGCTGAGGAGGCTCGTCCCGACGCCGAAACAGAACGCCAGGACCAGGAAGCCGACGTTGCGCGGGTGCAAGAGCAACTCCAGGCCGATGGGCGTCACGAGCGAGAGGCCGACGGCCGCGAGCAGGCTCAACGCCACGCCGGCGAGACCACCGAGAACGCCCAACAGCAGGGCTTCGGCGACGATCATCCGCATGACCGTCGTCCGGTCGACGCCGACCGCCCGGAGCATCCCGAGTTCCTCGCTGCGCTCGCTCGTGCTCATCAACATCACGTTGACGATGCTGACGCCGGCGACGACCAGCGAGATCGACCCGATGGCGAGCAACACGGCGTTGAGGAGTCCGAAGTACTCCCGGATCTGGTCAAGCAGCGAGGACAACTCGACGACCGTGATGCGGTTCCCGCGGCCGTTGAACGCCGACCTGAGTTCGCTCGCGACCGTGGCGGCGCTCTCGGGCGAGTCCGTCCGGACGATGATCTGGCTGTAGGGTTCGGTGAACTCGTCTTCGGGCAGGACGAGGGCGTTCCCCGTCGCGATGGGGAGGAACTGGCCGCCCTCCTCCAGCAGCGCGAGGACGCGGTAGCTGTTGCCGTCGATCTCGACGGTACTGCCGACCCGGAGTTCGAGGTTCTCGGCGAGGTCGTGTCCGACGAGCGCGCCCTGCCGGTGGTTCCGGGGGATGCGGCCCTCGGCCGCCGAGAACAGCGTCCGGGGGTCGTCCGTCCCCACGAGGACGCCGATCTGTTCGCCCTGGCCGCGGCTGACGGTCCCGGCGGCCGTGACCAGCGGGACGACCCTCCCGTGTTTCCCCGCGATGCGGTCGATGCGCTGGACCTCGCGGGGCGAGAACCCCTCCGTACTCCCGCCGCCGGTGACGGCGCTGAGCGAGTCGAGCGTACTGCCGTCCCCGCCACCACCGCTCCCGCCCGGCGTGACGACGACCTGGGTGCCGACGCCGCCGAACGCGTTCGTGGCCGACAGCTGTAACACGGTGCCGAGGATGCCCAGGGTCGCGATGGCCAGCACGCCGATGACGATGCCCAGCGTCGCCAGCCCGGTCCGCAATCGGTTGCGGCCGAGGTTCCGGACGGCGATCCGGACGACCGGCAGTCGGTGTGCTGGTAGCAGGCCCACGCGCGATCACCCGAGTTCGCCGTCGACGAGGTCGAGCCGTCGGTCGGCGTAGTCGCTGACCAGCGGATCGTGCGTGACGACGACGACGCTGACCCCCGCGTCGCTGATACGCTGGAACTCGTCGAGGATGACTTTCCCCGTCTCGCGGTCGAGGTTCCCCGTCGGTTCGTCGGCCAGCAGGACCGAGGGCCGGTTGATCAGCGACCGGGCGATGGCGACCCGCTGGCACTGCCCGCCCGAGAGTTCCGGCGGTTTGTGATCGAGTCGGTCCCCGAGCCCCACCCGGTCGAGCAATTCTCTGGCTCGCTCGCGCTCGGCGCGGCCGTCGAACACCGTCGGCAGTTCGACGTTCTCCACGGCGGTCAGCGTCGGGACGAGGTGGTAGTCCTGGAAGACGAAGCCCAGATACTCACGGCGGACTTCGGTGCGCTCCTCGATAGACAGCGTGGTCACGTCCTCGCCGTCCAGGCGCAGGGTGCCGTCGGTCAGCGAGTCCAGCAGGCCCAGCACGTTGAGCATCGTACTCTTGCCGCTCCCGCTGGGGCCGAACAGGCAGACGAACTCGTTCGATCCGACCCGGAAGTCGACGCCGTCGAGCGCGGTCACGGTGCCGCTGGCTCCCTCGTAGCGTTTGACTGCGCCGTCCAGTTCCAGGGGTGTCGTCGCCGCCATGGTCACCTGATGACGTAGATGCCGACCAGCGCGAACGTGACCGCGAGCAGTCCGACCAGCAAAAAGCCCGAGCCGCCGCCCGTCGCCTCCTCGCTGGCGTTGACGATCCGGTCGTCGAATCCGAGTCGAACCGTCCGGGTCCGGAGCCGGTCGTCGACGCGGTAGGTCAGGTTCAGCGGCACGCTGGTCTGGTTCTCGTCGGTCACGGTCACCTGCACCTCGAAGGGCGTGAACTGCCCCGACTCGATGGGGCCGACGAAGTACCGCCCCTTCTGGTCGGCGGGGACGACGCCGGAGCCGTTGCCCGCCTGCACGACGAGCCCGGCGATGGCCCCCGTCCCGACGTTGCCGGCGTTGCCCGAGATCGTGACCGTGTCCTCGCCGGTCTGGGTGACGTTGATCCCGGTGAGCCGGATGCGACCCCGTTCGGGCCGGTAGGGAAGGGTCGCCCGCTCGGTCCCGGACTCGGTGCCGACCCGGTAGTCGACGGCGACGGCCAGATCCGTCGGACCCGACAGCGCCGAGAGGTCGACGGTCACCGACCGACTCTCGCCGACCGGGAGCGTCGCCGCGACCCGCTGGCGAGACAACGACGCGCCCGACGCGTTGGGGACGACCACCACGTCCTGGACCGGCGCGTTGCCGAAGTTCGTCACGCGGACCCGCGCCCGCGGCGGTTTGGGCCCCTCCTCCTCGTCGGAATCGGACCCGCTCCCCACGAGCGACGCGAGCGTGTCCTGTGCCTGCTCGCCGGGCGGCGGCCCGACGACCTGGGTGACCTGCACGCCCACGTCGGTCACGAGCGGCGAGACCGAGACGGTCCGCCCGACGCGTTTCGTCCGCTGGACGCCGGCCCCCGTGGTGTAGGACACGTCGACCGCGAACCGCTGGTCGCCGGCCCGCTCGGGCCTGACGCCCACGTCGAGCGTCGTCGACTCGCCGGCGTCGAGCTCGGCGACCGCGGACTGTCGGCTGAGACGCTCGAAGCCCCCCGAAGCGACCGTCGTCACGACGTTCCTGATCGGCCCCTGGGTCGGGTTCGAGACCGTCACCGTCGCGTTCGTCCGGACGCCGGCGGTCGGGTCCGTCACGTCCAGCTCCACGATGGGATCGGTCTGTTCGACGACCAGGCGCACCGGACGGGCGATCCGGACCTCGTCGCCGTCGGCGTCGGTGCCCGCGACGACCACCTCGACGTTTTTCGATCCCGGCTCCGCGAAGGTCGTCGTCAGCGGCACGGTGAGGTCGTCACCGGCCGAGAGCGAGCCCACGTCCGAGGCCTCGACCAGCGACTCCCCGTTGCGGTACTGTAACTCGATCCGGTCGATCCGGGCCGCCGACGTACTCCCCCTGGAGTTGCTCACCGACACGCTGACCGTCACCGGCGAGCCGACCAGCGGCGTCGTCGGCGAGATCGACACCTCCTCGACGACGAGTCGAGCGTCGGGCACGTCGCTGTCCGATTGTGTCGCGGCCGGCGCGTCACCCGCCGCGACCGATGCGCCTGCGACCGCGAGCAGGCCCGTCACTACCAGTACCGCCAGTGTGTGTCCCCCGTTGACCATTCGGTCTCCATCCCCCGCTGTTCGCGTATCTACTCGTTTATTCTTTCCAACTAAAAGCGTTGTTAAAATTTTGCACGAGGTGGCGAACGAAGGTGGCCACGCGAGACGCGTGGCTGGCGGGTGAGACGGTCGGAGAATGGCCCGACGGCCGCTCTTGGTCCGTCCGAACCTCCGTCAGGATGGGTTCGGTGTCACGCCACGTTGAAGCCTTTGTCGCGGAGGAAATCCTCGACGCGTCCGGTGTGGTTGCCCTGGAGCTCGATCTGTCCGTCCTCGACCGTGCCGCCACAGGCGAACTTCGATTTCAGGTCCGAGGACAGACTGTCCATGTCCACGTCGTTGGGATCGAACCCTTCGATGACCGTTACCTCTTTACCGTATCGGCGCTCGTCGATGCGGATGCTGATCTCCTGGGACTCTTTGGCGACGTCCTCGCAGACGCAGAGCTCCTCGGGCAGCCCGCACGTCGAGCAGACTTCCGACATTACAAGTCGGGCCTACGAAACCGACGTATTAAACACCTTCGGGACCCGCGGAAGCAAGCCTTGCAAGCCGTTCTCGGCGGTCAGCTCAGGGGCCCCGTCCGCTCCCGGACGATCTCGTCGGCCGCCGCCACGGCGTCGTCGGCGACACTCCCCGTCACCTCCCCCGCGTACCGGGCCCGCTCGTGGAGCCGATACACCCGTTCGACGGTCTCGTCGGCGTCGATAGCCGCGAGGTACTGCCGGGGCGTCTCGCCGTCCCGGCGTGGCCGTTCCTCGCGCGCGAGGACGTACTCGACGCGCTCGAAGGCCCGCTGTACGTCGCTCGCCGGGTCGGCCCGGGGTTGCCAGCGGACCCACACGGCACGATAGGCACGCTCGTGGAGGCCCAGCCGGCGTGCGCCCGCAGCGGCCCCGGCCAGCACCACGAGGATGAGCGCCGCCTCCTCGCGCGAGGGCGGTTCGGGCAGCGGGATGCCACCGCTCTCGTCGTTCGCCGTCCGCACCGCGTCCCCGCCGGTCGTCGGCGTCCGGATCGTCTCCACGGTCGACCCTGGCGTCTCCGGGGTCGGATTCCTCGTCGTCCGGTCCGGCGTCGACGGTGGTTCGGTCGTCGGCTCGGGGTCGTCGTCGACGTTCCCGAGGTCTCCGCCGCCGCCTTCGATCCGTTCCTGCTCGGCGTCCTGTCGCGGCCCGGCCGGCGTCGGGTCGAACTGCACCCAGCCCACGTCCGGGAAGTAGACCTCGACCCAGGCGTGGGAGTCCAGTCCGCGGACCTGATAGGTCCCGCTGTCGACCTGTTCGCCCGTCGTGTAGCCGACGACGAACCGGGCCGGGATGTCCTGGGTTCGCAGCATCGTCACCATCGTCGTCGCGAAGTACGTGCAGTACCCCTCGTCCATCTCGAACAGGAAGCTGTCGGCGACCTCGCCGTCGGGGCGGTCCACCGCCAGCGAGTACCCCTTCTCCCGTTCCAGATAGGACTCGACCGCTCTGGCCGTCTCGTAGGCCGTGTCGGCCCCGGCCCCGTCCTGAATCTGGCGGGTGCGCGTCGCCACCCGGTCGGGCGTACTCGCAGGGAGGTTCGTGTACCGCGACTCGATCCGGCCGGGATAGTCGTCACCGGCCCGCTGGAGTCGCCCCGGCCACACCACGGGCTGGCGGCTGACGACCGTGTAGCTGTCGCCGGGCGCGAACGCCGCCGCGGGCTGGAGCCCGCCCAGCGAGGTCACCGACGTGTCCCCGGCCACGTTCTCGCTGACGCTGACCGGCTTCCAGGCCGCGGGCATGGCGTCGAGTTCCGACTCGATGGTCACCTCCTGCTCGACGATCCGGCTCTCGCCCCGCGGCCCGCTCATCTCGCCCCGATAGTCGAGCGTCGAGCCGGTCCGGACCCAGCCGTCGCCCGTGTAGCGGTCGTACGCGCCGGTCCGCCAGTAGGCCTCGCGCGGGCTCTCGACGGTGAACCGGACCTCCTCCGAGAGGCTGATCGATCCCTGGATCGAGACGCGCTGATCGGAGTTGATCAGACTCCCCTCGATGGTCTCGGTGCCGCTGGTCCCGAACAGGCCGAACGGCGTCCCGGTCCCGCCGGGGACGACGCTGACCAGCATCGTCACGACCACCATCGCCGCGAGGACGACGGCCATCGTCTCGACGGCCCGGTCGGCCCCGCCGAACCGTTCGAGCCGGCCGAATCCGACCGTCCCGACCGCACCCAGCGCGCCGAGCAACGCGACCAGCGTGTCCACGTCGCCCGTGAGGACGAAGAACGTCAGCGCGGCCCCGCCGACGAGCGCCGCCCCGACGTATCGCCGCCGGAGCGCCAGATACCACGTCAGGAACACGGGCGCTGGCGTGTACGCCAGCGCGAACAGTTCGATCATCTGGAGGCGCAACACCGACAGGCCCATGAACAGCGACACCACGTCGCCGAGGATGCGGTCCTGCTGGGCGACCACGTCCGCCGGCAGTGCAGAGGCGTACATCCAGAGCCCCAGCACCAGCAGCCCCAGCCCGACGGGCAGCGCCGTCCACGCGCCGACGACCCGCGACAGCCCCGTCGCCAGCACGAGCGTCACCGCGACGACCAGCAGGAACGTACTGGGATCGCCGACCACGTCGATGATCCCGTACAGCGGGAAGGTGAAGGAAAACAGCATCAGTCCCGCCGACAGCAGGGCCAGTCCGCGCGGCTCGAACAGCGCCGCCCAGGGCCGTCTCGCCGCGTCGACGGCCCGCTCCGCCGGGCCGCCAGTTTCGGCACTCATCGCGACACCTCCTGCTCGGCCGAGGCGTCCCCGCTGGACCCGACGACTGCCCGCGCCCGTTCGCCGTCACCTTCGGGCGGCTCCGGCGGCGTCGGACCGACGGAGAGGTGGTGGTCCTGGCCGTCGATGGTCGCGGTCACGCCGTCTTCGTCGGCGGTGAGGACGACGTCCGCGCCCTCGCGGGCCGGGCGGGCAGGCTGTCCCGGGCCGGTGCGCGCGAGCAGGTCGAGGACGTGTCGCCGGTGGGCCTGCCCGCGGCCGGTCGGCACCTCGCCGGCGGGGCAGGTGATACCCACGGAGAGGCCCGCGTCCATCGCAAGCACCGCGAGGCTGGCCGCGGCCGACGCCATCGCGTCGTCGTGGCCCGGCGTGGCTCCCGCCGCGATGGTCAGCGTCGACTCCCGTTGCTCGCTGACGAACTGCTTGACCACGAGGTCGTCGTCGCTTCGCTTGGCACTGGACTTCCAGTGTACATCGCGCAACGGGTCCCCCGGGGCGTACTCGCGGATCGTGTCGAAGGCCTGCCGGTCGGTCGCGGTGTCGTAGCCGAGCAGGCGCGCGACGGCGTCGTCCTCGCGCAGGTCGACCAGCGGCGGGTAGACCAGCGCCGTCGCCGTCCCCTCGGGCTCGAAGGATCGGACGAACAGGCCGAGTACGTCGGTCACGACGACGCGGGGCGGACCGAGATCCCACGCGCCCCGCGCGCCGAGTTCGATCTCGTACGCGACGGTCGCCGGGAGCGTCACCCGGCGGTCGTACCCCTCGGCCGCGACGCCGGGCGGGACGGCGTCGGTCACGCGCGCGAGCGCGCCGCCGTCGACGGTCAACTCGACGGTGCGGGACTCGCCGGGATGGCCGGGGACGGGGTCCTCGCGGTCGATTTCGGGCCGGCCGGCGAGAAACACCTGGACGACGCTCACGAGGAGTGCGATCAGCGCGGGCGCGGCCAGTGCGTTCAGCGCGCGAGCGCCCGACGCGGCGGCCATCAGGATCGAGCCGACGGCGACGCCGACGACGCCGACGGTGCGCCAGGTCGGTCTCATTCGACCGCGACGGTCTCCAGTGCCTCGCCGACGATCTCCTCGCCGGTTCGGTCGGCCGACGCCGTCCGGACCCGGTGGGGCATGATCGCCCGCGCCTCCGTCTGCACGTCGTCGGGAACGACGTAGTCCCGACCCGCGAGCGCCGCCCGCGCCTGGGCGGCCCGCAACAGGGCGATGGAGCCACGCGGGCTCACCCCCAGCTGGGCCTGCTCGCGCGTGTACTCCGCCAGCCGGGTGACGTAGGCCCGGATCGGCTCCTCGACGGTGATCTCGCTGACCGCCGTCCGCGCGGCCTGGAGGTCCGCGAGCGTGGCCACCGGCGAGAGTTCCTCGATGGGGTGGTTCCCGACCACGCGCCCGAGCATCTCCGCCTCGTCCTCGGAGTCGGGATACCCCAGGTGGAGTTTCTTCATGAACCGGTCGAGTTCGGCCATCGGGAGTTCGTAGGTCCGGTCGCGCTCGACCGTGTTCTGGGTCGCGATGACGGTGAAGGGATCGGGCATCTCGTGGGTCGCCCCGTCGACCGTGACCTGCTGTTCCTCCATCGCTTCGAGCAGGGCGCTCTGGGTCTTCGGCGGCGCGCGGTTGATCTCGTCGCCCAGCACGACGTTGGCGAAGACCGGCCCGGGCCGGAAGTCGAATTCGCCGGTCTTCTGGTTGTAGACGTTGACGCCGGTGATGTCGGAGGGCAACAGGTCCGGCGTGAACTGCACGCGCTTGAACGAGCCGTCGAAGGAGGCCGCGATGGAGCGGGCGAGCATCGTCTTGCCGACGCCGGGCACGTCCTCAAGCAGGACGTGCCCCCGACCCAGCACCGCGGTGAGGATGTGCTCGATCTCCGCGTCGTGACCGACGATCACCTCGCCGACGTTCTCGGCGACGCGGCGAGCGAGGGCGCCAGCCGCGTCCACGCTCTCGTCCGACTCCGATCCTAGCGTCGATGTGTCTGCGTCAGTCATGGGTAGCGGGGGTAGTGGGCGAGTAACGGGTCCTGCACCGCCGACCGGCAAGTGTCTTGTCCACTCGGCCGACCGAACCGCGGCCTCGGACACTGCACCCGGCGAGACCGCGACCGTCGGTAGCGTTCACATGCGTGGTACGGACCGGTCCCACCTAATATTGCTGTATCGGATAGTTGATCAGTTACCACTCCTTGCAGTCGGCACAGACCAGGTCGTCACCGTCCCGCCAGCGCCGCGCAACCGACTCGCCACAGGCCGTACACACCGCACCCGCCTCGCTCCAGGCGTACGTCGAGGCGGCCGGGTCGACCGGGTCCGAATCGGTCGCGGGCTCGGCCGGGGCGGCACTGTCGCCGTCCGTTCCGTCGCTGGCGTCGGCATCACTGTCCCCCCCAGCGTCCGCGAACTCGTCCAGCGAGGCGTCGTCCATGTGACCGCGTCCGGTCTCGGCCGTCTTAGACCTTCGCCAAACCACGACACACAAGTACCAGCCCCCCAACGTTGAGGTATGGCAGGACTCGCCGATATCGTCACCAGTATCCCGGAACTCGTCCGGAGCATCAGCGAGATCGCCCTCTCCGACCCGCTCAGCGCCGTCCTGATCACCATGGGCGGCCTCCTGATCGCCGGGACGGTCGGCCTGACGGGCTATCTCTTGCTGGGCGTCCTCGCCTCCGCGGTGGTCCCGGACCTCAGCGGAGGACGGCCCCCGCAAGCTCGATAGCCCGCTCCAGATCCGGGCCCAGCGGCGCACCGACGACGAAACTGTCCGCGTACTCCATCACCGCCTCGACCTCGTTTTCGACCTGTGCCTGTGTCCCCGCGATACAGAACGCGTCGATCATCGCCTCGGTCACGAGTCCGAAGGCCTCGCTGAACGACCCGGCCTCGATAGCCGCGCCGATCTCCTCGGCGCGCTCCCGGTCGAGGTCGTGGCGATCAAGCACGGGCGGGGCCGCCCCCCCGGCGATGAACGCGACCGGCGGCCGGGCGGCCTCCCGGGCGGCGGCTTCCTCCTCGGCGACGCTGACGCTCGCGTAGGCCGCGAAGTCGAAGTCCCCGCGCTCGTCGGGCCGGTCTTCGAGGCCCTGTTCGACCTGCTCGGCCGCCCACGCCATGTCGCGGGGGTGTGAGCCGTTGTAGAGGACGCCGTCGGCGTGTTTCGCGCTCATCCGGATCATGTGTGGGCCCTGCGCGCCGACGTAGACCGGGATCTCCCCCTCGACCTCGTATTCGAGGTCGGCGTCGGCCGCCCGGAACGTCCCGTCGGCGTCGACGGACTCGCCGGCCCAGAGGTCCTGGGCGACCTTGAACGTCTCCAGCACGCGCCGGAGCGGGCTGTCGCGCTCGACGCCCAGCGCCGACAGCGTCGAACGGTCGCCGGGGCCGACGCCGAAGACGGCCCGGCCGTCGCTGACCTCCTGGATCGTCGCGACCCGGGAGGCCAGCGCGACGGGGTGTGTGTCGTACGGGTTGGCCGCCGCGGGACCCAGCGCCACCTCGTCGGTGGCGTCCGCGATCCGGGAGAGCGCGACGTAGGGATCGCGGTTGAAGTAGTGACACGACGCCAGAACGGTGTCGAAGCCGACCCGTTCGGCGGTGACTGCGAGTTCGGTAATCTCTTCGACCGGATGCTCGGGGGTGAGTTCGATTGCCTTCATGAGTCGTAGTCCCACGCTTCCAGTGCCTGGCGGACCAGATCGTCCGCCCGGTTCCGGAACAGTTCGTCGCTGCCGTCGTGGTCGCCGAACTGCCAGTTTCGAACGACGGTCACCGGCGTGCCGCCGCCGCCTTCGCCCGCGACGAGGTTGCTCGCCGCCGCGAGTTCGTCGACCACCGACTGGACCGTCACGTCGAGTTCGCGGCCGTCGCGGTCGGGTTCGCCCCGCCAGTCACGGCTGGCGGGCATCCCGGCCCAGCCGAGCGCGACCCCGCGCTGGCCGTGCCGGAAGGGTCTGCCCGACGTGTCCGAGACGATCACCGGGCGGTCCAGTGCTTCGGCGAGTGCCTGCGCGCTCGCACCGGGGTCCTCGGGCAGCAAGAGGAGATCGGCGTCCGGCACGTTCGAGCGGTCGATGCCCGCGTTGACCGTCACGTGGCCGAACCGAGTCTTCGTCAGCAGGAACGGGGCCGACAAGAGGAGCGACTCGCTCTCCTCGATGACCGCCTGCGCGAACCGGGGGTCTTTCGCCTCGCCGGTCAGGTCCGTCAGGCGCTCGGCGACTTCCCGGGCGCGTGCGCTCGGCTCGAAATCGGAGAGGGCGGCCGTCCGCCCTGCCGCCTTCGAGACGACGGTACTGGCGACCACCACCACGTCGTCGGGCCGGAGCCGGACCTGGCGCTCGATCAACCCGGCCAGGTCGTCGCCCGGCCGAATCTCCGGCAGTCCCGGGACCGCGAACACCTCCATACCCCCACTGTGGGGTGGCCGACAAAAAGGGACGCGCCACTGGCAAGGCCGGCCACCATCGCCGACGCACCCGTCGTCGACCGCGCCACCGACTCGCCGCCCTGACTTAAACTGCCGGAGTGTTCCGGAAAACCTACCAGTTTACATACATACCCCGATATTCGGCTATTTTTAAATACTAACTTAAACTACCGGCTATCTACGCAGGGGGATATATCAGATCGAGGCGAATGTTTGAAGTGGCATTGCGTGAAACGAACGGATGGGGTGACCGATATGGCGACCACGACCCGGACGCGGCGATGGCTGCCGAGGGTGGACCTGACGGTGTTCGTACCGACAGTGGTGCTCATCGCTGCGGAGGTGTGGTTCCTGGCGACGCAGGCGCGGTCGGTACTCCTCCCGCTCATCTGGATGGCGCCGATGAACCTGCTCCTGCTGGCGTACGCCGTCGAGGAGTCGCTCGCGCTCTCGATGGTGGGGATGGTGCTGTTCTTCGCGCGGTTCGTCTACCTACCGTTCCTGCTGTTGGCCCCCATGAGCAACTTCCTGTTGTTCTACGCGCTGTTCATGGCGCCGGTCGACGTACTCATCGTCGGCTACATGACCAGCGCGGCCGGGAAGCGGGTCTTCGGGTCGTCGTCGGCCACCTGATCACTCCCCTCCCCCAACACTCCCATAGAACGCTCCCAACACCACACGCGTTCCCCACGGAACGACGACCGACGCTCCCCCGACGGAACGCTCCCCCCACAAGCGTTCCCGTCTCTCACTCTCGAATCGACCGCTCCCCAGCGACGCTCAGTCCTGTTCGGTCGACTCCGACTCGTCGAGCGCCTGGCTCGGCACGTCCTCGGGCATCTCGGGTCGCTCGGGTGCCTCCCGCGACGCGGGCGCTTCCGGTGTCTCGTAGACGCCGGCGGCCGTCTCGACGACGACCTCGATGGGAAGCACTTCCCGACAGAAGTCGACGCCGAAGGGCGTCAGATGGATGCTCCGGCGAATCAGCTTGGCGCGCTTGGCCTCCTCGATGGCGTCCTGCACGTCCGGCTGGGCCTGCAGGATCTGGTACTCGTTCAGGTCCTCGACCGGTTCGTCGGAGAACCAGATCAGCCCCAGTCGCTTGAGGTTGTTCAGGTACGCGTGAACCCGGTCGAGGTGTTGACAGCCCGCCTCGTTGCCGATCATCGTCAGCCCCGCCGCCACGAGTTCGGAGTTGATCGGCACCCAGCCCACGTCGCGCACGTCCATCGAGGGCTGGCGGCCTTCGGTGGCCAGCAGGCGGAGGATGCGCACCTCGTCGGGGGCCACCTGGTCGAGGATCGACGCGTACGCCGGGTGGACTTCCTCGACGTAGTCCACGTCGGCGGATGCCTCCATCAGCCGCGCGCCGCGCCGTTGCAGTCGGTCCTTGTCGGCCGGGAGCGAGGACGTCGGCCGGTCTACATCCGTCTCGTCGTTCTCAGCGGGCGTCTCGATGCCCAGCCGGTCCAGTTCGTCGAGCGTGATCGACCGCACCTCCTCGACCATGTCGACCATCGACTCGGAGGTGGCCGCGGCCCGCACCAGCCGCGGACCGGTGCGGACGCCCGACCGGACGGAGTAGCCCGTCGACCGCTGGAGGGCGGCCGCCCCGATCCGGGCGACCCGGAAGGAATCGTCGAGGTCACCCGGCGTCGTCGACAGGGACGGGTGATCGCTCTCCTCCAGGTCCGGCGGCGAGAACTTGTCCTCCTCGGTCTCGCCGGGATTCAGCAGGTGTGACATGACCCTGTCGACCGACGAGAGCGCGTCGCCCGAGTCGGTCGCCGGGTCCGCCATGTCGGCGACGGCCTCGTCCAGCGAGCCGACCAGTTCGTCGGTGTCGACCGACGGGTCCAGCAGGCTCGTGACCGTCGAGTCCAGCGTCGAGAACACCTCCTCGGAGTCCCCGGACGGATCGGTCAGCGTCGCGAGCGCGGCGTCGAACATGGTGAAGGCCTCCTCGATGCCCTCCTCGGCGACGGTCGGATCGGTCATCGCGGACTCGATCACCGAGAGGACCCCATCGGTCCGTGTCGCCGAGGCACCCGTCGGGTCGACGATGGCCGTGTTCAGCACGGAGAGGGCCTCCTCGGTGGCGTCGGGATCGACCGGATCGACGACCGTCGACTCTAGCACCGAGAGCAGTCGTTCGGTCTCGTCGGTGTCCAGCGGCGTCGGCGTGACGATGGACGCCTCCAGCACGTCCAGCAGTTGCTCCACCTGGGTCTGCCCGAGATCGCGCTCGGTCGTGGCCACGTCGAGGATGTCGAACAGCCGGACGACCGACTCCGGATCGAGCGCGTCTGCGGTGTCGGCGGTCCCCTCCGTTTCGCGTGCGATCTCCGACACCCAGTCGTCGCTGTCGCCCCCGCCCGGCGCGGCGTCGCCCGATGTCCGTTCGCTGTCGTTGAACTCGCTCATATTGGTACTGTGGTCACCACCAGTAGCTGGACCCACCCCGCGACGAACCCGAGGGCTGCCCCGATACCGATGAGCAGCCACTCGTCTTCTTTGAAAGCAGAACGCAGCGTCATGGTAAAGTCTTGCGGGGGTAACTCCTGCATCCGGCTCGCGATCAGTTCCTTGACGGGAATCGACCGCTCGCGGTTGAAGTCGGTGTCCTGTAACGGCTCCAGGGCGTACTCGACGCCCTCGGTCGCCAGGGCGTCGCGGATCTCCTCGTACCGCCGATCACCCGTCGCGACACGGATGACCGGCGCGGCCATCCCCAGTGCCTCGTCCAGCGAGGGGCGGATCGCCTCCTCGATCATCCGCCGGGTCCGGTCGGAGCGTTTCCCGTACAGCAGGTTCTGGGCCACGTTCTCGACGGTGATGATCTCCTCGGCGACGATCTCGCCGTACCGTTCGGCCACCTCCTCCTGGCGCTGGATGAACAGGCCCTGGAGCGTGAACGGGCCGATCTCGACGGGCTCTTGCGGGTTGAAGATCGCCTTGATCGCGATGTAGTTGGTGAAATAACCCACGAGGACGCCCGAGACCGGCAGGACCCACCAGGCCTTGTTGAAAAACAGGAACAGCGGGATCGAGAACACGCCCAGCAGCGTCCCGAAGTAAAAGCCGGAGTTGACGAGGAACTTCAGTTCCTCCTCGCCGACCTCCAGGAACATCCGGTTGAGCAACTCGGGGTGGTTGTCGAGGTAGTCGATGACCATCAGCTTGAGGCTCAGTACCTCGTCGATGTTCTTGGCCGTCGACTGCATGATCCGGTCGGCGACCTCCGGGAGTTGTTGTTCGATCCGTGCGTGGATGAACTGCCGTGCCCCGTCCGGAACGGAGTTCCAGACGACCGGCTGTTCCCGGTCCAGCAGGTCGTCGACGTACGCGTGGAAGTTGTCTCGGGACTGCTCGACCATGTGCTGGGCGATCCGGTCGGGATCGAGCCGTTCGTAGAACTCCTGTTGACTCGCGATCTTCGCGATGGAGGCGTCGTAGGCGACACTGCCCATCTTCGCCGACCGCGACGGGATGATCCCCTGCCAGCCGATCTTCCCGTCCATGACGCCCGGGATCTGCTGGATCTTCATCGGGAGCATCGGAGCCAGCTGCTTCAGCCCCGGCATCCTGAACCCGCGGAACTCCAGCGGGTGAAAGAGCAACCGGATCCCGACCCAGTTGGTGATGTACCCGATGATCCCGGTGATCGGCGGGATGAGTACCAGATTCCACTGGAGCGGCGGGAGCGCCGCCAGCACCCAGTCGAGTGATAGCGTCATCGCGAGTCACCCGCCGCTCTCTCGGGGCGGCCGGCCGTCCCGTCGATGCCCCCACCGCACGATACACGCCCGACTCCCGCGTCGTCTGTGACTCCCCCACATCCGTCTCGTGCCAGCATCATCTCTGTGGACGTATGTGAAACCCCTGCATCCGCACTCCCCCTTCGAGTTCGGAAACGATGCGGCGCGGTGCCGCGTGGTCGCCGATCAGGCTTCGGCGGTCTCGTCGTCGTCGGCGCTGACCTCGTCGGGCAGTTCCTCGAACTGCTCCTGGAGGTCGTCGACCTGCTCACGGTAGCGGTCGATCTGGTCGCCCAGCGCTTCCTCGAACTCCTCGGCCTGCTCCTCGAAGCGGCCGCCGAGATCCTCGGCCTGTTCGCTGACCTCGTCCTGGAGTTCCTCGAACTGGTCGATGAGTTCGTCGAGGGCGTCGATGGTCTGCTGTTCGACGGTCTCGTTGGCGTCGATCAGGACCTCGAACTGCTTGTCGATGATCTCGAGGGTCTGGTCGAGCTGTTCCTCGTAGAGTTCGAGCGTGTCCTCGTAGCTCTCGTCGATGCTGTCGAGTGCCTGCTCGTGCTGGTCGAGCAGTTCCTCGAAGCCCTCGTCGACGGCCTCGCGGATGTCCTCGACAGTCTGCTCGCCCTGTTCGGGCGTGGCCGACTCGACGGTGTCGAGCAGCTGGTCGATGGTGTCCTGGACGAACTTGACGGTGTCCTGCTGGGCCTTCTTCTGGTCGCCGATGGTGCCGTGGAGCGACTCGTTGGCCGCCTTCGGGACCTTGAGCGTCTGCTCGATGACGTCCTGTCCGGTCTCGATTGTCCGACGCTGCACCTCGAAGATCGTGCTGATCGGTGAGTTGTCGTCTTCGCTCATTGTGTTACCTCCATCATGTCGCTGGTTGCCACCGGAATGTCGGACTGGTGTCGCCGACAGTCTCCTCGCGTGGTCCATCCACCGTCTCTACCCCCACAGGGCCCCGGGGTGACGACCCGTCGCCAGTCGCCCCGGCGTCGGTCGGTCCACGTCGACGCTGACGGTCGCCCCGGGCGAGACGAACACCACTCCGTTCCACCGACTGCGTCCAACATTCCCTGTACACGGATAACTACGTTTCTTTCCCCTATTTAGCTGGTGCCATAAATGTGCGTTCCATTAAATACCCTGTCAGAGGCTCACATGCGCTATTTGCGGAGTTTTGTTCCTACGAAGGTAAGAAAAGATCACCGCTCACGTTCGTGAACTCTGACGGTGAGGGCTCCCCGATCGACGGTCGCGGTCAGCATCGTCACCTGTGTCGCCGGCGGTGCGCCGGTGGCGCTCCCGGGGTTGAGGAGCCTGACGCCGTCGGTCACCGTGTCGAGGACTCTGTGCGTGTGGCCGGCGACGCCGACCGTCGGGCCGTCGCCGGCGTGTTCCCGGACCGTCCCGGCGACTCGCTCCTCGTACCCGACCGGACTGCCGGTCCCGTGCGTGACGACGAACTCGACGCCGCCCAGCGTCACGGTCTCGACCGCGGACAGGCCCAGCCCCACGTCCGTGTTCCCCGAGACGGCGGTCAGGCCGCTGGCGATGTCCTCGACGGTCGCGAGTGCGTCCGCGGAGTCGAAGTCCCCGGCGTGGACGACGTGGTCCGCCGCCCGCATCCGGTCGCGGACCCAGTCGGGGATACGGTCGATTCGGGAGGGAACGTGTGTGTCGCTGACGATGGCGACCTCCATGGGTCGACTTGCGGCGACACCGACAAAAACCGTCCCGTCGGGCGCGGGTTTTTGACCGTGCCGACCCCACTGACACCATGGACGAGACGCCAGTCGTCACCTGCTTCCTGCGCAACCGGGGGGACGTGTTGCTCCTGCGTCGGAGCGACGCGGTCGGTTCCTACACCGGCCAGTGGGGTGGCGTCGCCGGCCACGTCGCCCGCGACTCCGCGGCGGCGACCGATCCCGACTCGACGCCCGACGCGGCCGCGCGCCGCGAGATCGACGAGGAGACGGGCCTGGCCGACGCCGTGACCCTCGTCCGCCGCGGCGACCCGTTTCCCGTCGAGGACGCGGACCTGGACCGGCGCTGGCTGGTCCATCCGTACGTCTTCGACTGTTCGTCGCGGGACGTGACCCTCGACGACGAGACGACCGAGTGCGAGTGGGTGTCGCCCACCGAGATCCTGCGCCGCCCGACGGTCCCGAAACTATGGACCTCCTACGACCGGGTGCGACCGACCGTCGAAACCGTCGCCGACGACCGCGACCACGGTGCCGCGTATCTCTCCGTGCGTGCCCTCGAAGTCCTCCGGGACGCCGCCGCCCTTGCCGCCGAGCGCGACGCCGGCGACTGGGCCACCCTCGCCGACCGCGCCCGCGACCTGCTGGCCGCGCGGCCGTCGATGACCGTCGTCCGCAACCGCGTCAACCGGGCCATGTCCGGGGCCGACGACCGGACCCCGACGGCGGTCGAAGATGCTGCCCACGAAGGAATCGAAACGGCCCTCGACGCCGACGCCGCCGCCGCGGACCGCGCCGCTGAGCGGGTGGCCGGTGCCGCCATCGTCACGCTCTCCCGGTCGGGCACGGTCGAGCGCGCCCTGTCGTCGGCCGATCCCGAACGCCTGCTGATCGCCGAATCCCGGCCCGGCGGGGAGGGGGTCGGTGTCGCCGAGCGGCGGGTCGAGACCGGCGACGACGTGACGCTGGCCCCGGACGCGGCGCTCCCCTGGCTCCTGGCCAACGGGGACTACGACGCCGCGCTGGTCGGGGCCGACACCGTCCTCGCCGACGGGCGCGTGGTGAACAAGGTCGGCACCCGCGCGCTCGCACTCGCCGCCGCACGCGAGGACGTGCCCCTCTACGTCGTCGCGGCCCGGGACAAGATCAGTCCCGACTCCAGCCCCCATCTCGAAACCGTCGATCCGGCGACGGTCTACGACGGGGACGCGGCCCTCTCGGTCGCGGCCCCGCTGTTCGACGTGACACCGCCCGATCTCGTCGCCGGCCTCGTCACGGAGGACGGCCTGCTCGACGCCGACGAGGTGAGCGCGCTCGCGGACGAGCACCGCGACCTCGCCGACTGGAACGCAAAGGCTTAGCCGCGGGGTCGGGTAGTCACGCCCGGGCGGCAGTGACGAAGGGTTACCCCCTCCGAGCCCCGTGTGACGAGAGATTTTCTCCGAGCCGCCCGTTCCGACGCGCCCGGCGACGGCCGCGGATCGCGCTCGCATTGATATGTGTATAAGGTGCTACTGTCGCCCCCACCCCGTCCGGCGATTTCGCACGTAAAAGGGGCTATCTCTATATAGGGAGTGGTCGTAATTAACCGCACGGCCAGGCGGCTCGCGTGAGGGGAGGGACGCGACCGGGTGCGTGTCACGGCCGGCGATCTGGGCACCCGCGAGCGCGACCGCCCGACCGGAGTGAACCATGCTACAGCACAAACCGACACCGGAGGAGCGATTCGGGAGCGACCACGAGACAGTGTCGACACACGTCACGTCCTGCCCGACCTGCGACGCGACCGTCGTCGACGGGCAGGGCCTGCTCGCCTGCACCGACTGCGACTGGGCCGGCCTCGTCGGCTGATCAGGCCGACTGCCGCCGGAACTTCTCCAGCACGACCGCGACGCCGTCCGCGCCCAGGTCGCGAACGGTGTAGCTCGTCGGATACCAGCCGTCCTGTGGATAGACCGTGGGCTGGGCGATGGTTCGCCGATCCACGCCGCCGAGCGACGACAGGTAGTCGACGGTCACCATCGGCTCGACGAACGTGAGTTCACCCACGCCGTCGTCGTCCACGTCGTGGGCACCCCAGATCAGCGTGTTCTCGAACGTCTCGCCGTTCAGCTCCGGCGCCGTCGGATCGCCGAGGTGTTCGCCCATGTGGATCACGGTGTCGAACTCGCCGGCCGGGTTGGCCAGGCGGACGTACCCCTCGGGCAGCCGGGCGTCGGGAATCGGGTACTCGGGGGTCCCCGGCTGGATCGCTTCCACGACCGACTCGGGCTGGAAGTGAAAGTGCACGTCGAAGTGGGGCAGGTCGTAGACTCCCGGCGGCACGTGGCCCTCCGGGTTCCAGTAGAATCCGAGGAAGGTGAACGGATCGGGCGCGGCCTCGGGGAACGGCACGAAAAACTCCTCGGACTGTGCGCCGTGGACGGTCAGTCCCTCGCCGCTCGCTTCGAGTTCGGCCGCCGACGGCAGGCCCGAGAGCGCGTCCCGCGTCAGGTGGACGCCGAGGTACTTCGGCCGTCCCGAGGGGGTGACCGACGCGAACGTCGAGAGTTCGCCGTCGCCGACCGACGCCGTGTACCGGTCGCCGTCCTCGTCGGTCGCCCATGTGGTGATTCCCGCCGGCGGGAACCCCGACCCTCGACCACCTCGGTTTCGTCCCTGTCCGGGAGTCGCCCCCGCGACACCGCTTGTCAGTGCGAGCCCACCGAGGCCCGCGAGAACACTTCGTCGCCGCAACAGACTGCGTCGGGTATCGTCAGATCCCATACGCTCTCGACTCCGGTACGGGTTATAATCACTCGTACTACGCTTCTAGAAAAGCGGCGGGAACTGCCGGCTCAGTCCATCGCGGCGTGGATGATCTGTGACTCGATGCGGTTGAGGTGTTCGCCGACGGTCCCGACGGTGCAGTCACAGGCCTCGGCGATCTCCTCGTAGGTGGCCTGTCGCGGGACCTCGTAGTAGCCCATCTCGACGGCCGCCTCCAGGACCTCGCGCTGGCGCTCGGTGAGGCCGGCGATGGCGCGCTCGTCGTCGGGGTTGTACTCGCCCATCTGGGTGGCCTGGGCGTCGATGGTCTCGGGGACGTTCCGGAGCGCCTGCTGGATGTTCTCGTCGCTCCCGATGACGGTCACGCGGAGGTACCCCTCGCTGGTGAACCGCAGTGGGAGCTCCAGCACGAGACGGTACTCGTCGAGCAGTTTCAGCAGGCCGACCGCCGGTTCGCGCCCCTCGAAGTGGATGTAGGCGTAGTAGCCGTCCTCGTCGTTGCCGGGGATCAGCTCCCAGTCGATAACGTCTTCGACGGAGTCCAGGACCTCCGCGGCGGCCTCCCGATCGCCACGGCCCCCCAGCAGGACGACGCCGGTATCGTCCTCGAACAGGTTGATGTACTTCATCTGTTCGAGCGTGATGTCGGGGTGTTCCCGCGCAGCGACCAGCGACGGGTGGAAGTACCGGTCGGCAAGCGGGACGAGCGTGAACGTAAAGTAGCGCATCATCGGCCGTGACACCCCGTCTGATCCGGTGATTCCTGGGCGGTTACTGCGTGGTCGGCGAGCGGTCGAACGTCGTATGTCAGGTGTTGCGTGATCATCTCTCGGCACTGCCCCCCTAACGGGACGCGGCGATCTGGATCCGACCGCGTATCTACTCCCGTCGTTTTGCTTCTGAACCCTTATTTTGCGGTGGTTGTATGGAGGCGTATGGACGTAACAGAAATCTTCTCGTACATGCCGTTTACGAACCTCGTCGGCATCGAGTTGACCGAGGCCGAGGACGGCTACGCCGAAGGACGCGTCGAGATGCGCGAAGAACTCGCCTCGGTCCCGGGCGGCGACGTGGCCCACGGCGGCGTCACCTACTCGCTGGCCGACACCGTCGGCGGCGCGGCCGTCATCTCGCTGGCCCACGACGTGACTCCCACCGTCGACATGCGCATGGACTACCTCGCGCCCGCGACCGACGACCTCCACGCCGAAGCGGAGGTCATGCGGATGGGCGGGAGCGTCGCCGTCACCGACATCGAGGTCTGGGACGCCGACGACCACCACGTCGCCTCGGCCCGTGGCGTGTACAAAACGGGCGGCGACAGCGAAGGCACCCCCTGGGTCCGTAGCGGTGACGACGCGCCGGAAGACGTCCCCGAGGACGCCGGCGACGACTGATCAGCGGAGCTGCCAGATCGACTTCTGCTCGGCCCCGTTCGAGGTGAAATCGAAGGCGAAATACAGCGGGCTGGCCCCGGCGTCGACGACGTAGGGAATCTCCCCTTCGACGTGTTCGCCGGACGGCACGTTCGGATTCAGCGGGAACGAGCCCTCGAGTTGCTGTTGGGCCCCCAGATCGAGGGCCTGGGGCGTTCCCCGGCCCCCGGTCAACAGCGTCTGTCCGGTCAGCCCGAGGTAGGCCGTCCGGTCTTTCGCGTTGTCGACCCGGACCGTCGGCAGGACGAACTCCCGGTCCCCGCCGGCCGAGGCGTTCCCGACGCTGTCGGCGGTTCGCACGTCCGTCACCGTCACCGTCAGGTCCGCCGCGCTGGCGCTCTCGCCCACGTCGTTGACCGGGACGCGGTAGGACTGTCGGAACACGGACTCGGGTTGCTGTGGCTCCGCCGCCAGATCGACCGTCACCCGCTCGACCTCCGTCTCGTCGGCGTCCACGTCGAAGTGGAACGACCAGCCCTGGCTCCCGGCCGCGACCTCGAAGGCGACGAACCCCCGGATCGTCTCCCCCGGGACGAGCAACCCATCGGTGAACTGGCTGCCCGTCTGTGAGACCAGATCGAGCCGCTCCCGCGTCACGTCGCCGCTGGTCAGCCGGAAGTCGGTCAGGTCCTCCATCTCCAGATCGTCGTCACCCAGATTCTTGACCGACAGCACCACGACGAGGTACTCCCGGCCGCTGGGTGCCGCCCCGCGGCCACCGAGTTGCTGGTAGCGCGCGGCCCCCTCGACGAGGACGCCGACCGAATCGCGTAGAATCCGCTGGCCGACGACGACCGACGGGTGTTCGGTGTCCAGTTCCTCGCCGTTCGTGTTACCGTCGTCGGTGGTGGGACTCCCCGAACCGACGGCCCCGCCGGGGAACGTCGACTGTCCCGTGGGCGTCGTCGAGCCACCGCCGGAACAACCGGCGAGCAAGAACGTGCCCGCGGCCACACCGCTACCCAACAACGCACGTCGCGAAAGACGGTCGTCGGTCATGGTAGGAGCGCTACGCCGACCCCCGGCATAAGCTTCCTGACCTGGGACCGTAGGACGAGGGCCCGCTCACTCGTTCGAGGACGCTCCCTGTCTCGCGGTTTCACCGCTCGACTGTCCGCGGACTCCCTTCGGTCGTCCTCCCTCCGGTCGCGTCAGCAGGCTCGCGGGCCTCTGGCCCGCTCGCCAGTTCGACGGCGCTCCTTACGGTCGCGCCGTCCTGTTCACGGCTCCATTCGTCGCCGCTCACTCGTTCGAGGACGCTCCCTGTCTCGCGGTTTCACCGCTCGACTGTCCGCGGACTCCCCTCGGTCGTCCTCGCCCCGGTCGCGTCAGCAGGCTCGCGGGCCTCTGGCCCGCTCGCCAGTTCGACGGCGCTCCTTACAGTCGCGCCGTCCTGTTCACGGCTCCATTCGTCGCCGCTCACTCGTTCGAGGACGCTCCCTCCGGTCGCGTCCTCAGTCCCCAGCGGCTTCGGCACCTTCGACGTTCTCGTCGGGGACCGTCCCGTCGTCGTTCCAGCCGCGCTGTTCGTAGTAGCTGTCCAGTTCGTCCGAGAGCCCGTCCAGGTCGTAGGGCAGCGCCTCGTCGTCGCTGCGATCCTTCCCGCGCTGGTTGTGGAAGTGCCGCTCCATCTCGACGATCCGACTGCCCACGTCCATCAACTGCTCGTAGTCGGTCTGGAAGACCTTCTCGTAGCGTTCCTCCTCGGTGTACGACGAGGAGAACTGACAGAGGACGCCGCTGTCCCTGACGGCTTTCAGGTTCTCCAGTTCGATGATCTTCTCCGACTTCCCGTCGACGCCCTCCTTGTCCATCGCCTCGGCGGGCGAGACCAGCGGGTACTCGTAGTCGTAGGCGACCGAGTACATGTGGTCGGCCCCGCGGTTGGAGGTGGCGTAGGAGAGGCCCTGCCCGTTGAGCGTCCGGCCGTCGTGGGCGGCGAACTCCATGCCCTTCATCGTCCAGTTCTCGACGCCGAGTTCGTCGTGGATGCGGTCGATCCCCTCCGCGAGCATGTCGCCTTCCTCCTCGCGGCGAGCGATCTTCTCGACCAGTTCCAGCATGAGTTCCTCGTTGCCGAATTCGTCGTTCGCGGCGAGGTACGCCGAGACCGTGTCCCCACAGGAGATGGTGTCGAGCCCGTACCGGTCACAGAGTTCGTTGGCCTCCATGATCGTCCGGAAGTTGTCGACCAGCGCGTTCGACCCGAAGGCCATCACCGTCTCCCACTCGGGGCCTTCGGTCGTGAAGCCGTCCGATTCGTCCTTCGTGGGGAGCTTGCACGCGAACGCACACGACGAGCAGGTCCCCTTCTTGTACTTGTGGTCGATGACTGCCGACGACCCGATGTCTTCGAGTTTGTCGTAGGACAGCTCCTCGAAGTACTTCGTCGGGACGGCCTCCACGGCGTTGGCGAACGAGGAGACCGACACCGTCCCCGCGTCTTTCATCGGGCTGTCGGAGGTCGCGGCCTCCTGGTGGATCGCCTGTGTCACCTCGTCGTCGAGTTCGATCTCCGGCCGGGAGTCGCCGTCGAAGGTGAGGAACTTCACGTTCTTCGAGCCCAGCACCGCGCCGAGGCCGCCGCGGCCGAACGCGCGGGACTCGGAGGTGATGATCGAGGCGAACCGCACGAGGTTCTCGCCGGCCGGGCCGGCGATGGCCGCGTGCTCGTTCCCGAGGTCGTGCTCCGCCTCCAGGTACTCGATGGTCTCGGGGATCGTCGCGCCCTCGAGGTCATCGACTGCCTCGAAGGTGACGCCCTCGTCGGAGATGTGGACACCCACCAACTCGTCGCTCGCGCCGGTGATCTCGATGGCACCGTAGCCCGTGTCCGCGAACGGCCGGGACATGAACCCGCCGGCGTTGCTCGACAGCAGGCCGTCGGTCAGCGGCGACAGGCCGGTGCAGTTCATCCGGCCCGTGAAGCTCATCGTCGAGGTCTGGAGCGGCCCGGTGGCGAAAAACAGCGAGTTCTCCGGCCCGAACGGGTCCGCGTCGAACGGAATCCGCTCGTGGGCGAGTTTCGTGCCCACGCCGCGACCGCCGATGAACGACTCCAGCACGTCGTCGATGTTCTCCGTCTCGGTCTCCTGGGTTCCCACGTCCACTGTCAGCAGTGGACCCTTCCCGTGTATCATTGGATGTGGCAATGGCTGGCAGCCTAATAAATCAATAGCCACTGGACACGGATGCTTTTAACCGACTTTCCGTGTGGAAAGCGAAATCCTGCTTCTGGCTTACATCGGTCGGTCCGGTCGATCAGTCCTCGGTCACGGCGGCCATCGTCGTCTCCTTGTGGTCCTGGCTCATCCCGGAGACGAAGCCCACCCGGACGGCGTCGACGCCGTCGACGGCGGCGAAGGCTTCGACCTTCTCGCGGACTTCCTCGGGCGTGCCGACCGCGGCCACGGCGTCGAGCAACTCGTCGGGGAGTGCGTCGGCCATCGCCGCCGTGTCCCGGTCCTCCCAGGCGGCGCGGATCTCCTCCACCTCGTCGGCGTACCCCTGTTCGGCGATGGAGTCGCCGTAGAAGGGGCCGTACGCGCCGATCAGGAAGGCGATCATCTGGCGGGCCATCGTGCGGGCGGTGTCGCCGTCCTCGGTCGCACAGCAGCGCACGATGGGGCTGACCCGCAACTCGTCGGGGTCCCGATCACCGAGGTCGGCCCCGCGCCGGAGGTCGTCCATGCGCTCGTCGAGGCCGTCGAGGGTGAACAGTTGGGGGACCCACCCGTCGGCGAATCGGCCAGCGAGTTCGACGGCCTTGGGGCCCAGCGCCGCCACGTCGATGGCTGGCGGGTCCTCCGGCACCTTCCCTTCGTAGCTCATCCCGCCGAGGTCGTAGAACTCCCCGTCGTAGTCCACGTCGCCGCCGTCGCACACCTGCCGGATCACGTCGATGGTCTCCCGGAGGCGGCGCAGCGGCCGGTCGAACTCCTGGCCGTGCCAGCGCTCGGCGATGGCGGGGGAACTCGTGCCCAGACTCATGCGGAACCGGCCGTCGCTCACGTCGTGCATCGTGAGCGCGGTCTGGCCCAGCACGGTCGGGGCCCGGGAGTACGGCGAGATCACGTCGTCGGTGATGCCGATGTCGTCGGTGCGCTCGGCGAGGACGGTGAGGACGGACACGATGTTGTAGCCGGTCGTCTCGCCCATCGTGACGTGGCTGAAGCCGTACTCCTCGGCGCGCTGGGCCTGGTCGGCCAGCGAGTCGACGCTGTCGTGGTCGCGGCTCATCAACACGAGGTCGCAGGTCGGTGCGCTCATACCGGCCACTCTCCCGGTCGGCACTTAACCTTCAGTACGTGGCGAGGTCCCAGTAGAGGCTGGCGAGCCCGGTCCGGGGCACGTCCACGGGGCGAGACACGTCAACGTCGCCGTAGTCGCGGAACCGGTAGACGGTCCGGTCGGTCCCGTTCACGAACGAGTCCGGTCGGGTCGTGACGAGTCGTCTGAGATACCCTGTCTCGCGGTCGAGGACCACCCGGGCACCCTCGGTCCACCGCAGGACCGACGGGTTCTCCGCGACGAGCACCAGTCGCTCGTCCGTACGGGTCTGGACCCGCCAGTCGATACTTCGATTCGACAGTACGGGCGGACGGAGTTCCCACTCCTCGGTAATACGTCGGTAGCCCGGACCGGTTTCGACCGTCCAGTTCCCGGTCACGTCCCCGAGGTCGAACGACTGCACGTCGATACTCCGGCAGGCCTCGGGAGCCGGGTTGAATCCTGTCGTCTCCTGATAGCAGGACGCGAACGTGTTCTCGTCGCCGTAGAACACGCCGACGGTCCGTCCCTCCGGTCCGGTTCCGTTTCGGACCATCAGCACCTGCTCGTCGTCGTGGTCGTAACGGTGGAGCGACCGGTCGTCGTCGGGACCGGTGACGACGACCCGATGATCGACGCGATCCAGCGTCTCGGTGGCGGTCACGATCAGTTCGTCGGCCGATTTCCCCTCGACTGCCACCGTTGCCGTCTCGTCACCAGTCACGTGTACATCGGCCACGCGAACGACGCCGAGGAGGCTTCCCGACAGGAGGAGGACGGCCAGGGCCACGCCCCCGATACCAGCGAGCCAGTCCCGGATCGCTCCCACCGGCTGGGAGTCCTGCCGTTCGTTCCTCCTTGCTTCGAATTGCGTGACTCGAAGCGAGATTGCGAGCAGTCGCGGGAGCAACAAAACGAGTGCCCCACCGAGATAGCCCAGCGGCCCGCTCCCAGTCAGGAGTGCCAGCCCCACGAGGAGAAGCGGGAGCCAGAGGACCGAGAACAGTACCAGCGCGTACGCGAACGTTCGTTGTCGCGACGACAGCCGTGATCGGAGGCTCTCGCGCCAGGCTCGACGCGGCGAAACGTCACAGGTCCGGGCGAACTGGCCAGCGAATCCAACGAGGGGAACCGCGGCGAGGGTTCCGAGAAAGGGCACCCAGGCGACGGCCTTCAGTCCGTGTCGCCACATCACGAGCGAGGCGTGGCCGAGCGTCACGTCGGCCGCAGTGCCGACCAAGACCACGGTGACAAGTGTCACTACGGTGAGGGAGAACCACCATGCGACGAGAACGAGGTGGGCGACGACCGTCGCTGCGACGGTCCGCCGGAGTGCCGGCAGGCACGGCCCGGATTCGTGGGTCCCGTCGACACTCTGCTGCCGGAACTGCTCTGCCACCAGCGCGGCCGGGACGCTCGCAAACAGCGCCCAGCCCAGCAGGACCGCTGGGACCCGCCAGCTCTCGGCCGGGCCAGGGAGGCCACCCAGATCCAGTCCGCGCGTCGCGGCGACGAGGACGAGCGTCTCCACGGTGACCAGCATACAGGCGTACCCGAACAGCCGCGGATCGGACACGACCGACCCGACTGCTCGTTCCGGACGCCACCGGCTCATCGGGTGGAACGAGACTGCAGAACGTGTTAGTTCTTCGTGTTTATTGGATGTCTAGATCGGGGCACCCGTTCACCGCATGTCGGCCAGCGAGACGACGAGTTCGGACTGGAGCCACCGGGCGGTGTCCTCGCGGTCGTAGACGACGAGGGCGTCGCCCGCGGTGAACTGCCCGTATCTGCGCCGCGGTTCGTCACGGTCGTCTGCGGGGTCCGTTTCAGGCTGGGTCATCTTCGCTTCACTCTTGCCACCCCAGCCACGTATAAACCCGAGACCGTATCGTTCGTTACAGGCCATTTAACGCGCGTTCGTCGCTGAACTGCCGGTGAACCGGTTCGAAACGTCGTGAAACGTCGTAAAACGTCGTCGGGCACTCGAAACGGACGTAAAACCGGGGGACTGCGCGCCGGTCGCTACTCGTGGTCGCACATCTTCATGGCGTCCCGGACGGCCTCGCGCTTGCCGAGGAGGGTCACCCGGTCGCCGGCTTCGATGCGGAAGTCCGGCCCGGGGACCTCGACCTCGCCGTCCCGATCCACGAGGGCGATCAGGCAGGTGTCGGGCAGTTTCGGGCCGATCTCTTTCACCGTCAGGCCCGCGAGTTCGCCGTCGGGGGAGACTTCGACCTCCTGCACGTCGCCTTTGCGGCCCACGTCGGTCATCCAGTGAGCCAGCGCGGGGCGTTCGATCTGGTTGTCCATCGCCCACGCGGTGGCCATGGCCGAGGAGATGGTCCGGACGCCCAGTTCCTCGAAGGCCTCGACGTTGTCGGGGTTGTTCGCGCGTGCGATCACCCGGCTGGTGTCGAACTTCGAGGACGACAGCTGGGCGATCAGTAGGTTCGCGTCGTCGTCCCCGGTGGCGGCGACGACGGTCTTGGCGTTGGCGGCCCCGGCCTCCCGGAGTACGTCGGTGTCGGTGCCGTCGCCCCAGACCACGGAGTAGCCCTCGTTGCGGGCGCGTTCGATTGCCTCTTCGTCCTCCTCGACGATCACGACGTTCTCGCCGCGATCCTCGAGCCGTTCGGCCAGCGCACGGCCGACCTGACCGCCGCCGACGATGATGACTCGCATTGGTATCACATCCAGGTATTCCGCGATGTAGCGCGCGAAGCCGCCTTCGATGGCGACCGTCGCGAAGATGACAAGAAAGACCGTCCCGACCAGGATCTGTGCCTGACTACTGAACGTCGCCGCTTCGGCACAGAGCTGTGCCGCCTCGCCCGTCACTGCGGGGCCACAGACCGTCCCGGCAGACACCCCGCCGCCGACCAGTTCGGCCGCCTCCGCTCGGAGTTCGCTGGCGTGGCTCTGCAGTTCGACGGCAAAGAGCGTCGCGACCGACGCCGGGATGATCCCGCGCGGGCCCACGAAGCTGATGAACAGTTTCTCCGAGCGCGTGAACCGGTCGCCCCGGGCCGAGACGAACACCAGCAGGGGCCGGATCAGGAAGATGACCGCCGCGACCACGACCAGTCCCGCCAGCCCGAGTCGGATCAGATCCTCGATCTGCAGGAGTGCGGCCAGCGCGATAAAGACGAACGAGAGGACGATCAGCGTCACGTCGCCTTTGAACGCCTCGATCTCGTCCTCGTAGGGCACGTCGAGGTTGCCCAGCACCAGGCCGGCGGTGGCGACCGCGGCGACGCCGGCCTCGCTGGCGATGGTGTCCGCGGCCGCAAAGGCGACCAGTGCGCCCGCGAAGGTGAGCAACCGGGCGTTTCGGGGCGCGTTGCCGGGGGAGAGGTCGACGTACCGGAGCAGGTAGTAGACGATCACTGCGACGACCAGCCCCACCAGGAGGCCGATCCCCAGCCGGGAGGCGAAATCCCGGAGGAAGGCGACCCCGGCCTGGTCCCCGAGGATGATGACCTCGAAGATGACGACGGCGATGATCGCCGCCGACACGTCGTTGATGATCCCCTCGGTTTCGAGTGCGGCGGCCACCCGGTCCCGGACCGGCACGACCTGCAGGATCGGGGTGACGACCGTCGGGCCGGTCGCGACCAGCAGCGCGCCGATCAGGAAGGAGAGGTCCCACGGCTGGCCCAGCGCGTACCTGATCGTCACGGCGGTTCCGACGAGGGCGATGGCGGCCCCGACCGTGACGAGTCGGAGTGTCGCCGCGGGAGCCTCCTTGATGCGGTCGATCCGGAGGTGGAAGGCCCCCTCGAAGACGATGATGGCGACCGAGAGGCCGACGATGGCCGGGAGCGCCTCCGTGCCGAACGTCGCCGCCGAGAGGATCCGGCTCCCGAACAGCAGTCCCGACAGCGGCCCGAGTATCAGGCCCGCGGAGATGAGAAAGATGATACTCGGGACCTGAAACCGGGCCGCGAGTAACTGCGCACCCACGCCGAGCCCGATGATAGCGGCGACCAGCGGAATTATCTCGCCGGCGGCCACGTCCAACCCTCCATGCACCCGGGGCGACGAACGCACGGGGCTTAAACGCACTCACTCACCGCCGCCGAAACCGCCGTCCCGCCCCGCGAGAGCCACAGTATCGGCGACGATAATTTCACCCGCACCTATTTATGCCGTTCTGTATCAAAACACGATAATGAGCCTCGCGAGCCGTGTCTCGGCGCTCCTCCGGTCGGTCACGTCCGAATCCGGCGACCCGGACGGTGGGCGGGCGACCGACGGAGCGACGGGACGCGCGGAGACGGCGGAACGGGATCCGGAAACGGAGACGGACGGACAGGCGGCCGAGAGCGACGAGTCGGTACTGACAGCGCCGGAGGACGGAGACGCGGCGACCGAACCCGGCGAGGGCGAACCCGACGCTGGCGGGGTCGAAACAGAACCCAGTGAGGACGATGCCGACGCGGGCGGAGCCGAAACGGAATCTGCCGAGGAGGAACCCGAGTCGGTCGCGGCGGACGGGGGCGCACAGGCCGCAACGGCACCGCTCGAAGCGACGGCACGGGAGTTCCGGGACGCGATGCAGGCGGCGGCCGACGGCGATCTGGGCCAGCGCCTCGACACCGACCGCGAGAACGAGGCCATGGCCGAGGCCGCGACCGCGTTCAACGAACTGCTCGCCGACCTCTCGGAGACGGTCGACGACCTCGACGAGTTCGCCGACGAGGTCGACGACAAGACCGAGGAGATGAGCGCCGCGACCCGGGAGGTCAGGGACGCCAGCGAGGACGTGGACTCCTCGATGGACGAGATCACCGAGAACGCCGCCGAGCAGGAGGAACTGCTCGAACGCGTCGCCAACGAGATGACGGACCTCTCGGCGACGGTCGAGGAGATCGCCTCCTCGGCCGACGAGGTCGCGACCATCTCCCAGGAGGCGGCCGAACACGGGAAAGAGGGCCGTGACGCCGCCACCGAGGCTCTCGACGAGATGCACGACATCGAGTCCCACGCCGACACCACCATCGATCAGGTGTCCTCGCTCGAATCCCGGATCGAGGACATCAGCGGCGTCGTCGAGGTCATCGACGACATCGCCGACCAGACCTCGATCCTGGCGCTGAACGCATCAATCGAGGCCGCCCGCGCGGGCGAGGCCGGCGAGGGGTTCGCCGTCGTCGCCGACGAGGTCAAACAGCTGGCCGAGGAGGCGGGCCAGGCGACCGAGGAGATCAGCGACATGATCGAGGACGTGCAAGAGGAGACGGGCGAGGCCGTCGACGAGGTTCGGGAGATGGGCGACCGCGTCTCGACGGGGACCGAGACGGTCGAGGACGCCCTCTCGGCGCTCGACGAGATCGCCGACCGCGTCGAGGAGGCCAACGACGGCGTCCAGTCGATCAACGACGCCAGCGACGAGCAGGCAGCGAGTACCGAGGAGGTCGTCGCGATGGTCGAGGACGTGGCCGAGTTGAGCGAGGAGACCGCCGCCGAGGTCGAAGACGTCTCCAAGGCGACCGGCACCCAGACCACGATGCTCTCGGAAGTGGCCGTCCAGATGGACCGGCTGGCAGACCAGGCCAACACCCTCCGGGACCTGCTGGCGGGCTACGAGGACGAGAGCGACGACGGTGACGACGAACTGTCCTGGGACGACGCGCAAGTCCACGACGGTGGGGACGACGAGAGCGACGACGGTGACGACGAGCTGTCCTGGGACGACGCGAAAGTCCACGACGGTGCGGACCAGGACACCGACGGTGGCGACGACGACGGTGACGACGAACTGTCCTGGGACGACGCGCAGGTTCACGACGGAACCTGAGACCCGTCTGTTCTAAACTTTGATAACTGGTGGCAAATATTGATCGTGGTCCGTGAGAACAGTTCACGACATGGCGGACTGGAGTGTCGACGTGGACGAAGCAGAGAACCGACTGTACCTCGACCTGGGTGGCCATTTCGGCCCCGAGGAGGCGAAGAAGGCCAACGAGGCGACCAAGGAAGCGGTCCAGCGACTCGATCCGGGGTTCGAGGTGATCACGGACCTCTCGGAGTTCGTCCCGGGCGATCAGGACGCCGTCAAGTACATCGAGGAGGGCAAACAGGTCGTTCGCGAGGCGGGGGCGTCCGCCGCCGTCCGCGTGATGGGCGAGGGCTCGACGACGGGTCAGATGCACTTCGAGCGCGTCGGCGAGGACGAAGAGGAGTACGCCGTCGCCATGGCAGACACCGTCGAGGAGGCCGAGAAACTGCTCGACAAGCGGGCGGCCTCGCAGTAACACGGTTCGACCGCGAGCGCCCCGGCTATCAACCGTGAAAACCAGCCGACAACTCTTATTGTGGATTGGTAACAAACCTGAAGTATGGCGGACTGGAGTGTCGACGTAGACGAAGCACAGAACCGACTGTACATCGAACTCGTCGGGAGTCACGATCCGGAGATGGCCAAGGAGTCCTCGGAGGCGGTCAAGGCGGCGGCCGAACGACTCGATCCGGGATTCGAGGTCATCACCGACATCTCGGAGTTCATGCCGGGCGACCAGGAGGCGGTCAAGTACATCGAGGAGGGCAAGAAGGCCGTCCGGGAGAACGGTGCGGCGGCGGCCGTCCGCGTGATGGGCGAGGGGTCGGCGACGGGTCAGATGCACTTCGAGCGCGTCGGCGAGGACGAAGAGGAGTACGCCGTCGCCGTGGCCGATACCGTCGAGCAGGCCGAGAAATTGCTCGACAAGCGGGCGGCCTCGCAGTGACGGATCGTTCCTGCCTGGCTATCAACCGTGAAAACCGTGCGGTAATTCTTATTGTGGGTTGGTAACGATCAACGGGCATGGCGAACTGGGACGTAACAGTCGACGAAGCGAAACAGCGCGTCTACCTGAAACTGGGCAGCGGCCTCTCCGTCGAGGAACAGGCCGCGGCGTCGGACGCCTGTATCGACGCGGCGAAGCGACTCGACGACGGGTTCGACCTGATCAACGACATGCGAACCTTCGAGCCCACGAGCGAGGAGGCCCTGCAGGAAGTCGAACGCGGCAAGCGCGGCCTCGCCGAGAACGGCATGGGCGCCGCGGTCCGCGTGGTCGCCGAGTCGACGGTCACGCAGATGCAGTTCGACCGGGCCGGCGAAGACGCCGAAGACTACGAACTCGCCAAAGCCGAGTCCGTCGAGGAAGCCGAGAAACTACTCGACAAGCGCCGCGAACAGGCGTCGCAGTAATCCGTCGCTGGCGGCGCAGTCGACTATCAGTGCTGAAAACGCCGCGGTAATTCTTAAGCGGCGCTGGGTGTCAACTCCGGGTATGGCACATTGGGACATGGAGATCGACGAGGAGAAACAGCGAGCCTACCTGACACTCGCGGGCGAACTCGGCCCCGAAGGGCACGCCGAGGCCGCCGACGCCTGTGAGCGGGCCGCCGAACGACTCGACGAGGGATTCGACCTGATCAACGACATGCGGACGCTCAAGCCGTCCGACGAGGAGGCCATGCGCGAGACCGAACGCGGGAAGCGGGCGCTGGCGGAAGGCGGTATGGCGGCGGCCGTCCGGGTCGTCTCCGAGTCCACGACCGGACAGATGCGGTTCGACCGGGCCGGCGAGGGCGAGGAATCCTACGCCGTCGCGAAGGCAGAATCCGTCGAGGAGGCCGAGAAACTGCTCGACAAGCGCTCACAGGAGGCCTGACTCGTGAGCGACTGGAAGGTGCGCATCGACGAGGCGAAAAACCGGCTCTACCTCACGCTCGACGGTCAGTTGAGCGTCGCGGAGGCCGAGGCGGCCGCTGACGAAGTGATCGCCAAGTCCGGCCGGCTGGAGCCGGGGTTCGACGAGGTAAACGACATGCGGACGTTCAAGACGACCGACGAGGCGGCGCTGGAACATATCGAGCGCGGCAAACGCGGCATCGTCGAGAACGGCGTGGCGGCCGTCTGTCGCGTCGTCTCCGAGTCCGCGACGGGCCAGATGCAGTTCGACCGGGCCGGCGAGGGTGCCGAGGAGTATCCGGTCGCCAAAGCCGACTCCGTCGAGGAGGCCGAGAAACTGCTCGACAGCCGGCGGTCCGGGTAACTACGCCGTCCGACTGTCGAGGTAGGACAGCACGCCACGCGTGTTCATCCGCTCTTCTGCGGTCGCTTTCCGCTCGCCCCAGGTCTCGATCATCGACGTGTGTTCACCGAAGTACTCGATCACGGCGTCGTCGTCGCCGAGTTCGTCGCGTTTCCGCTCGACCGCCCCGACCCACTCCGTCAGCGCGTCGGCGTACTCGCCCAATCGGTCGTCGGCTGCGGCCGGACCGAAGTGCGCGTAACAGAGGACGGCGGGGTCACAGTCCCGGATCGTGTGGAGATCGGCGAGACACTGCTCCAGGTCGAAGTTCGGCGGCGGCGTCGTCTGGCGGACGCTGTCGAGTTCGGGGACGTAGATCCCCGCCGCGTCGGCGGTGAACACGACCGACTCGTCGGACTCTTCGAAGACGACCTGATGGGGCGCGTGCCCGGGCGTGTGGTGGATCCGTAGCTCGCGGTCGCCGAGGTCGACGGTGTCGCCTCCGGTGACCTCCCGGATGCGGTCCTCGGGGATCGGCTTCGGGTCCGCGTAGAACTCCCACTGGTCGCCGACGGCCTGTTTCGTCCCCGCGACCAGCCGCGAGGGGTCGACGAGGTGGCGCGCGCCCTGCTCGTGGACCACCACGTCGGCGTTGGGACAGGCCTCGGCGAGATAGCCCGCGCCGCCGGCGTGATCGAGGTGGACGTGCGTCAGCGCGATGGTCCCTAGGTCCTCCGGTGCGATCCCCTTCTCGGCGAGGCCGTCGAGGATCGCCCCGTAGTTGGTGCCGATGCCCGAGTCGACGATGGCCGGGTCCTCGCCCTCGACCACGTACACCGCGCCGTACTCCGCGGTGCCGTACATGCCCGTATCGACGTAGGAGATACCATCGACGCCGCCGACAGTCACGTCGAAGGAGTCACCGATTGCCATGGCGACAGTCTGACGCCCGCGGTGCAAAGCCGTTCCGGCGGCCGGGGGTCGTGGTAACCCGACTCTCGCCACCTTTATCCATCCACCCGGGTTGTATACAGAGGCAATGGCAAACGGTACGGTCGATTTCTTCAACGACACAGGCGGCTACGGTTTCATCGAGACTGACGACGCGGACGAGGACGTGTTCTTCCACATGGAAGACGTCGGCGGCCCGGATCTCGAAGAAGGACAGGAAGTCGAATTCGACATCGAACAGGCCGACAAGGGCCCCCGCGCGACGAACCTCGTTCGTAACTGAACGGATTCGGACCGCGATTTTTCAGTGACGCTTTCCGGTGAGCGACGGCTGTGTCCGGACGCCGCTCTGCTGCCCCTTGCTCACTGCTCCCGGCCACCGTCGGCGACGGTCGCGTCCGCCGCCCGCTCGGCGGTGTCGACCTGGAACGTCGAGAGCATCCGCCGGAGTTCTCGGGTCCGTTCGGCGAGTTGCCCCGCAGCCTCCGAGACCTCGTCGATGGAGTCGGTCGCCTCCCCGGCGGCGTCCGTAACGGTTTCTGCCTGCTGGGCCGTCTGCTCGGAGACGCTTGCGACCTCGTCGACCATCGCGACGATCCCCTCCGCGGAGTCGGCCTGATCGTCGGTCGTCCGGGCGATGCTCTTGAGGCCGGTGTCGACCTCGTCGACGCCGTCGACGATCTCGTCCAGCGCCTCGGTCAACTCCGCGACCGACTCGACGCCGTCCGTGATCTGTGACTCGGTGGCCCGGATGTCGTCGGCGCTCTCGTGGGCCTGGGCCTGGACCTCCTCGACCTGTGCCTGGATCTCTGTGACGACGTCTTTGGTCTCGCTGGCGAGCTCTTTCACCTGGTCGGCGACGACGGCGAACCCGTCGCCGGCGTCCCCGCTGTCGTCCCCTGCACGGGCCGCCTCGATGTTGGCGTTCAGCGCCAGGATGCTCGTCTGCTCGGCGATGTCGTCGATCAACGCCGTCGCCTCGCTGACCTGCTCGATCTCGGCGGCCAGCTCCTCGATGGCGGTCACGGCCTCGGCGATCCGTCCCTCCACTTCGCGCATCTCGGCGATGGTTCGCTCTGCCTGGTCGCGGCCGTCTTCGCCGAGTCGTGCGACACGATCCGACTCCGTGGCGATCTCGTCGGTCGTCGCCGCGACCTCCTCGATGGCCGCCGACAGGTCGTTGACCTCGTCGGCCGTGCGCTGGAGGTCTTCGGTCTGTTCGCGCGCGCCGGCCGAGATCTGCGTGACCGAGTCGTTCACCGCCGCGCTGGCCTCCCGGACCTCGGCCGCGCTGGCCTCCACGTCGGTGCTGGATTCGGCCACGTCGTCGGTGAACTCCTCGACATCGGCGATGGTCGCTTCCAGCGACGCGATCATGTCGTTGAACGACGTGGCGATGGCGCGCATCGCCTCGCTGTCGGCGTCGGGATCGAGGCGTTCGGTGAGGTCGCCCTCCGCGCAAGCGGCCATGACCTCGCTGTACCGCTCGGCTTCCGCTTCGAGCGCCTCGTTGAGTCGCTGGGTCTGCAACTCGGACTGTTCGGCTTCCTCGCGTGCGCGCTCGGCCTCGGCGCGGGCGTCCTGGGCCTCGTCGAGCGACTCCTCCAGGGAGTCCCGCATCGAGTCGAACTCGTCGTACAGCACGCCGACCTCGTCGACCCGGTCGGTCGACAGTTCCACGTCGAGGTTTCCGGCACCGATCTCTTTGGCCCGGTCGGCCAGCCGCTGGAGCGCCAGTGCGAGGTTCCCGCCGATGGTGACGCCGAAGATGCCGAGATTCAACGCGATAATGTACATGAGCGCGACGATTGCCGCGGTCGCGACGTTGCGGTCGGCATAGACCGTCCCGGCTGGTGCGTGGCTCACGACGTGCCAGCCCGTCCCGGGGACGGCCGCTGTCGTCGCGACCAGTTCGGTCTCGCCGACAGTCCCGGTCGCAGTGCCGTTCACCGCCAGGGCCGCGGCACCCGCGGCACGTTCCCCGTCGTCGGTCGCGAGAACGACCTCGCCCTCCGCCGCGAGCGTCCTGTTGTAGCGCCCGTCCGTGAGTCGGTCACGGAGCGTCTCGGCCGCGCCCGCCACGACGACGTACCGACTCTCGCCGGCCGGGGCGACGACCGGAATCACCGAACTGTCCCCGGCCACGGCGGTCCGCGAGTCACCGACGGCGACCGAATCTCCGCCGCTCGGTGTCGCCACCGAGAGTGACTGGCCGACCGCGCTCGACCGCGAACTCGCCGCGATCTGCCCGTCCTCGACGTAGTGGATCGCGCCGACCCGGTCGGAGCCGGCGGCGGCCGCGGCGAGGTAGTCGCCGATTCGCGCCGTATCGCCGCTTTCGACGGCGTCCGTGGCCGCGACGCTCGTCGCCAGGTCGGCGTTGGCGTCGATCCACAGCGCGGCGGTGTCGGCGCTCTCGTTCGCGTCGGTCGCGAGTGCGGCGTCGGCGGACGCGCCGAGTTCGCCCGCGACGTTGCCGTAGAAGAAGACGGCGGACACGAGCGTGACGGCGAACACCAGGGCGAGCGTCGCCGCGATCTTCAGGCTGTAGCGTGATCTGATCCGGTCGGGAACGAGTCGGTCTGCGTTCATCGGTGGCTCCCTCCGGTGAGGGCGTGACGGTCAGTGACGGGACGGCCGGCGAGCCCCCGTCGCGATGTGGCTTGTGTCATGATCAGTCGTCGGCTGGTGCGTCCGCGGTGGGTCGCTGTGTGTTCGATCCCGTCAGGAACGATAGCGGCGAGGGGTGGGTCTCGGTCAGCGACCTGATCGCGGGCTCGGAGCGCACGATCAGGCCGACCAGCGCGACGTGGCTGAACAGATCCAGATAGGCGGAGACGTAGATGCCGGTGAACGCACCGAGCAGGCCCAGCGCCTGTCGCGTCGTCAGCGCGACCAGCAGATACGTGATCAGCATGATGAGCTGGACGTTCCGGAGTTTGCCGAAGAGCAGTCGTCGGTCGTCGGACACGGACGCGGCCGCCCGCGTGTACGGTCGGAGTAGCAGCCACAGCGAGTAGGCGAACCCACTGAGTACCAGCAGACTCGCGATGCTGCCGAACGGCGGCGGCGCGAGATGGCGGATCATCGCCCCGAAGGAGAACGCCCACAGGCCGAGGACCCCGGAGAGGATGACCCTTCGGTCGGCGTTCGCCATCTGACCGGTGTACGCCGCGATGAACGCGTATATGATCCCGTAGTCCAGAAATCGGGTGACGTACACCGGTGCGCCCTCCGGGCCGTGAAACAGCAATATTCCGGTCGCCATTCCGACGTAACTCACCGTGAGCGACGCCATGGCGGCCGGTGCGAGTAGCATGTGCCGGCGCGTCGTGCCCTCGAATCGGCGAACCCAGGCGGCCAGCACGACCGTCAGTAGTAGCGCCACGATGGCAACTGCCGTGTAGAGTGTCTGTTCTTCGAATAGCATCGTCTCAGTCCTGTCGACGGTCGCCGCCGCTGGACCACAGCACCGTCCGTAGCGACGAGTCGACTGCTGTCTGCCCGGTCAAAGGATCAACGAGCGTATAAACTCCCGGTCGGTTTCACGCGTCGAATCCCCTGCTGCCCCGATGGACGACACGCCAGCGCCGCCGAGAGCGACACGGTTTTGCCACGGCACGGAAAAATTCCGAGCAAATGATCAGCAGGCAGTTCCTCCGGGAGAACCCCGAGACGGTCCGGGAAGCCCTGGAGACGAAGGGCGTCGACGACGTGGACCTCGACCACATCCTCGAGATCGACGAGGAGTGGCGCGAGCTGAAAGCCCGCGGTGACGACCTGCGCCACGAGCGCAACGAGGTCTCCTCGAAGATCGGCCAGCTCAAACAGGAGGGCAAGGAAGAACAGGCCCAGGAAGCCATCGACCGGTCGAGTGAACTGAAAGCCGAACTGGAGGCGGTCGAGGACCGCGCTGACGAACTGGAGGCCGAGCTGGAAGATGCCCTGCTGGAACTCCCGCAGATCCCCCACGAGGACGCCCCCGTCGGCGACGACGAGAGCGACAACGTCGAGGTCGCCCGCGAGGGATTCGACGACCTGCGCGATCTCCCCGACGAGGTGATCCCCCACTACGACCTCGGTGAGGAACTGGACATCCTGAACTTCGAGCGCGGGGCGAAGGTCTCCGGCGGCGGCTTCTACTTCCTGCAGGGCGACGGCGCACGCCTGGAACACGCCCTCATCCAGTTCATGCTCGATCTCCACCGCGACCAGGGGTACACCGACGTGTTCCCGCCGATCCCGGTCAACAGCGCCTCCATGGAGGGGACCGGCCAGTTCCCCAAGTTCGTCGAGGACGCCTACCGGGTCGGCGGCGACAACGACGAACCCTACGACGAGGACGACCTCTGGTTGCTCCCGACGGCGGAGGTCCCGGTCACCAACATGTACCGCGACGAGATCCTGCTGGACGACGACCTCCCGCTCAAACACCAGGCCTACACGCCCAACTTCCGGCGAGAGGCCGGCGAACACGGCACGGAGACGCGGGGCATCGTCCGCGTCCACCAGTTCAACAAGGTCGAACTCGTCAACTTCGTCCGCCCGGAGAACAGCTACGACCGCCTCGAAGACCTCCGCGGGGAGGCCGAGGCCGTCCTCGAAGAACTCGGCTTGCCCTACCGCGTGCTGGAGATGTGTACCGGCGACATGGGCTTCACCCAGGCCAAGAAGTACGACATCGAGGTGTGGGCCCCCGGCGACGACATGGACGAGGGCCCCGAGGCGGGCGGCCGCTGGCTCGAAGTCTCCTCCGTGTCGAACTTCGAGGCCTTCCAGGCCCGGCGCGCCGGCATCCGCTACCGGCCCGAGCGCCACGAGTCCGCGGAGTACCTGCACACCCTGAACGGCTCCGGTCTGGCCGTCCCGCGGGTCATGGTCGCCATCATGGAGTACTACCAGAACGAGGACGGCACCGTCACCGTCCCCGAGCCACTCCGGGAGTACATGGGGGGCCAGGAAGTCATCGAAGGCCACGAACCCGTCGGCGAGAGCGCCGTCGGCGCGGGCGAGAAGGAGTAGGACGAGCGACTACAGAAACGGAATGGTGACCGCCGCCGTCGCGCTACTGATGAGAAACCACCCGAGGTAGTTCCACCACGGCACGCCACGATACCGCGGACCAGCGATGTCGTCGGTGTAAGTCCAGTGACCGTCTTCGACACCTCGATGGTCGGTCACCACGTCGTACGTCGTCGCGACGAGACCGGTCACGACGACTCCCGTCCAGCCCTGGGTCACGAGTAGCGCGAGCCGAACAGCGACGTAGACCACTCCGCTCCACCCGAACAGCACGTAGATAGGGACACCGCCGAGCTTCGGACCGATGTGGTGTTCGAGCCAGTCGAGGTTGATCACGACCGCCTCGGTGACGAACGCGACCGCCGCACACCCGCCGAACAGGACGAGCGTCGCGGCGACCGGCCACGTGACGAGGGCGTGCGCGAGTGCCACGAGACCGAGCAGGACCGCCGTGAGAGCGAACGTCCGACCGCGCGACATACAGCGAGAAATCACCGTTTACGTACAAGTATCTTCATACACACGCTAGACCGCTTCTAGAACGGTTCGTAACCGCCGAACTCGGCTACTGCGTATACGTGTGGATCGACTGGACGTTTTCGCCGTCGAAGGCAAATACGTCGACGAACGAGACGACCGGCTCACCGTCAGGGTCGAGGAGCCGACCGCGGACGGCGATTTCACTCTCGCCACGTTCGGGAGCAGTGGCGTAGACAGCATCCAGCGGATGGCTCGTCGCCTTCATCGGCCGCTCGTCGCGCATGAAGGTCACGAACCGGTCCCGGCCCTCGATGGTGCGGTCGGGCCGGTAGTGGACGAACTCGGGGGCCAGCAGGTCGGCCAGCGTCTCGTAGTCGTCTTCGTCGAGCGTCCGGTAGTACTCTCGGGCGGTCGCCTCGCGGTCCATGCCCGTCCTTGGGCGGCGGGGGCCGAGAAAGTGTGGGCCCCGGCTTCCTCACTCCGTCGGGTCTTTCAGGTCGAGTTCGATGTCCTCGTCCTCGCCGTCCGCGTCCTCGCCGTCCGCGTCGTCGGATCCCGTGTCCGCCGACACTGGTTCCTCGGACGCCGGTTCGTCGTGCCCGTCCTGTGGGGTCGCTCCCTCGTCGACGCCGTCGTCCGCCACGTCGAACTCGACGGCGCTGGAGACGCCGTCGGTGTCACCGTTGCCGGTCCGATCCGCGTCGTCGCGCTCGGTCGTGTCCTCGTCGTCGACGGACACGTCTTCGACGGCGGCGTCCACGTCGTCCTGTTCGCCGGGGTCGCCGTCGGCGTCGCCGCCGGGTTCGGACGTGTCCTCGTCCTCGGCGGGGTCGGTCGGCGCGTCCAGCGCGTCGTCGTCGGGGTCCGTGGTGGACTGTTCGGTCGCCGCGCCGTCCGCGTCGAGCGTGATGTCGTCCGGGTCCGGCGGTTCGCCGATGTCGCGGGCGGTCTCCAGTGGCGTCTCGGCGTCCTGGCGGAGTTCGTCGGCCTCCTTCCCGTCGCCGCTGGCGTACTCGCTGGCGGATTCGGCCAGCCACTCGGCGGCCTGCCAGAGCGCCGTGGCCTTCTCCTGGGCGCGCTCGAACCCCTGTTCGAGCGGTTCGGACTCGGCGAACCGGACGGCGCTCTCGAACTGGTCGGCGGACTCCTGAAACTCCTCCATCGCCCGCTGGAAGTCACCCTGCGCGATCAGCCAGTCCCGATCCTCGAAGCTCTTCATCGCGCTGGTGAAGGCCCGCCGGGCCTCGATGTAGTGGGCGTGGCCGACGCGGTAGCGCCCGACGGCGGTCGAGTCGCCGCCGATGGACGAGACTGCCTCCCGGACCGCGTCGATGTCGGGCCGCTCGGCCAGGTCGGCCGTCGACCACGCGTACTGGATCACACCCTCCTGGTCGATGACGAACACCGCGCGCTCGGACAGCAACTGGTCGCTGTCCAGCACCACGTCGTAGGCATCGATGGCCTCGCCGTGGGTGTCGCTCAGCAGCGGGATCGACAGGGAGTACTCCTCGGCGTACGCGCGGTGGCTGAACACGCTGTCGGTGCTGACGGCGAAGATGTCCACGTCCCGCTGCATGGTGAACAGGTCCAGTTCCGTCAGGTCACAGGAGTCGTCCTCACACGAGGGGTTGAAATCGGCCGGATAGAACGCCAGTACGACGATCCCCTCGCCAATGTAGTCCTCGAGGGAGACGTCTCTCGGCGCGCCGTCGACCACGCCGGGCAACGTAAACGTCGGGGCCACCGTCCCTTCCGATAGCACATCCGAAACTCTACTGCAAGGGACTTAAAGCCTGACTGCGTTTGTCCACTCGATGGGCGCATACGGCCTGCACGTCCGCTACGAGGGCGACGACGATCCCGACAAGTGCAGCGCCCGGAAACTCGCGCGGTTCGACCTCGCGGAGTTACACCGGGCCACCCGGTCGACACCACCAGGTATCGTTCTCAACCCCTTCGCCGAGCAGGCGCTGTCGCCCGAAGACGGCGTCGGGAGCGGCGCACGGCACGACCGCCTCGTCGCGCTCGACTGCTCGTGGGAGACCGCCGAACGCGAGGCCTTCGACCTGGAGGGCATCCACCGCTCGTTGCCCTTCCTCGTCGCGGGCAATCCCGTCAACTACGGGACGCCCTTCGAGTTGAACACCGTCGAAGCCTTCGCCGGCGCACTGTGTATCCTCGGCCAGCGCGACCACGCCGAGGAACTCCTCTCGAAGTTCACCTGGGGCCACACCTTCCTCGAACTCAACGACGAACCGTTGCGCCGCTACGCCGAGTGTACGAACTCCGCTGAGATTCTGGACGTACAGGACGACTACCTCGACCGGGAGTAGCTCACCGCTCCTGCCGCCCGTGGAACTCCTCGGAGAGGAACAGACTGTCGCTATCACCGTAGAACGTGTCGAGCGCGCGGAGCGTACCGATGTACGCGCCGATGGCGATGATACTCACGGTGATGACGAGGCCGAACGCGAACCAGATCAGCTGGAGGGCCTGGAGGGCCATACGCTCGTCCAGTCGGGCGACCGACTTCAAAACTGGTGGTCGTTTTCCGGCCGTGAATCCGGACTCACGACCACCGGAAGCCGACGGGATCGGTCGGCGGGTCGAGCGGGCTCGGCGACAGGTCCCCCTCGAAGTCGGGATCGTTGTACCCGCCGGGTGCCACGTCGTTCGGACTGTCGGGATAGAACAGCGCCGCCAGCGCCTGGATGTGGCCACGACCCACCCCGAGCTCGAACTGGCCGCCGCCGTACATCTGGATATCGTGGTCCATGCAGTACTCGACGCTCGCGAACAGCGACTCGACGCTGCCGAAGCGGGAGGGCTTGATGTTGAGCCAGTCTGGCTCGAACGGGAGGGCCTCGATGCTCTCGACGCCGGTGATCGGCGCGTCCCAGGAGACCCGACCCTCGCGGCCCTCGAACAGTGCGCGCGTCTCGTCGGTGAGGTTCGGGTCTTCGATCACGGCGTCTGGGAACGTCTCCAGTACCAGTTCGTAGAGGTCGGGGTCGGGCGGCGCGTCGACCTCGGTGCCCGAGTACTGGCCTTTCAGGTCACAGATGCGGACGGGCGCGAGGTCGGCGACGGCGGCGGCCAACTCGGCGGTCCAGTCGGTCGTCGGATCGAGTTTGAACTCGGTGTCGGGACGCACGTCGAGGACCTGCTCCAGACGATCCGTCGTCGGTGGTTCGCCCAGTCGCGTGCTGACGACGAACTGGACTGGATCGTACGTCCGGTCGAGCGCCGACGCCAGGTCGAGATCGTTCTGGCGGAGCGCCAGGTCCAGCGCGGCGCTCTCGACGCTCCACCGGCGGTAGTGCCGGAAGTCCTCGCGTTCGGGCGGCGTCGGAAACAGGTCCAGTTCGCCCACTCGCTCGGAGAACTCGGCGAACGGGTACTCGCCGGTGAGATCGGGCAGGCCGGCCTCGGCGAGGTCGTGGTGGAGGTCGGTCTCGTAGGTCACGTCCTCGCCCTGCCCGGTCTCGCCCTCCCCCGAGAGCGCGACGGTCGTGGTGGCGCGAGCGAACCCGCTGGTGGTGTCTCGTTCCTGAAGCGTCAGGTCGACAGCTTCGACGACAAGGGGCAGGTCGGCGACCCGGTCGTAGAGCATACGCCGGCTACGGTGGGCGGGATGAAAAAGCCAGTCCGCGGTGGTCTCGGAACACTTAACCACGACGACGGGAAACACGCGCTCATGGCTACGTTCGAGAAAGCGGAAGACCGCATTCTGGCGAAGATGATCTGCATGCGGTGTAACGCGCGCAACCCGAACAAGGCGGACCGCTGCCGGAAGTGTGGCTACGGGAACCTCCGACCGAAGAACCGCGAACGCAACGCGGCCTAGAGTTCTCGTAACGCCTCTCTGGCGGCGTCGCTGACCGTCGGCTCGGAGTGGCGTCGCAGTCGCTCCAGCAACGGCTCCGCGTCGTCGATCCCGGCGGCGGCCGCGGCGTGGCTGAGCCCGGCCGCCTTGTCGGGGTCGATGTACACGTCACTCCCCGGTTTCTTGTCGGCTTCCAGTTCGGCCTCCAGTGACGCGACCAGTCGGTCCGCCTCGGGCGCGACGACGCTCGGGTCCTCCCTGGCGACGTGTTCGAGCGCCCGTGCGAACACCCCACGCTGTCTCGAACCGACGCCCTCCAGGACCGTCGTCGCCTCGATCAGTTCCGATACGTGATCGAACAGGCGGCCCGGTCGCTGTTCGGCCAAGGCGGTGATCCCGTCGGCCGCGGCGCGCGACACCGCGTGTTCCTCGGGTTCGGTGGCCAATCCGACGAGTCGGTCCACGTCGACTTCGTCGGGCGATTCCTTGGCGGTTCCACGGAGTCGGTTGGCCGTCTCGAGTGGCGTCTCGTCGCCGCCGAAGACCCAGTCTCGGAGTCCCACGGTTGGTATTGGGCGGTGTCACCCCAATCTCTTATAACTCGTGTGGATTCGGATGCACACGTCTTTTTATCGGAACTTCCTGCGGCCTACTCGTCCGGGTACTTCGGCTCCCGTTTCTCCGCACGCTCCAGTGCCGTTGCCACCACGTCGCGCACGTCACCCTCGAACGTGTCGCCGTGGCCGGCGTACATGTGTTCGACCCCCTCGGGCATGCGGTCCAGGAGGTCGCGGATGCTCTCGATCAGCCGTTCACGGGACTGGCCGGCCATGTCGGTCCGGCCGAACGAGCCGTAGTCGAACGCGCCGTCGTCGTGGACGACAACGTCGCCGCTGAACAGCGTGTTCTCGCTGACCAGCGAGACGTGGTCGTCGGCGTGCCCGGGCGTGTACACCACGTCGAACGCCTCGTCGCCGATCATGACCTGATCGCCGTCTTCCAGTTCGACGGTCCGGCGGTCGTGGGGGGCGTAGGCGTACAGCTCGGCGTCGAACTCGTCGAGGACTGGGTCCAGCTGGGCGACGTGGTCACCGTGCTGGTGGGTGAGGACCACGGCGTCGATGTCGCGGGTGTGGTCGCGGATCGCCTCGACCACGCCGTCCATCGCGCCGGCGTCGACCAGGACGGCGCGCTCGCCCAGCGCCAGGTAGGCGTTGCAGGTGAACGTCTCCGCGTCGGCCGTGACGTTGTACACGTCCATGTTCCCGTGGTCGGCCGCGGGGCGTATCAGGGTACCGGGCGGCGAGATACTTTTTACTCTGCAACTCAAATGAACGCATATGGGGTTCGGGAGCTACGACGAGTCCGAACAGGAAAATCAGGACTACGACACTGATTTTGAGGACGACGACGGCGTATCAACATCCGAGAACACCCACGACGGCGACGTCGAGTACGAGTTCAGCGCGTCGAACGACGAACTCCTCGACAAACTCAAACACATCAAAGAGGACGAAGACGAGAACACGTGAAGCGAGGGGTCCGTGCCCTCGGGATCGCCGAGTCCTTTCGCGAGGACCGGAGCACGCTCGCCGGTGTCGTGACCCGCGCGAGCCGCGTCGTCGACGGCTTCGCGTTTACCACCTGCACCGTCGGCGGGACCGACGCCACGGACGCCATCTGTGCGCTGTTCGACGATCTCGGCCGCGAAGACGTGCGGTACGTCCTCGTCTCCGGGATCGCTCCCGCCTGGTTCAACGTCGTCGACCTGCATCGGGTCGCCGACCACACTGACCGACCGGTTCTTTCGGTGACCTACGAGGAGAGTGACGGGCTGGAGTCCGCACTCCGCGAACAGTTCGACGGCGACGCCCTCGACCGACGGCTGGCGACGTACCGCGACCAGCCCGACCGCCAGCGCGTCGGCGTCGCCGACGACACCGTCTTCGTCCGCGCCGTCGGCCTCGACGACGGCGCGGCGGCCGCGGTCGTCGACGGTTTCACGCCGGAGGGTGGCCGCCCGGAACCGCTCCGGGTCGCACGGCTGGCCGCCCGCGGGGCCGACGACCTCCGCCGTACCGACTGACCGACCCGGTGCAGGCGACTCACTTTTGGTTCCGCCTGCCGGAGCGACCCCATGGGCGAGATGGAGGACCTGACGGTGACCGAGTGCACGCGCTGTCCCGACCTCGCCGAGTGTCGGAGCCGGATCGTCAACGGCGTCGGCCCGGCGGACGCGGACCTGCTGTTCGTCGGCGAGGGACCCGGCGCGAACGAGGACGACCAGGGCGAACCGTTCGTCGGCCGGAGCGGGACGGTGCTGGACGACGCGCTCAGGGCCGCCGGACTGGCGCGGGCCGACGTGCGGATCACCAACTGCGTCCGCTGTCGACCGCCGGAGAACCGCGACCCCCGGGTCGAGGAACTCGCCAACTGCCGCGAGTACCTCGAACGGGAGATCGACGCCGTCGATCCGACGGTGATCGTCACGCTCGGGAAGGTCCCGAGCGAACACCTGCTGGAGCGGGACGTGGGCGTGACCGGCGAGGCCGGCGACACGTTCGACTGCCCCGTCGCGGGCGAGCCCCGGACCGTCATGGTGTCGGTCCACCCGGCGGCGACGCTGTACGACCGGAGCCAGGAGGCGACCTTCGAGGAGACCATCCAGCGGGCCGCCGACCTGACCGGCGCGGGCGGGCAGTCGACGCTGGGCTCGTTCTGAGTGACGATGCAACGTTCGACCGTAGCGGAACTGACTTGACCGGGACCCGCCAACTCTCGCACATGAGTACGACCCAGACGGCCGCCGAAGTGGTCGTCGTCGACTACGGCCTGGGGAACCTCCGGAGCGTGACCCGCGGGCTGGAGCGGGCTGGCGCGTCGGTCGAGCTGATCGAGGAACCCGCCGCCGTCGACAGCGCCGACGGCATCGTCCTCCCGGGCGTCGGCGCGTTCAGCGAGGGCATGGAGAACGCCGGCCCGTTCCGGGCGGCGCTGGCCGACGCCGCCGACGCGGGCACGCCGCTCTTTGGAATCTGTCTCGGGATGCAGATGCTCCTGACCACGAGCGAGGAGGCCGACCACGCGGGTCAGGGCGAGGCCGAAGGGCTGGACCTGATCCCCGGGACCAACCGGCGGTTCCACGGCGACCAGAAGGTGCCCCACATGGGCTGGAACGAACTCGACGTGCAACGGGACCACCCGCTGGTCGACGGAATTGACGGGGAACACGCCTACTTCGTCCACTCCTACTACGCCGAACCCGAGGCCGAGGGGGCGGTCGTCGCGACGACCGACTACGGACTCGACTTCCCGAGTATCATCGCCGACGAGAGCGGGACGGTCTTCGGCACGCAGTTCCACCCCGAGAAGTCGGGGGAGACGGGACTGCGGATTCTACGGAACTTCGTCGACATCTGTGCGGAGCGCTAGTCCGTCGTACCGGTCGCGAGCGGAGCGAGCGACCGGCATTTTTCGCCCACGTTTTTGCCGGGAGCGGTCGCCGGAGGCGACCCGACCGGGAAAAAGGTGGAGTCCCACCCCGAGAAGTCGGGGGAGACGGGACTGCGGATTCTACGGAACTTCGTCGACATCTGTGCGGAGCGCTAGTCCGTCGTCCCGGTCGCGAGCGGAGCGAGCGACCGGCATTTTTCGCCCACGTTTTTGCCGGGAGCGGTCGCCGGAGGCGACCCGACCGGGAAAAAGGTGGTCGTGGAGATCTGCGCGGAGGGGTAGACCGTCCCGATCTGCCCGTTCTACTGTTCCGACGTGGCCAGCGGCAGTGAGACGGTGACGGTGTTGCCGTCCTCGTCGGTCTCGAAGCTGATGGTGCCGTCCGAGAGGTCGACGACCCAGTAGACCAGCCAGAGGCCGAGGCCGCTGGTGTGGGTGACGCCGTCCATCTCCTGCTCGCCGGTCAGGACGCGGTACTCGTACTCGGGGATCGGGGGGCAGGTGTCTTCGATCTCGACGACGGCGCGGTCGTCGACCTGCGCCGCGGTGATCCGGATCCACGGCGCGTCGTCCGCGTGTTTCGCGGCGTTGCCGAGTAGTTCCTGGAACGCGGTCCCGATCTCGCCCAGCGCACGGACCGGCAGCGACGGTGGAAGGTCGGTCTCGATCTCGGCGTCGGGGTAGTGATCTTCGACCGTCGCCACGGCGTCCTCGATGGTGGTCGTCACGTCGATTCGACACGGCGCGACAGGGTCGGTGAGCAACTCGATGGTCCGGCGCTGTTTCTCGGCTTTGCGGAGCAGTGCCTGGGCGGTTCGCTCGATGGCCTCGGCGTGGGCCGGCGGGTCGTCCTCCGGGTGTTCGGACACGTACTCGGCGTGGCCGATGACGGTGTTGAGGTCGTTCCGGAGGTTGTGTCGGAGGATCGTGTCGATCACGCGCAACTGTCGCTCCCGGCGTCGCCGGTCTGTCACGTCGCGCGTGAAGCCGACGATCCGGACGACTTCGCCCGCCTCGAAGATCGGTTCGGCCTGGACCCAGACCCAGCGGCTGTAGTCCTGTTGTGGGTTGACGCGGTACTCCATATCGACCGACTCGCCGGCCGAGAGACGGGCCATGGCGTCCTGAACCGCCGAGCGGTCCTCGGGGTGGATCGCCTCGAGGAAGCGCCGGGGGTCCCCCCGGACTTCCTCGGCCGGCTGGCCGTAGGTCGACTCGTAGGCCGCGTTGAGAAAGAGCAACTCCGACCAGTCGGCCGAGAACATCCACAGCACGTCGTCGGCCTTGGCGGCGAGTTCTTCGAGGCGCTCGGCGGTCTCGTCCCGTTCACGCTCGGCCTGGACGCGCTCGGTGATGTCCCGGGAGCTGACGATGTATCCCTCCTCCGGGTCGGTGAGTTCGGCGATGCGGCTCTCCAGCCAGACGTACGAGCCGTCACTGGTCCGGTGTCGGTACTCGATAGTGCCGTCGTACTCCCGGCCCGCGACGACCCGCTCGAACCGCGACAGGATCCGCTCGCGGTCGTCGGGGTGGATGTACTCGAAGGCGTTCTCCCCACGAAGCTCCTCGGGATCGAAGCCGAGAATCTCCGCTGTCACCCGGTTCAGGTACCGGAAGGTCCCCTCCTCGTCGAGGACGACGATCTTGTCCCGGGCGTGTTCGAGCAACGCCTCGGCCGGGCCGGGCCAGTCCATCATTTAAGAGTGGCCGGCGACGGCAAAAAGGGTGCGTGTGAATATCGCGCCGTTTCGGCGTGAAAAAATCCCGGTCAGTAGAACGCGATGGGGCCCGTCTCGGAGCCTTCCTCCTCGGTGACCTTCTCCCGGGCGTCCTCGAAGTCCTCCATGCGGACCTCGGTGCGGCCGTCGCGGATGGCGAACATCCCGGCCTCGGTGGTGAGGCTGGCGAGCTCGGCACCGCTGAAGCCCTCGGTCTCGGCGGCGATGGCCGCCAGGTCGAGTTCCTCCGCGAGGTTGAGATCCTTCGTGTGGATCTCCAGGATGCGCTCGCGGCCCTCGGCGTCGGGTTCGGGAACCTCGATGAGGCGGTCGAAGCGGCCGGGCCGGAGGATGGCCCGGTCGAGCATGTCGAAGCGGTTGGTGGCGGCGATGATGCGGATCTCACCGCGGTCCTCGAAGCCGTCCATCTCCGAGAGCAGTTGCATCATCGTCCGCTGGACCTCGGCGTCGCCGGAGGTCTTCGATTCCGTGCGCTTGGCCGCGATGGCGTCGATCTCGTCGATGAAGATGATGGCCGGTTCGCGTTCCGAGGCGAGTTCGAACAGGTCCCGGACCAGCCGCGCGCCCTCGCCGATGAACTTCCGGACGAGTTCGGAGCCGGCCATCTTGATGAAGGTGGCGTCGGTTTCGTTCGCCACGGCCTTCGCGAGCATCGTCTTCCCGGTGCCCGGCGGACCGTGCAGGAGGACGCCGCTGGGCGGATCGATGCCGACTTCCCGGAACTGCTCGGCGTTGATCAGCGGCTCCTCGACGGCCTCACGGACCTCGCGGATCTGCTCGTCGAGGCCGCCGATGTCCTCGTAGACCACGTCGGGGCTGTGGTCGACCTGCATCGCCTGGGCGCGGGCGTCGGTCTCGGCGTCCAGCAGCGTCTGGACGGAGAACGAATCGTTGATGGCCACCCGGTCGCCCGCCTCCAGTTCCTCGCGGAGGTTCGGCGACACCTCCGTCAGGACCTCCTGGTTGTTGCCGTGCTGTTTGACGATGACACCCTCGTCGGTGACCTCCTCGGCCGTCGCGATGTACAGCGACGACGTCTTCAGCGTCTCGTTCTCTCGTTCCAGCCGGTCGACCTCGCCGCTGAGGTTGTCGCGACGCTCCTGGGCCGAGTCGAGTTGCGACGATAGCTCGTCGTTGACCTGTTCCAGCTTGATAAAGTGCTCCCGCAACGCATCCAGCCGCTCTTCCGGAGACATCTCCGGATCGAGATCCAGGCGCGGCCGGTCCGGGAGCGACGGACTCCGGGACATCTGACTGTCGATGCTAATGGGTGCTCGTAAAAGGGCCTTTGGGTCGCGGCTATCCTACCCTGCCGCGGCTGGAACCGACCGAACCGGCCGATTTCCGGCGGTTCAGGCCAGGTCAGCGAACTCGTCGAGGTAGTCGTCGTAGACGCCGAGTGCCGACTCGACCGGTTCGGGCGAGGCCATGTCGACGCCCGCTCCCCGGAGCAGTTCCAGGGGGTACTCCCGGGACCCTTTCCGGAGGAAGTCGACGTACTGCTCGGCCGCCGGTTCGCCCTCGTCGAGGATCCGGTCGACCAGCGCGACCGCCGCCGAGATGCCGGTCGCGTACTGGTAGACGTAGAAGGCCCGGTAGAAGTGCGGGATACGCATCCACTCGCGGGCGATCCGGTCGTCGATCTCGGCGGGTTCGTAGTAGTCGCCTTTCAGTTCGCGGTAGAGGTCGTCCAGCCGGTCGGGCGTCAGCGCCTCGCCGGCCTCCGAGAGTTCGTGGGCGCGGTGTTCGAACTCGGCGAACATGGTCTGGCGGTACAGCGTCGAGCGGAACCGTTCGAGGTACTCGTTGAGGACGTGCCGGCGGAGCCGTTCGTCGGAGACGGTGTCGAGCAGGTGGTGGGTCAGCAGGGTCTCGTTGACCGTCGACGCGACTTCGGCCACGAAGATCTCGTAGCCCGAATAGACGTAGGGCTGTTCCTCGCTGGTGAGTTGCGTGTGCAGGGAGTGGCCGAGTTCGTGGGCCAGCGTGTACATCGAGGACACGTCGTCCTGGTAGTTCATGAGGATGTACGGCTGGGAGTCGTAGGTCCCGCCGCTGTAGGCGCCCGATTGCTTCCCGTCGGTCTCGTACACGTCGACCCAGCGTGAGTCCAGGCCCTCGGCCAGCCGGGACTGGTACTCCTCGCCCAGCGGCGCGACGGCCTCGACGACGTACTCGCAGGCCTCCTCGTAGGGAACTTCCGGGCTCTCGCCCTCGACCATCGGGACGTAGAGGTCCCACATCCGGAGTTCGTCCGCACCGATGCTCTCGCGCTTCAACTCCGCGTGGCGGTGGAGTTTGCCCAGGTTGTCCCGCACGGTGTCGACGAGGTTGTCGTAGACCTCGACGGGGATGTTCGGCCCGTCGAGGGCGGCCTCGCGGGCGGTGTCGTAGTTGCGTGCGTTCGCCAGCTTGCTGTCGGTCTTGACGCTGTTCTTGTAGGCCGTCCCGACCGCGTTGCGGACCGTCTCCCACTCGTCGTAGAACTGCTCGTACACGTCCCGCCGGAACTCGCGATCCGGATTCTTCTGGAGCGTCGTGAAGTTGTTGAGCGTGATCCGCTTCGTCTCGCCCTCGGGCGTCTCGACCGCCGGGAACTCCATGTCCGCGTTGGCGAGCGTGTTGTACACCTCTCCGGGCGCGCCCGTGACCTCTCCGAGTTCGGCCAGCAGGTTCTCGATCTCGGCCGAACGGGTGTGTGCTTTCATCCGCAACACGTCGTCGAAGTAGTGGTCGTAGACCGCCAGATCGGGTTCCTCGTCGACCATCGCCTCGATCTCCTCGCGGTCGAGGTCCTGTAACTCGGGCTCGATGAACGAGGCGGCGCTCTGGGCCTCCGAGGACAGCGACTGGGCCCGCGCGAGCAGGGCCTGATAGTGGCTGTCGGTCGTGTCCTCGTCGCGTCGCATCCGCGCGTAGGAGGTGACGTTCGAGACGGTTCGCATGATCTCCTCGCGGAGTTCCAGCACCGCCAGCAGCGTCTCGGCGTCCTCGGTCACCCGCCCCTCGTAGGCCTCCAGGTCCGCGAGCCGCTCCTGGACCGCCTCGAAGGCCTCCTCCCACGCCTCGTCGTCGGCGTAGAGTGCTTCCAGATCCCACTTGTGTTCCGCGTCGATGTCGCTTCGTTCGGGAACCGAACTCATTGCTACGGCTACGTGCGGGCGCGAAGTAAGCCTTTACGCGCCGGAGGGAACCGCCGGCTCGTCCTCGGCCCGTGCCGGCCGCGGCAAGCCTTTGGGGTTGCCAGCCGAAGCCGGCCCATGGACATCGACCGGGCACTCGGTCGGGCCTGGCGCGACGACGCCCCCTGGGACCTGCTGACCCGGCTCTGTGAACTCGACGACCGGCTGGGCGGGCATCCGGGCGAAGCCCGCGCGGCCGAACTGGTCGGGGACGCCCTCCGTGACGCGGGGGTCAGAGATGTCGAGACGCGTCCCTTCGAGATGGTTCGGTGGACGCGCGGGCGGACCGACCTCACGGTCCGGGTCCCCGACCGCGATCTCGACCGGCAGTTCGAGGCCGTCGCGCTCCCCTACTCGCCGGCCGGCGAGGTGGACGCGCCGCTGGTGGACGTGGGCCACGGGACACCCGAGGAGATCGCCGACGCCGACCTCCGCGACCGCGTCGCGCTGGCGAGTACGGGCACGCCGGCGGGGGCCGACCGACGAATCCACCGGATGGAGAAGGTCGGACAGGCCGCGGACGCGGGCGCGGCGGCCTTCGTCTTCGCCAACCACGCGCCCGGCCAGCTCCCGCCGACCGGCGCGCTCCGGTTCGGCGACGCCGCGGCGATCCCGGGCGTCGGCGTCAGCGCCGAAACGGGCGACTGGCTCCGGGAGTACGCCGACGCGGGCGCGTCGGTGTCGCTCTCGGTCGCGGCCGAGACCGAACCTGGGACGAGTCGCAACGTCGTCGGCCACCTGGGGCCCGACACCGACGACGCGATCCTCCTCGTGGCGCACCTCGACGGCCACGACGTGGGCGAGGCGGCGCTGGACAACGGCTGTGGCGTCGCGGTCCTGCTCGGCGCGCTCCGGATTCTCGGCCACGTCGAGAGCGGTCTCGAAACGCGAGTCGTGGTCGCGGCCGTCGGGAGCGAGGAACTCGGCCTGCTCGGGAGCGAGGCGCTGGCCGCGGACCTCGACCCGGACCGGCTCCGGGCGGTCGTCAACTGCGACGGCGTCGGTCGGTTCCGCAGGCTCCGCGCGCTGACGCACACCAGCGACGCGCTGACCGATCTCGCGGCGGGCGTCGTCGACGACCTGAACCACCCACTGGAAGTCAGCGAACGCCCGCATCCCTACAGCGACCACTGGCCGTTCCTCCGCCGCGGGGTCCCGGCGATCCAGCTCCACAGCGAGCGCCCCGACGACGAGGGCCACTGGGAACGGGGCTGGACCCACACCCGCGCCGACACGCGCGAGAAGGCCGACGTGCGGACGATCCGCGAGCACGCGATGGTCACGGCCCTGCTCGTCCGGGAACTCGCCAGTGACGGCCGTGCCCCGCCCCGCGTCGACCCCGCGACCGTCCGCGAGCGACTGGTCGAGACCGGCGCGAAACCCGGGATGGTCGCCGCGGGCATCTGGCCCGACGAGTGGTGACTACTCGGCCGACTCACTCCCGACGCCGGCGACCAGATCCTCGGCCACTCTCGCCCGGGTCGCGTGCCTGACGCGGCGCTCCCGGAAGATCTCACGGGCGCTCGCGGCGGCCTCTGGATCGCGCTCGAAGTTCAGGTCGGGGTAGGTCACGTCGGCCAGCACCAGCGGTTCGGCCGGCGCGGCCGGGACGCCCGCCGGACCGGGCAACGGCTCCGCGGCCAGCACGCGGTCGACGGTCCCGAGATCGCGCTCGCCGCGGGCGATCTCGTCGAGCAGGGCCACGAGCCGGCGGACGAGCTGGCGGGCGAACCCCCCGGCCCGGACCCGCACCACGAGGTAGTCGCCGTCCCGGTCGATTTCGCCGTCGAGGTCCCGCACCGTGCCGTCGTCGTCGGGCGTCAGGTTGTGGAAGTCGTGTTCGCCACGCAGGGCGTCGAGCGCGGCCGTCGCGCGCTCGTCGTCGACGGACTCCGTAGGGGCGTGGAGGTGGTAGACGTACTCGCGACACGTCGCGTCGTGGGTCGCGTGAAAGTCTGGCGGTGCCTCCGCGACGGCCCACACCCGCACGTCGGGCGGGAGTTCGCTGTCGAAGGCCCGCGGGGTCAGCCAGTCGGGCGCGTCGAAGGCGACGGTTTGGGCGACCGCCGACACGCCGGCGTCGGTCCGGCCCGCGGCCGCGTAGCCCGGCGGTGCGTCCGCCTCGTCGGCCAACACGTCCAGTTCGCGGAGCGCCGCCAGCAGGGTATCGGAGACGGTGGGCACGTCGGGCTGGCGCTGGAACCCGTGGAACCGCCGCCCGTCGTAGGCGGCCCGGTACGCGCGCATGGATCGTAGCTGTTCGGCGAGCGCGATGAGCGTTTCGACGGGCGCCTCGCGACTGAACGGGTCAGCCCAACTAAGTACCGGCCGCTCGAAGCAGGGGCCATGTATCACGTGTTACTCGCGACGGAGGACGAACCCGCGCCGCTCGTCGAGACCGTCACCGACCTCCCCGCCGATCCCGAGGAAGTCGAGGTCACCGTCCTCAACGTCTTCGAACAGTTCGAGGTTCGCGACGAGGGCGAAGCCGTCTCCTCCGAGGCCATCTACGACGAAGACGACGTGCCCGAGAGCGTCACGGCGGCCGTCGACGCGCTCGAAGCTGCCGGTGTGACTGCGCGGGTCCGCCACGAACACGGCGATCCCGCGACGGTCATCCTGGAGACCGCGGCCGAACTCGACGTGGACGCCATCGCTATCCACGGTCGGAAACGATCCCCCGTCGGCAAAGCCCTGTTCGGCAGCGTCACACAGGCCGTCCTCCTCGACGCCGAGCAACCGGTCTTCGTCGCGACCGGCGACGACGACTGACTCCGAAAACCTCAACTTCAAACTTTCGACCGTTCAACGCGGCTGTTCGAGCGTACCGACCGTAACCGCACGACAGCAACGGTGTGAAAATCGGTGCAAGTGACGCCAATCCGGTGGAATACACCGCCAGGGCCACCCCTTTATACGACCCTCCCGGCACAAGCTGGGGATGCAATGCGCCTGAACACCCGAACTGGTTCGCTGCTGCTGGCGCTCGCGGTGGTCCTCACCGCGACGGTGCCCGCAGCGGCGGCCGCGAGCACGGACGCACAGGTCGAGAACGAGACGGACGGCGAGGCCGAAGCCGAGGCCGGTGCCGAGGTCGCGGTGACGGCCTCCGGTAGCGCCGACGCGAACGGCGGGGCCAGCGGCTCGGCGGCTGTGGCCGTCGACGCCTCCGCGAGCGCGAACGGTGACGCCCGCGCGGACCGCGGCGAGGCCGCCGCCGAGGGCTCCGCCGACGTGAGTACCGAGGGGAACGTCGTGCTGCCCTTCGGCATCGTGATCGACCTCCCGTTCGACGGGAACGCCCAGGCCGACGCGAACACCGACGCGAGTGCGAGCGCGGACGACGGTGCGGACAGCGACGAGGGCTTCGTCGCGAGCGTCCTGAGCCTGTTCGCCAGCGAGGAGGCCGAAGCCAACGCCCGGGGCGACGAGAACGCCAACGCGGCGGGCAACGCCGAGGCCGACCTAGAGGCTGACGCCGAGGCCGAAGCCGACGCCGAGGCGGACGCGAACGCCAGCGCCGCCGTCGACGACGCCCGCGACAACGCACGCGACGAACTGAACGAGGAACTCGACGAGTTCGACAACGAGACCAGCGAGGAGATCGCCGACGCCAACGAGGACTCCTCCGAGGCGCTCGACGAACTCGACGAGGAGGCCAGCGATGAGATGGCAGACGCCAACGACGAACTGAGCAGGGAGGTCGACGATCTCCAGGACGAACTCGAGGACTAACGGCGCTCCTCCAACTCCAGCACCCGAACTGACATCCAGCCGATTCCCCACGGGACCCACCCGAACCCCATTCACATGTTCCGCCCTGCCATTCCCGCTGGCGCGTTTCGTGTCCCGGGGTCCCGTCCGCGGTTCGCATCCGAAGATAGATTACGATCACTCGACCTATCCCTCAACAGACGGAATGCAACGAGTATCCCGGTGGCTGCTCGTCGGCGTGGCCGTCGTCGCCGCCTGCTGGCTCTGTGCCGGTCCGGCGGCGGCCCAGTCCGCCGGCGCGGACAACGAGTCGCTGTCGCCCGACAGCACGCTCATCCGGATCGACGCCGGTGCCGACGGGACCGCCGCCTGGGAGATCCAGTACCAGTTCTACCTGACCGAGCCCGGCGAGAGGGAGGCCTTCACCTCCTATCGGCAGGACATCGAGGCGAACCGCTCGACCTACGTCGAGGCGTTCGCCGCCGACATCCGCCCGTCGGTCCGGCAGGCCGAGAACGAGACCGGCCGCGAGATGGCGCTCTCGAACGTCACGGTGACGGTCCGCCGCCAGCGCCTCGCACAGTCGACCGGCATCGTCACCTACCGGTTCGCCTGGTCGGGATTCGTCGGCGGCAACGCCTCGACGCTCCGGATCGGCGACGCCATCAGCGGCTTCTACCTCGGCCCGGACACGCGGCTCACCGTCGCCTGGCCCGAGGGCTACCGCCTCGACCGGGTGACGCCCGAACCGACCGAGACCAGGAGCGACCGGGTCGCCTGGGTGGGCGAACTCGGCTTCGGTTCGACGGCCCCGCGAATCGTCGCCAGCGAAACGGTCGACTCCGAGCCGGCGACCGCCGGCGGGTTCCCGTTCCTGGCGGCCGGCGTCGCCGTCCTCGTCCTCGCCGCTCTCGGCGCCGCCGGCGTGCTGTACGTCCGCAGACGGCCGACCGACGGGGCCGACGGCCCCGGCGACGGCGCGACAGTAGCCGAGTCGACGGCCGGATCGACGGCCGGGACGGCGGCCGCATCCGACGGCGACGACGGGGCCGGAGACGGCCCGTCGGCGGACCTGCTCAGCGACGACGAGCGCGCGCTGTCGGCCATCCGCGACCACGGCGGCCGGATCAAACAGCAGGAACTCGCCGACGCCTGCGACTGGGGCGACTCGAAGACCAGCCGCGTCGTCTCCCGGCTCAGGGACGACGACGAGATCGAAGTGTTCCGCCTCGGCCGCGAGAACGTCATCTCACTCCCGGAGGAAACCCATGACTGACACCCAATCACGACTCTCGAACCGCCTGCGCCCGCTCGTCGCCGCGGTGCTGGCCGTCTGCCTCGTCGTCGGAGCCGCCGTTCCGGCGGCCGGCCTGCTGGCCGACTCCCCGACGGCGGACACGGCGGCCACCGACGGTAGCGCCACCGCCGCGACCGCCGAGAACGCCGCCAGTGCCGACGCCGCCCGGACCGGTGACGCAGGCGGCAGCGCCAGTAGCGCGAACGCGACGGCGTCGGCCGGGGCCCGACTCGCCGGGGCCATCGGGAGCCAGCAGTCCGAGGCGGCGGGCGAACTCGAAACCCGGACGCTGGTCGTCAGACTCGGCCGCGCCGACTCCCCCGAGGAGCGAGCCGCGGTGCTGGCGGTGCTGGAAGCGCGCGCCGACGCCCGCCTCGCCTCGCTCCGCGAGCGCCGCGAACGCCTCCGGGCGGCGGCCGACAACCGCTCGGTCTCGGCCGGCGCGTACGCCTACCTCGCGGCCACGGTCTCCGTCGAGGCGGCCGTGAACCGGCGGCTGGCCGACCGCGGCGAACGCGCGACGGCTGCCCTCCCGGCCGCCGTCAGGGGCGAGTACGGACTCTCCGCCGAGCGGTTCCGCGCGCTGGCCAACCGCTCGGACTCGGTGTCGGCCGACCTCGGGAGTGACCTCCGGGCGCTCGGCCGGTCCCTGGTCGCCGACGAGATCGACGAGGACGAGGGGATCGACGCCGAGGACATCCTCGACGGCCTCAACGAGACCGTCGCCCCGACCAACCGGACCGACTGGCCGTTCGAAGGAAACGACTCGACGCTCGGCGACGCGCTCGACGAACTGGGCGCGGACAACGAGTCGCTGGCACTCGGCGACGTGATCGAAGACGACGCGAACGATTCCGACGGTCTGCTCGACGGGACCGGGACCGAACATGACGGTTCCGACGGCAGTGAGGACCCGTTCGGGGGCAACCTCGACGGGAACGTCTCCGACGAGGACGGCCTGATCGACGGCACGGACGACGGGCTACTCGACGACACCGGGACGCCGACCGACGACTCGGCCGGTGACGACGGCACCGGCCTGTTCGAGGACGACACGGCGACGGCCGAGGAGGAGGCGGCAGACGGCGGCGAGTCGACCGACGACGGCCTGTTCGACGGCTAGAAGTCGTCGAAGGTCGGCCGGTCGTGGTCGCCCGGGAACTCCGCCAGCGGAACCTGTTTCTGGTCACCTGATTTCATGTCCTTGACCGTCACGGCGTCGTCTTCGAGGTCCTGCTCGCCGACGATGACGACCGTCTCGGCGTCCACGGAGTCGGCGTAGTCCAGCTGGCCGCCGAAACTCCGGTCCGAGAGGTCGGTCTCGACCACGTGGCCGCGCTCGCGCAACGCGCGGGTGATGTCGGCCGCCACCTGGCGGGTGTCACCGACCTGCAGCACGTAGTAGTCGGTCGTGAACCCCTCGTCGGGCCAGACGCCCGCCCGCTGGAGCAACAGGGACAGCGGCGCGAGACCGGGCGCGACCCCCACGGCGGGCGTCGGCTGGCCGCCGAAACTCTCGATGAGGTCGTCGTAGCGACCCCCGCCGAACACGGACCGCGAGACCTCGCCAGTGGCGTCGAAACACTCGAAGACGACGCCCGTGTAGTAGTCCAGCCCGCGGGCGGTCTCCAGCGAGAGCGTGCAGTACTCCCGCGCGCCGAAGTCGTCGGCCACGGCCAGCACGTTCTGGAGGTTCGTCACCGCCGCCTCCACCCGGTCGGTCCCGGCGAACTCGATCAGTTCGTCGAGATTCTCCTCGCCGGTGTCGAGCAGGTCGTCGAACTCGGCGGCCTGCTCGTAGGAGAGGCCGGCCTCGACCAGCAGGTCGTGGTACTCCGACTCGTCGATCTTCTCGGATTTGTCGACCGCCCGGATGGCCTCGCGGGTGTCCACGTCGGCGTCGAACGCCTCCAGCAGGCCCCCGAGGATGTCACGGTGGGAGACGCGGAACTCGAACTCCTCGTTCGTGAGGCCGAGGTTGGTCAGCGCGTCGGCGGCGAAGGCCAGCACTTCGGCGTCGGCCTCGGGTTCCGCGGAGCCGAAGATGTCGACGTTGGTCTGATAGAACTCCCGGAACCGGCCCTGCTGGACCTGTTCGTAGCGCCAGAAGGGACGGGTCGAGACCCACTTGATCGGCTTCGAGAGTTCCTGTTGCTTGGCGACGACCATCCGCGCGACCGTCGGCGTCAGTTCGGGGGTGAGCGACACGTCGCGGCCGCCCTTGTCCTCGAAGGCGTACAGTTCCTCGACGATGCCCTCGCCGCTCTTGTCCACGTACATCTCGGTGCGCTCCATCGCGGGTGTCCCGATCTCGCGGAAGCCGTACCGCTTCGCCGTGGCCTCCAGCGTGTCGATGACCTCTCGCCGGGGCCCCATCTCCGCGGGGTAGAAATCGCGAAAGCCCTTCAGGCCGTCGTACATGTGCCCCGCTTTGCCCACCGCGCGCTTGAATCTGTTCGTTACTCCCGAAGCCCAACCACTCGCGTCTGGTCGTGTTCGGGAAACACGTCCTCGACGGCCCCGTCCTCGAACTCCTCGCGGATCACTTCGCGCAACTCCGCCTCGTAGTCGCCTTTCTGAATCTCCTCGCTCGGTCCCTCCTCGACGACCAGCCGCTCGTCGACGAGGTCGTCGACCGCACCGCGACCGAACCCCGACAGCGGCGCGATGTAGTCCACGTCGTGGCGGTCTTCGAGACTCTGGGCCTGGGCCCGCGAGACCGTCGGCACCCGGTCGTCACGGCGCGTGCCGTCCGCGACCGCGGAAAAGGACTCCGCGGCGACGACTTCGAGCACGTGATCGTGCACCTCCTGAATCCCGTTGCGCGGGAAGCCGTCCTCGACCATCCGCGCGGCGGCGTCGCGAGCGACCGACTCGTCAAGCTCGACCGTCTCCAGTGGAAAGCCCACCGACTCGGCGGCCTCTCGTGCGTGATCGGCGGCGTCGGTGATCCCGAACGTCGCCGACACGAGGGTAACCTCGTAGAACGGATCGAGGACGAGCGCGGCCAGCGTCGAGTCCTTGCCGCCGCTGTAGAGGACGCCGACGTCCATCTACCGGCGTTCGATGTCGAAACTCTTCGAGTCGGGCTTCAGCTCCGAGAGGAGGTCTTTCATCTTCTCCTCGTCGATCTTGCCCTGGATGCGCCCGCTGCGGGCCAGCGCGATGACCTGTTTTTCGACCTGCTCGCCGAACTGGGGCTTGGACATCTTCACCGTGTTCAGCCGCTTGCGCGCCCCGTCGGTCAGGTGCTGGCGGAGCAGGGCCTTCTTCTGGGCCTCGGCCTGCTGGCGCTGGGCCTCTTGGGCCTCTCCGCCGCCCTGCCCCTGTTTCTGCTCGCGCAGTTTCTCCATTTTCTCCTGTCGCAGCCGTTCGAGTTCCTCGTCGTCGGGCTCGCCACTCATGACTACCCGACACTTGCTCGGTCAGCCGCAAAACCCTAACGGACCACCTTTTTTCTTCGTCGGGTGGCGCGCGGAGCGCGCCACCACTCCTCGAAAAAAGCTGGACCAAAAAAGGGCGCGAGTAGCGCGGAACGGAGTTCCGCGGACCGTTCGAGCGGGCGAAGCCCGCGAGAAGACGCGACCACCGGTCGCGCTCGCGAGGAACCGGCGGCCTCTGGCCGCCGGACGCTAATTGCTACCGCCACAGCCACCGCATCCGTACCGCCACAGCTACCGCACTGCGACCGCCACAGCCTCCGCTACTCGCCCAGAGAAAACTGAGAAGATCGGCTTACGCGTAGCGTTCGAGTTCCGGGCGGTCGAGGTCTTCCAGAACCTCGCCCGCGGTGTCGTCGAGCAGGCTCTTGCCGTCGGGGGCGACCTTGCGGCCTTCACCCTGCGCGATCTCGATGTAACCGGCGTCTTCGAGCTGCTGGAGCGCGGTCCGGATGACCTTCCCGGAGCCGTCCGTGCTGTTCGGCGGGCGGACCCGGTAGCGGGTCGAGCCCTGCTTGGAACCGCCGTACTCGGTCCGGAGGCGCTCGACGCCCACGGGGCCGTCGACGGCGACCTTCCGGAGCAGGCTGGCGGCGCGGCGCTGCCAGAAGTCCTCCTGCTCGGGCGGGAGTTCGCGACCGGTACCGGTCTTGGTGTAGCGGGCCCAGTCGGGTTCTGTCACTGCTTCTTCCTCGGCGAGCTTCTCGGCGACCGCCTCGATGAGATCCTCGGCGGGCGCGTCGTAGAGCGTCGTCATTGCATCTCCGTTCCGCGCGGCGTCATAAAAGCGCATCGTTAGCGTCCCGTCGCGGCCGCGTCACTCCGAGTTCGCCCGCCGTTTCTGGCTCCGCTGTGTCCAGATCGCGGCCGCGATCCCGCCGCCGGTGATCGTCGAGAGCCAGTACGTCGCGGCGCGGTGGATGAAGACGGCGGCGAACGCGGTCGACCCGGGGATGCCGGTCGTCGCCACGAGCAGCGCGGCGAAGGCGGCCTCGATTCCGCCGAGTCCGCCCGGGAGCGGCGTCACCCCCGCGATGGAGCCAATCGGGACCACGACCATCACGGCGGCGAACGGGACGGTGACCCCGACCGCGTAGGTGGCCACCCACAGCGCACCGGCGAGCGAGACCCAGCCCGCCAGCGAGAACCCGAGCGCCGTGATGATCGTCCGTCGACTGGCCGCCACCCGGTCGATGGCCTCGAAAAAGCCCTCGATGCGCCGCTCGATGACCGCGGGTTCGATGGGCTCTCGCCCGGGAACGAGACTCCCGACCCCGCGGATGACCGGTGTGAGAACGCGCACGACGGCGGCTTCGAGTTCGTACCGGTAGCGCCAGCCCAGGAAGGCGGCCAGCGGGACCGCCGTCGCGAGGACGGCGACGGCCCCCGCCGCCAACAGCAGGTTCCGGCCCAGCGTCACCGTCTGGACGGCGATGTAGCCAAGTCCGAGCGTCGCCAGCCCGATGGAGGGGACGAAGTGGAGCGCGTCGACCGACGCGATGGCCGCCAGCCCCGTCTCGTACTCGGTGTCGGCCGACTCGGAGATCAGCAGTGCCGACAGCGGTTCGCCGCCGGCCTGCCCGAACGGCGTGACGTTGTTCGCGAACATCGCGGAGACGAACACCAGCACGGCCGTCGGCGCGCTGACGGGAGTACCCAGCGCCCGCAGAACTGTGTGGAGCGCCATCCCCCACATGGTGAGCCAGCAGACCGCGACCGGCACGACCAGCAGTGCGATGGGGAGGCTCGCGGACCGCAACGCCTGCACCGTCTTGTCGATGCCGACGATCCAGAAGACGACCCCGAGGACGACGATGGCGGCGGCGAACCCGAGGGCCGTCGCTCCGCGCTCCCCGTCCATATCTCGCCCGTGGACCGGTCGTCGCTTGAAGCCTCCGACTCCGGTCTGAGGGGTTGTTTTCTTAACGAGCGGGTGCGATGACACCCTATGGACGAGCGGGCGGCCCTGTCGCTGCTGGCCGACGACCTCCCCGCCGCGGGCGACGACGCCGCCGTCGTCGGTGAGCAGGTCCTCACGACGGACATGCTCCACGACCGCACGGACTTCCCCGACGGCACGACCAGGTACACCGCCGGCTGGCGGGCCGTCGGCGCGTCGCTGTCCGACGTGGCCGCGATGGGTGCCGAGGCCACCGCCGCCGTCGCGGTGTACGCCGCCCCCGCATTCGACCCCGACGAGTTGCGCGCGTTCGTGCGCGGCGCACAGGACGTGTGTGCCTACGTCGAGGCCGAGTACGTCGGCGGCGACCTCGACGACCACGAGGAGTTCACCGTCGCGACCACCGCTCTCGGCCGCACGGCCGACCCCGTCCGCCGTTCCGGTGCCGAACCCGGCGACGCCCTCTGTGTGACTGGGACGCTCGGCCGGAGCGGGGCCGCGATCCGCCTGTTCGAGCGGGGCGACTACGAGTGGGCCAACGATCTCTTTCGGTTCACCCCACGGGTCGTCCCCGGACTGGCGATCTCCTCCTCGGCGACCGCGATGATCGACTCCAGCGACGGGCTGGCCCGGTCGCTCCACCAGCTCGCCGAGGCCAGCGACTGCGGCTTCGCCGTCGAGACACCACTGCCCATCGACGACGCCGTGGACGACGTGACCGACGACCCCGCCGACCGGCGCGAACTCGGCGTGTTCTTCGGCGAGGACTTCGAGCTCGTGTTCACCGCGGCACCCGACAGTCTGCCGGGGCTCCGGGACGTGTGTGACGTGCCGATCACCCGTCTCGGGACCGTCACCGAGGGGCCCGAAGTCACGCTCGACGACGTGCCGCTCCCGGATCGCGGGTACACGCACGGCGAGGAGTAAGAGTGCGTCAGGCGCTGACGGGGACCGGCGTGAAGCAGGTCAGCCCGATCAGGAAGGTGACGACGCCCAGCGCGAACCGCTTGCGGTCGAGTCCCTCGTCGCTGATGGGTGTCGTCGGCCCGGCGTAGGCCAGTCCAAGGGCGAGCGTCCCCCAGAGGAACCAGACCAGCGTCACCTCGCCGCTCCGGCCGAGCAACTGGAAGGCACCGAGTCCGAACAGCGCGGCCGGCACGGCCGCCCCGATGGTTTCGGTGCGCTCGCCGAACATCGCGCGGACGACGTGGCCCCCGTCGAGTTGCCCCACCGGGAGCAGGTTCAGGAAGGTCAGGAAAGCCCCGAGCCAGCCGCCGAAGACGACGGGGTTGAAGATCAGTCGGGGGTCGCTGTAGACGAGTTGTCGGCCGGTCGCGGCCGCGATGGCCTGCAACAGGAGCGGGTGGTTGAACTGCACGCCGAAGGGGTTGGTGACCGGCGGGAGGTGGAGTCCGATCACGGTGACGACGACGGTGGCGACCAGGCCAGCCAGCGGGCCGGCGATGCCGATGTCGAACAGCGCCTCGCGGTCCGGAATCCGGCCTTTCATCCGGATGACCGCGCCCATCGTGCCGAAGGGCGGGATGGGAACGGGGATGAAGTACGGGAGGCTGGCGTCCACGCGGTGGTAGCGGCTCGTGACGTAGTGGCCGAGTTCGTGGGTGCCGATCACGCCGAGGACGGCCGCGGTGAAGGGCCAGGCACGGAGCGCGGAGGCGGGATCGGCGAAGGCGTTGCCTTGGTACCACAGCGAGCCGACGAACAGCGTGGTCGCCACTGTGGCCAGTGCGAGCGCGACGTTCGTCCAGGGAATCCCGTCGACGCCGACCGTCTGGGGTTCGGCGACCAGCGCGTACGTGCCGGGTCCTGTCGGGCCGGCCGGCTGGTGTCGTCGGAGGGAGATCTCGTACCCGTACTCGCGAAACAGTGGGTGGACCTCGCGTTCCAGGGCGTCGGCGGAGACGGTCGGACGGCCGACGTAGAGGAGCCTATCGCCGTCGGTTCGGACCTCGTGGACGCGAAACACCGACGCGAACTCCTCGATGGGCGGGCCGTCCCCCGGCGTCCGGGCAGCCGCCATCGACCAGTAGTTACGGGTCGGTACTGTAAAAACCTCGTGTCGACGTGGTGGCCGTTCGCAGGGCGTCGAACGACCGCCGGCAGACTCGTTTCACTCGACTTCCGAGCCCGGCCTCACACAGTTCGGCCGGACGCCGGTCGGCTTCGCGGCGGGGCGTCGGGCGGGCGTGGTGTCCGATCAGACGGATTCGATGCGCCACGTGGTCGCGCTCGTGTACGACCACTTCTCGATCTCCAGCTCGCTGGCGGAGTCTTTCAGCTTCACCATCAGCGCACCGATCTCCTTGGGCGACAGTCCGACTTCGTCCGCGATGAACTTGCTCTTGAAGTACAGCTCACCGTCTTCTGCCTTCTGTGCGAGGAAGGCCTTGAGTCGTTCTTCCTTGCTCGCGGTCTCGTCGTCCGTCGTGGAGGGCTGTGTGGTTGCGCTCATCTTTGACACCTCACTCGCCCCTTCCGACCACGACCCCATATAAAGGCAGGAACCTTCGCATCACTTCGCCGGTTTTAGCGACGCTTTGCGTTTGTTCGTTCGTAAACCGGTGTGAAACGCGTTTTTCAGGACGTTTCGAGAGAACGCGAGACGTTTTATAATGCTCTTAGAATCCGTTATAGGTGGCTTGCGAACTCCTCGATCTAACTGTCTGACGGGCGTCTCACACCAGCCCTCTACCGGGTCATGTTGCCGGTACTACCGTGGCGCGCGGCCAGGGTGACCGGCGAGCGCGCGGGCCACGACCGGTGGCTACTCCCGTTCGTGGACCCAGAACTCGTCGTCGACGGTGACCTCCTTCTTGAACAGCGGCACCTCGTCTTTGAGGCGGTCGATGCCGTCCTCGACGGTCCGGAAAGCCTCGCGGCGGTGGCCCGCCAGCACGACGACGAACACGATGTCTTCGCCGTACTCGATGACGCCGGTGCGGTGGTGCAGCACCACGTCGAGGACGCCCTCCCGGTCTTCGAGTTCGGCCGCGATGGTCTCCATCCGGTCGTCGGCGACGCCCTCGTACTTCTCGAAGGCCAGGTACTCCGTGGGGTCGTCGTCGGGGGCGTCCTTCGCGCGGACGCGCCCGGTGAAGGTGGCGATGGCACCCGCCCGCTCGGCCCGTGGGGAACGCTTGACCCGCTCGACCAGCGATTCGAGCGTCTCGCGGGGTTCGGTCCCGGCCAGCCCGTCGAGAACGGCGTCGACATCCACGTCGTCGGCCGTCGGCGCGGCGGCCAGTTCCGGCCCGGCGTGGTCACGGTCGCCCAGCACGACCTGCGGGATGGCGGCGTCGCTGAACCCCTCGACGACGGCGTAGTCGTAGTCGGGGGCGAGCGCGTCCAGTGCGTCGTCGAGCGTGCGGTCCTCGCCCGTGGCGAACCACCCGTCGTCGTCGGTGAGGCCGTAGGTCGTCTCCGCACCGGCCGCCCGGTGGCGTGCGGTGTCTTTCCCGTCTGTGTCGATGTCGGGCGCGTGCGTGAGGTGTTTGACCGTCGCCACGCGGCCGCGCTCGGCCAGTCTGTCGGCGAGCCGTTCGACCAGCGTCGTCTTCCCCGAGTCCGAGGGCCCGACGACCCCGAGTACGTGCATACCTGCTGGTCGGGTCGCGCGGCGCATAGGCCTTCGGGACCGAGCGACCGGCCACCGCCCGGGTGGTCCCACTCCACGTCCGCCTGTGATGATTAAGGCCGTTAAATGAAAATATACCCAATACTTAATCCTCGCCGATCTCACTCCATGCTCGTGTTATGAAAGTCGATAATTACAGATGGTGTACGTCGCTTATCGAATCATTTTTTGATATTCTAAACTTCTCGGCTCTGGGGGTTGGTGTCGCGTGACCGGACGGGCGACCGACATCGCCGATCCGGAGCGACGTGCGCTCGTGAACGCACGTGGCGCTCTGAAAGTCGTTCGGACGGCGTCCGTCTCCGTCGACGACGGATTGGGTGATATCGACGACAGGATGGCGACGCAGGCCGAGGAGATGCGTTCGGTCCTCGCGGACGTTTCGGATCTGAGTGCGACGATAGAGGAGATGGCCGCGAGTTCACAGGAGATCGACGAGCGGACGACCCGCGCGGCCGAAGCGGCGAGCGAGGGGCGTGCCGCCGCCGGGGCGGCGATGGAGCGGATGGAGTCAGTCCGTGAGACGGGTGTCGCCGCCGCCGAGGAGATGCAGCGACTCCAACAGCGGATCGACAGCATCGAGAGTGCGCTCGGGAACATCGACGATATCGCGGAACAGACCAACATCCTGGCGCTGAACGCGTCCATCGAGGCCGCACGTACCGACGGTGACAGCGACGGGTTCGCCGTCGTCGCCGACGAGATCAAGGGACTGGCCGCCGAGTCACAGCAACTCTCGGACGATATCGCCACGACGCTGACCGAAGTCCGCGAAGCGACCGACGCGACCGTCTCCAGCCTCGACGAGGCCGTCGACGAGATTACCGCGAGCGCACGACAGATCGAACGAGCGGCCGACAGTCTGGCCGACGTGGCCGAGACCGTCGAGACCACGTCGGAGGACGTGGCCGCCATGTCGGCGACGACCGACGAGCAAGCCAGAGTCAGCGAGAGCGTCGCCGACCGGTGTGAGCGCGCGGCAGAGCGGACGGACGCCATCGAAGAAGAACTCGCCACCATCCGCGAGGCTCGGACCGAGCAGACCGCGATGCTCGGTGAAATCTCCGAGGCCATCGGCGATGCCGTCCCGCCGCTCGCTCCCGACACCGTCGAGACGGTGCCGACCGGAATCCCCGAACTCGACGAACGGGTCGACGGACTCGTCCGTGGTGGCCGCATCGTCCTCCGGTACGACGTGGGGCCGGTCGCCGATCTGGTCGCGGGACTGTGTTCGGCGGCACTCGATACCGGTCTCGCCGTCTCGCTCACGCCGCCGCCGGGCCTCGACGAGGCGACGCTGGCCGAATCGCTCGAACGCCAGCCACGAACTGCACTCGAAAGCGACCGGCTGTTCGTCCTCGACGCGTTCGACGACTGGCGTTCCCGCCGGAACGTGTTCGATCTGTCGTCGTCCTCGCTGTCGACGGTCAACGAGCGGACCGTTCGGCGCCGCGATGCGCCCCTGCTGGTCGTGGGCAACGTCGCGGCTGAGATCCGGACGCTGGGCGAACAACGGGCACGCGAGGCTCGCTACGAGAACGACGCCGGCGTCTTCGACGCTCGGGATACGGTCCTGAACGTCGTCGACGACGGGACCGTCGACGACACCTTCGGTGCGTTCTACGCCGGCGCGGCCGATCAGGTGTTCGAGTTGTCCCGGTCGGCCGGTGAACGTCGCCTCCACGTCCGTACCTCCCCGACCGGCAGGGACGGGGCCGCCGTCTCACTCCCCGGTGTCGACACCGTCCGATCATGACCGCGACCACACCGGAAGACCGATTCGGCCACCTGTTCACACTCATCGGCGATCCGGTCGTCGAGATCGAACTCGTCGACGACCAGCCCATCGTGCGAACGGTCAACCCCGCGTTCGAGACCGTGTTCGGTTACGACCGCGACCGGCTCCGTGGCGAGTCGCTCAACGACTTCATCGTCCCCGAGGGCCGCGTCGAGGAGGCGACGCGGTTCGACCGACGGACGGCAGCGAACAAACCCAACACCGAACTGGTGACGAGGGTTACGGCGCAGGGGCCACGTGAGTTCCTCTACCGAGGTATTCCGTACGAGCGAGACGGCGGCCAGTACGCCTTCGCCATCTACACCGATCTGAGCGATCAGCGCCGGTACGAACGCCACATTCAGGTGGTCCACCGGTTGCTCAGACACGACCTCCGCACCGATCTGCAGGTCATCATGGGGACTGCCACCGAGATCGCGGGCCGGACGACGGACGAGGAAACCGTCACGCTCGCAGAGACCATCGTCGATCGGGCCGAGCGCCTCGCCAGCGTCGGCGAGGAGGCCAGAACCGTCGAACGCCTCCTGCTCGACGAACACGACCCCGGGCCGATAGACGTGGCGGAGCTCTGTCGCAGAGTCGCCGGGACGCTGGCACACACCTATCCGGACACGACGGTGCAGGTGTCCACGCCCGACACGCAGTCCGTCGTGGCCGTGCCGCGGCTCCGGGCCGCCCTCGAAGCTCTGCTGGACAACGCCGCCAAACACGGCGGTGACAGCGTCGACGTGTCCGTCCGACCGTCCGGTGATCGGGTCGCCGTCGAGGTGATCGACGACGGCCCGGGGATCCCGGAGAACGTACGAGCCCCCGTGTTCGAGGACAGTGCGATCACCGAACTCCGGCACGGCCGCGGGATCGGACTGTGGCTCGTCCGCTGGGTGACCGAGATCTCTGGTGGCCGCCTCGAATACGAGCGAAACGACGGGCTGACGGTCGTCAGACTGTGGCTCCGGCCGGCCCGGACCGACGGCCAGCCGCCGGCGGCGGACACGGACCACGCCTCCGTCTCCCCGCTTGACAACCCTTAAGCCGGCAACAGGGCAACCGGGACGTAATGAAAGTCGTCGTCTCTATCGGCGGGAGCGTCCTCGCACCGGACCTCGATCCCGAGCGGGTGCGCGCCTACGCGGACGTGGTCGAGTCGCTGCTGGCGGCTGGCCACCGCGTCGGCGTCGTCGTCGGCGGTGGCACGGTCGCCCGCGACTACATCGACTCGGCCCGGGAACTCGGAGCCAACGAGATGCAGCTCGACCAGCTGGGCATCGGCGTCACGCGGCTGAACGCTCGCCTGCTCATCGCCGCGCTCGGTGAGGCGGCCGCGCCGACGCCCCCCGAAACGTACGAGGACGCCGGGGCCGCCTTCCACCGTGGCGACGTACCGGTGATGGGCGGCGTCGCGGCCGCACAGACCACCGACGCCGTCAGCGCCGCTCTCGCCGAGTACGTCAACGCCGATCTGCTGGTGTACGCCACGAGCGTCCCGGGCGTCTTCAGCGCCGACCCCAACGAACACGACGACGCGACGAAGTACACCGACCTCTCGGCCACCGACCTCGTGGACGTGATCGCCGACATCGAGATGGCCGCCGGGAGCAACGCCCCCGTCGACCTGCTGGCCGCGAAGGTCATCCAGCGGGCCAACCTCCGGGCCGTCGTGCTGGACGGGACCGACCCCGAAACCGTCGAGCGCGCGATCCTCGACGACCACCACGACGGGACCGAGATCGTCCCGGGTGATGGCGCGTGACCGGTGACGTGCCCGAGATCGACGTGGATCTGGACGAGGACGCGATCTACGACCCCTACGCGGTCGGGACGGGCGATCAGCGGGCCTTCTGGGCCGACGCCGTCGCGGACGCCATCCTCGAAACCGAGCCCGACGACCCCATCGTGATCAAGGGCGGCGTCTCCCCCTCCGGCGTCCCCCACATCGGTCACTTCAACGAGATTCTGCGGAGCTACTTCGTGGCGGAGGCCCTGCGCGACCGCGGCCGGGAGGTCCGGCAGGTGTTCACCACCGACGACAAGGACCCGCTCCGGAAGATTCCCCGGACGCTCGCGGACCTCGATTGGAACGTGGTCGACTTCGGCGACGACGCCGTCGACTCCGCCGCGGTCGGCCAGAACCTCGGCAAGCCCTACACCGACATCCCCGATCCGTTCGGGTGCTGTGACTCCTACGGCGCACACTTCACCGAACTCCTGCTGGAGAGTGCCGACCTCGTGGACGTGCCCATCGAGTTCGTCTCGAACACGGATCTCTACGTGGCCGGTGAGTTCGAGTCCATCACTCGTGACCTCCTCTCCCGGGCCGACGAGGCTCGCGACCTCCTGAGCGAGTACCAGGACAGCGTCGACGAGGACTACACGCCCTTCACGCCCCAGTGCAGTGAGTGCGGGAAGCTCACCGGCGAGGTCACGAGCGTCGACCTCGACGCGGGGGAAGTCGAGTACACCTGCACGGACCTGGAAGCCGGCGACCGGACGATCCAGGGCTGTGGCCACGAGGGGACGGCCACGCTCCGGGACGGCAAGCTCCCCTGGCGGTTCGAGTGGCCCGCGCAGTGGGACATTCTGGGTGTGGATTTCGAGCCGTTCGGGAAGGACCACGCCGAGGGCTCCTGGCCCAGCGGCGAGGACATCGCCCGGAACCTGCTCGACGTGGCCCCGCCGGTGCCGATGGTCTACGAGTGGTTCACGCTGAACGGCGAGGCGCTCTCCTCGTCGTCGGGCAACGTCGTCACCGTCGCGGAGGTCCTCGAACTGCTCGAACCCGAGGTGTTCCGCTACTTCTTCGTGAAGAACCCGCGCAAGCAACGGGACTTCAACGTCGAGACGCTGGACCAGCTGGTCGACGAGTTCGACCGGTTCGAGCGGGTCTACTTTGGCGACGCCGAGCCCCGTGACGAGACCGAGGCGGAACTCGTCGAGCGGGCCTACCCCAAGGTCGTCGATTCGGTGGCGCAACAACAGCCCGTCCGGATTCCCTACACGTTCGCCGCGGTGCTGGGGATGACCGACGACCTGGAACTGCGTGAGACGATGGCCCGCAGGGAGGGCCATATCCCCGACGACGCGACGCCCGAGCAGGTCCACGCGGCCCTGTCCCGCGTCGAGCAGGCCCGCGCCTGGGCCGAGCGGACCGACAACGAGTACAACTACCGGCTGGCCGAGGAGCTGCCCGACGTGGACTTCGACGCGGCGACCGCCGCCGCGCTGGACGACCTGGCGGAGTTCGTCGCCGAGCACGACGACGGCGAGGAGATCCAGGGCGAGATCTACGAGGCGGCCAAGCGCCACGAGATCGAGGTGAGTGACTTCTTCAGCGCGGGCTACCAGCTCTTTCTCGACACGGATCAGGGGCCGCGGCTCGGCCCCTTCCTCGCGGCGCTGGACGAGGCGTTCGTCCTCGACCGGTTGCGCCGGGAGGCCTGAGGGTCGTTCGCGGCTGGCCGTCCCGCCCTGCGATCTCGTCCCATCTGTGCCGAACCAAACCCTCTTGACCGACAGGCCCCTCACTCCGGGCGATGGCAGACCTGTGGCTGTGGGTACTCGCCGGCATCCTCCTCTACACCCTAGCGATGATGGCATTGCGGACGCAGGGATGGCTTCCGAGCTACATCCGCGTGTCGGGGCCGATCACGACCGTTCATACCCAGCGCGGGCGGGCCTTCCTGAACTGGCTCGCCGCACCCAGGCGGTTCTGGCGGGCATACGGTAACTTCGGCGTCGGGATCGCCCTGGTCACGATGGGCGCGATGCTGCTCGTCGTGTTGACGGCCGCCATTGGGAGCGTCCTCTCGCCAGAAGCGACGCCCTCCGAGGTACGCAACCCCCAGAACGTCCTCGTCATTCCCGGTGTCAACGAGTTCCTCCCGCTGTCGGCCGCCCCCGGCATCGTCTTCGGCCTGCTGGTCGGTCTCGTCGTCCACGAGGGCGGTCACGGCCTGCTCTGCCGGGTCGAGAACATCGACATCGACTCGATGGGGCTGGCTTTCTTCGCCTTCATTCCCGTCGGCGCGTTCGTCGAACCCGACGAGGAGAGCCGCAACGAGGCCGACCGGGGGTCCCAGACCCGGATGTTCTCCGCGGGTGTGATGAACAACTTCGCGATCACCGTGATCGCGTTCGCCCTGCTCTTTGGCCCCGTCGTCGGCTCCATCGCCGTCGCCGACGGGACGCCGGTCGGCCAGTCACTGCCCGGTTCGACCGCTCAGGATGCGGGCATCGAACGTGGCGATCTCATCACGGCCGTCAACGGCACCGAGATCACCGAGCCCGGTGAACTGGAGACCGTCCTCCGGAACATCTCGGGCCAGCAGGTGGCGGTCGAACTCAACGGCGGCGACCGGACGATCCAGGTGACCCGGGAGCCGACGATCACGGCCGCGGTCCCGCAGGTGATCGACGGCCGCGGCAACGAGAGCGGCATCAACTGGAGCGAGCGGAGTCCGACCGACGTGGTTGCGGTCAACGGGACGAACGTCAGCACAGAACGCGAGTTCGAGCAGGCGGTCGCGAACCACACCGTCGCGACGGTCGAGACAGAGAACGGCTCCGCGACGTTCCCGACCGGCGCGTTCGTCATCCGGGTCTTCGAGGACGGCCCGCTGGGGAACACGACGGCACCGACGGACCGGTACATGATCGTCACCTCGGTCGCCGGCGAGCGGGTGATCGATCCCGCGACGCTGAGCGAGGCCCTGCGCGACGAGCAACCCGGCGAGACGGTCCCAGTGGAGGCCTACGTCCTCCGGAACGGTGACTTCGAGCGCGAGAGATACAACGTCACGCTCGACGCACACCCGAACGGGCCGGGCGGGTTCGTCGGCGTCGCGCCCGCCCGCGGCGTCAGCGGTCTCGTGGTCAACGACTTCGGGATCAAGACCTATCCCGCCGAGGACTTCCTGGGCCTGTTGCAAGGTGACTCGGAGGCCTTCGGCGGCCTGACCGACGGCTCGTGGCTCGGGCGCGTGTTCATGGTGTTGATCATGCCGTTCATCGGCGTCCTCCAGCCACAGATCGGCTACAACTTCGCCGGGTTCGTCCCCGAAATCGCCAACTTCTACACGGCGACCGGCCTGCTCGGCGGGCTGGGCGGTGGCGTCCTGATCGGGGCCAACCTGCTGTTCTGGACCGCCTGGGTCAACCTCCAGCTGGGGATGTTCAACCTCGTCCCGACCTTCCCGCTGGACGGCGGGCACATCCTCCGGACCAGTTCGGAGGCGATCATCTCCCGGCTCCCCGTCGAGGGCGGTCGGCGGCTGACGACCACGGTCACCGTCTCGATCAGCCTCCTGATGCTCGCTGGACTCTTCCTGATGATCTTCGGGCCACAGCTGTTCACGGGCTGACCGGAGAACGGAAACCTCCTTACGGAGCCGTCCTAACGGGCGTGTATGACTCAGCGCGACCCGCCGCCGACGGAGGAGGGATGGTACGCACTGCACGACTTCCGAACCATCGACTGGGACGCCTGGCGCGAGGCCCCCGAACGCCGTCGCCAGCGGGCCGTCGAGGAAGGGATCGACTATCTCCAGTCCCACGCCGCGCTGGACGACGTGGACGACCCCGGCGAGTTCGGCGGCGGCCACACGGCCGTGTTCACCGTCGTCGGCCACAAGGCCGATCTCATGATCGTCCACCTGCGCCAGACGGTCGGCCACCTCGAAGCCGCCGAGCGCCGGTTCGAGCGGACGGAACTCGCCGCGTTCACCGAGCAGCCGACCTCCTACCTCTCGGTGACCGAGGCCTCGGGCTACACCGAGCGCGCCCGCGACTACTTCGAGGGCGAAGTCGACGACGACTCCGGGCTCGCTCAGTACATCCAGCAACGGCTCCACCCCGAGATCCCCGACGCCGACCACGTCTGTTTCTACCCGATGAGCAAGCGCCGCCAGCCCGAGCAGAACTGGTACGACCTGCCCTTCGACGAGCGGGCCGAACACATGGCCCGCCACGGCGACATCGGGCGGGGCTACGGCGGCAAGGTGAACCAGATGATCGCCTCCAGCGTCGGCTTCGACGACTACGAGTGGGGCATCACGCTGTGGGCCGACGACCCCACCGACATCAAGGACCTGCTCAACGAGATGCGCTTCGACCCCTCCAGCTCGAAGTTCGCCGACTTCGGCCCCTTCTACTTCGGCAAGCGCTTCCCGCCCGAAGACCTGGACGCCCTGCTCGCCGGCGAACCCGTCCCGACCGACGGCGACGCCGCCGACGCAGACGCGGGGCACCACCACGGCGAGGGCCACGGCCACGGAGACGGTGACGCGGACGATCACGGCCACGCCCACGGCCAGGCCGACGGCGACGACCACCCGCCAGCCTCGGACGACGAGAGCGGTGACCACCCCAGCAGTTCCTCGGGCGGCCGCCCCGACCCGGGCGACGCCGACCTCGACGAAGACGACGAACTCGAAGGCAAACTCGCCAACCTCGGCCTGTTCCCCGGGCAGGACTACGACGAGGGGACCTACGGGCTGGTCTTCTACTCCGAGGCCGACGCCAGCGACCTCGCCGACGAGGTCGACGGCCTCCGGGGCAACTTCGACCACTACGACACCCACGTCCTCACGACCGTCCGCGCCAACGAGGGCCGGGCGGCCATCGCCAGCGTCTGGCAGACCGAAAGCGCGGCCGACACCGCCGCCGGGTTCCTGAACGATCTGGCGGGCATCGTCGAGGGCTACCGCGGCCCGCTCGGCGAACAGGACGCCGACGACGAACCCGAGGCCGCCGGGACCGACGACGAGATCCGCGGCCAGCTGGTCGAGGAAGACATCTACGCCGGCCAGCCCCGCGGCGAGGACGTGTTCGCCCTCGTCCTCTACTCCGAGGCCGACGCCGACACGCTCTTCGAGGAAGTCGACGGCCTCCGGGACAGCTTCGACCACTACGACAGCCACGTGAAGACCGCCGTCTACGACACCCGGGCCGAGGACAGCGACCGCTCGGCCGTCGTCTCCCTCTGGGAGACCGAGAAGGCCGCCGAGAAGGCCGCCGGCTTCCTCTCGGACCTGCCCGAGGTCGTCGGCCGCGCCGGCGAGGGCGACGGCTTCGGGACGATGGGCATGTTCTACACCGTCAAGCCCGACTACCGCGCGGAGTTCACCGAGCGGTTCGACGCCGTCGGTGAACTGCTCGCCGACATGGAGGGCCACCGCGAGACGGCCCTGCTGGTCAACCGCGAGGACGAGAACGACATGTTCATCGCCAGCCAGTGGCGCTCGCAGGACGACGCCATGGCATTCTTCCGCTCCGAGGAGTTCTCCGAGACCGTCTCGTGGGGGCAGGAAGTGCTCGACGACCGGCCGCGGCACGTTTTCCTCGCCTAGCACCTTTTTACTGCGGGGGGTTCGCTTCGCGAACCCCCGCTTGCAAAAACGTCCCCAGAAATCGAAGATTTCTGGTGGGCTGCACGAGAGCTTCGCTCTCGTGAACGTGCGTGAAAAACTGCTCCGAGCGAGCGCACGCGCTCGCTCGGAGTGAACCGCCTCGCGCCTTCGGCGCTCGGCGGATGCTAGTTTCGGCGAGGAGTATGGGCAATAGCCGATGCACAGCGCCCGCCCACTTTTTACTCCCTCGGGTGGCCTGGGCCACCACTCGGTCGCAAAAACGTGGGGAAAAACTGCCGGACGACTCACTCACTGCGTTCGTTCGCGTCCGGTGAACCGCTCGCTTCGCTCGCGGATGCCTGTGATCAGTGCGCTAGCTGAATACAAAGCGCGGGCATCTTGCAGAAAGAACGGGATTAGTGTAGTCTCGTATTCCTATTCCAATAGAACGCATATTCCACACTGCTACCGCAATACGTATTTAAATGTCACTGCACTGGTTGGACGTCGCCTCTGTGTGAGAGATCACATTCGAACCACCAACATCTTCGGCCACTGGTATCTTGGTAGATCGGCTTTCCCCCTTCTCTGAGGTACTGAACCGGGACAAACCGATCATCGCCATACCAGTAAACATCCAACCCAGACTTCCGAGCGGGAGTTATGTCGGTTTCTCTGGCGATCTTGTCAGCGACGATAGCGCCGGATCCAAGTGAATGCTCGACAAGGGGATCCCCGTATTTTGAACTCAAATCTGCGGTCGTGTCGACGTATCGCTCCCCATTCCACTCAAATATTCTGCCAGCCGCTGTCACATCCGTTTCAAAGAGATGAATGAGACTTATCATCCCACCACAGTCCAACCGATCGAACAGTAACCACTGCCACAAATCACCGTTTGTCGGATTGTGGGTTCTCCCGCCAATGAAGGCGTGATCATTGTTTGTGTCGACAGTGAGGCGGTCCAAATCGTACTCCGGATCGTCCCTCCAATATTCGTCTGTGATTCGTTGGGGAGGTGTTATCTCTTCCTCTGTAAGGGAGGGAATGTTTCTGAGTGTCTCCGCGACACGATCAACGGATTCGTCGTCTGGTCGTATCGTAAAATTGTATTCCTCGTACTTTCCCATATTAGGCCACTCTGATTATAGAATCAAAATGCTATGGCTGAGTTTGCTACTGACACGAGTAACCGCTGATAGACAGGACCCCTGTACTGAGTGCCAGCATCCGCGCCGAGCATCGCGAGCGCGGTTCACTGAATCGAGGCCGAAGGCCGAGATTCAGCCTTTTTTCGCCCACGTTTTTGCAAGCGGGGGTTCGCACCGCGAACCCCCCGCAGTAAAAAGGTGGGTTCGAAACGTTCTACCGTCCCATCCGTCTTACTGCTGGTATGAGCGTGATTCGGCTCGTCTGGGCCACTGCGACGGGGCCGACGCCCACGGCGTCCTACGACGCGGCCCTGGCCGAGGCCAACGTCCACAACTTCAACCTGATCCAGGTGTCCTCCGTGATTCCGGCGGAGGCGCAACTCGAAGCCGTCGGCGAGGCCCCGGACCTCGGCGCGGTCGGCGACGGGCTGACGGTGGTTCAGGGCCGTCACACCGCGCCGCCGGGCGAGGCGGGCGCGGCGGGGATCGGCTGGGCGCGCAGCGAGTCCGGTCGGGGCATCTTCTACGAGGCCGACGGCGAGAGCGAGGCGGCCGTTCGCGAGCGGATCGCGGACGGACTGGCGGCGGGCAAGGACCTCCGGGACTGGGCGTTCGTCGAGGAGGATTCGCTGGTCGTCGCGGCCGAGCCGGATCCCGAGGCGTACACGACGGCGCTGGTGATCGCGGCGTACGGGGAGAGCCGGTCACTCCTGCAGTAGCCGGCGGATTTTTACGTGGGTCGCACCTATCGGGGGATCAATGTACGGGAACACTCCGTTCGCGGGTGCAGACGACGACGGTGCCGCGCCACGGCTCACGGCCGAGCAGCGCCGCCATCTGCGCCGCGATCTCGCCAACGTCGCCGCCCAGACCCGCGATCTCCTCCCCGACGAGTTCGCCGTCGGGCTCGAACTCGCCCAGGGTGCCAACGGCCCGCGAGCGACCGTCGCCGTCCAGCCGCCCGTCGGCTCCGCCGTCAGCGCGGGCTACACGCCCGAGGACGACGCCGACCTCCGCATCGGCGAGGACGAACAGACGGACCTGGCCCAGGGTCTCGCGGCCAGCGCGGCACTCCAGATGAAACAGGCGATGGGGACCGACCACTCCCCGACGGCGCAGTAGCTACCGACTTCTCTCCGCTGTCGTTGGCTTCTCGGTCGTCGACTCCTCGTCGACCGGCGGGCGATAGAACAGCGCGTACCCGACGACCGCACTGCTCGGCACGCTCCCGACGGCCAGCGCCAGCGACAGCGGGATGCCGAGCAACACGCCCAGCACCGCCGCCAGCGCGACTGGCCCGGGGATCGCGGACAACACGAGATCGGGTCGTGACACCGATCCGAGCGGGTGCTCCGAGATAGTTGCCTCCACCCGACACTGTCTGTCTCCCGCTAATTAAATATTATTACTCCCGCAATGGCCCGCCGTGTCGGGGCTACTTCCCCCAGAAGGGGTCCCGATTGCGCTGTTTTTCGAGGTACTGGTTGAGCGCTTCGCGTTCGTCGCCGGGGATCTCGTCGGTCAGTTCCTGTTCGAGGATCTTGGCGTGCTTTTCCGGGAGGTAGATCCAGAGTTCGTCGCCCTCCTCGATGTCGCGGCCGACGGTGGGGCCGTCGATGGAGACGGCAACCTGGTCGCCCATGCGGGCCTCGTCGATGTCCTCGCCGGCGTCCTGGATGGACTTGAGCTGGCCGACGCGCTCGAACTCGCCGTCCTCGAACTTCGCGACGTTGGAGTTGCGCTTGACCGTACCGGTCAGCACCTCCACGCCGACGACGGCGGGATCGTTCTGCCGGAAGGTGTGATCCTGGAGGATCTGGAAGCGCGCGGGCCGGGTGATGTTTTCGAGCACCTGGGTCTGCTGGGCGCGTTCCATCTCCTCGACGTACTCCTCGTACTCCTCGACGAGCCGGTAGATCACGTCGTGCTCGAAGATGCGGACGCCCTCCTGTTCGGCCAGCCGGCGGGCGTCGTCCAGCACGTCGACGGAGAAGGCAAGCAGGACCTCGTGTTTCTCCTCGTCGGCGGTCTCGGCGACCCGGATATCGCGGGGTGCCACGTCGCCGACCTCCGCGCGGACGATGGGGATGTCGACCTCGTCGAGGGTGCTGGCGATGGCCTCCAGACTCCCGAGGGTGTCGGCCTTGACGACGACGCCCTGCTCCTCGGTGGTGACCTCGATTTCGGCCAGTTCCTGTTCCACGTCGGCGATGACGCTGCCGCGGTCCCGATCCCGGACGACCCGGATCGGTGCGCCGGCCATCGCGTCGTCGAGGTCGGGTGCGGCGATTTTCACCCCTGCGGCGGCCGAGACTTCGGGCACTTTCTCGAAGGCCTTCTCGGTGCGGATCTCCTCCAGCGGTTTGGGCTGGAGCAGTGCGCGCACGTCGGTGGTGATCGGGGCTTCGAGGCCGCCGACGACGATCTCGTCGTCCTCGCGGATGGTCCCGTCGTAGAGGACGGCGTCGACGGTCGTCCCGAAGCCCTGTGCCTCCTTGACTTCCAGCACCGTCCCGGCACCGGGACCTGCCACGTCGATCTGCATCTCGTCTTTCATGTACCGCTGGGACAGGCCCATCAGGACCGTGAGGAGGTCGGGGACGCCCTCGCCGGTCATCGCGGAGACGGGGACGACGCCGACGTTGTTCTGGAAGTTCTGGACGCGCCAGTACATGTCGGCGGCGAAGCCGTGATCGGAGAGTTCGCCGATGATGCCGTAGAGGCGTTCGTTCAGGTCGCCCTGGACCCGTTCCGATTGCTGCTCCATGCTCTCCTGGATCGGGACGCCCTCGTTGGGGTTCCAGCCCGGAACGGTGTCGACCTTGTTGGCGGCGACGATGAAGGGGGTCTGGGTCCGCTTGAGGATGTCGACGGCCTCCTCGGTCTGTGGCTGGAAGCCGTCGTTGACGTCGACGACGAGGACGGCGATGTCGGCGAGTGCGCCGCCGCGGGAGCGCAGCGTCGAGAAGGAGTGGTGGCCGGGCGTGTCGATGTACAGCAGGCCGGGCAGGTCGAAGTCGGTGGGGTCGACGAGTTCGCCGGCCATCTCGGAGATGGTCGAGAGCGGCACGGCCGTCGCGCCGATGTGCTGGGTGATCGCGCCCGCCTCACCCTCGCTCACCGCGGAGCCGCGAATCTTGTCAAGTAGCGTGGTCTTTCCGTGGTCGACGTGGCCGAGGACCGCGACGATGGGGGTGCGGAGCGTGGCCTCCCCGTCGGCGTCGGCGTCGGCTTCTGTAGAGTCAGACATTGGCACATCACCCTCGAGAATCCGTATCCGATACCAGCCGGCCAGCCCATTTATATTTCTCCATTTCGGTCCTCGCCGCTGGCACGGAACGCGCGGTTCCTCGGCGTCAGACCCGCGTCACACGTCCCCGTGGCGTTTATGTGAGTGGAATACACTACGCCGTGTATGGCAGAGATACTCGCGGAGAATCTCTCGGGGAAGGCCGTCATGGGTTCGGACGGCAAAGAACTGGGAATGCTGTACAACATCACGATGGACGCCAAATCGGGCCGCCTGGAGAACCTCGTCGTCGAACCCGACGAGATGCTCCGGGAATCGGAGTTCCCCACCGACGAACGCGGCCGCCTGCTGGTTCCGGTCCCCCGCGTCCAGGCCGTCAAGGACCACATGATCGTCGACCGATAATCCGCTCTCTTTTCGATGTATATTCTCGATTCGTCGGCGTTTATCAACGAGTATCACACCCAGGAGCGCAAGGCGTCGATCCCGATGGTCCGGGAGGAACTCGAAGACGAGAGCGCCTATCGGTTCGACGCGCTGGAGGGCTCGGGTATGCACCTCCACATCCCCGAGGAGGAGACCGTCGAGCGGATCGAGCGGGCCGCCCGCGAGACCGGCGACTTCGACGAACTCTCCCGGACGGACGTCCGGCTGGTTGCCGCCGCCTTCGAACTCGACGGCCACCTCGTCACCGACGACTACGCGATGCAAAACGTCGCGGAGAAACTCGACGTGGCCGTCGAGGTCATCGCCCGCGAGGGGATCACCGAGCAACGGGACTGGCGGTTCCAGTGTAGCGGCTGTGGCCGCGAGTTCGACGACGACCACGACCGCTGTCCCGTCTGCGGGAGCGATCTCACCCGGAAGAACCCGGCCTAGAGCCGGTTTCGCGTCCGGGTGGCCTCGTCCAACCCCAGGTCGATCAACTGGGTGAGTACTTCCTCCTCGGTGAGGTCGTACTCCCGGGCCAGTGACTCGACCTCGCTGGCGAGATCGTCGTCACAGACCACGGTGAAACGGGTTGGCATACCTCGCGTATTTGTCACGGGTCTGTATAAAATCCCGTCAGACGACCGTCTCACGCCCGTTCGGGGTGTTTCTATCTGTGCGGCGTGGAAACTAGCGGATGGCGGCGGGCTCAGGCTGTGGGGAGATGCCCGGTCGCCTGGAGGTAGACCGCGAGGAACTGGAGGGCGTTGAACGCGCCGTGGACGAGGATGGGAACGACGAGGTTCTCGGTGCGGTAGTAGACGTAGCCAAGGAGCAAGGAGAGGAAGAAGATCACGGTGAGCGTGGTCAGCGTCGCCAGGGGGTTGGCGTTCTGGTACTGACTGAAGTGGACGGCGGCGAACACCGCCGCGCCAAGCACCACGGCCGACCGCTTCGTGAAGTACTCGTAGAGGTACTTCTGAACGACGTTCCGGTAGGCCAGTTCCTCGACGGGTGCGATGACGAGGAAGGAGAGCGCGACGAAGTACAGCGCCAGCGTCGGGTTCTCCATGGCTCGCTGCTGGATCTGTGAGTCCGACGATGGGAGTCCGAGTTGCTGGACCAGCGTCGTTATTCCCCCGAGCAACAGGAGGAGCGCGAACAGGCCGCCGACCGTGACGAGTACGTCACGCGCCGACGGCATCGACACGTCGAGGTAGTCGAGCGACAGGTCACGCCCGAAGAAATACAGCGCCACGAAGCCGACGCTCCCGAGATAGCTGAACGCCGTCAACACGGTCAGGGCGACCGTCGATGTCCGTGGGTCCACGGAGACGCCCAACAGGGCTCCCCCAACCGACACCGGAATCAGAGCGACGACCTGTCCGACGAACAGGCCGGCGAAGGCCCCGCCGCCGAGGACGAGTGCGACGGCGAACCCCTTCGTCTTCCCCCAGAACGCGTCGTCGGTGATGGCGTCGTAGTCCGCGATGGCGACGGTAGCCGCGCCCAGCCCTGCGATGGCTGCCACGGGGAGGCCGATGCCCACCTCGGGGACGGCGTCGGTACCGATGGCCGGCCGCATCAACTGGTAGAGCGCGTAGCCGAACAGCGCCCCGGAGAGAAACCCCGCGACGGGCGCGCCGATCCGGCGGTCGACGGTCCCGTGTCGGCGCAAACTGAAGGTAAGTGCCGCACCGGCCCCGAGGACGAGGCCTACGACGCTTCCCTCGACGCCCGGCACTGCGATGACTGGGGTCCCGCCGGTCCAGGGGAAGAGACTCGCGACCAGTGCGATCCCGGCCAGCACCAGCCCCGTCGTCGGTGCCGCGGTCGTCCGGGGTCCGCGGGCGTCGACTGCATCTACTGCTGCCATTGCCCGCACCACGGCGGCGGGCGGTTTAGGGACTGTGCTTCGGTGCGCACCGCTCACTCGACGACGAGTTCCGTCTTGTCCGCGACCGCCGCGGCCTCCTCGAACTCCCCGCCGCCCAGCAAGCCACGGGCCGCCCGCTTGCCCCACTCGACGGCCGGCTGGTCGAACGTCGAGACGTTGGCCAACTCGCCGTAGAGCACGCAGGCCGCCTCCATCGCGTACAGCAAATCGCCGACGCTTTCGGCGTCCAGCCGGTCGATCTCGACGCGAACCGACGGCCGGCCGGCGGCCGCGAGGCTGGCCTCGGTCGCCTCGAACTCCGCGTCGAGCAGGTCGCCAAGCGTCGATCCGCCGAGGTAGGACAGCCCCTCGATGTCGGTCTCGGGAATCGTCCGGTCCGCTCGCTCGCGCGGGCGCACCATCGTCACGAGCTTGTCCCGCGGGCCGGCGCGGTAGAGCTGGAGCTGGGAGTGCTGGTCGGTCGCGCCGAGCGCCCGCGCGGGCGTCTGGCCCAGCCCGTCCTTCCCGAGGCTCTCGGCCCACAGTTGCGCGAACCACTCGGCGAAAAACTCCAGGCGCTCGGCGTAGGGGACCATGGCGTTGATACCGGCCCCGCGCTGGGCCAACGCGTAGCTCACCGCGCCGTAGGCGTAGGCGGGCGAGTCGAACAGCGAGGGCGCGAGCGAGTCGGCGGCCCGCTGGCCCCCGGCCAGCAGGCCCTCGATGTCGTGGCCCTGGATCGCCGCGGGCACCAGCCCGACCGCCGAGAGCGCGGAGAACCGACCCGGCACGCCCGTCGGCACGTCGAGCGCGGGCATGTCGTGGCGGTCGGCCAACTCGCGGAGCGGTCCCTCCGCACCCGTCGTCACGACGGTCCGCTCGGTCCAGTCGACGCCAGCCGCCTCCATCGCCTCGCGGACGACGAGGAAGTTCGACAGCGTCTCGGCGGTGGTACCCGACCGCGAGACGACGTTGACCGCGGTGCGGTCGAGCGGGACCTCGGCCAGAATCTCTCGGACGTGGGCGGGATCGACGTTGTCCAGCACGTACAGCGGCGGGGCGTCGGCGGCCTCGCCCTCGCTATCGAGTCCGCCCAGCGCCTCCGAGACGGTGGCCGCGCCGAGTGCGCTCCCGCCGATGCCGACCGTCAGGATGGCCTCGGCGTCGGACAGCGGTTCGACGGCGGCCTCGATCGCGGCCGCGTCGGTCCGTTCGGGCAGGTTCAGCGCGGCGTAGCCGAACTCGTCGTCCGCCCGGCCGGTCGCGATGCGTTCGTGTGCCCGTGCCACGTCCTCGTCGAGTCGCTCCAGCGCGTCGCGGCTGATCCCCGGGTCGGCCTCGGCCGCGAGCGCGTTGCCGATGTCCACTTGCATGGTCGTCCGTCCACACCGGGCGCGCAAAACGCTACTGTTTGCGCCGACCGGGGGCGGAATCGCGTGGCTTTTCGGTCCCGGCCGCCTACCCGTGTGCAATGACCGGCGAATCCGTCGACGACCGGACGGACCCGGAGGACGCCCCGACCGTCGAGGGCGGTCCCGAGCACGTCGAACCCGAGTCGGCCACGGAGGAGCGCTCCTATAGCGGGCTCTTTGGCTCCTACCCCTACGCCTTCCGGAAGAGCGACTCCCTGCTGTTCAAAACCTACGCCGTCGTGGGCGGCCTGCTGGCACTGCTGATCGCGCTCCTGTTCACCTTCGGACTGATCGGTGTGATCGCCAGCACGACCGGCACCGCCGGCGGCGTGTTCTCCTTCTCGCGAGCCTTCTTCATCTTCGTCGGGTTGCTCGTCGTCTTCCCGTTGCTGGCTCCGGTCCTCTCGGTCGCGCGACGCCACCGCCGGATCGGCTCGAACGCCCGCTACGACGCCGCCATCGCGTCGGCCGGCTACCTGTTCCTGCTGACCCTGTATCTCGCCCTGCTGATCTCGACGCCGCCGGAACAGCAACAGCCCGTCTCGGGCGCGTACGCGCCCCTCGTCGAACTGTTCTACGCCCTACCCGCCATCGTCGGGCTGGTGCCGCCGGTGGTCGGTGCGGCGGCGATCTACGCCGCCCACCGGATGACGCGATAGGCGCGTCATCCGAGCCTTCACTCGTTTCACTCGCGAAGACACCGACTGACGCGATAAACTCGAAACGCCGAAACCGTCCGGGACACAACTCTCGCCCATGAAAGACGCTACCTTCCTCGTCACGGCCGCCGACGACGAGTCGGCGGTCCTCCAAGACGTGACCGACAGCCAGGTCCACACCCTGAGTACCAACCCCGGCGTCGAGGTCGGCGAAATCGTCGCCGCCAGCATCGAGCCCGAACCGCCGATGGAGGTCGCCTGGCAGGTCGTCGAGATCACCGACCAGCGCACGATCCCGGTCGAGCGGAGCCCGGAGCCGCCGACCAAGCAGGCCAGGGAGATCGCCGCCGACCAGCCCGTCGGAGAGATCACGCGCCAGGAGCGCGCCGGTGAAGGGGAACTCCACGTCATCACCGTCCCCGACGGCGAGGCCGACGACGCGGCCGCCGACGTCCTCGACGACGAGGAGACCCTGGCCCGTGCGGCCCGGCTGGGCGTCGACCGCGTCGAGGTCCGCGCCGACGGACAGGCGCTCAGCGTCCGCTATCTGCCCTGACTGGGAGCCACCGACGGCCACGCCGGCCTCGCCAGTCGCGGCCGCCCGTCGGACCCCTCACCTGTGCTTAAATATTGCCGGACTCTGACGGCTCTACTCTTATGCAGGTGGATCTAACAGTGGTAAGTGAGCCCGAGAAGGGGGCGTAGGGGGTAGTCGAGAACGTGTCTGTTTCACCGTACGCGCTGGCGCTTGGCGTGCCCGTGGTGCTCGCGGCAGCGTTCCTCGTCGAGACGTGGCGTCGCTGCAGCGGGCCGGGTGTCAGAGCCCTGCGTCTCCTCCTGTGTTCGATCGCACTGTGGGCCGGCGGGAGTGCGCTCGCGCTCCTGGCACCGGACAGGGCGACATGGATCACGTTCGAGCAGGTCGCCTGGATCGGACGGATCGGCGTTCCGGCGGCCTGGGCCCTGTTCGCGCTGCAGTACACGGGGTACGGCGACCGGGTCACGCGCCGGTCGGTCGCGCTCCTGGCCCTGCCGGCGGTCATCATGCTCGCACTGGTCTGGACGAATCCGCTCCACGACCTGGTGTGGTCGGAGGTCCGGATGGTGTACACTCAGGGTGTCGCCGTGGGTATCCTGAGCAAGGGCCCGGCGTTCTGGGGATTCCTCGCGTACGCCTACACACTCGTCCTGGCCGGCATCGTCCTCATCATGCGGCTGGTGTTCACCGCCGATCACCTGTTCGTCGACCAGGGGGTAGCGCTCCTGCTGGGCGTCTCCGCCCCGCTTTTCGCCAACGTCGCCACCGTCACCGGGGCCGTCCCGATCTCCGGGCTGGACATGACGCCGTACATGTTCACCATCAGCGGCATCACCTACGGCTACGCCTTCTACCGGTCTGATCTGCTGGATCGCGTCCCGGCGACCAGACAGATCGGCCGCACTGCCGTCGTCCGGAACATGCGTGACGGCGTCATCGTCGTCGACGAGGACGACGTGATCGTCGACGTGAACCCGCTCGCCCAACAGCAGTTCGACCTCTCGAAGGATGTCGTCGGCCGCCCGGTCCGGAACGTGTTCGACGATCCGGAGTTCGAGCTACCGGTCGGCGAGGGAACCGTCGTCTGGTCGTCGGACGGCCCCTTCGAGTACGAGGTGAAAGTCTCGACGCTGACCGACCAGCACGGCCGACAGCTCGGTCGCATTCTGGTCCTGCGGGACATCACCGACCGGACCAACCGCCGCCAGCAGTTGCAGGTCCTCAACCGGGTCCTCCGGCACAACTTCCGCAACGACATGAACGTCATCGACGTGTGCGCGACCCAGCTCGTCGAGCGTCACGACGGGGAGGACGCGGAACTGGCCGACCGCATCCGGTCGGTCGCGCGCGACCTGAGCGAGACCGGCACCAAAGCCCGCGAGATCGAGCGGATCATGTCCCGCCGGCACAACGATCCCCAGCCCATCGACCTCCCGTCGCTGGTGACTCGCCAACTCGACACGCTCCGGCACGAGTACCCCGCGGCCGAGATCGAGGCGGACCTGCCCGACAAACTGGAGATTCACTCGACCGGCATCCTCGAATCGGTCCTGCAGAACGTCCTCGAGAACGCCGTCGTCCACAACGACAGCCAGCAGCCACACGTCTGGGTGCGTATCGAAGGCGACGAAAGCCAGGTCGAAATCTCGGTGGCCGACGACGGCCCCGGCATCCCCCAGCAGGAACGTGAGGTGCTGGTCAAGGGCACCGAGACGCCCCTGGAACACGGGAGCGGGCTCGGCCTCTGGCTGGTCAACTGGGGCGTGACGATGCTCGGCGGCGACATCGACTTCCGCGACCGGGTAGCCTTCGGCCGGGACGACGACGTGAGCGGGAGCGTCGTCACCATCACGATCCCGCGCCAGGGACCGACCGTCCACAGCGCGTCGGGTCGCCCTCCCGTCGATGCGGATTGACCCACTCCGTTCGCCAGTCGAGCCTCGGGTGCGACACTCGACGATTGGTCACCGTCCAGACGTGTAAAACCTGTCCGTGTTTCTGGACACCTGTGCTAAATATTTCCCGCCGCTCGTTACCAGTCAGACGTTTGTTTCGCCGTTCGGAAACCGTTGTAAGGAGATAGCTATATATGTCACACGTTCACACTACACGGTTATGTCCGTCGACAGGGGGTCGGGTCGGTCGCGACCCGTCTTCCAGCAGTTGACTTCGAACCTCGCCGGACTGCGGCGCTGTCGTCGCAATGGGGGATGCCGAGTCGACTGCCGACACGAACGCACTGCGGCGCACCGATTACCGTGGTCCGCCAGCGGGTACGGCGGCTGGGGCGGCCACGAGCACCACGACACTGATGCGGGGTCCTCGGAGACGCCGGTCGTGTTCGTCCACGGGAACCAGCGCGACGCCTGCGACTGGGACGCCCACGCCGAGTTCTGTCTGAACCGCGCCTTCTCGGGGGACGACCTCTGGGCGATCACCTTCGAGTCGGGTAGCCCGAGCCACGCGCGCATGGCCGACCAGCTCGACGACTTCGTGGCCGAGGTCCGGGCGTACACCGGGAGCGACGAGGTCTCGGTCGTCGCCCACAGCCTCGGGGTGACCGGTGCCCGGTACTGGCTCCTCCGCGAGGATCGCTACGACTGGATCGACACCTGCGTGTTCATGGCCGGCGCGAACCACGGATCGGTCCTGAACTCCTACGCCGCCTCCGCCGGCCTCACCGGCGGGACCTACAAGATGAGCGACTTTCTGCGCCGGGACTACGACACCGTCGACGGCCACCCGCTCGCGGCACTCAACGAGAACGAGACGCCGGGCGACGTGGACTACTACACCATCCGCGGGACCGACGATCCGCTGTTCTGGAACTGCGAGGACAGCCCCGCACTGGAGGGAGCGGAGAACGTCCTCCTGCGGACCGACCACGACGGCGTCCGGGCGAGTCTCACCAGCATGGAACTCACCTACGAGTGGCTCACTGGCGAGAAACCGTACAACCTGAAGACGACGCTGCGCTCCTGAGCGACGGGCGCTCCGGAGAAAGGAAAGGGAGTTAGGCGCGCCCCACCTCCGGTCGACGATGACAGTGCTTTCGACCGCCCGTCGGGCGCTCGATTCGGGCCCGCTCTGTGACGCCTGTCTCGGGCGGCTGGTGGCCGACCGGAGCTTCGGACTGACCAACCGTGAACGGGGCCGGTCGCTCCGCGTCGCCGTCGCCCTCGAAGACGACGAGCCCGTCGGCGACCTCGAACCCGACGGCCCCTGCTGGGTCTGTGAAGACGAGAGCGACCGCTACGAGGAGTGGGCCGACCGCGCCGTCCACGCCCTCGGCCCCTACGAGTTCGACACCTACCAGACCGGGACGAAGGTCCCGCCCCTGCTGGAGGAGAACGACCGTCTCCTCCGCGAGGAAGTCGGCCTCGAACCCGACGCCGGCGAACCGCTCAAAAGCGAGATCAACCGCGAGGTGGGCAAGCGACTGGGTGCCGAGACCGATACCGAGGTCGACTTCCAGCGCCCGGACGTGCTGGTCCTGCTGGACCTGGCGACCGACGAACTCGAAGTGCAGGTCAACTCCGCGTTCGTCTACGGCCGCTACCGCAAACTAGAGCGCGACATTCCCCAGACGAAGTGGCCCTGCAACGACTGCGGCGGAACGGGACTGAAACGCGGCGACACCTGCGAGGGCTGTGGCGGCTCGGGCTACCGCTACGACGAGAGCGTCGAGCAACTCACCGCCCCCGTCGTACTCGACGCGATGGACGGCGAGGAAGCCGTCTTCCACGGCGCGGGCCGCGAAGACGTGGACGCGCTGATGCTCGAATCCGGTCGTCCCTTCGTCATCGAGATCAAGGAACCCCGCACCCGCGACGTGGACCCGGACGACCTGGAAGCCGAGGTCAACGAGTTCGCCGACGGCAAGGTCGAAGTCGAGGGGCTCAGGCTCGCGACCCACGACATGGTCGAGCGCGTCAAGGAACTCGACGCGAACAAGACCTACCGGATGGACGTGGCCTTCGACGACCCCGTGAGCGAGGACGCCTTCGCGGACGCGCTGGCGGAACTCGACGGCGCGACGATCTACCAGGACACGCCACAGCGGGTCACCCACCGCCGTGCGGACGTGACCCGGACTCGCGAGGTCTACGACATCGACGGGACCCTCGAGGGAGACACCGAGGCCGAACTGGAGATCAACGGCGAGGGCGGCCTCTACGTCAAGGAACTCGTCAGCGGCGACGAGGGCCGCACCGAGCCCAGCCTCGCCGGCCTCCTCGACACGGGGGCGGTCGTGACCGCGCTCGACGTGATCGACGTGGAGGGCGAGGACGAACCGTTCGCCCGCCCGGAGTTCTTCCGGAACGACGACGCCGAGTAGCCCCGCCACAACCCTTAGGAACGACCAGTCCCTCCCTCCTAGTGGTGTGTGATCATGTGCCACAGCATGGACGAATACATCGACTGGCGCGAGCAACTCCGTGAGGCCGAGGCCGACGACGACGACGAGCCACCGGAGGTCGACATCGCAGAACCGGAGATCGGCGAACCGGAGTTCGAGGAGCCGGAACTCGACGAGCCGGAGTTGGGGCAGGCCGAGCTGGACGACTGATACTGTCGGCGGGAACCCACTGCTTTTTGTCCGCGTCGTCCGACGCCGTAGCCATGCAGTTCGGCGTCGACGAGGCCGGCAAGGGCCCGGTCCTGGGGTCGATGTTCGCGGCGGCCGTCCGGGCCGACCCGGGCGCACTCCCTGACGGCATCGACGACTCCAAGAACCTCACACCGGGCCGGCGTGAGGAGCTGGCCGCACAGTTGCGCGCGGACGAGCGCGTCCAGATCGCCGTCGCGGAGATTCCCCCGGCACGGATCGACGATCCGGAGACGGACATGAACACGCTCACCGTCGCCGCACAGGCCGAGGCGCTCGACGGCGTGGCTCGCGACGGCGAGGCCGGGGTCGTGGACGCCGGTGACACGGACGCCGAGCGCTTCGGCCGCCGCGTCGCCGACCGCATCGGGGCCGACGTATCGATCACCGCGGAACACGGAGCCGACGAAGCCTACGCGCTGGTCGGGGCCGCGAGCGTCCTCGCGAAGGTCGCCCGGGACGCCCACGTGACGGATCTGGCGGCCGAGTACCCCGACACCGACGTGGGGAGTGGCTACCCGAGCGACCCCGCGACGAGAACCTTCCTCCGGGAGTACGTGGCCGAACACGGCGACCTGCCGCCGTGTGCGCGGCGCTCGTGGTCGACGAGTCAGGACGTATTGGCGGCTGCCGAACAGTCGGCGCTCTCGGAGTTTTGAGGATACGTGGCGGTCGCTCGCCGATCACCGAACGAGAGGAAAGCGGGGGACAGATTGTGGGTGGGGGTGGGGTGGGGGTGTTGGGGGAGTCGCAAGCGCATCGCAGTGTGGGGTGACTGCACCTGAACGTACGGACTACACCACTACAAAAGGGCAGGAGCGTTTTCAACGCGTGAAAATACCGGCGACGAGCGGCGAGTCGGAGACCGCTACTGTTCCGTGTAGCGTTCCCGCTCTTCCTCCGAGAGCATCAGGTTCCGGAGGATGTCACCGTAGGCCGGACGGGTGACGAGGACGCCCAGGAGGACGCCGACGATGGTGACGATGGCGAACCCGGTGAGGTCACCCAGCGACAGCACCGTCAGCGGACTCATCGCGAGGATGGTCGTCGCCGCCGCGGCACCGATGACCCAGAACGCCTTCTTGAATCGGCTCTGGAACACCTTGCCCGTGGCGACTTTCCCCTCCTGGAGGATCTCGTCGGCGATGATGATCAGGTCGTCCACCCCCGTCCCGATCACGGCGATGAACCCGGCGATGTGCGAGAGGTCCAGCGCCAGGCCGATGGCCGACGCGAAGCCGAGCAACAGGAACACCTCGGCGGCGGCGGTCGCCAGCATCGGCACGGCGACCCGCGGACTCCCGTATCGCAGGAACACGACGCCACTGACCGCGAGGTAGGCGACCAGGCCCGCGATCAGCGAGAACAGCTTGAACCGCTCGGCGACCGAGGGCAAGAGCGTGTAGGTCGTGCCCGCGGTGAAGTTCAGCTCCGTCGGGATCGAACCCGCACGGAGGTTGACCGCCAGCTGCTGGGCCTCGCTGATGTTCGTGGTCGTCATCACGAACGAGGGACTCTGGGCGAAGTCGCCGTTCTCCATCGACTGGGCCAGTTGCTGGCCCATCGAGGCCGCGTAGACGACCCGCCCGTTCTGGACCGTGTACAGACAGTACCCGGTCGCGTTGTCCGGGTTCCGGTCCGCGTTCGGTGGACAGCTTCCGATCCCCTCGCGGGTGAAGCCGAAGTCCTGGAGCCGCTGGGAGTACCGCTCCGCCGACCCATCTTGCCGGATCGCCACCGGGACGTGGGGCTGGTCGATCCCGCTCTGTGGATCGGCCTGCTGGGCCGCCCCGATGTCCGTGAAGTCGCTGTTGTTGAGCAGTGGCGTCTGGCGGTAGACTGTCGTCCCGTTCTCCTGCACGGGGTAGTGAGCGACGATCTGGACGCGACCGGTTCCGGAGATCAGGTCCTTGACCTCCTGTTCGCCGGCGTTGGGGACCTCTACGACGATGAAGTACTCGCTCCCGGCCGCGGCGGTCTTGACGTTCCCGCCGGAGATACCGCCCTCGTTGATCTTGTCCGAGAGGACGTTGACGACCGTCTCTCTGGTCTGGGCCGTGACGCCGTCCCTGATCTGGTCCTGGGACACGTCGAACCCGTTGTTCTGGAGCGCAGTGGCGAACTCCGCCCGCGTGACGTTCTTCGAGAACACCTCGATGGTATTGCCACTCTGGGCCTGCGTCTGGCCCTGCCGTTGCCCGCCACCGGCACTCAACCGTACCTGGCTCGGTTCGAGGCCAAGCTCGTTGGCGATGGCCTGGCGCTTCTCCGGGAAACTCGTGTTCTGTGTGAACTCGACGTCCGTGGCGGTCATGCCGACCAGCGGTGCCCGGATCTGGGTGCCACCGGAGAGTTGCAGTCCGTAGTCCAGACTGACCGGTCTGGCGTCGCCACCGGTCGCCTGCGCGGCCACGAAGGGCCCGAACAGGATGCCGGCGCTCGCGAGCGTGAACAGGACGAGCAAGACGACCCGCCAGTTCTCTCGGACGTTCATCGGTCTCCCTCCGTCATCGTGTGACCCCCTCGTACTTGTACCAGCGAAGCAGGCTGAGGTTCAACATGTAGGTGTTCATCAGGTCCGCCGACAGCCCGAGGACGAGGACGAGTCCGATCTGGGGCAGGAGCGGAATCGCGAGCAGGAACGCCGCCGCCGACATCACGGTCATCGCCGCGATAGAGGTCAGCGTCATCGTCACCCCGGTCCGCATCGCCCGGTAGGCCGACTCGTAGAAGTCCCCGCGCCGTCGCAGGATGTGGTTGTTCAACAGTACGTCGGAGTCCACGCTGTAACCGATCAGCATCAAGAGCGCGGCGACCGTCCCCAGCGAGAGGTTGATCCCGAGCAGGTTCATCAGTGCAAGCGGGATCACCAGGTCCGAAAACGCCGAGATGACGATGGCGATCGAGGGGACGAACGACCGGAACAGCAGGAAGATCAGCAGGCTCATGCCGACGAACGCGACCCCGAGTCCGAGCAGTGTGAGTCGCACCGAGTCGGACCCGAAGCTGGGCGAGGTCTCGCTGAACGAGGCGATCTCGTACCCCTGCCCCTCGATTGCCTGCCGCACGCCCTCGGTCTGCTGGGTCGTGATGATGTACTCCTGTGTCCCCTGGCTGACCTGTACCGGCTGGACCGTCGGGTCGAGCCCGCTGAGACTCTGCTCGACCTGGCTCTGGGAGGCACTGGTCTGTATCTGTACCTCGGTCCCGCCGGTGAACTCGATCCCGAGCGCCACCGGTGTGCCGGTCATGACGTACCAGGCGGCGAGGATCGCCAGCGCGACCGCGAGGACGGCGAGCGGCACCGCCGCGAGTTGTCTGTTCGTGTACCGCGTGTAGTCGACGTCGGGGAACCGGTCCGGGAGGTCGGTCATGGCGCTCATCCGGACCATCCCCCGTTTCCGACTCCCGGTACCTCGAACTCCACCATACGCCACCGTGTGCAACAGCCCTGAATAAGCCTTCTTATCTCGGCTGTCGGTTTCACCTGGCCACGCCGTCCCGAGTACCGTCGAGACCGGCACCGGGGGTCGCGTCGGTGCCACCGCCGACGACGGTGAGTTCCCGCTGGGGGAACGGAATCGTGATCCCCTCCTCGCGGAACGCGGCGTGGACGGCCTTGACGAGGCGATGGGTCACGCGCCCCCGGAGGACCGGGTCGTCGATCCAGCCCAGCAGTTCCACGTCGACGGCCGAGTCGCCGAACGAACGGTAGCGGACCCGTGGCCTGGGCCGGTCCTCGATCAGGTCCTCGGCGGCCGCGACGGCTTCGAGGACGGCTTCGACGTGGTCCAGATCGGAGTCGTAGGCGACCCCGACGGGAATCCGGACGCGGCGGTCCCGCCCCGGCGTGGACTCGTTGACGATCAGCGCCGAGTTGAGGACGCTGTTGGGCACCGTGACGAGCATGTCGTCGCGGGTCCGGATCACCGTCGAGCGGATCGAGATGTCCTCCACACGGCCGCGCTCGCCCGAGTCGAGGACGACGAAGTCGCCGACGGCGTAGGTCCCGTCGGCGTACAGCGCGATGGAGCCGAAGAAGTTCGCGATGGTGTCTTTCGCCGCGAAGCCCACGACGATCCCGACGATCCCCGCCGAGGCCAGCAGTGGCGTCACGTCGACCGCCCACAGCGAGAGCAGGACGAACGCCGACGCGCCGAGGACGATGGCCGTCCAGACGTTCTGGAAGATCGGGAGGATCTTCCGGTCGAAGCTCACCTCGTCGGTGGCGGCCGCTGCCACGCGCCGCCCGAGGCGGGTCAGTGTCCACGCCCACAGGACGACGAGGATGGAGAACGTCCCCGCCCGCACGGGATAGTCCAGCGTCGAGAGGTTCCAGACCACGGTGGCGGCGAGGTAGACGCCGCCGATCAGGACCGACACGTACAGCGGCGGGTGCAGCGTCGAGAACACCACGTCGTCCACGTCGCCGTCGATGCGGCGGGTCAGCCGACGGATCGCGGCGTCGCCACCCACCCGGACGAGCCAGGCGACCGCCACCGACCCACCGAGAATCACGAGGACGGCCGCCCACGGCGGTAGTCCCACCACCGCCGCCTCGGCGTCCGTCAACAATTCCGCGAGTTGCATGCACTCGGTACGCCGCCCCGATATATAGCCGTGCTGTCGTGACAGGGCGACGTGTGGCGTCTGGTATCACACGTCGATGACTTAAACGGGCGAACAACTGAGGCGGTACTCGTTTTTGTCGGTCCGGTGAACGACGGAAGGAATGCAGCGCGAGTACTTCGATTCCGATCAGGTGAACGTGGGGGATTCGGTCGCCGAGAAACACGAGCAGGTCGCCAGCGAAGCGGTGGGGGAGGAGACGTACGGCATGCTCATCGGCGGCGAGTGGGTCGAGTCGGCAAGCGGCGAGACGGTCGAGTCCGTCGACGCCACGACCGGCCAGCAGTTGGCGCGGTTCCAGAAGGGGACACCCGCGGACGTCGACCGCGCCGTCGAGGCCGCCCAAGAGGGCTTCAAGAAGTGGTCGGTCATGTCGCCCCAGCAGCGCTCGAACAAACTGCTGGAGGTTGCGGACCGACTGGAGGACCGTCGCTCCGCCATCGCCCGGCTCGATTCGCTGGAGGTGGGGAAGGCGAACCAGCACTCGATGTTCGTGGACCTGGAGGTCGCCATCGAGCAGTTCCGGTACTTCGCCAGCCTCGCCCGCACCGCCGACGAGGGCCGCCGGCCGCCGGCCAGCCCCGACCGGCTGACCTACACGCAAAACGAACCCTACGGCGTCGTCGGCCTCATCAGCGCCTGGAACTTCCCCGCGATGTTCGTCGCCTGGAAGATGGCCCCCGCGCTGGCCGCGGGCAACGCCGTCGTGTTCAAGCCCTCCTCGCGGGCCTCCCTCTCGACGCTGGAGATGGCCCGCACGATCCAGGAGGTCCTCCCCAACGGGGCCGTCAACGTCGTCACCGGCGCGGGCAGCGAGGTCGGGAACGCGCTGACCGGCCACGCCGGCGTCGGCAAGGTCGCCCTGACCGGCTCGACCGCGGCCGGCCAGTACACGATGCAAAACGCCGCCGAGAACATCACCCCCGTGTCGCTGGAACTCGGCGGGAAGAGCCCCAACATCGTCTTCCCCGACGCCGACATCGAGAAGGCCGTCCAGGGGAGCATCATCGCCTCGTGGTTCAACGTCGGCCAGCAGTGTACGATGGGCTCGCGCATGTTCCTCCATGAGGACATCTACGACGAGTTCCTGGAGGCCTTCGTCGAGGCGACCGACGACCTCCAGATCGGCGACCCGCTCGACCCCCGGACCGACGTGGGGCCGCTCATCGACCACGACCATCTGGAGGACGTGCGCTCGTACGTCGACACCGCGCTGGAGGAGGGCGCGACACTGGCCTACGGCGGCGAACAGCCCGCCGACGCCGACCTCGACGGCGCGCCCTTCTACAAGCCGACGATCCTCACGGACATCGACAACTCGGACACCATCGCCTGCGAGGAAGTGTTCGGCCCGGTCCTGAGCGTTCTGGAGTGGTCGGACTACGACGAGATGATGGCCGAGGCCAACGACACCATCTACGGGCTGGCCTCCGGCGTCTGGACGACCGATCTGGAGAGCGCGAAACAGGCCGCCGACGATCTGGAGGCTGGCACGGTCTGGGTCAACACCTACAACGACATGTTCGAGCCCAGTCCCTACGGCGGCTACAAGCAGTCCGGGATCGGCCGCGAACTCGACGAGTCCACGCTGGACGACTACACCCAGCAGAAGTCGGTGACGATGAACTTCGGCGGCCTGCCGGATATGTAGGAATCAGTGTCCGTCTGTCTTGTGTCCCGTGCCCGATCTCATGAGGGCGCTCATGAGGTTTTTGTAGGTGAGCGACGTAGCGTTCGGTATGGGCGTTGACGAGACGAGCGACGAGACGACACTGAACGACCGGTACGCGGTGACTGTTCCAGCGGCGATCCGCGAGCGGTTGGACGTGGAGCCCGGAGACAAGATCCGGTGGTCCGTGAGTGACGACGGTGACCTCTCAGTCGAAGTAGTACGGCAGCGGACTGGTGTCTTCCAGGACTTCGAACCGGTCGACATGGGGGAGACAGACGCCGCTAACGACCATTCCCTGATGGGCATCGAGCGCGAGATGGACGCCGACGAACGGGAGAGCTAATGCCGGTTGCGGTAATCGACTCGAACGTACTCATCGCGATGGCGAGTCGACGCGACCAGGCCCACGACATCGCTCGCGATATCGTCTCAGGCATCGACCAGGGCGACCTTCCGGCTGTGAGAGTTACGAATTACGTCGTCGCCGAGGTGTTGAACTACCTCCGGGAACGGAATCGGGGCGGCGTTGCGACGGACGTGTACGACCGCCTCGATGCCGGTCTCGGATTCGAAATCGTCCACGCGACGAAATCGGATTACAATCGAGCACTCGACCTGTTCGACCGGTTCGAATCACTGTCGTTCGTCGATGGGATCATCACGGCTTACATGATGCGGACCGACCTCGAATATCTCTACACCTTCGACGACGACTTCGACGCCGTCGAGGAAATCACGCGTCTCTCGACGGCTGCGAACCCGTCCGTCTGACCGCCCTGTCTTCGACAGTTTCCACTGGCGGTGGTCGTCAACTTCGTTCTTCAACACAAAGAGCGTCACCCCGGCAGAATCTCGGTGAGCACCCGTGACTCGATCTTCCGGAGGTGTTCGCCGACCGTCACGGGGGCCAGATCCAGTTCGGCGGCGATGTCTTCGTAGGTGGCATCGCGGGGTACGTCGTAGTAGCCCAACTCGGCCGCGGTGAGCAGGATCTCCTGCTGGCGGTCGGTGAGCATCGAGAACAGCTGGCGGTCGTCGGGGTGGTACTCGCGCATGGCCTCCAGTTCCACGTCGACGCTGTCGGGGACGACCGCGAGCGCCTCGGTGATCGTCTCCTGATCGCCCATGCCGGTGATCCGGATGCCGCCGTCGGACAGACACTCGACGGGGGTGTCGACGACGATGCTGTACTCCTGGGTCGCACGGAACAGCGCGTCGACCAGGTCGTTGGGCTCGAAGTGGATGTACGCGTGGAGTTTCGAGCCTTCGCGGGAGACGCTGTACTCCAGCACGTCCTCGTGGCCGTCCATCAGCTCCCGGGCGCGGTCGAGGGGGCCCCGGGCCTCGTAGAGGAAGACGATGGTCCCGTCGTCGAGCTGGTTGAGGTGGTGGATCGCGACCCGCTGGAGGTCGGGGTCGTCCACGATGGCCTGCTCGGCCGGGTGGAAGCCCTCCCGGTCCGGCCGCAACACCATCTCCACGTAACGCATGCCCCTCGCTAACGGCCGATCCCATATGGGTGCGACGGTCGAGTCGGGCGGTGAGTCCCGGCCTGCCAATCTCCCAATCGGGACCCGTGCTATTGCGGCGGTATAAATGACCCACTGATGATTTGCACCACGGATAGGGGACTCGTGGCGAACAGTTGGGTGTACAATGACACAGGTGGAGGACGACAGCCGCGAGATGCGACTCGACCCCGACTCGTTCGCACAGGGCTACTTCAAAAACGCCGTCTACCGGCACTGGGACCCCTACGAGATCGAGGGGCTGGACGAGGACAAACGGAAGATGGTCGAGTACGGCCCGGGCGAGGCCGAATTCGACGAACTCCGGACCGCGATCGCCCGCTTCGGCGCGGGCGAGGAGGCCGTCACGGAGGACCTGATGCCGCTGGCGATGGTGCTGGAGGACATCAACGACCAGATGTTCCTCTCCAGCCAGATCTACGAGGAGGCAAAGCACACGCAGTTCTTCGACCGCTTCTGGCGTGAGGTCATCAACCCGGTCGCCGAGGAGATGGGGTACGAGGTCACCAACCCGACCGACCAGCGCTACTTCAACGACGACTACATCGCGCTGTTCGACAAGACCGAGGACGCGATGGAGCGCCTGCTGACCGACGACACGCCCGAGAACCGCGTCCGGGCGTACTGTCACTACCATCTGGTCGTCGAGTCCGTCCTCGCCCAGACCGGCTACTACGGCTTCCAGTCGGCCTTCTCCGACCAGGGCTCGGACGAGGTCACCGACGAGGACTTCCCCAACTCCGAGGGGCTGGTCGACGGCATTGCCAAGGTTCGCTCCGACGAGGGTCGCCACGTCGGCTTCGGGATGAACAAGGTCCGTGGCTACGTCCAGTCCGGCGAGGTCAGCGAGGACGTGGTCCAGGAGACGCTCCAGAGCCTGATGCCACACGTCGCGGGCACGTTCAGCGACCTCACCGAGAGCCTGAACCCCGCGCCGCTCGTGGCCTACTCCCGGGACAAACTCACCCGCAGGATCGAGATCATCACCGACGCCGAGGCCGAGGTCCCCGACGTCCACGAACTCGTCGACATGGACGAGAGCGCCGCGGCGGCCGACTGAGAACTCCGTTCCCGACACCCCGAAATTCCCCGACTGCACGCTCCCGACACCACGACTCCCAACTGCACGCGATTCGGGTCCCGCTCCCCACACTCCGGGACCCGCTCACTCTCGTTCGGATCCGCGCCCCCTCGCGGGTCCACACTTCTCTCCTGTGACGCGACGACCAACCTAGTCGCGGGGTCGCCGCCACAGTACCGAACGCTATTTGGGCCGCCGTGCCGCCTCCGACGTATGGACGAGCAGTTGCTCGCCGTGATCGTCGGGATCGTGCAGGGCGTGCTGGAGTGGTTGCCGGTCTCCAGCGAGGGGACGGTCGCGCTGGTGTTGAACCTGCTCGGGAACGCCGATCCGGAGGCGGCGGTCCAGTTCGCGCTCTTTCTCCACGCCGGGACGGCGCTGGCGGCGACGGTCTACTACCGCGACGAGATCCGGGACGTGCTGGAGACACTGCCCGACCTCTCGGCGGCCGATCCCTTCGGCGAGGGGACCGCCGACGTGTCGTTCCTGATCGTCGCCACGCTGTCCTCGATGGTCGTCGGGCTGGCGGCCTACACCGCGCTCGAAGCCCTCGTGTCGGAACTGGCCGGCGGCGCGTTCGTGGCGCTGATCGGCGGCTTGCTGGTCGTGACGGGCATCGTCCAGAAGGTCGCGGAGTCACGCGGGGGCGTCGACCGCCGGACAGAACCGGACCTCGTCGACGCGCTGGCGGTCGGCGTCCTGCAGGGGCTGGCGATCCTGCCCGGTGTCTCCCGGTCGGGGACGACCGTCAGCGCGCTCCTCCTGCGGGGCCACGAGGGCGTCGAGTCGCTCCGGCTGTCTTTCCTGCTCGCGATTCCCGCGTCGCTGGGCGCGGGACTGCTCTCCTTCGAGGGACTCGGAATCGCACCGACCGCGGCGGTGACCGCGCTCGCGGTGAGCGCCGTCGTCGGCTACCTCACCGTGGGGGCGCTGGTGGCGCTGGTCCGCCGGGTCGCCTTCTGGGGCGTCTGTGTCGGCTTCGGGACGCTGGCACTGGTCGGCGGTGGCCTCCTGTTGCTGTGACCGGCCACCGTTTCCGGTCGAAAGCGCCAGCGGCCCCGACAGTCCGTACAACTTCTGAGAACGACCCGACAACGTTTATCTTTCAGAGCGGGGTAGGTACCGACGAGTTCGACCAGTTCGGCGGGGTCGGTAGTCAGGTCACTCGGTGACTCGCGCCCCGCCGCTGGTCACGACAGGCACGCATGGACCGGAGACAGCCCAGTCGTCGAGGTGGTCGCCCATGAGCGACGCCGAGCAGAAGCTGCTGGACGCGCAGGGGGATTTCCTCTACGCCGTCCGGGGCGGGGAGGTCGACGAGGGTGCGACCTGGCAGTCCTGTCGCCTGATCGTGACGAACAAGCGGCTGGTGCTGGCGACCAGCGGGAACAAACAGACGGTCCCGCTGGCGAAGCTCTCGCTGGTCGACGATCCACCGGAGATCGAGGCGACCGAACACGTCGCGAGCTTCACCGCCATCCGGGTCGGGAGCGCGGTCATCTTCCTGACGCTGCCCGACGCCCAGCTGGAGGAGACGATCTGTCGGGCGACGCTACACGACGAGATCGTTCTCGTCAAACACCCGGCCGTCGAGGGCGGCGTCGTCCAGGACACCGAGTGGGAGAAAGCGAAGTTCCGCTACGTCGACGATACGATCAAGATGGCCCTCTCGGACGGGCGGGTCGCCATCGACATGGACAACGTCGGGACCATCGACACGAGCCAGTCGACGGTGCGGGGGACCGACCGCACCGTCATCTCGGTCGAACACACCGAGGACGATCTCAGCGTCGAGACCCACCTGACGGGGACCGAACGCCACACGCGAGCGCTGTCCTCGCTGTTTTCGAGCGCCGTCGAGCGCAACGAGGGCGACGTGGACGAACTCGACGACATGGAGAGTCAGGTGCTGATGGCGCTCTATTCGGGCGTCTCGCCGTTCGAGATGTCCGACTTCGTCGGCATCCCACCGGACGAGGTCGAGGAGATTTACCAGCGCCTGCTCGACATCGGCGCGGTCGACGAGGTCCGGGTTCGGACGGAGGTCGCACTGAACGCGCGTGGGAGAAATCTGGCCAGTGATGCCATGAGTGACGAGTAGTCTGCCACTACTCGTGCCCGAATTCCCGTAATAAAGCGACTAACGTGTGGATTAGTGGGGAAAGTGGGGTTCGCCGGCCGGAAAGTTGAAACGGGCCGCCGGCAACCATTCGGTATGAGCGTCAGCACGGCGGTTGTTCTCGCTGCCGGTGAAGGGACTCGGTTGCGTCCGCTGACGCGCAACCGTCCGAAACCGATGTTGCCCGCCGCCAATCGCCCGATCCTCGAACACGTGTTCGACGCCCTGGTCGACGCCGGCATGGACGAACTCGTCTGTGTCGTCGGCTACAAGCACGACCGGGTGCAGGACCACTTCGGCCCGAGTTATCGGGACGTGCCCGTCCAGTACGTCCGCCAGCACAAACAGCTCGGAAGCGGCCACGCCCTCCTGCAGGCCCGCGCGGCCGTGGACGGCCCGCCGCTGGTCGTCAACGGTGACCGCCTCATCGAGTCCTCGATGGTCGAGGCCGTGGCGGAGGGGTTCGAGCGCCACGGTCCCAGTGCCGCGCTGGCGGTCATGGAACACCCCGATGCCGGCCAGTACGGCGCGGTCGTCCTCGAGAACGAGGATCTCACCGAGATCATCGAGAAACCCACGACCGGGGAGTACCGGCTGATCAACGCCGGCATCTACGCCTTCGATGCGAGCATATTCGACGAGATCGCCGACACACCCCGATCCGCGGGGGAACTCGCGCTGACCGATACCATCGCCCGCCTGGCCGAGCGCGAGCAGGTCCGCGGGGTCCGCTGTGAGGGGATGTGGGTCGACGCGACCTACCCCTGGGACCTGCTGACCGTCGCCCGGACGGTGCTGGCGCGGGGGAAAGTCGACGTGACCGAGCGCGAGGAGGGGGTCTGGGTCCACGCCGACGCTCGCGTCCACGACGACGCGACCCTGCGACCGCCCGTCGTCGTCGGTCCGGATTCGGAGATCGGCCCGGGTGCGGTCGTCGGTCCCGACGCCGCGCTGGGGTACAACGTCACCGTCGGCGCGAACGTGACCGTCGAACGAACAGTACTAGACGCCGACGCGCGCGTGGACGCCGGGAGCGTCCTCGTCGACACCGTGACCGGCCAGGATGTCGACGTTGGGGCGGGCTCGGTCGTCCCCGGCGGGCAGGCCGACGTGCGCGTGGGCAACGAGGTCTTCGAGGACCAGCGCCTCGGCGCGGTCCTCGCGGACCGAGTGACGGCGGAGGGCGACGTGAGCTTCGACCCCGGCACGCTCGTGGGACCGTCGGCGCACCTCCACACCGGTGCCCACGCCCGCGGCCAGATCCCCGACGGCGCGGAGGTGATGCGCTGATGTGTGGCATCATCGGCTGTGCCGGCCGCGACGGCGAGACCCTCGACGTCCTCGTCCACGGGCTCTCGAAACTCGAATACCGGGGCTACGACTCGGCGGGCGTCGCGCTGGCCGGCGAGGGACTGGACGTGTGCAAGACCGCCGGCGAGATCGACGACCTCCGGGCGGCGCTGGAGGAGCGCAGTCCCTCGGGATCGGTCGGCATCGGCCACACTCGCTGGAGTACCCACGGGCCGCCGACCGACGAGAACGCCCACCCGCACCTGGACTGCAACCGCGAGGTCGCGGTCGTCCACAACGGGATCATCGAGAACTACCAGGAACTCCGCGACGAACTCTCGACGGCCGGTCACGAGTTCCGGAGCGACACCGACACCGAGGTCGTCCCGCACCTGATCGAGGACGCGCTCGCCGACGGCGCAGACCCCGAGGACGCGGTCCGGCAGGCCATCGCGCGGCTGGAGGGCAGCTACGCCGTCTCCGTCGTCATGTCGGGCGTCGACCGGATCTTCGCGGCGCGCAACGACTCGCCGCTCGTGCTGGGCATCGAGGACGACGCGTATTATCTGGCCAGCGACGTGCCGGCCTTCCGCGATCACACCGACCGGGTGGTCTATCTGGCCGACGGCGAGTTCGCGGTCGTCGACGCCGACGGCTACCGGGTGACCACCCTCGACGGCGAACCAGTCGAGAAGACCGAAGACACCGTCGACTGGGACCCCGAGGAGACGGGAAAGAGCGGCTACGACCACTTCATGCTCAAGGAGATTCACGAGCAACCCCGGGCGCTCCGGCAGTGCCTCCGGGGGCGGGTGGACGAACTGTCCGGCACCGTCGACCTCTCCGACCTCGGGGACCTCTCGCCGCGGGGCGTCCAGCTGGTCGCCTGCGGGACGAGCTACCACGCGGCCGTCTACGCGGCTCAGCTGTTCCAGCAGGCCGGGATTCCGGCCCAGGCGTTCCTGGCCAGCGAGTACGCCACCAGCCCGCCGCCCATCGGGGACGCGCTGGTGATCGGGGTCACCCAGAGCGGGGAGACCGCCGACACCCTGAGCGCGCTCCGGGAGGCCCGGCGGCGCGGCGCGCGCACGCTCGCGGTGACCAACACGGTCGGCTCGACGGTCGCCCGGGAGTGCGATCACGCCATGTACATCCGGGCCGGGCCGGAGATCGGCGTCGCCGCGACCAAGACCTTCTCCAGCCAGATCGCGGCGCTGAACCTGCTGGCGCTGGCGATAACCAGCGTCGGGGACGCCCGCGAGGTCATCAGCGGCCTGCGCGATCTTCCGGGGGCGGTCCAGGAGATCCTCGACACCTCCACCGCACAGGAGATCGCCGAGACCTACCGCGACGCCGAGTCGTACTTCTTCATCGGCCGGGGCCTGCACTACCCCGTCGCGCTGGAGGGGGCGCTGAAGATGAAAGAGATCACCTACAAACACGCCGAGGGCTTCGCCGCCGGCGAACTCAAACACGGGCCGCTGGCGCTGGTCACCGCCGAGACGCCCGTGTTCGCCGTCGTCACCGGCGACGACGAGCAGGCCACCAAGACCGTGGGCAACGTCAAGGAAGTCGAGGCCCGCGACGCGCCAGTGGTGGCGGTCACGGACGGCGAGAGCGACGTGGAGCGGTACGCCGACCACGTACTGGAAGTGCCCGACACCCACCGCCGCGTGGCGGCCGTCGTCGCGAACGTCCAGTTGCAACTGGTGGCCTACCACACCGCGGACATGCTCGGCCGGTCCATCGACAAGCCGCGCAACCTGGCGAAAAGCGTCACCGTCGAGTGATCAGTCGCAGTCGTCCGCTTCGTCGTCTTTCGGTCGCTCTCTCGTGCGTTCGGTCTCCTCGCTCGGCGGCTCCGGCGGTTCGAACACCGCCCGGAGGAGGCGGCCGGTGCGTGTCTCCGCGAGTTCCGAGGCCGACAGCGGGACCTGGATCGCCACTGCGGCGAGGCCGAACAGGACCGCCCGGGTCAGCAGGCCGGACTGCGTGAAACCGCCCAGCGCGAGCGAGAGGGCCGTCTCGGTCAGCACCGCGACCGCCGCGACGATTCCGAGCGCACGCACCGGTGCGTCCGCGATTCCCGACAGCGTCGATTCGGCCGCAGAGCCCTCCCAGGACTCGGCGAGCGGATCGACGACACCGTCCAGCACGCGGATGATCGGCCCGACGGTGTAGGTCTCCCGGAGGTCGATGACGATCACGTCCGGATCGGGGTCGGCGGTCAACCACCGATAACACCACGACGCGCGAATCCAGTCGCCGAGGGTGGCCGTGGCACTGCCGACCCTGGACTCGGCGGCCGCGACAGACAGGCGGTCGGTGACGGCGGTCAGCGTCTGGCCTGTCCGGGAAGCCGCCACCCAGCCGTCGACGGTCGCACGGAGTCGACCGAGGGTGGACGCCTCGTTGCTCGACGCGTCACTCATCCGACTCGAAATTGACGACGGTTCCGCGGACCCTAATGCTGTCGAAGTCGAGCGTGACCGTCCGGCCGGCCGTCAGCGGGCGACCGTGGAACAGGACCTCCGAGTCGGTCCGTCTCGCGGTCGCCTGGACCGTCAGCGTCACGTCACGGAGACGCGGGTGGTCGCGGAGGACCAGATCGCCGTCGGCCGTCGGGACGACGACGCTCGAAGGGTCGGACGCGACGCCGGTGATACGGGCCGTCGCCCCGCGGTGACGTGCGTTCTGACCTGCGGTGAGGGCGTCGGCCACGCTCGGACGGACGCCCTCCCAGACGACGGTCATCGTGCCGTTCACCGGGTCGCCGGGCTGGTCGAGCGAGCCCACCGCGGTGACGGTGGCGGCGATGTCACCAACGTCGTTCGTCCGGAGCGGGACCCTCGACCCGACGCGGAGCGCTCGGTCGGCGAACTCGGGCGTCCCGGCGACGGTGCGGGTCGCGAGCGTGACGCCGAGCTGGAGCCGGCGAACGTCGCTCTCGTTGGTCGGCAACACCGCGACGGACTCGACCGTCGCGAGTGTCCGGTTACCGACTGTGAACCGGTCACCGGACTCGACTGCCGCGGCCGTCGCTGGGTCGACGGTCGCCGTGACCGCGACGGGCGTCGACGCACTGCGGAACGTCGACCGGTTGCCACCGACGGAGCGAACGGCCGCTTCCGTCTGGTAGTCGTCGCCGACCATGGTGACGGCCTGCCCGGCCCGAAGCGGCGCGTTCCCCACGGTCGTCCCCTCGGGATAGGCGATTCGGACGAGCGTTCTCACCCGGTCGTTCGTCGCGCCCGTCAGATGCACGTCCGTGACGGAGACGGTCGCGCTCGACCCCGAGAGTGTGACGTTCTGATCCGACAGAATCGGGGACACGGACCAGACCGGCTGTGCGCCCAGCGCGAGCGTCGCGTAGCGAGTTTCGGCGTCGGTACCGTCGCCGCTCGGGGCTGTGGGACCGCCGCCACCACCGGTCACCAGCGCCACGCCCGCGGCGACCACTGCCAGCACGACCAGCACGACGAGCGCGTCGACCACGTTGACGCGTCCGAACAACCGTCCCTTCTCGTCGATCAACTCCATCACTCGTCCCCCGCGTCGAATCCTGCGGGTATAGTGGTTTCGACAGACTCAGCCGTCAGTGCCCCGACACCAGCGACGCCGACGGTCACCGCCAGTGACAGATCACAAACTATTTAGCCGCGCGTGGTTACTCGAAATGTGAGTAACTAATGACGATACTCGTCACTGGCGGTGACGGCTACGTCGGGTGGCCCACCGCGCTCCGGATCGCGACACGAACCGAGGACCGAGTGCTGGCAGTCGACAGTTTCGAGCGGCGCGAGTGGGTCGAGGAGGTCGGCTCGACCAGCGCCGTGCCCATCGGCTGGATGGACGAGCGCCTCGCGGCGGCCCGGGAGGCCCACGACGTGCACAACCTGTCTTTTGTCCAGGGCGACCTCGTCGAGAAGGACTTCGTGGACGAACTCCTCACCGTCCACGAACCCGAAGTCATCGTCCACACGGCCGCCCAGCCCTCCGCGCCGTACTCCCAGATCAACGGCGAGCGGGCCAACTACACCCAGCACAACAACATGCAGGCCACCCGGAACCTCGTCTGGGGGCTCGAAGAACACGACCTCACCGACACGCACTTCATCGAGACCACGACCACTGGGGTCTACGGCGCGCCGGAGTTCCCCATCCCCGAGGGCGGCGCGGTCATGGAGAACCAGGGCGAGCGCGACGACGTGCCTTTCCCGGCGATGGCGGGGAGCTGGTACCACCTCACCAAGAGCCACGACGCGGCCAACCTCCGGCTGGCCCAGTCGCAGTTCGACATCCCCATCTCGGACGTGCGGACGGCCATCGTCTACGGCACCGAGACCGAGGAGACGCGGGCCGACGACCGGCTGAAGACCCGCTTCGACTTCGACTACTACTTCGGCACGGTCGGGCACCGCTTCTGCGCCCAGGCCGTCGCGGGCTACCCCGTCACGGTCTACGGGAAGGGCGAACAGCGCAAGCCGTTCATCAGCCTGGAAGACACCGTCGAGGGGCTGGCCGAACTGGCGCTCGCGGACGCCGACGAGCGGCCCGACGATGACGACGGCGTCACCGTCTACAACCAGGTCACGCGGGCCATCAGCATCGTCGAGATCGCCGAGACGATCGCCGACGTGGGCGACGAGTTCGACCTCGACGTGGCCGTCGAGCACTTCGAGAACCCGCGCGACGAGGACGAGACCCACAAGATGGAGATCGAGAACGACCGGTACATGAACGTGATCGGCGAGCAGGCCCAGGACTTCGAGGGCGGCGTGCGGGACATCTTCGAGACGCTGACCCGTTACACCGAGACCATCGAGGCCCACGAGGACCGGTTCCTCCCGGGCGTGCTGGAAGACTCGGAGGACTGACCCGTGGACGTGCTGGTCACCGGCGGCTGTGGCTACATCGGGAGCGCACTCGTCCCGATGTTGCGAGCCGACGACGACGTGGACCGAGTGGTCGTCCTCGATTCGCTGTCGAACGGCTCACCCCGCGCGCTCCTGGGGACGCTCGCCACCGACCCCGACGAGGGCGTCGACTTCCGCCGGGGCGACGTCCGCGAGTACGGCGACGTGGAGAACGCCATGCGGGACGCCGACACCGTGATCCACCTCGCGGCGATCACCGGCGCGGCCAGCACCCACGACCGCCGCGCGGAGACGATGGCGGTCAACTACGACGGCACCGAGAACGTCCTGAAGGCGGCGGGGAAACTCGGCGTCGAGAACGTCGTCTCGGCCTCGTCGTGTAACATCTATGGGCGGGCGATGAGCCGCGACATCGACGAGACCGTGGAGCCGGACCCGATCAACCCCTACGCCGAGGCCAAGTACGAGGCCGAGTCCCTCCTCGCGGCCTACTGCGAGGACCACGACATGGCCGGGACCGCCCTCCGGATGAGCACGAACTTCGGCTACTCGCCGGGGGTACGCTTCAACCTCGTCGTGAACCACTTCGTCTTCCGCGCGCTGACCGGTCGCTCGCTAACGGTCTACGGCGACGGGTCGAACTGGCGGCCCTTTATTCACGTCGAGGACGCCGCCGCGGCGTACAAACACGCCGCCTGCAACCCCGAGGACTGGGAGAAAGAGGTGTACAACGTCGGCACCAACGCGGGCAACTACCGGATCAGCGAGATCGCCGATCTGGTCCGGGACGAGGTCGGCCCCGTCGACGTGACCTATCTCGAAGACGAGCATCCCGGGCCGTCGTATCACGTCAACTTCGACCGGCTTGCCGAGACCGGCTTCGAGCCGGAGTGGTCCCTGCGGGAGGGCGTGCGGGACCTGGCCGACCGGTTTACCGGGGAAAAGAGCGGACCGAACTAGTCGTCGCCTTCGACCTGGGCGTGTTTCGTGCTGTCGACGCTGACGGTCTCCCACTCCTGGTCGGTGTGGGCACCCTCGCGCTCGCGGGCGCTGGCGGCGACTCTGATGAACTCGGCCTTCTCGCGGGCGGCGGGGATGGTGTGACCCCCGCAGTAGGAGAGGCCGGACTTGATACCGGCACAGAACTCCTCGGCCACCGCTTTCGTCGGGCCTTTGAACGGTGTTAGCCCCTCGACGCCCTCGTCTTTGTTCACGTCCTCGGCCTTGTCCGAGCGGTCCTCGGCCGCCGCTGTCGTCGCCATCCCGCGCGAGCGCTTGTACCGGACGCCGTCGACTTCGACGGTCTCGCCGGGGGCCTCGGCGGTGCCGGCGAACAGGCTGCCCAGCATCACGGTGTCCGCGCCGGCCATCAGCGCCTTCACGGCGTCCCCCGAGGTCCGGATGCCGCCGTCGGCACAGATGGTCACGTCCAGATCCGCGGCGGCCTCGGCGCAGTCGTCGACCGCCGTGAGCTGGGGCACGCCCGCACCGGCGACTTTGCGCGTGGTACAGTGCGAGCCCGGGCCGATCCCGACCTTCACGCAGTCCGCACCCGCCGCGTAGAGGTCTTCGACGCCCGCGGGCGTGGCGACGTTGCCCGCGACGAGTTCGAGGTCTGGGTAGGCCTCCCGGATCGCGCCGACGGTGTCGAGCGTCCGCTCCATGTGTCCGTGCGCCACGTCGACGACGACCGCGTCGACGCCCGCGTCGACCAGCGCTTCCGTGCGCCCGACCGAATCCTCGTCGATGCCGACGGCGGCCGCGACCCGCTGGCCGGCGTCGGCGACGGCCGCGACTTCGCTGGCCTGCTCGTCGACGGTCAGGAACCGGTGGATGGTCCCGAGCCCGCCGGCCTCGCCCAGTGCGATGGCCAGCTCGGCTTCCGTCACCGTGTCCATCGCCGCCGAGACCAGCGGTGTATCCAGTTCGAGTCCGGGCGTCAGGTCGGTGGTGAGGGCCACGTCGCTCCGGCTGTCGACGGGCGAGCGCTGTGGCACCAGTAACACGTCCCCGTAGCTCAGTCCCGTTCGCGGTTCGTTCATGCCGCACAATCCCAGTCGCTTCGAGCGGATAAATCCGCTGGTCGTGTCAACGTTCGTGTTGCCGACGCGCCGACCTGTCCGTCCACAACCACGAGATTTGTAACCCCTCACGTGGACACCCAGTGCATGAGCGAAACCGCCGAGCCCGTCCACGTCGCCGTCACCGGCGCGGCCGGCTACATCGGCAGCCGCGTCGTCGCACAATTGCAAGAGGACCACCCCGACTGGACCGTCACCGCACTCGACAACTTCTATCTCGGCGACCTCCGCGAGATCGGCGACGTGACCGTCGAACACGTCGACATCCGTAACCGCGACCGACTGGAGGCGGCGCTGGACGGCGCGGACGTGGTCTTGCATCTGGCCGCCATCTCGGGCGTCGACGACTGTGACGACAAGCCCGACCTGGCCTACGAGGTCAACGTCCAGGGCACGAACAACGTCGCCTGGTTCTGCAAGAAGTCCGGCGCGGCGCTGTGTTTCCCCTTCTCGATGGCCGTCATCGGCGACCCCGAAACCTTCCCCATCACCGTCGACCTCCCGCGGGACCCGCTGAACTGGTACGGCCGGACGAAAGTGCTGGGCGAGCGAGCCATCGACACCCTCGCCGACGGGAGTTTCCCCGCTCACCAGTTCATGATCTCCAATCTGTACGGTCGTCACGAGGTCGGTGGAAAAGAGGTGTCGAAGGGCACGGTGATCAACTTCTTCGTGAACCGGGCGCTCGCGGGCGAGACGCTGACCGTCTACGAGCCCGGGAGTCAGTCCCGGAACTTCGTCCACGTCAAGGACGTGGCCGACGCGTTCGTCAAGAGCGCCGAGCGACTGGTCGAGCAATCTCGGGCGGGCGAGACCGGCGTCGAGAAGTACGAGATCGCCAGCGACGAGGACCCCGGCGTGATGGCGGTGGCGGAACTGGTGCAGTCGATCGCGCGTGAGGAGCGTGGCATCGACGCCGACGTGGAACTCGTCGAGAACCCCCGGAGCGGGGAGACGATGGTGGAGGAGTTCGGCGTGGATACGGCGGCCGCGCGGGATCGGCTGGGGTGGGAGGTGTCTGAGAGCGTCGAGGACTCGGTTCGTGGGTTGCTGTCGGTTGAGTGATCAAAATCATCGGCGGCCGGTCGCGCCGACTGATACTTCAGTACACCAGCAAGGCTCCGCGATTGAACCGCCCGAGGCGGGCGGGGAACCGACTGTAGATGGACCAGACACTTTTTGTACGCGACTCCAAAAGAGTGTCTCAGTGACGGAACCGAACACTGCGGATATCTCTCTCCGCGAACAACTGCACGCGCTCTATATCGTCGCGCTCTACCGGCCCGCGATGACTGTGGGAATTATCCTCTTGAGTATCCTCGCAGCGCTGTTGGAAGGAATCGGATTGAGTTTCCTCGTCCCGATCATCGAGATTGCACAGGGAACGGCCAGCCGTGGCGAGTTGAGTCGGATGGGCCAAGCGTTTCTCGATACCTACGCGTTCTTGGGGATCCCGTTCACGCTTGAGTTCATCGTCGCTGGCGTGGCACTCGTGATGATTGTCCGGTACACGTCGAGTTTTTTGGTCGACTGGTTTCGTGCGGCGCTCCAGACGGACTACGTCCGACACCTCCAGACGACTGGCCTTGACCATGCCCTTGACGCCGAGATTGCCTACTACGACGAGAAAGGGTCCGACGAGGTACTCAACGCCATCGTGACCCAGTCCGAGTACGCCGCACGGGTCATCCGCCGTGTCGTACGACTGGTTGAACAGGGAGCATTGAGCCTCGTCTATCTCGGCGTCGCGCTGTACATCGCCCCTCAGATGACGGTCCTGACGGCGATACTACTCGGCGTGATTCTCTTTCTCATGCGGTACGTCGTTGAATCCGGTTACGCCATCGGCGACCGGATCGCCGACGCCAACGAACGGATCCACGAGAGCGCCCAGGCGGGCACACAGGGGATCCGAGACGTGAAAGTATTCGGCCTCGTCGAGGAAGTATTCGCGGACTTCACCGACGCCGTCGATCAGTTTTACCGGTCGAGGGTACGGAAGGCCCGAAACGAGGCCGCGATGGATAATGTTTACCAGATGCTGACCGCCGTGACGGTCTTCGCTCTTATCTACTTCGCGCTGGAAATCGTAGCGCTGACCGTCGCAGCCCTCGGTATCTTCCTCTTTGCCGTCTTCCGTCTCGCACCCCGGGTGAGCACACTAAACAACCTCGCGTACCGGACTGCCGGCGACCTTCCCCATCTAGTTCGAACCCAGCGGTTCATCGACGAACTGGCGGTCCGCCGCGAACCCGATGACGGGGCCGAATCCACTCCTGAGACGGTTGAGTCTGTTGCGTTCGAGGAGGTGTCTTTCGCCTACGACGAGGAACTGGTCTTGCGGAACGTCTCGTTTGGCGTCGATCGAGGCGAGTTCGTCGCGTTCGTCGGCCCGTCCGGTGCGGGAAAGTCCACGGTCGTCTCTCTGCTCACCCGGCTGTACGACCCCGACTCGGGTCGCATCACCGCCAACGGAACTGATGTTCAGCAGTTCGATCTGGATGCCTGGCGGGCGGATATATCGATGGTTCGTCAGGATCCATTCATTTTCAACGACACGGTGCGGTACAACGTAACCATCGGGAACCGCGAGGCGAGCGAGGCTGAGATCCAAGAGGTGTGTGAGCTGGCACAGGTGACTGAATTCCTCGAGGATCTCCCGAACGGACTCGATACCGTTCTCGGCGACGACGGTGTTCGACTGTCCGGCGGGCAGCGCCAACGCATTGCTATCGCCCGCGCACTGTTAAAGGATGCTGACGTACTGGTCATGGACGAAGCGACGAGCGACCTCGATACGTCTCTTGAGGAGAACATCCAGGCGAACCTCGAAGCCTCGGAACAAGACCGGATCCTGATCGTCATCGCCCACCGCCTCTCGACCGTCGTCAACGCGGACCGGATCTACGCGATGGAAGACGGCCGGATAACCGAGTCCGGAACACACGATGATCTCGTCGAAGAGGGTGGGACGTATGCCGAACTGTATGCTTCGCAGTAGGATGCCGGCGGAATAATCCGTCGGATCACTTTTAGGTCAGCGATTCATTATGCCCGAACTGATGAGTGATGGATCCGTAGCCGATCTGAATTCTGACATCCTCTTCGGCGTCGTGGGTCTCGGCGAGGTCGGTCTGCCGCTCGGTCTGGCAGCGACGCGAGCGGGATTTCCGGTGGTCGGCGTCGATATCGATCAGGAGCGAACTACCGCCCTACAGGAAGGCCGATCGTACATTCAGGACGTTTCAGATGTCGACGTTGAGGTCGCGATGGAGGAGGGGTTCACACCGACTGCGGAGTACAACCTGCTCTCGGAGGCGACACACGTTGCCATCTGTGTGCCGACACCGCTCCAGAAGTCTGGCCAGCCGGATGTCTCCTACGTTCTCAAAGCCTGTGAGCAACTCACTGCCGTCATCAGCCCCGATACGACAGTCATCATCGAAAGTACGGTCTATCCGAGCGCGACTAAAGAGCTGTTCGCGACCGTCTTCGAGGAGGCGGGGTTCACCGTCGGTGAGGACGTGTACCTCGCGTTCTCGCCAGAACGTATCGACCCTGGAAACGAGGAGTACGACCTTGTCGAAATTCCGAAAGTGATCGGCGGCGTCACCGAGGAGTGTGGTAACCGGGCGGAAGCGTTCTACGCTGATCTGTTCGAGACCATCGTCCGCACCGGTGGCTCGACGGAAGCCGAGATGGTGAAGATCCTGGAAAATACCTTCCGGAACGTCAACATCGCGCTGGTGAACGAACTCGTCAAAGTCGCGGACAACTTCGACATCGACTTCTGGAACGTGATCGAGGCAGCGAAAACGAAACCGTACGGGTTCATGCCGTTCTATCCAGGCCCCGGACTCGGCGGTCACTGCATCCCGGTGGATCCGATGTATCTCTCCTGGCGAGCGAAACAGGACGGCATCGATACGCCGCTGGTTGATCTGGCCGACCGGACCAACCGTGAGATGTCGGTCTATATTGTTGATCGGGTGACACGAATCTTGAACGAAAATGGCGTCCCACTGCCCGGCGCAAACGTCCTCGTCCTCGGTGTGGCTTACAAACCGGACGTACCAGACACACGGAAGTCGCCCGCCCGTGATATCATCCGCGAGCTGGACGACCGGAGTGCGGTGATCGAATACAACGATCCACACGTCCCCTCGATTGACGTGTCCGACGCCGGCCAGTACGAGTCCGTCGAGTTGACGGATGAGGCTCTCTCGCGGCAGGACTGCGTGATCATCGTGACCGACCACGCCGACTACGATTTCGAGTTCGTCGTCGAGCACGCCCCACTCGTGTTCGACACGCGCAACGCGACGGCCGGGCTCGACGACGACTCGGTTTCGCGGTTGTGACTTTACGTTCCGGTGTTCTCGAACGATTCGCTACAACTGATCAAAAGCGGTATGTGGCCACCCGAGATACTGCTGCTATCGAAACACATGACTGAGGCACAGATTGCCGTTGCCTTTGATCTCGACGACACGCTGTATCCCGAATCCGAATTCGTGCTGAGCGGGTTTCGCGCCGTTGCGGACATGCTCGCGGAGCGCTCGGGAGCGTCCGCCGACCGAATCTACGAGTTTCTTGAAGCGGAGTTCAAGAACGGTGTGCGAGGCGACAACTTCGACCGATTGCTCGAAGAGATGGATCTTGATGCATCAGTCACGGAACTGGTCGAACAGTACCGGACGCACGACCCCCAAATCGACCTAATTACGAACGCCGTGACGTGTCTGGATCGTCTCGCCGATCGACCACTCGCCCTTATCACTGACGGGAAAACACGCAAACAACGCCGGAAGATTGCGGCGCTCGGTCTGACAGAGTGGATCGACGAGATCTACATCTCCGAGGAGTTCGGATCTGGAAACGAGAAACCGGCTACGGATATGTTCGAGGCGTTTTTGAAAGACACTGGCCACGATCCCACGTGTGCGGTGTACATCGCAGATAATCCGACCAAGGACTTCGTCGCTCCGAACGAACTGGGGATGCGATCTATATGGCTCGACCGGTCGTGGGGTGAATACGCGGCAGAGAGTCCCGAAACGGACGTGCAACGTCCGACGATGACCGTCGAAAGTCTCTTGCCAGTTCCAGATATCATCCGCAAGTGGGAAACTGAATTATGACATCCGTTCTTTTCACACCTGCTGGCTCCGGAATGGCCGTCACCAGCCTCAAGGCACTGAACGAACACGGCGACATCCGGACCGTCTCTACTGATATCGACGACCTTTCTCCCGGGCTCCACCTGGCCGACGCCGGCTACATCGTTCCGCCGTTCGACGACGACGAGTACATGGCTTCGATCCTCCATATCGTCGAGACCGAAGACATCGACGTCGTCGTCCCGTCCCTGGATCCGATCCTGAAACGGTTCGCCAACACCAAAGACCGGTTCCGCGAGGTGGGCGCACGGGTCATGATCTCCCCGCCGGAGACGCTCACCGTCACACAGGACAAGTGGAAGACGTACGAACGGCTCGGTGACACGCTCCCGTTTCCCGACTCCTGGATCGATATCGCGAACGTGGACCCTAGCGACGAACTTTTCATCAAACCCCGAACCGGGTCCGGATCGGAAGGCATCCACGAGATCACCTCACGACGGGACCTCGAGTTCTACTTCGAGCGGGTTACGGACCCGATCGTTCAGGAGTACCTGCCCGGTCCGGAGTACACGATCGACTGCCTGACCGACGGTTCGGGGGATCTGCTGGCCTGTGTCCCGCGGAAACGGCTCGACATCACGAGCGGCATCTCGACGAAAGTCGAGGTCGTCGACGACCCCGCACTCGTCGACATCGCCCGTGGTGTGGCCGACGAACTGGAGTTCGTCGGGCCGTTTTTCGTCCAGGTGAAAGCCGACGACGACGGCGACCCACGGATCACCGAAGTCGGTGCGCGGACGGCGGGCACGATGTGCCGGGAGTTCGTCACACCGAGCCTCCAGTACCTCGCGGTCCAGCAACTGCTCGGTGGCTCCGTTCCCGAACCCGAGGTCGAGTTCGGGCGACGACTGAGCCGGTATTGGTGTGAGCAGTCGTTCGACGGCGACGTTGCCGAGCTACATCGGTACTGAGCCGTACTGCCACCGTTGCCGTTCTCCCCGACAGGATCCGCGGTCCGTACACGGATATCTGGTGCTTCCAGTCCATATCAGTGGCTGTTCAGTCCGATCCTTTGGACGCATGAACAGGTTTCTTGTAAGCCGATATCGTGTCTGGCGGTATGCTTGGAGTTGTCCCCGCGCGTGGGGGATCGAAGCGGGTTCCACGGAAGAATATTAGAAACGTAGCCGGAAAGCCGCTGATCGCACATACTGTCGAACAGGCGATTCGTACCGACCTGTTCGAGAAGGTCGTCGTCTCTACTGACGACGACGAGATCGCCGACATCGCGGAACAGTACGGTGCCAGCGTTCCTTTCAAACGACCGGAAGCGCTCGCGACGGACGATGCATCTACGGATGCCGTGGTGTCACATGCGTTGGACTGGTTCGAAGATCGCGGATCCACTTTCGACGCTGTCTGTGTATTGCAAGTGACCAGCCCCCTTCGGTCGGATTCGGACGTGTGTGGTGCGGTCGAGAAGTTTGCAGGTCGCAATGCAGGTACGCTGGTGAGCGTAACTGAATATCAGTCACCACCTCAGTTCGCGCTTGAGATGTACGACGACGGAACACTGGGTGAGCGGTTCGACCCGGAGATGGTCTTCTCCGATCAGTACGTCCGGTCCCAGGATCTCGACACCCTCTATTGCCCGAACGGTGCGATCTACATCGCCGACACTGACACCTGGGATCAGTATGAACGATTTTACACGCCGGAGACGGTCGGATACGAAATGCCGCCCGAACGAGCGATCGACATCGACCACCCGTGGGAAATCGATGTCGTCGAGTGCCTGCTTGGGGACGAATCCAACCCCGAGCCAGGGTGCCAGGACGAGTCGAACGCACCGTCGTGATCGACGACCGACCCCGAGTGAGGGGCTGTCAGGTCACCCTGTGCGACGGCTCGGCCGATTTGAACGACCCGCCACGATCAGTACGTCGTCTTCTTCTGTAGAAGCCGTTGGTCGATACTCTTTCGAGCGAGGTCTGTAGCGATGGCCGGGCCTGCCCCACCGTAGTAGTACGGGTTCTCGCAGTCGACAGCTCGTTCTCGAAACTCATCATCATTCAGGCACTTTTCGACAGCCGATCTGATGGCTTCTGCGTCGTGCTCGACGGAGATCGTGTTCTCGGCCCGCTGTCGTCCCGTCTGTCGTGGGCCGATGTCGACTGCCGGGAGTCCGAACGATGGCGCTTCGACGACGCCGCTGCTGGAGTTTCCGAGCATCACATCGGCACTCGCCATCACGCCCAGATACTCCTCTCTGGGGAGGCTCTCGAACGACCGAACCGCCTCGAAACTCGCGGTCGACTGTGATTCCCACGAGCGAATAACGTCGATCATTCGCTTTCCGCCCGCGTCGGCGTTCGAGTAGACGATGACGACGTTCCCCTCGAAGAAGTCGAGTGCGGACAGGGTCTCTTTCATCTGACTGGCTGCGTTTTCCGGTTCCGTCGTCAACGGGTGCTGGACGACGAGCGCCAGAGGTTCTGAGTCGTCGAGGCCGTACGTATCGAGCACTTGTGAGGATGGCGTGTACTCTTCAGCGTGAATCGCGTCGAGGCCTGGAGAGCCGACCACCTGGATCCGCCACGGTTCCTCGCCGAGCTTTTTGATATTCTCGGCGTACTGTTCCGTGGCTGGATAGTGGATGTGGGCGAACTTCGTTATCGCGTGTCGAATACTGTCGTCGATTATGGACCCACTCATAACGTCCCCGCCGTGAATATGTGCGACTGGAATGTTCATGTGAGCCGACGCGAGCGCAGCAGCTAACCCTTCGTCGCGGTCTCCGATCACGACTGTGACATCCGTCTCCAGACTCTCGAGCGCTTCCGCCATGCTGGCCGTCCCGATCCCGAGCGACTTCGCCATTGCTTTGCTCGTGTCACCCTCCAGTAACATGTGGAGTTCCCTGTCAACGGTAAATCCCTGATTCTGCAGATCCTCGACTGTTAGACCGTGCTGTGGCGAGAGGTGCATCCCGGTCGCTATGAGTGACAGTGACAGGTCTCCGTTCGATTCGATCGCTTCCATCGTCGATTTGAGTGGCTCTGCCCGCGTTCCCGTGACGACAGTTACGTTTTTCATGTATCTCAGTGGGTCTCGAAGCCTCGTGTCTGATCTTCGGGACGGTCCCTTCTCGCTCGTGTTGACTCCATTCGTAGCGTTAGGTATCCTCGCGTTTTTCACAGAACGCGAACAGTTCCGTGCCCGCGTTGTGGAAAAACTTGGGTAAAACCCGATAGCTCATGAACCGACCGAGCTTCGGAAAGTAGTTGTACAGCGGGAAATCGACGTACCGGACCTCGATATGGGTTACCGCCCACCCGTTCGATTCCAAGAATTTGTCGAACAGGTGATAGTCCCATCCTTGTTTGTGCCCGTCAAATTCTCGGACGTCTTTCCCAAGCATCGCTGCGACTACTCTGTTGGGCCGACCGATGTTCGGCGTGACGAAAACGGCACCCTTCCGTGAAACTCGATGAACCTCTTCGACGAACTGTGTAGGGTTTTCCACGTGCTCGACGATCCCGATCGCAGTCACTACGTCGAACGATTCCGACTCGAAGGGGAGGCGCTGGGCATCCGCCTTCGCACAGTGAGCGTCGACGTTCTGTTCCGTGACCTGAAGCAATTCATCGTCCATGTCGATGCTGTACCCCGTGATGTCGTCGAATTCTGCATCGACTGCTTCGAGGAACTCCCCGAGTCCGGATCCGATATCCAGGATCGTGTCGATGTGTCCGAAACCTGACATCGACTCGAGGACTATCTGGTGGCGCTCCGAGCGTGGCTCGTAGCCGCGTTCTTTGACGATATGTTCGATGTCGTCCGTGGTGGTGTGTGATCCAGTCATCCTGAGATTAGTCACTGTGCTCGGTGATACGCTCGGTCACGGTCACTGGTCGGTCCGAACGCAACGGAAACATTATTTAATATCTGCATCTGTCACTGTGTCCCCCGGCTCGAGATGAGACGCGGCTTCACTGCCGATCACCGTTTCGAGCTGATCGGGCGATAACCCGTCACCGGGGCGGAGGAGCGCGACATCCCCGCTCTCGATTACACTGTCCGGTGGAATCTCTGTTATCGCGTGCACCGACTTCCGGAACGCGTCGATGTTTTCCCTTTCCGCGTCTACCGGACGTTTCTTCGACTCACCTTTGGCGGCTGCGGCGTTTTTCGCTATCGAAACCGCTCGCTCGAGTTCGTCCGGTTCCAGCGACACTGCTGCGTCAGGCACTGGCAACCGCCTGCTTATGCCGAAGTGTTTCTCGACGATAGTCGCTCCAGCACCGACAGCGATACCCGGAGTCTCGACTTCTATCGAATGGTCGGAGAAGCCAACCGGTCCATCGACCAACTCGTCGATGTCCGAAATCATATTCAGGTTCAGATCGGCGATATCCGTCGGATAGTCAGAAACACAGTGGAGAAAAGCGACGTCGAGATCCGGTGCGACAGAACGAATACGTTTCTCCGCTGCCGCGATCTCCTCGCGTGTTGCCATTCCACTGCTCACGATCAACGGTCGCCCGAAAGTCGCTACGTGTTCGAGCAGTGGATAGTTCGTTATATCCCCGGAACTGATCTTGATCGCGTCGACCCCCAGCTCATCCAGAAACGTTGCGCTGTCCTCGTCGAACGGCGTCGAAAGGAGCGTTATTCCTAGCTCGTCCGTGTGGTCTTTCAGCGATCTGAACTCCTCGTGGCTGAGGGTTAGCTGATCGATCTCGTCCAGTTGTTCGCTGTCGGGCGAAACCAGCTTCTCCGGCTCGAAGGTCTGAAACTTCACCGCGTCTGCACCGGCTTCAGCCGCGATCGTTGCGAGTTCGCGTGCTACCTCGAAATCTCCGTTGTGGTTGCTCCCCGCTTCCGCGATGAAATAGACGGAACTGGAATCGATTTCGGATGCCCCGATTTCCATGTATGGAGTGGGATTCGTGGCTGGCGGTCTTATATTAGGTGGATGGATGTCCTTCCCTCGAAGTACCGACTTCGCGAACCTGTCCTGTAACGAATCTCCCGGACGGACCCCTAACAGAATCGCCGGTCCTACCGTCCGTCTCTCTCCCGTGACCGCCGTCGATACCGAACCGTGGTTCGACGGTCCGGTCTCTAAAACCGTCCGACGGTAACCGGAAATATATTATCCTACGATAGATATGATACCGCATGACTACGCTCGTAATCGCTCCTCACCCAGATGACGAGGTTCTCGGCTGTGGGGGGACGATACGGCGGTACGTCGACGATGGAGAGGAGGTCCACCTTTGTATCGTCACGGAGGGATATACCCCCGAGTGGTCCGAGGATCACCTGCGAAAGCGGCCCGAAGAGATCGCCGCTGCGACGGAGACACTCGGAATCGCCGACTGGCATGAACTGAGCTATCCGTCAGTGAAACTCGATACCGTCCCCCAGAAAGAAATCAACGACGACATCGCAGGACTCGTCGACTCACTCGAACCGGACACTGTGTTTTTGCCACATTACGTCGACCTCAATCACGATCACGAGATCGTATTCGAGGCAGGTCTGGTGGCCGCCCGCCCACAAAGCGGCGTCGACCGGATCCTCGCATACGAAACGTTGTCCGAATCGGAGTGGGGGTCGCCGAGTGGGAATTTCGATGCAACTGTGTACGTCGACATCGCTACCACGATCGACGCAAAAATAGAAGCCATGAACGCTTACGAGAGTGAGGTGCGTGAATTTCCCCATCCTCGATCGGAACGTGCGATACGGGCCCTGGCGACGAAACGCGGGTCAGAAGCAGGTTACGAGGCCGCAGAGGCGTTCGAGTTGATACGCGAGCGCCGCTGATCCACGGACCCGATCTCGGTCGCACTCCAGTCACGTGTCCACCAGCCGATCACGGGCGTTCTCGAAGACCGCCCCGATGTCGAAGCCGTCGTTCTCGATCAGTTCCGACGCAGGGACCTCGTCTCCGTCTTCGATCTGGACTGTCCGGAGTTCGATCACTTCTTCCCAGGCGGCGACCGCGAGGTTGTCTCCACGAACGGCGATGATCTCCCCCGGTTTCGCGAATACCTTCTCACCGGTCGGCGGTTCCGACGACCAGATCGTGACTCTGGTATCGTGCAGATGTGTGAATGCCCCAGGATACGGATGCGTCTGTCCGCGTATCCAGTTGTGGAGATCCCGCGCAGAGCGGTTCCAATCGATCAGTCCGTGATGTGGGCGCCGTCGCGGCCACCACGTTGCTTCGGCATCGTCTTGAGCAGATGGCGCGATAGACCCGTCCTCTATCCGGGGATAGCAACTCCTGAGCAGGCGCTCACCAGCTTCGTAGATCTTTTGATTCAGTGTCTGTGCATCGTCCCGCTCGTCGATTGTAATCTCGTGTTGTCCATAGATCTGCCCGGCGTCGGCCTCCTCTTCGAGTTCGAACAACGAAAGCTTCGTCCGCTCGTATCCTTTTATTAGGTTCCACGCGACGGGTGCCCGACCCCTGCCCCGTGGGAGCGGCGTCGGGTGCATCCCCAGGGCCGCGACACTCGGAATCTCTATCACGCGCTGATTCACCAGTTGTGACCAACCGACGACAAACAGGAGGTCCGGTGCGTACTGCTCTATGCGGTCGACGACAGCCGCCTCGTTTACCGATTCTACCTCGTGTAGATCCGAGTTCGTCTCTGCGGCGACTTGATCGAAGGATATCTGATCGGAAATCCGCTCCGACTCGGTCCGTGTATAGATAGCCGAAATAGTCCCACCGAGGTCGGCCAGAGTGTGGATACATCTCCGGCCGAGTTCGTTGTGCGTCACGAATACGATGTCCATGGAACTCAATTCACAAACGCCAGTGTAGAACTTTTTGCTCCAAACACTGGACCGGTCACGGACCACTCCGTGTTACAATCAGCAGGGTGTCCGAGTCGGACAACGAACGAGTCCGAAGCGAGCGTGCTGTTATGTCCCCCTCTCTTGCCGAAGCGACCGGAGCGTCGTCTCCAGTCCGTCCCGGAGCGGCGTCGTCGCCTGCCAGTCCAGCCGTCGTTCGGCCCGGCTCACGTCGGGGACTCGGCGATCGGGTTCCTCATAGTCCGTCTCGGTGGCCTCGCCACGGTCGACGTACACCGGTGAGCGGTCTGACATCCCTGCGACCTCCAGTACCAACTCCGCGAGGTCACCGATCTCGATTTCGTCCGTACTGCCAAGGTTGTACGTCTCGGCCCCGTCGTGGTCGCGCTCCGAGGCACGAACGATCCCCGTCACGAAGTCCTCGATGTAAGTGAAACAGCGTTTCTGCGTGCCGTCGCCGTAGACGGTCGGGACCTCTCCACGGTCGACCAGGTCCAGGAACTTCGGGATGACGAAGTCCGGCCGCTGGCGCGGTCCGTACAGGTTGAACGGGCGGACGATGGTGGTGGAGACCCCGCTGTCCGTTCGGCCGACGTTCTGGATCATGTGTTCACAGACCGCCTTGCTCGAACTGTAGCTCCAGCGACTCTCCGTTGGGGGACCGAGCACCCTGTCGTCGTCTTCCTGCCACGGCACGTCGGGGTTTCGTCCGAATATCTCGCTCGTACTCGTGTAGACGAACCGCGTGTCGGACCCCCGCGCTCGCTCCAGCAGGCGACGCGTCCCGTTGATGTTGACGTCGATCGTGTAGAGGAGGTCGTCCGGATCGACGTACCGATTGACGCCGACGATCGCCGCGAGGTGAAAGATCCTGTCGTAGGTGTTCGGCGACGGGAACACCATGGTGTCGATGAAGTCGTCGTGGAGGATACTGCCGGAGATGTACCGGAGGTCGTCGCCGACGTGATCCGCGTAGGCACTCGGGGGCTGGGGGTCGATGTCGAGGGCCGTGACGCTGTGGCCGTCGTCGAGTAACTGCGTCACGAGGTGCTGTCCGACGAACCCAGCAGCACCCGTCACGAGAATACGTTCGGACATATCGCGTGCTTGCACGGTCGACAGACGACGGTATTCAATCCACCGGTTGGGACGACCAACAGAATATTTACCCCCCTCACCCAACGACGTAGCATGCCCGAGGACATCCCGCTCTTCGAGATTTCATGGGACGTCGACGACATCAAGAACGTAGTCGATTCCGTCGGCCGGGGGAGTTGGTGGGCCAAGGGTCCCTACGTGACCGAGTTCGAGGAGCGGCTCGAAACCTACGTCGGAGTCGAGCACGCGGTGATCGTCAACTCCGGAACGACCGCGATCTACGCCGCTCTCGAAGCTCTGGACGTTGGTGAGGGTGACGAGGTGATCGTGCCCAGTTTCACACAGCAGGCGACGGTCAACGCCGTCAAACTGGCCGGCGGGGACCCCCTGTTCGTGGACATCGACAGGGAGACGTACGGGCTGGACCCGGCCGCCGTCGAAGCGGCGATCTCCCCGGACACCGTCGGGATGATCCCCGTCCACGTGTACGGCAGCGTCTGTCGGATCGACGCCCTGCGGGACATCGCGGATGACCACGACCTTTGGATCGTCGAAGACGCCGCCGAAGCACTCGGTGCCGACCGGAACGGGACGATGGCCGGGACGGTCGGAGAGGCAGCGGCGTTGAGCTTCTGTCAGAATAAAATCGTCGCGACAGGCGAAGGCGGGGCCGTTCTCACCGACGACGAAGACATCGCGGCGACGACGAAACTGTTTCGTTCTCACGGCCGTGCCTCGACCGATTACTTCGGCTCGTCGAAAAGCGGCCGTCACGTCGCCGTCGGCGGCAATTTCCGGATGCCCGATGTCGTTGCCGCTCTGGGTTGCTCCCAGATGGCGAAAGTCGAACAGCTCATCGACGGCCGGCGGGAGGCCGCCCTCCGCATGAACGAGGCGTTCGAGGACACCGACGGCGTCGACCCCCACACGCTCCCTGACGGCCGGCACGTCTACCAGTTCTACGCCGTCACCTTCGATCCCGACATCGACCGGGACGCCGTCATCGAGTTCCTGGCAGACCGGGGCATCTCTTCGAAAGTGTACTGGGACCCGCCGGTCCACCTATCCGACTACTACGAGTCGCCCGGGATCGACCTCCCGGTGACGGAGGAAATCTCCTCGCGGGTCCTCTCGCTGCCGATCCACCCCGAACTGTCGCCGGCCGCGACCGAGCGGATAATCGATGGCGTGAGGGGGGCCTGCGACGAACTCTGGTGACCGCCACCGACTGGCCACTCGTTCGACTCTCTTCGCCCACAAAATCCGAATCGCCCCCTCCGGGTAGCGAGCACGAATCTCGACCGCACCGCTTGATGTTAAGGCCGACGAACGTGTCTATACCCTCGTCTGTCATCTCACTCTGGTCGGACTACTGGTCGTCCCTCTATTACCGACCGAACGAGGTTGTCGAACTGCTCCGCGCCGGGTCCGATGTCACTGTGTTGGACGTGCGGATACTCGTCCTTGCCCGGTATCTTGGATGCGCCCGGGACTGGAATGTGCTTTTCATATAAATAAAAATACACATAGCGCCTGGCTAGTTCTTCCATCTCGTCCGTACACTCCAGGTCGTCGATCGATTCGAGCAGCGAACGGTACTGCTCGATCGACTCGGAATCGTATGTGAACCCGTACCCGCGATAGTGTGTGGCACCGGCCACGATGACTGGTTTCCCGTAGTACGCCATCTCCATCCCGACTGTCGAGTTGTACACGATTCCAGCGTCAAGCGCCTCCATCATGTCGTACGGATCGAAATCCGTGTTCGGTTCGACGACACTGAGATTCGATGGCAGTGGCTGGTACTCCTCGTGAATCCAGTCGTACACGCTTTCGTTGGTACCTCGAAGGGCCTCGGCGGGATGTGTTTTGAGTATCACCTCGACCCCGTCAACGTCTTTCAGCGTCTCGATCGTCTCGGATATCCATCGAAAATAATCCTCGAAGAGCGGTTGGGCACCGACGATCGACGCGTCCCACACCAAGTTAGTGAAGATTCCGACGTTCAGGGTCGAGTCGGCGGTCGAAAACGACGAGTCGCTTTCTTTGGGGAACTTCTCGAACCGATCCTCCCCGGTCCTCCTGGCTCGCATCAGCGAATCCGCAGTGTCGCCCTCTTCGTTGGAAAGCGGTTCATCCAAACGTGAGCGTACGAACTCTTCGTCCGTGTCGTACATCGAAGACGTCCGAGTCGATGTCTGTCCGAAACACACCGTATTATCACGAGAGGTGCCACCGTAACAGTACGACGGAATATCGTTCTGGTCCGCAGTGGACAGGATCGTCCCGCCGTACACGTACGCGTGGTGGTTCGACAGAACGCACTCCACCTCGAACTGTGACATCGTTTCTAACGTCAGGTCCACGAGCTTCATACTGGACTCGAGCAAGCGCTCGTAGAGTGAACGAACGGACGGGTCTTCGAGATCGAGTCTGTATTGTTTCAACAACCTTCGAGCAGAACCGGTCACGAAGTCGGCGACGGGGACGTTCTTGTACTCGACCGCCCTCAAATCATCGTACTCTGACACCTCTGGCGGCTGGTAGTTCTTCGGAAGGACCTCCTCAAAAGAAATATGATCTATTCCGAAAGCCTGCAGATGTTTATTACCCTTAAAATGACACAGCGCACACTGTGACCTGTCGTCGCGGTTCTTTCCCCGCGGATGGCAGAGGTTCAAATCGTTGTTACAAAGATACATAATGGGACGATAGCCACGGCTTCTGAACGCGTGCGCCAAGATCCCGGCTCGTTGGATATTACCGACGTGGCCTCCCTCGATGGGGGGAAGTAACACGTCGCCTTTCCGATCCTCTTCCTTCAGCTCGAAACTCGTGATATCGTTCGCTACAGATACCTTCGGACCTAATGAATCGGTACCGAACTTCTCCCGTATATTCAGCAACACCTGATCGATTCCGAGTTCGGAAGCAATCTGCAGACCCTTTCTATCGAAGTTCATGAAAAGTTATAGTGTTTCTATTATAATACTATATGGCCTGAATATATGCTCGTGGCTGACCCTGTTCGGATGACTGGTTCACGAGATGTACCAATACTGCCAAGATGTTCTTTGTTGCTTTCCTGCGTTCTATAGCTGTCTACTTAAGCACTGTCATACGATACGTATCGCTGAACACGCGCCGAGATCGGCGACAAGACACACAGTAGCCCGCGTTGAAGCCCACGGGCAAAACCGTGGAAAGAAGCGGACCGTTCTAGTTGACGATCCATCGTCAGCGTAATAGCTTAATCTCTCGGTCCAGAATGGCGACCCATGTCCACGTTGCGAAGGGTAAAGAAGGGTCTCAGGGATCCGAGACTGGCAGTTGACTTTCTTAGCTACAAAACGTTAAAATTCCTCGATAAAAACCTCCCGATCGGTAGCAACGTGTTCGAGCGCGACTGGGACGTCCTCGTGGTACTGGACGCATGCAGATACGATCTTTTCGAAGCCTTCGCTCCGAAGCACGACGTTTACGATAGTTTCGAGAGCGTCACCAGTTACTATTCGGTAGCCTCGTCGACAAAATTCTGGGTCCGACGGACGTTCGACGAACGTTTCTCGAACACGATCTCGAAAACGCACTACGTGAGCGGGATGGGATACGCGGACCAGTTGAACAGTAGCCGCCTCCAGCAACTGGATCACGTGTGGCGGTACGCGGAACTCCCCGAAGCAGGCTCAACCCGGCCCGAAGCCGTGACGGATGCGGGCGTCCAGGCGATCAGAAACGACGAGGCCGAACGAGTGATAATTCACTACGCACAACCACACGCGCCGTTCCTGCACTGTCTCGGGCGGTACAACTCTAAGGCAGGCGATGGAGGCAACTCTCAGAACGTCTGGAACGGTCTGGCTGATGGCCAGTACGATACCGACGAAGTCTGGCGAGATTACGGGCAGAACCTGCTTCGGATACTGGACGAAGTCGAAGTCGTCATCGAGGAAGCAGACGGAACGGTGGTCGTCACGTCAGACCACGGGAACGCGATGGGGGAGTGGGGAATTTACGGACACCCTGGGCATATACCCCTGCCGACAATCCGAAAAGTACCGTGGGCAGAGGCCACTGGGAAAGCAAAGCGCGCCTACAGTATCAAGGGAAGAGACGAGTTCGACTCCGGTCGTGAAACCAGTCTACATGACCACCTGAAATCGCTCGGGTACCACGATTGAAGCGTGTCTGTGGCCGCGTGCCGAGTCGACTCGCGTTCGGTCCAAGCAGGATCCAGGAACGAAACGATACCTCGGCCCGGTATTGAAAACGGTTTTGAATCGGCCCGACGTACGTCGCTCTCAGGATGACGGGTTCGTCCCCACCGAAGCTGAGTATATGTATTCCAACTTATAATAATGCGGACAATCTCCATGACGTCCTCACGCATGCTCTCTCGTTCGAGTCCGACGACGTGGAGTTCGTCGTCGGGAACGATGGATCCGTGGATGCGACCGACGAAGTAGTTCAGGGGTTCGACGACGACCGCCTGTTGTACTACGAGAACGAGTCGAATCTGGGGTTCGAACCCAATCTACTGAAAGTCATCGAGCAATCGAACGGCGAGTACGTTTTGCCGATGGCCGACGAGGATCTGTTGATCCACGACACGACTCGTTGGATACTGGATACGATTACGGAGAGCGAATCTGGCTTCGGCTGTCTCATCGGCTCCTACGGGGACGAGTCCGAGTGGAACAACAGCAACTGGGACGACGTCGTCGGTGACGAGGAGTGGTTTGATCCCGGCAGAGAGTCGCTCTGTGGCTTCTTGGATATCCCGCACCCGTATGCCGAGCACACCTGGCGGCGGAACTATCTCGGTGGATTCGTCCTCAACAGGGATCGCATCGATCTAAACCGGGCCGAGGACTTCTACGGGTGTATCTATCTTCACGACGTACTGATACTGCAGAGTCTCGTTTCGGACTGTCTGGTGCTCACGTCGCGAGACATCTGTAACTATCACTACTACGAGTACGATGTCGATGAAAACGAACATCGGTACTGGGGGAACTCCTGGAGCGAGATTGAGAGACGTGTACGGATGCAAAAGTACCGAATCAAGTTGATCGACGAGATGATATCCGATCCGGTTGCCCGGGAGCGATTCCTCAAGAAAGAACAACACTTCGCGGCAAACGTTGCGGCGTGGGCGATCTACTCCAACGAACACAGTTTCTCGGAGATCAGGGCACTAGCACTCAACGAAGACGTGTACGAGGTTTCGAGCGTCTGGGCCTCGTTGGACTTCTGGAGGCTGACGCTCCGCTATCTCGCAGTCCTTCCGCTTCCGTTCTCGCGGTTGAAGACGAATCTCTCGAGTGGGTATCTGGGGAAAGACGCGCTAACCGTGTGGAACCAGGTCGCAAAGCGAGCGCTTCCCGACTCCGTCTACACCCGCTTGAAGAAACGAATCGCACCGGTGGTCACCCGCTCGTGAGCCTACTACCACCGGACGTGACGGTCCCTTCGAGAAGTTCGACACGTGGCCGTCGAAACGGGTTGTCGCAAGTAATGTCGGGGTTTTTACAAAGAGAATACTTATTCCACACGCATGGGAAAACGGATCGCATGAAAGGTTTGATTCTGGCCGGAGGGACGGGGAGCCGGCTACGCCCCATCACTCATACTACACAGAAACAACTGGTGCCCGTAGCGAACAAGCCAGTCATCCAGTACGCGATAGAGAGCCTGAGAGCCGCCGGTATCACTGAGATTGGTGTCGTCGTCGGTGGGCAGTTCCCCGAAAAAGTCAAAGACTTTATAGGAGACGGTAGCAAATTTAACGTAGATCTGACATATATTCTGCAGGGGGAACCACTAGGGCTCGCTCATGCTGTCGGCTGTGCACGACCGTTCGTGGACGGTGACCCGTTCGTCGTGTATTTCGGCGACACGATAATCGACGACGAAATAATTGCACGGATAGTGGAGTCGTTCACGAACAACGACTGTGCTGCTCATCTCGCCCTCAAACGCGTCGAGAACCCCTCGCGTTACGGCATCGCGGATATCGTGGATGATCGGGTGAGATCGATCCTTGAGAAACCCGACGATCCCCCGACGGATTTGGCCTACGTCGGCGCTGTCGCTGTCAAGCATACCATCTTCGATACCATCGACGACCTGGACCCCTCCTGGAGGGGTGAACTGGAACTCACACACGCGCTCGATTCCGTGGTCGAGACAGGTTCAGCGACCTGGGACATCGTCGATGGGACGTGGATCGATGTGGGAACGCCTGCTGACGTAATCGAGGCCAACCGTGTGCTACTGGACGACATCGAACGGGATATCGCCGAAACCGCGGTCGTAAACGGGGAAATCGACGGACCAGTCGCAATCGCAGACGACTGTACTATCGACGAGTCAGCTACCGTCGAGGGGCCCGCCGTCATCGGACCGAACACTGTCGTCGGACCAGATACGACCATCGGGCCGTACGCGAGTGTCGGGACCGACGGCCGCCTCGAGTCGACGACCGTCTCCTCGAGCGTACTCATGGACGAAGTCGATATAACGGGTGGCCACGTTCGAAACAGCGTCGTCGGATGTCGGAGCGAAGTCGAAGCCCGGGGCCAGATCGAAATGACGATTGCCGACGATACACACGTTCTGAGCCGATGAAAATCTACACACTAGTCTGTCCCGACTGTGGCACCGTCGTTGCGGGGAACCTGCTGGAGTCGTCCAGAACCGTTACCTGCCCTGGCGTGGAGTGTGAAAACGTACTGCGATTCGAAGACATGCCGGAGGACGCACGGACACATCTCGTCGAGAACAGGGAGAGATACTCGAAGTAATACTCCCACCGAACGAGACCCGGTTCCGACTGTCTGTGCTGTATCCATTCTCACCCCGCCCCCAATACTCTTGTTCTGAGGTAACGGACTCGGAGTTATGTCGGACGACACCACGAAACCAAACATAATATTAATAATCGCTGATACTTTGAGGGCCGATATCCTGTCCTGTTATGGCGGTGAGGCGGATACGCCAACGATAGACCGACTCGCTGAGGACGGTACGATCTTCGAGCAGGCCTACGCTGCGGGTCCGTGGACGCCAGTCTCACACGCGGCGATGTTCTCCGGGCAATACCCGTCTGAAACCGGGGTCGTGGATCAAACGAACGTTCCCGAAGACATTCCCCTCATCGCCACCTGGCTCAGCGAACACGGGTACGACACGTTCGGTATTCCTGGCCCATCGAAAATGGGTGCCGCATACGGGTTCGACCGTGGTTTCGACGAGTACTTCGAGGTCTATACGGACGACAGACCGAGCCACCGTTCCAAGGAGTTCTACAGGAAGTGTCTCCGCGATCCGACGATCGGCGGTCCGCTGATAAAGAATCTGGTACGGCGGTTCAGATACGGTGGCGACAGTCACACGTATCTCAAATTCAAATACCTGTCCAGCAAAATCCGGCGAGAACTGGAACGCCCCTTCTTCGGGATGTTGAATACGACGCTCGTCCACCGGCCGTACGACCCGCCTCGGCCGTACAAAGAACGGGCGGTTCCAGAACTCCAACGCTCGAAGTGGTTTCTCACGGAGCGATTGCTGGGACTCGAGGAAACGCTGGAACTCAGCGACGCACGAGTGGACCACGTCCTGAACGCCCAAGGGAGGGAGGGAGTCGCGAGGTTTCTGGCCGACCCCGACTACCTCACGGACGCCGAATTCGACGTTCTGAAGAAGTGGTACGTCGCTGGAATGGAGTATCTCGATACGCAGGTCGAACAGTTACTGTCGTCTCTGGAACGGAGCGGTGAACTGGAAAATACCATCGTCATATTCACTTCCGATCACGGCGAGCACTTCGGCGAGAAAGACCAGATCGACCACCTCCCGTATCGACTCTTCGAGGAGGTGCTCCGTGTTCCGCTGGTGATGAACGGACCGGGTATTCCGTCCGACCGTCGCCGTGATCTGGTTTCACTCGTCGATATATTCGACACGCTCTGTGACGTATCGTCGATACCAGCACCCGAGGAAACGAGTGGCAGATCCGTATTCGGTGGCGAAAGCCGCGATACGGTGTTTTCGGAATACGGCGTCAATACGATCGAAGGCGATGGCTGGAAGCAGGGGACGATAGAGTACATGTCGGAGGAACAGATAGACGACTTCGTTCAGGGGCGCAAGTGTGTCCGGACCGAAACCCATCTGTACGTTTATGCTTCCGACGGCACCGAGACACTCTACGAGCGACCGGACGAGACAGAGGTCGAAGACCCCGACGAGGAGTTGCTGTCGACACTCCGGGACGCACTGTTCCAGGAGCTGGGACATGACTTCCAGTCAGTGGCAGACGAGACCGAACTGACCGACGACATCAAGGCGAATCTGCGTGAACTCGGCTATCTGAACTAAAACCGAACGAACATCTTTTACGGACTCGGTAACTGAACTCAGGTATGCCTTCTCGACACGTCTCTGTCGTCGGTCTCGGTAGACTGGGGCTCTGTTTCGCCGCGTCCCTCGCGAACGCTGGATACGATGTCACTGGGACTGACATCGACGAAGATATCGTCGAAACAGTATCGAAGGACACTGCTCCCTACCCCGAACCCGGTCTCCAGGCGTATCTCGACGACGCAGGTGACCGACTGACGGCGACGACCGATACCGCGGGTGCCGTCGCCGACTCGGACGCGACCTTCGTCTTCGTCAATACGCCGCTCTCCGAGGACGGACACCACTCGCTGGACTCGGTGCTCGCGGTCTGCCGGACGGTCGGTGAGGTACTCCCCGAGACCGACGACTACCACGTCGTCACAGTTCGCAGTACGGTCATGCCGGGATCTGTCGACGGTCCCATCCGGGAGACTCTCGAAGAGAGTTCCGGGCTGACTGCCGGCGAGGAGTTCGGCCTCTGTTATAACCCAGAGTTCACTGCGATGGGCGAGATCATCGATGGCCTCGAACGGCCCGACTTCTTTTTGATCGGCGAGCAGTCCGCCCGTGCCGGCGACGTTGTCGCCGATGTCTGTCGCACGATCTGTGATAACGACGCCCCGATTCACCGGATGCGGCCGGCGAGCGCGGAGATGGCGAAGATGATGAACAACACCTACCGGACGATGAAGATCAGCTTCGCCAACACGATGGGCCAGATCGCCGAAGGCGTCGACGCCGACATCGACGAGGTGATGGCGTCGCTCGAATCGGACTCGATCATCAACACGAAGTACCTCGAACCTGCCGCACGGTACGGCGGGCCGTGTTACTCCAGAGACAACGACGCGTTCGAGTCACTCGCCGAGGATGCGGGTGCAGTCGGCCACTTGGCGACGGCGACCGACAGGGTCAACGCGGCACACACGGAGTGGGTCGCAAACGCCGTCCGCCGGACACTCGATTCGGGGACCGTCGCGATCCTGGGCCTCAGTTACAAACCGGGGACGCCGATCGCCGAGAACTCACAGGGTGTCGAGCTGGCCGCGGCGCTGGACAGGGAGTACGACCTGGTCTGTGCGGATCCGGCAGCCGTCGAGGATGCACGGGACCGGATCGACGCGGCCGTCAGTTTCGTCGACGCCGAGACGGCAGTCTCTATGGCCGACCTCGCGGTAATCGCGACCCCCTGGGACGAGTTCACGGACCCGTCGCTGTACGCCACGAGCGGGATCGTCCTGTTCGACCTCTGGCGGTGTCTCGACGCCGACGCGTTCGAGACCGTAGACTACCGTCCGTTCGGGAAGGACGGACTGGACGGGACCGTCTCCGAGTGACCCATCAGGCGTCCACGACGCCGTCGAGGAACCGATCGAGGATCCTGGCGAACCGGTCCTGCTGTTTGTCGAGGGTGAACCGCTGGCCGTTCCTGAACGCGGCTCGTTTGGCCGACAGGCGGAACTCCTCGTCGGTCACGAACCGTTCGAGCAGGTCCCCGAACGCGTCCGCCGTACCGTACTGATGGCTGAGTCCCTCGATTTCGTCGCCGACGACGTACTCGTCCGGGAGGATCAGCGGCTTCCCGTAGCCCAGTGCGTCGAAGATTGCACCCGTCCCCGTGGTTTGGCCGTGCAACTCGGTGTAACCGTACCGCTCTTTCGGAATCGTGACCGGACTCAGTATCACGTCGGACGCCTCTAGCCACTCGTTGAACTCTGACTGTGGGATCCAGTCGCGGTAGTAGGTCACGTCGTACCCCCGTTCGTCGAGCGTGGCACAGCGGTCGAGGATCCGGTCGCCGTAGCCGGTCTCACCCCTCGCGGTTCCCGGGCGGCCGAGCAGACAGAGTTCGACGGGGTCGTCGGCGTCGAACCGTGACTCGACGGCGTCGAGCACGAGGTCGTAGTCACGCTTGTCGATGATCGCACCCGGCACGGTGACCGTGGTCGGAGGGTCGGCGGTCACATCGGCCTCGGCCGTCGTCTCGTCGTTCTCGTAGAAGATCCGCGGGAACGCGTAGACCGGCCCGTCGTACCCGGTTTCGCGCTCGATGTAGGTCTTCCACGGCGAGTACTGGACGAGCAGGCCGTCGTAGTTCCTGCGGACCAATTGGTTGCAGATCGTCCGTGAGTTGTAGTCCAGAAACGACTTGAGGTTGCGTGGGACCGACAGCTTCGGTTCCAGCCACGTCCTGACGTTGTAGATCCAGAGCAGTTTGGGACAGTCTGGGTCGAATCGGATGTAGTTGTACAGTTCCGGGGCCGGCCCGGAGATAGTGTTCACGATCAGTACGTCGAGTGTCCGTTCACAGATCGGTTCGATCCGGTCGAGAAACGCCCGCTCGCTCTCGTCGGGATCGGCGACGACCCACTCAACCGCCACTCCCGTCTCCTCGATTCGATCCCGGATCTTCTCTTCGATCTCGGGAACGGTAAACAGGGTGACCGACGAGTCCGGCGTGTCGGCGACTCTTGCGATATAGTACAGGATGTGCGAGTGGTAGTTCGTTTCGAGAAGTCCGATGTGTACCATCTCTTTGCTCACCTACCGGCGAACGGGGGTTGTCGTTTCTTCATCGGCAGTGTCTGTCGGTGTCGGTATCGGTATGGTCCTGTCGAAGTCTCACTCAGTCGCGACCGCCCGGACGGTGGCCGCGACGGTCTCGACGTCGTCCTCTGAAAGCGTCGGATACATCGGCAGCGAGAGGATCCGGTCCGCGACCCGTTCGCTGGTCGGCAGGGACACGTCGTGGGTCTCGAAGGCGGGTTGTTCGTGGAGCGGGATCGGGTAGTTGACCTGTGTCCCGACGCCGTGGTCGTCGAGTCGGGCCGCGAACTCGTCGCGGGAACACCCGAGCGCGTCGGTGTCCAGCAGGATCGAGTACTGGTTGTACGAGTGGCCCACCCGGTCGTCGACGTGGGGGATCGTCACGCCGTCGACGTCGGCGAGTCGCTCGTCGTAGTGGGCGGCCAGTTCCTGCCGACGCTCGACGAACTCCGGGAGACGGTCGAGCTGGACGCGCCCGATGGCGGCTTCCATGTCGGTCATCCGATAGTTGAACCCCAGGTCGGGGTGGTAGTACTTGTCCGTCTGCCAGTGGCTCCGGAGGTTCCGACAGTGCGCCGCGAGGTCGTCGTCGTTCGTGGTAATCATCCCGCCTTCGCCGGTGGTCATGTTCTTGGTCGGGTAAAACGAGTAGCAGACGAAGTCGTCGAAGCTCCCGATGTCACGGCCGTCGTAGGTCGCGCCGTGGGCCTGGGCGGCGTCCCAGAACACCCGGAGGTCGTGGTCGGCCGCGAGGTCCATCACGCCCTCGATGTCACAGGCGTTGCCGAACAGGTGGACCGGTGCGACGCCGACGGTGTCCTCGGTCACGCGGGCACGTGCGTCCTCGACATCTATCGTGTAGGTCTCGGGGTCGATGTCACAGAAGACGGGCGTACAGCCCGCGTAGTGGACCATGCTCGCGGTCGAAATGAAACTGAACGACGGGACGACGACCTCCCCGCCGTCCAGGGCGGCCAGGTACGCGACGTGGAGGGCGGCCGTCCCCGAACTGACCGCGATGGCGTGGTCGGCACCGACGGCGTCCGCGAACTCGGCCTCGAAGGCGGCCGTCTGATCGCCCTGTCTGAGATAGCCCGATTCGAGCACGTCCACGGCCGCCCCGATGGCCGCGTCCGAGAGCTGCACGTCGGCGATCGGTATCCGGTCGGTCATCGTGGTTCGCCTTCGATCGTCGATTCGATAATACTTCTGACTGCGACGGAGTCAGCCACGTCGTTCAGTTCCGGTTTCGATCCGGTCCGGACGCAGTCGACGAACTGATCGAGTTCCCGCTCAAACAGGTCGACGCGGTCGAACTCCCGGACGTTCCGCCCCTTATCGTAGATTCCGCGTCGCTCCTGACAGTAGACGATCGTCGGGAAGTAATCGAGGATCGTCGTGAAGATAGAGCCGTTACTCCCGTGGATTTCGACGTAGTTCATGTACGACGGCGTGAGCAGGTCGCTCTGGCAGAGTACGGAGAACCCGTCGTTCATGTCCAGGTTGAGCAACGCTAGGTCGTTGGCGTCCGCCTGGACAGTCTCACCGCCAATCTCGCGTTCTCGCAGGATGGTGTCGGTGTGCAGTGATTCGGCCGACTGGGGCTCGCCGAAGTACCAGAATACGAGATCGAGCATGTGGACGAGCATCTCGTTACCGACGCCACCGCCCGCGGCCTGTTTGTGTTTCCACGGGCGGTGGGAGCCGCGGCCACCGACACGGAAGATTGCGTAGTGTGGCGAGCCGATGATCCGCTCATCTAGGACCTCCTTGACGAACTGGAAAGCTGGGTGGAATCGGTAGAGATACCCCACCATTACGATGTTGTCAGTTTGATCGGCCTTCTCCCTGATCCGCCTCGCCTGCGCGGTCGTCCGTGCGAGTGGTTTCTCACAGAAGACGTCCTTGTCGTGACCTAGCGACTGGCTGATCACGTCTTCATGGGCGGTGACGGGGACACAGACATCGATCGCGTCGATATCGGCGCGTTCGATCAGGGTGTCGGGATCAGTACACCACTCGACGCCGTACTCTTCGGCGACCGACCGCTTGCTCTCGTCAATGTCGGTGATCGTCACGTCCACGCCGTCGAGTTTCGCGTAGGCGTTGATGTGGCGTTCGGCGATCTTGCCACAGCCGACGACACCGACGGATATCGTCTCCATACTCTCACCTACGTCGGTTTCGCTCACGTAGGTCTTCCGGAAGCGGTTCCGTCCGTGCTGGTGTGCCCACTGCGAGATGCCACGGCGGGACGTCTCCAGTTACGACGCTACCGGCAGCGATCATCGCCCCTTCACCGACCTCGACGCCCGGGAGCAGCGTGGCGTTCGCACCGACCGTGACCCCGTCTCCCAGCGTCGGTCCGTCGGGTTCGTACTCGTCCCGGCGGCGGAGTGGATATCGATCGTTCGTCAACACCGCGTTAGGACCGAAGAACACGTCGTCGCCGATCTCGACGTGGGTCGGAACATAGGTGTTCGTTTCCATCGTGACTCTATCGCCGACGGTCACGTGTCCCTCGATGACGGTGTCTGTCCCGATAATCGCGTCGTCACCGACGGTGGTGTGTTCCCGTACGAGGATCCGGTGGCCGGTCGTCAGGTCGTCACCGATCGACACGTCAGCGTAGATGATCGAGTGAGACCTGACGACTGCACGGTCCCCTAGCTTCGCCGGCTCACATCCATCTTGATACTCGTGGCCGACATCGGCCTGTGGCGAAACCGCAGAGTCGTCGCCTGTTTCGAGCGCCATTGGTTCCGTCTCGCTACTGGTGGGTTGCTCTTAAATCTGTATGCAGATCTGGTCTATATCTCTTTTTGATTGTCCTCGACGAAGTCGGGATACCGGGTTCGGATCTCACCTAGCGTCTCTTCGTGTGGCACCGATCGAAAGACCGATCCTGGCTCGATGGCCGACGGCGAGACGCCCTCGAAGTCGGTCACCAACAGAGCCGAATCGCCGGTTTCGACCAGGATTTCACCGTCACAGAACACCTTGACCACGCGACCAGGGGTCCCTGAACTGAAGTCCAACCGGTCGTCGAACGGCTGTGCGTCCCAGATAGTCACTCTGTCGCCGTCAAGGTGTGTGAAGGCACCCGGGTACGGATCGGTGAGGGCACGGACGAACGCGTGTAGCCACACGGCAGATTTGCTCCAGTCGATCGCGCCGTCCTCCGGTCGCCGTTTGGGGTAGTATGTCGCCCCCGACGCTGGTTGGGGTGTCGTCGCTACCTCGTCGCGAACGATGTCGTCGAAGTGTTCTAGGACGGTGTCCGTATAGACCATCCACGTCTTGTATCTGAGTGTCGATGCGGTGTCGAACTCGGTCACGGAGAAGGTTGTGGTGTCGATGACGTTGCCGTCGTCGACCCCCGGTTCCAAAAAAAACGTCGCGATCTCGAACTCGGTTTCGCCCTCGATGAGCGCCCAGTTCAGCACCGCTCGCCCGCGCCCTTTCGGGAGTCCGTCTGGACTACCGTGTGCGCCGATCGCGCCAGCTGACACCGATTCGAGGATCGGTTCTGGGACCAGACGCGACCATCCGGTGACCAGTAATACGTCCAGATCCATTCCCTTGATCGCGTCCCGGTCGGTCGCCGTCCCGAGACCGTACTCCTCCGGATGGTACACCTGGATGTCGTGGGTCTCGGCGAACGGCCGCAGGTCTTGGTAGCCGGCAACGCCATACTCGCTCGCCTGACTCGGAGTGAGCGTCACTAGATAATCAATTCCGCGACCCGCTCGAAGGAGCGTGTCCAGACAGTCCTGAGTATAGATTTTGGTGCCGGCCACGCCCACGGTCGCGTCCTGCCCCGCCTCAGTCATAGCTCGTCGAAGATTGCGATGTCGTCTTTGAGGTTCACCTTCAGTCCTTCCTGGGTGGTCTCCTGGAGTTTCCTGTAGAGTTCGCGGTTGCTCAGCGGCGTCTCGTGCCACCAGATCGGGTGGACGAGTACTTGATAGGTATGTGCTGATCGCTCTCCAAGATGCTCACAGAAACATCCCTCCCGCCAGTGTCGGTTCGAGTCGGAGAGGTACTTCACCGGGTCGCCGTCGGTGTACTTCGTCGCATATGCGTTTCTGAACGCACCGATCTCTTCACGCTGGTTGAAGTCGTACTGCGAGGGCATATGAAACGAGAGTACGCGCTCGATGTCGACAACGCTCGAGAGTAACTCATAAATCGACTCGACGGCCGTCTCGACCGACTCGAATCCGTCCATGTATGCACCCCGCTCGTCGACGTGGAGCCCGACCGTGTGACCCAGTTCGGCTATCTCGCGGAGCCGTTCGGTCTGTGTGTCGTTCAGGAGGTTGTAGTACGGCGAGTTGATTGCCACGAAATATGTCGACTTGACACCATGTTCGGCTTCGATTCGAGCCATCTCGACCGCGTTTTCAACCGACACGTCGATGTCGTGACGGAGGTACAGCCGTCTCGTGTCGTCCGGGTCCGCCGAAAATGTTGAGAAAGTGAAATTGTCGTCGGCTTTTGTCAGGATATCACGATAGTGTTCGAAGGTAAAGCCACACGAGGTCATCGTCCCTCCATACGCGTGTCGTCTGGGATATAATCTTCGATTTTATGAATCATTTTTGATGTTAGAATCTCGGAACCCCATGAGCGGGTCGTGTCAGGTGGCGTTGGCGACCGCCTCGTCGAGTTCGTGCGCGAGCGCCTCGATGCGGTGTTCACGCGAAAACTCTTGGCGGACCGAACTGTCGGGATCGAACTCAAACTCGGTCAGGAGGTGGTCGATGGCTGTCGCGACCTCTTCCGGATCGTCACCGGGAACGACGACCCCGAGGTCGTTCGATTCAACGACTGTCGCCACGCGGAAGGACGGGTCTCCCAGGACGAGAATCGGTCGTTGTGCGCCGATGTAGTCGTAGACCTTAGTCCCGATCCCGGCCGAGTGCTGTGGGTCTCGGCCACCGATGTGTAACAGGATATCCGATCCCTTCAGGGGCGGCACCAGTTCTTCGTGCGGGACCCAGCCGTGTGGGACTACGTGGTCCTCAATACCACGGGCCTCACAGGCTTCTTGATAGGTCTCGCCCCACTCGCCGTAGACGTGGAACGTGACTGATTCCGCGTCCTCGCGGGCCAGGTAGCGCTGGAGCCCGTCGAAGAACTCGAACGGTTCCCCCCACCCGGCGTAGAAACTGCCGGCGAACGTGATCGTTTGCTCCTCGTAGGTCGCCGGCGCGACACCGTCGAACTTCTCGGCGACGAATCCGATACTCGGCAGTTGTACGAACTTCGACTGGTTGACCTCTGGGTAGGTCCGTTCGAAGTACCCCTCCGGAATCATCGCTCCGTTCTCGTCCCAGAGGACCCTGTCGGCGAACCTGGCAACGAACCCTTCGACGACCTCCCTGAGTCGTTCGTCAGTCGATCCCGGTGTGACACCCGGTTTGTTCACGACCATCGAGTCGCGGGCGTGGGCGACCCATGGTACGCCGAGTACGCGGCTGACGACGAACCCGGCGATGTGGAGGTGTATCGGTTCGCTGATTGAGTGGACTACGTCAACGCTGTGCTTGTATCCGAGACGGAGACAATGAGCGATCCCCTGTGGGAGGTACCGACCGCGGGTGATTTTGCCGATGATCTGTTCCCAGCCGTGCTCTCTGAGTAATGTCTTTTGTGTGGCGATTTTCTCGATACGACCCGCCGGTGAGTCCCCCGCGTCCTCGGGGGCGACGTTCGAGATCAGCAGTGACGTGTTCATTCGCCGTGAATTCGCTGACGGCCCTCGGTCGTTAAATTCTACCGTTCACGGTGACAGACTCTGAGGTGTCGGACGGCCCGCGACGTATCGGCGGCGGAACCAAAAGATATGGGTTACCTGACTCGGAAGAGTAGCCATCAACATGGGATATCAGGGCGAAACCGTACTGGTCACAGGCGGGGCGTCATTTATTGGCAGTCATCTCGTCGAGGCGCTCGTCGACCGCGGCGCGTCCGTCCGCGTCGCTGACGACTTCTCGAGCGGTAAACCGAAGAACCTCGCGGCCGTCCGTGACGACATCGAAGTCCTCGACGGCAATCTCAAACACTGGGCCTTCGCCGAGGAGGCCACGCGTGATATCGATCGTCTCTTTCACCTCGCTGCCGATCACGGCGGACGCGGCTACATTTCGAACTATCCGGCGAACTGTGCGACGAACATGGCTCTCGACAACATCGTCTTCGAGACGGCAGTCGAGAACGGTGTCGACAAGATCACCTTCGCCTCCAGTGCCTGCACATATCCCACCGACATCCAGCAGGAACGCCAGCGGCTCTCCGAGGATATGGTCTCGTTCGACGAACGTGGCGGAGCCTACGCCGACGAGGCGTACGGCTGGGCCAAACTCATGGGTGAACGCTCGCTGCAGGCGTTCCACGAACAGTACGGTGTCGACGCCAGCGCAGTTCGGATCTTCACGGCTTACGGGCCACGCGAAAACGAGACGCACGCGATCATCGCGCTTATCGCGAAGGCTTACGCCGAGCAGGACCCCTACCAGATCTGGGGTGACGGCGAGCAGACGCGGAACTTCACCTACGTCGACGACATCGTCAGCGCACTCGTCCTCGCCAACGAGAAAATCGAAGACGGGACGCCCGTCAACGCAGGGATTCGCGACTACATCTCCATCAACGAGGTCGCCGAGACGATATTCGACCAGCTCGACTGGCGGCCCGACGAGATCGATCACCAGGAAGACAAACCCGTAGGGGTCCGTCACCGTGCCGCCGATACGACACGTGCGGAGGAACTGCTGGGATGGGAACCGGAGTACTCGCTGGAGGACGGACTCGCCAAGACCATCGACTGGTACGTCGAAAACCGGGACAAAGAGTACGTCGTCGAGAATCTGGAAACGCTTCTGCACGAGCGGTAATGACAGACACACTCTCGGTCCGGGGATATGGGTCGGCGGCTGACAGTCGGTCGCACGGCCAGTCGTGGTCGGCGGTGGCTGGTTCGTCGTCGGCCGCGAAACGCGCTCCCGTCGTCAACTCATGAGTATCTCTGACTCGGCGAGTGAGGTCGGGAGCGCCGCGATGACTCGCACGACACACTGGTTTCTCCTCCTGTGTATCGTCGGCCTCGCACTCCTGCCGCGGTCCGCACTGCTCCCGAACTCGATCGCCTACGTGCTGACGGCGCTCCCATTGCTCGCAGTCGGCTATCTCCTGCTCCGACAGCGGAAACTGGAGATCACGGTCCACAGGCCGACTGCGATCCTCCTTATGAGTATCTACGCCGTGTTCGTCTTCCACGCGCTGTCCGGTGGGCTGTTCGGGACTCCCTCGCTCAACGAACTCGTCCGGGCGATCACGTTCACACTCGTAACTTCGGTGTACCTGTTTTTCGTCCCGAAAATCTTCGCCGTCGAGGACTTCATTTGGATGGTGGCGCGTGTCAGTGCCGTGGTCGCGCTGATCGGGATACCGACGGCCGTCGTCGGGACCTACTCGTTGTTCGGAATCACTGTCACGCCACACGTCTACGACCTCAATCTCCCCTTGTTCGTAATCGATCCAGCGACAATCGACCCTATCACGAGTATCATGGACAATCCCAACTCGATGGGGTTCGTGGTCAGCCTGGGCTTTGCGTGCGGGCTGGCCGAGATCGAACGAGATTGGCGCGACTGGGTCGCGTGGGGCGTCCTCGGAATCAATTTCCTCGGAGCGTATCTTACGGGGAGCCGTGCGGCAGCCGGCGCGCTCGGGATTACCGTCAGCGTATACCTGTCCTACAAAGTACTCGGACGGTGGATGACCGGCCTGTACGTCGGGACGCTCCTCGCTTCTCTCGTCTACGTGCTGGCTGTGGCGCTTGGCTTCCTTCCGGGACCTGAACCTATCGCGACCCTCAATCTGAGGGACAGAGAACTCATCTGGCTCGGCATCTGGCGAGCCATCGAGACTTCCCCGTTGTTCGGTGTCGGCCTCGGCAATCACATGGCCTTCATCGCACCCTACGCGCCCCCGGATGGGGTTGCGGCAACACACAACTCCTACGCCAGAATGTTGCTGACGACTGGGTTCGTCGGTGCCGTCGCGTACGTCCTGCTGACACTGTCGGCGATCCGACTCTCGTTTCGAGCCACTGGGCCGGCGAAGATCAGTCTGATCGCCGGCACGACGATTATCGCATTCCATCAGATCTGGGTCGGATTCTCCATTTTCGGACTCGCTACCCAGTCCGTACTCTCGGCGATCCTGTTCGGGTACGTCATCACCGGTTCCGATGCCGAATTCGCGCCGCCTTCGCGATCCGAGTCGGGTGGGGAGTCGAGAGCTGGAGCGGATCTCGATACTGCCGATACCGCCCCTCAGGACTGAACCGTCACCTTCACACGAGTCCATCCTGTCGACTCAACCGACCTGATCGTCGGATTATCATGACTCGCGCGCTCTCACAGCAAGACGACACCGATCCGACCGTGTTCCTCTTTTCTACCCACGATCTCTCGACGGTGCAGGGCACGACCGAAGCCCACTACGTCGCGAAGTTCTTTGCCGACCGCGGGCCGACACACCTCTTCGCCCCGCTCTCCTCGGGTGTCGGCGACGCCGAGACACATCGCGTCGGGTCCGGTGGGTTCTGGACGCTCCTGTTGATGAACGTGTTTCTGGTGCCGTGGATACTCGTCCTCGCTCGCAAACACCGCCCGACGGTCGTCTACGCCTACCGGAACGTAATCGTCCCACCGCTGCTTCTCGGGGTATTGACCGACGCGACGGTCCTCTATGACCTCCGCGTGGACCCGTACGAACAGCCCAAGGAGTTCAATCCGGATACGCTGTTTTACGACGTGTTCGCTGTGCTGGCTCGCGAAGCCCACACGATTGCTCTCCATCGGGCCGATGTCGTGTTCGCGCTCAGTGAGCCACTGAAACGGAATCTCGTGGCGAATTTTGACCTCCCCGAGGAGAAGATTCGGCTCGTCCCGCTGGGCGTCGACACGACGGCGTTCGCACCCGTCGATACACAGAGTGAGCGGTTCCACCTCTGCTACCTCGGGTCGATGCGCGAACACCGGGGACTGGAGACAGTCGTCGATGCGCTGAACGCGCTTCCCGAGGCGGTACAGGAGCAGCTCGTCTTCGAGTTGTACGGCTCCATCGACGACGCGTATCGGGCCGAATTGGAAGCCAGAGCCGACGGGTCGTACGAACTGGTGTGGCAGGGGTACGTTCCACACGAGGAGGTACCCGCGGCGGTCGGACGGTGTGACTGTGCGGTCTCACCGCTGCCGCCGCTCGACGGGTTCGAGGTGAGTTCACCCGCGAAAATCTACGAGTACCTCGCACTCGGCCTGCCGGTCGTCGCCACGGATATCACGGCTCACCGGAACATCCTCGCCGACGGTGACGACGCGCTGCTGGTTGACCCCGAAGACCCGACGGCGATGGCCGACGCCATCGAACGCCTCGCCACCGACGACGCGTTCCGGGAGCGCCTCGCCACCGCGGCCCGGCAGCACGCGCTGGACCACAGTTGGGAGACTCGGTTTCGGACCATCGTCGACGCGATAGACGACGAGGCAGTCGCCCGCCGAGAATCTCACCACGGAACCGAGTGACTACGAGCGTAACATCCTGTCGGGATTGCTGTTTGCCGCCTCGGGTAAAGCCGCCGCTCTGACAGACGTTCTGCGTAATTATTCACTTCGATAAACATATCCCAGACTGTCAGGTGGTTCTCTAAACAAGGTTGTGGAGATGCCCGGAGAGGTGTTTTTATCTCTCTATCTCTCGTAGCAACTCGCGGTACAGTTCCCGGTAGCGCTGACTCGCTGTCTCGACCGAGAACTGTGCGACCCGCTCGCCGGCACGCGCTCCGAACTGCCGCCGTCGTTCGGGGTCGCCGAGGGATTCCAGTCGCGCGACGAGCGCGTCGATGTCACCCGGTTCTATCAGATAGCCGGTCTCACCGTCGGCGACCTGTTCGGGGATGCCGGCGATGTTCGTCGCGACGACCGGTGTCCCGGCGGCGAGGGCCTCCGTGACGACGCGGGGCGTCCCCTCGCGGTATGACGGCAGCACGAGTACGTCGGCGGCGGCCAGCAGTTCGGGGATGTCGTCGCGGTACCCGAGCAACTCGGCGGGGAGGTCCCGGCGCTCGATCTCCGCCGCCAGTCGCTCCGACAGCGGTCCGTCGCCCGCGATCCGCAATTCGACCCCATCCAGCCGCTCGACGGCGTCCAACAGGTCGTCGAGTCCCTTCCCCGTCGCCAACCGACCCACGAACAGTAACTGGAGCGTGTCGTCGGCAGTGGCCTCGGCAGGCACGCTGTCGCCCTGTGACTGGAACCGTTCGACATCGACGCCGTGATAGATCAACTCGTACTGCTCGGGGCGGCCGATGCCTCGATCCAGAAACGTCTCACGGATCCGTTCGGACTTGACGATCAGGCGGTCGGTGACCCGGGCGCTGATCCGTTCGGCGGCCAGCACGAACGCGTTCAACAGCGGGTGATGGTCGTCCGCGATCGGGTCGCCGTGGATCTCGTGGACGACCACTGGTGTCCGTGCGAGAACACCCGCCCAGCGGCCGGCGATTCCAGCTTCCGTGCTGTGGGTATGGAGGATGTCGACGTCGTGGCGACGGAGGTACCACGCGATAGTGAACACGGAGAGCAACGCTCCGAGCGGATTGTAGTGGCGCAGTGCGTGGAAGACGACGGTCTCGATCCCGTTGGCGCGGGCGTCGGCGAGGCGGTCGGGATCGTGCGTTGCCCCGGTGCCGAGGTGGATCTCGTAGTCCGCGTCGGCATCGCGGAGCGTGTCGAGTGCGTTGTCCGTCGTGGTCTCGGCACCGCCGTCGAGATACCGGGTAATGAGATGCATGACAGTCGCGTCGCTCATGGGTCGTCACGCTCCTGCCAGCGACCGTCTCGGAAGGCAGTCGCGACCTCTGCCATCGACAGCACGTCGAGCTCGCCCGCGTCGCGGAGGGTGGCCGCAGTGGCGAGTACGGCATCGAGTTCCGAGAGGAGCGCGTCGGGATCGCCGGCCAGATTACACGGGTGGAACCACAGGTGAAAGATCTCTCCCGTCTCGGCCGCTCGCTGGAGCCCCTTCTTCGCCCGGTCTCGCTGGGAGTGACGCGGCGTGTACTGCCAGCCACCGTGATACGGGCGGAACACCTGTGAGCCCGGGATCTCGACGAGTCCCTGTCGTCGGGACGGCGTGACCGTCGGGGGTGTGATCCGCGCCGCCTCGTCGAGGTACCGGAGTCCTGGTTTTGCCAGTTCGGGCACGATGTCGCGCTCGAACCAGCGGTCGTCGACGCCACGGTACGTGTCGATCCCGCGGGCGGCGAGTACGTCCCGGTGGCCCACCGCGTTGCGCGGGTAGACGAAACTGTCCGGATCGACGCCAGCGGTCTGTAGTATGTCGAGTGCTCTGTCGACCTCCGCCTCGGCGGCTGGTTTCGAGCAATCGTCCGCCCCGAGGATCATGTGTGTGTATCCGTGCAGTCCGATGTCGTGGTCGACCGTCGCCGCCCGGATCGCGTCCAGGATCTCGGGGGCGTACCACAGATCCGAGTCGACGCCGGTCCGGCAGGGCAACTCGGCCATCCAGTCGGCCCACTCGAAATCGGGCGCCGGTTCGTCGTGGACGCCACCACACTCGGTGAGCAGGTGAGCCACCAGCGCCCAGGTCACGGGAATCTCGTGACGGTCGAACAGCCTGAGGAGGTCGTCGACGACTGCTGGTGTCTCCTCGAAGGTGGCGCGCTCGGCCTCGATGTCGGTGGTGTCGAACTGTCCCCAGCCGAGTTCGGTATCCAGCGAGACGACGAAGACGCCCGGCCTGCTCATAGGTACCCGAGATCTTCGAGCCGGTCGCTGACGCCGCCCGCGTCCGCCGGGGTCGTCCGATCCGACTGCTCGCGGATGGAGACCCGCGTGGGATCGCGGTTCGCGGGCTCGGAGTCGGGTGCGAACAGCTCGGTCCGGACGGTGCCGTCGAGTGCGCTCGGGACGGCCTCGCCGTGCAGGTGCAACACTGTAGGGGCGATGTCCAGAATGTGCATGTCGTCGGGGAACATGTCGGTGACGAACTCGTCGCCGTACGCCATGAACAGCCCCGTCTCCTTGTTCTCCCCGCGCCACGTCTCCGGTTCGCCGAACACGTCGTCGGCCCCGATACTGCCGTCGACGTGGACGTTCGGTGCCTGTCTGAGAACCACGTCGGGACCGTCGGCGACGTGTGGGCCGTCGTAGACCGCCGATGCCGGGAGCGCTTCGCGGATCACTGGGTTCCCGGAGTCGTCGGTCAGCCCGCCGAGGGCTTCGACGAGTTCCTCGCGGATCCGTTCACGCTCGCTCGGATCCTTGGCGAGGACGTACAGCGGTCCCTGCCCACTGGCGACGGCCGTCGACCGGTCCCAGTCGACGACCGACTCCTTGCCACTCTTTTTGATTCGTCCGTCCGCTGCGGGGAGCATGTCTTGCACGCGGTCCGGAACGAATCGCCGCAACCACCACTCGATGCCCAGTTTGCCGAGCAGGGGCCGAACGCGTTCGCGTGTGACGCCCAGCCGCGACAGCCAGTCCGTCGTGCTGTCCGTGGTGACGAGGTACCCCTCTCGTTCGAGCCACGTGTTGATGTGAAACTCCGTCCGGATCTCGTTGGATCCGTGGTCGGACATTATCAGGAGCCGGTCGAGTTCGTCGGCGGCCAGCAGGTCACCGATGCGGGCGTCGATCCGTCGCCAGGCGTCTTTGACCACCTCGTCGTCCCAGTAGAAGTGCTGGAGCATGTTCAGGTAGAACACGGTGAGGTGGACGTACTCGTAGTCGCCGGACGCGAGTTCCGCGAGGAGGACGTCGAACCGCTGGTCTATCAACTCGTAGATCTCGTCCACACAGGGGCTGTCGGGATCGTCTTTCGAGAGTAGCGAGATCTGTTCCGGGTGGACCTGGTAGTCGTACTCCGCTTTCAGCGTCGCTTCCAGGGACTCGGGGGTCGTGAACCCGGTCTGTTCGGCCCCCGGCCCACCGGCGACGTGGATGCCGTCGATTGCCGGCGGTGGGTAGCTCGTCGGGAGGTTGAGAACCGCGACATCACCGTCGAGGCGATTCCAGAACGGCTGGCCGTCGAAGTTGTCGATAGCACTCGTGTTCCGGATCTCCTGTCGCGTCCGGTCGACCGCTTCCCACCAGAACACGCCCAGTTTTCCCGGGTTGCGTCCGGTCGCGTAACACTGCCAATTGGGGCAGGTCACGGGCGGGAGACAGCTCCGCATGTCGCCGCCAGTCCCTTCACTGCGGATACGCTCGACGTTCGGGAGGTCGCCCTCCCGCAACCAGGGCTCGATGAGTTCGAAGCTTCCGCCGTCCAGTCCGAGCGTAACCGTCGTCACAGCCCCGGGTTTCGCGCCGACGACATTAGGGTTTGCGTCCCACCGGACGGCCGTCCCGAACACGCCGCCGGTGGCGGTACCAGGTCGCCGCTATTCGTCGGCGTCACGGTACGCGGAAAGCGCGTCGGTACCCACGGTCCAGAGCTGTCGAACGACGATTTTCAGATCTAGCCAGAACGACTGGTTTCGGATGTATCGGATGTCGTATCGCAGTTTCTCGCGCGGGTCGTGACCGGTCGCGTTGTTGATCTGTGCCAGGCCGGTGAGACCCGGTTTGACGAACCAGCGGCTCCGCCAGTCCTCGGCCCCCGACTCCATATCGGTGTCGAGTTCCGGTCGCTCGGGGCGGGGCCCGACGACGCTCATGTGGCCGACCAGGATCGACCACAGCTGTGGGATTTCATCGAGGTGGGTTTGCCGAAGGAACCGACCGACGCTGGTCACGCGCGGGTCCCGGTCACCTCTGTCCTCTTCGGAGAGTTTCGCGCCGGTTTCGGCCTCGGCTTCGGGGATCATGCTCCGGAACTTGTAGACGGTGAACGTGTCGCCGAATTCGGCGGTGCGTCGCTGGTTGTACAGCACCGGGCCGGGACTGTCGAGTTTGATCGCCACTGCGATGGCGACGATAACCGGCGAGAGGAGCAACAGGCCGGTGGCCGCAAAGCAGATGTCGAACAGTCGCTTGACCACGTAGTCTTGCCAGTCCCACGGATCGAGGTCGACCTCGACGAGGTCTCTCCCCGACAGACTCGCCGTCAGTACGTCGTCGGCGTGGTCCCGGTGGACCATCGCCGTCACACCGTGTTCGTAACAGGTGTCCAGCGTCCCGAAAAACTCCGCACGGTCGGCGTCGGTGAAGGCCAGCAGCGCAGTGTCGATCTCGTGTCGCACGAGGACTTCGTCGAGACGCGAGAGGCCACCGAGGTTCGTGAGCTCGTCCAAGCGTGCGGTGACCGCGCCACCGTCGGAGAGTTCGGGTGACCTGGTGACCGCTTCGTCCGTGGCCTCGTACGACGATGGCGGCGAGACGTACCCCAGAATGGGCAGGTCGGTCGCCTCCAGCAGTGCCTCCATGGCGACGGGGTCGTCGCCGACGATTATCGCCCGCGACTGTTCGGTGGGGCGTCGCCGAATCGCCACGGTCCAGGCCGGCAACCAGACGAGTAGAAACCCCGTCGCCAGCATGAGCGTCGACCGGGGGAGTCGGTAGTCGTAGTTGAAATAGCCCAGCGCCGCCAGCCCGACCATCGCGAGGACGACGCGCTTCTGGGTGATCAGCACCGTATCGAGAACCCGGCGCGGTCGGGGTTTAAACAGCGGCCACATTGCGGCGAGCGTCACGAGCAACGTCGTCGAAACGGCGAATATCAGGTCGCCGTTCGTGAGCACCGCCGGTGCCGGCCGCCCGAAGTATGGAATCGTCGCGAATGCTCGCTGAATCAGTGGGTAGTTGACGAACCAGACCGCGAATGCGGTGAGGCCAGCGGTCCCACCGACGCTCGCGACCCGGTACCGCCAGCCCATTGCCATTGCTCCTGATAAACCGACCTCCAAATATAAGCTCTGCGACCAGCGTCATACTCCTGTACGACGGTATTTTTGACGGTAAGGGTATGAAATAATCATACTGTGTCGGGAGACGACTCCTGAAATCGGGAACACCCTCTTACTTTCGGCCGACCGAGAGGAGGTTGTGACGCTCGCTTGGGTGCTGGGAACTGACCGACGGCAACTCACTGAGGCGGTCGGGTTGCGGGTCCGACGTGCTGGTCGCGCGCTCTTTGGCGACCGACTCGGGTTCGTCGTCTTCCTGGCTGGACTGACGTTCGTCGCTGTCTACTGGCGGATCGGGGTGTTCATCACGGACAGCTATGCAATCGCGAATACGCTCGTCAACGTCGCAGATGGCAACCTCGTCATCAAGGAAATCGTCTACTCGTTGAACTACGAATCACAGCCAGGGTTCTGGATCACCGATGGGACGATCTACGGCCGTAACTACGGCCACGCCGTCCTCTCGTTGCCCGTCCTGTGGGTCCTCGAAGCGACGAGTATCCTTTTCGATCTCCGACTCGTTCTCGCCGGAGGGTGGAGTCTCCTCGTAATTGCGTTCGCGGATCAGACTGGCAGAGTCCTCGGCCGACACAGGCTCTGTTCACTCGTCGGCTGTGCCGTTGGACTGGTGGCGTTCGCGTCGTCGCTCTTCGTCGCCACACCGCTCGACACTCGCTGGCTCCCCTTCGTCGCTCTGCAGCTCACGACAATGGTAGCAACTGCATTCGTCGGTGTCACTCTCTATCGTCTCCTCGGACGAATGCATGGTCGTCGGATCGGGACAGTCGCGGGCTTGGGGGCAGTCGTCGCCACGGCTGTCGGATTCTGGGCATCACTCCCGAAGCGACACGTGCTTTCGACGCTCGCGGTCGTCGTCGCCGTTACGGGCTTCTATTTCGCCCGCGAACACGACTCGCAGCGACTGGCTTTGGCTGCTCGCGTCGTCCCATATATCAGCGTCGCGTTACTCGCTTGGGTCCACCCACTGGAGGCGCTGGCTGTCTTCGCCGTGCTGGTTCCGGTGGATCTGCTCACTGCTCCCTCGAACACTCCGCGATCGCTGGCGATCATCGCCGTCGTCTTCCTCGTCGCTCTCGGACCGTTCATCGCGACGAACTACGCCATCTCGGGGGACCCTTTCGGGCCGCCACGGTCACTCGAACCGTACTACGGACAGGTCGAGCCCCCAACCGCAGACGATCCAGCTGTCGGCGGTGGCGGATCGGGTGACCGCTCCACGGCACAGACGCCACAGGCCGGTGATGGGACAGCTGGCTCGACACCAGGTGGCGGGGGATCCGAGCCGACATCCGATGGGGAAACAGCGACGCCGCCACCGACCGTGAGTGCCGATGGTACCGAAACACCGGCCACGGCCGAGCGGTCGCCGCCCGGTGGGACAGACGGCGAGACGTCACCGCTCGCGCCACTCGTCGCACTGGTAACGGTGCTGGTTGGCCTTCTCACAACCGCCATCGATGGGGTGGTAGGGGCGATTGCGCGCGGATGGATCTTCTTCGAGGAAGGGTTGAACATGCTCACAGCCGAATCTGACCGACTCTATCATACCTTTCTCCGTAGCGGTCGTATCTCGTTGGAGTATGTCGACTATCGGATGAACCAACAGGAGGCAATCGAACTCACGGTTCTGGAGACGACACCGCTGCTGGCTGGACTGGCTGGCACGGTTGCGGTGGGTGCCCGTGGAGTGGCTGCGCTCCCGGACCCGGAAGCGATTCGGTCCGGAATCGCTCGACCGGAACGCCAGACGGATCTATTGGTAATTGCCATCGTGACGGTCTTCGCTATCGTGAACATCTCACGACTCCCGACTCACGCACAGATCACCGTCCGGTATCTCGTCCCCATCGTTCCGCTCGGGTTGTACGGCGTCGCTCGACTGCGCTGCGTCCACAGCGTCGTCCGTACCGACCTGCGCTGGATCGCCGGCGCGTACGCTGGCACCCTCGTCGTGGGTGGTCTCGGCTTCCTGGCCGCCACTCTCTGGCTCGGCCTCGCACTCGGCGAGGCGATGCAACTGCACGCGCTGGTCAATCTGGCGAGTGCCGCCCTCCTCGCGGGCTGGGCGGTCGCCGCGAGTCTCGTCGACCTCGACGGCCGAATCGGGGCTGTCGCCCTCGCCCTGCCCGCCGCACTGACGACGCTGTTCCTGCTGTTCACTGGGCTCGTCTACTTCCAGTACGCCGACTACGCCCTGCCGGTCGCCCGACTGCTCGCCGACTGGCTCCCGGTGGCCATCTAGTCCGTCACGTGGGTGCTCGGTTCGGCCGCGACGATCTCTGACTCGATGCTGACGAGTTCGGGCCGGTTCAGAGATCGAACGCCCGGAACCGCCGATACCCGACCGCGAGCGGGACGACTGCCCACGCCACCAACAGCACGAGTGCCGCCGGCGCGCTCACGTAGGGAGGTGCGCCCTCGGCCACGTACAGTCCAGCCAGATCCACGTCGAACCCGGCGCGGACGAGCCGGGCGTAGGCCTCGCCGGGCTCAATCATCCGGAAGAGCAACGCCCAGTCGGGCATGTCCTGCAGGACCTCGAAGTCGAAGCGGTGGAGGACGACCAGCACCGCCGACTGGAGGCCGCCCCAGAAGGTGACCAGGAGCAGGTAGCCGCCCAGCCCACCGAGCGTGATCCAGCGGTCGGCGGTCGTCGACATCGAGAGCCCGACGGCAAAGCCGACGAACGCGGCCCCGAAGAGCACGGTCGCGAAGAGGAACCACGGGTACCACAGCACGCCTTCGGTGCCGAAGCGGACGGCACCCACGACACCGGCGACGACGAGCGCGAGCAGGGCCGGCATGAGGACCACGACCGCGCGGCTGACGAACGTTCCGACTGCCAGATCGCGCCGGGAGTGGGGCAGGGAGAGCGTGAGAGTGAGTCGCCCACTCGTGCGGTCGTCGGCGATGGACTTGTAGCCGAGCAGGATCGCGACCGCCGGGAGGAGGACGCCGACGACGCCGGCCAGTCCCGCGACGAACGCCGGGAAGGCCGGCTCGCCGACGTAGTCGTGGGCGACGACGTAGCCGAGGACGGCGACGACGGTGAGCCCGGCCGCGAGCCAGGTCGTCTTCGAGCGGGCGGCGTTGCGGGCGTCTTCGCTGGCGATCACGCGCCAGCTCATGCCAGATCCCTCCGGGCGAACCGCCGGTAGGCGAGTCCCAACGGCCCCACGAGCCACAGCGCGAACAGGACCAGCGCGGCCCACTCGCTCAGGTACCAGGCTCCCTCGACGGTGGCGCTCGGATCGACGAAGCCGTCGGTGAGCCGGCCGAAGACTCGACCGGGTTCGAGGCCGAAGTAGAACTGCAGGGGGTCGGGCAATTCGCCGTCGACGAGGTCGAGGAAGTTCAACAGCAGTGTGACGCCGCTGTCGACGGTGTCCCACAGCATCACGAACACGAAGAAGACGAACAGTGCGATGACGAGCGCGCGCCGCTTGGTGGCCGCGGCGATGGATGTCGCGATCCCGATGCCCGTCCAGATCCCGGCGAACCACACAGTGAAGACGACGAAGACGAGGTACCGGAGGGGTTCGAGTTCGCCGAACGGGTAGACCACGAGGAAGCCGGCAACGGCGAGGGCGGCGACCAGGGCGACCGCGACCACAGCGGTCCGGCCGAGGAACTTCCCGAAGACGACATCGGCCCGGCTGTGGGGCAAGGACAGCGAGAGTCGGAGCGCCCCGGACTCCCGTTCGCTCACGACCGCGTTGTACCCCAGCAGGACGCCGACGATGGGAACCAGCGTCGTCAGGCTCCCGTGGACGGTCCCGGCGAACCGTCCGGTCGTGTGTGGCCCCGGGCCGCCGAGTGGGTAGACGTACGCCGTGACGACGACCACGAACCCGAGCAGGCCCAACAGGTACTTCGTCGAGCGCTCACCGACCGTCAGCGCCCAGTCCTGGCGCGCGATTACCGTCCAGCTCATCGGTTCGTCCCGGTGTACTCGATGAACATGTCTTCCAGCGAGGCTTCCTCGGTCCGGAAGTTCACCACGTCGACGCCCGCGTCGTGCAACTCGACGAGGATGTCCATCTTCGCGTCGTTCGTACAGGTCACCTCCAGCGTCGACTCCTCGCGCTCGACGGCCGTCTCGACGCCCTGGATCTCCCTGACCGAGTCCAGCGTCCCGTTCTCCATGTTGTCGACCGTGATGACGAGTTTGGTGCCCCCGCCCAGCGATTCCCGGAGGCCCTCGATGGTGTCGACGGCGACGAGTTCGCCGTCCTGGAGGATGCCCACGCGGTCACAGACCGCCTCGACCTGTTCGAGGATGTGCGAGGAAAAGAAGACCGTCGCGCCGCGTTCGTTCTCCTCGCGGATGATGTCCCGCATCTCGGCGGCCCCGTTGGGGTCCAGTCCGGTGGTGGGCTCGTCGAGCAAGAGGAGGTCCGGTTCGCCGACCAGCGCCATCCCCAGTACCAGGCGCTGGGCCATCCCCTTCGAGTAGTCGCTGGCCTCTCGTTCGGCGTCTGCGGGGTCGAGTCCGACCCGATCCAGGATCTCGGCGGGGTCGTCGTCGACCTCCTTCGAGCGGATGGCGTACTCGATGTGCTGGCGACCGGTGCGGCGCTCGAACACCGAGTACCCCTCCGGGAGGACGCCGATGCGCTCGCGGGCCGCGACGCCCTCCGCGTGACAGTCGTGGCCGAAGATCTCGACCGACCCGTCGCTGGGCGACACGAAGTCGAGCAGGACGTTGATGAACGTGGACTTGCCCGCACCGTTGGGCCCGAGAAAGCCGAAGATCTCCCCCTCGGCGACGGTGAGGTCGACCCTGTCCAGGGCGACCACCGTCCCGTACCGTTTCGATACCTCCGTCGCTTCGATGGCGGCCATACGTCCGTCGGCGGCCGGCACCGAAATAAAAGCGCGCGCTGATTTTCCGACTCGGAAACAGTGGCTCGTGGCGACGTGATCGACGGACTGTTCGACCTCCGAAGCTATTCGTCGCTCGAATTATCGTACATCTCGTCGAAGGCCTGTTCGCCGCGGATCAACTCGTCGACACCGTCGGTGAGAGTGACCTCGCCGAACACGGTCGCACGATAGTAGGTGTAGAGTCCGTCCTGTCCTCGTTCCGTACGCTGACGCTTTTCGACGAGCCCGCTCTCGAGGAGTTCGTTCAGGTGATAGTGGAGCGTACTGTCGTCGATATCGATCGCGTCTGCGAGTTCCGTCGGACTCATCTCACCGCCGTGAACCAGCCGATAGAGAATTTCGTACCGAGTCCGGTTCCCGACGGCCGCGTGCATATCCAGATACTCGTCGAGACTGCGAACGCTGTCCTCTGGCAGCAGATCCTCTGGATCGTGCCGCGCTTCCTTTCCTGCTGTCCGTCTCTGATCCGCCGTCATCTCGATTCGAAGTCGAACGAAACGCGCTTAGTCTTTGTCGAGCCAGTAATCACAAAAAACAGCGTTTTTTATACCGTTCTCTCGGGAAATCGAACCTGGTACGAACATTGTCGGGGTCTATCGTGGGGTGACGATGCGGTTCGACTGCTGACTGGCACTGAGTATCCAAGAGGGGTAGAGACATCTCGATATTCCGATTAGAACAACAGTTATGTGTGTCAGTACAATAGTGGGTAATAGGTGGTGTGAAATGGGAAAGACGTCTCTCGATGGCGATCAAGGCGAGGAACTGACGCTCACAGTAGACGATAGAGGGCGGGTAACCCTACCGAAGGAGGTCCGGGATCAGTTGGGCATCGAGTCGAACGACGAGATCTCCGCGACCCTCGTCGGTTCGATCCTCGAGGTCAACCCGAAACCGAGCACGAAACTGAAGACAGCAAGGGCGGATCGAGACGACTGGGAGAACACGACGCCAACCGATGCGGGAGAAGCGCTCTTCGGACCGATGGAGCAGTGATCCGGTAGCAGATGACTGAGTCGCTCCCAACCGAAGTGACTGCTCTCACGGACGTGAACGTGCTCGCGATCGGGTTGACCGAAGATCATCCGGCCCACGATGACGTGTATCCTTGGATCGAGAACGCCCTCGATGGACCGAACGTCCTGCTCGTCTTCGATTATTACCCGCTCCGAGCGCAGTATATCATGACGAGCAACTTCGGAGTGGACGCGGCGGCTGCTCGCAATGCGGTCCAGTCGCTCGTGCGCAGTCCCGCACGAATCGTCGGTGCGACCGAGACCACACTGCTGGAGGCCTACGAGATCAGCGCCGAAAAAAACCACGACGTCTACGATTCGTTCATCCTCGCGCTGGCACGTGCATACGAAGCAGACTACCTGATCACGACCGATGCCGATTTCGAGGACCTCTGTGACGGTGAAGACACGACCTACACCAATCCGATCCCGACCGAAAAACGCGAGAAATTGGCGTTCATCGATGGGTAGCCAAGCCAATGTGGTGCCGCAGTGAGCTACTACCGGGTTGCCAACCGAACTCTCAAGGCCGGTGACGTGGACGGATCCAGTATGCACGTAAGCGTCGTCGGCAGCGGCTACGTCGGGACGACCATCGCCGCCTGTTTCGCCGACCTCGGTCACGAGGTCACGAGCGTCGACATCGACGAGGACATCGTCGCGGCCGTCAACGACGGCGATGCGCCGATCCACGAACCCGGGCTCGACCCGCTCGTCTCGGTCTACGGCGGTGACCAGTTGCGCGCCACGACGGACTACGACGCCATCCGTGAGACGGACGTGACCTTCCTCGCGCTCCCGACGCCGAAAAACGACGACGGGAGCATCGACACGTCGATCATGGAGGCCGGCGCGGAATCGATCGGTGAGGCTATCGCCGACAAGGACGGCTACCACCTCGTCGTCGTCAAGAGTACCGTCGTCCCCGGTACGACCGAGGACACGCTGACGCCGCTCATCGAGGACGCGTCGGGCAAGACCGCCGGCGCGGACTTCGGCGTCGCGGTCAACCCCGAGTTCCTCCGGGAGGGGACTGCAGTGGACGACTTCATGGAACCGGACAAGATCGTCGTCGGCACGGACGGCGACGGGCGCGCGCTCGACCGCCTCGCGGAGGTGTACGAACCGCTGGTCCTCCAGTGGGACGTGCCCGTCTTCGAGACCGGCCCGCGCGAAGCCGAGATGATCAAGTACGCCAACAACGGCTTTCTCGCCGCCAAGGTCAGCCTCATCAACGACATCGGGAACATCTGCAAGGAGTACGACATCGACGCCTACGAGGTCGCCGAGGCCATCGGCCTCGACGACCGCATCGGCGAGCAGTTCCTCCGGAGTGGGGTCGGCTGGGGCGGATCATGCTTCCCAAAAGACACATCAGCAATCATACAACACGCCCGCGACGCGGGCTACGAACCCCGGATGCTGGAATCGGCGGTCGAAGTCAACGACCGCCAGCCCGAGCGCCTGCTCGATCTGCTGGACGAGCACGTCGACGCCGACGGGAAGCGGATCGCGGTGCTCGGACTCGCGTTCAAGCCGGGCACCGACGACATCCGGAACTCGCGGGCGATCCCGGTGATCGAGGGGCTCCGCGAGCGCGGCGCGGAGGTCGTCGCCTACGATCCGGTCGCGGCGAGTGAGATGGCCGAGCGGTTCCCGGAGATCGAGTACGCCGACTCGGCGGCCGCGGCCCTCGACGGCGCGAGCGGCGCCGTCGTGGTCACCGACTGGGACGAGTTCGGGACCCTGGACGAGGAGTTCGACGCGATGACTGACCCGGTGGTCGTCGACGGGCGTCGGATAATCGAGCGCCGCGAGGGAATTACCTACGAGGGACTGACCTGGTAACGGTCGGTTCGCGAGCAGTCACTCCGGTCGTTCTTCCGGTGTGGACTCGCTGTCGCCCGGGAGCAGGACGCCCAGCCCGGGCAGTCCGTGGCGGTACCAGAGGGCGGCGGCGACGACGGTGAGTCCCAGCTCGAAGACCGCGAGCGGCCCGAGGTCGAGCGCGAACAGGTGATCGAGGAAGCCGCCCGTCGCCAGCTCGTACTCGATAGCGGGGATCAGGGGCCACCCGAGGAAGCCGACGTAGTGGAACTCGCCGGCCAGCGCGGGGTAGAGCGCGTCGCCGAACAGGTGGCCGAGGTAGCCGATCCCGAACGCGGCCGCGCTCTCGCGGGCGTCGAGTCGGCGTGCGACGAGCCACAGCGCGAGCAGGAGCGCCGTGGCGACCAGAAGCGAGTGGCCGAACGACCGGCCGTTCGGCAGGATGGCGAACTGCCAGGCCAGCGGTTTGTCGATCAGGTCCGGCAACTGCGTGCCGACCGCGAGCGCGACGACGGCGACGCCGTGCGGGCGCAGGTCGAAGCGGGACCGGCGGTAGGCGGTGTACAGGAGGTAGCCGACGGCGGCGTGTCCCCAGGGCCACATCGTCGGCATGGAGGGTGGCGAGGGTGATACCGGCTTCGGATCCGGCAGGTCGTCGGGACGGCGGTCACCCGACCCGCTGGCCGGCCGTGACGTTGCGCTCGCTCACCGACACCGTCTCGTTCCAGAGGGTGTACTCGCCGGGATACGGGACGGTGACGGCGTACTCGCCCGCGGCGTTCGTCCGAACCTGCCGCTCGTAGGTGAACGAGGCGCCCGGCACGTCGACCGACTGGGAGAGCGTCGCCGTCGCGTTCGCCGGTCCAGTGCCGGTGATCGTCGCGCCGGGAACGAGTCGGAACGCCTTGTAGTCGCCGTCGTCGGCGGCGTAGATTGCACGGAAGTGGGCCAGTCCGTCGACGGGTGACTGCCGGGAGCCGAACCCGTCGTGGAGGCGGGTGAACAGCGACTGCGCGCTCGCGTTCGAGTTCCGGACCGACTCGGTGACGACGTAGCCCACCCGATTGCGGTGGCTCCGGTACCACTGTGACTCGTCGACCGAGGTGGACAGCGTCCGGTACTGCTCCCGTGCGTACCCGTACGACCGGGATTCCCCGTTGACGAAGTAGTTGTACATCCGGTTGCGGCCCCACTCGCTGAGGACGTAGTTTTCCGGATAGCTCAGGTTCGCGGCGGTCGCGTGGTCGTCGACGGCCGCCGCCGACTGGTACGCGCCGTCTTCGATGGTGATCTGACTCGTCTTGATCGGCGTCTGGAGGACGCCGACGCCGCCGACCAGCAGGAACAGGGCGACGAGCAGGCCGGCTTCCCGCGTGGTCGGGACCCGAAGCGTCGCGGTACCGCCGTCGGCGGCGCTATCGTCGGCACCCGGTCCCCGGTTCGGAGTGGCTTGCTCGTCGGCGAACGGCCGCGGAATCGCGGCGAGGTCGACCCAGTGAGCCAGCCAGACGAAGCCCAGCCCGCCAAAGAGGGCGGTGAAGGCGGCGAGTTCGCCGACGAAGCGGACCTGCACCGCCGCGAGTGCGAGGAAGTACCACGTGTAGACGACCGCGACGAGCCAGGGCTTCGACCCATCGGTGGCGCGCCGACTCGCCCAGATCAGCGGCGGGATCGCGAGGACGAGGACGAGCCCGAGCAACAGGAACCAGGTGAAGTCGCCGCTGATCAGCGGCTGGGTCTCGACGATGTTCCGGGTCGCGAAGAACCGGTCCGCTCGCTGGCCCGCTCGCTCCCAGAAGCTCTCGAACACCGCCGGGATCAGGAAGACGGCCGCGACCGCTCCGACGACCTCCGCACCGGCCATGGCGAGGGTCGGGAGGTCGAGCCGATGGACGGCCTCACCAATCACCAGCACGCCCGTGGTCCCGGCGACGAGCAACAGGGGGATCGCGGCCACGAAGTCGGTGTGCCAGCCCATCTCGCCGTGGACGAAGTGGACGACCAGCGCGGCCAGCGCGAGTCCACCGAGCAGCGGCGCGTTCGACTGCAGGGGTGAGCGGTCGGCGTCGACGTCGAGCAGGACCGCCAGCGCCACCACGAGCGCGACCGGAACCACGAGCGCCGGCCCGTTCTCCCAGGCGAGTATCTGCCCGGCGACACCGACGCCGAGTCCCAGCCCCGCGACCCAGGCTCCCGGGTCTCGATACGCCCGCTCGTCCCAGGTCGCGAGGACGATCAGCGCGAGTGCCGTGAGGGCCAGCCACGGGTAGTCGAAGGCGTGGTGGTCGGGAAAGCCCAGACTCGTCCGGATCGCGTGGGCGGGCGTCGTCGCCAGGAACACGACGGCGGCCAGGCCGATCCGCCGGTCGTCGGTGAGCCGGACCGCGATGACGTACAGCAGGAGTCCCGTGAGCAGCGCCGACGCGACGGGGTACCAGGCCATGACTGTTCCAACAGCCGACGCGGTCCCGCCGAACAGGTCCGAGAGCCAGTACAGCGTCGCGACCATGAACGGCTCACCGTTCGCCATTCCCAACTCGTTCAACAGGGCCGCATCGACCCCCTTCCCCGCCGCCAGCAGGTTCTCGACCACGTACCGGTACGCGTAGGGATCGTTCCCCGACAGGACGACAGCCCCGTCACGGAACACCGCTCCGTAGGAGAACACCGTCCGGAAAAGTACGACCACCGCGAGCGCGCCGGCGAGGGCGCCCGCCGCCCGCCGGTCCACGTCGAACGCGGGCAGTGACAGGTTCAGGCCCGCTCCGTCCTGCTCGGCGGTCGAGTCGTCCGTCTCGCCGTCGAGCGCGCGCCGGGTCGCGTCGGGGAGCCGGTACTCCCCGTCGACTTTCTCCACGAGGTCCGCAGACACGAGTTCGCCGAACGTGCCCGAGTCGATCGGCACGTCCTCGAAGGTCCAGGTTTCGGCGTCGTCGTCGACCGGGCGAACGGATTCGAGTGCGGACGCCAGCTCGGGCCGCTCGGCGAGCGTCTCGGCGGCGTCGCGCTCCTCTGCCATATCTCGCCCATCCGCCGTCGAGCGAATAAACCCATCGACAGGCGTGTCGCCGGCTGTCCGGAGTACACAGGTTGCGAGAAACCGACCGGTTCGCGTTCCCGATCAGTAGACGGCCGATTCGATCTCGTCGTCGAGGTCCGCGAACTGCGCCAGATACTCCCGGCGCTCCTCGCGGAGAGTCGCGACTCGGTCGTCGGCGTCGTCCAGATTCGCCGCCACGTCGAAGTCCGACACGTCCATTCCGGGCACCTCGCTCGGGACGGTCAGGCCGGTCGTCTCGTCGTCGCGCCAGTCGACGGTGTCCCGCGAGATGCCACGGAGCAGGGTCACCGTGTCGTCGACGCCCACGTCACGGCCGCCGACGGAGCCGGTGTTCAGGACGAAACAGTCCACGTCCAGATCCTGAATCAGGTCGCGGAACCGGTTGCCCTCCTCGCCTTCCGAGCCCATGATGAAGGGATTGGTTCCGACGACGCGGATCGACTCGCCGGCCGCGGACGGGTCGCCGGCGCTGGTCTGGATGGACTCGCCGAGCATGAACGCCGCGGCGGCCTCGTCCGGGTCGAGCTTGGCGACCGGCGGCATCACGGGGTTGCGCGTGATGAAGAAGATCTGGTCCAGATTCGGGAGGTCGATCTCCTCGCCCGCGGAGTCGAGTTCCGAGCGCTGGATCACGGCGCGGCCGTTGGTGGTGTGGTGGTCGCTGTCGAAGTCGACCGTGCCGTCCTCGGCCACGTCGACGTTCTCCAGCACGGCGGACTCGTCGGTCGCCGCGTCGTAGAGTTCCGGCTGTTCCTCGCGTTCGAGGCCGATGGTCTTGATGTAGAGGCCCTGGCCCTCGCTGCCGGCGACGGAGCCGTCCGACAGGAGCGCGCACACGTCGTCCTGCAGCATCGTCGCGTCTTCCGGGTCCTCCAGATCGAGGCCGTGTGCTGTCAGCGTGGACTTGCCGGTCCCCGAGAGACCGAGGAACAGCTGGCCGACCGTTTCCAAGTCGTCCTCGTCGCCGTCGTCGCGCTGGAGTCGGACGCGCTTGCTGCCGGCGTGGAGCCCCAGGCCGCCCGCCTCCTTGGCGCGCAGCATGAACAGACGCAGGAACGACTTCTTGGCCTCACCGGTGTAATCGCTCCCCAGAACGGCCGTGAAGCCTTCCTCGGGGAGGATGCGGATGGCGGTCTCGTCCCAGTCGGGCACCTGCACGGTCACGAAGTCCGGCTCCGCGTCCGGATCGTCGACGGGTTCGAACAGCTTCGCCACCGAGAGCGCGATGCGACCGTACGCCTTCGGGACGTAGTACCGGCAGACGTAGGCGTGGTCGGGGTGGCGACCCACCTGCCGGTCGAGACAGAGCATCTCGTTGCCTCCGGCGAACTCGATGGCGTCCTCGAAGTGTTCGAAGTCGTCGGCGTCGAACTCGTGGTCGATCGCGTTTCTCGTCTTGTCTGCGTTGCGCGACTGCTGGTCGCTGACGTAGGCGGGCGAGCCGAACTCCGTGGTCGTCTCCAGATCCCGGGAGAACTCCCGGAGCTGGTCGAGCGACGGATTGTAGACGACGTGTTCGGCCTCGACCGGGTCGGGTAACGCTGTGACGGGCTCTCGCACCGTGAATCCGGACTCGGACATCAGGCGTGCATACCACGGGCTCGGTAATAAGGTCGGGCCATTCGGTCGCGCTTTGGTTCGGTATACCGTCCCGTTACCTCTCGGCGGACACGTCGAGACGGACACGTTCTTCTCCTCGCGGGTCCACACCCGTCCCATGCGCCAGTTTTGCCTGCTGGGCCACCGCGTGCCGACGACGCCCGACTTCTCGCTCGACGCGCTCCCGAGCGAGGCCGGCCGCCTCGACATACTCTGTCGCGCGATCAGCGCCGCGTTCGTCCTCTCCCACGACATCCGCGAGGACGTACGCGTGTCACTGGTCCTGCAAGACGAGTTCACGATCCAGTTCGACGGCTCCGACCTGCGCAACCTCAACCCGGACGAGCGCAGCACCGCCGCACTCGTCCGCACCGCGCTCGAACACCGCGAGGACGCCATCGGCCACGTGCCCGCCGAGAGCTCCCCCGGCGTCTCGATCTCCCGGAAGGGCTTCGAGACCACGCTCTCGGAGGCCGCCACCGACAGTACCGTCGTCCATCTCCACGAGGACGGCGACCCCATCGTCGATATCGAGCCGCCCGAGGACCCGCTGTTCGTCCTCTCGGATCACGAGTCCTTCACCGACGCCGAGGCCGACCTGCTGGCGGAGTACGCCGACCACCGCGTCAGCCTCTCGCCGCGGGCCCTCCACGCCGACCACGCCATCACGGTCGCGCACAACTACCTCGACACCGGCGGCTTCCAGCGGTACTGAGAACCTGTTCGCCATCCTGAAGTTTAAGTACCAGACCGCGACAAGTCCCGGACACGGGACATGGATCGGGGTGTTCGAGGTGGGGTCGCGCTCCTGGTCGTGGTGGCGCTGCTCGCGTTATCGGGCGTCGCCGTCGGCGAGGACAACGAGCCACCGCTGGCCGAGGCCGGTCTGGACCAGCAGGTCACGGCGGGTGAGACCGTCCGGTTGGACGCCACGGGCTCGCGGGACCCCGATGGCAACGTCTCCGGATACGAGTGGTCCATCGAGACCCCCAGCGGCGGGACGACGACGCCCGACTGCGTGACCTGCGGGACGACCGCATTCCGCCCGGAGACACCCGGGCAGTACAACGTGACCGTCACCGTGACCGACGACGACGGCGCGACGCGGACGGACACGCTGTACGTCGAGGTCGACCCTGCACCGGGGCCGTCGGTCACGCTATCCGGCCCGACCGACCCGGCTATCGAGCGGTCACAGTACGGTGATCCCTCGGGGACCGCGAGGTACGTCGCGAATTTCAGCCGTGGCGGGCATCCGATCGATTACGTCGAGTGGCTGGCCGACGGCGAGCAGACGGTACAGCGTTCGGTCAACGACTCCAACGTGGACTCGATCAACTACGTCCACAGCATGGCGTCGGCCGCGACTCATACGCTCACCGTCAGGGTCGTCGATACTGCGGGTCGCGAAGCGACCGACTCGATGACGGTTTCGCCGCAGGTCCAAACCGCAAACGGCGGTTCCGGCGGTGGCGACGACGGTTACGACGGTCTCATGCAGGTCGAGTTTGGTAATAGCCACATCATCGTCGAAGCGCCGACTATAGACACGAGTACCGGTGAGGTCGTCCGGCAATCGAACCCGACCAATCAGGAGTTGACCAACGCGGCGACTGCCGAACCAAACGAGGACGTTGAGACTGATTTGAGTGAGGATGGTGATGGCGGCAACAGAGGTAACCAGAACCAAGACGCTGTTAACGATAATCCCAACAATACAATCAACAACATAATCAATGATATGTTCTCTGGAGTGAGTCCACCCAATACATCCTCTGATAGTGGAGGTAGTTCTGAGCAAAGTTCTTCAGACAATAGCGGATTAGGGGAGATATGTATATTATGTTAAAAAAGTTGCTAACAGCATCTCTGGTATGTCTATTATTAATAAACTCAGGCTGTAGCGGTATATTGAGCGAAAATACTAGTGTTAATAATAGAACAAACAATACACAAACGTCTATTTCAAATACCGTCTCAGGCGAGCCGCCTAACGATCGTGACGAAAATATAAATGAAACTGAGAAAAAAGCTAATTTTAGCCAGAAATTTAGAACAAAAATTAATAGGACAAATATAGTGTCGCATGAAATTACTAAAAACTCACATACTTTAGAGATATCATATTTTGGGAATTTCAGTAACACATCTCGGTCTACCCGAGAGCTATCACTAATCGCGGCAGCATTCGCGGATGTGACGAATATGAGTTATAGTAATAAAAACGAAAGTTGGGAGATATCACGCTTGCATATTGTTGGAAAAGATGCTAATGGTTCTGTAATTTGGGACTCTAGAATTGAAGACTGGTGGGCTATGAACTATGCAAACAATAAGTGGAAATTTAATAACTATCTTGATGCTATTGTGGCTTCTGGAGACCTCTGGAACCTTTCTACCGAACAACCGCCAACAGAAGGGGCCAAATATATTGGAGAGTTAACCAAAACACTCCGAAACCGGACTGATATTGAGCTAATATCACTGGATAAACACGGTGGAGAAGCCTTCCTCACCTACGAAACCGATCACGAACTCAATTCAAGCCAATATTTCGACGAAGTCGCTAACGTGGTCGACGTCTACAAGAATCTAACACTCCCACGCCGGCTTAATCGAACGGACGGCTGGTACGCGGGCGTCCTCAACATGGAGGTCCGCAACGGCAACGACACGCTGGAGTGGTACCGCTATCAGATCCGCTGGGCGGAGTCGCGAATCGAGGGAGAGATGTCGAGCCAAGAAGAGGCCTACCGCCTCCGCAGGTCTCGCTTCCTCGAAAAAGACAGACTCCGTGACGATCCCGACCCGGACGAGTAACCGGCCTACTCCAGAATCCCGGCGTCTTCGAGATACGCCTCGACGTAGGGGTGCAGATCGAACTCGAACGGGGGCTGGAACGTCCGCAGGTCGCTGTGCTGGTCGTCCGCCTCGAACGCTACGCCGTCGTCGGGGGTCACGTGGTAGCCGACCGGAACGTAGTGCTTGCCGTCGGTGTCGTCGAACTCGGAGGTGTCGTAGAAGTGTTCGTAGACGCCGAGCTGGCGCTCGACTGTCACGCCACAGCCGAGCTCGGCGTCGGCGACCCGTTCGACGGCGTCGTGCAATCGTTCGTGCTTACGGACACGGCCGCCGGGGACGAACCACTCGCCGCTGGCGGGTTCGTTCTCGCGCTTGCCGAGAACGACGCCATCGTCGGTCTCGACGACGAGATCGACGGAGACCAACGGGACGTTCCGAACCACCGTCTCCCACTCCCCTGCTGGAACCGGACCGTCGCTCATACTCTCGCCGGCGTTCTCACCGGACTTTTCGGTTGCTATCCACGCCGGCGCTTGCCGCTACACGAACGACCGTGATAATTATAGACCGTTATAGTTATGTAGGTCCCCCTCTCACGATGTGGTGAGGACAAAATGACCGAACGGCCTCAGATCGAAACGACGGCTCCGCTCGTTCCCGAGATGCCCACGAACCGCGTCCGCACCGACGGTGGTCGCGCGGCACCGAAAACGTCCGGTAACGAGCTTGTAGACGAGGCCGACGCGCCGCTCGTTCCCGATCTCTCCTGATCGGCACGGTCGTTTTTCCAGTACTCCAGTCGCGTAGCGACGGCGCTATTCTGCGTCGATCCCGACGAACTCGACCGCGTCGGCGTCAGTGTCGAGGATAGCCACGCTCCGGTGGTCTGCGGGTACGGTCGGGAAGTGTGCGCCGGGGTTGACGACGGTGGTGTCGCCCTCGGTACGTTTCTCGGCGACGTGGAAGTGGCCGTAGAGTACGTAGTCGTAGTCGCCGGAGTCGGCGCGTTCGTTGACGGTCTCGATGCCCTGGTCGCCGTGGAGGACGTGGACCGACGTGCCGTCGAAGGTGAGGTCGGCTTCGCGGCCGTGGAGCTGGCTCCCGTCGCTGAAGCCGTCGATGGTCGCCTGGAGCCCCTCCCGTTCGCCGTCGTTGTTGCCGAGGACGCCGTGGATGTCGAAGCCGTGGCCCTCGAAGGCCGAGAGTAGCGGCGGGGCGATGTAGTCGCCACAGTGGACGAGGGTGTCGATGCCGCGGTCGTCGAAGGCGGTGGCGATTGCCTCGGCGGCACTGTAGTTGTCGTGCGTGTCGGAGACGATTCCCACCTGCATGTGCGAGGGCACGACCGGCCGGACAATGAAGGTTTTCAGGGTCGGAAAACGCGACACTACCTTCTTGGGTCGTCCCCTGGGAGTATCGGACGACTGGTCCCCATGATCGCCATCGAGACGACCGACCTCACGAAACAGTATGGATCGACGACGGCCGTCGCGGACCTCGACCTCTCGGTTCCGGAGGGTGTCGTGTACGGCTTTCTCGGTCCGAACGGGGCCGGGAAGACGACGACGATGCGGATGCTCACGTCGCTGACCCGACCCTCCAGTGGCAGCGCACGCGTCGCCGGCGTTCCCGTCGACGACCGCGAGCGACTCATCGAGCGAGTCGGCTATCTCCCGGAAGAACCACCGCTGTACACCGAACTCACCGCCCGCGAGCAGTTGACTTACGTCGCGGGGTTGCGCGACCTCCCGGAAGACGCGACGAACGAGCGCATAGAGACGCTACTCGCCCGTCTGGATCTGGCCGACGACGCCGACCGGCGTATCGACGCCTACTCGAAGGGGATGCGCCAGAAGACGGCGTTCGTCCAGTCGCTGTTGCACGATCCGGACGTGCTCTTTCTGGACGAACCGACCAGCGGGCTGGACCCGCGGGCCGCGCGGACGATCCGGGAGATGATCGACGACCTCGCCGACGAGGGGACGACCGTCTTCCTCTCGACGCACATTCTGCCGGTGGTCGACGAACACGCGGATACGGTGGGCGTCCTCTACGACGGGCGGCTGGTGGCGGAGGGGCCACCCGGCGACCTGAAACGGCAGGCCGACGCCGGTGCGAAGGGCGACACCGGTGGAGCGGGCGAGCGGACGCTCGAAGACGTGTTCCTCGAAGTGACCAGCGAGGATCCCGCGGCCGACGAGGCGACGGTGGAGGGTGCCACGGATGTCCGGTAGCGGCTGGGTCCGGCAGGGACTCTCCATCGGCCGAACCGAGTTTCGACGAACGACCCGCTCGCTCCGCCGGGATTCGGCACGGTTGGCGTTGATCGGCGTCGTCGCCGTGCTGTTCGGGCTCATGGTCCTCGCGGGCACGTGGTTCATCCTGCAGTTCGGCGACGAGGTTCCGGCGGGCGACGTGTCGAACGTGATCCGCGGGAGCGTCGCGATCCAGTGGCTGTTCGCGGTGTTCATCACAGCCCAGCGAGCCGGGTCGCGCCACCACAGCATCGACCAGGAGTCGCTGATGTTGCTGACGGTCCCGGTCCGGGCCGTCGCCCTGGGCCTGCTCAGCGCCGAGTGTTTCCGGGCGCTCGCCTACCTCGCCGTCCCCGTCCTGTTGCTGGGTGGCGCGTTCGTCGTGGCCACGGCGTCACCGCTGATGGCACCGTTTCTGGTGCTGGCCGTCCTCTTGTTCTTCACGACGGCACTCGTACTCGGGTTCGCGCTGGGATTGCTCGCCAAACTGCTCGTGGCGCGGTACCGCGTCGTCGCCGAGCACAAGTCCGCCTTCAGTTTCCTGGCGGTGATCGTATTCGTCGGCGGGTACGTCGGGCTCCAGAACGTCGGCGGGCAGGGTGTGACCGCACTGCTGGGCTGGCTCCCCTTCTCGTGGGTCGTCGACCTCGCGGTGATCGGCTCGCCGTTTTCGGGATCGCTCCCACGGGCGGCCGCGATTCTCGTCGGCGGACTGGTCTGGACCGTCGGCGGCGTCCTGGTCGTCGAGCGGCTCGGTGTGGCGCTGTGGTTCGGCGACACCGTCGAGGACGCGGTGGCTGCCGAACAGGCACGCGTCGACACCGGGACTGCCGACGACCCGCTCGCCGCTGCGGTCCGCCCCATCCCGCTCCCGACGATCAGCCAGCAGGCCCGCCGGATCGCCCAGCGGTCGGTCGTCGTCGCACGCCGGAATCCCCAGCGGCTCTCCTTCCTCGTGCTTCCGGTCGTCCTGCTCGGCGTCACCCTGGTCAACGTCGCACAGGCCGGCGTGGGGTCGCTCCTGGCGTTGCTGCCACCGCTGGTGGTCGTCGCGCTCCCATGGCTCGCCGGGGGCGTGTTCGGCCTCAACCCGCTGGGCGACGAAGGGGCCGCCCTCCCGGCCACGCTCACGTCGCTTCCCTCGGGCCGGGATTACGCCGTCGGGCTCGCCGTGCCCGGGCTAACGCTTGGTCTACCCGTCGTCGTCCTCGCGACCGTCGCGACCGGACTCGCCGGACCGTACGACCCGCTCGAAACCGCGGCGCTCGCGGTGCTCGGGCTCGTGCTGACGCTGGCCGCGGTCGTAATCGCGCCGGCGCTCGGGATGGCTTTCCCCCGGTACGATCCGGTCAGGGTAGGCAGCGACCGCGAGATCGTCCCGCCGAGTCTCAGCGCCGTCGTCCTGTATTCGCTGACGCTCGGTATCCCGGGGACGCTCGCCGCGGCCGCGACGCTGGCACCGACGGGAACGCGTCGGTTCCTGTCGCTGCTCGTCGGTGGACTCCTGTCGCTGCCCTTCGGCCTGCTCGCGAGTCAGGGTCTCACCCCCGCTCGTGGCGTCGCCACCTGGCTGGGACGGGTCGGGGCCGAGATCGCGACCATCCCCGTGTCGACCGTCCGATGGGGTGGCTACATACTTCCGCTCGCCGCCCTGTGTCTGCTCGGGATATGGTCGTTCAGGGCCGTCTCACGGCGGTTTCGGCGGCACACGCTCGACTAGGCCGAACAGTGGCGACTTTCGCAACCGTTAAAACTGGCGCGTGCCATCTCCGTATTGCTACTGCACGGGCCGGTGGGGTAGCTTGGTATCCTTCGGCCTTCGGGTGGCCGTAACCGCGATTCGAATTCGCGCCGGCCCACTTTTCCCGGTTTGATCCGACGAGTCGCAACTTCGGGTGGTCGTAACCGCGTCCTCGTGAGCGGAGCGAACGAGGGCCAGCGAGACCGGAGGTCTCGCGTGATTCGAACTCGCGCCGGCCCACTTTTCGACCGGGTCCTGACGGCGAGCGGTGCATGGCCGTGGCCAGAATGTGACCGCATGTCGCGGTCAGGCTGAGGATTCCGGCCGGACACTACTGGGATATATTCGGGGTGTCTGACGCTCGTCTGCTTTCTCCGAGACAAATCATCAATTATTTCTTAATGACCGACGGAATGGGCTCTATGAAAGTAGAGACTGCGGAGAGTCAATCGTTCTCCTACAAGGGAGCTCTCCGCTATATCGCCGTCGCCGCTGGCGTAATGGGGGCACTGTACCTCCCGGCGATCATCTTCCCCGATACGTGGTTTCGGGCACTCACGACCGTCATGCTGGTCGCTCTGCTCGGCCTGACCGGACGGGCACTCGTGTCGGCGCTGTTTTCGTTCAAGCGACCGGAGACGCCCGAGCTGACGCTGTCGGACGCCGAGTTGCCGGAGGTCAGCGTGGTCATCCCGGCGTACAACGAGGCCGCGGTGCTGCCCGACACCATCGAGGCGTGTCGGAACCTCGACTACCCGGCCGAGAAGCTGGAGGTCGTCCTCTGTTACGAGCGCGACTCCGTCGACGATACGGCGGCGATCTGTGAGGAGGCGGCCGCCGACGACGAGCGGTTCGTAGCGGTCGAGCGGGACGAACCCGGCGGCGGGAAGGCGAAGGCGACGAACTACGCGCTCCAGTACGCGACCGGTGAGATCATCGCCAGCATCGACGCGGACCACCGGTTCAAGTCCGACGCGATTCGCCGCGCGGTGGCGTGGTTCGAGTCCGACCCGGACATCTGGTGTGTCAAGGGTCGCTGCTACGGCGACAACCCGCGGGACTCCCTGCTGGCCCTGCACGCGACCGTCGAGCGCCACATCGCGGAGAAAGGCGACCTGTTCGCACGGGAAGTCCTCGGCGGATTCACCATCTTCGGTGGCGGACAGGCTTTCTTCCGCGCCGAGATGTTCGACGAACTCGGCGACTTCGACGAGAGCGTCCTCGTCGAGGACATCGACATGTCCTCGAAGATCCACGACTTCGGCAAACAGCTCCGTGTCGATCCCTCCATCGTCACCTTCGAGGAGAACCCGGCCACGCTCCAGTCGTGGTGGAGCCAGCGCAAACGCTGGGCCCGTGGCTGGATGCAGGTCGCGTTCCGCTACCTGTTCCGACTCCCGCGCAGCAAGAACATGTCGATGCGCGAGCGGTTCGACGCCGCGTTCACCTTCGCTTACGCGCTCATGCCGGTCTACGTCGCGTTCACGTTCCCGATTTTGCTGTTCGATATGGTTCGGGACTTCGCGGTCCACAATGCGATCCTCGCGCCCATCCTCGCCGACATGGGCCTGAAGACGACCCTCCAGTACGGCGTCCCGACAGCCACGTTCTTCTCGGAGTTCACCCGGAACGCCCTCTGGACGTTGCTCGCGGTCTCGCCGGCCATCGCGGCGTGTATGGTGTTCGTCCAGGACTACCGTGACGGGTTCAGTCACGACAGCCTGGAAGTGTTCGCCTCGTTCACGCTGTGGGTCTACCTGGCACTGCAGAGCGTGGTCTACGTGGTCTCGTTCCTCGACGAGGTCATCTTCGAGCGGCCGAGCATCTACGTGACGACCGCCCGGGTCAACTCCCAGGCCAAGTCGGGGTCGAGCAAGACCAGCGGCACCGAGACCAAATCCGACTGAGCCGCCCCATTCTTCACTTCGCCGGCCGTCGTCTCGTTCCATGGGCTATCACCACATCGACCCCGACGAGCTAGCGCCGTCGCCGGACCATCCCTGTGACCGCCGGTCGCTGGCCGAGGCGGCGGAACTCGCCCAGCTCGCGGCGGCGGTCTACGACCTCGCGCCCGGCGAGGACCTGGCGACGACCTACCACTACCACGACCAGCGCGAGGAACTGTTCTACGTCCTCGCTGGCGACCTCCACGTCGAGACGCCCGACGAGACGTTCGTCGTGGAGGCCGACGAGACGTTCCTCGTCGAACCCGAGCATCCCATCCGGCCGTACAATCCGGCCGACGCCGACGGGCCGGTCCGGGTACTCGGAGTCGGCGCGCCCAAATTCGACATCGGGCGGCCGTACGAGCCGGACGCCGACGGTGACGACGCGTAGGCGGTCCCTGGGTGGTCGGAAACTTTCCCGGTGTACAAACCGAACGCCGATTGTCCGGTGTTTTACTGACGCTTTTGCACCCCGAGGCGCTGGGGTCGGTATGACCGACGACGCCACCCACGACGAGGAGCTGGCCTGGGAGACGCTGTACGGCGAGACGGCCTACATCTGCCCGGGGTTCGACATCCAGCGCGAACAGGTCCGCCTCCCCGACGGGACGGAGACCGACTTCGACTACCTCTCCGAGAGCGAGAGCGTCGTCGTCCTGCCGTTCACGCCCGACGGCGAGATCGTCGTCATCGAGGAGTGGCGACAGGCCGTCAAGCGGGTCACCCGCGGACTCCCCGCCGGCGGCGTCGAGGGCGAGGACGCCGACCTCGAAGCCACGGCCCACCGGGAACTCGAGGAGGAGACCGGCTACGAGGCCGACGCCGTCGAGCATCTGACGACGGTCGAACCGGCAAACGGGTTCTCCGACGCCGTGTTCCACTACTATCTCGCCGAGGGGTGTGAACCGACCGGCGAGCAGGCGCTGGACGACGACGAGTCGATCGGCGTCGAGACGACAGAGTTCGACGACCTGCTCGCCGCGGTCGAGGCCGGCGACTGCCGGGACGGCCGGACCGCGTTCGGTGTCTGTTACTACGAACTGTTCGGGTGAGGGGCGGGCCGGCCAGAACACAACCCTTAGGCCCGCGCCCCCGAAAGCCCGCGCCAATGGGCGACTGGTTCGAGGTACGCGACTACGACGCCGCCGGTCGGATCGGGGAGCTGACCGTCCCCCGGGCGGACGTGACCGTCGAGACGCCGGCACTCCTGCCCGTGGTCAACCCCCACGTCAGGACGGTCGAGCCGGCCCGCATGGAAGCGGAGTTCGGCGCGGAGATCCTCATCACGAACGGCTACATCCTCTACGGCTCCGACGACGCCCGCGAGAGCGCGCTCGCGGACGGTCTCCACGATCTCTACGACTTCTCCGGCGCGATCATGACCGACTCCGGGTCCTTCCAGCTCTCCGAGTACGGCGAGATAGACGTGGACACCCGCGAAATCCTCGAATTCCAGCAGGCGATTGGGTCGGACATCGGGACGCCGGTCGACATCCCGACGCCGCCGGACGTGAGCCGCGAGCAGGCCGCCGAGGAACAAGCGACCACGCAGGAGCGGCTGGAACTCGCCGCCGAGGTCGAGACCGGCGACATGCTCGTCAACGCGCCGGTGCAGGGCTCGACCTACCCGGAACTCCGGGAGCGGGCGGCACGCGAGGCCTACGGGACGGATCTCGACGTGTTCCCGGTCGGTGCGATGGTACCCCTGCTCAACAACTACCGCTTTGCCGACGTGGTGGACATGGTGGCGGCGGCCAAGCGGGGGCTGGGCGCGGACGCGCCGGTCCACCTGTTCGGCGCGGGCCACCCGATGATGTTCGCGCTGGCGGTCGCGATGGGCTGTGACCTGTTCGACTCGGCGGCCTACGCGCTGTACGCCCGCGACGACCGCTACCTCACGGTTCGAGGCACCGAACACCTCGAAGACCTCGAGTACTTCCCCTGTGAGTGTCCGGTCTGTGCGAGCCACACGCCCGACGAACTGGAGACCTGCGACGACGCCGAGCGCGAGCGCCTCCTCGCGGAGCACAACCTCCACGTCACGTTCGGGGAGATTCGACGCATCAAACAGGCGATCCGGCAGGGGAACCTGCTGGAACTCGTCGAAGCCCGCGCTCGCGGCCACCCCACGATGCTCGACGGCTACCGCGCGCTGGGTGATCACGCCGAACAGCTGGAGGCGACCGATCCGGCCACGAAAGACGCCTTCTTCTACCTCTCGGGGGAGAGCGCGGCCCGACCGGAGGTCCTGCGCCACCACCAGCGACTCGAACGGCTGGACGCCGACGGCGAGGTCCTGCTCACCGAGGGCGACACGAACGAGGCCTACGACGAGAGCTGGCGGGTCGTCCCGCCCTTCGGCCCGTTCCCGCGGGACCTCTCGGAAGTGTACCCGCTCAACGCCGAGGTGCCCGAGCGGCTGGACGAACGCGCCTACGCCCGGGCCGCCGACGGCGTGGCGCGGCTGGCGGCGGCCAATCCCGACGTGGACTTCACGCTGGGCCACACCGGCTGGCCCCCACGGGCGCTCGAACGGGTCCCCGACGCCGTGGACACCTACGAACTCGGCGTCGACGACGCGTTCGGCGACGACGAGGGCGGGACGGACGACGAACGCGCCTGAGCCGCGGCGCTCCCGCCCGCTCCTTATTCCAGTTCCCAGCCGGAACTCACCGCCCGCCCCCAGTGTTTCTCGGGCCGCCAGATCAGGTGGCCGTCGCCCCGGCGCTCGAAGACGGCCGAATCACCCGGTCCGACTTCGGTCTCGGGGTCGGCATCGGCAAACTCCGTCCAGGGAACGATCTCGAGGTCGGATTCGGGGTCGAGCCGGACCTCCAGGTTCTCGGCCCGGACCGCTTCCGACCCGTCGTGTGTGAGCTTCACGCCGGTGGTCGGCTCGTCGAATCCGCCGTCCTGATACTCGAGTTCGAAGAAGGCGTCGGGCTCTTTCGGCGGCCCCGACGGCGGGTCGCTCGTCTCGCCGGTTGACTCGATGTCCTCGCCCTCGTCGATCTCGAGCGCGAGGTGGCCCATATCGCGACTGTACTCGGCCGAGACCGAGGCGGACACTTCCACGCAGTCGCCGGTCCCGAACCAGTCGGTGTTGAACTTCTTCCGGAGCGGTGTACTCACTTCGGCGTAGCCGGTCCCGTCGGCCACGATCATGTCCGAGTCCGACATCCGGGTGACCGTCCCGCGGATCGACACCTGGTCCGGATTCTCCATGTCGAGGACGCTCTCGTAGAGCGCCCCCAGTTCCCGGTCGCCCGGCGCACACTTCGATTCCAGAATCCCGAAACAGCCTGCGGTGAGCCCTGCTGCCCCGACAGTCGCCAGTACGTCTCGTCGCTGCATACGTCGTCGTGATAGTGTGGTCGACATATAGATTTTCCAATCGCTTCGGCGACGGCGGGCACCGGGGCAGCCGCTGGCGCGTCGGAAGGAAAGATACTCGGCCGCGCTCGCCCGAGACGGTGCCATGACCGATTACTTCGAGGTCCACGAGCGGGACGGGGCCGCCCGCATCGGGGAACTCCGGCTCGCGGACCCACTCACCACGCCTGCGCTGGCCGACGAGGTCGTCACCGACGCGGGCAGTCTCTGGCCCGAGGACCGCGAGGTGCCCGAGGGCGACGACGCGACGCTCACCGTCCTCCCCCACCGGGGCCTGCCCGCCGGCACGCCCGAGGAAGTCGAATCCGCCTTCGCCGTCGACTATCCGGACGTGGACTACCCCAGCGCCGCGGTCGTCTCGCCCGAGACCGCGACCGACCACGGTACGGACGCCTACGTCCTCTCGAACGCGAGCGGCTACGCCGGCCACGCGGCCGCGTTCGTGGACGCCGTCATCAGTACCCGGGAGGCCACGCCCGCCGACACCGCGCTGTACCTCCCGGGCGTCGCCACGCCCGCGAACGTCGCGACGCTGGTCTACGCCGGCGTGGACCTCGTGGACACGGATCGCGCTGTCCTGCGGGGCACCCAGGGGTTCTACCAGGCGACCGACGGCGAGTACTTCCTCGAAGACCTGGACGAACTCCCCTGTGCGTGCCCGGCTTGCCAGCAGCCCCGCGACGAGTTCGACCGCGAGGACTGTGCCGAACACAACCAGCGCGCGCTGGCCGCGGAACTCGCGCGGGTTCGCCGCCGGGTTCGTGACGGGTCGCTCCGGGACTACATCGAGGGGCAGGCCCGCCACGACCAGTGGCTCACCGCCACGTTCCGGCGGCTGGACCAGGAGTACGGCTACCTCGAACAGCGGACGCCAATCGTCAGGCGCGAGGAGATCACGGCCGCGACCGACGACACCATCAGGCGAGTCGAGATCCAGCGCTTCGCCGAACGCGTCACCACCCGGTACCGCAACCGCTTTGCCAGTCCCCTCGTGCTGGTGCCCTGCTCGGCCAAGAAACCCTACAGCGAGTCACAGAGCCACGGCCAGTACCACGACGTGATCCAGTGGCGCGCCCACGTCGCCTCGATGACCTCGCCCATCGGCGTCGTCCCCCAGGAACTGGAATGTACCTACCCCGCCCAGCACTACGACTCCGTCGTGACGGGCGAGTGGACCGCCACGGAGATCGAGTTCGTCAGCGACGTGCTGGAAGCGTACCTCCGGCGCAACGACTACCCCGAAGTGATCGCCCACGTCCCGCCCGAGGGCTACCGCGAGATCGTCGAGCGCGCCACCGCCGACCTCGACGTCGATCCGGTCTTCACCGTCGACGATCATCCGACGACCAGCGAGTCGCTGTCGAACCTCGCGGCCGAACTGGAGGGCGAGTTGACCTACCCCAAACGCGAGCGCGAACACAACACGATCCGAGCGATCGCGGACTACCAGTTCGGGGACGGGGCCGGCGACGACCTGTTCGACGACCTGCACACCGAGTCACGCTACCCGAAACTGCGGGTGACCGACGCCGACGGCGAGCAACTGGCCGCGATGGTCCCCGAGTACGGCGTGCTCTCGTTGACGCTCGCGGGTGGCCGGCGCTGGGTCGAGAGCGACGTGCCGGTCAAACGGGTCGAGATCGACGACTTCGTGCCCCACGGGAGCGTCCTCGCGCCGGGCGTGGTCGACGCCAGCGACTCGATCCGGCCGGGCGACGAGGTGGTGATCGAGGGGTCGGCCGCGTTCGGCGTCGGCCGCGCGGCCATGAGCGGCCCGGAGATGGTCGAGTCGACGCGGGGCATCGCCAGCGAGGTTCGCCACGTCGACGAACGGTAATTCCGGCAACCCCGAAGCGGAAGTTTATTCGTCGGTTCTCTGCGATAACGTGATAGATGAAACGCATATTGCTGACTGTGACGGTCGCCGTGATGCTCGTGTTGGCGGGCTGTAACGGCGGTGGCCAGGGGACGGCGTCCCCGACCGGCAACGAAACTGCGACGGACGGCGCACAGGCCGAGACCGAACTGAGTAGTCCGGACGTGCCGGACTCGCTGGACATCGGAATCTCGCCGGCCGGGCCGGGCAGCGGTGGCATGGACACGGTGTCGTCGGACATGTACCCGCCGGGGGTCGACAGCTCCGGTGTCACCAACGCGACGGCGCTGGTCACCAGCCACTTCGAGGCGGCCGGGTCCAACGCCGAGACGCGGATGGCCTTCAAGTCCAGCGGTGGGACGCTCGGACTCGTCCACAGGAACGGCTCCAGCGGGGAACGGCTCCGGTACGTCAACGCGACGACCGGTCGGTCCGGGACCTGGTGGCGCTCCGGGTCGACGGTCGTTCGGCGGAACACCTCGCAATCGCCACCGGTCACCTACTCCCACGGTGAGACGAACCTCTACACGGGCTATCAGTTCCTGGGCCTTTTCCGTGTGATTCCGTTCGTCACGCTCGACTCGATGTCGCTGTCGGTCGACGGGACGACGACGGTCGACGGCCAGCAGGTCCTTCGCCTCGCAGTGAACGGCTTCAACCGGTCGTCCTCGGACTGGAACGTCAGGTCGGGACTCCAGAACGCCAGCGGCTACGCCCTCGTCACGCCCGAGGGTGTCATCCGCGAACTGCACTGGGAAGCGACGAACGTCAACACCAGCCAGACCGAGAGCATGACCGTGACCGTCTCCGGCGTCGGCTCGACCAGCGTCACCCGGCCCGACTGGGCGGGTGAGTACCCCGACGCGACGGTCTCGACGACCAGCGAGGGACAGGTCCTCGCGCTGACCCACGAGGGTGGCGACGCGATTCCGGCCGACACGCGGATCCAGGTCGGCTCGGGCTTTTCGGCCTACGGGAACGTGACGCTCGCCGAGTCGCTCGAATCCGGTGAGACGCTCTACATCGTCGCCTCCGGTCGGTTCGGTGACTACGACGTCACCGCGAGTGTCGGGAGCCAGCCCGACGTGCCCGAGAACGCGGCCTCGTTCTCCCGTCGGGTTCCGTCGGTGTCGGCGTTCCTCGACGACGTTCAACTCCAGTACGGCCCCGAAGTCGAGGCTGGTGGCGGCACGGGTACCGGTTTCGGTGCGGGCGCGTAACTACTCCGCCGGGACGTTTTAGTTCGGCCCGCCCCTCGCGGGGGTATGGACGAGATCTCACTCGCGGTTCCGGAACCTATTCTCGATTCGTTTCCCGACGACGACGGTGCGGCCCGAAAAGACATGAAACGGGCCGTCGAGGGCTGGGAACGACGGATCAACCGCGCCATCGCCGACAGCGACGACGACGAGGCCGCCGGCTACGTCCTCGACGCCATCGAGCTCTTCGAGGAGCGGATGGACACCTACGACGCCTTCGTGCCCGAACTTCGGGCCTGGGGCCAGTCACCGATCTACGCCATCTGCTGGCGCAACCTGATGGCCGACCTGATCGGTCAGCTGTACGAACACGAGGAGCTGGCCGAGCGCCTGGACCGGGAGCGCAACCAGCGCGTCGTCGAGGACGGCATCCGCCTCCGGGACCTCTGAGGCGGCGGGGATTTAAGCCGTCTGCACCCCTGCGTGGCGGTATGCACCTCGAATGCAGGTTCTTCGCCACCTACCGGGCCATCGTCGGGCAGAAGTCCCTCGACCGGGAGTTCCCCGACGGGGCGACGGTCGCCGAGGTCCTCTCGACGCTGGAGGCGGAGTATCCCGACCTCGAAGCGCAGTTGCTCGACGAGGACGGGACCATCCGCCCACAGCTGTCGGTCCTCAAGAACGGCCGGGACGTGACCCACATGGACGGCGGGGCGACGGTACTCGAAGACGGCGACTCCCTGTCGGTGTTCCCGCCGGTCGCGGGCGGTGCGGGCGAGGTGATCTGATGCGCCGCGAGGAGGCGTTCCGGGGCATCTCCAAGCGGCTGGCGGTCCACTACCTCGAGAACCTCGGCGGCGAACTCGTCGCGGGCGAGCGCGAGGACGACGCGGAAGCCGAAGTCGCCGGCGAGGACTGGACGGCCACGCTGTCGGCCGAAAAGGTCTCGGTCGCCGGCTCGATGAAGCTGACGGAGGTGTCGGTCGTCTTCGAGGGCGGCGAGGACACCGTCGAGGAACTCGTCGAGAAGTTCACGCAGAAAGCGATGCGAGCGGGTGGCTGATGGCCGGCGACCCAATCGAGGGGGAAGTGCTGGTCCTCGTGGCGGCGAAAGCGAGCGTCGGCCCCCAGCGGCTGCCCGAACTGGTCGACCGCGTGGCCGCGGACCTGGGCCCCCGGCGCGAGACGTACGCCCGCGAGTACGAACGCGCGTACGAGACCGACGACCGCACGGCCTTCTTCGTCGAGGACGGCCACTGGCAGGCGATCCGGGACCGCCTCGACCTCGGCGAGCGCGAGGTCGACGCCGTGCGGCGGGCCCACCACGAACAACTGACCCGTGACGGTCGGCGACTGGGCCGGATCGAGGAGTTCGAGATGGCCCTGGAGATCAGAGAGTGTGTGGTGCTCGGGACCGGGGCGTAGTTCTCGTTCCCGTCGGCGTTGACGGAATCGCGTCCGTCTCAGTCCCTATCGCACTGTCGCGTTCGCACATGGGGAGATGTCCGTTCCATCGACTCGCTCGGTCTCGTCTCGAGTGACAAAATATCGCGCTTCCGAGCCAGAATCACCTTCCATATTTCGGGTAGCAGTCCAATATCCTACTACTACGTCGACGTACACACCCTCGCTGGTCCGATAATCGATTGCTGCTTCCTCTTGCACTGCCGAACCGCTGGTTCCCCAATCGGCCAGACAGTCTGCGTTCGCGAGCTGATCTTCCACGTATCCAAATTCGGCTTCGAGTGCGATCTCTTTGGCCCGCTCGTTCGATACGCCGGAGTACTGACTCTCGTTCCCCGAACCGGATTCGGTCGTGGTGTTCTCGGTAGTGCGACACCCGGCTATCCCGACAGTAGCTGCTGCCCCCAGAGAGACGATCATCTCTCTCCTCGACTCGACCGATGACATACCCGCGATTCCGCCACCCCGGGTAAGTGTCTTCTGTCAGTCCAGAAAGGCCAACAGTTCCTCGGTGACCGCCTCGGGCACGTCACACTGCACCCAGTGGCTGGCCTCGGGGAAGCGCTCGACCCGGAGGTCCGGAATCCACTCGTCCAGTCCCTCCGAGATGCCGACGCCGAGCGCGGCGTCCTGCTCGCCCCACAGCACCAGCGTGGGGACCGTGATCTCGGTATCGCCCGGCGGATCGAAGAAGCGCCGGAGGCCGGGCAGGGTGGCCTTGGCCATCGGGACGCCGATGCCGTCGACGTAGGCCCGGTAGTAGTTGACGGCGGCGCGGGCGGCACCGGGTCGGGCGAACGCCTCGCGGTAGCGCTGGATGTCTTCGTCGTCGAAGGCGTCGGGGTTCGCGGGCTGGTCGCGGAACACCTCGCCGACGGCGCGGGCTCCGCCCGCCGAGAGCAGACGTTCGGGGAGCCACGGCACCTGGAAAAAGAGGACGTACCAGGAGCGTTTCAACTGCGAGAGGTCGAACTCCCGGGCGAACGCGGCCGGATGGGGCGCGTTCATCACGGTCAGGCTGTCCAGAACGTCGGGGCGTTGCATGCCGACGGCCCAGGCGATGGCCCCGCCCCAGTCGTGGCCGACGAGGTGGGCGGTCTCGCCGTGGCGTCGGATCAGGCCGACCACGTCTCCGACCAGATTCTCGATGGCGTAGCTGTCGATGCCGTGTGGTTTCTCCGAGCGGTTGTATCCCCGGAGGTCTGGGGCGACGACGCGGTAGCCCGCCTCGGCGAGGGCCGGGAGCTGGTAGCGCCAGGAGTACCAGAACTCCGGGAAGCCGTGTACCAGGACCACTACCTCCCCGTCTTCGGGTCCGGCGGCGACGTAGTGGAGGCGCACGTCGTCGACGACGGCGTTGTGGTGTTCGAGATCGACGTTCGCGAGCGGATCGTCCATCACACGTCTGCTCGCGGCCGAGCCACTAAGCCGCACCGACACGGCGGCGGCCTCGTTCCTGTTCGCCGAGAATAATCTACAATTTATATAATAATCGTTAATACATATGCGCTCGGAGCGACACAGATCATGTCCACGCGCACCCTCGAAGCGGAACTGTTCGGTCGTGAAACGCGATTCGAGCACTCGGACCACTGGATCGGCTACGCCATCCTGCTGTTCGGTCTCGGTGCCATCGGTGCCGGCCGCATCCCGGGCGTCGACGCGTGGCTCGAAGACCAGTCGTTCGTGCAGTCGATCCCGTGGCTTCGCGTGTTCCTGGGCTGAGCGGGCCGGCGGTGTCGGCCGGAACCGACTCGCCACCTTGATGGCTGGCCGGGAACCACGACCGACTACCGATGGGGGGTGACGACCCGGCGGCCGAAGAACTGCCGGCCGCCGTCGTCGCGGACGCGACGGCGCGGCTGACCGATATTTTGAATCGCTACGCCTACGACGAACTCGTCCAGCGGCTGTACTGGCTCTCGCGGGGCGGTGTCGTCGCTGTGCTCGCGGCCAGCTGGGCGTATCCGGTTCGTGGCCCGCTCTCGTCGTGGGTCGTCGGCGCGACGCACCTGGGTGCCGTGGCCACGGTCGTCGCCGCCTTCGCCCTCGAACGGATGCTCCTGGCTGTCGAAGACGACCGGTCGGTCGACGAGACGACCGTGCGAGAACTCGGACGGCATCCGACCGCGCGGTTCGGGGTCCACCTCCTCGCGATCATCGAACGTCGGTCGGGAACCTGGGCCGGGCGGCTGGCGATCCGGGTCCTGCTCGGCGTGGCGCGTGGCTCGGGGTACCGGTCAGTCGGTCGGGACCGTGACCGTGGCGGACTGTTCGGGGGCCGATCCGCCGCTGCCGGGCTGATCGGGCTGGTCGTCACCGAGCAGTTTCTCTACACGGCCGAAGCGGAGGCGTTCGCGACACAGGTCGAGGGCTGGCTTCTCGGCGGTCTGGCGCTGGCGGGTGGGCTGTTGGCGGCACTGCTGGTGCGGTGAGTCGAAAAAAGCGTGCGTGAGGCGGTCGCCACCGGGTCGTCGTCCCGAACTCGCGGCGGAGCCGCGAGTTCGGCTTTTTCGCCACCGGAAGACTCACTCCGTTCGTCTTCCGAGCACCCGCTCGCTTCGCTCGCGGGAACCACGTTTTTGTCGAGGGGGTCGCCCAGCGACCCCCTCGCCAAAAAGGTGGCTAGTCGTCGCCGGGTGCGGCCGCGCCGGAGTCGCCCATGGAGACGCCGGTGCCGGGACCCACGTCGATGTCGAGTTCGTCGAGTTTCTCGTCGGGGACGACGCCGTCGACCCAGTCGCGGACCTCGTAGTACTCGGCTTTGAGCTGGTCGAGTTCCGCGAGTTCGCCCTCGCTGGCTCCCTGTGCCGGGATGGCGTTCTCGTTGCCCTCGACGAAGCGGTCGGGCAGGTCGTCGTCGTCGCCGTCGAAGCCGGCGAGGTTGTTGTAGTACCGTTCCAGGTTGTAGATGCGTTCGCCGGCGGTCATCAGGTCCTCCTCGCTCACGTCGAGGCCGGTCATCCCGCTGTACTGCAGGACGTACTCCTCGATGCCCTCCGCGAAGGCGTTGAACTTGCAGATGTCGAAGGAGTCGGAGATGGCGTGCATGTCCTGGAAGGTGGCACAGAGTTCGCCCTTCCCCTCGGGGTCGTAGGGATCGACCTTCTGGGGGACGCCCAGGATCTCGGCGGCGGGCGTGTAGCCGCGCAGGTGGCACGCGCCGCGGTTCGAGGTGGCGTAGCCGATGGCCATGCCCTTCATACAGCGGGGGTCGTAGGCGGCCATCGACTGGCCCTTGACGGCCAGGGAGTTCTCGTGGGCGTCGAACTCCTCGGCCAGGTGGTCGGGGCCTTCGGCCATGTGGTCGGCGAGGTCGGTCTCCCGGTGACCGATCCGCTCGATGAGGTCGATCATCTCGTCTGCGTCGCCCCAGTCGATGGAGTCCTCGAAGTCGAGTTTCCCCTCCTCGATCATCTCCATCGTCATCGCGATGGTGTTGCCGGTGTCGATGGTGTCCATCCCGAGGTCGTTACACAGGTCGAGCATGACGGCGATGCGGTCGCGGTCGTGGTGGCCCGAGTTCGGGCCGAGCGCCCAGGCGGACTCGTACTCGTAAGACTCCATCCGGACGTTCATCTCCTCGCCCTTGTGCATCGCCTGGACTTCGACTTCCTTCTTGCAGGCGACCGGGCAGGAGTGACAGGTCGGCTCGTCGACGAGGATGTTCTCCCGGACGTTCTCGCCGCTTACCTTCTCGGAGTCGATGATGCGCTCGCCGTCGCCCTCGGCGTCGGACATCGACTTCGTCGAGGAGTAGCGGCCGTTCTTCGTGGGGAGGCCGTCCATCTCCTCGGTGACGTTCATCAGGACGTTCGTGCCGTACAGCGAGAGACCGCCCTCGTTGGGTGCGGTCACGTCCGACTCCTGGATGACCTGCATGGCCTGCTTGTGGCCCTTCTTGAACGTCTCCGGGTCCGCGGGCTGGGGCATCTTCGTCGAGGATCGGACGACGACGGCTTTCAGGTTCTTCGAGCCCATCACACAGCCGGTGCCGCCACGGCCCGAGGCGCGGTCGTCCTCGTTGATGATGCAGGCGTACTTGACCTCGTTCTCGCCGGCCTGCCCGATGGCCATCATCGAGAGGTTCTTGCCGTAGGACCCCTCGACTTCCTCCTCCAGCCGGTCGCGTGTCTCGTGGACGCCCTTGCCCCAGAGGTGGGAGGCATCACGGAGTTCGACCTCGCCGTCCTCGACGACGGCGTAGACCGGCTCGTCTGCTTTCCCCTCGAACAGCAGGCCGTCGAAACCCGCCCACTTGAGCCGTGCGCCCGACCAGCCGCCGTGGTGGGAGTCGGTGACGGTGCCCGTCAGCGGCGATTTCGTGCAGATGGCGATCCGACCGCTCATCGTGGTCTGGGTGCCCGTGAGCGGCCCGTTCATGAACGCCAGCAGGTTGTCCTCGCCCAGGGGGTCGACCTCGGGTCCCTGATCGAAGACGTACTTGACGCCGAGGCCGCGCGCGCCGATGTACTTCTCCGCGTCCTCGTCGTCGATACCCTCGTACTGTACGTCCCCCGCGCTCAGATCGACGCGGGCGACGGTGTCGTGGAATCCTCCGAGGTCTGTCATGATTTAACGTACCGTAATAACATAAGGGCTGAAGCCTGTTAGTCGTTCTCAGGACTCAGTAACCGGTACTGGTTACGCACTATCGGATAAATGGCCGTCTATGTCCGGTGAAATTATTGGGTGGTGACCGCTCGTGGTGGCCCACGGGAGCAAATGGGAGACAGTAACACCCAACCGGGGAGCGAGCAGATGCAGCGACGCGACGTGTTACGGACGGGAGCGACGGTCGCCGGGAGCGTCGGCGTAGTCGGGGCGTCGGGTATCGGACAGGCGGTCGGCGGATCGACCGGCGGCGCAGGTGAGACCTACCGGTTCCTGTGGCAGAACCTGTGGTTGCTCAACGGGATCATTGGCAACGACACGGACATCGCCAAACCGGCGTTGCAGGCGCGGGCCGAGGCGTTCGGGGACCGACTCGCGGGCAGCGACATCGACGTGGCCGCACTCTGTGAGGTGTTCTCCTCCGAACAGCGCGAGACGATCCGTCAGCCAGTCGGGCGGGCGGTCGACTACGAGATCGGGCCGCCGGCCGAATTCGAGAAATCGAGCGGCCTGTACACGCTCGCGCTCGGCGGTCCCGACATCGTCGCGATGGAGCGCATGGAGTTCGACGCGGACGGCTACGAGCCCCGCGACGCCGACGCCTGGGCGAAGAAGGGCGTCCTGTACACGCGGCTGGACTTCGGCGTCGGGCAGATCGACCTGTTCACGACGCACCTGCTGGCCGGCGGTGGCATCCCGTACGTCGACCTGAACCCGTTCTCGGACCCGCCCACGCCCGCCGAGTACCGGGCCGACCAGCTCGAGGAACTCCGGGCGTTCGTCCAGTCCGTCGAAGCCGAGTACGATCCGGACAACCGCGTCCCGACCGTCGTCGCGGGCGATTTCAACGTCGGTGCCGGCGGGGGCGAGTACGGCACCCTCACTGCGGTCCGGGACGACCTCGGGCTGGAGGACGCCTGGCTCCAGTACGCCGAGGGTTCGGGCGGGACGAACCGCACCGCCATCACCGGCGGCTGTGCGTTCGAGTCGGCCGAGAGCCCGCCCTCCTACTGCGACGGGGGCGCGGGCGGCGACCGCATCGACTACGTCTTCGTCGAGCCGACGCGGCCGAGTCACGACTGTCGGCTGTCGGTCGCGGACATCAGGCGGCGGGTGTTCTGGCGGCAACTGGCACCGCCGGGCCAGTTCTACGCCGACGACGACGAGGAACGGCCGAACTACCTGACCGACCACGTCGGGCTCGAACTCGACTGGACGCTCGCGCCGCGGTGACCGCGACCCGAGGAGACTTGCCCGTCGGGCGACCAGCCGTGGGTATGCAGTGGTCGTCCGCAATCGGTGTGCCCGGGTCCGGTCGCGCCGTCCCGGCCGTCGCGTACGCCGCGGTCCTGCTGGTGGCCTCGGTCGTGGCCCCACCGGCCGGCGGGCTGGCACCGACCGGTCCCCTCGGGTTCGTCGGCGTGGACAAGTGGCTACACGCTGTGGGGTACGCGACGTTGACGCTGCTGGTCGCGTACGCGCTCCGGGCGACGACGGGGCGACGCGTCGCACTGGCCGTCGCCCTCGCGGTCGCGTACGGCGGTGGCATCGAAGTCGTTCAGTCGTTCCTGCCGGTCCGGTCGTTCGATCTGCTGGACGTGCTGGCGAATACGCTCGGCGCGCTTCTGGTCGGAATCGCCCTCTCGTTGGTGTCGCGTCGCGCTGACGGGGGCCGGGGACGAACCGCGGGGGAAGACTAGAGGCCGAGGTAGACTTCCATCAGTTCGTTCTCGTCCGCGAGTTCCTCGGGCGACCCGTCGAAGGCGAGTTCACCCGCCACGAGGATGTTGACGTGATCGGCCAGGCGGAGCGCGGCCTTCACGTTCTGCTCGATGAGGATGACACGTGCCCCGCGGTCGACCAGTCGTTCGACGAGTTCGAAGGCGTCCTCGACGAGCGCGGGCGAGAGACCCGCGCTCGGTTCGTCGAGCAGGAACGTGTCCGCGCCCGTCATCATCGCTCGACCGAGGCTCACCATCATCTGCTGTCCGCCCGACAGCGACGACGCTCTGTCGCCCAGTTTGTCTTCGAGTGCGGGGAACGCGTCGAGGACTTCTTCTCGACGCCGCCGATACGCGTCCGTATCCGAGACGGTGAACCCACCGACCCGGAGGTTCTCCTCGACGGTGAGCGTCCCGAAGACGCCGCCGCCCTGCGGGACCGTCGCGATCCCCTCGCGGACGATCTCGTCCGGCTTGGCGTCCGAGAGGTCGACGCCGCCGTAGGTGATCGTCCCGTCCCAGATCGGGACGCTGCCGTTGAGCGTCTTCAGCAGCGTCGATTTCCCGCTGCCGTTGGGCCCGAACAGACAGGTGATCCCCTCGTGTGACTGGATGTCCACGTCGTGGATGACCTCGTGGTCACCGTAGCCCGTCACGATGCCTTCCGCCTTGAGAACCGGCGGGTCCGAGTCGCCTCGCATCGCCCGCTGTGGCGTGTCGGTACTCATATCGGCACCTCGTCCCCGTCGGCCGAGCCGAGATAGGCCTCGCGAACCCGCTCGTCCGTGCTGACCTCCTCGAAGGTCCCCTGGACGATGTGTTGGCCCTGATCGAGCACCGACACGGTGTCGACGATCTGTTTGAGGACGTCCATGTCGTGTTCGATGATCAGGAACGTCGTCCCTTGCTCGTTGAGTTCCCGCAGGTGATCGAGGATCCGGTCGGCCAGCGCGGGGTTGACGCCGGCGGTGGGTTCGTCGAGCAGGATACACGCCGGATCGAGCATCAGCACGCGACCCAGTCCGAGCAGTTTCTTCTGGCCGCCGCTCATCCCGCTGGCGTCGTCGTCGGCGATGTGGTCGATGTCGAGGAACTCGAGGATCTCCTGTGCCCGCTCGTGTTCGTCGACGGATTTCGGCGTCTGGACCGCCAGCATGTTCTGCCGGACGGTCATGTTGCCGAACGGCGCGGCGATCTGGAACGTCCGCCCGATCCCCTCGCGGGCGATGCGGTGGGAGTCCCAGCCGGTGATGTCGGTACCTTCGAAGGTAACCGTGCCTGCGTCGGGCGTGTAGAAGCCGGTGAGCGAGTTGAAAAACGTGGTCTTCCCGCTCCCGTTCGGGCCGATGATCCCGCGGATCTCGCCGCGGTCGACGCTGAGGGTAATCTCGTCGTTCGCGGTCAGTGCGCCGAACCGTTTCGTCAGCCCGTCGGTCTGGAGTAGTGTCTCGGACATGGTTACAGGATGTCGAATTTTTCGGCGAGTTCGCGCAGGTTCTGTTTGACGTCCTCGCGGCCGACCTCACCGCGGAGGATGCCGACGACGCCGCTGGGCGCGAACAGGACGGTGGCCATGATGAGCAGTCCGATCAGCGGCAGGTAGATCGTCGTGTTTCCGAGGAACAGCGAGGACAGACGGTTGAGCAGGAAGATCAACACGCCGCCGATGATGGGGCCGCCGATGGTGCCCAGTCCGCCCAATAGCGCCATGATGATCATCTGGTCGGTGATGATCGGCGCGAGTACGTCGCTCGGATGGATGAACGTGATGTAGTACGCGTTTGCGCCGCCGAACAGCGCGGCGATGACGCACGAGATGACGTACACCCGGCGTTTGATCTTCGTAGCGTCGATACCCAGCGACTGGGCGGCGTCCTCGTCATCCCGGATGGCCTTGACCCGGAAGCCGAACTCGCTGTGCTCGAACAGCCAGTAGGCCAGCGCGATGGTCCCCAGCGTGAGTACCATCATCAGGTAGTAGAAGAACGTCTCGTCGGGCCAGCCGACCAGCGGGATGCCGGACGTGCCGGGCCCCGTCGGGAACGTCATCCCGTAGGTGCCGCCGGTGATCTCCAGGATGAGCGCGAGTTCCTTGATCGCTTCCGCGAACGCCCAGGTCGCGATGGCGAAATAGGCCCCGGAGAGTCGGAGCGTCGGGACGCCGACGACGTAGGCCAGCACGGCACAGAACGCACCCGCGATCAGGAGGCCGGCGACGAACGGCAGTTCGAGTTCGACCATGGCGATTCCGGTGACGAACGCGCCGACGCCGAAGTACGCACCGTGACCGAAGTCCAGGTACCCGGCGTAGCCGCCGATCATGTTCCAGGACTGGGCCAGGCCGACCCACATCAGCGCGCCCAGCGCGATGCGCGTCCAGAACGTGCTGAGCGCGAACGGCAACACCGCCAGGACGACCGCTCCGATACCGAACAGCCAGAGGTGCGCGTCGTCCCGCCCGAGCAGCGCCTGGAGGCGGTCACGAACCGCCAGGTCGTTCTCAGTCCCCACGTCAAGCCACCTCCCCTTTGCCGAGCAGTCCTTCGGGCCGGACCAACAGGAGCACGTAGATCATCCCGAACAGGACGAAAAACACCAGCTCGCCGCCGAGGTAGACCGCCGTCAGCGACTGGGCCAGTCCGAGGACGATCCCGCTGATGATGATGCCGGGCAGGTAGCCAAGCCCCGCGAGCACGATCATGAAGAACGCGAACGCGGTGTACTGCAGCCCCATCCCGGGACCGGCCGAGTAGATGAGACCGATGAACACGCCACCCGTCGCCGTCAGGCCGGCGTAGACCCCGTACGAGATGGACTGGTAGCGGTTGATGTTGACGCCCATCAGGCGGGCGATGTCGCGGTCCTCGGCGATGGCCCGGATGGCCGTCCCGCCGGTCGTCCGGTAGAGGTAGTACATGAACGCGACGAGCGAGAGCACGCCCACGACGGCGGTGACGACGCGCACTTCCGGGAACGTCCCGAGCCCGCCGATCTCGATGCCGCCACTCAGGGCGTTGGTCGGCACGTTGCGCGTGTTCGGGCCGAAGATCGTCAGGACCGACCCGCGCATGAAGGTCGCGAGCCCGAACGTGAACACGAGTCCCATCAGCAACGGCATCGGTCTGTCGCCCGTCGTCACGTGGTGGATGAACGGCTGGATGACGACGCCCACCAGGAAGAAGGCGACGAACGCCAGCGGCACCACCAACAGCCCCTCGCCGCCGACCACCGGAGCGACGATGGCCCCGGTAAAGGCCCCGAGCATCACGTACTCACCGACGGCGAAATCGATGATCTCCAGGACACCGAACACGAGCGCGAAGCCCACGCCGACGGTGACGTAAATGCCCCCAAGTAGCAGCCCGTTTATGATCGACTGACTGAGAAGTTCTGTAGCGACCATCGTCTCACTCACTGACTGGGTAGTCGGCCTCGGACGCGGACGAGGACGAGCCGACGACAACGGCCTCGTTGTCGTCACCCTGCAACTGGACGGGAAGCGGAGTCGTCGTCGTGTTGTTGTGGTAGAACTGCCCTTCCGTCTCGAAGGTCACGTCGCCGTAGAACGTCTGGACTTCGATGTCCTCGAGAATGCTTACGAGCTTGCTCTGTTCCGAATCCGACAGCGGCGGGGCTGCGCCCAGTTCTTCGAGTGCCTGCTGGTAGACGATGCCCGCGGCGCTCGAGGCGGCCTGGGTGTAGTCCGGCGACTGGTCGAACTCGTCCCGGGCGGCCTTGGCGTAGTCCGCAGCCGAACCGAACAGCTTGCCACCGGTACGCTCGATGCTCGGGAGCCACACCGTCGCTCCGAACGTTCCCGAGGCGCTCCCGCCGAGCCCCTCTTTGAAGTCCGACGTGTTCACGCCGTAGTGACAGAAAAAGCCGTTCGGATCGTAGTTCAACTGGTCCGCTGCCTTCAGGAGACTCACGTGGCTCCCGATGTGTCCGCCGTGGAAGTGGAGGTCGGGGTCCTCGCTTTTCGCGCTACTGACGACGCTCGTCCAGTCGGTGTCGGCTGGGTTCAGGTCGTAGGCCAGCACCTCGACACCCTTGTTTTCGGCCGCGTCACGCATCGCGCTCGCCGTTGCCTTCGAGAACGGTCCGTTGACACCGCTGACGTACACGGACTCCGCGCTTGGGTCCAGCGCGAGGAGCTCCTCGGCCGCCTGCTGTGCGATCAGCGTCACCGTCGGGACGGTCCCGAACGTGTGTTTGTACTGTTCTTCCCAGATACGCGGCGACTCGGCACTGCCGGAGATGTGTGGCGTCCGGTTTTTCTCCATGATGGGAGCCACGGCCAGCGTGACGTTACTCGAGTACGGCCCCAGAACCGCGTCGACCTTCTCGCTGGTAATCATCTGTGAGGCCGCGTCCGCACCCGTACTCGGGTCGGATTTGGCGTCCGCGTAGGTGAGTTCGACCTCGTAGCTGCTGCCGTCGACCTCGATGCCGCCGTTCTCGTTGATCGTCTTCTTCCAGAGGTCGTACCCGCGTCGGGTGACCTCGCCACCGAACCGGAGGTCGCCGGACAGGGACGTCACCACGCCGAACTTGAACTTGTCTCCGCCTCTGTCCGAGCCGCCACCGATACAGCCGGCGACACTCGCGACACCGAGTGCTCCCGTCAGTCCCGCCGCCTTCGTGAATTGCCGCCTGTTCACCGTATTCTTGATGTTATCTCGCATGCTGCCCCTCTATTTTGCACCACAGTATATATCACTTTCGCAATTTCGAACTCTATTCAGTATTGTATGGTAATATGGGACAGAAAACAACAATTTGCGTCCTCTCGCGACAACGGGACCGTGTCGCCCCGCGGGCGCAACCACGCGATGTTCTCGCGATCACCAGAAGCAAAACTCAATCCTGCGAAAACAGAATAATCCGAACTGAATACGATTTTAGAGGCAATAAACGGATGAAGTCCGAAAAGCTATTGGTTTCAGCGTGTGACGGTCGTCCCATGCTCGACTACTACGGCGTGGAGGCGGACCTTTCCGAAGAAGAGCGGATGATCCAGGAGTCGGCGCGGGAGTTCGTCGACGAGAAGGTGCGGCCCGACATCGGCGAACACTGGATCGAGGGCACGTTCCCGAAGGACCTCATCCCGGAGATGGGCGAGATGGGCTTTTACGCGCCCAACCTCGAAGGGTACGGCTCGCCCAACGTCAGCGAGAAAGCCTACGGCATCCTGATGCAGGAACTGGAGGCGTGTGACTCGGGCCTGCGCTCGATGGCCTCCGTCCAGGGCGCACTCGTCATGTACCCGATTCACGCCTACGGCAGCGAGCAGCAGAAGGAACACTGGCTGCCCAAACTCGGTTCGGGCGAAGCCGTCGGCTGTTTCGGCCTGACCGAACCCGAACACGGCTCGAACCCCACCGCGATGGAGACCCGCGCCGAGGAAGCCGACGAGGGCTACGTGCTGAACGGCTCGAAGACCTGGATCACGAACTCCCCCATCGCCGACGTGGCGATCGTCTGGGCGCGGGACCGGACCGACCCCGACACGCCCGTCCGGGGCTTCCTCGTCGAGACCGACCGCGACGGCGTCAGCACGAACAAGATCGACGAGAAACTCTCGCTCCGGGCCTCGATCACCGGCGAGATCGGCCTCAACGACGTGTACGTCCCCGAGGAGAACATCCTCCCCGGCGTCGAGGGCATGGGCGGTCCCCTCGGGTGTCTCACGCAGGCTCGCTACGGGATCGCGTGGGGCGCTATCGGTGCGGCCCGGGACGCCTTCGAGACGGCCCGGCAGTACGCGACCGACCGCGAGCAGTTCGGCGGGCCGATCGCCCGGTTCCAGCTCCAGCAGGACAAACTCGCCGAGATGGCTACCCAGATCACCCTGGCCCAGTTGCTCGCCCACCGGCTCGCCGACCTCAAGGAGCGCGGCGACATGCGCCCCCAGCACGTCTCGATGGCCAAGCGCAACAACGTCCGCATGGCGCGCAACCAGTCCCGCATCGCCCGCGAAATCCTCGGCGGCAACGGGATCACCGCCGACTACTCCCCGATGCGTCACATGGCGAACCTCGAAACCGTCTACACCTACGAGGGCACCCACGACATCCACACCCTGATCCTCGGGGAGGATCTGACCGGCTTCGCAGCCTACGAGTGAGCCATGACTGGAGAAGCACGCACGTCCGACGGTGACGAGCAGCCCCTCGACGGACTGACCGTCCTCGACGCCTCGCGGGTCCTCGTGGGCCCGTTCTGTACGATGCAACTGGGCGATCTGGGTGCGGAGGTGATCAAGGTCGAACGGCCGGACGGCGGCGACCAGACCCGCGGCTGGCACCCGCCGACTTACGGCGAGGAGAGCGCCTACTACGTCAGCATCAATCGCAACAAGCGCTCGCTGACGCTGAACCTCGCCAGCGAGGAGGGTCGCGAGGTGTTCCGCGATCTGGCGGCCGAGGCCGACGTACTCGTCGAGAACTTCCGGGTCGGGAAGATGGAAGAATGGGGACTGGACTACGGGACGCTCAGCGAGGCCAACCCGGAACTGGTCTACTGCTCGCTCTCGGGCTACGGCGAGTGGGGGCCACAGAAGGACCGCCCGGCCTACGACATCATGATGCAGGCCGAGGGCGGCCTGATGAGCATCACCGGCGAGGAAGACGGGCCGCCGGTGCGCGTCGGCGTCGCCATCGCCGACATCGGGGCCGGGATGTACGCCACGCAGGCCATCCTCGCGGCGCTGCTCTACCGGGAACTTGGCGACGGGACCGGCCAGAAGATCGACGTGAGCCTTCTCGACGGTCAGGTCGCCTGGATGAGCTATATGGCGTCGTACTACTTCGCGACCGGCGACCCGCCGGGTCGCATGGGGAGCAAACACCCGACCATCGCGCCCTATCAGGCGTTCGAGACCAGCGACGGCTACGTCGTCGTCGCCACCGCCTCCGAGAACCTCTGGCCGAAGTTCTGCCGGGCGCTCGACCGGGAGGACCTGATCGACGACGAGCGCTTCGCCGTCAACGCCGACCGCGTCGCGAACCGCTCGGACCTCGACCGAATCCTCGACGAGGAGTTCGAACAGTATTCGACTGCCGAGGCCGTCGCACGGATGGAGGAAGCCGGCGTCCCGGTCAGTCGCGTCCGCGACATGGAGGACGTGTTCGAGCATCCGCAGGTACAGGCCCGTGACATGCACCGGACCGTCGACCATCCCACGATCGGGTCCGTGGAGATGGCCGGGAGCCCGATGCACTTCTCGCGGACGCCGACCGAGATCGACCGACACCCGCCACTGCTGGGTGAGCACACCGAAGCGATCCTCGACGAGTTCGGGTACGACGAAGCGACGATCGCCGACCTCGCCGAGCGGGACGTCATCTGAGCCGCGCCGTCGGGAGCCGATCCGAACGGCGTGGTCTCGTTCGGGTCAGTCCGCGAGCGCTTCGATCAGCGTCTCGACCTCGAAGTCGTTGAGCGGGTTCTGCTCGTCTTTGACCGTCGTGATCACGAACTTCGAGGAGGTCCGTTCGATCTCGTCGATGGCTTCGTAGTCCTCGACGAGTGACTCGACCATCTGGCGGTTGGCGACGTGGGCGATGGCGACGAAATCGGTGTCCCCCATCGTGAAGTACACCTGGTTGACTCCTTCGACCTCGGCGAGCTTTTCGCCGACGCTCTCGTGGTACCCCTCCTCGAACTCCGCCCAGACCTCGGAGATGAGCGTGATGGAGAGACCGACCTTCTTCAGGTCGATGTCGTAGAGGTCGTTGGTGATGACGCCGGACTCGCGAAGCTGGTTCAGCCGGTAGTGGACCGTCGATTTCGGGATGTCGGTCGCGTCTTCGATCTCGTCCGGACTGGCTGTGCCTTCTCTGGCGATCGCGGTCAGAATCTGAATATCCTTCTCATCCATGGGCGACTTCTGAATACTGTCCAATGATCGGGTGAACATATAAATGTATACTGGTCGGGGCGTTCGAGGCCCCGTTCGGCGGTGATCGATCCGCAGTGTGCTGGCCTGCGGGCGGTCAGGGCGCGTGTCGTTCGATGGCGTCGCAGACGACGTTCATCCCTGCGGTGGCCTGTTCCTGTGTCAGCACGAGCGGCGGGATCAGTCGGAGCACGTTCCCGTGGCGGCCGGCCGACCACACCAGCACACCGCGCTCGTAGCAGTCCTGCTGGATCGCCTCGACGAGTTCCTTGCCGGTCTGCTCGTCCGCGTCGGCGAACTCCGCACCGACGAACAGGCCCCGACCGCGAACGTCGACGAGGCGCTCGTTCTCGCCGGCGGACTCGCGCAGGCGGTCGCGGATGTAGCTGCCGACCTCCCGGGCGTGGGCGAGCAGGTCGTTGTCCCGGATGTACTCGATGGCGCGGACGCCACCGACCATCGCGGGGGCGTTGCCGCGGTAGGTACCGACGTGACCGCCGGCGTCCCAGGTGTCCAGGTCCTCGTGGTACATCGTCCCCGACAGCGGGAGGCCGATTCCGCCGATGGCCTTGGCCATGGGCATGGCGTCGGGCGTGACGTCGAAGTGGTCGCTGGCGAACCACTCGCCGGTGCGGCCGAACCCGGTCTGGATCTCGTCGACGATGAGCGGGATGCCGTTGTCGTCCGCGATCTCCTTGAGGCCCGGCAGGAATCCCTCCGGCGGTGTGACGATCCCGCCCTCGCCCTGAATGGGTTCGACCCAGATCCCCGCCGGGTTCGCGAGGCCGCTGTACGGGTCTTCGAGGAGTTCGCGAACGTTCTCCAGCGCCCGGGCACCGGCTTCCTCCGGGTCCAGTCCCTGCTGGTGTGCGTAGGGGTAGGGCACGTGGTGGACGTTCGGGAGCATCGGCGTGTAGTCTTCCTTGTACTTCTTGCCGGCCGTGAGGCTGAGCGCGCCGGCGCTCCCACCGTGGTACGCACCCCGGAACGCGATGAGGCCGTCGCCGCCGGTGTTGTACTTGGCCAGTTTGATCGTCGCCTCGATGGCGTCACTGCCCGTCGGGCCACCGAAGACGACGCGGTTGTTGTCGGGAAGCGCGCCCGGCGCGATGTCGTTCAGCGCTTCGATCAGGTCCAGCCGTGCCTCCGTCGGGAAGTCGATGGTGTGAGCGACCTTCTCGGTCTGTTCCTGCACCGCTTCCATCACGTACGGGTTCGAGTGGCCGACGTTCAACACGCCGATGCCGGCGAAGAAATCCAGGAACGTGTTCCCGTCGGCGTCACGAATCGTCGCGCCCTTTGCCTCGTCGATGGCGATCGGAACCACCTTGGGATACGCGACGGCGCTACTGTCGATCTCTCGCTGTCGTTCGATGAGTCGCTTCGACTCCGGTCCGGGGATCTCCGTCTCGACCGTCGGCTCCTGTGCGAAGTGAAGGTCGTCGAACGCCCGTTCTACAGCCATAGTAGAACAAAATCCTACTAGATACTAAATCTTTGTATCCAGTACAAGATCATGGTGTATTACTGGATTTAGTTCGCTAACCTGACGGGTGTCCAGTGAGTCGGGGGCCCCGTTCCGGATGCGCCATTGGTTGGATGCTATCCTACAGATATAGAAAATATTGGACTGAGTGTTACTTAATACGAGGATTTAATATCGAGTGTCGGTATCCGTCGAGTGATGCTTCACACAGTGGGCGACCTCCTGTCGGTAGACCTGACCGCCCAGCGCACGGAAACCGAATCCATCGACGACGTACTCGAGTCGTTCATCGGCGGCCGTGGCGTGGCGACGCGACTGGCACACGACCGGATTCCGTTCGACGCGGAGCCGCTCGGTCCGGAGAACCGCCTGTACTTCACCACGGGGCCGATGCAGGCCTCGAATATGAGTTTCACCGGCCGGACCAACTGTACCGCCGTCTCGCCGCTGACCGACGGGCTCCTCTCGTCGAACGCCGGTGGATTCCTCTCGCGCAATCTCGCGGCCACGGGCTACGGCGCGGTCGAGTTCCGCGGCGAGAGCGACGAACTCGTGGCCGTCCACGTCTCGGATGATGGCGTCGAGTTCGAGCCCGTCCCGGAACTGGCCGGTGCGGAGGTGCCAGAGACCGTCGCTGCCCTCACCCAGCGGCCGGACCTGGACGTGGACAACACGGCTGTCATCGGGCCGGCCGGCGAGAACGAGGTTCGTTTCGCGTGTATCATGACTTCGGAGACGCGCGCGTTCGGGCGGGGCGGGCTCGGCGCGGTGCTGGGCGCGAAAAACGTCAAGGCCGTCACGTTCGACGGCGACGCCGCGCCCGATCTCGACGTGCCCGACATGCAGATGGAGGTCCACCGCGAGGCGGCGACGAGCGACCACATCATGAAACGACAGGGGACGACCAGCGTCACCGAGTACGCAAACGAGATCGAGGCGCTCCCGACCCGGTACTTCTCGGAGCTGTCGTTCGAGGGGGCGGGGGACATCGGCGGCGACGCCGTCGAGGCCAAGAAGTTCGAGAAGGGGACCTGCTCGGCCTGTGCGTTCGCCTGCAAACTCCCGACGCGGGACGAGGAGACCGGCATCGAGACCGAGGGGCCGGAGTACGAGACGGTGATGGCGTTCGGGTCGAACGCGGGCGTCGACGACGTGGTGGACGTGATGCGCTCGAACGAACAGTGCGACCGGTTCGGCCTCGACACGATCAGTACCGGCGACGTGGTGTCGGCCTACCTCGCGGCCGAAGACGAGTTCGGCAACGTCGACCTCATCGAGGACCTCGTGGCGAAGATCGCCCACCGCGAAGACGAGGGCGACCTGCTCGCGGAGGGGATCGACCGCATCCACGACGAACTCGGCGTCGCGAACTGGTCGGTCAAGGGTATGGAGTTCCCCGCCCACGACGGCCGCACCCTCAACGGCCAGGGGCTCGGGTACGCGACGGCCACCCGCGGGGCCGACCACATGTTCGCGGTGTTTTACTCCTACGAGTATCCGCTGGTCGACGAGGACGCCGCCGTCGACCGCCAGGGGCTCGACGGGAAACCCGAACTGCTCGTCCGGCAGGAGAACCAGCGCGCACTCGAAGACTGCGGGATCATCTGTCGGTTCTCGCGTGACTTCCTGACCCACGACCGACTCGAGGAACTGTTCGGCCGGCCGATCACCGCCCTGCTGGCCGTCGGTGCGGAGGTCATCGCCCTCGAACGGCACTTCAACAATCAGCGCGGCGTCGACCGCGCCGACGACCGTCTGCCCTACGACCTGCCCGGATTCGAGGACGCCCTCGACGAGTACTACGAGATCCGTGGCTGGCGTGCCGACGGCACGGTCCCCGACGAACCCATCGTCGCCGGGGAGTAGCTCCGTGTCCCGGACCGACCCCGACGTTGTCGTGTTGCGAGAAGGCACCGAGGGGCTCTCGATGCGTGACTACGCGGACGAACTCGCCGCCCGACTCCCGGAGTACACCGTCTCGCTCGCCCGGACGCCCGACGCGGAGCGTGCCCTCGTTCGGGCGGCCCCGGTCGTCACCGGCAACGACATCGACCGGGACCTGCTGGACCGCGCCGAGTCGCTGGCGCTGTTCGCCTGCACGTTCGCCGGGACGGACCACCTCCCACTCGACGCGCTCGCGGAGCGGGGGGTGACGGTGACGAACGCGAGTGGCATCCACGCCCCGGGCATCGCCGAACAGGTACTCGGCTCCCTGCTCACGTTCGCCCGCCGGTTGCACGTGAGCTGGGAGCGAAACCGGCGCGGTGTCTGGCGACACGTCCAGTCGACGGAACTGAAGGGGTCGACGGTGACCGTCGTCGGGCTCGGTGCCGTCGGTACGGCCGTCGTCGACCGCCTCGCCGGCTTCGAAGTCGAGACCATCGGCGTCCGGCACTCCCCGGAGAAAGGTGCGCCGACAGACCACGTGTTCGGCTACGACGCGATCCACGAGGCGCTCGCCCGGACGGACTATCTCGTACTCGCGTGTCCGCTAACGGACGTGACGCGGCACCTGATCGACGGCGACGCGCTGGCGACACTGGAGCCGTCGAGCGTCGTCGTCAACGTCGCCCGTGGCCCGGTCGTCGACACCGACGCGCTGGTCGCCGCCCTTCGGACCAGCGGCCTCCGCGGGGCGGCGCTCGACGTGACCGATCCCGAACCGCTCCCGGCCGATCACCCGCTCTGGACGCTCGACAACGCACTCGTGACGCCCCACACCGCCGGACACACGCCGGAGCACTGGCCCCGGCTGGCGTCGATCCTCGCCGACAACGTCCGGTCACTGCTCGACGAGGGGGGCTCGACGCCCCTGGAAAACGTCGTGCAGCGCGGGTGAACGTCGCCCGTCCCCACGACACGCCACCGACACACTCGCGGTCCGACCACCCCCCGAACTGTACCTCGTACGACTCTCGTTCTTGCAGACTGGCGTGTGTTGGATTCAATCCGAGAATAATGAGGATACTCGAACTCAGAAAATTATATATACCCAACTCCAAACAACTGGGTATGGGTGACGCACAAACGGATAACGAGTTTTCTCGTGTTCTCTCGAAACGGGACGTATTCGTACTGGCGTTCGGTGCGATGGTCGGCTGGGGATGGATCATCCAGTCGGGCTACTGGATCGATCAGGGCGGTGTCACGGGATCGGTCGTGGCGTTCGTCCTCGGCGCGTTCATGGTCGCGGTCGTGGGGCTCATCTACGGCGAACTCGCGTCGGCGATGCCGTTCGTCGGAGGTGAACACGTCTACAGCATGCGTGCGCTGGGACCGATCGGCTCGTTCGTCTGCACCTGGGCGCTGATACTGGGGTACGTGGGTGTGGTCGTCTTCGAGGTCGTCGCGTTCCCCTCGGCGCTCGCGTACGTGGTGCCCGGGTTCAACGCCATTCCGCTCTGGTCCATCGCGGGCCAGACCGTCTACGGGACCTGGGTCCTCGTCGGCGGCGTCGGTGCCATCGTCATGACGTACCTGAACTACAAGGGCGTCCGGCCGGCGGCGCAGTTCCAGACGATCCTGACGCTGGTCATCGGACTCGCGGGCATCACGCTGGCCATCGGTGCGGTGGCAAACGGGCAGACCACGTCGACGCCGCCCTTCGCCGACTCCGGGCTGGCCGGCGTCCTCACCGTCGCGATCATGACGCCGTTCATGTTCGTCGGGTTCGACGTGATCCCGCAGGCCGCCGGGGAGGCCGACGTCTCCGAACGGGTACTCGGCCTGCTCATCGTGGCCTCCGTGTCGGTCGCCGCGCTGTTTTACATCCTCGTCATCTGGGCGTCGGGACGGGCGCTCCCGGGGGCCATCCTCGTCGAGAGTTCGCTGCCCGCGGCCGCCGCCATGGAGGCGCTGTTCAGTAGCGCCGTGATCGGGAAGCTCATGGCACTGGCCGGTATCGCCGGCATCCTGACCAGCTGGAACTCCTTCCTGCTCGGCGGGAGCCGCGCGATCTACGCGCTGGCCGAGTCCGGCATGTTGCCCGAGACGCTGGCCACGGTCGACGAGGACACCGACACGCCGTCGCGGGCGCTGGCTCTCATCGGTGGGCTGTCGGTGTTCGCGCCGCTGTTCGGGGAACAGATGCTCGTCTGGATCGTCAACGCCGGCGGCTTCGGGATCGTCGTCGCGTGGGTGATGGTCGTCGTCTCCTTCCTCGTCTTGCGCGTCCGCGAACCCGACATGGATCGGCCGCTGAAACTCCCGGCCGGGAAAGCCGTCGGCGTCCTCGCACTGGCGCTCACGCTCGGATTCGTCGGCATGTACCTGCCGGGTGCGCCGTCGGCGCTCCAGTGGCCCTTCGAGTGGGGCATCGTCCTCCTGTGGGTCCTGCTGGGTGCCGGGTTGGTCGTCCAGTCGCGTCTCTCCGGTGGCCAGACACACGTCGAGGCTCACGGCTTCGACGGCGACTGATCGGCACGAACCGCGGCGCTTCGGGTTCCGGCCATCACCCGTCAATTCGAGACGCACGGCTATGGGCGGGCAGAATCTGGCCGACATCTCCGTCAGAACGGGCACAGTCCGCGGACGACAGCGCCGAACCGCGCCGATAACCGGCGACGGCCGGCGGGCGGCGACTCGGCGATCAGGGCCAGAGGCCGCGCGTACTCTTTGCCTGTGCGACACGGGCGAGGGCCACGATGTACGCCGCGTCGCGCCAGGTCACGTCGCGGGCCTCGAACTCGCGACGAACGTCGGCCCACGCCGAGAGCATCTCCGACTCCAGTTCTTCCCGGACGCGTTCGACCGTCCACTGGCGACGGTTGATGTCCTGTAACCACTCGAAGTAACTCACGGTGACGCCGCCGGCGTTCGCGATGATGTCCGGAATTACGGCAACGTCACGCTCGGCGAAGATCCGGTCGGCCGCCGTCGTCGTTGGGCCGTTGGCTCCCTCGACGACGATGTCGGCCGCGACGGCGTCGGCGTTGGCCTCGGTGAGCACGTTCCCGACGGCCGCCGGAACGAGGATGTCGACGTCGAGTTCCAGCAACTCGGCGTTCGTGATCGCCGACGCCGCGTCCACGCGCGTCACGGCCTCCGGTTGTTCTTCGTGGGCGCTGATCTCCTGTGTGTCCAGCCCGTCCGGATCGTAGACGCCGCCGTTCACGTCGCTGGCCGCGACGACGGTCGCGTTCCACTCGTCGAGGAGTCGCGCGGCGTTCGCGCCGACGCTCCCGAAGCCTTGGACGGCGACCGTCGCGTCGTCGAGCGCCAGATCGTAGTAGTTCGCCGCTTCACGGGCGACGATGGCGACGCTCCGCCCCGGCGCTTCCGCACGGCCGTAACTGCCGCCGATCAGCGGCGGTTTGCCGGTGACCACGCCGGGAACCGTCTCGCCTTCCTGCATGCTGTACGCGTCCATGAACCAGGCCATCGTCTGGGCGTCGGTCCCCATGTCCGGAGCGGGGATGTCCCTGGTCGGGCCGACGAAATCGCGGATCTCCTCGGCGAACCGGCGGGTGAGTCGTTCGCGCTCGTCCTCGCTCAACTCCTTCGGATCGGCCACGATGCCGCCTTTCGCACCGCCGAACGGGAGGTCCATGACCGCGCACTTCCAGGTCATCCACATCGCCAGTCCAACGCACTCGTCTTCGCTCACGTCCGGATGATACCGCAGACCGCCCTTGTACGGCCCGCGCACGTCGTCGTGCTGTGCCCGGTACCCCGTGAACACCTCGACGGTGCCGTCGTCGCGCTCCAGCGGGATCGACCCGCTGAGCACCTTGGTGGGGTGTTTCAGTCGCTCGACGACGCCCTCGTCGACGTCGACGTGTGCCGCCGCCCGTTCGAGTTGGTGTCGAGCCGTCTCCAGCGCCGATTCCGGGTCCCTGTCCGTCGTCGTATCCGCGTGTGCTGACTCTGCCATCGTGTCTCCTGTCCGGAGTGGTCGCCCACTCGACGGACGCGACCTAGTTCAACAATATCTCATTTAGTTCTTTTGTGTACGAGAAAACTGTTCAAAGTTGAATTGAATACGATAAAAAGCCGTACCTGGAGACTGTACCTAGATCCTCCGGTGAGGGTCGTGTGGGGTGCGTCTCACCTGATCCGTCTCGACACCGGCACGGAACCGACGTGCGGCGGTGCCTCGGGCAGTCAGGGATCGGACACCCAGACGGACTTCCGGTTCACGAATTCGCGGATGCCCGCCTCGGAGAGTTCCCGCCCGTAGCCGGAGTCTTTGACCCCACCGAACGGGAGTTCGAGGTGTGAGGTGACGAACTCGTTGACGAAGACACAGCCGGCCTCGATCTTCCGTGCGACGGCTTCGCCACGCTGGCGGTCGTCCGTCCAGACCGTCGCTCCGAGCCCGTACTCCGTGTCGTTGGCGAGGGTGACCGCCGCCGCCTCGGACTCGACCTCGAAGACGGCCGCGACCGGGCCGAACAGTTCCTCCGTCGCCGCGGGCGCGTCGGACGGCACGTCGGTCAGGATGGTCGGCTGGTAGAAGTATCCGTCCCGGTCGAGTGGCTCCCCGCCGAGTTCGACCGTCGCTCCGGCCGCGACGCTGCGCTCGACCTGGTCGTGGAGGTCGTCCCGGAGGTCCGCGCGAGCCATCGGTCCGACATCGGTCTCCTCGTCGGTGGGGTCGCCCACGGTCAGGGCGGCCATCTCCGTCCGGAGTCGGTCGACGAACTCGTCGTACACTTCGGTGTGGACCACGAACCGTTTCGCCGCGATGCAGGACTGGCCGGAGTTGTACGTGCGGGACTGACATCCGACTGCCGCGGCGCGGTCGAGGTCGGCGTCGTCGAGGACCACGAACGGATCGGACCCGCCCAGTTCCAGCACGGTCTTTTTCAACTGAGCGCCGGCCTCGCTCGCGACGGCGCGGCCGGCGGCCACGCTCCCCGTGAGTGTGACGGCGCGAACGCGGTCGTCGGCGATGACATCGGCGACGGTCTCGTCGGCCACGCGGAGCGTCTGGAGCGCGTACTCCGGGAAGCCCGCGGCCTCGAACACGTCGGCGATGGCTTCGGCACAGCCCTGGACGTTCGGCGCGTGTTTGAGCAGGCAGACGTTCCCCGCCGCCAGGGCCGGCGCTGCGAACCGGAAGACCTGCCAGAACGGGTAGTTCCAGGGCATCACGGCCAGCACCGGGCCGAGCGGTTCGTAGGCGACGAACGTCTTCGCGTCCGGTTCGACGGCCACCCGGTCGTCCTGGAGAAAGGTTCCGGCCCGCTCCGCGTAGTACTCACAGACCCGCGCACACTTCTGTACCTCGGCGCGAGCCTGCCCGATCGGTTTGCCCATCTCCGCGGTCATCGTTCGCGCGTACTCCGACTCGTTGGCTTCGAGTACGTCGCTCACACCCGCGAGCAACGCCTGTCGATCCGTGATGGGCCGTTCCCGCCAGGCCTCGAATCCGCGCTGGGCCCGGTCGAGTCGCTCCTCGACCGCCGCCCCGTCGTGTCGGTCGAAACTGTCTATCCGTGTCTCGGTCGCTGGGTCGACGCTCTGCATCGTGTCTCCTACTCCGGTGGTTTCTTGTATAAAATTTCGCTGAATAAGATATAGTTGGACTGAATCTAGCACAGGCTGGTGTCGGTGGAACCTCGACCGTCGTCCACGTCGCCAGTCGTGATCGACCGGCAGGACGGTGGGCATTTACCCGTCGACCGGCTACTCGGTGGCAATGAGCAAGCCGAGCCCCGAGGTCTACGAGCAGGGCAAGGGGATGGACGCCCACAACAAGGCGATGCGGGAGATCCGGTCCCGCAAGGACGAGACCTACGACCCGCGCGAGCCCACGCGGGTCTGGATCGACGAGGACAACACGCCCGACGGCGTCTACCAGTCGCTGACGATCATCCTCAACACCGGCGGCTGTCGGTGGGCCCGCGCCGGCGGCTGTACGATGTGTGGCTACGTCGCCGAATCCGTCGAAGGCGGCTCCGTCGCCCACGAGGACCTCATGGCCCAGATCGACGTGTGTCTCGAACACGAGGCCGACAACGCGGACGATCCGTCGGGCCTCATCAAGATCTACACCTCCGGTTCCTTCCTCGACGAGCGGGAGGTCCCCGCCGAGACCCGCCGGGCTATCGCGGAGACCTTCTCGGATCGAGACCGCATCGTCGTCGAGTCCCTGCCCGATTTCGTCGACCGGGGGAAGATCGAGGACTTCACCGACCAGGGCCTGGAGACCGACATCGCGGTCGGCCTCGAAACGGCGACCGACCGCGTCCGCCGCGACTGCGTGAACAAGTACTTCGAGTTCTCCGAGTTCGAACGCGCCGCGGCCGACGCCCGCGAGGCCGGTGCGGGGATCAAGGCCTACCTCCTGATGAAGCCGCCCTTCCTCTCGGAACCGGATGCCCTCGAAGACATGAAACGCTCGGTGCGGAAGTGCGCCGCCGTCGAGGGCTGTCACACCGTTTCGATGAACCCCACGAACGTCCAGCGCCACACGATGGTCGAGGACCTCTACCACGAGGGCGGCTATCGCCCGCCGTGGCTCTGGTCGGTCGCCGAGGTGCTGGAATCGACCGCAGACGAGGACGTCATCGTCGTCTCGGACCCGGTCGGCCACGGGAGCGACCGCGGCGCCCACAACTGCGGCGAGTGTGACGACCGCGTCCAGAAGGCGATCAAGGACTTCGACCTCCGGCAGGACCCGTCGGTGTTCGAGCAGGTCTCCTGTGCGTGCGAGCGAACCTGGGAACTCGTGCTGGAGCGGGAGACTGGCTACAACCAGCCGCTCGTGCGGTGAGTCGAGCACACTCGTCGGGGAAACGCGTGCTCGTCTCCGCGAACGACAGCTCCGACCGCAGGCCTCGCTAGTTGGTCTCTGAACGCTGACGTGGGTGCGACATGCCCGGTGGCACCGTCACGCCGGGCGTGTCGACGATCTCGGTGCCGTTCTCGGCGTACGAGACGGTGGTGATGAAACTCGTGTTCGCGGGCACGTCGCCGAAGTCGACGGTCCCGCCGAAGGTCCCCTCCGCGTCGACGGTCGCCTCGAAGTCCTCGAGGAACGGGTTGGACCCGGTCGACCGGAAATCGACCTCCAGCTCCGTGCCTGCCGGGAGGTCGGTCTTGCCGCGCATCGACCGATTCCGGGCCGCGTCGACGCGGATGACGCTCCCACTCGACCGCCCGAGCGCGACGGCTGGACTCCCTGACATGTACTCGTCGGCGACGACGACGCCGGTCGCGTTCGCCAGTCGCGTTCCGTTCTCGGCGTCGACCACTTCGACCTGGAACGTCTCGTTCCAGTCGGCCAGCGAGAGGCCGATCTCCGCGGCGAACGTGCCGTTCTCGCTCACGTTCACCGTCTCGGTCCGGGCCCACGGCTGGGGTCCCGTCGACGTGACGCGGAACTCGACTGCCCTCCCTGGCGGGAGGTCCGTGGTTCCACGTATCGTCTGCCCACCGGTCCCGACGACCTGGATTCGGTCGTCGTCACCGGTGACGAGTGCGACTTCAGGGTCGTCGCCGACGGTTGATTCGTTCGGCCCGGTCCCGTCGGTGGCGTCGTCCGCTGGGCCACCGTCGAACACGCCGAGCGCCATGCCAGTGCCGACGGCCGTGACGGCGACGATCACGACGGCGACGGCGGCGAGACGGCGGTCCGTCACAGTTGCACCTTCCGGACCACGGTGGTCGACTGGCGGTACTCGAAGCGGGTGGAGGCCCGCCGGACGCGTCGTTCAGGGCGACGAGTCATTCAAACCGACGTTCAGTATGAGTGATGAAAACTGTTCCGAACTCTCGAACGGCGTCGGCCCGTACCGCAGTCAGAGGCCGCCTTCGGGCTGACTACTGCCGCCGGAGCCACGACCGAGCAGGCCCTTGATCTTCGCTTTGAGTTCGTCGTCGTCGTAGTGGCGCAGCAGTGCCCAGGTGGCGATCTGGACGACGACGCCGACGGCGATCAGCGCGCCGGTCCAGGTCGGAGGTGTCGGCACCGAGAGGTTCGCCAGCGGGTCGACGATCGCACTCGCGTCGAGGCCGGCCCAGATCAGCACCGCGCCCCAGGCCGCGCTGACGAACACGACGACGACCTTCTGGAGGATCACTGCGAGGACCGCTCCGATGACCGGCCCGGCGAGGATCACGGGGTCGAGCAGGTTCGTCAGCGGGTTCATCGAGGTCCCCGTCAGCGCGAGCGCCGCGCCGAACCCCGTCACCGCACCGGGGACGACGAGCATGACGAGGTACACCTTGTTGGCGATGGCGAGGCCGACGAAGCCCAGCAGGAGGATTACGGCGATGGTGGGGATCGGTCCCAGGCTGGCGGTACTGGCCGCGAAGAAGCCCCCGCCGCCGCCCAGCAGGAACCCGAACAGCTTCAGTCCCGTTCGGTAGATGAAGACGCCGCCGACGGTCAGCGCGATTCCGACGAGCAACAGGACGGCTGTGAGTGCGATGTTCGACACGGGGAGTCACCTGTCGGTATGTCGGTCAGCCGACGGATAAGTGTGCTGGGCGGCGGCCGAGCGGGGAGGAACGACCCGCGAGGCGGAGGGCGAACGGGGAGCATCGTGACCCGCGAGGCGGCGGCCGAACGGGGAGGAACGCGAGCCGTGAGGCGGCGGCCGAACGGGGAGGGACGACCCGTGAGGCGGGAGATTCGACCGCAGGGAGAATCTCGGACTGGGCGAACGGGGAGGGACGACCCGCGAGCCGGGAGGCCGACCGCAGGGAGGCCTCCGGACGGCCGAGCGGCCGCCTTACAGCGTGTCGTCGGGGTCGTGTTTCTCGCGCATCCGTTCGACTTCGCCGGCGTACCGCGCTCTGGTGTCGGGGTCGTCGACGGTCCCGAGGTTGCCCGGTTCGACGACCAGTGACACCTGCGTCGACCGGCCGGGGCCGGTGAAACTCGGGAGCGCCCGCTCCTTCCGGTAGTCCCGCCGGCCGTCCGGCGTGGCGTAGGTCAGGATGATCATGTTCTGCTCGTCGTCCCCGTAGGTGCGTTCGACCAGCCAGACGCGCTCGGTCTCGACGGTCTCGTCTGTCGTCGCCATACTCGAAACTGGGGGTCGTGGAGGTTTCAGTCTGCCGTGGATTCCCGGAAAAAGAGAACGAACGACGGATTCTCGGCCGCCGAGAGCGCCTATTCCGCGAAGCCTTCCAGTACGCCCTGGCCGTCCGTGGGGCCGATGTCGGGCAGTGCGGCCCGTTCGGGGTGGGGCATCAGCACGGCGACGGAGTCGCGCTCGCCCAGCACGCCCGCGACGTTGTGTTTCGACCCGTTGGGGTTGGCGTCCTCGGTGACCTCGCCGGCTTCGTCGCAGTACCGGAACAGGATCCGATCCGCTTCTTCGAGTTCGTCCAGCCGTTCGTCCGCGACCTCGAAGCGCCCCTCGCCGTGGGCGATGGGGAGTTCGATGACCTCGCCCTCGTCGTAGGCGGCGGTCCAGGGGGTGTCGGCGTTCTCGACGCGGAGGTGGACGTGTTCACACTGGAAGCGCGCGCTCCGGTTGGTGGTGAACGCGCCCGGGGTCAGACCGGACTCGGAGCCGATCTGTGCGCCGTTGCAGACGCCCAGCACTGGCGTGCCCTCGCGGGCAACGTCGCGGACCTCCTCGACGATGGGCGAGCGGGCGGCCATCGCGCCGGCCCGGAGGTAGTCGCCGTAGGAGAAGCCGCCGGGGAAGACGACGCCGCTGGTGTCTTCGGGGAGGCCGTCCTCGTGCCAGACGAGTTCGGCGTCGACGCCGATTTCGTCGAGCGCGCGGACGGCGTCGCGGTCGCAGTTCGACCCGCCGAACTGGATGACCGATACCGTCATGCGTCCCGTTCGGTTACGTCGATCTCGTAGTCGTGGATGGTCGGGTTCGCGAGCAGGCGTTCGGCCATCTCGTCGGCGCGTTCGGCGGCCGCGTCGGCGTCGCTCGCATCCACGTCGATCTCGAACTGGTCGGCCGACCGGAGGTCCGCCAGATCGAACCCGAGCCGTTCGAGCTGGCGCTGTGTCGTCTCGGCCTCCGGATCGAGCACCCCGCGTTTCAGCCGGACCGTCACGGTCGCGGTGTACGCAGTCATTGTCGGGAGTGCCGTGACCACCGACGTTAACGCTTGTTATCTCCGCCGGCCGACTGTGTTCCTTTCCCGGCAGACCGGTCCAAAAGAAACTCACCGAGTGTCGGTCTGTTTAAAACGTCCTCGTCACTGGGGCACCAGGGTTAACCCCGAGTGTCGTGTGGGCAAGTACCATCCCATGACACAGATCAGGGACACCAGTCGCGACATGCGCATCGATCCGGACTCCTTTGCCGGGGGGTACTTCCGCAACGCCGTCTACCGACACTGGGACCCCTACGAGGACATCCCGCAGGAACTGCTCGAACAGGACCGCGAGCGCCTGCTGGCGTTCGACGGCGACGAGGAGGGCTTCGAGGCACTGCGGACGACGCTCGCGCTGTTCGGCGCGGGCGAGGAGGCCGTCACGGAGGACCTGATGCCGCTCGGGATGGTCCTCGAAGACATCGACGACCAGATGTTCCTCTCCACGCAGATCTACGAGGAGGCCAAACACACGCAGTTTTTCGACCGCTACTGGCGCGAGGTGATCAACCCCGTCGCCGAACAGGAGGACGACGCCGAGGTCACCCAGCCGACCGACCAGCGGTACTTCCCCGAGGGCTACGTCGAGTTGTTCGACCGGACCGAGGACGCGATGGAGCGGCTCCTGACCGACGACACGCCCGAGAACCGCGCGAAAGCCTACTGTCACTACCACCTCACCGTCGAGAGCGTGCTGGCCCAGACCGGCTACTACGGTATCTCGGCGCGGTTCAGCGAGGATGGCCCGGACGTCTACGACGACGGCGTCGACACGCCGGAACTGGAGGGGCTGGTCGAGGGGATCAACTACATTCGCAGTGACGAGGGCCGCCACGTCGGCTTCGGGATGCACAAAGTCCGGCACCTCATCCACGAGGAGGGTGTCGACGAGGCCGTCGTGCAGGACACGCTCATGGACCTCCTGCCGTTCGTCTCCGAGGCCGTCGAGGCGACGCGGACCGAGGAGGTGGACCCGACGCCGCTGGTCGAGTACGCGACCGACAAGGTGCGTCGCCGGATCGACGTGCTGACCGAGGAGGACGCCGAACTGCCGCCGGTCGAACAGCTGGTGACCCTGGAAGAGGACCGCGGTGGTACGAGCGCCGACTAGAAGGTTCGCCAGCCGTCGGGCTGGTCGGGGAGGCCACGGACGCGGAGCTGGTGGTCGCCGTCGTCGGTCTGGCGCACGTCGACGCGACCGTCGAACGTCTGTTCGACCGAACTGATCGTCTGTTCGTCCTGTGCGGTCGGGTCGATCACGCAGGTCGCCAGCCCCTCGGCCGACCGGACGCGGCCGGTGATCGTGTGGAGGAACCGGTAGACCGGCTGGAGTTCGTCGGCGTACATCAACAGCGTCGAGATCGAGAACAGCCCGATCCGCACGCGCTCGACACCTTCCGTGTACAGCCCCTCGTACAGCGAGGAGAACTCGATGCCGATGCCGGTCAGATCGCTCGGCGAGCGCACGGTCCGGACGTTCTCGTCGTCGCTGTCGCCGCCCGGCGAGCCACACTCGATGACGGCCATCCGCCCCCGGTCGAACGTGCCGCCGACCGCGGTGTAGTCCTCCAGCATCGTCTCGGCCGTGTCGTCGGCGGCGACCAGGACGAGCCCCTCGTCGGCCAGCTCGCCGGCCGCCAGCATCCGCAGCGCGACCGCTTTCGTCCCGGCGAACGGCGGGCCTGCGACCAGCAGGTTCGTCCCCGGTCGAACCGATTCGATCGGCAACTCCTCGAACTGATAGCGTTGCTGTGCGTCCTGGCTCATCCGTCCTCGACCTCCCTCTGGGCCGCTCGGAGCTTCCGTCTGAGATTGAGCTGTTCGGCCGCCTCGTCGGCCAGCAATCTGATGAAGCTGATCTCGTCGTCCGTGAACTCCCGCGGCTCGTCGTCGGTGAGACAGAAACTCCCCAGTGCCGCGCCGTCGGGGCTGTGCAGCGGTGCCCCGACGTACGAGCGGATGTCCAGCCGGTCCAGCGCGTCGTTGTGCTCGAACCGCGCGTCCTCGTGGGTGTCCTCGACGACCATCACGTCCGGTTCGATGATCGCGTGGGTACACATCGTGTTCTCCCGTTCCAGTGGGTCGAGATCCGCGCCCTGGCAGGAGATGAACCGTTCTTCGTGCTCGCCGACGACGCCGATGAACACCTTGTCCACGTCGACGTGGTGGGCCGCCAGTTTCGTCAGGCGGTCGAGCGCCGCCTGGGTCGCAGCGTCCTCCACGTCGTACCGTTCGAGCGCCGCCAGCCGTGCGTCCTCGTCGTCGGGCAGCGGGTACCCGACCTGACTCCGGCGCGTGACGAGTTCGTCGATCAACTCCCGCAACCGCTCGGCCGCGTTCGGAGTCCCGCTCGGGAGGTACTCCGCGACCAGTCCCTCGAAGGCCGTCGTGTCGATCTCGCTCGTCGTCACGTCGGTAAAGAGGATACAGGGCGTGTCCGGCGTCGTCTCCCGGACCGTCGCGAACAGTTCCAGCCCGTGTCCGTCGGAGAGGTCGTACGCCGTGACGACGCAGTCCACGGCAGTCGTCGCCAGCGTCTCCGTCGCCGCGTCGAGGGTCGCGGCCTCGTGAACGTCGAGCCCGGCCGTCGACAGTGCCTTCGCTGTGGCCGTTCGGCTCTCCTCGTCGCCGTCGGCGTACAGCACAGTGACCGGCATACCCTACTGGACAGAGCTAACTGCGCCACGTACAAATGTCTATGGCACCCCTCACGCTCCCGAGACGACCGTTGTGTGTCTGGGCCGACAGTACCGCGAAAAACAACTTTTTTCGCCGGGCGTTGCCGAGAGAGAGCATGACTGCAGTCGTCGCCAACGCTAGCAGGTGGTCACCGTGAAGAAACACAAACTGACTGAGATTACCGTCGTCGGCGAAGACGACACCGGCCTCATCGCGAACGTCACCTCGCTGCTGTTCGAGCGGGGCATCAACATCGAGGACCTCGACCAGGCCGTCCGGGAGGGCGTCTTCCGGATGACCATGCACGTCGACACCTCCGAGATGGTCTGTACCGAGGAGAAACTCCGGGAGGACGCCGACGAACTCGGCGACGAACTCGGCGTCGACATCCAGGTGCGGTTCCCCGCCGAGCGCGAGACCCAGACCATGGCCGTCCTCGTGACCAAGGAGTCACACTGTCTGGAGGCAATCTTCGAGTCCTGGGCCAACGGTGACCTGGGCGCGGACGTGAGCGTCGTCATCGGGAACCACCCCGACCTGCGGCCGCTGGCCGAGAAGTACGACGTGCCCTTCCACGACATCGGCGACGAGAAGGGGACGCCCGACGAGGACCACCTGCTCGACCTCCTCCAGGAGTACGAGGTCGACCTCGTCGTGCTGGCCCGGTACATGCGCATTCTCAGCCCGGACGTGGTCTTTCGTTACGAGAACAGGATCATCAACGTCCACCCCTCCCTGCTCCCCGCGTTCCCCGGCGCGTCGGCGTACATGCAGGCCATCGAGGAGGGCGTCCGCATCGCGGGCGTCACCGCCCACTACGTCACGACCGACCTCGACCAGGGGCCGATCATCACCCAGCGGGCGTTCAACGTCCCCGACGACGCCAGCGAGGAGGACCTCCAGCGCATCGGCCAGCCGCTGGAGGCCGAGGCGCTCATCGAGGCGATCAAACTCCACCTCAACGACGCCGTCTCCGTCCACCGCGGCCGGACGACGCTCCGCGACGACCTCGACACCGACGACGTGCAACTGGGGTCGCCGGAGGTGCTCGACGACGCCAATCCCGACCGGCCTATCGACGGACTCGGCGAGATCGTGGCGAGTCAGGGTGGAGAGGAGAGTGAGGCCGACGATTGAGCGCTAGCGAAAGAGGCGGCCTCGGAATCGCGAACGGGGAACGAAGTGACCCGTGAGCGGCGAGGCTGACGATGTTGAACGCAGTGAATGAGTCAGCCTCGAAGTGGAACGGCGAGCGGTAGCGAGCCGGGAACGACGGTCGGCCGACCGCAGGGCGGCCTCCGAACGGGCGAGCGGCGAACCGCCGGACGCTGAACCGCATCTGCTCCATAATTAAATACCGCATTTTATCGGGTGCATTTATTAAGTCGGGTGTAAAAACTACAGGAACGATGGTGTCGAACAAATTGACCGAACTGGGGGGTGTCGTCCTCATCTTCGCCGGGATGTTGACCGTGGGCTATCTGACGCAGGACGACAGATTCGGGTTCATCGTGCCGCTCCTGTTCGTGATGAACATGGGGGTCGGCATCTCCGGGATGGGGCTGCTCGCGCTCTCGAAGCCGAAACTCGCGCCGGTCGGGGGCGTCGTCGCGATAGCGCTGTCGGTCACGACGTTCCACCTGATCTGGAGCGCACCGCTGTGGATCGTTCCGACGGCGATCGGCGGGGTCCTCTGTATCGCCGGTCCGATCTCCGCACGGTTCTTCAGACCCCGGGTGTCCGGGTCCGGATCGGGTTCCTAGAGGCGCTGGACGGTCTCGACGGCCGCGGAGAGTGGCGGCGCGTCGAACAGTTCTCGACCGATGTAGGCGTTCGTTCCGGCCGTGTAGAGGTCTCTGGCGGCGTCGACGACGTGATCCGGGAGTGGTTCGGGTTCGCGCTCACAGAGCGCCTTCCAGTCGGCCACGTCCTCGGCTTTGGCCTGATCTTTGGCCGCGGCGACGGCCTCGACCCACTCGGGCTGGGTCCGCTTGTGGTACTGTCGGATGACCTCCTTGGAGACTTCCTGGCCGTCGTAGGAGAAGCGGTTCTCGTCGAAGGTGCCGACCACGTCGGCGACCCGGATCTCGCCGTCGTAGTGGAAACACTCGATCTTGCCGTCCTCGTGGATCAGGCCCACCTCGTCGGCGCGCTCGGTGACGACTTCGTTGACGGAACGCGCGAGGGCGTCCAGTTCGTCGATGTCGACCGGGCCGGCGATCCGGTCGGCCTCCTGGCGGTCGAGGTACCGGTCGGACTCCTCGAGTTTCGTCGAGAACTCCACCACCGGCTCGGGGAGGTCGACCACCTCGTCGGGCCACTCGTCGTGGTCCAGGCCGAAGTCGGCGGGGTCGGCGCGGGACCGCAGGCTCGATCCGACGGGGACGGTGTTGCGGAAGACGATTTCGAGGGGGATCAGGTGGTTCTCGCCCGCCTCGGCGTAGTAGGCGTCGTAGTCGTACTCGCGGCCGTCGTGGGGCAGGTCCGGGACCTGCGTGAGTTCGATGGCCATCTCGCGGGGCGGCTCGGCGACCTCGGCGAGCGGGACGGCCTCGCCGCCGCTGACGACGCCCTCGTAGTGGGTCGGGATGCCCGCGTCTTCGAGTAACTCGAAGTTGTACGCGCCCATCGCGCAGAGACTGGCCCCCTTGTTCGGGATGTCGTCGGGCATCTTCCCCCAGTCGAACACGGAGTAGTCGTCGGTGAACACGAACGCGCCCCGGCCCAGGTCGGTGGCCGTGGCGGGCTGGTCGACGCGGAAGTCCTTGACGCTCGTCATCGGTCCCACCCCGTCGGTCCGCGGCCGACCGCGGGCGTGGCTGATACAGGAGTCATTATCTGGAGGTCCCCGCGGCGTCACTAAGGGGTTACTATCGCCGGCTTCCTGGGGCCGCATCGACGCCGACTCGCCGACCGGCCGTCGTGATTGCACGCGGTTCCGGTGTGGAATCAAAACTGAAAATTCGGGGCGAACCTACAAGGTGGTTTGTGGCCGATGGTCGATAGCACGGATGCTGGCGAACGCGCTGTGGGCGGGTTGGTACCTGTTCAGTATGGTGGTGATGGCGGCTTTCGCGTACGTGTACTGGACGAACCGGAACGTCCGGGGGCTGGAGTACTTGCTCGCCGCCGCAGTGCTTGGCAGTCTCCAGTCACTGCTGTACCTGCTCTCGCTGGTCGCGCCCACGGTGACGACGAAGGTGATCTTCTGGAAGCTGTTCGGCGTCCTCGCGGCGGTCGTCGTCTTCCTCTGGTACGTGTTCGTGGTCGCCTGGACCGAACGGGCGGTGCTGGCCCGTCGGTCGACGCTCGCGCTGGCCGGCGGGCCGCTGGCGGTCAGCGTCGGCCTGCTCGTGACCAACACCGCGCCGGCGGTGCCGGGACTGCACTCGCTGTACTGGTCGTCGGCGTCGGTCGGAGCCACGGACGCGTTCCTCTCGCCCATCGTCTTCACGACCGGGCCGGCCGCGCTCGCCCAGAGCCTCTACTCGCTGGGCCTGCTGGTCGTCAGCGTCGGCCTGCTCGTCGCCTTCACGTTGCGCTCGGATCAGCGACTCTACCGCTGGCGCAACACGATGCTCGTCCTGGGCGGCACGGCCGGGCTCCTCTTTGCCGTCGGCTTCGCCTTCCTCGACCTTCCGTACGAGCCCCATCCGCTGGTGTACGTCCTGACCAACAGTTTCGTCGTCCTCGGGGTGGTCCGCTTCGGCAACTACGACGTGGTGTCCCTGCCCGAGAACAGCCTCATCGAGGCCATCGACGGGGCCATCCTCGTCTACAGCGTCGACGGGACCGTCATCGAGTTGAACGAGGCGGCGAAACTCGTCCTCGGCCTGACCGACGAAGCCGTCGGCCGCGGCATCGTCGGCGTGGTCGAACTCTCCGAGTCGCTCCCCGGCGTCCGCGGCGGGACGGCCGGCACCGCCGCCTCGCCCGCCGGGGTCGCCGACCTGCTCGACGGCCACGAGTTCACGACCGCGATCAACGGTGTCTCCCGCACCTTCGTCGTCCGTGTCTCCCGACTGGACGACGACGGCGACCACCTGGGCTGGACGGTGCTGTGTTACGACGTGACCGACCTCCGGCAGAAACAGCAGGAACTCGACCTGCTCAAGCAGGTCCTCTCCCGCGTCCTCCGGCACAACGTCCGCAACGACCTCTCGGTGGTCAAGGCCAACGCCCAGATGCTCGCCGAGGAGACCTCCGGCCTGCAGGCCGAGCGGCTCCAGACGATCATGGACAAGAGCGACAACTTACTCGACGCCAGTGAGAAGGCCCGAACCGTCGAGAAACTCCTCTCGGGCGAGCGCACCCGCAGCGAATTCGACGTGGCCGAGATGGCCACCGACGCCATCGAGACCACCCGCCGGGAGTTCCCCGGCGTCTCCTTCGAGACCGACCTCCCCGACGCCTGCCCCGTCCACGCCCACTGGGCCGTCTCCCACGCCGTCGAGAACGTCATCGAGAACGCCGCGATGCACAACGACGCCGACGATCCACAGGTCGTCGTCACCGCCGACTGCGGCGACGACCACGCCACCCTCCGCGTCGCCGACAACGGTCCCGGCATCCCCTACAAGGAGATCGAAGTCCTCGAACGCCGCGAGGAGACCGCCCTCGAACACGGCTCCAGCGTGGGCCTCTGGCTGGTCGACTGGATCGTCGACCTCTCGCAGGGCACCATCGAGTTCGAGAACACCGACCGGGGCTGTACCGTCACCATCGAACTGGAGGCCGCCATCCCCGACGCCGACGTGGACGACGAGGAGGCGACCGATCTGAACCTCGGGATCGGGGCTGACGACGACTAACCACCTTTTTCCCGCTCGGGTTCGCGCGAAGCGCGAACCACTCGCGGCAAAAACGTGGGCGAAAAAGGCGCGAGCGCGGCGATGCCGCGCTCGCGAGAACCGCGCGCCGTAGGCGCGCGGATGCTAGACCGGGAATAGTGTGCAACTGCCGATAGAGTTGGAGTGCCAACGTACCGCTGTGGGTTTTGCCAGATTTTGTTGATATTTATATAAATCCGATGAATATAATGTACGAATCTTCTAGAGAGACTAATCGTGTGGTTACCAAAGCCGAATTCTAAGAAAACGGTTTGCCGAAGGAGACAAGTCACCACTCAGTCAAAACTATGTAATGTCGTCGCTGCCACTTTTCGGGTCAGTTCTCCGCCTGCTCAAACCCATCATCGAGCAATTCCAAACTCCCCGGTCAGACATCCGTATCGAACGACATGCCAACGATCTAGGAAGTATAAAAAATGAAGATCGAATAGTCGTGGTCAATTGGGATTTCACCGCATTAAATGATGGTCGGCGTGACGGGCACCTTGCTAAACCGGTTCTTCAACACGCTGAGTTCACAACAGCTGGTGGTAGGACTGAGACGGTTAATCCGTCGGAGATTGGGAGCGGTAATGTCCGGCTAGAATACCGAGAGAAAAATGAGAACAAAGTGGTTGCGCTGTCAAACGATAAAATTCGCATCATGCATAAACTGCCGGCCAGCAAAGGGATTCATGATTACGTAACGAATTATTCTGCGATGACATTCCAGTATACTGTATTGGTTGAAGATGGGTCAACCCCTTACGAAGTGGAGGCGGAAGCGACATTAGACATTGATGGTGTCTCGATAGAGGCTAACCACGGGCAACTCTGATCTCACTCTGCTAAACTCATCCTCTATATTTCGAGCGGTTGCCTTGACAGAGTCTATATAAATTATTGGCTATAGTGGTACACCGTTCGTCTTGTACTAAACACCAGCACCCGCCGCGCAACGCCGACCGTCCCACCGAAGCGACTAAATCCGCGTTCTCGTATGCTCCTGATATGCTGACTGTCGGGTCCCCGTCCGATACCAGCGCACGACCACGCGACCGGATATGGTCGCGGCCGTGGTATCGTCTCCGCGCCGATCAGCCCTCCACCTCCGCCCGCACCGCACTGCGCCGGCCATGTCTCTGACGCTCTCGGTCGGTGACCGTGACCTGGAGTTCAGCCGCGGCCTCCTCGTCGCGGCCGTCTTCTGGGCCGCGGTCGCCGGCTACGGCGGATACACCTACGCCGAACAGTCCCGGACCATCGCGAACTCGCAACCGGTGACGGCGACGGTCACGAACACGTCGCTCCACGAAGTCGAGTACGATCAGGGCCAGGACAAGTGGGAACCGGGCGTCACCTTCGAGTACCGGTACGAGGGCACCAACTACACCAGCACGAACCTCTTCCCAGGTTTCGCACAGGATTACGCCGACCGAGCGAAGGCCCGGGCGGTGCTCGACCCCTACACGGTCGGTGCGTCGACGACCGCCTACGTCCCGCCCGAGTCGCCCGACGAGGCCTTTCTCGAACGGCGGACGACAGAGACGCCGCTGCTCTTTCTCGGCATCGGTGGGTTCGCCCTCCTCTGGATCCTGCTCTCGGCCGCGACGGCGAACCTGACGCCGGGCCGCGGGACCGACCTCCGCTCGCCGGACGCCGCCGACGCACCCGCGCGTCCGGGCCCGGTGCTGGGGATCGACCACGACCGCCTCCAGGGGCTCCTGAAGCGCCTGCTGGCGGGCCTGGCCGGCCTGGGAGCCCTCTCGGTCCTCGCCGGCGTCGGGGCGTTCCTGGCGGTGAAAGGACGTGTGTTCGGCCCGCCAGTGTCGATCCAGGCCGACCTGCTGGGTCCGGTGGGCTTTCCCTTCCTCGTGCTGTTCGTGTCGTGGGTCGGGCTCGTCGCGAGCCTGCTCTGTTACGGCTGGTGGTCGTATCGGGAGTACCGGTACCTGCGCGAGCGGATCGTCGGTGCCAGGCCACCGAGCCCGTTCCGGCACCCGCTCGTGCTGTTCGCCATCGTCACCGCCGACGGCGACGACCTCGACCAGTACGGGAACCGGATCAGGGTAACCGCGGCGACGGTGCTCACCGCGGCGATCCTCTCGGTCCCCGTGCTTCGGTTGCTCGGGGTCGTCTGAGGCCGACCGAACCGTGGGGTGGGTTCGGATCCCGGCACGGGAACGCGGCATCCCAGGCGGGGTCCGGAGGGGTGCCTTACCGCTCCCGCCACGTATATGGGGGTTCCGCCCCTGCCACGAGTCAATGCCTGATGCGGTCACGCCGTCGGTCCCGCGGGGCGAGTTCGACTTCGAACACCGCCCGGAGACCGACCAGTCGTTCGAGAACGCGCTCGCGAAGGCCCGGGCCGGCGACCGGCTCGCCGTCGCCGACGCCATCGAACTCCTCACTACCGGCACCGACCGGTCGGGGATCGACCGGGCACGCAAAGAGCGCGTCCTCGAAGCCGCCGACCGCCGCCGCGCCGAGGTGGTCGGCGAGGAAGTCACCTTCGTCGCCAACCTGAACAACAACGTCACCACCGCCTGCAACACCGGCTGTCTGTTCTGTAACTTCAAGGACCGCTCCGAACAATTCCGGACGAGCTATCAGGAAGATCACGGCGGGTTCACGAAGACGCCCGCCGAATCCCGCGAGATCGTCGCCGACGCCGTCGAACGCGGCATCTACGAGGTGACTTCCGTCTCCGGCCTCCACCCCGCCTTCGCGCTCGATTCCGAACACCGCGAGATCCTCGAATCGAGCGACCGGGGCGATCTGAACTACCGCCCACCAGCCGAGTACGAGAAAGACCCGGGAAACTACGTCGACCAGATCGCGGCGATGAGCGTCGACGGCGTCCACGTCCACTCCATGACGCCCGAGGAGGCCTACCACGCCCGCCGGGGCACCGACTGGTCCTACGAGGAGGTGTTCCGTCGGCTGAAAGCGGCCGGACTGGACTCGGTGCCGGGGACTGCCGCGGAGATCCTGGTGGACGAGGTGCGGGAGGTCATCTGTCCGGGGAAGATCGGGACCGACGAGTGGCTGGAAGCCATGGAGGCGGCCGCCACCGTCGGCCTCGACACGACGGCGACGATCATGTACGGCCACGTCGAGAACGAGGCTCACCGCGCCCTGCATCTGGATCGGGTCCGGGACCTCCAGGATCGGACCGGGGCGATCACGGAGTTCGTCCCCCTCTCCTTCGTCCACGAGGAGACGCCCCTGGCCGAGCGCGGGATGGTGACCGACGGTGCGACGAGACACGAGGACGAGTTGATGATCGCCGTCTCGCGGCTCTACCTTGACAACATCGAACACGTCCAGTCCTCGTGGGTCAAGTACGGCGACGCTCAGGGGCTGAAGATGCTCACCTGCGGGGCCGACGACTTCATGGGGACGATCCTCTCCGAGGAGATCACCAAACGCGCCGGCGGCGGCTTCGGCGAGTGTCGCTCCGTCCGGGAGTACGCCGACATGATCGCCGCCATCGGCCGCATCCCCGTCGAACGCTCGACGGACTACGAACAGCGCCGCCGCGTCGACCCCGGTGCCGACCAGCTCGGCCCCAGGCTCGGTCCCCAGGCCGACGGCACGCCACTCGTCCCGGACCACTGATTGATCGTCGGCGATCCGACCACGAACGGGAGACCGCTCGCACATCGCACTCTTTTATAAGCACATTCCTTCAGGAACGAATGCATATAAATCCACTTTGGATAGGCGGGTCAAAATCCAATAGAGATCCACCTCTATCCGGGAGGTGCGGACGGGCCAATTGGAGTGTACGGCCCAGGAATCCCTGATTCGGTGGCTGTCGCCGCCGATCGATTCCCCATCCCCCCCTTCTCCACTTTGCACCGGCAAAAGAAATATCTCACAGTTGGTAGTACGATGCCACGATGCGACACGTAACGGTTCGGCTCTCGCTGGAGGCGCCGCAGTTCCACCCGTTCGTGGGGGAGTTGCTGGCCGACCCCGTGGTGTCAGTCCAGCGGGTCCACCGGGCGGATCTCCTCGACGACGGGACCCTCGTGGTCCTCGCGGAGGGGAACGGTGATCGGGAGCGGTTCGAGTCCATCGTCGGCGCCGCGGACCCGGTTCGTGAGTGCAGTCTCTCCGGGGAGCGCACGTGGTACGCCTACCTCTCCATCGATCCGACGGAGTTCGCGCGGACGCTGATGCAGACCCGCCGCTCCTCCGACGTGTTCGTCAAGTGGCCCATCAGTATCGTCGATCAGAAGACCGTCGAGGTGACCTACGTCGGACACGACAGCGGGTTCCGCGAGAAACTCGCGGAGTTGCCCGAGGCCATCGACGTGGAGATCGTCCGGACCGGCACCTCCTACCCCGACGCCGCGCAACTGCTGGAGAAGTTGACCGAGCGCCAGCGCGAGATCTTCACGGTCGCCGTCGAGCAGGGCTACTACGCGGACCCGCGGCGAGCGACCCACCAGGAACTGGCCGACGAACTGGACTGTTCGGCCGCCAACGTCGGCGAACACCTCCGGAAGATCGAGGCGACCGTGTTCCGCGAACTCCGCGCGCTGGACGGCACCCCGGACCTCGACAGGGACGACGCGGCCAGCTCCGTGAGCGATCTCTGAACGCGGGTCGAACTACGGCACGTCGGCCGCCGCGTCCTCCCGCGGTCGGAACTCGAACCGGGCACCGCCGCGGTCACCGTCTCGCTCGGTGTCCTCGTTCGTCGCCGACCTGCCGTCGGCCACCGCAGTCGCGTTCTCGACCGTGCTGTCGGCCACCGACACGTCCCAGCCGTGGGCTTCGGCGATCTCCCTGACGATGGTGAGGCCGAATCCCGTCCCGCCCGTCTCGGTCGTGAAACCGGACTCGAAGACGGTCTCGCGCTCGGACTCGGGGATCCCCACGCCGTCGTCTTCGACGTAGAACCCGGTGTCGCCGTCCACTCGCTGCCTCTCGCTTTCATCCGGACTCTCGGCCCGGATCGGTCCGACCGTGACGCTCACACCGGGGCCGCCGTGTTCCACGCTGTTCCGAAACAGGTTCTCGAACAGCCGGCGCAGTCGGTCGGGGTCGGCCTCGACGCGGGCGTCGTCGGCGACCGTGAGCGTCGCCCGGTCGGTCCGGACCGTCGCCCACGCCTCGTCGGCGACGGTCGCCAGCGAGACGGGTTCGGTCTCCCCGACGGTCCGTCCCTGTCGGGCCAACTCCAGCACGTCGTCGATGATCGTCTCCATGCGGTCGTGGGCGGTCTCGACCCGGTCGAAGGCGTCCTCGTCGCCGGTGCGGCGGGCCTCGTCGAGGTAGCCCTCGGCGATCTGGAGGGGGTTCCGGAGATCGTGGGAGACGACGTTCGCGAAGTCTTCGAGCCGTTCGTTCTGGCGTTCGAGTTCCCGTTCGCGGCGCTTCCGGTCGGTGATGTCCCGGGAGTTGACGACGATGCCTCTGACGACGGCGTTGTCGAGCAGGTTCCGCGCCATCCCTTCGAGGACGTGCCACTCGCCGTCGGCGTCGACGATCCGGAACTCGAAGCGCAGGGTCGCGCCGGGGTCCTCGGCGAGCGACGCGAACCGCTCGCGAAGCTGTGGCCGGTCGTCGGGGTGGATGTGGTCGGCGACGCGTTCGCCGGTGATCGTGTCGGGGTCGATCCCCAGCACCGTCTCGTGGGAGGGACTGGCGTAGGTGACCGTCCAGTCCTCGTCGAGGACGGCGATCACGTCCATCGAGTGCTCGATGAGCTCCTGATAGCGTTTCTCGACCTGACGGCGCTCGGTCACGTCCCGCAGGAGGACCAGACTCCCCAGTCCCTCGTCGGTCTCGGACAGCGCCGAGCGGTTGGCCGCCAGGTAGCGGCGCTCGCCGGCCACCTCGACCGACAGTTCCGTCCCGGTCGCGTCGTCGCCGTCGAGGAGCGGTTCGATCTCGGGAAGGACGGTCCGCACGTCGGCCCCGATCACGCGCTCGTCGGTTTCCAGGAGCCACTGGGCGGAGGGGTTCAGGTCGACGATCCGCTCGTCGTCGCCGAGGACGACGTACCCCTCGCGCATGCTCTCGACGACGCGCGTCCGGGCGATGGGCTCCAGGTCGAGCAACTGGTAGCGTTTGATCGCGAAGATGAACGCGGCGACGGAGAAGGTAAACGCGATGGGCGAGAGTTCGACCGTGGCGTGGGGCCCCAGTCCGAGGACGACCCAGAGGCTCACGACGATGGGTGCGGCAGCCGCGACGATCAGCGCCGCCATCTGGCTCCGGTAGAGCGTCGGCGAGGTGAGCATGAAGCGCCCGAGCAGGGCGACGCCGAGCAGGGCGACACCGAACGCGACGCCGATGAACAGGTAGTAGGCCACCGTCTTCTCGTAGGTCAGCGAACTGAACGAGCCGTGGTCGACGACGGCCGGTGCCGCCCACATGAGCTGGTGCAGGCCGTTCGTGAGCGCGAGAACCGTCCCGACACCGAGGACCACCGTGAGCGACCCGACCACCGGCACCGTCAGCAGGTCGTCGTAGTCGGTGTAGCTGGCGGTGAACACGAACCAGCCGATCACGACGATAGGGGTCCCGACGTAGGTCCACTGCTCGGCGACGACCATCACCGAAAACGAGGTCGCCGACACCTGCACCAGCGCGGCGCCCGCCCACACGAGCGTCCCGAGGCTGACGACGGCGAGCGAACCCACGCTCGTGTCCCAGCCCCGGCGGCGCGCGTCGTACACCAGGTACCCGCCGAATACGAGACTACACAGTACCGTCACTGCGAACGGGATCGTGTACGGCGTGAATTCCCAGGCCATCTTCGGTGCCAGCGACCGACCGCTGAGTACCCCCACTTTCGACTGCGCAAGCATCAACTTCGTGTTCCGTTTCCGATGCTGATAATCGCAGATATCGGGGAGGGGAGCCGAAAACGTCGGACCAGTATCAATCGGACGAAACGCTCGTCGGGTTCGTCCCGCGGTCACGGACGGCCCGGAACCGCTCGCCCGCCGTGTCGGGGGCGTCGATGGCGTCGGCGATCCGACCCGAGAGCCACTCGTCGGTCGCGTAGCGGTCGTAGACGGGCAGGCGCTCCCGCAGGGGCACGCCCGCGTGGTCGGCGACCGCCCGGAGTTCGTCCAGCCCCGGCCACTCGTAGTCTGGGTTGACGTGATCGACGGTGACCGGCGACACCCCGCCGAGGTCGTCGATCCCGCAGTCGACCACCTCGCGGGCGGGCGCGAGGTTCGGGGGCACCTGCACGCTCACGGACTCGGGCAGGCAGTCCCGGGCCATCGCGACCGTGCGCCGGAGCGTGTCGACGGTCGGTGAGCCGCCGCGCCAGCGCTCGTTGTCGACGACCGGCTGGACGATCACCTCCTGAATATGCCCGTAGCGCTCGTCGAGCTCGCGGATCGCGAGCAGCGACTCCGCCCTGTCCGCCCAGTCCTCGCCGATCCCGACGAGGATGCCCGTAGTGAAGGGCACGCCGAGTTCCCCCGCCGTCCGGATGGTCCGGAGCCGCTGCCCCGGGTTCTTTGCACGAGGGCCGCCGTGGGCCTGTACCTCGGCCGTGGTCTCCAGCATGACGCCCATCGAGGCGTTCAGGTCCGCGACCTCGGCCATCTGCTCGCGGGTCTGGTCGCCCGGATTGGCGTGGGGGAGCAGTCCCTCCTCCAGCGCGATCTCGCAGGCCTCCCGGAGGTACGTGTGGATCGAGTCGTGGCCCCACTCCGCGAGCCGGTCGTGGATCTCGGTGTACCGGTCGTCGGGGTCGTCGCCGAAGGTAAAGAGCGCCTCCGTACAGCCGGCGTCGGCCCCGCGCCGGACCGTCTCCCGGATCTCCTCTTTACTCAGGAGCGTGGCCTGCCCCGGCGGGTCGTAGTAGGTGCAGTACGTGCAGGTGTACCGACAGGCCGTCGTCAGCGGCACGAACACGTTCCGGCAGAACGAGAGTTCGGGGGCCGGGTCCACGTCCGCGGGCGTCACGTCGAGCAGTCGCTCGATGTCCTCGTCGGCAACGGTCACGTCGACGCCGTACTCGTCGGTCCCCGGAATCACAGATCCCAGTCGGGGTCCCCGCCCCTTCACTCTTGTGCGCGCGTCGCGGTCGCGCGCCCGTCCGCGTCGACCACGAACCCCGCCTCGACCAGCCACTCCCGGGCCCGTCCCTCGCCGTGCAACAGCACCTCCACGAGGTCGTCGGGCTCGTCCACGTCGGTCCCGAGCCGGAAACTGTCGACCTCGGTCACGTCGGCACCGACCGCCCGGGCCGCTCGCCGGTGGTCGCGGATCGACGCGCCGTGGTAGTCCGTCCGGAACTCGGGGTGGCGAGTCACGATGGCGTTGGTCCCGCCGCCACGACCCGGGGCCAGCACCACGTCGCCCTCGGTCGCGAACAGTCGGTCGAGCGCGGCCGGCGTCGCCAGCGCCAGATCGGCCATGACGATCCCCACGCGCTCGGCACCGCCGTCGACGGCATCGTCGAGCGCGGCGTTCACGGCCTCGGTCAGGGGTCGGTCGTCGATCCTGACGGGGGCGTCCACGTCGACGGCCGCCGTCGCGAGGACCTCGGGGTCGTGGCCACTCTCGCGAATCGCGTCGAGTACGTCCGCACACATCGCGCGAGCAAACGCCGTCCGTTCGGCAGCAGTGAGTGTCCCCGCGAGCCGGGTTTTCGGCTCGTCGACAGCCAGGGGGACGAGAACGTCCATCAGCGCAGTTTGTCGTAGTCGTCCTGCTGGTTGCGCCAGTACCAGACGCCGCCGCCGATCAGCGCCAGCACGAGGATGCCCACGCCGCCGTAGATGAGCAACTGGGTCGTCTGCTGGGACTGCTCGGCCTGCTGGGCCGCCTCCTGTGCGCTGTTTGCCTCCCGGATCGCGCTCGCGAACTGCCCGCTGTTGTAGAACTCGATTGCGCTCTGGTAGTCGGTCCGGGCCGAATCCGGGACGCTCCCGGCCTCGTCGATGGCCTGCTTGGCCTGGTCGATCTGCTTGCGCGCCTCCTTGCTCTTTGCGGTGTAGTAGGGGACGTTGATCGTGTCGACCTTCGTCTCACCGCTGTCGGTCACGCGGTAGAGCGTGATCGCAGAGAGGTTCTGCTGGGGGTCGTAGTTGTACACCGACCGGTTGGGCATCGTGCCGGTGATGGTGAGCGTGATCGACTCGTCGTCGTTGCTCTGGCTCACCGTGGTCTCGATACTCCCGCCCGACCCCGACTCGTTCTCGATGCTCCCGGAACCGAACTTCCGTTTGCTGATCTGCCAGGTGCGCTCGCCGGTCAGGTTCGTCTCGGCCCGGAGCGTCCACTCGCTGGGCGCACCCTCGTAGGGATCGTCCAGCGTCACCGTCACGCTCGTGCCCGTTTCGGCTTTGACTTCGCTGGGCACGTTGTCCTCCGTGACCGTGACAGCCGCCGCTGTCCCCACCGCGCCCACGACCGCGACCGCGAGTAGTACGAATACGATACTCCGTTTAGAACAGGGGATCGAGTTCATCATCATCGTCCTCGACTAACTCCTCTAAATTCGCTTTGCTTTCCTGCCGGATTTCGTCGATGTTGTCCTGGGCCTCGATGGCCACCTGCTGGAGTTCCTTGATGCGAGGCACGTTGTGGACGCCCGACAGCAAGATCACACTGGCGACGTAGCCCGATTCGGGGACCGGGTAGTCGCCACCGCGGACCTCCATGCTGCCGGTCTGCTCTTCGAGCCACTTCCGGCCGCGCTCGATGCCTTTCCGGTTGAGGTGTTTCGGCGGGCCACTCAACACGAGCAGTGCCCGTTCGGCCCCGTCGATCTCACAGGGCAGCGTCAACCGCCCCAGCGCCGCCTTGCGGACGAGGCTGGTGATGCGGTTCGTGGTGTTTGCGGTGTCCATCCCGTCGTCGGAGTCGTCGCCCTTGAACCGCGAGAGCAACCCGCCGCCGCCCTGCTCGGGTTCGACTTCCTCGGCGGCGTACCCGACAGTGGAGACGCCGCCGCCCGCGAGCGTGTTGATGATCTCGCTGGAGTCGACGACGCTTTCGGCGACTGCACCGCCCTGTTCGACCTCCCCAGCGCCAAAGAGGATGCCGAAGCGCTTGACGATCTCGTCGTTGATCTCGTCGTAACCGCCCTGGACGGACTCGCCGGATTTCCGCCAGGCGTCGTTGTCGAACACCAGCAGGTTGTCGACCTCCCGGACGAACGTCTGGAAGGATCGCGCGGCGTTGAGCGTGTAGATACCACCCTCGTCGCCGCCGGGCAACACGCCCAGTCCGTACACCGGCTCGGTGTAGATGCGTTTGAGATGTTTCGCCAGGACGGGGGAGCCCCCCGACCCGGTCCCGCCGCCGAGACCGGCGACGATGAGGAAGGCGTCGACTTCGTGAACCGGGATGTTGTCGATTGCACCCTGGATCTCGTCGATGTCTTCCTCCGCGATCTCGGCACCGAGTTCGTTGTCGGCACCGACACCGTGTCCTTTCACCCGGGCCTGTCCGATCAACACCCGGTTGTCTTCCGGTACGCGCTCCAGTCCAAGTAGGTCGGCTTTAGCGGTATTGACGGCGACCGCGGAGCGGACGATCCCGCTCCCGGTTCGCTCGTCGTACTCCAGGAACTTGTCGACGATTTTCCCGCCCGCCTGGCCGAAACCGATCATCGCGAGTTTCATGACTCGTCTCCGTGTGAGAGGAAACAGTCACATTACGGCTATAAGTTTTACCCCCAAATATCAGCAAATAGAATGCCGAGTTCAACACACAACCGCCTGAAAGCAGCCCGGTTAATCGGGGCTTAGCGTCCCGAAAAATGGGTGCTTACGCCCGTGTGTCCAGGTATTCTCCCAGTGTGGTCAGGTCCTGGCCGTCGACACCGAACGCCGCCACGTCGTTGTCGCTGGTCGTGTTGTCGAACTTCAGCGACCGGTACTGATCGCCGCCCATCGGGAACCCGGGCAGCGAGCCCGCGACTTTGAGGCCGACGCCAGCCAGCCCCATCGGGACGGGGAGGATGACGCTCCCGCGAACCATCTTGGCGATCTCCCGGAGCGACAGCACTTCGGGCCCGCCGATCTCGTAGGTCTCGCCGACGTGCTCGTCGTCCTCGACCGCATCGGCCAGCATCGGCACGAGGTCGCCGACCCAGACCGGCTGGAAGTTCGTCTTCTTGCCGCCGCCGGGCAGCGGCGCGAGCCCCGGCGGCGTGAGTTTCTTCGTGAACGAGACGAACTCGCCGCCCTCGCCGAACACGACCGAGGGACGGAAGATCACCCAGTCGAGTTCCGAGGCGGTGACGATATCCTCGGCCTGGCCTTTCGCCTGGATGTACGCCGTCGGCCCGTCCGGATCGGCACCCAGCGCGCTCATGTGGACGAGTCGGTCGACGCCGTGTTCCTCGGCCGCCTGGACGACGTGGCGCGCCCCCTCCGTGTGGATCTCGAAGTGCTTCTCGTTGCCGCCCTTGGGCTTGAACAGCGGCGAGAGCGCGACCAGGTACACCACCGCGTCCATGCCCTCGAAGGCCCCTTCGATGGAGTCGTAGGCCGTCACGTCGCCCGACACCGTGTCGACCCCGGCTGGGAGGCCCTCCCCGGACGGGTCCCGGGAGAGGACCGTCACGTCGTGGCCGCGGTCGTCTAGCTCCCTGCTCAGGTTCGTCCCGATGAAACCACTGCCGCCGACGACGAGAACGTTCATACGGGCTACTGTTCGTTTTATATATGTTTAAAAGTATCGTGCGACTGGTCAGGTACCCGACGATGGGCGGACGAGGCGGTGTTTTCAGGGGCCGAGAACCGTCCGCAGGTATATCAGGTCCGCCGAGGGATTTCGGGTATGACACTGGTCGTTCCGTTCGACGGGTCGCCGCTGGCCGAGGCGGCGCTGGTTCGCGCCACGGAGTTCGGGATCGTCTTCGAGGAGAACGTGCTGGCCGTCAGCGTGATCCCGAAGGGGAACGCCGAGTACGCGCGCGACCACGACTGGATCGAGGCCAACGAGGACCCGGAGCTGAAGACCGTCGTCTCGCGGCTCCACCGACAGGTGACCGACCTGTGCCCGACCGCGAACTTCCGGCACCGCGTCGTCGACAAGCGCGCACCCTCCGGTGAGATCGCGAACCGCCTGCGGAAGGTCGCCGAGCACGAGGACGCCTCGATGGTGTTCATCGGCAGCGAGAACGCGGGCCACCTGGTCACCTCGCTGTCAAGCGTCGGCAGTAGCGTCGCCGCCGAGGAGTCCTACGACGTGGTCATCGTCCGGGACCGCAGCCCCGCCAAGATCGCGAAGCTCAAAGACGCCTCGCCCCACCGGAAGGGCAAATCCGACTTCTACCTCCCGGACTGACCGGGAACGGCCGATTTACAAGCACCGACCGCCCAGCACTCGTATGCTCATCACGCTGGAGGGGATCGACGGCAGCGGCAAGACCACCGTCTGGGAGGGCCTGCACGACGAACTCGACGGCGGGGTCACCTTCACGCGCGAGCCCACCGACTCCTGGTACGGCGAGGCCGTCGCCCGGTCCATCGGCGACGACGACGCCGACCCGCTCGCGGAACTGTTCCTCTACACCGCCGACCACGCCGACCACCTCTCGCGGGTCGTCCGGCCCGCGCTGGAGGCCGGCGATCTGGTGATCTCCGACCGCTACTCGGATTCGCGGTACGCCTACCAGGGCGCGACCCTCGACGGGACCATCCACGACCCGATGGCCTACGTCCAGCGCGTCCACGAACCGTTCACGCGCGCGCCCGATCTGACGCTTTACTTCGACGTGGACCCCGAGACGGGTGCCGACCGGAGCGGCGCGACCAACAAGTTCGAGGCCGCGGACTATCTCGCCCGGGTGCAGGACAACTACGAACGATTGATCGAGGCCGACCCGGACCGGTTCGTCCGGATCGACGCCACCCGGTCACCCGAGGCGGTCCTCGCGACCGCGCGCGACGAGATCGAGCGCCGGCGCTAGGTTCGCTGCCGCCGGTTGTCCGGAACGCTCACGTCGTCGGGGGCCGGCATCCAGAAGAAGTCGAAGGCGATGCCGACCGCGAGGGGCACCAGCACCGTCAACGCCAGCACGGTGCTGGCGCTCCCGAGGTTCGGGCCCAGCACCGACCCGAGCAGGATCGTCGTCCCGACCAGCGGGACGGGCGTGAGGACGACGGCGTAGAGCGCACTGCCCCACTGCGTGTTCAGCCGGACGCGGAAAAACCGGGTCGCCAGCGCCGCGATGGCAGTGTTGAGTCCCACGATGACCAGCAACCCGGCGATGTCGACGGCCGAGACCATACCCCGCGTACGGCCCGGGACGCCTTGGGGGTGTCGGATTCCCGAGCCGGCCCCCGCGTTTAAGCGCCGTCGCGTCCTGTGTGAGGCCATGCACCGGGTCGTCGGTGAGCGATCCATCGCGGGCCCGAGCGAGGCCGACACCGCCCGCACGCTCCTCGCGGAGCTGATCCGCGCCCGCGTCTTCGACGACCGGGCCTTGGCCCTCCAGCGCCGGGGCTGGATGAGCGGCTACCCCCCGTTCCGCGGGCAGGAGGCCTCGCAGGTCGGTGCCGCCCGTGCGATGGCCGCCGACGACTGGCTCTTTCCGACCTACCGGGCCAACGCCCTCCAGCTGGCCCGTGGCGTCCCGGCGACCGATCTCCTCCGCTTTCGGCGGGGCCACCCCGAGTTCCACTCGAACCACGACCTGCCGGTCTTTCCCCAGGCCGTGCCCATCGCCACGCAACTCCCCCACGCCGTCGGGGTCGGGATGGCCGCGGACTACCGCGACGCCGACCACGCCGTCCTCGCCTATCTCGGCGACGGCGCGACCAGCGAGGGCGACTTCCACGAGGCGATGAACGTCGCGGGCGTGTTCGACGCGCCGGTCCTGTTCTTCTGCGAGAACAACGGCTGGGCGATCAGCACGCCCCGGGAGCGCCAGACCGCCGCCCCCTCCATCGCCGCGAAGGCCGAGGCCTACGGCTTCGAGGGGCGACAGGTCGACGGCAACGACCCGCTGGCGGTCCGGGCGGTCGTCGCCGACGCGCTCGACCGCGTCACGAGCGAGGGGCCGCTCCTCGTCGAGAGCCTGACCTACCGGCAGGGGCCACACACGACCAGCGACGACCCCGACCGCTACCGGGACGAGCCGGCCCTGCCCGACTGGCGCACCCGGGACCCCATCGACCGCTTTGCCGAGTTCTGTCTGGACGAAGGCGTCGTCGACGAGCGATTCCGCGACCGCGCTCGCGAGGGTGCCGAGCGGGCGGTCGACCGGGCGGTCGCGGCCGCCGAAGCAGTACCGGCCCCCGATCCGAGCGACGTGTTCGAGTTCGCGTACGGGACACTGCCGCCGCGGCTGGCGTCCCAGCGCGAGGCAGTCCGCGACCGACACGGCGGCGAGTGACGGGCCGTCCCCGGCGATCACCGCCGACCGACTACTCCAGACAGATGTAGGTCCGCGTGTCCGCGACGCCGTCGAGGTCGCGCACGTCCGTCGCGACCGAGTGCATCACGTCGTAGACCTCCTCGCCCTGGGCCTCGATGATGATGTCGTACTTCCCGGCGACGATGTGTGCCTCGGTGACTCCAGAGAGCGACCGCGTCGCTTCCAGGAGCGCCTCCGATTTGCCCGCCGCCGTCTTCACCATGATGTAGGCCCGGACCATGGCCCTTGCTACTCTACCACACATCAAAAGCTTTTATCCGGACGCGACGCCGCCACGTCCCCGAATCGACGGGTCGCCGGGATAGCTTTAAGCCGTCCCGTGGCAGAATGTCCCATATGAGATTCGTTATCGTGGGTGCCGGTCGCGTCGGGCTCCGGACCGCCCGCGTCTTACAGGAGAGCGGCCACGAGGTCGTCGTCGTGGAGAGCGACCCGACCTCGGTCGACCGCGCCCGCAAGGAAGGGTTCGACGTGATCGAGGGCGACGGCTCGACCGAGGAAGTGCTCGCGAAGGCCGACCTCGCGACCGCGGACGCCCTGGGCGCGCTCTCGGGCGACCTGAACGACAACTTCATCGCCTGCATGATCGCCAAACACCACGGCTGTCGCACGGTCTTGCGCATCGACGAGGACTACCGCGAGGACATCTACCGGAAGTACGCCTCCGAGGTCGACGAGGTGATCTACCCCGAGCGGCTGGGTGCCATCGCCGCCAAGAACGCGCTGATGGGCGGGTCGATCCGCGCCGTCGCCGACATCGCTCGCAACCTCCAGATGGTCGAGTTGACCGTCACCGCCGACTCGCCGATGCAGGGGTACACCCTCAGCGAACTCGAACTGCCCGCCAAGTCCCGCGTCCTGGCCTTCGGCAAGCAGGACGCCGCCTACGGCCTCCCCGACGCCGACGCCTCGCTGGAGGCCGGCGACCGACTGGTCGTCCTCGCGGACTTCGGCGTGCTGGACGACGTGCGCCGCATCGTCGTCGGTGACAGTCAGGGCCGCGCCGCGGCCGCCGGAGGTGTCTGACCGTGGTCGTCGCCTACGTCATGGTCAAGGCCCACGCCGGTGACGCCGACCGCATCAAGGCCGACATCGACGCCGTCGACGGCGTCGTCGAGTCCTCCATCGTCGCCGGCGACGTGGACTTCATCGCCAAAGTCGAGGTCGACTCCCCCGCCGCCGTCAAGGACGTGGCCGCCTCCGGCATCCAGGAGATCGACGGCGTGGAGAGTACGCAGACCTACATCGCGATGGACTAGCACCTTTTTACTTCGTCGGGTGCCGCGCTTTGCGCGGCACCACTCCTCGCAAAAACGTGCGTGAAAAACTCCCCGCGAGTCGCGCCTGCGGCGCGCTCCGCGCGCCGGATGCTGGCAGCGACCGCACCGCCACCGCGACCGCACTGCAACCGCACCGCCACCCCTCCGGTACGCACTTGTTCCTGCCAGCCGACACCGTCCGACATGGCCCGGTCCCTGACCCGCCTCGATGCCATCACCGGCGGACTGGCGCTGCTCACCGCGCTAGCCGGTGTCGTCGTCTACCCCCGCCTCCCCGCCGAGATGGCGATTCACTTCTCGGCCACTGGACAGCCCGACAACTTCGCCCCGAAACCCGTCGCGGTGGCGGCCATACCGGTCGTGATGATCCTCACCCACCTCGTGATGCAGTGGGCGGCGCGAGTCGACCCACCCACCGATCCGCGAACGATGACGGGGATCACGGTCGCGACGATGCTCCTGCTCGCGGCGGTCCAGGGGCTCGTCCTCGCGTGGAACCTCGGCTACGCCGTCCCGTTCGACCTCGTACTGGTCGGTGTCCTGGTGTGGGGTGCGCTGGTGGCTGGCTACGGCATCGTCCGCGAGTACGGGCTCGGGATCTGAGCCCCCGTCAGAGCGGCGTGCCGCCGCGACTGCCGTCCCCGCCCTGACTCGCCGCCTTGCCCATGAGGTCCGCGACGACGCCCTCGTAGTCGTACCCCGGGACGACGCCCTCGACGTAGGTGCCCTCGACGTACTCCGCGAAGGCCTTCGCCACGTCCGGCGCGCGGTCTGCGTTCCCGAACTCGAACTCGAACGCGGCGACGGCCTCGTCCGCCTCCTCGGCGAGCGTCACCGCGTCGAGGTCCACGTCCGCCCGCGTCACCGACGGTGCGTCTTCCAGCCGGCGCTCGAAGGTGTCGAACCAGCCCGATTCCACCGCGTCGCCGACGTCGCCGTCGACGGCCGCCGAGAGCATCGGCGTCCGGACCACGAGCCGGTAGGCGAGTGCCCAGTCGTCGGTCTCCTCGGCCGTCACGTGCCCGTCGAATCGCGTCGTCGTCACCCGGTAGCCGTCGCCGTCGCGCTCGAAGGCGTCGTGGCCCTCGAACGCCCGCTCGGCCCGCTCCGGAATCGCGTCGGTCATTACAGGCTCGTACGCGAGCGGGCGGCAAAAGCCCGTTGTGTCGGGCCGCCGTTCAGTCCCCCGTCGGTCCCTCGACGGTCTCGCCCGGATCCTCGTCCTCCCCGCGGTCCAGCGCGGCCGCGAGTTCCCCCGACCGCTCGGGCCCGGTCCAGCCCATCTCGCGCCCGGCGAGTACGTCGAGGACGCTCTTCAGCATGACCGCGTCGAGGAACTGCCGGTAGCCCAGCACGAACAGCGGCGCGAACGCGGCCAGCCGCAGGTCACCGTCACCGATCCGGACCGCGAGCGCCGAGACCAGTAACTGCAACAGCGTAAAGAAGGCAAACAGCGCCAGCACCTGCATCACCGACCCGAACAGAAGCTCCCCGACGATGGAGACGACGATCAGGATGCCGACGAACGGGAGCAACGCGTTCGAGAACAACTCGATGGGAAAGGCCAGGCTGTAGAGGATACCGTGGCGCGGCGACCCGAACACGTCGCGGTGTTTCAGCAGGGTCTGGGTCCGCCCGCGGTACCACCGCAGGCGCTGGTTGTAGAGGTCCCGCCACGTCTCGGGGGCCTCCGTGAGACAGAGTGCTTCGTTCGCCCTGGTGATCCGTCCGGATTTGAGCACCTTGATCGTCGCGTCGAAGTCCTCGGTCAGCGTGTCGTCGTCGAACCGACCCACGTCTTCGAGTGCGCTCCGCCGGTAGGCCCCGAACGCGCCCGGGACGATGGTGACGGTGTCACAGAGGTCGAACGCCCGCCGGAACAACTGGATGCCGACGACGTACTCCAGTTCCTGTAGCTCCGTGATGAACTGCCCGCGATTGGCGATGGTGATGTTGCCCGCCACCGCCCCGACCGCCGGGTCGGCCTGGAACGCCCCCGCGATCCGTCTCAGTCCCGACGGTTCCAGCAGGCTGTCGGCGTCGACGGTGACCACGATCTCCCCGCTGGCGTGGTCGAGGCCGTGATTCAGCGCCGAGTGTTTCCCCCCGTTTTCCTTCCGGAGCAGCGTCACCTGCTCGTCGGCGTACACGTTCGCCTCGAACGCCGTCGCGTCGGTACTCCCGTCGTCGACGACGATGATCTCGGTCTTCTCCGCCGGGTAGTCACAGTCACAGAGCGCCTCGACCGACGGCCCGATACACCCCGCCTCGTTGTACGCCGGCACGATGACGCTCACCGACGGATAGGGCGGCTCCGCTTCCGGAGCCTCTGCCCCGTCGTAACTCACGAGTACCAGCGGCAGGGTAAACGCGTAGTAGAAAAACACCGTCGCCAGCGCACAGATCAAAAGCGCCGAGAACAGCGACAGCGGCCCGCCCGTCGCGTTCGTGACCGCGTACGCGTACGGTACCGCCAGCACGCCGACCAGGCAGAGTCTGGCGACTCTGAGACTCGTCCGCCGCCCCGGCTTGCCCCGCAGGTAGATCGGGACCACGCTGGCGAGCGCCCCGCCGACCCCGACCACCCCACAGAGCAGGAACACGTCCCGCGGGATCAACCGGTACAGAATCCCGAACGACGCGAAGATCGCGACGACCAGAACCCCGTACTCTACTCGCTCTCTATTCCCCATGCTCGACCCCGATAGATGTCTCTCTCATCCCCTGGTCCCCCGACGGTGCATTCGTACTAATTTACACTACACGTTCTATTTCAATTTACTGGCCGTTCGAAGGTTTCGATTAAATCTCCCGATAGAAAACCGGCCACAACACTGATATACGGCGTCTTTTCGACCCCCGACTCTGTGTCAGACGGTCCGGAAAACCTATCGGATGGCAGAAATATTTCCGTCAGAGTCGCTCGACGGAGACGGAGTCGTAGCGGGCGCGATTGCCCCGACCGCGACCGAGCGTCAGACTGACACTGTCGTCGTCGAGCCCGTCGAACGGGATATCCACGTCGAACGTCTCCCCGTCACGGGTGACCTCGACGACGCGCTGGGCGTCGAAGTCCACGGTCATGCTGTAGCGCTGCCAGTCGGTCGAGCGGGTCGCCCGGGCCAGTTTCCGGGTGCGGCTGGACACGTCTCGGCCCCGGACGCCGAGAAACAGCCTGTCGTTGCGTGCCCAGCGGTGTTCCTTACAGAGCACCCAGCCGTCGTCGAAACGCAACGCGAACCCGTACCCCCAGTAGTCGGTGATGTCGGTCCGCATCCGAACCGTGATCCGGTATCGGCCGGTCGTCTCGAACGATTTCCGGGTCGTCGGCTTCGGTCCGTCGTTGTACTCCTTGGGCGAGGCGATCAACAGATGCCCGTCCGTCTCGGTGATCGTGTCGTCGTCGATTTCCCCCGGACGCCAGGTGTCCGTATACGTCCCGTCCTCGAACTCGTCGCGGAACCGGGTCGCCACTGCAGTGTCCTCGTCCTCGCTGGTCTCACTGCTCGGTGTCACGTCGCCGTCGATCCCGATGCGGGTGACGTAGCAGTCGATCTCGCCCGGCCAGACGCCGAGCCTGATCTCCACGTCCGTCCCGTCGGCCATGTCACGGGGCACGACACCCTCCAGACGGCCGTCTGGCGGGGACTCCCGCGCGTCACCGCCCCCGTTGTCCCGGTCGAGCTGGGTGCTCCCGTCCCCCTCGTGCAGGAGAATCCGCGGCCCGCCGGGCTCGCCGTCCAGATTCGGGCTCTCGTAGGTGGCGACGATCCGATCCCCCTCGCCGAGTCCGTCGAACGCACGGTAGACGCCGACGTGGTTCGGCCCACCATCCACGTGGAGCGCGACGCTCCCGCCGTGGCGGTCCGACCAGTTCGCGTCGCCCGCCGTGACGCGGTCGTCCGCGTTCGGATGTAACCCGACCGTCCAGCCGTCCAGCCCGTCGGTGAACTCCGTGGCGTACCCCGTCGCCGCCGGCTCGTCGTCCGCCGCCTCGAACAGCCCGTTCTCGACGGCCTCCCGGAGCCGTTCGAGTCGCTTCTTCTCCCCCTGCATGAACTGCCGCATCGTGTGCGCGACCGCCGCAGTCCGGGGATAGTACCGCCGTGCGCCGCTGCTGTCCGACAGCGGAAAGACCCGGTTGGCGAAGTTGTCGTCGTGGTCGAGTTCAGCCAGTTCCGACGGCAGCGATTCGCCATCCTCGGTGTGCGATCCGAACAGTTCGTTTTCGTCCAGCTCCGGCACTCGACCGGTCGGCCCGAGGAGGCTCGCCTGCTGGCGCATCAGCGCCGTCGCTTCGTCGTCGCGCCCGGCGCGCCAGCCGCTGGCCTCCCGTTCGGCCAGGTCCGCGACCGCGTGCAACAGGAGCGCCCCGAGTCGCCCCGCTCGCTGTGGCCGAGACCCGGTCGCGAACTGCGCCTCGAACGTCTCGAACACGGCCGTCCCCTGATCGAGCAACGTCGAGTAAAACGGCGGCGTGAACCGTTCGGCGGCGATCTCGTTTCGGTCGACGTCGGTGAGGTCCCGTGGCACCCGCCCCTCGATCAGGAACTCGAAGGGGGACTTGTAGAACGTGACGACGTCCCAGACGGCACCGGCGACGTCGCCGGTGACCTGCCCGACCGCGCCACCGGCCGCCCCGACCGCCGACCCGAGCATCGCCTCGCCGACCAGCTGTGCGCTCCCGAGACAGACCGCCGTCATCGCGTCGCGCAACTCCTCCCGGTACGGATCGTCCCCGCGCTCGTCCAGCGCTCGCGCGAAGTTCCGGGCCACCGTCGCGCGGTTGTCCGCCGCCTCGGCCAGGCGCTCGCGCGAGACGCTCGTCGACGGCGTCGTCACCGGAATCGTGAATTCCGCCGTCCGCTCGTAATCGTCGTCCGTGACCCCCGTCACCCGCGCGGTCACCGCCACCGAATCCGCGTCCGGATCCGGCTCGACCGCGACGCCGAACGTCCGCGTCCCCGGTCCGCCCCAGTCCGTCCCGGCCCCCGCCGCCGCCCGCGCCGTGCTGGTCACGCCGGCGGGAAAGTTCCCGGGGAGCGGTCGCTCGATCCGCCCACCCTCCAGACGCACGTCGAACGACGGATTCTCGATGTCGGCGTCCGGCGTCGCTTCGACCACGACGTACCCCGCAAACTGCCCGGTCTCGTCACCGGCGAGCAACGGCTGTGTCGTCCGCACCGACAGCGACACCGGCAACTCCCCACTCACCTCGACGTCCCGACCCGCCGTCCCTGTTCCGTCGCCCCCCGCGCCGTCACCACCTCCCAGATCGTCCGGCACGACCTCACCACAACCCGCCACCGCCCCCGTCCCCACGAGTCCACCCCAGCGAAGCACCGTCCGTCTGCTCGGGGCTCTCCGTTCCATATCCGACCCACTCGGTTCGACCCCGATAATGGTTACTCCGCTGATATCAACACGAAAAATCGCGTTCTCGTGCGCCGAAAAATTCCGATTCAGCCGGCACGGCCGCATGCGAGGGCGGGGATTTGAACAACGTCCAGACGGTCTCTCCCTTCGGTCGAGCGTGCGACTGGCCTCGTTCAAATCCACTCGACGATTCCGTCGCGCCACGGAGTGTGGCGCGGCCTCATGCGAGGGAGGGGATTTGAACCACGGTCGTTCCCGTTCGCTCGCTCCGCTCACTCACCTCTCACTCCCTGATTCAAATCCAACCGACGATTCCGTCGCGCCACGAAGTGTGGCGCGATCTCATGCGAGGGAGGGGATTTGAACCGAGTGGAGACGATCACCCTCACTCCGCTCGGGTGCTGCGACTCCCCGGGTTCAAATCCAACCGACGATTCCGTCGCGGCGCGAACTGCGCCGCGACTCCATGCGAGGGAGGGGATTTGAACCCCTGGACCCCTACGGGAGCGGATCTTAAGTCCGCCGCCGTTTCCAGGCTTGGCTACCCTCGCACATCCGTCCCTCCATCCGTGAGGGGTTTGTCGGTTTCGGTCCGCCACAGCCCTGCTTGCACTCGCCGGCCAGCGGCTTATCCACCACTGCTCCCTACCCGCCCATGCCCGATATCTCCGACACAGTCGTCGCCGAGGTCAAACACGAGGGCGAAGCGATGACCACGACCGACCTCGTCGCACTGATCGAACGCCAGCGCGAGAACGGCCGCCTCGTCGAGGACGCCGACCAGCACCGCAACGCCGGGGTGTACCGCGCCGCAGACGCAGCAGGGCTCCGCGACGAGACCACCCAGAAGTGACTACCAGTCGACGCTGAGCGTCCCGTCGCCCTCGGGATCGGGCGCGATCTCCTCGTTCGTCCGGCGGTCGACGACGTGGATGATCCCCTTGTCTTTTTTCGCCGGACAGGCCTCCGCGGCGGCGATGTTGTGATCGAGGTCCTCCTCGCCGAAGAAGTACGTCTCTGGCTTGGCGATCCCCGTCGAGATGTCCAGGTTCCAGTTGTCCGAGTACTCGGCGCACTTGCCCGCGCCGAAGCACTTGTTCGCCTCGAAGATGATCTTGTACGGCTTCTCCGCGACCGGCGGCGCATCCTGCTCGCCGATCTCGCTGGGGTCCACCGGTCCGTCCGCGTCGCTCATATCTCTGGCTTGGCCCTAGTCGGTCTTTCCGTTGTCGCTTTCGATCCGGCAGAAAGATTCGTCAGAAGTGGACGAACGGCGATCTATCGGTGGATCGTGACGCTCTCGATCTCGACGGGATCGTGGGGCTTGTCCTGCCCGTCGGTCGGTACGTTGCCGATCTCCTCGACCACGTCCATGCCGTCGGTGACTTCGCCGAAGACGGCGTGTTTGCCGTCCAGGTGGGGCTGGGCGTCCAGCGTGATGAAGAACTGCGAACCGTTCGTGTCGGGGCCGCTGTTGGCCATCGAGAGCTTGCCGGGGCCGTCGTGTGTCAGTTCGTCGTGGAACTCGTCGTCGAACTGGTAGCCGGGGCCGCCGCGGCCGGTGCCGGTCGGGTCCCCACCCTGGATCATGAAGCCGTCGATGATCCGGTGGAAGGTGACGCCCTCGTACAGCGAGTCACCGCGGATCTCGCCGGTCTCGGGGTCCTCCCACGTCGTCGTCTCCGGCGCGGGTTCGTCGTCGGCCGCCGGGTCGTGTTCCGCGAGGTTGACGAAGTTCTCGACCGTCTTGGGCGCGCGCTCGTCGAACAGGTCGATCTCGATGTCGCCGTGGTTCGTGGACAGCGTCACTGCAAGGTCACTCATGACCTCCACTCCGCGCGGTCGGGAGAAAAGTCTGGTGTTAGTCCCGACCCACGGTCGCGGTCACGCCCCCCTCGTCGAAGGTGAGTTCGACCAGCCCGAACGGCGTCCCGCCCCGGACCTTCGTGACCGCCAGACAGGTCTTGACCGACCGGTCCACCACGTCCATCCGCACGTCCCACACCTGATCGGCCCGGGCCAGCGTCATGTCCCGCCGCAGGACCGACGGCGTGTTCTCGTGGCAGTGAAAGAGCCCGACGCTGTCGGTCATCCGCAAGGCCCGCTTGCAGGTATCGAGAAACTCGCTGTACCGATGCCGGTCGCCCTGCTCCAGTTCCGTCGTCGGATCGACGACCAGCAGCGAGCCCGCGTCCAGCCCACCCAGGAACTCCTCGGGCGACCCCAGCACGTCGTCGCCGTCGACGGTACGCACGTCCACGTCCAGCGCCGCCTTCCCCATCGGGACCGCGGTCGTCAGCGCGTCGGCCACCTCCTCCGCCGGCCGGAGCGCCGAGAGGTACCGCGTCGAGTTCGCGGCCGCCATCGCGTACAGGAGCGGCTCGCTCTGTGCGCGCGGCAGTGCCGACACCGCGACGAGACTCCCCGCCGGTACGCCCCCGCCGAGCCCGCTGTCGAGCAGGTCCACGCCCGTCGAGAGCCGCCCGCTCGGTGTCGCGTCGTCGCTCATGGCCCCACCCATGCGATTGGGACCGATAAACCTGCCGTCCACCACCTTTTTAATTCGTCGGGTTGCACGCCTGCGGCGCGCAACCACTCCTCGCAAAAACGTGGGCGAAAAACCTCCCGCGAGTCGCGCCGACGGCGCGCTCGCGGTGAACCGCGGCGTCGTCCGAGAGAGCAACGCTCTCTCGTGATCACGAAAGGCGCTCCGCGCCTTTCGAACGACTTCGCGCCGCGGATGCTCGTGCCCTCCGCAACTGCACCGCACCCGCACCGACTCCGCCACCGCACCTGCCCAACCCAGACAGTGCCTGTTTTACGTGCCTGCCCCGACGTGCCCGACATGAGCAACCGAGAGGCCGACGCGTCCGGGCCGACGGAGTGGCTGACGCCGGAGAAGGCCATCATCACCGTCTGCGCCGCCATCGCACTCCCGGTCGTCTACGTCCTGACCGAGCGACTGGGGACGATCACGTATCCCGCGATCTTCCCGACGCTGGCCATCGTCTTCATGCCGCCGTTCGTCTACCGGGCCTACTGGCCGAACCGCTACGATCTGCCCCGTGCCGTCGGCTGGGGTCTCGTCGCCGGTATCGCCGTCGCCGCACAACTGCTCGCCGTGATCCTCCTCGCTGCACCGTCCCTGGGCGGCGACGGTGCCGTCCTGCTGGCGTTCGGCGTCGTCGTCCCGGCCGACTACGCTATCGCCCGGTTCGTGATCGGTCGCTGAGGGGGTCAGAACGCCCGGAGGTCGTCCAGCACCGCTTCGGCGTCACCGCTCTCGATGGTCTCGCGGGCGATTTCGAGCCCGTCTTCGAGGCTGTCCACGTCCTCGCGAGCGTACATGCGCAGGGCGGCGTTGACCGCCACGGCGTCGGCGAACTGGTCGTCGCGCTCGCCCGCCAGGACCTCCTCGGTGATCGTCGCCGACTCCGCGGCGATGTCCTCGACCTCCAGATCCTCGCCGCTGAAGTCCATCCCGTAGTTCGCCGTCTCGATCTCGAAGTCGTCCAGCTCCTCACCCTCGGACCATTCTGCGACCACAGTCGACCCGGGCCGGATGTCGTCGTAGCCCTCCTGGCCCTGGAACATCAGCACGCGGGACACGTCCTGAGCCTGGACCGCGCGGAAGGTGTCGACGATCTTCTCGGCGAACGCGAGGTGGTAGAAACTGCCCAGATGCACGTCGGCGTCGGCCGGGTTCGCGAGCGTCTCGATGGTGTTGACGAAGCTCCGCACGCCCATCATGTCACGGCGCTCCCAGAGGTCGTCGACGCCGGGGTTGAACGCGGGCTGGTAGTAGTAGCCGAAGCCGGTCTCGTCGACCATGTCGGCGCTCTCCTCGGGGTCCAGTTCCGTGCGGACGCCCAGTTCGTCCAGCACGTGCTTGTACGCGTCGAGCTTCTGGGTGGGGACCCGATCCCCGGAGTGGACGACGACGGGCGTCCCCGCGGCGGCGGCGACGGCACCCGCGGCGACGCCCAGGATGGCCGTGGAGTGTTTGCCGTCGTAGTTGGCCCCGCAGTCGACGGGGTCGGCGTCGGGGGCGGCCACTTCGACGGACTCCTCGCGCATCACGTCGGTGTAGGCCGCCAGTTCCTCGGGGCTGTTGCGCTTCCAGCGGTTGGCCAGCCAGAACGCCCCGAGCGTCGTGGGGTCGGGCTCGCCGGCGAGGATCCGCTGGAACGCCTCCCGGGCCTGGTCGCGGTCCATGTCCTCGGCGGACTTGTGGCCGGACCCGACGACCTCGGTCATCAACCGTTTGAGCGGCCATTCGCCGAACTGCTGGCTCGCTTGTGCCATACCCGACAGTCGGCACGCCAGCGCGAAATAGTTCACGAAGCCGTCGCTGCCGGTCCGTTCGAAAATCCCGTTCCGAACTGTCCGATCCGGGTAGCGACTGCCTACTCGCCGGCCGCTCGCTTCTCGATCATCCCGAGGCCGATCCAGGTGATGACCGGTTCGTCGTCCTGATTGTAGCCGGTCAGCCGGCTGTCGACTTCGCCGACGCCGGGGCGGTCGCCCTCGCGTTTCTCGACGACCTCGTACTCGATGGAGAGTTCGTCGCCCGGTCGGACCGGCTTGATCCACCGGAGTTCGTCCACGCCGCGGGCCCCCTGCGAGGCCCACCCGGCTTTCTCCATGGTCTCGACCAGCAGGCGCATGCAAACGGCGGCGGTGTGCCAGCCGCTCGCGGCGAGTCCGCCGAACATCGTGTCCTCGGCGGCCTCGGGGTCCGTGTGGAACTCCTGGGGATCGTACTGCTCCGCGAACTCGACGATCTCGTCCTCGGTGACCTCGTAGCTACCGTGTGCCTCCGTGTCGCCGACCTCGATATCTTCGTAGTACGTGGGCATTGCCGAGGCCAAACGCGCCGGCGACTTAGCGGTTTCGTGCCCGAGAAGCGACACCGTTACACTGGAACGGCCCAAAGAGTGGCCAATGAGTCTCCAGTCGGGTGACTGGCGGGCGGCGCTGGACGACGTGGACGCGGCACTCGTCGACGGCTACCAGAGCGGGTTCCCCGTGACCGAACGCCCGTTCGAGGTCGTCGGCGACGACCTGGGGATCGAGGCCACCGACGCGCTGGCTCGCGTTCGGGACCTCCGCGAAGCCGGCGTCTTCCGCCGGTTCGGTGCCGTTCTCAACCCGCCGGTGATCGGCTCGTCCACGCTGGCGGCCGTCTCGGCCCCCGCCGACCGCTTCGACGAGGTGGCCGACGTGATCAACGACCACCGGCAGGTCAACCACAATTACCGCCGCGAACACGAGTGGAACATGTGGTTCGTCGTCACCGCCGGTTCCCGGGCGCGACGCGACGCCATCATCGAGGACATCGAGGCCCGGACCGGCCTCGACGTACTCGTCCTCCCGATGCTGACCGACTACTACATCGATCTGGAGTTTCCCGTCGTGAACGGGGATCGATTCGCGCGGGAGAGCATCTCGGAGACCGACGCCTCGGCGACCCGGATCAGCGAGGACGCCGCGGCCAACCTCTCGGCGCTGGACCGGCGACTCCTGCTCGAAATTCAGGACGGCTTCCCCCTCTCGGAGACACCCTACCGGGACGTGGCGGCCGCGGTCGACGCGTCGGTCGAGGACGTACTCGACAGCGTGGCGACACTGCGGGCAGACGGCTGTATCAAACGCATCGGCTGTGTCGTCAACCACGTCACGACGGGGTTCGACAACAACTGCATGGTCGTCTGGGACGTGCCCGACGAGAACCTCGATTCCTGGGGCGAGACCGTCGGGTCGCTCCCGTACGTCACGCTCTGTTATCACCGGCCACGGCGCCCCGAGCAGGACTGGCCCTACAACCTGTTCACGATGATCCACGGCCGCGAGGCCGAGGCCGTCGACGCCAAGATCGACGAACTCGCCGACGAGTACCTCCCCGTCGATCACGAACGGCTCTACTCGACCGAGACCCTGAAACAGACGGGTGCGCGGTACGACGACATCGTGGGAGAGTAGGGAAGCCAGCGACGGTTACGCGATGGGAACTATCAACCAGATGTGTGCTTCTCAGGGCCGAAACGCCCGGAAGTCTTATCCTTCTGTTAGCGTGTATTGGCTAGCGATTGGATGAGTACAGGTGACCTCCCCACCGTGCTGGTGGTGGACGACGAACCAGACGTGGCCGATGCCTACGCCGCCCAGCTGAAACAGGAGTACCACGTCAGGACGGCCTACAGCGGTGAGGAGGCACTGACAGCGCTCGGACCGGACATCGACGTCGTCTTGCTCGACCGGCGGATGCCGGACGTGTCGGGCGACGACGTCCTCGAGGAGATCCGCGAGGAAGGGTACGACTGCCGCGTCGCGATGGTGACGGCGGTCGATCCCGACTTCGACATCATCGAGATGCCGTTCGACGACTACGTCATCAAGCCGGTCTCCCGTGAGGACCTGTTCGACACCATCGAGCGCCTGCTGGTCTGTGCCGAGTACGAGGAGAAACTCCAGCGGTACTACTCGCTGACCTCGAAGTACGCGACGCTGTTGGCCAACAAGAGCAACACGGAACTGGAAAACAGCGACGAGTTCCACGACCTCCGCGAGGAGCGCGACCGCGTTCGACAGGACCTCGAAGACACCGTCGCACGCTTCGACGACGAAGCGTTCGCCACGGTGTTCCGCGAACTCCACGACGGATCGCGTCCCGTGACCGAGGAGTAACACGACCGAAACCGGTCGTTTCCGCCATTTCACCCGTTACTGCACTCGATAATTGGAGATGGGGCGGTTCTCCCCACTCGTTTGCGGATCTATCTCCAGTTCCGTGTCTGGTTTTCACTTCTGAACACCGGGCGGAAACTTTTTTGCTACTGTTCACCACTTCCTACAGTGAGTGGATAGGTTTGGGCGAAACAACAGTCCTCATCGTCGACGACGAGTCCGCCGTCACGGACGTGTATGCGGCTCACCTACAGGATGAGTACGACGTCCGGACGGCGTACAGTGGATCGGAGGCGCTCGAGGAACTCGACGACGATGTCGACGCCGTGTTGCTCGACCGCAGAATGCCGGGGATGTCGGGGGACGAAGTCCTCGAACACATCCGCGAGGAGGGCTACGACTGCCGTGTCGCGATGGTGACGGCGGTCGATCCCGACTTCGATATCCTCGATATGGGCTTCGACGAGTACGTCGTCAAACCAGTCTCGCGGGACGACCTCTACGACACGGTCGAACAGCTCCTGACGTACTCGACGTACGACGACACGTTCCAGGAGTACTTCTCGCTGGTCTCGAAGCGCGCGGCGCTCGAAACCTCGAAGAGCCGGTCCGCACTCGAAACCAACGAGGAGTATCAGCAACTGACCGACGAGATCGAAGAACTCGAAGCCAACCTCGACGACGCAGTCGGCGATCTCGAAGAAGACGAGTTCGGCGCGCTGTTCAGGATGCCGGAACCCGACCTCGACTCGATGGATTCGCCGTCGCAGCCGTAGAGCGGCCCACACATGGCCTGGCAATACACACCATTCGCACTCCTTTATACAGGTGTCGCCGTAGTCGTTGCCGGGCTCGCTGCGTGGGTGTACCGGGATCGGATGACGACCGGAACGCGACCGCTGGTCGGCCTGCTGGCCGCCACCGCTTTCTGGACGTTCTGTGCCGGCCTCGAATTCGCCCGGACGGACGTGGTCGGCCAGCGCGTGTTCGCGAACGCCACCTATCTGGCCATCGCGACGCTGCCGGTCCTGTTTCTCTACTTCGCCGAATCGTACTCCGGCCAGGAGACGCCGCTGACGCGGTACGGACCGGGGCCGCTGCTGGTCGTGCCCGCGATCACGCAACTGCTCATCTGGACCAACCCGTTCCACCACCTCATGTGGGCGCGGTCACAGCTGTTTCGGGCCGGTGCCGTCGCGACGCCGCCGGCGCTGTCCGGGTCGTGGTTTCTCGTCCACACGGCCTACTCCTACGCCTTGCTCGTCGTGGGCTCGTATCTCCTCGTTCGGATGCTCGTCGTCTCGGAGAACGTCTATCGGAGCCAGGCCATCGCCATCCTCGTGGGGACGTTCACGCCCTGGATCGCCAACGCCCTCTATCTCGGGAACGTCGTCTCCTTTCCCTTCGACCCGACGCCGGCCGCCTTCTCGGTCACCGCGGCGGCGTTCGTGGTCGCCATCTACCGCCACCGACTGCTGGAGATGGTGCCGGTCGCCCGCGAGGTCGCCCGGGACGAACTGATGGACAACCTCGTCGAGGCGGTGTTCGTCCTTGACGACGACCGGCGAGTCATCGACTACAACCAGCGCGCCGAGCGGATCGTCGACGACACCGACGGGTCGCTGGTCGGCCGGCCGGTCGCGGAGGTGTGCCCGGATCTGGAGTCTGTCGTCGCCGAGGCCGCGGACGCCGACCCGGAGACCGGAGCCGTCAGTACGGAACTGGCGCTTCGACGGGACGGGAAGCTCCGGTACTACGACGTGCAAGTGACGGCGTTGCGACGGGCAGGCGGCCTGCTGACGGGCCACCTCGTCAGTCTCCGTGACGTGACCGAACAACGCCAGCGCGAACAGCGGCTGAACGTCCTCAACCGCGCGCTCCGGCACGACCTGCGCAACGAGGCCAACGTCGTGCTGGGGTACGCCGAACTGGGCAAGCAGAACAATCCCGACGCCGAGTGGGTCGACGCCATCGAGAGCCACATCTCGGGCCTGATCGACCTGAGCGAGAAGGCCCGCCAGCTCGAACAGGCGCTGGACAGCGAACACGTCGAATCCCGCCGACTCGATGCGGTCGACGTGATCGAGACCGTCGTCGACGACTTCGAGGCCGACCGGCCGGACGTCGAGATCGAGACCGATCTCCCCGAAACGGCGCACGTCTCGGCCATCGAGTTCTTCGCCGACGCCGTGGGCAACGCGGTCGAGAACGCCATCGAACACAACGACAACCCGGAACCGCTCATCGAGGTCGCCGTCTCCGCGTGGGTCGAGGACGACGAGGTGGCCATCGAGATCCTCGACAACGGGCCGGGTATCCACGAGGAGGAGCGTGCCGTCCTGTTGCGCGGTCGGGAGACCCAGCTCCAGCACATCAGCGGGCTCGGGCTGTGGATCATCAACTGGATCGTCACCGAGTCCGGCGGCACCGTCCAGTTCCAGGAGAACGACCCGCGGGGCTCCATCGTGACGATCCGGTTGCCGGTGGCCGAGGACGAGCCCGACGGACAGGAAGCCGACGAGGCCGTCACGGCCGAAGCCGACGGAAGCGACGTGGACGCCGAGGACGCCGAGCCCACGGTCGAGTCACAGACCCGGGACGTACACAGCTGACGGCGCAGGGGCCGTCAGTCGTCGCCCAGCACGCGGTCGGCGATGGGCTGGCCCCCTTCACTGGGCGTCTCGGCTCCCGTCTGGTTGCGGAGTTTCGCCACCACGTCGTAGCCGAAGATGGCAGTTCCCAGGATGATCATCGTGTCACCCGGCAGTCGCGCCCAGAACAGCGCCTGCACGATGGGTTGCTCGTAGAAGGCCAGACTCCGGCCGGCGTCGTAGCTCGCCGTGAAGACCGCCTCCAGCTGGAGGAAGCCCACCGGGAGGACGGAGACGAACACCATCAGCGCCAGGCCGAGGTTCCACAGCCAGAACGACCAGCGGAGCCGGCGGGTGGACCACGCGCCCGAGCGGGTGGTGAGCCGGAGCATGTAGACGGCCATGCCGATGGCGAGGAAGCCGAAGGCACCGAACATCGCGGCGTGCGCGTGGCCGACGGTGAGGTAGGTGCCGTGTTCGTAGTAGTTGATCAGCGGGAGGTTGATGAAGAAGCCCAGCACGCCCGCGCCGACGAAGTTCCACACGCCGCTGGCGACGATGAACATGAACGGGAGCGTGTAGGGGAAGCCCTCGCCGGAGCTCGCCATCACGCGGTACTGGCCCAGCGCCTCGTAGAGGATGAACACCAGCGGGATGAGTTCGAGCGTGGAGAAGGCGCTCCCGACCGGCACCCAGATGTCGGGCTGGCCGACCCACCAGTAGTGGTGGGAGACGCCGATGACGCCCGTGCCCATCACGAACAGGGCCTGGAACATGACCGCCTTCTCGGCGCTTTTCTTCCGGAGCAGGTTCATCGACACCAGCACGAGGCCGACGATGGAGACGATGAAGAACTCGAAGGCTCCTTCGACCCACATGTGGACGACCCACCAGCGCCAGAACTCCGTGACGACGATGTTGGTCTGGGGGGTGTACAGCATGCCGGCACAGAACAGCAGGGCGATGGAGCCGCCGGCGTAGAGGATCATGTGTGCCAGCCCGAAGCGCTGTTCGCGGCGCAAGAGCGGGCGGAAGCCGCGCCAGACCAGCACCGCCCAGATGCCGAAGCCGGCGAGCAGGCCGACCTGCCAGAGCCGCCCGACTTCGAGGTACTCCAGGCCCTCGTTGCCGACGATCCACCAGAGCGCGCCGTCGATGTAACCCTGCGCGCCGAGCCAGATGCCCGCGAGGCCGCCGACGGCGACCACGACGAGCGCCACGAGCAGGCCGTTGACGTACCGGGCCTGGTTCGACGGCTCGTAGCCGGTCAGCAGCGCCGGCAGGAAGATGCCGGCACCGAGCCACAGCGTCGCGATCCAGAGGATCCCCAGGTCGATGTGCCAGGTCTTGGCCAGCGCGAAGGGGAGCCACTGGAGGATCTCGAAGCCGAAGATCTCACCGAGGCCGAAGAAGGCGTCGCGCTCGATGTAGAAGTGTGCGAGCAGGCCGCCCAGCAGCACCTGCGCCATGAACAGGAGCGCGCCGATGACGACGAACCGGCTCGCGGCGATCTGGCTGGGCAGGATGGTCACGTCGTCGGGATCGGGGATCGTGACGCCCTCGGATTCGGGTTCGGTGAGGTCGACGGCCCGGTAGAGCCAGATGCCCGCGCCGGCACCGGCGACGAGCAACACCATCGCGATGACGCTCCAGGTCATCGCGCTGGCCGGGGGCTGGTTGCCAGCGCCGGGAGCGTAGGGCCACTCGTTGGTGAAGGAGTTCTCGCCGCCCGGGCGGTCGGTGTGGGCGACCCAGGCGGTCCACATGGCGAAGTCGGCGAACTGCCGGGCGCGCTCCTCGGAGTCGATCATGTCCGCGGGGACGCCGCGGTGGGGTTCACCCTCGTGGTACCGCTCGACGTACTCCTGGCGGACCTGCTGGTGAGCGTAGGCCTCCGCCGCGGAGTACTGGACCACGTTGCCGGCCCGGCTGCCCTCCAGTTCGGACTGCACCGTGGCGTTGACCGACGCCCGGTCGCCGGCCGAGAGGTTCGCGTAGGACCGGTCGTACTCCTCCCGGGCGTAGTACTCGCGCATGTGGTGGACCTTCAGGTCGAGCGCGTCGGCGGTGTAGTCGGGGCCGTAGTACGCGCCGTTGCCCAGGATCGACCCGTGGTTCATCAGCCCGTCCGACTGGAAGACGGTCTTGCCCGCCTGGACCTGGTCTTTGGTCGTGATTCGCTCGCCGTCGGGACCGACGACTTCCTGTGGGATGGGCGGCGCGTTGGTGGTGGAGTACCACGCGCCCGCACCCATGACGACGAGGTTGAACACGAAGGCGACGACCAGTGCCGTCGCGAGATGTTTACGCGTGACTTGCATACAGACGGCGGTCTTTCCGGCGACGGCATGAAGGGTTGGCGGCGCTCCAAGAAACTGCGAACCCGTCCGAACGCGTTCGGGACAAGCGGGACGGAGCCGGCCGTACTCACTCCTCGTAGGCACCGCTGGTCGGGTTCGGGGTTTGTCTCGCACCAACGGTCGTTTTCGAAAGCCCTAACGAAGGTTCGGTCCTAAGGAAGTCCCAATGAGTCAGCAACTGCCGGACGTTCAGGCGAGCAGTCCGGACGTGTCCGTCGGACTGAACCGTGTCGGGGTCACTGGCGTCGAGAAGCTCGTGAAGCTCGGCCGGACCGACGAACGCCCCATCGTACTGATGGCCGAATTCGACGTGTTCGTCGACCTGCCGTCCTGGCGGAAGGGTGCTGACATGTCCCGGAACATGGAGGTCGTCGACGAGACGCTGGAAGCCGCGGTCGCCCAGGAGGTCCACCGCGTCGAGGACGTGTGCGGTGACGCCGCCGAGCGGCTGATCGACAAACACGAGTACACCACCAAGGCCGAGGTCCGGATGGAGGCCGAGTACGTCACCCGCGAGCGGACGCCCGAGTCCGACCGCCCGACCCAGTCGACGGCCGACATCATCGCCTCGGCCACGGCGACCGAGGACGGGACCCACGAGGAGATCGGGGCCCGCGTCACCGGCATGACCGTCTGTCCCTGCTCGCAGGGGATGAGTACCTCCCGCGCCCGCGAGACGCTGCGCGGCCTCGACGTGGAAGACGAGGTCATCGACGAGTTCCTCGAAGAAGTGCCCCAGCCGGGCCACTCACAGCGGGGCCACGCGACCCTGACCGTCGAGAGCGAGGGCGCGCCCGAGGCCGACCTCAACGATATCATCCGCGTCGCGCGCGACTCGATGAGCGCCCGCATCTACAACCTCGCGAAGCGACCCGACGAGGATCACATGACATACGAGTCCCACAAGGACGCCAAGTTCGTCGAGGACTGCGTGCGCGCGATGGCCGAAGGGGTCGTCGAGGAGTTCCCCGACCTGCCCGACGACGCCATCGTGACGATGAAACAGTCCAACGACGAGTCCATCCACCAGCACAACGCCCACGCCGAACGGGTGGCGGAGTACGAGACGCTGAAGGCGGAAGTGAACGGGGACGATTAGCATCCGGCGGCCGAGCGCCGCCGGTTCCCGGGATCGAACGCCGTGAGATCCCCTTTTTTCGCCCACGTTTTTCAAGGAGCGGTGGCGAGCAACGCGAGCCACCCGACGCAGAAAAAGGTGGAGTGCGACGCCCACGCCGAACGGGTGGCGGAGTACGAGACGCTGAAGGCGGAAGTGAACGGGGAGGACTGAACCGAGCGTCCGCGCGAGCGGAGCGAGCGCGGTTCTTCGCGAGCGCCGGAGGCGCTCGCGCCTTTTTCGCCCACGTTTTTGCGCCGAGCGGTCGCGAAGCGACCCGAGGCGGAAAAAGGTGGAGTGCAACGCTCACGCCGAGCGGGTAGCAGAGTACGGCGACCTGAAGGCGGAAGTGAACGGGGACAACTAGCATCCGGCGGCCGAAGGCCGCCGGTTCCCGGGACCGAGCGAAGCGAGGTCCCGCCTTTTTCGCCCACGTTTTTGCCGGGAGCGGTTCGCGCTCTGCGCGAACCCGACCGGGAAAAAGGTGGGTGGGCAAACTTCTTGTTCGTCAGTCTGAATTGAGTGGTATATGGGGGCTGTCTGTCCGTCGTGTGAGACCGAGGTGTCGAACACCTACGACTGCCGGGACTGTGGGGACGCGTACTGTGTGGACTGTCGACTGCCCGACGAGCACGACTGTGACGCCGACGCCGAGGCCGAAGCCGACGGTGGAGTGCCAGCGGCCGGTGCGGAACCGGGGCTCTCGCTGTCGATGCCGTCGGGGCCGGAGATTACGGTACTCGTGCCGGTCTGGCGCCTGCTTCCCTGGTGGGTGTACGCGGCGCTCGCGGTGGTGCTGTTCCCGCTCACGACGGTGATCCTGGCGTTCCAGGTCTACCACGAGCGAGTGGCCGCCAGTGAGTACGCGTGGCGGCCGAGTCGCGTGTACTACGTGCCGCTGCTGGTGTTCGGCGTCACGATGTTGATGTCGCGGCCGTCGCTCCCGGGCATCGACACGCACTGGGTCGTCGTGTCTGCCTTCGGCTACTTCTGGGGGCTCCCGGCGACGGTGATCTACGCGGTCCGGCGGCGGGGGCGCTGAGCTAGAGGGTGAGCGGTTCGGCTTCGTCCCACCGCGGGTCGAACTCCGAGCGGACGTTGGCGGCGAACTCCCGGTCTTTCAGGTCGATCACGGCGAACGTCTCGTCGGCGTTGAGCGGGTGTGGCACCTCGATACAGACCTCCGCGTTGTCGATGAGTTCGAAGGTACCCGAGACGTTGGGCGAGGTGCGGACGGAGAACTGTTCGTGGCGGGCCAGGTGGGAGCGGTAGCGTTCGCCGACGCTCTCGGGCAGTTCGTCGACCAGCTCTGGGCGCATCAACAGCGACACGTCGACGCCGCGGTCCAGTGCGTTCCCGAGTTCCTCGACGATCAGGTCGCCGACGGTGTCCATGTCGAACTGCTGGGACGAGGACGAGGCGACCATGATGATGCGCTCGTCGGCGGCCGCGAGCCGCTCCACGAGGAGGTCGACGGTCTCGTCGGGGCCGACCGCCGCGGTCCAGAACGTCTCCTCGACCGGTTCGGCGCTCTCGAGTTCGCCGACGAGTTCGTCGACGATCCCCTCGTACTGCTGGGCCTTCTCCTCGAGTTCGCGCTTCTTGTCCTCGAGCAGGCGGTCCAGCGCGGTCTGGGGTTCGACGGCGACGTACTTCTTGGGCCGGCTCGCGCTCTGACTCCGCACGAGGTTGTAGGTCTCGATGCTGTTGAGCACGTCGTAGATGCGGCCCATCGGCACGTCGCTGACGCGGGACAACTCTTTGGCCGTTGTGGGCCCCGTCTTCAGCAACGCGCGATAGGCGCGTGCCTCGTACTCCGACAACCCGAGGTCTCTCAGACTTGCCATTGTATGGCGGTCGACTGCCGGGGATATAAACGCATCGCAGGTTTACCGCAGTGGTTTTTATGAACTCGTCGCCAGTTCGGCGAGGCCGTCCGGCGTTTCCGCGGTGCCGGTCACCGTGCCGTCGTCGACGACTTCCGCCTCGCCGTCGAGGTCCGCGGCGGCGGGGACGACGACGGCCTCGTGGTCCGCGACCCGGAGCGCGGCCCGGTGGAGGTCGCTCCCGGCGGGCGCGCCGATCCGGAAGACCCGGAGCGACTGGAGCCGTGAGGCGACCGTCGCGTAACTCGCCACCTCGACGCCCATGCGCTCGGCCGCGCCGGCGAAGGCCGCGATGGCTTCGCGGGCCCGTTCGCGGTAGCGGTCCTCGCCCGTGAGCGCCGCCAGGTCGACCAGCGCGTCCGCGAGTTCGACGTTGGTGTCCAGCGGATAGAGCGGTTCGTCCAGCAGTCCCGGGCCCTCGGGGGTTCCGTCGCGGAACGCGCCGCCGTCCTCGTCCTGGAGTTCCGCGAGCGCGTAGTCGGCGACCGCCGTCGCCGCGTCGCCGTACTCCCCGGTGACCTGCCAGGCCGTGGTCAGCCCCTGCAACACGCCGGTCTGGTCGGCCAGGAGGCCCGACTCGCCGACTTCCTCGTCGCTCCGGTAGTGGGTCACCTCGCCGTCTTCGACCAGTTCGTCGAGGACGTGATCCAGCGCCCGCTCGGCGTAGCGGCGCGCCGGTTCGTCGTCCGTGTACGCGTGGAGCGCGAGCAACGCGCCCGCGGCCATCCCGTTGCGGTCCGCCAGCACTGTCTCGTCGACGTTCGGCGGTTCGGCGTCCTCGCGGTCGGTCGGACTCATCCGGTAGTACTCGTCGTCGCTGGCCTGACTCGCGGCGAACGCCTCGCCGGTCCAGAGGTCGGTGGTGAGGTACTCCACGGTCGTCTCGGCGCTCTCCCGATAGGAGTCCTCGCCCGTGTAGCGGTACGCGCGGGCGAACGCCCGGACCAGCGCGGCGTTCTCGTCGAGCAGTTTCTCCCGGTGGGGGTCGCTCCAGTCTCGCCCCGTGGCGAACCGGTAGAAGCCGCCGTCGTATGTGTCCAGCAGGTGGGTCTGGATCGCTTCGAGGGTCCGCGTGGCCTGATCGCGGGCCCGGACCAGCGCGAACTCGACGGTTCGAGGGAGGGGGAACTTGGTGTCCGAGCCCCAGCCGCCGAACTCGTCGTCGAAGGCTCCCAGCAACTGCTCGACCATGTGTTCCTCGATGCGGGCGCGGACCTCGCCGCTCGGGGGCGTGCCGTCCCGGAGCGCGCGGGGGACCCGACCGGCCTCCTCGCCCTTGCCGTCCCAGGTGCGCCGCACGGAGTCCAGAATCTCGCGGAAGCCGTCGACGCCGAGGTAGCCCGCGCCGGTCAGGATGTCGCCCTCGGGCGTACAGAAGACCGTCGAGGGGAACCCGCCCATGTTGTAGCGCTCGCGGACCCGCGGGTGTCGGTCCACGTCGACCCGAACCGGCACGAAGCCGTCGTTGATGTTGGCCGCGATGCGTGGCTCGGTGTAGGTGGTGGCGTCCATCTGGTGGCAGTGGGCACACCAGGGGGCCGACAGCGAGAGGAGGACGGGCTTTTTGGCCCGTGCGGCCTCGTCGAAGGCGTCCTGGCCCCACTCGCGCCACTCGACGTTGGTGCGCGCCGCGGAGTCGTCCATACCGGGCGGTAGCCGTGCCCGAACAAGTATCCTGCGTCCCACGTCCGTGTCCGGGCCGCGCTCGCCCACGTCATTCCTTGCGAACATCTATACGTCTGTACCGGAAAAAATGGGCAATAGACATGACCACCAACGACCCGCTGGGGGCCGGGGGGTCAGACGGGGTGGATATTCTCCCGGGGGCGGTACGGACACAGCTGGAATCGGCGGATCTCGGCCGACATCTGGCGTCGTTCTACCGGACACAGGCCGAACAGCTCGCGGTCGCGACGGCGTTCATCAGGCTCGGTCTGGAACAGGGCGAACACTGTCTGTACTTCGCCGACGACAACGAGCCCGACGCCGTGCGGGAGTACTTCGAAGCGGCCGGTATCGACGTGCAGGCCCGCCAGCGGACCGGCCAGCTCCGGATCGAGAACGCCACCGAGACGTACCTGGAGGACGGATTCGACGCCGACGAGACGCTGCAGGCGTTCGAACGTGCCGTCGACGACAGCATGGAGGCGGGCTACGACGGCGTCCGGGTGCTGGGGGAGAACACGTGGAGCTTCGAGGTCGACGGTGCGTTCGACCGGGTGCTGGACTTCGAGGTCTCCTTCGACGAACGGTGTCGGGACGTGCCGGTCACGGCGCTCTGTCAGTACTCGCTGGCGCGGTTCGACGACGCGACCATCGGCAAGGCGATCCAGACCCACGAACAGATCCTCTACCGTGGGACACTCTGTGAGAATCCGTACTACGTCCCCCCGGAGGAGTATTTCGAGCGTGACGGCCCGCGCCAGAACTCGTGGTTGATGCTCGAACAACTCCAGGAACTCGCCCAGTCCCGGCAGGACATCGAGGCCCGCGAGCAGCGCCTGTCGGTCATCAACCGCGTCCTCCGGCACAATATCCGCAACGACATGTCCGTGCTGCTCGGCCACCTCGAACTGCTCGTCGAGGACGATCACGTGGACGACGTGGGGGCCGACTCCGTCGAGGCCGCCACCGACGTGGCCGAGCAGTTTCTCGACCTCGCGGAGAAGGCCCGGTACGTCGAGCGGACGCTCGACGAGTTCGACCCCCAGCGGCTCGACGTGACCGAACTGATCGACCGTGTTGCCGAGCGGACCGAGGCGAACGCGTCGAACGTGACGGTGCAGGTCGACGCGCCGACGACTGCGACCGTGAGCGCCGATCCGGACGTGGAGATCGCCCTCGAGGAGCTGCTCACGGCCACCGCCGCGGAAGCCGACGGTGAGCGGACGCTCTCCGTGTCGGTCCGCCCCGACACGCCCGACCGGATGGTGCATATAGACGTGACCGGCAGTCAGCGGTTGCTCCCCGAGGGGACGCGGCACGCCATCGAGGGCGACCGGGAGACGAAACTCCAGCACTGCGAGGGCCTGTCGGTCTGGATCGCCCGGTGGATCGTCGAGATGTCGCGCGGGTCGCTCCTGTACGACGAGACGCCGGACGGAAATCGGATCCGCGTCTCCCTCCCCTCGCCGCTCGCCGACCCCTGATCCGCTCGGCGCGGCTCTGTTCTCGAAGCGGTTCTATTTTGAGTGCTGGCCCGCTACTGCCCCCATGCTCCGTATCATCGGGCTCCTCCTGCTCATCCCGCTGCTGGACATCGTCCTGCTGGTGGCCATCGCGGGCTGGATCGGCCCGCTCTACACCGTGGCGCTGGTCGTCCTCACCGCGCTGATCGGGATGCTCCTGGTCCGCGCCGAGGGCCGCCACACCCTCCGGAAGATCCAGGGGAAGCTCGCCCAGGGCGAGCCCCCGACCGACGAACTCATCGACGGCGGCCTGCTGTTGATCTCGGGCGCGATGTTGCTGACGCCCGGGATCGTCACCGACCTCGTCGGCCTGGTGCTGGTCATTCCGTTCACCCGCTATCCCGTCCGGCTGGCGACCAAGAAGTGGGTCGTCACGCCCTACGTCGACGCCAAGACCAGCGGCTTCGCCAGCGGCAACGTCTACGTGGGTGGCTTCCCCGGCGGCGAGGGGCAGGGCCAGCCCGGCCCCGGACAGGGCGGCCCGGGACAGGGAGGGCCCGGCCCGGATTCCGAGGACACCTACGACGTGGACAGCGAATCTTACGACGTGGACGACGACTCGAAGTAACGGGTGTCAAGGCCCGCCACCCTCTCGGTGAAAAGAAACGCTTAACATAGGCAGGGCGGAACACTCTGATGCGCTCACCTGGGCCAATAGCTCAGTCAGGTTGAGCGCTCGGCTGATAACCGGGAGGTCCACGGTTCAAATCCGTGTTGGCCCACTTTCACGCGGGCCGCAACTCCACAGCCACCTCATTTCCTGTGACCTCACGCCGCCCAGCGGCGTCACCGTTCGCGCACGTCACCGCGCATCGAGGAGTGGACCGTACAGATGTAGTAGTCCATGTCGGCGGCGAGTGCCTCGGTCAGGGTGAACGCGAACGCGTTCCCGTCGTCGACCCAGTCCACGTCCCGGTCGTCCTCGTACCGTCCTTCGACGTCCTGGGAGAGTAGGGCGGTGTCGTCGCTCGCCCGGAGCGCGAACGGGTGGAACGACCACCCATCGTTCTCGACGGTGTACCGGACGCCCGTCTCGAAGGTCATCGTGGGGTTTTCCGTTTCGGTTTCGGCCACCTCCCCGCTCTCGTCCTCGGTGACTTCCCAGGCGCTGAACCCCTCGTTGTCGATCGTCAACGCCACCGTCTCCGTCGGCGTCAGCGGTTCGTCCGGCGTCGCCGTCTCCGTCTCGGTTTCAGTCGGCGTGTCGGTTTCCGTCTCGGTCGGCGTGTCTCCGGGCGTCTCCGTCTCCGTGGCCGTCTCGGTCGGTGTGTCGGTCTCCGTTTCGGTCGCAACCGTTCGGTCCGTCGTCGCGGGCGCGGCCGTTCCACCCGGTGTCTCGGATTCGGTCGGTGAGCCGTCCTCGGTGCCCTGCTGGTCCGTTCCTGCACACCCTGCGAGGGCACCCGCGAGAGCGAGCGCCGTCGTTTCGAGCAGTCGCCGTCGATCCCGGTCCATGTCCGGATCAGGGGTTGCTGACACATAATTGCGTCCCGCGGTGAGAGGGGATTCGACCGCCGGTCAACTCGACCGGAGAGATAGCTTTTCGTACCTGCCCCCCATCCACCGAGTGCGATGATCGTCGTACACGCGAGTTTCCCCATCGATCCCGACGAGCGCGAGGAAGCACTGGCACACATCGAGGACCTGGCCGAGCAGTCCCGCGCCGAGGACGGCATGCTCGACTATCGGGCGACGACAGACGTGGAGGACGAGAACGTCGTCCGCTTCGTCGAACGCTACGAGGACGAGGCGGCCTTCGCCGCCCACAGCCAGACCGAGCACTTCACCGAGTTCCTCACGGCGCTGAGCGACTGGCTCGCCGGCGACCCCGAGATCCTCCGGTTCGAGGTCGACTCGATGAGCGAAGTCGAACTCTGATCGCCGAGGTAGCTCCCGTTTCTTATAAACGGACCTTCATATCCGTACGAATTTATATAATGTAGAGTGCGGTACACGGTGGCACGATGCGTGATTCGGGTGGTTCGGGGTCGGGGGCCCCGGACCGACGGGGAGCGGAGCGCATAGGATCAGTAAACCGACGGCGATTCGTCCAGGCGGCGGCACTGTCCGGGCTCACGGCGGGGTTGGCCAGCGGGACGGCGGCCGGCGAGACCGGCGCGGACGCGGGCGGGCCGCTGACCGCGGGGGTCGCGAAGCGCGACATCACGCCGGAGAACGGGGGTTCGTTTTTCGGCTACGTGCGGCCGGACATCCGCGCGGAGGGTGTAGCGATCCGACTGTTCGCACACGCTTTGGTACTCTCGGACGGCGAGCGAAAGGTCGCGCTGGTGTCGGCGGACCTCGGGAAGCCGGCGGTCCGGGACGAGGTTATCGAACACGTCCGGCCGCTGGGGTTCGACCGCGGGTCGGTCCTGTTCGCGGCGACGCACACCCACGCCGGACCGAACTCGCCGGGCGAGTGGATCGCCGGACAGATCGGCGACGCCATCGCGGAGGCCGACGCGAACCGCCAGCCGGCGCGGGCGGGCTGGGCCACCGGGACGGTCGAGGCGGGCAACTGGAACCGCTCCATCGAGGCCCACCTCGCGAACTTCGGCCTCGACATTCCCATCGGCGAGGGGTCGCCCGAGGACCACCCTATCGATCCCGACCGGGCGCGGGACACCACGGTCAGGCTGCTCAGGGTCGAGGGGACCGACGGGACGCCGATCTGTGCGTGGACGCTCTTTGGCAACCACCCGACGGCGTTCACGCCGGCCAACACGACCTTCTCGGCGGACTTCCCGGGCGTGGCGACCCGGTGGTTCGACCGCCGGTTCGACGGCGACGCGCCGATGGCCATCTACACGACCGGGCGCGTCGGCGACCAGATCCCCCGGTACGACGACTACGGCCAGTACGCCGTGGCCGAGCGGACGGCCATCCGCGTCGAGCGGGCGATGTGGGACGCCTGGCAGTCGGCGGGTGACGCACTCGCCCGGAACCTGCCGCTCGGCGGTCGCGCGACCCACGACGAGTACGAGGGACAGGAAGTCGAACCCGGCAAGCCGGTGGACGACGACGCAATCGTCGGCGTCCCGACGCTGGACGGCGGGGAGAACGGGCCGACGCCGTTCTCGGGGCTCGAACTGGAGGGCAAGCGCCGACCGGAGTGGCTGGCCGACGACGTGCTTGGCCGGAAGATTCCGCTCGCGCCCGCCCCCTACTCGACGGACGTGGAAGTCCAGGCCATGCGCGTCGGGGACCAGTTGCTCGTGACGGTGCCCGGCGAGCCGACCGTCGAGATGGGGCGGCGGATGCGACAGGCCGCGGCTGGGGTCGCGCCCGACGCCGTCGCGGACGTGGCCGTCGCCGGCGTCACGAACGGCTACAACGGCTACTTCACCACGCCCGAGGAGTACAACAAGCAGGACTACGAGGGCGGCAACACAGCCTTCGGGCAGTACACCTCCCTCCTGATCCGGAACCGCCAGCGCGACCTCGCCGCCGCGTTCGGCGACGGACTTGGCGATCCCGCCGAACCCTCGGGATCGCGCCCCTCGATTCCGGACGCGCCCGTCGGCGGCGGTGACGACGACGGCGAGATCACGGATCAGCCAGCCCGCACGGTCGAGCGGATGGACGTGGTCACGCTGGAGTGGGAGGGCGGCTGGGCCGGGAAGGACCGGCCGGTCGACGAACCGTTCGTTCTGCTGGAACGCCAGTCCGGTGGCGGCTGGGAGACGGTCACGACCGACCTCGGCCTCGGCTTCGTCTGGACCGAGTGGTTCGGCGACTACACCGTCCGCTACGACGTGCCGCCGGACCTGCCGACGGGAACCTACCGGCTCCGCGTGAACGCGGCGAAGTACGACCTCACCAGCCGGACGTTCGAGATCGAGCCCTCGACCGACCTGCGCCTGCGCGGCGTCCGCGCGGAGAACGCGGGCCCCGGCGACCAGCCGACGCGGCTGATCTTCGTCGCGCAGAACCCGCCGCCGGAGCCCGAGACCAATCTCCGCGTGCGCCCGATCCTGCCAGAGGGCGGATCGCTGACCGTCGAGGTCGGCGGCGAAACCTACGAGGCCCAGTGGGACCCCGACGCCGAGGGCTGGGTCGCCACAGTCGAGGGCGTGAGCGCGGGTGACACCGTGACCGTCCCCGAGAACGGGCTGGTCGACGGGTTCGGCAACCGGAGCGGCGCGGCGACGGATCTGACGGTGGGGTCGGTCGCGGAACTGGACTGGCCGGACACGATGGGGACCGGGGGCGGCGATCCGCCGGGCCTGTTCGGGATCGGGACGTTCCCGACCTGAGCCAAAACATCGACCGACGGACCCAGCCACCGAACGCTTTTGCGGCTGTAATACGATGGTACTACCGTGAAATACGCTAACGTGAGCGTCAAGTTCCCCCGGGAACTCGACGCGGAGATCGAGCGGTTCCTCGACGAGACCGGGATCTATACCAACAAAAGTGAGTTCGTCAAGGAGGCCTGTCGGACGCACCTCCAGACCCTCCAGAACGAGACAGCCATCGCCGCGCTCCGAACTGAACAGCTCCTGGCACGGGCCGAACAGCGTCCGATCAGTGACGACGAGCTTCACGACCGGCTCGACGAACTCGGCGCGAACGTGGATTCGGCCGAAGTCGAGGACGCAGTCGAGCGGGCCCGGGAGGAGACGAGCGAGCGACTTCACGACGGATGAAAATCCCGGATACGAATCTCTGGGTGTTCGGGACACTGGAAACACACGACCGCGCAGAACGGTTGCTTGCCGATATCGAGCGTGGTGAAACCACAGCCGCCATCAACGCGTACATCGTCCAAGAGGCGCTGGACGCCTTCGACCGCACACCGGGACTCTCGAGGGCGGAGCGCGATGAGGTGAAGACGCTGTTTCTGACTCGGCTGTCGCGTATGACTGGTCTCATCGAAGCCCCGTCGAGTCGTGAGATTGCCGAGGATCTGTTGTCCGAACGACGATCCGCGAGCAAGACACTACTGCTCGGTCGAGTACTCGACGTACAACCCAAAGATATCCCGATTCTCGTGCTCGCCTTCGAACACGAACAGCGTGAACCGACGATCCTGACCAACGACGAATCGTTCGCTGCACTCGAACCCGGGGAGTACGGACTCTCGATTCGACTTCGGCACGTAGCGTGATCGTCCCGAGTGATCCGCCACCAACCCACAACCATTCTAACCCCGGGGCTCCTCACCCTGGCCATGACCGATATCGAGGTCACGCGCGAAGACGACTACGCGACGGTGACGATCAGCAATCCCGACCGGAAAAACGCCATCAGTGCCGAGGCCTGCGAGGAGATGGCCGCGGAACTCCGCTCGCTGGAACACGACGCCGGCGTCCGGGCGGTCGTCGTCCAGGGCGAGGGCGACGCCTTCTGTTCGGGCATCGACCTCTCGGGCGGGATGGACGGCAAGGGCGTGATCGAGGAACTCGAAACCGGGCTGAACGCCATCGCGGCCGGTCTCCTGCGGATGGAGAAGCCCACTATCGCCGTCGTCCGCGGGGTCGCCGTGGGCGCGGGGGCCTCGCTGGCGACCGCCTGTGACTTCGTCTACGCCCGCGACGACGCCGTCTTCGGCTGGGGCTTTACCGACATCGGCCTCGCGCCCGACACCGGCGCGACCTACGTCCTGCCCCGACTCGTCGGCGTCCGCCGGGCGCTCGACCTGCTCATCACCGCGCGCCGCGTCGACGCCGAGGAGGCCGTCGACATGGGCATCGCCACGGAGACCTTCGACGACGAGGAGTTCGAGGACATGGTGGCCGAACGCATCGCCACGCTGGCCTCGCGCCCGACGCTGGCGGTCGGCGAGACCAAGCGCCTGGTCCAGCGCGCCACGCACCGCTCGATGGAAGAAGCGCTCCGCGCGGAGGCCCGCGCGCAGGATCGGATCTTCGAGACCGAGGACTTCGCGGAGGGCGTCGGCGCGTTCTTCGAGGGCCGCGAACCCGAGTTCGAGGGGCGCTGAGCCCCCTCACCCGTCGTGCGCCTCCCGGACAGCCGCGACGAGTTCGTCCCGGTTCGCGTGGTGGTGCAAGTGCGCCGGACAGTCACAGTCGGAGGCACCGAACCCCTCGACTACGACCGGGGCGGTCTCGGCGATCTCGCGGGCGACGGCACACTCGATCTCGGCCTCGGGCGAGCGGGCCACCGTTTCGATTCGAGCGGCGGTGTCGCCCAGCAGGTAGTCGATGTGCCAGTGACGCGCCTCGCGCTCGCCGGCGGCCAGTTCGTGGTGGCGGTCGACCCGTTTGAAACCGCCGGGACCGAACGCGCTGCCGGTGTAGGCGTAGTATCCGGGGGGCAGTTCGTGTCGGCCGAGCGATCCGACCGTAAGCGTCTCCGGTTCCGGAAGGTTGACGACGATAGTGTACGTTCCTCCGACCACGCCGGGACTTCACCTCGCGTCCAAATCGACCTTCCGGTCGTGGCGACTGGCGATGACGGTGTCACTTGCTACCATAAACGGGTTTAAATACGGGAGGCACTAACCCAAGGTGAAGGCCACCCCCGGCTTTCGATGCAAACTATGCAGGGAAACGCACAACAGCAGGCCTACGACCGGGGCATCACGATCTTCTCCCCGGACGGACGCCTCTATCAGGTCGAGTACGCCCGTGAGGCCGTCAAGCGCGGCACCGCAAGCGTCGGTGTTCGCACCGAGGACGGCGTCGTCCTCGCAGCCGACACGCGGGTGCGCTCTCCGCTCCTCGAGCGTGAGAGCGTCGAGAAGTTGCACAAGATCGACGACCACATCGGCATCGCCAGCGCCGGTCACGTCGCGGACGCGCGCCAGCTGATCGACTTCGCGCGCCGGCAGGCGCAGGTGAACCAGCTCCGGTACGGCGAGCCCATCGGCGTGGAGTCGCTGACAAAGGGTATCACCGACCAGATCCAGCAGTACACGCAGACGGGCGGCGCGCGCCCGTTCGGCGTGGCGCTGATCGTCGGCGGGATCGAGAACGGCGAGCCGCGCCTGTTCGAGACCGACCCGTCGGGCACGCCCTACGAGTGGCAGGCACTCGCCGTGGGCGGGAACCGCGAGGACCTCATCAGCTTCTTCGAGGAGGAGTACCGCGACGACCTCGATCTCGACGGCGGGATCGACCTCGCGCTGCGGGGCCTCGACACGGTCGGCGACGAGGGGATCGACCCCGAAGGCGTCGCCCTCGGGACCATCGACGTCGAGACCGAGCAGTACCGACGCCACGAGACCGAGGAGATCGAACAGTACGTCGAGGAAATCGACATCGGAGGTGACGAGGAATGAACGACATGAACCCAGCGGGCGGCCCGCCGAGCCTGGAGGAGGGGCTGCAGAACCCCTACGAGCCGGAACTCGGCCAGCTGCCCAACACGACGGAGAAGGACAACGAGAAGGTAAACGAGACGGGGACGACCACCATCGGCATCGCGACCGAGAACGGCGTCATCGTGGCGACCGACCGCCGCGCGTCGCTGGGCGGCCGGTTCGTCTCCAACAAGAACGTACAGAAGGTCGAACAGATCCACCCCACCGCGGCGCTGACGCTGGTGGGCTCCGTGGGCGGTGCCCAGTCCTTCATCCGCTCGCTGCGCGCCGAGGTCAACCTCTACGAGACCCGTCGCGGCGAGGACATCAGCATGTCCGCGCTGGCGACGCTCGCGGGGAACTTCGCCCGTGGCGGCCCCTTCTTCGCGATCAACCCGATCCTCGGGGGCGTCGACGACGAGGGCAGCCACGTGTTCAGCATCGACCCGGCCGGGGGCGTGATGGAAGACGACTACACGGTCACCGGCTCCGGGCTCATGGTCGCCTACGGGACGCTGGAGAGCCAGTACGAGGACGACCTCTCGATGGAGGAAGCGAAGACGGTCGCCGCAGACGCGGTCAGCTCCGCGGCCGAACGTGACACCGGCTCCGGGAACGGCCTCGTGGTCGCCGAAGTCACCGGCGAGGGCGTCGAGATCGACACCTACGAGTACGACGACCTCCTGTAGACGCCTTCCTTTTTCAGTAACACTATAGTTCGTGGCGGGCGAATCGACAGCGTACTGACAGTGTCCGCTTTCCGTCTCGCGGGTGGGGTGTTCGATGGCTGAGGGTGGGACGCCGGCCCGCCGGCGCCAACTCGCCCTCCTCGCGCTGTGTGCGCTGGGCCTGCTCGTGGCGGCGTTCGCCGCGCCACAGGTCGACACGGGGCTGGGTCTCGGCCCGGGCGGCCCCGGCGAGAGTCCGGAGGCTCCCTCGGGCGGGGGTAGCGGCTCCGGTGACGGTGGCGGTGGCGGTGGCATCGGCTTCGGCGACGCCATCGAGAAACTGCTGGAGTGGCTGAGCGACGACGAACCCGAGGACCGCGAGCGAGCCAGTGTCTGTACCGTGCGGTTCGTCGGCGAGCCGACGCCCGGAGCCAGGATCACGGTGGTCGTCTCGGACGACAGCGGCCGCGTCGAGGGCGCACGCGTCTCGCTCGACGGGGAGGTCGTCGGCACGACCGACGAGCGGGGCACGGTAGAAGCCGAGGTCCCCTACGAGCGCGAACTCACGCTCGACGCGACGCTCCCGGCTGGCTCGTCCTGTTCGAACTCGCGGGAGACCGCCGGCGTCGAGGCGGCCGCCGCGAGCGCCGCCGGCGTCCCGGTCGCGGCGGGCGTCGGTTCCCCGGACCCGCTCCGAACCGCCCGCGCGGCCCAGGAGTGGCCCGGCGAGGACGAGGGCGACGGCGCGGACGCCGACGGCCCACGCGTCACGGAGGCGGTCACCGTCGACGGCGAGGTCGAGATCGCCGTCGAGGGCGAGCCGATTCCCGGCGAGCGCGTGGGTCTCGTGGCGACCATCGACGGCGAGCCGATGCGAGAGGCAACGGTTTCGGTCGACGGCGAGCGGGTCGGGCGGACCGACGACGAGGGCCGATACGGACTCGAGGTTCCGAGCGACGGCCGGGACTCGCTGACGGTCCGGGTCGAACGCGGCGAGTTCGCCGGCCGGAAAACCGTCGACGTGACCGACCTCCGGGCGGTCGTGCGGCCGGCGACGGTTCTCGCGATCCCCGGCGGCGACGCGGTGGTGGTCGCCCGCCTGGGCAACCGGACGGTCCCGAACGCCACGGTGACTCTCGGTGGCGAGCGACTGGGAACCACCGACGCGCAGGGACGACTGGCGTTCTCGCTCCCGACCGATCCGACGGCGGTGATCGCGCTCCGGTCGGGCGAGTTGACCGCGCGCCAGTCGCTGGTACCGCTGTACGCGGTGACCGTGCTCGTCGCCGTGCTGGTCGTCCCCGCCCTCGTGCTGGTGGTCGCGAAACTGCGCGGTCGGACCGACGGCGTCCGGCGGACCACCACCTCGCTGACCGACCGATTGCGTCGTCTCGCGCGATGGCTCGTCGGTGTCGCCTTCCGGGTCACCGCCGCGCTCGAAGGACTGCTCGACTGGCTGGCCGCCCGACTGGGCGCGCTCCGTGCCGCGCTGGCGTCGCTGGCGGGGCTGGGAATCCTCGGGGCCGTTCGTGCGTCGCTATCGAACGGGCTCGCGTGGCTGCTGTCGCTGCCCGGTCGGCTCCGGACCGCGCTCGTGGCGGCGCTGGCGTGGCTCCGTGGACTCCCCGGCCGAGTCCGTGCGAGTGGGGCCGACGACACCGCGCCGACTGCCGACGAGACGGTGGCGGCGACAGCCAGCGACGAAGGTGGGGACCCCTCGGGACTGCGCGAGCGCTGGCGGGCGTTCGCCCGGTGGGTCGCGCCGGAGCGCTGGCCCCAGCGGACGCCCGGCGAAGTCGCACGCGAAGCCGCCGAGACGGGCTTTCCCCGCGAGTCGGTGCGTGACCTCACCCGGGTCTTCCGGGACGTGGAGTACGGCGGGCGGCCGGAGACGCCCGAGCGCGAGGACCGCTCTCGGGCGGCGTTCGACGCCCTGCGCGACCACCGCGAGACCGACGCCGACGACCGGCCGGACGACGGGGAGGTGACCGACCGTGAGTAAGTGGCTGTCGCGGCTCCGGATCGCCTTCGGCGTGGCCGCGATCCTGACGAGTCTCGGGATCGCCGTGCGGGCGGCCGTCTCCGGTGCCGTGCCCGAGTCGGACCCGGCGTTGCGTGGGGTGGCCATCCTGCTCGTGCTGGTCGCCATCGGCTGGGCGCTGTGGCGCGTCGGCACGTCCGAGCCCGTCGAATCCACGACGGGGCCGCTCGTCTCACCGGCACCCGAACGGACGCCCGAGGACACGGCGCTGTCCGGGCGGGCGCTCGCCGACGCGATGACCGAGGCCGGCGAACGGGCGCGGGCGGAGCGGTCGGTCACGGCCGGCGTCGACACGATCCGGCCGCTGCTGTCGCGGTCGCTCGAAGACGCGCTGGTCGCGGGTGGTGCCGACCGGATGGACGCCCGCGAGTCGATCCGGGATGGCACCTGGACCGACGATCCCGTCGCCAGGGCGGTCTGTTCCTCGACGGTCTCGATGCCCGAGCGGTCGGTCCGCGCGCGGCTCGCGGGCTGGCTCTACCCCGAACGCGAACTCAGGCGGCGCGTCCGGCGGGCGGTCGCGGCCATCGACGAAGCGGCCAGCGAGGCGCTCCCGCAGGTGCCCGGACAGGACGCTCCGAAGCGAGTACGGATCGTCCGACCGCGGCTGGAGACCCTCCAGCGCGACGTGGACGGGAGTCTCCAGCCCGCCGCGGACAGCCCGGCACCGCCGGGGGAGGCCGAGCGATGAACCCGACCGCGCGCTGGACGGCCGGGCTGGCCGCGGCGGCGGTCCTCGCGACTGTCGGCGCCGCGGCGGGCTACGCCACCCTCCTGCTCGCCGCCGTCGTCCCGCTCCTGTATCTGGCCTACGGCGTCCTCTCGACGGCCGACGCCGACGTGGCACTGCGGGCCCACCGCGGGATCGAGCCGTCGACCGCGCCGCCCGGACAGGAGGTCACCGTCACGCTGACCGTCGAGAACGCCGGTTCGGACCCGCTGCCGGACGTACGCGTCGCCGACGCGGTCCCCGAGGCACTGGGCGTGATCGACGGGTCGCCGCGGGGCGGGACGGCGCTGGAGCCCGGGGAGACCCTGCGGGCCGAGTACAGCGTCGTGGCCAAACGCGGGGACCACGAGTTCGGCGCGCCACGGGCTCGCGTCCGGAGTTTCGGCGCGGGCGCGGCCGCCGACCGGTCGGTCGCGGCCAGCGGCGAGCGACGACTGCACTGCCGGCTCGACGCCAGCGCGCCCCCCATCGAACAGGAGGGTGACCGCTTCGCCGGTGGGATGCCGACCGACTCGCCCGGCCAGGGCCTGGAGTTCCACTCGACGCGGCCCTACCGGCGCGACGACCCGGCCTCGCGCATCGACTGGCGACACTACGCGAAACGCGACGAGTTGACGACGGTCAACTACCGGGAACGGCGCGCGTCGAGCATCGTACTCGTCGTGGACGCGCGCCCGATCAGCCGCGTCGTCGCCGGGCCGGCGCGCCCGACCGCGGTCGAGTTGGCCGCGTACGCGGCGACTCACGCGCTGGAGGACCTGCTCGGGGCCGGTCACGAGGTCGGCGTCGCCGTCGTCGGAGCGGACGGCCCGGACGCCGCCGGCCTCCACTGGCTCGCGCCCGGGACCGGCCGCGACCGCCGGTCGCGGGCACGCGATCTGCTGGCGGCGGCGACCGAGGCGACCGCCGACGTGCGCGCGGTCGACCCCGACGCGCAGGCCCGCCGGATCGCCACACTCGCGCCGCCTCGCGCGCAACTCGTCCTCTTCTCCCCGTTGCTCGACGACTGGCCGGTCGAGACCGTCGAGGCGTGGGGCGTTCGGGACTACTCGCGGGTCGTCCTCTCGCCGGACGTGCTGACCCACAACACCGTCACCGGGCAGTTCGAGTCGGTCCGGCGACACACCCGGCTGGCGAACTGTCAGGCGGCAGGCGCGCGGGCTGTCGACTGGAGTCGGGCCACGCCGCTGTACGCCGTCCTCGAAGCGGCCTTCGCGGCCGACGCCCGGGGCGCGCTCACGGGGGGACCGTCGTGATCCTGCTGTTCGGGCCGCGGCTGGATCGACCGTCGGCCATCGGGGACGAGGGGCGGGCGCGGGCCGCCAGCCTCGGCGTGGCGGCGGTCGTGACCGCCGTCGTCACGGTCGCCGCCGGGTTCACGAGCGGGCTGCTCGACGCGGTGCAACTCGCGGTCCTCGGTGGCGGCCTGGTTGCCGTCGGGACGGCGCTGCTCGACCGGGAGCGTCTCGACAGCCTGGCGGTCGGGCAGCTCTGTTTCATGCCGGGCGGACTGCTCTGGCTCGGGGGCGTGGCCGCCGCGACGCTCGTCGGCGGGCCCGGCGGGTTCCTGCTCGCACTCGGGTGTGGCCTCGCCGCCATGGGGCTGGCCAGCGCCTGGGCGAACGTCACCCACGACACGACCGTTCGCGCGATGCGACAGGGCTGGGCCGGCGTCTTCGTCCCGTTCGTCGCCGGTGTCGTCCTGTCCATCGTCGCGGCGTTCGCGCTCTTGCTCTGGGAGTTCGGCGTCGCGCCGGGCGTCCCGTCGCTGGCGACCCTCCTCTTCTTGCTCGCGTTCACCGCGGGCTCGATCTGGCTGGCGGTGACTCGACTCCCCCTCGCGCACCTGCTCGCCGTCTCTCGCGAGGAGATGGACCGACGGCGCGACCGCTGGCGCGAGACGACGAAGTGGGTCGTCGCCGCCTGTCTCTCCGGCTGGTTCCTGCTCGGCGTGCTGGAACTCGTCGGGGCGATGACCGGAATCTACCGGACGCCGGGGCTCGCGCTCGTCTTCGGCGTGCTGTCGACGGTCTGGGTTCGCCTGCCGGTGTTTCTCGTCGGCGTCGGCGCGTTGCTGGTCGCGCTGCTGGCCGTCCTCGCCCGGCGCGCGACGGCCGGCAACGCCGACTGGCTCGCCGGCCCGACCTTCGGGATGCTCGCGCTGTTTGCGATCCCGTTCCCGGTGCTGGGACTGTTACTCTCCGGCCGGGGCGGGGCGGCCGGACTGGCCGGCGCGGCGTTTCTGGCCGCGTTGATCCTGGTCGCCGGCATGCTGTTCATGCTGTGTTACTCGATGGGGCCGCTCGCGGTCGAACTCGGCGTCCTCCCCGACCGGGCCGGGTCGCTCTCGCTGGCCAGCGCCGGCCTGCTGGTCGCGGGCATCGGCGCGGCCGCGCTCCGGGTGCCCGGCCCCGTGGTGTTCGCCTGCGTCGCGGGGTCGATGGTCGTCTGGGACGTGGGCGAGTTCGGCCTCGGGCTGACGGTGGAGTTGGGCCACCGACCGGACACGCGCCGGCTGGAACTGCTCCACGGCGTCGCCGCCGTCGGCCTCGCCGCCGGTGCCGTCGTCCTCGCGACGGGGCTGGCGATCCTGTTCGACCGCCTCGGCCCGCAGGGCCCGGTCCTCTCGGCGGTGGTGCTGGCCGTCGCGGGCGTCCTCGCACTCCTCGGTCCGATCCGCGGGTGAACCCGAACCCCGGGCGTTCATGTCGGTGCGCTGTGACGTGGCGCGTATGACCGACGCACTGGGACTCGAGGAGGCGGCCGAGCGGAGCGACGCCGTCATCGACCGCATCGGATCGGCGGCCGTCGTCGACCGCGAGGTGCTGGAGACGATCCTCACCGCCGTCCTCGCCAGGGGCCACGTCCTGCTGGAGGACGTACCCGGCACCGGCAAGACCGTGACCGCCCGCCTGCTCGCGGAGGCGCTCGGGCTCGACTTCGCCCGCATCCAGTTCACGCCCGACCTGTTGCCCTCCGACATCACCGGCTCGAACGTCTACAACGAACACGAGGGCCGCTTCGAGTTCGCGGAGGGACCGGTCTTCACCAACGTCGTCCTCGCGGACGAGATCAACCGCGCGCCGCCCAAGACCCAGGCCGCCCTGCTGGAGACCATGGAGGAGCGCCAGGTCAGCGTCGACGGCGAGACCCACCAGTTGCCCGACCCCTTCGTCGTCGTCGCCACGCAGAACCCCATCGAACAGGAGGGGACCTTCCGCCTGCCCGAGGCCCAGCGCGACCGCTTCAGCGTCAAGACCTCCATCGGGTACAACGACCTCGAAGGCGAGATGGAGTTGCTCGCCCGCCGGGCCGACCGCCGGACGCTGGCCCCGAACGTCGATCCGGCGGCCGACGCCGCGACCGTCCGCGCGATGCGCGAGACCGCCGAGGACGTCCGCGTCGACGAGGACGTGCGCCGGTACATCGTGCGACTGGCGCGGGCCACCCGCGACGACGACCGCGCCGCCGTCGGCGTCTCGCCCCGGGGCATCCAGCGCACGTTCGAGGCGGCCCGCGCCCGCGCCGTCCTCTCCGGGCGCGACTACGTCACGCCCGACGACGTGAAACGGATCGCCGAACCCGCGATGGCCCACCGGATCGTCCTGACGACCGACGCCGGCGTCGAGGGCGTCGACGCCCGCGAGATCGTCCGCGACGCGATGGCGGCCGTCGACGTGCCCGGCGTGGCACCCGGCGCGGACGGCCCCGACTCGTCCGACGCTGTCGGCCCGAGCGAGATCACCGGATCGGGAGACTCCATACCGTCCGAACCCGACGAGACCGACCCCTCACCGACCGACGAGTCTCGCGGCGAGGACGCCGAGAGCGGGATCGACGACTCGATATAGCGCCCGTCGCGCCTCTCAGACGCCCGGCGGTCCGCCCTCACCGATCCGGATCTCGTGGGCCTCCACGTCCTCGACGGCGGCGACCTGACCGCCGACCTCGACGGGGCCGTCGTCGGTCTCGACGACCAGCGTCGCGGTCTGACGGCCGGCACCGAACGCGGCCTGGTCGACCGACCCCTCGACCTCCCGGTGTTCGCCGGTCAGCACGTCCCGGCCCTCGATTGAGGCGTAGAAGTCCCCGTCGGCGTGGCGGAGGTCCGAGATGCACCGGCGGATCGTCGCGTACCGGCGCGGGAACGGCCGGTCGTCGACGCCCTCGGCGACTGTCTCGGCGGTCGTCCAGAGGACGGTGTTGAGAAAGCCAGAGACCAGAAAGCCCAGTTCCGAGCGGTTGAAGATCACGCCGTAGCGGTCCCGGTCCCCCTGCAGGGCGTCCTGCGTGGCGTAGATGGAGTAGTTCCCGTCGGCGACGGCGACGACGGGGGTGGTGATGCCGCGGCGCGCGCGGACCGTCGTCGCCACGTCGAGGTAGTCGAACTCGTCGTCGTCGGGCACGTCGGCGGCCGGCGACAGCAGGAGTTCGATGGCGACGCCGGCCTCGTGCTGGGCGCGCAGATCGTCGGCGAACCGGTCCAGCAGTTCCGGGTCGAGCGAGAGGATGAGTTCGTACTCGGCGGCGTCGACGATCTCCTCCAGATAGCGCAGGATCGTCGAGCGGGACTTGATCAGCGAGACGGCCTCGGTGTCCCGGGCGGGGGCGGTGTACCGCCGGGAGAGGCCGTCCACGAGGTCGTCGAGCGAGGACTGGAAGTCGGCGAAGGCCTCCTCCGGGTCGATGGCGAGGACGCGCATCGGCCGGGACTCCTGGAGTTCCACGAGGCCCAGATCGGCCAGGTCGCGCACGGTGTCGTACACCCGGGGCTGGGGGATGTCCGTCCGGTCGGCGATCTCCGAGGCCGTCAACTGGCCGTGTTCCAGGATCGTCAGGTACGCCGCCGACTCGTACTCGCCGAAGTCGAACCGCTGGGCGACCCGCTCCAGCGTCGCGTGCAGATCCTCCTCGCTCATTGTGCACTCCCAGGCCGACGACTCAAATCAGTGTGTCCCTTCACTCGTCGTTGCCCACGCGGATGACCTGCACCAGCGAGTACACGGGGACGCCCTCGATGTCCGAGACGCCCTGCTTGTCGACGAGGACGACGCAGGCCACCGGTTCGCCGCCCTGGTCGCGGATGGCCTGGACGGTCTCGGTCATCGTCGTGCCGCTGGTGATGGTGTCGTCGACCACGTAGCAGTCCCGGTCGCGGATCTGCGCGAAGTTCCGGGAGAACGTGCCCCCGAGGTCGTCCATGTCGTCGTCGTCCCACTGGTGTTTCCGGGGCGCGTAGGTCCCCAGGTCCGTGTCGAGTTCGCGGGCGACCGTCGTGGCCAGCGGCGCGCCCGCCTTCTCGATCCCGATGGTCAGGTCGACTTCCTCGCCCTGCTTCGATAGCAGGTCGGCCATCGCCGAGCCGACGTGGCCCAGCCGGTTCGAGTCCCGACCGATGGCGTTCCAGTCGACGTGGATGTCCTCGGGGCCGCCGCCGGTCGGTTCCTGCGTACTCTTGGTCTGTGGCCCGTCGCTGCGCTCGACGAGCCAGCTCGCGGTCTCGCGGGAGACGTTCAGCTCGTCGGCGATCTCGCCTTTCGAGAGGCCCCGCTCTGCCAGCTCCGCCGCGCTGGTCATGAGGTCGTCGATGTTCTTCATACCAGACCCGTTGACCGCCGCCGGTAATGGCCTTTTCCCGTTTCCGACCTGCCGCCCGGCCCCCGAGCCTTTTGTCCGTCGCCGGCCCAGAGGGGACATGGAGCGTTACGATCAGCTGTATCGGCTGTTCGACGAGTTCGACACCGGGCAGTTGCGGGCCTACCAGGACTTCGTCGACCTGTTCCCGCCCGTGGACTCGCGGGTGGCCCTGGAACACTGGCAGAACGCCAGCGAGGAACTCGCCGAGGGCAAAGACGAGATCCGCGAGGCCTTCCCCGCGACCGGCGAGACCTTCGCCGACATCGCCGCGACCGCGACCCGGGAACAGGCCTTCACCGCGCTGGACCTGCTCACCAAGTACGACCGCGCGGTCAACGCCCTCGTGCTGGACGTGGACGAGACCCTCCGGTCGGCCGGGCGGACCGACAACGAGATTCCCCGGGACACCCTGCACCTCCTGACTGAATTCCACGAGGCCGGGATGCCCATCGTCGTCTGTACCGGCCAGACCTTGGAGAACGTCAAGGGCTTTCTGATCCAGGGACTGGGCAACGAACTCGTCCACTCCGGTGACGTGAGCGTCGTCTACGAGGCCGGGACCGGCGTGTTCACGCCCGGCCACGGCGGCGACACCAAGCAACTGCTCTACGACGACCTCGACCCGGAGATTCAGGCCGTCTTCGACGCCGTTCGCTCGCGGGTCCTCTCGGCCGCCCCCGAGGATCTCCGGCGCGGCTGTCACCTCCAGGGCAACGAGTTCAACGTCACGCTCAAACCCAACTTCGAGACGGGGAGTCCCCGCGCTCGCGAGGTGATCGACGACGCCCTCGTCTACATGCTCGACCTGCTCGGCGACGCCGTGTTGGAGGAAGTCGCCGAGGACGCCGAGAACGCCGGTGCGTGGGCACGGGCATACTACGCCGCCCAGGACCCCGAAATCCGCACGGTGCTGGAACAGGAGGGGGAGACGGTCGACACCGATCCCGAGGACGTGCCCGGGGCCGTCGCCGCGGTGTTCGACCGGATCGACGTGGCCTACTACGAGGCCGACGCCGCCGAGATCGGCAGTCTCGAACTCAACAAGGTCGCCGGCGTCGAGGCCGCCTTCGACGTGCTGGGGATCGACGACCCCTTCTGCGTCGTCATGGGCGACTCCAAGAGCGACCTCCGGGTGATGGAGTGGGTCGCGGAGAACGACTACGGGCTCGCGGCCGCCCCCGAACACGCCTCCCGGGACGTGCTGGAGCACGTGATGAGTACCGACGAACTCGTCTTCGATCCCGGGGACGCGACGGACGTGCTGGCGACGATCTACGCGCTGAATCGGCTGGCGCGGCTGGAATCCTGACTGCCGTAATACTTTAGCAGTAATACCGTGTACGTACGAACATGACGCGTGTCACCGAGAAGGGCCAGGTCACGATCCCGAAGTCGATCCGGGAGGAACTCGGCATCAGACCGGGTGACGAGATTACCTTCGTCGAGACCGAGCAGGGCTACGTCGTCAGGAAGGAGGTCGACGAGTCACGCTTCGAGAAGTGGCGGGGTGTGGCCGACACGGACGACACCGTTCGCGACCGCATGGCCGAACTCCGGGACACGCGATGACCACCGTCGTGGACACGAGTGCCTTGCTCGCGCTCCTGTACCCGGACGACGCGCACAATCGGCGAGCGAAACGCGCTCTCGTCGCGGCCGACGAGGCCGGGAAGATCTCGGTCAACCCGGTCGTGTACGCCGAACTCGCGGCCGACGACACGTTCGCGGACCGGGACGCACTCGATTACTTCCTCGACGACACCGGCATCGCGGTCGAACCGATCACCCGCGACATCGCCGCCCGCGCTGGCGAGTGCTTCCAGACCTACCTTTCGCGGCGCGGTGAGACACTTCAATGCTCGAATTGCGGACGCGAGACGACGTTCGAGTGTCCGGACTGTGCGTCGTCGATCACCGCACGTCAGCACGTTGCCGCGGACTTTCTGATCGGCGCACACGCCGAAACCGCTGGTACCCTACTCACCTTCGATGGCGGCTTCTTCAGGGATTACTTCGATGTCGAGATGCAGCGGACAGAAGAGTAGATTCGTCAGGCCGAGCCGCTCACTTTCTCGTGTTCGGAGGTCAGGTGGAAGTCCAGGCTATCGCCGGGATCGAGGGCCGTGTCCGCGGTGACTGGTTCGTGTTCGGTGTCGGGGTTTCGGACGGCGATCACGTCGGAGCGCAGGCGATTCCCGTCGAGCATGCCGCTTGCGACCTGGGAGCCGTACTCGGCGGCGAGCCGGTCGATCACGTCTCGTACCGTATCGCCCTCGCGCACACCGATGTGTGCCTCCTGGGCCCCAACCCGTGCCGCGAGCGAACGGCTGATGTCGATGTCGCACATGGATACTCACCCATACTGGCTCCAGCGTGAAAAAGTTAACTCACACTCGAAAAAGAGAATTGGCGTGGTGGCGTCGGGTGCGGGAAAGGGCTTACACGCCCGGGCGTGGAGGTAGGGACGATGGCAGATCCGACCGCCGGGAGCGACGACCCGCTCTCCCTGCACGGTGTGGTGCCGCCGACCGTCACGGCCTTCGGCGACGAGGAGTCGGTCGATCTCGACGCGACCGCGGCCCACGCCCGCTTCGTCGTCGAGGCGGGCTGTCACGGTGTCTTCCCGCTCGGAACCAACGGCGAGTTCGCCCTCCTGACGCCCGCGGAACGCCGTCAGGTCGTCGAGACGGTCGTGGACGAGATCGAGTCCGTCCCCGTGGTCCCGGGCGTCGGCGCGCCGAGTACGCGCCGGACGGTCGCCAACGCCGAACACGCGGCCGACGCCGGTGCCGACGGTGTCATCGTCGTCACGCCGTACTACTACCCACTGGACCACGAGGCGGCCGTGGACCACTACCGCCGGGTCGCGGCGGCCGTGGACGTGCCGGTGTACGTCTACCACATCCCCTCGCGGACCGGGAACGAACTCTCCCTTTCCGCGCTCGACGAGATCGCCGCCATCGACGGGGTCGCGGGGCTGAAGGATTCGAGCAAGGACGTGCCCTGGCTCGGACAGGCCATCGACCGCCACCCCGAGTTGAGTTTCCTGGCTGGGTCGGACTCGCTTCTGTTCCCCGGACTGGAAGTCGGCTGTGCCGGACTCGTCAGCGCCGTCGCCAACGTCTTCCCCGAACTGGTGGTCGACCTCTACTCGGCCTACGCCGACGGCGACGAGGCTCGCGCCCGCGAGTTGCAGAGCCGAGTCTACGAGGTCCGGGACGCGATGCAACGCGGGCCGTACATGGCCGGGGTCAAGACCGCGCTCTCACTGCGCGACCTCGACTTCGACGTGGGGCCGCTTCGCCGCCCCCTCCGGCGGATGGACGACGCCGACCGCGCCGCCCTGCGGGCGGACCTCGACGACCTCGGACTGCTGGGCGAGCCCAAACGTTGATGCTGTTGCCGGGGCGACTCGGTGACATGTTGCGGTCACTCAGTCGCCTCGTCGGCCTGCCCGCGGTCGCCGTCCTGCTGGTGGCCGGGGTCGCGATCATGATCCTGGCCGCGATCCAGGACAGCCAGGCGGCACAGGTCTTCGCCGGTTTCGTCGCCGTGCTGGTGGTCGCCGCCAGCCTCGTGATGCTGTTTTTCGTCTATCTCAAGCGGCTCAACGCCGACATCGACTCCGACCGCCACGAACTCCGCAGGGAACTCGACGAGATCGTCGAGGACGACGACGCCGAGTGAGCCCGCGCGTGCCCTTTTAGGCCACGCGCGTGGAACGGACGCCATGGGCATCGACTACGAGACGCTTCGCGACCCCAACGCCGAGTACACGATGCGGGACCTCTCGGCGGAGTCCATGGGCGTCCGGGCGAAACGCGGCGGCGGCCGCGACGTGGAGATTACGGACGTCCAGACCACGATGGTCGACGGCAACTTCCCGTGGACCCTGGTTCGGGTCTACACCGACGCCGGGATCGTCGGCACCGGCGAAGCCTACTGGGGCGCGGGCGTCCCCGAGTTGATCGCGCGGATGAAACCGTTCCTCGTCGGCGAGAACCCCCTCGACATCGACCGGCTCTACGAACACCTCGTCCAGAAGACCTCCGGCGAGGGGTCGGTCGAAGGCGTCACCGTCACCGCCATCGCCGGGATCGAGGTCGCGCTCCACGACCTCGCGGGGAAGATCCTCGAACTGCCCGCCTACCAGCTGCTGGGCGGGAAGTACCGCGACGCGGTCCGGGTCTACTGTGACTGTCACACCGAGGACGAAGCGGACCCGGAGGCCTGCGCCGACGAGGCCGAACGCGTCGTCGAGGACCTGGGATACGACGCCTTGAAGTTCGATCTGGACGTGCCCAGCGGCCTCGAAAAGGACCGCGCCAACCGTCACCTCCGGCCCGGCGAGATCCGCCACAAGGCCGAGATCGTCGAGCGGGTCACCGAGCGCGTCCGCGACCGGGCCGACGTGGCCTTCGACTGTCACTGGACGTTCTCGGGCAACTCCGCCGAGCGGCTGGCGGCCGCCATCGAGGAGTACGACGTGTGGTGGCTCGAAGACCCCGTGCCGCCGGAGAACCTCGACGTGCAGGAACGGGTCACCCGGTCGACCACGACGCCGATCACGGTCGGCGAGAACCGGTACCGCGTGACGGAACTCCGCCGGCTGATCGAACGCGGCGCGGTGGATATCGTGGCTCCGGACATGCCCAAGGTCGGCGGCATGCGCGAGACCCGAAAGATCGCCGACGTGGCGAACCAGCACTACGTCCCCGTGGCGATGCACAACGTCGCCTCGCCGGTGGCGACGGTCGCCGCTGCCCACGTGGGCACTGCGATCCCGAACGCGCTGGCCGCCGAGTTCCACTCCTACGAACTCGGCTGGTGGGGCGAGCTGGTCGAGGAATCGGTCATCGAGAACGGCCGGATCGAGGTTCCCGAGGAGCCGGGCCTGGGCGTCACCCTCGATATGGACGCCGTGGCCGAGCACATGGTCGACGGCGAGGAGCTGTTCGACTAGAGTTCGACCCGCTCGCCGCGCTCGCCGGCCTCGTAGACCGCTTCGATGATCCGCATGTCGGTCAGCCCGTGTGCGCCGTCACCTTCGGGGTCCCGGCCGGCGAGTACGCAGTCCGCGAAGTAGTCGAACTCCTCGCGCATCTCGTCGACCTGCTCGAAGTCCACGTCGACGGTCGTCCCCGCCCGCGTGACGGTCGCCTGCCGGGGCTCGCTGGGGAAGAATGCGGGGTCGATCCGGGCGCGGCCCTCGGTGCCGATCAGTTCGACGTGGCTCGACTGCGCGGCGTGCTGGCTGGCCGTACAGGTCGCGTACACGCCGCCCGGAAATTCGAGGGTGAACGCGGCCCGCTCGTCGGGCACGTCGTCGAACGCCGCCCCGGTGGAGTCCATCGCGGCTTGCACCGCGACGGGATCGGACTCCAGCAGGAAACGGGCGGTGTTGAGCGGGTAGAGCCCGATGTCGGTGACGGAGGCCCCAGGGCCGGCGAGTTCGGGGTCCAGCCGCCACTGATCGGGGTTGGGAATCATCTCCAGGAGGGGCTGGGACATGTGGCCGTGGACGGCGACGGGGTCGCCGAGGAGTCCCTCCCGGAGGAGGTCCCTGACCCGTCGCACGGCGGGTTCGGTGTGCATCCGGTAGGCGATCATCAGCGTGACCGCCGCCTCGTCGGCGGCCGCGACCATCCGCTCGGCGCGCTCGACGCTGGCCTCCATCGGTTTCTCACACAGGACGGCCTTGCCGAACGCCGCGGCCGACTCGACGTATTCGAGGTGGGTCGCGTTCGGCGTGGCGACGTAGACGGCGTCGTAGGCGTCGGTCGCCGCGCCGTCGTGGAACGCGTCGGCCGAGAGGCCGCGTTCGATCCCGTCGAACTCGGCCGCGACCTCGCGGGCCTTCTCGCGGGTCCGGCTGACGGCGACGGTCGTCTCACACAGTTGCGAGTCGGCGATGGCCGGAATCGCCTCCTCGCGGGTCCACCAGCCGAGTCCGACCACGGCCACGCGGAGCGGGCCGGCGTCGTCGGCCGCGACCTGCCAGTCCCGCGCGGTGAACTCGTCGAGGACGGTGGCGAGATCCATATCTCCGATTCGCCCTGCACGCGAAAAGGCGTGTGGGTCGGCCGCTCGACAGGTCTCCGCCACGGGACGACCCCTTCCCTGCCGTTATCAGCACTGATTCCCCCGTGCGTACACTTAACCGGAGATGTGACGAGATGTAAGCATGCTATCCGGCATCCCTGTCCTCGCAGGGTTGCTCGTCCTCTCCGGTGCGCTCTCGACGGCGGTCGCGGCGTTCCTCTGGAACGAGCGTCCCAAGTCGGGCACGACCCCGCTGCTGTTCGTCGAGATCAGTCTGGCGCTGTGGGCGTTCGGCCAGGCGCTGGTCGTCGTCGGTGGACCGGCGAGCGAGGCCGCCGGGGCCGCCCTCTCGCTGTTCGCCATGTCGCTCATCGGCCCGGCGCTGTTCCTCTTTGCCCGCCAGTACACGGGCCACACGGGCGCTGTATCCACGCGACTCGTCGCGGGACTGGCGCTCGTCCCGCTCGCCGTCTTCGCCGTCGGCGTCCTGAGCGTCGCCGGACCCGTCCGTCTCGGACACGCCGGCCAGCCGACGCTCGCGGCCGGGTACGGTCTCGTCTTCTGGGGCGTCGTCGTCTACTCGTACACGCTGTTGTTCGTCGGCGACTACTACCTGTTCGGGAAGTTCGTCGGCTCCCGGAACGTCTACCGGAAACGGACCTTCTTCTTCCTGGCCTACAGCCTCCTGCTGACGAGTTGCCACGTGTTGAGCACCGTCGGACTGAGCCCGACGCCGCACTACACGCTGGCTCCGCTGGCGAATCTCGTGTTCGGCTCGCTCTCCCTGCTGGTGTTCGTGGGCTACCGATCCTACGGGTTCCTCCCGCTCAAGCCGATCCTCGAACTGTTCGGCTCTCAGTCCAAGAGCCTCGCGCCGGTCGCACGGACCGCCATGATCGAGGAGATGGGCGGGGGTATGCTCGTGACCGACCACCGCAACCGCGTCGTCGACATCAACCCGATGGGCCGGAAGATACTCGGCGATCCCGATGCCCGCGTCGTCGGCCGGCCACTCGAGGAAGTCCTCCCACCGGATATCTTCGTCGACGAGGACGACACGCGACTCCTCGATCCGGATGTCGCCGGGAACTTCTCCGGCGTCTGGGTCCGGACGCCGACCGGCGAACAGCGCTGTTTCGACGTGATGATCACCGAACTCGACGGCGAGGGCGCGACCGGTCGCGTCTCGCTGATCCACGACGTGACCGAGCGCGAACGCCGCAAACAGACCCTCGAGGAGCGAACCGCCGAACTCAGACGCCAGAACGAGCAACTCGAGGACTTCGCCGGGATCGTCTCCCACGACCTCCGGAACCCGCTGAACGTCGCGGCGGGAGCCATCGAGTTGACCCGCCGGAACGAGCGGCTCGAGTTCCTCGACCGCGCGGAGAACGCCCACGAGCGGATGGAAGTCATCATCGAGGACGTGCTGACGCTGGCTCGACAGGGCCAGACCGTCGACGAGACCGAGCGGGTCTCGCTCTGTGGCGTCGCCGAAGCGGCCTGGGCGAACGTCGACACCGGGGGCGGGACCCTGACCTGCCGCGACGACGCCGAGTTCGAGGCCGACCGGACCCGCCTCCTGCAACTGTTCGAGAACCTGTTCCGAAACAGTGTGGAACACGGGTCCACGCACCCGGACTCGCGAGGGGACGCGACCGACGCCGACGACGGGGTGACGGTGACCGTCGGCGTGATCGACGGTGAGGGGGACGCGGACGATCGGTCGGCGGCCAGTCCCCGTGGCTTCTACGTCGCCGACGACGGCCCCGGCATCCCCGAGGACGAACGCGAGGTCGTCCTGGAGCAGGGATACACCACCAGCGAGACGGGGACCGGACTCGGCCTGTCCATCGTCAGTACGGTCGTCGACGCTCACGGCTGGCGGATCGACGTGGCCGAAAGTACCGACGGCGGCGCGGAGTTCCGGATCACCGGGCTCGTCGGTGACGAACCCGCACTGGAGGACGAACCGGTTCCCTGACTCACTCGACGTGCCGGACGACGGTGTGGCGACACTGCTCGTGGGGGACGAGGTCGTCGGCCCGCTCGGGCGTCCCCGACGGATGCTCGTCGGCGGCCTCGCGGATGATCGACCGCAACTCGCCGAGGCCGACCGGTCCGCGCTCGTCGATGGCGGCCCGAACGTCAGCACAGACCGGCGAGTCGTCCTTGCCGACCGAGTCGATCCAGCGGAACCGCACGTCCTCGCCGGCCTGCTCGGTGAACTTCCGGACCCGGGCCAGGTTCCGGATCGACGCCACCTCCGTGTCCACGATGGTCCGGGCGCGGTCGTCGTCCATGTCGAGTTCACGGGCCACCCGGTCGGCGATCATCGACCGGGCGTACCCCTCCTCGCGAGCCAGTTCCGCGGCCAGGATCTCCGCGACCTGGCGGGCGTCCTCGCCCGAGAGCCCGTAGTGTTCCAGGATCGACCCGGCCCGGCGCTCCACGTCGACGGTGAGTTCGAGCTGTCCGTCGTCGCCGTCGTCGGCTGCCTCGGCAGCGTTCCCCTCCTCGCCGAGCAACCCGGTGACCCAGCTACGCAAGCCCATGTCCCCTGCTATCCTGTCTCTCCGATATAAAGTTCCGGCGCGTTTCACGCCGGAAACTGTGCCGGGCCAGTCCAGCGCCCGACCGAACAGCCGCCACTCGCGTCAGCCCTCGACCAGCGCGGCTTCCAGAATCTCCAGCGGATGGCGGATCTCGTAGCCCGTCCCGTGTTCCATCTGCATCGCGCAGGTCGGACACTCCGTCATACCAGTCTGGCCCTCGACCTCGTCCATCTCCTCGAACATCTCCTCGCCGATGGCCATCGACTTCTCGTACTTCTCGGCCTTCCAGCCGTAGGTCCCCGAGATGCCCGAACAGGAGTCGCCCACGTCCTCGACGCCGACGCCGTCCAGGTCCCGGAACAACTCCACGGCCTGCCGGTCGAGCCCCTGGTTCCGGGCGTGACAGGGCGCGTGGTAGGCCAGGTCCTCGCCGTCCCCGTCGACTTCGGCCTCCGCCAGCGCCCCACGGAGGTCCTCGTGGATCCGCAGATACTCCAGCGCCTCGTAGGTGTGGGCGGCCACGTCGGCGGTGCCCTCGAAGGTAAATAGCTCCGGGTACTCCTGGCGGAGCGCCATCGAGCAGGAGGTGCAGGAACAGATCACGTCGTAGCCGTCCTCGATCAAGTCCGAGAACGACGAGATGTTGGTCTCGGCGTCCCGGCGGGCGTCGTCGAGCATCCCGTTGGCGAACATGGGGGTGCCAGAACAGCCCTGCTCGGGGACGACGATCTCGTAGCCGAAGTGTTCGAAAGTCCTGACCATCGCCTTGGCCACTTCCGGGGTGTTGTAGTTCGCGTAACAGCCGTGGAAGTACGCGACGCGTTTGTCGTCGCTCTGGACCTGCGCGCCACCTCGCGCCGCCCACCACTCCCGGAACGTCTCCGTCGCGAACGCGGGGAACTCCCGCTCGGCAGTGAGGCCGAACAGTTTCTCGCCGAGCTTGCGGAGTGGTCCGTTGTTCGCGAGGGCGTTCGTCAGGCGCGGGAACTTGCTCCCGAGCCACGCCCCCTTTCGGTAGTTCGCGAGGACGCGGTTGCGCCAGTACTCGACGGAGAGCTTGCTCATCTGGCCGTCGACGTACTCGGCGCGGGCCTCGTTGTGCATCTGGCTCAGCGGCACGTCGGAGGGGCAGGCGTCGTCACAGCGCATGCAGTTCGAGCAGTCCATGATCGACGGGTCGATATCCCGGTCGTCCTTGCGTTTGAGTCGCCACTGCTCGGGGCCCTGGAACTTCGGCCCGGGGAACTCGTCGTCGACCTCGGCGACGGGACAGTTCGTGTCGCAGGTCGAGCACTTGTAACAGTCGTCGGCCCCGGAGCGCAGGTCCAGGTCCGATTCGGGGAACACGTCGACGGGCTCGAACTCGTCGTCGGGGATCTCGTCGTCCGGTACGCCTGGGTCGTGGGGGGAGTCTGCGTCGCTCACGTGTTCTCACCTGCCAGCCTGCCCGCGTGGAAACCGGTCGCCAGCGAGACGCCACTACCGGACTTCTCGGCCGTGAAATCGTAGTGGCCCAGCACCGCACCCGCTGCACGGAGGTTGTCGAACTCGACTTCGCCCCGGGCATCACGGGGCCGCAACTCCCGGTCGGGATCGACGCCGAACCGGGCGAAGCGGTGGTCGCCGAAGGCGTCGTCGTCGAACCAGTCGTACCGGTCCGGCGGGTGGGCGACGTGGCAGTCGAAGATCGGTTCCGCGACGCCCGCGCGGTCGGTCTCGATGCCCTTCCCGACCAGTCCGCCGGTCGCCAGCACGAACTGCTCGGCCGCGTAGGGGACCGTCGCACCGTTGCGGTCGACCGTCACGGCCGCGATCCGGTCGCCGTCCGGACCGGCCTCGTACCCGACCACCGGATTCCCGGTCTCGATGCGGACGCCTTCGGCGTCCAGCGCGTCGTAGAGCCGGTCTTCGAGTCGGAGGCCCGGGAGGCTCGGCGGCCCCATCGGAACCTCGAACACGTCCACGCCGAGGTGGGCTTCGAGGTCGGCCCGCACTGCCTCGGGGTGGTCGTCGCCCAGCACCGCCGGGAATCCGATCCGCTTCTCGCCGTCGAGGTGGGTGGCGACGCGCTCGGCCAGCGCCCGCCGGACGCTCCCCTCCGGACCGTCCCCGCCGGCTTCGTCCCGGTCGAGCAGGTGCGCGAAGCGTGTCACTTTCGGGTCCGCACTCAGTTCCGCGGGGAACTCGACGGTCGCGCCGCGGGCCGCGAAGGGCGCGCCGGCCGCGTTCAGTCGAGCGGCCGACAGCGGCGCGTCGAACCCGACCAGCCGCTCGAACCCGACCAGCAGAGCGTCGCGCTCGTCGCTGGCCAGCCCCGCGGCCGCGCTGGCGGGGTAGCGCGCCGTCGGCTTGACGCGCCCGCCCTGCGTCGGGATCAGGGCGTTGCGTTCGGTGTGGTTTCCCTCGTAGGTACCGTCGGCGAGATCGTCGAACAGCGTCAGTCCGGCCCGGACTGCGTCCTCGCCGACGCGCTCGTAGGGGTGGCCCTCGGGGAGGGTGGCGAGGGCGGCGAAGGGGTCGACCAGCGGCCCCTCGCCGTCGGGCGTGTAGCCCAGCACGTCGATCAGGCCGCTGGCGTGCCGGAGCGTGGGCTGTTTGTACGAGACCAGGCGCACGTCCGCGCCCGTCCGAGCGGTCGAGACGGCGGCGGTCACGCCGGCCAGTCCGCCGCCGATCACCAGCACGTCCTGCTCAATCGCCACCCGGGGCACCTCCGTCGAAGGCATCGAAGTCGAGAGTGGCGCTCTCGCCGTTTTCGGCGCGGTCCCGGTTCATCGTCGTCGCGTGCAGGGCGTAGCCGAGCATCGCCTGGGAGAGCTGTTCGCCCCACAGCGCGTGGCGCTGGCCCTTCCAGCGCTCCTGGTACAGTTCGTCCAGCGCCGCGGTCGCCTGTGCGGCGTCGTACTCGGGGTGAAGTTCTCCCGCCATCGCGTGGGCACAGAACCCGCCCTGACAGTTGCCCATCGAGGCCCGGGTCCGGATGCGGACCGCGTTGAGGTCCGTGCCTGACTGGGCGATGGCGTCCTGTAGCTCCGCGCGGGTGACGCCCTCGCAGGAACAGATCACGGGGTTCGGGCCCTCGGTGTCGAGCACGTCGGGCGCGCGGTCGCCGAGTCGCTGTTTGCTCCGGCGGGCGACCGGCGAGGTGAGGCCGAACTCGTCCATCGCGTCGTCGAGGACGCGCTCGTCGCGGCTCCCCGGCAGGGGGACCTCGTCGGTCCGACAGGTGGCGGAGACCCCCAGCCGGTCACAGACGTGATCGCTGATGTCCTCGGCCATCATCCGGTAGGTGGTGAACTTCCCGCCGACGATGGTGGTGAGTCCCGGCAGGCCGTCCCGGTCGGCGTGGTCGAGCAGGAAGAAATCCCGCGTGATGTCCTCGGAGTCGGCGGTGCCCTCTCCCGGCGGTTCGTACAGCGGGCGCACGCCCCAGTAGGAGCGGATGGTCCGGGCTTCCTGCAGGACGGGCAGGAGCTTCGACAGTTCGTCGATCATCAGGTCGACCTCCCACTCCTCCTCGGGGTAGTCCTCGGGGTCCTCGACCTCCTCGTCGGTGGTCCCGAGGATGCAGGTGGTCTCGTGGGGCACCACGATGTCGGCGTTGCCCTTCGGCTTGCACCGATTGATCACGGTGTCGACCTGACGGACGTTCATCACGGTCATCACGCCCTTCGAGGGGCGCACGTTCACGTCGAGGCCGGCCATGTCCCCGATCCGGCCGGCCCACGCGCCCGTCGCGTTGATCACGTGGTCGGCTTCGATCCGTTCGGTCGTGCCAGCCTTCCCGTGGGTCCGTGTGCCGGGGCCGCTCTCGTGGGCCACCTCCGCCCCGACGACCTCGCCGGCCTCGACGAGCAGGTCGGTCACTTCCGCGTGGGTCTCGATCCGCGCGCCGTGGTTCTGCGCGCTCGCGGCGTTCGCCACACAGAGCCGGAACGGATCGACCGCCCCGTCGGGCACCGCGATGGCCCTGTCCACGTCCTCGGCGAGGTAGGGTTCGCGCTCGCGGGCCTCCCGACCCGAGAGGACTTCGGTGGGGATTCCACACTCGTCACATCCGCGCAGTTTCCGCTCGAAGTAGTCCTCGCTGTCTTCGGGGCGTTTGACGAACAGGCCGCCGGTCTCCTCGACGCAGTGGCTCGCAATCGACTCGAGGACGCGGGTCTCCTGGATGCACTCCCGGGCGCTGGCCTGGTCGGCCACGGCGTAGCGCCCGCCGCTGTGGAGCAGGCCGTGCATCCGCCCGGTCGTCCCGTGGGTCAGGTTGCCCTGCTCGACGAGCGTCACGTCGACACCGCGCATTGCAAGGTCCCGGGCGATACCACAGCCCGTCGACCCGCCGCCGATCACGAGGACGCTCGGTGTTGCTCCCATCGCACTGTCGGTCAGTTGGACCGCGCGCACATATTTTTACCGCAGGCTTCCCACCGGCGATAAATTACAGATAACCCCTCTCAAAAACTGAAATACGGGCGAAACGATTATTGCCCGGTCCGGTGTTCGGGCCGAACACGCATCGATGTACGACCGGACCCTTCGCACGGAGGATCGCCGTGTCCCGTCGCCGCCGGCGGGCGACCGGCGCAGTTCGGCCGACCGGGGGCGGTGACAGTGACAGGCTCGAACCGATCCACCCCGGAGGAACACTCCCCGGAGCGGATCCGGGAGTTCGTGGCCGTGATCGAGGACAACGCCGGGGGCGATCTCGGGCAACGAATGGACGAGGACGTCGACGACGAGGCGCTGGCCGCCCTCGCGCGGGCCTACAACGACATGCTCGACGACTGGGCCGACCGGTTCGAGTCGGTCGACGAGTTCGGCGAGCAGGTCGTGACCGCGACCGAGCAGGTGCGCACCCGCGTCGACCGCACGCAGGAGGCCAGCCGCGAGGTCAGTCAGGGGGTCGACGAGATCTCCGAGGGCGTCGCCGAGCAAAACGAGTTCATCCGGGACATCTCCGACGAGATGCGCGACCTCTCGGCGACCATCGAGGAGATCGCCTCCTCGGCGGACGAGGTGGTCGAGGCCGCCGACCGGGCCGCCGACCGCGGCGAGGAGGGTCGGGCGGCCGCGGGCGACGCCATCGAGCAACTCAACGAACTGGAGTCCCGGACCGCCGAGACCGTCGAGAACGTCGAGCGGCTGAACGACCTGATGGACGAGATCCGGGACGTCGCGTCGTTCATCGACGACGTCGCCGAGCAGACCAACATCCTCGCGCTGAACGCCAACATCGAGGCCGCCCGCGCCGGCGAGGCGGGATCGGGCTTCGCCGTCGTCGCCGACGAGGTCAAGGAACTCGCCGAGGAGACACAGGAGGCCACCGGGGAGATCGCCTCCTCGATCGACCGGGTGCGCGATCAGGCCGAGACCGCCGTCGACGACATCCACGCGACCCGCGAGAGCGTCGGCGACAGCGTCGACACCGTGGAGACGGCGCTTTCGGCCCTCGAGGAGATCGCCGACGAGGTCGAGGGCGTCCGGGCGAGCGTCCGCGAGATCAGCGCGGCGACGGACACGCAGGCCACCTCCACGCAGGAGGTCGTCGGGATGGTCGACGAGGTCGGGTCGATCAGCGACGAGACGGCCGCCGAGGCCGAGACCGTCGCGACGGCCGCCCAGCAACAGACCACGTCGCTGACCGAGATCCGCACCTCCATCACGACCCTCAACGAGCGGGCGGAGTCGCTCCGTGACCTGCTCTCCGGGATCGACGCCGAGGGCGGGACCGTCGGGGCGGCCGGCTCGGCGGCCACGACCGTCCAGTTCTGGCACGCGATGAGCGGCGAGAAGGCCATCCTGCTGGAGGAGCTGGCCCAGCGGTTCGAGACCGAGAGCGACCGCGACGTGTCGGTGGAACTGACCTCGAAGGGGAGCTACCGGGACACGATGCTGTCGGCGATCACCGCGGCCGAGCGCGGCGACCCGCCGGCGATCGCCCAGATTTTCGAGATCGGAACCAAACAGGCCATGGACAGCGGCGCGTTCGTCCCCGTCGAGGAACACATCCCGCGCGAGGTGGTCGACGTCGACGCCCTGCTCGACCCGGTGTTGAACTACTACCGGACCGACGGCGTCCTCTACTCTTTGCCCTTCAACTCCTCGAACCCGATCCTCTGTTACAACGTCGACGCCTTCCGGGAGGCGGGGCTGGACCCCGGGGACCCGCCCGGGACCTTCGCGGCGGTCCGGGACGCCGCCGAGCGGCTGGTCGAGGCGGGCGTCACCGACTACGGGATCACCTACGCGAACTACTCGTGGTACGTCGAGCAGTGGTTCGCCGAACAGGGGCAGGAACTCGTCGACCGGCGGAACGGCCGCGACGGCGACGCCACCACGGCCTACCTCGACGGCGAGGCGGCCCACGAGGTCTTCGAGTGGTGGGCCGGTATGGAGCGGGACGGCCTCTATCACAATCCGGGGATCGAGGCCCGCGGTGCCGCCAAGGACGCATTCCACGACGGGACCGCGGCGATGCTGATCGGGTCCACCTCGTCGCTGGCCGGCATCAGGAACGGGGCCGACGAGGCCGGCTTCGAGATGGGGACCGGCTACTTCCCGGTCCCGGACGAACGCAACGGCGTCCTCGTCGGCGGCGGGTCGCTGTGGCTGGCCGAGGGGGTCCCCCGCGAACAGCGGGAGGCGGCCGCCGAGTTCATCGGCTGGCTCGCCCAGCCCGATCAGCAGGTCCGCTGGCACGAGGAGACCGGCTACTTCCCGGTCCACGAACGGGCGGTCTCGCAACTGGACCGCGAGGGGTGGTTCGACGAGAACCCCCACTACGCGACCGCGTTCGACCAGCTCCGGGAGACCCGCCAGTCCGTCGCCACCAGCGGCGCACGCATCGGCCCGTTCGACACCGTCCGGACGATGATCGCCGAGGCCTACGAGGAGATGAGCGAGGGCCGGCCGGTCGACGAGGCGCTCGAACGGCTCACCGACAAGGCCGAACGCCAGCTCCGCGCCTACGAGTCCGACCGGAGCTAACCCGTGGCTCCGGCGACCGGGCAGGTCCGATACCGCACGACTGCAGGCCGGCGATCCGCGACCGGGATCCCTGCGTAAGGTTTATCTTGGTACACCCTTCCTCTTACCGCCATGGCGGCATTGGCAGTAAAGAAAGCAGTCTCCGGTGCCGGCGAGTGACACCATGACACGGGACAACTACGTCGGGGCGATCGATCAGGGGACCACAGGGACCCGATTCATGGTCTTCGACCATGGGGGACAGGTCGTCGCCAACGCCTACGAGAAACACGAACAGGTCTACCCGGAACCCGGCTGGGTCGAACACGACGCCGTCGAGATCTGGGAGAACGTCAAGACGGTCATCGAGCGGGCGCTGGACGAGGCGGGCATCGAGGCCACCCGGCTGGCGGCGCTGGGCATCACCAACCAGCGCGAGACGACGGTCGTCTGGGACGCCGAGAGCGGCGACCCGATCCACAACGCCATCGTCTGGCAGGACCGGCGGACCACGGACCGCGTCGAGCAACTCGAACGCGAGGGAAAAGTCGACTGGATTCGCGAGAAGACGGGATTGGAGGCCGACGCATACTTCTCGGGGACGAAAGCCGAGTGGTTGCTGGACAACGCCGACCCGATCAAGATGGAGCGGACCCGCACCGAGGACGTTCGGGACCGCGCCGAGGCCGGCGAACTCCTGCTGGGGACCATCGACGCCTGGCTGATCTACAACCTCACCGGGAACCACGTCACCGACGTGACCAACGCCTCGCGGACGATGCTGTTCGACATCCACGAGATGGACTGGTGTGACGACCTGCTCGCGGAGTTCTCCGTCCCGCGAGCCATGTTGCCCGAGGTCCGCCCCTCGTCGGACGAGACCCACTACGGCTACACCGACCCGGAGGGCTTCCTCGGCGCCTCGGTCCCGGTCGCGGGCGCGCTGGGCGACCAGCAGGCCGCCCTGTTCGGGCAGACCTGCTTCGACGCCGGCGACGCCAAGAACACCTACGGCACTGGCTCCTTTTTCCTGATGAACACCGGCGATCAGGCCGTCGAGAGCGACCACGGCCTGCTCACGACCGTCGGGTTCCAGCGCTCGGGCGAACCCGTCCAGTACGCGCTGGAGGGGTCGATCTTCGTCACCGGCGCGGCCATCGAGTGGCTCGAAGACGTGGACCTCATCGAGAGTCCGGCGGAGACGGCCGAACTCGCCCGCTCGGTCGACGGGACCGACGGCGTCTACGTCGTGCCCGCGTTCACCGGCCTCGGCGCACCGCACTGGGACGGCCGCGCCCGCGGGACCATCGTCGGGATGACTCGCGGGACGCGCCGCGAACACATCGTCCGCGCGACGCTGGAGGCCATCGCCTACCAGACCCGCGACGTGGCCGAGGCGATGGAGGCCGACGCCGGCGTCGAGATGGGGAGTCTGCGAGTCGACGGTGGCGCGGTCAAGAACAACTTCCTGTGTCAACTCCAGTCGGACATCATCGGGGCCGAGATCGTCCGGCCGGAGGTCGACGAGACCACCGCGCTGGGGGCCGCCTACGCCGCCGGCCTCGCGGTCGGCTACTGGGACTCGCTGGCCGAACTCCGGAACAACTGGCACGTCGACGCCGAGTTCGCCCCGGAGATGGACCGCACCGACGCCGACGCCCGCTTCGAGCGCTGGCACGACGCCGTCGAGCGCTCGAAGGATTGGGCCCGGGACGGTGGTGACTGAGGCCCCGCATGGATCTCGCAGAACGCATCCGGCGACGGCGGGAGAGTAGCGGCGACACGCCGCTGATCCGCGACTACGACGCCATCAGCCCCGTCTCGCACGTCCCCGACCCGACCGGCCGGGGGCAGATCCTCGAACGCCTGCTGGACGCCCTCGATCCGGTCTTCGACGGCGACCTGCCGCCCGAGGCCTACGTCTGGGGGCCGGCCGGTGCCGGCAAGTCGGCGGTCGTGACCGCGCTGTTCGACCACCTCTCGACGCAGATCACCGGCTCGTCCACCGTGATCCACACCGCGACCCGCGCCGACACCGGCGGCGACCTCGCGTTCGTCGCCGTCGACGCACGGACCGCGGACAGCCCCTTCGGCCTCTATCGGGCCGTCCTCGACGCCCTCGTCGACGAGCAGGTGCCCACTCGCGGCGTCGGGACCGACCGGCTCCGGGACCGCCTGGCCCGCGAACTCGCCGGCGGTCGCGCGGTCGTCGTCGCCGTCGATCACGTCGGCGAACCCGCGACGCCCGATCTGTCGACCGTCGCCGACCACCTCTCGCCGCTCGCCCGCCTCTCGTGGCTTGCCGTCGGCCGACACGAACCAGCCGCGGTCGACGCGTCGCTCCCGGCCGAGTGCATCGAGATTCCGGCCTACCGACGGCACGCGCTGGCGGACGTGCTGACGAGCCGCGCCTCCGCGGGACTGGCCGACCGGGCCATCGAACACGAGGGCATCCGGGAGATCGCCGACTGGGCCGACGGCGACGCCCACGACGCCCTCGCCGCGGTGTTCGGGGCCGCCGACCGCGCCGCCGCGGCCGACCGCTCGCGCATCCACGGCGAGGACATCACCGCCGCCATCGACGACGTGCCCCGCCCGTCCTGTGCGCTCGGCCGGGTCGTCGCGCTCCCCGAGAACCGCCAGCGCGTCTGCCGCGTCCTCGTGGACCTGGCCGACGACGAGCGCGCCTCCGTCGACGCCGCCACCGACGCCGTCACCGCCCGGGTCGACCTCTCCCCGGGGACCGTCAAGCGATTCCTCTACGAACTCGCCGAAACCGGAATCGTCGAACGGGTTCGCAGTGACGCCGCCGGCGACCACGGCCGCCCGCCCAGCCGCGTCGAACCCCGCTTCCCGACCGCCGTCTTCCGCCGGCTCTACGACCGCCGCGAGGACCGCTGATTATCGACGGGTTCGCCCCCGATCACCAGTGCCACCTGCGCCGACACTGGCGCAGGGGCTCATCTCCGAATTCGCCCCCGGTCACCAGTGCCACCTGCGCCGACACTGGCGCAGGGGCTCATCTCCGAATTCGCCCCCGATCACCAGTGCCGGCGGTCATCGCACTCGCGACTGCCCCTTTCACCACGATGTCGTCGCCGTACTCGGTCAGCCGGATCTCGGGCACGTTCGAGACCACGAGGTCGGGCAGGCGCTCGCGGACGGGATCGAGGACCAGTTCGGGGTTGTTCAGCGCGACCGCGCCCCCGACGGAGATCGTGATCGGCGCGTAGGCGTGGACGATGGTAGCGATGCCGTGGCTGTTCCAGTGGGCCAGCCGATCCAGCACCCGGTCGGCCAGCGGGTCCGCGCCGGCCGCGTCGAACACCGCCGCCGCGTCGAAGCCATCGGCCTCCAGCGGGAGGTCCGTCTCCACGTCCTCGCGGTCGTGGAGTATCCGGGCGTACTCGGGGATGTTCTCGCCCGAGCAAAAGGCCTCCCAGTGGCCAGTGCCGCCACAGCCACAGGTGACCGGCCCCTCCGAGTCCAGCGCGACGTGGCCGATCTCGCCGGCGTTGCCGTCCCACCCCGAGAGCAGGTGTCCGTCGACACAGACGCCCGCGCCGATCCCCGAGGAGATGGTCAGGTACACCATGTCGTCGGGCGCGCGGTCGGCGTAGAACCGCTCGGCCAGCACGCCGGCGTTGGCGTCGTTGTGGAGGTAGACGGCCTCGCTGTCGACGAGATTCTGGACCGGGCCCACGAGCGGGATGCGGTCCGCGCCGTCGACGTTCACGGGGTTCTCGACCGCGCCGGCGGCGGTGTCGAGTGGGCCGATGGAGCCGATCCCGACGGCGGTGATCCGGGTCGTCGTCGTCCCCGCCGCCTCGCAGGCCGCCCGGACCGAATCGAGGACGGCCTCGGTGACGGCGATACCCCCCTCGTTCTGGGGCGTCGAGCGCCGATCACGGCCGAGGATCCGTCCCTCCACGTCCGTCACGACGGCCCGGAGGTTCGTCGCCCCGAGGTCCACTCCCGCGTACATTCTCACCCGAACGGTGGCCCGGCGCGCACTTAAGACCGTCCGCTCGCTCCCGGTGGGGAGCCACCCCGCAACCGACCGGCACGCAGTCGGTCAGCGCTCCGTGATCCGGTCGGCGTAGACCACGCCGCGCTCGCCGTCAAGCGTCACGTCGGTGCCGGCCTCGACCGCGCCGAGGTCGGCGTCCGCGATGGTCGGCACCCCGAGTTCGCGGGCGACGATGGCCGCGTACCCCGTCACGCCCTCGTGGCCGGTGACGATGCCGCCGACCGCCGAGAGGTCGCCCTCGAACTCGCCGTCGAACTCGGCGGGGACGGCGAGGATGGCACCCTCGGGCATCCCGGCGAGGTCGCCGTCCCCGACGTGGAAGACGGGCCCCGATACCACGCCGTCGACGACCGACCGGCCCGACACGAGGGTCTCGGCGGCGACGTGGACCTTGAGCGTGTTTGCGGTGTCCAGCCCGTCGAGTTCGGTCATCATGCCCGCCAGCACCACCACGGTCTCGCCGGGGTCGACGACGCCCGCGTCGATGGCCGACTGCACCGCCGTCTGGATCACCGCGTCGGCCCCGTTCTCCGTGTAGCTGGCGTACTCGGGCCGGATGCCCCAGGACAGCGAGAGCTGTCGGCGGACCCGTTCGCTGGGCGTCGCGGCGACGATGGGCACGTCCGGGCGGTACTTGGCGGCCTTCCGGGCGGTGTAGCCCGACTCGGAGGCCGCGACGATGGCGCTGGCACCCACGTCCCGGGCGAGGAAGCGTGCCGACCGGGCGAGCGCGTCGGTGCGGCTCTCGCCGGCCGGGGGCACCCGCTGTTCGCGTGACTCGGCGTACTCCTCGCTGCCCTCCACGTCCCGGACGATACGGTCCATCGTCTCGACCACGGTCCCGGGGTGGTCGCCGATGGCGGTCTCGCCCGACAGCATGACGGCGTCGGTGCCGTCGAGGACGGCGTTGGCCACGTCCGAGGCCTCCGCGCGGGTCGGCCGGCGCTCGTGGATCATCGAATCCAGCATCTCCGTCGCGGTGATGACCGGGACGCCCGCGCGGTGACACTGCCGGATCACCCGCTTCTGGATCAAGGGGACCTCCTCCATCGGACACTCGACGCCGAGGTCGCCGCGGGCGACCATGACACCGGCGGCCTCGTCGGCGATGGCCTCGATGTTCGCGACCGCGTCGGCCCGCTCGATCTTGGCCACCACGGGAACGTCGCCCCCCGCGTCGTCGATGGCCTCGGCCACCTCGTACACGTCCGCGCCGCTGCGGACGAAACTGGCCGCGACGAACTCCACGTTCCGGTCGACGGCCACCGCGATGTCCTGACGGTCCTGCTCGGTGACGACTGGGAGGCCCAGATCGACGCCGGGGACGTTGACGCCCTTGTTCCCGGCGAGGTCGCCGCCGTCCTCGACGCGGGCGGTCACGACCTCGTCGCCGCTGTCCTCGACGACGGTCTCGATGCGGCCGTCGTCGAGCAACACGCGGTCGCCGGGCTGGGCGGCCGCGATGGACGCGGAGAGCCCGATCTCCTCGGGGGTGGCCGTCTCGCCGACGGAAAACCGGACCGTCGAGCCGGTCTCGACGTGGATCGGGTCCTCCGTGGGGGCCGTCCGGATCTCCGGGCCGGCGAGGTCGTACATCACGGCGACGGGGGCCGAGAGTTCGCCGCCGACCTCGCGGATGCGGTCGATGGCCTCGCGGCGGTCCTCGGGGGTGCCGTGGCTGGCGTTCAGCCGTGCCACGTCCATCCCGGCCTCGATCAACTCGCGCAGTCGCTCGCGGCTGTCCGAGGCCGGGCCGATGGTACAGACGATCTTCGCGTTGCGCATGGGTTCGGTGTGGTCGCTGCCCACGGTTCTCCCCGGTGGTTCTCACCGCGGGCGGTTAGCTTCTGTGGGCCGTGCCGCCCACCTCTGCGACCGAGTGGTCCCCGCTCCGGCCGGCCACCGCCCGGGGTTACCGCTCGATCATCTCGCTCTCGTCCGCGAGCGCGCGCTCGACGGCCTCGGGCGTGACGACGGCCATGTCGCCCGGGACCGTGCGTTTCAGCGCCGCCGTCGCCGTGCCGTACGCCAGCGCGTCCGGCACGCTCCCGCCCTGGAGGCGGCTGGCGAGGAACCCGCCGACGAAGGCGTCGCCGGTGCCGACGGGGTGGGCGTCCCCGGCCGGGATCGCGGGCCGCTCGTGGGTCCGGCCGTCGTGGACCGCGACCGCGCCCTCGTCGCCGCGGGTCACCACGACCGTCTCGAAGTCGTAGTCCGCATCGAGCCGTTCGGCAGTCTCGACCGGTGACCCCGACAGTCCGAGGACGGTCTCGGCGTCCCTGTCGGCGACGACGAACAGGTCGACGAGTCCGAGGAGATCGGTGACCGTCTCCCGGGCGGCCTCGGGCGACCAGAGCTTCGACCGGTAGTTCAGGTCGAACGCGGTCGTCGTGTCGGCCTCGCGGGCCAGTTCGAGCAGGTCGGCGGTCGTCGTCGCCAGCGTGTCCGAGAGCGCGGGCGTGATGCCGGTCGTGTGGAAGGCGTCGGCGCGCTCGATCCGGTCGGTCGGGAGTTCCGCCGCCGTCGCGGTCCGGACGGCCGCGCCCTCGCGGTCGTAGGTCACCGTTCGCCCGCGTGGTGGGTCGGCGCTCTCCAGGTAGTAGGTCCCCTGCCGGCCCTCCTCGGTCAGGACGACCGCGGGGTCGACGCCGTGCTGGCGGAGCGCGGCCAGCACGCGGCGACCGGGCGGCGAGTCGGGGAGTTTCGAGAGCCAGGTCGACTCGACGCCGAGGCGCTGGGCCGCGACGGCGACGTTGCTCTCGGCCCCGGCCGCGTGAACCGCGAAGGTGCCGGCCGTCTCGACCGGCTGGTCGCCGGGCGGGGACAGGCGCAACATCGTCTCTCCGAAGGTGGCGAGTTCCGGCATGGACACACCGTCGTCGGCCGCGAGCAAAAAGGTGCGAGACGAGGGGGTCCAGCGGCTGGTCGGTCCGCGACCGTCGATCCCCGCACCCTTACCGCCGCTCGGTGACCGACACCGCGCCGTCTGACTGGAGCCAGGCGCGGTGGTTGTGCCGGTCGTAGATGATGACGCCCTCGGCGGCGTCTAGCTCTACGAACTGTCCGGCGGCTACTGGCGCGTCTCGTTCGGCGTCCGCGTCGTCGACAGGTGCTCGTGCCATCGTGATTCCCCCTTCGGATAGACGTAGGATTCCTACTGTGTTAAGTGTTATCGCACCACACGGTAAGTCGGTGAGGGACAGGTAACCGTCGGGTTTCAGCTACCGATACTCGCCGAGAGCGCCGGTCGGGGGCGGAGATGGACCGGCCATCGAGCGCGACGGGAGCGTGCGGCCGCCCGCTGGTGATTCTTCGGCAATGCAACCCGGTGATACCGGCCGCGTCATGCGTTTATTTCTCGCGCCCAAATCTTTATCATTCAGTAAATTGATTGGTATGGGTACCCGGGTACAATGACAACTGAGACTACTGCGGAGAGGGTCACCGTCGATCTCCACGTTCGATCACTCACACCCCGTGCCGGGCACGGCCGTCAGGAAGCGGTGATCGAGCGCCTCGAACGACTCGCGGACACCGGGCAAATCCACGAGTTCTCCGTTCACGTCTGGGGACGGCAGGTCAGCCTCTCGACGGCTGCCGCACGCACCGACGCGGGCCAGAACGTGCTGGACCGCGTCGAACGGTTCCGCGAATGGGCCGCGGACACGGATCGGTCGATCAGTTCCTTCTTCGAGACGCGGCGGGTCTCCTCGCAGATGACCGAGGAGAGTTACGTCGCCCTCGTGTTGCCGATGTTCACGCTCGCGGAGTACCACGACGGCGAGCTGGCGTACGTGGCTCCCTGTAGCGACGGGGACGGCGTCTGCACCGTGACCGACCGCCTCGACACCCTGGAGCACAGCACGACCGTCACCGAGACGCTCGAAGCCGACGGCAACGGGCAACTGATCGCAGAGGAGGCCGAGGAGTAATCAGGCCGGGGACCCCTCGTCCGGCGCGGGCACGAGGTGGTCACGGCCCCACTCACGCATCGCCTCGATCACCGGCGCGAGTTCCTCGCCGCGCTCGGTCAGCGCGTACTCGACGCGGAACGGCTTCTCGCTGACCACCGAGCGGGTGACGATCCCGCGTTCTTCCAGGTCCTCCAGACTGTCCGACAGCACCTTGCTCGACACCCCGTCGACCGCGTCTTTCAGCGCGTTGAATCCCAGCGGCCCCTCCGCGAGCAACCGGTCGACGATGACCGGATGCCACTTCTTCCCGATCAACGAGGCCGTCGCGGTCACCGCACACCACTCCTCGCCGGCACACCATATCTCGATGGGGTCGTCGTCGCTCATACCCGAATCCAGAACGTCCACCCTGATATAGTTACGTCCCGACACCTGGTTGTAGTGGGTAACCCTGGCCGGGAGCGTGACGAGGCCGATCCGCGAGTCGTTCTTGCCATCCAGTTCTCAGAATCTGATACGTTACACCCCGATTTAACACACTGCCGGGCCAGGGAGGTGATATGTACGAGATACTGATGCCCATCGACACCGACACCGACCGCGCGCTCAGACAGGCCCGGGCGGTCGAGGACCTGCCGGGTGGCCCCGAGGACGTTCACGTCACCGTCCTCCACTCCTTTACCGACAATCCCTCGGGCGCGTCGATCACACAGTTGCAGGCGGCCCGACGGGTCGAGTCTCACCTCGAAGACGCCGGCTACTCGGTGACGCTCGACGAACGATCCGGGAGTCCGGCCGACGCCATCCTCGACGTGGCCGCCGAGGACGACGTGGACCTCATCTGCATCGGCGGCCGCAAGCGGTCCCCCACCGGCAAAGTCCTGTTCGGGAGCGTCACCCAGAGCGTCCTGCTCGACGCCGACCGATCCGTGCTGGTCTGTCGGCGAAACGTCGACGCCTGACGCGAACCGGGCGCCTATTTAAATAACCAAGCATTTCCGGGTAAAATTTAATTCCAGAGGAGGTGATACTATCGCGTGCCGGTGGGTGGGTGGTTCATCGCTTCCGATTCTCACCGGCGGGAGACGCGCCCACGTCTCCCTCAACAGCCGTCCCGCAAGCACCACGTGCCAGCTTTGCCGCGATGCCGTTCCTCAGGCGGCATCACGGCTTCTTCTGATCGTCTCACCGACCGGGTTGGCGGCCGATCTCGCGAAAGGCCAGCTCGAAGTCCTCGAAGTCCGACAGCGACTCGGCCATCTCGCTTTCGAGCCGGTCGGCCCGTTCCCGCAACGCCGCCACGTCCTCGTTCTCCTCGAGTTCCCGGGGCGTCTTCTCGGCTTCGAGCAGGGCCAGTTTCGAGGTGACCTCGTAGTACTCAGTCAGCCGGTCGTCGTAAGCGTCGGCGGCGAGCTGTTGCTCGACCGCGCCGACGAGATCGGCGCTCTCGACCGGTTTACAGAGGTAGTCGTCGAACGGCATCTCGATGATGTCGAAGTCGGGATCGACGGCGGTGATCATGATGACCCGGCAGTCGACCCCGCGGTCGCGGAGTTCCGCGAGGACCTCGTCACCCGAGACGTCGGGCATCCGGCGGTCGAGCAACACCACGTCGACGCCGTCGGCCTTCTCGAGTGCTTCCTGCCCGCCGTAAGCGACCCGGACGTCGTAGTCACGCTCGAGTTTGAGCGCGTACACGTCGGCGACTTCCGTCTCGTCGTCGACGACGAGGACCGTCGCCGCCGCCGAATCGTTCCCCATACTACGTCCCTTTCGGAGCGGCGAGTTATAATTTTGCCCGCCAGATGACATCGACGCCGCCGAACCAAACCATTCACACCGGTCGGGCCCCTGGACTCGAACATGAGCGGCCACGAGACCGACACGGCGACGGGCCTGTCCGAGAAGGCCAAGTTCGCACTGGTTCTGAGCGGCGGCGTCGTCCTCCCCGGACTCGCCAACTACGCGCTCGGGGCGGCCGGCTACAGCACGCTCGGCAGTCTGGTGTGGGTTCTGGGCTACGTCGGCGCTGTCCTGATCCTCTGGTACGTCTGGGTCCGTCCGCTGGACCTGACCGGTCCCGCGTGACCGTGGGCGCGTAACGGAAGTTTTTAGGCCGCTACAGGGTCAGTCCTAGCCAAGAATGCTCGCGCTACCACTGCAGGTGATCGACAACTTCCTGCTCCAGTACAACGTCGGGCAGGCGCTGCTGGCGATCTTTATCCTGTCCGCCCTGGCTGCCCTGCCGCTGAAGTCCCAGCGTGTCTACGCCATGCAGTTCCTGGGTTTTGGACTTCTATTCCTGTTGACGCCCCAGAGCATGCTCGCGAAACCCCACTGGAAGTTCCTGGGTATCGCCCTGCTCGTGCTGGCCCCGATGGTCTACATCACGGCCAAACGATAATCAGTCGAGTTTTCCGAGTCCCGCGAAGAAGTCGAGCGGCGGCCCCGCGACTCTGACAGGCTTTTCCGCCCGTTCGAGCGTGACCGTCGCCGGCGGCGTCACCGCCTCGCTCGTCCGTCCGTCCCCGACGACCACTGCCCGCTCACTGTTCTCGACGGTAACCTCGACCTCGCTGTCGATGTCGACCACCAGCGGTGGCATCTCCGACTCGCCCGCCATCTCGGTAACGATCAGCCCGGACACGTCCGGGTGGACGAGCGGGCCGTCCTCGCTGAGGTTGTACGCGGTACTGCCGGTCGGCGTCGCGATCAACACGCCGTCGGCGTGGCCGTCGGTGTAGGTGGCGCCGTCGACCGTGACTTCGAGGTCGACGCCCTGTCCGTGCCCGCGCTGTGGTCCGAGGACGGCGACCTCGTTGATCGCCGGCGGGAGCGCCCAGCCGTCGCCGCGGGCCTGCAGTCGGTGCATCGACCGGGTGTCGGCCCCGCCGCCCTCGCGGATCTCCCGGACGACCCCGTCGACCGTCTCGACGGCCACGTCGGGCGAGACCGCGTTCAGGAAGCCGACTTCGCCGAGGTTGACGCCCATGATCGGCGTCGTTCCCGCGCCGCGGGCGGCAAAGAGGAAGGTGCCGTCGCCGCCGATGCTGACTACCAGGTCACGGCCGGCCATCTCGTCGACCGGGACGCCCTCGGCGTCGGTGCCGAGTCGTGCGGCGGTGGTCTCGTCGACGACTGTCGGCACGCCTTCGTCGTCGAGGTGTGTCCGGATCTCGTTGGCCAGCGCGGCGGCGCGGGGATTGTCCCGCTGGGCGACGATGCCGACGTTCATCCGTCTCGGGTTTGGCAACGGGTCACTATAAACCGGGCGGACCCGACCCGAGCGGGCGTATCGGGACGTGAGGCCCGGGTAACATTAATCACGAAGCATACCCAGGGTCGGGTATGGCCACCCGGCCGTCAGTGAGCCACGCATGAGTGAGGACGACGACTGGTTCGAGAGCGCCGTCGGTGACGAAGACGGCGACGACGCCGAGACCGCTGACGACGGGCACGACGACCGCGAGTCCGCCGACGAGGAGTCGCCGTTCGGCGACGACGCTGGCGACCCGTTCGGTGGCGACGACGGCGACGGATCGTCCGGTGACGACGCTGGCGGTGACTCTCCGTTCGGCGACGACAGCGACAGTCCGTTCGGAGACGACGATGCCGGCGGTTTCGGCGACGACAGCGCCGACGAGGGCGAGAGTCCGTTCGGCGGCGAGAGCGGTGACGGCGCGGCCTTCGGTGCCAGCGAGAGCGAGAGTCCGAGCGACGAGAGCCCGTTCGGCGGTGGCGGCGGCGACAGCGACGAGAGCCCGTTCGGCGGCGGTGGCGGCGACAGCGACGAGGACAGTCCCTTCGGCGGTGGCGGCGGGAGCGACGACGGCGGCCCCTTCGGCGGTGGCGGTGGTGGCGGCGGTGGCGGCGACGACGGCGAACTGTTCGACGACGACTTCGCCTCCGCGTTCGGATCGGCCGGCGGCGGTGGCGGCGGTGGCGGCGGCGGCAGCGAGTTCGACGACGAGGACTTCGAGTCCGACATCCCCCGCCTCGACGTGGGGATCACCGGCCTGGACGACATGATTCAGGGCGGCATCCCGCGTCGCCACCTCATCGTCACCATCGGCTCGGCCGGGACCGGGAAGACCACGTTCGGCCTCCAGTTTCTCCACCACGGCCTCGAGAAGGAGGAAACCGAGAAAGCCGTCTTCATCACGCTCGAACAGAGCCACGACGCGATCATGGCGACCGCCGACGAGCGCGACTGGAACTTCGCCGAACACGAGGACGAAGACAACCTCGCCATCATCGACTTGGACCCCGTGGAGATGGCCAACAGCCTCCAGAACATCCAGGCCGAACTCCCCGAACTCATCAAGGACTTCGGTGCCGACCGCCTCGTGCTGGACTCCGTGTCCCTGCTGGAGATGATGTACGACAACCAGGCCAAGCGCCGGACGCAGGTGTTCGACTTCACCCGCTCGCTGAAGAAAGCCGGTGTCACCACGATGCTCACCTCCGAGGCCAGCGAGTCCCACGAGTACGCCTCCCGCCACGGCATCATCGAGTACCTGACCGACGCCGTCTTCCACCTGCGGTACGTCCGCCAGGAGACCCGCGAGACCCGCATGGCCGTCGAGATCCAGAAGATCCGGAACGCCAACCACTCCCGGGAGACCAAACCCTACGAGATCACCGGCGACGGGATCTCCGTGTACCAGCAGGCCAACATCTTCTAACGACCTTTTTGCACGCTCGTCCGCCAGCCGCTCCGCTACTCCTCGATACCCGTTTCGAGTCGGTCCTCGGTGATCCACACGAGGAGTTTCGATCTGTTCTGCAGGTCGTACTCCTCGATAGAGAACGGAAACGTGTCCCGCCGGCCGTCGTCGGTCTCGGCGATCAGCTCGTAGCCTTCCCCCGTCTCGTCGAGGCCGGGGTCGAGTGTGGTCGACTCGCCCGCCGCCACGTCGACGGTATCCTCGAACACCGTCGCACTCTCGGCGGTGACGGTCACCGTCACCGTGCTGGTCGCGTCGCGCTGATTGTCGATTCGGATCGGGACGTTCCCTTCCGGATCGGCTGATCCACTCGGGGACGCTCCGTCGTCGATGTCGGCGTCATCACCGAGACACCCACCGAGGGCAACACAGCCGGTCCCGACCGCGGCGAGGAGGGCACGCCGTCGCATGGTCGGGGGGTCATCGAGTCGGGGTAAATGTCTTCTGTCGCGCGTCACCGCGCGACGGTCACCGGGACCGTCGCGTTCCGGACGACGTTCTCGGCGACGCTGCCGAGCAGGATGCGAGTGACCCCCGAGCGACCGTGGCTCCCCATCACGATCCGGTCGATGTCGTGTTCCGCCGCGTACTCGACGATAGCGCGGGCGGGCTTGCCGACCACTGTGTCGGTCGTGATGGCCGCGTCGAGGTCCCGGCCCTCCGCCTCCAGTTCTTCGAGCAACTCCTCGGCGTCTTCCTTCGCGTGTTCGTACCACTCCTCGGACGCGGCGGGGAACGACGCGCCGGCGCTGTACCCCGCCTCCGTCGGGTTGATGACGTGCAACAGCACGAACTCCGCCTGGGGGTGCTCCTGCATGGCGAAGTCACAGGCCTCCCGGGACTGCTCGGAGCCGTCGACGGGAACCAGGATGCGCTTTCCCATGCGTAGAGGTAACATGGCACGCGACAAAGGTGTAGCGGCTGTCCGCCGGGGCGCTCAGTCCCGCCCGTGCTTGGTCACACAGACTGGGAGCCCGATCAACTCCACGGGTTCGGAGTTGTCCGGCGAGTAGACGACCATCTGGCCTTTCTCCATGTAGGGCACCTTTGCTTCGAGGTTCGACGGGATGTTCACCGCCGAGATGGCGTCCTCGTCGCCGAGGTTCAGGACGACGGTGGTGTTGATCTGCTTGAACACGGGTTCGGCGATGTCCTGAGGGTCCTGGGTGATGAGAAAGAGGCCCAGCCGCTCTTTCCGGCCCTGTTTGGCGGCCTCGGTGAACTTCGAGATGACCTTGCCCGCCTGCACGCTGTCGGCGTCGGTCAGGAAGTTGTGCGCCTCGTCCATGCCGACCACGAGGGGCGTCTCCTTGATCCGGTCGTAGCGCGGGTCGTTCGACAGTTTCTCGTCCACGAGGAGACTGGACACCGCGAGGACGATGGTCTCCGTGGTGCGGGTGTCGTTGATGTGGTAGGTGGGAACGACGGTGAGTCCCCCTGGCCGGACGAGTTCGTGAATCTGCTCGGTGATCGGTCGAGCGTCCTGATCGAACACGTCGCCGAAGCCCCGCACACGGCGGCGAATGGCGTCGAAGGTAGCTTCGTGGACGCGCCCGCTCTCGTCGAGTTCCTCCTTCAGCGCGGGGTCGTCGAGGAACGAGACGAACTGCTGGTAGGTTCCTTCGGCACCGTAGTTGTCGAAAAAGCGGTTCAGAAGGTACCGGAGGCCGCCGTACTGGTTGTCGTTGAGCCCGCTCCCGGCGACCAGCCACGGGTTGCCCCGCACCATCGAGAAGGGGATGGTGAACGCCACCTGCTCGGCGCGGTGGTGGTCGGCGGCGTAGGTCGACCCGTCGACCTTCGGGACGAACGCGATGGTGTCGTCGTGGCCGCCGTAGGCGACACCCTCGCGCTCCAGCCGTCGGCGGTCGTCGTCGTCCAGGTCGGGGTTGTCGTCGTGCATCTGAGCGTACTCGTCCTGCGGGTCGAACTGGACGACGGCGGCCTGGACCTCGCGGTCGTCGCCGGACTCGACGGGGTAGGTTCGATCATCGTCGAGGTACTGTCTGAGGATGTTCTTCGAGCCGTGGGTCTTCCCCGACCCCGTGCCGCCGGCGACGAGGGTGTGCCGGAAGACCAGCGGGTCGCCGGCGTCGTAGTCGTCTTTCAGCCGGTAGTCGATGGTCGGCGGTTCGGCCGCGGTCTGGACGCGCTCGCCACCCACCGCGAGGTGGCCCAGGAACACCCCGTCCTCGGGCATCTTCAGCCCGGTCTTGATCTCGGATTTGTCAGTGGCGGGCCGCACCACCGTCTCGGGCTTGGGCACGCGGTCGGTCATCCGCCGTTTCAACTCCCCGTCCTGCTCGAACAACACCGCCACGGGTTCGAGCGTGGCCATGAACTTGAAGTCCTGTTCGTCGATGCCCCGTTGACGCATCGCGCGGCGGGCGTGGATCTCGGTGGCGTCGTCGGTGCGGAACTCCTGGGCGTATTCGAGGGCGGTGATCCGGCAGAACAGCCGTTCGCCGTCGGGATAGGGCACGAGCAGGTACTTGCCGATCCGGACGGTGGAGCGGTTCTCGACGGTGACGTAGGCCCGCAGCTCCGTGTCGTCGGGGTCCTCGCTGATCGTCAGCCCCTCCGATGCCGAGAGGACGCCGATGCCGCGGTCTTTCCCCGCGGGTGATACGTCGACGGTCTCGAACTCCGGTGTCTCGTCGTCGGGTGTTCCCACGTCCTCGGTCACCGCCGATTCGCTCGCCGTCTCGGCCGCGTCGGGCGTCTCGTCGTCGGCCGACTCGTCCTCGGTGCCGCCGCCGGACGCCTCGTCCCCGCTCCCGTCGAAATCGGTGAAATCGCCCAGATCTGACATACCAGCCACATCGGCCCGGCGGGTCAAACACGTTTCCCCCGCGGGCGGGCCGCGCCGATCACCGCCGACGCGGGCTTTTTGCCCGCCGGTCGCGTACTTGCGGCTATGTTACTCATCCGAGGCTCCGCCGGGGGGACGGACCTGACCGGCACGCTGTACGAACGCGGCGAGTCCTCGCCGTCGTTCAAGGGTGCGCCCGACGAAGACGCGCCCTACATCTGGGTCTGCGATTCGTTCTACGAGGTCGAGAGCGGCGGCCAGTCGACAACCATCGCGGGCCGCGACCTCAACGTCGCCTTCGAGACGCCGATGCCCCACGGCTTCGAGACCCGCGAGCGCGCCATCGAGGCCGCCAAGGAACACGTCCGCACCCAGTTCGCCCGCGTCGGCGTCGACGCCGACGACGTGGAAATCGAAGTCACGAAGACCGAGGCCGAGACCCACTAGAACTCCACGCCCTCCCAGCGCACGTCGTTGTACTCGCGCTGGCGGTCGCTCGAAAAGGTCTCCTCCAGCTGGCGCTGCAGGGCGGCTTTCTCCTGTCGGCTGATCCGCGCCAACTCGTCGGCTTTCTCGACGGCCAGCGGCGGGCCGGTCCGGGCGGCCACGTCGGAGACGACCTGCATGGTCAGGTCCTCGCGCAGGGCCTCGTCTCTCGTGAACGCGTAGGGCGCTTCCACCCGGTAGACCAGTTCCTCGCGGGGGTCGTAGATCACGAAGAACGTGACCTCGTAGGCCTCGGGGTCGAGTTCCTTCGTCAGGTCCAGATCGAGGTCGCTCTCGACGGAGAGGGGACAGTCCGCGCCGGCCCGGGAGACGAACCAGTTGGTGAAGGTCAGCACGTCGGTGTCGGTCTCGCCGTCGTCGTCGGTGCGCCGGAGGATCTGCTCGAACAGGGCGGCGTCGTTGACCCACGGGGCGGCGGACTTCCGGCGCACGGTTCGGGTTATCGCCTTCGAGGCCGTGCTCTTGACGAAGCCCACCAGCGGTACGTCACGCTGGACGAACCGTTCCACGAGGTCGACGTAGTGCTGGACCACGTCGCGTGGGCGTTCGTCCTCGACGAGCAGTTCCGCGAGTGTGGGGTCTTGGTCGGTCCACTTCAGCAGGCCGGTGGGGTAGATGGGCCCGTCCAGGATCAGCAGGTCCGCCACCATGTCGGCGTTGAGTTTGGCGTGGGTACTCTCGGCGAGGTAGAGCGCCAGGGCGTGGACGACGGTCTGTTCGAACCGGTCGACGCGGGGGGCCTGGAGGATGCGCCCGCGGCCGTACCCCTGATCGAACAGGCTCCAGTCGTCTTCGGTCACGTCGACGGTGCCGTCGTTCGAGTGGACGGTGCTGACGATGGTGCGGCCCCGATGCAGATCCAGATCGGAGGGGACGGCGGCCATCGCGGCCTGGGCCACGTCGATGACGAGGCCGTTCTTGAACGTCGTGGGGTTGATGGTCCCCGAATCGAGGCCGTGCTGGGTGGGGAACGGCGACTCCATCAGCGCCGCGTCCTCGACGTCGACGAGCCGACAGCGCTGGTCGCCGAGCGGTTCGAGGATGGGCGTGCCCTCGTGGTAGAGGGGGTCGAGGAAGTCGGCCCAGACGGTACTGGCGAGGTCCCGGTGGTCGCTGGCGTCGACACCGCTCTCGATGCGGCCGGCGAGCTGGGCGATCCCGTCGAAATGCACCGGGTCGAGCGTCATTATCCGGTCGAACGGATGGGGGCGGGAAAAGTGTCCGGGGCCGGCGGGCGGGTTCGGGATGGCCGGCCTACTCGTCGCGGCCGGTCTTCTCGTCCAGCACTTCCTTGATCGCGGTGACGTAGGAGTTGAAATCGCGGATGGTCGCGCCGTCGGTGGTGAGGAACACGCCGTCGCGGTCGCTGGTTACCCGGAGGAGAAAGCCGTTCTCGAAGACGCGGATGGTGTAGCGGTACTCGCCGAGCTCGGTGCCACGGTAGGCGTCGGTCGTGTTCTTGAAGCCGCGCCACTCGTGGCCGATGAAACTGTCCAGATCGGCGTCGCGTTCGAGGTCATCGCGGAGATACAGTTGCTCGAAGTTCGAGCGCGTGAAGTAGGTCAGCGAGCGGAGGCTGTCACCCGCCGCCGTGCGTGCGGTCGTCACCAACTTCTCGGCGAAGGCCTCGTCCACGATGGTCGTCTCCATGCGTTAGCCCTGGCTGTCCTGTTATATAACGTCGGTGGTCTCCGATACTCCTGCCGGGGGCTCGGACGCGGCGGGGCAGGTCCGACGCCTCTTTACCGCACCGTGGCGACGCCTCGCGTATGCAGGTGGGTCTGGTCATCCTCGACGGCTGGGGTCTCAACCCCGACGAATCGGCCCGCGACGCCGTGCGGGCCGCCGACACGCCGACCGTCGACCGCTTCCGCGAGCAGGGCGCGTCGACCACACTGGAGACACACGGCCGCCGGGTCGGACTCCCGGAGGGACAGATGGGCAACAGCGAGGTCGGCCACCTCAACATCGGTGCCGGCCGCGTCGTCAAACAGGAGACGACACGGATCACCGACGACATCCGCGACGGCGACCTCGGCGACAACGAGGCCCTGAACTCGGCGTTCGACTACGCTCGCGACAACGACGGCCGCGTCCACTTCATGGGTCTGGTCAGCGACGGCGGCGTCCACTCCGCCCAGTCACACCTCCACGCGCTGATCGACATCGCCGCCGAGCGCGACGCCGAAGCCGTCACCCACGCCTTCACTGACGGGCGGGACACCGCGCCCACGGGCGGCGAGGCGTACCTCGACGCGCTCGAAGCCCACGCCGATGACCGGGGCACCGGCCACGTCGCGACCGTCACCGGCCGCTACTACGCCATGGACCGCGACCAGAACTGGGAGCGCACGAAGAAAGCCTACGACGCCATCGTCGAGCGCGAGGCCGAGTACACCGCTCCGAGCGCCGTCGACGCCGTCACCCAGTCCTACGACCGGGACACCACCGACGAGTTCGTCGAGCCGACGCTGGTCGAGGGGCGACCCGCGCTCTCTGATGGCGACTCGATCGTCTTCTTCAACTTCCGCTCGGACCGGGCCCGCCAGCTGACCCGGATGCTGGCCGACATCGACCCCGAGTGGGACTTCGCGACCGACCCGCCCGAGACGCGACTGGTCACGATGACCGAGTACGACAAGACCTTCGACCTGCCGGTCGCGTACCCGCCCCACCAGCCCGCGGACGTGCTGGGCGAAGTCCTCGCCGACACCGACCACACCCAGGTGCGCATCGCCGAGACCGAGAAGTACGCCCACGTCACCTACTTCCTCAACGGCGGGCGCGAGGTGGAGTTCCCCGGCGAGATCCGCGAGATCGTCGAGAGTCCGGACGTGCCGACATACGACCAGCAACCCGAGATGAGCGCGCCCGCGGTGACCGACACCGCTATCGATCTGATCGAGTCCGAGGACCCCGACGCGCTGGTCCTCAACTACGCGAACCCCGACATGGTGGGCCACACCGGCGACTTCGACGCCGCCGTCGAGGCCGTCGAGGCCGTGGACGAACAGGTCGGCCGGCTGGTCGACGCCATCCACGCGGCGGGCGGGGCCGCCCTCGTCACCGCGGACCACGGCAACGCCGACGACATGGGCACCGTCGAGAATCCGCACACCGCCCACACGCTCAACCCCGTTCCGTTCGTCTACCTCGACGCCGAGGGGACCGACGGCGGCCATACGGCCAGAGACGGTGGCACGCTCGCGGACGTGGCCCCGACCCTGCTGTCGTTGATGGGCATCGAAAAACCCGACGCGATGACCGGCGAGTCACTGCTTCAGTGATCACTCGGCCGGATCGGGGGCCTCGTCGGGGACGGCCGCGGCGAAGAGCCGGTAGCCGGAGACGGCACCCAGTAGGCCGAGCGCCGCGGCCAGGGCGACCGACCCCGAGAGAAACATCCCGACGAAAACGAGCGGTGCGCTCCCCGCGAGGGCGACGCCGGCCGGGATCGGATCGACGCCGGCGGTTCGGCGGGCGCTCGCCTCGCGGGCCACCTGCTCCGGTGCCAGCAGGAGCGGGACCAGCAGGAAGATGCCGGCGGCGGTCGCCAGCCCCGCCAGCAGGCCCGGGAGCGGATCGGGGAACACGACGTACCCCACGACGCCGAGGCTCCCGCCAGCCGTGACGGCGAGGCCGAGCCGTCCCACTGTCACGGCGAGACCGGGGGAACTCGTCTCGTCGGCCATGTCCACCCAGAGCGGGCGGGGCCACTTAACCGGCCGGAAGCGGATCGGTCAGGCCGCCTGTCCCCGGACCGGCCCGGACGTGCCGACCAGCAGCGTGCCCGCGGCCAGCGCGAGGACGCCCGTCGGGAGCAAGAGGACGGGCGCGCTCTCGATCACGCCGAGCAGTTCGATCCCGACGACGACGGCACCGAGTACCAGCGCCGCGGTGCCCGCGAGCAGTCGCGAATCCACGCGGATCACCCTGTCGGCAGTACGACGCCCTGACTGGTCAATCCGCCTGCGTGTTCCTTGCCAGTCAGGTTCCACCCGAGTATCAAATCCTGTCAGACGGTAGTAAGTTGTATACACCGGGAGTCCCTACACGCCGAGAAATGAGCCCCTTCGGCTCTTTCGATCTCGACGACGACGACCGCATGTCGATCTATCGCTACGTCGAACGTCACGGGACCGTCGACACCAGCGAGGCCGCCGAACACGTCGGTATCGACCCCGAAACCTTCCGCCATCACGTCTCGATCCTGAAACGGGACGGGTACGTCCGCGAGACCGACGACGGGAAACTCCGGGTCCAGCTCGACTGCGGCGAGAGCGAAGAACACGAGACGGCGGGACTGCACTACGAGATCAGACCGGCCTGTCAGGCCGACGCGACGGGATTGCTCGGCGTCGTCCGCGAGGTCGCCGACCAGCGAGAGCATCTGGTCGCCGAGAGCGTCGCGGAACAACTCGAGTACGAGGACGCGCTCTTTCGTAACAACGCCGGCGAGACCCGCGTGTTCTTCGTCGCCACCGTCGAGGACGAGGTCGTCGGCTGGTGCCAGGTCGAGATTCCGCGGCTGGCGAAACTCGCCCACACCGCCGAGATAACCGTCGGCGTCCTCGTGGAGTACCGCCGGTACAGCATCGGCAGCCACCTCCTCCAGCGCGGGATGGAGTGGGCCCGCACCAACGGCTGTCGGCGCGTGTACAACTCCCTGCCCGAGACCAACGACCTCGCGGTCTCGTTCCTGCAGGAGAACGGCTGGCGCATCGAGGCCGTCCGGAACGACCACTTCGAGATCGACGGCGAACCGGTCGACGAGATCATGCTCGCCGCCGATCTGGGCGGTCCGGAACCGGTCCGCGGCGGGTGACTTACCCCGTCCGGAACGAGTAATCCAGCGTGTCCGCCGAGTGGGTCAGGCTCCCCATCGAGATCACGTCCACGCCCGTCGCCGCGTAGTCGGGCACGTCCGCGACGGTGATCCCGCCCGAGGCTTCGGCGAGCGTGTCGTCGTCGCGCTCGCGGAGTTTCGCGACGGCCTCGGCGGTCTCGTCGGGGGTCATGTTGTCCAGCAGGACGATGTCCGCGCCGGCGTCGGCCGCCCGCGGCGCGTCGTCCGGACTCTCCACCTCGACTTCGATCTTCGTGGCGAAGGAGGCCCGCTCGCGGAAGTGTTCCACCGCGCCTTCGAGGCCCATCTCCGCGACGTGGTTGTCCTTGACCATCACCATGTGCGAGAGATCCAGCCGGTGGGTGTCGCCGCCGCCGGCGACGACCGCGCGCTTCTCCACACCGCGCAGGCCCGGCGTCGTCTTGCGGGTGGCCGCGATGGTTACCGCGTCGTCGACCTCGCGGGCGGCCTCGACCGCGCGGCGGGTCTTCGTCGCGACGCCGGAGGCGTGGCCTGCGACGTTGACCGCGACGCGCTCGCCGCGCAGGACCTCTCGTGCGGGGCCCGCCACGCGCAGGACGGTCCCGCCGCTCTCGACGCGGTCGCCGGCCTCCGCGGCGCGCTCGGCGGTCACGTCCAGATACTCGAAGACGGCACAGGCGGCGTCGAGGCCGGCGACGATACCGGGTTCCTTGGCGACGAGTCGCCCCGTCGTCTCCCCCGGGACCTCGTTGGTCACGTCGTGGTGGCCCAGGTCCTCCCGGAGCCAGTCCTCGACTGTCGAGTCGGGGAGCATCAGTCGTCGGCCCGCGGTTCGGGTGCCTGACCCCCGTCCGCGCTCGCCTCCTCGACGAGGTGGTGACAGCCCACCGACTCCTCGTTCTCGGCGGCCTGCCGGGCGATCAACAGCGCCGTGACGCTGGCCGCCCGGAGTTCGTACAGCGACCGCGAGGTCCGGGTCCGGGTGTAGGCGTCGACCTCACCCTTCAGCCGGCGCAGGACCGCCATCGCACGGCCGAGGTCGTCGGGATCACGCTCCAGCCCGACGTACTCGTCCATCACGCGCCGGAGCCGGTGGAACTTCTCCTCGGCGAACCGCTCGGGCAGCTCGGGGTCCCGCTCCAGCAGTTCCGGCGCTTCGATCACGTCCACGTCCTTGCCTGCGGCGTCTTCGCCGGCGCGCAGGCCCCAGACCAGCCCCTCCAGCAGGGACGTGGAGGCCAGCCGGTTCGCGCCGTGGACACCCGTGCGGGCGCACTCCCCGACGGCGTAGAGCCGGTCGAGGCTCGCCCGGCCGTGTTCGTCCACGTCGATCCCGCCACAGAGGAAGTGCTCGGCGGGCGCGACCGGGATGCCGTCCTCGTAGTCGACGCCGTGGTCCTCGCACTTCTCGACGAGATCCGGGAACTCGCCGGCGAAATCGAGCGGGCTCACGTCCAGCGTGACCTCGCCGGTTGCGTCCCGTTCGGTCTTGACCGCGCGGGCCACCACGTCCCGGGGCGCGAGTTCGGCGTCCTCGTGGTAGTCGGGCATGAACCGCTCGCCATCGCCGTTGCGGAGGACCGCGCCCTCGCCCCGGACGGCCTCGGAGACGAGGAACGGGCTGTCGTTCGCCACGCAGACGGTCGGGTGGAACTGGACGTACTCCATGTCCGTCACGTCCGCGCCCGCGAGCGCGGCCATGGCGATGCCGTCGCCCGTCGAGCCGGCGGGGTTGGTCGTCCGCGGGTAGAGGTCGCCGATGCCGCCGGTGGCGAGGACGACCGCGCCCGCGTAGGTGGGTTCGAAGTCCCCGTCCGACTCCAGGACCGCGCCGTGGACCCGGCCCTCGTGGCGGATCAGTTCGAGCGCGGCGGTGTCGTCCCGGATCGTCACGTCGTCGTGGGAATCGAGGTAGTTCAGGAAGGGGACGTGGATGTGCTTGCCCGTCGAGGCGTCGACGTGCAGGATGCGGTTCGAGGAGTGGGCGGCCTCGCGACCGAAGTCGAAGCCGGATTGGCCGTTCGTGTCGAACTCCACGTCGAGCGTCTCCAGCAACACGTCCTCGACCGCTTCGTTGGCGTTCTCGACCAGCACGTCCACGGCGTCGGGATCGGCCGTGTCGCTGGAAGCCTCCAGGATGTCGGCCTTGAACTGCTCGGGGTCGTCCCGGGCGATGGCGATGCCGCCCTGTGCCCACCACGAGGAGGCACCCTCCGGACGGGTGGCCTTCGTCGCGACGGTCACGTCCGCGCCCTCCCGGGCCGCGGCGAGCGCGCTCGCGAGGCCGGCGATGCCGGAGCCGACGACGAGAACGTCGGTTTCGGTGTGGTCAGTCATCGGTTAGATCTCCAGCATCCGGTCCAGCGCGACCTGTGCGAGTTCCTTCTCCTCGGGGGCGACCTCGATGACGTTGCGCTCGCGGCCCTCCAGCAGTTCCTCCAGCACCCACGTCAGGTAGTTGGGGTCGATCTGGCGCATGGCGTTGCAGTCCATGCAGGCGTCGCCACAAAGGGGCAGGACCTCGACCTCGGGGTGCCAGCGGTCGAGGTGCTTGGCGAGGTGGATCTCGGTGCCGATGGCCCAGGTGTCGCCGGGGTCGGCGTCCTCGACGGTCTGGCAGATGGTCGAGGTGGAGCCGACCACGTCGGCGGCCTCGACGACCTCGCGGCGACACTCGGGGTGGACGACCACGTTGGCGTCCGGGCGCTCCTCGCGGAGGTCCTCGATGTGGCTCGCGCGGAACCGCTCGTGGACCTGGCAGTAGCCGTCCCAGAGGATGATGTCGTTCTCGGCCGCGGCGCTGGCGTCTTTGCCCTCGGGGTCCCAGGGGTCCCACTCGACGATCTCCTCGGCCATGTCGAGTCGGTGGGCCGTGTTCTCTCCGAGGTGCTTGTCGGGGAGGAACAGGACCTTGTCGCCCTTCTCGAAGGCGTACTCGAAGGCCTTGTGGGCGTTCGAGGAGGTACAGACCAGCCCGCCCTGCTCGGCACAGAAGGCCTTCAGGTCGGCGTAGCTGTTCATGTACGTGATCGGGATGATGTCGTCGTCGGTCTCGGCGGTGATCTCCGCCCAGGCGGCGTCGACCTGCAGGGCCTCGGCCATCCCGGCCATCGGACAGGACGCCTCCATGCTCGGGAGGATCACCGACTGGTCGTCGTCGGTGATGATGTCCGCGGACTCGGCCATGAACGTCACGCCGCCGAAGATCACGTAGTCGGCGTCGGCGTTGGCCGCCTCCTTGCTCAGCTGGTAGGAGTCGCCCACGAAGTCGGCGTGCTCGACGATCTCGCGGCGCTGATAGTTGTGTCCCAGGATGACGACGTCGTCACCCAGTTCGGCCAGGGCGGCCTCGATGCGCTCGGTGCGCTCGTCCTCGTCGAGGTCCCGGTAGGCCGGCGGGAGCTGTTCCAGATTGTCGTACTTGAAGAGACTCAGGTCCGTCTCGAACTGCGCTGTTTCCATTTCCGGCACGTGGACCACCCGATTGGTGTTGTATGTCGTACGGTATCCGGTATTGAAAAGATTTTGCCTTCAATGTGCGGTTCCGGTGGGATTCCACGCAGATATTGCCGGGGTCGGGCCGACATCCCGACTGAGGCGGCGGTTCAGCGGCTACCGCGCCGCTCTGGGGGCCGTGGTCGACGATCCGTCTCGGGTCCGGTCGAACCGTTCGGTCCCACGGGTGACGCCCACGGCCGACGTGTCCGAGGGGTGCCTCTGACGCTCCGCCGCCCGTTTTCGGAGTTGTACGGTCTTGGCTGTCGTCCGAACAGTAGGATTAAAGTATAGGTTGCCACGATGACAAACAAGTATGGACCGCCGAAAGTTCCTCGCCGCGACGGGAAGCGCCCTCGGTGCCGCGAGTCTGGCCGGCTGTGGCCTGCTCGGGTCGAGTGAACTGCCGCCGCCGCGAAAGTCGGACGTGTTCGAGCCGGTGGAGGTCTCCGCGAACGCGCTGGTCGTCCCGCTGGAGGACCAGCCCGAAGCCGAAGCCGCCGCCACGGACGGCAACAACGCTGTCGCCGCGGATGCGGTCGGATCGCTCGCACCCGTCGGCGTCGCTCGCGCGGCCAAAGGCCGGGGTGCCGTCGGCCGCGGGAGCGGCAGTTCCTACGCGGGCGCGCCCCACGGCGCGCACGGCCGTGCCATCTGGCACGGCGAGGACGACGACGACGACTGGCGGGACAACCACCAGAGTCAGATCGAGATGTACCAGGTTGCCATCCCCGCGGTCGCGTTCGCCCGCGTCGGTGGCCCCACCGACGACGAGGACAACCTCCCCGGTGCGGGACCGCCCGGCAACTGGGACGCGCGGATGGAGAACGTCGAGGCGGGCGAGCAGGTCCGCTGGGAACGCGACCTCCGCGAGGGCTGGTACCGCGTCGGTGCCAACCTCCAGGCCGAGAACGCCGACCGCGATCTGGGCTGGTCAGCCGTCGATCTGAACGTCGTCGAGAGCGGCGGCCAGTTCGAGATCGACGAGAAGTGGAAGGTCGAGCCCCGACTGAACACGTCGGACTGAGCCGTCGTGACGACGCCCTCCAGACGCAGTACGGTTTTCGGACTCACGTTCGTCGTCGCCTTCTGTAGCATCGTCTACGAACTCGTCTACTCCGAACTGCTCACGGTGATCTTCGGGGGCACGGTCGTCCGCTACTCCATCACCATCGGCCTCTTTCTGTTCTCGCTGGGTATCGGTGCCTTCGCCTATCGCTACGTCGACGACGACCCGGCGAACTTCTTCCGACTGGAGGTGTACCTCGCGCTGGCGGGCCCGCTCGGACTCGTCTTCATCGTCGCCGTCAACTCCGTCCCCGTCCCGGGCTCTCAGACCGTGGAACTCGTCGCCGAGACGGTCGCGCTGTGGATCTCGCACCTCCCCATCGTCGTCGTCGGCGTCCTCTCGGGCCTGGAGATTCCCTTCCTCACCGACCTCGCCGACGCCGAGGTCGACGCCGACCTCGGCGCGCTCGCGGTCGTCGGCTCGCTCGGTCGTGGCTCCCGGCGACTCGCACGAGGGCTGTTCGGCCTGCTCTTTCGGATCTCCGACCCCGACGAAACCGCCGACTCCGCCGACGGAACCGACGAGGAGGGAAGCTTCTCCGCGATCCTCGGGATGGACTACCTCGGGAGCCTCGTCGGGACGGTCACCTACGCGCTGGTGCTGTACCCCTCGCTGGGCCTGATCGCGGCGGTGTTCGTCCTCGGCCTCCTGAACGCGGCGGCCGCCCTCGCCGTCTACCTGCTGTACCGGGACCGGCCGGCCGGCGATTCGTCGGCCGGACCGGGGGCCACCTTTGCCACCGGCGTCCGGGCGTTGCTGGTCGTCTGTGTCGTCGCCTCGACGGCCTACGCCGGCGCGCTGGCGGCCGACGACCGCGTCGAGTCGGAACTCCGGACGCTGTACCTCGAAGAAGGAATCGAGGACGAGTACCCCGACCGGAACATGGCGGTCTCGATCACCGATCACGAGACCACCCGGTACCAGGACATCGTCCTCTACGAGCGCGAGTGGACCGGCTCCGGCGCGACCGACCCGTTCCCCGACGGCCCCGAGACCTGCCTCCGGCTGGACGCGGCGATCCAGCTCTGTGAGAGCTGGGCCGAGTCCTACCACCACGGCCTCGTGGACGTGCCCGCGGCGTTCGAGCCCCTGGCCGACCGGAACCTCTCGGACGACCGCGTCCTCCTGCTGGGTGGCGGCGACTGGATCGCCGCCAACTACCTGCGCGACCACGGCGCGACCGTCGATATGGTCGATCCCGACCGGGAGTTCCAGCGCTACGCCAAGGATCACCCGTTCTTCCAGCGGTACCACGACGACGCCTACCGCTACGAGAACCTCACGGTCCACCGTCAGGACGGCTACGCGTACCTCCGGGAGACCGACCGGCAGTACGACCTGATCCTGCTGGACCTGCCCGGCGCGCGTAGCGACGACCTCCTCCATCTGTACTCGACGGAGTTCTACCGCCAGGTCCGCCAGCACCTCACCGACGACGGGCTGGCGGTGACGTGGGCGTACTCCCGCTACGGGTTCCCGAGACACCGGAGCGCGTACCTCACGACCATCGAAGCCGCCGGCTTCGACTCGTACATGCCCTACCACGCCTACGGCGACGCCAACGACGACGGTCGGGCCGAACGGGGCGAACTGTTCTACGCCCTCTCGCCGGGCCCGACGCCCGACCTCGACCTCGACTCGGGCGGGGCGTACCTCGACCGCCACCGCGACCGCTACGCCGCCCGGGAGTGGCGGCCGGTTCCCTCGTTCCGCGGCGTGGCTCCCAACAGCGTCTTCCACCCAAACTATGACATCATCGTCGACTACGGACCCTGAGGTCCACGCGGAGCGGCTGTTCGTCGGCTTCGGGAGCGACAGCCCCGACTGCGACCGGCTGACGGTGTTCGCCGAGACCACCGTCGATCTCTGTGGCGCACCCGCCGAGATCGTCGTCATCGGGAGTTCCCACTACGTCTACGCCCCCGATCTGGGGTTCCGGGAGATCATCTCCTGTAAGTCGCTCTCCCACGACGCCGTGGCCGAACTCCCCCTGCCCGGGGGCGAGGCCCGGCGACTCCGCTACGCCGGCGAGTCGGTGACCGCCGAGACCAGCGTCTCGATCCGCGACATCGAGACCTACCCCGCCGGACGCGACTTCGAGCTGGCCTACGAGTTCGCGCCCGACGCCTACACCGCTATCGCGGTCGACGGCGACAGCTACGAGACCTATCACACCTACCCCGAACACGGCTGTCTGGTGTACTCCGAAACCGATCTCCAGCGGACCGCCGACGCGACCGACGCCGAGCGAGCGGTCGATCAGCGATAGATCTCCCGGCGCTCCCGGTCGGAGAGGTCGACGCTGGCGTTCGCTGGGACCCGGCAAAAGGAACACTCGTCGGAACTGGCGACCGTCGAGAGGGTGAACGTCAGCCCGAACAGACGGAGGACCTTCTCCTCGCGGCGTTCGATGACGCGGTCGGCGTCGTGGCCGCAGTACTGGCAGTGGTCGCGCTCGATCTCGGTCTGGTAGGAGACGAGGTCGTACCCGAACCAGCCCAACCCGGCGTAGGCCTCGTCGCGGGTCGTCTGCACGAGGTCGGGTTCGCTTTCGGTGTCGAACGACTCCCGGGCGATGGAGTTGGCCTCGCCCTCGTCGCGTTCGCGCCGGAGCGACATCTCCTCGCCCAGGGACAGCGAGTTGCGGTCGCCGGTCAGTTCGAGGAGCACGGTCTCGTCGGTGCCGCGGACGCGGACGGAGTTGTGGTCGCCGGCCAGTGCGAGTCGGAACTCGTCGGCCGCGGGGGTCACGTCGACGGCACAGCGCTCGCCGGTGACGGCCAGGCTCTCGACGGTCCCGGCGTCGACGCTCTCGCGGTCGCCGCCGACCGTCGCCTCGTACTCGCCGGATTCGGGTGCAGGACTCATGACAGGACGGGTTCGTTTGCACTGGGGCGGCGGCGGGCTTGAAAGTTCGTGGTCAGTTCTCAGGCGCTACAGACCCGGTGGAGGTCGTCGAGCGAGTCGATGTCCCACGTGGGCCAGACGTTGAGGTCCCAGTCGGTGCGGTGGGGACGGCGGATGAACGCGGAGTCGATGCCGGCGTTCTCCGCGGCCCGGATGTCGGACTCGTTGTCGCCGACGTACAGCGCCGAGTCCGCGTCGAGGTCGGCGAGCGCCCGCTCCAGGTAGTGCGCGTTGGGCTTGCGGAGGTCGAGGCTCTCGATGGTCGCCTCGCGGCCGTAGGCGGTGTCGAACAGCCCGTCGATCTCGAAGTGATCGAGCAGGAAATCGACCGTCGCCTGCTGGTTCGAGCTGACGATGCCGCGCTTGACGTCGAGGTCCGCGATGGTCGATACGTCGCCGTACGGCGTCTTCCGGCCGGCTCGCGCCTCCGCCTGCTGGGCCTCCGAGACCGTGCGGTCGCGGGTGCTCCAGAACGCGTCGGGGTCGAGATCGTACGTGTCACAGACGGACGCGACCTGTGCTGGGGTCGCGCCGATGGTCATATCCTCGACGTGGTCGGTGCCCGGGTCGGTGACGCCGAACTGCGCGAACGCGTCGGCAGTGGCCTCCCGGAGTACCTCGAAGTGCGTCCGACCGACGAGGACACCGTCGTTGTCGAAGACGACGGTATCGTAAGTCATACTACCTGTAGTGTGGGCGACGGAATAAGGGTTTCCGACCTCACATCTCCGAGCGCTTGATCAGCGCGTACAGCACGAGGCCGCCGAGGATGACCGAGAGGTACACCTCGGCCGCGACGAGGATGCGGGAGGCCCACCCGCTGGCCCCGATGTTGCCGTACCCGATGGTGAGGAAGGTGATGTAGCTGAACGAGACCATCGTGTAGAACTCGCCGAAGCCCTCGGGCGTCGCCAGTTGCGAGAGCGAGTCGAGCTGGTGACTGGGGGCGGTCGCGAAGGCCGGGCCGCCGAAGGTGTAGAAAAAGGCGAAGAAGAAGGGGACGACGGCGAACACGGCGAAGATGCGGAAGATGCGCATGCCGTGGCCGCAGGTGACGCCGAGGAAGGCGTTCTCGGCGGCGCGGACGCCGTTTTTGAACCGGGAGCCGATGTCGCTCGCGCCGTCGGCGGCGATGGCGAGGTGTTTCTTCCGGGCGTACTGCTGGCGTTTCACCCGGAACTCCCCGGCGGCTTTCATGTCGCCGGCCGCCGAAGCGCTGTTTTTCGCGTTGAGGTAGGTCGTCTCGATCACTTCGGGCGTCATCTCGACGGCGTAGTTGCGGTCGGTGGTGTCGTCGAACTCGTGGAGGACCCAGTCGTTGCGGTCGAGATAGCCCGTGTGGGTCGAGAAGTCGAACTCGTTGCCGTCGAACTCGCTGAAGACGGTGTTACAGAACCGGAAGTAATCGAGCAGGCGCTGGCTCCCGCCGCTCTCGTCGGCCGACTGGAGCGTGATGTCGCCGATGGAGGCCCGCGTGAGGTCGTAGCGGACCCACCCGTCTTTGGGCTGGGAGATCGTGCCGCCGCGGATCGTCGCGTCGGTCAGGTTCACGTAGGGCTCGCCGTCGGTCGCCAGGACCAGCAGGTCGATGCGGTCGGAGAAGGTCGCGTCCGCGAACTCGATGGTACCGGCGAACTCGACGCGCATGAAGTTCGCGGCGGTGAACTCGGTCCCGGAGAAGTTGGCGTCGTCCTCGAAGGTCGCGCTGTCGAAGGTGGCGTTGTCCTCCAGCTGGTTGGCGTGGCCCTGGAACTCCGCGCCGCGGAAGACGGCTTTCCCCCGGAAGGTCGTCTCCGAGAAGTCGGCGTCCTCGACGAAGCGGGCCTCGTCGAAGTCGGCCTGCCCGTCGAAGGTCGCGCCCACGAAGTCGGCGTCGGCCATGAACCACGTCTCCTCGAAGACGGCCTCACCACGGAAGGTCGCGGCCTCGAAGTTGGAGTAGCGGAACTCGGCCTCGCCGAACTGGGCCAGGCCGGCGAAGGTCGCGCCCTCGAAGGACACGTCGTCTTCCAGCGACCGCGCGCCGCCCTCGAACACCGCGCCCTGGAAGCGGGCCTCGGCGGCGAACTCCGCCCCCGCGAAGGTGGCGTCCTCGGTGAACCGCGCTTCGGCGAAGTTCGCCACGGCCTCGAAGGTGGTGTCGGTGAACCGAACGTCGCCGTCGACGCGGCACTCGCGGAACCGCGCCGGTCCCTCGAAGCTCGCGCCCGCGAACGTGCTGGCTCGGAGTTCGACCAGCTCGAAGACGGCCTCGTCGGCGAAGGTCGTCTCGGCGAAACTCGTGTTGTCGTCCATGTCGTTCGAGCGGCCGGCGAAACTCCCGCCCCGGAAGGAGACGAGATCCTCGAAGGTCGCACCCTCGAAGCAGGTGTCGTCGCCGCAGGTGATCTCCTCCAGGCGCGTCTCGGCCTCGAAGACGGTGTCGGTGAACTCACAGTCGCGGTCGAACCGTGACTCCTCGGCGGCGACCGGTCCGGTGATCGTCGAGTCGACGACCTCCACGTCGTACTCGAAGTGGGCGTCCTCGATTTCGAGGCCGCCGATCTCGCAGTCCTCGAAGATGAGGGGAACCATCACGTCGGCGTGCTCGACGCTGATCTCCGCCTCGAAGGTGCAGTTCCGGAACTCGACCGGATGGTTGTTCTCCCGGCCCACGTCCAGATAGTCGAGTTCGAGCCGGGGGAAGGTGCGCCCCTCGAACACCTTCTGCTCGCCCTCGCCGTATCGGATCACCTCGATCAGGGCCTCCTGTACCGCCGCCGTGTCGATCCCTTCCGCGGCCCGCTCGTCGGGCGATAACTCCAGGATCGACCGACTCTCTTTGAGTGACGTGTCGGCCATTTGTCCGACCGTCGTGGACGGGGCTCAAAAATTTTTGGAGAGTGAAACGTCGCCGTGCCGGCACGATACCGACCCACCGCGACGCCGGGCGGGACGACCGCTGTTATTAACGACAACACATGTGAACCCGCAATTAATTACGCCTGTTTTCACATTAATTCGATACGGTTTCCAATGTGCGAACGGATGGGGGATGGCGGTGACTGAGCACGGACACGTAAACGAAGACAGGCGGACGCTACTCCGCAACGTGGCGGGGGCACCCGTCGCGGCCGGCGTGGTCGACCTGCTGGGGGCGGACGCGATCCCGACGCCGCAGTCGGTCGAGTCGTCCTGGGAGGGGGGATTCTGGGACGACGAGGACGCGGGGGACGTGTTCCCGCAGTCGGTCGCCAGCGGCGACCCGACCGCCAGCGGGGCGATTTGCTGGACGCGGATCGACCCGGCACAGTACGCGTCGAGTGCGTCGCTGGAACTGGTCGTCGCCGCCGACGAGGCGTTCGAGCGCGACCGGCGGGCGTTCGCGGTCGGGACCGGCGGGATCGCCGACCACGACTACACCGTCCGGGTGGACCTCGACGGCCACCTCTCGCCGGGCCGGCGGTACTACTACCGGTTCGTCTACGACGGTGTGGCGAGCGAGACGGGGCAGTTCCGGACGCTCCCGGCGACGGGTGCCAGTCCGGACAGCGTCCGGTTCGGGGTCGTCAACTGCCAGGACTACCGCAACGGCTACTACGGCGCGTTCGGCCACCTCGCCCGGGCGGATCTGGATTTCCTCCTCCACCTGGGCGATTTCATCTACGAGTACGGCGGGTTCACCGACGACGCCGACTTCTACGACTACTTCGACCGGTACGTCGACCTGCCGAGCGGCAGGGACGTGGCGGTCGACCTGACGGACTTCCGGCATCTCTACCGGACTTACCGCGGCGACCGGCTCCTGCAGGCGGCCCTGGAGAACCACGCGCTGATCCCGATCTGGGACGATCACGAGATCGTCGACAACCGCTACTGGGATTACGAGGCCGACCGGCCCCGTCCGGGGGAGGGTGCCCACCCCTACGAGGGCGACCCGGCGGCGATCCGACGACTGTTCGCCGCCGGTATCCGGGCCTGGTGGGAGTACATGCCCGCACGCGTGGGCTACGACCCCGACGCCGAGAGCCTGCAGGACCGGCTCCGCCTGTATCGCTCCTTCGAGTTCGGCGACCTGCTCGATCTGGTGGTGACCGACGAGCGGCTCTACCGGACGAGTCCGACCGATGGGGACAAGATCGGGTTCGCCTTCGACGACGACCCGGGGCCGGTCACGGAGGCCGACATCGACGAGACGATGCTGGGCGACGAGCAACGCGAGTGGTTCCTCAATCAGGTGACCGGGAGCGACGCCACGTGGACGGCCTGGGCGAACGAGGTCCTGCTCACCGACTTCCGGCTCGAAACCGAGTACGCCTCGGTGTTCAACGCGGACGCCTGGGACGGCTTCGCGGCCGAGCGGCGGTACCTGCTGGACCGGTTGCAGGCCGCCGGCGTCGAGAACCTGCTCGTCTGTAGCGGTGACCTGCACTCGTCGCTGGCTGGTTACGTCGCACCCACGGAGGAAGCGGCCACGGATCCCGACCGGCGAGTCGGCGTGGAACTCATGGCGCCCGCGGTCACGAGCGCCAACCTCCGCGAGCGACTCGATGTACTCGATGCCGCCGCTATCGAGCGCCGGGTCAGCCGGAACGTGGTCGATATCAACCCCTCCGTCGAGGCGTTCGACAGCGGCCACTGGGGGTACGCAGTCGTCGAACTCACGCCCGAGAGCTGCGAGTTCACGGCCTACGCCGTCGACAAGTCGGTGGACTCGGCGGCCGCGCCGAGGGAAGAACTGTTCAGCTACCGCGTGCCCGCGGGCGAACCCGAGTTGCAACGGCTGTAGAAACGCTTAGGGGGCCACCCGCCACACCGTCGGGCATGACCGACCCGTCCGACCTCGCCCGGCGCGTCCGCGAGGGCGAGCTTCGGCTCCACGAACTGGACGATCACGCCGACCCCGAGACGGCCGCCACGGCACGCCGGCTGTTCGTCGAGGGCGAGACCGACACCGACCTCGACACCGTCGGCGAGTACGCCTTCGCGGCCGAGACCGCCGAACCCAACATCGAGAACATGATCGGCGGGACGCAGGTTCCCGTCGGCGTCGTCGGCCCCGTCGAGATCGACGGCGGCGCAGTCGCAGGTGAGCGCTACCTCCCGCTGGCGACCACCGAGGGCGCACTCGTCGCCAGCGTCAACCGCGGCTGTTCGGCCATCCGCGCGGCCGGCGGCGCGACCGCGCGCGTCCTCAAGAACGGCATGACCCGCGCGCCCGTGTTCACCGTCGAAGACGTGGGCGAAGCCGCGACCGTCGCCGCGTGGGTCCGCGAGAACACCGACGAACTCGCCGCGGCCGCCGAGTCGACTACCAGCCACGGCGAGTTGACCGACGTGACCCCCTACGTCGTCGGGGACTCCGTGTTCCTCCGGTTCACCTACGACACCAAGGACGCCATGGGGATGAACATGGCCACCATCGCCACGGAGGAAGCCTGCGGGGTCGTCGAGGCGGAGACGCCCGCATCGCTGGTCGCGCTGTCGGGCAACCTCTGCACCGACAAGAAACCCGCCGCGATCAACGCCGTCGAGGGCCGCGGGCGCACCGTCGCCGCCGACGTGTTCATCCCCCACGACCTCGTGGAGGAGCGGTTCAAGACGACCGCCGACGCCATCGCCGAGGCGAACACCCGCAAGAATCTCGTGGGCAGCGCCAAGGCGGGCAGTCTGGGATTCAACGCCCACGCCGCCAACACCGTCGCCGCCGCCTTCCTGGCGCTGGGGCAGGACATCGCGCAGGTCGTCGAAGGGTCGAACGCGATCACGACGGTCGAGGAGCGCGAGGACGGTCTCTACGCCAGTCTCACCATCGCCTCGCTGGAAGTCGGTACCGTCGGCGGCGGGACCGGCCTCGCGACACAGGCCGAGGCCATGGAGGTCGTCGGCGTCACGGGCGGCGGTGATCCGCCGGGGAGCAACGCCGACGCGCTCGCGGAGGTCATCGCGACGGCCGCGCTGGCCGGCGAACTCTCACTGCTCTCGGCGCTGGCCTCCCGGCACCTCTCCAGCGCGCACGAGGAACTGGGTCGCTGACCGCGGTCACTCGCGGCCGTCCGTGGGTGAGTCGCCAGTGGTCTCGTCGGTTGAGTCCGTTCCCGTCGCGGGCGTGACGGTCGTCGTCTCGTCGGTGTACTCGTAAGTCCCGTCGACGGTCATCCCCGTACAGTCGGGGAAGTCGTCCCGCTGGGGACACCCCTGACAGTCGTCGAGCGCGGTCAGTCCCTTGTACGCGACGTACGGAACCAGGAACCCGACGAAGACGGCGGCGGTCACGAGCCGGTCGGCCGGCCGGAAGACGAACGGGAACGCCAGCAACGCCAGCCCGACCGCCAGGATCGCTTTCACCGCCATGCGGCTCCGCGTCCGCCACCGGCCGGGGCTGAGCGACTCGACGACCTTCGGGCCGATCAGCGCGACCCCGAGGCCGTAGAACGCCGGCGTCGCCAGTTCGAACAGCGCCGCGTCCGGGGCCAGGAGTCGCGCGACGATCAGCGACGACAGCGCGAGGAGCCCGACGGGGTAGACGACGAAACACCCCATACACAGCTGCTGGCCGTACAGCTCGAACGTGTGATGGGAGTAGTAGCGACACGTCGGGTGGTGTGAGAGAAGCAGTGGCTCTTCCTCGCCGATTCGCTGGATGGCCACCCGAAGCGGGTTTCGCATCTATCGGTACTGGTCCAGATCTTCACCACAGTGCCCGCAGGTGGAGGCCTGCTGCGAGACGGTCTCCATGCACTCCGGGCACTGCACGAGGGTCTCCCTGGCGCTGAGGTAGTAGAAGACGCCGTACGGGAGACAGCAGAAGCCCCCGATGATCAGCTTGCCCATGTCGCCCGTGAACTCCTTTTTCGTCTGCAGTCCTGCCATCAGTTCCACGGTTTCTGCCATCTGATTTATGACTTTTGGAACGGCAACAATAGCGCTTCCTCGGGGATGGGGTAGCGTCGATCATCCCCGGGGTGTCTCTAGCCTGTCGGAAATTACGTCCTCGACCCGGCGGGCGTCCCCGATGATGCCGAGGACGACCAGTGCGCCACCCAGTGCCAGCACGGCGACGAGCAGGGCGAAGAACGCGCCGTCCAGCATCGGGGCCAGCAGCCAGTCGACGAACAACAGCGCCCACGCCGCCGCCAGACAGGCCAAGCCCACGGCCTGCAGTTCGTGACCGCGGACGGAGTGGTACCCGCTCCCGAGCGCGAACCCCGCGACGAACAGTAACTGCCCGAGTCGGTGGAGCCCGACGGGGCCGACCGTCGGTCGGCCGGCGCTGCCCGCGCCTACCACGACGAGCGCCCCGAGGACGATGGCGGTCCCCGACGCCAGAACGAGTCCCTCGGCGGATTCCGGCCGCTGATCGACCATAGTGGTACGTCACCACGGGACACGGTAAAACCCACAGTCGGCGGGCGGACAGCTCGCGTCGCCGTCACTCCCGGTCGCGGTCCCGGGAGACCTGCACGACCAGCGCGACGGCACCGCCCACGACGACGGCCAGGCCGAGGACGAGTGCTGTCTCGCTCCCGAACGCAGGTGCGAGCGCGAGCAACCCCCAGCCGACCGCGCCGACGGCGTGCGCGGTTCCGATCAGTCGCTGTCCGCGCCGGAGGTAGACCACGCCGCCCAGCCCGAAGCCCAGCGCGAGGACGACAGTCGAGAGCGCGACGGGTCTGACCCGGAGGCCACCGAGCGCGAGCGGCCCGACCACCGGTTCGGCGAGAAAGAGCAGGCCCGCCAGTCCGACGAGCGTGCCGACGGCCGCCGACCCGTAGTCGATCTCGCGGTCGGCGACGGTCATAGGAGTCTGTAGGTGTCGCCGCTCTCGGTCACCTCGCCCCGGCGGACGAGTTTGTCGAGGGCATCCCGGACGTACTCGGCCGGGACGCCGCGCTCGGTGGCGTAGTCGACGACGCTCGCTTCGGTCGGCGCGTCCTGTTCGCGGAGCGCTTCCAGCACCGTCTCCTTGCGGCTCCGCCCGCCGCCCGACCCCTGCTCGGCGCGGTCGGCGGCCGCATCGACCGCCGCCGTGTCGACGCCCGCCTGCTCCAGGTATTCCTCGTCGTCCACGCCGGCGTCGTCGAGGTAGCGGTCCATCTCGGCGAAGGAATCGAGGTCGGCGAAGTCGTCCTCGTGGCCCTGGCGCTTGGCCAGCATCGCCGCCCGGACCTCCCGGGCGTGGTCCGGGTCCTCGGTCGTGACGAACTGCTTGAGTCGCTCGAACTTGCGACTCGTCCCACAGCGGGGACACTCCGACCGCTCCGGTCGGCCCTCGACCACCCGGAGTGCGTCACAGTCGCTGCACCCGACCACGGCGTACATGATCGTCACTGGGGCCCGTTCGGGGAAGAATCTGCCGTCCGCGTCGCGACGCGAACGGTTAGGTGGGTTCGGTCCCTGTTCTGGCACGAATGCGACGCTCCCACGCCGTAGCCACACTGTGTCTCCTCACCGTCCTGGCCGGATGTGGCGGACTCCTCGACGACCGGGCGACACCCGAACCGGTCGAACTCGGGAACGCGTCGGTTCCGCCGGGGATCACGGCCGACGGGGTGGACGCGTCGACGCTGGCCGCGAACCACGACGCCGTCCTCGGATCGACCAGCTACACCGTCCGGGTCAGCGAAGTCATCACGAGCAACGGGACCGTCCGCCGGAACGCGACACGGGACCGTTGGGTCGCCCCGGGCGCGGACCGGTACCTGTTCCGACGCGTCCAGCGAACCAACGGCTTCCCCACGTCCTCGCTCGCGCCGGTGTTGACCTACTGGTACGACGGGACGGCCGTCACCCAGCGAATCGGGACCGGCGCGGACGCCCGGGTCGACCGGTTCCCGACCGAGCCGCCGGGGCCGCTCCGCGACCCGACGAGCCACCGGGGCGTCGCCCGCGTCCTCGACGCGTTCGAGTTGCGGCCGAACCGCACCCTCGGGGACGGACCGGTCCGGCTGACCGGGGTTCGATTCAGCGATCCCGAGTCCGCACCGACGCCGTCGTTCGTCGGGCCGCCGCGGAACGCGTCGCTGAGGGCCGTCGTCGACGGCCGGGGATACGTCCGGAGCTACCGCTTCGCGTACGACGCCGACGCCAGCGGTGTCTCCGGGACGGTCCGCGTGGTTCGCCGCGTTCGGTTCGTCGCTGTCGGAACGACGACCGTCGAGGCACCGGCCTGGGCGGACGAGGCCAGGTGACCGGCCGCCGAGTGCGGTCTGGCTCCCCCACCAAGGCGATCCGGCTGGCTACTCCTCCGCGCCGTCGCCGCTGGGCTCGAACGGGCTGGGACCGGTACGGAAGAAGGCCTCGACCGGCGCGTCCAGCCCCGGCGGATCTTCGAGTGTGATGGTCGCCTGGCTCCTGTCGTCCCCGATGTCGAGTCGCGTGTCCGGGTCCGGTGGGGTCCGTGTCAGCGTCGCGGTCGGTTCGTACTCGCCGGGCGACAGCGAGAAGTAGAGCGTGTCACCCGGTTCGATGGGGCGGTCCGACTGGACGGTGAACGTCCGAAGCCGGGACGAGAACTCGATGTTCGCGTTCGCCGGCACCGTCGGGCCGCCGGTGACCCGAACCGCCAGCGCGGTGTCGTTGGCCACCAGCGACGCCTCGCCACGGACGAGTTTCGGGACCCACGTCGGCCGCGGGACCGTCTCGACATCCGTCGTGGCCGTGATGTCGAAGGAAGTCGGCGGTTCGTCGCCGGCCGTCACCGTGCCGGTCGCCCGGCGGATCAGCCCGCGGTCGTCGACCAGCAGTGTCACGTCGTAGGACTCGTAGAGGCCGGCGAGCCCGGTCGATTTCGCCTCGTCGGCTTCGAGCCGGACCACGCGATCTCCCTCGTAGGTGGTCGTCCCGGATCGCTCGAACTGGCCGGAGCTAACGTAGACAGTCACGCCGAACCCGATACTGCTGCCGGCGGAGATCGCGCCCGACCGGTCGTAGGTGAACACGTATCGCTCGTCGCCCCACCGTTCGTGTTCGGCCGTCCACTCCTGATCGGTGGGCTGGTAGGTGACCGACGAGAACGAGCCACGACTCCGGTGTAGCAGGTGCGAGTCGTTGCGGTAGGTCGTGGCGTTCGAGTCGACGGTCCCGTTCGAGCGCGTCAGATAGTGCTGCCGGCTCGCGCTCTCGTTGAGCGCCTCGAAGTGTGCGTTCAGCAGCGCCGACTCGTTGACGCTCCCGTCGGCCGCCACGCCCGGAACGGTCGGCCCACCGGCCGTGTCGTCGCGGTCGTTCTCCTCGTCGTCTCCCGGATCGGCACCGGGCGTCGCCGTCGGATCGCCCGCCAGCCCCGAACACCCGGCGAGGACGAGGACGAGCGCCAGCACGCAGTGTCGATACATTATCACCTGCTGGCCGGCCGGCGGACAAATTCGTTCCGGCTGCCGGCCCGGATCACAAAACATTCCTGGCGGTCGTCGGAAACGGCCGGTATGCGCGAGCCCTCCCTGTTCGCTCTCGGGGCCGGCGGTTCCGTCGCCGGCACGGTCGGGACGACCCTCGTCCTGATCGCTCCGCCGCCCTCCCTGCTCGTCGCGGCCGCCGTCGCAGTGGCAGTCTTTCCGGCCGCTACAGCCGTAACGATGCGCCTGTCGACACCCGACCGCATCGAACGGTTCCAGTCGCTGCCCGCGCAGGTCCCGGTCGTCGTCGCCCCGGTGATCCTGACGGCGGCCGTCGTGACCGTCCACTACGGCCTGGCGGGGTCCGGACGGGCCGTATTCTGGCCCGGGATGATCGGCGTCGGGGTCGCCTTCGTCGGCGCGGTGTCGGTACTCCACGCCGCCGAACGTCGGTACGCCCGCCGTGTCGAAGCCGAGAGCGACGTGCGCGTGGTCCTGCCCGACCCGAGCGCCGACGGGCCGGGCACGCGGTGGCAACTGGTCGGCGTGGTCGCTGGCGGGGTCGCTGTGGCGCTGTTTCTGCTGAATGCCGTTCTCGGGGACGGCCCCGACGTGACCTGGTTATTCGCCGCGCTCGGCGGACTCGTCCCGACGCTCACCGCCTGGCACCGCTCGGAACTGGTCGTCCTCGACGCGGGCCTGAAACAGGGCGTGTCGATCCGGCCGTGGAGTGACTTCGAGAGCTACGAGATTACCGACGACGAACTGGTGATCCGGGACGACAGCTGGTTCCCCCAGCAGTACGCGATCCCGCGCGGGGAGATCGACGACGAGGACGCGGCCGTCGCTGCGCTGTCGCGGTATCTGGCAGAAAAGGAGTGATACAGCTACAGTGCCGGCCGGGGGTCGTACACGTGCTGACGGGGAATTTATATTTACCCGGCTGAATGTCAGTGCAATGAACCGGAGACGGTACCTCGCCTTTTCGGCTGTGGCCGCAACTAGCGCTCTCGCGGGTTGTAACGCAATTCTCGAACCAAAGGAGACCACGCCGGACGAAGCGACCACGGAGAGGAATACCGACTCAGGAGACGGCGGCGACCCTCCGTATTGGACGTCCTGGATACCGGCGCCGAAACTCGAAGACGCTGTGGAGGTGACCTCGGTGGACGTCCAGTCTGCTCTCGAAGCGTCCTCTACCGATTCAGGGTTTCGTAAAACGTTGGTTCAAATGGCGGATTTTTACGGAATCAGCCGGTCGAGCATGGCTTCTTTTTCGGTCGTCAGAACGACCGAAGGTGATGTCGAGATACTGACGGGAAACTTCGATGCTACCAATATTCGGAGCCAATTTCGCATCTCGAATTCAAAATCGTACCGAGGGTACCAGTTCATAGAAAGTAGCGGCGACGAGGTGGTGATCGACGATTCTGCACTCGTCTCCGCACCGAGCGTTCGGGAATACATCGATGCCCGTACTGGTTACAGAGTGTCCCTCGGGAATCACGACGACTGGGCCCGTTTGCTATCGGTCATCGGTGATGGCATGGTCGTCAAGCTATCAACTGGAAATCTCATCGTTACTGTCACTCCCGTTTCCGAGAACGTTATTTCGGGTGTTTCGATCGAACCTGCTGGTGAGGGGGCGCGTGGGACTGTGCACATCCAGTTTCCATCGTCCGAACGTGCCCAGAAGGTATACCAGGAAAACAGAGACACATGGCTCGAGAACGATGGACGAACTGGCGAACAGACCGTCGACCTCGAACGGGAGTCGCGACGAATCGTGCTCACGTTCGAACGCGAGGAGTACGAACTCGATTACTGAGATCCGTCGGATCGGGCTCAGGCCAGGTCGTGGATGTTGTCGGCGACGCGCTCGGCGTACTCGCTGCAGGCGAGTTTCTCGCCGCCCTGGATCTGGCGCTCGATGTCGTAGGTGACGTGTTTGGACTTGATCGTCTCCTCGACGGCGTCCCGGATGAGTTCGCCGGCGTCCTTCCAGCCCATGTATTCGAGCATCAGCTTGCCCGAGAGGATCATCGCGGTCGGGTTCACCTTGTCCTGGCCGGCGTATTTCGGGGCGGAACCGTGGACGGGTTCGGCCAGACAGCGGCCGTCACCGAAGTTCGCGCCGGGTGCGATGCCGAGGCCGCCGATCTGTGCGCCACAGGCGTCGGAGAGGTAGTCGCCGTTGAGGTTTGGCATCGCGAGTACGTCGTACTGCTCCGTGCGGGTGAGGATCTGCTGGAGCATGTTGTCCGCGATGCGGTCGTTGACGACGACGGCGTTCTCCGGCTGTTCGCCGTCGCGTTCCTCCCAGAGCGTGTCCTCGGTGATGACCTCGCTGCCGTACTCCTCCTCGGCGACCTCGTAGCCCCAGTCCCGGAACGCGCCCTCGGTGAACTTCATGATGTTCCCCTTGTGGACGAGGGTGACCGAGTCGCGGTCGTTCTCCAGGGCGTAGTCGATGGCCTTGCGGACGAGGCGTTTCGTCCCGAACTCCATGATGGGCTTGATGCCGATGCCGACCGGTCCCTCGTGGATGGTGTCGTCGTAGCCCATCTCTTCTTCGACGAACTCACGCACCTTCTCGGCACCCTCGGTGCCGGCCTCCCACTCGATGCCGGCGTAGACGTCTTCGGTGTTCTCCCGGAACGTGACCATGTCCATCTGGTCCGGGCGTGTGACGGGCGAGGGGACGCCCTCGATGTGGTAGGTCGGCCGGACGTTCGTGTACAGGTCCAGGCGCTTCCGGAGCGCGACGTTCAGCGAGCGAAAGCCGGCCCCGACGGGCGTCGTCAGCGGCCCCTTGATCCCGACGTTGAACTCCCGGAACGCCTGCAGGGTGTCCTCGGGCAGGTTCTCGTCGTACTGCTCGCGGGCAGTCTCGCCAGCGTAGACCCGCATCCAGCTGATCGAGCGGCCGGTCGCCTCCGCCGCCGCTTCGAGTACCTTCTGTGCGGCCGGACCGACGTCAACGCCGATACCGTCGCCGTAGATGATGGGGATGATGGGGTTCTCCGGGACCGAAAGCTCGTCGTTGTCCGGATCTACCACCTCGATTTTGTCCCCGTCCGCGGGCACGTCGACCTTCTCGTAGGGCATATCTCGGAACATCACACGTCGGGCTAAAAGGCCTACCGCTTCCTGGGAAACTGTAGACAACGACCGTGGTATTTCTGAACTGTCACACGGCGAACGGCCCGCCGCCGTCGGCCCGGGCCGTCCCGGTCCACTTCGCTGTCGGCCCGGGCGGGCGGAATCCCACCCGCTGTAGCGCCCGCCTCAGAGCGGGCCGCCCGGCGTGGTCGTTCCCGTCTCGGTGGGGGTCTCACCCTCCGTTGGGGCTCCGGCCTCGCCGGGTGTTTCGGTCTCGGTCGGTGTCTCACCCTCGGTAGGTGTCTCGGTCCCTGGTTCGCCGGGCGTCGCAGGCGTCGCCTCGGGGATCTCCGCCGCGGTCTCGTTGGTGACCGTCACCGTACTGGTGACGACCGAGTCCCTGGTCTCGACGAACTGGTCGTACGTGCCGGCGTCGAGGTCGGCGGCCGACACGTTGATCGTGACGGTGCGGCGCTCACCCGGTTCGAGGATGAGCAGTTCCCGCTGTGCGGCGGTCGGCTCGATCCGGTAGCCGACGTACCCGACGGTCCGGTCGTCGTCGGCGTTCACCACGGTGATCGAGACCGTGTAGCTCTCGCCGGTCGCGACCTCGGCGGGCGCGGAGACGTTCGCGACGTGGAACTGGTTGTAGGTCTCGGTCAGGCGGGCGCTGACGCGGCTGGCGGTGGCGGACTCGACCTCGACCGCCGCGACCTGGCTCTCGGCCGCCGGTCCGCTATCGGGCCGTGCCTGCCCCGGCGTCGCTCCCGGGCCAGGCTCAGCGGCCGGCGTCGCACCCGCGGTGGCGTTCCCACCGGCCGCCGCCCCGGCTTCCGGAACGGCGGTCGTGACGACCATCTCCTCGACGGTCAGGGTGGTCACGTTCACTCGCTGGACCGCGACGGACTGCCCCTCGCCGGCCCCCTCGTCACCGTCGGGCGTCTCCTGGGGACCGTCCGGCTGGTTCTGGAGGTCGAACACCGGCGTTCCGGCCGGCGTGCCGGGGCCGATGGGCGTTCCAGCGGGAGTGTCCGGCGTCGCGGCCGGCGTCCCCGGTTCCGCTGGCGTCTCACCCGGCGTGGTGGGTTCGGCCGGCGTCTCGGCCGGCGTCGCGGGTTCCGCCGGCGTCCCGACCGGTTCCGTCTCGCCTGCGGTTTCGTTGCCCTCCTCGAACGTCAGCGAGCCGACCTCGACCCGTTCGACCGAGAGGGTCGCGATGCGGACGCTCTCGACCCGGTCGGCCGCCTGGGCCGCAGGTTCACCGGCCGCTCCGGGCGTCGCCGCGCCCGGGGGCGTCTCGTTGGCCTCCCCGGGTGTGGTCGGCGGTGCCCCGTCGGTGAGTTCGTCGGCGGTGACGCCCGGCAACTGCAGCGACGAGATCTCGGCGTCGACGAAGGTGCCGTTCGATATCGTCCGGCCGTCGCTGGCCAACTCGTCGACCGTCAGCCGGCCGACGGTGACGTTCTCGACCGTCGTGTTCTGCAACTGGAGTCGGTCGACCGTGACGCCGTGGAGCGCCACGCCCGTCGTCGCTACCGTCTCGTCCGTGGTCCGCTCCGTCGCCCGTTCTCCGCCCGCAGTCAGGGCGACCGTGGCCGCGACCACGAGCAGGAGCGTCGCTGTCACTGCCGCGAGGTACTTGTCTCTCATCCACCGGTCGTTCCCCGAGCCCGGAGAAAAGGTGCCCAGACCGTTTTCCGGGCGTAGCGACCGACTGTCTCGGATAAGCGGTCGCTGACTGCCGGTCGGTTGCAGGTTGCCCATCGAATCGCGACCGATGGCTCGCCGCGTGCGCGCGAACGACCATCCACCCGTCGGCGGGTAAGCACTGAATTTCCCCGGCGCGGTCGGGCGGGTCCCGTCCGATCCGGCCGGACCCACTGGAGCGCAACTCCTTTGCCGCCCTTCGCCGAACGGGCGGGTATGACCGACGTGGATTTAGACGCCGAGCAGTACGAGAAAAACCGGGAGGCGGGCGAGATCCTCGCACAGGTCCGCAACGAGGCCGCCGACCGGGTGGAAGTCGGTGCGAGCCATCTGGCGGTCGCCGAGTGGGCCGAGGAGCGCATCCGCGAACTCGGCGGCGAACCCGCGTTCCCGGTGAACATCAGCATCGACGAGGAAGCCGCCCACGCCACGCCCGGCGTCGACGACGAGACCACCTTCGGCGAGGACATGGTCAATCTGGACATCGGCGTCCACGTCGACGGCTGGCTGGCCGACACCGCGGTCACGGTCGATCTCTCGGGCAACCCCGAACTCGCGGAGGCCTCAGAGGCCGCGCTGGAGGCCGCCCTCGATACCGTGGAAGCCGGCGTCGAAACCGGCGAGATCGGCGCGGTCATCGAGGAGACCATCGACGGCTACGGGTTCAACCCGGTCGTGAACCTCACGGGGCACGGGCTGGGCCACTGGCAACAGCACACGCCCCCGAACATCCCGAACCGCGCGGTCGATCAGGGGATCGAACTCGAAGCCGGCGACGTGGTGGCCATCGAACCGTTCGCCACCGACGGCGGCGGCAAGGTCCGGGAGGGCAGCGAGGAGGAGATCTTCGCCCTCGAATCCGAGGGCTCGGTCCGGAACCGCGCGGCCCGGCAGGCGCTGAACCAGATCACCGAGGAGTTCAAGACGCTCCCGTTCGCTACCCGCTGGCTCGACGTGCGCCGCCCCGAGATGGCGCTGCGCCGGCTGAAACAGCAGGACATCCTCCACGGCTACCCCGTCCTCAAGGAACAGGAGGGCTGTCTGGTCAGCCAGAAAGAACACACGATCATCGTGACCGAGGACGGCTGTGAGGTCACGACGCGGCTGTAGCGGTCGCTACTGGGGCGCTGGTCTCGGAGATGTCGATGTCAGCGTCAGGCGTTGTTCATCCGCAACACGGTCCGAGCGCCACAGACGCGACACTCGCTGACCCGGTAGGGTTCGCGCGAGTACTCGGCGTTCTCCGGGGTGGCACTCTCGGTGAGTATCTGCACCGACACCTCGTGCGGTGTCTCCCGACGACACTCCTCGCACTCCTCTGTCATCCCGTCGCCGCCGTCGTTTGTCGCTGACATCGTATCACCGACTTCCGCCGACGAGAGCATAAAAACCCCAATCCGTTCGGCTTCGTTCACGGAATTTTCGGCCGCCGTCATTCGGTTTTCCGCGAGACTGGTCGAGAGGCGAGCAAATCGTTTATCGTGGCTTCTCGTGGCTCCGACCTGGTATTAAACTGGAAAACGGCCGAATGATTTATATACTGCTGTGCCAGGCTTCGGGGGGTCGAACCGGGCCGTTTCGGCGGGGGCCTCCGTGGCGGTTAAGCCACGGGCGGTCACAGGGCCGGCATGGAGCAGGTGTTCGCGCCCTGGCGGATCGACTGGATCGAGCGGCCGGACAAGAACGCCGACATCGACGGGTGTGTGTTCTGTGCGTTCGCCGAGAGCGACGACGACCGGGCCAACAACGTCGTCGCCCGGAGCGACCACGCGTTCGTCCTCCTGAACAACTACCCGTACAACCCGGGCCACGCGATGGTGATTCCCCACCAGCACACCGGCGACTACCGTGACCTGGACGAGCCAGTCCTGACGGACCACGCCCGGCTGAAACAGCGGACCATCGAGGCCATGGAGACCGCACTCCACCCGGAAGGGTACAACGCCGGGCTCAACCTCGGCGGCGGTGCGGCCGGGGGCTCCATCGACGATCACCTGCACACCCACGTCGTCCCCCGCTGGGAGGGCGACACCAACTTCATGCCAGTCATCTCCGAGACGAAAGTCATCGTCGAGGCCGTCGAGGACACCTACGACCGGCTCCGCGACGGGTTCGCGGAGCAGGAGGGTGCGACCGTCCCCAACGACGGCGCGGTCGAGTTCTAGCTCGACAGGGCGACTTTTCTACCCGGGTGTCCAAAGCCGGACGATGGCACGCTCGACGGCGCTCCGGCGGGTCGGCCTCGTGGTCCTCGGGGTCAACCTCCTGCTCGCGCTGGCGAAGGGCGGGGTCTGGTACGTCACCGGGAGCCTCGCCGTCGGGTCCGAGGCGGTCAACAGCCTCGCCGACACCGTCTACAGCGTCGTGATCGTCGCCGGGCTCTACCTCACCACTCGCCCACCGGACTTCGAGCATCCTCACGGCCACGAGCGCATCGAGCCGTTCGTTGGCCTGTTCGTCGCGCTGGGCATCTTCGCGGCCGGCGGGGCCGTCATCTGGCAGGCACTAACCGCCGTCCTCGCCGGCCCGAGTCCGACCACGTCCAGCCCGGCCGCCGTCGGCGTCCTCGCGCTGGCCGCCGTCACGAAGTACCTCCTCTACAGGTACTGTTTGACCGTCGGGGAAGATCACCGCTCGCCCGCGCTGGTCGCGACCGCGCTGGACAACCGCAACGACATCCTCACGGCCCTGGCGGCGCTGGGCGGGGTCGTCGGCGCGGCGCTGGGGTTCCCCCTGCTCGACCCCATCGCCGCCGCGCTGGTCGGGTTCGGCATCCTCTACACCGGCGTCGAGGTCGTCCGGGACAACCTCGATTACCTCGTCGGGGCGGCCCCGCCGGAGGACCTGCGGGCCGAAATCGTCAGGCGGGCGCTCTCCCACCCCGACGTGGAGGGGGCCCACGACGTGATCGCCCACTACGTCGGCCCGGAGATCGACGTGAGCCTCCACATCGAGGTCGAGGGCGACCGGACCCTGCTGGAGGCACACGACATCGAGACCGCCGTGATCACGTCGATCCAGGAACTCCCGGAAGTCGACGACGTGTTCGTCCACATCGACCCGAAGGAGGCCGGCGAGTGGAAACCCGACGAGGAGGTCGACCGGCTGGCCGATCACGGCCCCGGTCCGGACGGCGGGCCCTGACGACCACCAGGGTTTAGTGGGATTTCGTCCTCACATCCGGCCATGTCGCCCTCGCTGATCGACACCCCTCCCTACACCTACGTGTTCTACGCCGTGTTCTTCGGGTGGGTCCTCCTGAACGCCCGTTTGCTCGGTCGGGAGCGGTCCGACGGCGTGCGTCGCGAGCGCCGCCACTCCAAACGTGTCCTCTGGGCCGCGACGACGGGTGGACTCGTGATTGCCATCGGATGCCACTACCTCGCCGGGTGGGCGGCGATGGCGGCCCCCGAACCGGCCTTCTGGACCGGCATCGGCCTGCTGATCGCGGGCGCGATCCTCCGAGAATACGCGGTACGGACGCTTGGCCGCTTTTTCACGGTCGATCTCGGCGTCGATGGGGACCAGCCGGTCGTCGACGAGGGGCCCTACGCCTGGGTCCGCCACCCCGGCTATCTCGGGAGTTCGATCTCCTACCTCGGTATCGGCGTCGTGCTGGCCAACTGGCTGAGCCTCGCGGCCGTCGGCCTGTCACTGCTCGCCGGCTACTGGTATCGGATCCGGGTCGAGGAGGCTCTCCTGCGGGCCGAACTCGGCGCGGCCTACGAGGAGTACGCCGAGCGGACGCCGTATCGGCTGGTCCCCGGGCTCTGGTGACCTAAAAGTATACAAGTCGGGTGAGCGAACAGACAGCCGAGATGAAACGAATCCTCTCGAGCGTCGGCATCGGCTCCGCCGAGGTCGACCTCGTCCTCTCGGACACGACAGTCACGCAGGGAGAAACCGTCGACGCCGACGTGGAGGTGATCGGCGGCAACACCGAACAGGAAGTCGAGGAGATCTACTACGCGATCCTCACGAAGTACTCCGCCGACGACACGCGCCGAACGGGCGTCATCGACGAGGGGACCCTCGTCGACGGGTTCACCGTCGACGCCGGCGAGGAGCGATCCATCGACGTGGCACTGGACATCCCGCCGGCGACGCCGGTGACGATGGGCGGTGCGAGCGTCTGGATCGAGACCGGCCTCGACATCGAGTGGGCGGTCGACCCCGACGACCACGACGACCTCCAGGTTCAACCCGACGAGCGCACCCGCGACCTGCTGGAGGCGATGGAAGCGCTGGGCTTTCGCTACGACAGCGCGAAGAACGTCGCCGACGAACACGGTCAGCTGACGACCGAGTACAACTTCGTCCAGGAGTTCGAGTTCAAGCCCCGGACCGGCGAGTACGTCGGCGAACTCGACGAACTGGAGATCGTCCCGCTACCCGACGACGACCACGTCGAGTTCGTCGTCGAGATCGACCGCGACGCGGACGCCCTGGTCGAGATGGCCGGTGCCGACGAGACCATCACCACGGTCACTTTCGAGGGGGTCGACGAGGAGGACAAGCTGGCCGAGAAGTTCCGGGACGCCATCGACCGCAAGCTCTAGACTGGCTCCCGCTCGGACCCGCTAGATCGGCTCTCCGAACGCGTACACCGTGTTGTGGCTCGTGATCTCCACGTCGACGGTGTCGCCCACTGACAGTCCGCGGTCCTCGGCGTCGGCGATCACGACCTGTCGGTAGGCCTCGTCGTAGCCGACCAGCGAGTCGTCCGTGCCGTCCTCCGTCAGCAATACCGACTGCTCGGTGCCGACCATCTCCTCGTGGGCCTGCCCCACGAGGTCCATCTTCAGGTCGGTCAGCTCCTTCGAGCGGTCCTTCTTGGTCTGGCCGCCCAGCCCCTTCATGTCGGCGGCGTCGGTTCCCGGGCGCTTCGAGAACCGGGTGACGTTGATCTTCTCGGGTCGGGTCTCGCGCATCAGGGCCAGGCTTTGCTCGTGATCGGCCGGTTCCTCGGTCGGGAAGCCGGCGATGAAGTCCGTCGAGAGCGTCCAGTAGTCCAGGTGCGCGTCGAAGGTCTCGACCACTTCCACGTACTCGTCTACGGCGTGCTGGCGGCGCATGTCCGCGAGTACGTCGTCGCTGCCCGACTGGACGGGTGCGTGCAGGAAGTTGTAGAGTTCGTCGTTCGCGGCGAACACCCGGGCCAGCTCCTCGCGGACGCCGTGGACGCCCTTCGGGTTCGCCATGCCCACGCGGACGCGGAACTCGCCGTCGATGTCACAGATCCGGTCGAGCAACTCGGGGAGCAGGCTCTCGCCCTGATTGATATCCCAGCCGTAGACGCCGGTGTCCTGGCCGGTGATCCGGATCTCCTTCGCGCCCCCGTGGACGAGTGCGCGGGCCTTCTCGACGTTCTCCTCGACGCTCGGCGAGTCGATCCGCCCGGTCGCCTGCTTGGTGATGCAGTACGAACAGTCGCTCATACAGCCCCGGGCGATGGGGAGGATGCCGACGACGCCGTTCAGGATGGGATCGGTGCCCTCGGTGACGGTCGGACACTCGCCGTTCAGTACGTGGTCGGGCACTTCGTCCCAGTGGAGGATCTCGGCGTCGATGTCCTCGTCGCGGAACATGTCTCCCTGCGCGAGCGCCATACAGCCCGTCACTACCAGGTCACCGGGGGTCTCGGCGTCCAGCTCTTTGGCCCGCCGGAGCATGTTCTGCTCCGTCTTCTCGAGCACCGTGCAGGTGTTGAGGATCGCTACGTCGGCGGCTTCCGGGCCGTCGACGGGGTGGTGGCCCCCCTCGCGGAGCGCCTGCTCGATCTGCTGGGTCTCACCTCTGTTGGAGGTACACCCGTACGTCTCGATGTGATAGCGGGCCATTCGCTACTCCCGTCTCCGTGCTCGCCGAGCAAAAACGCGACGGATCCTACTCCCCGGCCGCTCGCCACTCCTCGACGATGGTGACGCCGCTGCTGGCCCCGATTCGCTCGGCCCCCGCGTCGAACATCGCCTCGGCGCGCTCCCAGGACCCGATCCCGCCGCTGGCTTTCACCGGCAGGAACTCACTGAGCAGTTCCACGTCGGCAACCGTCGCGCCGCCGTCACCGAACCCGGTGGCGGTCTTGAGCATGTCGGCGTCGGCCGCAGCGGCGAGTTCGCCCGCCCGTTCGAGCGCCGTCTCGGACAACAGCGGGGCCTGCACGATGACTTTCACCGGCAAGGGCGTCGCCGCGACGACTTCGGCGATCTCGTCCCGGTACTCGTCGTCCTCGCCGCCGAGCAGGCGGCCGGCGTTGGCGACGAGATCGAGTTCGTCCGCGCCGGCCTCCCAGGCCAGTTCGGCCTCCTCGGCTTTCGCCGCCGGCGTGTGCTGTCCGTGCGGGAAGCCGATCACGGTCGCGACCGTCGTCTCGGGTGCGTAACTCGACGCCATATCGACGTAACACGGCGGGACGCAGGCGTTCGTGCCGTACTCGATGGCTTCGTCGAGGACGGTCAGTACGTCGTCGCCCGTCGTCGCCGGTCCCAGCACCGTGTGGTCGATCCGCCCGGGAACGTCCATGGGTCCGATAGCGGCCCGCGGGATAAAAATCGACGTGGCCGACCGGAAGGCTTTCGGCCGCCGCGCGACCCCCTCCGACGTGTTACTCCAGATACTGCCCGAGGGACTCGTCGTCCCCGGACTGGCGTATCTGCTCGGGCTGGCGGTCGCCGGTATCGCTGTCGGGGCGGTGCTTCTCTCCCGTCGCCCGCCGGTCACGCAACGACTCGTCGTCGCGTTCACGCCCTGGATGGCGGCCGGCGCGGCGTTTCACGTTCTCTATCAGCTGGACGCTGTCGCCGACGCCATCGCCCCGCTCTTTTCGGCCCCCACGGTGTACGCGACGACGTTCCTCGTCGCCGGGGCGGTCTGGGCGGGACTGATCCTCGCCGACCGGCGGGTCCCGCTCGCACTCGCGGCGACTGGCGGGGTGGCGACGCTTGCCGGTGCCGCGCTGGTCGTACAGACGGCTACAGCACGGGGCACGTTCGCGCCGGCGTTGCCCGTCGCCGCGTTGATCGTATCGGTCGTCGTCGCGGTCGTGACGTACGCGGTCCTCGACCGTATCCGCCCGACGGTGACGGCGCGGACCGGGACGCTCGGTGTGGTCGTCGTCTTCGGCCACGCGCTCGACGGTGTGTCGACGGCTGTCGGCGTCGACCTGCTCGGGAGCGGCGAACGGAGTCCGATCCCGGCGGCGATCATGGAGTTCGCCGGCTCCCTGCCGACGGCGTCGGTCGTCGGTAAAGGGTGGCTGTTCGTCCTCGTGAAACTCCTGATCGCGGCCGCCGTCGTGGTGTTGTTCGCCGACTTCGTGGAGGAAGACCCTGCACAGGGCAACGCGGCTCTCGGTGTGGTCGCGGCCGTCGGACTCGGGCCAGGCACACACAATCTGCTGCTGTTCGCCGCCGCTGGACTGTTCTGAGCGGCGCTGTTCGGTGTATTTTCCGAAAGGGAACGAGAGTGAGGGTCGGTACCGGTCAGCCCCGTGGTGTTGGGCGTGGTCCGTCCGGTGAGGTCGGACGCGTGGTGTTTGCTTGGAGTGGCGTGCTCCCACTTCCCCCGCGCCCTCATCACACCCATGTTCTCCCGAGAGTATAAAGGTTACTGCTCGTGAACCTTACTTCGTAAGGGCGAAATTTGGGTTACGAACCGCTGAAGCCGAGATCTAGACTCCCCAAGATTAATGCGTATGGCTGAAATATGGATTCCCATGCCCTCAGACTCCGGTTCCGAGGAGTATCCGCGGGCACCCGCCCAGAAGGCGCGGGACGAGAACATTCTGGGCGTTTTCGAGGGGACGGACGACCCCGTCCTGACCACCTCGGAGGTCGCGGAGGAGCTTCCAATCGGCAAGCGTGCGACGCTGAACCGGCTGGAGGACCTCGTGGACCGGGACGAACTGAACTCGAAGGACGTGGGCGTCGGCCGTGTGTGGTGGCGCGTGACACCCGAATCGGAATCCGAACCGGACGTGGTGGGCGAACCCGAGCCGGAACCGACGCCTACTGAGCCTGCCGCTCCCGCACGGTCGCCGGAGACGACGACGCCGACCCCGGCGACGCCGGCGGCCGAGGACACCACGGAACCACTGGAGACGGAGAGTCCGCGATGGGCCTTCATCGGCAGTCTGGGCCGCCACTCCATCCTCGCGGGAATCTTCCTGTTCGGCCTCGTACTGGTCGATGGGATCGTCCAGCCCCAGTCGTTGCTCCCGGTGTCACCGATCTCCCTGTCGCTGACGGCACTCGTCTTCTTCCTGATCGGGTTCCCGGCACGGGGCGCCTACCGGGCCAAGAAGTTCTTCGAGTCGACGGACCTCTCGCTCGCGCAGTTCATGGGTCCCGTCGGTCGCCTGCTCGGCCGGGACGATTCCAAATCCTGAACGCCGATCCCCGTCCGTTTTGTAGCCGCTGGCTGAATGGCACGTATGGCCAAACAGCCACACCTGCTGGTCGAGCCGGGCGACCTGGCGGACGTCGCACTCCTGCCGGGCGACCCCGGGCGCGTCGACCGCATCGCCGACGCCTGCGACGAGGCGACGACGGTCGCACAGAACCGCGAGTACAAGGTCGTCAACGCCACCTACGAGGGCCGTGACCTCACGATCTGTTCGACCGGTATCGGCTGTCCGTCGGCAGCCATCGCCGTCGAGGAACTCCACGCCGTCGGCGTCGAGACCGTGATCCGGGTCGGCACCACGGGTGCGCTCCAGTCAGGCATCGAGATCGGCGACATGGTCGTCGCGACGGGTGCGGCCAAAGACGAGGGGACGACCGGCCGCTACGAGGCCGACACCGTGCCCGCAGTCCCCGACTACGATGTCCTCTCGGCGCTCGTCGACGGCGCCGAAGCCAATGGCGAGGACGTTCACGTCGGACCGGTCGCCACGGACGACGCCTTCTACGCCGAGACCGACGAGTACGTCGAGGCGTGGGAGGCGGCGGGCCTGCTGGCCGTCGAGATGGAGGCCGCGGCGATCTTCTCGCTGGCTCGCCGGAAGGGGATGGCCGCCGGCGCGATCTGTACCGTCGACGGCAACCTGGTCGAAGGGACCCAGAAGGGCGAGACCGAGGCCGACGAACTCCCCGAGAAAGCGAAAAACAACGTCGAGCGGGCCATCGGCATCGCACTGGACGCGGCGACGACCGTGTGAGTGTGCGGGTCTTCGCGTCCGACAGCGGCGCGCAGTTGAAGTAGTCGGCTCCTGAAACACCGGTATGCGCGACCGGGTGCGCGAACGACTCGTCGCGGCGCGGGCGCGAGTGCGCCGGTTCGAGCGCCGCGAACTGTGGACGATCCGTCGCTGGCTGGAGAACACGCGGAACCTGGTCCACCTCTCGGTGCTCGTGTTCGTGCCCCTGCTGATCGCCGCCGTCACGTGGCTCTCGAACGCCGTCTCCGTCCTCCCCTTCCTGCTCTTTCCGCCCCTGGCCTCGGGGACGTACACGCTCTTTGCCAGACCGGAGAGCGAGTACGCCTCGCCGACGCGGTTCGTCGGCGGGTTGACCGTCGGCGCGTTCTGTGGCTGGCTCGCGTACGGTGTCGCCACCGCCCTCTGGGCGGCACCCGGGCGGACGACGGTCGATCCCGGTGCCGCGGCGTTTTCGGTCTTTCTCACGGGGCTGGTGACCTGGCTGCTCACGGTCGAGGAAGCCTCCGCGTACTCCAGTGCCCTGCTGGTCCACGTCATCGACGTCAGCAGCGCCAACTCGATCACGCTCGACGTGGTGACGGGCCTGTCGGTGACGCTGACGCCGCGGCTGGCCTACGTCGGGAGCGTCCTCGTCTCATCGACGCTGGTCGCCGGCGTCTTCCTGCTCTGGCGAGAGACGTTCTTCGAGGAGCGGGCCCGCTATCTCTACCAGTCGACGAAGGGCGACGACCACGTGCTGGTACCGATGCGGACCGACGATGCGGAGGCGACGGCGATGCTGGCCGCGAAACTCGCCGCCGCCCACGAGGCCGGGAAAGTCGTCCTGCTGGATGTCGTAGACGACGAACAGGTCGCCGCCGCCGAGCGACAACTGCTCGACCGGACGCCCGGAACGCAGACGGACGGCGTCCCCGCGAGTAATGCGAGCGGGGACTCGTCGGGACCTCGATCCGACGGCGGCCCCGCGGGGGATGCGAGCGGGGATTCGAAATCGCGCTCCGGCGGGAGTCGGACCGACGACTACGAAGCGAGCGTCGGGGCCGGCGATTCGGACTCCCGGGTCGCGACGGACGAACTCGACGCGGAGACGCTCGACGAGATGGCCGAACACCGCGCCGCGTCGACCGCGGTCAATCGGCTGGAGGAACGGGCCGCACAGATCGAGACGAAAGTCGGCGTCCCCTGCGAGGTCGTCGTCGCCACGGCCGGCGGGACGCCCGCGTCGACGGTCCTCTCGACCGCTCACGAGACCAACTGCGATCTGATCGCGACGCCGTACGAACAGCGCCACGGGAGTCTCTCGCCGTTCGTCCGACTCCTCTTTCGGGGCGACGTGGACGTGCTGGTCCACCGCTCCTGTGAGGGGCGGACGCGCTGGCACCGCGTCCTCGTGCCGGTGCGCCGGGCCGGCGACGTGGCCCACGCGATGATCGACTTCGCGCTTCGGCTGACCGGTCGGACCGGGCACGTCGGCGTCGCCACCTGCCTGCAGGGTGACGGCAACCGTCGCCGCGCGGAGAACATGCTCTCGGATCTGGTCGCACCCTTCGACGGCTCGCTGGAAACGCGCGTCTCGCGGGCCCGGATCGAGGACTTCCTGTCGGAGAACGCGACGAACTACGATCTGGTGTTCATGGGCGCGAGCATGGACCGGAGCCGCGCCTCGCGGCTGGTCTCCCCGCCCACCTTCGAGCGCATCCGCGACCTGGACTGTGACGTGGCTATCGTCGACCGCAACCGCTGATCACTCGCTGGACGCACTCCCGCCGGAACTGTCGAGCAACTGGTCGGCGACGGTCTCGACGTTCTCGTCGCCCAGCGCCGACTCGACCAGCAGGTGGCCGCCGATGACCGCGGGGCTGATGACCGTGTCCGCGCCCGCGCGCCTGAGTTTCTCGACGTTCTCGCGGTCGGTCGCGCCCGCGACCACCCGGACGTTGGCGTTGAGCGATTTCGCGGTGAGGATCGCCAGCGCGTCGTTGGCGTCGTTGTTGGTCGCCGCAACCACCGCGCGGGCGTCCTCGATGCTCGCCCGGAGGAGCGGTTCCTCGTCGCTGGGATCGGCCGACAGCACCGCGATGTCGCGGGCGTTGAGCTTCGCCGCCGCGTCCTGATCCGGGGTGATGACGACGAAGGGCGTCGTCCCGTCCAGTTCGTCGATGATCGGTTCCGTCAGGTCGCCGTAGCCGAGGACGATCACGTGGTCCTCGAGCAGTTCGAGTTGTCGTTCTGTCATGGTACCGAGTGCCTGCGCGAACCGCGCTTCGATGGCCGGGCCGAGCAGCGACCCCAGCGCGAGCGTAAAACTCGCGACGCCCAGCACCAGCACGGAGATCGAGAACAGGCGGGCCTGCTGGCTGGTCGGGATCGCGTCGCCGTATCCGACCGTACTGGCAGTGACGATGGTGTAGTACACCGCGTCGAGGAGGGTCTCGACGTTCGCGAAGTCCTCGCTGAGTCGGTAGGTGCCGGCGGTCCCGTAGACCATCGTCCCGACGAGCGCGGCTGTCGCCGCGAGCTGGGTCGTCGAGAGGTCGATCTTCCGGTCGAACCGGCGGTAGTTGAGCAAGACGAACGGAATCGAGAGCAGGGAGAGCGCGATCAGTGGCGTCGAGGCCACGCTCGACTGGGCGAGCCCCTGGATCGCGGTCACGGGCAACAGGAAGACGGTCGAGTACCACGCGATCCGAAGTCCGCGGCGGAGTCCGAGGACGCTCCCGAGCATCAGAAACCCGGTGAGTGCGCCCGTGAACCCCGCCGCCCGTTCCAGATCCTCCGGGACGTACGCCGCGACCGATTCGTCGACGCCGGTGGTCCCGATTTTGACGACGCCAGTCGTAAACGAGAGCAACGCGACGAGCGTCACGAGAACCATCGTCACACGAGCACCGAGCAACACGCGCCGGGACGCCATGCTCCTCCGTCCGACGTGAGCCCGGATAAAACCGCCGAACCGGACATCTGCCGGCGGTACTGGTTTGTAGGAGGCGGTCCCAGCCAGTCCATGGCCTCGCTCCCGGTCGAAGTTCTGCTGGGCATCTATCTCGGCTTTCTCACTGGTATCATCCCTGCGCTGGTCGCGTGGACGCTCGGCTTCGGATTCAAGTACTTCACCGGCGTCTCGATACCCGGGTTCGGTGTGGTCGTGCTGGCGGTCGCGCTCGCGGGCGTCAGCGGCGGTCTGCTGGCGCTGGCCGACCCCACGGTTACGCAGTCGGCCAACGCGCCGACGCTGGTGACCGCCATCCTGGTCGTGACGGCGCTCTCGCTGTACGCCCACGCCAAGGGCGACCAGCTGGGTGCGAACGCGCCCCGGAAACTCTCCCTGTCGAAACTCCGCGAGCGCACGCTCTCGCGGGACCTCGCGGACCTCGTGGCGGGCGGCCAGGTCCGCATCGACGTTGCCGGCGACGTGTCGGACATGGAGGGGTACCCGCCGCTGTCCGACGACCTCCGGACCGAGATCCGCGAGGCCGAGTACACCTTCCCGGCGGATCTGCGCGTCTCGGAACTGGAAGAACGGGTCGCCGAACGGCTCCGAACGGAGTTCGACCTCGGGGACGTGACGGTGACCATCGACGAACGCGGCCGGGCGTCGGTCGCGGCCGCGCCGCCCTTCTCCGGGCTCTCGAAGCGCGTCCCGGCGGGCAAGCGGGCCGTGTCGGTCGACGCTCTCATCCCGACCGGGCTGGCCCGGGGTGACGAGGTGACCCTCATCACGGCCGACGCGCAGGTCAGCGGGACGGTCGTGAGCGCGAAGTCCGCTGACCCGGAGGCCGACAAGCGCCTGACTGCGCCGACGACGCCCGCCCACGTCGAGGACGACGACGAGGAGTCGACACCGAGGGCCGTGCGAGCACCGACGACGGCCGGCGGTGAGGGGCGGCTCACGGCCGCGGTCACCCGGACAGACGCGGAGCCGCTGGTCCGGGCCGACCGGGCCCGCGTCGTCGTCGAGGCGCGCGGGACCCGGCTGGAGTACGAACTCATCTCCCTGCTCCGGCGCACGGGCAAGCGGTTCCGCCGATTCACGGTGGCCGCGGAGAGCGCCCTCGACGGCGTGACGCTCGGGGCCGCCAACGCCCGGGAGACACACGGCGTGGCGATACTGGCCGTCAGGAAACCGACGGGCTGGCAACTGGTCCCCCAGGGGACGACCGCGCTCGCCGGCGGCGACGAGGTGTTCGCGGTCGGGCCGCCCGACAAACTCGACGCGTTCGCGGAGGTGGTCGCGTGATGGTCCAGACGGTCACGCTGTTCGACCGGCTGGTGCTCGCACTCGCGAAACTGGTCGGTCTGGCCGTGCTGGCGGGCGTTCTCTCGGGGATCGTCGCACTGCTGTACCGGTGGTACACGCGCGAGCGGATCCAGCGCGGCCTCCCCGTCCTGGTGGGGCTCAGCGGTGTCGCGGTCTCGTTGAACACGATGACGGCACTCGGCCAGGTCATCGCGCCGACGAGCGGCGGCACCAACCCGCTCTCGCCGGAAACCGCGCTGTTCAACATCGCGGCCGTCGCCGTCGCGAGTCTCGTCGCGGCCGGGGCCGTCGACGTGGGCGACCGATTCGGCAACGACCTCTTTGCCGCGACCGGCAGCACGAGCGTCGAGGGCGAGGTCAGCCGCGTCGTCGAGGCCGTCGGCCGCGTGATCGCGGTCGACCTCCCCGAGGAGATCGACGACATCGTCGGCTACGATCCCGTCGCCGCCGAGACCAAAGAACAACTCGCCGGCCGGACCTTCCTCTTTCCCAAGCGGCTGACCGTCGCGGATCTGGAAGACCGTCTGCGAACCCGGATCAAGGGCGACTTCGGCGTCGGTCACGTCGACGTGGACCTCGCCGACGACGGCACCGTCGAGTACCTCGCCATCGGCGCGCGGGTCGCGGGTATCGGCCCGACGCTCCCGCCGGAGACCGCCGCCGTCGCCGTGCAGGCCGACCCCGCCTTCGCCGCCAGTTCCGGCGACGTGGTGCAGGTGTGGCGACCCGACCCCTTCGAGCGGGTCACGACCGCCGAAGTGCGGGGGATCGCCGGCGACGCCGTGACCCTGGCCGTCGACGCCGCCGACACGCCCACACTCGACGCCGAGACGGAGTACCGCCTGGTCACGCTGCCCGTCGAGTCCCGGACCGACCGGGAGTTCGCCTCGTTACTCCGGGCCGCCGAGGAGACGATGAGCGTCGTCGACATCGAGTCCGAGAGCTCGCTGGCGGGCCAGCCCGTCGGCTCGCTCAACGTGGCCGTGATCGCAGTTCGACTGGCCGACGACGGCATCGAGGCGCTGCCCGACCGGAGCCACGTCCTCGCGGCCGGCGATGCAGTCTACGCGGTGGCGAAACCCGAACGTCTCCGCAAGCTCGAAGCCGCCGCGAAGGGGGCTGATTCGACCGCGCCACCGACGGGGACGACGGCGGCCGACGACGACTGACGGGCGGGTCGACCGCGGGCGAACCGCCGACCGAAGGGCAACGGCTTTTGCCGCCGCGGCCGCTCCTCCGGATATGGAGTGGAAGCTGTTCGCCAATCTCAAGGAAGTCGTCGGTCAGTCCGAGGTCGAGGTCGACGTAGAGCCGGGGGCGACCTTCGGCGACGCGCTCGACGCACTGCTGGAGGCCCACCCCGAACTCGCCGAGGAAGTGCTGAACGACGACGGCGAGTTGCGCGACCACATCCGCGTCCTCCACAACGGGGACAACCCCTTCGTCTCCGCTGCGGGCCGAGACACCGAACTGGAAGCGGGCGACGAACTCGCGCTGTTCCCGCCGGTCAGCGGCGGGTGAGGCGGCCATCGAACGAACTCAGTACGTCACGACGGTGAGCCCGTCGATCCGCCGAAAGTCGTCGGGGTTTCCAGTCAGCACGGGCTCGTCGTGGACGATTCCGGTCGCGCCGATGATCTCGTCGCCCGGGTCGTTCAGCGGCCGCCCCTCGCTCCGCAGTCGGCCACCGATCCGACCCGCCTTTCGGAGGATCTCCGGCGTCACGTCGTACAGCGTCCGCGATTCGACGACCGCTTCGATTTCGGCCCGTTCTGCTCCGGACCGATCACTGTAGCCCAGTCCCCAGTGCAGTTCGTACAGTGTCATCGCCGAGAGTCGCTGCGGAATGCCGTCGGATTCGAGGCCGTGGACGCGTTCGACCGCGGCCGAGTCGTCCCGCATCAGATCCAGCAAGACCGACGTGTCGAGGATCATTCGTCCCAGTCGGCGGCGAGGTCGTCGGCGTACCCCTCGTAACTCTCCGCGAGCGCGTCTTCGATCGCGTCGGCTTCGTCATCGTCGAGAATCCCTCTGAGCTCCAGCAGCGACCGTTCGCCGGCCAACCGGGCGACCACGTCCGAGAACGACTCCCCCTCCCGTTTCCGACTCCGGAGCTTCTCGTACGCCTCCTCGGTCAGCCGGACGTTCTTGTAGTCGGTGCCCATGTGTATACACGTGTGTGCATACGACTAAAATCCTCGGCTCGCGCTATCGTCACCACCCGCTCAGGTCCGCTTCCAGCACGAAATCGGGTTCCTCGCCGAGTTCGACACCGGCGTAAGCGGCGTCGCTGACCGCCCGCGCAGTCTCGGGGATCAGGACGCGCGTCCGATCTGCACCGACTCCAGCGGCGTCCCGCGCGATGCCGGCGAACAGCGCGCGGGCCGCGGACACGTCCACCCACGCGGCGACGCCGTACTCCGCGATCCGCTCGTCGCCGTCGCCGGGTTCGTAGTCGCGAGCGCGGTAGGCCATCCCCTGTGTCCCGCCGCCCTCCGCCTGCACCGCGAACACCGCGGTCTCGTCTGCGAGTCGCCGGAGGTCCTCGCGGGTCAGTTCCCGCACGGCCCAAGACTCGTCGGGGGCCAGCGCGAGTCCCCGGAGCGTCCGACTGGCGTCGCTCCGTCGCCAGAAGCTCCAGGCGGCGTCAGCGTGGTCGGTGACCTCGTGGTCCGTGTCGGCGCTCGCGTCCGCGTCGGGTTCGGGGTGGACCCACCGGAACTCGGAGACTGGCTCGAAGCCGATACCCCGCGAGGTCCCCATCCCCTGTGCGTTCCAGGAGAACACGAGGTTGCGACAGACGGTCGCGCCCTGCTCGGCCGCCCAGTCGAAGACGGCCCCGGTGAGTCGGTGGGCCAGTCCCAGGCCGCGAGCGTCGGGGGCGACGCGCATCCCCTGCGCCCACCCCTCGTACTCGGAGAGCATGACGCCCTGCAGGACACCCGCGGGGTCGCCATCGACCGTCGCCACGAACGTCCGCTGGTCGGGCCCGTCGCTCTCGACCCACTCGGGGAACACGCGGGGGAGATAATCAGTCACCTCGCGATCCGGCCAGGTGTCCTCGGTGAAGGCGACGATCCCGTCGTGGTCGTCGGCGCGGGCCTGCCGGACGCGGACGGTCGGGCCGTCGGCCCCGTCGCCCCCCTCGTCACTCATCTCAGGTCCAGGGCCGCGACTGGGCCTGGATCTCGCCGGCCAGCGGCTCGCGCATGGCCCGGGCGGGGTCGTCGGCGTTTTCCAGCACCCACATCAGTTTCACCTTCGCCGTCCCCGGGAGCATATCCTCGCCCTCGACCACGCCGGCGTCGAGCAGGTCCCGGCCGGTGTCGTACACACGGTCACAGACCCGTCCTTCCAGACACTGGCTGGTCATCACGACCGTCGTGCCCCGATCAGTCACGGCCTCGACGGTCTCGATCCAGTCGGTGTTGACGTGGCCCAGTCCCGTGCCCTCGACGACGACGCCGGCCGCTCCCTCTGCTGCGGTTTCGAGCATCGCGGGATCGGTGCCGGGCGTGAACTTCACGAGGCTCACGTCGGTCGCCAGGTCGTCCTGCAGTGCGAGGTCGGTCGCGCCGCGCTCGGCGTACTCGCGGCGGAACGTGATCTCCTCGGTGTCGTAGTCAACCTCGCCGAGTGGCTTCGCACCGACGGTCTCGAAGGCGTCCCGCCGGGACGTGTGGTTCTTCCGGACGCGGGTGCCCCGGTGGAGCGCACACCGTTCGTCGGCCTCGTCGGCGTGCATACAGACCATGACCTCGGCGCAGTCGGATTTGGCGGCCTCGACCGCACAGACGGCGTTCATCACGTTGTCCGAGGAGGGCCGGTCGGCCGAGCGCTGGCTCCCCGTGAAGACGATGGGCACGGGCGTGTCGAGCATGAACGCCAGCGCCGAGGCGGTGAACTGCATCGTGTCGGTGCCGTGCATGACGACGACGCCGTCCGCGCCGGCCTCGATCTCCTCTCTCACGGCGCGTGCCAGGTCCTGCCACACGTCGGGCGTCATGTTCTCGCTCAGGATGTTGGCGACGACGCGGCCGCGGTAGTTCGCCCGCCCCGCGAGGTCGGGCACCGCCCGCAGCACGTCCTCGGCGTCGAACTGGGCGGTCACCGCGCCCGTCCGGTAGTCGACGGTCGAGGCGATGGTCCCGCCGGTCGAGATCAGCGAGATCGTCGGCAGGTCGTCGTCGAACTCGATGGCCGACTCGCCCTCGGCGTCCTGTGCGCCCTCCACGTCGTACGTGTCCGCTTCGAGTACCTCGACCGACGCCGCGTCCCGGTCGACGCCGACGTTGTACCCGCTCTCCAGTTTGACGACGAGGTTCTCGGCGGTCGTCGAGGGCAGCAAGACGCCCTCGTACGTCTGGTCCGCGCGCTCGACGCGGACCCGGTCCCCTGGGTTCATACCCCAGCGTACCGCGTGCCCGGACTTGAAACCATCCTTCCGACCGGCCCGCGGGAAAAGACTCACGTCGGCCCGCGCGGAACGTCTCGTATGGCCGAACGTTCCGATCAGCGGACCCGGTCGGACGAGTCCGTCGAGGAGCCACTCGACGACGCGTCGTTCGGACTCGACGACGAGCCACCGGTCGAGACCGACACCGGGCCGTCCACGCCTGACGACACCGGCAGTCCCGGGCTTGCCGGCCGGCTCGGGGCCGCCGTCCGTGCGCCGTTCGGTGCGGTCGCGTCGCGTCTGCGGTCACCCGTCGAGGGACTGTTCTCGCTCCGCGCGTTCCTGCTCCTGCTCGTCACCAGCGTCGCCGGGATGGTGCTGGCGGGCATGGTCCTCCCCTTCGGCTCTATCGGCGGACTCGTCGGCATCGCCGCGGCCGCGTTCGCTGCCGGCCTCGCGGGTGAGCGGTCCCGCTACGTCGAGGCATCGGCCAGCGGCGCGCTCGCGTCGGGGGTCAGCTGGTTGCTCGGGAATCTGGTCCTGACGGCGGTCGGCCCGGGTGTCCCGCTCGTCGCCGTCGGCGTCGGGTTCGGTGTCCTCGCGGCGCTGCTCGGGCACTACTTCGGCCGGGACCTGCGGTCCGGGGTGACCCGTGACCTCTAGTCGGTGAGTCGCCACTGGTCGCCCTCGCGGGCGAGCAGATCGTTCTCCTCGAGTTCGGTCAGCGCCTCGCGAACGACCGGTGGGGGTGCTTCGACGGACTCGACGATCTCGTCCGTGTCGGCCGGCCCCTCGACCAGCGCACTCAACACGTCGGCGTAGAGGCGCGTGTCGTCCACGTCGAGTTTCTCACCGAGCTGTTCCATGACGGCGGCGAGTCGCCCCTGGACCCACCGCTGGGCCATCGACAGCTCGTTTTCCAGCTGTTCGAGCCGCGCCAGCTCCGTCGCCACGTCGCGGATGTCGCTCGGATCACGCGTGCTCACGTCGATTTTCAGGTGGCGACAGCTGGCGGTCACGTCGAGGCTCTGGCTCGCGGGGTAGGCGCTTTTCGCCCCGAACCCGTACGGTGAGACGCTGACTTCCAGTCGGAGGTTCTGTGAGATGAAGTAGTACTTCCGGCGCTGGTCGTCGGTCCGGCTCTCGACGAGGCCGGCTTCTTCGAGTTTCCGGAGGTGGTCGATGACTGCTTTCGGACTCACGCCGAGATACTCGCTGATCTCGGTCACGTAACAGGGCTTCCGGGCGAGCAGCCGCAGGATCCGTCTGCGGTTCTCGTTTCCCAGGAGGTTGAGTAACTCGGCCGAATCCATTTACCGAACGTAAGCGATGACCAGTGAAAAGGCTAACTGGCCGCGGTCAGGTGCGGCCGGGTGGTCCGCCACCGCCGTCACTGCCTCCGGCAGGGCCAGCGGGGCCACCGTTCCCGGAGTTCGAGTCGTCCGAATCGGCGTCCGGGCCGCCGCCCGCGTCCTCGGCACCGTTCGCCGCGTCCTCGGCGGCGTTGCCAGCATCGTCGTCCGTCTCGTCCGACCCGTCGCTCGGGTCCGCACCGCCGGTTTCACCGTCAGCCCCGCCTGGACCGCCCCTACTGCCGTTTGATCTCCGGTCGGCCGGCGACTCGCCGTCGGTCGTCGGTCCGGTCTCGGTGTCACCGGGCGGACCGCCGTTCCCGCCGCGGTCGGCCGGCGGTCCCGGCTGATCGTCGCCCGTCACGTTCTTCGACGGCCCGACATCCTCGGGCGGACCGGTCTGGCCCGGGCCCCGGTCGTCGGGCGGACCGGCGTCGTCGGGGCCTCTGTCTGCGGGTGGCCCGGCGTGGTCCGGCCGACCCACGCCGAGTTCGCGCGCGACGGCCGCGACTTCCTGCCCGCTCAGGTTCCGTGCCTGCGTCCTGAGCCGATCGAGCTGGGTGGTGTTCACGCCGACGGCCCGCGCTCGCTCGCCGGTCTCGTTGATCGACTCACCGAGTGCGTCCAGCTCCGCAGTGAGCCGACTCGCCTGTGCCCTGTAGGCCACCCGTGGGATCGTGCCGTTCTCGTATTTCGCCTGGAGGGTCGACATGCGCTCGCGCAACCGCTCGCTCCGTCGCTCCAGTCGGTCGATGCGGGACTGGACGACGGCCGGCCGTTGACCCTCGTCGGACCGGTTGAACTTGGCGGCCCACATCCCCGCCTCGACGGAACTGTCCGTCTCCGCACTGCTCGCCTGCATGAACGAGGAGATCCGGGCCCCGATACTCACGTTACTCGCCGTCTCGTTGGTTTCGTTCGTCTGGACCGCCGACGCCCCGTCGCTGGCCGGCGCGATGCCGCCGACGGCACCGAACACCGGGACGGCGACCAGGGCGACACCGACCACGACGGCGACCACGGCCAACAGTGTCCCACGAGCACTCATACTGACCGTATCTATACCGGTAACGCACAAAAAAGCGGAGATCCGTTCTCACTGTTCACCCGACCGTTCTCACGACTCCAGACCGTCCAATAGCGTTTACACTGCCTGCTCCACCGTCGACTCCCGAACCTGTCTGGGCCGACCTGCCCGCGACGGCACCCCCCGGCCGTGTCGTCCCTGCCCGCCACCGCAATCCGTTCGCCGAAACCCGGTGAAAGCGCGACGACATAAGGGCACCGGCCAAGGTTTTTCTACGCTGATGTGGTAGGTGTCACCGTATAGCATGTTCGAGCGGTTTTCGAGCGGGTACTACCTCGGCCGGTTGTACGTGACGCCGGGCGAGAGTGAGACCGCAGCCATCAGTCGTGCCCAACACGAGCGCGTCAACGAGCAACTCTACGCCGACGGCGAGGGCGTCGAGCGGCTCGACAGACCGCTGGTGATGAAAGTCGACGAACGACACTTCCCCGTGACCGGCGCGGACGACGTGCCAGAGGACACACTCGCCGTGCCGCCGTCGGTCCTCGAAGACACGCGCGTCCGAAATCCACCGGCGCTCACGGAAGTTCTGCTGGCCAAGGCCGACCGTGCCCGACAGTTACTGACGATGACTGGAGGAGGCGTCGCCGCCGACGATCTCGCCGACGGTCCGGGCGGCCCCGCAATTTAAGCCCTCTCCGCTGTCCTCTCCGGTGATGCTCGACGAGCTGCTGGGGCGTGCCGACCTCAAAGAGCGCATCGCGGAGCTAGAGGAGGACAAACGCCACCTCGAACGACAACTGGAGGCCGAACAGGAGCGCCGCGCCGACGCCGCCAGCGCTCGACAGGAGGCCCAACAGCGGGCCAACCGCCTCGAAGACCGGATCGCCGACCTGGAGGGCACCGTCGACCGCCTCCGGGACGAGGAGGGGTCGCTCGACTACCGCCGCCGCGAACGGCTCCGGGGTGAGCGCCTGGCCGCGGTGCTGGACCGCCTCGAATCGGTCGACACCGACCCCGAGGGCGCGCTGACGGCCTACGTCGCCGACGACACCCCCGACGCAGTACGGGACGGCTTCGGCGACCGCGCGACGCTGGTGTCCGAGGCCACACCCTGTCTCGCGGTGACCGACGACGCCGGCCTCGTCAGCGCGACCCTCTCGGTCCCGGCTCCACCGGATCCGTTCGCCGAGTGGGGCGACGGGTTCCAGTTCGACCGGACCTGGTTCGAACCCGAGGGGCAGTTCACCCTCGCACTGGTCCGGTCGGACCTGTTCGCCATGGGCGAGTACGACGGCCGCGAGCGGACCGCGTTCCACGGCTTCGACTCGGACCTCAAGAGTCAACACTCCAAAGGCGGGTTCTCGCAGGCACGGTTCGAGCGACTGCGCGACGAACAGATCGACTCGCACGTCGACCGCTGTCTGGAGGCCCTCGACGAGCGAACCACCGACCCGCTGTACGTCGTCGGCGAGCGGACGGTCCTGCCCGAGTTCTCGTCGGTCGCGGACGTGACCGCGACGGTCGACGCGACCGGAGACCCCGAACCCGCACTCGACGACGCCTTCCGCGACTTCTGGACGGTACAGCTGCGCACTATCTGAGTCGGGTGAGGAGGGGACCGCAACTCGCGAGGACCGCGACGAGCGCGGCCAGCGGCGTGAAACCCGGTCCGAACGCGCCGGTCTCGCTGACCGCCTCCGTGGTCGGCCCGGCCGTCCCGTCGGCCGACTCGTCGGTCGTCGCCTCCGCCGTCGATCCGGTCCCGCCCGATGCGTCGGCCGTCCCGTCCCGGTCCGCCGACGCGTTCTCGGCGCTCGCCAGTGCGGCCGATTCGACGGCGGTGGGAAGGTCGCCGACCGACAGCGACACCGGATACGCCCCCGACCGGAGGGTGACGGACAGCCGTTCGGCCGCGCTCAGATTACTCGTCGTCATGATGAACGAGGGGTTGGCGACGAACTCCCCGTTTCGCATGGCCCGGGCGAGTTGCCGCCCCATCGACGCCGCGTACAGCACCTCGCCGTCGTCGACCGTGTAGAGGCAGTGCCCGGTCGCCTCGTCGGGGTTCTGATCGGCGTCGGGCGGACACGTCCCGATTCCCTCGTCAGTGAACCCGTACTCCTGGAGGGCCTGTGAGTAGTTCCGGGCCGCGCTCGCTCCGAGCGTGACGGGAACGTGGGGCTGGATGCTCCCGCGCCCGGCCTGTGCCGAGCCGACGGTCTCGAAGTCGTCGGTCGTCAACAGCGTCTCCTCGCGGTACCCCGTCGAACCGTTCGTCTCGACCGGGAACCGGGCGACGATCTCGACCCGACCCTGGTCCCGGAGCAGTTCCCTGACGCTCTCCCGGTCGGCGTCGGTGACGACGGCGACGAACTGCGTCCCGTCGACCCTCGTGGTCGCGACGTGGCCGTCGATCCCCGCGAGGTCGAGTCTCGTTTCGAGGACGGCGGCGACGGTCTCGACGGTCCGGTCGGACGCGTCGTCGCCGATCTCGGCTCCGACGACGGTCTCGTTCCCGTCCGGTGTGGGCTGTGCTCCGGCTCCCGGCGCGGCGACGAGCGCGAGCGCGAACGCACCCGCCACCAGGAGGGCTATCGCTGGGCGGCGCATATCCGAGGGTGTCCTCTCGTTCACGCAAAAAGATACGGTTCGGTCGCGTCCTATCGCGCCCGGGCGGCCAGTAGCGAGACGGTCGCGAGGACCAGGGCGACCAGCGCGGTCGCGGGCGAGAATCCCGGGCCGACTGCGTCCGTGACCGTCACGACGCCCGTCGAGTTGTCCGTCGACTCGGCGGTCGTGGCGGTCGGAGTGGCGTCGGTCGGTTCCTCGGTGGCTGGCGTATCGACTCTCTGCTCGGTCGTGGGGACGCTGTCGGTCGGTTCCGTAGTCGTGTCCTCCGGTGTATCGGGCGTGGGTGTGTCGGGCGTGTCGACCGTCCCTTCGTCGACGGGTTCGTCCGTCTCGAGTGCGGCCGCTCTGACCGAGTCCGAGAGTGGGGTGACCGACAGCGGGGCCGGGAACGCGCCGCTACGGAGCGTCGCGGCCAGTTGCTGGGCCTCTCTCGTGGTATCGGTGATGAGGAAGACCGAGGGGTCTTCGTCGTACTCCTGGAAGTTGATCGCCCAGGCGATGTCCCCGCCCAGCGACCGCGCGGAGACGAACTCGCCGTTGAAGTAGGTGTAGATGCAGTACCCCTTGGCCGTGTCGGGGTTTTCGGCTGCGTCGTCGGGACAGGCCGTGACCCCTTCCTCGGTGAACCCGGCGCGTTTCACCTTCGCGGCGGCTTCACGGGCGGACTCGACGCCGAGGAACACCTCGACGGTGGGCCGGTCCGTGAATGGGCGACTCGCTCGTGCTTCCCCGATGCGAACGAAGTCCTCGTTTTCGAGGAGCGTCGTCTCTCGGTAGACCGTCTGCCCGTCGTTCGTGACCGGATAGTGCGCGATGATTTCGACCCGGCCGCGGTTCCGGAGTATCGCCCCGACCTGAGTCCGGTTGGCACCCGTGACGACGACGTGTGGGATGCCGTCGACGGTGACGGTCTTCGCGGTCGCGTCGATCCCCCGCATATCGAGTCTGGTCTGCAGAACACGGACGACGGTCGCACGCGTCCGGTCGGTGGCCCCCCGGCGCACCGCGTTCGGCGAGAACCCGGCCGCGGCGAACCCGTCCGCGATGGCGGCCGTCGACAGGCCCTCACCGAACACCTCTGCCGTGCCGTTGGCCGGTTGCAGGAGGACGTTGTCGGCCGGAACGCTGAGGTTCGCGGCCACGGCCCGCCGGGTCCGATCCGTCGCGTTCTCGTCTATCGAGAGCCCCGTAACGGTCCAGGTTTCGATTTCGACGCCGACGGCCGTCTCGTTTCCGTCGGTCGTGGACTGTGCGCCCGCCGCCGGCGTGGCGACGAGTGTGAGTACTAGGACGCCCCCCACCAGGAGCGCTGTCGTTAGACGGCGCATACCGAAGTGTCACGCAATATCTACACAAAAAGATGGGTGTAGTGTTTATCCCCGAGCCACGACACGGATCGGGTATGAACGTCGCCGTTCTCGCCCACGAGCGGTTCCCCGACCGAGCCAAGACCGCCGTCGGCGTCCTCCGATACGCCGACTACGACGTGACCGCCGTCCTCGACCGCGATCGCGCCGGCGAGCGGGTCGCCGACCACCTCCCGGACGTGCAGGACGCCCCGATCGTCGCCGACATCGACGACGTGCCCGACCCGGTCGACGCACTGGTGATCGGCATCGCTCCCATCGGCGGCGAGTTCGACGAGTCCTGGCGGCCCGACGTGCGCGGCGCCATCGAACGCGGGTGTGACGTGCTCTCCGGCTTGCACTACTTCCTCGCCGAAGACGAGGAGTTCGCCGCCCTCGCGGACGACCGCGGAGTCGAACTCAGGGATCTGCGCCGGCCGCCCGCGGAGCTGTCCGTCGCCGACGGCCGCGCCCGCGAGGTCGACGCCGACGTGGTACTCACCGTCGGGACGGACTGCTCGACCGGGAAGATGACCACGAGCGCCGAACTCGTCGCGGCCGCCCGAGAGCGGGGGATCGACGCCGCCCTGATCCCGACCGGCCAGACCGGCGTCCTGATCGAGGACTGGGGAATCGTCGTCGACCGCGTCCCCAGTGACTTCGTCGCGGGCGCGGTCGAGCGGATGGTCCGCGAGCGCGGCGACGACCACGACCTGCTGGTCGTCGAAGGCCAGGGGTCGATCACCCACCCCGCCTACTCGGCGGTGACCTGTGGTATCCTCCACGGGGCGATGCCCGACGCGCTCGTCCTGTGTCACGAGGCCGGCCGCGAGGCGATCCACGGCTACGAGGAGTTCGCCATCCCGCCCGTCGCCGAGGTCGCTTCGCTGTACGAGGACCTCGCCGCGCCCGTCGCGGACACCACCGTGGCCGCCGGCGCGTTGAACACGGACCAGCTCGACGCCGCCGACGCCAACCAGGCGGTCATCGAGTACGCCACGGCCATCGACGCGCCCGCGACCGACCCGGTGCGCTTCGGGGCCGGCGAACTGCTCGACGCCCTGCGATGACCCGCTCGACCGACTTCGCGTGGCACGACCTCGAACTCGCCGAACCGTTCGGGATCTCCCGTGGCACCACGACGGTCTCGGAGAACGTCGTCGTCCGGGTGGACGACGAGGCGGGCAATCTGGGGGTCGGCGGCGCGGCCCCGGCCGACTACTACAGCGCGTCCCGCGAGGCGATCACCGACGCGCTCCCCGACCTGCTGGCGGCCGTCGCGGACTGTGACCCGCACAACCGCCAGCGGATCGCCCGCCGCCTCACCGACGCCGCCGGCGGCCCCGCCGCCCACCCCGGGGCCCGGGCCGCCGTCAGTATCGCGCTGGCCGACCTGGCCGCCAAACAGGCCGAGATGCCACTCTATCGACTCCTCGGGCTCGATCCCGGCCGCCCGATCACCACCTCCTTCACCGTCGGCATCGACGACACCGACCGGATGGCCGAGCGAGCGGCCCGCGCGGCCGAGACCTACGACATCCTGAAGCTCAAACTCGGGACCGACCGGGATCGGGAGATCGTCCGGGCCGTCCGCGACCGGGTGCCCGAGGCGACGATCCGGGTCGATGCCAACGGGGCCTGGGACGCCGACGAGGCGGTCGCGATGAGTGAATTCCTGGCCGACCACGGGGTCGAGTTCGTCGAGCAACCCGTCACAGCCGACGACCTCGACGGACTGGCCCGCGTGAGCGCAGAAGGGCCGCTCCCCGTCGCGGCCGACGAGAGTTGCGTGGCCCCCGCCGACGTTCCCCGTGTCGCCGAAGCCGCCGATATCGCGGTCCTGAAACTCACGAAAAGCGGCGGCGTCTGGCCAGTCCTCCGGATGTGCCACGCCGCCCGCGCGTGCGGACTGGACGTGATGCTCGGTTGCATGACCGAGACCGACGCGTCCATCGCGGCCGCGGCCCACCTCACACCGCTGGCCGACTACGCCGACCTCGATGGGTCGCTGTTGCTCGCCGAGGATGCCTTCGAGGGTATCGGGATGCCGGGCGGCGAGATCGACCTGTCCCGGGTCGACCGGGTGGGGACGGGTGCGCGGCACAGGGGTACATAGTGGCTATGAGATGTCTACCAACGATGACAGAAAGAACTCAACAAGCAGGTTACGCTCACTGACTTCTAGTTCGGTTGTAACAACTCCTAGCGCATCAGTCGGTAACAGTCACTGTCCATGAATAATCGAGCCTGTCTATCCTGAGCCTTAGCTCACCTGTTTGGTCAAACGTTACCGAGCCAAACTCGTAGTCGTTCGTCCCTCCCCTTGGAATAGTCAATGCGACTGGCGTGCGGAAAGTTTGCCACTGCGAGATACTGTCTCGTGCACTAAATGTCGATATGAACCCTCCGTCACGTCCACCGTCATTGCTGAAAACAACCCGAGGTTGGTATGGTTCTCCGGTTGAGACGGTTGCCGGTGCGTCTACACGTTCGACAGAAATATTTGCAGTGGGTAGTTGGGGACGCATCTCGAATTCCACTTCGGCTGGCTCGGAGACTTGATCAGTCGCGTTGTCTCTAATTAGGACCTCAGCAGTGTAACTACCAGTATCCCATGAACCAGTCTGAAACGCCAGACCATGCTCCCATCGTTCAGAGTCGCCTGATGCGAGTTGTTGCTCCGTATGTGAATCCGACGCAATGCGCTGCCCACTGTTATCGTAAATCTGGATCTGCTCGGTCATATCAAGCTGCCCGTCTGAGACTGGAATTCGATATCGGCCGGCAATCATTATCGGCACGCCGGGCGTTGATGCCGTCGCTGCATTATCACCCGCATCGCCGAACGTTTCCCACTCATAGACATGATTAGCCGTCAGCACTTCCGGCTGTGTAGATTGTCCCGGCATCGCCGACGCCTGAGGTTCTGAAGACGGATTGGAGTCGTTAGACGAACAACCAGCGAAAACGGCCGCCCCGGTGAGTGAAATAAAAGCTCGACGTTTCATACTGGCATTTATCTATCCGAATAGAAAAATATTCGCTCAAACACATCCATGGAGGTTCTCAACAGATTTCGGTGATACTGGCAACTGACGCTCAGAGCCAGTCCGCGAACGTCTCGTGCTCCCGGGAGAGCCGGGCGTACTCGGACTGAACTGTCTCCAGTGCTTCTTCCAGCGACGCGCCCGCCTCCAGTTCTGCGCGGGCGCGGTCGATCTTCCACTGGCTCGGAGTCGTCCGCTCGTCCCAGCGGGCTTCGAGTGGATCGAGGTAGCGGTCCGCGGTGGCGTCGTCGATGCCTTGCTCGGCGAGTCCGCGGCGAGCGAACTCGAAGACCTCGGCGAAGATCGTCTCGCTGTCGCCCGTCCGCTCGCCGTCGGCAGTGATCCAGGCCAGTTCGGCGTCGAGCCCGTTCTCGACGGCCTCGTAGAAACTCCGTTCCGCGGCGTCGTGGTCGAGGTCGCCCAGCGGGTGGTCGGCGGCGACGAGGCCCCGGAGGAGGCCGCCGACGAGCGCCTGGAAGCCCACGATGTCACGGATCGACGGCTGGGTCGGGAGGGGGCGGTACTCGATGCGGATCGAGCGGCGGCCGCCGATGCCGTCCACGTGGTCGCCGCCGATGACGCCCCGAAGCCAGCGCCAGAAGGTCCCGCGCTTGTGGTCGAACTCCCAGATCTCGCCGGTGAAGCCCTCCTCGGCCCCCTCGACCCACTCCGCGAGGAAGGGGGCCAGGAGTGGGTCGTCGACGACGTGATCGACGGCGTCGGCGTCCGCCTCGAGGTCGTCGGGCACGCGACACTTCGACGGGTCGGTGTGGTTGACCGACTGCTCGAACGCGGCGATCCGGAGTTCGTGGTGGGTCTCGTCGAGCAGCGCCTCGGGGTCGACGCCGTCGTCGTACATGTCCCCCGGGAGGAACGGGGAGTTGGTCGCGAGCGCCAGCACCGGGCCGAGCGTCCGGATGCCGAGGTTGTGGTATCGCGGGAACTCGGTGGCGTCGGGGATCTGGACGTGCGGTTGAATCGACGTGGCCAGCGACTCGAACAGGATCGTCGGGAACTCGACGGTCGCGCCGGGCACGTCGAATGGGATGGCCCCGTCGGCCAGGTCCACGCAGTGGCGGTCGATGGCCCAGTACCGCGGGACCGGCCGCATGTTCGCCGGGAGGTCGGTCCCGTCGTGGTCGTCGGTGTCGCCGAGATAGTCGACGCTCCCCTCCGCCGGCGGCGTCGTCCACATCGCGTCCAGCACGAGGTCACAGCCGTGATCGCGGGCCGCGGCCCGTGCCTGCTCCCACTGGGCCGCCAGCGCCCGCGCCTGCGCGTCGAGTCCGTCGGCCGTGAACGGGTCCGGATCGGTGTTCAACTCGGCGTTGTGAAGCCCCAGCTCCTTGTTGCACGCCTCGAAGACGCCCTCGGGGATCGCCGTGAGTCGCCCGCCGTCGTCGACGGCGTACACTTCCAGTTCCAGCCCGATGGCGAACCCTTCGGTGTCGAGGTCGCCCTGCTCCAGCGCCGTCCTGAGAAACGCCGCCTGCTCGTCCACGCGGTCCTCGAACGCGTCCCGCGTCGCCGGAGAGAGCGACTGCCCCACCAGCTCGACCGGATCGGTCATTGCCAAAGAATCCCGAGAGCGAGGGATTCAGTGTTGCGGATTGCCCGCGCCCGCCGAACCACCACGCCGAGCCGGGGAACCGAACGGGTCCCACCCCCGCTTTATTTAAAACACCTTTCTTTACCCACGATATTTATTTGAGTTATCGGAAGGTATTGTCGATAACTCATGGCTGGGGACGTGTACACGGTTGCGGGCGGCAAGGGCGGTGTGGGCAAGACGACGACGGCTGTAAACACGGCGATCGCACTGCAAGCGGCGGGCCGGCGAACCATCGTGGTGGACGCGGATCTGGGGATGACGAACCTGAGCGAACTGCTCGGGCTGGATCACGAACCGCGCCTCCACGACGTGCTGGCCGGCGATGCCGAGTTGGGCGACGCCATCGCCGAGGGGCCCCGGGGCGTGTCGGTGCTGGCCGGGCGGGGCACGCTGGAGTCGTTCGCGGAGGCCGATCCGTCGAACCTCCGGCCGGTCCTGCGGGCACTGCGACGCTCCTACGAGGCGGTCATCGTCGACACGGGCGCGGGGCTCTCCCACGAGACGCTGGTGCCGGCGGGGATGTCCGACGGCATCGTCCTGGTGACGACGCCCGACGAGGTGTCGCTGACCGACGCCAAGAAGGTCGGCGACCTCGCCGAGCGCGTCGACGGTTCCATCGTCGGGGCCGTCCTGACGAAGGTGCGCGACGACATCGACGTGTCCGCGGTCGGCGAGGAACTTGGCGAGGAGATCCTCGGCGTGGTGCCACAGGACGACGAGGCGACGGCCGACGAACCGCTCGTGGTCACGTCGCCGGACAGCTACGCCGCACAGGCCTACCGCCGTCTCGGGACGAAACTCGCCGACAGGATCGACGACTCGGCGGTCGAACGGGCCGTCGAGTCCTGATCGAGCCGATTCCTGTCGGGTCGGCGACCCCGGACTGGTCGCCCGGTTCTCAATACACTTATCCCGCGGTGCCGACTTGCCACGGGTATGAGCGAGGTCACGGTCACGCTCCCCGACGGGTCGACCCTCGAGATGGAGCAGGGGTCGACGGTCGAGGACGTCGCGTTCGAAATCGGACCGGGATTGGGTCGGGACACCGTCGCCGGGGTCGTCGACGGCGAACTCGTCGACAAGCACGCCCCCATCGAGGCGGACGTGGAACTGGAGATCGTCACACCGAGTGCCGACGAGTACCTCGACGTACTCCGCCACTCCGCGGCCCACGTGTTCGCACAGGCCCTGGAACGACGCTATCCCGAGGCGAAACTCACCATCGGCCCCTGGACCGACGACGGCTTCTACTACGACATCGCCGGCGTCGATCTGGACGAGGACGACCTCGAAGCCATCGAGGAGGAAGCCCACGACATCATCGAGGCGGACCTGGACATCGAGCGGGACATGGTCCCTCGCGACGAGGCGTTCGACCGCTACGAGGACAACCGCTTCAAACGGGAGATCCTCGAAGACGAGGCCGCCGGCGAGGACCCCGTCCAGTTCTACCAGCAAGGCGAGTTCTACGACCTCTGTCAGGGACCCCACGTCGAGTCCACGGGTGAGATCGGCGGGTTCTCCCTGCTCGAAATCTCCGGCGCGTACTGGCGCGGCGAGGAGGACAACGAGATGCTCACCCGCGTCTACGGCACCGCCTTCCCCTCCGAGGACGACCTCGAAGAGTTCCTCGAACAACGCCGGAAGGCCCAGGAACGGGACCACCGCAAGATCGGCCAGGAGATGGACCTCTTTTCCATCGACGAGACCACCGGCCCGGGCCTGCCCCTCTATCACCCCAACGGGAAGACGATCCTGAACGAACTCTCCGACTACGTGGCCGGCCTCAACCGGCAGAACGACTACCGCGAGGTCGAGACGCCCCACGTCTTCCGCACGGAACTCTGGAAGAAGTCGGGCCACTACGAGAACTACGTCGACGACATGTTCCTGCTGGACGTGAACGACGAGGAATACGGGCTCAAGCCCATGAACTGCCCCGGCCACGCGACCATCTTCGATCAGGGGCAGTGGTCCTATCGTGACCTCCCGGTGCGGTACTTCGAGGACGGCAAGGTCTACCGCAAGGAACAGCGCGGCGAACTCTCCGGCCTCTCGCGGGTCTGGTCGTTCACCATCGACGACGGCCACCTGTTCGTCCGCCCGGACCAGATCGAAGACGAGGTCGAGGCGATCATCGACATCATCCTCGACATCCTCGACACCTTCGAGCTGGACTACACCGTCCAGTTCGCCACCCGGCCCGACAAGTCCGTCGGGAGCGACGAGATCTGGGAGCGCGCCGAATCGCAACTGGAATCGGTCCTCGATTCCGCCGACATGGAGTACGTGGTCGAGGACGGCGACGGCGCGTTCTACGGCCCGAAGATCGACTTCGCCTTCGAGGACGCGCTCGGCCGGGACTGGGACGGGCCGACGGTCCAGCTGGACTTCAACATGCCCGAGCGGTTCGACCTGACCTACGTCGGTGAGGACAACGAGGAACACCGACCGGTGATGATCCACCGCGCGCTGTATGGCTCCTACGAACGGTTCTTCATGGTCCTGACCGAACACTACAACGGGAAGTTCCCCACCTGGCTCGCGCCCGAACAGGTCCGGATCCTCCCGATCAGCGACGACCACATCCCCTACGCCGAGGAGATCAAACGCGAACTGGGCGACTACCGGGTGACCATCGAGGAACGCTCCTGGACGGTCAAAAAGAAGATTCGGCAGGCCCACGAGGACCTGGTGCCGTACATGCTCATCCTCGGTGACGACGAGGAGAGCGAGGGGACCATCTCGGTGCGCGACCGGAAGGAACGCGAGGCGAACGACGTGGACCCGACGGCCTTCCGCGAGCACCTCGACGACGAAGTGGGCGCACAGCGGATCGAACCGGACTTCCTGGACTAGTCGTCCAGACCCGCGCTGTCGCCGCTTTTCGGCTCCGTATCGCCCCAGTCTAGATCACGTTCCCGGTCGGTGTCCCGGAGGACGAACGGGCCGATGGCGAGCGTCCGCTTCGTGACCGTGACGATCCGCAGGATGTACGACAGCAGGATGGCGAAGGGGAGCAAGGATACCGTGACCGCAAGCGCCACGAAATAGAGGGCGTCGGTCCGGCCGAACGTGGTCGACGTGATCGTGCTGACCTCGAAAAACAGGAGCATACCGATCGCGACGATCAGCGCCGGAATCGCGGTGAAGAGGATGGTTCGCGAGAGGTTCGTCAGCTCCCACTGGAAGTACAGCGTCTTGAAGTGTTCGCGGGCCGGGCCGAACAGTTCGAGCGCGTCGACGAGTTCCTCGAACGCCTCGATTGCGGGGTCGGTCAACACGTCTTCGTTCTCGGCTCGGATGCGACGCGCGGCGTACAGCTTCCACGAGTAGTTGTAGTTCAGCGCCGAGAACACCACGTCGAATTCGCCGAACTGTGCGCCTTCGAGGTTGCTCGCGACCGCGTCGGCGTTCTCTTCGAGGCTATCGACGAAGGTTCCGACCTGTTCCGAGAGGTCGTCGTCGTCGATGTCGTCGACCGCGTTCTGGAGGGCTTCGGCGCGCCGCCTGGTGAGTTTCACCAGCGACCGGAGGAATGCGGAGGGTTGGGCCGGGCTCACCGGCTCCTGGATCACGTCTTCCACGTCGCGACGGAACGACATGGCACCCTCCATGCGCTCGCGCTGATCACCGACTGGCCCTTGCTCCTGTGAGAGGACTAGCTGGCTCAGCGTCAACACGAGCGTGACGCCCGTGACCGTCGCCCCGATGATCGCCTGGAACAGCGTCTCCAGCGGGTCGCCGGTCGCCAGGAGTTGCGATGGGGTTGCCGGGGCGGCGACCCCGAACACGATCACCCCGAGAAAGATGGTCACCGAGATGAGCGTCGTCACGACCCACCGATCCGCGTCGAGCATGAACCAGAACTTCGCGCTGCTCTCGGGCACCCGCTGGCGCATCGTGTCGCTCGGTTGCTCCCCGTCGCCGTCGGTGTCCGGCATACACTGACCGACGACCGGCACCCGGAAAAAGACGCGGCCTCTAGCTTTTCTCCTCTTCTTTCAGCTCCTCGAGCTCGGCGTCGAGTTCCGCGTCGCTGACGTCCGTCTCCTCGCTATCGGGAGTCTCGACGGCTTCGGGGTCCACGTCGGCGGTCTCGGTATCCGCCGCCGTGTCGGCGGTGTCGGCCTCTGTCTCCCCCTCGTCTTTCCCCATCTCGGCTTTGATCGTGTCGAGTTCGGCGTCGACCTCGCCCGTGGTCCGGATCTCCTCGAGTTCCCGGTCCAGCTGATCCTTGTCGCTCATGGCGTCCTCGAAGGCCCCGCTCTCCTGCAGTTCGTCCATCGCGGCGGCGCGTGCCTCCATCTCCTCGGTGCGTTCCTCGGCCCGCTGGATGGCCCGGCCCACGTCTTCCATCTCGTCACCGGCCCCGGTCATCGCCTCGGAGACGCGGTTGGAGGCCTCGGCGGCCTTGTAGCGGGCCTTCATCGTCTCCTTTTTCGTGCGGAACTGCTCGATGCGGTTCTGGAGTTCGTCTTTCTTTTCGATCAACTGGTCCTGTTGGCGCTGGAGGTCCTGGATCTGACTCTCCAGGTCCTCGATCTGGTTCATCTTCTGCTTTTTCTTCTCCAGCGCCCGGCGCGCGAGGTCTTCGCGGTCCTGCCGGACGGCCTCGCGGGCCTGATCGTTGTGCTTCTCGACGTTCTCCTCGAGGCGGCGCTGTTGGATCTCCAGTCGTTTCTTCTGGGTCGTCAGATCGGCGATGCCCTGCTTGACGTTCTGGAGTTCGTCACGCATCTGCTCGTAGGAGTAATCGAGGGTCTCGGAGGGGTCTTCGGCCCTGTTGAGGAGCCCGTTGACCTTCGAGCGGACGATGTAGGAGGCGCGCGAGAGGATGCCCATGGGATGCCTTGGGTACCGCTGCCCTTAAATCTCTCACACCTGACTGTCCGCCTACATGAGCGAGCAGCGCCGCATCGATGGTGACCGCACCGTTCAGGTCACCGTCGACACGCCCGAGGCCGACCGGGCAGTCGTCGCCTGCCCGCCACACCCACAGATGGGCGGCACGCGGTCGGACCCCCGCCTGCGTGCCGTCGGGGAGTCGCTGGCCGACCGCGGAATCGCCTGCCTGCGGTTCGATTACGGCCCCTGGGACGAGGGCGAGGCCGAGCGCCGGGACGCGCTGAACGTCCTCGCGTCGGCGCGGGACCGCTACGCCGACGTGGGGCTGTTCGGCTACAGTTTCGGTGCCGGCGTCGCACTGCTGGCGGCGGCCGAATCGGAGCCGGCCGCCCTCTCCGTCCTCGCACCGCCCGCGACGCTCGGGGACGCCGACACGGTGGCGGCCCTCGAAACGCTTTCCTGTCCCGTGCAGGTCGTTTTCGGGGAGCGAGACTCGACCGTCGAGTGGGAGCCGGTGGCCGAGCGCGCACGCGAGCGCGGGAACGTTGTGGAACCGGCCCCGGGCGATCACTTCTTCGCGGGCCAGGTCGACCGGATCGGCGAGTCGGTCGCGGCGTTCCTGTCCCCGTAGCGGCGTGGGGCTGTGATCCCGGACACGACCCTCGTCTCACCCTCAAGCTTTAACCGTCTTTGCGCCGACAACACGGCGTATTCATATGTCGGATTCCGACCACGGCGACGAGCAGGAGGCGGTCGACTGGTCGTCGCGGGTCGAGACCGAGGAGGCGGCGCTGGACGAAACCTCTGCGGGTCCGCCGCGTCCGCCCGAGGGCGAGGAGCCGATGCGCGTCACGACCGACGAACCGGCCGTCACGACGCCGGGTGACCCCCGCGAGGAAGTCACGGCCGACGTGATCGGGCACTTCGAGTCTGCGACGGACCTCGTCGCGCCGCAGCCTGACGAATCGTTCCTCCGGGACTCGTTTTTCGACTTCGAGTACGCCGACCGGTACCACGAACTGGAACGCTACTGGGTGAACAAGCCCTTCGCGTACGTCTCGATCGTCGAAGACCAACGGGAGAACGACGAGCGCTACCACGTCGTCGAGCCGACCCTCTCGACGTTCGAGGACCACTTCCGGGCGGACATGATCACGGAACTGCGCGAGGTCCTCCTGCACGTCCCCCGCGAGGACGACCCCGAAGAGACCCTCTCGCGGGAACTGGCCGGCCTGGCCAACCGCTACGCCGCCGACGCGGACCCGGGGTCGATCCACAAGGTCCACTACTACATCACTCGGGACCTGCTGGGCTACGACGCGGTCGATCCCCTCATGCGCGACCGCCAGCTGGAGGACATCTCCTGTGACGGCACGAACGTCCCGGTGTACGTCTACCACCGGGGCTACCGCGACCTGGAGACGAACGTCCGGTTCGACCGCGAGGCGCTCAACTCGCTCATCATCCGGCTGGCACAGCGCAGCGACAAGCACATCTCGGTGGCCGAACCGATGGTCGACGCCAGCCTCCCCGAAGGCTCGCGTATCCAGATGACGCTGGGCGAGGAAGTGAGTTCCCGGGGGTCGAACTTCACGATCCGGCGGTTCGCGGAGGTGCCCCTGACCCCGATCGATCTCATCCAGTGGGGGACCTTCTCTGTGGAGACGATGACCTATCTCTGGCTGGCCATCGAGAACAACCTCTCGCTCATCTTCGCGGGTGGGACCGCCTCGGGCAAGACCACCTCGATGAACGCCGTCTCGATGTTCGTCCCGCGAAAGAGCAAGGTAATCTCCATCGAGGACACCCGCGAGATCACCCTGCCCCACGACAACTGGATTCAGAGCGTCACGCGCGAGGGGTTCGAGGGCGGCCGCGGCGAGATCGGGATGTACGAACTCCTGCAGGCCGCACTCCGCCAGCGTCCGGAGTACCTGCTGGTCGGCGAGATCCGCACCGAACAGGACGTGGCGCTCGCCTTCTTCCAGGCGATGGCGACCGGCCACACGGCGTACACGACGATGCACGCCGACTCGACCGAGACCGTCCTCTCGCGCCTCCAGAACCCGCCGCTCTCGGTGCCGGAACAGATGGTCCGGGAACTGGACATCGTGGCGATCCAGCGCCAGTTGTTCCTCGACGACCGGCGGGTTCGCCGGAACGTCGGCATCTCGGAGTTCTTCCGTGACCCCGACGGCGGCACCGAGGTTCGGGACGTGTACGAGTGGCAACCCGGCGACGACGAGATGGCGTCGGTCGAGCCGTCCGGCAAACTGCGGGAAGTCATGCGGATGCGCGGCTGGGACGAGTCGGATCTGGCGGCGGAACTCGGCCGCCGCGAGCGCCTCCTCCGGCACATGGTGACCGAGGACATCGCCGACTACGAGACGGTGAGCGAGGTGCTGTGGCGGTTCGACCGCGACCCCGAGGCGGTGCTCGAACGAGTCGAAGACGGGACGCTCGCCGAACTCGGGACGGATGACTGAGGAGCCACAGCCCAGCGAGACCGGGCGCTTCGTCCCGGCCGCCCAGTGGCTCCGGGAGTTCTTCCGGGCCCGCCGGGAGCGCCACGTCGACCTCCGGACCGACCTCAACCGGGCGCGGATGCCGACGACGGTCGACGCCTACCTCGCTCGCGTCGCGACCGTCTCGCTTTCGGCCGTCCTCGTCGGTGTCGTGGTCGGCCTCGTCCTCGCGCAGATTCTCGCCGGGACGGTCTTCGCGACCCTCGCCGCCGGCCCTCTCGGGTCGACGCTGGTCGCGAGTCTCGTCGTCCCACCCGTCTTCGGTGGGGTGTTCGGGCTGGCGACGTGGTTCGGGTTGTACTACGCGCCCCGGTACCGCGCCAGACAGCGTCGCCGCAAGATCGACCTCCTGTTGCCGGACGTGATCACCTATATGTTCGCCCTCTCCAGTGGCGGGATGAACACCGTCGAGGTCCTCCGGCGGGTCGCCGAGACCGAGGAGATCTACGGGGAAGCCGCCCACGAGATCGACCTGGTGACTCGCGAGATGGAGTACTTCGGGGCGGACTTCCTGACGGCACTCCAGCGGGTCGCCGACGCCACGCCCAGCGACAACCTCAGCGAGTTCCTCCAGGACCTGCTGGCGATCATCGACTCGGGCGGGAACGTGACGGACTTCCTCGACGAGGTGCGGGGCCAGTACGCCCGCGAGGCCCGCATGGCACAGGACCGGTACCTGGGGACGCTCTCGCTGTTCGCGGAGATCTACGTCGTCGCGATGGTCGCCGGCCCACTGTTCCTGTTGATCCTGCTGATGGTGATCGGCATCCTCGGTTCGCCGACCGGTGACGGTGCCATGCTCATCGTCTACGTGGTCTTGCCGCTCGGCTCGTTGCTCGCCTACCTCATGCTCGACGTACTCAACGCGCCGTTCACGCAGGGCCGGCGGACACTGCCCCGGCGGACTGACGCGCCGGAGACGCCCGACGATCCGGCCGTCGCCGAGTACGAGGCCGAGAAGCGACGGCAGAAGCTCCGTGACCGGCTCTCGAACCCGATCCCGGAACTGGCCACGAATCCGATCCGGTCGTTGCTCGTCTCGGTTCCGGTGGCGGCGACCCTCGTCGTGGCTCTCGTCGCGACCGGCGTGGTCGAGCCAAGCGTCGCCGCGTTCTACGACGCCCCCACTCGAACGACGGGACTGTTGGCGGTCCTGCCGTTCGTCGTCGTCACGCTCCCGGTGTCGGTGCTGTACGAGGCCCGCGAGCGGGAACTCCGGCACGTCCTCGACCGGTTCCCGGACGTGCTCTCCTCGGTCGCGAGCGCCAACCGGATGGGCATCCCGCTGTCGGAAGCCATCGACATCGTCGCGCGCCGCTCGACCGGCCGGGTCGGGGCGGAACTCACCCGCGTCCACAACGACGTGTCGTGGTTCGCGGACACGCGGGCCGCGCTCCGGCGGTTGGCCGCGCGAGCGCGGACGCGCGACGTGACCCGGACGCTCCGGCTGGTGGTCGACGCAGACGAGACCAGCGGCGACCTCGACCGGGTGCTCTCGATCGCCGCGGAGACGAGTCGCACCCACCGCGAGTTCCGGCGTGCCCGCACCACCGAGGTGTTGAGCTACGTCGCCGCGGCCGTCGTCGCCTTCCTCGTCTATCTGGGGATCGTCCTGCTCATCGACGATTTCTACCTCCAGACCGTCGCCGAGGTGGGCCAGACGATCACAACGGGCGACCCGCGGCTACCGGCGACGCTCTCGGCGATCAACGTCTCCGTGTTCCGGCTGACGCTGGTCCACTCGGCGCTCGTCCAGGCGGTGTGTATCGGCATGATCGCGGGCAAGATGTCCCAGGACAGCGCCTACGCGGGCCTCAAATACAGCATCGCACTGCTCGGTGTCTCGGTCGCGGCCTTCTGGGTGATCTGAATGACTGAAAGTTCTCACACCGCGACCGACCGCGGCCAGTCGGCCGTGATCGGCTTCGCCCTGCTCTTTGGCATCCTCCTGCTCACGCTCGTTACCGTCCAGACGTTCGCGGTGCCCACCTGGAACCAGGGGATCGAGTTCCAGCACAACCAGCGCGCACAGGAGGACATACAGCGACTCGGCGACGCCGTCTCCGAGGTGGCTACCAGCGGTCGCGCCGGCACCCGGACCGTCACGCTCGGGACACGCTACCCGACCCGCCCGTTCCTGTTGAACCCGCCGGACCCGACCGGTACGCTCCGGACGAGCGACCCCGGCGAGATCCGGATCGAGAACGCCACCGCCGTCGGGGAGACCGGCCACTACTGGAACGGGACCGTCCGGACCTTCAGCACGCGCCACCTCGTCTACGACCCGGGTTACAACGAGTACCGATCCGCGCCGGCGACGGTGCTAGAGAGCGCCGTGGTCCTCAACACCTTCGAGCAGGGCTCCAGCGCACTCTCGGGGACGACGCTGGTCTCCGGGCGCGACGTTTCCCTGACGGCCCTGGCCGGGCGGTACTCCCGGGGCAGTAGCGAGGCCGCGACCCTCACACTCGACCCGCTCAGCGCGCCGGCCGAGACGGTCAGCGTCGAGAGCGCGACGCCGATCACCCTCTCGCTCCCGACGACGGGCAGCGAGTCGACGTGGCAGGACCTGCTGGCGGACGAACGGCAGGCGGCGGGGGGATACGTGACGAGCGTTTCGGTCGTCGCGGGCGAGCCCCACGACCGCCTCGTCGTGACGCTCGCGGCGAACACCACCTACGACCTCCGACTGGGGCAGGTCGGGGTCGGGTCGAACACGACCGATCCGGGGCCGCGCTACATCACCAGAACCGGCCTGCAGGAGACGACGATCCTCGACGGGACGGACACGCTGTTGACCGCCGAGGTGCGCGACCGCTTCGACAACCCCGAGAGCGGCGTGCAGGTCGCAACCGAAGTCGTCGACGGGCCGGGCCGCGCAGAACTCGTCCGCGGGCGGACCGACGAAGACGGACAGGCAGTGATCCGCTACGTCGCGGACGGCTCCGGGACGGCGACGGTCGCAGTGACATACGGCGACGCGCCCGGAGCCGCACAGACGGTGAACTACACCGTTCGAGTCGTGTCGCCTGCCGGGGGTGGCGGCGGGGACGGCACCGGCGGCGGTACCGTCACCGACCCCTGTGCGCCCGCCGAGTGGTCGGCCGCGAACCCCACCCGCCGGCTCACCGAAGCCGACGAGGGCTGTACGTGGCGCAACGTGGCTGGCGGCGGCCTCGAACTGTCGAATCCCGTGCTGGAGTCGACGAGCGCCGACGGGAGCGACGACGCCAACGAGTATCTCAGGCTCGTCTTCGACGCCACCAGCGGCGGCGAGACCGTCCGCTTCCTGATCCCCGGGGACCGCGACGGACTCGAACGTCAGGGGAACGGCGACTGGAACAACCGCGAGGTTCGAATCCTCCGGCGCGGGCCCGCCGACGATTCGTTCTCGGAGGTGTTCGACGGCCGGCTCAAAGAGTCCGTCCTCGACCGCTGGTACCGCGGCGAGGAACCGCTGGACCTGCTCGTCTCACAGAGCTACGACGGGAGTACGAGCGGGCTCTCGACCGTCCGGAACTTCGTCCGGGACAACGACGTGGACGTGACCTTCACCGAGGTCCACGGCGAGGTGACCCTTCGCGGCGGCTGAAAAGTGTGCATACGTTGCACACTCGGGGCTTCCCGTAACCGTTTTGAGCGCGCCGCGCGCACCGTCGGTATGCCGACCGAATCAGAGACGAACTACGACCCCGAGCTGGGTCGGAAGTTCATTTTCGTCACCGGCGGCGTGATGTCCGGACTGGGGAAAGGCATCACCGCCGCGAGTACGGGACGGCTGCTGGCAAACGCCGGCTTCGACGTAACGGCGGTCAAGATCGACCCCTATCTCAACGTCGACGCGGGGACGATGAACCCCTACCAGCACGGCGAGGTGTACGTGCTGAAAGACGGCGGGGAGGTCGACCTGGACCTGGGGAACTACGAGCGGTTCCTCGACATCGACATGACCTTCGACCACAACGTCACCACGGGGAAGGTCTACCAGCACGTCATCGAGAAAGAGCGGGCGGGCGACTACCTGGGCAAGACCGTCCAGATCATCCCGCACATAACCGACGACATCAAGCGGCGCATCCGGGAGGCCGCCGAGGGCCACGACGTGTGCATCGTCGAAGTCGGCGGCACGGTAGGGGACATCGAGGGGATGCCCTATCTGGAAGCCCTGCGCCAGTTCGCCCACGAGGAAGACGACGACGACATCCTCTTTACCCACGTCACCCTCGTCCCCTACTCGAAAAACGGCGAACAGAAGACCAAGCCAACACAGCACTCGGTCAAGGAACTCCGGTCCATCGGCCTCCAGCCCGACATTCTGGTGGGCCGCTGTGAGGACAAACTCCACGCCGACGTGAAAGAGAAGATCGCGCTGTTCTGTGACGTGCCCACCGACGCCGTCTTCTCGAACCCGGACGTGGAGGACATCTATCACGTCCCGCTGATGGTCGAGGAGGAGGGCCTCGACGAGTACGTGATGGAACGGCTCGACCTGCAGTCGGAGGCCCTGCCCGAGGCCGAACGGGACAACCGCTGGCGGGAACTCGTGACCCAGGACACGACCGGCGAGGTCGAGATCGCACTCGTCGGGAAGTACGGGCTGGAAGACGCCTACATCTCGATCCACGAGTCGCTGAAACACGCCGGCCTCGAAGCCGGCGTCGACGTGACCACGACGTGGGTCCACAGCGAGGACCTGGCCGACGGCTACGACGGGGAACTCGACGACGTGGACGGCGTCGTCGTCCCCGGCGGCTTCGGCTCCCGGGGCATCGAGGGGAAGATCGAGGCCTGCCGGTACGCCCGCGAGAACGACCTGCCGTGGCTCGGTCTCTGTCTGGGCTTCCAGATGGCCGTCGTCGAGTACGCGCGCAACGTCCTCGACCTGGAGGACGCCCACTCCGCCGAGATCGAGGAGGAGACGCCCCACCCCGTGATCGACCTGCTCCCCGAGCAGTACGACCTGGAGGACATGGGCGGGACGATGCGGCTGGGCGCTCACGAGACCGACATCGACGCCGGGACGCTCGCCCACGAGCTGTACGGCGACACGTCCTGTACGGAACGGCACCGCCACCGCTACGAGGTCAACCCCGAGTACATCGAGGAGCTGGAGGACGCCGGCCTCGTCTTCTCGGGCCACACCAACAAGCGCATGGAGATCCTGGAACTGCCCGACCACCCCTACTATCTGGGGACGCAGTTCCACCCCGAGTTCCGCTCGCGGCCCGGCCGCGCCAGCCCGCCGTTCGTCGGCCTGCTGGAGGCCGTGCTGGACGAGACGGACGTTGCGGAACGTGAGGAGGTGGAAGTCTGATGGTCGACGTGGATTCCTTTATCGACGAGAAGATCGACGAGATCAGCGAGTCGGTCGGCGACGAAAACGCCGTCATCGCCCTCTCGGGTGGCGTCGACTCCTCGACGGCCGCCGCGCTGGCCTACGAGGCCATCGGCGACCAGCTTACCCCCGTCTACGTCGACACCGGCCTGATGCGGAAAGGCGAGACCGAGCAGATCCGCGAGACCTTCGACTACATGGACTCGCTGCGGATCGTCGAGGCCAAGGACCGCTTCCTCGACGCCCTGTCGGGCATCACCGACCCGGAGGAGAAGCGCCACGCCATCGGCGAGCAGTTCATCCGGGAGTTCGAGACCGTCGCTCGCGAGGTCGACGCCGACTACCTCGTGCAGGGGACGATCTACCCCGACCGCATCGAGAGCGAGGGGACGATCAAGTCCCACCACAACGTCGGCGGCCTGCCCGACGTGGTGGACTTCGAGGGCATCGTCGAGCCGATGCGGGACCTCTACAAGGACGAGGTCCGCGAGGTGGCCCGCGACCTCGATCTGGAGGCGATCATCGCCGAGCGGATGCCGTTCCCCGGCCCCGGCCTGGCGGTGCGGATCATCGGCGAGGTGACCGAGGAGAAACTGGAAGTCGCCCGCGAGGCCAACCACGTCGTCGAGGAGGAACTGGAGGATCACGACCCGTGGCAGGCCCTCGCCGCAGTCATCGGGAAGGCCACCGGCGTCAAGGGCGACAACCGCGTCCACGGCTGGGTCGTGGCCGTCCGCTCGGTCGAGAGCCGGGACGGCATGACCGCCCGTGCCCAGAACGTCGACTGGGAGACGCTCCAGCGCATCCAGAGCCGGATCACGGGCGAAAACGAGAACGTCGCGCGCGTGCTGTACGACGTGACCCACAAGCCGCCGGCGACCATCGAGTACGAGTAACCCCCAGTCTTCTTTTCGCTGGCGCGAGTTCGGGGAGCCGATGCCCTCCAACGGAGCGTCCGAACCCGACCATCGGACCCTCGATCTGCCGGGCCGTCCGGAACCGATCCGTGCGGAGATCCGAGCCGTGCCGGTCCTGAACCCGCTGGCCGTGGCCGTCGCCGGCCTGGTCTACGCGGTCGTCCTCGCCGTACTCCTCTCGCTGTGGTGGGGGCTGGGACTGCTGGTTGCCCTGCCGACACCGCCCGTCTCACTGCGCACGGGTCTGATCCTCTGGCTCGTGGGGATCGGGCTCGCGGTCGGGCGCGACGCGGCGCGGAAGGCCCGGATGTCCGTCGAGATCACGCCGGGCTGGATCACGCGCTCGTTCGGGTCACGGGCGGTGACGGTGCCGCGCGCGGAGATCGACCGGGTGCGGGTTCGGACGACGCTCGTCGACCGCCTCGTCGGGACCCGGACCGTCGACGTGTACGACGCCGACGGCCACCGGCTCCGCATCCCCCGCGTCCGCGCCTCGGCGGCGGTCGAACGGGCACTCGCCGCCCACGTCGAGTCCGCCGAGTGCGGTCGGTCGGCGTGACACGACCGTGAGAGCCAAATCCCGGGGGGCACAGAGAGCAATCATGAACGCAGTCATCGCCGGTCCCGACGAACACGACCTCGGGGCGGCACTGTCGGCAGTTGGATTCTCGGTTACGCGCGCCGCGGGCACCGCCAACCGCCCGGCGCTGGAGGAGGCGGGGATTCACGACGCGGATCTGCTGGTCCTCACCGACGCCGCGCTGGCGACCGCGATCCCGGTCGCGACCGACCTCACCGACGACCTCCGGATCATCGCCTACACCACCGACTCGCTCCCCGAATTCGTGAAAGGCCAGGGCCACATGGCACTCGACCCCGAGCTGTTCGACCCCGAGGACGTGGCCGCAGAGGCCGCCGACACGGACGAGTAGCGCCCGAACCGCCGGTATTTTTATCAGTACAGCTACAGCAACGTCCCGCATGAGTGGTGCGCAGCCGATCACGACGGTCGAGACGGACCCGAAACCGGCGGTGTTCAGCGGCGGCGCGATCTTCATGGCCGGCTTTTTCGGCGTTCTCGGCGGACTATTCGGCGGAGATTTCGTGGCTTCGCTGGTCGGCGTCGAGGAGAGCGTCGGTACGATCCTGGCCGGCGTCGGTGTGTTCCTCCTGCTGGAGGCGCTGTTCTACGTCGGGAACCGGCGAGGTGCGGCGACGTTCTACCGGGATCGGGTCCGCTTCAACGACGACGCGGTGGCCTACGACGACGTGTCGGCGGCCGTCCGGATGGACTCGCTCTCCCGCGGGCTGTTCGGGACGGCCGACTACGAACTGATCGCTCACGGCGAGGAGAACCTCCGGCTCCGGTACGTGACCGAGCCCGACGAGGTCGAGCGCGTGCTGGACGACCGGCTCCCGTCGCCCGAGGAGCGTCTGTCGGCGGCCGACACCGGCGACCACGACGAGTACCGGCGGTCGCGATACCTGACCTCGCCGTGGAACTTCTGGGACTACTGGGACGAGGAGGAGCCAGTTCCCGAATCCGCGGTCGTCGAGGACGACGTCCTCGAACGCGTGATGGACGTGGACCCGGGCGACGCGGACCTCGACGAACTCGACGACGTGGACATGGACGCGGCCGACGGGCTGGGCGATATCGACGCCGGCGACGTGGGTGCCGATTCGGGCGGTGCCGACGGCGGTGGCGGCTTCGACGGTGGCGGCGGTGGCGGCGGGGAGTAGCTACAGCGAGTCGACCAACTCGTCGAACGCCTCGCGGCCGCGGGCCTCGAAGGGTGTGCCGTGCCCCATCGCGGCCACCGAGAAGTCGGGCGCGCGGTCGGCCAGATCACGGATGCTCTCCTCGACGGCGTCGGTGTCGTAGCTCATGAGCCACGGCGACGGGCGGAGGTCACCGTCTCGCTCCACGACGAGGTCGCCGAGGAAAGCCGCGTCCAGAGCCTCGCTCACGTAGACCACGTGGCCGGGTGTGTGGCCCGGCGTGTGGTGGGCGGTGAAGCTCCCGACCTCGTCGCCGTCGTCGACGGTCTCGACGGAGAGAGCGGGCGATTTCAGGAACGGGCCGAGCGCGTTCTGGAGCGCGCCCTTGTGGTTCGAGAGCGGCGGCCGTTCCTTGCCGGTCAGATAGGGTTCGTCGGCCGGCCCGACGTAGACGGTCGCGTCCAGGCCCTGCAGGCGGCCCAGGCCGCCGACGTGGTCGAAGTCGTAGTGGGTGAGCAGGACGCGATCCACGTCCTGCAGGGAGTAGCCGGCCTGATCCACGCCGAGAACGAGGTTGCGCCCGTCCCACGGGTTGCCCGCGTCGACGAGCGTCACCGTCCCGTCGTCGACGAGGTAGGCGTTCACCCCGCGCAGGTCGTACCACCACACGTCGTCCCCGAGTTCGGTTACCATCGCCACAGTCTGGGGACGCCAGCGGCTAAAAGCCACGCCAAGCGACAGGCCCGACGGACAGCCGTGGGGAGAAGGGTGCGGGGGTGCGGGATGGATCGACCTGCCGGTGGGTCGTTTCGGGTCGAGCGCGTCAGCGTTCCAGGACGGTCCCGCCGGCACCGACGGCGATGTCGACCTCGCCGCGGGCGACGGCCTTCAGGTTCTGGCCGACGGGCGTCGATTCCCGGACCCACTGGTCCTCGTAGGCGTAGGTCTTCCCGCCGCCGCCGACGACCTGACCGGCGTCGCCCGCGTCGGTGACCTCGATGTCACGCAGGCCGGCGTCGCCGGTGTCGGCGGGGACCCACTCGGTGCCGTTCCAGTGGAAGATCATCCCGCCGCCGCCGGAGATCCACACGTCGGCCGGGCCGTGGGAGTCGACGCCGTAGAAGTTCACGTTGGCGTCGGCCAGCCCGATCTTGTCCCAGGTCTCGCCGTCGCCCGTGTGGAAGACGGACTTGTTGCCGTCGACGATGTGGCCTTTCCGGTCGTCGTAGCAGTCGATGGCGTTGATCGCCGAGCCGCTGCCGGGCGTGACGTAGTTCCAGCTCCCGGTCTCGCCGTTCTCGAAGCTGTAGTAGACCTTCCCGGAGTCGCCGGCGACGTAGACGTTCGCCTCGCCGGCCTCGCCGGTCACGGCCACGTCGTTGAAGTTGTTGGTCACGTCCATGGGCGCGGAGTGACTGTTCAGACTGCCGGTCTCCACGTCGTACTCGCCGATGGCACCGGAGGAGCCGACGAACCAGAGCCGCTTCCCGTCGTCGGTCACGTCGGAGCCGTAGAGGTTGTTGCCGTTGCCGGTCGGGCCGCCGTCGAGTACCTTGCGCCAGCCACGCGGGGTCCGCTCGATGACGACGCCGCCGGTCCCGACCGCGTACGCGCCCGCGGTCGTGTGTTCGACGTCGTAGAGGGAGCTGTCGACGGGCGTCTCGGCGACCGCCCAGCCGTCGCCGTCGGCCGCCGCGGCCGTCGGGACCGCCGCCGCGGCGACTGCGACACTACTCGCCTGGAGGAACCGTCTGCGCGAGAGGTCTCGGTCGGACATTGCATCTTCCGCTCGGGTCGGCTGTCACTTAGTGTGGGCAAGCCGTTAGCGAGAGTTCATTCGTTTTGTCCTGTTTACGAGGACACGAACCGGCCCGACACGCTCGGTGAGTCGGTGGAACGAGCGCGAAATCGCCTAAACTGGTGTGAAACCACAGAAGATATTCAAAGGGTGAGTGATCGACGGAACCGCTAAGGGTGGGCCGACCGACCATCGGATATGACGCTGGATCGACTGCCCGACCTCGACCCCGACGCGGGCGAGGTGATCGACGAGGAACTGGCCGTCAGCGACGACGTGCTGGTGAAGGTCTTCGCCCTGGGACCGGGGGCGGAACTCGACCCGCACGTCCACGACGAGGCGTCCAACGTGTTCCACGTACTCGAGGGGACGGTGACCGTCGTGCAGGACGACACCGAGGCGACGATCACCGCGCCCGGTGTGGTGTTCAACGAGCGTGGCCAGGCACACGGGGCGCGAAACGGGACCGACGACGTGGTGATTCTGACCGCGAGTCTCTGCCCGCTCCCCGGCTGAGAGGCGCGACCGGTGGGGTGAGGGGCCGGTTGCTGGCGACGGTAGGCACTGGATAGCGGCGGTTCTCTCGGTCGGCGTCGAAACGACCCGATCACCGGTCGTCGCCGTTCGTCGCTCGGGTGGCCGCCGCCGAAGGGAGTGACTGCGACGGCGCAGTACGCCCATAACAATGAGTGGAAACGCGGTAGGCCGGGCTATCGCATGATCGGCGCAACTAACCGATCCGTCACTCGCGGACAGTTCCGAACGATTGGGTGCCAGCCGGCGACGACCACCGCGCCGTCGACGGGGGGTGCGTGATGCGAACCGAGTCCGCCGGCGGCGACTGTCGACCGCTGGTACTGCTCGTCGTCGTCGCGCTCTGCGTGGCCGTGGTCCCGCCGAGTGTCGCGGCCGGCGCGACCGACACACCGACACCGGCGTCGGCGACTGCCGTCGGAACCGCGAGTGCGACGTCGCCGGAGGCGGTGACGATCACGGTCGAACAGGGCGAGGAGTGTTACCGGATCGACCCGCTCGGGAACGGGACCCGAACGGTCGAGGCGTTCTACGACTACAACACCTCGACCAACTACAGCTCGACCGGGACGACCGAGTTGCAGGACAACCAGGTCAGTAACCTCCTGATCTACCACGGCAGTGAGGGATACAGTCTGGTCTTGCTCCACGACGAGTACGACGACGGCCCGTACGGTGGGGTCGCCTCGATGACGTTCACCGGGCTTCCGACCGACGGCGAGTGGGCCGTCGAGGACGACGGCTACGACGGCCGCGACGACACCTTCGACCACCAGGGCACGCGGAGCGAGATCGACTGGATGTGGTACGGCGACCGCACCGACGGCGGTGCGTTCCGCGGACTGACCGCGAGCGAGTCCGTCTCGATCACGATCGACCCGGCGTTCAACGAGGACGCCGCGGCCTGGGGCGAGTGGAACGCCTCGGGCAACGCCGACGATCGAGTCGAGGAGTGGCGGCTGTTCACCGGCCCCGACGAACGGACGACGCTCGACCGCGACGCCAACGTGACGGTCAACCGGGGCGGCTGTGACCAGCCGCCGTCGGCCGCGCTCTCGGCCGAGCCCGCGACCGCCGCCGTCGACGAGTCGGTCACGCTGAACGCCTCGGACGCGACCGACGACGAGGGGATCCGGCGCTACGGCTGGGACTTCGACGGCGACGGCACCGTCGACCTGAACACGACCGCCCCGACCGCGGACTACACCTACGAGTCGACCGGCGACTACGGGGCCGCCGTCACGGTGTGGGACTACGCGAACAACACCGCCACCGCGTCGACGACCGTCACGGTCACCGAGAACGGGTCCGACGGCGACTCCGACGACGGGGATTCGGGCGACGGCGACGAGTCCGACGACGGCTCCGAGACGGACGGGCCGGACGACGTGCCAGTGCCTGCCGTCTCCGGCCCGGCGACGGCGGCGGTCGGCGAGACCGTGACGCTGGACGCGAACGCCTCGACCGACGGCGACGGCATCCAGAGCTACGGGTGGAACTACGACGGCGACACGACCATCGACCGGACGACGACCGTGCCGACGACCGAGACGAGTTTCGACGCGGCGGGGACCTACACCGTCGCCGTCACGGTCAGCGACGAGAACGGGAACGAGGCGACGGCCGAACACGTGATCGAGGTCGGCGCGGCGGACGACGAACCGCCGACCGGCGAGATCGACGCGCCCGACGAAGCGACCGTCGGCGACCCGATCACCGTCGAGGCCCGGAACCTGTCGGACGGCCTCACACACGTCTGCTGGTTCTTCGACGGGGAGAGCGGCCCGGAGGGTACGACCGCACAGCACACCTTCGACCAGCCCGGGACCCACGAGGTCACGCTACAGTTGCGAGACGAACGCGGCCGGGAGACCGAGATCACCGCCGATGTGTCCGTCGTCTCGGGGGACGGCCACTCCGAGGGCGGGGACGGTGACTCGGGAAGCGACGGGTCCGAGGACGGAGACGACGACAGTGACGGGTCCGACGACGACGCCGGCGACGACAGCGACGAGGACGACGCGGACGGCGGTGACGACGGGTCCGACGACGACGCCGAAGACGACGGGTCGGACGACAGCGACGGTGCGTCCGGAGCCGACGATTCAGGCGGAAGCGGTGCCGGCGATGGCTACGACGTGGGTGCCGATATCAACCCCCAGGGTCCGGGGATCGGGCCCATCGACGTGTCGGAACCGGGGGCGGACGAGTCGGCTGCAGACCGGAACGGGACGGAAACCGAGTCCGCCGTGTCGGTCGCCGCGGTCCGGACGGGTCGGGAGACCGTCGACGCCGGATCGTCGGTCGAGATCACCGTCCGCTTCGCGGAGACCGGCAACGGTACGGAGCAGGTGCCACTGACGGTGCGCCGGCACCGGGAAAACGGGCCCGACAGCGTGGTCGACGAACTCTCGGTCACGGTGCCCGACAACGAGACGGAGACGGTCTCGGTCGCGACGACGGTGGAGCGACCGGGCGAGTACCGGGCCGAGATCGGCGACCGGACCGCCGCGTTCTCCGTGCTGGCGCTCGCACCGGGCGGGGGCGACGATGGATCGGCGACCGACCGGTCGACGGCCAGCCGGTTCGGCGCGTCCGCCCCCGCGGACGACCCCGGCGAGTCGACCGCGGCGACGACGGACGACACGACGACTGGGGCATACGGTCCCGGATTCGGGCCGCTCGCGGCGGCGCTCGGACTGGCGCTGGCCGGGTTGCTGGCGGCCCGGCGGCGGTTCGACTAGCTCACTCCCGCTGGGCGAGCCCGGCGAGGTGCGGGGCCTGCTCGACGATGATCTCCTCGGTGCCGAGGCGGGCGGCGTTCTCGCTGCCCGGGAGGCAGAAGACGACCGCACCGTCGACGATGCCCGCGGTGGCGCGCGTTCCGACGACTTTCGTCCCGATCTCGTCGTAGGAGAGATTCCTGAACAGTTCGCCGAACCCGGGTAACTCCTTGTCGAACAGCGGGGTGACGGCTTCGATGGTCACGTCGTCGGGTGTGACGCCCGTCCCACCGGTGGTGACGACGGCGTCCACGTCGCCCCGGCTGGCGACCGCGTCGACGGTGTTTTGCACGCCGTCGTGATCGTCCCGGATCACGTCCCTGACGACCACTTCGTGGCCCGCCTCGGTCAGGCCAGTCTCGATGACGTCACCCGCGGGGTCGTCCTCCCGCGTCCGTGACGACGAGACCGTCACGACGGCCACGCCGAGGGACTCTGGGTCGTGCGCGTGGTGGTCGTGATCGTGGGCGTGTTCCGCCTCGTGTCCGTCGCCCTCGTGTTCGTCTCCCTCCGCGTCGGCGGCCGTCGTGTCGGCCGCCTCCGTGTCTTCGCTGTCCTCCTCGTCGTCGAGAGAGCGTCGTGTGTCGCGTGACTGGAAGTCGACCATAGCGGGGTTTCCGGTCGCGTCCCCTAAACACTCCCGCCCGGACCCGGGGGATTCCTCTCGATCACGAAGCGGCCGGCCCGATCCCCGAACCGACGGCACAGTGGCCAACAGTCCAATATGTGTCGATGAGAAGCTATTAATAATAATGCGTACTGAATTACATATAATGGCACGGTACCACTTCGTCTGTCACGACTGCGAGGCGGAAGCTATCGTGGCCGACCGCGAGTCGGCCGCGGGACGACGCGACGACCACGTCGAACGGACCGGACACGAGGCGAGTTTCGCGGCATTCGTCGCCGCCGAGGGGGCCTGACGCGCGGGTCGATCAGTCGACACCGTTTTGGACGCGCCGCCCGACCCCACGGCTATGCAGGCAGTCCAATTCTCCGAGCACGGCGACACCGACGTGATCGAGTACGGCGAGTTCCCGGACCCCGAACCGGCCGACGACGAAGTCCTCGTGGACGTGAAGGCGGCGGCGCTCAACCACCTCGACATCTGGACCCGCCGTGGACTCCCGGGGATCGACCTGGAGATGCCCCACATCCCCGGCAGTGACGCGGCCGGCGTCGTCACCGAGGTCGGTGCGGACGTGGACCGCTTCGAGGCGGGTGACCACGTCGCCGTCTCGGCGGGCGTCTCCTGTGGCTCCTGTGAGTTCTGCCGCGACGGCGAACCGACGATGTGTGTGGACTTCCACATCCTCGGCGAACACGTCCGTGGCGTCCACGCCGAGCAGGCCGCGGTCCCCGCGGACAACCTCGTGCCGGTGCCCGACCACGTCGACTGGGAAGTCGCGGGGTCGGCGTCGCTGGTCTTCCAGACCGCCTGGCGGATGCTGGTGACCCGCGCCGACCTCCAGCCCGGCGAGAAGGTGCTGGTCCTCGGCGCGAGCGGCGGCGTCGGCCACGCCGCGCTCCAGATCGCGAAGTACGTCGGCGCGGAGGTGTACGCGACCGCCAGCAGCGAGGAGAAACTCGACTACGCCGAGGAACTCGGCGCGGACGAGGTCATCAACTACGAGCAGGAGGACTTCGACGACGCGATCCGGGACATCACGGGCTACCGCGGCGTCGACGTGGTGGTCGACCACATCGGGGCCGCCACCTGGAACAAGTCGCTGGCCAGCCTCGCGAAAGGCGGCCGGATCGTGACCTGCGGGGCGACGACAGGTCCCAACCCCGAGACCGACGTGAACCGCATCTTCTGGAACCAGCTCGAAGTCATCGGCTCGACCATGGGGACGCCCGGCGAGGTCGACGACGTACTGGAACTGGTCTGGGAAGGCGAGTTCGAGCCCCGCGTCCGGGACACCCTGCCGATGAGCGAGACCGCCCGGGCCCACGAGATGCTCCAGGAGCGGGAAGGGTTCGGCAAGGTCGTCGTCAGACCCGACAGCGAGCTGTGAGCGACGACACGTACGTCCACGAACCGGGTGCCGTCGAGGACAGCGACGGCGATACGAGCGGGGACGACGACGACCCGGACGACGCCTACCCGCGCAACACCGTGGGCGACGTGGACGAGGAGTTCGACTGGCGCGGCTGGCTGCTGGTCGCCGCCATCGTCGTCGCCTTCCTGATCGTCCCGGGCGCGCTGTACCTCCTGCCCGCGGCCCGCGGAAGCGTCGCCGCCCTCGGCTGGGGCTGGCGTAACACCTACCTCGCCCTGCCGCTGATCCCCGCGCTCGTCCTCGGGGCACTCGCCGTCTGGTCGGCGGTGCGATCCCGAACGGACTGAATCCGCTCTCAATTTTGATAGCGCCGAGGGAACCCTTATTCTCGGGGTTGGCGTTGACCCGACAATCGGAGCGATGCAACTCCAGTACACGCCCTACACCGCGCCCGTGTTCCTCTCGGCAGTCGTGGGACTGGGTGTAGGTGCGTTCGCGTTGAAACACCGCGAGCGTCCGGGGGCGACACCACTCGCCGTGTTCCTGGTCGGTGCGAGCTTCTGGTCGTTCGCGGAGGGAATGAACCTCGCGACGGTACTGCTCGAGTCGAAGTTCTTCTGGACGCGCGTCGAGACCGTGTTCTCGTGTGTGATTCCGCTGGCCTGGCTGACACTCGTGCTGGAGTACACCGGGAACGAAGAGTGGGTCACGCCCCGAACCATCGCGCTCCTGCTGATCGAACCGGTCGTCGTGGTCGGGGCGACCGCGCTTCGACCGGCCCTTCTGTGGACGGAGGTGTCGACCGTCGAGACCGCCGGTTTCGTCGCGTTCGAATCGGTCACCGGCCCGCTCTTTCAGCTCCACGTGATCTACTCGTACCTGCTGGTGTTGATCGGCGGGGCGCTGTTGTTGCGGGTCATCCTCTTCGCCGAGGGCGTCTACCGGACCCAGGCCACCGCGCTGTTGATCGCGATGTTCATCCCGCTCGTGGGGAACGCACTGTACGTTTTCGACTACCTCCCGACGGGCATCGATCCGACGACCGTCGGGTTCCTGGTCAGCGGGATCATCGTCGCCGGCACGATCCTGCGCGGCCAGTTACTGGAGGTGGTACCGGTCGCCCGCCACCTCGCGCGCGACGAGATCCTGGAGAACATGGAGGACCGCGTGATCGTCCTCGACGACAACCAGCGGATCGCGGACATCAATCCGGCCGCCGCGGAGTTGCTCGACAGGTCGGAGGCGGCCGCGATTGGCGAACGAATCGAGACGGTCCTGCCCGCTCTGGCCGCGTTGCTCGACGACGAGACCGGGATGCACGTCCAGACGGAACTCTCGCTGGAGGGCGACGAAGGCGTCCGGTACTACAACGTCCGGATCTCGCCGCTTCACCGGGCGCGTGGGGCGGTCGCCGGGACGCTCATCAGCCTGCGCGACGTGACCGACAAGCGCCAGCAACGCCAGCGACTCGAAGTCCTCAATCGCCTGCTCAGACACAACCTCCGCAACGAGATGAACGTCGTCGCCGGCAACGCCGAACTCGTCGAGCGCCAGCTGGCCGACCCGGACCTCCGCGACCGCCTCGACCTGATCGCGGAGACGGCGACCCGGATCACCGACCAGAGCGACAAGGTGGGCCAGGTCGCGCGGACGCTCGACGAGGACGGTACGGTGACGGTCGACCTCGGCGAGGCGGTTCGCACAGAAGTCCGGGACGCCCGCGACCGCTATCCAGCGGCGGAGATCACCGTCGACCTGCCGGCGGATCTGGACGCCGAGGTCGATCCCGCCATCGCCATCGCCCTCGACGAACTCCTCGCCAACGCCGTCCAGCACAACGACGCCGACCACCCGACGGTGACCGTTCGGGTCCGCGAGGACGACGACTTCACGGTCCTGAAAGTCGCCGATAACGGCCCGGGGATCGACCCCCACGAACTGGCCGTCCTGGAGGAGGGCGAGGAGACGGCGCTCAAACACGGGAGCGGTGTCGGCCTCTGGGTCGTCTACTGGACCGTCGAGCAGTTCGGCGGTCGTCTGGAGTTCGAGAACGACGACGACGGGTGTACCGTCAGGGCGTGGTTGCCGGACACCGACGAGGCGGACGAACCGGGCACCGCACACTCCGACGGGTTCGTCGGAATCAGGCAGGCGCTGGACTCGTCGGAAATCGAGTTCTCGGCCGACGACTGAGGGCACGAAACCACCGGCCGAACGGCGACCGGAGTAAGTTGCTGGAAAAATACTCTGTAATAAAGTACCGTCGATATCCGGGACAATCAGCAACAATGATACGACAGAACGCACACCTGTAGTGGCGACGATACGAGGACGATATCCGGGTGGCTCGGTCGCGACCGCGCCCTGGGGGGCCGGTTGCGATCTCCAGGTCGCTGATACTGCGTGACATCGCAGGGGGGATCGGGGACCGCTCTACCATCCTGGAGCCGCGTCGCCACCGAGAACCAATCTCATATACATGAACACAGGACAGTGGATCCGTGACGCGGGGATTCCCGTGGCGCTCGCGACAGTCGTCGTGATCGGCGTTCTCGCGATCGGCACGGCACCAGTGGCAGCGACAGGCAACCAGGCAACCATCGCACAGGACTTCGGGTTCGACGACGACGGCGACGGCCCCGGCTTCGGGTTCGAGGACGGGGACGGCCCGGACTTCGGCGGTGACGGAAACGAGTCCGACGACGGTCCCGGATTCGACTTCGGGGACGGGGACAGTCCGGACTTCGGCGGTGACGGAAACGAGTCCGACGGCGGCCCCGGCTTCGACTTCGGAGACGGGGACAGTCCGGGCTTCGGCGGTGACGGAAACGAGTCCGACGACGGTCCGGATTTCGACTTCGGTGACGGAGACGGTCCGGACTTCGGCGGTGGTGACGAGTCCGACGACGGCCCCGGCTTCGACTTCGGAGACGGGGACAGTCCGGGCTTCGGTGACGGGAACGATTCGGACGGCGGTGACGGCGACGGCAACGAGTCCGACGGCGGCACCGACCCGGCCGCACCCGCCGATTTCCAGCTCGCGAGTGTCAGCGGTAGCGGATCGGTGACGGCCGGTGACACGCTCGACGTGACCGCGACCGTCGAGAACGTCGGCGAGCGCGAGAGTACACAGACGCTCTCGCTGAGCGTCGCCGGCACCGAGCGCGACAGCCAGCAGGTGACCCTGGCCGCCGGCGAGAGCCAGCAGGTCACGCTCTCGTGGGCGACGACCGCGGGTGACGCGGGCGAGTACACCGCGACGGTCGAGACGGCCAACGACACCGCGACGACCGGCGTGACGGTCGCGGCCCAGCCCGACCCGGCGAACTTCCAGGTGTCGAACATCGAGTCGAACTCGCCAGTGACCGAGGGTGAGACGCTGACGGTCGACGCGACGGTGCAGAACACTGGTGATCGCGAGGGTACGCAGACGGTGACGCTGTCGGTGCTGGGCACGTCGGACGACCAGCAGGTGACGCTGGCCGGCGGTGCCAGCACGACGGTCACGCTGTCGGTCGCAACCGAGACCGGCGACGCCGGCTCGGGTACTGCGACGGTCACGACCGAGAACGACACCGTCTCGACGAGCGTGCGGGTCAACGCGCCCGACGCGCCCGCGAACTTCCAGCTTTCGGGCGTCTCCAGCAGCGGGCCAGTCACCGCGGGCGGGACCGTGGACGTGACTGCGACCGTCCAGAACACGGGCGATCAGCAGGGCACCCAGACGGTCGCGCTCTCGGTCGACGGGACCGAACGTGACAGCCAGAGCGTGACGCTGGCCGGCGGTGCGAGCCGGACGATCACGCTCTCGTGGGCGACCGAAAGCGGTGACGCGGGCGAGTACACCGCGACGCTGACCACGACCAACGATTCGACCCAGACGAGCGTGTCGGTGACCGAACAGCCGACCGCAGCGAGCTTCGCGGTCTCGGGCGTCTCCTCTAACTCGCCGGTGACGGCGGGCGAGACGGTCGACGTGACCGCGACGGTCACGAACACCGGCGATCTGGAGGGCACCCAGACCGTGAGCCTGGGTATCAACGGTGCCATCGAGGACAGCCAGCAGGTGACCCTGGCCGGCGGTGCGAGCCAGCAGGTGACGCTCTCCTGGCAGACCGAAGCGGGCGAGACGGGCACCTTCACGGCGTCCGTCGCGAGCGACAACGAGACCGCCGCGACGGACGTGACGGTCGAGGCCCAGCCCGACCCGGCGAACTTCACGATCACGGGCACGTCGACCAACTCGCCGGTGACGGCGGGCGACACGGTCGAGGTGACCGCGACCGTCCAGAACACCGGTGATCTGGAGGGCACGCAGACGGTGCAGTTGACCGACGGGAGCGCGTCGCTGGACTCCCGGACGGTGACCCTGGCTGGCGGGACGAGCCAGCAGGTGACGCTCTCCTGGCAGACGACCGCCGACGACGTGGGTGACAACACCCTGACCGTTCGCACCGACGACGACACTGCGACCGCGAGCGTCTCGGTGACCGAACAGCCCAATCCCGCGAACTTCGCGGTCTCGGGGGTTTCGGCTCCCGAATCGGTCACCGCGGGCGACACGGTCGACGTGACTGCGACGGTCACGAACACCGGCGATCTGGAGGGCACACAGACCGTGTCCCTGGCCGTCGGTGGGACCGTCGACCGCCGGGTCGACGACCAGCAGGTGACGCTGGCAGGCGGTGCGAGTCAGCAGGTCACCTTCTCCTGGCAGACGGAAGCCGGCCAGACCGGGAACTTCTCGCTGACGGTCGTGACTGCCAACGATTCGTTCCCGACCAGCGTCTTCGTCGAGGCCCAACCCGATCCGGCGAACTTCGCCGTGTCGAACGTCCAGTCGAACTCGCCGGTGACGGCGGGCGAGACGGTCGACGTGACCGCGACGGTCACGAACACCGGTGACCTCGAAGGCACCCAGACGGTGAGTCTCGGTGTCAACGGAGCCGTCGAGGACAGCCAGCAGGTGACCCTGGCCGGCGGCGCGAGCCAGCAGGTGACGCTCTCCTGGCAGACCGAAGCGGGCGAGACGGGCACCTTCACGGCGTCCGTCGCGAGCGACAACGAGACCGCCGCGACGGACGTGACGGTCGAGGCCCAGCCCGACCCGGCGAGCTTCCAGGTGTCGAACCTGCAGACGAACACGCCGGTGACGGCCGGCGACGCTCTGAACGCGACCGTGACGGTCACGAACACGGGCGATCAGGAAGGCACGCAGACCGTTCGGCTGGGCATCCGCAGTGGCACCACGTCGGACAGTCAGGAAGACAGCCAGCAACTCACGCTGGCCGGCGGTGCGAGTCGGACGATCACGCTGACGTGGCAGACGGCCGCGGGCGACGCGGGCAACTACACCGCGGGCGTGTTCACGCTCGACGGCTCGGCACGGACGAGCGTGACGGTCGAGGAGCAACCCGACCCGGCGGCGTTCCAGATCGAGAACGTCCAGTCGAACTCGCCGGTGACGGCGGGCGAGACGGTCGAGGTGACAGCGACGATCACGAACGTCGGTGATCTCGAGGGCTCCCAGACCGTCGAACTGGCCGTCGTCAAAGCGGGTGGCGTCACGGACTCCCAGCAACTCACGCTGGCCGGCGGTGCGAGCCAGCAGGTGACGCTCACCTGGCAGACGGCCGCGGGCGACGCCGGCACGACGACCGCGCGGATCGCCAGCACGAACTTCGCCCGTGACGTGAGCGTGACGGTCGAACCCCAGCCCGATCCGGCGAACCTCACGATTACGGGCACGTCGTCCAACTCGCCGGTGACGGAGGGCCAGATCCTGACCGTCGACGCGACGGTGCGGAACGACGGCGACCTGCAGGGGACCCAGACGGTCGACCTGACGGTCGCCAACACGGTTCGTGACAGCCAGCAGGTCACCCTCGCGGCTGGCGCGAGCCAGACCATCAACCTGACGTGGGCGACCACCGAGGGCGACGCGGGCGACTACACCGCGACGGTGACGACGGCCAACGACACCGCGACGGAGGCCGTGACCGTCGAGTCCGCGACGATCCAGCCCACGGCAATCGAAGGAACCGCGGAGGACGGGTACGTTCTGGTCGGCGGATCGGGTGGCCAGCAGTTCAACGTCACCGAGTGTCCGAACGGCCAGCCGCCGAATTCGAGCGTGCAGTGTCTCGGAGTCGACGCCGACGTGAACAGCGACGGGTCGTTCTACGCCGCCCCGTCCGATGTCGACTTCCCGAACCAGACTGTGTCGTCGCCGATCGGTGAGTACACCGTCGTCGTCACGGCGCCGAACGGTCTCTCCGGGACGCTCGATACCGAGACCGGTCGGACCACGATCAACGGCACGCTCAAGATCCACATCCCCGGGCTGGACGCCGAAAACGGTGATTGTGGCACGAGCTTCGTGGTGAACGCGACGACGGGAACGAGTGGCACCCTCACTGGAACGCCGTTGAGCATCTCGGGGACGACGGCCTCCGGGACGGTCGTCGACGGTGAGTTCTCGGTTCCCGGTGCCTCTGGCTGTCGGGAAACGATCATCACCAACTACAACGAAGTCGTGAACTCGCAGGTCGGACTCCCGGCCTCGTCGGGCGAGAACGAACTCGACCTCGACCTGTTCCTCGACCTCACGACCGCGAGCTGAACCGTTCGCTAACCGATCACACTTTTTCGCGCTCGCTCACCAGTCGATTATCTGTCGGTCCCGCCAGAACCGTCCCCGGGGACACTCGGGTTTGAACCGGGCGAGCCAGGCCGGGGTGTCCGCTCCTTCTTCGGGACTGCGCTCGGCGTCGGGGCCGCCCATCGCGGTGCGGGTCCAGCCCGGACAGGCGGCGTTGGCGATGAGGCCCTGGTCGCCGTACTCGGCGTCGAGGTAGGCGGTCAGCGCGTTCAGCCCGGACTTGGAGATCCGATAGGCGGGCATCCCGCGTCCGGCGTCGCCCCGGAGCGACGCCAGCGCCGAGGAGACGTTGACCACGCGGCTCCCGTCCCGCCACAGCAAGAGCGGGAGGGCGTACTTCGTGAGCAAGAGCGGGCCGCGCAGGTTGGTGTCGAGGGTCTCGTCGATCACGTTCGTGGGCATCTCCGCGAGCGCCGACCGACTGTCCATCACCCCGGCGTTGTTCACGAGGATGTCGAGGCGTCCCTTCTCGTCGTCCACGCGGTCGACCGCGTCGACCACGGCGTCCTCGTCCGTGAGGTCGAGTTCCAGCGGGAGCAACTCCGGTGCCGTCACGTCGCCGGGGTCCCGAGCGCCAGCGTACACCGTCGCTCCGCGGTTCGAGAGGTCCGCGGCGATGGCGGCCCCGATGCCACGGGTTGCACCGGTGACCAGCGCAACCTGACCGCCCAGCGAGTTGTACGTCTCGACCTCCATGCGTCCCCAGCCGATTGCCACTGGCAAAAAGCCGACCCGCCAGTTACCAGCAGTGAAAACCTCCACCGAATTCGGCCGCAGTCCTGCGGTTTTATTCCACAACTTTGAACGTAAATTACCCACTGGTTGAAGCGAAATATTATATGTATGGAACAATCTATGAAGACCTGGGGGTAGCGGAATGCAAACCTTGCAAGCAAATCGTAAGTTACTGTACTCAGCCGGGTTGACGGCACTGCTTATCGCTATTGTGGCGATGGGGATGGTGGCGGTGCAACCCGCAGCGGCGACAGACGTATCGACACAGACGACGGATCAGGCGGAATTCGGGAACGTTACTGCCGAAGTAACGAAGGAGACGCTTTTCACGGGGAAAGTTTCGAAAGTCAAAGTTACGTACACCGCTCCTGCGGGGGAGACGGTCGACATCACGGTCGCGGACGAGACCAAGACCGTGACGGCGGACGGCACCGAGAGCGAAGTGACGCTCCGCGTCGGGGCGTTCTTCTTCTTCGGTGAGTCCTACCCGGTCGACGTGACGGCGTCCATCCAGGGCGGCGAATCCGTCGACGGGACGATCAACGCCGACGACGGCGTCGTCACGCTCAAACGCGTCGACACCGAGCCGGAGCCCGATCCGGCGAACTTCGCGGTGTCGAACGTCGGCAGCAACTCGCCGGTGACGGAAGGCGAGACGCTGGACGTGACCGCGACCGTCCAGAACACCGGCGACCAGCAGGGCACCCAGACGGTGACTCTGGACGTCGCAGGTGCGGAACGCGACAGCCAGAGCGTCCAGCTGGCCGCTGGCGCGAGCCAGACGGTGACGCTGTCGTGGACGACCCAGAGCGGTGACGCGGGCGACTACACGGCGACGGTCGCCAGCGCCAACGATACCGGCACGACCAGCGTGACGGTGAACGAGCCGGCCACGCCGGCGAACTTCCAGGTGTCGAACCTGCAAGCGCCGTCCGACGCGACGGTGGGTGACACGATCACCGTGTCGGCCGACGTCGAGAACACGGGCGACCAGCAGGGGACCCAGACCGTCGCCTTCGGCGTCGATACGGACGACGACGGCACCCTGGAGACGCTGGCGTCCCAGGACGAGACGCTGGCCAGCGGGGCCAGTACGACGGTGACGTTCGACGTGAACACCAGTGCGCTATCGGCGGGCACCTACACGCACGGTGTGTCGACGGCCAACGACACGGCGACGGCGCAGATCACGCTGACCGCGCCGCCGGTCGAACAGCCGCCGAACTTCCAGGTCCAGACTCTGGACACGAACTCGCCGGTGACGGAAGGCGAGACGCTGACGGTCGACGCGACCGTCGCGAACACGGGCGACCAGCAGGGTACACAGACGGTGACGCTGTCGGTGCTGGGCACGTCGGACGACCAGCAGGTGACGCTGGCCGGCGGTGCCAGCACGACGGTCACGCTGTCGGTCGCCACCGAGACCGGTGACGCTGGCCAGTACTCCGCGAGCGTCACGACCGAGAACGACACGGCGTCGACGAGCGTGCAGGTCAACGCGCCCGACGCGCCCGCGAACTTCCAGGTTTCGGGCACCGACAGCAACTCGCCGGTGACGGAAGGTGAGACGCTGGACGTGACCGCGACCGTCCAGAACACGGGCGAACAGCAGGGCACCCAGACGGTGACCCTGGACGTTGCCGGCGCACAGCGGGACAGTCAGACTGTCCAGCTGGCCGCCGGCACGAGTCAGGACGTGACGCTGTCGTGGACGACCCAGAGCGGTGACGCGGGCGACTACACCGCGACGGTCGCCAGCGCCAACGATACCGGCACGACCAGCGTGACGGTGAACGAGCCGGCCACGCCGGCGAACTTCGCGGTCTCGAACGTCGGCAGTAACTCGCCGGTGACGGAAGGCGAGACGCTGGACGTGACTGCAACCGTCCAGAACACCGGTGACCTCGAGGGCACGCAGACGGTGACCCTGGACGTCGCAGGTGCGGAACGCGACAGTCAGGACGTGACGCTGGCAGGCGGTGCCAGTACGACGGTGACGCTGTCGTGGACGACCCAGAGCGGTGACGCGGGCGATTACACGGCGACGGTCGCCAGTGCGAACAACACCGGCACGACCAGCGTGTCGGTGAACGAGCCGGCCACGCCGGCCAACTTCGCGGTCTCGAACGTCGGCAGCAACTCGCCGGTCAACGAGACCGAGACGCTGGACGTGACCGCGACCGTCCAGAACACCGGTGACCTCGAGGGCACGCAGACGGTGACCCTCGATGTCGCCGGCGCACAGCGGGACAGTCAGGACGTGACGCTGGCGGGCGGTGCCAGTACGACGGTCACGCTGTCGTGGACGACGCAGAGCGGTGACGCGGGCGACTACACGGCGACGGTCGCCAGCGCCAACGACACTGGCGCGACCAGCGTGTCGGTGAACACGGAGCCGGAGCCGCCGACGGAACCGATCCCGTTCACGTCGTACGTGCGCGGTGACGAGAGTTACCTGCACACGGGGACGCCGGACAACGACCGGCCGATCACGTACCCGAGCTGTCGTGACGGCCAGCCCCAGCCGGCCGAGCAGCAGCCGTTCTACCTGCCGACGCCGGGCTGTATCACGGTCGACGGGACGCTGTTCCCCTCGAACAACACCTGGGAAGGTGACATCCAGTTCCCGCCCGCGCGGGACTCGGTCAACGGCACCTCCCTGGGGACCATCTACTTCGAGGCCGACCTGTCGCAGGTCGGCGAAGCCGGTGGGACCCTCAACCGGGACACCGGCAAGATCACGCTGAACACGACGGTCGACATCGGCGTGACGATCTGGAACGTCGACAACGCCCAGACGGGCTGGGAGAACCGCGGCGATCCGGTCTCCGATCCGACGTGTACGATCCCGTCGGTGAGCATCTCGCTGTCGACCGAGAAGAGCTTCCAGACGGGCTCGCCGTTCCCGAGCACCAGCACGGTCTCCGGTGAACGGCTCGACGCCAACAACGTCGGGAAGATCGTCTCGGACGACTTCGACGTCGGCAGTGCCAGCGGCTGTGGGACTGTCCTCGGAATCGTCAGTCTGAACGATCAGATCAACGGCGAACAGGGCATCCCCGCCGGTCCGGGTGACAACGAAGTCGCCTACGACGTCGAGTTCGACTTCGGTAGCTAAGGCATCGAGCCGGAACTACGACCCTATTTTTTCGCGGTGTGAGGAGAGCGCTACTGAGTCGCTGTCGCCGGACCGCGTACTGTCGGTCGTGGCGCTACTCGACGTCGCGTCGCATCGCGATCTCGAACCAGGGACAGAGCCGGAGCTGTCGGTACCACTTGGGATTCTCGTGGAGGCGCTCGTATGGTACCCACATGAGACCGGCAACCTCGTCGGGATCGGGGTCGAGCGTCCGGTCGGTCAGCGTCGCTTGCAGGACCGCACAGACCTCCCACTCGACGCCCTCGTTGGGGTAGTAACGCTTGTACTCGAAGCGGTCGGTCACTTCGAGCCCCTCGTACTGGTCGGGTGTGACGCCGAGTTCTTCCTCGAGGCGCTGGCGGGTGGCGTCTTCCTGACTCTGGCCCTGGACGGGGTGGGAGGCGACGGTGCCGTCCCAGAAGGTGTCCCAGAGCCGCTTGTCGGGACTGCGCTGGGCCAGCAGGATGTTGTCGTCTTCGTCGAACAGCAGTGAAGTGAACGCGCGGTGGCGAATCCCGTCGCCGGTGTGGGCGTCGAGGCGGTTGGCCGTCCCGAGTTCGTTGTCGTCCGCGTCGACCGTGACGACCGCCTGGCGTGCGTTCTCGTGTTCGGTCTCGCCCCCGCCGGAGTCTGTCTCCCCGGCCGTCTCCTCTGAACTCATGCCTGTGCAATCGACCAGCGGGTTGAAAAAGGAATCGAGGTTGACTGCTGTCTTCTCCGCAAACCGACCCTTTTCGGGCTCACCCGAGCCGTTCGTCCAAGATCAACCGGGTTTTGGTCGAGACGACCTCGTCCAACTCCCGGGCCTTCGTGATCAACTCGTTGACCCGCTCGGTGTCGGCGGCGTCGACGACCAGCACGATGTCTTCCTCCCCGGAGACCTGCCAGACCGAGTCCACCTCCTGCCACTCGACGATCCGATCCGAGACCGCGGCGGTGTCGACGTTGACGTCGACGCTGATCTCGATCATCGCCTTGACGTTCCCGGTGGACGTGGCGACGGTGAAGCGCTCGATGACGCCGTCATCGACCAGCCGCTCGACGCGGTTCCGGACCGTCCCCTCCGATGTCCCCACTCGATCCGCGATCTCGGTGTAGGCCGTCCGAGCGTCCCGTCGCAGAATACTCAGAATCTGCCGGTCCAGCTCGTCCATTGAGATTCGAGGGTATTCACCCGGCGTACTTGAGGATTGCGAAATTCGTAACTGAGCTTCGAAAGCAACACTTATGAACGGCGGACGGATACGCATCTCGTAATGACGGACGCCTACGTGGCTATCGAGGGCGGACGCGTCGTCGAGGCGCGCTCCCGCGCTCCGGGCACGACTCGCGGGGAACTGGTATTCACGACCGCGTACACAGGGTACGAGGAGAGTCTGACGGACCCGTCCTACGAGGAACAGATTCTGACGTTCTCCTACCCCCTGATCGGGAACTACGGCGTCCGAGCGGAACGCTTCGAGTCCGACCGCGTCCACCCGCGTGGCGTCGTCGCCCGCGAACTCACCGAGGACGTGGCCGAGTGGCTCGAATCCGAGGGCGTGCCGGCCGTCGACCATCTGGACACGCGCGAGATCGTCACGGGCATCCGCGACGAAGGGGCGATGAAGTGCGGTATCGCCGCCGGTCCCGACGCCACCGAGGAGGACGCCCTGGCCGAACTGGAGCAGTGCAAGCACATGTCCGACCACACCGAGATCGGTGCGCAGGTCAGCGTCGGCGAACCCGAAGTGTTCAACGAGGGCGGTGACGGGTCGACCGTCGCGCTGATCGACTGCGGCGCGAAGGGCTCGATCATCGATTCGCTGGTCGAGCGCGACGCCGTGGTCCACGTCCTGCCCTACGACGCCACCGAGGACGACGTGGCCGCGGTCGACCCCGACCTCCTGTTCATCTCGAACGGCCCCGGCGACCCGGAGAACTTCGAGCAGACCAAGGCCCTCGTCGACAGCTACGTCGGCGAGACGCCGATGGCCGGGATCTGTCTCGGCCAGCAGGTCGTCGCCAGCGCGCTGGGCGGATCGACCGAGAAGATGGAGTTCGGCCACCGCGGGGTCAACCAGCCCGTCCGCGACCTCCGGACCGACAAGGTCGTCATGACCACCCAGAACCACGGCTACACCGTGGCCGAACCCGGCGACAAACTGGAAGTCACGCAGGTCAACGTCAACGACGACACGCCCGAAGGCCTCGAGAACGACGACCTGGAGATCATCACCCGCCAGTACCACCCCGAAGCGAACCCCGGCCCCAACGACTCGAAGGGCTTCTTCGACGACGTGCTGGCGATGGCCGAGGATTAGTCCCGGTCGACCGGCTGTCCCCGGTAGGTGACGGTAAACTCTTCCTCTGTCTCACCGGCGGCTGACTCCGTCGAGTCACCGCTACCGTCGCTGGATGCGTCGGTCGCGTCCCGTGCGACCGGTCGCCCGCGATACATCACGCGGCTCACCGCCTCGTCGTCCGAGACCGGCTCGGGCCGCTCGACCGTATGCTCGCCCACGAAATCGGTCACCTCGTCGAGGACTGCCGTCTCTGTCTTCCGGTGGACCCAGCAGTGGTACGCACTCTCCGGCGTCTGCAAGACGAGCCTGTGTTTCCGGAAGCCGGTGCTGTACCGGACCGCTGCTACCGACTCGTGAGGGACCGCGACGACTGCATCGCCGTCGCTCTGGCCGACGAGACAGAGCGTTCGTCGACCGGTCACGAGGATGACCGTCCTGAAATCGCTATCGGGCGCGATGGTGTTACTCTTGACGCCGCGACCGATCCCTCGTTTCCCGTTCGTCAGGACGTATACCGGGGCCTCCGTCTCTTGAAGGTACGTCACTGGCGGGTCGTTCAGCGGGGCCTGCTGTGAGAACCGGCCCTCGCGCCCGGCCAGGACCGACATCGTCACCGAATCGTCGGACGCCATCTCCGCGAGTACGAACGCTCGCTCGGCGACATCGGAATCCGTCATTCCGCCTCCACGTCGACGTAGACAACTGCCGTTGGGTGGTTCACACGACAGCCGTCGTGTCGTCCCGTAATCAGAGTTACGAACGTAGTGTTATATGTGGTATAGGGTATTATTATGATACATTTGGGGCACAGAATAGGAGAATGTGGTTATAAATGCGGATTTAGATTCGGATACGACAGTTTCGAGCGTGTGGGGGTGTCCGGGACGGCGCACCGGTGTCCTCGAACGAGTCCGCTGGGCTGTCGTGGAGTCACTCTCCGAACGCCGCGCCGACGGTCTCGATCTCGCAGCGTTCCGTCTCCACGACCTCGTACTCGACGAGCTGGCTGTGCGCGTCCGCTCGTTCCGTTCTCCTCCGGCGTCTCCGGTTTCCGGTCGACGGGGTCGACCTGGTCGGCTCACCCGGTCCGGAGTGTCGGGGTCATTCGTCCGTGAGCGCGAGGAGTTCACCGAACCCGACGCCGACGTACAGCCGGCCGTCGCCGACTGCCGGTGCGGACGTCGCCGCGTCCCCTTCGGTCCGCCAGCGCTCGCTCCCGTCGGCCGCGTCGAAGGCCACGACGTACCCGCCGTTGACCCGGCCCAGACCGCCGTAGACGGTCCCGTCCACGACCGCCGGGGCACCGGTCGTCCCGGTCCCCGCGTCGGCGGACGGGCCGCGCCATCGCACCGATCCGTCCGCTCGTTCGAATCCCCAGATAGACAGTCCGACGCCGGCGAACAGGCCGTCTTCGCCGACTGCCAGGCTCGATCCGAGTGACTCGTCGACCGTCGTCGTCCACTCGGGCTCGCCACCGTCGGTCGGAATCGCCGCCAGCGTCCCGCCGGTGATCGCCGCGTACCGGTCGTGATAGATTCGACTGGCGACGTAGACCGTCCCGTCCACGGCCGTAGGGGACGACTCGATCCGCCCCTCTACCGGTACCTGCCAGCGCACGGTCCCGTCCTCGACCCCGAGCGCGCGGACGCGACCGTCCCGGCCACCGACGAAGACCTGCCGGTCGGTGACGGCCGGTGCCGACGGTCTCGTTTCGACGTTTTCCGTCCACCTGACGGTCCCGTCGGTGGCGTCGATGGCGTAGACCCGACCGCCGGTCGTCGACACGTAGACGCTCCGTTCGCTCGCCGCGGGCGGACCGGCCACCGGCGCGTCGAGGTCGACCGTCCACGCCGCCCGACCGTCCCGTCTGTCGAAGGCCCGGACGCGACCGCTCGCCGCGTCGTCTCGGAACTGCCCCGTGTTGGCACCACAGACCACGTAGCCGGCGACGACCGAGGGCGGGAAGTCGACGCGTCCCCCGGTCTGTTTCCGCCAGCGTGTCTCGCCGGTCGCCGCTTCGAGGGCGACGACGCTGCCGCTGTCGTCGGCCGCGTAAGGGTTGCCCAGACCCAGGTACACCGTGTCGCCGACGACGACCGGCGACCCCCGCGTCCCGTCGAGGAAGTCGCGACGCCACACCTCGGTGCCGCTCTCCGTGGGTGGAGACGCCGTCCTCGTCCGACCAGTGTTTCCCCCGTCGTGGCCGAACTCCCGCCAGGTGTCGGTGAACTGGCCGGTCCCGGCGGGTACGTCCTCGACCGCCAAGTCGTACCGTCCGGGTTCGGTTACGCTCGGCTCGAACCGGACCTCTCGGGTCGTCTCGCCGTCGACCTCGACGGTCCGCGTCGCCACACTGTCGCCGTCCGCGGTCACCGTGACGGGCCGGCCGACGGCCGCTGGACCGTGATTGCGGATCGTCGCCAGCAGTGGCAGTCTCGTGCCCACGGGTCCACGCGCCCGCTCCAGACTCGCCTCACGGACCCGGATAGCGCGTTCGACGGTAACCGTCCCTGCGGCGACGCCGTCGACCGCGAGAGCGTACTCGCCGGGGGCCTCGAAGGACCGCTCGACGGTCACGGTCGTCCCGTCGCCACCGACGGTCACCGACTCCTCCGTGACCGTCTCGCCGTCGACGGTCAGCGCGACCGTCGTCTCGCTCTCGAGAACGCCGCTGTTTTGCAGCGTCACCTCGACGGTGACCGGCTCCCCGACCACCACCGTCTCGGTGCCCAGTGACGCGTCAGTCACCTGGGTGGTTCCGAGGACGCCACAACCTGCCAGGGCGGCCGTCGCCGGGAGTGCGAAACCGCACAGAACCTGTCGCCGACTCGGTCCTCTCCGCATGGCTCTGCCGTCGGGCCGATCGGTAATAAGTCATTGCGCCGACGGATCGCGTCGACACTGGTCGGGGTTCCGACCGATTGCCGTCGCGAGGTCGAAGCGGTGCGGACGCTACACCGCGCTTCGCCCGCCGGCCTTGATCTCGCCGAGTTCCGTCTCCATGATCTCGTACTCGGCGAGGTACTGGCTGCGCACGTCCTGGAGGCGTTCCTCCATGTTCTCGTCGTTCTCCTTGAGCGTCTCCAGTTTCCGGTGGACGAGGTCGATCTGGTCGGCGATCTCGTCCTCGCCGCGCAGGTTCATGAACTCCCGCCGGTGGGCGTCGACCAGCAGTGTGGCGTAGTCCTCGGTGTCGAGGTAGGCGGCCCCGTTCAGGGACGGCTCGGGGTTCGCGAGGATGAGTCGGGCGAACAGGCGCGGGTGTGCGTCGACGAACTCGTTGGGCTCGGCCCACGGATCGACGCCGTCGGCACGGGCGGCCCCCTCGTAGTTCTGCGGGACGACTTCGTCGATGGTCTCGGGCGGGTCCGAGAGCTCGAAGGCGTGGTCGACGATCCTGGCGAGGTCGGTGTGGAGGTCCTGCCACACGTCGCGGTACTCGCGGCTCGCGGTGAGGAAGGCGCTCACGTCGGCGACGAGGTCGGGGTGATCCCGGGAGATGTCGGCGACCACGTCGTCGGGCACGCCGGTGTCCTCGATCTCCGGATAGGCGGGCATGCCGGCCGGCGGATTCGTCCGGTCCCACCGCTCGCGGTTGGTCGTGAGCCACTCCAGAATCCGGTCGATACCCGTCGCGACGATCCGTTTGACGTACGGTCGGCGACGGAGCCTGCGGCTCTCGGCCGCGGCGTCTTCCAGCCGCCTGGCGTACCAGCCGACGATCACGAGCAGGACGACCGTCCCCAGCGCGCCCGCCACGGTGGCGAGCGTCTGGGCCTCCTCCAGACTCTGTGTGAAGGCGGTGATGAGTACACTCACGACCACGCCGACCACAGCGATGGCGAGGATCTGGACGACTCCCGAGATTATCCGCGTCGTGCTGTTGTCCCTATCTAGCATCTCCCGTCCCCTCGAACGTGTCTCTCCGGTTTCCTGTGTGGGTACTTAGGGACTATCATCTTTCACATCTCCTGTCAGGCGTCCCGGAGGTCGTCGGGGGCCGCGGTTCGGATCGTCGCCGTGGCCGCTTCGTCGGCCCGCCGGACGATCCGAGTCTGGGACGCCCCACGGACGGCTTCGCGACTCAGATCCCGAGCCCAAAACGCTGCGTGAAAACGGTATCCGGAGCCCCGTCCTCAGTAGTCGCCCCAGTCGCGGGTGTCCTTGGGGCGGGCGGCCACGTCCTGAACGTTCAGCGGCTGATCGGCCGACTCGATGGCCTCCAGGGCCGCTTCGGCGCTCTCGATGGTCGAGAAGTAGGTGATGGTCTCCTCGACACAGACCTCCAGAATATCGCGGTTGCGCGAGACCACGAGGTCGATCTCGCCGTCGCGCAGGCGCTGTTTCACGCTCTCGATGTCGGCGCTGTCGAGGTCCTCCACGTCGAAGTGGTCCTCGAAGCCGATCACCGGCAGGTCGACGATGGCCGACCCTTCGAGGGGAATCGGCTTGCCGACGGACATTTGGGCCTTCTGGTAGGCCTTGCCGAAGGAACCGGCGGTGCCCATGACCTCGCCGGTCGATTTCATCTCCGGACCGAGCCGCGGGTCACTGCCCGGCAGGCGGTCGAACGGCAGGACGACCTCCTTGACCGAGACCTGGTCGGGGATCTGCTCGTCCACGTCGAGTTCGTCGAGGCTCGCGCCGGCCATGACCTTCGCGGCGAGCTTGGCGATGGGGACGCCCGTCGCCTTCGACACGAACGGCACGGTACGGGACGAGCGCGGGTTGGCCTCCAGCACGTACACCGTCTCGTCTTTGACGGCGAGCTGGACGTTGAGCAGGCCCACGGTGTCCAGCGCGGTCGCGATGTCCTCGGTGACCTCGCGGACGCGTTCGAGTACGTCCTCCGAGAGCGAGCGCGGCGGGATCATACACGCCGAGTCGCCGGAGTGGACACCGGCCGTTTCGACGTGTTCCATGATGCCGCCGATCAGCACGTCGTCGCCGTCGGCCACGGCGTCCACGTCCAGCTCGACGGCGTCGGCGAGGAAGTCGTCGATGAGGATCGGCTTGTCCGGGGACACCCGAACCGCCTCCTCGATGTAGGTTTCGAGGTCCTCGTCGTTGTACACCACGTCCATCGCGCGGCCGCCCAGCACGTAGCTCGGGCGCACGAGGACGGGGTAGCCGATATCGCGGGCGATCTCCAGGGCTTCCTGCTCGGAGGTCGCCGTGCCACCTTCGGCTTGGGCGATGCCCAGTTCGTCCATGAGCTGGTTGAAGCGGTCGCGGTCCTCCGCGAGGTCCATCGCCTCGACGGCGGTGCCCATGATCTCACAGTCCAGTCCGCGGCGTTCGATCTCGTTTTCGAGGGGTTCGCCGATGTCGACGGAGGTCTGGCCGCCGAACTGGACCATCACGCCGTCGGCGTTGGTCGTCTCGATCACGTCGGCGACCTCCTCGGCGGTGATTGGCTCGAAGAAGAGACCCTCGGAGGTGTCGTAGTCCGTCGACACGGTTTCAGGATTGTTGTTGACGACGTGGGCGTCGATGCCCATCGCCTCCAGCGCCTGGACGGCGTGGACCGAACAGTAGTCGAACTCGACGCCCTGCCCGATCCGGATCGGGCCGCCGCCGACCACGACGACGCTCTCGGCGTCGGTGTCGACCTGGACCTCGTTGCGGCCCAGCCCCGAGAGCGGTTCGCGGGCGGAGTAGTAGTACGGCGTCGAGGCGGCGAACTCGCCGGCGCAGGTGTCGACCTGCTTGAACGCGCGGTCGGGGGTCTCCTCGTCGACCTGCTCGACGGTGACGCCCGATCCATCCGCGGACACCTCGTCGGCGTCGACCTGCTGGGCCTCGTCGCGATCCGGGAGCCAGGAGGCGTGCGTGTCGTTGAACTCGCCGCCGGCGATGGCGGTGATCTCCTGGTCGGTGAACCCTTCCTCGGCGGCGGCCGCGAAGTCTCCCTCGGCGGCCGCGCTGGCGGCCTCGGCGATGCGCTTGTAGCGTTCGAGGTACCACTCCCGGATCTCGGTCAGTTCGTTGACTTCCGCGACGGAGTAGCCCCGCTCGAAGGCCTCGAAGACGGCGTAGGTGCGGTCGGGCGTCGGCCGTTCCAGATACTCGCTTTCGAGTTCGTCGTCGCTCACGTCCGCCCAGTCGACGGCGGGGTCGTACTCGGAACTGCGGAGCGCCTTCAGCATCGACTCCTCGAAGGTCCGGCCGATGGCCATGGCCTCACCGGTGGACTTCATGGCCGGCCCGAGAGCGAACTCCACGTCGCGGAACTTGTCTTTGGGCCACCGCGGAACCTTGGTCACGATGTAGTCGATGGCCGGCTCGAAGGCGGCGGTGGTCTGGCCGGTGATTTCGTTTTCGATCTCGTGGAGGCGCTTGCCCATCGCGACCTTGGCGGTGACGCGAGCGATGGGGTAGCCGGTCGCCTTCGAGGCCAGCGCGGAGGAGCGAGAGACGCGGGGGTTGACCTCGACGACGCGATACTCGCCGCCGGGCGTGCCGTCGTCGTGCCAGGCGAACTGGATGTTACAGCCCCCCTGAATCCCGAGTTCGCGGATCACCTTCAGCGCGGTGTCGCGCATCTCCTGGTGGCCCTCGTCGGGGATGACCTGACTGGGCGTGACGACGATGGACTCGCCGGTGTGGATGCCCATCGGGTCGATGTTCTCCATGTTGCAGATGATGATACAGGAGTCGTCGGCGTCCCGCATGACCTCGTACTCCAGTTCGATCCAGCCGTCGATGGACTCGGTGATCATCACCCGGTTGTCACGCGAGAGGTTCAGCCCCTTCCGGACGGCGTCTTTGAGTTCGTCCATGTCGCCGATGACGCCCGACCCCTGCCCGCCCAGGGTGTAGGTCGTCCGCATGATGACCGGCAGGCCGCCGACGGCCTCGACGGCGTCCTCGACCTCGTCCATCGAGTCGATGGTGACCGACTCGGGGACGGGTTCGCCGATGGACTCCATGCGCTGGCGGAACATGTCGCGGTCCTCGGTCGCGTAGATGGTGTCCAGCGGCGTGCCCATCACGTCCACGTCGTGTTCGTCCAGCACGCCCTCCTCGGCGAGTTCGGCGGTGACGTTCAGCCCCGTCTGGCCCCCGAGACCGGCGATGACGCCGTCGGGCTGTTCTTTCCGGATGATCTCGGCGATGGCCTCGGTGTTGATCGGCTCGATGTACACCTTGTCGGCCATCTCCGGATCGGTCATGATCGTCGCCGGGTTCGAGTTGACCAGCACGACCCGCGCCCCTTCCTCCTGGAGCGCACGGCAGGCCTGCGCGCCGGAGTAGTCGAACTCCGCGGCCTGTCCGATCTTGATCGGCCCACTCCCGATCAGCAGGATCGTGCGGTCTTCTGATCCGTCTGTCATTGTCCGTCCCCAGTCCGCTCATCGTAATAAGCCCGGCGATAGATTGCGAGCATCGTAAGTGAATTTCGAAATTCGTATTGTCGCCGGTTGACACGGATCGGTCGTCCGCGCGACAGGTCGGTCAGCGGAGACGGTCGGCGAGTTTGGCGACGCGGTCACTGACGAGACCGTCGTGTCGGTCCCCGAACTGCCGGATCCGGATCGCCGCGGCGACCGAGAACACGGCCAGAAGCAGGCCCGCGACCACGTCGGTGCCCCAGTGGATGCCCAGGTACATCGTCGAGACGGCGACGCTCGCGGCCGCGAAGACGGCCACCGGGAGCCAGTAGGGGTAGGCGTCGCGGGTCCGGTAGGCCATCAGTGCGACGGTCACCGACAGCGACGTGTGCAGCGAGGGGAAGACGTTGGTGTTGCGGTTGATCTCGCTGGTGAGCAGTTGCGACTGGGGCCAGTGCGTGTAGAGGAGTGGCTCGACCACGTCCGGCATGAAGTTTCGCGGGCCGTACGCGATGAAGGCGAGATAGCAGATCAGGCCGATCCCGTAGTTGAGGATGTACGCGACGGTCAGCTCCCGCATCGGCCGCTGGTCGTCGATGGCCAGGTACGCCACCAGCGGGAAGATCATCAGGAAAGCGTAGCCGTAGACGTACACGTTCGAGAAGTACGTCGTCAGGATCGGGGAGGCCACCGTCTGGACCTGTCCGACGAACGCGCCCTCGATGGCGTGGATCGAACTGGTGATCCGGACGCCGATCAGCTGTGAGAGGTCGGTACTCACGTCACGGATGAAGCTGTTGATCGCCAGCACGCCGCCCAGCACGGCCACGGCCGGCCCGGCCTCCCGGAGCCGACTCCGGATATCGGTGCGTGTCTCCCGGAGCCGACGCGGGCCGACGAACACGAGCGACGCGACGACGAGCATCACGCCGACCACGCCGAGCACGCGTGCGGAGAGTTCGAGCAGTGTCACGGTATCACCGTCCCAGGAGCCGGCCGCCCTCGTAGCGGAAGCCTGCCTCCTGCCAGGCCTGCTGGAGCTGCGCTTCGTCGACGTCGCCGTCGGACCCGAGGAACGGGACGACCGGGTGGTCGCCGTTCCACTCGAGGGTCGACGGGAGCCAGTCCGTCCCCGCCAGCGGGCTCGCCGCCGGCTCCGCGTACCCGTCGAACACCGCGTCGGCGAGATGCTCGCGGTCGAGCAGTCGGCCCAGGACCCGCCGGAACTGGTAGTTGTGCAGCGGCGGTCGCCGCGTGTTGTACCCCAGCACGTAGTAGGAGTTCGAGGGCCGGGTCAACAGGTCCAGCGCCGGGGCGTCCTCGATCCGGGCGACGGTATCGACCCCGATCCCGTTGATCGCGGCGTCGAGCGTCCCGTCGGCGGCCGCCTCGACGAGGATCCCGTCGGACACGTCCGCCTGTACGACCAGCCGCTGGAAGGGCAGCCCGCCGTCCATCCACGACGGGAACGTCCCGCTGTCGGTCCGGTGGAGGAAGTGTTCGTCGAACCGCCGCAAGACGAGTTCCACGCCCGAGGGCTGTTCGGCGAAGGCCACCGGCCCGCTCCCGACCGCGGGGACGTTTTTCGTCACCAGCGCCTCCGTCACCTGGCCGCCCACGTCCACGCCGCCGAGGGTGGCCGGCCGTCGCCGCTGCTGCCAGACGTGTTCGGGCAGGATCGGGACGGTGAACGCGCGCCGGGCGACGGTCTCCGAGCAGTCCGTGAACGCGAACTCCACAGTTCGAAGGTCGTTGGCCCGCACGCTCTCGATCAGGCTGGCCTGCCCGTGGTACCGCGGGACGGGGACGAATCCGTCCGCGTTCCGTGCCGACGTGTCCGCGATGAACTCGTAGGTGAAGGCCACGTCGTCGGCGGTCAGCGGTTCGCCGTCGTGCCAGCGCTGGTTGGGCCGCAGCCGAACCGTCGCCCGGAGGTCCTCGCCCCGGCGCTCGAACTCCCAGCTGTCGGCCAGCCACGGCTCGATCCGGTCGCTGCCGACGGTCCGTCCCAGCGGATCGTACAGCAGGTTCGTCAGGATCGTGTTGTCGCGGTAGCGCACCGACAGCGGGTTGAGGTTCTGGATCTCCTGCTGGTAGGTCGTCCCGATCCGGAGCGTGCGCGGACTCGGCGCCGCCTCGGCGGTCGCTTCCAGTGCCAGATACCCCAGCGGCGAGTCCAGATCCGCCTGCGCCCAGCCGGTGAATCGGTCGGTCCGGACCGCCCGGATCGTCTCGGGGAATCCGAGGATACTGAACGGCTGGGTCCGCGCGACGGTCTGCTGGAGGGTCGCGACCACGTCCCGCCGTTCCTGTCCGGTCGCGCGCCGCTGGCGCTGGAGCAGATCGTCGACCTGCGCGTTCGAGTACCCGAAGGGGTTGCGCCAGCCCGGTGCCAGGACCCCCGTCGAGTGCAGGAGCGAGTACAGGGTGTCCGGCTCGCGGGGCACGTCCGGCGTCCGGCCGACGAACAGGTCGAACTGGTGGTTGACGAGGATCTGTCGGCGGAGTTCGTCCTCGGCCGTCGGGACGATCCGGGCGTCGACGCCCGCCGCACTCAACCACTCCCCGACTGCCCGCGCCAGCCGGAGCGCGTAGGGGTCCGAGTCCGCCGGCAGCGTCTTGATCCGCAGCGTCGTCTGGCCGCCGCCACGCCAGCCCAGGAGGGCCTGGAGTCGGTCGAGACAGCCGGCGCTCGCACCGGCCGCGCCCGCTGCGGCACCGGTGAGGAGCTTCCGCCTGGTCACGCCCGCTCGACCCGACGACATTGTGTTGCGATTACGTTTAGCCGTGCCCGCTATATCCCTTATGTATTCGGGAACCGCAGGTCGCTGGCCCCCGCTGCACGCGTCCCGCCGTCGTTCGACACCCGGAGCGGCTCACAGTCCGAACAGCGGGACGACCAGCGCGACGAGCCAGGCGAGGGCGGCGACCGCGACCAGCGCGGCCCCGATCCGCCGGCGGCGACTCTCGGGGTCACCCGCGGCCCGCGCGCTCGCGCCCGTCGCCAGCAATCCCGCCGCGAGCGCGACGCCGATCCGGTGCTGGACGAGGTCGGGTCTCGGAAGCCCCACGCCGACGACGGCGAAATCGGCGGCGAACGCGACGAGCAGTGCCGCCACCGTCACGCCGAACGCCCGGAGCGGTCCGACCGCTTGCCCCTGTCGGTACGCCATCGCGGGCACACCCAGCGCCACGACGGGGTACAGCACCGCCGCGAACAGTTTCGGGTGTATCCACGGGAGGACCGTTTCGAGCGCCATGCCCGCCAGCCTGACACCGAGATAGAGGCCGCCGACACCCACGGCCAAGCGCAGTTCGTCGCCGAACCTGTCGTCGCCGGTCCGCACCAGCTCGCGCGCTCGTTGGCTGATCGAGTCGGTTCCGCGCCCGACGCCGAGCGCGACTGCGGGCAGTGCCAGCGCCAGCAGGTCGACGACCGTGATCCCGCCCGCGCCGCGACTGCCGTACCCCGAGAAGTTGCGGCCGCGCACCAGGACGCCGGGCTCGTCCGCGAGGTCGTCCTCGACGAGTTCCTGGGAGCCACGCGTCGAGGTGACGGTGTGGCGCAGTCGGAACCAGTCCCACCACTCGGCGTGGACCTGGATCGCCGTCCACGCCCCGGACGGTGCGCCGAACGCCCGGACGTGCTGGCGCGTCCCGAGGTACGTGCCCGCGTGGAGCTGGAAGTCCTGCGCGACCCAGCGCGCTCGCCCGCGTGCGGGATCGACGTACGTGTACCGCACTGCGCCGTGGGACCCCGCCCACGTCAGATGGACCGCGGGGGCGTCGACGCGCAGGTCGCCCTGTGGCCCGGTTTCGACCTCGGCATCGTCCATCCCGGGGAGCGGGACCGACGCGTCGCCGGACGGCTGGGCCCCGTTGGCTCGCTCCCAGTCGACGGCGGCCTCGCGGGTCAGCACCTGGCGCGCACGGCTGGTGTCTCCGCGAATCAGGACGTTGATCGCCAGCGTCTTCCCGTCGGTCGACCGGCGTTTGCTCGTGTAGGGCCAGAGCCGACTCTCGCCGTCGACCGGTTCGATGAACGCACGCGTCGGCGCGTCGGCGTCGGCGGCCCCGAACGCACCGCTGGCGACGGCGAGACAGGCTACGGCGGCCACGAGTGCGACGGCCCAGCCCAGTCGCATACGACCGTACCTCCGACAGAACGACCAAAACTGTCCCGGTCGTGACCCATCCGGTCACGGACCCCGAGACACGGCTGGTCGAGCGGCGGCGCGCGGCCTCAGGAGCCGTCCTGGAAGCGATACCGGTAGGGCTGGTCGCGGATGACCTCGACTTCACCCGTTTCGGCGCGTCGGCCCAGCACTGTCGCGATCTGGTGGGCGCTGTCGAACTCCACGCCGTGCTCGTCCAGCAGGTCCAGAATCTCCCGCGCTGTCAGTGGCTCGTCGGCGTCCGCGTCGTCGAGCACGGTGCGGATGCGTTCGAACTTGCCCTGACGTAAGCGCATACGCATACACAGTCCCTACTATCACATTAAACGGCGTCAGACACCCGTCGGACGGCCGTTCGACGATAATCCCCCGACGGCACCCACCTGTCTGTGTCAGCCACTGTCATACGAACTGTTCAATTCGATGAACACGATGTAAATTCCGTCTGCCCGGGGGCGAAACTGTCCGGGGCGCGGCCGGGAACGGGCCGCCGTGGTTTCGGGCCGGGTCGGTCGTCGCCGACTCAGACCGCGGTGTCGTGTTCGGACTCGAATTCGCGCTCGCGCCGGTAGGTCTCCACGAACTCGCTCACGTCGAACTGGAGCATCTGCTCCTCGAATTCGGCCATGGCGTCGTCGTCGCCGGCGTGACTCATCGCGTGTTCCATCAGTTCGACGAGCAACTCGACGACCACCTCGTGGAGTTCCCGCGAGTCGAAGTCCGTGATCCAGATGGCGCTGTAGCCCACGTCGCCGTCGTCGGAGAGATCGGCGCTCGCCACCTGGCCGGGGAACTCCTCGATCACCATCCCCATCAGGTGGGCGGTGGTGAACTCGTCGAACTCGTCTGCGGGTTCGACCGTCGCGCGCAACACGTCCGCCAGCGACTCCGGGACGAACCGGCCCAGCGGGTGGACGTCCATCACGACCCCGTGGGCGTCGCCACAGTCACAGTCGAACTCCCGGACGCCCAGATCGAGTTCGCGGGGGCTGACGGGTTCGCCACAGGCCAACTCCAGGTCGTCGCCCCCGTCGCCCGGCACGCGCGGTTCTGGCATCGGCCACGGGTAGGATTCGCGCTCGGTTAAACGCCGCGGGTCGAAGTCGGCTCAGTACACGTCGTCTCGGCCGCCGGGGTCTTCCCAGTCGTCGTCGACGCCCGTGGCTTCGCCCTGCTCGGTCCGGAGCTGCTGGTAGGCCCGCGTGGTCACCGCGATGCCGAACACGCCGATCGCCGCACCGATTATCACGTTGGCGAGTGCGTTCACCGCCGGACCGAGGAGGCCGCCGATCAGGCCGACGACGCCGCCGACGACGGCACCGATGACGCCGAGAATGATGAGCAGTCCAAAGAGGTACCAGCGGTTCCCCTTGGCGACGCTCCAGCTCTCGCTCAGCGCGCTGATGGCGTTTTCGCCTTCGAGCGCCACCGCCTGTCGGACGAAGACCAGCGACACGGCGAGGAACGTGGCGAGGACGAACCCGCCGATGATGAGGCCGATCAGCCCGACCACGAACCCGACGGTGACGATCAGGAACACGAAGATCCCGGCGAGAAAGCCGTTCACGGTCGCCAGCGGCAGGCCGTCGGCGAGCCCGTCGGGGAGTCGATCCGGGTCGGACGCGGCGAACACGCGCACCCCGACGATGCCCAGCGCCTCGCCCACGAACGCCAGCGCGACGAACGCCACGGCGAGCAGTGCGGGCGGGAGCGACACGGCGAAGGGCAACACGCCGACCTCGTTGCGGAACTCGTCCAGGCTCCCCGTCTCGGCCATCTGTGGGCCGAACTCCTCGACGACGAACTCGACTGCCACATCCATCAACGACTGTACGACGACCGTGTTCGCGAGGCCGAGCGCGAGAAACGCACCGACGAGATACGCGCCCGGTTGCGTGAGCATCCGGTCGAATCCGTCGCTGAGGGCTTTCTCTATGTCCAGGGACATAGTGACAGGCTCACAACAGGACGTGATAACAGTGTCGCTCTGGATCGGTCGGCGGGCGCGTGTGACGGTCAGGGCCAGTCGTCGCGGCTGTCCTCGACGTCCTGATCGGGCGTGTCGGGTTCGCCGAGTTCCCAGTCGGCGGCCGCGGCGGCGTCCTCGACCGGCAGGAACTCCCAGCCGACGGCCTCGGCGAGGGCCTCGTCCTCGTCGTCGGTGCCGACGAAGACGTGGCGTTCGGTCTCGAACTGCCCTTTCACGTTGCCGAGGCTCTCCTCACGGCCCCGCGGCCCCGAGAAGAAGTCCTGACGGATCCGGTGTTTGCGCGTGAAGTTGGTCACGACGTAGGTCGGCTTCTCGGAGACGACGCCGACGTACTCGCTCCACTGGCGCGCGTCGTTGAACACCGCGTCCGGGTGGGCCAGTTCCTTGAGCGCGCTCAGGTCGAAGGCAAGGGTCATGTCGCTGCTCCCGCCACCGTTCATACCCCCTGCTCGGCCGTGCCCGGAAAAAACGCCTTCGATACGCGGGTTCGGGCGGGTCAGCCCAGACCGAGCCGTCGATACAGCGTCACGCCGACGGCCAGCGCGGCGACGGCGAGCCCGAGTGCAGTCGGGAGCGGGTCACCGCTACCCCACTGCCAGTCGTAGACGACGTAACCGACGACGGCGACGAGCGCGGCGAGCGCGCCGACGAGCTGGAGCGGCGCCGATTCGGCGGGGCGTCCTGGCATACACGGCGGTTTCCGCTGTCGACTGAAAAAACTGGTCAGGGTGTCGCTGGACCGGCGACCCTACTCGCTCTCGGCGGCCGCGGGCGCGTCGAGGTTCTCCAGGTCCACGTCCTGTTCGAGCAGGACCTCCTTCTGGTCCGCGACCTCGCGCTCCTCGCGGATCAGCTGTTTGTACTTCGACTGCGGGGCGAGATCGCCGATGAGGACGCCGCCCACGAGTTTGCCGTCCTTGAACGCGAGGCGCCGCCACTCCGTGTCGGAGTATTTCCGTTCGGCGTGGTCGTCGCCCAGCGTCGGGTGGCCAAAGGAGAGGAAGGGGAAATCGAAGTGCGTGATCGAGTACGAGGAGACCCAGCGGAACTCCTCGGCCTCGTCGTCGGCCACCATGTTCTCGCCGGCGACCGCGCCCTGTTCCTTGGCCGAGCCCCAGGCCCCGTTCTGGGTGTAGTCGTCGAGGATGGTGTCGTAGAAGCGGGTGATGTCACCGGCCGCGTACACGTCCTCGACGTTGGTCTGCATGTACTCGTCGACCACGATGCCGTCGTCGAGTTCGATGTCGGTGTCCCGGAGGAACTCCGTGTTGAAGTTCAGGCCGATGGCGACGCCGACGAACTCGCCCTCGTACTCCTCGCCGTTGGGGTCGACCGCGCCGGTGACGACGCCGTCGTCGTCGGTCGTGAAGTGATCCACACCGGAGTCGAAGACGGGGGTGACGCCGTTCGCTTCGAGCGCGTCGTGGATGATTTCGGCTCCCTCCAGCGAGAGCGCGTAGCGCCACCACCGGTTGCCCCGCATCAGATAGTGGGCCTCGATGTCCTGTGCGCCACAGATGGCCGCCAGGTCGATCCCGAGCAGGCCCGCGCCGACGACGATGCCCGTGTCGGACTCGTCGGCGTGTTCGCGGATGGCCCGGGCGTCCTGGAAGGTCCAGAAGTGGTGAATCCCCTCGGCGTCGGAGTTGTCGACTGGGAGCTGGGTCGGCGTCCCCCCGGTCGCCAGCAGGAGTTTGTCGTACTCGATCTCGCCGCTCTCGTGGGTGGTGACGACTTTCTCGTCCGTGTCGACACCGGTGACCACCGTGTTGAGTTCGAGGTCGATGTCCCGCTCGGCGTACCAGTCTTCCTCGTGGATCGAGATAGGGGCCTCGGGGAGTTTCCCTTTGGCGAACTCCTTGATGAGAATCCGGTTGTACAGCGCCTCACCCTCCTCGGTGACGACCGTGATGTCGGCATCGGGGTCCTGTTCCCGGATTGTCTCCGCCGCGGAACTCCCCGCGATACCGTCTCCGATGATCACGTGCGACGCGCTCATAACTCGTGGTTTGCATACCGGGCCTAATGTGCATTGCTATCCGGGAGAGTATCGCGGTGAGTCGGTCACGTCACCGGGTCGACGCCACGCGCCGCCGGAAACCCGGGACGTTTTAGGAGATCCCGTCCTTACGAATGGGTCGAGATGAAGATCCGTCAGAACGTCCGCCACTGGGCCGCGAAGAAGGCACTGACAGCTCCCGTCATCGGCCAGCGCGTCAACGACAAGTTGGTCGATCTCCACACCGGCGTGTTCCTCGACAAGGCCGACGAGGGCCACGCCGAGGCCCGGCGCGCACACCTCGACGACTTCTTCGACGCGACGATGGACACCTACGTCGCCGCACTGGATTCGGGCTTTTCGGAGGCCGAGGCCCGGGAGATCACCCACGTGCAGGCCAACTTCGACTTCTACAACCACGGTTGGACGGAGATGATGGAGTTCCCCGCCGACGAACTCGAGGACCACTACGACCGCTACGCGGACTTTTTCGAGCGCTGGGGCATCACCATCGACGACCCGCTCGGGGAGTTCCGCCCCGCGGACGGCATCGCCGACGCCCCGTCGACTCCCGAGAAACTCGACGATCCCGAACACCCCCACGCCGAAGGTGGCTTCGCGGACGACGTGTACGTCGAGACCGGCGACGGCGAGGTCGTCGTCGGCGGCCAGGACGAACCCGACGAGGTCGACCCGGCCGAGGCCCCCGGCCTCGACTCCGACGAGGCCGGCGCGGACTGACGCGACAGCACCCGACGAGTGCACCGCTCGTCCGTTCTCAGCCGTGAGAACTGACAGGGTACATTCTTGATGGTCCTTTGCCGACGTGGTGCCATGAGTGCCGAATCCGTCGACCGAGACGCACAGGCTGGCGATGCGGTCGACATCGCCCCGTCGTTCACACCGGCGGAGTGGTGGTGGTACTTCGCGGGCACCTCCTCGAAGCGATTCAAACAGCTGTTCCCGGACGTGATCCAGCGGACGCTGAACAGGCAGCTGTGGCTCCACTCGTCCATCGCCATCCTCGTGCCGGCTGCGACGGCGATCTACACGGGGTCGTGGCTCACCGTCGGCGCCATCATGGTCGGGACATTCTTTTTCGGCGGGATGATCTACGGCGAGTCCTACGTCATCATCAAGACTCTGCAGGAGGCCGCCGAGACGGTCGGTCGCGGACAGTACCGCTTCCGGATTCCCGAACAGCGGGCCGACGAACTCGGTGACGTGTACCGCGGCTTCGAACAGACGGCGGCCACCCTCGACGAACGGATCCAGGAAGCAGAGGACGCCAGAGAACAGGCCCAGCGCGAGCAGGAACGCGCCGAGGAGGCCCGCGCCGAGGCCGAGGCCGCCAAACAGGAGGCCGAAGCCGTCGCCGACCAGCTCCGCACCCGCGCACAGGAGTACAGCCGAGTGATGGACGAGGTGGCCGACGGCGACCTGACCCGCCGGCTCGACACAGACACCGACAACGAGGCGATGGCCGACATCGCCGCGGCGTTCAACGAGATGCTCGACTCCCTGGCCGGGACCGTCGCGGAGGCCAGCGAGTTCGCCGACACCGTCGCGAGCGTCAGCGAGGACGCCGCCGCCAGCGGCCAGGAGATCCGCCGCGCCAGCGACGAGGTGAGCGGGTCGATGGAGGGGATCGCCAGCGGCGCCGAGGACCAGCGCGAGCAGGTCACCGACGCCTCCGAACGGATGAACGACCTCTCGGCGACCATCGAGGAGATCGCCTCCTCCGCCACCGAGGTGGCCGACACCGCCGCGGACGCGGCCGACACCGGCGAGGAGGCCCGCGACGCCTCCGAGCGGGCGGGCGAGGAGATCGCGTCCATCCGGGAGAACGCCGCCTCGGCCGCCACGGAGGTGGAGACGCTCGATCAGCGTATCGAGCAGATCGACGAGATCGTCGACCTGATCGACGGGATCGCCGAGCAGACCAACACGCTGGCGCTGAACGCCTCAATCGAGGCCGCCCGCGCCGGCGAGGCCGGTGAAGGCTTCGCCGTCGTCGCCAACGAGGTGAAAGACCTCGCCGAGGAGACACAGGAGGCGACCGACGAGGTCGAGTCGGTGATCGCGGAGATGCGCGAGCAGGCCGCCGCCGCGACCGACGAGATGGACGACATGGAAGACAGCGTCGAGAGCGGGGCCGACACCATCGAAGACGCCATGGGGAAACTGGAATCGGTCGTCGCGACCATCGAGGACGTCAACGCCGGCGTCCAGGAGATCGACGACGCGACCGACCGCCAGGCCTCGACGACCCAGGAGGTCGTCGCCATGATCGACTCCGTGGCCGCGATCAGCGACGAGACCGCCGACGAGGCCCAGTCCGTCTCCGCCTCCGCCGAGGAACAGACCGCTGCAACTCGCGAGGTGACAGAGACGATCCAGCAACTCTCGACGGAGGCCGACCAGCTCTCGACCCTGCTCGACGGGATGCAGGTCTCGGCGGGCGGTTCGGGTGCCACCATCGACGCGACCCTGGAGGACTAGCGCTCGACCGAAAACAGCGCGATACACTCGACGCTCCCGCCCGACTCGCTCTCCCGTTGGCCGGTGATCGCGAACGCGTGGACGCCAGCGGCCAGTTCGGTCGTGATCGCCTGTTCGTTCTCGGCCATCACCGCCGTATCGTGTTCGCTCAGGACCCACGTATAGGTCTCTCCGGCTTCGAGGGTCAGCCACGGCTCGACGTACTCCTCGGGCGCGACGCGGGTCCACCCGTCCGCCGTCTGCCGGTGGATCGCCCAGGCGTGTGGGTTCAGGCCGAACCGGTCGCCCGTCTCGTTGTGCAGGACGAACTCGATGGTCTCGATGCCCCCGCCGTCGCCCGATCCGTCGCGCTCGTCTGCCCCCGGTGCGAACACCGCCTGTGAGGGTTCGACGTAGAGACTCCCGTAATCGAGCGTGTGGTAACAGACGGTCCGGTCGGTCTCGGCGAAGGCGGGACAGGGCTCGTCGGCGAAGCGGCCGTCCGGCCAGCCAGTCCCGTCGGTCGGGGTGTCGGTCGCTCCCGTCGGCGTCGCCGTTCCACGCGAATCGCCCGGTCCGTCGGTGTCGGTCGGTGTCGATCCGTTCCCGGAGCGGTCGAGACAGCCCGCGGTCGCCACCGTCGCCGTGCCGAGCGTTGCCAGTACCGTGCGGCGTTTCATACGTCCGCAGAGAACGCCACGGATAACCTGTCTTCTGGAGGGTCAAACACCGGTTTCACTCACTCCGTCAGCACGTCGGCGGCGGCGAAGCCGGCCTCGATAGCGCCGTTGAGGCTGCGCTCGGGGTACTGGGCGCGGCTGGCCATCCCGGCGTAGGTGACGCCCTCGGCGACCGGTCCCGAGAGGTCGGTGGGGACCACCATGTCCAGATAGCCCCGTTCGTAGACCGGCGCAGTGCGGGGATTGCGGGCGGTCTCGACCCAGTTCACGCGCTCCGGGTCGAAGTCCGGGAACAGGTCGGCGATGCCCTCCCGCCACGTCCGCTCCACTTCCTCGTCGTTCATCCGCCACAGTTCCTCGTCGAGGTCCTGGACGTAGCTGGCGGTGTAGTAGAGGTGTTCGCCGCCGTAGCGCTCGGGCGGCACGAAGTTGGTGTGTTCGATGAACACGCCGAAGGGGGCCTCGTCGGCGATGTTCAGCCAGTAGGTGTCGGTCAGCGACTCGTCCATGCTCCAGACCGAACAGACCGTGCCCTGGAAGTCGATCTCGCAGGGATACCCCGTCAACCCCTCCAGCACGTCCGGCATCGCGGCGACCACCACGCCGTCGACCGCGTGGGTCTCGGCTCCGTCCTCGGTCTCCACGGTCAGTGACTCGACACTGCCGTCGCCGGTCGCGAGGTCGGTCACGCGCGCGCCAGTGGTCACGTTCTCGCGGCCGACCGCGTCGACCAGCGCGTCGAGGAAGGGGGCGAACCCACCGTCCGGATAACCCAGGATCTCGCCGCGCAGGAGGTCCCGCTCGCCGCGGAACTTCACCCGGCCCAGGAGCCAGGCGGCGCTCACGTCTTCCTTGCGCGAACCGAACTTGGCCGAGAGCAGGGGGTCCCAGAAGTTCTCGTAGACGCTCCGGGTGGTGTGATCCAGCAGGAACTGCTTGATGGGCACGTCCTCGAAGGCTTCTAGGTCGTCGTAGGTGTCGAAGGAGGGGACGCCGCCGCGCACGTCCACCTCCATCGTGAGCATCGCCAGCCGGAACTTGTCGTACAGCGAGAGGTGGGGGTACGCCAGGATCTCCCAGGCCTTGTCCAGCGGGTGGACGACGCCGTCGACGTAGTAGGCGTTCTTGCCGATCCGCCACTCGATCCGGTCGCCCAGGCCCAACTCCTCGGCCAGCTCGACGATGGTCTCCTCGGATTTCGAGAGGTGGTGGTAGAACTTCTCGATGGAGTCGCCGGCGGTCTCGTAGACGGCCGCGAGCCCACCCACGTCGTCGCTCGCCTCGAATACCTGTACCTCGTGGCCGGCCTGCTGGAGTCGGTGGGCCGCGGCCAGTCCCGCGACCCCGCCGCCGACGACGCCGATCATGTCACCCGCTCCGCCCGGCGGGCACATGTGCGTTGCCTTCGCCGGTCACTCGCCGCCAGTGAGTCGTTCCCGGCGGCTTTCGAACTCCTCCTCGTCGATCTCGCCCGCGGCGTAGCGCTGGCGCAGGGTCGCGAGCGCCTCGTCGCCCCCGCTCCCGCCGCCACCGCTGTCCCGCGTCGTCAGCGCGTACAACACGACGGCGGGCACGGCCAGCACGGCGAGCAGGCCGCCGAGCATCCAGAGCCAGCCCAGGCCGGCCCACATCCCGCCCCCGTGGCTCCCCATCCACCCGTCGTGATGGTGCATCCCGTCGTCGCCGGTGTGGCCCGCCGCGACCCCACCGGTCGCCGCAAGGAGCGCCAGCGCGACACCGACCGCCAGTGCGACGCTCGCGAGTCGCGTCGTCGTTCGGCTCATGTCTGAACGTACGCGACCGGTCTTTACCGCGATTGTGGTTGGATTCCGAAAGCCGACCGGCACCGGAACCTTCGGAACGAAAGCCCGACCGCACTGGCGGCGCCCGCTCACGCCGGCGACCTTTTCTCCACCGAGCGCCCTTCGGACGACATGTCGCGCTCCCGGTCGCTGTTCGTCTGTCGTCTCGCTCTCGCTCTCGCCGTACTCGTGGCCGGGTGTAGCGCGCCCGTGGAGCGACCCGTCGACGGCACCGACGTCTCTGTGTCGGTCACGAACGAGAACGCGACCAGTCAGGAGGTCCGCATCGCCGTCGTCGCCGGCGACTTCGACGCCGTCGAACTCACCTACCGTAACGGCTCGACGCGACGGCTGGCGGTCTCGAACGTCGCGGCGATCCCCCCGGCCGCGCTCGTCGGCGTCGTCGACTTCCGCGTCTCTGGCACGGACGTCCAGCACACCGCCTATCGACTCGCTCCCGGAAGCGGCAGAGGCGCAGGGTACACGGTCGATGGCCCCGCTACCGTCGTCTACGCCTACTGGCCACGGGGTGGCGAGCGCGTCACCGACTACGGTGCGTTCGGCTGTGGGCCGTTCGACACCGAACTCGACGCCCGAATCGTCGTCGGTACGACCGGTTCCGATTCGGCCTCGGTGACCTGTCGAAGCGGTTAGTACGATCCCCTGACACAGCGGCTATACGTCCACGCGTGGTACCGTGGCGCATGGACGAACTGGAACTCGGCCAGGCCACGATCACCTACGACGACCCCGAGGCGGGGACGGTCACCGAGACCGTCGACAACGAAGAAGTCGTCTACGCGCGCGACCACTGGATGGTCAAGACGGGCACCGACGAGGACGGCAACGACACGATGTACCAGATCCCGCGCGACCGCGTCCACCACGTCGCCCGGAGCGCCGAGGAGTTTGAAGACCAGATCGACACGGTCCGCCACCGCGTCGAATCCATCGCCAGCGACCTCCGGGACCGTCTCCCCGTCGACATCGGCGACGGCGGCCGGCGCGGCCACGGGGACGCCCACGGCGAGGAACCACCTTCGGAGAGTACGACCGTCCAGATCGAGACCGAACGCGACGAACCCGAACACGAGGAGTCCGAAACCGAATCCTGAGGTCGCGACGCGCAGACAGACGCCCGACCCGCCTTTTTCCGTGCCAGTTCATCCCGTGAACCGACGGATGGCGGTCCTGTTCAGCGGGAACCACGTCCCACCACCCTTTGTAGACCATGCAGGTACTGTCTAATTCAAAGCATATTTGTATTTCAATTATACATTTGCTAGCAGACATAATGGTGGGGTACGGGCAACGATGATGACGAGAACACGAATCAGAACGGGACTGAGTGCGGGTTACGGCTTCCCGTCCGTCACATTCGACTTCCGACAGTGGGCCGGAACCGTGGGGAAATGACTGGGGACGAGTGCGGACGGGCGATCCTCGTCCTCGCGGTCGTCGCGACGGTCGCGTTCACGGCGGTCGCCGCGGGACCGGCGGCGGCGACCGGCATCGACGCGTCGGCGGGCAACGCACCGGCGGACGGCACGTCGGTCGAGGCGCTGACCGACTGCCGGGAGATCAACGAGTCGGGAGCGTACGAGTTGACCCGAAATATCACGCTCCCCGCGGATCAGAACTGCATCTTCATCAACGTCGACAACGTTTCCTTCGACGGAAACGGACACACTATTCGCGGTGAGTACGTCGAGCGTCCCCACGCACATCCGATCGCCGTCCACGGGGGCGACAGTCCGAACGGGTATTCCACGATCGAGACTCCCACGAACGTGACTATCGAGAACGTCCGGCTCCAGAACTGGTGGCAGGGGGTCAGGATGCGGAACGTCGCGAACGTCACGGTCGCGAACATGACGTTCCGAAACACGTCGTACCTCGGGGGCACAGCGGGCGAGGACGGCCTCGCGATCTACAGAGGGTCGAACGTGACGGTCCGTGACTCCAGCTTCAACGAGACTGCGGGCCCCGGCGTCTCGATCAGCCAGGTCACCGACGCGAGGGTACTCAATACGACCGTCCGAAACACCGGGAGTGCCGGTCTCAGTCTCGCGAATACACCCGACGCGATCGTTCGGGACAACCGCATCCTGAACGCGGGCAACTACTGGTCGTCGACACTCAGAATCCGTGGCCACGCGGGGAACGTCACTGTGGTCGACAACACGGTCCGCGGCGGCGGGGGCACTGGCATCGGATTCAAGGCCCATCACGGGCTGGTGCGAAACAACACGGTCGTCGACAAGAAACACGGGATCGCCGTGACCGGCGGGCGGTCGGTGAACAACACGATCATCGGGAACACCGTCCGCGACAGCAACAGGAACGGGATTCAGGTGCGGGACGCGAGCAACACCAGCGTCGTCGACAACACCGTCACCGGCGGCGACATGAACGGGATCTATCTGCGAACCGCACGGGAGATCGTCGCCAGCGAGAACACGGTCAGCGCCAACAGCAACGGGATCACCGTCATCGCGTCCACGAATATCACGGTCGAACGCAACCGCGTGACCGACCATCCGGGGACCTATCGCGACGGCAACGGGCTGAAGATCCGGCGCGGCTCGAAGCGCGTGCGGGTCGCCGCGAACGTCCTCCGGAACAACACGGACGGGGTGCGACTCCGGGGCGGCCAGGGGACGACGACGGTGGTCCGGAACCGGATCGTCGACAACCGGCATGCAGGCATCGAGTTGACGTACAACGTGGACGCCGAGTTCCAGGAGATCGACGGAAACGTCATCGCGAGCAACGGTCAGTTCGGAATCGAGAGCGACGCGGACAGCGCAGACCTCGACGCGACGGGCAACTGGTGGGGGAGTGCGGGCGGTCCTGGCAGTCCCGATTCCGACCCGCTGGCCGATCCGACGACCGGCACGCTCGCGGACGGTGCCGGGAACAACGTCTCGGAGAACGAATCGGACGCCGGGGTCTCGAACGTCCGGTTCGACCCGTGGTTGGAGACCGAACCGACGCTCGGTATCGGGGACCTCGGGATCGTGACTGCCGACCTGCCGACGGGGGCGGTCGACCGGCGGATCCGCGACCACATCGCCGCCAGCGGCGGGACGCCGCCGATCACCGACTACGAGGTCGTGAACGGCTCGTTGCCGCCGGGGACGACACTGCACGACAACGGGACGCTCGTCGGGACCACGACCTCGGCCGGGAACTACACCTTCACGGTGGCGGTGACAGACAGCGCGAACGAGACGGCCACGGCGACCTTCACGAAGGACGTGCGAGCGACCGTGCCGAGGGCGTCCATCGACATCGAGAAGGTCGGCACCGGTGCGACCCCCGGTCGAACGACGCTCTACCTGATACGGGTGGAGAACATCGGTGACACGGTCGCCCGTGACGTCCCGGTCAACGAGTACCTCGAACCCTGGTGGGCGTACAGGGCCGCGACCCCGACGCCCGAGAACGTCACGAGCACCGTCATCCGGAACGGGACCAGCGAATACGTCGAGAGCCTGGTCGAGACGAACGGCTCGGACCTGAACTTCACGCAGGATATCACGCAGACGACGCTCAGCTGGACGGTCGACGAACTCCGCCCCGGCGAGAGCCGTCTGTTGACCTATCAGGTCAGACTCGACAGTCGCATTCCGGACGGCTTCACCGTCAGGGGCGAAGCCTGTTCCTGCACCGGTGGCTGCTGTGAGAACTACAAGCGCTGTAAGGAGGAGGTCGTGGCCGGCTGCAAGTTCCCGGGGAACCTCGGCCGTGGGTCGACGCTGTTCGACTGTATCACGCTCGACACCGCCGGCTGTGCCTACGGCCTCTGGGGCCCGGACCCGGAGGAACTCTGCAACGAGTTGGGCGACAAAGCGATCTGTGAACGGGACTTCGAGGCCTGTCGCGCCTACAACGAACTCAAGCCCAGAGAACCGCCGTGTGACGAGGACGAACAGAACGCGACGACCCCGACGGACCCCAACGAGAAGGTCGTCGGTGCCGAACGGTACATCCGACCGAACCGGACGCTCCCCTACGTCGTCCACTACGAGAACGTCGGCGACGCCACGGCGACCAACGTCACGGTCACCGACAGGATTCCGGACGAACTCGACCTGTCTACCGTGACGGTGTTCACCGCGAACCGCACGCGTGTCGGGGTCGACGAGACGACGCCGGTGACCCTCCTGCGTCGGAACGTCACTCGAACCAGGAACGTAACGATCGGTAATCGGACGGTGACGCGTACCGAGACCGTCCAGGAGCGGCACACGGCCGAACTCGACGGCCGGACGCTTCGGTGGGACCTCGAGAATACCGACCTGCCACCGAACGGAACCGGGACACTGCTCATGGAGGCGACGCCGAAGCAAGGGCTCGCGGACGGAACCCGCATCGAGAACAACGCCACCATCGAGTTCGACGAGGTCAGCAGTCTCACCACCAACAACACCGTGAACGTCATCGACACTGTGGCACCGAGCTGTACCGTCGATCCGTTGCCGGAACGGAGTGGCAGGGACATACGGGTGTCCTGGTCCGGCTCGGATCCCGTCGGCGAGATCGAAGAGGTGACGATCTACGTCTCGACCGACGGTGAGACCTGGGAGATCGCCGAGGTCGGTGTCGAGAACGAGACGGTCAGCTACGACGGCGAGGTCGGTGAGACGTATCGGTTCATGTGCGTGGCCGAGGACACTGCCGGCAACACCGAGTCCCAGTCACCGCAACCGGAAGCACGGACCTCGGTGACAGCCGTCGACGTGTCGGGACGGGTGTACGAAGCGGACGGCGATCCGGCAACGGACGACACCGTGGCCATCGGCGACGGCGATCCGTCCACCGCTCCGGTGGTCGTCAACGACTGGAACGGGACGACCTGTCGGTTGCTGCAGTTCGACAGCGCCGTGTCGACGGACCGGACCGGTCGCTTCGACTACGTGACGGACGTAGGCGGGACGGAATCGCTCTCGTACTACCAGGCACCGCTGTCCGCGTTCCCACAGGGCAACGGGTCGATGGCCGACGGCGAGGTCACGTTCCCGCGGGACGGGTCACCGGACCTGTACGGACTCGATCGGTTCGGTGCCGACGGCGACAGGGACCTCGGGACCGTCACGCTTCCCCCGGCCCACCCGCTGAACGTCACGGTCGTCACCGAAGACGGTGTGCCAGTCGATAACGCGACCGTGAAGGTGGAGCACACGGGCGTGAACGACTCGACGGCCGCGGTCATCTTCCCGCGGGCGACCGACGGGGACGGATTGCTCGTCCCCGACCGCTCGGATGCACCCGGCGTGGAAGTGACCGGCTCGGTCTCCGTTACGGTCAGCGTTCCGAACGAGACGCGCCTCGTCCAACGGCTCTACACGCGGAACCTGACCGTCGAATCGGCCCGGAACCTGACCGTCGAGGTGAACGTGACCGAGAGACTGGACGAGGAACCCCCGGTTATCGAACGGTTCGAGCACTCGCGTGCCACGGAGCCGATCAGCGAGGCGAATCCGACCACGATCACCGTCGGCCTCTCCGACGAGAACCCGGCTAACGCCACACTCGCAGTGCGCGCCAACGCCAGCGACGAGACCGTGTTCGAGCGCGACGTGTCGGCCGCCTTCGCCGACCCCGTCTCCGTCGCGTGGAACGGGACGAACGCGACCGGCGCGCCAGTGGATGCCGGCGAGTACGATCTCGTCCTGACCGCCACCGACGCGAACGGCAACGAGGCGACCGATTCTCTGTCCGCCGTCGTGGCCGGCCAGAGCGAGGAAAGCGAGGAGAGTGAGGAAGACGAGGAGAGCGAGGAAGGAGAAGAAGACGAGGAGAGCGAGGAAGGAGAAGAAGACGAGGAGAGCGAGGAAGGAGAAGAAGACGAGGAAGACGAGGAGAGTGAAGACGAGAACGACGAAGCCGGGAACGGTGGGTCAAACGGTTCGTCCGGCGGCAGTTCCGGTGGATCGGCCGGGGGCGGTTCCGGCGTCGGCTCCGGGAACCTGGTCAGTCCGGATATCACTGTCGACGCCGCGGTGGGGTCGCGACTCGTCGCGGTCGGTGAGCCGCTGACGGTCACCGCCACCGTCCGGAACGGGGGCAGTGCGACCGGCGAGTTCGATCTCGCGCTCTCGCTGGACGGCGTGGCGACCGGCGTGAACCGGACCGGTGAACTCGCGCCCGGTGACGAGACGACGGTCCAGTTCCAGTACAACCTCACCGAACCCGGCGTCTACGACCTCCGGATCGGTGAGACCGGCCTCGGGTCCGTGACCGTCCTCGACGGGGCGGCCGAGTCGGTCTCGACGGCACGACTCGACGGCGACACCGCCGCTTTCGACGACGGCCCAGTCGAGCGTGTCAGCATCTCCGGGCAGTCCGGTGTCGTCAGTGTCGCACGACTGTCCGGGCTTCCCGCGGTCGCCCCGTCCCTCGACGGAACGCTGTTCGCGGCCGTCGAGATCGGTCTCCCCGACGCCGACGCCACGGCATCGGTGCGCGTCGGTGTGGCGCGCGCCGAACTGACCGACGCCGGCGTCGCACCCGGCGACGTGCGGGTTCTCCGCTACGGCCCCGGATCGGGCGAGTGGGAGTCGCTGTCGGTGCGCGTCGTCCAGCAGAGCGAGACCCGGGTCACCTTCGCCGTCGACGGCGCGGCCTCGACGCTCGCGGTCGTCGGGCCGGCCGAGACGGAACCGACCCCGACGGACGCCGCGTCACCGACCACGGAGCGGACACCGGCACCGGTCACGGCGGCCGATCCCGCCGCCGACCCCGCCCCAGATCCGGGGACCACCGAACCGGCTACCACCACCGGCCAATCCGGTCCCGGGTTCGGCCTCACCGCCGTACTCGTCGCACTCGTCCTGTTCGTGGCCGTCGCCGCACGGAGACTCACCCTGCACGAATAGGGGACGTGACCCCACTCTCGGCCGAAAACGGTCCGTGGCTGTCTGTGAAGCCTTCGTCTCACACGGATGTGAGCGACCGCAGAGCGGTCGCTCGTCGGTGTTGTTCGTCGCAGGAATGCGCTGGTCGAGATTTGAACCGTGCGGGCAAGCACGTCGTACCGAACGCGAGCGATAGCGAGCGTTCGGCTTTTTCGCCCACGTTTTCAAGGAGCGGTCGCGCGCCGCTGGCGCGCAACCCGACGCCGAAAAAGGTGGGAATGCGCTGGCCGAGATTTGAACTCGGGTTAGGACCGTGGCAGGGTCCTGTGATACCACTACACCACCAGCGCGCTACTTCACTACATCACACAGTATCCATGGTGGAAGGTATAAGGCTTCCGAATCGGACGGAAAATCACGGCAGGGCGTCCCACCCGGCCCGCCGGATCAGCCCATCACTACACCCTCGCTCTCCCCTCTGAGGACGACGTTCCCGTGTTCGGTCTCACAGACGAACGAGACCGACAGTTCGGTCCGGTCCTCTCGCTCGGTCACCGACTCGATGGTCGACGTGCAGGTAATCTCGATACCGGTGTATGCCGGCCGCGGGAACTCGAACTCCATCGTGCGCGCGAGAAAATCGATGTCGCCGCCCAGCTTCGTCGGCATCGTCGCCGTCAGCAGTCCGTGCAACACGACCTGGCCGTCCTCGTCCTCCACCATGTGATGGTACCCATCGTCTTTCGAGAGGGCCGCGAACTGCTGGACCTCCTCGTTCGTGAACGTCCGTGCGTACGTCAGCGTGTCGCCCTCGGAGACGGGACCGTCCTGTGACATGGCCCGACCGATGCCCAGCACCGCCTAAGCATTTTATAACAACTATAAACAAAGTCTTAGTTTATTGTTTTACTGCGGTCTCTCCGCCCGGAACCGTCGTGCGTTCTCACGACTGGTTCTGGTGGGCCGTCCCCAGAGCGGTGGTGATCGGACGCTCAGCGTTCGCCCGGATACGCCATCGTCGACAACAGCGCGTTCTCGGCCTGTCGGGAGTCCAGTCGGGTGTGCTGGCAGACGACCGGTCGGTCCGACTCGATCACGCTGGCGAAGGCCACGCCCCGCGGAATCTCGGGGTCGTCGAACTCGTTGAACTGGAGGTGGCTGGTTCGCTCGGCGGGTACGGTCACCTCGTAGGGGCCCACGGGTTCGCGGTCCTCGAAGTAGACCGTCATCGCGACGTGGGCGGCGGCGTCGGTCGCGTTCAGCAGGCAGACGGTCTCGTGGCTCTCCATCTCGGGCGGGCCGTGGCTGGTCTCGGGGATGAATCCCTCGGGGATGGCCCACTGGGTACGCCCGATCATGTGGGACCGTTCCCCGTCGACGCCGATAAAGAGTGTTCGTGGTTTCCGGACGGGTCGCACTCGATACCGCTGGCGAACCACCCTCCGATCATACGTCGCCGGACAATAGGTGCAGTTTATATAGGGGTTAAAGTCGACCGTAGACGGCGTCGCTGAGCGCCTCGGTGTCGCCGTCGGGTTTGTAGTACTCACAGTGGTTCTGGACCTCGTCGCTCACGTCGACCGGCTCCAGGTTGTCCGGGTAGTTGCGACAGGTCGGGCCCTCGGCACCGAGCCCTTCGCCGTCGGGCGTGTACCAGAAGGCATCGCCCCAGAGTTCGTGCATGCTCCCGACCGCGAAGTCGTCGTCGGAGTAGAGCACGTAGACGCTCTCGGCGCCCTGCTCGATGCCGTCGTAGTAGTTGTAGATGCGGTCGCCGCTCTCGTCGTGGTCACAGACGAACCGCGCCATGTCGGCCGGCCCCACGGCGACGACGTTCTCGACCTGTTCGTTCGCTTCTTCGAGTCGGTTCAGCATGTTGAAGGCCGCACGGCCGCCGAGTGAGTGACCGACGACGGTGACCGACGTATCCGGGTTCTGCGCCCACAGTTCGCCCATGATCCAGTCGGCCGTCTTCCGACCGAACTCCGCGGCCCGGTCCCAGGGCTTGGTGTAAGTCACACCCGACGACGGCCACTTCATCGCCACGACGTTGTCGGCGTCGAACCCGGTCGACCGCTGGAGCAGCGTCGCCTGCTCCTCGGCGAAGGGCTCGGCAAAGAGGCCGTGGATGTAGACGAGGACCTCCTCGCCGAGGCCGCCGACATCGAAGTCCGCGTCGTAGTCGCCCTTCCACCACCACGGGTCGAGCTGGACCGTTTTGTTGCAGTCGATCCGCAGCCCGTCTTCCACACACTCGAACACGCCGAGGTCGAGTTCCTCGTCTTCGTCCGAGGTGTCCTCTGCTGAGGCCGTGCCCGATACCGCGCCGAATCCCGCCGCGCCAACGGCTGCCGTCGACGACGTTCTGAGGACGTCCCGCCGGGAGATCCCGCTGTCCGAATCCACAGCTTCGCTCGCCGGTTCCGCAGAGCCGCCGTCCGTGTGGTGGTTCATCATCCAGCACGGTAATGAGACAAAAGTTGTGTATATATTCTCCCGGCTATTGACGGCTGTTTAAGTCAAAACGTGCGGGAGAATATAATAGACTTCAAATAACATGTACTTAGGTTAAGTAGTCTCCCCTCCTCGGCGCACGATTTACCCGTGTAGGCAGTCGCTCACACTGGGCAAGGATCGGTTCGAAGGTGCAGTCGAACTGGGAACGGCGTTTGAGCTGTTCTCTGACCTGTGTGAACGCGTCGCAACGCGCAAACGAAGCGGGTCCTTTATACCCTGGCAGTAGAGTAGATTCGGCACAGTCTAGTGGCGTGGCGTGGAAGCGTCACGGCATGACAGTCAGCGTACTCGTGCCGTCATCGCTGACCCGGGAAGCCGAGGACAAACGCGAGGCGACTCGCAAACTCGGTTACGTCGCCCGCGCGGCGGCGGTGTTCCGGGTCGATCGCCTGGTCGTCTTCCCCGATTCCGGGGCGGAAGGCCGGTGGGGTGACGGGTTCGTCGAAACCGTGCTGCGGTACGCCGCGACGCCGCCATACCTCCGAAAGGAGGCGTGGGGTAAGCGGGACGAGCTGGAGTACGCGGGCGTCCTGCCGCCGCTCCGCGTCGCCTCACGGACCGGCTCCGGATCGGACGATTCGGGGTCGTTAAGACAGGGAATCGTGACCGAGGTCGGATCTGACGGACGCGTTCGGGTCAATTGCGGACTGCAACACCCGATCTCCCTCCCCGAGCCCGACGGTGGGCTCGCGGAGGGGGAGCGCGTTTCCATCAGGGTCTCTTCGCGACGGCCGGTCCGCGCCAAGTTCGTCGAGGAATCCCCGCCGGGATTCGTCGTCGAGGCGTCGGACCTCTCGACGGAGCTCTCGCGTGACGACGCCGGCGTTCGCGTTGCCACATCACGGCACGGCGAACAGCTGAGTGTCGACCGTCTTGGCGACATCGTCGCCGACACGGAGCCGCGAGGGATGACGGTCGCGTTCGGAGCGCCCGAGCGTGGCCTGCCGGAGATACTCGGTGTCGCCCCACCGGGCGGCGACGAGGGCGGCGAGGAGACCGAGCGAGAACGGACGGATCTACCCGCGGACGAACCGGATGGGTCCCGGTTCGACCTCTGGCTGAACGCGGTTCCGAATCAGGGCAGCGAGGTCGTGCGAACGGAAGAAGCGATGTTCGCCGTGCTCGCCTGCCTCTCACTCACGGAGTGACCAACGAATGCCACAACCAAGCAGACCACGCAAAGGCTCGCTGGGCTTTGGCCCGCGTAAGCGGTCGGGCAGCGAAGTGCCGCGCTTCAACACCTGGCCCGACGACGAGGGACAGCCGGGCCTCCAGGGCTTCGCCGGATACAAGGCCGGCATGACACACGTCGTGCTGATCAACGACGAGCCCGATTCCCCGCGCGAGGGGATGGAGGAGACGGTGCCCGTTACCGTCGTCGAGACGCCGCCGATGCGCGCCGTCGCCGTGCGAGCCTACGAAGACACGCCCTACGGCAAGCGACCGCTCACGGAGGTCTGGACCGACGAGTTCCACCCGGAACTCGACCGGACGCTGGACCTGCCCGACGAGCACGACGCCGAGGGCGCGCGCGAAGAAGTACAGACCGCGCTGGAGAACGGTGACCTCGCGGACGTGCGTGTCATCACGCACTCGGTCCCCGACGCCGTTCCCAGCGTCCCCAAGAAAAAGCCCGACGTGATGGAGACACGCGTCGGCGGTGGCTCCCTTTCCGACCGGCTCGAGTTCGCGCTCGATCTCGTCGACGACGGCGGCGAACACGCCATGAACGACGTGTTCCGCGCCGGCGAGTACATGGACGTCTCCGGCGTCACGAAAGGCAAGGGGACGCAGGGTCCCGTCAAGCGCTGGGGTGTTCAAAAGCGGAAGGGCAAGCACAAACGCCAGGGCTGGCGGCGCCGGATCGGTAACCTCGGCCCGTGGAACCCCTCGCGTGTGCGCTCGACCGTCCCCCAGCAGGGGCAGATGGGCTACCACCAGCGGACCGAACTGAACAAGCGCCTCATCGACGTGGGCGAGGGCGACGAGCCCTCCGTCGACGGCGGCTTCGTCAACTACGGCGAGGTCGACGGGCCGTACGCGCTGGTGAAGGGCTCGCTGCCGGGGCCGGACAAGCGCCTCCTGCGCTTCCGCCCGGCGGTTCGACCGAACGACCAGCCGCGCCTCGACCCCGAGGTGCGCTACGTGTCTCAGGAGAGTAACCAAGGATGAACGCGACAGTACACAGTTTGGACGGCGACGAAGACGGGGAGGCGGAACTTCCCGATGTCTTCGACACGCAGCTCCGACCGGACCTGATCCGGTCGGCGGTGCTCGCCGCCCAGGCAAACCGGAAACAGGACTACGGCAGCGACGAGTACGCCGGCCTGCGAACGCCGGCCGAGTCCTTCGGCTCCGGCCGCGGCATGGCCCACGTCCCCCGCGAGGGTGGCAAGGCACGTCGCGTGCCCCAGGCCGTCGGTGGCCGCCGGGCGCACCCGCCGAAGTCCGAGAAGGATCGTTCGCTGAACATCAACGACAAGGAGCGCAAGCTCGCCGTCCGGTCGGCCGTCGCGGCCACGACCGACGAGGAGACCGTCCGCGAGCGCGGGCACGAGTTCGACGACGGCGTCGACCTGCCCGTGGTCGTCTCCGACGACTTCGAGGACCTCCAGAAGACCCAGGAGGTCGTCGACGTGCTGGAGGCACTCGGTCTCGACGCCGACATCGAGCGCGCCGACGAGACGAAGATCAAGGCCGGTCAGGGGAAGACCCGTGGCCGGAAGTACCGTCGGCCGTCCTCGATCCTCTTTGTCACGAGCGAGGAGCCCTCGCGTGCCGCCCGCAACCTCGCGGGCGCGGACGTGACGACCGGTCGTGAGGTCAACGCGGAAGACCTCGCGCCCGGCGGCCAGCCCGGCCGGCTCACCGTCTGGACCGAGAGCGCGCTGGAGGAGGTGGCCGAGCGATGAGTTCGGTCCTCCGGTACCCCCACGTCACCGAGAAGGCGATGAACAAGATGGACTTCGAGAACAAGCTCCAGTTCATCGTCGACTCCGGTGCGGGGAAAGACGAGATCGCCGAGGCCATCGAAGGGCAGTTCGACGTGTCGATCGTCGACGTGAACACGATGGTCACGATGAAAGGCGAGAAGAAGGCGACGGTGACGCTCTCCGAGGAGGACGACGCCGAAGAGATCGCCTCCCGGATCGGGGTGTTCTGATCATGGGACGACGAATTCAGGGACAACGACGCGGTCGCGGTGGTCCGACGTTCCGGGCCCCGTCGCACCGCTACAAGGCGGACCTGTCGCACCGGAAGCTCGAAGACAAAGACACCGTCTCGGGCACGGTCGTCGATATCGAACACGACCCGGCCCGCAGCGCACCCGTCGCGGCCGTCGAGTTCGAGGACGGCGACCAGCGCCTCGTGCTCGCACCCGAGGGGATCGGCCTGGGCGATCAGATCCAGGTCGGCATCTCCGCGGCCATCGAACCGGGCAACACGATGCCCCTGGCCGAGATCCCGGAAGGGGTCCCGGTCTGCAACGTCGAGGCCAACCCCGGCGACGGTGGGAAGTTCGCCCGTGCGTCGGGCGTCTCCGCGCAGCTGCTGACTCACGACCGCAACGTGGCGGTCGTGAAACTGCCCAGCGGCGAGATCAAGCGGCTCGATCCGGACTGCCGGGCGACCATCGGGGTCGTCGCCGGTGGCGGTCGGACCGAGAAGCCCCACGTCAAGGCCGGTAACAAGTACCACAAGATGAAAGCGCGAGGGACGAAGTGGCCGAACGTCCGTGGTGTGGCGATGAACGCCGTCGACCACCCGTTCGGTGGTGGCGGTCGCCAGCACCCCGGCAAGCCCAAGTCCATCTCGCGGAACGCACCGCCGGGCCGGAAGGTCGGGGACATCAGTTCCCGGAAGACCGGCCGTGGCGGCAAGGGTGGTAACGAATGAGTTCCGAGTACCAGATCGGCCACGAGGGAGAGTTCTCCTACCGTGGTCACAGTCTCGAGGAGTTGCAGGACATGGACATCGACGAGGTCGCGGAACTGCTCCCCGCACGCCAGCGGCGAAGTATCGAGCGCGGCCTGTCCTACGAGAAAGAACAGCTGCTCGAGGAGGCCCGCGAGGCCGGCGAGGAGGAGACGGCCAACGACCCGATCCGGACGCATCTGCGCGACATGCCGATCCTGCCGGAGATGGTCGACCTGACCTTCGCCGTCCACAACGGCCAGAGCTTCGAGCGCGTCAAGGTAGAGCCCGAGATGCTGGGCCACTACCTCGGCGAGTTCCAGCTCACACGGAAATCCGTCGAGCACGGACAGGCCGGGATCGGGGCGACCCGGTCTTCCAAGTTCGTGCCACTCAAGTAACACATGGGAATCAGCTACTCAATCGACCCGGACCCGGACACGACGGCGAAAGCGATGCTTCGGGAACGGCAGATGAGCCACAAGCACAGCAAGGCCATCGCCCGAGAGATCAAGGGGATGACCGCCGGCGAGGCGACGGAGTACCTCGAAGCGGTCGTCGACGAAGAGCAGTCGGTGCCCTTCAGGTCCCACAACTCGGGCGTCGGTCACCGCAACGACATCGACGGCTGGGACGCCGGTCGATTCCCGGAGAAGGCCAGCGAGGCCTTCCTCGACCTGATCGAGAACGCGGTCGGCAACGCCGACCACCAGGGATTCGACGGTGAGGCCATGGAGATCATCCACGTCGCCGCCCACAAGGTCGGCGAGACCCGCGGCCGCAAGCCCCGCGCGATGGGGCGGGCCACGGAGTGGAACTCCCCGGAAGTCGACGTCGAACTGATCCTCCAGGAGGATGATGCCTGATGGCTGACGAACACCAGTTCATCGAGGACGGCCTCCAGCGGACTCAGATCGACGAGTTCTTCGCCGACGAACTCGGCCGTGCGGGCTACGGCGGCATGGACGTCGCCAAGACGCCGATGGGGACCCAGATCGTCCTCAAGGCCGAAAAGCCCGGCATGGTCATCGGCAAGGGCGGGAAGAACATCCGGAAGGTCACGACCGAACTCGAAGAGCGGTTCAACCTCGAAGACCCGCAAATCGACGTGCAGGAGGTCGAGGAGCCGGACCTGAACGCCCGGATCGTCGCCGACCGCCTGGCCAACGCCCTCGAACGCGGCTGGTACTTCCGGAAGGCCGGTCACACGACCATCGACCGGATCATGGAAGCCGGCGCACTCGGGGCCGAGATCGTCCTCTCGGGCAAAGTCACGGGCGCACGCTCACGCGTGGAGAAGTTCAACCGTGGCTACATCAAGCACAACGGCGAGCCCGCAGAGGAGATCGTCGACCACGGGCAGGGCACGGCGGTCATGAAGCTCGGCACCATCGGCGTGGACGTGAAGATCATCCCGCCGAACGCCCAGCTCCCCGACGACTTCCGCATCTACGAGGACGCGGACGTCGAGGAGTACGTCGAAGACGTCGAGGGCGAGAGCGTCGAGGAACTGCTGGAAGGCGAGCCGGAAGGCGAACCCGAAGCCGGCGACGAGGAGCCCGCGATGGGCGCGCCGCCGGAGGGTGACGAGGCCGAACCGGCAGACGAGGAAGTCGTCGAGGAGACGATCGACGAGGAAGTCGTCGACGAACCCGACGACGAGGTCGAGGTTCCCGACGAGGAGCCCGAGGACGTCGATATCGACGAACTCGACGAGGCCATCGAGTCCGAGGTCGACGAGGAGACCGAGGCGGAAGCCGAGGAACTCATGGACGAGATGGAAGACACCGACTCCGAGGAGGGTGAACAATGACGATTCTCCACCCGGACGAGATCCGCGACATGACGCCTGCCGAACGGGAGGCCGAACTCGAGGATCTGGAGACGGAGCTGCTGAACACCCAGGCCGTCCAGGCCGCGGGTGGTCGCCCGGAGAACCCGGGCGAGATCAAAGAGATCCGGAAAGCCATCGCCCGGCTGAAGACGATTCGCCGGGAGGAGGGTGATCTCGAATGAGATCACCTCACAGCCCGAGCGGCGTCAGCCGCGAGGCAGAAGGCGATCTGGACGAGGAATAGACTGATGCCACTGACACCCGCGACGCTCACGCGACACGAACTCATCGGCCGCCCGGTTCGGGTGGTCGCCGCGTCCAACCCCGACCTGGTCGGCATCGCCGGCGAGGTCGTGATGGAGACGACGCGGACCCTCTCCGTCGAGGGGCACGAGGTGCGAAGCACCTCGGAACGTGAGAGCCGGCCGGAGGCCGGCGAACATGGTGAGCGGCGGGTGTGGCAGGTGCCCAAGGGCGACGCGACCTTCGAGTTCACAATCGAGGGGGACGGCCAGCAGGTCGTCACCGTCGAGGGCGAACGGCTGGTCGCGCGGCCTGCGCGGCGCACGGAACGAACAGGTGATTCGAAATGGCGCTAGGACTTAACGTAGAACGGCCGGAGGAGGCCTGCTCCGACGAGAACTGCCCGTTCCACGGCACACTCAGTGTGCGTGGGCAGACGCTCGAAGGGGAGGTCGCCTCCACGGACATGGACAAGACCGTGATCGTCGAACGCGAGTACGACGTGAAGGTGCCCAAGTACGACCGATTCATGAAGCGTCGGTCGCGCGTCCCGGCTCACGCACCCCCGTGCGTGGACCTGGAAGTGGGCGACACGGTCCGTATCGCAGAGACACGACCGCTCTCGAAGACGAAAAGCCACGTCGTCGTGGAACGCGTGGCGACCGCCGCCGCTGGAGGTGACGACTGATGGAGGCACTCGGTGCCGACGTCACCCAGGGCCTCGAGAAGGGCTCGCTGATCACGTGTGCCGACAACACGGGCGCACGCCAGCTGAAGGTGGTCAGCATCTCGGGCTACTCCGGGACGCTGAACCGCCATCCGAAGGCGGGCCTCGGGGACAAGATCACCGTCTCGGTCACCAAGGGGACGCCGGAGATGCGTCGCCAGGTGCTCGAAGCGGTGGTCGTCCGACAGCGCAAGCCGATCCGGCGGCCGGACGGCACGCGCGTGAAGTTCGAGGACAACGCGGCGGTCATCATCGACGAGAACGAGGAACCCCGCGGGACCGAGATCAAGGGTCCCATCGCTCGCGAGGTCGCCGAACGGTTCGGCTCCATCGCGAGCACAGCGACAATGATCGTCTAGTATGACACGACAACCACACAAACAGCGAACCCAGACCGAGCGCGCGCCGCTGCACGAGCGCCACTCGCAGGTGCGGTCGACGCTGGCCGACGACCTCCGCGAGGAGTACGGCCAGCGCAACGTCCGCGTCAACGAGGGCGACACGGTCGAGGTCCTGCGTGGCGACTACGCCGGCGAGGAAGCCGAAGTCGTCGCCGTGGACCTGACCGAGCAGGTCGTCCACGTCGAGGACGTGACGCAGGAGAAGGCAGACGGGGAGGAAGTGCCCCGTCCGCTGGACGCGTCGAACCTCCGCGTGACGGCGCTGAACCTCGACGACGACCGGCGGCAGGCGCGACTCGAATCGGAGGCGGATAGCGCATGACGAAACACCAGAAACGACTCTCCGTTCCCAAGAGTTGGCCGGTCGAGCGCAAGACCGAGACGTTCACCGTGAAGGCCGACGCCGGTCCCCACGGCGAGGCAGGGGTCCCCCTGCTGATCGTCCTGCGGGACGTGCTCGAGTACGCGGACTCCCGGAAGGAGGCCCGCTACGCCCTCAACCAGGACAACGTCCTGATCAACGGCAAGGCGGTCTCCGACGAGGAGCGGCCCGTCGGGATGTTCGACATCCTGGCGTTCACCGAGCGCGAGGAGTACTATCGGGTCTTCCCCGGCGAGGGCGGACGGCTCGCCCTGACGCCCATCGACGAGGAGTCGGCGGGCTCGAAGCTGGGCAAGATCGTCAACAAACAGCACATCCCCGGTGGGGACGTACAGCTGACCCTGCACGACGGCCAGACGCTGACCGTCGACGAGGACAGCGAGTACGGCGGCAACGACTCCATCGTCGTCGCCAACGACGACGACGAGATCGTCGCCCACTTCCCCTACCAGGAAGGCGAACTCGTCACGGCGGTCGCCGGCGCACACGCCGGTGACATCGGTCGGATCGAGGAGATCCAGATCACGCCGGGCAGTTCCGAGAACAACGTCATCGTCGAACAGGACGACGGCGACGGTTTCGAGACCGTCGAGGAGTACGTCGTCGTGATCGACGAGAACTTCACGGGTGATGACGAATGAGCTCCGAAAGCGAGTCCGGCGGCGACTTCCACGAGATGCGCGAACCGCGCATCGAGAAGGTCGTCGTCCACATGGGCGTCGGGCAGGGCGGTCGCGAACTCGCCAACGCCGAGGACATCCTGGCCGAGATCACGGACCAGCAGCCGGTCCGGACCACGGCCACGGAGACCGTCGGCGAGTTCAACATCCGCCAGGGCGACCCCATCGGCGCGAAGGTCACCCTTCGCGACGAGGAGGCCGACGAGTTCCTCCAGACGGCGATCCCCCTGGTCGACCTCTCGAAGTCCCAGTTCGACGACACGGGCAACTTCAGCTTCGGCGTCGAGGAACACACGGACTTCCCGAGCCAGGAGTACGACCCGAACATCGGGATCTACGGGCTGGACGTCACGGTCAACATGGTGCGCCCCGGGTACCGGGTCGCCAAGCGTGACAAGGCCTCGCGGTCGATCCCGTCGAACCATCGACTCAACCCCGACGACGCAGTCGCGTACGTCGAGGCGGCCTACGACGTGGAGGTCAACGAATGAGCGAAAGTGAAACGGAAGCCGACGCCGAGGGCGAGGAGACCGAGGAGGTCCGTGACCCCACCGGCGAACAGACGGCGAAACGAACGGAGCAACTCCGCTCTTGCCAGCGGTGTGGTCGCGAGCAGGGACTGGTCGGCAAGTACGACATCTACCTCTGTCGCCAGTGCTTCCGCGAGATCGCACGCGGCATGGGCTTCAAGAAATACTCATGACAGGCAACGATCCGCTGTCCAGCGCCCTCTCGGGGCTGAACAACGCCGAGAGCGTCGGACATCTGGAGCAGACGGTATCGCCCGCCTCGAACGAGATCGGCAGCGTGCTCGAGGTCTTCTACGACCGCGGGTACATCGACGGGTTCAGCTTCGTCGACGACGGCAAAGCCGGCGAGTTCGAGGTCGAACTGAAGGGTGCGATCAACGAGTGTGGCCCCGTCAAGCCCCGCTACTCGGCGGGCGCTGACGAGTTCGAGAAGTGGGAGAAGCGGTTCCTCCCCGCTCGGGACTACGGGACACTCGTCGTGACCACCAGCCACGGGATCATGAGCCACTACGAGGCCCGCGAGGAGGGCATCGGTGGCCAGGTGATCGCGTACGTCTACTAACAATGCCACGCACAGAACTCGAAATTCCGGACGAGGTAAGCGCCGAGATGGACCATCTCGACCTGACGGTCGAGGGTCCCAACGGCAGTGTGACGCGCCGGCTCTGGTACCCGGACGTCGACGTCTCAGTCGACGACGGGACCGTCGTGATCCAGAGCGACGAGGACGACGCCAAGACGAACTCGACGGTCGGCACCTTCGAGAGTCACGTCAGGAACATGTTCCACGGCGTGACGGAAGGCTGGGAGTACGAGATGGAAGTCTTCTACTCCCACTTCCCGATGAAGGTGCGCGTCGAGGACGGTGAGGTCGTCATCGAGAACTTCCTCGGCGAGAAAGCGCCCCGGCGGACGACGATCCACGGGGACACCGAGGTCAGCGTCGACGGCGAGGAACTGACCCTGTCGGGCTCGGACATCGAGGCCGTGGGCCAGACCGCCGCCGACATCGAACAGCTCACCCGTGTCAAGGACAAGGACATCCGGGTGTTCCAGGACGGCGTCTACATCACCGCGAAGCCGAACCGAGGTGAGGCCTGATGACAGAAGACGAAGACAAGAGCCGCGAAGGACGCGGTGAGGACGCACACAACGACGAACTCGACGAGGAAGTCGCCGCCGAAGACGACGCCGAGCAGGTCGACGAGCAGGACCTCGCCGGCGACGCCGCCGAGCGCGAGCAGGCTGGCGACGACGAACTGACCGACATCGCGGGCGTCGACCCCCAGACCGCCGCGACCCTTCGCGGCGCGGGCTACGAGACGACCGACGATCTCGCCGAGGCCGCACAGGACGACCTCTCGGACATCGAGGGGATCGGCAACGCTCTGGCGGCCCGGATCAAGGCCGAAGTCGGCGACGTGGAAGTCGACGACAGCGAGGCCGAGGTCGAGGAGACGGCCGACGAGGCCGACGACGAGGCCGCGGAGAGCTACGACGACCTGACCGACATCAGCGGCGTCGGCGACTCGAAGGCGGCCGCGCTCGAAGGCGCGGGCTACCGGACGGTCGAGGACGTGCGCGGTGCGACCCAGGACGACCTCGCGGAGGTCGACGGCATCGGGAACGCCCTGGCGGCCCGCATCAAGGCCGACGTGGGCGGGCTCGAAGTCAGCGAGGAGACCGAGGCCGAAGTCGAAGACGAGTCTCCCGAACCCGAGGAGGCCGAGGACGTCGAGACGGAACTGCGGGCCCGTGGCCTGACCGAGAAGACGCCGGACCTCAGCGAGAACGAGGAACGGCTGCTGAACCAGCGGGGCCGCGAGGGCAAACCGCAGTTCAACCGGCAGGACTACCACAAGAAAAAGCGGGTGCCCACCTCGTGGCGTCGTCCGCGCGGCCAGCTCTCGAAGCAGCGCCGCGGCATCAAGGGCAAAGGCGACACCGTCGAGGCCGGGTTCCGCACCCCGAAAGCGGTTCGGGGCAAGCACCCGAGCGGCTTCGAGGAGGTTCGCGTCCACAACGTGGACGACCTCGAAGGCGTCGACGGCGACCGCGAGGCGGTCCGGATCGCCTCGAAGGTCGGTGCGCGCAAGCGCGAACGGATCGAGGAGGAAGCCGAGGACCGCGGCGTGCGCGTCCTCAATCCCACCTACGTCGAAGTGGAGGTCGAAGAATGACGGATCTGAGCGCACAGAAACGGCTCGCGTCGGACATCCTGGACGTCGGGAAGAACAAAGTCTGGTTCGACCCCGACGAGCAGGGCGAGATCGCCGACGCGATCACCCGCGAGGACGTTCGAGAACTGATCGAGCAGGGCGTGATCCAGTCCGAGGACGCGAAGGGCAACTCACGCGGCCGGGCCCGCGAACGCGCGAAGAAGCGCGCCTACGGGCACCAGAAGAACGCCGGCTCCCGGAAGGGGAAGGCCGGCGGCCGTCAGGACCCCAAGGAGGACTGGGAGAGCCGCATCCGCGCACAGCGGAATCGGCTCCGCGAGATGCGAGACGACGGTGACCTGTCGAGTTCGGAGTACCGCGACCTCTACGACAAGGCCGGCGGTGGCGAGTTCGACAGTGTCGCCGACATGGAGCGATTCATCGACAATCAGTACGGAGGCGAATGACAATGGCAACAGGACCACGATACAAAGTGCCGATGCGGCGTCGCCGCGAGGCACGAACGGATTACCATCAGAGGTTGCGCCTGCTGAAATCCGGGAAACCCCGGCTGGTCGCTCGGAAGAGCAACCAGCACACTACGGCGCAGCTGATCGTCACTGGCCCGCAGGGCGACGAGACGGTCGCGAGCGCACACTCCAGCGACCTCGACGAGTTCGGCTGGGAGGCTCCCACGGGGAACCTGCCCGCCGCCTATCTCACGGGGCTTTTGGCTGGCAAGCGCGCGCTGGCGAACGGATTCGAGGAGGCCGTGCTCGACATCGGCCTCAACACCGCCACGCCGGGCAGTAAGGTGTTTGCAGTACAGGAAGGTGCAATCGACGCCGGGCTCGAGATCCCCCACAACGACAGCGTGCTCGCCGACTGGGAGCGCACCAGCGGCGAACACATCGCCGAGTACGCCGAACAGCTCGACGAGCCGCTGTATTCGGGCGAGTTCGACGCCACGGACCTGCCGTCGCACTTCAGCGACGTGCGAGAGACACTGATGGAGGCTGAACTATGAGCAACGGATGGGAACCGCGCACGCGGCTCGGTCGGAAGGTACAGGAGGGCGAGATCGACTCGATGCAGGAGGCCCTCAACTCCGGCCTGCCGCTGAAGGAACCGGAGGTCGTCGACCAGCTGGTCCCCGACCTCGAAGACGAAGTGCTGGACATCAACATGGTCCAGCGGATGACCGACTCCGGCCGCCGGGTGAAGTTCCGGTGTGTCGTCGTCGTGGGCAACCGCGACGGCCTCGTCGGCTACGCCGAGGGGCGTGACGACCAGGTCGGCGGTGCGATCCAGAAGGCCATCGACATCGGCAAGCTGAACCTGATCGACGTGTCCCGCGGTTGCGGGTCCTGGGAGTGTGGCTGTGGGCGACCCCACACCGTCGCGCTCCGGACGACCGGCAAGGCGGGCAGCGTCGAGGTCGAACTCCAGCCCGCGCCGCGCGGGCTGGGACTGGCGGGCGGGGAGACCGTCCGGCACGTCCTCGAACTCGCCGGGATCGAAGACATCTGGACCCGCTCGTCGGGGAACACGCGGACCACGGTCAACTTCGCGAAGGCGACGTTCAACGCGCTTCGCAACACGGCCGAGGCCCGGGTCCCCCAGCGGACCATGGAGAAACGAGAGGTGATCGAGTGATGCAGGCACTCGTCCAGCTCCGCGGTGACGTGAACATGGCCGAGGACGTGAGCGACACGCTGGAGATGCTGAACGTCCACGACGTGAACCACTGCACGCTGATCCCCGAGACCGACGCCTACCGCGGGATGATCCACAAGGTCAACGACTACGTCGCCTACGGCGAACCCAGCCAGCAGACCGTCGAGACGCTCCTGCAGACCCGCGGCGAGCCCCTGGAGGGCGACGCCGACATCGACGACGAGTGGGTCGACGACAACACCGACTACGACTCCGTCGAGGGCCTGGCCTTCGCACTGGTCGCCGAGGAGACGACCCTGCGCGAGCAGGGGCTGGCACCAGTGCTCCGTCTGCACCCGCCGCGGGGCGGCCACGACGGGCTGAAGGGACCGGCCGCGACGGGCGGACAACTCGGCAAACACAGTACCGAGGAGATCGACGATCTCCTCACAGCGATGCGATAACAATGACGAGCAAAAAGAAACGACAGCGCGGCACACGCACGCACGGTGGCGGCAGTCACAAGAACCGTCGTGGCGCGGGCCACCGCGGTGGCCGTGGCCGTGCCGGTCGCGACAAACACGAGTTCCACAACTACGAACCGCTCGGCAAGTCCGGCTTCAAGCGACCCCAGAAGCTCAAAGAGGAGATCGCGGAGATCGACGTCCGCGAACTCGACGAGGACGCCGCCCTGCTGGCGGCCGACGGCGTCGCCGAGGAAGACGGCGACGGCTACCGGATCGACGTCCGGGACGTCGTCGAGGACGGCCACGAGGTCGACGCGGTGAAGGTCCTCGGTGGCGGCCAGGTCCGCAACGAGTTGACCATCGTCGCGGACGACTTCTCGGACTCGGCCCGCGAACTGCTCGAATCGGCCGGTGGCAGCGCCGAACTCACCGAACGCGGCGAGAAGCGACAGGCCGAGCGCGAAGACGAATCCGATACTGATACAAGCGAGGAAGAAGGGTCCGCGTAGTATGGGCTGGAAAGAAACCGCCGAACCGGTACTCACCCGCATGCCCTCGGTCGCGCGACCGGAGGGCCACGTTCCGTTCAAGCGGAAGCTGGCCTGGACAGCCGGCGTGCTGGTGTTGTATTTCTTCCTGACGAACGTCTACCTGTACGGACTGGGCACGGCAGGCGGCGACATCTTCGGGCGCTTCCGCTCGATCCTCGCCGGCGGGCAGGGGACGATCCTCCAGCTGGGGATCGGACCCATCGTCACCGCGTCCATCGTCCTGCAGTTGCTCGGCGGTGCCGACCTGCTGGGGCTCGACACCCAGAACAACCCCCGTGATCAGGTGCTGTACCAGGGCCTCCAGAAGTTGCTGGTGGTCGTGATGTGCATCCTGACGGGGCTGCCGATGGTCTTTGCCGGTGGGTTCCTGCCGCCGAGTCCGGCGGTCGCTCAGAGCCTCGGTATCGGCCTGATGGGTGTCAAGATGCTCCTGTTCGCCCAGATCTTCCTCGGCGGGATCCTCATCCTCTACATGGACGAGGTCATCTCGAAGTGGGGCGTCGGCTCCGGTGTCGGGCTGTTCATCGTCGCCGGGGTCAGCCAGCGTCTCATCGGCGGTTTCTTCGCGCTCCCCGGAATCGGGTCGGAACAGGTCGGGTTCTTCCCGTCCTGGATTCTGATCGCCATCGGCGAACAGCCCATCGGGTCGCTGTTCGGCGCGGGCCTCCAGCAGGTGCTGATGAGTCCGCAGTTCGGGCTGATCAGACTGGTGACGACCATCTTCATCTTCGTGGTAGTCGTCTACGCCGAGTCGGTGCGGGTCGAGATTCCCCTGTCGAACGCGCGAGTCAAGGGCGCGCGTGGTCGCTTCCCGGTGAAGCTGATCTACGCGAGCGTCCTGCCGATGATTCTCGTGCGGGCACTGCAGGCGAACCTCCAGTTCCTGGGGCGGATCCTGCAGGCCCAGCTCGGGAACGGGATGCCCGCCTGGCTCGGCGTCTACGACTCCAACGGACAGGCGATCGGCGGGTTCTTCTACTACATCTCGCCGATCCAGTCGCCCGCGGACTGGATTCCCCAGCTCGCCGGGAGTGCGGCTTCGGCCGAACTCTGGCAGATCGCGCTCCGGGTCTCCGTCGACCTGACGTTCATGGTCGTCGGTGGCGCGATCTTCGCGGTGTTCTGGGTCGAGACGACCGACATGGGCCCCGAAGCGACGGCCCAGCAGATCCACGGCTCCGGGATGCAGATCCCCGGCTTCCGACAGAACCCCGGCGTCATCGAGAAGGTTCTGGAGCGGTACATCCCCCAGGTTACCGTCATCGGTGGGGCCCTGGTCGGCCTGCTGGCCGTGATGGCCAACATGCTCGGCACCATCGGGGGTGTCGGCGGCACCGGGCTGCTGCTGACGGTCTCCATCACGTACAAGCTGTACGAGGAGATCGCCGAGGAGCAGCTCATGGAGATGCACCCGATGATGCGCCAGATGTTCGGCTAACGCCGGGCTGGCGACTCGCGGTCGACGTTCTTTCCGGCTCCGTTCGGACAGCGACGGCCACGTCGGGGCCGCGAGACGGAAGACCTATTATCGGCGTCCCGCGTTCTCCGGCAACGAATGCGTGACGTCGTACTGCTGACCGCGGATTCGGTTCGGCGGGACTTCGTGGACGCCATGCCGTTCGTCGCGGACCACGAGGTGTTGACAGGTGTGACTGCGGGTCACTACACGCGGCCGAGTCTGGCGGCGTTGCAGTCCTCGCGGTTGCGGGCGTCGGTCCAGTCCCGCGTCGTCGGGCCGACCATCGCCGAGGCGTTCAGCGAGGCGGGTTACACGACCATCGGGCTGGTGCCGACGGCACAGGCGGACCCGGCCTTCGGCTTCGACAGCGGCTTCGACCACTACGACAACTACATGTCGGGGTCGGGCAACGCCGCCTCGAACCGGCGGAGCAGTCTCCGGGAGTATCTCGGGTCGTTCGACATCGTCCGGCAGGTGTACCGGCGGGTCTATCCGATGGAGGCCAACATGGACGATCTGCCCGAGGACGAGGCCGTGATCGAGGAGGCCATCGAGCGGTTCGAGGACGCCGACGGCCCCCGGTTCCTCTGGGTTCATCAGATGGAGAGTCACCGGCCGTACGGCACCGGCGACGACGCGATTCCCCCGAAGATCGACCGGAAGGCCGAGGCGTCGGGCGGTCGCCACTGGTTCGGCTCCTCGGAGGTGACCGACGCGGAACGCGAGGTCATCACCTCGGCCTACCGCGACGCCCTCGGCCGGGTCGACGACCGGATCGAGCGGCTCCTCACCGAAATCGACAGCGAGGACCCCATCTTCGCGTTCGCGGCCGACCACGGCGACGAGTTCGGCGAGGAGGAGTACTACTACCACCAGGGGTACCGCCGCCGGGTGCCCGAGACGGTGATTCGGGTGCCGGTCGTCCTCGACGGGATCGAGACGCAGGGTGACCGCCTGAGCCTCCTGGACGTGGGGCCGACGCTGGCGGCGGGCGCGGGCATCGACGCACCCGACGCCTGGCAGGGAACGGATCTGACCGAGACGACGACCGAGGAGGCGGTGACGGTCGCGCCCTGGCACGAGACGGCGACGGTCGCGTGGCAGGACTTCGAGCGGAAACTGGTCGCTCGCGACGCGGACGTGTCGATGACGGAGGGCGGCGAGGAGGTGGCGGTCGACCGGACGGAGGTGTCCGACGAGGTCGAACGCCAACTGCAGGATCTGGGGTACGCCGACGCCGGGTAGGCCGAGCGGCGGCCGACCGAACACGGCCCCGTGAACCTGTGTGCGGGCCGAGACACAACGCATTTAACGATTCTCGCGAAAGCCGAGTTCAACACGCATGTTGGCGACCCGGCCGCCCTTCCAGGCCACCGGCCTCGACAGCCCGACGCTGACGGCGGTGCTGGTGGTCGTTGCCCTCCTGATCTTCTACTGGGGGTTCAGACGCTATCGGACGAGTTTCTCGAAGACGGAGTTCGGCGTGGCGACGGCCATCGCGGTCGGGACGCTGGCCATCGCGCTCGTCCCGGATCTGTTCAACGCGCTGGGGAACGTTCTCCAGATCGAGCGCCGGCCGCTGGTCATCGCGCTGGTGGCCACCGTGCTGCTGACGGCGCTCGTGCTGTACGTCATCGGCCGGCTGCGCGAACAGCAACTCACGATCGCGGAACTCACCAGGAGTCTCACCGTCGACCAGGCCGACCTCGGCGAGGACGACGAGCGGACGGTCTACATCGTCATCCCGGCGTACAACGAGGCCGACAGCGTCCAGTCGGTCGTCGCGTCCTTGCCCGAGACGGTCCGGGGGTACGAGGTCGTGCCGCTGGTGGTCTCGGACGGGTCCTCGGACGCGACGGCTCGGCGGGCCGCCGAGACCGACGCCGCGGTCGTCGAACACCCGATCAACCAGGGGCAGGGCGGCGCGCTGAAGACGGGGTTCGAGATTGCCGAGGAGAACGGCGCGGACGTGGTGGTGACCATCGACGCCGACGGGCAACACCCGATCGACCAGCTCGACAACCTCGTCGGACCCATCGTCGACGACGAGGCCGACTACGTGGTCGGGTCGCGGTACATCGGCACCGACCGGTCGGGCAACGGCCCCGTCCGGCAGGCCGGCATCCGGTCGTTCACGTGGCTCATCAACCTGCTGACGGACATGGGGATCAGCGACTGTACGAACGGGTTCCGTGCGATCCGGGGGTCGCGGCTGGCGGAGCTGACGCTGACAGAGGAGCAGTTCAGTGCGCCCGAACTCCTGATCGAGGCGCGCAAGAACGGGCTCCGGATCCAGGAGATTCCGGTCACCATCGCCGAGCGGGAACACGGCGAGAGCAAGAAGCCCAAAGTCAAGTACGCCCTCGGGCTGATGCGGACGATCCTGGTGACCTGGATCCGCTAGCCGAACAGGCGTTCCAGCAGCGAGCGGTCGCGGGACTTCTCGGCCAGCAGTACCGAACAGTCCACGTCGTCGACAACGTCGAGGACGAGCGAGCCCCTGACGAGTCGTTCGAGCAGGCCTTCTTCGGTCGCGCCGATGATGACGAGCGAGGCGTCCGCGGCGGCGGTCTCGATGGCTGCCTCCACGTCACCGGTCTCGATCCGCAGGGCGGCGTCGCCGAGACCGTGTTCGCTCGCCCACTCGGAGAGGAACGCGCGGCCGTCGCTCTCGTCGTCGGCGACGTGGAGCAGGGTCACGTCGGCGTCGTACTCGGCCTGGAGCATCTTGGCGACGGCGGCACTCAACTCGGAGTCGGGGCCGCCAGCGGTGGGGACGAGGAGTCGCGAGGGGTCCAGCCCCCGGTCTTTGAGGACGAGGAAGTCACAGGGCAGGTCGTGGGCCAGTTCGTCGATGGCGGACTCGGCCCGGCCCGGCGAGCCGTGGGCGTCGGGCCCCCAGCCCATCACCACGAGATCGGCGGCGTGTGACTTGGCGGCCGAGAAGATCTCCTCGAACGACCGGTGGGAGATGATGGTTTGCGTCTCGACGGGTACGTCGAAGGTCTCGGCGTCGGCCTCGGCGGCGGCCAGCAGGTCGGCCGACTGGCTGTCGAGTTCGTCGACGTGTTCGGCCCCGTAGGCCAGCGAGGTCTGGTCGGGGACGGTGACGATGTGGGTAGCCAGCACGCTCCCGCCCCGCTGTTTGGCGATGGCGCTGGCCAGCGTGATGAGTTCCGTCTCGTGTTCGGGGTTGGCCAGTGGCACCATCACCTTGTACTGGCCGCCGTCGGGCTGGACGCTGTCGGCGGCGGCGACCGCCGAGTCGGGCATCGAGTCCGAGCGCCGCTGGACGTACTCGCCGAGGATACCCTGTTTCTCCGTGCGCGACCGCGCGTAGACGAAGTACCACGCCACGGCGGCGGCGACGAGGCCGAAGCCGAGCGTCCGGATGGTGGGCTCGATGAAGTAGATCAGCGCGAACGAGGTGATCGCACCGAGGATCGGCGTGAACGGGTACAGCGGCACGGTGTAATCGGGCTGGTAGTCGGCCGGATCGGCGGTCCGCATCACGATCAGCGCGAGGTTGAGCAGGCCGTAGATCACCAGGTGGAGGAAACTGGCCGTACTCGACAGCGAGACGATGGCGTCGTCGCCGACGACGCTCGACCCGACGATGAAGACGACGATCAGCGCGCCCGTGACCGCGATGGAGCGGTACGGCGTCGCGAAGCGGTCGTGGATGTCGTTCAGCGCGGGCGTGATGAGCCGATCACGGCCCATCGCGAAGTTGATGCGCGAGGACGCGAGGATGCTCGCGTTCGCGGAGGAGGCCGTCGCGAGCAGGCCGCCGAACAGCATGGCGACGGCACCCAGCGGCCCGAGCAACTCCCGGGCCGCCGAGACGACGACGATGTTGCCCGCGGCCTGTTCGGCGGCGATGAAGCCCTGTTCGACGGCGGCACTCATCGCGATCAACACGAGGGCGTAGATCGCCGTCACGAGGACGACGCTCCCGATCACCGCTCGCGGGAGGTTCCGCCCGGGGTCTTTGATCTCCTCGGCGACGCTCGTGATCTGGACGAAGCCGAGATAGGAGACGAAGATGATGCCCGTCGTGACCATCATCGGGCCGTAGCCTTTCGCTTCCGGGAGGTTCGCCGGGTCGGCCCGGAGTGCGCCGGCGATGGTGAAGACGGTGAGGATCGCGACGAGGATCACGACGATGACGTTCTGGAGCCGGCCGGTCTCTTTCGCGCCGACGTAGTTGACCGTGACGAAGAACACGCCGCCGATGACGGCGAGCAGGGTCACGGGGTCGAGCGCCACGGGACCGAGCGCGATCTCCGAACTGAGGCCGGCGATGGCCGCGATGTACTCGCCGAAGCCGACCATGTAGAACGCGGATGCGAAGGCCAGCCCGAGCCAGTTGGCCCAGCCGGCGATCGAGCCGAACAGTGGACCGAGGGCGTGGTTAACGTAGTAGTACGCGCCGCCGGATTTCGGCATCGCGGTCCCGAGTTCGCTGGCCGACAAGGCTGTCAGCAGTGCAATCCCGCCGCCGATGAGGAAGGCGACGACGGCCAGCGAGCCGGATGTCTGGATCGCGTCGCCCGGCAGGACGAAGATACCGGCACCGATCATCGTCCCGACCCCGATGGTCAGGGCGGCCAGCGGCCCGAGGTCCTTGGCGAGTTCCTGATCCGACATCTCAGCTCGTCTCGCCTCCGTCTGTCGGATCGTCGGCTGTGCCGTCGTGATGATCGGGGAGGACCACGACCGGGCGGTCGGTGCCCGTGATCAGGTCCAGCGCAACGTCGCCGGTCAGCAACTGGACCCAGCGGCTCCCGCCCCGGGGCGTGAAGACGATGCTCGTGGCGTCTACCTCGGCGGCCACGTCGAAGATCGTCTCGGCCACGTCGGTGCCGTAGGCGATCTCGGTCTCGACGGTCGTGTGGGCGTCGAGTTCCTCGTGGACCGCCTCGAAGATGTCTGCAGCCTCCTCCTCACGCTGTTCGACGGAGGCCTTGTCGACCGCACCGCCTGCCTTCTCGACCACGTGGACGGCGACGACGCTGTCGCCGACACGGGGCCGGAGCGCACGTGCGCTGGCCGTCGCGTCGTCCGGGCTCGCGACCGGGAGGAGGACGCGCTCGAAGAGGTCAGCCATCGTCTTCGATGTCCCCGCGTTCGGCTGGTCGGTCCGATACCACGATCCCAGACCCGACTTGTCGTTCCATGGACGAGGTTGGGGGTGGACCGGCCTTAAGTTCTCGTACCTCCGGTCGCTGGCGGGGTCGGTGGAAGGGAAATTCTCTTGGGGAGTCCGTCGGTAGGGACGTACAATGATTGGTGCTGGTGATCGGCCGTGCGCGTGATCATCGTCGGCGCGGGACAGGTCGGATCGAGCATCGCGGCCAGTCTCGCGGCCGATCACGACGTGGTGGTCATCGACACCGATCCCGCACGCGTCGACGAACTCACCTACTCCCACGACGTGCTCCCGATCCAGGGCGACGGGACCGACCTGGAGACGCTCGAAGAGGCGGGGATCGCCGACGCGGACATGCTCATCGCCAGCACCGACAGCGACGAGACGAACATCGTCGTCTGTGGCGTCTCGGCCATCGTGGGCAACCCCTTCACCATCGCCCGCGTGAAACAGCCACAGTATCTCCGTGCCTGGGAACAGCGCCGCGGGGCCTTCGACGTGGATTTCATGGTCTGTACGGACCTGCTGGCGGCGAAATCCATCGTCGGCGTGATCGGGCTCCCGACCGCACAGGACGTGGATATGTTCGCCGACGGGCTGGTCCAGATGACCGAGTTCGAAGTGCCGGCCGACAGCCCGGTGGCCGGTCAGACCGTCGCGGAGGCCGACCGCTTCGACTCGCTGACGTTCGCCGCGATCATCCGCGGGGAAGACGTCCTCGTTCCGACCGGCGAGACCGTCATCGAGGCCGAGGACGACGTAATCGCTATCGGGAGTCCCGAGAGTATGCGAGCGTTCAGCACCGCGGTCGCACCACAGGCAGACGAGGCCAGCGACGTGGTGATCGTCGGCGGCGGGGAGATCGGGTATCAGGTCGCGCGCCTGCTCGAAGAAGGCGGGTACAAGCCGCGCCTGTTCGAGCGCGACGAGGACCGGGCTCGCTGGCTGGCCGAAAATCTCCCGAAGACGACGGTTCTCAAAGGGGACGCGACCGATCAGGAACTGCTCGAACGCGAGAGCGTCGGCGAGGCCGACGTGCTGGTCTCGGCGCTGGACAACGACCAGAAGAACCTCCTCTCGACGCTCATCGCGAAACGGATGGGGACGGGGCGGACGGTCGCTATCGTCAACACCGGCGACTTCACGGAACTGTTCGAGGCCGTCGGCGTCGACGTTGCGGTCAGTCCCCGTGAGGCGACCGCCGAGGAGATCACTCGCTTCACCCGCGCGCGTCGCGCCGAGAACGTCGCGATCATCGAGGGCGATTGCGCCGAGGTCATCGAACTGGAGGTCGACACCGACAGTGCGCTCGTGGACCGCCCGATCCGGGAGTCGATGGCCGACCTCCCCGGCGGGGTCGTCATCGGGGCGATCACGCGGGGCAACTCGCTCATCAAGCCCCGCGGTGACACCGTGATCGAGCGGGGCGACCACGTCGTCGTGTTCACCGATGTCGACGCCCTCTCGGAAGTGACCGAGAAACTGTGAGCCGCGTCGCCGTCGACTGGCGGACGAGCGCGACCCTCGTGGGGACGGTGTTGAAGGCGCTGGCGGTCCCGCTGGCCGGGACCGCGGCCGTCGCCGCCTGGTTCGGCGAACCAGTAGTGCCCTTCCTCGTCCCGCTCGGGGGGACGCTCGTTGCCGGTCTCGCGCTCGAACGCTTCGACCGGCGGGATCTGGGACTCAGGGAATCGTACCTGATGGTGGCGTTGACGTGGCTGGCCATCGCACTCGTCGGGGCCATCCCGTTCGTCCTCGCCGGTCAGGGGGTGCTGGCCGATCCGGTCAACGCCATGTTCGAGTCGATGAGCGGCGTCACGACCACGGGCGCGACGGTCATCGACTCCTTCGACGCACACGGGAAGTCGATTCACCTCTGGCGGTCCGTACTCCAGTGGATGGGTGGGCTCGGGATCCTCGTGCTGGCGGTGGCCGTCCTCTCGCAGATCTCGGTCGGTGGCGCACAGCTCATGGAGACCGAGACACAGACGCAGGACCTCACGAAACTCACACCCCGGATCGAGGAGACGGCGCGGCTCCTCGGGATGCTATACGTCGGGCTGACGGCGCTGATGGTGTGCTCGTGGCTCGCGCTGGCCGTGGTTGGGCTGGCGCCGAACGTGACGCTATACCAGGCGGTTGCTCACGCGTTCACCGCGGTCTCGACGGCCGGCTTCTCCCCGCAACCCGCGAGTCTCGGATACTTTTCGCCGGCAGTCCAGTGGGTGACGATTCTGTTCATGTTCACTGGTGCGACGAACTTCGTTCTCCTCTACTTCCTGCTCCAAGGGAAGCCGAGCCGGCTCAGAGGGAGCGACGAGTTCAGGTTCTACGTTGGGATCGTCCTCGGGGCGACCGGGCTGACGGCCGCGTTTCTGACCGTCGACGGGCAGTTCGACCGGGTCGAACCGCTGGTCCGAAACGCCCTCTTTCAGGTGGTCTCAATCGTCACGACGACGGGGTACGCGACGGTGGATTTCAACCTGTGGTCGGCGGGCGCGAAACACGTCCTGTTTCTGGCGATGTTCACCGGGGGGATGGCCGGGAGCACGACCTGTTCGATCAAGACGCTCCGGTGGCTCGTCGTCGTCAAGTCCCTCCGGCGGGACCTGTTCACCGAGATCCATCCCGAGGCGATCCGGCCCGTCAGGCTCAGCGGGCAGGCCGTCGACGAGGAGACGATCAAAGACATCTACGGTTACGTCCTGCTGAGTCTGGTAATCTTCGCCCTACTGACGGTCCTGGTCGTCATCGACGCGACCCGCGTGGCAGGGGGTGTCGGCGAGTTCGAGGCGATGGGTGCGGCGGCCTCGACGTTCCTCAATATCGGGCCAGCGTTCGGGGCCGCCGGCCCCTACGGGAGTTACCTCCACTTCCCGGACACGACGAAAGCGGCGATGATCGCCCTGATGTGGGTCGGTCGCATCGAGATCATCCCCGTCCTCGTCATCCTGACGCCGGCGTACTGGCGGTCCTGACTGGGGGGTAACGATGGATTCATGTCGCCTTGCCGAGTGACGGCAGGTGTGTCCGGTCTCACGTCGCGCGTGCCGGTCGATCCGCCGTTCGAGTGGCGCGCGAGCTGTAGCCTCCTGGGAACCGTCGTCAAGTACTTCTCGCTGACGATGCTGTTGCCTCTGCTCGTCGCCGTCGTCTACGGCGAGGACGTGCTGGTGTTCGCGGGCTCGCTCGTGATCGGCCTCGTCGCGGGGCTGGCGCTGGAACGCCTGGAGACCGACCCGGACCTCGGGCCGCGGGAAGCACTCCTGCTCGTCTCGCTGTCGTGGCTGGCGGCGGCCGTCGTCGCGGCCATCCCCTTCTTCCTCGCCGGCCAGGGGACCGCGTCGACGCTCGCGAATCCGGTCAACGCGCTGTTCGAGGCCACCAGCGGGGTGACGACGACCGGGGCCACCGTGCTGGGGCAGATCGGGCTGGAGCGACACTCACACGCCGTCATGCTGTGGCGACAGCTCATCCAGTGGCTCGGCGGGATGGGGATCATCGTGTTGATGATCGCGATCCTCCCGGAGGTCGCGGTCAACGGCGCGCAACTTATGCAGAACGAAGCGCCCGGTCCCGAACTGCAAAAGCTCACGCCCCGGATCGCGGAGACTGCTCGGGCGCTGTGGCTCATCTACGTCGGCTTTACGCTCCTGTTGATGGCCCTGCTCTATGGCCTGTCTCTCCTGGGATACGCGCCGGAGATGGACCTGTACAACGCTATCGCTCACGGGTTCTCGACGCTCCCGACCGGCGGGTTCTCGCCACAGGCCGACAGCATCGCCTACTTCAGCGCCGCGGTCCAGTGGGTGATCATCCCGTTCATGGTGGTGGCGGGAGTCAACTTCGCGCTGTTCTGGCACGTGCTGAAGGGCGAGTTCTCGGTCCTCTACGAGAATCCCGAGTTCCGGACGTACGCGGGTGCCATCGCGGTGGTTACCGCTATCCTGGCGTTCGTGCTTTATCGCGGGGCGGCCCCGGCACTGGGTGATCTCGGCGGGACGACCGAGGGTGTGGCCGAGAACGCCCTCCGACAGGCGGCGTTCCAGATCGCCTCACTCCTGAACTCCACGGGGTACGCGTCGTCGAACTTCGCCCAGTGGGGCGCGTCCGGGAAGATGATCCTGCTGTTCGCGATGTTCATCGGCGGCTCCGCGGGGTCGACCGGTGGCGGGATCAAGGTCGTCCGCTGGCTGGTGACGATCAAGGCCGTCAAGCGGGAACTGTACACGACGGCCCGGCCCGACGTGGTCCAGCCGGTCAAGCTCGGCGGGTCCATCGTCGACGAGGACGCCGTCCGGGGCATCCTCGTCTTTACCGTGCTGTACTTCGTGTTGCTGGGTGTCTCGGCCGTGTTCCTCAGCCTGGACTCGGCCCGGATCGGCTTCGACATCTCGACGCTGGAGGCGTTCAGCGCGGCGCTGGCGACCATCGGGAACATCGGCCCGGGCTTCGGTGCGGTCGGGCCGTTCGGGAGCTACCTGCAGTTCTCGCCGGTCTCGAAGCTCTGGATGACGCTGTTGATGTGGTTCGGTCGGCTGGAGATCGTCCCCGTCCTCGCGCTGTTCGTCATCACCGTCGAAGACTGATTTCGCGCTCCCGGTCCGGGTAACACGAGTGGTTTCGTCCTCGTCCATCGAACGACATTTTTACGGTCCCGTCGGGCAGAGCGGTGTGCAATGGTAGAGCACACCCGGACGCTCGGGTTCAAGATCGCCTTCGCGATCGGACTCGGGACGATGATCGCGGCGGGTATCTTCTCGCTGTCGGGCACTGCCGTCGCCGCGATCGGCAGTAGCGCGGTCATCGCGTTCGTCATCGCCGCTATCGTCGCCGGTATCACCGCCGCCTCCTACTCGGAGTTCGCCTCGATCTACTCCGAGAACGGCGGCGGCTACCTCTTCTCCTCGCGCACGTTCGAACACGACAAGCTGGTGTACGCCATCGGTGCCATGCTGTTTCTGGGGTACACCGGCACCACCGCCTTCTACCTCGCCACGATGGACGAGTGGGTCTTCGAATTCATCCTCCCCGAGGCGTGGCACTTTCTCCCCCACGGGACGACGGGCGTGCTGGCGGCGATCCTTCTGGGGACGCTCAACGCTCGCGGGACCGAGGAGAGCGGGACCTTCCAGTTGCTGGTGACCGGCGCGAAGGTGGCCGTCCTGCTGGCCTTCATCGGCGGTGCGTTCAGCTACGCCGGGCCGACCGCGGCCGTCGGGGAGTTCACCGGCGCGTTCGGCGGCGGTCCCGTCGACATCGTCACCATCGCCGCGCTCGCGTTCATCACCTTCTTCGGGTTCTCGGCCATCGCGGCCAGCGCCGGGGAGATCATCGAACCCCGGAAGACGGTGCCTCGCGCCATCGCGGCGAGCATGATCACGGTCACCGTCCTGTACGCGCTGGTGATCGTCGCGATGGTGAACTCGCCGATCCCGGCCGAGGTGATCGCCGAACAGGGCGAGACGGCGATGGGGAGCGTCGCGGCGGCCTTCCTCGGCCCCATCGGCCAGAGCCTGATCGTCGCTGGGGCGATCTTCAGCATGGTCAGCGCCTCGAACGCGTCGATCCTCGCGGCCAGCGGGATCGGGTCGCTGATGGGTCGGCAGGGGCAGGCTCCCCGGCCGTTCTCGCGCATCCACCCGAAATTCAGCACGCCGTTCTGGAGCGTGATGGCCGCGACGGGGACCATCGTCGCGCTGATTGTCGTCTTCATCGGCCTCTTTCCCCACGACGGGGGACCGATCCCGCTCTCGCTGAACCTGCCGGCGGCCGTGCCGCTACTGGGTGGGACGGACCTGTTCGAACTCGGCCTGGAGCCGCTGACCGGGTTCGCGACGCTGAACCTGCTGGTCCCGCTCTCCATCGTCAACGTCGCGCTGATCTACTCGCGGCGGCGGTTCCCGGACGTGGAGCGGGGCTTTCGCGTGCCCGGGGTCCCCGTGGTGCCGATCCTCGGCATCCTCGCCAACCTCGCCCTGATCACGAACCTCCCCCCGAAGGGTGTCGTCTGGGGCGTCCTGCTGATCGTCGCGACGCTGGTCGCGTACCTCCTCTGGGGTGGTGCGCCCGACGTGGAGGAGCTGTTCCAGGAGGTCGTCGAGCCGGAACCGCCCTCGGCGACCGCGGCGGTCGAGAACGGGGACCGCTACCGGGTGCTGGTGTCGGTCGCCCGGCCGGAACGCGCGCCGACCTACGCGAAACTGGCGGCGCTGGTCGGGAACACGCGGGGCGAGGACCCCATCGTCCACGTCCTCAACGTCACCGAGATCCCCGAGCAGACGCCGTACGAGGCGGTTTCTGACGCCGCGGAGGGGCGTGCCCGCCGCATCGAGGAGTTGCTGGACGACGCCGAGATCGACGCCGAGTACACCGTCGAGGGCCACATCTGTCAGGACGTGGGCTTCGACATCGTCCAGACCGCACGGGACGAGGGGGCCGACCAGATCCTGATGGGGTATCCGGAGGAACACACCCAGATCGCCGAACACGTCGAGTACAAGGCACCCTGTGGCGTCCTGTTCGTCAGCGGCTTCACCGATCCGACGGACGTGGAGATCGTCAACATCGGGGCCGGCGGCGGCCCACACCACAAGGCCGTCCTCCCGCTGATCGAGCGACTGGGCGAGAACGGCGCCGACATCAACGTCATCAACGTCGATCCCGAGGGTGCCGGCCGGGCCGAGGCACCCGAGACGACGCTGGCCGCGCTCTCGGGCGCGCCGGAGGTCCGGGTCCAGAACGTCTCGGCGGCGACCGTCGCCGAGGGACTCGTCGCCACCGCCAAGGACAACGGCGGCATCCTCGTCATCGGAGCGACCCGGACCCGGCGGCTCCGCCGGTGGGTGTTCGGCAGCACGCCGGATCGGGTCATCAGCCTCGCCGACGGGGCGGGCGTCCCGGTGATCGTCTACGCCGGTCCCCGCGGCGTGCAGGGCCCGTTCGAAGACTACGTCTACCCCATCTACCGGTATTTCACGGGCAGTCGACGCGGCCGGAGCAACGCCGGATCGTCCGCCGAAGCCGAACAGTAGTCAGTCCTCGATCCGGAGGTCGTACTCCGCCGGCTGGTCGAACACGTCGAGAAAGAGCCGGTCCAGGAAATCGGCGGCGTGTTTCGGGTCCGCGATGGCCGAGACGTGGACCTCGCCGTCGGGCGCTTTTCTCGTCGCCGGCTGTGCGATCTTGAACACCGGGAAGTCGTCGAGGAGGGTGGCCAGACGGTCGCGTTCGGCATCGTCGACGTGGACGACGATCTCGCGGTCGCAGTACTCGACGTACGGCGGGTCGTCGGCGGCGACGGCGAGCAGGACTGGCGACTGGCTCCCGGCCCGGCGGTGGGCCGTGATCGCCTCGGCGATCCGGGTCCGGCGCTCGATGGCGCGCTCGCCGTCGCCTGTCATGCCCGGACCGAGGGGAGCCAGCGGTAAAAACGGCCGTGCTCGTCGCCGGTCGACGCAGAACGTCAGGTACAAATCCCGGGCTGGAGAAGCGCGTCACATGGCAGACGCACACGTGCTGATTCTCGGCCCGCCGGGCGCAGGCAAGGGGACACAGAGCAGCCGCATCGCCGACCGGTTCGACGTTGAACACGTCACCACCGGCGACGCCCTGCGGGGCAACAAGGACATGGACATCTCGGACATGGACACCGAGTACGACACGCCCCGGGAGTACATGGAGGCGGGCGACCTGGTGCCCGACGCCGTGGTCAACGCCATCGTCGAGGAAGCCCTCGGGAGCGCCGACGGGTACGTGCTGGACGGCTACCCGCGCAACATGGAGCAGGCCGAGGAGCTCGAAGACATGACCGACCTCGACGTGATCCTCTCGCTTTCCGTCAGCCGTGGGGAACTCGTCGACCGGCTCACCGGCCGCCGGGTCTGTGACGACTGTGGCACCAACTTCCACGTCGAGTTCGACCAGCCCGAGGAGGAAGGCGTCTGTGACGAGTGTGGCGGCGAGTTGATCCAGCGTGACGACGACAACGAGGAGTCGGTGAACAACCGGCTGGACGTGTTCGAGGACAACACCGCACCCGTCATCGACCACTACCGCGACCACGCGGGCTTCGTCGAGATCGACGGCGAACAGACCCCCGACGAGGTCTGGGCGGACATCGAAGCGGCCATCGACGAGCGCGTCTGATCGGATCGGCGCGACCGCCCGTTTTCCCCGCATCGAGAGTAAAAGCTTGATTAGCGGTGGTGCCTAGAGCTTCGACAATGCCACGCACCGCCGAGAAAGTAGAGTCGCTCGCCCGGGAGGACGGCGAGTTGCTGGACGCGCTCGAAGCGGTCCTCGACGTCGTCGAGGACGAGGGGACCGTCGAGTGGAGCGACGTCAGCGACGAGATGACCAGCGGCCAGTGGGGTCGTCTCATCGAGAAGGGACTGCTCGTCGACGCCGACGGGTCCGGGTTCGTCGTCGACGACCCCGAAGGCGTCCGGGACGCGCTCACGGACGACGAGGTGAGCGACGCGGCCGCCGACGGCGACGAGGAGTCCTCGTGGTCGTCCTACGACAAACTGGCCGGCGTCGGCGCGCTGGGGATGATGGCGGGCTACTCGCTGCCGTCGATCCGCAACGCCATCGGCGGCACCCTCGACGTACTCTTTGGCCCGCTGGAGGCGATGCTCCCCTTCTACGTCGTCGTCATGGTCCTGGCCATGCTCACGGGCCTGTACTCGACGCTGTTGCAGGCCAACCTGATGGACATGGACAAGATGAGCGAGTACCAGGAACAGATGAAAGAGATCCAGGAGCGCCGCAAGGAGGCCAAGGAACGCGGCGACGAGGAGGCACTGGACCGCATCCAGAAAGAACAGATGGACGCCATGGGTGACCAGATGGGTATGTTCAAAGAGCAGATCCGCCCGATGGTCTGGATCATGCTGTTGACCATCCCCGTGTTCCTGTGGATGTACTGGCTGCTGGGGACCGGACAGGTCCAGGGCCAGACCGTCGTCCTCCCGCTGGTCGGCGATATCAGCTGGCAGGCCGGTATCCTCGGCCCGCTGCAGGCCTGGATCGTCTGGTACTTCCTCTGCTCGATGGGCTTCACCCAGATCATCCGGAAGTCGCTGAACATCCAGACGACGCCGACCTGATCGGCGCGGCGCTCTCAGTTCTCCGCGACCGCCACCGACTCGCCACCGACCAGCGCCGGCAGAACCTCCCGGGCGAAGTGGACGGCCACCACGAGCAAGACGGGACCGAGAAAGATCCCGTACCAGCCGAAGGCGATGGACGCCAGCACGTACGTCACCACGAGCAGTCCCATGTGGAGGCTCCCGCTGGAGAGATACGACCGGACGAACACGTCGGGCAGGAAGTCGACGACGACGAACGTGACGACGACGAACAGGATGGGGAACCAGAGCCCGGCCTCGCCCTGTACGCTCCGGACGAACAGCGACAACGCGTAGGGGACCCAGACGATCTTCATGCCCACTGCCGGCACCAGCGTGAAGATACCGGTCAGCAGCCCCAGCAGGACCGGAAAGCTGATCGCGAGTGCGGGCGGCGCGACGAGTCCGAGCAGGGAGTAGACGCCGACGGCGATGGCGGCGGTGGCACCGATGACCAGCAGGTTGCCAGTGTAGACGCTCGTCAGGTCGCTGTCGACCCGCTCGGCGAACGCGACGGCACCCGGCGACCCGCCGAAGGTCGCCCGGAACCAGTCGGCGATCCGGTCGCCGTCACGGAGGAGGTAGTACGCCACCGTGATGGCGACGAACAGGCGGACCGACCACGTCACGGCGAGTCCGAAATACCCCGCGATCCGGCCGACGTTCCCGCCGAGGAGGTCCAGCAGCGTCCCCGGCTCGGTCAGCGACGCCACGTCGAGGTACGGCGAAAGCAGTGAGCGATACTGGGAGAGGTCGGTGCGGGCGACGAAGCGGTCGACCGCCCGCACCGCCACCAGCCCGGCGTAGCCCAGCACGGCCAGGATGGGCACGCCGACCAGCCCCAGCGCCAGCGTCGCGCTGAGGTCGCTCCGGCCGAGGCGTTCCTCGATCCGTCGGTAGGCCGGCCGCACGGCGTAGTAGAGGAAGACGCCGACGGCCAGCGCCCCGACGAACGAGACCAGCACGAAGCCGACGAGCCCCCCGACGACGAGACCGACGGCCGCCCAGGCCGCCTGCGCACGGCTCACGGTCCAGGTGGTCTCCATGGCTGTAGTCGACGGGAGCCACCCGGAAAAACACGGGTCTCGGGCGGCTGTCAGATTCGTCGTCGGTGTCGAGGGGGACTCGAAGGCAGCTGGGGTAGCGTGCCGGTCGCCCCGGTCGAAGACACAACCTCTTTTAGCGCGACCACCGCAGGTCTGATATGCTGATTACCGTCTCCGGCCCCGCGGGCAGCGGCAAGAGTACGCTCGCGGCGGGACTGGCCGACGCGCTCGGCCACGAGCACGTCAGTGGGGGTGACATCTTCCGCGCGCTGGCCGACGAACGCGGCTACTCGCTGGTCGAATTCAACGAACTCGCCGAGGAGGACGACCAGATCGACCGCGATCTGGACCGCCGGCTCCGCGAGACCGCCCGCGAATCGACCGACCTCGTGCTGGAATCGCGACTCGCCGGCTGGATGGCCGCCGAGTACGCCGACCTCCGGGTGTGGCTCGACGCACCCCTCGACGTGCGGGCAGACCGCATCGCCGACCGCGAGGACAAACCCCTCGACGAGGTGCTCGAAGAGACCCGCGCCCGCGCCGCCAGCGAGGCCCAGCGCTACCGGGAGTACTACGGCATCGACATCGAGGACCGCTCGATCTACGATCTGACCGTGAACACCGCCCGCTGGGACGCCGACGCCTGCCTCTCGCTCGTCCTCTCGGCCGCCGAATCCTACGACGACGACAGCGACGAAGGGAAATACCCGGTCGAAGGCGTCCGCTACGAGTTCTGATGGTCGACCGCGGCGCTCCCGACGACCGGTCGCTCCCCGACCTCCTCGAATTCGGCGTCGTCAACCTCGACAAACCGCCCGGCCCCTCCGCCCACCAGGTCGCCGCCTGGGTCCGGGACATGGTCGACGACACCCACCCCAGCGGCATCGACGGCGTCGCCCACGCCGGCACGCTCGACCCGAAAGTCACCGGCTGTCTGCCCCTCCTCCTGGGGGACGCCACCCGCATGGCCCAGGTGTTCGACGACGCCGTCAAGGAGTACGTCGCCGTCCTCGAACTTCACGGCCGCGCCCCCGCCGACCTCGACGCCGTCGCCGCCGAGTTCGAGGGCCCTATCTACCAGAAACCGCCCCGCAAGAGCGCCGTCAAACGCCAGCTCCGGGTCCGGGAGATCCACGACCTGGACGTGCTAGAGGTCGAAGACCGCCGCGCCCTCCTCCGGGTCCGCTGTGAGAGCGGCACCTACATCCGGAAACTCTGTCACGACCTCGGGCTGGCACTCGGCACCGGCGCGCACATGGGCCACCTCCGGCGCACCGCGACCGGCGAGTTCGACGACCGCGATCTGGTGACGCTGGAAGACCTCGCCGACGCACTGGCGTGGTGGACCGAGGACGACGACCCCGAACCGCTCCGGCAGATCGTCCAGCCCGCCGAACACGCGCTGGACCCCCTGCCCGGTGTAACCATCGCCCCCAGCGCCGCCACGCAGGTCGCCGAGGGCGCGCCGGTGTACGCGCCCGGCGTGATCGAGTCCGAGTTGACTGTCGACGACGCGTCAGATCGCCCGCTCGTGGCCTGCTACACGCCCGACGGAGCGGCGATCTGTCTCGGCCGACTGGTGGGCGATCCCGCCGGCGAATCGGGCACCGTCGTCGAGTTAGAACGCGTACTGGTCTAGGCGCAAAACGACACCCTTAATCCGGGGACCCTCGTGGACCCACATGCGGGACCGTGGGGTAGCGGTATCCTCGGCGCATGGGGTGCGTCGGACCTGAGTTCGAATCTCGGCGGTCCCACTCAACTTTCTGACAGATGCCCACAGTTGGAGTCTTAGCTGTGCGAGCGACGAGTTTTCTCCGAGAGTTCGACTGAAACTAAGTCGGTCTTTAAGTTGCAATGCTGATCCTGCGCTCACCCTTCGGCAGTTACATCATCTGATCGAGAAGAAACGCCGCCAACGGTGGCCGTTCGGTCCCTGTGAGTTCGTTCCTGCGTCCCGCCTCGTCGAGAACGGTGCGACGGACGAAGAGGTTCGTCGTGCCATCGAGCGCGTCGAGGACGGTGATCGACGATGACCGTCCGCGTTTCCTATCACTGTCGATCCTGCGGTAAGTTCATCGTCGAGAACCGTCAAACGGCCCGCCATCCCGGCAACTGCCCGTTCTGCTGGAAAGGTGTCGATCTCCCGGAGGGTGTCTGATTATGTCGGTTCCGCTCAATCAGGGCAGTTCCGACTCTCGACGAACTCTTGCCCCGGATGTTTCGATGACCGGACTGGGGTATGAATACGTCCGCTGTCAGCGTGCTGAGAATGACGATACGGTCTATGTCCATCAGTTGTGTGCTATTGCTGGCGGCGCTGATCCGCACGACGTGTTCAGCCACGCATACGAAGTTCATCACATCTGCCCTGTGCCGTGGTTGAACACCCCTGAGAACGTTGAATCCGTTCCGATCTGGGAGCATCGGGAAAAGACCCTGAGCGATGACTACCCAGTTGGTTCCGGTGAAGTCTATTCGTTCGACTCGCCGGATGAGGCCCCGGGCTTCTGTTCTCCAGACAGATGAGTCCGGTACTCGCCTATCGGATAACTGCCACCCGCCCACCCGCCCGTCCGCCGGGATGGCTCGCCGGTAGCCCCGCGTTTCGCGTAGCGTTTCGACGCGCTTCGACCGGCTCGACGACTGCCACAAGGGCCGGACCCGTCTGTGCCCCCCTGCCATGGGGGGCACACACGGAAGCCGGGCCGCAGGGGCCGCCCCCGGCGGCCCCAATCCTCTGCTGTTCGATCACTGACCGATGAGTGTCGCAGACCCACCGGGCTACCTGTCGGGTCTCGACCTCACGGATAGATGTAACACTCCCGTCCTCGCGGACCTCCTGGAAGAGCGCGATCTCCTCGGCCACGGTACCCTGCTCGACGGAACCCTCACCGAACGCGACGCCGAGCGCGTCCGTATTGCGAAGTTCATCGCCTCGAAGCCGGAAGGTACGCCCCTCACACACGTTGTCTCGTACGCCGTCAAAGGTGTGTCCCCCGAAACCTGCGAGCGCGTCGACGGCTCCGATGCCGACTACCAGTTCGCGTATCGGTTTGTCGACGACCTCGCCGGGCCTGACGACCCGTATGTCCGCAAATCGGAGTCATCAGGCGTTCTCGTGGTCACACCGACCCTACGCCTTCTTGACTTGATTACAGAAGGCATTACTCAAACAGGTAGCTCAGAAGGCCTGACGTATGACCGCGAGTATCTGCGGAACTACCTCGCTCGCGTCGACTCAGTGGATGATGACCTGCGCGAGTTGTTGGAGGACGGTTTTACATCCTACCTGAACCGGATCGAGGACTACCGCCTGCTGTTCGACGTTCACATGGTCGGCCGCACTGGCGGCGAGACACAGCGCCGGATGACCAAGCGGTACAAGACCCGTTTCAACGACGACGGCCGCGTCTCGAAGCAGTTCGCCCGTTTCAATGATGCGCTTGAGTACGGTTACGACCACGCCGAGAACGCCGTCCTCGCCACCCTGACGACGGACCCGAAGCAACACGACTCCCTGCTCGACGCGATAGACTCGATAAATGAGAACTTCAACCGCCTGCTGTCGTACTTCGACAGTGACCCGTCGACGAAGGCCGACACCCACGAGTCCGACGTTCGCACCTGGCGACCCGAACTCGACGACGACGTGACGGGTCGACCCCGCGAACGACCGGACTACATCAAGGCGCTGGAGTTCTCCGAAAAAGGGTATCCGCACCTGCACGTGCTGTTTTTCGATGTGCCGACCCGCGACGGTGACGGAATGCCGTGGCTGTGCGACAAACCGGAGATCGCGTCGAAGTGGTCCGACTACGGACAGGGAGAGATCGTCGACGTGTACCCGCTCGTCTACCGCGACGACCTCGACGATCTCGAACCGGAGTTCCAGAGCGACGAAGGCTTCGTCGACTGGTACCGCTTCGGTGACCACGATCACGGCGACGAGTGGGTGCGCGACCGGACACGAGCGCACGAGTTGATCGAGTTCGACGACGACGCGCAGGCGATGGAGTCGACGGCCGGCGCGTACCTCGGTAAGTACCTGAGCGCGACGTTCGGCTCGTTGCTCGACGCCACGGAGTCGTTCGAGAGCGAGGACGAACAGCGGGAGTCGTACGCCGATAAAGCCGCGACGTGGAAGCTCGCGCTGTACTGGGCGACGAACCGGCGCTTCTGGTCCTGTTCGGAGTCGATCACGAAGGGGATCGACCCGAACGACCACACACAGGAGCCTGACGTACGAGAAGCCGTTCGCTGGTGTTCGCTCGACTCAGTTCGAGCTGTGTCCGAGTCTTCGATCACTAATGCCCTCGCGCGGCGTCAGTGGGAGGATCTCGACGACCTCGACGCCGCGATAGATCGCGCGCTGTCCGAGGTTGAGCGCCCGGCCGTCCGGTCGACGCTCCCCGAAGAGGCGTCGTATCGGTGCATCGTGGACTACATCGGTGCGTATGCCTATTGGGATCTACCCAGCCACGAAATAAGAGACAGTACACGGGATCTCAAAGATATTGAGAACCTGACTGGCATGGATGTCGAAGCTCCGGTTCTTGACCGTGAAAATGATCCTCCTCTCGTTTCCGTGTGGAAATAGATCAATCGCTATTCACAAGTAGTAACATCTGTATTTTTCTTGTAGGAGTATATACTGTTTCTATGGCCAATAGGTCCTGTGAACACTGTGGTGAAGATTTCAAAACCCTGTCCAAGCTTCGACTTCATGAATGCCCAGAAGAAAATAACATTGTAGATAATGCTTTGACTCCGGAACCGAAACCCGACAAATTTCCCAGTAGAGTCTTAGAGACAGAGGAATTCGATGATATCAGAAACCATTCTCAGGTTGAGAAAATAGAGAAAATGATTGATACACCTCTCCCAGGAAACCATGAAGCTATATCATTCGTAGTTCAGATCGATGGCCATGCGTATGGTCTACATTGTGACCATGATACTGCTGAATGGGCGGTTGTAACAAGCGGAGAGGACTTTTCGGAAGTGAAGAAGCAACATTCGGAATGGCTAGCTGACGATATTGGGAAAGTGACAGGAAACACTCCTAATCCAGAAAATCTTGATATAGAAGTGCCTGATACGATTATAACTGATTGTGATATGTGCGAAGGAACTCATGAACTAACAGCACAACCTGATTCTTTCGCTTCATCGGTTGGATTTCTTGAATATGAGGGTTATTGTGACGAAACCAATCACCCTCTAATAGAAACTAGGAACCCCGATGAGTTTATGACAGACAAGAGTACATAATTATCCAACTCTATTACCTACACAATGGTTGATTGGAAAAAGGTTGAACGAATCTCTGTTGCAGTTGCAATTGCTTCCATGGCCACTTTAATCGCCTTTGTAATTTCAGCGGAGATTATACTACCATATAGTATTCCCTCGATAAGGTCAGTTGTTACTGGATTGGGTGCTTTGGGAACACTTTTTCTTGCTTGGGTTACACTCAAAACATTGGAACAAAATGAGAATCTGATTGAGAAAGAAAAGAATAGAATAGAGAACGAAGAGAACCGCGTCAAGCCTAGAATCAGAAGAATTGGTGATTATTCAGTATCGGATGGTATTCATGATTTTCTAATTCTTGAGATAGATAACACAGGTAACGGCAAGGCAATCAATCTGCATATTACACCTAAGTTGTACTGTTTTGATGGTGATCAGATGTATTCATTATCTGATTACAGTGAGATCGACGATAGCTTGCCAAAACTAGAAACGAGAACCTCTGCTTTAGTAGAGGTTAATAAAAACCCTCTGAGCTTTTCTGAAAAAGGAGGCACACTAAATAGTGAATCATCCAAAGAATTTAATTTCCGCCCGGATTTTAGAAACACAGAAGCGTCGGTCTTTAGTGAGGAATATGATCCTTCTGAAGAACCTGCTATCTTTACTTTTGAAACGCTAATAAATAATGGAGAAAATAACATTAATCGTATGGGTTTCACTTTCGTTTTAAAATATGAAGATGTATTCGGAAATGAGTATAATGAGAAACTGCTCGGCAATTTGTTTGATCCAGAGGCAGTTGATTCACTATCAGACACATTATCTAATAGCTTCTGGAATCCAGAATATGAAGAGGCAATAAGAGAATCTTCGGGGGATTAGATATAGGATTGGATCTCCTCAGCTTACGGGGTTATAAATACGAATAAATAATTCTATTTGTAGTAGTGTAAACAGCTCTTCAATTGCTGATTCTCCCGTTCTCTTCGAGCTCGTCCAGTTCTTCAGGAGTTAGGATTTTCCACGCTATCCAATTCTTATCTTCGTACCCATCTGGTGGCTCGACTGGAACCTCTCGTGTCATTCTTGCATATCCTTCCGATGAAATTTGATAGTGTCCTCGCTCAGGTTTCTCCACCAAACCACCCGCTTCAAGTGTGCTTAGACGCCGAGAGACAGAACTACGAGACCGATCTATGTTCTTTGCTATGACTGCCGGTGTCAAAATAATCTGAAGGTTCCCCAGAAGCGCCAAGATCTCCCGGTCCAAGTCTGTAATCCAGTCTGGAGGTTCCATTTCATCACTGTCGTATTCGCCATAGTCAATATCGGCTTGCATCTCGATTGGTAGCTCATCGTTTGGTCCTGTTTCCTCCTCGTCGGTCATGTTACCCCGTTCGACAGCCCCGACTAAAAGAGCGTTGCCGAATAGGAGTGACTGATTGAATGTAACTAATTAGTGGCAACTGTTAAGTGGCTTCTAATAGTTGCTATTTCGTAGATGGATATGACCCCGAACCAGATTCGGCCCGCTGGCTCCGACCAGCGTCGAACAAGGAGATACGACCTGCTGTGTACGTGTGACGACCCAAAGCCGTCATCGCGCCTGATGTGCGCGGCTGACCCGCGATACCCGTCGTGGGAGTCCGTCTGTACCTCCTGTGGTTGCCGTATTCTGGAGGTCGACGATGACTGACAACCTCACTCCGATGGACCCGGCACAGGCGCTGTCGATGTGGGTCGACCGCCAGCAGGCCGAGAAGTCCGACGAGACAGTGCAGAGCTATTTTTACCGCGTTCGCCAGTTCACCGACTGGCTCGAAGACGAGGGCATCCACAACCTGAACGACCTCACCGGCCGCGACGTGTTCCGGTACGACTCTGATCGCCGTGCTGAGGGACTGAGCAAGAGCGCATTGAACAACCAACTCGGCACGATCAAGATTTTCCTGCGGTTCTGCGCGGACATCGAGGCCGTCCCGCCTGAGCTACCGGCGAAGGTCGACGTGCCGACGATCTCGAAGGCCGAGCAGGCCGACGACGAGAAACTGTCCGCCAGCCGTGCCGAGACGATCCTCACGAATCTTGAACGGTACGACTACGCCAGCCGCGACCACGCGCTGTTCGCGCTGGCGTGGCACACTGGCGCTCGCCTCGGTGCGCTCCGCTCGCTCGATCTCCGAGACTGCTACCTGACCGAGGACGATCTCGAACGGATCGCGCACGAGGACGACCTCGACGCCGAGGACCTGGAGAGGTTCAGTGTGCCGTTCGTCTACTTCCGGCACCGGCCGGAATCGGACACGCCGCTGAAGAACCAGCAGGACGGTGAGCGTCCCGTCGCGCTGTCGGAGGAGATCGGCCAGCTCCTCCAGGAGTACATCGAGGTGTCCCGCGCCGAGGTCGAGGACGACCACGGACGGAAGCCGCTGTTCTCCAGCCGGAAGGGAACCGGCCGAATGTCGAAGGGTGCGATTCGCTCGCGGTTCAACATCGTCACCCAGCCGTGCCGATACGGAACCTGCCCGCACGACCGCGACCCGGACGACTGCGAAGCTCTCGAACACGGCTACGAGTCCCGCTGTCCGTCCTCGCGGTCCCCGCACCGGATTCGGACTGGCTCGATCACGAACCACCGTGACGAGGACTGGCCACCGGAGGTCCTCGCGGAGCGCGTGAACGCGACTCCCGAGGTTATCAGGACACACTACGACAAGCCCGACCTCCTGAAACGGATGGAATCGCGCCGTAGCTACATGGAGACCACCAATGAGTGACGACACTACCACCCGCGAACGGACGAACAGCGCCAAAACCGACCCGCGTAGCTCGGCGGTCCCACTCCACCTTTTTCGGTTCGGGTACTCTCGCGAGCCTTCGGCTCGCATCGAGAACCCCTCACCGAAAAACGTGGGCGAAAAACAGAACTCGCGCCGCGGCGCGAGTTCTGCGAACCGCGCTCACTTCGTTCGCGCGGATGCTGGTGCTACAGCCCAGTGGTTCAGGTTCTGCTCGGAGTCGATCACGTTGCGGATCGACCCGAACGTCCACACGCAGGAGTCGGACGTGCGCGAGGCCGTTCGGTGGTGTTCGCTCGACACTGATCTGTACCACCGTGCTCCTCTACGAAATCCTTCCCGGAACTTCCGGAAACGACCCCACCACACCCATTTAGCTACCCGCCGTCGTATCGATGCGGGGGACGCCCCAGCGGCGTCTCGCGCGGTCCCCGGACCTGCCGCTGGACACCGAGAGAACCATGTCTCGAAATCGAATCGGCCCCGATGGGTCACGAACCACACAGCGCGACGAGTACCGGATGAGGAGGGTGTGCCGATGATGTGGCTGGTCTATCTCGCCGCGGGAACGGTCGTCCTGCTCGTGGGGATGGTGCTGGTCGCCATCGCGAAGGCGAACCGGGACGTCGAGATCGACCTCACGCTGATCCGGCTCTGACGGCCAAGCCGAGCTTACTCACCGACACGCCGTCCGTAACTAACAGTCGGGCGGCCGTCTCGGAGTGCATGGCGCGCCGTTACCGACGGGTCGCGTGGACGGGTCTCCTGATCGTGGTGGCGACGGCCCTGACCGTATCGCTCACAGCGACGACTGGGGCGGCACAGTCGACATCGGTGGATAGCTGCCGGACTATCGACGACGCCGGTCGGTACACGCTCGCCGGAACGCTCTCGGGCAACGGCACCGGCCCCTGCATCCGCATCACCACGGGCGACGTGACGCTCGAGGGGCAGGGCAACGCCGTCCTCGGCAACGACACCGACGCCGTCGGCGTGCTGGTCGAGGCCCCGTCGGGGACCACGCTCACGAACGTGACCGTCTCGAACCTCACGACGGCCGGGTGGGAGTCGGGGCTGGTCTACCGCGGTGGGGTGGCGACCGGGGCCGTCCGTAACGTCACGGCGCGGGACAACCGGGACGGCATCGTAATCGACCCGCGATTCCGCTTCCAGGCCGCGAGTGGGACCGTCGAACTCGTGGACAACCGGGCGCTCGACAACAGGCGCTGGGGGATCACGCTCCGGCCCGGCGCGGACGGCGACCGGGTGGTTCGCACTCGCCTCCGTCGGAACGGCATCGGGCTCGTGATGGCCGACCTCCGGAACGTGACGCTTGCCGACACCGTGGCCGCGAACAACTCCTGGGGCGTGGTGGCCGGGGACGCGACCGCGACGACGCTCCGGAACACGACGGTCCGGGACAACGCTCGCGACGGCCTGCAGGCCGGCAACGGGTTCGACGACAGCCAGCTGGTCGACACTACCGCAGTGGCGAACGGTGCGGACGGCGTCGTCCTCGGCCCCGCATCGAACGCGACGCTGCGGAATCTGACGGCGCTGGGCAACGAGGGGAGCGGGCTCGTCGCTCGCGACACCAGCGGCCTCGACGCGTCCACGCTCACCCTGGCGGCCAACGGCGAGTGGGGACTGCGGTTCGACGGCGTGACGGACGCGCTGCTGGTGAACGTGACGGCCGGCGAGAACGCCGCCGGGTTCTACACCGCCACCGACAGCGGCAACGTCACTATCGAGTCGGTCTGACGGCCCGATCTGCGGCGGCTACTCCAGGAACAGCAGGAAGATGCTCGGCGCGACGAGCAAGACGAGACCGACGACCATCAGGGCCGCCGGCAGGACGAGCAAGGACATGTCGGCGACGAGCCACATGCCCGCCCCCGCGAGTAGCGCGAGCAGCCCGATGAGTCGGACGATCCAGGCCATTACACCCTCTAAACCGAAGTCGGCTGCCACTTCCGCTACTTCGAGTATTTCGTCCATGGCTATCTGGGCGTTCGATCACCCAACTACTTATGTCTGGTTGAGGGACTGTATCATGGTCTGTCAATTTGGGCGAGTGTTCCCGCCCTGGTCGCCCGGGTGCTACTGCGGCCCTCAGTCCTGCTTCGCGCCCGGATTCGTCACCGCACCGTTAGCCGCCGAGTCGAACATCTGGCCGTACTTGGCCAGCACGCCGTTCGTGTAGTTCGGTTCGGGCATGTCCCGCTCGTCGAGGCGGCGCTCGATCTCCTCGTCCGTGAGGTCCACCGACAGTTCGAGGTCGTCGATGTCGATGGTGATGGTGTCGCCGTCCTCCAGCGCCGCGATGGGACCGCCGACGTAGGCTTCCGGGGCGACGTGGCCGATGGAGAAACCCCGCGTCGCGCCGGAGAACCGGCCGTCGGTAAAGAGCGCCACGTCCTCGGCGTGGCCCTGGCCGGCGACCGCGGAGGTGACGCCCAGCATCTCCCGCATCCCGGGGCCGCCGCGTGGGCCCTCGTTGCGGATGCCGATCACGTCGCCGCTCTCGACGTTGCCCTCCTGGACGTACTGCATGGCGTTCTCCTCGTCCTCGAAGATCCGGACGGGCCCCTCGTGGTGGAGGTGGTCCTCGCCGGTGATCTTGATGACTGCGCCGCCGGGGGCGAGGTTACCCGTCAGGATGCGGATGGCACCGCGCTCGTGGATCGGGTCGTCGACCGTCTCCAGGAAGTCGGCGTCGAGGTCGCTGATGGCGGGCGGGTCGTAGGCCTCGATGGCTTCGGCCATGGTCTCGCCCGTGACGGTCAGGGCGTCGCCGTGGAGCAGGTCGGCGTCCAGCAACTCGCGGAGGACGACCGGCACGCCGCCGACCTCGTGGAGGTCGTTCATCACTTTCTCGCCGCCGGGCTGGAGGTCGGCGATCTTCGGCGTGCGGGCGCTGATCCGGTTGAAATCCTCGATGTCGAGTTCGACGCCGGCCTCGGCGGCCATCGCCAGCAGGTGGAGGACGGCGTTGGTGGAGCCACCGACCGCGACCTGCAGGGCGATGGCGTTCTCGAAGGACTCCCGCGTGAGGAAATCGGATGGCTTGCGGCGCTCGCGGACGACCTCGACGGCGAGTTCGCCGGCCTCTCGGGCGACCTCGTAGCGGCTCTCGTCCTCGGCGGGCGGCGAGGCCGAGCCCAGCGGCGCGAAGCCAAGCGCCTCCGAGATGGACGCCATCGTGTTGGCGGTGAACATCCCGCCACAGGAACCAGCGCCGGGGCAGGCGTTCCGTTCGAGGTCGTCGAGTTCGTCCTCGGTCATGTCGCCGTCGGCGACCGCGCCGACGCCCTCGAAGACGTTCTGGATGGTGACCTCGCGGCCGTCGTGTTCGCCGGGCATGATCGACCCGCCGTACAGGAAGACGGAGGGCAGATCGGTGCGGATCGAGGCCATCATCATCCCTGGCATGTTCTTGTCACAGCCGCCGATGGTGACGAGGCCGTCCATGCGCTCGCCGAAGGCCACGAGTTCCACGGAGTCGGCGATGACCTCCCGGGAGATCAGCGAGGCTTTCATCCCCTCGGTCCCCATCGAGATGGCGTCGGAGATGGTGATGGTGCCGAACTCGATGGGCATCCCCTCGCCCTCGTCGATACCCTCGTAGGCAGAATTCGCCACGTCGTCGAGATGGACGTTACAGGGCGTGATGTCCGCGGCGGGGTTGGCGACGCCGACCATCGGCGAGGACAGGTCCTCGTCGTCGTAGCCCATCGCGCGGAACATCGCGCGGTGGGGCGCTTTCTCGGTCCCTTCGGTGACCTCGTTGCTCGGGAGGTCGTCGGGCTTGCCCGACTCCGGCCGCTCGGCGTCGGGGTCCTGCGGTTGCTGGCTCATGACCGTAGGATTGCCACCCTGGCGCTTTAACTTCCCGGATTCGGGGACCGACCGTTCCGCCGCCGCCCGAATCCGTTCGCCCGACCGCCGGAGAGACGCGACGAAGTAACAATTATTATTCCAGTCCGAGTGGTAGGTCCGGTATGAAAGAGACGGTGACGCGGGTCGGTGGGGGCCTGTTGTGTGTCGCGAGCGTGATCATCGGGGCGGTTCCGATACTGTTCCGATCAGAACTGGCGGTCATCGGCGGGAGTTTCACGCTCGTCGGCCTCGTGTTCGCGGCGCTCGTCGGCTCCTGCGGGCTGGCGGCGCTCACCCGTCCCGAATACGCGCTCTACGTCGGACCGATGGGTGTGCTGTTCTCGTTCCTGTCGATGATCGGCGCGCTCGGGGGCCTCTTCGTAGGGATGTTTCTGGGAATGCTCGGCGGTCTCGCGGTGACGGTCGGTGGCGCCCTCCAGCGCTCCGGGTCCGATCCGGACCCGGCCTGACCCGCAACTGGCATGCCGGCCGAGTGATTAGCTCGCACTATGACTCGCGTCGCCGCCGGTGCGCGCCTGCACTTCGGCTTCCAGAACCTCTCGCTGGCCCGGGAACGCCTCTACGGCGGCGTCGGCGTCGCCCTCGACGAGCCGCGAGTGGTCATCGAGGCCGACCCCGCCGAGGGCGTCCACTGTGCCGACGCGACCGTGGCCGAGCACGCCCGGACGGCGGTGGACCTGCTCGACGTGCCCGGAATCGACCTGACCGTCGTCGAGCGACTCCCGCGCCACGTCGGGCTCGGCAGTGGGACCCAACTCGCGATGGCGACGCTGGCGGCGGTCGCGGCGGCCCACGACCGGGACCCCGGACTCCGCGAACGCGCGCCGGCACTGGGCCGTGGCGGACGGAGCGGCGTCGGCGTCGCGGCCGCCGAGGTGGGCGGATTCGTCGTCGACGGCGGCCACCCCACCGAACTGTTCACGGCCGCGCCGCCCGCCGACGGCGCGTGGACGGTCCCGCCGGTGACCGCCCGCCACGAACTCCCGACCGACTGGCGGTTCGTCGTCGCCGTCCCCGACACCGACCCGGGCCGGAGCGGCGAGGCCGAGGACGAGAGCATGCGCACGGTGGTCGAACGCGCCGACCCGGGCATCGCCGACGAGATCGCTGGCGTCCTCCTCCGGCGGGTCCTCCCGGCGGCCGCCGAGGGCGACCGGGCCACCTTCGGGGCGGGCGTGGCGAAACTCGGCCGGCTCAACGGGGCCTGGTACGCCGACGAGCAGGGGGGTGTCTACCGGCCGCCCGCGGGCCGGATCGTCGACGAACTCTCGGGCCACCCCGCCGTCACCGGTACCGGCCAGTCCTCGTGGGGGCCCGCCGTCTACGCGCTGACCGACGCCGAACTGGCAGCGGAGGCCCGGACCGCCGCACGGGACGCCCTCGACGCGGTGGGCGTCGACGGCCGGATCGTCGTGAGCGCACCCGCAAACCGCGGACTCCGGATCGACTGACGCCGCGTTTCGACGGCCGAACCCGCCGCAAGTAGTAAAGCGTCCCGTCCGTTTGGTGAGAGCATGGACCGCATCCCCTTCGGTATCCGACAGTTGGATACGATCATCGACGGGGGGGCACCGCCGGGCAGCGTCGTCCTGCTGTCGGGCGAAGCGGGGGCCGGCTCGCGGGAGTTCATGTACACGAGCGCGATCCTCAACGGGCTCGCAAACACCGACCGCGAACTCCACGACCTCTACTACGGCGACGTCGCGGCCGGCGCGAGCGTCACCGACGAGATCCACTACGTCTCCTTCACGGCCGACAGCGATCAGCTCTACCGCGAGATGGACCGGACGATGGACACCGAAATCGTCGAGTCCGGGTTCGAGGCCGTCGAGTTCGTCGACATGGCCGAGTCGTACTTCCACCCCAGTAGCGTCCCGCGGGACTGGTACGCCGAGGAGACCAGACACATCCGGGACATGGCCGGCCGCCACGACCGCGAGGACATCTTCACGGCGCTCGGTGCGTACCTCAGCGAGAACGCACCGGGGAACCTCGTCGTCATCGACTCGCTGTCCGACCTCATCAGCTCGCTCAGTGAGGACCGCGACTGGTCCGACATCGTCTACATCGTCAAAGGGCTCCAGAAGGCCGCCCACTCCTGGAACGGGCTGATCCTCGTCCACGTCAACCACGAGACGGTCACGCCCGAACAGCACGGCCAGCTCGTCGACGCCGCCAACGGGACGATGACCTTCGAGTGGGAACAGGGCGGCTCCGAACGCGCCCGGACCCTGGTGTTCAAGAAGTTCCGCGGCGTCCTCTCGCGAATCGAGGACGAGAACATCATCCGTTTCGAGACCGAGATCGGCGACGCCGGCTTCGACATCAGCGACGTTCGAAAGATTCGCTGACACCTTCGCTGTCGACGTTCTGCACGCTCTCGATTTCCGGCGCGAGCGCGCCGCTTTCCCGACCGTCCGTTGTTTTACGAGTTGATAAACTGTGGCAAACCCTTAACTGCGGAAGGGGCCAACTGCGAGTAGATGGCCAGTGAGCCGACGGACGAGCCGGTGACGGTGTCGCTGCCGCCGGAGTTGGCGGCGTGGGTCGACGAACAGGCCCGCGACCGCGGCACCGACCGCGAGACCGTCCTCGCCCAGTTGCTCGCCGCCCACCGCGCCACCGACGACCTCGACGCCGACGACCCCGAGGCGCTGGCAGAGGTCGTCGACGTGGAGGCCGCCGTGAACGACGTGCTCGCCGACAGGCTCCCCGAGATCGTGGACGCTGTCACGGACCAGCTGGAGGTCGAGTCCCAGGTGCAAGACGCCGTCGAGCGACACCTGCAGGACGCCCTCGAAGACCAGCTGGCGGAGGTGTCACAGTCCGCCGCCGACCGGGCCACCGAGCAGGTCGGCGACCGGCTCGACGACCGCCTCGGCGCGGTCGAAGACGACTACATGGACAAGATCCAGGACGTTCGCCAGCGCGTCATCCAGGTCAAACAGGAGGCCGACAGCAAGGCACCGGCCGACCACGGCCACCCCGACCTGGCCGACCGCATCGACGGCCTCGCCGGCGACGTCGAGACCGTCGAGGGGGAAATCGAGACGCTCCGGGCCCAACTCGACGAGCGAGCTGGCGACACAGCCGACCGACTCGACGATCTGGACGAGACCGTCGGCGACCTCGAGGAGAAGGTTCGGACGGTGGCCCACGTCGTCCGGGACCTGCGGGACGACGCCCGGACGGGCTCGAAACGGGCCACGTCCGTCGAGGGCATCAAACGTGCCGCCGCGGAACTCGACGTGGATCGCGCGAAGTGTGGCGTCTGTGGCGAGGGCGTCCAGATCGGACTCATGACCGAACCCGAGTGCCCCCACTGCGAGGCCGTCGTCACCGACGTGGAACCCAAGGACGGCTTCTTCGGCAGTCCGAAACTCGTCAAGGCCCAGAGCATCGAGGCCCCGGAGGGCGACGATGGCTGAGGACGAGGACGACCCGTTCGACGCCTTCGAGACGCCCGACGACGCCGAGGACCCCTTCGAGGACCTGTCGTCGCCCGACACCGAGGACGGTGAGGATGCCGGGGATCGACCGCCGGACGACACGCCTGCCGACGAACCGACACCGCCGGGCCGACTCCGCGACGACCCCTTCGAGACCGCGGAATCGGCCGAGACCGAGGCCGACGCGAGCAGTGAGGTCGCGTCGCCGACGCCCGACGACGTGAGCGGTGACGCCTCGACCGAACCCACGGACGACCCCTTCGCGTCGTTCTCGACGGCCCGCCGGGACGAGGGCGACGACCCGTTCGACGCCTTCGAGTCGGCCGGCGTCGACGAGATCGACCCCGACGCGGTCTGGGAGGATCTCGAGAGCGGCGGCCCCGAGCCCGAAGACCGGACGTACTCAGAGGTGTCGAAACACCGCTTCTGTGAGGGGTGTGAACATTTCAGTGCCCCGCCCGGGATCGAGTGTACCTACGAGGGTGCGGCTATCGTCGAGTTTCTGGACACGGAGACGGTCAGGTTACTGAACTGTCCCGTTGTCGCCGAACAGCGGGCGCTCGAAGGGAGCGGCGTCGAACTCGGTGACGACTCAGAGTGAGGAGCGGGAGCCACGGTCGACCGACCGGTGTGTCTCGACGATCTCCTCGAAGTTGTCCATCGACTCTCGGAGTTCCTCGCTGAGTTTCACCGCCCGGCGCTTGAGTCGCTGGAACTCCTCGTCGTCTTCGAGCTCGCTCGGCTGGAGTTCCGACTCCAGCACGGAGAGTTTCGACAGGAGACTGAAGAACTCGTCCAGTTTCGGGTCGGTTCCGCTCCGGTCGACGTGCTGGTCGAGGGTCTTCCGGAGCGTCCCCTTGTCGACCGGTTTACAGAGGTAGTCGTCGAAGTCCATCTCCAGAATGTTGAGATCGGGGTCGACCGCCGTCACCATGATGATCGGGAAATCGTAGCCCCGATCCCGTAGCTTCTCGAGGACCTCGTCGCCGTGGATGTCCGGCATCCGGCGGTCCAACAGCATGGCGTCGGTGGTCGCGTCGGCCTTCTCCAGGGCCGCCTCGCCGCCGAACGCCAGTTCGGTATTGTAGTCGCCGCGGAGTTTCAGGGCGTAGGCCTCCGCCACGTCTTCTTCGTCGTCGACGACGAGAACGTTCGGCGCGGTACTGGACTCGTGGGGCACAGTCGCAGTGAGTCGTATCGGAGGCGCGCTGAAATACCTTTGCGCGGTTTCGGGGATCGAGTCGTCGGCTCACCGCTCGTAACGGCCGACAGCTACTCCAAGGGGCTGTCCGAATTCGTGAGCCAACGCATGGCCGAGGGGGACGGAGCCGACGACCTGCTCAACGCCCACCCCGACCCCGTGGTCAAGTACGGCAAAGGGGCCGAGGGAATCGTCGTCGAGGCGATCAACCCCGCCTTCCGGGAGACCTTCGCCGTCGACGGGGCCGACGTGTCCCTCCGGGCGACACTCGCCGCCGAGGACGCCCTGTCGGCGGTCGCGGGTGCGATCCAGTCCGGCGACGCTCTCGACCGGGAGACCGTCTGTGACACGACAGACGGCGACCGTCGCTTCCGACTGCGTAACGTCCCGACCGCCGACGGCGGCTACCTGCTCTACACCGCGCTCGGCGACGGCCGCGGACGCCACGAGGACCTGCAGGCGGAGGTCGACCGGCTCACCGAGCGCAACGAGCGTCTGGAGACGTTCGCGAGCGTCGTCTCCCACGACCTCCGGAACCCCCTCGAAGTCGCCGAGACGTACCTCGAATCGGCCCGCGAGACCGGCGAGGACGAACAGTTCGACCGCGTCGCCCAGGCGCTGGACCGGATGCGCACACTCATCGAGGACGTGCTCGAACTCGCTCGCGAGGGCCGGGTCATCGACGACCGGGAGCGAACGACGCTCGAATCGGTCGCCACCGCCGCCTGGGAGACCGTCGACGGCGGTGAGGCGACCCTGACCGTCGAGAACGGCGCGGCGACGCTCCGGACCGACCCCGACCGCCTCCAGCAGGCGCTGGCGAACCTCTTTCGAAACTCGCTCGAACACGGCGGGGCCGACGCCACCATCCGGGTGGGCACCCTCGGCAACGCCGACGGCACTGGCTTTTTCCTCGAAGACGACGGCCCCGGCATCCCCGAAGCCGACCGCGAGGACGTGTTCGAGCCCGGCGTCACGACCGATCAGGACGGGACCGGCCTCGGACTCGCCATCGTCCAGCGCGTCGTCGAGGCCCACGACTGGACGGTCGACGTGACCGAGAGCGACGCGGGCGGGGCGCGGTTCGAGGTCCGGGGCGTCGAGTCACTCCAACCGCTCTAGTCGGCGCGTCGCCGCGCGAGGACGATGGTTCCCAGCACCGCCAGCACCGCGACCGTCGCGGAGAAGCCTGGGCCGGTCGCCTGCGTGGTGGTCGCCTCGCCGCCCGGGGCCTCGGTCGTTCCGACCGGTTCGGTCGTCGTCACGCCGGTGGCTTCGTCGTCCATGCCGTCGTCGTCCGTGCTGTCGGTGGCTTCGGTGCCGGTCGTCTCGCCGGACCCGCCACCGTCCATCCCACCGGATTCGTCGACCGCTTCGACCGTTCCGTCGAGGGTCGCCCTGGGCACGTCGGGGACGCTGAGCCGTACCGACGTGTCGTCGGTCACGTCCGAGAGGTCGAACGCGGCCTCGAAGGTCCCGTTGGCCCCGACGACCGCGGTCGAAGATCGCTGGAGCGTGTCGGTGCCATTCAGTCGGGCCGGCAGCGTCGTCCCCGGTGCGACGGTCGTCGTCCCGGTGACCGTGGCGTCGTCTTCGGCGTCGAGGTCGAGGGTCGCGGCGTCGAAGGCGACCTGTCGACCGACGACGCTGAACTCGTCGACTGCGGCGTTCGGTCCCTCGTCGCCGGGCGATACGTCCGCCGTGAGGTTGGCCTCGTAGGTCGTCTCCCGGATCGTACTCGGTCCGCTCTCGAACACGAGGCTGTCGGTATCTGCGATCACGTACAGCGTCGAGTTCGCCACGTCCGGAACGACACGGAGCGAGTCGTTGGCGATGCTTCCGGCCACGTCGACGCGCTGTTGGGTGTCGAGCCCCGCTGAGACGACCGAGAACGAGAACCGGTAGGTCTCGGTGATCCCGTCCGTCCACGGCTGGCCGGTCGCGAGATCACGGAACGCCAGCGTCGGCGCGGTGTCGTTGTCGTATCCCGCTGTCGCAGCAGTCAGGACCCCTTCCCAGCTGTCGTCCTCGACCGAGAACACGACGCCGTCGCCGCGAGCGATGCTCTCGTCGCGTGTCAGATCGCCGTCGGCGACGGCCGCGCGCACGTCACTGGCCGTCTCCAGGGTTCCGACCCGGCTGTCGGGGAGGGTCCAGCTCTCGGCCGAGACGTTCCCCTGCCCGAGGATCTGGAGGGTTCCCACGTCGAGTTCCTCGCCGTCGTACGTGACGTTCACGTCGTATACGGTCGGTTCGGCCGGGCCGACGATGCCCGGCTCGCCGCCCAACGGCAGCATCGAGGCGTTCCGGATCGAGTCTCCCTCGGCCACGGCGGTGACGGCTGCGGCGGTCGTCTCGTTGACGCTCGCCGAGAAGTTCGTCTGGCCCATCTGGAAGGTGTTGATCCGGGCTCGGACCCGTCCGTCACTGTCGCCGTTGACGACCTCGAAGGTGAGGTTGAAGTTCACGTCGTTGAACCCCACGTTGACCGTCGCGGTCTCCGTGCCGGTGAGGTTGATCGGGACCGTGACGATTCCGCCCTGTCCGGTCGTGACGACGCCACCGTTCCCGATCTCGGCATCCACGTCGTCGGTCTCGTCTGCCTGGACGGCGTCGGTCCCGTCGGCCGTCGCGGCCGCGCCGGTACCCACCGTCAGTGCCAGTACCACCAGTCCACAGCAGAATGCTGTGAGCGTCCAGCTGCGGTATCGCTGTCCGGTCATATGTACTCCGAGCGATCCGGTGACTCGTCGTCGAACCGACTGCGCCTGGAGGGCCGACCGATCGCTCGCCGTTATGTTCTCACAACTGGTTAATAAGATATTATGTTCGGTACAGGTGACTGTCTCGCTTCCACGGCGACGTGTGCAAAGAAACTTGAGGGCACAGTCGCCTACGGACTGGTAACCCAGGTGTCTCCATGCAATTCTGTGACGAGTGCGGTTCGATGATGCACGCCGACGGCGACGTGATGGTCTGTTCCTCGTGTGGTGCCGAACAGGCGAAAGACGAGGACGCCGCCGAGAAGTTCGTCTCCACGGAGGAGCAGAGCGGCGACGAACTGATCGAAACGGAGGAAGGGGCCGACTTCGAGGGGAAACCGACGGCCGACGACGTGACCTGTGACGACTGCGGCCACGGCAAGGCCTGGTACACGATCAAACAGACCGGCTCGGCCGACGAACCACCGACGCGATTCTTCAAGTGCCAGGACTGTGGCAACCGCTGGCGGGAGTACAACTAACTCTCTTTGACTTCGAGGCCTCGCACCTCGTCGGGTTCGAGACGGAACCCGTGCAGATCCTCGATGTCGCCCGCGCGCTGGAAGTCACTGGAGAACCAGGCGTTGTCTTCGAGCGCCTCGACCAGATGGTCCCAGTCCTTGCTGTCGGTCGGGACCCGGCGGACCGGACCGGTCACCGCGATACTCTGCCAGTCGAACCGACTGCCGATGTCGGTCACGAGCAGACGCGCCGTCCCGCCCTCCGTCAGGAAGTCGAACTTCCGGCCGTCCGGACTGTCTTCGAGGAACACGAAGTACACGTCCGACCCGTCGTAGCCGAACGAGATCGGCAGGCTGTACGGCTCGTCGTCGCTGGCCAGCGAGAGGATGCCGTAGCCGCTCGCTTCGAGCAGGTCGTCGATGTCGCGCTGGTCCATCGGCGTCCCCATCCACTGACCGGTCGTGTCCATGGTCATACCCGAACCTTGGCACGGCACGGTCTTGTAAGTACACCCCACAGCGCCTAGCTCGACCCGACACACGCCGCCGGTGACCCACCCGCTCAGTTGACGCCCGTCCAGCTACAGGACAGGCAGCCGAACACGCCCTGCCCGTTGACTGTCTCGCCGCCGCAGGTCGGACAGGCGAACTGCCCGCCGTCGGTGACGACCACCTTCTCCTCCGGGGTCCCGCCAGCTTCAGCCTCGGCCCCGGTCTCGGGTTCGGCCGTCGCCTCGGTCTCGGCCTCCGTCGTGGGCTCGGCCCGGAGCGTACTCGCCAGCTTCGGGTGGCAGTCCGCACAGACCCAGCGCTGTTCCCGGTGCGTGACGGTCTCGGTGATCGCGCGGTGTCTCCATACGTGAAGAACCTCGTCTTCACAGGCGTCGCATTCTACCATGCTTACTACAACGACTGTCCTGGTATAGTAAAAATCTTACCCTGAATGTACAGCAATAGTCCTCAGAATAGATATATTGTCCTTATATTCTCCGAGGCACGGCTACGGACGTGATATTTTCACGTAGATAATTCGAAAAACCGAAAGCCGCGTCCGGCAGACGATACCGAGCCGGGTCAGGGGCCGACCGCGAGCCAGGCGAGAAAGACCGCGAGACCGCCCAGCAGGGTACTCGCGACGGCGTGGATGCGGAGCCGGTCGAGCAGTTCGTGGGCGTGGTCGGTGACCTGTGCGACCTCGCCGACTTCCCCGCCGACCTCACAGCGCGGGAGAAAGTCCATGGCGACGTGGAGGAACACGCCGGCGGCGAAGCCGAAGACGGCCGCGTTGACGGCCGGGACGGCCGGCAGATCGAGGAGTGCGGACGGAATGGCCGTGATCCCGACGCCCGCCGCGGGGAGCAGGACGACCGAGGCCGACCGACCACCGGCGGCCAGTCGGCGCGCCGCGGCGTAGCCGGCCGGGCCCTTGTGCGAGACGATGGCCAGTCCGAGCAGGAGGCCGAGTTCCGGCATCGCCCCGTAGACGAGACCGATGATCGCGCCCGCCGAGAGCGCGTGGGCCGAGAGCTGGACCGCCGTGTCGTCGAACGCCGAGTTGACGTGCGAGAGCCGGTGGCCCAGCACGTGCGAGCCGAACCCGACGAGGATGCCGGCGGCGATGCCGAACCCGCCGACCCGCGGATCGAACCCCATCGCCTGAGGCACCAGGAAGACGGCCGCGCTCGTGATCATCGCCCCGCTGGCCAGCCCGTAGCCCCAGACCAGCCGCCGGGCACTGCCGGTCTCGGCCGCCCGGACACCCAGCGGGATCGATCCCGCCATCGCGGCGAACGCGACCCACGCGATCACCAGCACCTTCCACAGCTCCGAGACCACCGCCAGCCCCGAGAACGCCAGCAGGAGTCCCACGCCGGCCAGCCCGACCAGCGACTGCCGCTCGCCGGTGTTAATAATTCCAGTCTCCATGTTATTAGACATCTGGCTATAGAACTAGCGATGATAATAATAAAAGCTCCGATCCGTCGCACGGTCGCGAGCGGGGTCCTCAGCGTGTCGCGCGTTTCCAGGCTTGCAGGTCGAGAATACCGCCGTCGAGGTCCGCGGCGGGGGCGTCGGTCGCCGCCCAGCGGAACATCGGTGCGACATCGGCAGGGTCACGGCCACGGCCGCCAGTGAGATCGGTCGCGACCACGCCGGGGTCGACGACGCCCACGGGGTGGTCGAGGTCCGCGGCGAACCCGCGGGCGACGGCCTCGGCGGTCGCCTTCGAGACGGCGTAGGAGCCGTAGCCCGGTTTCGCTTCGCGGGCGACGCTCCCCGAGGTGACGAGGATTCGCGCGTCGGCGGCCAGGTGCGGGAGCGATTCCCGGATCGTGGTGAAGGTGCCGCGGCCGTTCGTCCGGAGGTGGTCGTCGAAGGCCGCGTACGACTCCGACGTGAGCGGCGTCTCGCCAGCCTGCCCGTGATAGACGCCGGCGTTCGCGACGACGGTGTCGATCCCGCCGCCCTCGCGGGCCGCGGTCTCCATCAGTCGCTCCACGTCGAACTCGTCGCGCACGTCGGCTCGCTGTGTCGTCACGGTGCCGTCGGTCGACTCGACCGTCGCCGCGAGGTCGTCGAGTCCGTCGGCGTCGCGCGCGCAGGCGACGACGTGTGCGCCTGCCGCGGCGAACTCGCGGACGACTGCGGCACCGATACCCCTGCTCGCGCCGGTGACGACCGTGGTGTCCCCGTCCATCCCTTCGTCCTTGGAGCGTGACCCACATCCCGGTTTCGTGTGACCGTCTCCCGAACCACACTGGTCAGCCATCCCATTTATCCCGGTTCCGGCCCGTACTTTTCCCAATGAGTTCGCTCGCTGGAACGACCATCGACGTCGTCGGCGGTGGGTTCGGGGGACTGTCGACCGCGTGTTATCTCGCCGACGCCGGTGCTGACGTGCGCGTACTCGAAAAGAACGAGCAACTTGGGGGGCGCGCCAGCCGACTCGAAGTCGACGGCTTCCGCTTCGACATGGGGCCCTCGTGGTACCTCATGCCCGACGTGTTCGAGCGCTTCTTCGGCCACTTCGGGAAGTCCACCGACGACTACTACGACCTCGAACGGCTCGACCCACACTACCGCATCTTCTTCAAGGACGGTGATCGGGTCGACGTCTCCGCCGACCGCGCCGAGGTCCGGGAGCTGTTCGCCGAGTACGAGGCCGGCGGCGGCGAGGCCTTCGACGCCTACCTCGAGGAGAGCGAGTCCAATTACGAACTCGCCATGGAGAACTTCGTCTACGAGGACCGCCCGCGCCTGCGTGACTGGGTGGACCTGGACGTGATGAAAGCCGCTCCCGTCGGGCTGAAGCTCCTCGGAAACATGCAGGGCCACGTCGAGGACTACTTCGAGAACCCCAAGCTCCAGCAGATCATGCAGTACACGCTCGTGTTCCTCGGCGGTGCGCCCCACAACACGCCCGCGCTGTACAACATGATGAGCCACGTCGACTTCAACCTCGGCGTCCACTACCCCGTCGGCAAGGACGACCGGGACAACGGGCTGGGCGCGGTCGTCGACGCCGTGGTGGACCTGGGTGACGAACTGGGCGTCGAGTACGTCACCGACGCGCCGGTCGCCGAGATCACGCGCCGCAAATCCGGCTTCCTCGTCGCCACCGAGGACGGCACCGAGTACCACCCCGACCTCGTGGTCAGCGACGCAGACTACGCCCACACCGAACAGGAGCTCCTCCCGGAACACGAGCGCCAGTACGACGCGGACTACTGGGAGTCCAAGACCTACGCGCCCTCGGCCTTCCTGATCTACATGGGCGTCGAGGGCGACGTGGACGAACTCGCCCACCACACGCTGGTCCTCCCGGAGGACTGGGACCCCCACTTCGAGCAGATCTTCGACGAGCCGGCCTGGCCCGACGATCCGGCCTACTACATCTGTGTCCCCTCCGAGACCGACGCGACCACGGTGCCCGAGGGCGACACCGACGCCTACAGCAACCTGTTCGTCCTCGTGCCCATCGCGCCCGGTCTGGACGACGACGAGGCCACCCGGGAGCGCTACCGCGAGAAGGTGCTCGCCGACATCGCCGAGAACACCGGCGTCGACCTCCGGGACCGGATCGCCTTCGAGGAGCAGTTCTCGGTCTCGGACTTCGGCGAGCGGTACAACTCCATCCAGGGGACGGCGCTGGGGCTGGCCCACACGCTGAAACAGACCGCGCTCCTGCGGCCGCCCCACCGGTCATCGGCCGTCGACGGGCTCTACTTCACCGGTTCGTTCACGACCCCCGGCATCGGCGTTCCAATGTGTCTCATCAGCGGTGAACACACCGCAGACGCCGTGATCGACGACAGATGAGCGACAACGCCGTCCGCACCCGCCTCGAATCGGTCGCCGGCTACCTCCCCTCCGAGGAGACCCGGCTGGGCTACCTGTTCTGGCTCTCCCGACCGCGGTTCTGGCTCTATCTGGGTGGCCCCGTCATCGTCGGCGCGACCTTCGCCGCCGACAGCGTGGCACAACTGTTCTCACCCGTCGCAGTCTTGCTCCTGGCGTACTTCACGATCCCGGCGAACGTCTTCCTCTACGGCGTCAACGACGCCTTCGACGCCGACATCGACGAGGAAAATCCCAAGAAAGACGAACAGGAAGTGCGCTACCGCGACGACATCTGGGTCGCCGTCGTCGTCGCCATGTGTGGGGCGCTCGGGGGGATGTTCATCTTCCTGTTGCCCTCCGCGGGGACGCAGGTGCTGGCGCTGTGGTTCCTGCTGGCCGTCGAGTACAGCGCCCCGCCCCTGCGGTTCAAGACCACGCCGTTGCTCGACTCGGTGTCGAACGGGCTCTACATCCTCCCCGGGGTGATCGCCTTCACCGCCGTCGCCGGCGAGTTACCACCGATTCTGGCCATCGTCGCCGGGTGGCTCTGGACCATGGGGATGCACACCTTCTCGGCCATCCCGGACATCGAACCCGACCGCGAGGCCGGCATCCGGACCACCGCGACCGTGCTGGGCAAGCGCCGGACCTACTACTACTGTGCGGCCTGCTGGCTGGCGGCCGCGGCCGCCTTCTCGCAGGTCCACGTCCTGTTCGGGGCGCTCCTCCTGTGCTACCCCGTGCTGGTGTTCGGCATCGCCTTCTCCGGTATCGACGTGGACGACGCCTACTGGTGGTACCCCGCGATCAACACGCTGATCGGCATGACGATGACCATGGGCGGCCTCTGGGTCCTCCTGTTCGGGTATGGCGGTTGAGACGCCCACGCGGGCGGCCGTCGAGGCCCGGCTGGACCGCCTGGTTCGGGAGAACCGCTTCACCATCGCCGTCGTCTTCCCCGCCGTCGGCGCGGTCATGTTGCTCGCCAGCGCCGAGACCCTGTTTCCCGCCCCGCTCAACTTCAACCCCTATCTGGTCCTCTTTGGCACCTTCGTGATGCGCCTGCCGCTGATCGCCGGCGTCGCGCCGCTGGTCGACCGCCGGGCCACCGCCGCCCTGCTCGCGCTGACGGCGTACTCCTACGGCATCGAGTACGTCGGGGTCACGACCGGGTGGCCCTACGGCTTCTTCGAGTACGGCGTCGAACTCGGCCCGATGTTGCTGGACACCGTGCCGCTCGGCCTCCCGATCTTCTTCTTCCCGCTGGTGCTGAACAGCTACCTGCTCTGTCTCCTCCTGCTCGGTGACCGGGCGAGTCGCTGGGCGATCCGACTGCCGGCGGTGATCGCGACCGTCCTCCTGGTCGACCTCGTGCTGGACCCCGGCGCGGTGGCGCTCGGCTTCTGGGCCTACGACGGCGGCGGTGCCTACTACGGCGTCCCGTGGTCGAACTACCTCGGCTGGGTCCTCTCGGCCACCGTCGCCGTGGGTCTGTTCGACATCGCGTTCGACTGGTCGGAACTGGTCGCCCGCGTCCAGTCGTGTGCGTTCATGCTCGACGACCTGGTGAGCTTCGTGATCCTCTGGGGGCTGATCAACGCCTACTTCGGCAACTGGGTGCCCGTGGCCCTCTCCGGTCTGTTTTTCGCCGGCCTCGTCGAGATCGACCGGTTCGACTTCCGGGTCCTGCGGACGGTCCCCGGGCTCTCCGGTCGGTGGTGAGGGCCGGAACGCGACCGAAAAAGATTCAACCCTGAACGGAGGTTGCTCGAATATGTCACAGACCGCGTCGATAGACTACCAGACCTACGCGAAACGGGGCTTTTTCGTCGGTCTCTCGCTCCTCGTGATCGGTGTCGTCGGGTCCGTCGTCGGCCACACCTTCTTCGAACCGCTCCCCGCCTGGGAGAACACCCTGTTCGTCGGTGCCGAGTTCGCCGGCCTGCTCGTCGGCTTTCTCTCGCCCATCGTGTTCGGTATCGTCCTCCCGCTGATCGAGTGACCTACTGGGTGGGGGTCCACTCGGGCGGTTCCGGCCCGGGCGAGGGCGTCGGTGCGTCACCGATGGTCGAGACCCGCTCGAACACCGCCTCGGGGTCCTTGTTCCAGTGCCAGTGCCAGCGCGTCTTGGCGATCAGCCAGAGCTTTCGCGTGGTCGAGAGACTCGGCGTCTCCGAGAGCACGTCGTAGTCCCGCTCACGGATCAGCCGGTGGTGGTCCGCGTACAGCACCGCCGCCAGCAGGACGGCGAACTGGCAGTCCTCGGGCAGGTACTTGATCCCGGCGACCCCCTCGCGGTACAGTTTCTCGGCGCGTGCCATCTCGTGAATCATCGCCGACCGGAACCCGTCGCTCATCTCCAGGTTCTCGATGTCGGCCTCGGTGACGCCGTACTGCTGGAGCGTCTCCCGCGGCAGGTAGATCCGGTCGCGGTCGACGATGTCCTCGCGCACGTCACGCAGGAAGTTCGAGAGCTGGAACGCCTCCCCGAGCGCTCTGGCGTGTGGCCGCGCCACTTCCGGGTCGTCGACGTCCATGATCCCGGTCATCATGTACCCGACCGCCGACGCCGAGCCGCGCATGTAGTCTTCGAGTTCGTCGTAGGTCTCGTAACGGCTCTTGTCGATGTCGGTCGCCATCGCGTCCACGAACAGCTCCACGTCCTCCTCGGTGATGTCGGACTCGCGGCGCACGTCGTCGAACGCCTGCAGAACCGGGTTGTCGGTCTCGCGGCGGCCGAGTGCCGCCTCGCGGAACCGCTCCAGACGCTCGCGCTGCTCTGCGGGCGTGAGGTCGTTGTCCTCGTCGTCGACGACCTCGTCCGCGATCCGGAAGAACGCGTACAGGACGTAGGTCTTGTGGCGGATCCGCTCGGGCAACAGCCGCGTCGCGTAGTAGAACGTCTTGCCGGTCTGCCGGTGGATCTGCCGGCTCTCCTCGAGTGAGTCGTTCGTTACCATTCTCTGATCGTTCGTATAGTTCGAAAAACGGCGCGCTCGCTGGGGGGACGGAGGTGGGAATCGTACACGTATCCATGTGTACGAACCGAACTGGTTTAACGACGGTACCTTACTGGTTGGTATCCGACGCATCCGATGTCGCACACGTTCGGAAAGTGTTTTTGCCGACGTTGGACGAAGCAGTACGTATGGCTCGACAACAGCTCGAAACCGCGGCACAGAACCTCCGGACAGCAAGCGACGCGACGGCCGGCGAGGCCAGCGACCGCCTCGACGACCTGGCCGACCAGCTCGACGACCTCGCGACCCGCGACTCCGGCCCCGACCACGGCCGCCTGGCCCGCATCCAGTCCGCCCTGGCCGACCTGGACGACGAGGTGGATGCCGACGCCGCCGCGGCCATCGACGACGCCGACGACGCGATCAACGCCTACCGCGAGACCATCGAGGGCGGCGTCTAGATCCCGGAACCTCTTTCTCGCCGGCAACCGGAGTACCGATAGAGGGGAGTATGCGACACGAACTGACGGGGATCGCGAAAGCCCACCGCCAGCTGTTGCTCGCGTCGGAACTGACCGTCGACCGCGCCCTGGCCGAACGGCTGGCCGATCTGGCCCACCAGGTCGGCGACCTGTCGGCCGACGGTCCGAACCGCGAGGCAATCCGGACCATCGAAGCACAACTTCGCGATGTCGGCCGTGACTCTCACCCCGACGTGCGCGCCGCCATCGGCCGTGCCCGGGCACTGTTGACACCCTACAGCGAGCCCGCCGACTGACTCGCCGCGTCGGTGCCCGGTGTCGATCTGGCTGTTCAGGGGACTTATATACTCGTGACGAACTACCCGCGCTCATGTCCGAGGGTGACGAGGGGATCACGGGCCGTGACCGCGAGGAGATCGCCGAGCGGGTGCGGGCCGTCATCGCCGCCGAACTGGGTGAAGACGAGGCCGAGGAGATCGCACGGAGCGTCGCCCGCGTCATCGGCGAGTACGTCGAGCGCGAGGGCGACGCCGAGCAACTGGTCGCCGCCGTCGGCGACGAGATCGTCGACAAACTCGACGGCGAGACGGCCGACGACCTGGTGGAGGCCGTCGCCGACATCGTGATGGACAACCTGCCCGGCCTCAGACACTCCGTCGTGATACGCCAGTCGGTCCGGCGGATCGTCAGGCGACTCACCAGCGGCCGCTCGGAGGCCATCGTCCAGCAGGTCGGCGACGAGATCGTCGCGACGCTGATCGAACACGGCCACGCCGAAGCGCTGGTCGACGCGTCGCTGGAGATCGCCATCGAGGCCGCCATCGAGGGCGGCTACGCCGAGGAGTTGATCCGGGAGATCTTCGACGACGGCGTCACACAGATCATCGAAGAAGACGGGACTGACGCGGCCTGACGGCCGATAAGTCCCCCACATGTGCGTGGGAAGATTTTTGCTCGACTCTCTCCCGCCCGAACACATGGGGGACGCGTACCAGATCGAGTTCGACGGCACGGATCGACAGGAAGTCGCAGAGCGGATCAAGACGGGGATCGGTGACCAACTGGACGACGAGGAGATGGTCGAAGCGGTCGGCGCGTTGATTGCCGCGCGCATCCACGGTGCCGACGACGACGCGGCCGTCGTCTCGGCGGTTGGGGACCGCATCGTCCACCACCTCGTGGAGGGCGGTCACTCCGAAGCCATCGTCCAGGAAGTCGCCGACATCGTCATGGACGAACTCCCCTTCGGCGGCATGTTGATCAAACGCGCCGTCAGACGGATCGTGAAGGGGCTGATGGGCCGCTCGGACCGGGTCGTCGAGGGTGTCGGCGAGGTCATCGTCGAGAAACTGATCGAGGGCGGCCACGCCGACGACCTCGTGGCGGAGACCGTCGTCTACGTCGTCCAGCGCGCCATCGCCGAGGGGTACGCCGACGACCTCGTGGACGGCACCCTCGACGCCGGCCTCGACAACCTCGAAGCCCACGACGGGATCGACCCGATCGCCGAGGCCGTCGAGCGCGAGTTCCCCGCCGACCAACAGGTCTCGGCCGACTGAGGGCGTCGGCCGGGCCGATCAGGAGTCGGTCGAGCGCCGACCCAGCAGTCGGTCCGCGAGACTGCCCAGTGACTTCACCGCGACGTTGACGTACAGGCCGACCAGAAAGGAGAGTCCGGCCGCGTACTGCTGGCCCGACCCGCCACTGGTGAAGGCGGTCCCGGCAACGAACAGCAGGTAGACGCCCGCCGCCAGCACCCACGCCGCCGGGATGCGCAGGGCCATCTCGGCGAGTTCTTCGATCTCGTCGTACTCGTCGTAGGCCTCGACGTTCGTCATCAGCTTGGTGAACACGTACCCGAGCGCCCCTAGCGACGCGTAGAGGTAGACGTACGGCGGGACGATCACCGGCCCGGTGGCCGTGAGCCACCCCTCGACCGGGACCAGGCCCGCCGAGAGCGCGATCCCGACGAGCGTCAACAGCGTGAGCGCACCGATCAGGAGCCAGTTCCCCGACGACCACCCGTCGACCGCCCCGGCCTGCTCCGCCGTCCCCGCGTCCGGGGACTGTGTGTCCGCGTTTCCCATAGTCCAGACGACGCGGGGGCCCGGAATAAGTGTGGGTGCCGGCACCCCGAACCGGTATCAGAGCCGGTCTTCCCACTCCTGGACCGGCATCGACTCGCCGGTGATGCCGTCCGGTCCCTGTGCGAGCAGGGTCGTCGCGGCGTCGTTCATCACGTCCGGGTCGAGAATCTCGTCCCGTTCGCTCTCGGGCAGGTGGTCCCAGAAGCCGGTCTCGACGCGCCCGCCCGGATCAAGCGCGTTGACGTTGATCCCGTGGTCGTCGAGTTCCTGGGCCTGCGTCCGGGTCATCCCCTCCAGCGCCCACTTCGAGGCGACGTACGGGCCCCACCGTGCCGATCCACGGCGACCGAGGCCCGACGAGACGTTGAGGACGTTCCCGCGACCGGCCTCGATCAGTTCCGGGACGGCGTACTTCGAGAACAGGAAGACGCCGGTGACGTTCACGTCCACGATCTGCCGGAAGTCCGCGGTGTCGACCTCGTGGAGGACGCTGCCCTCGCCGTACATGTTCAGCAGGCCGATGCCGGCGTTGTTTACCAGCCCGGTGACCGACCCGTGTTCCGCGACCGTCGCCTCCACGACGGCGCGGACCGCGCTCTCGTCGGTCACGTCGGCCGGGGCAACGAGTAGTTCGCCCTCGGCATCGGCGGCCTCGTCGGCGACTGCCTCCAGCTCCGACTCGCTCCGTGCGGTCACCGTGACGGCCGCGCCCTCGCGAGCGAACCGTTTCGCCATCGACGCGCCGAGGCCGCGGCTCGCACCGGTCACGATCACCACTTCGTCTTCGAGTGTCGTCATAGTCCGCGTACTACGTGGATGGCCTAAAAAGGCGGGCGTCGCTTCTCCAGCATCCGCGCGACCGGAGGGAGCGCGGTTCACTCGGCGCGAGGCGAAGCCGAGCGCCGAGAGAGTTTTATACTAAATTTTTGCGAGGAGAGGTGCCGAGCCCTGCGCGGCACCCGACGACGTAAAAATTTAGTCGTCCATGATCTTCTCCGCGAGAATCGGCACGAACGTGCCGATGTCGGTGACCATCCCGACGGCCTGTGCGCTCCCGCGGTCGAGCAACTGCGTCACGGTGGCGGGGTTGATGTCGACACAGACGACCCGGGTCGTCGAGGGCAGGCAGTTCCCGACGGCGACGGAGTGGAGCAGGGTCGAGAGCATCAGCACCATGTCGGCCTCGTGGGCCTGCTCGCGGATGGCGTTCTGGGCTTCCACGGCGTCGGTAATCGTGTCCGGCAGGGGGCCGTCGTCGCGGATCGACCCCGCCAGCACGAAGGGGCGGTCGTTGTCGACGCACTCGTACATCACGCCGGACTCGATGGTGCCGCTCTCGACGGCCGCCTCGATGCCGCCCTCGCGGATCACCTCGGAGATCGTGTAGATGTGGTGTTTGTGGCCCTTCCGCGGGTGGTCGAGACTCTCGGTGTCCATCCCCAGCGAGGTGCCGTAGAGGTCCCGCTCGATGTCGTGGACGGCGAACCCGTTGCCCGCCGAGATCATGTCGATGTACCCTTCCCGGACCAGGCGGGCGAGGTCCTCCCGTGCGCCGGAGTGGATCAGCGCGGGGCCACAGACCGCCAGCACCTTCCCGCCCTCGCTTTTGGTCTCCTCGATGGCCTCGGCGATGTTGGCGATGGTCGTCTCCGACGGCCGTTCGGAGGAGACGCCGCCCTGCATGAACCCGAAGGCACCCTCCGAGCCGCGGGGGCGCTCGGGCGGGCTGACGCGGATGCCGGCCTCGCCGGTGACGATCAGGTCTCCCTCCTCGACGGCGTTGAGGACCTTGGTGTAGGCGTAAGGGTCGTCGCCGTCTCGCGGCTCGCTTCCCTCGCCGCTCGACTGTTCGGAGGCGCTCCGCGCCTCCCCATCTTCCACCACGACGGCACAGTCCATCTCGATGTCCTCGACTTCGATCCACTCGCCGTCGTACCGGATCTCTGTGGGGTGGTTGGTCGTCGAGTAGAAGCCCTTGGGGACGACCTGATCGGCCGGAGCGGGTTCGAGGTGGGCGTCGTCGGGGTCGGCCGGATTGGCCCCGTTCTGGTGGAGTTCGTGGACGATGGACTGGAGTTGCGCCTCGTCCTCGGCGCTGACGAGCAGTTTCGCGTAGGAGCGTTCGTCCTTGTGGCGGCCGATGTCGAACTCCTCGACCTCGAAGGACCCGCCCATGTCCATGATGATGCCGAAACAGGTCTGCATCATCCCCGAGTCGATGATGTGTCCCTGCAACTCGACTTCACGGGAGACAGTCATGGTCGGGCAATGGATACCCGGTGATAAGTCGGTTACGTGTCCGCAGTTGGTCGGACTTACTTCTCGCCCTCGACCCGTCGGCTCACGTCCCACTCGACGCCGTCGGCGCTGTCCCGGAGCCGGTCGAAGAACTGCCGGAGCCCGCCCGACTCCGTGGCGGGCAGGACGTGTAACCGGACCCGCGAGTTCCGGACGCTCACCCGGAACACGTCGCCGGTCGCCTCGTCGTGGACCAGATACAGCGGCATCGGCAGGTCGAACCAGTCGCCGTAGGTGTACCCCTCGCCGTCGAGGACGGTCTCGACGACCCCCCGGAGCCACGCGTCCTCGCGCTCGGGCACCGGCGCGAGCGAAAACGTCGTGCCGCCCTCGTACTCGACGCCGCCACCCCGCGGGTAGCGCCGCTCCGGCCGACTCGGGATGGCGAAGGCGTCGTCGTCGACTGTCATACCGCGCTCGCCTCTCCCTACGGCGGCTTCCTTTTTAAGTACGTGGCCGCTGCGCGTCTTTCGAGCCCCGTCTCTCAGAGATCAACAGGACACCCATTGATCTCCCCACCACGCATCCCGTCGGCCAGCCAGTAGATCGAGAGGATCACGACGACCAGCGCCAGGAGCGAGACCTCCAGCCCCTCCAGCGGCAACAGCGTCACCAGCCCGGTCGCGCCGAACAGGGAGAGCAGGCCCGCCAGCAGGGCGGTCCCGCAGGCCGCACAGCCGGCCCCGAGCGTCCCGAGGATCAGCCCGAGGGCACCGCTCCCGCTCTCCTGCACAGACAGGCCGTGTTCGCGCAGGTGGTAGGTCACCATCGCCACGTCGACGCCGATCAGCGCCGCCAGTACCACGAGGACGACCGCTGTCGGGAGCGAGTATATCGACCCGAGAAACGGGTACAGCCCCTGCAGGATGGTCACTCGGGCGGACAGTGGCAGGTCGCCCGTCAGCGCGAACAGCGCCGGTTCGAGGTTCTGCGTGAGGACGAACAGCGTCAACCCCGCCAACGCCGCGAGAATGGCCACGGCGGCGTACAGCGGCCCGGACAGGACGAGCCGCGCGGTCCGTCCCATCAACCGCCAGTCCCGCGCCCGGGTTGGGAGGCGGGGGAGTCGGCTGGTGACGCTCATAGCCCCAGGGTCGACCGCACGGCGTCGAACCCGACGCTCCCCGAGTACGACGTTCGGTACTGGCCGTCCCGAAAGAGGTAGACGGCGGGCGTGGCGCTGGCTCCCACCGCCTCGCCGGCGTCGAGGTCGGTCTGGACCGCACTCTCGGCGTCGCCGTTCTCGACGGCCGTCACGACCGCGTCGGCGTCTACGCTCGTCTGTGCCGACAGGAACTCACGGGTTCGATCCAGCACGGCGTCCCGACCCGCGCTCCGGAAGCCGTCCTGCTCGGCGAAGTAGTGGTCGACGAGCGCCCAGTGGGCGTCCGCGCTCCGGGCGTAGGTCGCCTCCAGCGCCCGCGTGGCCGGCTTGCCCCACTCGTAGATGATGGGGTAGCCCCGGAAGACGAACGTCGCGTCGCCGGGGTCGACCAGTTCCGAGCGAATCTTCGGGACCGTCTGCTCCTCGAAGGTCTGACACCGTGGGCAGGACGGGTCCTCGAAGGCGACGATGGTGCCCGTGGCCTCGCCCGGTGCCGGACCGAGGTGAGGCTGACTGTCCAGCCCCTGTGCGGCCGGGTGCGAGTCGAGTGTCTGGCCGCCGTTCTCGCCGTTTTCGTCCCCCGACCCGCCGCCGAGACAGCCGGCGACGAGCGTTCCGGCGACTGCTGTACTCCCCGCCAGAAACCGTCGACGTGTTCCGTGCATAGGTGTGTGCAGGCGGGCACTCCGGAAAGGTGTTCTCCGAACTCCCTTCGGGAGCCGTGCCGACTCCGTCTAGAATTCACCGGCACCGGCCCGGCCGCGTTCGCCGTCGACGGGCGGGCGCGCGCTGTCGAGGACGAGACGCACGATGCTGCCGCCGTCCTCGGGGGCCTCGAAGACGACCTCGCCGCCGGAGTCGCGGGTGATCCAGGTGACCAGCCACAGACCGAGGCCGCTGGCGTGATCCAGCGGCGTCTCGCTCCCTTTCCCGACGATGCGTCGCTCCTTCTCGGGGATGCCCGGGCCGTCGTCGGCGACGGTCACGGTGACCGAGTCTCCGGTGGTCGACAGCGACACCTGGATTCGGGCCTCGTCGGTGTGTTCGATGCTGTTCTCGATGAGGTTCTCGACGGCCGTGTCGATCAACGGCGTCGCCTCGACCCAGGCGTGGGCGGGCAGGTCAGTCTCGATGGTCGCGTCGGGGTACTGCTCGCGGAACCGCTCGACCTGCGTCGCCAGCAACTCACCGAGGTCGATGGGCTTGCGCGTCTGCTCGTGGTTGGCGAGCGTCTGCTCGATCTCGCGGGCCTTCTCGCTCAGGCTGTTGATCTGTTCGGCCCGGTCGACGATGGTGTCGAGTTTCCCCTGTATCTCTGGGTCCGAGACGCCCCGCGCGACGAGTTCGGCGTTGGCCATGATGACGTGCATGCTGTTGCGCAGGTCGTGCCGGAGCGCCCGGTTGAGGACGGTCAGCCGGCGCTCCCGTTCCTGGCGGTCGGACACGTCACGGAGGACGCCGACCGAGCCCCGGAACTCGCCGTCGTCGTCGGTCAACAGGGCGACGTGGTTCTCCCCGGGAATCGCCTCGCCGTCGACCGGTTCGAGGTCCATCTCGTAGATCCCCTTCTCCCGTTCGCCGGTGAGCAGGTCACGGATGAGGTCCTGGCCGCGCTCGATGTCGCGCTCGTCCATGCAGATCGAGACGTGTGTGCCGACGAGTTCGTCTTCCGGCAGGCCGACCACCTCGCAGGCCGTGTCGTTGAGCGCGACGAACCGCCCGTCCTCGTCGACGGCGTAGACGCTGTCGGGGACCGCGTTGAGCATCTCCTCGTACAGTTCCAGTTCTCGCTCGCGCTCCTTGCGGTCGCCGATGGCCCGAATGATGGCCATCTCACCCCGCTCGCCCTGATACTGGACGAACGTCGTGCTGACCTCCACGGGCACCCGCTCGCCGTCGAGTGTCTCCAGTTCGATCTCGTAGCGGCTGGTCTCGCTCTCCTGGTCGAGGCGGCGCTGGTAGTTGCGCCGAACGATGGCGTGGTCTTCCGGGGCGATCAGGTCGAACACGTCGGTCCCCTCGATCTCGGCGCGGGTGCCGCCGACCAGCGTCGCCATCTGTTCGTTCACGAACTGGAGGCGGCCCTTCCGTGTGATCGCGATGCCGTCGTTGGCCTCGGTCAACAGCGTCGAGTAGAGCTGTTCCTGTTCTTTCCGGTCGGAGATGTCCCGGACGATCCCCGCGGTCCCGCGGAACGCCCCGTCGTCGTCGGTCAGCACGGCGATGTGGACCTCACACGGGATCGTCTCACCGTCCCGACCCGGGAGGTCCATCTCGAAGATCGTACTGTCCCGATCGGGGTCGGAACGCAGATCCGCGACGGTCTCTCGGGCCCGGCGTATGGCCGCCTCGGGCAACATGTCGGCCGGATTCTCGCCGATCAACTCCTCGGACGCGAATCCGGTCCGAGACTCGTGTGCCTCGTTGGCGAACGCGAACCGGCCGTCCTCGTCGAGCGCGAACACCAGGTCGTCGACGGCCTCGACGATGGTCTCGTACATCCGGAGGTCCCGCTCGCGCTCCTCGCGCTCGGTTACGTCCCGGATGCTGATGACCGTCCCGCCGACCGCGGGGTCGTCGATGAAGCTCTGGCCCCTGCTCTCGACCCAGCGCCACCCGCCGTCGGCGTGTTCGGCCCGATAGGTCGCGTCGACGGTCTCGTCGGGGTTCGCCAGACTCCTCGCGAGTGTGTCGAGCACGTCGTCGCAGTCCTCGGGGTGGACGAGTTCGGTGCCGCGCCGGCCGACCAGTTCCGAGGGCGCGTATCCCAGAATCCGCTCGATGCTGGGGCTGATGTACCGGATCGTCGCGTCGGGATCGATGATCGCGGTGGCGTCGGTCGCCTGTTCGACCAGCTTCCGGTAGCGCCGCCGTTCGGTGCTGATCGTCTCGATTGCCGCGAGGACACGCTCCCAGAGATCGGCGGCGTCGGTGATCGTCCCGGCCGGCACGTACTCGTCCACGCCGGCCGAGACCGCTTCCCGGGCCAGATCGTCGCTGCCCGATTCGGGCACGAGGACGAACGCGATGTCGTCGAACTGCCGCCCGACGGTCCGGCAGAGATCGACGCCCGTCCCGTCGGCCAGCTCCGCCTCGCTGACGACACAGACCACGTCGCCGAGGCGGTCGGTCGCGTCCGTCAGCGTCTCGACGCGCTCGACGGTCGTGGCGTCGCCACTCTCCCCCCGCAACGACGACGCCCGGGCACTGTCGGTGCCGACGTACAGCACGACCCGACCGGCCTTCATGCGATGTCACCACATATCGGAGTTGCGCACAAAAACCTGTGGCCGAGTTCGTCTCCCGAGGGCCGCTACCGGTCGATCACGGGACGGCAGGCTGGTCTACCCGAACAGGTCCTCGTGGCGCTTGGCCAGGTTCGTGTAGTCGCCGGAGCTGTACGCCTCGAAGACGGCGTCGGGGTCGATGGTCGTCTCCGAGAGCGGTGTGACCGACGCGGGCATCCCGCGGACGAACGACTGGGCCGGGACCTCGTACCCCTCGGGAACCACGGTCCCCGAGGCGACGATGCTCCCCTCGCCGATGACCGACTCCGTCACCGTGGAGTTGAACCCAACCAGTGCGCCGTCCTCGACGGCCGTGTCGTTCAGCACTGCCCCGTGACCGACCATCACGTGGTCGCCGACCGTCGAGGCGTGGAGCACGGCGTTGTCGCCGACGTGGGACTGCGCGCCGACCCGAACCGGTCCCACGTCGCCACGCAGGATCACGCCGGGCCAGACGCTGGCGTCGGCCGCGACCGTCACGTCCCCGACGACCGTCGCCTCGCGGCTGACACGAGCTGTCTCGTCGATTGCCGGTTCCTCCCCCTCGAACGCGTACTGGCGACTGTCTGCCATGGTGTGACACTCGGTCGCATCGTATAAATTCGCGGCGGCGACCCATCGGCCGAGACCGGGAGCGGTAAATGCGCGGGCGGAAAATCCTCGGCCGATGAAACTCGCACGCGCTGACACCCCCGACGGTGTGGTCGAAGGCGAATACGTCGACGGCGAGATCGAGACCGACGACGCGACATACGAGATCGGCGACGAGGCGACCCTGCTCGCCCCCTGTGATCCCGACGCGCTGTTCTGCGTGGGACGGAACTTCGGCGAGAAGGTCGATCAGATGGACTACGACATCCCCGACGTGCCGGACTGGTTCATCAAGCCACCCCACAGCCTCCACCCGCCCGAACAGCCCATCCCCTACCCCGAGTGGACCGAGGAACTGACCTACGCGGGCGAACTCGCGGCCGTGATCGACGAACCGTGTCACGACATCGACGAGGACGAGGTCGACGACGTGCTCCGTGGGTACACGATTCTCAACGACATGGACGCGCTCGATCAGGAACGCCGGACCGCCCGGAAGGCCTTCGACGGCTCCGGCCCGCTGGGCCCGTGGATCGAGACCGACTACGAACCCGTGGGCAAGGAGATGGAGACCACGATCAACGGCGAGCGCCGCCAGCACGACAACACCGAGAACATGTTCAACAAGCCCCGCGAGACCGTCGCCTTCCTCAGCGAGCGGTACACCTTCCGCCCGGGCGACGTGATTTCCTTCGGCTCACCCGCCAACCCCGGCCTCGTCGAACCCGGCGACGAGATCGAGATCCGCTACGAGGGCATCGGCACCCTCCGGAACACCATCGAGTGACGGTCACGCACACCGGACACTCCCGGGTCGGGACAGCTTCGCTACATTTTAGGGAACTGTTATGTACTCTTGCGTACTCTTACCACGGGAGAATCTATGGATCGAGAGTCAGGCGATTCAGGGGGTGGAAACGAACGATTCGACGTTACGGCCGACGATAATCTAACCGACGAGCGCGCCGGTAATAACACAAATTCGACATACGAGAACGACGCGTCGAGCGACCGGGGATCGGTCGCCGACGACGCGGCATCACCGTCCGAGAACGGATGGGGCGTCGGCGCGGGGGTGGCCGACCGGGAGACCGTGACGCTCGCCGAGGCGGTCGACCGCCACGATGGGGTCGATCTCACGGCCGACGACGTGGGCACCGACCTCGTGGTCTGGGAGGACACGACCGTCACCGAGATCGTCGCGGAGGTCGTCGAACACTTCCGGACCGCCGATCTCGACGACGACTTCGCCGGCCCGGCCGACGAGGCGTTCGTCGTCGACCGGTTTTTCGACTTCGAGTACCTCGACCACTACGAGGAAGTCGAGCGGACCTGGCTCCAGAAACCGTTCGCCTACGCCTCGATCCTCTACGACCCCGAGGAGAACGAGTACCTCTATCACGTCAGCGAGCCCACGCTCGACGAGTTCGAGCGGTTCGTCCAGCAGGATCTGGTCGACCTGCTCCGGGATACCCTGCTGTACCGTGACTTCGACGGCGAACAGGACCGCGAGGCCCTGTTCCAGCAGGAGGCGCGCGCGCTGATCCTCGACCACGCGGCCACCGTCGACGACGGCTCCCTGCACAAACTCCGCTACTACCTCCTCAGGGACTTCCTCCACTACGGGCCGATCGACCCGATGATGCGCGATCCAGCCATCGAGGACATCTCCTGTGACGGGACGAACGTACCCGTCTTCGTCTACCACCGCGACTACCGCGACCTCAAGACCAACGTCAGTTTCTCCCGGGAACGGCTGGATTCCTTCACCTTCCGGCTGGCCCAGCGCTCGGGCAAGCAGATGACCGTCTCCAGCCCGCTGGTCGACGCCAGCCTGCCCAACGGCTCGCGCGTCCAGTTGACGCTGGGCGGCGAAGTGAGCACGCGCGGCTCGAACTTCACTATCCGGAAGTTCGCCGACGTACCCTACACCCCGGTCGATCTGATCACCTCGAACACCTTCTCGGTCGAGCAGATGGCCTACTTCTGGCTCGCCATCGAGAACAACAAGAGCCTGATCTTCGCCGGCGGCACGGGGTCGGGGAAGACCTCCAGTATGAACGCCGTGTCCTTCTTCATTCCGCCCCGGAGCAAGGTCGTCTCCATCGAGGACACGCGCGAGATCGACCTGCCCCACGAGAACTGGATTCAGAGCGTCTCCCGCGGCGGCGCGTCGGCAGACGGACGCGGCGACGTGTCCATGTTCGAGTTGCTCCAGGCCGCGTTGCGCCAGCGCCCGGAGTACCTGCTGGTCGGGGAGATCCGGACCGAAGAACGCGTCGCACTGACCTTCTTTCAGGCGATGTCGACCGGGCACACGGCCTACACGACGTTGCACGCCGACACGGTGGAGACGGCGATGAGCCGCCTCCGGAACCCGCCGCTGAACGTCCCCGTCCAGATGCTTCAGGACCTGGACATCGTCTCCATCCAGTCACAGGCGTTCGTCGACGACCAGCGGGTGCGTCGCAACCGGACCGTCGCCGAGATCCAGCCGGGTGCCGACGACGCGACCGTCGACGTGTCGCCCATCTTCCGGCGTGACGCCGCCAGCGACACGCACGAACGGATCGGCGAGTCCCGCGTCCTCGCGGAGATCGCCGCGGATCGGGGCTGGTCCGACGAGCGGCTCCAGCGCGAACTCGCCGACCGGGAGACCGTCCTCGGGTACCTCGTCGAACACGGCATCACGAGCTACGACGAGGTCGCCCGGGCGATTCACCTCTACTCGCGCAACCCCGACCGCATCCTCGCGGAGATCGAGTCGGCCGAACTCGACCGCCGGAGTCTGCTGGAGACCGGCCCCGACATCGACGAGATCTCGCCGGTCGAACTCGGCGTGAGTGACGGGTTCCTCGACTGATCATGGTCGAGCAAACGCGCGATCCAGCGACCCCCGTACAGACAGAGACGACCGAGGCAGACAGCCGGCAGTTCCCGCCCGTCGGGCGGCGCAACACCGCCGACAGCGAGCGCATCCGCGCGGAGTTCGGGCTCGTCCGGGCGTACTTCAAGCAACGCCCGGCACAGTACCGCGACCTCCAGCGCGCGCTCAACCAGGCCCGGTTCGGCGTCGGCTACGACGTGTATCTGGAACGGACCGCCTACTACGCGATCCTGACGGCTGTGGCCGGTGGACTGTTCGGCGTCTTCCTGACGCTGTTGCTGTCGAACCTGGGCGTGATCGCCGGCATCCGGAATCCGCTCGCGTTCGACGGCGGACTCGTGCAGTTCGTCGGCCGCAACCGATCCCTCGCGTTCGGTGTCACTGCGACGCTCGTCCTCGCCGTGGTCTCGGCCGGTGCGGTCTGGTACGCGCGGGCAACGTACCCCCGCTACGTCGCCGCCAACCGGCGCCGGAACATCGACGTCACGCTTCCACACGCGATCACGTTCCTCTACGCGCTCTCTCACGGTGGGATGAGCCTGCTGGAGACGATGCGCGCACTCGCCGACGCCGAGGACAGCTACGGCGAGGTGGCAAACGAGTTCGACATGACCGTCCGCGACGTGGACCTGTTCGGGAACGACCTCTACACGGCGATCCGGAACGCCCGGAACCTCACGCCCAGTGACAACCTCGAAGGCTTCTTCGACGACCTGCTCGCGGTACTCGACGCCGGTGGCGACGTGACCGCGTTCTTCCAGGACGAGACGGACACGTACCTCGAAGACGCCCGCGAACAGCAGGGGAACTTCGTCTCGACGCTGGAGTTGCTCTCGGAGGTCTTCGTCGTCGGCTTCGTCGCCGCGCCGCTGTTCCTCGTCGTCATCCTGCTCGTCATCAGCCTGCTGGGCGGGGCGACGCTCGGCCAGCTCACGCTGTTGATCTACGCCATCCTCCCGCTGGGGATGATCGGGTTCCTGGTGTTGATCGACACCCTCTCGACGCCGTACCGGGTCCCCCGGACCGAGTTCGAGGCCGAAACGGGACTCGTCGGCGACCGCTTCGGGCGGCTCACGGTCACCGTCGTTCGCGACGCGTTCGCGGACCTGCTCGACTGGCTCGGCGTCCTGAGCCGGTCGACGCCCGACCAGTCGACGCTGTCGTCGGCCGACCGCCAGGCGGTCCTGACCGAGCAGTACCGCCGCACGCGCCGGCGACAGGAGTTCGGCCAGCGACTGGCGGACCCGTTCGGGTTCGTCCGCCGGAGCCCGCTGTGGTCGCTCCTGTTCACGGTCCCGCTGGCGCTGGTGGTCGTCGGTGTGTCGCTCGCGGCCGGCGTCGTCGATCCGAGCCGCGATGCGCTCCTCACCGAGCCGGTCACGACGACGACGCTGCTGGTCGTCGTGCCGCTGTTGATCGTGGCGATCCCCCTGTCGATCTTCCACGAGTCGAAGACGCGGCGGGAGACCGACTTCGCGCGGCGGTTCCCGGACACGTTGAACGTCCTCTCCAGTGCGAACCGGATGGGGATCGAGTTCACGGACGCGCTGGCGATGGTCGGGCAGTGGTCGCGGGGACCGCTGGCGACCGAACTCCGGATGGTCCGCAACGACATCCGCTGGCACTTCGACACCCGGTCTGCGCTGCTCGGGCTGGCCAACCGGGTCCGCGCGCCGGCGCTCTCGCGGACGCTGAAACTCGTCGCCGAGGGGACCCGCTCGTCCAGCGACGTGGCCCGCGTCCTCGCGGTCGCCGCCGACGACGCACGCGAGCGGTTCAAGATCGAGCGTCGTCGCCGACAGGATCTCTCTGCGTACACCACGGTCGTCGTCGTCGGCTTCCTGGTGTACATGCTCGTGATCGTCCTGCTGGACACCAGCTACCTGCAACCCATCGCCGACGCGCCGCCGGTGCCCGCCACCGAGGGGGTGACGGGTACCCCGGTGAGCATGGAGAACCTGCCCGTCGAGGCCTACCGGGCGCTGTTCTTCCACTCGGCGCTCATCCAGGCCGTCGGCGTCGGCCTGATCGCCGGGAAACTCTCCCGCGACAGCGTCCTGAGCGGCCTCAAGTACGCCATCGTCCTGATCGCACTCACCCTCATCACCTTCGCACTCCTATGACCACCCAGAGAACCACCACCGACGGACAGCAATCGAGTACGAGCGGCGCGACCCGCCCCCGCCTCCGGACCGACCGCCGCGGGGTCTCGGAAGTCGTCGGCGCGTTGCTCATGTTCGCCCTGCTCGTCTTGCTGCTCGTCCTCGTGCAGGTCAACGCCGTGCCAGCGGCCAACCAGCAGGTCGAGTTCGAGCACAACCAGCGCGTGCAGGGCGACCTCCAGGAACTGCAGGAGGCGATCCTGCTCGCCGCGTCGACCGGCCGCGAGGGCGTCGTCAGCGTCGAGACCGGGACCGGCTACCCGACGCGACTGTTCCTGTTCAATCCCCCGCGAGCGTCCGGCACCATCGAACGCACGGCGACCGGGACCGTCGAGGTACGGAACGCGCTGGCGACCGGCGAAACCGGTGACTACGTGGACGGGAGCGCCCTCTCGTTCGAGTCCGGCGGCCTGGCCTACCGGCCCGACTACAACGAGTACGGCGGCGCGCCGACGACGATCTACGAGAACGGCGTCCTCTACGGCAACTTCACAGGGAACCGCTCGGTGATCCAGGAACGGGGAGCCCTCGTCAGCGGTCGGGACGTGTCGCTGGTGGCCCTCCAGGGGACGCTCGCCACGTCGAGTTCGAACTCGGTCTCGGTCGGCGTCACGCCGATCAGCGCCCCGACCCGGACGGTCAGCGTCGCGAACGCGGCACCCGGATCACCGGTCACGATCACGGTGCCGACCCGACTCGGACCGGACGCCTGGCGGGTAATCCTCGAGGAAGAACTGGCGGCAAACGGGGGACACGTCACGCGCATCGAGCGGGCGTCGCCGTCGACCGTGCAGATCACGCTCGCCGAGGGCGTGGTCTACGACCTGCGGATCGCCGCGGTCGGGGTCGGGACCGGCTTCGACCGGTCGACCGACGTGCAGTACATCACGACCGTGGCGGGCGACGGGTCGACGGTGCCCGAGGACGGCAGTTCCCAGATCGTCGCCGAGGTACGCGACGCCTACAACAACCCCGTCAGCAACGAGACGGTGAGCGCGGAGGTCGTGCAGGGCGGCGGGACGGTCCTGGCCGTCGACGACGGCCGGACCGACGACGAGGGCCGCGTCGCGCTCGAATACACCGCTGGCGGTATCGACTCGCCGCTGGAAGACGTGGTGGTCGACGTGTGGATCGGTGACGGCGCGGCGACGCCGACCGATCCGGCCCGCGTCGCGAAGTTCTCGGTCACCGTCTTCGACGTGGACGGGACGGGCCAGACCGGATCACCCGGCGGGAACCCGGTCAATCCGGGGATCAACCTCCAGCTCACGGGTGCCGAGGCCGCCGGGAACGGCGGGTGTAACGCCCGGAGCAACGGCTGTGACGCGGCGGTGACGATCACCAACCGGAACGCGGGGACCGGCTGGACCGTCGAGAAACTGCGCGTCAGCGTCTACGCCGCACAGGGCGACGGCGGCCCCACCAGTTACGTCGTCTCCGACACCCGCGGCGCGAGCGGGACGACGCTGACCGTCGGCTCGGACTTCCAGCAGGCCGCGCTCGACGACTTCGCCCGCGACGGAACCAGCGGTGACGAGCAAACGTACTACTTCGATTTCGCCGGGTACTCGACGACCCAGGACGGCGTTCGGACCGGCGATATGTTCGTCCTCGAAGTGATCTTCGAAGCCGACGACGGGTCGCCGGCCGTCGTGACCTACTTCGTGCCGCTGAGCTGACGGGCTCAGTCCTCGCCGTCGCCGATGTCGACCACGAGCGTCGGCCGGCCGACGTTCTCGACGACGCGCTCGGTGACGCTGCCCAGCGAGGCCAGCCGGTCCCGACCGGTGCGGCCGTGGGTCCCCATCACGAGCAGGTCGGCTGCCATCTCCTCGGCGTAGCTCATGATCTCGGTGTGGGGAATCCCCTCCCGGCGTTCGCCGACGACCTCGACGCCGGCGTTCGCGCCGGCGGTCTCGGCGGCGTCCAGCGCGGCCTCCCCCTCCTGTTCCAGCGTGGCGATCACGTCGTCCTGGGTGTCCTCGTCGGCCGCGAGGAACAGCCGGCGGTCGACGACGTACAGCGCGTGGACCGTCGCGTCGTTGTCGGCCGCGATGTGGAGCGCGTGATCGAGCGTCTCGTCGGTTCCGCTGCTGCCGTCGGTCGGGACCAGTATCCGGTCGTACATATCGACGCGGTTCTCCGGGCTCGCACTTGAATCACGCCCCCGATCCGACCACCGAATCGCGTGTGGCACAACTTCACACAACGAAGTAAGAGTTTACACTGTTAGCCCGTGAGGAGCCATTTCTTCACGAAAGAACCACCAATTTTAGTAAGGAGGATAACGACGCCCTGTGTATGGTCGACAAAGATGACCTGCGACAGCAGCTGATCGACGGCTTCGAAGGTGCAGATTACCCGGTCAACAGCCCGATGGACCTCGTTCCGGCACTGCCGAACGGTCCGTCCACCACGTTCGAGTCCGGTGACGTGAGCTTCACGGCAATGGAGCTCAACCAGAAGGGCGGCGGCGGGGACTTCCCCTACGACGACGTCGAGACTCTCGTCGACGACATCATGGAAGGCCTCGAAGACGAAGGCCACATCTAACGCCCGTAAACCGACCTCGTTTTTTCGCGCCCAGCCCGACCAGCGACGCGTCGGTCCGGCGTGGGGGAACCGGTATGAACGTCCGGCCCGTACGGACGGGTATGTCACAGGACACCGAGCGTGACCTGCCCGACAGCGACGCGGAGTGGCGCGAGGTCCTCGACGACGACGAGTACCGCATCCTCCGGGAGGCCGGGACGGAACCCAAGTTCAGCGGCGAGTACGTCGACCAGAAGGCCGACGGCACCTACGTCTGTGCGGGGTGTGGCACGGAACTGTTCGATTCTGACACGAAGTTCGAGTCGGGCTCGGGCTGGCCGAGCTTCTACGACGCGGCGAAAGACAACGTCGAGACGCGACTGGACACGAGCCACGGGATGCGCCGGACGGAAGTGATCTGTGCCACCTGCGAGGGCCACCTCGGCCACGTGTTCGAAGACGGACCGGAGCCGACGGGCAAACGCTACTGCATCAATTCCGCCGCGCTGGACTTCGACCCGGCGGAGTAGTCGCCGCGATACCTGTCCGAGTAGCATATCTTATACGTGATGATACACTGACCTTGCCGTGTGGTCGTCGCGGATCGGTCTGGGGACAGCGGGGGGATGTCCGACTCCGATTCCGGCGCCGTCAGCCGCGTGACCGGCGCCGTTCGGGAGCGTGTCGAGCGGGTCGTAACGTCGACGCCGCGGGGCGGCCCCGCGGTCGTCGGTGGCATCGGCATCGCCCTGTTTCTGATCACCCTGCTCAACTTCTTCCGGGAACTCCGGCAGTTCGGGTTCGGGTGGCCACAGGTCGCGGCGGTCCTGCTGGGTGCGTGGTTGTCGGCCGTCATCGTCTACGGTGCGATCTACCTCCAGGGGACGCCGTACACGCCCCGCCAGCGCTGGCAGGTCGCGGCCGCCTCGCTGGCCGGCATCGGGTTCGTCTACCTCGTGATGTACTTCACCGTCTTCGTGCGTCCCTCGGTCGGGTTGCGCCTCGGCGGGCCGACGCTCCAGTTGCTCGCCAGCGCCCACGCCGGCGCGGTCGCCGGCTACCTGATCGGCCTCCTCTACGTCAAGGCCCGACGCGACGCCCAGCAGGCCCGGCAGGTCGGCCAGCAACTGGAGTTCATGCACTCGATCCTCCGGCACGACGTACTCAACAGCATGACCGTCGTCCGGGCGCGCGCCGAACACCTCGATCAGCAACTCGACGGGCGACACCAGGAGTCGCTGGACGCCATCCTCAACCAGACCGAGAGCGTCATCAACCTCTCACAGCGGGCGCGTGCGACCGTCAACGCGCTGGCGGCGAACGCCGACGTGACGCCCGAACCGGTCGATCTCTCGGCGGTGCTTCGCGAGGAGATCGCGACCGTCCAGTCGACCTACGACGCGCTCACCGTGACCGCCGACGTGCCCGACGACGTGGTGGTCCAGGCCGACGACATGCTCCCCGCGGTCTTCGGCAACCTCCTCTCGAACGCCGTCCAGCACAACGACGCCGACGACCGACGCATCCACATCGCCGTCCGCGCCGGTGCCGAATCGGTCGTGGTCCGTGTCCGCGACAACGGGCCCGGTGTCCCCGACGAGGAGAAAGAGGCGGTGTTCGAGCAGGGACACAGCTCCACCGGCGGCGGGTTCGGCCTGTTTTTCGTCCGGACGATGATCGACCACTACGGCGGGTCGATCCACATCGAGGACAACCAGCCACGGGGCTCCGTGTTCGTGGTCTCGCTCCCGCGGGCCGAACAGGACCGGGCGAGTCCGTTCGCCGGCGCCGGCGTCTAGAGTTCCGTGTGGGTCGGATACCCCGCCTCGCCCGTCGGAATCGCCCGCTCGGCGACCACGACGCCCTCGCCGCGCCGGACCTGAGGCGACCCGTCGAACTGGGACTCGGTGAACGACTCGACCGCGCCCACCGACGCCGTCTCGGGGTCGAACACCGACGCGTACCGGAGCGTCGTCGTCGCCGCGCCGTAGGTGTAGGCCCGCCCGTAGGCTCGCAGGCCCGCCACGTCCTCGTCCGGTTGGAGGATGCCGCCGACGGCCTGGCCGCTCCCGAGCGCGTCGAGCAACGCGGCGAACGTGTCGCTCTCGTCGGCGTACTTCGGCGTGTCGGGCTGGACCGCCGACCGCACCACCGTCGCGCCGTTGGTGACGTTGGCGGCGGCCACCTGGGTCGCGTCGCCGACCGCGTAGGCTCCGGCGTTCTCGGCGGCGACGACGGTGTACCCGTCGACGGTACCGCTCTCGGCGAGGTTCGGGTTCGCCGTCACCGCGTCGACGCGGGCCGACGGTTCGACCCCCCCGTCGAAGACGAACAGATACGGCGCGTCCATCGGCCCCGCTTTGACATACAGGCTCTCGGTCAGATCCACGCCCGTCTGTCCCTCGCTGGTCGCCGGATCGAAGATACTCTGGTCCCCTGCTGGCGTCCCGAGCGTGTCCTCGTAGGCGAGGATGGCTGGCACGTCGATGGCCGTGACGTAGTACGGACCCGTCCGGGGTTCGGGAATGCGCGAGATGTACGCCGGGATCGACTGGGCCGGAATCCACCGCGCGAGATCGGTTCCCACGCCGCCGACGCCGGGTTCGAGCGCCGGTTCGCTCGCGGTCCCGGCCGACTCCGGCGTGGCGGTGCCGTCGGGTCCCGCCGTCGACGCGCCGTCAGTCCGTGTTCCGGTCGACGAGCGCGGTGCCCCCTGACACCCCGCCAGTAGCGCCGACGCCCCCGCGATACCCCCGAGTAGTTTCCGTCTCGTCTGCATACATCGACACGATAGTTTTCACGGGTATATACTTTGGTTCGAAGCTGGCGGAATTCTGATTCGGTGGGCGAGAACCGTAGCCGCGGCTCGAACCGAAGCGTCGAAAGAAAGTGGAAAAGCGATGTGTCGCCGTGTGGCGACAGTACGAAACGAGTTACGTCCGAACGACGTTCGACGCGCGCGGGCCCTTCTCGGCCTGCTCGATGTCGAACTCGATCTCGGTCCCCTCGGTGAGGTCCTCGCCGCCAACGTCCTCCATGTGGAAGAAAACGTCCTCGTCCGCGTCCTCTGTGTCAATAAAGCCGTAACCGCCTGTGTCGTTGAAGAAATCAACCTTACCGTTTGCCATTGCAACTAAACGAACACCGGGTACACGGTTAAGGGTTCCGCATCTGTTTTCTAAATCGACTATTTTCTATACGAATAGCGCGACAACAACTATCACGGTGAACGAATAGACACATATGGTTGGTTCTGCGGTGAGAGGTGTCCGATCCGTCAGATCGACCGGGAAATTCGTGCGGATCGACAGTTCCCATCCGCCCGTTATAGTAGCCCTCAGGCTTCGCGGGGAGGGCTTAACGGGAATAGCTGTGTTAGCTTCGGGCATGACATCCCTGGACGACGTGTTCGTCGCCGACGCGGTCTCACACGCGTACAACCTGCACCCGTCGAACTACGCCATCGAGCGGTACGCTCAGCCCGTGGTCGACCTGATGACCGGCCAGGAGAAGGCGATGCCGGAGGGCTACCAGCGGACCGAGGAGTCGTTCCTGACCGACTGGGACCCGCAGGTCACCGCGAACATGCTCTTTCGGGAGAGTCAGGTGGACTTCACCGTCTTTCACCCCCAGTCGATCACCATCTTCGAGGACGGCCTGACCGCGCTGGAGAAAGGCGAGCGGTTCGTCGACGAGCATCCCGACCGGAGCGCCCCGCTCGCCAGCGTCGACATCATCGGCATGGACGATCCCGGTGACGAACTCGAACGGCAGGTCGAGCGGTTCGGGGCCCACGGCGTGAAGGTCTACCCCTCCTACTGGAGCGACGACGGCCACCACGGGTTCCAGATGGACGACCCCGAGCAGGCGTTCCCGCTGTGGGAGCGGGCCGCCGACCTCGGACTGGACGTGATCGCGGTCCACAAGGCCGTCCCGTTCGGGAACGTCCCGCTCGATCCCTACCGCGTCGAGGACGTGACGGAGGCCGCCGAGAGCTTCCCGGACCTCAACTTCGAGATCGTCCACGGCGGGTTCATCCTCGCCGAGGAGACCGGTTACCGGATCGCCGAACACGACAACGTCTACGTCAACCTCGAGATCACGGCGGCCGACGCCGCCACCCGCCCCGACGCCTTCGTCGAGACCATGGAGAACCTGCTGTGGGCCGGCGGGAAGGAGGCCACCGACAAGATCATGTGGGGCTGTGGGACGCCCCAGTACCACCCGCGACTCCTGCTGGAATCGTTCTGGAACCTCGACTTCCCGGAGATGGACTCCCGCGACGGCAAGTTCACCATCACCGAGGCGGACAAACGCAAGATGGTCGGCGCGAACCTCGCGGAGGCCCACGGGTTCGACGTGGACGAACTGCAGGCGTCGATTGGCGGCGACGAGTACACTGGCCCGCTCGAAGAGCCCTACTCGACGACGCCGTTCGAGGTGGTGGCGTGACGACCGAGGCCCGCGTCCGCGAGGCGCTTCGTGAGATCGTCGACCCCTGTACCGCCGCGACCGGCTCGAACCTCGACGTGGTCGAGATGGGCCTGGTCGAGGCCGTCGAGGTAGCCGACGGCGAGGTTCTGGTCGCCTTCCGGCTGACGACACCGGCCTGCCACATGGTCCCCTACTTCATCGAGGAGATCGAATCCCGGGTCGAGCCGATGGCGGGTGTCGAGTCGGTCACCGTCGACACGGACGACGGGATGCAGTGGACGCCGGACATGATGACCGAGGCCGCGCGGGAACAGCGGCGGTCGACGCTGGACAGGTACGACGCCCACTACGGCGAGGAGGCCTCGGCGGAGTGACGCGGACGGCACCTGGGCTCCCTGCGAGATAGTCTTATCTCGGCTCGCGCTCTCTGGGAGGCATGGACCAATCGAGCGGCCCCCGGCTCACGCGTCGCCACGTGCTGGCCGGGCTCGCCGTCGGGGCGCTGGCCGGGTGTACGAGCGCCGACACTGCCGACGGGGGCGCGGCCGGCGGAACCCCGACGAGCGACGGGTCCGGGGGTGACCTCCCGGGCGGGACCGACGGGGCCGACGCCGGCACGAGCCTCGCCGGAAGTTGCGGGAGTGTCTTCGGCGACACCGACGAGCGCTACACCGGGCCGGTCGCGGTCGCGACTTTCGCCTACCCGATGGGCGGGACCGTCGACTACGCGGACGAGAGCGAAGCGGGGACGGTCCTCAGTGTGGGCTATCCGGGGCCGGATACCGACGGGTACCACTCCCTGCTGACGGTGGCCCAGCGGGGTCCCTACGGCGGCGACGCGGATCGGGGCGCGCGCTATCTGCAGGAAGATCGCTACGTGGACGGCGGAACCGTCGGTTACGACGGGAGCGAACGCACGGTGGCGGTCCTCCGGTACGACGGCGGCGAGATCAGGCTGTTCGGCGTCGCCGGCCCGGACGGGGCCTACGAACTCGAAGCGAAAGCCACCGTCTCGGGTGGCGACCCGTGCCCCGAGGCGTACACGGGCGTCACCGAGCGGGTGAGTCGTTCGTTCCGGCCCGCGTAGGCCCTGAGCGGCGTGTTCCGTCGCTCGAACCGGCCGTGGTACACGCTATCGCATCTTCCGGACCACTTTAATGTACTCGGTTCGTACTTAAGTTGTGAGCGAAGAAACAGGGCGACGGAATCTCCGCATGCCCAACGACGACGAGCTGTTCGCGGTCGTGACAGAACACAACGGTGGGAACCACGTCCGCGTGCAGTGTGAAGACGGCGAAAACCGGATGGGCCGGATCCCCGGCCGCATGAAATACCGGACCTGGATCAACGAGGGCGACGTGGTCCTCGTCGAACCCTGGGACTGGCAGGACGAGAAGGCCAACATCGAGTGGCGCTACGACAGTCAGGACGCCGATCAGCTCCGTGCTGAAGGCCACATCCAGTAGATTTCTACCATCCCGTATCTGGACGCGCACCGCCGAGACTCATCTATCGCGGTCGCCCGCGGCCCCGGCCGCTCCCGACTCCGACGAGGCTATACGTGTGCGCCGTCGTTGCTACGTGTGGATTCTCACGAGGTTCGCCGACAGTGGGCAGACCGCTCGGGCGAGTACTCCCCGGAGTACTACGCCTACTACGGCCCGGACGAGACCAGCGAGACGATTCGCGCCATCTTCGAGGACCACCTCGACCGCGACGCCCGCGTGCTGGAACTGGGCTGTAGCTCCGGCCGACACCTCGCACACCTTCAGGACCACGGGTTCGAGACCCTCTCGGGCATCGAGATCAACGCCGAGGCCTTCGAGACGATGGACGACACCTACCCCGACCTCGCGGCCGAGGGCACCTTCTACTGTGACGCCATCGAGGACGTGCTCACGGAGTTTCCGGACGACCGCTTCGACGCCGTCTTCTCCGTCGAGACGCTCCAGCACATCCACCCGGACGCCGACTGGGTGTTCGCCGAACTCGCCCGGATTACCGGTTCGCTCCTCGTCACCGTCGAGAACGAGGGAGGGGACGACGACGCCGACGTGAACTACGTCCACGACGACTTCCCCCTGTACTACCGCGACTGGCATCGCGTATTCACCGACCTGGGCTTCGAACAGATCGACGCGGATCGGGGCGAGCGCGACACCGTCCGCGTCTTCCGCGCGCCCGACGCGCCGACCGACGCCTGAGCCCCGGCCCGACTCCCCTCGGTCCGTTTTCACCTGCTGGGAACCCTCGTCGGTGTACAAGGTCGCCCGTCGCCGACGGACCGGTATGAGCATCGACGACACTCGCGCCGAGGGCGACGACGCGACCGACGCGGACACACCGACCGAACGGGTCTGGATGGTCGAACGGACGTTCTCGGCGGACTCGCCACACATCCTCGTCGTGATCTACGCGACGCCGGACGGCTCGCGGTATCTCCAGAAAGAGCGGGCGTTCAACCGTTTCGGGTCCACGCCGGGCCCGGAGGTGACCGCGGCGATCACCGTCCCCGCCGACCGCCTGGAACCCGTCGACGACCCCGAGGAGCGGGACCGCTACGCGTCGGAAGCCGCGCGGATGGCCGACCGGCACGACCCCGACGACGCGGTCTGATCGACCAGCCGACCTCGCTGGCCACAAGCGATATGCCCCGTCGTCCGCTGGTAGGCACATCGTAATGCGAGACCACATCGAACCGGGCGGCGGGGTCGAGACCCCGGACCCAGCCACCGTGGCCCGGAGTGCGTGAGCGATGGCCGACGATTCGTCGTGGCCGGTCGACCGACGGCGAGTCCTCGCGGGCGTGGCCAGCGGCGCAGTGGCCTCGATGGCCGGCTGTTCGCTGTTCGAGGACGGCGAGGACGGCGAGACCTCGTCCGTCGACGACGACCGGGCGCAGGCACTGGCCGAACGGTTCGCACCGACGCTGTACTTCGACGAACACGAGCGGTGGTTCCCGACCGATCCGCGACTGTTCGAGCACGAACGCGACGGGGCCACCGTCGTCGACGGATTCGACGCCCTCGACGGCTACGTCGAGCGCGGCGGGGCCGCGGACCCGCCGGCCCCGACCTGTTTCTACAACGTAATCGAGTACGACGCCTCGCCGCTGGCGGTCGTCCAGTTCTGGTTCTACTCGGTGTTCGACCAGTTCACGACGAACTTCCACTGGCACGACTGGGAACTCCTGCAGGTGTTCGTCGACACCGACACCGACGAGCCACAGCTCCACGTCGCGAGCTCCCACTCCCGGTCGGTCCCGAACAACGAGTTTCTCGACCCCGAGCGCACCAGACCGCGCATCCTCTCGGAACTCGGGTCACACTCCAGTGGCCTCTCGGTCAACGACGACCCCGACGGGTTCCAGCGCCTCCCGCTGGACGGCAGCGCGGCCGATATCACCAACAGCGTGATCGACGGCGTCGACGCCGTCGCGGCCATCCCGCTGGCCTACGGCCTCCCGCGGGACGAAGGCCTCGCGCTCCCCTACGCCGTCCCCGAACTCGACGGGCGGCCGGTGTACGAGGACGACCGCCTGCCCGCCGTCGACGCCGGCGACCTCGTCCCGGACGAGTTGACCGTGCGCTCGTTCGGCGCACTCCAGTCGCCGCCCGATCTCCCCGAACGACGGTCCGGCCGGCGCTTCGACTACGCGGGCAGCGACAGCGGCGACGCCGACGTGACCTACGAACTACAGCCCACCGCCGACCTCGAACACATCGCGGACTTCACCGGGCCACAGCTGAGTTTCGAGTTCTCCGTCCCGGAGTTCGCCGAGGACGCCATCGCCAGCCACATCACCACCGCTGGCGTCCCGTGGGACGATCCGCGCTACGAGGCCCCTGCCTCCGACATCAGCGAACCCGACCACCGACAGGCGCTGGCCGACCGCTACGACGCCATCGGCGACCCCGCTCCCGTCAGCCAGGTCGTCGCCGGCGTGACCAGCGCCGTCGCCGACGACGACGCGCCCGAGGGCGAGGGGCTGACGACGGTCTCCTCGTCGCTCGAACTGTTCGCCCTGTTCCGGAGCGAGCCCCGGGCCGTCCCGACGTTCGACGGCGTCGCCGTCGTCCAGAACGTCCCCGCGGGCGACCACGAGTTGACGATCAACGGCGCGGGCGTCGCCCCACACTCCGAGACCGTGACCGTCGAATCCGACGCCGAGGTGACGCCGGCAGGCGTCGAGGGTGAGATCCCCGTCGTCGCCCGCGAGAACGCCGTGAAACTGGAAGTCGATCCGACCGAGGCCGACAGCGACCTGCGGGCCCTCGCGGTCGAGGACGACTTCGCGGGCCGCCTCTACGACGCACCGCTCGCCGGCCCGGACGCCGTCTACGTCCACGAGGGCGGGGCGTACACGACCGAAGTCCGGGATAGCGACGACGAGATCGGTGCGTTCCGCGTCGACCCCGGCGGTGAGCCACGAGTTCGTCTGGACGCCCCCCGAACCGGAAAGGCATCGCTCGCGACCTATCTCGCGGACGTGGCGGCCGAGACCCGCGACGAAGTGCGGGCTATCGAGGACGACAGTGACGACGCGGAGCGCGGACGCGGCGGTGGCGGCCAGCAAAACGCCGTCACGGGCCTGGCGAACGCCCTGGACGCGGTCGCCGAGGCCGCACAGCGTGCAGCGGCGGCCGCAGAGGCCGGGGACCGTGGGCAGGCCGACCAGCGCATCGAGACGGTGATCGAACGGCTGGAGCGCGTCTCGACCCGACTGGACGCCGCGAGCGACTCGATTCCGGGGCCCCTGTCACGCGCCACGAGCAACCGCCTCGATCAGGCGCGTCGCCGGAGCGAGCAGGCCAAACAGGCGAAGAAGCTCTGATGTCCGTCCGGTCACCGGTCAGGTTCCGCGTCGATAGGTCGGGATCGCTCGCGGTCGCTCGGTGGGATACGTCTATGGAGCCGCGTCTCGAATGAGGAACGCGTGTCTCCACCCACGAACACTCTCTCGGTGATCGCCCTGGCAACCCATGAGTGAGAGCGTGACGACAGCGAGTTCGGTCCGGAACATCGACGGCGTCACGGAACGAGTCATGCACTGGCTCGTTCTCGGCGGGAACCGCATCGCGGTCGCGGGAATTTTCGTCGCGACCATCGTGGCCGTCTTTTTCCTGCTGACCCGGTTCGGTGTTCTGGCCATCGGACCGGGTAGTGCTGCAGCGTCGGCCTTCGCCAGTGGTCTCATCGCCGGCACGGTGACGCTCGTGACCATCGCGCTGTCCATCAACCAACTCGTCCTGTCCCGCGTGTTCGGGTCCCCGAACGAACTGTCAGACCAGCTGAGCGGCACGCGCGACCTCCGTCGAACCGTCCGGGATCACGCCGGTGAACCGGCCGTCCCGAACGACCCGGCGGAGTTTCTCGACCTGGTCGCCGAGACCCTCATCGAGCGGGCGAACCGCCTCGGTTCGGCTGTCGACGACGCCGATGGCGACCGCTCGCACGCAGTCACGGACTACGTCGAGGGGATCGCCGCCTACGGGGAGAGCATCGCCGAACGGATCGAGAGCCAGACGGCCATCGTGAACGTTCTGGAGGTCGTTCTGGGAACCGAATACGCCCAGAACATGACCGCGACCGAACACCTCCGCAACGAGTACGGCGACCGTCTCTCCGACGACGCCAGCGCGGAACTGGATGCCATCGACGACCTGCTGGGGGCCATCGCCATCACGCGACAGTTCTTCAAGACGCTCTCGCTACAGCAGGACTTCGCCCGGCTCTCCCGCGTGGTCGCCTACAGCGGCCTCGTGGCCCTCGTCGCCAGCATCGCGATGGCCCTCGTCTACCGCCCCGACTCCGTCACCGTCCCGGCGCAGTCTCTCCCGCTCGTGTTCAGCCTGGGCATCGGCGTCGTCGTCACCCCCCTCGCCGTGTTCATCGCGTACGTGTTCCGCGCCGCCACCATCGCCCGCCAGACCGTCTCCGTCGGGCCGTTCGTTCCGCCCGAGGAACGATCCGAGAATGGATGACATCAGCAGCTTCTGATCGCGTGGACAAACTGATTTAAGAATTGGCGCACTATCTCTGGCCATGAGCGACACTGCGGACGAGTTCGGCTTCGATGCGAAGCAGTTGCTGAACAAGGGGAAGACACATTCCTTACGGGAACAGATGCGAGAGTTCGTTTCGGAACACGACTCCGACGTACCCCTCGGAGAGCTTCGCGAAGCGGTCTCCGATGGGAAGCAGGTTTCGGATATCGTGACCGAGGATCGGGACGAACGGTTGTGAGGCGAGTCGCGAATGGGTCTGCACTTCTTCGATACGTCTGCGCTGGTCAAACGCTACTACGAGGAGCCGGGAACGGAGGTCGTCGACGGCCTCATCGAATCCGACGACTCGACGGTGATCAGTTCGCTCTCGATCATCGAGACAGTCTCTGCGTTCCGCCGAAAATACAACCGGAACGAGATTGCGAAAGACGAAATGGAATCACTGTTGAGCGCGTTCTTCAGTGAAGCGCTTGACGATTTCGTCATCGTTCCGATCGAGGAATCGATGCTACAGTTCTCGTTCGATCTCGTCGTTGAGGACGACCTGCGGACGCTCGACAGTCTCCAGTTGGCTGCCGCTCTCTCCGTGGATACCGACGACGAGAGTCCAGTCTTCGTCTGTGCCGATTCGGAACTCACGGCAGTAGCCGAGGACAGGGGCCTGGAGACGACAAACCCGAGAGCAGACGCTACGGAGTAGTGGTTCGACGGCCGGCACCAGTAAAGGGGCCTCGGCACTCATAGGGTTCGTCACGGCCGGGTCGTCAGGCCGGCTCGGAACCGCGGCTTCGTCATCGGCCGGCCGGGGATACAGCGGCCAGCCCCAAGACTCACGCGATGTCCCAGCGGTCGGCGGTGACGCCGTCGACGCCGGCGGCCCGCAGGTTGGCGATTTCCTCGCGGGTCTTGGCGGCCTTCCAGGCGATCACGTCCAGTCCCTCGCGGTGAGCGCGCTCGACCACGTCCGTCTCGATACAGAGGTCGTAGTGTGGGTGGACGGCGTCACAACCCAGCTCGACCGCGGTCTGCAGGTTCGACGAGGGGTTCTCCGCGAACAGGTAGCCTGCCGGGACGTTCCAGTCGAGGTCGAGGGCCGCGCGGAGGGCGGCAGGGCGAAACGAGGAGATGGCCACGTCGCCGGTGTACTCCCCGAGCAGGTCGCGAACGTCGGGGGCGAGGCCGGTCTCCTTGAGTTCCAGTTGCGTGCCGACGCCCGGCGGGACGGCGTCGAGGACCTCGCCGAGGCGGGGGATCGGTTCGCCCGAGCCCGCAACGTCGAGCGCGCGGAGTTCGGCGAGCGTGAGGTCGCTCACGCGACCGGTGCCGTCGGTCAACTCGTCGACGCGTTCGTCGTGGAAGACGACGAGTTCACCGGAGCCACAGCGGCGCACGTCGACTTCGACCGCGTCGACGTACCGGGCGGCGCGTTCGACCGCGGCGACGGTGTTCTCCGGACACTGATCGGCGCATCCCCGGTGACCGATGATCTCCATCACCCGAGCCCAGGTGTAGGACGGGGTTAACAGTATCGCAAGCGACGCCATCAGGTGGTACCGGATGGCCATTGATTCGCGCCATGCAGGCGCGCTACGGTGGGATAAGGGGCGCTGAACCCGAGTATCCGGGTGCTACGGTCACGTGCCTACGTCGAGTTCGTCGCGGGGGTTCAGGGGGAGTTTGCCCCGCGCCGCGATCCGGTCCCGCGGGTAGTTGATCTCGATGTGGTGGGCCGACTGGATGACGGTGGCCTCGGTCTCGACGGCGGTGTAGAGGCCGGGGTACCACTCCCGTCGGTGGGCGGCGAGCCAGTCCCGGGCGGCGTCGAGGTTCGACCGGTCGAGGACGCCCACGCCGGCGTGGCGGCGGCCGGTGATGAGGCCGTAGTCGGTGACGCGGCCGCGGTCGTCACACCGGATGGCCGTGGCTTCGGCCTGTCGCCCGGGGAGACAGGCCACGACGTTGCGCCCGTCCCTGACCGCGTGGCGCGCACGCAGGCGGGCGATCACGCCGTCGGTGACCACCACGTCGCCGTTGACCACCAGCACGTCGTCGTCGACACCCTGGAGGCCGCGGCGGAGGGACTCGGCGTTCTCGTAGTCGTCCCAGTCCTCCAGGACGACCGTGCGTGCGTCCCCGACCCGGTCCTGGACGTTCTCGTAAGCGTGGCCTAACACGACGGTGACGGACTCCGTGTGCGGGTCGATGGCGGCCCGCTGGCGCTCGTACAGCGTCCGCCCCGCCAGGTCCATGAACGCCTTGGGTACGTCCGCCGTCGCGCCACCCATCCGGCTCCCCTCGCCCGCTGCGAGGATCACTGCGTGCATGCCATCACCTCCCGGGCGGCCCGCGCGCCGGCACGGCCGTCCATGGGAATCCCGAGGTCGGCGACCGTCTCGTCGACGGCCCGGGCGACCGCCGGTGGATACCCCTCCTCGTACACTCGTTCGACGGCGGACAGCGAGAGGTCGTCGGTCTGGAGGCCGACCGTCGGCAGCTCGTGGTCGGCGGCGGTGGCGGTCAACTGGACCAGCGGCCGGCCCGTGTGGAGCCACTCGGTGACGACACCCGAGCAGTCCGAGAGCAAGAGGTCCGCCCACAGCAGGCTCTCGCGGGGTGTGGCCGCGTCGTCGAAGGTCACGTTCGGAATCCCGGCGATCCGGTCGCGACAGCGTTCGGTCACCGACTGGCCGGGTTCCTCGACCCGATCCATCGGGTGAGGGCGAAAGCGCAACCGGAAGTCGGTGTCGGCGAACGTCTCCAGCACGGTCTCGGCGGTCTCCACGTAGCACCCGCCGCCGTAGTTGTGGTTGGTCGGGGCGTACAGCACGCGTCGCTCGCGGGGTGAGTCAGTGCCGACGAGTGCGTCCGCCTCTGGAATCCCGACCGTGACGACCCGGACCGACTCCGGGAACGCCGCCCGGTAGCGGTCGGCCCACCGGTCCCCCGGAGCCAGCGCGACGGCCACGGCGTCCGCGAGGTCGCGGGTCGTGTTCACGGTCTCGCCCCGGCCCAGCGACGCCCCGTGACGGACGTGGACGACGGGATAGCGTTCGTGATAGGTCGGGTCGTCGTCGAGACGCGTCGACTCGAAGCGGTGGTTCTTCACGACCACGTCGGGTCCGATCTCCGCGACGGCGGCGTCGAGGGCGGCCGCCGATTCGACGGGCTGGTGGGCCGACGCCGGCTGGTCGGCAGTGATCACGTCGTCGGCATCGGCCGCGTCGTCGGCACCGAGCCACAGCACTGCGGTCTCGTCGACGAGGTGTGTGTCGATGGCGGCGAACGTTTTCCACATGAACTGCCGGTCGAAGGTGTACAGGACGGTGACCATGGTGACGGTGATACCGCGGATAGCTGTCCGTCGATGCGCCCACTATAGCCGGACGTATCGCAATGCGGGCTACATATGCTACCATAGTCATTAATTTTTTCGCGTGATTAGTAGAAAAACAAAACCGACCGACCGGGACGCGCTGGACTGTTTCGGTCCCACAGTGAGCATTCGAGCGGCCGGAACGAGCAACCAGTCCGCCGCTGATCAGTCGGCGATCCGTTCGCGGGCCGCGGCCACCAGGAGCGGGAGCGTGATCGTCGCGTCGGCGTAGACGGAGACGTTGCGCGCGGCCTTCTCGAGTTTCCCCCACGAGCGGGCCTCGTCGAGGGTCGCGCCCGAGAGGCCGCCGGTCTGGGGCGGGTCCATCGTCAGCTGGACCGCCAGGTCGTAGGCCTCGGGCGCGACGAGCATCGTCTGCAGGACGTAGTTCTTCGGGACGCCGCCGCCGACGACCAGCGCGGCCGTCCGGTCGGCGTCGAAGGCCTGGTCGGTCAGCGTGTCCATGTCCGCCAGCGCGTCCAGCGAGAAGTCGGAGGTCTGGTTGTACATCCAGGCCTGCAGGCCCAGTACCGAGTCCTGCACGGCCGGACAGTAGATCGGCACGTCGTTCTCGTAGGCGGCCGCGGCGATGCCGGGGTCCTCGTCGATACCCTCACGTTCGTTGACCGCGGCGTTGGCCTCGCCGAGTTTCTCGGTCAGCCGCTGGATGCTCACGGTCCCCTCATCGGCCAGCGGCGGGAACACTTCCTCCCGGAGGTGGGACTCGAACAGCGCGAAGTGTTCCTGGGGGAGATAGACGTTGTAGATGCGGTCGACGCCCTCCTCGCGCAACCGCTCGTCGTGGTCGCGCTCTCGCTCCTCGTCGGGCACCGGTCCGTGGTGGTGTTTGCCGCCGATGCCTTCGATGGTGTCGTGGGTCAGATTCGCCCCCGTTGTCACCAGCGCGTCGACGTGGCCGTCGCGGATGAGGTCCGAGACGATCCGGCGCATCCCGCTGGGGACCATCGCGCCCGCCAGCCCCATCACGACCGTCACGTCGTCGGCGAGCATCTCGGCGTAGATGTCGACGGCCTCGTGCATGTCGGCCGCGCCGACGCCCGCCTCGCCGTACTCGGCGGCGAGTTCGCCCACCGTCATGCCCGCCCGCACCTCGGCGTGGCCGATTGGGTCGTGTTCGAAGGCCTCGCGTGGCGGCTGTTCGTGCCCCGTCTCGTCGTCCGCGGTCCCGTCGTCGCTCATTGCCCCTCTCTGGCCGCCCGAGGCGCTTCAACTCCGCGGTTGTCGTCGGGTCTCCTGTCCTCTCCGGATTCCTTTCACGTCCTAATAGTTAAGCAAAGTGAAGGTGTACCCGAATGCATGTCATCGAGTGGGACGACGCGGGTGGCCATCGCGTGCCAGGGCGGCGGCAGTCACACGGCGTTCACCGGCGGTGTGCTCCAGCGAGTGATCGAGGACGCTCCGGACGAGTACGAGATCACGGCGCTGAGCGGTGCCTCCGGCGGTGCGGCGTGTGCGATGATCGCCTGGGCCGGCCTGCGGCAGGGCGACCCCGACCGCGCGGTCGCGAACCTCGACGGGTTCTGGTCCGACATCGCCGCCCGGACTCCGTGGGGCCGGGCCGCCAACGACGGCCTGCTGATGGGTGCGCGGCTGACCGACGAACTCGGCCAGTTCTCGATCAGTCCGTACTTCAACCCGATCTCGGAGGTCGGGCGGGACACGCTGCGCGACGCCATCGCCGACCACGCCGATCTCGACGCGGCGGTGGCCGCCGACGGCGAGCCGTCGCTGTACGTCAGCGCCGTCGACGTACGCAACGGCACCTTCGAACTGTTCGAGAACGGCGAGGGCGGCGTCGAGGCCGCGGTCGCGTCGGGGGCGATCCCCAACGTCTTCGAGGCCGCCGAAGTCGCCGGCGAGTACTACTGGGACGGGCTGTTCTCGCAGAACCCGCCCATCCGCCAGTTCGTCAGCGACGCGCCCGCCGACGAGAAACCCGACGAGATCTGGATCGTCCGCATCAATCCCCGCACTCGGGCGGAAGTCCCGACCAGCATGAGCGAGATCACCGACCGCCGCAACGAGTTGGCGGGCAACCTCTCGCTCGACCAGGAGAAACACACCATCGAGTCGATCAACCGGATGATCGAAGACGGCGTCATCACCGACGACCGCTACAAGCGGATCGCGCTCCGGGAGGTCGACATCGCGCCCGCACTCGCCGACGACCTCGACAGCCACTCCAAACTCGACCGCGATCCGGGGTTCATCGACCGCCTCATGACCCACGGCCGCGAGCGCGCACCGACCCTCTGGCAGGGGTGAACCGGCTTTTTCTATCAAAGAAAGTGACAAAAAACAAACTTATGTTCGGTCGCCTCCGAGTGAGCGTATGGCCGAGACCGTCACCGAGTACGAACATCTCGCCGCCAAGAAGCGGGAACGCCAGGGGAACGCGGAACTGGCGACGGTGACCGACGTGGCCGTCGGCCGCGAGCGCGTGGTCCTGACGGCCACGTTCGAGTGGTCCCCCGACCCCGTCCGCCTGTCCTACGACCTCGACGACGACCGGGACGTGCTGAAACTCGAACGGCTGACCGAGACGGTCGGCTTCGAGTTCGAGCAGGTCGCCTTCCTCGAAGGCGAGACCCTCGAACTCACGTACACCGGGGGCGAGTGGGTGCCCAGCGCCCACCGCGCTCAGGTCGAGGGGCAGGGGTCGGCCGCCGAGACCTTCCGGACCGAGATGCAACTGCTGGCTCGCGAACTCGCCCGCGCGCCGAACCTCCCGCGCCGGTCGGTCAGGGCGTTGCGGACCGCTACGACCCGACAGCTGATCATCGGCGTGATCCTCCTCAAGAAACTGCTGATCGTCGTCCTGCTGGCGTGGCTCGTCCTCTGAAATCTCAGTTCGTCGTGACGACTTCCAGCACGTCCCGGTGGTCGAGTGTCGTGTCGGCCCCGACCTGCCGGCCCGAACGGGCGTCGACGCCGTGGAGGAACCCCTCGCCGATGTCGCTGTGCAGGAAGTAGGCGAACTCCTCGGCGGTGGCGTCCTCGGGGAGGACGAAACAGTCCTGCAGGAACTCGCCGTTGTCGCGAGGGCTCCCGTTGCCCGGGAAGATGGCCTTCGCGCCGAACTCCTCGAACAGCGCCGTCTCCAGCGCCGTCTGGACGCCGGTTCCCTCGAACTCGCTCACGAAGGTTCGGATCTGTTCGAGGCCGGCGGCCTGCTCGTCGCTCACGTCGCCGACGATCTCGAAGTCGGTCGCGCCCGGCCGATACTCGACGGCCCCGCCCTCGTCGGCGGTCTTCAGCGCCTTCTCGGCGTGGGCCGACACCGGCACCACCGTCAGGTGGTCGTAGTCGGGATCGCTCGTGATCGCCTCGTAGTTGTCCTGTGCGGCCGGCGTGTCCATCTTGTTCGCCGCGATCACCATCGGTTTGGTCCGCTTGCGGATCTCACGGGCCAGCTCCTCGCGGTCCTCGTCGTCCCACGCGTCGGGGTCGAGTTCGAGGTCCAGCGCGAGGACGATCTGTTTGATCTCGTCCTCGTTGGTGCGGAAGGCGCTCATCTGCTCGGCCAGTTCGACCTCGATGTCGCCGTCCTCGCCGTGGTAGCCCGAGCGGTAGCGCTCGATGCCCTTCTCCAGCACGTCGAGATACCACATGTCGAGTTCGTTCTCCAGGAAGTCGATGTCCTCCCGGGGATCGTGGTCCTCGGTCGGTTCGCCCTCGATGTCGGTCTCGCCGGAGAAGTCGACCACGTGGACCAGCACGTCGGCCTCGTTCAAGTCGGTCAGAAACTGGTTGCCCAGCCCGCGCCCCTCGTGTGCGCCCGGCACCAGCCCGGCCACGTCGACCAGCTTGACGGGAACGTAGCGGGTCCCCTCGCGGCAGTAGCCGTGGTTGGGCGTACACTCGTGCCCGAACTCCGGGGCCGCACACTCCACCCGGACGTAGGCCTCGCCCACGCTCGGGTCGATAGTCGTGAAGGGGTAGGCCCCCTCCGGCACGTCGTTCATCGTCGCCGCGTTGAAGAACGTCGACTTCCCCACGGAGGGCTTGCCGACGAGACCGATCCGGTAACTCATTGGACTCCCTACCACCGAGGACCGCTAAATGGTTTTGAATCCGATATGTTCTGCGTGAGAATCACTCGCAGTCCCACGGGCGGTCCCGTCGAACGCCTCGCCGCTCGAAGTCGGTCCCGGGCAGTCCGTCTGGAACGCCGGACCGGTCTACTCACCGAGAACGAGCCACTCGCCGTCGGCTCTCACGACGACGATGTACGTCTCGTACGGTTGGGATTCCGCCCCTCTCGTTGCGGAGACGTAGACGAGTGCAGTCTCCTCGGTGTCGAATTCCTCGCGGATGGCGTCGAGTCGTGCCCGCACGTCGCTGGGTGACTGTCCGGTGTCCGCCGCGACCGCTGCCGGACTCCGACGGTCCACCTCGTGGACCGAGCGTTCCTGCTGGAAGTAGGGATTCGTTTCCTCGGGGCTCTGGATATACGCGTCGCCCCGGGGATGTGCCACTTCGTTCACTTCCGAGATAGAATCCGCCAGGAGCCACTTTCGCACCACTGCTTTCGGACCCGCGTCGGTCCCGTCAGTCTCGTGGACGGTCCCGCCGACGCTCGTGGTCCCGCTCCCGTCGTCGGTACGACAGCCCGCCAGTCCCAGCGATCCGGCCACTCCGACCGCCCGGAGCAATCGGCGGCGGGAACTCCAGGTCATTTGACGATGGTACCCGAATGCAGATGAATAAGCTTCTGATCAGTCAGTCCCCCTTCACGCCGTCCGTGAGAACGGAACGGGAGTGGCGCTGTCTGTGGAAGACGCACAGCACCACCGGTCCGTGGGGCCCCTTCGCGCCACGGTTTGTCCCGGTATATCCACACTCGCAGTCAGTTCACAGCCCGGTCGGGTGGTCGACGAACGTGGTCTCCAGGCCCCACGATTCGGCCAGGTCGGCGAGGTTCCGGACGCCGAAGGTCTCCGTGCCGTAGTGCCCGCCCAGCACGACGGTCACGCCGGCCTCGCGGGCCTCGTGGTAGACCTGCTGTTTGCCCTCGCCCGTCACGAGCGCGTCGGCACCCACCGCTTCGGCTTCGTCCAGCCAGTCGACGCCGCTCCCGGTGACGATGGCGATCTCCTCGATCACGTCGGGGCCGAAGTCCAGCACCTGCACGCCCTGACCGCCGTGATCGAGGTCCGCGCCCAGTCGCTCCTGCAGTTCGTCGGCGGTGAACGGGTCGGCGGCGGTCCCGCGCTGGCCGACGTACTCCGGCCCCATCTCGCCGAACGGTTCGCGGTTCTCCAGCCCGAGCAGGTCGGCCACGCCGGCGGCGTTGCCCAGTTCCTGGTGGCCGTCCAGTGGGAGATGGGAGACGTACAGCGGCAGGTCGTGTTCGTAGTGAGGTTCGAGGCGGTCGTACAGCCGGCCGGTCACGCGCTCGACGCTCCCGAAGACGTAGCCGTGGTGGGTCACGAGGATGTCCGCGCCCGCCTCGACGGCCGCCTCGGCGGTCGCCGCGGCGGCGTCCACGGCGACGGCCACGTGTTCGATTTCCCCTTCGTCGGGTCCCACCTGCAGCCCGTTCGGGCTGGCGTCGAGGTCGGCGTACGCGTCGGTCCGCAACTCCTCGTCCAGTCGCGCGCAGAACTCGGCACAGTCCATAGCCGCCCTTCTCGCCCCCGGGTGGTAGTGGTTACGTTGACCCGTGCCACTGATCGAGCAGTGATCGGTGTCGGGGTTTCTGCTGTATAGGGGTACGAGTCTCGCACGACGATCCGCTCGAACAGCGGGCAACGTGAATCGGTCGGAGACAGTCAGCACGAGCAGTCACTCGAAATCCACGACGGATCGGAAGTTAACACATATATTCCGACGCTCGTGTATGCCTCTTTAGATGCAATTCTGTGACGAGTGTGGGTCGATGATGCACACCGAGGGCGACACGTGGGTGTGTCGCTCCTGTGAACACGAGGAGCCGCGGGATTCGGACGCGGAAGCGGCGATGTCGATCCAGGATGGACAGCGGGACGACGGGGCCCCCGACGTGGCCGACGCGACCCAGGACTCCACCGAGACGATGCAGGAGCCCTGTCCGGCCGAGGACTGTGACAGTGACCGAGCCCACTACGAGATGCTGCCGAAGCCGGGCGGTTCCTACGAGGTTCGGCTGTTCACCTGTGTCGAGTGCGGCCACAAGTGGCGCGAGTCCTGACGCCACATCTCGGAGTCGCCACCGGTGTCGGGCTCCGGGTCGCCTCGCCTCACTCCTCGGGTCTGACCAGTTTCCCCTTGCGCTCGCCGACGTACCCCTCGCTGACCAGCGCCTCGATCACGTCGTCACAGTCCTGCTGGGGAATCTCGTACGCGTTCGAGGCGACCACTTCGATCTCCTCGCGCTCGACCGGGAACTCGCGGTTCTGGAGCAGCTTGATGATCTTCTGGGCCGCGGGCGTCGAGAGGATCGACGGCTTGTCGGACTCGCTCTCGGCCGTCTCCGCGTCGTCGGCCCCGGTGGTGTCGTCCTCGTCGGTTCCTTCGCCTTCGGCCCCGGTGGTGTCGTCCTCGTCGGTTCCTTCGCCTTCGGCCCCGTCGTCGGCCGCCGTTCCGGGGGCCTCGCCGTTTGCCACCGCGTCGTCAGATTCGGTCGTTTCAGCCGCCGACTCGGCACTTGCGGGTTCGTCGCCGGCCATCGCGTCCGCCGGCTCGTCGCTCTCGTCTGCCTCGGCGGCCGTGGACTCCGTCGACTTTCCGTCCTCTTCCGGTTCGGCGTCGTCCGAGGATTCCTCCGAGGACTCACTGCGTTCGCCCTCGCTTTCCGCCACCGCCGTCGCCTCGCCGCTGGGTTCGACGGCGTAGGCGGGTTCCTCACCGTCGTCCTCGCTCCCGAGGTCGGCCGTCGGGTCCTCGTGGTCGGCTTCCAGTGGCGACGGGTCGGGCCCGGCGGCCAGCGGCGTGGCGGCGGTCTCCGCGTTCTCGGCGGCCGAGAGCGCCACGTCCAGCACCTTCGAGAGTTTCCGGCGACAGACCGGGCAGAGGTCGACGGTCGGCCGGTCGTCGGTCCCGGCGTCCTCGGGGACCACCGGATAGGGATCGATCTGTGCGTCAAGCGCTGTGCCGCAGAAGTAACACGACGCGAATTCGGACATGCTCGGGACCCACTCGCGCCACCGTCTAAAAGCTACGTGCCGGGACCGCCGGTCACTCCCCGGCGGCGTGGGCGAAGACGAACGCGCGCAGGAGCTTCGCCGCCAGCGTCGCCGCCTGCCCGTCGTCGCCGTCGTTGACCTCGACCACGTCGAACCCCGCGGCGTGGGGCGCGACCGCCCGCACCGCGTCGTGCATCTCGGCCGGGTCCAGCCCGAACGGTTCGAGCGTGCCCGTCCCGGGCGCGAACCCGGGATCGGCCGCGTCGATGTCCACGCTCAGGTAGGTCCGCCTCTCCCGCACGGCCGCCGGCGGCTCCCAGTCGGCCACCTCGGCGGGCGGCACGACCGTCACGTCGGTCTCGCTGGCGCGGTCCCACTCGTTCTCACTGCCGGTACGTGCCCCCAGCACGATGGCCTCGTCGGCCACCGACAGGGCGTGGTGAGTGACGGTCGCGTGACTCAGCGGGTTGTTCGCGTAGGATTCTCGGAGGTCGAGATGGGCGTCGAGGCAGACGAACACGTCCGGATCGACGGCGCGGACGCCCGCGACGGTGACGGTGTGTTCGCCGCCGATGGTTACGGGAATCGCACCCTCCTCGCGCACGTCCTCGAGTGTCCCGCGCAGAAAGTCCAGATACTCCTCGGTGTCGTCGGTCGGCCCGATGTCGCCGTGGTCGGCCACGTCGAGATCCGTGAAGTGCTGGCCCGTGTGGTGGTCGTAGTCGTCGAAGGATTCGGCGAAGTGGCGAACGCGGCGCGGGCCGAACCGGGTGCCGGGCTGGAACGTCGTCGAGGCGTCGAGTGGTGCGCCGACGACGACGTATGCGGACGAGTCCCGGTGGGCCCGCGCGCCGGGAAACATTAGCTACGGACGATCTTGCGCTGCTCCTCGTATTCGAGGTACTCGATGTCGTCGTCGGGCGACAGGTCGACGTCCTCGGGCACCTTCATCGTGATCGTGTCGTAGGTGTCCAGGTCCATGACCTGCGCCACGTCGGCGCTCTCGACGTTGACGACCTGGCCCTGCTTGCGCTCGATGATCGGGACCCAGATCTTCGCGTCCACGGGCTGGGAGAGGTTGCGCTTCTTCCCGTCGAACACACCCTTGCCCTCGATACGGGCCTTCGCACTGCCGTGTTTGCCCGGCTTGGCAGTGCTGTAGGAGTCGATCTTGCACGGTGTGTCGTCCATCATCACGTAACTTCCCTCGTCGAGTTCGCGAACCTCGGTCTGCTGTCTCGCCATGTCCCGCGGTATTCAGTGTATCAGTATAAACGGTTTGGAAGCGATCCGTTCCCGCCGAATTCTCACCGCGACACGACGCCCTCGAACGCGCCGGAGAGTACCGTCTCCCCCGCGACCGTACACTCGATGTCGGCCCGCACCTCGTCGCGGTCGGTCCCCTCGGTCACGTCGGTGAACGTCACCGCACACCGGACCCGCTGGCCGGCGTAGACCGGCCGCCGGAAGTCGAATTCCATGTGGCTCGCCAGCACTTCGTGGTCGCCGCCGATCTTCGTCGGCAGGGTCGCGGTCAGGAGGCCGTGGACCATGAGTCGCCCGTCGTCGTCGGGGTCGAGGTGGCGCGGCTGGCGGTCGTTCGAGAGGTCGGCGAAGGTCCGCACTTCCGACTCGGAGAAGGTGCGCTCGTAGGTGACGACGTCGCCCTCGGCGATGGCTGCCATAGGACCGAGAACTGGGCCGCGGCCCGTAGCACTTTCGCCGATCAGGATCCGGACTCGTCCTCGTCGTCGGTGGTCACGTCGACGTCGGTCCCCGTCTCGCTTTCACCGCCGCCGTCCTCGACCGCGACGGTGGTCGCGTTCGACCGGTCGGGGTCCGCCGCGTCGCCCGCACCGCCTTCGTCTTCCTCCACCTCCGGGCCGAACCCGGCCCCGAGGTCGATCTCGCCGACGGCCGACCCGTCGTCACCGAGCCCCTCCTGCCGTTCCCGCATGCTCTGGCGGGTGAACTGCGGCTGGGCGCGAATCCCCTTCTTGCTCCGGAACGACCAGTACAGCAGGCCCGCGACCAGGACCGTGGCCCCGCCGGCCACACCGGCGGCTTCGACGGTGCTGAAGGCGTACAGGACCGCGGTCGAGACGATGCCGGCCGAGAGGACCATCCCGTAGACCAGCCGTTTCGCCAGCGTCGCCAGCAACCCATCGGAGTCCTCGATGTCGGCGTTGACCCGGAGGTCGTCGCGCTCGATCCGGTCGAGCGTCTGCTCCAGTTTCGGCGGCGTTCGCAACGCCGACTGGGCCGCCTGCTGGACCTCGTCGGCCCGATCCTCGACGAACTGCCGGATGCCAGCTTCGACGTAGCCCTGATCGCCCAGGTAGTCGGTGGCGACCGAGATGAAGTCGAAGTCGGGATCGAGCGTGACACAGACGCCCTCGACGACCGTCGCCACGCGGAGGACCAGCGCGAGGTTCGCGGGCAGGCGCAGGGGGAACTCGTAGATCGTGTCCTCGACCTGCTGGACGATCTGCTGGACGCGGTACTGCTCGATGTCCTCGCCGCGGGCGTCGGCGATGGCCAGTTCCATCACCTCGCCCATCACCTCGCGGTCGGCCTCCGGACTCAGCGTCCCCATCTCGATGAGCGTGTCGAGGATCGCGTCGGTGTCCTGCTCGGCCACGGCCATGTAGAAGTCGATGATCTTCTCCTGGATGAACGCGTCCACGTACCCGCTCATTCCGAAGTCGTAGAACACGAGGGTCCCGTCCTCCTGGACGGCCAGATTTCCGGGGTGGGGATCGGCGTGGAACACGCCGTCCTCGACGATCATCTGGAGGTAGACCCGCTGGAGTGTCTCGGCGATCTCGGTCCGATCCACGCCCAAATCGTCGAGTTCGCGGATGTTCGAGATCTTCGTCCCCGGGACGTACTCCATCGTGAGGACCCGTCCCGTGGAGCGGGACTCGTCCACGTCCGGAATTCGGACCCGCTGATCCGCGGCGAAGTTCTCGCTGATCTCTTCGAGCATCCGCCGCTCGCGGTCGTAGTCCATCTCCTGGCGGATCGTCTTGGCGAACTCGTCGGCCAGCGTCTCCAGCGAGAACGACCGTGTCTCGTCGACGAACCGCATGATCAGCGGCAGCGACCACCGGATCACCCGGAGGTCGGCCTCCACGAGGTCCTCGATGCCGGGCCGCCGGACTTTCACCGCGACGGGGCCGTTCTCGGTCTCGGCGTAGTACACCTGGCCCAGACTCGCGCCGCTGATGGAGTCGGTGTCGAAGTTCTCGAAGTGCTCCTCGACCGGGCCCAGCTCCGCTTCGAGGACCTGTTCGGCCTCGGCCCACGGCGCCGGGGGCACCTCGTCCTGGAGTTTGGTGAACTCGTCGATGTACTCGGGCGGCAGGATGTCCGGCCGGGTCGACAGCAGTTGGCCGAGTTTGATGAAGGTCGGCCCGAGCGTCAACAGCGAGTCGAGCAGGGTCGCGGCCCGCTTGCGGCGCTGTTCGGCCGAGACCTGCCGGGACTTGCCGAACAGCAGGAACCGGTTCCGATCACGGGCGTAGGCGAGCAGTAACGGCAGGAACTGGCGTGCGACGGTGACGAACCGTCGGTACGCGCGGAGGTTCACCGAGCGGCCACCCCGGGATCAGGCCTCGGCGTCTTCGATGGGAATTGACGTGTCCGGCTTGGCACCCGCCTTCGGCAGGCGGAGTTCGAGGACGCCCCGGTCGACGGTGCCCTCGGCGTCGGCACCCGTCGCGTCCGGCGGCAGGGGGAGTTCGGCGTCCAGAAAGAGCGCGCGTTCCTCCTCGACGTAGCGGAACTCCGTCGGGAGGTCTTTCTCACGCCGCGCCTCGATCTCCAACCGGCCCGCGGACACCCGCACGTCGACGGTCTCGGCCGTCGCCCCCGGCAGGTCGATCACCAGGAGGTAGGTGTCGTCGCTCTCCAGCAGGTCTGCAAACACCGTCTCGGGGAGGTCCCGCAACGCATCGCGCAGCGCTGACATGGAGACAGCTAGGGACTGATAGGCGAAAAAGCCCGCGGTCGCGCCCCGTGTTCACGTCCCGCGCTCGTTCGCCCGACGCTTTTTGCCCGCCCCGTCCCAACGGAGCGGTATGACTGACCCACGCGAGTCGGGATTCAAAGACGTGACGCCGCTCGCCGAGGCTCGCGAGCGGCTCCGGGAGGCCGTCGCCCCCCACGACCGGACCGAGACCGTCCCGCTGTCGACGGCCGCGGGCCGGACCGTCGCCGAGTCGGTGACGGCCCGCCGCGCCGTCCCCCACTACGACCGGGCGGCCATGGACGGGTTCGCCGTCCGGGCCGAGGATACCTTCGGTGCGGGCGACCGCTCGCCCGCCGTCCTGCGAGTGGGCGGCCACGCCGAGGACGGCGACGAAGTCGTCCCCGGCGAGGCCGTGCGCGTCCACACCGGGAGCGAACTCCCACCCGGCGCGGACGCCGTCGTGATGGTCGAGCAAACCGATACGGTCGCCGGAGACGTGGAGATCTTCGACGCCGTCGGCGAGGGGGAGAACGTCGCCCCCGCCGGCGAGGACGTGGAAGCAGGACGGGCCCTCTACGAACCGGGCCACCAGTTGCGTCCCTCCGACATCGGCCTACTCAAGTCCACTGGCGTCACCGAAATCGAGTGCTACCAGCCGCCGACCGTCGGCGTCGTTCCGACCGGGGAGGAACTCGTCCAGGCCGACCCCGCCCCGGGCGAGATCATCGAGACGAACGGGCTGACCGTCGCCCAGTACGTCGAGCGCTGGGGTGGCGTCCCCGAGTACCGCAACGTCGTCACCGACGACGAACACGCGCTCCGGGCGGCCATCCAGCGCGACCTCACCAAAGACGTGATCGTCACCACCGGCGGCTCCTCCGTCGGCGAACGCGACCTCCTCCCCTCCGTCGTCGACGACCTCGGCGACGTGCTGGTCCACGGCGTCGCGGTCAAACCCGGCCACCCCGCCGGCTTCGGCGTCGTCGAGGACACCCCCGTCATCATGCTCCCCGGGTATCCGGTCGCCTGCATCGTCAACGCCGTCCAGCTGCTCCGCCCAGCGACGAAGTGGGCCGGAAACATGCCCGTCTCGGCGCTGCCCGAGACCGAGGCCGTCCTCGACCGGAAGATCGCGAGCGAACCCGGCGTCCGGACGTTCGCCCGCGTGCAACTCGACCGGGACGGCCCCGCAATCGAGGAGTCGGACGAGCCACCCAGAGCCGTCCCCACCAGAGCCAGCGGCGCGGGCGTCCTCTCCTCGGTCGCGCTGGCCGACGGCTGGGTCGTCGTCCCCGAGGAACGCGAGGGGATTCCAGAAGGCGAACGCGTCGCCGTGCAGGACTGGGAGGTGTATCCATGACTCACCGGAAGACGTTCCGGCTCGCTCGCTCCGCTCGCTGTGCGGGGCTGGGACTTCCGAGCGTCGTTTTCTCACCGGGGGTGAGAAAATGACAGACAGAAAGGAGTTCCGCGACCTCGCGCCGCCCGCGGACGCCCACGACGCCATCGCCTCGCTGGATCTCGGTGGCGGGACCGAGACCGTCCCGCTCCGGGAGGCGCGGGGCCGTGTCCTCGCCGAACGGATCGACGCGAGCCTCGACGTGCCCGGGTTCGACCGCGCGTCGATGGACGGCTACGCGGTCCGGGCCCGCGACACCTTCGGCGCGGACGAAGCCGACCCCGCCCGCCTCGACCTCGTGGGAGAAGTCCACGCCGGCGCGGAACCCGACGTGACCGTCGAAGCGGGCACCGCGGCCGAGATCTCGACGGGCGCGGTCATGCCCCCCGGCGCGGACTCGGTGGTGATGGTGGAGAAAACAGACGAGTCCGAGGACGGGACTGAGGTGCTGGTCCGGACCGCCCTCGCGCCCGGCGACAGCGTGATGCTCGCGGGCGCGGACGTGGCCGCCGGCGAGCGCACGCTCGGCCCCGGCACGGAACTCACGCCCCGCGAGATCGGTCTGCTGTCGGCGCTGGGCGTCGACGAGGTACCCGTCCGCGCCAGGCCCCGCGTCGGGATCATCTCGACGGGCGACGAACTCGTCCGCCCCGGCGGGAGCCTGAACTCCGACGCCGGCCAGATCTACGACGTGAACAGCTACACGACCGCGACGGCCGTCGAGGAGGCCGGCGGCGAGGCGGTCCTCTACCCACACGCGGGCGACGACTACGAGGAGATGGAGGACATTCTCACGGAGGCCGCGAGCGAGTGTGATCTCGTCCTCTCGTCGGGATCGACCAGCGCCTCCGCCGTCGACGTGATCTATCGCGTGATCGAGGAGCGGGGCGAACTCCTCCTCCACGGCGTCGCGGTCAAACCCGGCAAGCCGATGCTGATCGGCCGGCTGGACGCCGGCGACTCGCCGTCGGCGTACGTCGGTCTGCCGGGCTATCCAGTTTCGGCCCTCACGATCTTCCGGACGTTCGTCGCGCCCGCGATCCGCGAGGCCGCCGGCCTGCCCGAGCCACGGACCGCGACCGTCGACGGCGCGATGGCCGTCGAGGAGCGCTACGCCGAGGGTCGCCGGCGGTTGATGCCCGTGGGCCTGGTCGAAGACGGTGCTGGCGACACGCTCGTCTACCCCGTCGACAAGGGCAGCGGCGCGACGACGAGTCTCGTCGAGGCCGACGGGATCGTCGAGGTCCCCGCCGAGACGGAGTACCTCGCGGCCGGCGAGTCCGTCAGCGTCCAGCTGTTCTCGCCGGACGTGCGCGCCCCCTCGCTCTACGCCGTCGGCGAGGACGACCCCGCGCTCTCCCGACTGCTCGACCGCCTCGACCGGCCGCGCTACCTCTCGCTGGGCACCCGGGAGGGCCTGCGACGGCTCCGCAACGGTGTGCCGGACGCGGCCGTCGCCGCCGGTGACCCCGAGGTCGCCGCCGACCACGAGGCCCTGGGTGGGTGGACCCGCGAGTGGGGCCTGCTCGTCCCCGAGGGCAACCCCGACGACGTGGGCGGCGTGGCGGATCTCGTGGACGACGACCTGCGCCTCATCAACCGCGGGACGAACTCCGGGCTCCGGGCGGCACTCGACGACGCCGTCGCGGCGCTGGCCGAGGAACGCGACGTGTCCCGCCGCGACCTGACCGACGCCATCGACGGCTACGAACTCACCGTGAAAGCCCACGAGAGCCCCGCCCGGAAGGTGCTGGCCGGCGACGCGGACGCGGGACTCGGGTTGCGAGCGACCGCCGCGAAACTCGGTCTCGGGTTCGTTCCCCTCGGCGAGCAGGACGTGCGCGTGCTGGCCAATCCCGACCGAACCGGGAAGGAAGGCGTCGCGTCGCTGGCCGACGCCGTGGCGAACGTCGAGTCGGTGCTGGCGGACCTGGCAGGGTACGAGACGAATTGAGTCGCCGGTTCTGGAAGCCGTCGCCCGTACTTTTTAGACCGAAACGGCGCAAGGCCTCGGTATGGTCCCTCTCCACGACCCTTCCGCCCGTGACGCCGCCGTCCTCGCGGGGGTTGCCTGTGCCCTCGCGACGACCGTCGCCCTCGTCGCATCGTCGATCACCGTCTCGCTCACCGATCCAGCACTGCTCTCGGCCGCGCTCGCGTACGTCGCCATCGGCACCGGCGTCGTCGCCACGGTCTCGCTGTTCCTGTTCGCCGACCGATCACTGTTGTCGCCGGCGCTGGTGGGCGGTGGCTACCTCCTGACGGTTTACGGCGGCTTTGTCGTCACTGGCGGGACGGCTCCGCTGGAGGCACTGCTGAGTCGCTGGCCGTGGGCGTTCGCCGCGGTGCTGGCGCTCGGAATCGTCGAGTACTTGATCCGATATGGGCTGTCCACGCACACTGCCGGCGGTCGGCTGTCCCGCGGGTGAGTCGCCCCGCCGCCCGGGCCGGCGTGGCCGGTCGTAACGCGGTCGTACCAACGCGCCAATGAGTCCTGCCGTCAGGATCCGTGCATCTTTATTCGGGCTTGTTTTAGGCCCGCCTAAATGTCGCAACACGCTGAGCAACTCGTCGGGACGCTGTTTCGAGTGCTCGCCGAGGAGGGACACGAGGACGTCCAGAATCGGTTACTGGACGCCTATCACACGAACGCACCGACTGACCGTGACGAACTCACCGAGGATTTGATCTCCGACATCGTCGCAGTGCTCCACCGCGAACTCGGTGCGCGGGCGCAGGTCGATGTCCTCACCACGTCGGTCGAGTATCTGGTCGAGCGGTTTCTGGCCGTCGTCGAGGCCGTCCCCGTGGCGGTGATCGTGGTCGGTCCGGAGGGTGACGTTCAACTGTGGAACGACGGGGCCGCTCGGACCTTCGGGTGGTCGGAATCCGAGATCCGCGGCGAGCCGTACCGGACGCTTCTCGCCCCCGGCCTCGACGACAGTAGCGACATCCCGGATCAGTTACGGAACGGCGAGCAACTGACGGGGGCCGAGACCCGCCACCGCCACGCCGACGGGTCGATCCTCGACGTACGGCTGTGGGCGGCCCCACTCCACCGACGGAACGGTGAGTTCGACGGTGCGACCGTCGTCGTCAGCGACATCACCGAACAGAAACAGCGCGAACAGCGCCTCACCGTCCTCAATCGGGTGTTGCGGCACAACATCCGCAACGATCTGACCGTCGCCAGGGGTCACCTCGACATGCTCGCCGACGGGTCCGATGGTGACACCGACCACATCGCAGTCATCGAGGACCACCTCACTAACGTCGTCGAGTTGAGCGACGCGGCTCGTCACATCGAACAGTTACGCGACCCGGACGATGGGCGGACGATCCACGATCTGGGGCCGATGGTACGAGAACAGGTCGACCGACTGCGCCAGGCGTATCCGGACGCCCGGATCGACTGTCAGGTCCCGGAGTCCGCACCCGTCGTCGCACACGACCTCCTCCCGTACGCCCTGGACAATATCCTCGAAAACGCCGCCGAACACAACCCGTCGGCGACGCCGCGCGTCTCGGTCGCGGTGTCCGGCGAAACCGACGGCGAGCCCCGCTATCGGACGGTCGAAGTCGAAGACGATGGGCCGGGCCTGCCCGAAACCGAACGCGCGGTCCTCACGAAGGGAACGGAGACAGCACTGACCCACAGCGACGGTATCGGACTCTGGCTGACCCGGTGGATACTCCGGAGTTCCGGGGGCAAACTCACCGTCGATACGAGTTCGCTCGGCGGAACCAGCGTGGCCGCTCGGCTCCAGGCGCCGCCGGACTGACCGCGAGCCTCCCGGTACGGGACGTGCCGTCGTGTCGTCCGGTTCAGTCGCCCGCCGTCGACTCGCCGCCGAGTTCGGAGAAGCTCTCGATCCGGCGGTCGCCCAGCACGCACTGGCCCCGCCGGTGTGGATCGTGGCGTTCGACGTGAATACCGTCGAGGCCGGCGTTCCAGGCCGCGCCGATGTCGTGGGGGCCGTCGCCCGCGAGGACACCGGAAACGCGATGCGCTTCCGAGCCCCCGCTCGCTCGGCTCGCGGGGACACCCGCGTGGCCGTTGTACCCCACGCCCAGATCGTCCATGGCCAGCTCGACCGGCTCTGGGTCGGGTTTCCAGCCGATCTCCTCGGTACAGCAGACGACGGTGTCGAACCAGTCGCGGATGTCCAGTCGGTCCAGCACGGGATCGGTGAGGTACTGCTGGCAGTGCGTGACGAGACCGACCGGGGCGTCCAGGTCCGCGACGAAATCTGCGTCGTCGTAGAGGTAGGTGTGTTCGGCCCGGGCCTGAGCGTCCTCCACGTCGTGGAACGTCTCCCAGAACCGCTCCACGTCGACGCCCCACTCGGCCAGTTGCTCGTTGCGCGACCCGCCCAGACCGTGCCAGATGATCTCGGCTTCCCGGTCGGTGAACCCGCGACCGAGGCGGTCCCCGACCTCCTCGAACACGCCGCTTACGTAGTCGGGCTGGACGTCGACCAGCGTGCCGTCGAGATCGAGCAACCAGAAGTCGTAGGACACCATCTGACTCGGGATCGTGTAGATACGGGATTAGTTACTAAGTGCCTTCTGCCCGTTTCGGGGCCGCGTACCACCGGACGAAACGGGGATGCACGGCCTGCTCGCCCCCGTCAGACCGTCCCGACGGGCTCGCCGGCCCCGATCACGAACTCGCCGTCGAACCAGAGTCGCGCCAGCGCCCGCGACCCCAGATCCAGCTCCCGGAGCCGGTCGGCCCGCGCGTGGTCCCCGAGCGTCCACTCGGCCTGGGCCGAGTACGGCCACGCGCCGAGGTTCCCGTCCAGCGTCAGCGGCTCGCGGAGGATCTGCCCGTCCGAGACCGTGTAGGACGCGCCCTCCTGCACCCGGTCGATCGCTGGTGTCTTCTCCACGTCCAGGGTGATCACGTCCTGGCCGTCGGCTCTGACGGTCGTTCGCCGTCCGGCCACGTGGTCGTCGTGGTCGATCTCCGCGACCTCCTTGGGGAACCCCCAGACGTCGACGCCGAGTGCCTTCGCGGGCTCGGTCGTGACTGGCAGGTACCAGACGTAGCCCGACGCGCCGTGGGTTGCCAGCGACGCGAGCGGCCAGGACCGTTCCCCCGTCTCGACGGCCGGGAACATGACGCTGAACTCGTCGTAGGGCGTCATGCTGTCGTCGCCGATCCGGTGGTACTCGACGGCGAGGAAGGTCACCGCCGCGCGCCGCGGCGTGGCCCGGATCGGCGACAGCCCCCTGGGAAGCAACTCGTCGACGGCCCCCCGGTCGGCCGAGAAGATCGCACCGTACACCGTCGCGTCCGTCGACAGCGGTACCGAGACCGTCTCCCCCGTCGACAGCGTGATCGGTTCGTCGACTGTGCCCCCCGGCTGTGGCGTCGTCCCCATAGCCGGGCCTGTCACCGCCCGCGCGGAAAGCGTTGTCGCCGTCCCGGACTGTCCGCCGAAATCCACTTTCCGGTGCCGGCCGAAGCCTCACCCGAATGACCGACTCGCAGACGGCGCTGGACCGGTCGGCCCCGAAAGCCGGCGCGGTGGGAGCGTGAGCACGCGCGGCCAGCGGCTCTACGACTGGTGGAGTCGACACACCGGCGCGCAGCGGCTCCTCTACGGCCTGGCCTTCTTCGGTCGCGAGGGGACCTTCCGCCGGCGCGGCGTCGAGGCGCTCGGGCTCGAGACCGGCGAGCGCGTCCTCGAACTCGGCTGTGGCCCGGGAACCAACTTCGCGGCCCTCCGCGACCGCGTCGGCCCCGACGGAACCGTCGTCGGCCTCGACTACAGCGCCGGCATGGTCGAACGCGCCCGCGAGACCGTCCACGAGGCGGGCTGGGAGAACGTCCACGTGGTCCGGGCCGACGCCGCGACGCTCCCCGTCGCCGGCCCCTTCGACGCCGCCTACGCCGCGATGTCGCTCAGCGCGATGCCCGACCCCGGAGCCGTCCTCGACGCCACCCGGTCGGTCCTCGCGCCCGGCGGTCGCGTCGCTGTGCTGGACGCCCGCCCCTTCCAGTCGCTCCCCTGGCGCGCGCTCAATCCCGTGATCGTCCCCCTGTTCCGGGCGAGCACCAACTGGATCTCCGAGACCGACGTGACCGCCGCGCTGGAGCGGACCTTCCCCACGGCGTCGGTCGACGACTCCTACGGCGGGAGCATCGTCGTGGCGACGGGTCGACTGGAGTAGGTCGCCGTCCCGTTCACTCCGCGGTCGCGACCAGCGAGACGTAGTTGACCCGACCGTCCTCGACGGCGGCTTCGAGGTCCTCGATCCCCGTCAGGAGTCGGTCCCCGCGCGCACCGAACAGCCCCAGCAGGCCCTCGTAGTCGACGGCGGCCGCGACCCGATCGCGCATCGCGAGCAGGTCCTCGCGGTGATCGCGGACTTCGCCGACGACGAAGCCCTGGCTCTCGATCCGGTCGATTAGTACGTCCCGCTCGCGCTCACCGGTGAGACAGAGCGCCTGCGCGACTGGCTCGGGGAGGTCGGGCACGTCGCCGTCGACGACCACGTCCGAGAGGGCGAGTCGGCCGCCCGGACCGAGGACGCGTCGACTCTCCGCCAGCGCCGCGCCCACGTCGTCGGCCAGACAGAGGACGCACTCCGAGAGAACCACGTCCACGCTGTCCTCCCGCACCGGGAGCGCCGTCAGGTCGCCCCGGATCGTGCCGTCGCCGCCCGGGTCGCGATCCAGCCCGACCGCCCGCGCGCCGCGGTCGCGGGCCAGGTCGAGAGCATCGCCAGCCCCACAGCCCGCGTCGAGCAGTCGCGTGTCCGCACCCACATCGGCCCGGTCGAGCAGTCGCCGGGTCGCGTCGGTGCCGCCGGGGTGAAGTGGGTCGCCCAGCACGCGCCGGAGCGCTCCCCAGGGGTTCGCCAGCGCGGCGTCGAGTGGATTCTGCACGGTCAGTCCCCCTCCTCGCGGGCCGTCTCCCCGTCGCCCCCGTCGGCGGCCGGCGGGTCGTCCACGTCCAGATCGGCGAGTTCTGGGGCTTCGACGGCCGGACGACCGCCCCAGTCGTGGCGGTTCCGGAGCGCGTAGTCCCCGTCCTCGGTCGTCATGTTGTAGCCACAGAACGGCACGAGGTCGCCGTCCGGCGTCGGGACGGAGATACAGCAGTTGTCCAGTCGCTCCACGTCGGCGGCGTCGGCGTCCATGAACCCCGTGATCGAGACCGGCAGGACCTGATCGAGCAGGTCCGCCGCGCTCGCGGGGAGGTCCATCCCGCCACAACAGCCCGCCGCCGAACAGGCCCGCTCCTTCCCGGCGGTCGTGTTCGCCAGCAACTCCATCCAGTCGCTCTCGTCGACCAGTCCGGACAGCGAGTCGAAGGTGTCGTCGTCGATGAACTGGGTCAGTGCCGTCGCACCGCCGTCGCCGTCGGGTTTGAGCGCCGTCGCCAGCTGACAGTACGACGAACAGCAGGGGATCGGCAGGAGGTCCCGCGGGGAGAGCGCGTCGAACTGCGCCGCGAGCCGGCGCGCCACCTCGTCCAGCGGGAACCGACCCTCGCTCTCGGCGTACCGGCCGAAGTGGGCCACCGGCTGGAAGTTGATCGACTGCACCACGTCGGCGTTCTCGATGCCGAACCGCACGATGTCACCCATCTCGTCGTCGTTCGTCCCCGGAACGACCGTGGGGACCAGCACGACCGGCAGGTCCGCGTCCCGGCAGGCTTCGACCGCGTCGCGCTTCTCCGCCGCGATGTCGACCTCCCGGATCGCCTCGTAGGTCTCCGGTCGCAGGCCGTCGAACTGCAGGTAGATCGCGGTGACGCCCGCCGCGGCCAGCCGGTCGGCGTATCCCTCGACCGTCGCCAGTTTCAGCCCGTTCGTGTTCACCTGGACGTGCTCGAACCCCATCTCCCGGGCGCGCTTCACGAGGTCCGGCAGGTCCTCCCGCACCGTGGGCTCTCCGCCCGAGAACTGGATGGGCCGAGGACCGCCCTCGGACCTGACGGTCTCCAGCAGATCGACGACCTCCGCGGTCGGGCGGTGGGTCCCGCCCGGGCCGGAACTCGCGAAACAGTACGAACACGAGAGGTTACAGTCCGAGGTGACCTCGACCACCGCCAGACAGGCGTGGTCGTTCTCGACGGTCAGGTCCACCTCGTCGGCGTCGGTCGAGAAGTCCGGCCCGAACGCGTCCGCCCACTCCCAGTGGTCGCGCGAGCCCCAGACCTGCCGGCTCGTCGTGCCGTGGTCCGGACACGTCCGCGTCAGATGCACCCCGTCGCCCCGGTCCTCGTAGGTCCCGGGGACCCGTTCGAGACACGCCGGGCAGAGACTCGTCGTCTCCGCGAGCGTCGTCGGCTCGTTTGCCATGGCCCTCCTAGCGACGAAGACATGTTAACGATGGGGGCGCTGTGTGCGGTGCCCACAGAGCCGTCGAGGGCGTGTGCGCGACCGGTACCGGACCGCACAACGCTTTTTGACGTACGAGCCCCCCGTACGTGTATGAGCGACGGGGCGACCCCACTGGGCGGAGCGACGACGGTCCAGGGGCCTGCAGACGACCTCGCCCCGACCGACTGTGCCCGGAAACTCCTCGCCGCCGTCCGGACCGGCGACTCGCCCGATCCCTATCTGGAGCGGCTGGCCGCGTACGACGAGGCTGCCCTCGAACCGCTCCGGTCCGATCCGGCCCTGGCGCTGGCCTTCTGGTCGAACTGTTACAACGCGGGCACCCAGCTCCTGCTCTCACGCCGGCCCGAACTGTACGAGAGCCCGTTGCGATTCGTCCGGTTTTTCGGGGCGACCGCCGTCACCGTCGCCGGCACGGACCTGAGTCTGGACGCCATCGAACACGGCATCGTCCGTGGCACCCGAACGAAGTACGGCCTCGGGTACCTGCCCCGGGTACTGGCCGGCCGCTTCGAGCGCCGGTACCGCGTGGCCGACCCCGACCCGCGAGTCCACTTCGCGCTCAACTGCGGGGCGGCCAGTTGCCCCGCGATCCGGGTCTACGACGCCGACCGCATCGACGCACAACTCGACCGCGCGACCCGCGCCTATCTCGACGCGACCGTCGATCACGACCCCGAGACCGGCGTCGTGACGGTCCCGAAACTGTTCCTCTGGTACCGCGGCGACTTCGGCGGTGGCTCGGGCATCCGGGACCTGCTCCGGGAGTACGGCGCGATTCCGGACGACGCGAGCCCGCGCCTGCGCCACCGCGACTGGGACTGGTCCCGGGCGGCCGGCAAGTTCGCGGACTGACGCTCGCATTTCGGCAGGGACTCTCGCGCCGCTGGAGTCTCACGGTTCCCGCTGATCACCGTACGTTCCGGCGGACTCCCTTCGGTAGAGGCTCCCGGCTCGCGGGTCGCTGACACTCCCCGCTCGCAGTTCCGGAGGACTCCCTTCGGTCGTCCTCCCTAGCCCTCGTCCACTCCCACATCCACACCCACGTCCACGTCCACGTCGCTCAGCCCGTCCGACAACCCGCCGAGCGCCCCACCGCCGTCGTCGCTCTCGGCCTCGACGGCGTCGACCCAGGCCACGAGCGCCGCCTGCACCGCTTCGGACCGCCCGTCGTACCCGCCGGCCGCACCCGCCTCGTCGACCGCCGCCAGCAACGCCGTCGGTAGTTCGACCTCGACCGCCGTGGTATCGTCGTACTCGCTCATACTTCCAACTCGCGTATCGTGAAAGAAATGCGTGCTGGTTCGACAGGCCGCCGCTCAGCCGTCGCCGTCGACCACGCGGATCGACGAGCCGAGGTATTTCGAGAGGACCTCGGACGTGCTGTCTGCGTTGAACAGGGCCGGATCGGCGGCGATCTCACGTTTCAACGCCGTCAGGTATGCCTCGTCGGTCCGGAGTTCGCGGAAGTCGACGGACAGCACCGTGACACCCAGCGCGTCTTCGGTGAGTTCCCGAAAGTAGTCCGGGTCGTTCAACTCGCCGCGCCAGCAGTTGTCCCGGAAGAACAGCCATCCGTCCTCGCCGGGCGGATCGGCCTCGCGGTAGAGTTTCGTCTCGAACTCGGCGGGTTCGGCGCGTAGCTCCGTCGGGGTCGGATCGAGCCGAAACCGACAGCCCAGGACGTACTCGGCGTGGCCTGTCGGGTCGCCCTCCGCACCGCCGTCCGGCATCACTCGTACACGTCGTCGAACCGCTCTGCGAGGTCGATGTCTTTCTCCGTGATGCCGCCGGCGTCGTGGGTGGTCAGTCGGACCTCCACCTCGCCCCAGGTGATCGTGATTTCGGGGTGGTGCCAGGCGTCCTCCGCGATGCCGCCGATGCCCGACGCGAACCCCACACCGGGGAGATAGGAGTCGAACTCGTAGGTCCGGACGATCTCGTCGCCGTCGCGGTCCCAGTCGTCGGGGAGCTGTGCCTCGATCTCGGAGTCGTCGAGCAGGTCCGCCATGCGGGTACACTCGGGCGGCCGGGCCAAAAAGTCCGGGCTCCCGGCATCGAAATCCCTTCCACGCCCGCGCTCGAAGCCCGGCTGTGACGACCCGTTCGGCTCGCACTGCCCTGGCGGCCGTCGTGTTCGCCGTCCTCCTGGCACAGGTGTTGCTCTACCCCGGCATCGACACACTGGTTGCGGCCCTGGGTGCCGACACGACGCTGGACGCGAGCATGTGGTTTCTCGCCGCCGAATTCGGCGCGTTCGTCCTTTTCGCCGGCCTCTGGGGCGCGGCCAGCGACGCCGCCGGCCGCCGGGTCCCGTTCATCGTCGCCGGCGCACTCGGCGGCGCGGCTGGCTACGCCCTGCTGGCCGGCCTCCCGCAGGTTATCGACCTCCCCTTCCTCGCCGTCCTCGGCCTGCGAACGCTGCAGGGCGCGGCGACCATCGGCGCGTTCTCGCTGTCCATCACGATGCTGATGGACCTGGAGGGTGGCCACGGCCGGAACATGGGCGCGGCCGGCATCGCCATCGGCGGCGGGACGGCGCTGGGCGCACCGCTGGGCGGCCAGCTGTACGAGGTCAACCCGTTCGCGCCGCTGATCGCCGCCTGCGCACTGCTGATCGCCGTCGGCCTGCTCGCATCGCGGGTCACCGACCGAGCGCCGGGTGAGAGCCGAGGCCGGCTCGGGGCCGTCCGCGAGACCATCCGGGATACGCCCGCCATCCTCGTGCCCTGCGCGTTCGGCTTCGTCGACCGCCTCACGGCGGGCTTTTTCGCCCTCGTGGGCACGCTCTACTTCCGGGAAGTGTTCGCACTCTCGCCCGGGAGTACCGGGCTGATGCTCGCGCTCTTTTTCGCCCCTTTCGCGCTCTTTCAGTACCCCTTCGGCGTCCTCTCGGATCGGATCGGACGCACAATCCCCGTCCTCGCGGGCTCGACGCTGTACGGCCTCGTCGTGATCGGCGTCGGACTCGCGCCGACGGTCGCGCTCGCCGGCGCGGCGATGGTCGCCGTGGGCGTCATCGGCGCGCTGATGGCCCCCGCGACGATGGCGCTGGTCACCGATCTGGCCGCCGACGACCAGCGCGGCGTCGCGATGGCCGCGTTCAACGCCGTCGGGAGCCTCGGCTTCCTGGCCGGCGTCCTCGTCGGCGGGACCGTCGCCGACGAGTACGGCTATTTCGCCGCCTTCCTCACCGTCGGCGGGCTGGAAGTCGCCGTCGCGACGCTGGCGGTGCCGGCCTTCCTCAGACTGGGCATCCCGGGCGTCGCGACGCGAGCCCGCGAGTCGTAAAATCAGTCGTCCAGCTGGTTGAGGACCGCCTGTGGCATCTCGGCCTTCATGTCCTCGGGGATGTCCTCGGGGTCCATGCTGGAGACGAACTCCGGCACGTCCGACCCGAATTCGGGATCGAACAGCTGGAGCGCCGTGTTGATGGTCGTCCAGTCGTCCTCCTCGGCCGCGTCGCGCAGGCTCTGGGTCGGCGGCGCGAGCAACTGCCCGACCAGCGCGTCGGCCATCGACTCGACGACCTCGCGTTCCTCCTCGTCGAGGTCGAGTTTCTCCAGCGCCGTCGAGAGTTCGCGGGCCTTCATGCGCTCTGCACTCTCGTACATCCCCGCGATCACCTGATCGGCCCGTTTGCGCTTGTACTGGGTCAACAGGTGCTCGAACTCCTCGTCGACGAGCTGTTCGACCTTCTCGGCGGCCGACTCCCGGCGCTTCCGGGAGGCCGTGGTCACCGACTCCAGCGCGTCCATGTCCCTGACCGTCACCGAATCGAGGTCGTCGGCCGCCGGCGGCACGTCGCGGGGCTGTGCGAGGTCGATCACGAACGTGTCACCGGCGCGGTCCATCGTCTCGACGGTGACGACGTGTTCCGGACTGCCCGTCGCCGTGATGACCAGATCCGCCTGCTCGATGGCCGTCGCGACGCCGTTGAGTCCGAGGGCGTCGCCGTCCACGTCGAGTCGGCCCACGAGATGTTCGGCGTGGGGGACGGTCCGATTGGCGACGAGAACGCGCTCGACGGCTCCGTCGAGGGCCTTGGCGACGAGCGATCCCATCTCGCCCGCGCCGACGACGAGCGCGGTCGCGTTCGCGAGGTCGCGCTCCCGGTCGGCGAGGTTGACGGCCGCGCTCCCCAGCGAGACCGTCCCCTCGTTGATGGCGGTCTCGGTCCGGGCGCGCTCGCCCACGTGGATCGCCTTGGTCACGCCGTTTTCGAGTACCGGTCCCATCGCGCCGACGCCACGGGAATCCTCGTAGGCGTCTCTGACCTGGCCGAGGATCTGGTCCTCGCCCAGGACGATGGACTCCAGGCCGGCCGCCACGCGCAGGAGGTGGCGCAGGCTCTCCTCGTGTCCCATCTCGACGACGGCGTCGTCGGGCACGTCCGCCCGGTACCGCTCCAGAGCGGCCCGACCGACCGACGCCTCCGGAGCGACGACGTAGGCCTCCGCACGATTGCAGGTCTGGAGGACGTACGCTTCCTCGACGCCCGGCTGATCGAGTAGTGACTCGACGGCCCGACGCTGGTTCTCGGTACAGGCCGCCTCGATGTCGTCGACGCTAGCCTGCCCGTGGGCGATGCTGACACCCGCGATCACGCCGGCTCCGTTTATCACTGTAAATCACCCGTCACGTCCGCGATCACGTCCTCGGCCACTTGCCGAGGCTTTGTCCTGCCACTATCTAAATGCTTCCAAACACGCCCGGATCGCACGACAGCCCGGATCGCATCCCGACGCCGCTCCGGATCGACGTTCTCGGCCTGCAACTCCGCCCGTAACTCCCCGGTCAGCCGCGCCATCTCACCGGCCCCCTCGACGTCGTCCTCGATCCGCTGGCGCAGGTACCGACTCAGCGCCGGACTCGTCCCGCCCGTCGAGATCGCGACCGTCACCGGTCCGTCCCGCACCGTGGCCGGTACGACGACGCTCTCGGGGTCGCGCCCGCCGTGTTCGTCCGTCCGGTTGACCAGCGCGCCAGCGTCCCGTGCGGCATCCTCGATGGCCGCGTTCAGGTCGCCGTCGTCGGTCGCGGCCACCACCAGCGCGGGATCGGTGTCGTCGATCCACTCGGCGACCGCGTCGGCGTCCGGCGCGGCGCGGACCCGCTCGGCCCCGCCGAAGTCCGCGTCCGCGAACGTCGGACTGACGACGATCACGTCGGCCTCGCGGGCGAACCGCCGGGCCTTCCGCGCGCCGACCGACCCGCCGCCGAAGACGAGGACGGTCTCGCCCGTGAAGTCGTGCAGGAGCGGGATCAAACTGCCCCTCCCATCAGTCGCCGGCCTCCTCCGGTTCGACGGTGTTGGCCTTCGCACGCTCGTCCATCCGGATGCCCGTCTTCTTCAGAATCCGGGTGGAAAAGAGCGTGTCCCAGTCCTCGTCGGCCACGTCCCAGAACTCGTCCATCTTCTCGCGAACCTGCTGGACGCGCTCGGCGCTCTCTGCCTCGCTCCGGCCGTGGGTCATCGCGAAGAAGTTGTACGGCCAGACCCCCTCGTGCCGGGGCCGCTCGTAACAGTGCGTGACGAATCCCAGCGACGCGACGGCCGGCCCGACCTCGTCGACGACCTCGTCGGGCACGTCCCAGACCGTCATGCCGTTCTCGGTGTAGCCCAGCGCGTAGTGGTTCGGGATCACGCCCACACGTCGGACCTTTCCTTCCGCGTTAAATCGCTTGATCGTGGACAGGACCCACTCCACGTCCGCGCCAAGCGTTTCGGTCACGTCTCGATACGGCGTCGGCGAGATCGGGAGGCCGTCCTGAATTTCGAGGACGAGGTCCAGTTCCGCCGGTGTCAGCGACTGCCGGTCGGTCGGGGTCACGTCCGGACCCAGATCGGAGAGATCCACGTCGCCATCGGAGATCGGGCCGTCCAGCAGGAACTTCGCTTCCACCCGGAACTCCTGCTGTTTGGGCAGGTTGTAGGTCTCCTGGCCGGTGTCGTCCTCGATGGCCGCCAGCACTTCCTCGACCTCGTCGGCGTCGGGGACGCTGACGACGAACCACATGTTGAGGTGGGGGTGTTCGCGCTCGTAGTTGTGCGCCACCGCGTCGTAGGCATTGACCTGCTCGGCCACCTCGTCGTACCGGTCCTCGGGGGCGTGCATTGCCACGAGCGTGGCCGCGCCGCCGATCTCCTCGGCGTTGATCAGCGCGCCGAACCGGGTCAGGACACCCTCGTCGTCGAGGTCCCTGACCCGCTCGAAGAGGGCGTCGGCGTCGATCTCGACGCCCCGGTCCCGGAGCGCCGCGGCCGCCGGCTCGAAGGGGCGCTCGGCGACCGGGAACCCGCCCTGGAAGGCGTTGACGACCGCCCGGTCGACCCGCGAGAGGTCTTCGCTCATACACGGATCTCGGGGTCGGGGCGGCATAAATCCGCGCTTGTCCGGTCGGAGTCTGGGATTCCCATCCCGTCGCGGGCGATCACTCCTCGTCGTCGCTCAGCCAGCGATAGGCACCGAGGCCCCCGAGCAGTGCCGCCAGCAGGCCCACCGGCAGGGCGGTGGTCACCGGAAGTCCACTCGACCCGTCGCCGTCGGTCGCCGTCGGTGATCCGGGCGTGCCCGTCCCGGACGCGCGTTCCCGTTCGGAAATCCCGTATCCGAATACCCGCCCCTGCGAGCGGTCGAACCCGTAGATCCTGTCCCCCACGACGGCTTTGGGATGGAGTTCCCGTCCACCAGTCCCGAGCCGGCGACCGGTCCCCTCGGCCGCGTCGACCGCCAGCAGGCCGTCTCCCGCCTTCGCGTACAGCGCGCCCGTCGATCCGAGCAGTTGCGAGGCCAGGGTCTCGCCGTCGTAGGTCCACTGCACGGTCCCGTCGCCCGCGTCGAGGGCGACGAGCGACCCCTGGCTGTTGGCGTACACCGTCCCGTCGTGTACCACGGGCGTCTCGTTCCCCTCGGAGCCGACGGTGTGGGTCCACTCGACCGTCCCGTCGACGACGGAGAGCGCCCGGAGGACACCGTCGTCAGCGACGACGAACACCGTCCCCTCGGCGAGGGCGGGCGACGCCGTGATCCGGACGTCGCCGGCCTCGTGCGCCCACTGGATCGTGCCGTCGTCGGTGTCGAGCGCGTAGACCGTCGCTGGCGACGTAATCGGCTCGTCCGGGCCCCGACTGGGATCGGTGCCGACGTAGAGATAGCCGTTGGCGACTGCTGGCGACCCCCAGACCCTCCCGTCGACGCCGGTTTGCCACGCCACGTCACCGGTCGCGGGGTCGAGTGCCACCACCGCGTCGTCGATCAGTCCCAGATAGAGCCGCCCGTCCGCCACGGTCGGCGCACAGACGATCTCGCTCTCGGCCTCGTACCGCCACAGCCGGTCGCCGTTCTCGGCGTCGAAGGCGTACACGTACCCGTCACCGTTCCCGTTCGTGGTGACGAAGACCCGTCCGTCGGCGACCGCGGGCGTCGTCTGTGCCCAGCGGTCGAACTCCCGACGCCACTGCTCGGTCCCGTCGACCGCCGAGAGCGCGTACACCGTCCCCCGGTAGGGCTCCGACACGTCGTTGTCGTCGGTCACGAACACCGTCCCGTCCGCGACCGAGAGCCCGTTCGGGCCGTGGAACGCCTCGAACACCCAGTCCGTTTCGACCGCCGTCGCGACGCCCTCGGGACCGGGGTTCCAGCCGGTGTTTCGTGCGTCCACGCGGTGCATCGGCCACGACTCGCCCGTGGCCTGTGCCGCGACGCCACCGACTGCACCCGTGCGGCCGACGCCCGCCGCACCGAGGACGCCCAGTACCGACCGACGCGTGACTGCATACCCGTCGCTGGTCATGACTCCGGCGACGGCTACCACGGGCTTGTAAGCGTTGATGACCGTCTATCGGGGCGAGACACTCTCGACGGTGTATCCGTCCGCCCGGACCGCCTCGACCAGCCCCTCCTGGTCGGTGTCGGCCTCGTAGTAGAAGACGATCTTGAACTCCTCCTCGCGAAGCAGTTGCTGGCACTCCCAGACGAACTCGTCGTCGTCGAGCGTGCGTCCCTGGTGCTGGTTCAGCCCGAACTCGGTGTCGTCGTTGCCGGAGTAGACGTAGGTGTCCTTGGGGTCGACGCCCGCGTGGTCGGCGATCAGCTCGCCGATCTCGATGGTCGCCTCGTGGAGCGCGGCCTCGTCGTCGCTACCCAGTTCCGTGTGGACGATGATCCCCACGAGTTCGATCTCGCCGGGTTCGAGGAGCGCCTCGGCTCGCTGGTAGAGGTCCGGATCGATAGGGTCCTGTGTCTCCATTGTTCGATGCTGGCCGTCCCGTCCCCATACTTCTCACGGTCTCGGGCCGACCCCGGACGACGGTCCGCGACGGTGCCGCCGCTCGATGGTTCGCGTCTCGGGGCCAGCGGCCCCGCACAGTACCGCGACTGACGTGCCCGATTACAGGCGCGTGAGGTTCTCGGCGCGCGGGCCCTTGTCGGCCTGCACGATGTCGAACTCGACCTCCTGACCTTCTTCGAGGTCGGGGCCGCCGACGTCTTCCATGTGGAAGAAGACGTCCTCGTCCGCGTCCTCGGTGTCGATGAAGCCGTAGCCGCCCGTGTCGTTGAAGAAGTCGACTGTGCCTTGCGCCATGGTTACAGTCGCTCCAGGTTCTCCGCACGCGGGCCCTTGTCGGCCTGCACGATGTCGAACTCGACCTCCTGACCTTCCTCCAGGTCGGGGCCGCCGACGTCTTCCATGTGGAAGAAGACGTCCTCGTCCGCGTCTTCGGTATCGATGAATCCGTAACCGCCAGTGTCGTTGAAGAAGTCAACCGTACCGGTCGCCATTGCAACTACGCAGAGGACGTCGCCATATTAAAAGCCTGCGGGTCACCCCACCCCATACCAGCGCCGAGGACAAGATACTTATCACGGGGTGAGAACTTTCGAACAATGCTCGCGTGGGTGCGCCAGCAGGCGCTATCGGGGTACGAACGGCTGTTGCGGTGGGAGCTGTCGGGGATGCCGGATCACGTCGCCGTCATCCAGGACGGGAACCGTCGCTACGCCCGGAACAAGGGCGAGGGGGCCACGGAGGGCCACCGCGCCGGTGCCGAGACGACCGAGGCCATGCTCAACTGGTGTGACGAACTCGGCGTTCAGGAGCTGACGCTCTACACGTTCTCGACGGAGAACTTCGACCGCCCGGTCAACCAGCGGGAGGCCCTGTTCGACCTGATCGAGGAGAAGTTGTACGAGTTCGCCGACGCCGACCGCGTCCACGAGGGCGAGGTGCGGATCCGGGCCATCGGCGAGACGCAGGACCTCCCGGGTCGGGTCCGCACCGCCATCCAGTACGCCGAGGGTCGCACCCGCGACTACGACGAACTCCAGTTGAACATCGCGCTGGCCTACGGCGGCCGCGCGGAACTGCTCGGGGCCGCCCGCGACGTGGCCCGCGACGTGGTCTACGACGATCTCGACCCCGACGAGATCGACGCCGAGACCGTCGAGGAACGGCTCTACGAGGGACCCTCCCGCGACGTGGACCTCATCCTCCGGACCGGCGGCGCGGAACGCACCAGCAACTTCCTGCCCTGGCACGCCAACGGCAACGAGGCCGCCGTCTTCTTCTGTACCCCCTACTGGCCGGAGTTCCGGAAGGTGGACTTCCTGCGCGCGATCCGCACCTACGAGTCCCGCGAGGAGTCCTGGCGGACCGCCCGCGCCAAGCGCGCGCTGGCGCTGGTCCGCGCCATGGGGAGCGCCGAACTCGACGAAGCCCGCTCGATCCTCGGCCGATTCCGGGACGCCCTGCCCAGTAGCGAACGCGAGCGACTCGACGAGGAGGACATCGAGGCCGAATTCGAGGCCGAACCCGCGGCGGACTGAACGGCACTGTCCAAACCTCCGGACATCTCACGCCGTTCGATTTCCGACGTTCGGACAGTTCCCCGCGGTCACTGTCCGAACCGCCGCTGGCGGTCCTGAAAGTCCCTGATCGCCCGGAGGTACTCCCGTTTCCGGAAGTCCCGCCAGTTCACGTCGGTGAAGTAGAGTTCGGAGTAGACCGACTGCCAGATCATGAAGTCCGAGAGCCGCTCGGCCCCGGTCTTGATGACGAGGTCGGGATCGGTCGGGAAGACCAGCCGCTGTTCGATGTCGTCCTCGTCGATCTCGCCGGGCGTCAACTCGCCGTCGTCGACCTCCTCGGCGACGCTGCGGACGGCGGCGGCGAACTCGTGTTTCCCGCCGAGGCCGATGCTCACCTGGATGGGGGCGTCGGCCCGCCGGTCGTCGTCGGGGCCGCGGACGGCCATCTCGCGGGGCGCGTCCACGTCTTCGAGCGCACGGCGGAGTGTCGGGACGGCCTTCTCGTCGAGGACGGAGACGTAGACCATGACACGTTCGGCACCGTACTCGACGGCCCAGTCGAAAAACGACTCCAGGGTGTCGTAGGCTCCCTGCTCCAGCAGGTCGCGCTCGGTGATGACGACGGCGACGTTGTCCGGCGTCTCCTCGTCGGCCCACTGGGTCCGGACCGCGAGGTACTGATCGTAGATGCCCACGGTTGGGCTTCCCTGTCGGCGAATATGAAGGTCACGGGTCGGCGCGCGTCGCGTCACTTTCTGGGCGAGACACAGGCCGCCTCCGTCGCCAACTCTCCCGTCGAGACGTTCCCATCGGAGACGACCCGGACACCGAACGTGTGGTCGTTGCAGTCGAACGTGTCCCGGCCCAGCGAGAGCGAGTGTGTCGTCGCGTTCGTCGTCACCGTGATCCGATACTGGTCCGAGCGTCGCAGGTCGAACACGATAGCCTCGTCGGCTGGAATCCCCACCTGGTGATAGAGCGACTCGTTGGTGGAGAGATACGTCAGCTCCACCTGAATCGACCGATTCTTCGGCGCGTCGTTCCAGACGTGCACAGCCACGCTACCGTCGAAGTCGCGCTCGCTTCCGACGGTAACGGCTTCGACGGTACCGTTCGCCTGGGGAAGCGACCGGAACATCGGGAGGGCTATCGGGTCGTCGCTTCCGTTCGCGACCGAAACGTCTGGCGCTTCGGCGGGTGTCGTCGTCGCTGTCGGCGTCACGGGTCCACTGCCGGTTTGACAGCCGGCCAGGAGGAGCAGGCAGGCGAGGAGAGCGAGTCGGCGCACGGTCCCCCATCCTGTAGCCTGTGATAAATGTCTTGTCGGTCTCCATCTGCCGGTTCTGGTTCGATCCATGGCCGTCGGCGGTGGAGGCGGTTCGGTAGCGGTGCGGTCGCGGCGAGCACCAGCACAGCACCGGAACTCGCGCGCCGCGCGAGTTCCGCTTTTTCGCCCACGTTTTTGGCGAGGGGGTCGCCCCGCGACCCCCTCGCGAAAAAGGTGGTTGTTAAGTGCGTCTCCGAAAAACGGGCGGCACGTGACGACGACAGTCCGGCGAGCGGGGGCGTTCGCGCTGGTCGGGACGGGCGGGTTGCTCGTCCCGGCCGTCAGCCGAGTGGCTCCACAGCTGGCCGCCGCCGTCGCCGGTACGGTGCCGTTCACCGACCGGATGACATCGCAGGCGGTCGCCACCGTCGCCGGGACGCTCCCGTTCATCGCGGTCGCCGTGTTGGCGCTGTACGTGATCGACGAGGGATTCGTGTTCGAGTTGTTCGCCCGGCCGGGCGACCGCGAGGACGGTCGCCTCTACGGGCTGGCGGGCTTTGCACTCGCCATCGCGGGGCTGGCACTGCTGGCCCTGCAGTTCGCGCTCCCGATGACGGTCTTTGCGACGGCGGTGTTCATCCTCTCGTACGGGAACCTCGCGGAACACCTGGTCAGGGCGTGGCGGTCGGACCCGGCGGTCGCGACGGCGGGGTTCGTCGCCGGTGGCTCCGTCCTCGGTTTCGGCGCGGGACTGGCGACCGTCGCGCTGACGCCCGAGTCCGTCCTCCCGGCGACGTTGGCCTTCTTCGCGGTCAGCGGCGCACTCCTGGCCTCGCTGTTGCGAGCGGTCCTGTTCGCCCGGGACGACCCGCTGGTGATGGTCTCGGTCGCGCTCCTGCTGTGGCTGTTCGCGGACCTCGGAGTCGCCGTCTCGCCCGTTCGCGTCGCGGTCGCGCTGGCGGTGACGGTCGGCTTCGGCTACGTCTCCTACTGGCTCGACGCGGCCTCCATCGCGGGGATGGTCACCGGCGTCCTGCTGGGCCTGCTGACCATCGTCCTCGGGGATTACGGCTGGTTCGCCATGCTCATCACGTTCTTCGGCGTCGGCGCGCTCTCGACGAAGTTCCGCTACGACGAGAAACAGGAGCGCGGGATCGCACAGGAGAACGAGGGGGTGCGCGGGAGCGGGAACGTGCTGGCCAACTCGCTGATGGCGCTGGTCGCCGTCGTCGGGTTCGCGGCGAGTCCGACGCACGTGCCCGTTTCGCCGGACGTGTTCCTCTACGCCTTCGCCGGGGCCGTCGCCGCGGCGATGAGCGACACCCTCTCCAGCGAGATCGGGGGGCTGTTCGACCAGCCCCGGCTCATCACGACCTTCGAGCGGGTCGCGCCCGGCACCGACGGGGCCGTGACCTGGCAGGGCGAACTCGCCGGCATCGCGGGCGCGGGACTGATCGCCGCCATCGCGGTGGCCTTCGAGTCGGTCCAGCCGCTGGGGGCGCTGGTGATCGTCGGCGCGGGCGTCCTCGGGATGACCGCCGACAGCCTCCTCGGGGCGACCGTCGAGGGGCGGTACTTCGGGAACCAGGTCGTCAACTTCCTCGCGACGGCCGTCGCCGCCGTCGTCGGCGGTGGCGTCGCGCTCGCACTCGCCGCGCTATGATCCGGCCCGCCACTGCCGACGACCTGCCGCGACTGCGGGCCATCCAGGTGGCCTCGCTGTCCGAACCCTGGGACGGACTGCTCGAACCCGCTATCGACGGGCCGCCGGTCGTACTCGTGGTCACGGACGAGGCCGACGAGCCGAGCGGGTACGCCGTCGCAATCCCGCAGGACGCCGTGGCCTACCTCGCGGAACTGGCGGTCGCGGCCGGCCACCGTGGCGAGGGGCGTGGCTCCCGACTGCTGGCGGCGCTCTGTGACCGGCTCGCAGCGGACGGGTTCGAGCGGCTGGAACTCACAGTTCGGGCCGACGACGAGCGGGCGCGGGACTTCTACGACGCCAACGGTTTCGCCGAACAGGAGCGACTCCCGGATCACTACGAGGACGGGGCCGGGCTCCTGCTGGCCCGGCCGCTTCAGAACTGATCGGCCGTCCGGATGCGGACGCCCGTCGGTTGTTTGACGAACTCGCCGGTCGACCGCGGGACGATCTGCTCGACGCCGCGCTGGGCGGCCACGTCGAGCAACCGCTGGTCGAGTTCCCCGTCGAGGACGACCGTCGTCGGCGTCACGTCGGCGTCGGCGACGGCGTCGAAGGCCTCGTTCGCGGGGGCCGACGCGAGTTCCCGGAATTCGCCGTCCAGCAGGACGACCTCGCCGCTGTTGCCGTCGACGACCGCCTGGACGTGACCCGCCAGTGTCTCCGGGTCTGTCGGCGCGTCCGCCGCACTCTCGTCGTCGGCCGTCGTGGCAGTGTCGTCTGCCGCCACCGCGTCGTCGCCGTCGGCCGTGTCGTCGGTGGCCTCGGCGTCTTCGCTCGCGGCCTCGGCACACTGGTCGGTCGACGCGGTATCGGCCGATGCTGTGTCGGTCGTCTCGGGTGTCGCGGTCGACTCGGGCCCGTCGGTCGTCTCCGGCGGCGCGGGGCGGGCGCTCCCGTCGGTCGCCGCGACGGTCTCGTGGGGTGAACTCGCGCCAGCGACGGCCTCCATCGGGACCTTCTCCCGGAGCGCGGCCATCACTTCGTCGCGGGCCAGGTCCTCGACGGACCGGTGTTCCGGGGCGAAGGCCACGTAGTCGACCTCGCCGACCTGCTGGAGTTCCTTGAGGATGAGGTCGCCCCCGCGGTCGCCGTCGAGGAAGGCGGTCACCGTCCGCTTGCACGTGAGATCGGCGACCGCCTGGGGTACGTCGGTGCCCTCGACGGCGACGGCGTTTTTGATGCCGTACTTCAGCAACTGGAGCACGTCGGCCCGGCCCTCGACGACGATGATCGCGTCGCTGTCGCTGACGCGGGGGCCGGCCGGCAGCCCCTCGTACTCGGTGATGTCTTCGACCCGGACCGCCTGCCGGACCTCCTCGATGAGATCCGCGCTCCGGGCGACTTCGCCCTCGAATTCGGCGAGCAGATCGGTCGCGCGCTCGACGATCTCCCGGCGCTTGGCCGCGCGCACGTCCTCCAGTTTCGTCACCTGGAAGTCCGACCGACACGGACCGACCCGGTCGATGGTCTCCAGGGCGGCCGCGAGGATCGCGGTCTCGACCTTGTCGAGCCCGCTGGCGATGGTCACCTCGCCGTACGAGCGGCCGCCCTCCGACTCGATCTCCACGTCGATCCGGCCGACCTTCGAGGACTCCTGTAACGCCCGGAGATCGAGTTCGTCGCCGAGCAATCCCTCGGTCTGCCCGAACACCGCGCCGACGACGTCACTCCGCTCTACCACCCCGTCGGCGACGATGTCCGCGTGAATCAAGTATTTCGCTGAATCCTGCATAGCTGGTGAACTGCCCCGGCTGGGGGCGATGCTGTGAACCGCGTGATGATGATGTCTCCATGAACGCACCCATGGATACGTCTGGACGTAGCGGCCTTGCCGCCATATACCTACCGTCGTGACACGCGGCCTGCACGTCCGTGCGGGCGACGAAACGCACTTCACTCGTCACTGCGGTGGGTTGGCCATGGGTATCGAGGAAGCCGACATCGACCCCGAACGATTTCTGGAGGACGTGGAGATGCGGGTCGGCACCGTCCGGTCCGCCGAACCGTTCCCCGAAGCCCGCAAGGACGTGTACAAACTCACCGTCGACTTCGGCTCGGAGACGCGCCAGTCCGCGGCCGGCCTGACCGACAACTACGACCCCGACGAGCTGGAGGGCCGGCAGGTTCTGGCAGTGGTCAACCTCGGGACGGTCAACATCGCCGGCTTCGAGAGCCAGTGTCTCGTCACTGGCGTGGACGACGCCGGGGGCGACGTGGTCCACCTCCAGCCAGAACGGGAGGTACCGGACGGGACGCGACTGTACTGACTTGCGGCCGCGTTCGCGGACGGCGACGCACTGCCGGTCGCGCTCAGGCGGTGGTTGAAGGAAATATCTCTTCGGAATCCCGTTCTGAACGCTATCGACACGTCTATTTGCGTCCAGCGGCAGGCTTCGACAGCATGGCTCGAGAGACCTACGTCTGGAGTGCGGTCGCGGTCCTGCTGGTCGCGCTGGCGGTCCCCTGGTTCTGGTGGGGGTCGAGCCGCGTCGTCGCCGGCCTGCCGATCTGGGTCTGGTGGCACGTCGGCTGGATGGGACTGACAGCCGTCGTCTTCGCCGTTTTCGCCCGCCGGGCCTGGGGCGTCGGCGTCGAGGGTGGTGTCGATGGCTGAGACGGGCCTCCAGCTCGGTATCGTCGTCGGCTACCTCCTGCTCGCGCTCGGCGTCGGGCTGGTGGCCTACCGGCTGACCGACCGCACCGCCGAGGACTACTTCCTCGCGAGTCGGACGCTGGGCACCGTCGTCCTGCTGTTCACGACGTTCGCGACACTGCTGTCGGCGTTCACCTTCTTCGGCGGGCCGAACGTCGCCTACGCGGCCGGCCCCGAGTGGATTCTCGTGATGGGGCTGATGGACGGCGTACTGTTCGGTATCCTCTGGTACGTGATCGGGTACAAGCAGTGGCTCGTCGGGAAAGCCAACGGCTACGTGACCCTCGGGGAGATGCTCGGTGATCGCTTCGGCTCACGACGCCTCCGCGCGCTGGTCGCTGGCGTCTCCCTGTTCTGGCTGTTCCCCTACGTGATGCTCCAGCAACAGGGGGCCGGCACCGCGCTGGCGGCCCTGACCGACGGCGCGGTCCCCTACTGGCTGGGGGCCGGCGGCATCACGCTGTTCATGATCGTCTACGTCGTCCTGTCGGGGATGCGTGGGGTCGCCTGGACCGACACCATCCAGGGGCTGTTCATGCTCGGAATGGTGTGGGCCGCGGTCGCCTGGATTCTGTCGGCGGTCGGCGGTCCCGGGGCGGCCACGGCCGAACTGGCCGCGGCCGCACCCGGCCACGTCACACTGGGCGGCGGGCTCTACACACCGGCCTACATGCTCTCGACGGCCGTCTCCATCGCGTTCGGCGTGACGATGTTCCCGCAGGTCAACCAGCGGTTCTTCGTGGCCGGCTCGAAGAAGGTTCTCAAGCGGACGTTCGCGCTCTGGCCGGTGCTGGTCATCCTGCTTTTCGTTCCCGCGTTCATGCTCGGCGCGTGGGCCCAGGGGCTCGGCATCGCGGCCGGCGAGAACCAGAACGTCCTCCCGCTGCTGTTGAACGAGTACACGCCCGCGTGGTTCGCGGCGCTGGTGATCGCCGGAGCGATGGCCGCGATGATGTCCTCAAGCGACTCGATGCTGCTGTCTGGATCGTCCTACCTGACCCGCGACGTGTACCGACAGGCCGTCGCCGGCGTCACCGACCGCCGGGAGGCGCTGGTCGGCCGCCTCGGCGTCGTCGTCATCGCCCTGGTGTCGTTCGTCGCGAGTCTCTTCCGCCCCGGGACGCTGATCGAGATCGGCGACACCGCCTTCGGCGGGTTCGCACAGCTCGCCCTCCCCGTACTGGTCGCCCTCTACTGGCCGGAAACGACCCGAAACGGGATCTACGCCGGCGTCGGCGGGAGTCAGCTGTTCTACCTCGCCAGTGTCTTCCTCCCGTTCGTGCCGGCGAGCTACGTCTTCCCGCTGGCTCCCGGACTCGGCGGGTGGTCGGCCTCGGTCGTCGGGATGGGCCTGGGGCTCGTCCTGACGGTGGGCGTCTCGGCGGTCACCAGCCACGCCGCCGGGGAGGACGCGGCCGTCTACCGCGGGCAGTCGGCCGACTGACCGCCGGAAACTCGAACCCTTTTGAACGCGTCGGGTCAAGGAGAGGTATGCAGACACACATCGTCCCGGTCGGGTTCGACTACGACCGGCTCATCGCGCCGCTGGTGCGGGAGCGGCTCGACGTGGACCGGGTGGTCCTGCTGGAGGGGGCCGTGGGGAGCGAGGCCAACGTCGAGTACTCGCGCAACCTCGCCGAGAAGCTCGAAAAGGACTTCACGAACCTCCTGGGCGCGGGGACCGAGCGCATCGTCGTCGAGGACGTGTACGACTACGACGAAGCGTTCGAGCAGGCCTACAGCCTCATCATGGCCGAACTCGACCGCGGCCGCGACGACGAGGACGGCACGGCCAGCGAGGTCTGGGTCAACATCTCCGCGATGCCCCGAACGGTCTCGTTCGCCTTCGCCACCGCGGCCCACTCCATCATGGTCGAGCGCCAGGAGGACCGCGACCGCATCCACACCTACTACACCGTCCCCGAGAAGTACCTCGAAACCGAACTCGCCGAGGAACTCCGCAGACAGATCGACCTGCTCTCGGACCTGCGCGAGGACGTGGACGACGGCCGGGTCACCGAACGGCTGGAGAGCGCTCGCAGTCTCCTGGACGAGTTCGACGAGCGCGGGACGACCATCGGCGCGAAGGAGATCGACGGGAGCCACGTCGTCGAACTCCCGGTGGCTTCCTTCTCGAACGTGAAACCCTTCGAGGAGATCATCCTCTTTACCCTCGGGGAACACGGCGAGTTCGAGTCCGTCTCGGAACTGGCTCAGGAACTCTCCCGGGAACTCGGCGAGGAGTACACCGACAGTTTCCGGTCGAAAGTGATCTACAACGTCGACCGACTCGGACCGGGCGGAAAGGGGTACATCGAGCAGGAAGAACACGGGAAGTCCTACCGGACGCGACTCTCGCGGATCGGGGAGCTGTGGGTCAGGGCACACGCAGACGAGAACGAGGACTGACCTGCGTCTCCGGAGGAGGGTGGATCTATCCGGGCAACTTCCCGAAGTCGTACATGAGCCACTGGTCGCGGTCGAGGACGAGGATGTAGTCGCGCTGGATGTCGTCGTACTGCGCGGTACTGGCGCTGTAGGACACGATGGTCGCGTCGTCGTAGCCGCGATTTTGGGCCTTCACGAGCGCGTCCTCGACGGTCGAGACGGAGGCTCCCGTGCGGTCGGCGTAGGCCTGCGCGGAGTACCGTTGGACGGACTCGATGGTCAACCCATCGACCTTCCCGACGCTGCTCAGCGAGTGACCCTCGACGGTCAGTCGGCGGACCGTCTCGCGGTCACCCTCGGCCGTCGCGCGGAGCATCTTCCGGACGACTTTCTCAGGGCTCGTGCCGGCTACCTGCGTGGTGCCGTCGGCCTCGCCCTGCCCGGTCGTCTCGCTGTCGGTGCCGGTTCCGGTCTCGTCTCCACCGCCGTCGCCACCGTCACCGCCGTCGTCGGCTCCGCTGCCGCCGTTTCCGATACAGCCTGCCATGCCACCGACTGCGACCACTGCCGCGCCGGCGACGAACCGCCGCCGGCTTCGGTTCCGAACGTCTGTCACGGATCTGGCATCAGCCGGCCAGCACTTATTGGTTGGTCCGGTTTTACGACCGACGACCGCCGTTATCAGCCCCCGAGTTCGGCCTTCGTCGCGCGGGTCGCGGTCGCGAGGAAGACGGCCAGGATGGTCAACACGACCGCGCCGGCGGCGGCCTGATCGTGGGCGGCCAGCGAGTGGTCGAATCCGGTCACAGTCCGCTCCGCGCGCAGGAGCGTGTGGTGGGGATCACCGATCAGGGGCACGAAGTAGTCCACCACGTCGTTCAGCGTGTACCAGACCGTCGCGACGGCGATGGCCCAGATCGGAAACTCGCTGTAGCGGTGGATCAGGAAGGCCTCCACGGCCATCAGCGCGTGGCTCCAGATCAGGAAGTGGTACATCAGCGGGTTCAGGTCGCCGAGGCCGTTGACCAGGAGCTGGACGTACGGCGTCCAGAGGCCGAGTTTGATACAGCCGAAGAAGGCCAGCACGTGAATCCACTCGGCGTTCCAGTCGAGTCGCCAGGCGATCAGCGAGAGGCCGATGAAGCCAGTTGCGACGGGGCTGTCGGGGACGAACAGCCACATCTCGGGGGGCGTCAGCCCGAACTGCGCGGTGAACAGCGGGTCGGTGACCGGCACGGGGTGAAAGCCGTAGTACCAGAAGCCGAACGCGGTCCCCAGCAGGTTGACGATGGCGATGGGCCAGGCCAGTCGCAGGGCGGCGTCTTCCATCCACGCGGGCAGGGGCGCGACGTACCGCGGCAGGCTCTCGCGGTCGGGGAGGGGTGCGTCGAAGTAGCGGGCGATGAACCCCTCCAGCCGGCGGCCGAGCCTGGTGACGACGGACATGCGGGGAGGATGGGCCGACGGTGGCAAAACGGTATCGGAGGCCGCCGTCGTCGCCGTCGCGTTCTTCCGGAAAGGACACGGGTTAAGTGCGTGAACGCCCTAGCACGGGGTATGTCAGAGGCGACTGATCTGGAGGAGCTCCGTCGCGGGACCGAGTTGGTCAAGCGCGGGTTCGCGAAGATGCAGAAAGGCGGCGTCATCATGGACGTCGTCGACCCCGAGCAGGCCCGCATCGCCGAGGACGTGGGTGCCGTGGCTGTCATGTCCCTCGAAGCCGTGCCGGCCGACATCCGCAAACGCGGCGGCGTCGCCCGGATGGCCGACCCCGCCGACGTGCAGGAGATCATCGACGAGGTGTCGATCCCGGTGATGGGCAAATCCCGGATCGGCCACACCAAGGAAGCCCAGATCCTCGAAGCGACGGGCGTCGACATGATCGACGAGTCGGAGGTCCTCACGCCGGCCGACGACCGCTACCACATCGACAAGCGCGAGTTCACCTCGCCGTTCGTCTGTGGCGCGCGCAACCTGCAGGAGGCGCTCCGCCGCATCAACGAGGGCGCGGCCATGATCCGCACGAAAGGCGAGGCCGGCACCGGCGACGTGAACCAGGCCGTCCACCACCAGCGCAACATCAAGGGTGCGATCCGCAAGCTGGAGGGCATGACCCACGAGGAACGCGAGAAGTGGGCCCGCGAGCACGAAGCGCCCGCCGAACTGGTCCACGAGACCGCCGAGATGGGCCGACTGCCCGTGGTCAACTTCGCGGCCGGCGGGATCGCGACGCCCGCCGACGCCGCCTTGATGATGCACCACGGCTGTGACGGCATCTTCGTCGGGTCGGGCATCTTCGGCGCGGAGGACCCGGAGGCGATGGGGACCGCAATCGTCGAAGCGGTCAACAACTGGGACGACCCGGAAAAGCTGGCCGAGATCTCCTCGAACATCGGCTCGGGCATGAAAGGCGACGCCAACGCCGACCTGCCCGAGGAGGAGAAACTGCAGGGACGCGGCGTCTGACCTGTCATGAGCGGAGACGCCGACCGAACAGGCGACACGGCCGGCGGCGGGAGTGACGACGACGCCCGCGACCCCGCCGAAATCGCCGACGAGATCCAGCGCCCGGTCCTCCTGTTCGACGGGGTCTGCAACCTCTGTAACCGCTCGCTCAGACTGCTCGTGAAGTTCGACCACGCCGGGCGCTTTCGCTTCGCCCCGCTCCAGTCCCCGGTCGGGAAGGAACTGCTCACCCGGCACGGGCTGGACTCGGACTACTTCGACTCCATCGTCCTGATCGACGGCGACGACTACTACACGAAATCCGAGGCCGCGCTCCGGGTCTGTCGGGAACTGGACGGCCCGCTCCCGCTCCTGTACGCACTGATGGCCGTCCCCGAGGGCGTCAGAGACCGCGTCTACGACTTCGTCGGCGACCACCGGTATCAGGTGTTCGGCAGGAAAGAGGCGTGTCCCGTCCCCGACGAGGAACTCAGACAGCGGTTCCTCGAACGGTCGCTGGACTGAGTGGGGTGTGTGATCGTTTCGGCCCGCGATACATACGAGCGGCTTTTCAGCTTCGACCGCCGTAAGCAGTGACTAGTGCTCGCGCGTCTCCCGCTCGTCGCCCAGTTCGGGTCCGTGTTCGGCAGGCTGTCGTCGACCGAGGAGCGACTCCTCGCCAGTGTCGTCCTCGCGCTCGCGGCCATCGCGCTCGCGGCGCTGGTCGTCCCCTTCCTGCTCCGGCAGTGCAGGCGACTCGTCGCCAGGCGGTACCTCGGCGGAGCGATCGACGATTTCGTTGGGCAGGTGAACGGCCGGTTCCCGGTGACGACGCCGGTCGTCCTCCTGCTCCGGTCGCTCCAGGTCGGCATCTGTCTCGTCACGGCCCTGACCCTGCTCGTGATCTGGGACCAGCAGTGGCTCGTCCGGCAGTCCGCTGCCCTGGTTCGGTTCTCGCTGGCAGACGCGCTGGCCTGGGTGTTCACCGGCGTGCTGGTAGTCGGTGCCTACGTCGGCATGGGCCTGCTCGAAGACGCCGTGGCCGCGTTCAGCCGGGAGGCCGACCGGATGACCGCCCACCAGGAACAGATCGTCACACGGGTCGGGCAGATCGGGCTGCTCGTAATCGTCGCGTTCGTCCTGCTGGGGTTCTGGGGCGTCGACCTCGGTGGCCTGCTCGTCGGGGCGGGGTTCCTGGGAATCGTCGTCGGGCTGGCCGCCCGGCAGACGCTGGGCTCGCTGATCGCGGGCTTCGTGTTGATGTTCTCCCGGCCGTTCGAGATCGGCGACTGGGTCGAGGTCGGCGACGAGGAGGGCGTCGTCACCGACATCACGATCATCAACACGCGGCTGGAGAACTTCGACGGGGAGTTCGTCGTGATCCCGAACGACCGGGTGGCCGACCGGGCCATCACCAACCGGAGCCAGAAGGGCCGCCTCCGCCTGCGCGTCGAGGTGGGCATCGACTACGAGGCCGACCCGGCGACCGCCGCCGAGGTCGCGACCGAGGCCATCGAGACCGTCGATCAGGTCGAGGAGACGCCCAGCCCCCACGTCTTCCCCCGAGATTTCGGTGACTCGGCGGTCGTCCTCGAGATGCGGTTCTGGATCGAACATCCGACGCCGCCGAAACGCTGGCGCGCACAGGCCCAGGTCGTCGAGCGCGTCAAGGCGGCGTTCGACCGCGAAGGCATCAAGATTCCCTATCCCCAGCGGGAACTCTCGGGACGAGCCGAGACCGGCGGTTTCCGGGTCGAGGACGGGCGAGGCGAACCGGTCAGGCCGGACGGGGCCGAACGTGACGACTCGACGGACTGACCTGTCGCCTGCAGAGAGGTCCCCGATTCCGGTATCCGGCGCGTCCCCGTGATACCTTAAACTGCCGGTCAATAGGTGCAGAATACTTTTTATGCCGACTGCGGAACGTCTGGGGCAGAGAGCCGCATAACCTGGGGGTTTGCGGGGCACATAATGAGTACGAAAATCACCTCGACGTTCGGGCGGGACGAGCAAGTCGCAGCGGTGATCGGTGCACTGGTCGCTGCGGTTCCGGCGGGGCTGTTGATCCAGTTCCTGCCGGGACCGGAGGGAAGCAAGACGCAGGGGTTCGAGTATTTCGCCTGGCTGGTCGGTGGGAGTGGGCTCACCACCGGGTGGCTGGTCTGGATCGGAACCTGCGTGGTGTTCGCGCTGATCTTCGGCGTCTTCCTCTCGCGGACCGTGCACAACTTCACGAACACGATCATCATGATGTCCCGGAACATCGGGATCCTGCGGAAGATCCTCGTGCCGCTGCTGGAGCGGTCGGCACTCGGCGTCACCGCCGGCGGGTTCGGCCTGCTGTACGGCCACATCCTCGCCTACGGCTTTTTCGGCTACGTGATGCCCATCGCGTTGCCGATTCTGGGCTACAACGCGGGGCTTCCACCGCTGGCCGACTTCTCGGTGATCTTCGCGTACCTGCTGTACGGGCAGTTGATGGGCACCGTCTACGGGGTCCTGCTCGAAGCCCACTGGTTCACGCCCGGCCGGACCGCGGACGAACAGAACGCGGCGCTCGTGGGTGCCGTGGGCGGTGGCATCGCCGGCGTCGCCGTCCTCTCGCTGCTCGGTGGGGACGGGACCCTCGCCGAGATCGCCGGCCTGGTCGGGAGCCAGTCTCCACGGCTCGGGGCGGCGCTGTTCGTGGCCGCTGGCCTCGTGTTCGGCCTGCTGTTCGCCGCCGTCCTCTCCCGGACGATCAACGACTTCACGAACACGGTCATCCTGTTCTCGCGGCGCTCGACGGCGACGCAGAAACTCCTCGTCCCGCTTCTGACCCGCGGGGCGCTCACCGTCACCGCCGGGAGCATGGGGCTGGTCTACGGGACCGTCCTCGGCGTGGCCGTCCTCGCGCTGGGTGCGGTCGGCGTCGGCCCGGACCTCGGCCTCGCGGGACTGGTCGCGCTGGTCGTGTACGGCCAGGTCCTCGGGAACGGCTACGGCCTGATGATGGAGAAGGTCGACGCGACCACGTTCGTGCCCGGCGAGGCGGTCCGGGCGGGCGTCGTCGCGTCGCTCGGCGCCGGCCTGCTCAGCGGGGTCTTCGTCGCCCTCGTGATCGGCCTCGACCTGTTCGCGGGGCTGGCCGCCACGCTCGGTGCGACCGGCGTCTCCACCGGCTTCGGCATCTGGATGGCCATGTCGATGGCGCTGGGACTGGCCTTCGTCGCCTACGTCTCCCGGACGATCAACGACTTCACGAACACGGTGATCATGTTCTCGCGGCGCTCGACGCTCACCCAGAAGTTGCTGGTGCCCCTGCTGACCCGGGCCGCGCTCGCGGTGACTGCCGGGAGCATGGGGCTGGGCTTCGGCCTGCTCGTCGGCATCGCCTTCTACGGCGGGTCACTGCTCGGATTCCTCCCGACGACCGGGCCGCTGATCGTCGTCGCGTTCGTCCTCTACGGCCAGCTCCTCGGGAACGGCTACGGGCTGATCCTGGGCGACGTGGACCTCAGCCTCCCCTCCCTGGGCGGCGACGAGCGGATCGTCGAGGAGGAAGAACAGCTGGGGACCCAGCCGGGGGCGTTCGCCCGCTGGCGGTCCCGGCGGCCCTTCGCCGGCGGCACGCTACTTGTGCTGGGCGGCATGATCATCGCCGCCATCCCGATCCGACTCCAGATGATCCCCGCGACCCAGGGGCCGTCCTACTCGGCGCTGGGCATCGTCTTCGCGGCCATGGTCGTGGCCTGTGGCGTCTTCGCCATCGTCAAACCCCAGCTCTCGACGCTGATCGGCGTCACCGGCATCGCCATGTCCATCCTCTCGCTGATCGGCGCGTTCGGCGGCCTCGTCATCGGCATGCTGGTCGGCATCGTCGGTGGCAGTCTCTGTGTCGCCTGGCAGGAACCCGGCACGGCGGAGGCCGATACGGAAGCGACCACGGGGGAGGAGCGGTTCCGCTGGATCAACGAGAGCGAACGCCAGCGCTGGTAGATCGACTGCCCACTTCAATCACCGGCGCTGTCGCCGATGTCCGGGAGTAGGCTCACCAGCACGACGAACAGTCCGCCGAGCATGACGAGCGCGCCGGTCGCGTTCGGCACGAACACCGGGTCGGGACTCACGTTCGAGAACCCACCGAACAGAATGAGGCTGAGGCCGAGGGCCTGGAGATCAGTCGTGTCCATGCGACCGCTTTCTTGTCGGGCGGCAAGGGTTTTCCCCCTCTCGTCTCAGAACAGCGTCGCGCCGTCGCCGATCTCGGTCTGGTAGACGCGCGCCTCGACGCCGACCGCGTTGAACTGGTCGATCATCGCGGTGCCGACGGCCCGGCGGTCGCCGTCCTCGCAGGCGGCGATCACGGTCGGGCCGGCACCGCTGATGGTGACGCCGGTCGCGCCGGCGTCGAGGGCGGCGTCCCGGACCTGGCTGTACCCGTCGATCAACTCGGCGCGGGCGGGCGTGACGACGGTGTCGTTCATGCCTTCGCCGACGAGGGCGGGGTCGTCGCGGTGCATCCCCGTCGTCAGCGTCGCGGCCCAGCCGACGGTCTCCACGAGTTGTTCGACCCGGGCCGACTCGGGGACGACACGCCGGGCGTCCCGCGTGGAGACGACGATGTCGGGCAGGCAGGCCACCAGCGGGATATCGGCGTCGACCTTCGTGACGCCGTCGTCGGTGGCGATGGTGAACCCGCCCATGATCGACGGGGCGACGTTGTCGTCGTGGGCGTCGCCGGAGACGACGGCCTCCCCTTTGGCGGCGATGGGGACCAGCTCCTCGCGGGTGTGGCCACGGTCGTACAGTTCGTTCAGTCCGACGGCGGCCGCGGCGGCGCTGGCGGCCGACGAGCCCAGTCCCGAGGCCGGGCGCACGCCCTTGTCGATCTCGATGCGGGCGGGGGCGTCGAGCGCCTCGGCGACGGCCCCGACGGTGTTCTTGTCGGGGTCTTCGGGGATGTACTGGCTGCCGACGCCGGTGACCTCGATGCTGATCTCGTCTGCCTTCTCGACACGAACCACGTCCGCCGGGCGGTCGAGGGCGACCCCGAACACGTCGAAGCCACTCCCGAGGTTCGCGCTCGTGGCCGGCGCCCGGACGGTGAGCATGCACGTGGCTTCCGTCAGGGCCGGCAAAAAGGTAGCGGACTCCGGGTTTTTCGCCGTGTCACCGCGTCACGCACTGCAGAACTCGATCACTTCCTCGGCCACCACGTCCGGCCGTTCCTGGTGCATGAAGTGCCCGGCGTCCCGGATTCGGACGACGCGAGCGTCGGCCGCGAACGCGTCGGCCGCGTCCACGAACAGTTCCGGCCCGATACAGCCGTCGTCGGCCCCGGAGATAACCAGCCCGGGGACCTCGATGGCTGGGGCGTCGTCGGGGTCGGGCCGGCCGTTCCGGAACAGGTCGGACACCAAGGGATTGACGAACTGGCGGTAGTACTGCAGGGCCGCGTCGGCGGTGCCGTCGGTCCGGAAGGTCTCCCTGACCGACTCGATGCGTTCCTCGGGGTAGTCCCAGCCCGGACTCCAGAGGTTCCACAGCAGTTCGATCATGGCGAAATCGTCCCGACGGAGCGTCCGCTCGGCCAGGCCCGGGAGCTGGAAGAACCAGACGTACCAGCTCCGCAGGAACTGCGTGGGATGGTTCCAGATGTCCGCGCCGAACCGCGGCGGGACTGCCATGGTCGCCATCGCCGAGAAGCGGTCGGGATCGAGCCGCGCCGCGCTGTAGCCCGCGACTGCGCCCCAGTCGTGGCCCACGAGGACGGCGTCGTCGTAGCCGTCGTCCTCGACCAGTCGGTCGGCCAGTGCGACCGCGTCGGCCCCCAGCGCGCGGGCGCTGTAGTCGGACTCCGGTGCCTCGCCGGTCGGCCCGTAGCCGCGCATGTACGGCGCGACGGCGGTGAATCCGGCGTCGGCGAGTCGTTCCGCCAGCGGGTCCATCGACCCGGCGTCGTCGGGGAAGCCGTGGAGACAGAGCGCCAGCCGGTCGCCGTCGCCGTGTTCGCGCACGGCGAAGTCGAGTCCGTTCGCCGCGACGGTCCGCTCGTGGTCGGTCATGTTCGGGGGGTCGCGGGCGGGCCACTTACCGGCACCGGGACGGGCCGCTCACTGCCCCTGCTCCCCACCGGTCCCGCCGAACGTCTCTCCGGTCCCCTCGACGGTCACGACGCGGCCGTCCTGTGAGGTCGAGAGATCGGTCGCGTCCGCGAACAGGTCGCTGTCACTGGCCCACTGATCGACCGCGTCGACGTTCGCGTCGCTCTCGCTCCCGAAGACGTGTGCGCTCTTGATGTACTGGCTGCCGCCGTCGATCCGGCCGCTGATGCCCCACCCGACGACGTTGTCGATATCGCCGGCGAAGAAGGCGATCAGTTCACCCGTGCCGCCGATGACGACCACCGCGTCGTCGTAGACGTGTTCGTCCAGCGCCGAGTAATCCTCGTCGTTCTCGGCGTAGCGGTTCCCGTCGCCGGCCTTCGTGTCGACGATGGTCTCTATCGCGCTCCCCCGGTCGTACCCGTCCGTGTCCCGGGCGGTCGCGTACACCGCCGCGCCGTCTTTGACGCCGACAGTGCGCTCCTCGCCCGCGTACAGGGTGTAGCCGCTGTAACTGCCGTCCTCGCTGAACCCGTTGCTCTCCAGCGACGAGCCCACGTCGCTCTTTTTGAAACTCCCCGTCGTGTGGCCGCCGACCGCCAGGATCGCCAGGTTGGCGTCCGTGCTGTCGAAGTCGACGCCCATCTGCTCGAACGGGAACGATTCCGTGTCGTCCTCGTATGTCGCGGTGCCGTTCTCGAGGTTGTCCTCGTTGTTCCGGAGGACCTTGTAGTCGCTGTACGTGAACATGTACCCCTCGCCGGTTCCCGGAACGTCGCCCGGCGCGAACAGCGCGTTGTTGTACGCGAGCGTCTTCCCGCCCCCGCCGAGAAACGGAATGTAGCTACAGCCGGCGACACTGCCGACCGCTCCGACACTCGCCGTCGCCGCGCCCAGTCGCAACGCACGCCGTCGTGTGAACTCCGGTGCCATGTCACCGTTCTCACACGCGACCGGCATAGTACTTTCCCAGTTGTCTGACACGTGCCGCCGGCCGAGCGCGGGTTTTTGTCCGCGCCGCTCTCACACTCGCCCATGACAGTCGTCGGATTCCTGAGTGTCGCACCGGTGATCGAAGGGAGCATGGCCGAGGAAGTCGCCGCGGCCGTCGACGCCCTGGAGGACTTCGACGTGGCCTACGAGACCACGCCGATGGGGACGACCATCGAGGCCGAGGAGATCGGCGAACTGTTCGCGGCCGCGCAGGCCGCCCACGAGGCCGTCGACGCCGACCGGGTGAGTACCGTCCTGAAGATCGACGACAAGCGCACCCGCCAGTCGGCCGAGGAGAAGGTCGCGGGGGTCGAAGACGCACTCGGCAGACCGGCCCGGAGCGACCGGGACCCGGACGCCTAAAGGGGGGCGCGCACAAGCGGAGGTATGGAGAGTCTGAACCGGATGGCGACGGATCTCGTCGACGAGGCCATCGACTTCGCCGACGAGTTGAACGTCGCCGTCGCCCGCCTCGACAACGAGGCGGTAGTACTGGATTTCGGGGTGGAGATTCCCGGCGGCCTGGAGGCCGGCCTCCTGCTCACGGAGATCGCGACCGCCGGCCTCTCGACCGTCTCGACGACCGTCGACACCGTGGCCGGCGCGCCCCTGACACACGTGGAACTGTCGACCGACCACCCGGCGCTGGCACTGCTCTGCGGGCAGAAGGCCGGCTGGGAGCTCTCGGTCGATGGGTTCGAGGGACTGGGGAGCGGCCCCGCCCGCGCGCTGGTCGCCGAGGAGGACGTGTTCCAGCGGGTCGGCTACCGCGACGAGTTCGACTTCGCCGTGCTGGCCGTCGAGAGCGAGCAGGTGCCCGGCGAATCGGTCGCCGACCACGTCGCCGAGGTCGCGGGCGTCCCCGAGAGCGGCGTCTTCCTGCCCGCCTTCTCCAGCGCCAGCATCACGGGCAGTGTCACGATGGCCGCCAGGGCCGCCGAACTCGCCGTCTTCCGCCTCTCGGAACTGGGCTACGACCCGCTGGACGTACTCTCGGTGTCGGCGACCGCGCCGGTCGCACCCGTCGGCGACGACGAGGAGACCGCCATCGCCCGCACCAACGACGCGCTGGCCTACGGCGGCCGCGCCCACCTGGTCGTCGACCGCGAGTTCGACCGCTTCGACGAGGTCCCCTCCAGCGCGACCGAGGAGTACGACCGGCCGTTCGCCGAGATCTTCGCGGACGCCGACTGGGACTTCTACGACGTACCCGAGTCCGTCTTCGCGCCCGCACAGGTCACCGTCGACGTGGTCGGCGGCCCCACGCACGTTCTGGGCGAACCCAACCACGACCTGCTGGCCGAGAGTTTCGACCTCTGATGCGGTTCAAGGTCGCCCCCGAACCGGTCGATGCCGACCTGCTCGGGGCTGTCCGCGAGGCGATCCCGCTCGTCCCCGGGTCGGTCGACGACTGCTGTGCGCGGATTCTGGACCGCACTGCTGTCAGGACTCGCGAGGACGCCGAGGCCTGGCTCACGTTCTGTCGCGCCCTGCACCTGGCGACCGAGACCGACCGGGGCTACGAGCGACGGCGCCGCGACCCCACGGACGAAGCGGTCGCCGAGGCGTTCACCGACCGGGTGTTCGGCGTGCCGGAACTGCTGGACGCGCTCGACGCGGCCGAGGAACCGCTGTCGGCCGAGCGCGCGTTCGAAGCCATCCGGGACGCCGTGCCGACCTGGGAGCGCAACCGCCACGGCGACTGGGAGCGCGTCTGGACTGCACGGACGCGGTGCCTGCTGGAGTGGGGCGTCGTGTTCGGGCACGTCGAGCGAGTCGACGACGGCTACCGTCCGGCCTGATCCGCCGACGGGCCCACCCCGACCGACCGGCAGTTCTGGTCACGGGGGGAACCCTTTACCCGCCGGACGCCGAACTCGGGACCGATGGACGACCGGCCGCCCGACGCCGTGTTTCTGGACCTCGACGGGACGCTCTGTGAGTACCGGCGCTCCCGGGAGGAACTGCTCGCGGCCGCCTTCGAGGAACTCGGTGTCGAGCCTTTCTTCACCACCGCCGAGTACCGCGACAAACTGTTCTTGCAGGTCGTCACCGACGAGACCCGGGCCGAGCGCCGCGAGATGGCCTTCGCCAGCCTCGCCGAGGAGACGGGCCGTGACCCCGCCGTGGGCCGCCGACTCGCGGCCCTCTACGCCTCGAAGCGGGACCACGGCGACGTGAAACCGCTCCCGGGCGCGCTGTCGGCGCTCTCCTCGCTGGGCGAGGCCTACGACCTCGCGCTGGTCGCCAACGGCGGCCCCGAAGTGCAGGACCCGAAACTCGATACGCTGGGCGTTCGCGAGGCCTTCGACGTGATCGTCTACGGCGGCTACGACACCGCGCCCAAACCCGAACCCGGCCCGTTCCACGAGGCGCTGTACGCGCTCGACGCCGCGCCCCGCCGCGCCGTCCACGTCGGCGACACCGTCTACAAGGACGTTCGCGGGGCCGACGGCGCGGGCATCCAGGCCGCCCTGCTGACCGACGGCTCCGAACCGACCACGACGCCCGATTACCTGCTCTCCTCGATGGCCGACCTCGAAGACCCGCCGTGGGAAGGCGAGTGAGTCGGTCAGGAGCGGCCGAACACCGCAGGAAAGCGGAGACGAAGGTGTTGCGGGCGACGCTGGGGGAGTAATTAGTCTTCGTCGAGCAACGGCGAGTCACGCAACTCGTCCATCGATGGGCGGTCGTCTTCCTGGGCCCGGGCCGACTGAATTTGGGCGTTCACGAGGGTGTTCACCTGTTGGCTCCAATCCCTGTCCGGATTTGTCCGGACGTATTCGGCCCACTGTTTGATCTGCTCACGGCGATCCGCCAGGTTTCGCTCGTGCTTTCGGTCAAGATTCCCTGAGTCGCTCATATTCGTCCCGAACACCGAGTCGGTCAACGTATTTTTCGAGTGCGTCTGTGTTAAGCGTTCCCTCGGTGACTTCGTAGAGGTACAGTGCGTCCTCCGCGTCTTTCTGTGCGCCCATACTGAGCTTGTATGCTATCTGTAGTTCTACGGAGCCAGCGGTAAGTTCGTTCCCGTCGAATCGTATTGGAACCGTGTTTTCGAGGGACGCTCTGTCGAACTCGTCGCTCGGGAACTTGAGCTCGACGTTCGGAACGCGATGGCCGTCTCTGGCGACGCGAATCGGGAGACCGTCCGCCAGCGTCGCGTGCATCTCCTCTAGTGGCATCGCCGACCCCCAGTATCCGGTAGCTCGTAATTTTTCAGCTATCTCATCGCCCGTCTCTTCGTCGAACCGCTCGACGAGTACGTCGATGTCCTCGGTCGCACGGGCGCGTCCGAGGAGTACGACGACGTAGCCACTGACGACGGCGTAGTTCACTCCAGCCGAATCGAGCACATCGGCCACGTCGAGAATCAACTCGTCGAGCGCGTTGGGCTCTTTGTCGATGTGGATCCCGTCGTCGGTGAACTGCATGCTGTTCGATTCCGTCTCCTTCGGTGAAAAAGCCGAGGTCCCACCCGCTCACTCCACGGGCGTCACGTCGGTCACGGTCCCGACGCCCTTCGAACTCCCCTCGCGGAAGACGAACCGCTGGCCCTCCTCGACGTAGTAGGGGTGGAACTTGAAGCGGACCCGAGCCTCGCCGGAGTCGCCCGGCAGGAGCTGGCCGCCCTCGGGGTAGAACGCGGCGGCCTCGCTGACGGTCTCGATGTGGACGACCGGTTCGTAGCCGTCGCCGATCCGGGTCGGGTGATTGAGGACCATCACCTCGGCCTCGAACTCCCGGACAGGCGTCGGGTCGGCCTCGCGGGGGAGCAGGACCATCCCGCGGTCGATGTCGACTTCCGCGATGCCTTTCAGCGCGATGCCGACGATGCGGCCGGCCTGGGCCTCGTCGACGCGGTGGTAGTGCATCTCGATGGACCGGACCTCGACCTCGCGGAAGGAGCCGTCCTGCATCGGCCCGAGCAGGAGTTCGTCGCCGGCCTCCACGGTCCCGGACCTGATGGTCCCGGACGCGACCGCGCCGACGCCGGTGACGTTGTACGTGCGGTCGACGTACATCGTGAAGTCCTCGTCGGTGCGGTCACTGCCGGCGGTCTTGGGCAGGCGCTCGAACAGTTCGTCCAGCTGGTCGAGCCCGTCCATCGTGACCGCGCTCGTCGTGAGGACGGGCACGACGGTCTCGCTGATCTCCTCCAGCGCCGCGTCGACGCCGTGGCGCTCGACGCGCAGGGGCGTCTTCCCCACCTCCCGGAGCAGGCGCTCGACCTCGCGTTCGACCTCCCGGAGCCGCTCCTCGTCCACGAGGTCGGCCTTCGTGATGGCGACCATCGTGGGGAGGTCGGTCGCCAGCAGGATGCCCAGGTGTTCACGGGTGGTCTTGGTGGGGCCGTCGTCGGCCGCGACGGTGAGGAGTCCGTAGTCGAGTTTCTGCCCGACCAGGCCGCGGATCGTCGTCCGGAGCCAGGGCTCGTGACCCACGGTGTCGACGAAGCTCACGAGGCGGTCGGCCTCCTCGACGACGCGGGCGCGATCCGATTTCCGGTGTGGGTTGTCCATCCGGACCGGGCCGTCGTCGTCGAAGCCGTAGACGCCGTAGGACAGGTCCGCCGAGAGGCCGCGCTCGACCTCGTGGGGTTGCACGTCGAGAAAGGAGCGGGTGCCGCCCTCACCGTCGTCGGCGTCGCCGGTGACGAGCGAGCCGACGAGAGTGCTCTTGCCGTGGTCGACGTGGCCGGCGGTCCCGACGACGATGTGTTCGTCGTCTCCCATGACCGCACCCTCGCGGATGGTGGCGACGCCGACGATGCCGTCCGTGCCCGAGGACCCCTTCGTGGCGGTGTCGCCGTCGACGCCCCACGTCTCCACGTCGTCGATGTGTGCGCCGGCCTCCTCGGCCAGCAGGGACAGTACGTCCATCGACTCGGAGAACGTCTCGGGCTCGATGCCTGCCAGACCGCCGTCGTCGGTGACGCCGACGACGTAGGTGGCCTCACCGTCGCCCGAGAGGACGCGGTGGCGGAGCTGTGCCGCGAGGCTCTCGAACCGCCCCTCCGTCGCGTGGAGGTCTTTCGTGAGCCGCTCTTTGAACTCGACGCTGCCGCCCTCCTGTTCGCCGCGCTCGATGGCGCGTTCGAGGACGGCCCGGTCGGGGCTCATACGTGCCGGGTTAGGGGACCACTATTAAAAGCTTTCTCGGAATGTGTGTGACGTTAGCACAGAACGTATAAATAGGGGTCCGGAGTCTGCCCCGATCACTCCGCCTCGATCCGGTCGACGGCTTCGAGGAAGCCGTCGGCGTAACTGGCGTCGGTCACCTCGTCGGCCGCCGCGAGGGCGCTGTCGTCGGCGTTGGCCACCGCGAAAGAGCGCCCGGCGGTCTCGAAGGTCGCCACGTCGTTCTCGGAATCGCCGACCGCGACGAACTCGGTCGGGTCGCGGTCCAGCGTGCGCGCGACGGCTTCCAGTCCCTTGCCCTTGTCGACGTCGGGCGTCTTGACGTGGTAGGCGAAGCCTGTGTCGACGACTTCGAGGCCGTGGTCGGCCGCGATCCGTTCGAGGGGATCGAGGGGCTGATCGAGCGCGACGGCGATCTCGGTCTCGCGCCAGCGGTTGACGAAGTCCGGTTCCTCCCAGCCCAACCCGTAGCCGGCGGCTTCGTATTCCTCGGCGACGGCCCAGGCGCTGTCGGGGTCGCCGGTGAAGACGATCTCCTCGCCCGCGACGGCGACGACGCCGCCGTTCTCGGCGATCACGGTGATCGGAATTCCGAGGAACTCACAGAGTGCGACGGGGTAGGGAAAGGCCTTCCCGGTCGCCACGACCACGTGGTCGTCCCACTCCTGCAGGACACTCATCACGCGCGGGTCGATGGCCCGGCTCGGCCCCGTCAGCGTCCCGTCGATGTCGACGGCCAGCGGCGGCGTCACGACGTCGCCCCCCAGCTCTGTGCGCTCGTCTGATCCATGCCGGGAGTAGTGGCTCGTATATGATAAGTGACCGCGGTCCAACTCGGGGATATGGACGCCCCACCCATCGACGGCTGTCCCGACACCTATCTCGTCGACAACGCACTGTTCGGCACGCCGCAACTGCTCGCGACCTACCTGCTCGACGCCGCCGAACCGGCGATCCTCGACGCCGGCACGGTCACCGGTGCCGAGCGCATCCTCGACGCGATGGACACCGTAGGCATCGACCCCGCGGCGGTCGAGACCGTCCTCGTCAGCCACGTCCACCTCGACCACGCCGCCGGGACCGCCCGTCTGCTGGCGGCCTGCGAGAACGCCACCGTCGTCGTCCACGAGCGCGGCCTCCCCTACCTCACCGACGCCGAGCGCCTGGATCGACTCGTCGAGAGCGTCGAGGCCGCCATCGGCATGGAGGCCCCCTACGGCGACCCCGAACTGGTCCCCGAGGACCGCTGCCGGGCCGTCTCGGGCGGTGAAGTCCTCGACCTCGGGGATCGGGAACTCGAACTCTACGACGCGCCCGGCCACGCGCCCCACCACTACGTGGCGCTCGAACCCGACAGCGGGACGCTGTTCGGTGCCGACGCCGTCGGCGCGTTCGACCCGCGCTCGGACACGGTCGCGCCGACGACCCCGCCGCCGAGTTTCGACCTGGAGGCCAATCTGGATACCGTCGACCGCCTGCTCGACCTGGAGCCGTCCCGGACGCTGTACAGCCACTTCGGTCCCGGCGCGCCCGGCGAGGCCACGTCGGAACTGCACGCCTACGCCGAGATTCTGCCGGAGTTCGTCGAGACGGTCGAACGGGTCAGAGCCGAGACCGACGACGACCTGGACGCGATGCTCGACGCGTTGCGCCCGGAGTGGGAGAGCCCGACGCTCCGCCGGGACGTGGTCGGCGTCTGCCGGTATCTCGATACGTAGTACTCAGGTGAGACGTTCGTAGGCCGCGTTGACCTTCTTGAAGGTCTCCTCGTCGCCGCCGTCTGTGTCCGGGTGGACCTCCTTGACCTTCTGCCGGTAGGCCCGCTTGACCTCGGACTCGTCGGCGTCGGTGTCCAGTCCGAGGATTCGGTAGGCTTCGCTCCGGCTGGGGCCGTCGTCGGCCGAGGGTGGCCGACGGCGCTGGCGCTGTTGCTGTCGTTGCTGGCCCGCGCGTTGCCGACGCTGCCCGCCGCGGCCCCCCGGCGCGGTCCACTCCTCTCGCGGTCCCGCGCCGAACCCGCCGGTCTCGCGGGTCCGGGTGCGTCCTCGCGCGCCGTTCTGCCGCGCCCGGTCCTCGACCGACTGGTAGATCCTGGAGGCGAGCCGGCCGCTGGCCTGGTACCACATGAAGTAGGCGGCGGCACCGAGACCGGCCGCGACCGCGAGGATCGCGAGGTTGTAGACGAACGCGAGGAGGGTCAGCACGACTGCACACCCCGCCAGCGCGGCCGCGATGCCCGTGATGAGCCGGTCGTGATCCACGCGCTTCGATTGGGTCCCCACCCCCGTAAGCCTCTCGACTGCGGCCCTGACTGCCGTCAGCGCGCTCCTCCGTCTCCGCGCAGGATTCAAACCCGTGGCCGTGCTATCGGCTCACATGAGCGTCTCCGGGAACTGCGAGATCTGCGTCACGGGTGGCGTCAGTCACACCTGCTCGCGCTGTGCCCAGCTGGTCTGTGACGAGCATTTCGACGAGGAGACCGGACTCTGCGTCGAGTGCCTGTCCGACGTGGGCGGGGGCCAGGGCCGCGAGCGCCAGCCACAGAACACGCCCGACGGTGTGGACACCTATCGGTTCTGACTGTCCCCGTCTCGTTCCGAACGGGGGTCTGCCCGCGGGAGTTCGACGGTGACGACACTGCCCGTCGGCGTGCCGTCGGCGTAGGTGACGACGCCGTCGGACAGCCGGACGATGTGATACACCAGCCAGAGTCCGAGGCCGCTCCCGTGCGAGAGGGGTTCGATGTCGGCACCCCCTGTCAGGATCGGTCGCTCGTTCTCCGGAATCCCGGGGCCGTCGTCCTCGACCGTGACCGCGACGCTCCGCTCGCGCGAGTCGACGGTGATCTCGACCGTCGCCGGCTCGTCGGCGTGGACGACGCTGTTCTCGACGAGTTCGTACAGTCCCCGCTGGAGTTCGTCGATCCCGACGACAGCCACGTCGTCCGGGCAGGTCACCGTGATCCGACTGTCGGGATGTTCGTGCCGGACGCGTGTCGCGACCGACTCGACCGTCGCCGTGAGGTCGATCCGCTTGCGACGCGGGTGGGACGTCAGGAGTGTGACGATCCGCCGCTCCTTCTCCGCGAGGTCCGTGAGCTGCTGGCTCGCGTCGACGATCCGGTCGCCGATCTCCGCTTCGTCGACGCCGGAACTGCCGTCCCCGACGAGCAGTTCCGCCGAGCCGATGATCACGCCGATCTTGTTCCGGAGGTTGTGGCGCAACACGCGACTGAGTGTCTGCAGGTGCCGTTCGCGGTCTTTGAGTGCCGTGATATCCGTCTGGATGGCGACGAACTTCTCGACCGACCCGTCCTCGCCGGTCAGCGGCGTGATCGTCTGCCGGGCGACGTATCGCGTCCCGCTGCGGCGCTCGTTGACGATCTCCTCGTCCCACTCCTCGCCGGCCAGCAACGTCTCCCACTGCCGGCGGAAGTACTCCCTGGACATCTCGCCCGAGTTCAGGATGTTCGGCGTCGCGCCGACCGCCTCGGCCGCCGAATAGCCCGTGATCTCCTCGAACGCCGGGTTCACGTACTCGATCCGTCCCTCGGTGTCGGTGATGAACACCGCGTAGCCGGCGTGTTCGACGGCGCGTTTGAACTCCCGGAGCGACTGTTCGCGCTCCCTGCGCTCGCGCTCGAACCGCGCGAGCGAGCGACTCATCTCGTTGAATCCCGCCTCGATCTGTTGCCACTCCTCGCCGCCTCGCACGTCGATCTCGGTGCCATACTCCCTGTTTTCGAGGCGCGTGAACCCGTCCAGCAGGTGTTCGACCTGGTGGAGGTTCCGCCGGTAGACCCACCAGCCGAACCCGCCGATGGCGAACACCACCGCGAGGATGCTCCCGATCTGCAGGTACGTCACCGCCCGAATCGTCGACTCGACGGGTCGCTGGCTCGACTGGACACTCACCGTCCAGCCGGTCTGGCCGATACTGGCGTTCCTGACGACGGTGGTGGCCCCCGGCTCCGGCGGCTCCGAGTATACCTCCCTGCCCGACCGTGCGTAGATCGTCAGCCCGTCCTCGCGTCCCAGCGAGGCCGTCACGCCGTCCGCGAACCACGCCTCGGGGACGTGGTACGCGCCGTTGAGCGTCCCCACGACCGTCCCGTTGTGCCGGATCGGGGTACTGACCGTCACGATGTCGTTGCCCGACTCGGCAGCGACGGGATCGCTCAGATACGTCTCGCCCGCCATCGCCCGCTGGAAGTAGACCCGGTCTCCGAAGTCCGCCCCGATCAGTTCGGCACGCTCTGCCGGCGTCAGGTCCGACACGATGTTGGTCATCGTCCCGTTGCTGGCGATGACCGACGCCCCGGAGAACTGGGTTTCTTCGACCAGTCGGCGGAGTGCCGCTCGCTGTGTCTCGCTCCCGTGCCGCGCTGTGGCCGGTGTCGCCGCGGTCAACTGGACGGTCTGTCGACGCCCTTCGAACTGTGACGCGAGTTCGGAGCCGATGTGGACTGCGGTCCGCGTCGCGTCCTCCCGGCTCTCCTCGTACAGCGTCGCCTTGTACTCCTGAAACCCGACGAAGATCGCACCGGTGAGAACCGCCGTCACGAACAGCAAGACGAGGACGAATACGTAGCGAGTTTTCATGCGTTCTCGGGCCGATGACTCCGGTTGTCGACAGGTGCCCAAATACCCACGGATGTCGGGACGGTTCCGTCTCGGACTCGGGGCCGAACCCCGGTCTCACCGACCGCGGTCCTGACACACTGATCGTAACGCTTTCCGTTCTCTCCGTTGTCACGTTCGCTGTGTCCCTCGATCGAACCGTCGAGCGGCTGTGGCCGACCCGGATCGTGCTCGCCGCCGTGCTCGGCCTGTACGGCGGTACCGTCGTCGTCCTGTGGTTCGTCGCGCCCACCGGCGGGGTTGCACCAGTCACGGCGGCGCCCAGGCCCGCCGGACTCGCCGCCGCCGTCGTCGCCCTCCTCGCGGTGACCGTGGAGGACCTCCCCGTCGTGCTGGCCCGGACTCGACTCCACTACGCGTTGTTTTCGGTTCCGGCCGCCGTCTTCCTGGCACACGCCTGGGTGGAGTACGTCACCCTCGGGCCCGAGTTGTCGGCCACGGTACGGATGTTGGTACTCGGTGTGGTCGCCGTCGTCCTCGCGGGAGTCGCCGTCCTGATCGACAACCGCGCCCTGGCCGACCGGATCGCGGCGGGTCAGGAGCCAGCGGCCTCGTGGCGCGCGCGACCCCCTCGTCGTGTGGCCCGTCGCCAGTTGTCCCTGTACGTCCTCGCCGGCGCTCCAATCGTCGCTGGATCTGCCGTGGGCCTCCTCACCCTCGACGCGGCCTTCCTGATCGTCGGAACGGCACTTGGGGGGATACTCACCTCCTGGCTCAACGCGAACACCCAGTCCCGCACGTACGAGGCATACCCCGACGGACTGGTGATCGATCCCGACGACTTTCCGAAACCCGTCCCGTGGTCTCGCCTGTCGGGGTACAGTCGCACCGACGACACCCTCGTCCTCCACCGCCGATTCAGGGGGCCGATCCGCTGTTCCCGCGGTGAGATAGACGATCTGGACGCCGTCGTCCGCGTGCTAAATCGCCACCTCTCGGCGCGCGACACGACAGGGGGCCGCCTGTAGTCACCGAAACTGATTGAGCCGCTGTTTCAGCTGCTTGGCGGCCTGTCCGCTGGCCTTGTGGAAATCCTCACCCATGCCTCGCGGGTCGCTTCGCGCCCCACTATCTTCGCCGGCGAAGATGATTCCACGCGAGGAGTTGACCAGCCCCACCCCATCCGCCAGCCCGTGTTCCACCGCGGCCTCGGCGTCCCCGCCCTGCGCGCCGACGCCGGGCACGAGGAAGGGGAGGTCGGGGACGATCTCGCGGATCTCCGCTAACTCCTCGGGCTGGGTCGCGCCGACGACGAGGCCGACGTTGCCGTTGCGGTTCCAGGTGTCGGCCAGCGCGGCCACCCGCTCGTAGACGGGTTCGCCAGAAGCCAGTTCGAGGTTCTGGATGTCCGCGCCGCCCGGATTCGAGGTGCGACAGAGCAGGAACACGCCCGCCTCACTGCGTTCGAGGAACGGCTCCAGCGAATCCCGGCCCATGTAGGGGTTGGCGGTGATGGCGTCCGCGCGGTCGAGCAGGTCGGCGTACTGGCGGGCCGTGTTGCCGATGTCGCCCCGTTTCGCGTCGAGCAGGACGGGCACGTCCTTCCCGTGGGCGTAGGCGATGGTCTCCTCCAGTGCGCGCCAGCCGTCGGGGTCCTCGTAGAAGGCCGCGTTGGGCTTGTAGCAGGCGGCGTGTTCGTGCGTCGCGTCGATGATCCGGCGGTTGAACGCCCACCGCGGGAGGTCACGGTCCAGCAGGTGTTCGGGGAGTCGGTCCATGTCGGGATCGAGGCCGACGGAGACGACGCTGTCGACCGATTCGATGCGGTCGGCCAGCCGGTCGAAGAAGGTCATTACCGGGCGCTGGCCCGGGACTCACTACAAGCTTCCTATTGGTCGCTCGCCTCGTAGACGACCCGCACGGACGTCGAGACGGACACGTCGCCGGTCTCGATGGCCGTCCCGCCGCTGGCCGCCTGGGCCCGTTCGGCGTCGTAGGCGACGGGGCGGTAGTTCGTGCCCGTCGCGTCGATGCTGGCGACGCCGGTCACCGACAGCCCGCCTGCGCTGGCGAGCGTGTCGGCCTGGCCGCGAGCGTTCTCCATCGCGTTTTCCAGCGCCTGGTTCCGGAGGTCCTCGCGGGTGTCGGCCGCCAGCGTGAACTGGACGGACTGGACTTCCGCGCCCGCGCCGGCCGCCGCGTCGACGACTGCGCCCGCGCGGTCGGTGTCGTCGAGCGTGACCTCGAAGACGTGGACGCCGCGCAGTTCGGGACCGGTCTCGCCGCCGTCACGACCCGGCGGTACGCGCCGCGGCGGTTCTTCGATGCTGTAGCCGGTGGTCTCGATGGCGTCGTCGGCGACGCCGGCCTCCGAGAGTGCGCTCCGCAGGTCGCTCGCGCCGCTGGCGAGTTCGGAGCGGATCGCCGCGGGGTCGTCACCCTCGGCGGTCACGGCAAAGCGGAGGACGGCCTGATCGGGTTGGGCGCTGGCCGAGCCGTCGCCCGAGACGGTGATCGTCTGGCCGCCGGTGTCGGCGGCGGTCTGTGCTGGTTGCGTGCCGGTGCCACCCATCGCGAGGACTGTGCCCGCCGCGCCGACCGTCAGGACGACGGCGGCGGCGAGCGCCAGGGCAATCGTCTTTCGCATGCACCCGACCGTTGGCCGTACGGACATGAATACTCGCCGTAGAGTCAAACGCCGGTTTGACTCTTGGGGAACACTCAAACCCGGCGGGCCGCTACGGACGACGGAATGCCGTCGTTCGACGCCGTCGTGTTCGATCTCGACTACACGCTGGCGGTCACCGACCGCGACCGCCAGGCGTTGCTCGACGACGCGACCGACCGGGCCGACGCCCACGACATCGAGCGCGCGGACTACCTCGACGCCCACGGCGAGGTGGCGGCGACCGAGACCCGCGCCCCCATCTTCGAGCGACTGCTGACCGACGACACCGACCCCGAGGCCGTGGCGACGGCCTACCGGCTGGCCATCGAGGACGCCCTCGAACCCGTCGCGGGCGTCCCGGACCTGCTCGCGGCCCTGCGCGAGTCCTACCGCGTCGGCCTGCTGACCGACGGCCCGCTGGTCGCCCAGCGGGGCAAACTCCAGACGCTGGACTGGGCCGACCTGTTCGACGCCGTCGTCATCACGGGCTCGCTCTCGACCGGCAAACCCGACGAACGGGCGTTCGCGGCGATCTGTGCGGAACTGGGTGTCGAGCCCGCCGCGACGGTCTACGTCGGCGACCGCCCCGAAGTGGACGTACAGGGCGCGGCCGACGCTGGTCTCGCCACTGTACAGGTGCTGTATCCCGGTGGTCCCGGGCGACACGCGGCGGCCGACGCCGCGGTCGACCGCGCGGAACTGGTCGCGCGACTGCCCGGGATTCTCGACTCGCTCTAATCTTCGCCGGCGGCCGCGACCAGCACGTCCACGGCCGCCTTCACCGCCGCGCCGGATTCCACGAACACGAGCGTCCGCGGTGGCTCGACGGCCTTCGGCCGTACCCGGAGATCGGCGTCGGCGGCCGCTCCCGCGCCCGCGTCCACGCCCGTTCGGAGTTCCAGGTACGCGCGCTCGGGCTGGACGGCCACGTCGGCCACGCGCTCGCCGTCGCGGTCGACGCCGTAGGCGAAGGCTCCGTCGGCGGTCGGCTCCACGTCCGGCTCGGCGTCGACGACGGTCATCGCGGCCAGTGGCCCCGTCTCCCGGCCCGTAATCTCGGAGGCCAGCAGCTGTGCGATCCGCTTGCCGTCGGTGATCGTATCCTCGACCATCAGAGTTCACCCAGTGCGCGCTCGGCGGTGTCTGCCACGTCCAGGCCCTCCCGTTTGGCGTAGACGACGGCCGCGGCTTCGACGGTCACGCCCAGATCCGCCTGGAGGGAGTTGATCTCGGCGACGGCGGCCTGTTTCTCGGTACCGGTCTCCACGACGGCGTCGAGGATGCGCTCGAACGTCGAGCGCTGCTGGAGGATCGACTCGTCGGGGACGAACCCCTCGGGCACGTCGACACCGTCGGGGTCGAACTCGACCTGGACCTCGCCCGCGTCGCGGGTGACCAGCCCCTCGCCGGCGGCCACGTCGAGCAGGCGCTTGGCCTGGTCGGGCGTGAACCAGTCCCGATCCAGTGAGAGGGCGACGACGAACTCGCTCTCTCCCATCGCGGTCTTGCCCTGCTGGCGGAACGGGGCGGCGACGGCCGTCCGGAGACTCATCGTCACGTCTGGCGACCGGGACCGTCCTAAACCCATCGGAACCCGTGTCGACGGAAACGCTAATCGGCCTCCCGACACAGCACCCGCATATGGAACAGGACGACGATGCGTCAGGAGACGTGACGGGGCTGTCGCTGAGGGAGGCCGCCGAACGGATCGCGGCCCGCGACGACCGCCCGGACGAGGAGACGGTCCGGACGGTACTCGCGGAGGTCGCCATCGACCGCATCGTCTCCGAGGACATGATCACCGAACTCGAATCCGACACGTCGATGGCCGTCTCGAACGCCGAGAACCGCGCCGAGTACGCGACCATGCGGGTCGACGAGGCCGAGGCGGCCGCCGCGGACGCTCCCGACCTCGAAACCGTCGCGGCGCGGCTGGACGGGTTCGCGGCCCGCGCCGAGTCCGTCGAGTCGCGGGCGCGGGACCTGGCCGACCGCCTCCACGAACTCGTCCATCAGCGCGAGTACAGCGAATCCGTCTACGAGTACGTCCGCGACCTCCGGGATCTGGGTCAGGACGCCGACGGGCTCCACGGGGACGCACAGCAACTCGCGACCGACGCAGACGAACTCGAGCGCTGGCTGGACAGCCACGAGACCCGCGTCGCCGAACTGTCCGCCGACGTCGGCGCGATCGAGGCCGCGTTCGACGACCTCGAAGCGGCCGCCGACCGCCTCGAAGACCCCGAAGTGATCGGCGAGGACGAACCCGACCCGGCCACCCAGTGGTTCGCGGTGACCCAGCGCCAGCGGGTGAACGGGCTCGTCGTCGCGGACGCCCGCGCCGAACTCGCCGACGTTCGGACCTGGGCGGAACGTGCGGGCGAGGGGACGGCCGAACTCGCCGACATCGCGGACCGGCTCGACGACCTCGAATCCCGCCGGGAACGACTCGGCGACCGGCTGGACGACCTGGCACGGCCCGCGTGGCGCGAGCAGTACGGCGAGGCCCTGTCGGCGGCCGAGGACACGCTCGACGAGTTCGAACCGCCCGTCGACTTCGGGGCCGTCCAGGCCGCGCTCGACGACCACGGGCCCGCCTGACTCGTCGCGGGCGTTGGCGAGTCGAGAGGTTCAAGTGGACGCCTGCGAATCCTCGGGTATGAAAGACCAGGGACGTTCCCCGCGCAAGCGCACCGGCGGCCGACTGCGGCCGAACCACAAGAAGAAAAAGCACGAACTCGGCGACGAGCCGACCGAGACACAGGTCGGCGACGCCAAGCTGAAGTTCGTCGACAAGCGCGGCAACACCAAGAAGATCCGCGCCATCGAGGCCGACACCGCCAGCGTCGCCACCGACGGCGAGGTCGTCGCCGCCGAGATCGAGAACGTCGAGGCCAACGACGCCAACCCCAACTACGCCCGCCGAAACATCATCACGAAGGGTGCGATCCTCGAGACGAGCGAGGGTCGCGTCCGCGTCACCTCCCGCCCCGGCCAGGACGGCCAGGTCAACGGCGTTCTCGTCGAGTGATCGCGTCCGGACGGCACACTGCCGTTCCTGCCGATTTCGACTTCTGACGGCCACCAGGCACTTACCGACAGGGTCGAAGGTCGCGGTATGGATCGACGACAGTTCCTCGAAGCCACAGGAATCGCCGCCGCCGGGACCGCACTCGCCGGCTGTGCTGGTGACAGTTCCAGCCAGAGCGAGACCGGGACACTCGCGACCAGCGTGACCGACCAGCCCAGCGACATCGACGACTTCGACACGCTGGTCCTCCGACTCACCGCGCTCCGGACGACACGGGCCGACGACGGAACTGACGCGGACGATACGGCGACCGGGACCGGCACGGCGTCCGACGACGAGGACGACGAGGAACGCACTATCGACATCGAGGACACCGAAGTCGATCTCACCGAGTTGGCCGACGGCGACACTTCGCTGATCGACGAGACGGAACTGGAGACCGGCGAGTACGCCTATCTCAAACTCGTCGTCGGCGAGGTCGTCGACGCGAGCCTCGCAGACGGCGGCGAGGCCACCGTCCGGACGCCCGGGAACGCACCGCTGAAGTTCAACCAGCAGTTCGAGATCCGCGCGAACCAGCGGACGAACTTCCTCGCGGACTTCACCCCGGTGAAGCAGGGCCGATCCGGTCGGTACCTCATCAAACCGGTCGCGGACGGGGTCGAGGTCTCTTACGAGGACGAATCGACGGCGACGACGGCCTGATCAGGGTCGCGGTGCCGCTTTCTGCAGTGCGCTTTCCGCGATGTTGCCGCCGTAGTCGGCGGTCCGGGAGAGCGAGTCCACGACCAGCCCCAGGACCTGCGCGGTCTGTGAGTCCATCTGGTGGATGAGGTCGTCGATCTCGCGGGCGCTGTCGTCGATGGGGCGGATGCGCGAGCGAGCCTCCGTGGCCAGTCGAGTCGCCTCGTCGGCGTCGTCTTCCAGCAAGGCGTCCATCGCGGTCTCGGGCACCGCCAGCGCCTCCTCGCGGAGTCCGTACAGTCCCTCGCCGATGTCCTCGGGCACGTCGCCGATCTCCAGCGCCAGCCGGGCGATCTTCGAGGCGTGGTCGGCGATCCGCTCCAGTTGGCGGGCGCTGGACTGGTAGTCGAAACAGGTCTCCCGCGGGAGGCCGATCTGGGAGGCCGCGGTCGGGTCCCGAAGGACGGATCGGAACACCCGGGAGATCATGTACCAGAGCCGGTCCACGTCGTCGTCGCGCTCGCGCACGTCGTGTGCGAGGTCGTCGTCGTTCTCCACGAGGGCATCGACCGCGTCCGACAGCATCGTGAGCGCGACCAGCCGCATGCGCGTGATGGCGTTGTGGACCGACAGCTCCGAGGAGTCGAGCAGGTCCTGCAACACGACGCGCTCGCTGGTCTCCTCGATCACTTCCAGCCCGACCAGTCCCTGCGTGGCCTGGCGGATGGTCCGGCGCTGCTGGGCACTGACCCGGGGCGTCTCCAGCCTGATGATGTCGAAGCCGCTGACGTACATCGTCATCACTGCGCGCGTGAGCTGGTCGCCTTCCAGCCCGCTCACGTCGAGGGTCCCCTCCGTGCGCTCGTCGCTCGTCTTCGGCGAGAGGAGGAGCGAATCGTCTTCGGCGTGGAACTCGACGACGCTCCCAGCGCTCACGTCGTTCTCTGTCGCCCAGTCCTTGGGGAGCGACACGGTGTACGTCGACCCGCCCGTGACCTGCACCTTGCGCGTCTCCATACCCGTCCTTCTGACTTCTCCCCAATAAATCAATCCATGTCTATATATGGTTGGTCGAATAACCCATGTGGGCGCGATAAGTACTTTGTCGGCAGATCCAGAATGCATACGGACCCCGAACCGTCGGTATCGGATGTCACGTTCGACCGGTGGTGGTCCGACCTCGGCACCCGCTCGTGTTCGAACACGCGGATAGAGGAGCTACAACCGGCGAGTAGCGGCCGGTAGGAGTGTAGTAATACGTAACTCTATATAGATAATAGATCTAGGGGTAAAAGTAATAGTAGGGTATTTATCCATCTGCCTATCCGTATTTGATGATGACGCACGAATCAGACTCTGGCCTTTCGCGCCGGAAGTTCGTGGCGGCAGCGGGAACAGGGATCGCAGGGACAGCCCTCGCCGGTTGTATCGGTGGTGGGGACGGCAGTGGGAGCGACGGTCCGGGGACGCTGACCTCGGGTGGGTCCTCGACCGTCTACCCGATCATGAACACCGCGGCGTCCTACTGGCAGGGGAACCGCCCGGCCTCCGACACAGAGTACTGGCCCCACGGCGAGTACAACATCAACACGGACAAGAACCTGGCCGATTACTGGGCTGGCCTCTACGGTTTCGAGGCTGGTTCGGAAGGTCAGCCGCCGTTCCCCTTCACCGTCGGCCTGTCCCACTCCGGGACCGGCGTCGAGAAGGTCAAGAACGGCCAGTACGACATCGGGAACTCCTCGGGGAACGTCGAGGACGAGCTCCCGGAGCGTGACTCCTACGAGAAGTTCATCGACCACGTGGTCGGCGTCGACGGCCAGCCGCTGGTCGTCTCCCAGGAGATCGCCGACGCTGGCCTCAGCAAGATCACGGGCCAGCAGCTCAAGGACCTCTACAAGGGCCGCATCAGCACGTGGTCGGAGATCGACAGCAGCCTGCCGGACAGAGACGTCCAGGTGCTGGGCCGCGTCAAGGGCTCGGGGACGCGCACCTCCTTCGTGAGCAACGTCTTCGGCGATCCCAAGGCAAACACCACGGTCGCCAACCGCTACGGCCAGAACCAGCAACTCGCGTCCGCCGTCGCGCAGGCCGACAACGCGATCAGCTACCTCGCGCTCGCGTTCGTCGACACCGACGGGCTCTCGCCCGTCGCGCTGGAGTGGGAAGGAACGACGTACAAGTACCAGGACGACCAGAACGGCCTGGACTCGAAGAAGTACCCACTCTCGCGTGACCTGCACTGCTACACGTGGGACGGCACGTCCAAGCAGGAAGCCGCGGTCATCAACATGGTTCTGCACGACTTCGGGCAGGACACCTTCGTCGGCCCGAACAACTACTTCAAGCTCGGGGCCCGCCGGCAGAAAGAACAGAAGGACAAGCTCCCGTCGCAGTCCTGAGGTCTCCTGACTGTTTTTTAGAGAACGGTTGCACCGAATCGATAGAATTAGAAAACAGCTAAAGTATACAGCAGCATACGTGGTGGTAACCTAAATGCTCAGCTCAGTCACGGCGGAGGTACAGGACGCGATACTCGGTGAGGACCCATCCGAGGGAGCGCTACGGACGGTCGGGCTGTCGGTGCTCTCTCTGGTTGCGTCGCTGCTCTGCATCTTCCTCGCGCCAGGGTTCGCGCTCCCCGTACTCGCCGCGTTCGTCGTCGTGACCGCGTTCGGGTGGCGGACCCACCAGGCGGAGATCGCGCGACTGCTGACGCTGGTCGCGACGATCCTCACAGTCCTCACGGTGACGTTAATCACTGTCTACCTCTTCATCAGTGCGTTCCCCGCCTTTACCGCCCATGGGATCGATCTCCTGACCATCCCGATTCTGGAATCTGGGCCCCAGTGGTTCTTCTGGCTCGATCTCGTCTTGCCAGCCGCCGAGACGATCTGGAACCCGCGTGCGGGCGTCTACTCGCTAATTCCGCTCATCTGGGCGACTGTTATCGTCACCACGATCGCGGGACTCATCGCCGCGCCGCTGGGCGTACTCGGGGCGCTGTTCATCGCCGAGGTCGCGAGCGACCGGCTCCGGGAAGTGATCAAACCGGGTGTCGAGATCCTCGCCGGTATCCCCTCTATCGTGTACGGGTTCATCGGATTCAAAGTACTGAACGGATTCATCCAGAAGTCGTTCCTCGACGACGGGGCCAGCTTCCTCATCGCCGGCCTGGTCGTCGGGGTCATGGCACTGCCGACCGTCGTCTCCGTCTCCGAAGACGCCCTGTCGAGCGTCCCGGACGCGATGCGTGACGGGTCCGCTGCCATGGGCGCGACGAGCTGGCAGAGCATGAAGAGCATCTCCGTGCCCGCGGCCTCGTCGGGCATCTCGGCGGCGATCATCCTCGGTCTGGGACGGGCCATCGGCGAGACGATGGCCGTCGCGGCGATCCTGGGTGCCGTCGTCCAGCCCACGGTGCCGCTGTTCGACATGTTCGACGCGAGTTCGACGCTGACCAGCGCCATCGCGCACAACTACGGGAGCGCCACCGAGAGTACGCTGGACGTGCTGTTCGTCGCCGGCGTCATGCTGTTCGTCATCGTCGCCGGCATGAGTGTCATCTCACAGTACGTCGAACGACGTATCAACCGGAAACTGCAGGGCCAACAATGAGCGAAGGGTACGCACACGAGAACGACCTCGTCAGCGCGGAGTCGAACCTCTACGACCGGGCGATGGACGTCGCGATCGCCCTCAGTATCACCACCTTCGTCGTCGGGATGATCACGTTCGCCGACGGCGTTCCGCTGGCGGCCACCGGGATGGAGTTGGTGACCTTCTTCGGCGTCCTCCTGGGTGTCGTCGCGGGCGGCGTCGGAATCGTCGCCGTGTTTTCCTACGCGAACGTCGTCCCCATCACGTCACAGCGGGTTCGGGGCGTCGCGCTCGGCCTGCTCGTGAGCCTGATAGGCCTGGCCGTGGCGGCCGCCGCGCTGCCGGTCTCGCTGGCGACGATGCTCGGTCTAGTCATGGTCGTCGAGGCCGGACTCCTCGTCGCCGCTGGGGGCGGTTCACGGTTCGGATTCGTCGAGACGGACCCGAGCATGAGCGCGGGCCTGCTCGCGGGTATCGTGTTCGGTCTGCTCGGTGCGGCCATCGGTGCCGTTATCGTCGCCTCCCTCCCTGGTGTGCCCGGGGCCATCGCGGGCGTCCCGCTGTGGGCGCTCGGCAGTCTCGTGTTCGGTGTCGGCTTCGTCGTGCTGACGGTCTCCCCCCGCGAAGATATCGGATCGACGGTGCCCCCGGCGCTGATCATCGGTATCCTCGGTGCGACCATCGCGACGGCGGTCATCGGAGTTGGCTGGCAGTGGACCCCGGAGAATCTCAGCGGTGGGTTCACCGGGGGATCGGTCATCCCGGTGTTCGTGCTGTTCGGGTCGTTGCTGGCGAGCTGGTCGGCGGCGAAGTGTCGCGCCGACTTCGGTGCCCGGGGTCGACAGTACGGTGCCTTCTTCGTGATCAACCTCAACGCGTTCCTGATGGTCGCGATCATGGCCGCTATCGTGGTCTTCGTCGCGGTCAAGGGCGTCGGCTGGGCGTTCCACGGCTTCTCCGTCGGAGCGCTCTCACTGCTGGTCGTGCTGACACCGCTTCTGGTCCTGACGGTCCAGCGTGCGAGAGCCCCGGCAGGAACCGACGAGTGGCACTCGGCCGCCCGGCAGTTCTTCCGGGTCCTCCCACTCGCGGCCGTCGGATCGCTCGCCGCGATGCTGCTTGGCATCATCGTCACCGGCTCGCCGTTCGAGATTCCGTACCAGTACGCGATCCTCGTCGACAGGAGCACTGTCATGCTCGACACGGCGTTCCGGGTGACCCCGTCGCTGGCCGTCGGGAATCTGCTCGTAATCGTCTCCGGTACGCTCCTGTTCACGTACTTCCTTCGCCGGTACGGGAGCCTCCGGGACGTGGGCATCGAGTACGAACGACTCTCCCTCGTGCGCCAGGCCGTGCCGGCCGCAATCGGCCTGCTGGTCCTGTTGAGCCTGGTGTTCGTGGGTATCGGACCGACCCCTGGTGGTATCCCGATCGGGCCCACGGTCGGACTCGGCCTGGCGACGCTCGGGGCCGCCGGTGTCGCCGCGCTCGTACTCATCCCACTCGGGGCGCTGCTGACCGGAGCGGGGAGCCTCGCCGAGCGCGCACACGAGAACGCACAGCTACTCAACGTCGGGCTCTTCAGCGGCGTCGCCCTGTTGTTCGCGGTAATCGTCCTCGAGTGGACGGCCGTTTCGGACCCCAAAATCGGCCCCATCGCGGCGGTCCCGACGGTGGCGCTGGTCGCGGCCGTCGTGTCGCTCTGTATCGCCGCGTTCGTCGCACGGGCACGCCGGTCGACGACCGACACCCTCAGGCGGCGGATACTCGGCGACGAAGTGACCCTCGCACTCACGGCCGCTGCCGGTTTCGTCACCCTGATCGGCCTCCACGTCGCGGCCACGAGCGAAACGACCTTCGCCGTCGGACCGGTCGAAGTCGGGATTCAGGGATCGCTCTCCTGGCCGACCGTGCTTCAGGGATCGATTCCGCTCGGACAGGCGCCCGGCGGAATCTACCCGGCCATCGTCGGGACGATCTGGATCGTCATCGGAGCATCGCTGTTCGCGGTCCCGCTCGGTCTCGGGGCGGCGGTGTTCCTCACCGAATACGCGGAACAGGGGCGATTCACCGAGGTGGTCGAGACGGCGACCAACGCGCTCTGGAGTACACCCAGCATCGTGTTCGGGCTGTTCGGTGCGGCGTTTTTGATCCCGCGACTGGGTAACAGCCTGTCGTTGCTGGCCGCCCAGTTGACGCTCGCGTTCATGCTGCTCCCGCTCGTGGTCATCACGAGTCGCGAAGCGATCAAGTCGGTCCCCGACGAGTACCGTGACGCCAGCGCCGCACTGGGCGTCGACCGGTGGACGACGATCAGGAGCGTCGTGATTCCCGCAGCGATGCCCGGCGTCGTGACCGGGGTCATCCTCGGTGTCGGCCGCATCGCTGGCGAGACCGCGCCGCTCATCCTCGTGCTCGGATCGGAGATCAACGCGACGAACGCCATCGACGTGCTCGGCGGATTCGCGTTCACCACGTCACCGCCGTTCATCACGAACGAGGCGTTGCTCAACAGTTCCGCGGCGCTCCCGACTCAGGTGTGGGGGATCATCACCGCCGGCGTCAGCGGTTCGACGTCGAAGGGCTGGGCCACCGCGTTCATGCTGCTCGTGGTCGTCCTGTCGTTCTACGCCGTCGGGATCACTGCGCGGACCTACTTCAGGAGGAAGATCAACTATGAATAATCAGATCGGCGACACGGACACGGATACAGACACGAACGTCAGCACCGACACGAGTACCGACAGCCAACTGGGTGCGACCACCGGGGTCGAGACCTCGACCACCACGACGGCCGGCGAGAGCGAAGAGCAGATCCGCGACGAGTGGACCGACTATCGGTTCGACGGCCCCGCGAAACTCTCCGTCGAGGATCTGAACGTCTGGTACGGCGACGATCACGCGCTGAAAGACGTCTCGATGGAGATACCCGAGGAGAGCGTCACCGCGCTCATCGGCCCCTCGGGCTGTGGGAAGTCCACCTATCTCCGGTGTCTCAACCGCATGAACGACCGGATCAAGGCCGCTCGCATCGATGGCTCGGTCGAACTCGACGGGATGGAGATCTACGACCCCAACACGAACCTCGTGGAACTCCGCAAGCGCATCGGCATGGTGTTCCAGTCGCCCAATCCCTTCCCCAAGTCCATCCGTGACAACATCTCCTACGGGCCGCGCAAACACGGCGAGATCAACAAGGGACTGTTGGCGCGGTTGTTCGGCCGTGACGACTCCGAGAAAGAGGCCGAACTGGTCGAGCGCTCGCTGCGCCAGGCCGCGCTCTGGGAGGAGGTCAACGACCGCCTCGACGACAACGCCCTCGGTCTCTCCGGTGGGCAACAGCAGCGTCTCTGTATCGCCCGCTGTCTGGCTGTCGACCCCGAAGTCATCCTGATGGACGAACCGGCCTCGGCACTGGACCCCATCGCCACCTCGAAGATCGAGGACCTGGTCACCGATCTGGCCGAGGACTACACGGTCGTCATCGTCACCCACAACATGCAGCAGGCCGCGCGGATCTCCGATCAGACCGCCGTGTTCCTCACCGGCGGGGAACTCGTCGAGTACGACGACACCGACAAGATCTTCGAGAACCCCGAAAGCCAGCGCGTCGAGGACTACATCACCGGCAAGTTCGGGTGACGGATGGCCCGCGACGAGTTTCAGCGCGAACTCGACGCGCTCCGGGACGACGTCGTCCGGCTCGGTGATGTGGTATCGACTCGGCTCCGGAAAGCCATCACTGCCCTCGACAGCCACGACGTGTCCGTCGCCGCCCGAATCGCCGACGCAGACTCCGAAATCAACGAGCGGTATCTCGACCTCGAACAGGACTGTATCGACCTCTTCGCCCTCCAGCAGCCGGTTGCGGGCGACCTCCGATTCGTCGCGGCCTCGTTCAAGATTCTCACCGACCTCGAACGGATCGCCGATCTCGCCGCGAACCTCGCGGCGTACGTCGTCTCCGCCGAGGACGAGACGTTCCCCGATCTCGGTCTCATCGATCTCGGCACGACCGCCGTCGGCATGCTCGACGACGCACTGACCGCCTACGAGAAAGGCGATTCGACACGATGTCGGGCGATAGCCGACAGTGACGACGATCTCGACGGCCGCTGTGAGCGGGTCGCTCAGCAAGTGATCCGTCACCTGGTCGATCGCGATCCCGATGCCGACGAACTGGAACCGCTGCTCACCGATGTCACCCGTGTCCTCCTGACGATCCGCGACATCGAACGCATCGGCGACCACGCCGTCAACATCGCCGCGCGCACCCTGTACATGGCCGAGAACGACGACGCCCTGATCTACTGAGCGCCTCGCTGCTCACGGGGTGCCACCCTCGCGGATCTGTCCTATTGTCGACTATTGAGAGTATATAGACGAACGAAAGGCACTTTTGTGCAGGCAGTCACGGGGGCAATATGCCTCGGAAAGACTACCAGGAGCAGTTGGAGGAACTGGAGGACGACGTCCTCTACATGAGCGAAGTCGTCCTCGAACGGTTCCGGATGGGACTCGATGCACTGGAACGGAAAGACGAAGACCTGGCCCGCGAGGTCATCGAGGGCGACCACGAGATCAACGAACTCTATCTCGATCTTGAGCAGGACTGTATCGACCTCTTTGCACTCCAGCAACCGGTCGCCGGGGACCTCAGATTCATCGCCGCCTCGTTCAAGATCATCACCGACCTCGAACGGATCGGCGACCTCGCCACGAACCTCGGGGAGTACGCGCTGGAGGCCGAACGCGACGTGTTCCCCGACGTGGACATCCAGTCCATCGGCGACGAGACCCTCGATATGGTCGAGGACGCCATGGCCGCCTACGCCGCGCAGGACCCCGAGGACTGCTTCGAGATCGCCGAGCGCGACGACGACATCGACGCCCACTGCGAGGCCGCCTCCGAGACCGTCGTCCGCGACCTCATCGAGACCGAACTCGACGAACGCGAGGGGATCGACGAGGACGACATCGAGACGTTCATGACCGAAGTCTCCCGACTCCTGTTGACCGTGCGGGACCTCGAACGCGTCGGCGACCACGCCGTCAACATCGCCGCGCGCACGCTGTACATGGTCGAGAACGACGACGCCCTCATTTACTAACACCCACTTTTTACAAGAGGGGGGTGCGCCGAGCGCACCCCCCTCTTCCAAAAACTTGGGGAAAAACTGCGGAACTCGCGCCACTGGCGCGAGTTCCGGGATCCCCGCGAGTGACCGCAGGGAACGAGTGGGGGCTCGTCAGAGCGTCGCTCTGACGGTGATCGCGGCGCGGAGCGCCGCGGACGATAGCGCTCGACGACAACCGACCGCTACGGCACGTCCTCGACGCTCTGCAGTCCCTCGCCGGTGATCTTGAACTGCACCGAGTCGCCCGCCGGCTTGGCCTGATGTTTCTCCAGCGTCGCCCGGCGGTTCCCGCCCCGGAACCGCTCCAGTCGGAGAACGACGCCCGACCAGTGGGTCAGGGTGTGCCCGCCCAGCGGTCGCGCGCGGTCGCTGTCCGGGTCGGTGAACACCTGATTGGTGATGACGACCGCGATGTCGTGTTTCCGGGCCAGCGAGAGCAGGTGGGTCACCTGACTGGCCACTGTCCGCAACGCGTCGCCAGCTTCGTCGTCCTCGGTCCGTTTGATCCGGTAGAAGCCGGTGGCCGAATCGAGGACGATCAACTCCACCTGCTCGGCGAACTCCTCGGCGTCCCGGACGGCCTCGCCCTGCTGGTCGAAGTCCAGTACGTCCGAGACGATGATCCGGGAGGCCAGGTCGTCCACGTCGTCGGTGCGGGCGCTGGCCAGCTGTTCGAGCCGGTCGACTGAGATCCCCTCGGTGTCGATAAAGAGGGCCGACTCACCGCGGGCCGCGGTCTCGACGGCCGCCGAGAGAGCGAGGTTCGTCTTGCCGGCGGCTGGCGGTCCGTACAGTTGCGTGACGACGCCGCGCTCGAAGCCGCCGCCCAGCAACTCGTCGACGGCCCCACAGCCGGTCGGAATCGGCTCGCTCACGTGCCGAGGTTGGGCGTCACCCCCCAAAAACACTCCCACTCGCGGCTCACGCCCGCGGCAGGTGGTCGTCGAGCGCGTCGATCAACGCGTCCGGGTCGTCGATCTCCTCGCGCCAGCAGCGGAAGGCGGGTCGCCACCACGACTCGCGGTACAGAACGACCGCGTCCTCGCTCGCGGAAAACGACGCGAAACGCTCCCATCCGTAGAGGCGGCGGTGGACGTAGTTGCTCCGTTCGATTCCGGCCGGAGCGAGTCGGTACGAGCGGGGCTGTCCCCAGCCGAGACCGGCACCGCCCGGAACGAACGCCAGCGCGCCGATCCACTCGTACGCGCCGAGGCCGACGAACTCGCCGCCGAACAGAAGGGCCGCCCCGGCCAGATAGAGGGTCAGGGCACCGACCTGGACTCGCGTCCGGAGCGGCTGGGGCCAGCCGGCTTTCCACGCCGCCCGGACCGCGTCCTCGTCGACGACGGCCTTCGCGTATCGCGTTCGGGACATCGCGACGAGGGCCATCCCCGTGGCGATTCCGACGCCCGACAGGACGATTCCGGCGGCGGCGACGCCGTCGGTTCCCGGGGCGTCGACGCCGGCCGCGGCGACGCCGTACCCGACCATCCCGAGTACCGGCAGGACGGCGAGTCCGCGGGCGACGCGGGACGCGCCGAGTCGTTCGGCGACGCCACGCACTCGACCGACCGCCACCGTGCCTGCGGCCGTGATGGCGGTCAGCACTGCGAGCAGGGCGATGTACAGCGCACCCGCACCGAGCGGATACGTGACCGATGCGGCGAACACGACGGCTGGCGAGACCAGCAGGGCGACGTACAGGGCCGCCACGAGCGAAAAGACCGTGTCGGGCCGGTCCGGGGACTGGAGGGCGGGCTGGTGGACCGTCTCGTGCATATCCGTTCGTTCGACTGACACGGGCAAATCCTTTGGGGGTTCCGGCGGGCTACGCGGCCGACAGGTTGTCGGCGACGACCTCGCGCACCCGTTGGGGGTCCTCCACGTCGGTCAGCGAGAATCGGACTGCCGGCCAGGGCCCGGACCGGTACAGCGTCATCGCCTCGTCGCTGGCCGCGTACCCCTCGAAGTCGTCCCAGTCGTAGGTGCGGGTTCGGAGCCGGCCGTCGCGCCGGACGCCCGTCTCGGAGAGGCGGTAGCCGTCGCGATGGCCGACGAGCCAACTGAGCAGGAGCCAGACGCCGCCGACGAAGATGAGGTTCGTGAGTCCCGGCACGTCGACGACGAACGGACCGAGCGTTCCGACGACCGTCGCCAGCAGGGCCGGAATCCCGGTCAGGATCGTCACCCGCCGGCGCAGGGCGTCGGGCGGCCCGGCCTCGAACTCCACGTCCATGCCCGGGGATTCGGACCTCGCCTCAAAGCGGTTGCGGTTGGATGGGACTAAGACGCCGGCCTGCCAAGTGACGGTGTGATCGTCGTCGCGACCGCGGACTTCGAGGTGTACCACGGCGTGGTCAACGAGCTCCGCGACCGCGGCGTCCCCTTCACCACCGTCGAACCGGACGAGGACCTCCCCGACCGCGCGTCGGTCGTCGTCACCGGACCCGACGCCGACCTCGACGTGACCGTCCCCGTCGTGACCGCCGATCCCGACGACCCGCGACGGGCCGTCGAGGACGTGCTGGCCGTCCTCCGGGGCGGCGACGGCCGCACCGTGATCGGGATCGACCCCGGCGACCGCCCCGGCATCGCGGTCACCGTCGGGGACAGCGTGGTCGCGGCGTTTCACGTCCCGGCCGCCCAGACTGCCGAGGTGGTGGCCGACGAGTGTGAGGACGCCGCCGATCCGTTGATCCGCATCGGCGACGGCGCACGGATGACCGGCGCGCGGATCATCGACGACCTGCCGGACGTGCCGGTCGAACTCGTCGACGAGACCGGGACGACGCCGTATCTGGGCACCGGCGCGCGCGGCATGGGCGACGTACTCGCGGCGGTCAACATCGCCCGGATCGAGGGCGAGGAAGTCGAGTCACGCGATATCGAACCCACTGCCGGCGAACTCAAGCGAATCAAAGAGCAGTCCCGCGAACAGTCAGCGACCAACCGGGCCATCGACGAGGACCTGGCCCGCCGGGTCGCGGTGGGAGAGTTGACCATCGCGGAGGCGCTGGCCGAACACCGCGGGGACGACGGAACTGACGGCGACGGCTAATCCGTTCCGCCGCCTTCGTCGCGGACGGCCGCCTCCGCGCGCCGCATCACCTCACGGACCGGCAGGTCGGTCTCCCGGGCGACCGCCAGCGCGTCGTCGTACTCGGCGCTCACGTCGTAGGTCGTTCCCTCGGCGTCGGTGGCGACTTTCACGGCCACGTCGTAGGTCTCGCCAGCGACCGTCACCGTCGCGGTCTCCATCTCGCGGGAGGCCACCCAGCGGTGGCCCGCACCGTGTTCCCGGACGCCCAGCGTCCCGGTCTCCTCGGCCAGTCGCCGGGCGACCCGATCCGCGTCCTCGGGCTTGACGATCACCTTCACCAGGTGACCGGGCCGCGATTTCTTCATCGTCAGCGGGACGATGGACACGTCCCGCGCGCCCGCGTCGGCGAGGCGGTCCTGCAGGCCGCCCAGCACTTCCGGGGGTGCGTCGTCGAGGTTGGTCTCCAGCACGGTGATCTCGTCGCGCTGGAGGCCGCCACCGCCGTCCCCGACCACCGCCCGGAGGACGTTGGGGTGATCGTCGAAATCGTAGCCCCCGGCCCCGTACCCCGACGTGTCGACCCGGAGCGAGGGGAGGCGGTCGACGCCCTCGGCGACGTGCGCGAGGATCGCTGCACCTGTGGGGGTGAGGAGTTCGGCGTCGACCGGGCCGCCACGGAGCGCCCAGTCGGCGCGCTCGGCGATCTCGACGACGGCGGGCGTCGGGACGGGGTAGGTCCCGTGGCTCATCGCCACCTCGCCGCCGCCGGTCGAGAGCGGCGTCGTGACGACCCGGTCCACGCCGAGGTCGTCGAGCAACAGGCAGGCCCCGACCACGTCCGCGATGGCGTCGTCCGCGCCGACCTCGTGGAAGTGCGTGTCGTCGAGGTCCGTGCCGTGGACGGCGGCCTCGGCCTCCCCGAGAATCTCGAAGATCGCGCGTGCGTCGGCCGCGACGCGGGCGGGCAGGTCCAGTCCGTCGACGATCTCGACGACCTCCGCGTACGTGCGGTGTGGGCCGTGACCCTCGGCGTGGGTGTGGCCGTCGTGCGCGTGGGCGTGTTCGTCGCTCCCGTCGTCGTCCTCGCCGTGGCCGTGTTCGGCGTCCGGCGAGTGGTCGTGGGTGCCGTCGCCGGTGTGGTCGTGGTGATGGTGGTCGTGGTGGTCGCCGTCGGTCCCGTCGCCGGTCAACAGCACGTCGACCGCGGTCGCGCTGATCCCGGTCTTCTCGACGGTCCGGACCGCGTAGGTCACGTCGAGGCTCGCGGCGTCCTCGACGGGCGCGAGGGCGTCGCGGTCGGCACCGGCCGCGAGCAGTGCCCCCAGCAGCATGTCGCCGCTGGCCCCCATCCGGCCGTCGAACGCGAGTGTTCGCATACCCGTGCAACTGTCGCGGTCCCGGAAAACGGTTCGGTCCCGCAGTCGCTGACAGGGTTGGCCGGGCGCCGGTATCCCACCCCTCGTAGGTACCCGTCAATATCGGGGGTCAGTCTTACCCCTCGCAGAACCGGATGGGTAATTGTCATGTCGTCGCCGATCCCGACCGATCCGACGCTGTTGGCCCCCTCGCTCGACCGGTCGGACGCCACGTTGCCGGCCGTGTTGCTCGGGTACGTCCTGCTGACGCTCCTGTTGCTCGCCCGTGGGGTGAAACGCAGCTGGCTGCGCGGTCGAGACCCGGACGCGCACCCGGACCACGACGACGAGTCCGACACCGACGCGAACCCCGACCCCGACGAACCGCTCACCGAGAGCCCGGACGAGGTGTCCCCGTAGCGTTACAGACGCGGGCGAGGACCAGTCCGTGGAAAAAGGTTGACAACGCGACCGCTGGGACTGGCTAGTATGGAACCCGTCGATTCCGTGCTGTTCTACTCCTCCGGACCGGCCGGTCCGGAACTCCTGCTCCCGTTGTTCACGCTCGCCTTCGGCCTCGTGTTCGGCTACCTGTTCGGCCGCACCGACTGGCCCCGGTGGCGCGACTGGCTTCCCGGAGGGGAACCGTAACCACGTAGACCCGGGCGCACCAACTCCGGCCGATGACGGACTCGTCGGGCACGCGTGCGACGCTGTGGATCGTCGTCGCCGCGGCCACGCTGACCGTGATGGCCGGCGCGATTCTCGGTCCCGTCGTCCCGGCCATTCAGGACGGACTGGGCGTCTCGGAGTCGCAGGCCGGGCTCATCATCACGACCCACGGCGCGTTGATCGTCCTCGTGAGTCCCGTCGCGGGCGCGCTCATCGACCGGGTGGGGCCGCGCCGCCCGTTCGTCGCCGGCCTCCTGCTGTACGCCGTCGGCGGGAGCGCGGGACTGGTGATCGACGCGTTCGGCCCGCTCCTGCTCTCCCGGGCGGTGCTGGGCGTCGGCGTGGCATTCGTCTACACCGGGATCACCGTGCTGATCTACCAGCGCTTCGAGGGCCAGCGGATGGACCGGGCGCTGGGCCTGCGTAGCGGGGCCAACAGCGCCGGCGCGGCCGTCTGGCCGCTGGTCGGCGGGGCGCTCGGCACCGTCTCCTGGCAACTCCCCTTCGGCGTCTACCTGATCGCGCTCCCGCTCGGCCTGCTCGCAGTGGCACTGATCCCCGAATCCGGCCGCCCCGCCGCGGCCGATGGGGGTGCCGGGGACGACGGGAACGCGGGGGACGGTGGGAATCCTGGCGACGGCAACCCGGACCGCGACGACTCCCGCGGCGGGCTGGCGGGCGTCCTCGCGGTCGTCCGGCGACGGCCCGCATTGCTCGGTGTCTACCTGCTCTACTTCGGGGCGAACGCGCTCCTGTACAGTATCGTGGTCTTCTACCCCCAGTTACTCGCGGGCATCGGCACGACCTCGTCGCTGTCGATCAGCCTGTACCTGGCGGCCAACGGTGCGGCCGGCGGGGTCTCGGCCGCGCTGTACGACCGGCTGGTCCAGCGGGTGCCCCGGCACGTCCTCGTGATCGCGGCCTTCGTCCTGTGGCTCGGCGCGTTCGCGACGGCGACCGTCGCCGACTCGCCGCTCGCGGCCGGCCCGCCCGTCGTCGGGTTCGGCCTGGGGCTGGGGCTGGTCTTTCCCTCGGCCTTCGCCTGGATCGAGGCGCTCGCGCCCGTCGACCGGCAGGGGCAGTTCAGTTCCTACCTCGCCTCCGCGGGCTACGTCGGGCAGTTCCTCTCGCCGGTCCTGTTCGGACCGCTGGTGCCGCTGTTCGGCGT